>NZ_JBSVRJ010000001.1:0-2195263 GCF_054052105.1 Lysobacter sp. A286 | reverse complement strand
TAATGATCCGTGTGGCTTGACCATATAACCTCAAGTGGCCTTGGACTCGACGACGCGTCGACGACATTCCAGCCAAACCAACTCGCTACGTCCCACCCTATTGAGAGCCCGCGCCGCAGGCGCGACTCCGACCAGTTTGCTCAGTGATAATAGCTGTGTGGCACCACCCGATCCCATCCCGAACTCGGAAGTGAAACGCACACGCGCCGATGGTAGTGTGGCCTAAGCCATGCAAGAGTAGGTCATCGCTGAGCATTTACACCGAAGGCCGGTCCCCACTAGGGGCCGGCCTTCTTCTTTGGGGGATCTAGCGGTCGATGCCCAACGCCGCTTGCGCCAGCAAGGCGATCACACAAAGAAGCCCCACAGCCCAGACCAGACTGCGCAGCTTGTCCAGGCTGGCTATATAAATATCAGCGGCTTAGCGTCCATGGATCCCCGCCTTCGCTGGGACGGACGACGGCAGTTGTTAAGGAATTCCCTGGGTGTTAATGCCCACACGCCTGCTTATAAAAACCGTGGGGGCTCTCCGCCAACGATCACCACGTCCGCCGGCCGCCTGGCGAACAAGCCGACGCTCACGACGCCGGGGATCTGGTTGATCGCGGATTCCAATGCAACCGGGTCGGTGATCCCCAGACCGTGGATATCCAGGATCGTGTTGCCATTGTCGGTGACCACGCCCCGTCCATCGGATTCCTGACGCCAGACGGGTTGTGCGCGGGTCATGGCGAGTATCTCGCGCGCGACCAGGCTACGGGCCATCGGGATGACCTCGACCGGCAATGGAAACCGACCCAGCACGTCGACGCATTTGGACGGGTCAACCACGCAGACAAATTGGGCGCTGGCCTCGGCGATGATTTTCTCGCGGGTCAGTGCGGCCCCGCCGCCCTTGATCAGGCGTTTGTGCGGATCGCATTCATCCGCGCCGTCGACATACAACGACAGCTGGCCGGACGCATTCAGGTCGAATATCTCGATGCCGAGGTCACGCAGGCGCCGGGTGCTTTGCTCGGAGCTGGATACCGCTCCCTTGATGCGATCCTTGATTCGACCGAGCGCGTCGATGAAGTAGGCGACGGTGGAACCCGTGCCGACACCGACAATCATTCCGTCCTCGACGAACTCGATGGCTTTTTCCGCAGCAAGGCGCTTGGCTTCCGACATCCAGGGTTACTCCAGGGAAAGCAGGTAGTTGTACTGGTGAGCAGAGACCGGGAACACCGACAGGCGATTGCCGCGCCGAATCAACGCGAAATCTTCGCCTAGTTCCTCAGCGTGTTGCTTGATCTCATCCAGGGCTATGGTGCGCGACAACTTGCGCTCGAATGCCACGTCGACCAACTGCCAACGCGGCTCTTGCCTCGTGGCCTTGGGATCATGGTAATGCGACTTGGGGTCGAATTGGGTCTCGTCGGGATAGGAGTCGGTCGCGACGGTGGCGGTACCGACGATGCCGGGAACCTTGGTATTGGAATGGTAGAACAGTACCCCGTCGCCAATCGCCATGCCGTCTCGCATGAAGTTGCGCGCCTGGTAGTTGCGCACGCCGTTCCATGGTTCGGTTCCAACCCGCTCCAGATCGTCGATCGAAAATGCTTCAGGTTCGGATTTCATCAGCCAGTATCGGCGGCGTCTGCTCATGGATTCATCGGTCTGTGAAGGCTGGAGTGGGATGGGGTGCACACGGCGTCCATGGGAATGTCCCATTCGGCGGCCTCAAGTGTATCCACCCGCTGGAGGTCGAAGGCAACCCCGACCATCCACGGCGGCGGGCGGCTTCCTTGGCGGAACGCGAAGCTGCGATCGTACCAGCCGCCTCCCATGCCCAGCCGTTGACCTGTCGTATCGAACCCCACCATCGGCACCACCACCAAGCCGAGTTGATCGGCTTCGAGTAATTGCCCCAGGCCGACCGTGGGCTCCGGTATGCCGTACCGGTTGTTGATCAGCGGGTCGCCAGCGCGCCATGGCGAAAAGCACAGCCTGCCCGCGGAAAGCACCGGCAGACAGTAGACGCATTCGCTGGGAAGTCCAGCCTGCCACGCATCCAATGCAATCTCCCCGTCCATGGCCCAGTAACCGGCCACATGGCCGCTGACCGGCGCAAATGGGAGGCTGAGCAGGTTGCAGGCCAGACGCTCGGCAGCGCGGGTGCGCTCGGACTCCGGTACAGCACGGCGGCGGGCGCGTAGTTCGGTGCGCAATTGCCGGCGGTCTGCCGCCTGCTCCGTCGTCATCGTGCGTGCCCTGTCCGGCAGTGGTGGTGCGCCAGCCCGGTGTGGCGGGGGTTGGCCCGATCCTTGATAGCACTGGCCGGCAGCAGCAACCGGCTGCCAGCTGGAAAGAAAAATCCTCCGCCGATGGCGATGCGCGCGAAACGACCTTGAACCCGAGGTTCAAGTGGGGACGCCTGGAGGCCGTCGGGCTTTCCGCTACGAGGGCGGACTTGCACGCCGGGCTTCCGTTGCACCCCCGCGGTCGCAATTAAGGGACAAGGTGTATGTTTGCGCACGCGGTCGTCCACAGCAGAGGACGTAGTCGGAGTATAGCGCGGTGTCCGCAAACAGGTGGTCATCTATCGTCGGGCGTTCAGCTCGCTGATGAGTCGAACAGTCCGTCGAGTTTGCGGTTCAAGTCGCCCAGGGTGCGTGTCAACTCCTGCGCCCCTTCTGCATCCTGGTCGCGGATCTGTTGCAGTTCATGGGCGAAATTGAGCGCAGCCAACACAGCGACGCGGTCCAAAGCAGCCATGCGGTTGCTGCCGCGGATCTCGCGCATCTTGGTGTCGAGCAACTTCGCCGCCGAGATCAGGCTGTGCTGCTCGCCTGGTTCGCAGCCGACGGTATATTCGCGGTCCAGCAAGCGAATGCTGACGGGTTGATTGCTGCTCAAGTGTGTTGCTCCAGCGATTTCAAGCGGGCGATCATGCCCTCGACGCGGGTCCGTGCCTGCTCGTTCTTGGCCAGCAGCGCAGCGCGTTCGCTCGACAGGGTTTCCTGCTGTTGGCGCAGGCTCCGGTTCTCATCCTGGAGTTTTCGCATGCGCTCCGCCAGCTGGTCCACGCGAGCGGCCAACGACTGCATTTGGGAGATCAGTGGAGAGCGATCCATCCCGGCACGATAGGCAGCGCCGGGCAGGCGGTCAAGAAGGCCGGTGAGGGGAACCAACGGATTGGTTCAGTCCACCGCCGGATCAGCGTGATCGACGCGACCGCGTAATCCCTCCTGACCCGGCCGTCGATGCTGCCGGAGCGACGTTGTTAGACTGCAGGCCCATCAATCGCAGTGATCGTCCATGACGCAAAGCTCCACCCCAGAACTCCCTACCCACGCTGCAGTGGAAGCCGAAATCAATCAGCTGTCCCTGTCCACCCCCGCTTCCGAGCTTCACGGCGGCCTGTGTGGCTGGCTTTCCGGCGGCGGCGCGAACCTGCGGCAATGGCCCGGCAAGGTGCTGGTCGACGACGCTGTTCCCAACCCCGAAGCGGGCAGCGCGCTGGATGAATTGCGCCTGGCCAGCGCCGAACAGCTTGCTGACCGCAGTTTCGATTTCGCGTTGCTGCTACCCGATTCCGGCTGCTCCCTGGCCGCCCGCAGCGGTGCACTGTTTGATTGGTGCCGCGGCTTCCTGGGCGGTTTTGGTCTGGCGGCGGGGGCCAACCCGCCATTGTCGGAGGAAAGCACCGAGGCGTTGGGCGACCTGGCCAGGTTAGCGGCCGCACATTCGCAGGATGAGGGGGACGAGGACGACGAGGCGGCGTTGGCCGAGATCGAGGAGTTCGTCCGTGTGGCGGCGTTGTTGGTGCATGGCGACTGCGTGCTGGCTCCCCAACACCGGCAACGACTGAACTGACATGGCCAATCCGTTGGCTATGCCGATCAAGGCCCATGCGCGGCGGCGCAAGCAGTTGATGGAAGTCGCCGGCGACGACAGCATCTTGATCCTGCCGGCAGCCCTGGAACGGATCCGAAACCGCGACACCCACTATCCCTACCGGCAGGATTCCGACCTGCTGTACCTGACCGGCTTTCCCGAGCCCGAGGCCGTTCTGGTGCTGGTGCCCGGCCGCAAGCATGGTGAGACCCTGTTGTTCTGCCGTGAGCGCGACCGGGATCGGGAGGGTTGGGACGGGCCGCGATTCGGCCCCGAGGGAGCGGTGGAAGCGTTTGGGCTGGATGATGCCTATCCGATCAGCGACCTGGACGACATCCTGCCGGGCCTGCTGGAAGGTCGCTCCCGGGTGTACTACCACTTTGGCCGCGATGCCGAGTTCGACCTCAAGCTGATCGGGTGGGTCAACCGGGTGCGGGCAATGATGAAGATGGGCAACCGGGCGCCGCACGAGTTCCTCGAGTTGGGCCACCTGCTCGACGAGTTGAGGTTGTTCAAGGATCGCGACGAGTTGCGACTGATGCAGCGTGCGGTCGATATCACCGTGACGGCGCACGAGACCGCGATGCGCGCCGTTCGGTCCGGGATGCAGGAGTACCAGCTGCAGGCGGAGGTTGAACGGGTTTTCCGAGCCAATGATTCGGTGCCTGCCTACAGCAGCATCGTCGGTGCCGGGGCCAATGCTTGCGTGTTGCACTACGTCGCCAACAACGGGCCGATTGCCGATGGTGACGTGGTGTTGGTGGATGCGGGCGCGGAGTACCGCGGTTATGCCGCCGATATTACCCGGACCTTTCCGGCCAATGGCCGTTTCAGCACGGAGCAACGGGCGCTGCACGATCTGGTCGGCGACGCCCATGCGGCGGCGCTGGCGCTGGCGCAACCGGGCATCGCGTACGCGGCCGGTCACGACGCGGCGGTCGCGACCCTGACCGAGGGACTGCTCAAGCTGGGCTTGCTGAAAGGCAAGCTGGAAAAAAGTATCAGTGACGGCAGCTACAAGCGTTTTTATCCGCACAAGACCGGACACTGGATCGGAGTCGATGTCCACGACGTCGGCGATTACCGGATCGATGGCGAGTCGCGCCTGCTGGAACCGGGGATGGTGTTCACGATCGAGCCGGGCCTGTATGTGCGGCCGGATGACACCAGCGTTGCCGTCAAATGGCGCGGTATCGGCATCCGTACCGAGGACGACGTGCTGGTGACCAGGGACGGCCACAAGGTGCTGACCGGGAAGCTTGCAAGAAGTGCGGAGGAGATTGAGGCGTTCATGGCGCAGGGTTGAGCGAGCGCCGGTAAAGAGCAACGTCGATAATAAACAAGCCCGGCCGAAGCCGGGCTTGTTGGTAGTCGGCGGCAGCCGTTGCTACCGGTTCACGCGGCGTTCGCGGCAAAATCCTCGCGGGTGAGGTTGATCGGGTCGCCATCGGTGCAGACCACATCGTCCTCGATCCGGATACCGCCATAAGGGCGGAAGGTGGCGACCTTGTCCCAATTGACCGACTTCGCCTGCGGACTGTTTCGGACCTCATCAAGCAGCATGTCGACGAAGTAGATCCCGGGCTCGATGGTCATCACCATGCCCGCCTCCATCACGCGGGTAGTGCGCAGGAACGGCTGGCCTTCGGGCTGGGCGATGGTGCCGCCACGGTCCGTTTCAGCGAAGCCGGCGACGTCGTGCACCTGAAGGCCGATGCCATGGCCAATCCCGTGCGGGAAGAAGGCGTTGCTGACACCGGTTTCCAGCGCGGCCTCGGGCGACATGTCGATGAAGCCGAAGTCCTTGAGTACCGCGGACAACTTCAGGTGTGCGCCAAGGTGAAGCTGTTTGTAGTCGAAGCCGGCGCGTACCTCGTCGCACATCTTCAGTTGGGCGGCATCGACGGCGTCGATCAGCGACTGGAACTCGCTGTCGCGATCAAAGGCATAGGTGCGGGTGATATCGCTGGCATAGCCGTTGTAGCTGCCACCGGCATCAATCAGGAAGCTGCGCATCTGCGCCGGCGGCGTGGTTTCCGCATCGGAATAATGCAGCACGGCGCCGTGCTCGTTGAGCGCCACGATATTGTGGTACGGCAGCTCGTTGGGATCCTGGCGCGCCGCGGAGCAGTAGGCCATGTGGATGTCGAACTCGCTCTTGCCGGCGCGGAATGCGGCTTCTGCGGCCAGGTGCGCACGCACGCCAATGCGCGTTGCGCCGCGCATCATCATGATTTCGTACGGCAGCTTGAACGCGCGATGGTAGTCCAGGTAATTCACCACCGCGGCCGGGTTGTTGGGCACGAAGTTGCGCTGGTCGTCGCTGCCAAGGGCGCTCTGCGGCTCCCCCAGGATCGCGCAACGCGCCGGGTCGGCCGGCAGGTGTTGCAGGGCCTCGGCGCTCTTGCGGATGATGATGATCTCGAACTCGTCGACCCAATAGCCCTCGGGCGCACGGGGCACGACGTGCCAATAGTCGAACGGCTGCAGGTAGATGAGCTTGGGCTTCTGGCCAGGAGTGAACACCAGCCAGCTGCCGGGGTTCCGGGTCAGTGGAGCCCAGGCCTTGAACTGGGGATTGACGGCGTACGGGTAGTCGCGATCATCGAATACCTGGTAGTGAACGGTCCCGCTGGGAATGACCAGGTGATCAAAACCGCCAAGTTCCAGCGCCTGCGTGCTGCGGCGCTGCAGTTCCACCATGTAGTGCGAATAGGCGCTCGCCAGATCTTCGGTTGCCATGTCAGTCCTCTTTGGGTCAGTGGTGCAATTCTGACCGATTCGTTGCCACGGCGCAGGGGACATTGGGCATGGCTGCCGAGGGGCCTGTGATTCACTGGGGCCGCGCAAGCCAGCCGTGCAGGCGTTGCCGATAGGGCTCCGGCAGGTTGATGAAGCGCAGCCCGACCCAGGTTCGCCCCGGGTTGGAGGTGGGTGCTTGCCACAACACGTGCGCTCCGACCTCGATCAACGACGCCGGGCTATCGGTGCTGCCAAGCTGGAACTGCAATTGGTACAACCCGTCATCGACCAGTGCGACGTTTGCGATCAGCAGCATGCCCGTCTCCGACACGTTCCCAACCAAGCCCAACGTGCAGTCGGTCATGCAGTCGACAACCGCGATCACGCCGTCGGCGGGGCGGCGGACACCACGGCGCTGATCGCGGCCGTCCTCGGTGGTGGCGATGGAACTCACGGTGAAGTCTCCTGCGGTGGGTCCTGGCCGACCAGGCTGCGCAGCACGCCCAGCGTCGCCTGCCAGGCACGATCAACCACGCTTTCACGCTCGCTGCCGAGCACAGCTGCCTGGCCCACGGCGAGCAGCCGCGCGACCTGGTCCAAGCTGTCGTGTTGCCCGGCATCCTCAACCCGTTGGCCACGCTGGTTCACAAAAAGGGAACGCCCGGTCACCGGGCTGTACCACGCCAGGCGACGCCGGATCTTGTCGCCTTGCTGGTTGGTCGCAAACTCGATCCAGGTACCGAATGGCAAGCTGCGCAGATGGTTGTAGCACGCCTGCTCGCGTGGATTGCGCTCCTTTTGAGGAGCGGGGGGCACGGCGTTGTCGGCACCGAGCCGGGTCCTTGTGCGGAGCTTGATCGCCAGTTCGGTACGCGATGCCGGATCGTGTTCCTCTTCGGCCGCGCCGACCAGGCGACTGGCAATCGCACTGGCTTCCTGGCCCTGATAGCCGACCAGTCCCAAAGCCTGCTCGATCCGGGGCTGGAGCTCGTCTCCGGCAGGCTGGTTGCCGGTGCTGGCGGCGACGATGGCGTTGGTGGCCTCGACCAGCTCCTGCCATTGATCGGAATCCTGGCCATGGCGTAGCAGCGTCAGGCTCAGCACATCGACCCAGGCCTGGTCGAGCACGTTGCGTTGGAACCTGGGTACCGCGGCGTCGCCGATGGCCGCTTTCACGGTGTCGGCGGCGTGTTGCTTTGCCAGATCCAGCTTGTCCCGCCCGCGAGCGGCTTCCACATGACGTCGCTCGGCACTTTCGGCCTTGCGGGCCACGGCCTGCTGATGCTCGTCCAGGACCTGGTTGGCTGATTCAAATACGGTGTCGTCGCCGCTGTAATGCTCGACGACATGCTCGACCGCCTGGCCCAACTGCTGGTCAAGCTGTGGATCGATTTCATCCTCTGCGATCCAGCCGGCCCCGGCCTGGGCGACCGCGTTGAGCAGCTGGCGTGCAGGATGGTCGCCGCGTATGAAGAAACCGCGATCCTGCAGCGCGACCCGCAACAAGGGCACCTGCAAGCGTTCCAGCAGGCCGGCACTGGGGGTGTCGCGCCGCAGTTCACGACCGATTTGTGCGTACAACAGGCCAAGCAGCTCGAAGGTCTCGTTATCCTGCGGCGATAGCGACGTCGCATGGCCGCGCTGCTGTCGACTCTGCACCAGCAGGGCCTGCCGAATCTGGTCGGTGCTGCGCCGATTGCCCGCCGTCGCGGGTTGCACCTGGAGCTGGTGCAACGCGGCGTCAACCTCGGCGGTGGCCAGCGCGACCCTGGTCGGCGTGGAAGCGTCGGTGTCGGCGCCAGTATCCGCCGGGGCTTGGCGCATCTCGCGTCGCCGTGCCAGCAGTCGATCCAGCTCCTGCCGTGCGAGGGATTGAATGTCCTCGTCGCTGGCGACACCAAATTTGGTGTGGGCTCGTCTATCGTCCGTTGTGGCAGGCGCTGCAGCAATGGGGTCGGCACTGTGGGTGCGTTTGCCCGTGTCGTCGGTCTCGAGCCGCGGGTCAGGCGCCGCGCCGCGCCGCTTGCGCAACGGGACGAAAGCCAATCCCGGCAGGACATTGGCTTTATCCAGCAGCGAATTCATCATCTCCGCCAGTGCCGGGTAGCCGGCCATCAACTGCCGGTCGAACCGTTGATAGAGCGACAATCGCGTGTCGAGGTTGAGGAATAGCTCGGCGCAGGTCTCGGAGAACATCCGGCCCAATGACTGCGGCCCCACCGGGAGTCGCGCCGCCTCGAACGCGGGCATTCCGGCCAACACCCCGAATCGCTGGCCCAACAGCAGCAGCGGCAACCCCGCACGCGATTCCTGACGGCGCGCCATGGTGGCCAGCATGGCGTCCTCGGCGATCTCGTCATGCTCGAGCAGCCGCAACTGACCGGATCGCTGAACCGGCTCGTGCGGGTCGAGCGCAGTGATCGCACCGGCGGCTCGCAGGTTCCACAGCGCGGTTTCCAGTCTGGCGAGGAAGCGCGGAACGAAGCTGTCGCGTTGCTCGCGCAAACCGCGCAAGTCATCGAAGTGCCCCGATTGCAGTGCCGTGTTACGGGCGCCGTCAGCCAGTCGAAACAGGTCTTGTTCCACGGTCTCCAGCACGCGCTCCAACTCGAGGCCAAGCTTGGCCGCCAACTGCGTCTGCAGTTGCACCAGCAGGCCATTCACCCGGGTCGGCAACGGCAAGATCGCCACGGCGGCGTGTGGCGCTACTGGCGTGGCAAGCGGATCCTGGTGTTTCGGCATGTTGGTCAGGCTCCCCCCGAGCCGCTGGCGCGTCTGGCAGCAAACGGTGCCTGACGAATCGGATTATGACCGAAACTCACCGGTATCGATGACGCGCCCCCACCCTCACTGATCGAGGAACAACGACACCACGTCGTTGGTGAAGCGCCGTCCCAATGGGGTGGGCTGCACATGGTCGCTCTCGATCGCCAGCCAACCGCGATCGACTGCCGTTTGCAGTTGGGACGCGATCGTCGCCCGGGATTGACCCGTACGCGCTTCGAAGGCGGTCATGCTGAACCCGTCCACCAACCGCAGCGCATTGAGCATGAACTCGAATGCGCGGCGGTCCGGTGCCACTAGCTCCTGGCCACCAATCGCGGCGGGGGTGCCGGCATCTGCCAGGTAGCGGGTGGGGTGTTTGTGCTTCCAGCGTCGCAGGATCGACTGATCGTGGCCCTGGGTGATCTTGCCATGCGCGCCCGCGCCGATCCCGAGGTAGTCGCCGTACTTCCAGTAATTGAGGTTGTGCGCGCATTCGCGGCCGGCCCGTGCGTAGGCGCTGACTTCGTACTGGCGATAACCGGCGTTGGCCAGCATCGCCTGGCATTGCTCCTGCATGTCCCAACTGCCATCGTCATCGGGGATGCCCGCCGGCGGGCGGGCGGCGAACACGGTGTTGGGCTCCAGGGTCAACTGGTAGTGGCTGACGTGCGCGGGTTGCAATGCGAACGCGCGCGTGAGGTCGTGCTCGGCCATCGCCAGGGTTTGTTGTGGCAACGCGTACATCAAATCAAGGTTGAGGTTGTCGAACCCCGCGTCCTGGGCCAGCTTGACCGCGGCCTCGGCCTCGGCGCTGTCATGGATCCGTCCCAAGCGCTGCAGGCAGCCGTCATCGAAGCTCTGGATGCCAAAGCTGAGGCGGTTGACGCCGGCGTCGCGGTAGCCTTCGAAGCGCCCGTGCTCGGCGGTGCCGGGATTGGTCTCCAGCGTGATCTCGCAACCGGGCGCGAACCGCAACCGTGAACTGGCGCCCTGCAGGAAGCGGTCGATGAATTCGGCGGGCATCAGGCTGGGAGTACCACCACCGAAGAACACCGATTGCACCGTGCGGCCCCAGACCAGCGGCAGGTCGAGATCCAGGTCGGCCAGCAGCGCCGCCACGTAGGCGGCAAACGGCAACTCGCCGCGGCCTTCGTGTGAGTTGAAGTCGCAATACGGGCATTTGCGTACACACCAGGGGATGTGGACGTACAGCGACAGCGGCGGCGGGGCGAGGGTCATGGCGACGTCGCAGGCAGCGAACCGAGTTTCCGGTGCAGGATCGCCAACGCCTGGCCGCGGTGGCTGACGCGGTTCTTGGTTGCCGGATCGAGCTCGGCTGCCGTCTTCCCGGTTTCGGGGTCGAGGAACAGCGGGTCGTAGCCGAAGCCGCCGGCGCCGCGGGTCGCGGTCAGGATCCGGCCATGCCATTCGCCCTGTGCGATCAGCGGGCGCGGATCGTCGGCATGGCGCAGCAGTGCCAGGGTGCAGTGGAAATGCGCGCCGCGTTGCAGCTCGGGCACTCCGTCGAGCGCTTGCAACAGCTTGTCGATGTTGCGTGCCGCATCGCTGGGTTCGCCGGCGTAGCGCGCCGAATACAAGCCGGGCGCGCCATTGAGCGCATCGACGCAGAGTCCGGAGTCGTCGGCCAGCGCCGGCAGGCCGGTGGCCCGGGCGGCGTGGCGCGCCTTCAGCAGGGCGTTCTCGACGAACGTCAGCCCGGTTTCCTCGATGTCTCCGACCCCGAGTTCGCCCTGCGCGACGAATTCGATGCCGGCATCGCCGAGCAGGCGATTGAACTCGGCCAGCTTGCCGGTGTTGCCGCTGGCGACGACGATGCGGATGCTCACCGGCGCGGGCTCAAAGTCCGAGCGCTTCGCGCTGCTTCGCCACCAGCTCGGCAATGCCTGCTTCCGCCAGCGCGGTCATTGCCGCCAACTCTTCGCGACGGAATGCGTGACCTTCAGCGGTGCCCTGCAACTCGATGAAGCCGCCGCCGTCATTCATGACCACGTTCATGTCGGTGTCGCAGTTGCTGTCCTCGGCATAGTCCAGGTCCAGCACCGGTACGCCGCGGTAGATGCCCACCGATACGGCCGCTACGGCGCCGAAGATCGGTGAACGCCCCGCCTTGGACTTGATGTCGCCGCGCTTGATCATCCAGTTCACTGCATCGGTCAATGCCACGTAGGCGCCGGTGATTGCCGCGGTGCGGGTGCCGCCATCGGCCTGGAGGACGTCGCAGTCCAGGGTGATGGTGCGCTCGCCGAGCGCCTTGCGGTCGATGCAGGCGCGCAACGAGCGGCCGATCAGGCGCTGGATTTCCAGGGTGCGCCCGCCCTGTTTGCCGCGCGCGGCCTCGCGGTCGTTGCGGGTGTTGGTAGCGCGCGGCAGCATGCCGTACTCGGCAGTGACCCAGCCCTCGCCCTTACCGCGCAGGAAGCCGGGCACCCGGTTCTCCACGCTGGCGGTACACAGCACGCGGGTGTCGCCGAAGCTGATCAACACCGAGCCTTCGGCGTGGCGGGTAAAGGCACGCTCGATGCGGACCTCACGCAGCTGTTCCGGCGTGCGACCGCTGGGTCGTGAAAATTCGTTGCTGCCGGTGGTTGACATGGTGCGGACTGCCGTTGAAGTTAGGGGGTTTTGGGTGGGCGAGTTTACCATTCGCATCAATCGCCCCCATCGGGCACCCCGGCACCCAGCCGTCTCCCCCGCCGTTCATCACAGGATATTGCGCATGATTCGCAGCATGACCGCCTTCGCAAGCAGCGAGAGCGTCACCGAATGGGGGACGCTGAGTTGCGAGCTGCGTTCGGTCAATCACCGTTTCCTGGAAATCGGTGTCCGCTTGCACGACGATTTACGCGCGCTGGAGCCGGTGCTGCGCGAGCGGATCGCCGCGCGCATCGCTCGCGGCAAGGTCGATGTCACCGTGCGGTTGCGCTCGCCTGAAGGTGCCAGCGGGTTGCACGCCGACCCGGGCCGGCTGCGCGAGTTGGGCGATCTGGCGACCGAGCTGTCCAATCGTTTCCCGGGCCTGCATACCGAGTTCACCCAGCTGTTGCAGTTCCCCGGTGTGTTGCAGGCACCGGCCACCGATGCGGCCGCGTTGCAGGCCCAGGCGCTGGCGTTGCTGGACACCGTGCTGGACGAGTTCATCGCCGCCCGTGAGCGCGAAGGCGGCAAACTGGCGGCGGGTATTGCCGAGCGAGTTGACGGCATTGCCGCCATCGCCGCGCAGGTGCGAGAGTTGATGCCGGTCATCCGGGCCGCCCAACGTGCCAAACTGGAAGGGCGGCTGGCGGATCTTGCCCAGCCGGTAGAGCCGGGCCGGATGGAGCAGGAGCTGGTGATGTGGCTGCAGAAGCTCGATGTCGATGAAGAGCTCGACCGGCTCGACTCGCACGTGGTCGAGGCGCGTCGCGTGCTGACCTTGCGCGAGGCGGTCGGGCGCCGACTGGATTTCCTGCTGCAGGAGTTCAACCGCGAGGCCAATACGCTGGGTTCCAAGTCGGTGGATGGGCGCAGTTCGGCTGCTGCGATCGAGTTGAAGGTATTGATCGACCAGGTCCGCGAACAGATCCAGAACATCGAATGAGCATGCGTGGAACTCTCTACATCGTCGCCGCGCCCTCGGGTGCGGGAAAATCCAGCATCGTCAACGCGGTGCTGGCCCGCGATTCGAACATCCGCTTGTCGATATCGTTCACGTCACGGCCGGCACGCCCCCGCGAGCAAAATGGCGAGCATTACCACTTTGTCGACGAGTCCGAATTCGAACGCATGGTCGCGGCCGGCGACCTGTTCGAGCATGCCCGCGTCCACGGCGACTGGAAGGGCACCGCGCGCCAGTCGGTCGAGCCGCAACTGGCGGCAGGAAAGGACGTGCTGCTGGAAATCGACTGGCAGGGTGCACGCCAGGTCCGTCGCAAGTTGCCCGGAGCGGTCAGTGTTTTCATACTGCCCCCTTCGCGCGCCGCACTGGAGCTGCGCATGCGTGCGCGAGGCCAGGACAGTGAGGAAGTCATTGCCCGTCGGCTGGCCGCCGCCCGCGAGGAGATGTCGCACTATGGCGAATTCGACTACGTCATCGTCAATGACGTTTTCAACGTGGCTGTCGACGAGATGTGTGCGATTTTCACCGCCAGCCGCTTGCGGCGTGACGCCCAGGTGGCGCGCCACGGCAAGTTGATCACCACGCTGCTGGCCGACGACCGGTGATGGCTGCGTAACTGCTTGATTCCAAAAGACGTGACTTGCCCTGCGTCGTCCACAGTCGCTATAATTACGTCCCCTTTGCATCTGTATTGACGGCCCCGGCCGCCAGGAGCCCCATGGCCCGCATTACCGTAGAAGATTGTCTGGAAGTGGTCGATAACCGCTTTGAACTCGTCATGATGGCGGCCAAGCGGGCCCGTCAACTCGCCACCGGCGTTGAATCCAAGATCGACAACAGCGAGTCCAACGACAAGCCGACGGTGCTTGCCTTGCGCGAGATCGCCGCGCGCGAGATCAACCAGGAATACATCGACGCGGTGGACAAGTCCGAGCGTGCCCGCAAGGAGCGCGAAGCGCTGGAGTGGGCCGCCGCCGAAGTGGTCACCGACGACGACTTGGCCAAGGGCGACGACTGACCCCGCATCGGCCGGTCGTCCGGCCTGTGTTGCTTTCGACGCGACCCCGCCTTGTGCGGGGTCGTCTGGTTTTGGGAATCGACTTGTACCCACGCGTTGCATGGCGTGGCGCCGGACGCGTAGATTGCCACAATGACTTCTTTCGAGCCCGCTTATAGTCGCCCCGGACCCGCTGTCGACAGCGGCGATGCGGCATTGCCCGACTACATGCGCGAGCTCGAGCAGGCGGTCCGCTACCTGACCGAGCCGCAACGCAAGTTGCTGCGCCGGGCTTGGGCGGTGGGAGCGCACGCCCACGCCGGCCAGATGCGGCGATCCGGCGAGCCCTACATCACCCACCCGGTCGCGGTTGCGCGGGTGCTGGCCGACCAGGGGCTGGATGTCGAGACCCTGCTGGCGGCGATCCTGCATGACACCATCGAAGATACCGCGCTGACCCGCGATTGCATCGCCGCAGAGTTCGGCGACACCGTGGCGGAACTGGTCGACGGGGTCACCAAGCTCGACAGGGTGCAGTTCCGTGACCGTCTGGAAGCGACCGCCGAGAGCTTCCGCAAGATGCTGTTGGCCATGTCGCGCGACTTGCGGGTGATCTTGATCAAGTTGGCGGATCGTCTGCACAACATGCGCACGCTGGGTGCAAAAGATCCCGAGTCGCGCCAGCGGATCGCCCGTGAAACGCTGGAGATCTACGCCCCGATTGCCCAGCGGCTGGGAATGAACCTGATCAAGGCGGAGTTGCAGGATCTCGGGTTCCGCGCGTTGTATCCGTGGCGCCATGCGGTGTTGGAAAAATACCTGCGTGACCAGCCGGTGGTCCGGCGCGAAGCCCTGGTGCAGATCGAGGCCAACCTGGCCCAGCGACTGGCCAAGGAGAAGCTGCCCAACCGACTGATCAGCCGGGTCAAGTCGCCGTGGAGCATCTATACCAAGATGGAAGACGAGGGAAAGAGCTTCGCCCAACTGATGGATGTGTTCGGCTACCGCGTCGTGCTGACCTCGGTAGCGGATTGTTACCACGCGCTGGGCGTGGTGCACTCGACCTACAAGCCTTTGGATGCGCGTTTCCGCGACTTCATCGCGATCCCCAAGGCCAACGGTTACCAATCGCTGCATACGGTGCTGTTCGGTCCCTACGGATCGCCGATCGAGGTGCAGCTGCGGACCGAAGAGATGGATCTGATCGCGGAGAAAGGCATCGCCGCACATTGGTCGTACAAGGAAGGAAGCGACGGCCCCAACAGCGCGCAAAGCCGCGCCCAGCACTGGATCAGCGGACTGGTGGAATCCCAGAGCACGGCCGGCTCGTCGCTGGAATTCCTCGAGAACGTCAAGGTCGACTTGTTCCCGGACGAGGTCTACCTGTTCACGCCGAAGGGTGAAATCCTGTCGTTGCCGCGCAATGCGACCGCACTCGATTTCGCCTACTCGGTGCATACCGACGTCGGCAACCAGGCGGTCGCCGCGCGCGTGGACGGCAAGCTGGTGCCGCTGCGCACCCGGCTGTCGAGCGGCGAGCGGATCGAGATCATTACCGCCAAGTCGTCGATGCCAAAACCGCAATGGCTGGAGTTCGTGGTCTCGGGCAAGGCCCGCACCTCCATCCGCCAGCAACTCAAGAGCATCGAGCACGAGGATGCCGTGCAGCTCGGCCACCGGATGCTGGACCGTGCGCTGGAGGCGCTGGACAGCTCGCTGGAGCGGATCCCGGCGGCGCAGCTTGACAACTACCTGCAGGAAAGCCGTTACCCGCGCCTGGAGGCTTTGCTGGCCGACATTGCGCTGGGCAACAAGATGCCCAGGCAAGTGGCGTTCATCCTGGCCTATCCACCGGGCAGCGAAGGCCGGGCTGCCCCGAAGACGCCCGGCATCTCGCAGGCCCAGGACAAGATCCTGATCACCGGCGCGGAAGGCGGCATAATCAGCTTCGCCAATTGCTGCCTCCCGATCGCGGGTGACGAGATCATGGGTTACCACACCACTGGCAAGGGCATCGTGGTGCATCGGCTGGACTGCCCCAATGTCGCCGACTACCGCAAGTCGCCGGACCGGTGGGTGCCGATCGGGTGGGATCGCAAGGTCAGTGGTGATTTCAGCGCGGCGCTGAGGATCGAGGTCGACAATCGCCCCGGCGCGCTGGCCCAGGTTGCCGCGGCGATCGCAGAGGCGAAATCCAACATCGAGCGGGTCGAGTACCTCGAGCGCGATACCAATGTGGCCGTGTTGCGCTTCTCGATCGAGGTCGCCGATCGGCGTCATCTCGCCAACGTGATCCGCAAGGTCCGCAAGTCCGGCGTGGTGATCGCGGTGCAGCGGATCTGAGCCCAGCCTCCTACAATGTGGGTTGACCCCGTCACCTTGGAGCCCGCATGTCCCGCACCCCCGTTCACAGCGACCACGCCCCGGCAGCCATCGGCCCGTACTCACAAGCCGTGCGCATGGGCCAGACGGTTTTCCTGTCCGGCCAGATTCCACTGGACCCGGCCACCGGCGAGATCGTTGCCGGCGACGTGACCGCCCAGGCGCGGCGCTCGTTCGACAACCTCAAGGCCGTCTGTGAAGCCGCGGGTGGCTCGCTGGAGCAGGTTGCCCGGCTTGGCTTGTATCTGACCGACCTGGGCGACTTCGCTGCGGTCAACGCGGTGATGGCCGACTATTTCCAGGCGCCGTATCCGGCCCGATCGACGATCGAGGTATCCGGCCTGCCGAAGGGTGCGGCATTCGAGGTCGACGCGATCCTGGTTCTTGGCTAGACGCGCCACTCGTCCCGCACCCGCACTGGCCGCGGTCGGCGAAAACCCGCTGACCGTGCTGCCGGGTTGTGGACCGAAAATGGCCGAAAAGTTGGCCGCGCGAGGCTTGTCCTGCCTGCAGGACCTGTGGCTGCAACTGCCTCGCCAGTACGAGGATCGGACCCGGCTGACGGCGATCCGCGCGTTGCAGCCGGGTGTCGCCGCACAAATCGAAGGGCGCGTCGAAGCGGTCGAGCGCAGCTTCCGGTATCGGCCGATGCTGCGGGTGGCTGTGGGTGACGGGTCACACGCGACGGTGACCTTGCGCTTTTTTCATTTTCGCGCCGCGCAGCTCGCCCAGTTCCAGCCAGGTGCGCGGATCCGCTGTTACGGCACGCCTCGCCCCGGCCAACTGGGGCTGGAAATCGTCCATCCCAGCTATCGGCTGCTGGATGAGGCGGCAGGTGACGAGCTGGGTGATCGGTTGGACCCGGTGTACCCGGCGATCGAGGGCGTCGGTCCGGCCTCGCTGCGGCGACTGATCGGGTTCGCCCTGGATCGCCTGCCCGGTGACGAGGCCATCGAGCTGCTGCCCGGCAATGTGCTGTCCTCGTTGCGGTTGCCGTCTTTGCGCGAGGCATTGTTGACGGTCCATCGACCACCCCGCGACGCGGACGTCGCGGCGCTGCTTGCCGGTACCCATCCGGCGCAGCGGCGGCTGGCGCTGGAGGAGCTGCTGGCCCATCACCTCAGCCTGCGGCGCCAACGCATGGCTCACCAGGCGCACGCCGCACCGGTACTGGCCGACCACACGTTGGCACGACGCCTGCGCGACAACCTCCCGTTCCGCCTTACCGGCGCCCAGCAACGGGTGCTGGGCGAGGTGTTGGTTGATCTGGCCAGGCCCACGCCGATGCTGCGACTGGTGCAGGGCGATGTCGGCAGCGGCAAGACCGTGATCGCCGCATTGGCGGCGATGGTCGCCATTGCCGGCGACAAGCAGGCCGCCTTGATGGCACCAACGGAACTGTTGGCCGAGCAGCACTTGGTCAACCTGCGCGGCTGGTTTGATCCGCTGGGTGTCAGCGTCGCCTGGTTGGCTGGCAAGGTCACCGGCAAGGCACGGACGAAAGTGCTGGAGCAGGTGGCTTCCGGCGAGGCGCGGATCGTGGTGGGCACCCACGCGCTGATGCAGGAGGGGGTCGCGTTCCACGACCTGGCGCTGGCGATCGTCGACGAGCAGCATCGCTTTGGGGTCCATCAGCGCCTGGCACTGCGCGACAAGGGCGCCGGTGGCGTGGTGGGCGCGCACAGCGTCGTCCCGCACCAACTGGTGATGACCGCTACCCCGATTCCGCGCACCCTGGCGATGTCGGCGTATGCCGACCTTGATGTGTCATCGATCGACGAGTTGCCGCCCGGACGGACGCCCGTGCAGACCGTCGCGCTTAGTGGCGAGCGCCGCCCCGAACTGGTTGAGCGGATCCGCCAGGCCTGTGCCCAGGGCAGGCAGGCGTATTGGGTCTGCACCCTGATCGACGAGCCGGAGGAAGGCGGCCGCGCCGGCAGTGCACTGAAAATCGAGGCACAGGCGGCGCAGACGACTTTCGAGGCCTTGTCGGGACAACTCCCGCAGTTGCGTGTCGGTCTTGTCCACGGCCGGATGAAGTCGCTGGAAAAGCGCGCGACGATGGCAGCGTTCAAGGCGGGTGACATCGACCTGCTGGTGGCGACCACGGTGATCGAGGTCGGCGTGGACGTGGCCAATGCCTCGCTGATGATCATCGAGAACGCCGAGCGGCTTGGGCTCGCCCAGTTGCATCAGTTGCGTGGACGGGTGGGGCGGGGCAGCACGGCCTCCAGTTGCGTGTTGCTGTATCGCTCGCCGTTGTCGATGTTGGCGCGGCAGCGGCTGGAAACCATGCGCGAGACCAACGATGGCTTCCTGATCGCGGAGAAGGATCTGGCGCTGCGCGGCCCCGGTGAATTGCTGGGCACTCGCCAGACCGGCCTGGCCGAGTTCCGGCTGGCCGATCTGGTTCGTGACGCCGACCTGTTGCCGCAGGTGCAGGCGCTGGCCGAACAACTGCTGGCCGAGGCGCCGCAGGTTGCCGACCGCATTGTGGCGCGCTGGATCGGAGCCGCCGTGCGCTATGCCGGCGCCTGAATCGCGTACCACCCGGATGCCAAGACACTGGAACTGGGGTAGCGTCCAACGCCTGCGACATCCCAATGCCCAAGGACGATAATCACCTGATGACTGATCATTCGACGACTGAACCCCGAATCCCGCTGCTGATCGATACCGACCCCGGTGTCGACGATGCGCTCGCGCTGCTGATGGCCTTCAACGACCCTCGCCACGAGGTGGTCGGGCTGAGCATTGCCGCCGGTAATGTCGGCCTGTCCCACACCGTCGCCAATGCACTGAAACTGTGCGAGGTGGTCGGGGCGGATGTACCGGTATTCGCCGGCTGTGCATCGCCGCTGCTGCATCCCGCCGACGATGCCGCGCACGTGCATGGGCAGGATGGTTTTGGTGACGCGGGACTGGCGCCGCCGACGGGTCGCATGGAAACCGAACATGCGGCGCTGGCGATCCTGCGGCTTTCACATCAATACGCAGGGCGCTTGCTGCTGGTGGCGCTGGGGCCGCTGACCAATCTCGCTCTGGCGCTCAAGCTCGACCCCAGCTTGCCGGACCGGATTGATCGGCTGGTGGTGATGGGCGGGGCAGTGACCGGGCACGGCAACATGACCGCCGTGGCCGAGTTCAACATCGGGTTTGATCCGGAAGCCGCGCACGTGGTCATGTCGGCTTTCGACCGGTTTGACCTGGTGGACTGGGAGGCGACCATCGCCCACGGCCTGCACCACGATGACGTGGTGGAATGGCTGGCAGCCGACAGTGACGCGGCGCGCTTCTTCGAGGCGATCTCGCGCCAGACCCGGGAATGGTCGATCGACCGGCGCGGAGACAAATGGCTGGCGGCCGATGCCCTGGCGATGGCGCATGCCTTGCAGCCGCAGGGTGCCCTGTCGCAGTTGGCACGCCCGGTGGCGGTCGAGCTGGATGGCCGCCACACCCGTGGCGCGACGGTGGTGGACTGGCTGCAGATGAGCGGCGCGCCCGACAATGCCTCGATCCTGATGCAGTACGACCAGCGCCGATTCGAGCAACAGGTCCAGTCGGCATTGGCCGCCCGCTAGAAGGTTGTCCGTCGTACTTGCGCAGCCTTGGACAGGACCGTTATACTTGCCCGCTTCCTTCCGCATAATTGGTGAGTGCCAATGAAAGCCGGCATCCATCCCGAATACCGCCAGGTCGTGTTCCAGGACGTGACCAGCGATTTCCAGTTCCTGACCCGCTCGACCCTTGCCGATTCCAAGATGGGCAGTAAGGAATCGATCAAGTGGGAAGACGGCAACGAGTATCCGTTGATCAAGGTCGACATCTCGTCGGCCTCGCACCCGTTCTATACGGGCAAGCACAAGATCATGGATACCGGTGGTCGCGTGGACAAGTTCCGCAAGCGTTACGCCCAGAAGTAATTCTCGGCGGCGCACGGCGCTGTATCCGGGTTATCAACAACGGCTGCCAAAAGGTGGCCGTTGTCGTGTCTGGGAGCCTGGTTGCCACACCATTGCAACACTGCGTCGCCGCCCGTGGACATCCGCGCGCCGGCCATGCGGTACAGCATTGTGTGATAATTGGACGTTCGCGGCGTGGCCGCGATCCTTTGTCCCCCTTCCCGTTCGCGCATCGCGCGAATGCGTAGACAAGAGGAGTGTTTCGTGTCCGAGTCACCGTCAGGCCTGAGCCAGGCCATCCTGTCCGTCGGCGATAGCCGCGTCGAGCTTCCGGTGCAGCAGCCCACATTGGGCGCACCCTGCATCGACATCGGCAAATTGCCCAAGGGTACCGGCTGCTACACCTACGACCCCGGCTTTACTGCCACCGCCAGCTGCAAATCCGCCATTACCTACATCGATGGCGAGAAGGGAGTGCTGCTGTACCGCGGCTATCCGATCGAGCAACTGGCCGAGAACTCCAACTTCCTGGAAGTCGCCTACCTGCTGATCAACGGCGAGCTGCCCAGCAAACCGGAGTTTGCCGCGTTCGAGAGCGACGTCACCCATCACACGATGATGCACGAGGCGTTCAAGGGCTTCCTGGGCGGGTTCCGCCATGACGCGCACCCGATGGCAATGCTGGTGGGCATGCTCGGCTCGATGGCCAGCTTCTACCACAACGACCTGGACCTGGAGGACCCGCAACAGCGCCGCCTGGCTGCGATCCGCCTGATGGCCAAGGTGCCGACGATCGCCGCCGCCTGTTACCGGCATTCCATCGGCTGGCCGCTGCGCTATCCGCGCAACAACCTCGATTACACCACCCGCTTCCTGCACATGCTGTACGAGGTGCCCAGCGAGCCGCTGGAGCTCAACCCGATCGCGGCCAAGGCGATGGACCTGTTGTTCATCCTGCATGCCGACCATGAGCAGAATGCCTCGACTTCCACCGTGCGTCTGGTGGGGTCGACCGGTGCCAACCCATATGCGTGCCTTGCCGCCGGCGTTGCCGCGTTGTGGGGGCCAGCCCACGGTGGTGCCAACGAAGCCGTGCTCGGCATGCTCAACGAGATCGGCCGTCCGGAGAACGTGCAGTTGGCGATCGACAAGGCCAAGGACAAGGAGTCGGGCTTCCGCCTGATGGGCTTCGGCCACCGCGTCTACAAGAACTACGACCCGCGCGCGGCGCTGGTGCGCAAGATGACCCACGAGGTCCTGGGCCAGCTGGGGGTCAACGACCCGTTGCTTGAGGTCGCCCTGAAGCTGGAAGAGGCGGCGCTGAAGGACGACTACTTCGTGGAGCGCAAGCTCTACCCGAACGTCGACTTCTACTCCGGCATCATCTACAAGGCGCTCGGCATCCCGGTGGAGATGTTCACCGTGATGTTCGCTATCGCGCGCACCGCTGGTTGGGTGGCCCATTGGCTGGAGCAGCAGGACGATCCGGAAAACAAGATCGGTCGTCCGCGCCAGATCTATACCGGGGCGGTCAACCGCGATTACCTGGGCATGGAACAGCGCTGAGATCAGGCCCCGGGTCGGCACCTGCAACCGCAGGCGCCGGTTCTGCCTTGACGCAACAAGTTGATGCAGCAGTTTGATGCAACAATTTGATGCAACCAGAAACGCCCCGCATTTGCGGGGCGTTTCTGGTTTGTGACATGAGGCCGCGATTAGGCCGTCGGCGCTGCTCAGAAGATATCGAAGGTCTCTTCGGTCATGTCGGCCTGGTCCGCATTTTCATAGGCGGCGCGGCTCTGCATCCGTTCCAGGTCTTCGGTCTTGATCCACTCGCTGATCCCGCCACTGCCGGCGGGCAGCAGGTTGCCGTTGGCCGCCACGGAGACCTCGACCATGCCGTCGGGCGGCGTGTTGGTGGCCACCGGACGGTCCTCCAGTGCGACCCGCATGTAATCGATCCAGATCGGCAGTGCCGCCCGGCCACCGTACTCGCCGCGACCCAGTGACTGGAAGTTGTCGCGACCCACCCACACCGTGGTGGCCAGCTTGCCGCCGAAACCCGAGAACCAGGCGTCGCGGTGCTCATTGGTTGAGCCGGTCTTGCCGCCCACATCATCGCGCCCAAGCACCTTGGCGCGGACGCCAGTGCCGCGTTGGACCACGTCGCGCATCATCGAAACCATCTGGTAGGCGATACGCTCGTCAATCGCGCGTGGCGCTACCACCATGTCGGCGGGTGGATCTATCGGGGTCGTGTCGGCGTTGGCCCTGTCATCCGGCTCGGGCGCCGCCGGGGCGGTCGCCACCGGTGCCGGGCCGAGGTTGAAACCTCCCGTGGTCCGGTTGCTTGCCGACGTCGTGTTTTCGGATGGCCGATTGCAGTAGCGGCAGGCCGTGGCCGGATTTTCCTCGAAAATCACTATGCTGTCGCGGTCCCTGACCGTCTGGATGAACCACGGATCGACCCGCGAGCCACCGTTGGCAAAGACCGCATAACCTCGGGCGATCGACAGTGGCGTCAACGATGCGGTGCCCAGCGACATCGACAGGTTGGGCGGCAGGCTTGATTCCTCGAAGCCGAAATGACTGATGTACTTGCGTGCGTAATCAATGCCGATGGCGTCGAGCAGGCGCACCGACACCAGGTTGCGGGAACGCACCAGGGCTTCGCGCAGGCGCATCGGCCCCAGGAACCTGCCATCGTCATTCTGCGGCCGCCACACGTGGTCGCGGCGATCCTTGAAGACCACAGGTGCGTCGAGCACGATCGAGGCCGGGGTGAAGCCGCGCTCCAAGGCGGCGGAGTACAGGAAGGGCTTGAAGCTCGAACCGGGCTGGCGGCGCGCCTGGGTGGCACGGTTGAACTTGCTGCCGGCAAAACTGAAGCCGCCGGCAAGGGCACGCAGGGCTCCGGTGTCGGCTTCCAGAGACACCAGTGCCGATTGGGCACGCGGGATCTGGGTCAACCCGTACCGCGGCGCGGCGGGCGTCGCCGGTTGCGCTCCAGTGTCATCGGCATCCTTGTCCGTGTCGGCGACCGGTGTGTCGGTGCGGTGTACCCGCACCAGATCGCCACGCGTCAGCAGGCTGCCCGGGCTGCGACCGCCCCAGCCATCCTTGGCCCCCAGCTCGACCTGCCGGCCGCTGGGCAGCACCACGGTGGCGGTGCTGCCTTCGGTGGTGAGCACTATGGCCGGCAACATGTCCGATTGGGTCGCGATCGGGCGCAGGCGTGCGCGAACGCTGTCTGCGTCCTCATCGGCCGCCAGGTCGAAATGCTGCTCCGCCCCGTGCCAGCCGTGGCGCTGGTCATAGGCGACCAGCCCTTCGCGCACCGCTTGATTGGCCGCGTGTTGCAGTCTCGGATCGATCGTGGTTGTGACGTGGTAACCCTTGGTCAGCGCTTCGGCGCCGTAACGGGCGATCATTTCCCGGCGCACCATCTCCGAGACGTACGGCGCATACATCTGGATGGGCGGTTCATGCGCCGTGGCGTGCATGGGGACGGATTGGGACCGCGCCATCTGCGCTTCATCGATGAACCCCAGGTCGGCCATGCGTAGCAGGATGTAATCGCGACGTATGCGTGCGCGCTCGGGATTGCCCAACGGGTTGCCGCTGGACGGGAATTTGGGGGTGCCGGCCAGCGATGCGGTCTCGTCCAGGTCCAGTTCGTCCAGTTTCTTGCCGTAGTAGAACTCCGCAGCCGCAGCGATGCCGTAGGCGCGATTGCCGAAAAAGATCTTGTTGAGATACAGCTCGAAAATCTCGTCCTTGCTGAGCTCGCGTTCCATCCGCCATGCCAGCATCATCTCGGCAATTTTGCGGGTATAGCTGTACTCGGAACTCAGGAAAAACTGGCGGGCGACCTGTTGGGTAATGGTCGATCCACCTGGTACGCGTTTGTCGTCGGTGGTGGCCAACAGCCAGATCGCACGCCCGACACCTTTGTAGTCGACGCCGTGGTGCTCGTAGAAGCGGTTGTCCTCGATGGCGATGAAGGCCTGTTTCACGGTCTCGGGCACATCGTCGATGTCGATCGGATAACGGCGGGTCTCGCCGAATACCGACATCAGCTGTCCGTCGCGCGCATAGATGGACATGGGCTCCTGCAACTCGACGTCATGCAGGCTTTGCACGTCGGGCAACGTCGGCGCGATCAGGTAGTAAAGCGCGCCCAGGGCGACAACACCGACCACCGCCAAGGCGGCAACGGTGAGGAGAGCCCAGCGCAGGACACGACGGAAGCGAGGTGACATCGAGGAGTTCCGGAACGCAGTCATCAATGCGCTGAAGTATATGATGGCGTCGGGATCGGTATCCGGCTTACCATTGCGCCGGCGCCGCACAGCGTCAGAAAGGGGCACTGGTGGGCAATTAGCGGGTAAGGTGGTTGCGGCTTTGTGAAAAGTCCGTTATCTAAGACGGGGCACACGAAGCTCGCGCAAGCGGGCCAGTGGTTGCAAGGGGCAAGGGGAGATAACAGTGGGCGTGATCAGCAAGAGCCAGCCGGCGCTCGTCGGTGTGGATATCAGTTCGACCGCAGTCAAGCTCCTGCAGCTTTCGCGGGCGGGCAACCGCTACCGCGTTGAGCACTACGCAGTGGAGCCGCTGCCACCCAATGCGGTGGTGGAAAAAAACATCGTCGAGCCTGAAGCCGTGGGCGAGGCGATCAAGCGTGCCGTCGCGCGCTCGGGAACCCGGGCCAAGCATGCGGCTGCGGCAGTCTCCGGTTCCGCCGTTATCACCAAGGTGATCCCGATGGCGGCCGAGCTCGAGGGCGACGACCTGGAGGCGCAGGTAGAACTGGAAGCGGTCAACTACGTCCCGTATCCGATCGAGGAGGTAAACCTCGATTTCGAAGTGCTCGGGCTGGTTCCCGGCAGCACCGAGTCGGTGCAGATATTGCTGGCCGCCTCCCGCTCCGAGAACGTCGAGATCCGCGTCTCGGCGCTGGAGATGGGCGGGCTGATCCCGAAAGTGATGGATGTGGAAGCCTTCGCGATCGAGAACGCGTTCGGCCTGATTGTCGACCAGTTGAACGTGCCGAAGGACGGGTTGGTGGCATTGATCGACTCGGGCGCGACGATGACCACGCTCAACGTGTTGCGCAATGGTCGCAGCCTGTATGGGCGCGAGCAGGTGTTCGGCGGCAAGCAGCTGACCGACGAGATCATGCGCCGCTACAGCCTGAGCTACGAGGAAGCCGGCTTGGCCAAGCGCCAGGGTGGATTGCCGGAGACCTACGAAGCCGAAGTGCTGGAGCCGTTCAAGGAAGCCATGGCGCAGCAGGTCAGCCGGTTGCTGCAGTTCTTCTACGCCGGCAGCGAGTTCAACCGGGTCGACCAGATCGTGATCGCCGGCGGTTGCGCCGCGATCCCGGGCATCGCCCAGATGGTCGAAGAGCAGCTTGGCGTGCCAACCATGATCGCCAATCCGCTGGCCCACATGACATTGGGGTCGCGAGTGCAGGCACATGCATTGGCCCAAGACGCGCCGGCACTGATGATTGCCTGCGGACTGGCCTTGAGGAGCTTTGACTGATGGCCCGGATCAACCTTCTTCCGTGGCGCGCCGAGCGCCGCAAGCAGCGCCAGAAAGACGCGATGTTGATGCTGGCACTGTCGGCGCTTGCGGCGGTGGTGCTGTCGTTCCTGATCGTGGGTTACCACAACGCCCAGATCGATGGCCAGACCGAACGCAACAGCTTCCTGAAAGCGCGCATCGCCGAGGTCGACAAGAAGATCACCGAGATCGACGAGCTCGACCGGCAGAAGTCGAAGCTGCTCGCACGCAAGGACGTGATCGAGAAGCTGCAGGCCAATCGCTCGCAGATGGTGCATTTGTTCGATTCGCTGGTCCGCACGATCCCCGACGGGGTCATCCTGACGGCAATCAAGCAGGACAACGAGACCTTGAGCCTGGAGGGCCGCTCGCAGTCCAGTGCCCGCGTCAGTACCTACATGCGCAACCTGGAAGGTTCCAGCTGGATGACGCAGCCGGAGCTGTCGATCATCGAGGCGAAGGGCTTCGAGAAGGGCCTGCCGTACGAATTCAAGTTGCAGGTCAAGATGGCGAACCCGAACGCGCCCACCGATGAAGATGGCGATGGCGTGCCCGATTCAGCGGTTGAGGACGTGGCTGTCGAGGACGCGGCTGCGGCGACGCCGGAGGCCGCGGTGGCCAGCCCCGATGCCGGGACTGCGCCCGCAACCGGTGCCGCAGATGACGCTGTCGGCTCCGAGGCCGAATCGGCGGTTGCCGGCGATGCCGATACGACGGTCGTCGATACCGCGCCCGCCGACATTCCGACCGCCGATGACGCAGCGGCCGACCCGGCTGAAGGCGACGCCGCCGTTGCCCCCGCACCAGGAGCCGCCTCGTGAGCCAGAAGATCAATATCCGGGAGCTCGACTTCCAGAACATCGGCGGATGGCCGCAGCGGGCGCGGGTTGGCTTGTGCGTGATCATCGGCCTGCTCATCGTCGGCTTGTCATGGTGGGTGTTCGTGCGCGACCAGCGCGAGCAACTCGCGGGCCTGGAACGCACCGAAACCGAACTGCGCGACGAGTTCGCCGAGAAGCAGGGGCGAGCCTCCAACCTTGAGCCGCTCAAGCTGCAACTGGCGCAGATGGAGCAGCAGCTGCAACAGATGCTGCGCCAGTTGCCGAGCAAGACCGAGATGCCCGACCTGATCGTCGACATCTCGCAGACCGCGCTCGCCACCGGTATCCGCAATGAGCTGTTCCAACCGGGCCCCGAGCAGCTGAAGGAGTTCTACGCCGAGAAGCCAATCGCGTTGCGCATGGTCGGCAGCTACCACCAGTTCGGCGGATTCGTCAGTGGGGTCGCCTCGCTGCCACGGGTGGTCATCATGACCATGCACGATATTTCGCTGAAGCCCCGCGGTGACGACAAGGGCGCCGGGATCACGGCCAACTCGCCACTGGAGCTCGCCGGCACGGTAAAGACCTATCGCTATCTTGACGAGGACGAAGTAGCCGAGCAGGCGCAACAGGATCAAGCGGCAAAGAAGGGAGGGTCCTGACATGCATAACCTGACCGTTCACCGCGCAGTGCTGGTAGCCCGGGTGCTGGGGGTCGCATTGCTGGCAACGGCCGTGGTCGGCTGCACGCGGGGTGTGACCAGCAGCTACGACCAGGCGCCGAACCTGGAGGAATTTGTGGCCGAGGTACAGGCACGCCCTGCGCCGCCCCTGGATCCGTTGCCGGTGATGCAGCAATTCGAAACCTTCGAGTACGCCGCCCACGGCCTGCGTGATCCGTTCAGCAACGCGTTCACCGATCGCGACGGCAACAACGGTCCGCGACCGGATTCCGGTCGGCGCAAGCAGGTGCTGGAGCAGTTTCCGCTGGACAGCCTCGACATGGTCGGCACGCTGGGCCAGGGCGGCAACATCGTGGCGTTGGTGATGGCGCCCGACAAAGTCACCTACCGGGTGAGCCCGGGCATGTACGTAGGACAGAGCGACGGTCGGGTGACCGGCGTGTTCGAAGACCGCATCGAGTTGGTGGAACTGGTGCCGGACGGTGCGGGGGGTTGGCTGGAACGCGCGGCCTCTGTCGCTTTGGAAGATCAATGAGAATTGGGGATAGCACGATGACCGTATTCAAAGCCACACGATCGCGGCGTACGCAGCGCCCCCTGTTGTTTCGCAGTGCCGGTTTCGGCCTGCTGCTGGGGGGGATTGCGGCCTTCACCGCCGTGCACGCGGGGACGCCGCACGTCGGCATGGCCGCGTCGGCCGTGGTCGCGCCAGCGGCTCCGACAACCAGCCTGGACCCGGCCAAGCAACTGCCGGGTGCGATCGCGGTGTCCAACATCGACTTCAAGCGTGGTGATGGTGGCTCCGGGCAATTGATCCTCAGCTTCACCGGCACCGGTGCGACACCGGACTTGCGCAACCAGGGGTCCCAGGTCGTCATCAATGTCGCAAACGCCTCGTTGCCGGCATCCCTGCAACGCCCGCTCAACGTATCCGACTTCGCGACCCCGGTGGATCATATCGAGGCACGCAGCAGCAACAGCGGCACCACCCTGGTGCTGGAGACGTCGGGTGCCTACGAGTCGATGGCCTACCAGACCGGCAACGACTACATCGTCGAGATCGTGCCGCGCGCGGCCGTCGCGAAGTCCGCGCCGAAGGGCGATGACCAATCCAGCGCCGCGATGGGTGCCACCAGCGCGACCACCAGCGACACCCGCAAGTACGCCGGGCGCCCGGTGACCTTCAACTTCCAGGACGTGCCGGTACGCACCGTGCTGCAGTTGATCGCCGAGGAGTCCAACCTCAACCTGGTGGCGTCCGATACGGTCCAGGGCAACGTGACCCTGCGCTTGATCAACGTGCCATGGGACCAGGCGCTGGACATCGTGCTGCGGGCCAAGGGCCTGGACAAGCGTCGCAGCGGTAGTGTCGTCTGGGTGGCCCCGCAGGCCGAACTGGCCAAGTACGAGCAGGACAAGGCCGACGCCCGCATTGCGATGTCCAACCGGACCGAGCTGGTCACCGAGTACATCCAGATCAACTACCACAACGCCGAGCAGATCTTCAAGATGCTGACCGAGGCCAAGGGCATCGGCGGCTCGGGTGCCGGTGGTGGCGGTGGTCAGGGTGGCCAGATCGATACCGGCTTCCTGTCCTCGCGTGGGCGCGTGATTGCCGACTCGCGCACCAACACCTTGATGGTCAGCGATACCCCTGACAAGGTCGAAGCGATGAAGATCCTCATCCGCGAGATCGACCGTCCGGTTGACCAGGTCGTGATCGAGGCGCGGGTGGTCATCGCCACCGAAAGCTTCATGCGCGAGTTGGGTGCGAAGTTCGGCATCAGCGGAAGCAAGGACAACGCCTACTTCAGCGGCGACATAGAGGCAAACAGAGTCAACCGCAACGAGGATGTCACCACCGACATCGCCAATCGCAACGCGATCTACCAGAACAACCAGGCCAATGCGAATGCCATCCGCGACTGGCAGATGGAGAACGCGGAGCGTGCGCTGGAGGGCCTGGCTGGGCTGCCTGCGCCTGTTCCGACCCTGCCGCAGCTTATTGCCGGCACGATCACGCAAGGCCTGATGAGCAACCTGGGCGTGAATCCAGCCGGAGCGGTGGCGCTGTCGATCCTCAATGCCGGCTACCTGCTGGATATCGAGTTGTCGGCGATGCAGACCCAGGGGCGTGGCGAGGTCATCTCCAATCCCCGTATCGTCACCAGCAATCAGCGCGAAGCGATTATCCGCCAGGGTCAGGAAGTCGGTTACGTGACCATCCAGCCGGCCACCGCCGGCGGCGTCGCCACCCCGAGCGTGCAGTTCAAGGACGTCGTGCTGGAGATGAAGGTCACCCCGACCATCACCAATGACGGCCGGGTGTTCCTGAATCTCAACGTCAAGAAGGACGAGATCGAACGCTTCATCCCGACCGGTATTGGCGACGTTCCGCTGATCAGTACCCGCGAGGTCAATACCGCGGTGCTGGTCGAAGATGGCCAGACCGTGGTGGTGGGCGGCGTGTACGAGTTCCGTGACCGCGAAGATGCCAGCAAGGTACCGTTCTTGGCCGACATCCCGTTCCTGGGCAACCTGTTCAAGAAGAAGGGTCGCACCAAGGAAAAGGCTGAGCTGTTGATCTTCGTGACTCCCAAGGTGCTCGAGGTTTCCCAGCGAAACCATCGCGACTGAAGCGGGTTGCCAGCACCATGAAAACGGGGCCTTCGGGCCCTGTTTTCGTTGGGCAGGACGGAGTCGAAAAGCTGAATGCGAGTCTCCCGGGACGGAACCTCGACAGCTGACATCGGTCAAACTCGAGCGATGCCCCGACTCGAGACCCCCGATGGACGAATTTTCGATGGACGATAGCGCGACCGCTGAACAACCGGATAGCGCATCCGGTCCCGCCGCCGCCGAGTTGGCCCGGCTCCGACGGACGTTCGACCAGCTGCGTACGGACTTGTCGGTTGAGATCATTGGCCAGGCGGCCCTTATCGACCGGTTGCTGATTGCGCTGCTGGCGGACGGACACTTGCTGGTTGAGGGCGCGCCCGGGCTGGCGAAGACCAGTGCGATCCGGGCACTGGCGGCACGGCTGGATGCCGAGTTCGCGCGGGTCCAGTTCACCCCGGACTTGCTGCCTGCGGACCTGACCGGGACCGAGATCTGGCGTCCTCAGGACGGCCGTTTCGAATTCCTGCCCGGGCCCATTTTCCACCCGATACTGCTCGCCGACGAGATCAACCGAGCCCCGGCCAAGGTGCAGTCCGCATTGCTGGAGGCGATGGGCGAGCGGCAGGTGACCGTCGGCCGGGCGACCTATCCGTTGCCGCCGTTGTTTCTGGTGATGGCGACCCAGAACCCGATCGAGCAGGAGGGTACGTTCCCGTTGCCGGAGGCGCAGCTGGACCGGTTCCTCATGCACGTGCGGATCGGCTACCCGGAAGCGGAGGCCGAGGCCGGGATCCTCAAGCTGGCCCGCGATCGCGCGCGCGATGCGCTCAAGCCGGTGATCGCGCCCGCGACGCGGCTGTCGCAGGAGGATGTATTTGCCGCCCGCGATGCGGTGCTCGACGTCCATCTGGCACCGGCAGTGGAGCGCTACCTGATAGAACTGGTGCTGGCCTCGCGCAATGCCGCCGCCTACGACGCCGCGCTCACCCGGCGGATTGCCTGGGGGGCGAGCCCGCGTGGATCGATCGCATTGGAGCGCTGTGCACGGGCGCACGCCTGGCTGGTGGGGCGCGACTATGTCACTCCGGATGATGTCCGCGCAGTCGCACCCGACGTGCTACGCCATCGCATCCTGCCCAGTTACGAGGCGACGGCGGAAGGCTGGGACGGCGACCGACTGGTGGCTGAGCTGCTGGCCAAAGTCCCACTGCCGTGAGCGACGGCATTACCCCGACGCTGGCCGAACTGGTGGCGCTGCGTGCCGCGGCGAGTGGCCGGCGCGTTGCCAGGCACGGCCGCCACGGGGCCAGTGGACAAGCGCTGTCGCCGATGCGCGGGCGCGGGATGGAGTACGCCGAGTCACGTGAGTACATCGCCGGCGACGACGCCCGTCATATCGACTGGCGCCTGACCGCGCGCACCGGTCGCGCCCATACCAAGCTCTACCAGGCCGAACGCGAACGGCTGACCCTGATCGTCGCCGACACCGCGCCTTCGCTGTATTTCGGAACCCGGACCCGGTTCAAGTCGGTCCAGGCGGCGCGGGCCGGTGCGGTCGCGGCCTGGGCCGCGGTACGCGATGGCGACCGCATCGCGGCGTTGCGCGGCAGCCAGGCCGAACCACCGGTGACGCCGGCCGGCGGCCCTCGCGGCGCCTTGCGGGTATTGGATGCACTGGTGCGGTGGTACGCAGGGCCGCCCGCAGAGGATGCCGGTCTTGGCGTCGCCCTCGACCACGCCCAGCGCTTGCTGCGTCCTGGTTCAAGGCTGCTGGTGCTGGCCGACCCGCACAGCCTGGCCGGTATTGCGGAGCGGCGCTGGTCGGTGTTGTCCCAGCATCATGAGGTCGTGGTGCTGCTGGTGACCGACCCGCTGGAGTTGTCGCCACCGACGGCGACGTTGCCGTTTCGCAGCGGTGATCAACGCATCGAGTTGGACCTGGGTAGCCCCGCCCGGCGGAAGCAATGGCGTGCGGAGTTTGCCGTCCCATTGGAGGCGGCGCTGGCGTCATTGCCGGCGCGCGGGGTCCGTGTGCAGGCCTTGTCCTGTGACGCACCCAGTGAGTCGTGGTTGCCGTTGCTGGGCCAGCCGCGGCCGATGGTGGCGTGATGCAGGACGCGACGCTGGTATTGCGCGACATCCACCAGCCGCCGGCGCCACCCTGGTGGCCACCCGCGCCAGGCTGGTGGTTGCTCGCTGCGCTGGTGCTCGCCCTGGTGGGCGGTTGGGCCTGGTGGGCTCGGCGGCGGCGCAGGCGGCTCGCGGCCATTGCCGCGGTGTTCGACGAGGTAGTGGCTGCAGCCACCACACCAGCCGCGGAAGTGGCAGCGATATCGGAGCTGCTGCGCCGCGCGGCACGCCGGGTGAACCCCGAAGCGGACCGGCTGCAAGGTGACGCATGGCTGGAGCTGCTCGACCGTGATGTAAAAACCAAGGGAAAACGCGGAAAACGGGCGGCTGACAACCGCGGCTTTCACCAAGGTCCAGGTCGTTTGTTGCTGGATGGAGGCTATCGCAAGCAGGTCGACCCGAAAGAAGTAGCAGCGCTGCGCCCACTCGCGCGTGCACGCTTCCTGCAATGGATGGCGAAATCATGATCTCGGCGTGGGACGCGTGGCTGGCGCAGGCATTCGCGGGGTTCGCCTGGCCGTGGTTGTTTCTCGCCGCGCCGTTGCCGCTGCTCGCGCGTTGGCTGCTGCCGGCAAGGCCCAGCCCTTCGCCGGCGCTGAAGGTGCCATTCGGTGACCGGCTTGGCGGTCTGGCCGGTACCGGCGGCGTGCGGGGCAGCTGCGTGCCGTGGTTGTTGTGGCTTGCGTGGCTGCTGTTGTGCGTGGCGGCCGCGCGGCCGCAGCAGTTGGGTGAGGCAATCCTGCCACCGGAGCAGGGCCGGGAGCTGATGTTGGCGCTGGACCTGTCGGGAAGCATGAGTGAGCCGGACATGCAGTTGGGCGGGCGCCAGGTGGATCGGCTGACAGCGGCCAAGGCGGTGCTGTCGGATTTCCTGGACCGTCGCCAGGGTGACCGGGTCGGACTGGTGGTGTTCGGGCGCCGTGCCTACGCGTTGACCCCGTTGACCGGGGACCTGGCCAGCGTGCGTCTGCAACTGGCCGACAGCGTGGTCGGCCTGGCCGGTCAGGAAACCGCGATTGGCGATGCGATCGGCCTGGCGGTGAAACGTTTGCAGGGCCGGCCGGCAGCCGCCACCGCTGATGGCGATGCCGATACTGTCCTGATTGTGTTGACCGATGGCGTCAACACCGCCGGCTTGCTGAAGCCGTTGAAGGCGGCCGAGCTGGCCCGTGACGCCGGCGTGCGGGTACACACCGTTGCGTTTGGCGGTGGCGGCGCGATGTCGCTGTTCGGCTTCCAGTTGCCGATGGCCGGGACCGCCGATGATATTGACGAGGCGACCTTGAAGAAGGTCGCGGAGATTACCGGTGGCCGCTTCTTCCGTGCCCGCGACACTGCTGCGCTGGCCGGAATCTACGCCGAGATCGACCGGCTCGAGCCGGTGGAGCGTCCAGGCCAGGCGGTACGGCCGAAGCTGGAGCGCTACCCATGGCCGCTGGGCGCGGCGTTCGCGCTGGGCTTGCTGGCTTTGCTCTGGCCCGGCAGGAGACGCGCGTGAATATCGACCTCGATGCGCTGCATTTCCTTCGGCCTGACTGGTTATGGCTGCTGTTGGGCCTGCCGCTGCTGGGCTGGTGGTGGCAACGTCGCCGGCAGCGCGCGAGTGTCTGGCGTGAGGCCGTTGACCCGCACCTGCTCCCGCACCTGCTCGCGGATCGGCGCGGCTCGCGCAAACCGCGGGCGCTGCTTGCCGGGTCTGGATACTCGCTGGCCTACCTGCTGTCCGTCCTGGCACTGGCAGGACCGAGTTGGCAGCAGACCGCGCAGCCACTGTGGCAACCGCAGACACCGCTGGTCATCGCACTGGACCTGTCCAGCACCAGCCTGGCCGGCGACCTGCAGCCGTCGCGGCTTGCCCAGGCGCGCGCCAAGCTGGCGGTATTGCTGGACCAGCGCGAGGGCGGACAGGTCGGGCTGGTCGTCTACGCCGGCGATGCTTTCACGGTGGCCCCGTTGACCCGCGACGCGACCAACGTGGGGCTGTTCCTGGGTGCGCTTCAGCCCGATGTGATGCCGGTGGAGGGCCAACGGGGCGACCGCGCGATTGCCTGGTCGGCCCGCCTGCTGGAGCAGGCCGGTTTCCGCAGTGGCCGGATCCTGTTGTTGACCAACCACGCCGACGCCGATGCGTTGGCTGCGGCGCGCGCCGCCAGTTCCCAGGGTTATTCGGTATCGGCCATCGGCTTGGGCACCGCCCAAGGCGCACCCTACAAGACCGCGACAGGCGCCATAACCAGCACACGTCTGGAGGTCGATTCGCTACGGCGGCTCGCGGCAGCGGGCGGGGGACGCTACGTCACCCTCACGCCGGACAACACCGATCTGGAGACGCTCGGAGTGCTGGATCCGACGGATACGGGCATGGATGGCGCTGGCGATCAGTCCGCTGCTGCCGAGCACGGTTTGAGTTGGCAGGATGGGGGCTTCTGGTTGCTGCCGCCGGTGATGCTGCTGGCATTGTTCGCGTTTCGACGTGGCGCCCCGGTTGCCGTGATCGTGCTGTGTTTGTGGCTTCCCGGCCGCACCGCGCAGGCTGCGGAGCTGTGGCAACGCCCCGACCAGGTGTCCCATCAGAAGATGGAACAGGCAGCGCAGGCGTATCGCGAGGGCGATTTCGGCCGCGCCGCAGAACTCTACGCAACCATCGACGGCCCGGAGGCCGATTACAACCGTGGCAACGCATTGGCCAAGGCCGGCGAGTATCCCCAGGCGCTGGAAGCCTACGATGAGGCGATTGCCCGCCAGGCCGCCATGCCGGACGCGGTCGCCAACCGGCAGGCCGTCGAGGCGGCGATGAAGCGTCAACCACCAAAGGGCCCGGGCAAAGGCAAGCAACCTGGGGATCAGGATCAAAAAGGCTCAGGACAGGGTGACTCGGGGCAGGGCGAGCCGAAGAACGCACAGCAGGGTGGTTCGGGACAGGAACCGGAAAACGGGTCCCCATCAGGCTCGCCAGCCGACAATGGCAAGAAGGCCGAGCCGCCCAGCCAACCCGAGGATGGAGAACCGCAAGATCCCTCCAACGATCCCGGTACTCCGCAATCGCCACCGTCGTCCTCCGCGCCGCCAGAGGCCGCCGATGCAAACGCCCAGCAGGCGGCGGACGAGGCCCAACGTGAGCGCATGGAGCAGGCGCTTGGTCAGGCCAGCCAGGAACCGGGCAAGCGTGAGGAATCGGAAGCGTCGACGGCGCCCGCATCGGAGACGGACGTCCAGCGCGAACGCAGGATCGCCAACGAGGCCTGGTTGGGCCGGATCCCTGACGACCCGGGTGGATTGCTGCGTGCGAAATTCCGGATCGAGTACCAGCGTCGCCAACAACAGGGAGGCAGTGAACAATGAAACCGATGTCGCGAGTAATGCTGCAGGCCTTGTTGCTGCTGCTTTCGATGGCCAGCCTGGCGGCCAACGCACAGACCCGGACCTGGCTTGACCGTGACCGCATCGAATTTGGCGAGACAGTCACCCTCAACATTGAGACGGACACTGGCGCCAGCCCTGACTACACGCCGCTGCAGGCCGACTTTCAGATCAGCGGCCGCAGCAGCAGCCGGCAGATGACCTTGACCAATGGTCGCGCCGTGTCCCGGACCTTGTATGCGGTCGCCCTGAAACCCCAACGTGAGGGGGTGCTGACCGTGCCGGCGCTGGATATTGGCGGCCAGCGCACCGACCCGTTGTCATTGGTGGTGATCCCGGCCAGTGCCGTCAGTCCGGCGCGCGCCGGCGATGATGTGTTCCTGGAAAGCGAGCCCGACGACACGACGCCCTACGTGCAGCAAACGGTCGGCTGGGTGGTGCGCTTGTACGCGGCGGTGCCGCTGGTTTCAGGGCAACTGGACCAGGCGGCGCCGGAGGGCGCGACGTTGCAGCAAGTGGGTGATGATGCGCAATACAGCCGCCAGATCGACGGTCGGCGCTACAACGTGATCGAGCGTCGCTACCTTCTGATCCCCGAGCGCAGCGGCAGCCTGAGCGTGCCAAGTGCCAGTTTCGAGGGCCGGGGCGCGGCCGGGTTCTTCGAGGACTTCCTGGGCCGCGGCGGTGGCGCGTTGCACGCACAGGCGCCACCGCGGGTGCTTGAGGTCCAGCCGATTCCCAAGGCCGCGCCACAGCCGTGGTTGCCATTGCACGACATGAAGCTGCGCTACTTGTCGACGCCCCAGCAACTGCATGCCGGCGTGGCGGCGACAGTGACCGTGGAAGCCGTGGTCGACGGTGCCACCACGGCCCAGGTGCCTGAGTTGCAACTGCCCCCGGTAGAGGGTGTGCAGGTATTCGCCGAGCCGGCCCAGACGGACGAACGCTTCGTCGATGGACGCCCACAGGTGACGGTGACACGCCAGTTTTCGCTGGTGCCGTCGAGGGCCGGCGTGGTGACGCTGCCGGGTTTGCAATTGCAGTGGTGGGACGTGGACGAAGGCGCGACCCGCACCGCCAAGTTGCCGCCGCTGGAGTGGACGGTGGCTGCCGCCGCCGGTGGCTTACCGGTGCCGCCGATGGATGCGTCGCTGCCACCGGGGGTGAGCGAGCCCGCGCCAGCCAATGTGATTGCCGGTGCGGATCGCGGCTGGGTGCTGGCTACCGCGCTGTTCGCGCTGCTGTGGTTGGTGACCCTGGTGTGGGGCTTGCACCGGTTGCCTGCGGGCACGACGCCATTGGCGGCGTCGACGCCTGCCCGGACCGATGATTCAAAGCAGGATGGGGCAAAGCAGGATGTCGCAAAGCCGGACGTCGCCGGTTTCAAGCGCGCATTGGCCAGCAGTGATTTTGAAGACATTGCCGACCGCTTGTGTCGACTGGCCCGGTTGCCGGCGGGGAGCATTGACGAGGTGCGGGCACGGCTTGATGAGCCGGCCCAGGTGGATGCGCTGGACGCGATGCAGCGCGCGCGTTGGGGCGGCGGTGACGGGGTTGTCGCACGCCAGATGATGCGTGCGGCATTCGCCCGCGGCCCACGTTGGCGCCCGTCATTGCCGGAGCCCGCCTCGCCATTGCCGCCGTTGTATCCAAAACCGTGAGGGAAGTCCCGCCGGGCCCGGCGTGGAATAGAGGTTCAGGTTTGCTAAGCTCGGCCGCTGTCCAGCAGGAAAACACCCGATGACCGAAGCGAACAGCGGCGCGGACGCCAAGGGCAAAAGCAAGATGCCCTTGCATTGGAAGATGGCAATTGGTTTCGTCGCCGGCCTGTTGCTGGGGATGATCGCGCACTACGTGTCCGGAGCCGACGCCGCCTGGGTGCAGTGGCTGACCAACTACGTGACCCAGCCGGCCGGCCAGTTGTTCCTGCGGTTGATCTTCATGCTGATCATCCCGCTGCTGTTCTCCGCGTTGGTGGTCGGCATCGCCGAGATGGGGGATGTGCGCTCGCTTGGCCGGGTCGGCTGGAAGACGCTGGCCTATACGGTCATCGTGTCCAGCATCGCGGTGGTGATCGGGCTGTTGCTGGTCAACTGGCTGCAACCGGGCGTCGGCGTCGACCGCGTCGCCGCCGAGCAGATGCTCGCCGAAGGCGCCGACCGTGCCCAGGCGATCGTCGCCAGCAGCGCGGGCCAGGCGCAGGGCATGGACATGTTGCTGTCGATCGTGCCCAGCAACGTGATTACCGCGGCGGCTGAAAACTCGATCCTCTCGGTCATGTTCTTCGCGCTGATGGTCGGTATCGGCCTGGTGATGACCAACAGCAAGGCGGCCGATACCCTGCAACGTGGCATCGAGGGGCTGTTCGAGGTGTCGATGACCTTGATCGGCCTGGTCATCAAGCTGGCGCCGTATGCGGTGTTCTGCTTCATGTTCAACCTGGCCGCATTGTTTGGCTGGGACTTGCTGGTGCGCCTTGGCGCGTATGTCGGCGTGGTGGTGCTGGCGCTGTCGATCCACATGTTCGTGGTCTATTCGATCGCGCTGAAGTTCGTCGGCGGCTATTCCCCGGTGAAGTTCTTCAAGAACTCGCAGGAAGCGATTCTGATGGCGTTCTCGACGTCCTCGTCGAACGCCACCTTGCCGACTGCGCTCAAGGTTGCCGAAGTGGATCTGGGGCTGCCGCGCAAGATCTCGCGTTTCGTGCTGACCGTCGGCGCTACCGCCAACCAGAACGGAACCGCGTTGTTCGAAGGTGTGACGGTGCTGTTCCTGGCGCAGTTTTTCGGGGTCGAATTGTCGCTGGCGTCGCAGGTCACGGTGATGTTCGTGTGCATCCTCGGCGGCATCGGTACCGCGGGCGTGCCGGCCGGCTCGTTGCCGGTGATCGCGCTGATCTGCGCCATGGTCGGGGTGCCTCCGGAGGGCATCGGCATCATCCTGGGCGTCGACCGCTTCCTCGACATGTGCCGGACCACGCTCAACGTCACCGGCGACCTGGCCGCCGCCGTGGTGGTGTCGCGTGGTGAGAGCGACCCGGTAGCGCTGACAATGGCGGATTGAGCGGCGCAGGCCGGCGGTAGCGGCGCAAAAGCCGCGCAAGACAGGCGTGGCGCACGGTCGCCGAGTGCGTGAATCCCGGCTTTCCCGCCGCTGCCGATGGCCACGGTTTGGCCGCACGCGCGGACTCGGCGACAATTGGCGCCCGCCTGCCCGGGTATCTCCGCGCCGGCCGAGCCTTCCCTTCTTGGATCCGTCATGCCCACGCCCAGCCGCCGCGACCTTGCCAATGCCATCCGCTTCCTCGCCATCGACGCCGTGCAGGCGGCCAACTCCGGCCACCCCGGCATGCCGATGGGCATGGCCGACATCGCCGAGGTGCTGTGGAACGATTACCTGAGCCACAACCCGGCCAACCCCGGGTGGTTCAACCGCGACCGCTTCATCCTGTCCAACGGCCACGGCTCGATGCTGCAGTACGCGCTGCTGCACCTGTCCGGCTATGACCTGTCGATCGAGGACCTGAAGCAGTTCCGCCAGCTGGACTCGAAGACCCCCGGCCACCCGGAGAACTTCATGACCCCGGGGGTGGAGACCACCACCGGTCCGCTCGGCCAGGGTCTCGCCAACGCGGTGGGCATGGCGCTGGCGGAGAAACTGCTGGCGCAGCGCTTCAACCGTCCCGAGCAAGCGATCGTCGACCACCGCACCTGGGTGTTCATGGGCGATGGCTGCCTGATGGAAGGCATCTCCCACGAGGCGGCGTCGCTGGCCGGTACCTGGGGCTTGAACAAGCTGGTCGCGTTCTGGGATGACAACCACATCAGCATCGACGGCGACACCGCCGGCTGGTTTACCGACGACACCCCGGGACGGTTCGAGGCCTATGGCTGGAACGTGGTCCGCGATGTCGACGGCCACGACGCGGACGCGATCAAGCGCGGCATCGATACGGCGCTGTTGAGCAGCGACAAACCGACCCTGATCTGCTGCCGGACCACGATCGGGCACGGTTCACCGGCCAAGGCCGGCAAGGCGTCCAGCCATGGCGCACCGCTGGGTACCGATGAAATCACCGCCACCCGCGCGGCGCTCGACTGGGAGCACGAAGCGTTCCATATCGCGCCGGAGATCTACGACGGCTGGCGCGTGGGCCAGGTCGGCACGTTCCGCGAGGACCAGTGGAACGAGGCCTTCGACAAATACGCGGTGCGTTTCCCGGCCGAGGCTGACGAGCTGATCCGTCGCTCGCACGCCGAATTGCCGGCTGACTTTGCCGCCGCTGCCGACGCCTATATCGCCAAGCTGCAGGCCGACGGCCCGGTGATCGCCTCGCGCAAGGCCTCGCAGAACGCGATCGAAGCGTTTGCGCCGCACCTGCCGGAGCTGGTTGGCGGTTCGGCCGACCTGGCCGGATCCAACCTGACCCTGTGGAGCGGCAGCAAGTCGGTCACCACCGACGCCCGCGACGCCAACTACATCTATTACGGCGTGCGCGAGTTCGCGATGACCGCGATCAGCAACGGCCTGACCCTGCACGGTGGCTTCATTCCGTATGACGCGACCTTCCTGGTGTTCAGCGACTACGCCCGCAACGCGGTGCGGATGAGCGCACTGATGGGCGCACGCGCGATCCACGTCTACACCCACGACTCGATCGGCCTGGGCGAGGACGGCCCGACCCACCAGCCGATCGAGCACGTCGCCAGCCTGCGATATATCCCCAACAACGACGTCTGGCGTCCCTGCGATGCGGTCGAGTCGGCGGTGTCGTGGAAGGCCGCGATCGAGCGTGCGGACGGTCCGAGCTGCCTGGTGTTCTCGCGCCAGAACCTCGACCACCAGCCGCGCGACGCCACCCAGGTCGCCGCCATCGCGCGCGGCGGTTACGTGCTCAAGGACGGCGGCCCGAACCCGGAGCTGACCCTGATCGCTACCGGCTCGGAAGTCGGCCTGGCGATGAAGGCCGCCGCGCAGCTTGGCGACAACGTGCGCGTGGTGTCGATGCCCTCGACCGACGTGTTTGACCGCCAGGACGCGGCGTATCGCGAATTGGTGCTGCCCAAGGCCTGTCGCAAGCGGGTGGCGATCGAGGCCGGTGTCAGCGACTTCTGGGGCAAGTACGTTGGCCTGGATGGCGCAGTGATCGGCATCGACACCTTCGGCGCCAGTGCGCCGGCGGAAAAGCTGTTCCCGCACTTTGGCTTCACCGTCGAGCATGTGGTCGAGGTGGCGCGCTCGCTTTAAGTCGTAAGCCACCACGGAAATTGCATGCGCGGCCCGCTCGGTAGCGCATGCGTCCGTGCTGCCAACGCGCTCAAGGTGGGGAACTTTCCGGGCGCCGCGGAGCACGAATGCGTCACATAGGTTGTATCGTCGGGCACGGACCGGCGACCGGCAGCGGGTCCAGCAAATGTCGCGAGGTGCCATGACGTGATGCTTGCAATGGGTTGAGCAGGAGTGGGGAGTTGAGCGATTTTCAGGGGGAACGGGGCGGCGCAGTAGCGAGGGATCTGTTGCGGATGCCGCGGGCATGATCGAACTGCAGCAAGTCCGCCGCAGCTACCAGATGAGTCGACAGGTGGTGCATGCGCTCGACGGTGTCGACCTGTGCATTGACGCAGGCGAGTTTGTCGCGGTCACCGGGCCGTCGGGCTCGGGCAAGTCGAGCCTGCTCAATATCCTTGGCTGCCTGGATAAGCCCGACAGTGGCCGCTACATGATCGAGGGTGAGGACGTCGCCAGCTTCGACGACGAGGCCATCAGCGACATCCGCAACCGTCGGGTCGGTTTCGTGTTCCAGAGCTTCCACCTGCTGCCGCGCCTGAGCGTGTTGGAAAACGTGCTGCTGCCGTTGCGCTTCCATCGTGAGCCGCCAGCGTGGGCGCATGAACACGCGCGCGAGTTGCTGGAACGCGTCGGCTTGGGTGAACGCAGCGATCACCGGCCCAACGAGCTATCCGGTGGCCAGATCCAGCGCGCGGCAATCGCGCGGGCCTTGTTGCTCAAACCTGCGCTACTGCTGGCCGATGAACCTACCGGCAACCTCGATTCCAAGAGCGCGGCCGATGTACTCGGCCTGATCGAGGAGGTCCACAAAAGTGGCCAGGCCGTGGTGCTGGTGACTCATGATCACGACGTCGCCGCGCATGCGCCTCGCGGGATTCGTCTGCGCGACGGCAGGATCGAACACGATGGCCCGCATTGACCTGCGCGGCGGCCTGCTCGCCCTGACGCTGACGTGCCTGCTGGCGTCGCCGCTGGTCGGCGCGGTGGTGTTGACCGGTGAGGTGCAGGCGATCGGCGCGCAAACGATCTACGTCCCACAGGCGTATTCCTCCCCGGTCGTGCTGCGTTACTTCGTATCCGAAGGCGAGCGGGTCAAGCAGGGTGAGGTCGTGTTGCGGATCGACATGAGCACTTCAGCCGCGCAGATCATCGAGCTCGACGCCCAGATCGTGCAGGCAAAAGCGCGCATGGCAAACGAGATTGCCGAGTTGCGGGTCAAGGCGGTGGACGCGGAACTGGCACTGGTCGAAGCGCAGGCGGAGCAGGCAACGGCGCAGATCGATGCCGGTATCCCGGCCGGGCTGATCTCAGGTCTGGACTACGATCGTTACCAGGGCGAATTGGTGCGTACCACGCGCGAATCGGCACTCAAGGACAAGGAGTTGGCCGCTGCCGGTGCCGCGATCACGCGACGGCAGACGGACGGAAACCTGGAAATCGACAAGCTCGCGATTCAGCGCGATTTCCATACCGCTAGAGTCGAAACTGCCGAGGTGCGCGCCGAGCGCGACGGTGTGGTCGTCCACGGCTTCGACAACTGGTCTGGCGGTCGCATCGACGAGGGCAGCTCCGTGAGGCCGGGCAGCAAGGCCGGGGAGGTCGTCAGTGGCGGCACAATGAAGGTGAAGGCATGGGCACTGGAACCGGATCGGAACGGGTTGAAGGTGGGACAAACGGTGACACTGGCGTTTGATGCCTTGCCGGGTGATGAAACCGGCGGACGAATCGTTGCCATTGGCGGGGCGCCAGACACGAAGCTGGAGTGGGGCGATGGCCGCTACTTCACGATTGATATCGAGTTGTCCGGCCAAGGTGGGTTGAAGCTACTGCCGGGCATGAGCGTGCGGGTCGATGTCCCGGTATCAGCGGCCGGTATCGCGCCATGAAGCGTCTGTGCGTGATGCTGGTCGCACTGTCCCTGTTGCTATGGGAGTTGCCGGCCGCGGCGGAAGTGCTGTCGATTGATGGTGAAGCCTACGCGCGCAAGTCCGCGGTTTTGATGCCGCCCAGCGTCGCTGGCACATGGATGTTCACCATCACCCGCCTTGCGGCCGATGGCGCGCCGGTCGAGAAAGGTGATGTGGTGCTTTCCTTTGACGGCACCAGCCTGATCCAAAAACGGACGGAAAAGCACAGCAAGCTGGCGGAAAAGCAAAGCGAGCTGGACACGTTGCTGCTGGACCTAGCGGAGCGCGAACGCACTGCGCGCCTGGCCACCGAGGAGGCGCAAGCCAACCTGGAAAAGGCCGAGCGCAAGACCGAGCAGCCGCAAGCGATGATTCCCGGCATTGAGTACCGCAAGCTGGTGGTTGCACGTGAACAGGCGACCCGGCGCATGGCATTGATGAACAAGCGCGAGCGCCTGGCCGCCGAGCAGCGCCGGCAGGAGCGTCGGCTGCTGGAGGCTGAGATCGCAGAACTGGAAAACGAAGTCGCGGACCTGGGTGTGTCCATCGCATCGCTCGACATCAAGGCTTCGCGTGACGGGTTGATGATGCACAAGAGCAGTTGGGGTGGTGACAAGTTCGACGTCGGATCACAGGTTTACCGTGGTCAGTCCGTTGCCGAGATTCCCGATGTCGATAGCCTGGCGGTGCGCGCCGACCTCCCCGAACGGGCGTTGAACCGGGTTGCGGTGGGCATGCCGGTACGGGTGGTGGTCGAAGGCGGCGCCGGTATCGCCGTGGCCGGGAGAATCACCGGGATCGGCCAGGCCGTGCGCAGCAAGTCGCGGGCGCAGCCGGTGCCGGTGGTGGACCTTGAAATCACCCTGGACGCCGCTGTTGGCAAGCTCAAGCCTGGCCAGGTGGTTCGGGTCGGGATCAAGCTGCCCGACCGTGTTGCCGCCGCGGAGGACTCATGATGCCGACCCGGTACGTCCGTTCGATCCGTTCCATTCGCCTAAGGATGCTGTTGGTCGCGCTGACCGCGCTGGCCGGCTGCAACGAGACCAACGTGCCACCGACCACGGAAATGGTCGCCAGCGGCCCGGTGCTGCTTGATGTGATCGGCGAGGGCCCGTTGCAGTCCAGCAAGGCGACCCCGCTGCTGGTGCCGGGACAACGCCGGGCCAGCCGCCAACTGACGTGGATGTTGTCCGAGGGCAGTCCGGTCGAGAAGGGCGAGTTGCTGGCGCGATTCAGCACCGAACGCGGCGAGCTCGACCTGGCCGATGCGATGGTCGATCTCGAACGTAATGACCTGGCACGTGCTGCCAAGCAAAGTGAGCTCACCGCCGGTCAGGGACGGGTCGCCGTCGACCTTTCAAAGGTGGCGGTGGACCTGTCCATCGCCGAGCGCTATGCGGGGGCGGATCTGTCGATGATGTCGCGTAACGAGGTGCTCGACGCGATCCAGGATGTTGACTACCTCGGCGCCAAGCGTGACACCCTGCATTGGAAGCAGGGCCAGTCCAGCGAACGCGGAGCGGCCGAACTGGGGGTGCTTGACGCCCAACGCGCCACGATCACGGTCGAGGCCAAACAGAACCGCGCCGATCTTGCGGCGCTGGAACTGCATGCGCCGCATGCCGGGGTGATGATGCTTACCGCCAACTGGGCCGGCGACAAGGCGGCCGTTGGCAGCGCACTGCGCGCAGGTTCCGAGTTCGGCCGACTGCCGGACATCAGTGCGCTGGAAGTCGAGCTGGCACTGCCGCAGATCCAGGCCCAGGGCGTGGAGGTTGGCAACAAGGTCGTGCTGTCGCCGGTCGGCCAGCCGGCGCAGGTCGTGACCGGCACGCTGGACTGGGTGGCCAGTGCAGCCAAGGTCATGAGTCGCGACAGCCCGGTCAAGTACCTGACCATGAAAGCCAGGGTGCCGGCCGATGCCGCGCGCAAGTACGGTTGGGTGCCAGGCCAGAAGCTGCGTGCGCGGGTGATTCTTTTCGAGGATGACAATGCGCTGAGCGTCGCCAATGTCGCCCTGCACAGCGAGGCCGGAAAGCATTACGTGCAGGTGCGCGAAGGTAATGGATTCCAGCGCCGGGAAGTCGATCTGGGTGTCCGTGGTACCGCGCGATCCCAGGTGCTCGGCGGACTGGAAGCGGGTGATGAGGTATTGCTGGTCGCGGCCGGATCATTGGATGACACGGCGGATGAAAGCGATCCGGCCGCCGACACGACCACATCCGACAAGCCGGCAGTGACGGATGAAACCACCGACGACATGGGTGGCGACGGGGGCGGGAAGGCATGAACCGATGGATGCGCGCGTTGCCGCCGATCTGGCGCGAGGCGGTCGAGGAGTTGTGGCGTCGTCGTTTGCGTACCGGCCTGACCTTGCTCGGGCTGATCTTCGGCGTCGGTGCGATCGTGGCCATGCAGGCGGTGGGCGAGGGCAGCCGCCGAGAGGCGCTGCGGATGGTCGAGAGCCTGGGCCTGCACAACCTGATCGCCGAGTCGGTCAACCAGGACGATGCCACCCGCAAGGAGACGCGCCAGCGCAGCCTTGGCCTGAGTGTGGCCGATGCACAGGCGGCACTGGCGGTGGTGCCGGGCGCGGAGACGTATGCCGCGGAGAAGCCCATCCGCACCCATTCGGTGTTCAGCGACAACGGACGCAGCGATGCCCAGGCCAGTGGTGTCAGCGCCGACTACTTCGCGATGTCATCGTTGGAAGTGGCGAAGGGTCGGGCCTTGAACGCCGATGACGCTGCCCGGTTGGCGGCGGTCGCCGTGCTGGGCAACCAGGCGGCGGCGGACCTGTTTCCCGGACGCCGGGCCCTGGGGCAGTACATCAAGGTCAACCACGCCTGGCTGGAAGTGGTCGGCGTGTTGGCCGACCGCGATCTGGGCGGGGCCAAGTTCGAAGGCATGCAGCTGGGGCTGGAGAGCAACCGCATCTACCTGCCGCTGACCAGTGCCCGGGCACGATTCAAGTTTGATCCGCTGGAGGATGAAGTCGACCGCATCCTGTTGCGGATCGCCGATCCGTCACAGCTGCTGGCCGGGGCGCGGGTGTTCTCGGCGGTACTCGACCAGCGCCACGCCGGCGAGCCCGATTACCGGCTGGTGGTCCCGCAACAACTGTATCGCCAGCACCAGAAGACCCAGCGCATTTTCCAGGTGGTGATGGGGGCGATTGCCGGCGTCAGCTTGTTGGTTGGCGGTATCGGTATCATGAACATCATGCTCGCCAACGTGCTGGAACGGCGTCGCGAGATCGGCCTGCTGCGCGCGCTGGGTGCGCGCCAAAGCGACGTGATCGCCCAGTTCCTGCGCGAGACCAGCGTGATCTGCTTTGCCGGTGCCTTGCTGGGACTGGTGTTTGGCGTGGTGCTGGCGTACGCGATCGCGATGTTCGCGGACTGGCAGGTAGCCTGGGCGCCGGTGCCGATCCTGTTGTCGGTGAGCTTCTGCGCGCTGGTCGGCCTGGGTTTCGGCGTCTATCCCGCCCGCCAGGCCGCGCAACTGGACCCGATCGCCGCGTTGCGCCACGACTGATTCCTGCAACGCCCCGTCCGTCGCGACCGGCGAGGTGTGTTCATCCGTTGCCAAAGGATTGGACTAAATTAGCCGCTTGACATCCACGTTTACACGCGTAATCTGCAAGAAAGATTACGGACGTAAACAATGCAGATCAGCGAAGCCGAATCGATCGTCATGGACGTGCTCTGGCGCCAGCACCCGCGCAGCGCCGAGGCCGTGGTCGCGGCCTTGGCCGACGCGCAGCACTGGCAGGAAGCGACCATCAAGACCCTGCTCAACCGCCTGCTTAACAAGGGCGCGATTGCTGCCGAGAAGGACGGTCGCCGCTATCTGTACACACCGGTGCTCAAACGCGAGGACTGGCTGATCGACGAAAGCGAGAGCTTGCTGGACCGTCTGTTTGGTGGTCGGGTCGCGCCGCTGGTGGCGCACTTCAGCGAGCACCGCAAGCTCAGTCCCAAGGACGTCGCCGAGCTGCGCAAGCTGCTCGAGGAGATCGACGATGGAAGCCCCTGAGATGTTTGGCGCGTTGGTCGAGACCTCGGTCGCGTCGAGCGCGGCGATCGTGCTGGTGATGCTGCTGCGTCACTGGTTACGGGGCCGGTTCGGTACGGCGACCGCCTATGCGGCTTGGTTGCTGGTTCCAGTTGCGGTGCTGGCGGTGTTGTTGCCGTCAGCGGCGGTTGCACCGGCAGCGGGCGCGATGGGACTGGCCTTGGGTGACACGGTGCCGCAGGCGGTAGTTATTGGAATGCTGGCGACGGTCGACACCGCAGCCGTACTGTTGCCGGTCTGGTGGTTGGGCGCGCTGGCGATGGCGTTGCGTTTTTTCCTCCAGCAACGCCGGTTCCGGCGCGCGCTGGGTCCGCTGAGCCCGCGCACCGACGGCCTGCATCAAGCCAACACGACCGATGGCCTGCCTGCCGTGCTGGGTGCGTGGCGACCGCAGATCGTGGTGCCGGCCGATTTCGATCAACGCTACAGCCACGAGCAGCGTGTGCTGATGCAGGCCCATGAAGCCAACCATATCCGTCGGGGCGACCTGTACCTCAATACCGCCGTCGCCGCGCTGCGCTGCGTGTACTGGTTCAACCCTCTGGTGCACATCGCGGCCCGGCATTTCCGTCATGACCAGGAGCTGGCCTGTGACCAGCGCGTGATCGCTCGCCATCCGCAGTCGCGTCGCGCGTACGGCGAGGCAATGCTCAAGACCCAGCTGGCTGCACAGCCCCTGCCGCTGGGATGCCACTGGGGTTATAGCCATCCACTCACGGAGAGAATCGCCATGCTCAAGCAACCCATCCCCACGGTTTCGCGCTGGTTGGCCGGCAGCACCGTCGTCGCCGCCTTGAGTTTGCTGGTCGGCTACAGCGCATGGGCGGCACAGCCGCCAAAGGTCGAGTCAAGTCAGGGAGTCGTCAGCATTGGAGAGATGGCGCGGCCGTCTTATCCGGCCGAAGCGGCCACTCAAGGCATCGGCGGCAAGGTGAATCTGGTGATCAACGTGGACGCGCAAGGGCTTCCGGCAGATATCCAGGTCGAGTCGGCCGAGCCGGCCGGTGTGTTCGATCAGGCCGCGGTGGAAGCAGCGCGCAACTGGCGGTTCGAGCCAAAGATCGAGAACGGCAAGCCGGTAGCGAGCCGCATCCGGGTACCGGTGGAATTTGAGCCGGACCCGCCCGCGCCGCCAGCACCGCCTGCGCCGCCTGCCGCGCCTTCGGCTCATGCGCCGCCGGCGCCTCCCATGCCGCCGGCGCCCCCCGTTGCTCCTGACGAGCGTTCATAAGCCATCTGCTGGTGGCTCCACCTGCAGCGGCATGCACAGGTAACGGCGACCGTCGGCTCCGGCAGGGGGCAGGCGGCCGCCGCGGAGGTTCACCTGCAGCGACGGGTACAGCAGGTTGGGCGCGGGCAGGTCGGCATCGCGCGCGCTGCGCGCGGCACGGAAGGTCTCCAGAGTCGTTTCACCCGCAAGCATGCGGTTGTCGCGGCGGGACTCGCTGACGCTGACGCTGGCGCGGCGCTCGCGCCCGGCCGGTGGATAGTCGTGGCACAGCCACAGCGTGGTTTCATCGGGCAGTGCATAGAGGCGCTGTATGGAGGCGTGCAGCTGCTCGACGCTGCCGCCGGGGAAGTCGCAGCGGGCGGTGCCCAGGTCAGGGGAAAACAGCGTGTCGCCGATGAACACGTTGTCGCCGATCCGGTAGCTCAGTCCATCGGCCGTGTGTCCGGGCGTCGCGATCACCTCGATGTGCAACCGGCCCGCATGGATGACCTGGCCATCGGCCAGCAGTTGATCGAACGCGTGGACGACGGCGTCGTCGTCGGTGGCGAGTCGGAAGATCGCGGCGAAATGCGCCTGCACCGAGCGGATCCCGGTGCCGATCGCCACCGTCGCCGACGTTCGCGCCCGCAGGAAGGCGGCCGCACTCAGGTGGTCGGCGTGGGCGTGGGTTTCCAGGATCCGATGCACTTGCAGGCCGTGCGCCGCGATGTGCTCGAGCAGGGCGCCGGCACTGTCGGTGGCAATCCGGCCGGAGCGGTGGTCGTAGTCGAGCACCGGGTCAATCACCACCGCCTCGGAACCTCGGCTGACGACGTAGCTCCAGGTGCCGGTCGGGTCATGGAAGAAGGGCTGGATGAGCAGGTCGGTGGTCATCAGGTTGCTCCCGACTACGGAGGGTTCGCAGCACAACGTGAGGTTGTGCAGGGTATTGATGATGCGTCCGGCAGCGCTATCGGCAAGTGAACAATGGATGTCCTGCATCGCAGTTGCCAGCGTGGTGTTGGTCCTGCTCTCGAGATACGGCCACGTTCGGACGTCACGAGTTGCGCATGCCCGCAGCCGGATCCGTTTTCCCGTTGCGGCGCGCGGTGACTACGGCTCGCCGAACGCCTGGTTCAACACCGCAGCAAGGTTGGCGCCGCCCAGGCGCAATTGCGTTTCAGCCACCGGCCGCCACGCCTGTACGTAGTCGCCGTTGATCTTGGCGCGCGGCGGATAGAAGCCTGGCTGGCGCACGATCGAACAGGAGTGCCTGGCCCATTCGGGGGCACTGTCCGCGATCAATACCGGGTGTCCCGAGGATTGGGATGTCGCCCGCTCCGGCAACTCCCGCAGACGTTCCAGATAACGCGCGGTGTTAAGCCCCCGGGTATTGAGCAGCCCACTGTCCCAAAGCCGATGCAGATTGCTGCCCTTGCCGTACAGGTTGATCTGGAACTTGTTGCCGCCCAGGTCGCGGGCGTAGCCGGCGTGCGCGGGCTGGTGGACATCGCCGACGAAGTGGACGACGAATTTCAGTGCTTGTCGCCGGGCCTCCAGTGGCTTGTCACGATCGGCCAGGATCGCGGTCTGGACCCGGATGGCCTCGATCACGCAGTCGCCGCCGGGGCAATCACGCGCCGCGTCGTAATGGCAGTCGTTCTCGGCAAGGTTGACGTAATGCCAGCGCGCGCTGCGCTTGCCCAGGTCGGGGTCGCGCTCGCGCAACTCGTCGGCCCAACTGGCGATGCCGGCCAGGTCCTGCCCCGGGTCGTCGGCCAGCAGGCGCTCGACCTCGCTGCGCGCCTGCGGCGTCAACGCGTCGTTGGCCAGTGACGCGACCAGTTGGTGGCCGCGTGGACCCCAGGCCGAAACGTCGAATGAGGCGAGCAAGGCGCAGGTGGCCAACGCCAAAGTCAGGGAAATACCGCATACGGATCGATTCATGCCGACAAGGGTAGCGGAGCAGGATCGCTGCCGTCTTGCACGACATGCGGTGACGCGCCCCGGCCACGTCGTTCACGTCGAGGTGTCGGGTGGCAGGGCGGATGGCGCGATGGCTCAAGCCTGTCGTGGCCGGGAATAGGCTAAAATGAGGGGCTTTTTCCCTTACACATGCCCGTCAGGAGCCCTGCAATGGCGATCAAGGTTGGTATCAACGGTTTTGGCCGTATCGGACGCAACGTCCTGCGTTCGGCGATTGAGAATTTCGGCAATGACATCGAAGTGGTTGCCATCAACGACCTGCTGGAGCCGGACTACCTGGCCTACATGCTGCAATACGACTCCGTCCACGGTCGTTTCGACGGTGACGTCAAGGTCGATGGCGAGCACATCGTCGTCAATGGCAAGAAGATCCGCCTGACCCAGGAGCGCGATCCGGCCAACCTGAAGTGGGACGAGGTCGATGTCGATGTGGTCATTGAATCCACCGGCCTGTTCCTGACCAAGGAAGCCGCGCAGAAGCACCTCGACGCCGGCGCCAAGAAGGTGATCCTGTCGGCACCGTCCAAGGACGACACGCCGATGTTCGTCTTTGGCGTCAACGACAAGAAGTACGCCGGCGAGGCGATCATCTCGAATGCCAGTTGCACCACCAACTGCCTGGCCCCGGTGGCCAAGGTGCTCAACGACAAGTGGGGCATCAAGCGTGGCCTGATGACCACCGTGCACGCCGCCACCGCGAGCCAGAAGGTCGTCGACGGTCCGAGCAACAAGGATTGGCGCGGCGGTCGCGGCATCCTGGAGAACATCATTCCCTCATCCACCGGCGCGGCCAAGGCCGTCGGCGTGGTGATTCCGGAGCTCAACAAGAAGCTGACCGGTATGAGCTTCCGCGTGCCGACCTCGGACGTGTCGGTGGTCGACCTGACCGTCGAGCTGGACAAGCCGGCCACCTACGCGGAGATCTGCGCGGAGATGAAGGCGCAGTCCGAAGGTCCGCTGAAGGGCATCCTGGGCTACACCACCGACAAGGTTGTGGCGACCGACTTCCGTGGCGACACCCGCACCTCGATCTTCGACGCCGATGCCGGCATCGCGATGGACGACACCTTCGTCAAACTGGTCGCCTGGTACGACAACGAGTGGGGCTACTCCAACAAGTGCCTGGAGATGGTCAAGGTCGTGGCGAAATAATCGCCATTGCCGCACACGAAAAGCCGGGCTTCATCGCCCGGTTTTTTGTTGGGTTTCATAAAGGCAGGTAGGAACAACTGCCGTCATCCCCGCGAAGGCGGGGATCCATGGACTTGATTGGCAACGTCCTTCAAAAGTGAATTGATCAGGGCTTCTTCAGCGCTTCAACAACGGCAGTTTGTCCGGCACTCCGTCCCATTTCTCCGCGTCTTCCAGCGCCGGGATCTTGCGGTCGATCACCGGCCACAGCGGTGCCAGTTCGGCGTTGATCGCCAGGAACTTCTCCTGCCCGGCGGGGACATCGTCTTCCGGGTAGATCGCGCCCACCGGGCATTCGTCCACGCACAAGGTGCAGTCGATGCACTCGTCGGGATCGATCACCAGGAAATTGGGGCCTTCGTGGAAACAGTCGACCGGACACACCTCGACGCAATCGGTGTGTTTGCAGTTGATGCAATTTTCGGTAACGACGTGGGTCATGGACGCTCCACCTTAACGGTTTCCGGCATTGCCATTGTCTCGCGGTTGGATTCATCGCGGCCCTGACATGGATCAAGGCGGGCTTGCCAGGGCGCCGGGACAATGGCGCCAACACCCCACTACATGGAGTCAGAAAAATGATCCGCAAGTTGACAGCTGTTGCAGTACTCGGTCTTGCCGGCACCTTCGCCCTGCCCGCGACGGCGGCCGATTGCGCGGCTACGGTCGAAAGCACCGACGCGATGCAGTTCACCACCAAGAGCCTGCAGGTGCCGGCAACCTGCAAGGAGTTCAAGGTTACCCTGAAGCACACCGGGCAGCTGCCCAAGACGGTGATGGGACACAACTTCGTGCTCGGTGAGACCGCCGACGTCAACGGCATCAACGCCGACGGCATGAAGGCCGGCGCGGATGCCAACTACGTCAAGGCCGGCGATACCCGCGTGATCGCCGCGAGCAAGCTGATCGGCGGTGGCGAATCGACCGCCGTCACCATCCCGGTCGCGAAACTGAAGGCGGGCGAGGACTACACCTACTTCTGCTCGTTCCCCGGCCATGCGGCGCTGATGAAGGGCAGCTTGACTCTGGCCAAGTAAGCCTCCATCTGGAGAAGGGCGGCCATCGTGGTCGCCCTTCTTTCGTTTTCGCGGCCCGTCGTCGCGAGCTCCTGCCGGTATCCCATGACACGCGATTCCACCGAACTCACCGAACAGCAACTGGCGGCCCTGGTCGACCGGTTCTACGACAAGATCCAGGTCCATCCCACTCTGGGCCCGGTATTCAACGCCGCCGTGGATGATTGGCCGGAGCACAAGCGCCTGCTGACCTCGTTCTGGTCGTCGGTCGCGCTGGGTGCAGGAACCTATCGCGGCAACCCGATGGCCAAGCACCGCGGCCACTCGATCCATGCCGAACACTTCGAGGACTGGCTGGCGCTGTGGCGCGAGACCGCCGACGAAGTACTCGATCCCGAGCACGCCCAGCAAGTCCACGACTACGCGCAGCGCATCGGCCGCAGCCTGCGTTACGGTCTGGGCCTGAACGACGGCGGTCGCTCGCTCGGTCTGCCCATCGTAGGCGGCTGAAGCCGACTGCGATCCCCACTGCCTGCCGTATCCGACACCGGCATCGGGGATACCGGCGTCGGCCGGCCACGGTCGTCCAGCGCGACCATCGTGAACCGGCCACGCGTGGCCAGCAGCGCTTCGCCCGAATGCAGGTTCTCGCTGTGCATTTCCACTTCCACCTGCAACGAAGTGCGCCCGGTCGCGACTACCCACGCGACCACTTGCACCAGCGCGCCCTGGTTGACCGCGGTATGGAAGTCGACCTGCTCCGAGCGGGCAGTGACCACGGTGCAGCGCGCGTAGCGTGAGGCAGCAATGAATGCAGCCTTGTCCATCCACGCCAGCGCCTGGCCGCCAAACAGCGTGCCCAGGTGGTTGGTGTGGTCGGGGAACACAATCTCGGTCATGCGCGCCTCGGTGACGGGCTCAGAACGCGGCATCGAAGGCGACCTCGCCCTGCACGCCGACCTGGTAGGCGGACACCCGGCGCTCGAAGAAGTTGGTCACTTCCTGCACGTCCTGCAGGTCCATGAAGCCGAACGGATTGCTTGCGCTGAAATGCTTTGGCATGCCGAGCTGGCCGAGCCGCTGGTCGGCGCAATATTCCAGGTACTGGCGCATGTCCTTCAGCGACAGGCCGACAACGCCACCAGAAAGCGTGTCGGCGGCGAACAGCATTTCGCATTCCACGGCCTCGGTCAGCATCTGGATGACATCGCGCTGCATCGACTCGTCAAACAGCTCCGGCTCCTCCTCGCGCGCGGTGCGGATCACCTCGAAGGCGAACGCCATGTGGCAGCTTTCGTCGCGGAACACCCAGTTGGTGCCCGAGGCCAATCCATGCAGCAGCCCGCGCGAGCGCAGGTAATACACGTAGGCAAAGGCGCCGAAAAAGAACAGGCCTTCGATGCAGGCGGCGAAGCAGATCAGGTTGAGCAGGAACTGGCGACGCTGTTCGCGGGTCTCGATGCGCTTCAGGTCCTGGATCGAATCGATCCACTTGAAGCAGAACGCCGCCTTGGCGCGGATCGACGGGATGTTCTCGACCGCCGCGAACGCCTCGGTGCGCGCCTTGTCATCGGGCAGGTAGGTGTCCAGCAGGGTCAGGTAGAACTGCACATGCAGCGCCTCCTCGTACAGCTGCCGCGACAGGTACATGCGGGCTTCGGGCGCGTTGATGTGTTGGTAGAGGTTCAATACCAGGTTGTTGGCGACGATCGAGTCGCCGGTGGCGAAGAACGCGACCAGTCGCTCGACCAGGTGGCGCTCGGCCGGGCCGAGCTTGCCGCGCAGGTCGTTGACGTCGAGCGAGAAGTCGACCTCCTCGACCGTCCAGGTGTTGCGGATCGCATCGCGGTACATCTCGTAGAAACGCGGGTAGCGCATCGGGCGCAGGGTGAGGTCGAAGCCGGGGTCGAGCAGGCGTGGGGCGGTCATGAGATTCCTTAAATGTGAGGGAGTGAATGCGCGGCGCGTTACTGACAGGCCTCGCAACTTTCCGGATTTTCCAGCGAGCAGGCGATCGCCTCGCTGCCGGGTACCGGCGCGCTGACGGTCGATTTGGCGATCCGCGTCGCCGGCCGCGAGCGCAGGTAGTAGGTGGTCTTCAAGCCCTGCTTCCACGCGTACATGTACATCGATGACAACGCGCCGATGTTCGGGTTCTCCATGAACAGGTTCAACGACTGGCTCTGGTCGATGAAGGCACCGCGGTCGGCGGCCATGTCGATCAGCGAACGCATCGGCAGTTCCCAGACGGTGCGGTAGATCTCGCGCAGGGATTCGGGAATCGCGGTGATGCCCTGGATCGAGCCGTCGGCCATCTTCACCGCGTCGCGCAGTTCCGGGGTCCACAGCCCGAGCGTCTTGAGTTCCTCGACCAGGTACTTGTTGACCACCAGAAAGTCGCCCGACAGCGTCTCGCGTTTGAACAGGTTGGACACCTGCGGCTCGATGCATTCGTAGCAGCCGGCGATCGAGGCGATGGTGGCGGTCGGGGCGATCGCGATCAGCAGCGAGTTGCGCAGACCGTGCTCGCGGATGCGCTCGCGCAGTGCGTCCCAGCGCGCCGGGTCAGACGGCGCCACGCCCCAAGCCTCGAACTGCAATTCGCCCTGCGAGGCGCGGGTGTCGCCGAACGCCGGATGCTTGCCTTGCTCGACGGCCAGCTCGCAGGAGGCGGCCAGCGCATGGAAGTAGATATCCTCGGCAATCCGCTTGGACAGCTCGCGCGCCGGCTCGGAATCGAACGGCAGGCGTAGCTTGAAGAACACATCCTGCAGACCCATCGCCCCCAGTCCGACCGGCCGCCATTTCAGGTTCGCGTGGCGTGCGGTGTCGATCGGATAGAAGTTCAGGTCGATCACGCGGTCGAGCTGGCGCACCGCCAGACGCACGGTCTCGGCAAGTTTGCCGAAATCGAAGCGCGCCTCACCGCTACCGGGCGGCCCACCCTCGACGTGGTGGGCGAGGTTGATCGAGCCCAGGTTGCAGACCGCGGTCTCGTTCTGCGAGGTGACCTCCAGGATCTCGGTGCACAGGTTCGACAGATGCACCACGTTGCCCTCGCGCAGGGTCTGGTTGCAGGCGCGGTTGGACTTGTCCTTGAAGTTCATCCAGCCGTTGCCTGTCTGTGCGAGGGTGCGGATCATCCGGCCGTACAGCTCGCGCGCCTTGACTTGGCGGGTCGCCAGACCGGCGGCTTCGGCGGCGTGATACGCGCGGTCGAATGCCTCACTGAACAGGTCGGTCAATGACGGCGCGCCGCTCTTTGCCAGCGCCGCCGGATCGAACAGCGACCACATCGCATCGGCTTCCACCCGGCGCATGAACTCGTCGGGGATCCAGTTGGCGAGGTTGAGGTTGTGGGTGCGGCGGGCGTCCTCGCCGGTGTTGTCGCGCAGCTCCAGGAACTCCTCGACGTCGGCATGCCACGGCTCCAGGTACACGCAGGCCGCGCCCTTGCGCTTGCCGCCCTGGTTGACCGCTGCAACCGAGGCGTCCAGCGTCTTCAGCCACGGCACGATGCCGTTGCTCAGGCCGTTGGTGGAGCGGATCAGCGAGCCGCGCGAGCGCACGCGACTGTAGGACAGGCCGATGCCGCCGCTGAACTTGCTCAGCTTGGCGACGTCCATGTAGCGCTGGTAGATCGCTTCCAACGAGTCTTCGGGCGAGTCGAGCAGGAAGCAGCTCGACAGCTGCTCGTGGGTGGTGCCGGCGTTGAACAGCGTCGGAGAGCTGGGCAGGTAGTCCAGCTGGGCCATGCGCCGGTACAGCGCGAGTGCGTCGGCCACATCTTCGCTCAGGGCGCAGGCGATGCGCAGGAAGAACTGCTGCGGGGTCTCGATCACCGTGCGCGCGGTCGGGTGGCGCAACAGGTAGCGGTCGTACACCGTGCGCAGGCCGAAGTAGTCGAAGCGGGTATTGAGTGTGTTGTCGATCGCGTCGTTGAGCTTTCGCGCGTTGGCCTGCACGAAGCCCAGCAGGCGGTCGTTGATCAGGCCCAGGTCGAAGCCGCGCTGCACCGATTGCGAGAACGCGTTGATGTCGATGGACGCGACTTCCTTCTCGATCACCCCGGCCAGCAGGCGCGCGGCGAGGCGGCCGTATTCGGGCTCCTCGGCGGTCAGCAGGGCGGCGGTGCGGATCGACAGTTCGTCCAGCTCGGACGTGGTCGCGCCGTCGTACAGGCCGGAGATCGTGCGGGTGGCCACGCGCATCGGGTCGATCGCGTACAGGTCGTCGCTGCAGCGGGTGATCGCACGCACGATCTTGTTGAGGTCGACCGGTTCGTGGCTGCCGTTGCGCTTGGTTACGCGCATGCTGAGTGCGGTGGCCGGCGGAGTCAGGGTGAAGCCCGGTTCGGCGGCTCCTTTCGGGGGTATAGCCGTGTCGGCTGCGGTAATCGGGTCGAGGTCGGCCGTGGCTGGTTCGAGGGTGGTCATGGATGGGCTCCGGTGCATGGCGCACGGGTCGTCGGCCTTCCCTCGAAGGACGACGCACGGAGGCTTGGGCGCACCGCCGGCACGCGCAAAGCGCGCTGTCGACGGCACGGCCACGCCCCCGCGGGCGGTGGAATTTTCGGGTCGGAAAAGGAAGGTGTCGCCGGGCATCGGAGGACGCCCTGCCACCTGCCCGAGGCAGGGTGCTGCGACACCGACCGTCTTCCCCCGAAGACTCCCTGGCCGGTCACCGCGCGGTGTGCATCACGCGGTTGTCGGCAGGTCTTCGGGCTCTGGACGTGGGCAGGCAGTGCCTGTCTTTCCTACTGGCCGTCGCTTCCCAGGGCGTGTTGCCCCAGTGCCAAGACGGCTTTCGTTTCCATTTACCGCTGCGGGGCAGCGCCGGATTCACACCGGCTTCCCTTTTCAGCCGATCGCGAGGATCGGCACCGACGGGCACAACATATCGTGTTTTAATTTTTAGTCAACACAATATGTGGGAAATGCCCGGTGTCGCAGAATGGCTGCGTCCTCGTCAACCACGCAAGGTTTGCCCGGCTTGTCCACGAACGGGACAATGGCCAGTCCCGCCTGGTGAAGGTCCAGGCTCACCCGCATGACTACGGAAGCACCCATGACCATTCTCCGCATGACCGACCTCGACCTTTCCGGCAAACGCGTATTGATCCGCGAAGACCTGAACGTGCCGATCGAGCATGTCGCCGGCCAGCCGGCCCGCATCACTTCCGGGCAGCGCATCACGGCGGCGCTGCCGACCCTGCGACTGGCACTGGAAAAGGGCGCGGCGGTGGTGGTGATGTCGCACCTCGGGCGGCCGACCGAAGGCGCGTGGAGCGAAGCCGATTCGCTGGCGCCGGTCGCCAGTCGGCTGTCCGAGCTGCTCGGCGTCGAGGTGCCGCTGGTCAAGGACTGGGTCGACGGTGTCGATGTCGCGCCCGGCCAGTTGGTGTTGCTGGAGAACTGCCGCATGAACGTCGGCGAGAAGGCCGATGACGAGGCCTTGTCGAAGCGATATGCCGCGCTCTGCGATGTGTTCGTGATGGACGCGTTCGGGACCTCGCACCGCGCGCAGGCGTCCACCCACGGCGTCATCCGGCACGCGCCGGTCGCGGCTGGCGGCCCGCTGCTGATGGCCGAGTTGGACGCGTTGGGCAAGGCGCTCGACCAGCCCGCGCGGCCGTTGCTGGTGATCGTTGCCGGCTCCAAGGTCAGCACCAAACTTGAATTGCTGTCCTCGCTGGTCGGCAAGGTCGACCAGCTGATCGTCGGCGGCGGCATCGCCAACACCTTTATCGCTGCGATGGGCCATGGCGTGGGCAAGTCGCTGGTGGAGATGGATCTGGTCGACACCGCGAAGCAGATCATGACTGATGCGAAAGCTCGCGGCGCCGATATCCCGGTGCCGACCGACGTGGTCGTCGCACCGGCATTCGCAGCCGACGCGCCGGCGACGGTGAAGGCGGTCGATGCGGTCGGCGCCGACGACATGATCCTGGACATCGGCCCGGAAACTGCGGCGCGTTATGCGGCAATGATCAAGAGTGCCGGCACGGTGGTCTGGAACGGCCCGGTCGGTGTGTTCGAGCTCGATGCGTTCGGCAAGGGCACCGAGGTGCTGGCGCGTGCGATTGCCGACAGCGACGCGTTCTCGATTGCCGGTGGTGGCGACACCCTGGCTGCGGTCGACAAGTACGGCATCGCCGACCGGGTCAGCTACATCTCCACCGGCGGCGGCGCGTTCCTGGAGTTCCTGGAAGGCAAGGAACTGCCGGCGGTGACGGCACTCAAGGCACGCGGGTGAGCACCGATGAAACCCACCCTGTTTTTCGATATGGACGGCACGCTGATCGACTCGGCGGTCGGCATCACCCGCTGCGTGGCGCACGCGTTGACGCAGATGGACGTTGCGGTGCCGCCGCAGTCGGAGCTACGACGCTGGATCGGGCCGTCGCTGCGTACCAGCTTCGGCCCGCTGTTCGATGATCCCGCCGATGTCGAGCGTGCGGTGGAGCATTACCGCGAGCGTTTCGAGACCCACGGCTGGGCCGAGCACGACCTCTATGACGGGATTGGCGAGGTCATCGAGTCGCTGCATGCCGACGGCCATCGGCTCGCGGTGGTTACCGCGAAGAACGAGCCGCATGCGCGCAAGATCGTCGACCACCTGCCGTTCGGCCATCGTTTCGACGATGTGATCGGCGCCACCATCGACGGCAGCCGCAGCGACAAGCCCGAGCTGATCGCCGAGGCATTGCAGCGGCTGCAGCTGATTCCGTCACAATGCTGGATGATCGGCGACCGCCACATGGATATCGACGGTGCGCGCCATCACGGCATGCGCAACATCGGCGTGTTGTGGGGGTTTGGCGGGGAGGCGGAGTTGCGTGCCGCCGGTGCCCAGGTGCTGGCCGCCGCACCGGCGCAGTTGCCGGGTCTGCTGGCGGGTTGATCCACCTGCGAATCGCGGGTTCTCGGGTTGCCTGCCGGGCCATCCGAGGGGCGGGCCGGCAGTGGTTTGTATCGGGCAGGACGGACGTGAAGACGTGCTAGCGTGATCTGATCGATCCCTTGCATGGAAGTTTGCCGATGGCCGCGCTGCTGCGACGCACCAAGATCCTTGCCACCCTTGGCCCGGCGACCGACGCGCCTGGCGTGCTGGAGGCGATCATCGCCGCCGGTGTCGATGTGGTGCGGTTGAATTTTTCCCACGGCGACCCGGCATCGCATGTCGCACGGGCCGAGGCGGTGCGCGCGGCCGGGCACAAGGTCGGCCGCGAGATTGGCATCCTGGCCGACCTGCCGGGGCCGAAGATCCGCATCGACCGCTTCGCCGAGGGCAAGGTGCGCCTCAGTGCCGGGGACCGCTTCGATCTGCTGGCCAGCGCCGATGCGGCGCCGGGCACGCAGTCCGAAGTCGGCGTCAGCTATCTCGGTTTGCCCGGCGATGTCGCTGCGGGCGACGTACTGCTGCTCGACGACGGCATGATGCAGCTGCGGGTGGAGGCGGTGGACGGCCAGCGCATCATCACCCGTGTGCTCAACGACGGTGACCTGTCGGATCGCAAGGGGCTGAACAAGCAGGGCGGCGGGCTGTCGCTGGGCGCGCTGACCGAGCACGACGAAGAACTGATCAAGGTCGCCGCGCAGCTTGGCGCCGACTTCATCGCGGTGTCGTTCTGCCGCACCGCCGCCGACATGCACGACGCCCGCCGGATCGCGCGCGCCGCGGGCAGCGACGCCGCGCTGGTGTCGAAGATCGAGCGTGCCGAGGCGATCGAGAACCTGGGCGAGATCATCGACGCCAGCGACGTGGTGATGGTGGCCCGCGGCGACCTCGGCGTGGAGATTGGCGATGCGGAGCTGCCCGGCCTGCAGAAGAAAATCATCCGTGAATCGTTGGCCCGCAACCGGGTGGTCATCACCGCCACCCAGATGCTGCAGTCGATGGTCGAAAGCCCGATTCCGACCCGGGCCGAGGTGCTCGATGTCGCCAACGCAGTGATCGACGGCACCGACGCGGTGATGCTGTCGGCCGAGTCTGCCGCCGGGCGCTACCCGGTCAAGTCGGTCGAGGCGCTGGTGCGGATCTGCCTGGGCGCGGAACGCCAGTTCGACCACGACACCGATTTCGAGGCCGCGCCTCGCAACCTGCAGCGCGCCGACCAGGCGATCGCGATGGCGGCGATGTTCGTGTCCGAGCACATCGGCGTGCGTGCCATCGTGGCAATGACCGAGTCGGGCGGCACCGCGCGCTTCCTGTCCCGGTTTCGTGCGCCGGTGCCGATCTTCGGCCTGTCCCGCCATCCCGGTACACGTCGAAAGATGGCGCTGATGCGCAGTGTCATCCCGCTCAGCTTCGACAGCCGAGGGCTGGACACCCAGGACGCCGTCCGCAGCGCCATCAGCCAACTGTTCGCCGCCGACCAACTGGCCATGGGCGAACGGGTGATCTTCACCAGCGGCGACCACATGGAGCACCGTGGCGCGACCAACACCCTGCGCCTGCTGCAAGTCGGAGAAGGTGGCAAGGCGGAAGGTCCGGACGAGCTGTGATGAACGGTAAGCCACTGTTTCGCAATGGCCTTTGCCCGAGCTGCCAGCTATACTAGAAGGCTATTCAGCCACCTTTCGCAGGAAATCCATGAGCATCGAACAGCTTGCCGAAACCGCCAAGGCGATGGTTGCCCCGGGCAAGGGCATCATCGCGATCGACGAGTCCACCGGCACCATCAAGAAGCGTTTCGATGGCGTGGGCATCGAGTGCACCGAGGAAAACCGGCGTGCTTACCGCGAGATGCTGCTGAGCACGCCGAACCTCGGTGAGCACATTTCCGGCGCGATCCTGTTTGATGAGACCATCCGCCAGTCGACCAAGGGCGGCGTGCCGTTCACCAAGCTGATGGCCGACAACGGCATCATCCCCGGCATCAAGGTCGACAAGGGGACTCACGCCCTGGCCGGTTTCCCGGGCGACGTGGTGACCGAAGGGCTGGACGGCCTGCGTGCGCGCCTTGAGGAGTACTACAAGCTGGGCGCGCGTTTCGCCAAGTGGCGCGCGGTGATCAACATCAGTGAAGACGGCCCGTCGGGTACCTGCATCGAGGCCAACTCGCATGCCTTGGCGCGTTACGCCGCGCTATGCCAGGAGCAGGGCCTGGTGCCGATGGTCGAGCCGGAAGTGATCATGGACGGCAACCACGACATCGACACCTGCTTCGAGGTTTCCGAGATCACCTTGCGTTCGTTGTTCGGCTCGCTGTACGAGCACAACGTGATGCTGGAAGGCACCATCCTGAAGGCGTCGATGGTGCTGCCGGGCTCGAAGAGCGGCGAGAAGGCATCGGTAGAGGAAGTCGCCGCGGCCACCTTGCAGTGCCTGAAGTCGACCGTGCCGGCGATCCTGCCGGGCATCGTGTTCCTTTCCGGCGGGCAGTCCGACCAGGACGCCACCGCGCACTTGAACGCCATGAACCTGGCCGGCCCGAACCCGTGGCCGCTGTCGTTCTCCTACGGCCGCGCGATGCAGGCCGCGGCGCTGGAAATCTGGTCCAAGGATCTGGTTGGCAACATCGGCAAGGCGCAGGAGATGGTGTTCGCCCGTGCCCGCGACAACGGCCTGGCCGCGCGAGGCGAGTGGAAGCTGGCTTGACCGGATTCATCTTCGCCCGGTCGATATTGGGTTAACGCAGAACGCCGGCTCCATGCCGGCGTTTTGCGTTGCGTTGCATTGCGTTGGTTGTATCGCGATTTGGCATTCGGCGTATTACGGCCTGCGGCCTAATGCACCGGAACCCAAAGGCGCAATCACCGCACCGGAGCCCTCACGGCAATCCGGCCAGCCAGTCGTCGTCGGAGCCTTCGTTGACGTCTTCCAGCAGGAAGGTGCTGAGATAGCGCTCGCCGGTATCGGGCAGCATCGCCAGGATCACCGCGCCTTCGTCGGCGGTCCCTGCCACTTCCAGCGCGGCGGCGACGGTGGCGCCCGCGGAGACGCCGACGAAGATGCCTTCCTCGCGAGCCAATCGGCGGGCGATGTCGCGCGCCACTACGTCATCGACCGGGACCAGGGTGTCCACCACCTCGGCGTTCAGCACCTCGGGCACGAAATCAGGTGTCCAGCCCTGGATCTTGTGCGGCTGCCAGGGTTGGCCGGCGAGCATCGAGGCAACGGCGGGTTCGGCCCCGACGATACGGACGTCGGGACGGGCGACCTTGAGCACCTCGCCAACGCCGGTCAATGTGCCACCGGTGCCCCATCCTGAAACGAAGCAGTCGAGTCGACGGCCGGCGAAATCCTGCAGGATCTCCGCTGCGGTGGTTTGGCGGTGGTAGGCGGGATTGGCCGGATTGGCGAACTGATCGGCGAGGAACCAGCCGTGCTCGGTCGCCAGCTCCTGCGCTTTGCGGACCATGCCGGTGCCGCGCTCGGCGGCGGTGGTCAGGATCACCTTGGCGCCGTAGGCGCGCATCAACTTTCGGCGCTCGATCGAGAAGGTCTCGGTCATCACTGCGACAAACTTGTACCCGCGCGCCGCGCAGACCATCGCCAGTGCCACCCCGGTGTTGCCCGAGGTGGCCTCCACCACGGTATCGCCGGGCTTGATCAGTCCGCGCGATTCGGCGTCCAGGATGATTCCCAGCGCCAGCCGGTCCTTGACTGAACCGCCGGGGTTGAAGGACTCCACCTTGGCGTACAGCGTGACACCGGCGGGGGCGATGCGGTGCAGGCGCACCACGGGGGTGCGGCCGATAGTCTCGAGAATGCTGTCGTAGATCATGGGATGGGCTCGTTTCCGGGGGCGAGGGCAAGAATGTCACGGCCCGGCGGTAGTGTCGGTAGCTGCAGCAAAACACAGGGTTCCATGTCACGCCGTGACGGTCCCGGTTGTGGGTCGGCCAACCTATGGCCCACGCGGACGCTACATGGCTCCGGCTAGACTCACCGGAATTGTGGTTGCAACCCCCCATCCGTTTTTCCGAGCGACCTGGATACAGCATGCGAATCCCCACCCGACCACGCGCAGCCTGCGCGATTTTGATTGCCTTGGCGCTGACGGCCTGTAGCCAGGAGTCAGCCCAGGCGGTGTCGGCAGACGCAACCCCGGTAACGACACAAGCGATCCAGCTGCAGCCCTGGAACGACACCCTGCGGGCGTTGGGAACGGTCAAGGCGCGTGAATCGGTGATCATTACCGCGAAGGTCAGCGAGACGGTGGAGGAAGTCCATTTCGACAGTGGCGATCAGGTCAAGGCCGGGGCGCCGCTGGTGACCTTGAGCGGTCGACAGCAACGGGCTGCGCTGAACGAGGCACAAGCCAGCGCCAACGAAGCCGGCCGCCTGTACGACCGCTTGGCCGGGCTGGACAAGCAACAGCTGATCGCCCGTTCGGCGCTGGACACCCAGCGGGCGACTCGCGATGCCGCCAATGCGCGGGTGGCGCAAATCCAGGCGCAGCTGTCGGACCGCGTGATCCGGGCGCCATTCGCGGGCACCCTGGGCCTGCGTCAGGTCAGTCCGGGCACGCTGGTCACGCCGGGTACCCCGATCGCGACCCTTGACGATACTGAACGGGTCTATGTCGACTTCCCGGTGCCGGAGACCGCACTGGCCCATCTGGCGGTCGGCCAGGACCTGACCGCCGATAGCGCGTCGTGGCCGGCACAGGCGTTCACCGGGACTGTCAGCATCGTGGATTCGCGGATTGATCCGGTGACCCGGTCGGTGGTGGTGCGTGGCGAGTTTGCCAATGACCAGCGCAAGTTGATTCCGGGCATGCTGATGGAGGTCACCTTGATCCGGCCCGAACGCCAAGCGTTGCTGGTGCCGGAGATTGCCATCGTGCAGGTCGGCAACAGCTCATTTGTTTACCGCGTTCGCGCTGACGACACGGTGGAGCGCGCTGACGTGGTGATCGGCAGCCGTGGCAAGGGCATGGCGGAAGTCGTCAATGGCCTGGATCGCGGTGACAGGATCGTCATCGATGGCACCGGCAAGCTGCGTGACGGGTCGGCGATCACCGTCGAGCCTGCCGCAGACAAGGTGGCATCGGGCGCATGAACCTTTCCGAGCTGTGCATCCGCCGGCCGGTGTTTGCCACCGTGATGAGCCTGCTGTTGATGGTGCTGGGGATCATGGCGTTCTCGCGGCTGACCCTGCGCGAGCTGCCTGCGATCGATCCACCGATAGTCTCGGTTGATGTCAATTACCCGGGCGCTTCGGCGGCCGTGGTCGAGACCCGGGTTACCCAGGTGCTCGAGGACGCGTTGTCGGGCATCGAGGGCGTGGAGATGATCCAGTCCCGCAGCGTCAACGGACGCTCGGCGGTGACCCTGGAGTTCACCCTGGAGCGTGACATCGAGGCGGCGGCGAACGACGTGCGCGACGCCATCAGTGGTATCGCGGACCGGCTGCCCGACGAAGCCGATGCACCCGAGGTGGAGAAGGCCGATAGCGATTCGGACACGGTCATCTGGCTCAACATGAGCGCGACCGGCATGGATACGCTGCAGCTGTCGGATTACGCCGACCGCTACATCGCCGACCGCCTGTCCAGCCTCGACGGCGTGGCCCAGGTCCGGATCGGCGGACGTCAGCGTTATGCGATGCGGATCTGGGTGGACAGTGCCGCGATGGCCGCGCGCGGGGTCACCGCGCGCGACGTTGAAACGGCGCTGCGGGCCGAGAACGTGGAGCTTCCGGCCGGCCGGATCGAGTCCGAGAATCGCGACTTCACCCTGCGTGTGGCCCGGCAGTACGAGGACCCCGCCGACTTCGCCCAGATCCCGATCAAGCAAGGTGAAGGCGGCTACGTGGTGCGCATTGGTGATGTCGCCAAGGTCGAGCTCGCCTCGGCCGAGCGCCGCGCCTATTACAAGAGCAACGGCCAGCCGAACATTGGCCTGGGCATCGTCAAGACCTCCACGGCCAACGCGCTGGACGTCACCCGCGCGGCCAAGGCCGAGGCGGTGGAGATCCAGAAGACGTTGCCGGAAGGGATGAACATTTTTGTCGCCTACGACGACACCGTCTTCATCGATGAGTCGATCAAGCGCGTGTACTGGACGCTGATAGAGGCCATGGCACTCGTACTGCTGGTGATCTGGCTGTTCCTGGGCAGTTTCCGCGCGGCGCTGATCCCGGCGGTGACCGTGCCGGTGTGCCTGGTGGCGGCCTTCATTCCGTTGTACCTGTTTGGCTACTCGATCAACTTGTTGACCCTGCTCGCGCTGGTGTTGTCGATCGGACTGGTGGTGGACGACGCGATCGTGGTGCTGGAAAACATCCAGCGGCGCGCCGACCTTGGTGAGCCAAAACTCGTCGCCGCAGTGCGTGGCACGCAGCAGGTCAGGTTCGCGGTGATCGCCACCACCACCGTGCTGGTGGCGGTATTCCTGCCGGTCGGTTTCATGGAGGGCAATATCGGGCGACTGTTTCGCGAGTTGTCGGTCGCATTGGCCGGCGCGGTGGCGCTGTCGGCATTTGTCGCATTGACCCTGACGCCGATGATGTCGTCGCTGCTGGTGCGTCCCCATGACCAGGAGAAATCCAACCGGCTGCACCGCTGGATCAACCGCAAGCTGGTCCAGGTGAGCGGCGGCTACCAAGGCTGGCTGGGACGTCACCTCGGCAAGCGCTGGCTGGTGGCGGTACTGATGGCCGGTGCGCTGGTGCTGAGTTACGGCTTGATCCAGGTGGTGCCTTCGGAACTGGCTCCGGCCGAGGATCGCGGGTCCTTCTTCGTCTCCATCACCGGCCCGGAAGGTGCGGGTTTCGACTACACGGTCAAGCAGATCGAGCAGGTCGAGGAAATCATGGCCGCCCATACCGGCGAAGACAAAGCGATCCGTCGCTACAACACCCGGGCACCGGGTGGCTGGGGTGCCACCGAGGAAATGCATACCGGCAACGTGATCGTGTTCCTGCAGGACTGGAACCAACGCGAGCTGAGCACGGCTGAAGTCGCCGAATCGTTGCGGGCCGACCTGGACCAGCTGACCGGCGTGCGCGCGCAACCACGCGTAGGTGGCGGTCTGGTGGGCAGCCGTGGGCAACCGATCCAGATCGTGCTGGGTGGCCCGGAGTATGTCGAGATCGCCAAATGGCGCGACATCATGATGGAGCGCATGGAGGCCAACCCGGGGTTGTTCTCGGTGGACTCGGACTACAAGGAAACCCGGCCCCAGATGCGGGTGCAGATCGACCGCCAACGTGCCGCCGACCTGGGCGTGAGTGTTACCGATATCGGTCATGCGCTGGAGACCATGATGGGCAGTCGCCGGGTCACGACCTTCGTCCAGGACGGTGAGGAGTACGACGTGATCGTGCAGGCCGGGCGTGAAGGCCGGGCTTCACCGGCGGACCTGTCGGCGATCCAGGTGCGCGGGACCAGCGGCGAGCTGGTACCGCTGTCCAATCTGGTCACGCTGAGCGAGTTGGCCGAGGCGGGCAGCCTCAACCGCTTCAACCGCATGCGCGCGATCACCATTACCGCTGGCCTGGCGCCGGGTTACACGATGGGCGAGGCGCTGGAATTCCTGCAAGGCGTGGTCAGCACCGAGTTGCCCGAGTACGCGCAGGTTGACTGGAAGGGTGAGTCCCGCGAGTACCAGAAGGCGGGCAGCGCGGTGGTGCTCACTTTTGCATTGGCGCTGCTGGTGGTCTACCTGGTGTTGGCGGCGCAATTCGAGAGCTTCATCCATCCGTTCGTGATCATGTTGACGGTCCCGTTGGCGGTGCTCGGGGCACTGGTCGGCCTGGCTGCGACCGGGGGCACACTCAACCTGTTCAGCCAGATCGGCATCGTGATGCTGATCGGGCTGGCGGCGAAGAACGGCATCCTGATCGTGGAGTTCGCCAACCAGTTGCGTGACGAGGGTCGCAGCATCCAGCAGGCGATCATCGAGTCGGCCGGAGTGCGGCTGCGACCGATCCTGATGACCTCGATTTCTACCGCGGTGGGTGCGCTGCCATTGGTGCTGGCCGGTGGACCCGGCTCGGCCAGTCGGGCCACCATCGGCGTGGTGATCATCTTCGGCGTATCGCTGTCGACGTTGTTGTCACTGTTCGTGGTGCCGGCGTTCTATGTATTGCTGGCGAAGTACACCCGTTCCCCGCACGCGGTATCACGTGAGCTGGAGCGGCTGGAAGCGGAGACTCCGGAAGTCGGTGGCCACGCCTGAGTGACACCCCCGGCAACCCCGCGTCATGTCCGCCCGTGACTGCCGGGGTTTTTCGCCAGGATGAATTCCGGTTAAGGTGCCACTCTTGTCGTCGGCGGGTTCCGGCGCACTCACGGCCAAGGGATACCGACACGTGGAAGACTTCGTCAACGCACTCAACGCCATCCTGTGGAGCAAGGCGCTGATCGCCCTGTGCCTGGGTGCCGGCCTGTATTTCTCGTTCCGCACCCGCTTCATGCAAATCCGCGGCTTTCCGGAAATGATCCGGCTGATGTTGAACAACAAGAGCTCTGTCGCCGGCGTGTCGTCGTTCCAGGCTTTGGCCATGTCGTTGTCGGGCCGGGTCGGCATCGGCAACATCGCCGGCGTCGCCACCGCGATTGCCTTCGGCGGCCCGGGTGCGGTGTTCTGGATGTGGGTGATGGCGTTCCTGGGTGCGTCGACCGCGTATGTCGAATCCACCCTTGCGCAGATCTACAAAGAGAAAGACAGCGAGGGCAAGTACCGCGGCGGCCCGGCTTATTACATCGAAAAAGCGATGGGACAGAAGTGGTACGCATGGTTGTTTGCTGCGGTCACCATCATTGCGACCGGCTTCCTGCTGCCGGGTGTGCAGGCCAACGGAATCGCCGAGAGCATGACCACCGCCTGGGACATCCCGCCGGAGGTCACCGCCGCGTTCGTAGTGGTGGCGCTGGGCTTCATCATCTTCGGCGGCGTCAAGCGGATCGCGCGCTTTGCCGAGGTCGTGGTGCCGTTCATGGCGTTGGCGTACATCCTGGTCGCGCTGGTGATCATGTTCCTCAACGCCGAACAGATCGGCCCGATGTTCGCGTTGATCTTCAAGAGCGCGTTCGGCATGCAGGCCGGATTCGGCGCCATGATCGGGCTGGCGATCGAGTGGGGGGTCAAGCGCGGCATCTATTCCAACGAGGCCGGCCAGGGCACCGGCCCCCACGCCGCCGCCGCCGCCGAGGTCACCCATCCGGCGCAGCAGGGTTACGTGCAGGCATTTTCGGTGTACGTGGATACCTTGCTGGTTTGCTCCGCGACCGCATTCATGATCCTGTCCACCGGCATGTACAACGTGGTTGGCAAGAGCGGCGCGATGCTGGTGGAGGGCCTGCCCGGGGTGGTGGCGGGACCTGCGTTCGCGCAGAACGCGGTGGAAGTGATCCTGCCCGGCTACGGCGCCGGCTTCGTCGCACTGGCGTTGCTGTTCTTCGCCTTCACCACCATCGTTGCCTACTACTACATGGCCGAGACCAACATCGCCTACATCAACCGCAAGGTGCATCGTCCGTGGCTGATCTTCCTGCTGCGGATCGTGTTGCTGGCGGCGGTCACCTTCGGCGCGGTACGCAGTTCGGGTATGGCCTGGACGCTGGGTGATATCGGCGTGGGGCTGATGGCATGGCTCAACCTGGTCGCGATCCTGATCCTGCAGAAACCCGCGCTGGCCGCATTGCGCGACTACGAGGCGCAGAAGAAACTCGGCGTCGCAGAACACAGCTTCGACCCGCGGGCCCTGGGAATCCGCAACGCACGGTTCTGGGAGCGTCGCATCGATGGTCTGGAAGTCGTGGAGACCGACGAGCGTGATGGCGATCCACGCCAGGCGCCGGAGCGTCCAGATGAGCGTTGATCCCTGGGCGCGCGGTGCGGCGCGTGGTAGCCGACGTGGTGCGCCATCAGGGGTCCAGTCGTCCGAATCACCGCGGCGAGTCGACGCGCCGGCAGCGGCCGATGCGGATGCCGCGGCGTCCGGCAAGCCTGTCTTTGACAAGCACGCGTCCGACAAGCAAGGCCGCGAGTTGCGCCTGTATGGCCTGAATGCGGTCCGTGCCGCGTTCCAGCGGCGTCCCGAGGCGATCCGCAAGGTGTACCTGGCCCAGTCGCGTATCCCGGTGCTGCAGCCGTTGCTGAAGTGGTGCTCCGCCAACCGCATCGGCTATCGGGTGGTGGAAGAGGACGACCTGCGCAAGCTGGCTGCCAGCTCCCACCACGAAGGCGTGATCGCTGACGTCCTGCGTGCCGAGCCGGAGCCACTGGCTGACTGGCTGGCCAGGCTGGCCGCCGGTCCGCAGTGCGCGATCTGGCTCGATGGCGTCGGCAATCCGCACAACCTGGGCGCGATCCTGCGCTCGTGCGCGCACTTCGGCGCGGAAGCGGTGCTGTTTCCCGAGGATTCGTCATTGGCGTTGTCGGGCGCGGCCGCCCGGGTCGCCGAAGGCGGTGCCGAATCGGTATCGATGGTGCGTTTGCCGGGTAGTACCGATGCGCTCACCCAGCTGCGTGAGGCAGGCTTCACCGTTGCCGCGACCGTCGTCGACGGCGGTGACGACCTGTTTGCCACCGCGCTGCCGCAGCGCCTGGTGTATGTCCTCGGTGCGGAGAGCGCCGGGATGGATCGCCCGTTCGCCAGCACCTGTGACCTGCGCCTGTCGATTCCCGGCAGCGGTGCGGTGGAAAGCCTCAACGTCGCGGCCGCCACTGCCGTGTTGCTGGCGGCGTGGCGGCGTTTGCAGGGCAGTTAAATCGCGGTCGACCGGTGCATGGGAAAGCGTGCGGATAGGCGGGTGCCGAGTCCGGCCTGGGTGTCGATCTGCAACGTGCCATCCAGTTGTTGCGCCCGTTCACGCATCGTGATCATTCCCAGTCCGCGAGTTCGCGCGCGATCGAAGCCGCAGCCGTTATCATGGATGGTGAGCAACAGCGAATGACCGTCGCATACCAGCGTCAGGCTTACCGCACTGGCGCCTGAGTGCCGCAAGGCATTGGTCAGCGCTTCCTGTGCGACCCGGAAGCAGGCGACCTCCACCGCTGGATCCGGGCGCCGAGGCAATGGCTCCAGCGCCAGCTCCAGTCGTGGACCGCCGGGGCGAATCAACGCGCTGGCCTGCCAGCGCAACGCCGACTCCAGCCCCAGCGCGTCCAGTTGTGGGGGGCGCAACAGCAACGAGATGTTCCGCAACTTGATCACGGTTGAATCGGCGATGTTGCCGATTTCGGCAATGGTTGCGGCGCGCTGCGAACTGTCTTCATCTTCCAGCGCCATCACGCTCAGCTTGATGGCGGTGATGTCCTGGCCAATATCATCGTGCAGCTCGCGCGACAACGTGCTGCGCTCGTCTTCTTGCAAGGTGATGATGCGTCGGGCCAGCGCCCGCAGTTCCTCGCGCTGTTGCCTCAGGCGAGCTTCGATCGAGTGACGCCCGCTCGAGGTCGGGAGCCAGCCGCGCTGGATGGCCAGGACGGCCAGGCTGGCGCCGAACAACGCACTGGCGAAACCCAGGGGCAATTCCCGGGTGAGGCCTGCACCGAACTCGAGTCGGGCCAGGATCGCCATCACGACGACGGCGCCGGTAACGCATGAAAGCCTCGTCCCCGAACGCCAGTGTCGACGAACGGAGTACGGGAGCCTGCCGGAAGAAGCGTCGGGGGTCTCAGTCATGCAACCCAGTGTGTCACCTAGAACAGTTCCACGCTGCCAGCATCCATGGTTTGCTGCATCACCGGCTTGTGCGGCGGGCGTTCCCACTCGCCGCGCATCTGTCCGACGCGTTGCATGAGCTGTTTGAGTGCGAGTTGGACATCGTTGTCGTTGTGGCTGCGATGCAGCAGTCCTTGCAGGTTGGCAGCCTCGCCGTTGATTTGGTTCAATCGTTCCAGATGGGCCGTAGCCGCCGTCAAGGCCTGGGTGGCGATGTCCTCGAACTGCAAGGACCGCACCGCTTCGGCAACCGAGCTGTCGATGGCCTGGCCGCATTCGGCGATCTCGCGCATGCCATTGCCCAGTCCGCGGTTCATGCCGTCCACGCGCTCCAGCATGCCGGCGGCCTCGGCACGAGCGCCGCGTGAGCGATCCAGATCCCGGGAGGCCATCTGGCTGACGGTGTCACGGACCTTGGCGATGGCATCCTTGGAGCTGTGGGCCAGCTTGCGGATCTGCTCGTTGAACGTCGTGGAGCGCTCGGACAGATTGCGTACCTCGTCGGCGACCACGGCAAAGCCGCGTCCGGCCTCGCCTGCGCGAGCGGCTTCGATGGCCGCATTGAGCGCGAGCAAATTGGTCTGGTCAGCGATTGACTTGACGTCTTCAAGCAACGCGAAGATGCCGTCCAGATGCTCGGCCATGGCGTCGATGTGGGTCACGGTGTTGCCGCTCTGGCCGCTGACTTCTTCCAATGCCTCGACCAGTTGCTCCATCTTCTGGCTGGCCTGCAGGGCGAACTGGTGCACGTCCATGCCGCCCTCATCGCCGGTGCGGTCGATGATGCGGGTGACGATCTCACTTTGCTGGCGGGATTTCCGGTTGACGGCCTCGAAGCTGCCGCCCAGCTTGCCGACCGACTCGCGGATCAGCTCGCGGGTGCGTTCGATCTCCGTGTGTGAGCCACTCACCTCGGCACTGATGAATTTTCGCAGGTCCTCCAACAGGCGGGTCTGTTCGCGGACCACTGCTGGCGGGGTGCGCTCGCGCCGGGACCAGGCAAACACCAGCCAAGCGGCCGCAACGGCCACGGTGGCGCCCAGGCGTGCCGCGCTTGGCCAGTCAAGCAGTTGTGCGCACAACAGAAGAATTGTGAGTGCCAGCGGTGCGGCCAGACGGATAACTACACGGGAGTCCATTGCTGCTCTCTTTGCGGGGGGCGGTCACTACGGATAACGGCGGTAACGCGCCAAGCTTTAACGAGCAGTGAGCGCATTCCCGCATCGTGCGGGGGATCTCATCAGGCCGGTAAATCGCGGTCAGCGAGCTTCGCCCCGGGCCAGCAGGCGGATCGCGACTTCGTTCAGCGGGGCGACCTGCTTTGCCGCGCCCAGGGCGACGGCGGCGCCCGGCATGCCCCACACGACGCTACTGGGCTGGTCCTGGGCGAGCGTATAGGCGCCGGCATCGCGCAAAGCCAGCAATCCGCGTGCGCCATCGCTGCCCATGCCGGTCAGCAAGGCGGCGCCGGCACCGGAGCCGACATGCCGCGCAACCGATTCAAACAACACATCGACGCTGGGGCGATGCCCGTTCACCTGCTCGTCGTCGCTGGTGCCGCAGTGCCAAGTGGTGCCGCGTCGGTGGACACGCAGGTGCCGCCCGCCCGGGGCGATATAGGCATGGCCGCGCAGCAGCGGCTGGCTCGGCCCGGCATGCAGCACGGTCATCGCGCTGTGCTGGTTGAGGCGCTCCGCAAACGCCGCGCTGAAGGCCGCCGGGATGTGCTGTGCGATTACGACCGGCGGCGTGTCAGCCGGCAAGGCGGACAGCACGTCGAGAATCGCATTGGTGCCCCCGGTGGATGCACCGATGGCGATCACGTGCAGGTTCGGATGTCGGTAGGCGGCGGCCGGAACGGGTTGGGTTGGCACGCTCACGCGATGGCCGGTGCGCGTCTTTGCGGCCTGGCGGACCTTCGCTCGCAGCTCTTCGCCATAAGCCGACAGACCACCCACGACATCGGTTTGCGGCTTGGCGATACAGTCCACCGCGCCGGCGGCAAGCGCATCCAGGGTCACCGCCGCGCCTTTCGCGGTCAGCGTGGACACCATCACCACCGGCATCGGCCGCAGCCGCATCAGGTTGCCCAGGAAGGCCAGCCCGTCCATGCGCGGCATCTCGACGTCCAGGGTGAGCACATCGGGAGACAGGCGCTTGATCTTGGTGCGGGCGATGAACGGGTCGGCGGCCGTGCCGACCACCTCGATGAGGGGGTCGACCGACAGCAGGTCGCTCATCAGCCGGCGCATCAATGCGGAGTCGTCGATCACCAGCACCCGGACACGCTGCCCATCCATCAGAACAATTCGACGCTGCCGGCGACCGGCGCGCGGTTGAGATCGCCGTAGTAGGCGCGCTCGGCGCGGACGATGTCGTCGTCGCGTGTCGACGGCAGGCGACGCACCAGGGTGCGGCCGGTCTGCACGAAGAAACACACCTTGCGCGGCTGGGTATCGCCCAGATCCTGCGCGACCACCGGGATGCGTTCGGCCACCAGGTACTGCAGCACGAAGCGTGCGTTGCGGGTGCCGATGGGGTCGTTGTGGAATCCACTCAGCACGTTGCCGCCGCCAAATACCTTGGCCAGCAGCCGCGACCGGCTGGCGCCGCGTTTGAGCAGGTCGTTGATCACCAACTCCATCGCGTGCGCGCCATAGCGGGCGCTCATGTCGCCATCGGCAAGGTCGTTGCGGGTGTTGCCCGCCGCGCCGGGCAGCATGAAGTGGTTCATGCCGCCGACGCCGATCAGCGGGTCGTACAGGCAGGCCGCCACGCAGGATCCCAGCAGCGTGACCAGTGCCAGCGGCTCGCTGCTGACCCGGTACTCGGCCGGCATCAACCGCACCGCGTGGGTCTGCAGGGCCTTGTCGTAATAGTGGCCGGGCTCGGTGACCAGGCCCGCATCGGCGACGGCGGTATTGCCGGGGTGGCGGCTTCTCATGGCGAGGGTGCCGTTCCGGTGGCCCGGTAGGTGGTGCGTCCGCACGGGGTGACCACGTCCAGTGCGTGGGTGAAGCTCTCGGAGTGGCCGGCGAACAGCACTCCGCCGGGAGCCAGCAACGGCGCGATGCGCGCCAGAACCTGATACTGGGTGGGCTTGTCGAAATAGATCATCACGTTGCGGCAGAACACCGCCGAGAACCCACCGCGCAGCCGGTAGCTTTCATCCAGCAGATTGAGCGGACGGAAGCTCACCAGCGACTGCAGCTCCGGGCGTACCCGGCACAGGCCTGCGTTGGGTCCGCTGCCGGCCTGGAAATAGGCCTGCCGCCGTTGCGGCGACAGCGCGTCGATGCGGTCGATCGGATACCGCCCCAGCGCGGCGGCCTCCAGCACGTTGGTATCGATATCGGTGGCCAGGATGCGCACCGGAGGGGCGAGGGTGGCGAACGCCTCGCAGGCGGCGATGGCGATGGAGTAGGGTTCTTCGCCGGTGGATGCGGCGCAGCACCAGATCGTCAGAGGCGCACGCCGGTCGGTGCGCGCCGCATGGGCGGCCAGCAGGTGCTCGGACAGCATGTCGAAGTGGTGGGATTCGCGAAAGAACGACGTCAGGTTGGTCGTCAACGCGTTGGTGAAGTGCTCCCACTCCTCGCTGCCGTCGCGCTCCAGTGCGTCCAGGTATTCGTCGAAGCGTTGCATGCCGCATGCACGCACGCGTCGGGCCAGGCGGCTGTACACCATGTCGCGCTTGTGCGGACTGAGGTTGATTCCCGCGCGGACGTGGATCAACCGGGCGACGCGGCGGAAGTCGCGCTCGTCAAAGACGAACTCCCGCGTCGTCGCCGGGTCACGGGGTGCGGCCGCAACAGCCTCATGCATGTCGGGGTATCCGTCTGGTAGTTGGACCCGCCACAGCTCGCAGGGCGCCCAATGGGCGCTGCGTCGCGGCCTTCGAGTATTCGGGGCGAGGCACGTTGGCCGTTGCGCCAGTGCTTTCACTGCCAAGACGGAATGCCGCCGCAGTCTGCACCAGATGGCTGGACTGCTGCTCCAGGCTGCGCGCCGCGGCGGCGGCTCCCTCGACCAGTGCGGCATTCTGCTGGGTGCCCTCGTCGACCTGCATGATCATCTGGTTGATCAGGTCGATCCCGGTGGACTGCTCCTGCGATGCCAGGCTGATGTCGGCGACCAGTCCGGCCACCTGTTTCACGCTGCTGACGATGTCCTGCATAGTGCGGCCGGCTTGCTCGACCAGTTGGCTGCCGATGCCGACCTGTTCCACCGAATCGTCGATCAGGGTCTTGATCTCCCTGGCGGCCGTGGCGGAACGCTGCGCGAGCGAGCGCACCTCGGAGGCGACCACGGCAAAACCGCGCCCCTGCTCGCCGGCTCGAGCGGCTTCGACCGCGGCATTGAGCGCCAGGATGTTGGTCTGGAACGCGATGCCGTCGATCACGCCGATGATGTCGACGATCTTGCGCGAGGACTCGCTGATCCCGCTCATGGTGTGGACTACGCGGCCGACGACTTCGCCGCCCTGGCTGGCCACTTCCGCCGCGCTGATGGTCAACTGATTGGCCTGGCGGGCGTTGTCGGCGTTCTGGTGGACGGTGGACGTCAACTCCTCCATCGAAGAGGAGGTCTCCTCCAGCGAGGTGGCCTGTTGTTCGGTGCGTTGGGACAGCTCCCGGTTGCCGACGGCGATCTGCGACGCGGCGGCATCGATGGCCTGGGCACCGGACTGGATCGCACCGACGGTCGCGGCGATCTGGTCGACGGTGCGGTTGGTGCTGCCCTTCATGTCACCGAACACGCCACGCAGGTCGGCATCGATGCGCTGGCTCAGGTCGCCCTGCGCCAACGCATGCAGCACCGATTGCATCGCATCCAGGCTGGTGCTGGTCGAAGCCAGCAACCGGTCGATGCTTTCGGCCAGCAGAAGCAGGAAGTCCTGCTTGTCGTCGGTGCGGATACGGCGGCTGAAGTCCCCATCGGCGGCGGCCTGCAGCACCTCGGTGACTTCCGCTTGCATGGCCAGTTCGACGGTGCGGTCGCGCCATTCACTGACCACGCCGATCTGGGTGCCGATGGCATCGCGTACCGGTGTGACGATGACATCCATCGTGTAGTCGCCAAGCTGGAGTCGGCGGGTCGACGCCTGCTGAAGCTGCAACAGTTGCGTGTGCGACTGGCCGGGATCCTGCAGCAGTGGCGTGATGTCGCTGCCGATCAGGTGCTGCGCATCGAAGTCGGGCAGGGTGCGGCGGATTCCATTGGCAGCATTGCTCATCAATGTCTGGATGGCGCTGTTGGCATACACGATCACCAGTTCCCGGTTGGCAACGAGGATGTTGGTGTTGGCAAAATCCAACGCATTCCGGATACGGGTGTTGGCTTCGTTGCCGCGTTGCTGCTCCTGGACCTCGAAGCCGAGCCGGATCTGCATCGACTTGACGGCCTGCATCACCCGGCCGATCTCGTCATTGCGCGCGATCGGGATCACATCGGTGTAATCGCCCGAACTGATGTGGCGGAAATGCCCGATGGTCTGATCCAGCCGGTCGACGACATCGCGCGACAACCACCACGCACTGTAGATCCCGAACAGGCCGGCCAGCGCAGCGACGGCATACAGAAAGCCGACATTGGTGCCGCCGGTTGCCAGCCAGACCAGTGCCATGGCGAAGGCACCGGCGCCGACGGCGGCCAGCATCAGGCGCTGGCGCAACGACAGCCGCCAAAGCGGATTGAGATCGCGCAGCCAGTCGCGTTTGCCGATCGAGCCGACATGGATGCGCAATCCGTTCGCGCGGCCGTTGCGGAATGCCGCGTAGTCGCGCTCGGCGGTGGCGATGGCGGCACGGCTCGCCTTGCGTCGAACCGACATATAGCCGGTGAGCTGCCCACGTTCGTATACCTGGGTGACATGCGCCTGCACCCAGTAGAAGTCGCCGTTCTTGCAGCGGTTCTTGATCACGCCGACCCATGGGCGACCGGCCTGGAGCGTTTGCCAGAAGTTGGCGAACACCGCCGACGGCATCTCCGGGTGGCGCACGATGTTGTGCGCCTGACCGATCAGCTCGGCCTCGTTGAAACCACTGACCTGAATGAAGTCCCGGTTGACCGACAGGATCCGGCCCTTGCTGTCCGTGTAGGAAACCAGCGTGGCGTCGTTGTCGAGTTCAATTTCGACATCGGTAACGGGAAGGTTGTTGCGCATGGAGCTCTCTCGGGATGCAAGCGTTTGCGTTCAGCGACCAGGCGCCGGAAGGATCCGAGGCGGATCCCATGACCCGGATAACGGCGGGTGGGGGCTTGTCTTGAGTATCCGGGCGCGCGCCGACAGCCCCGGTCGCATGCGGATCGCACTGTCCATAGGAAAAAACAGCCGTGATCCGGGGGATCAACGGCTGTCTTTCGTGTGCGAATTCTGGCGTGCCTGTGATTCCAGGCGTGATCAGAACTCCTGCCAGTGCTGGTCGTTGCCGGCGGCGGCCTTCGGGCTGGCCCGCACCGGGCGGGGATGTCCGGATGCGGCGGGCTGGTTGGTGGGCTTGTTGACCGGAGTATTGGCGGCGGTACCGGTCAGCCTGCTGACGCGGTCGATGGCCCCCGCGTGCGTGCGGGTCTGCGTCTGGCCGGAGTCGGCTTCCAGCCGGAACGCGGCGACCGTCTGCACCAGGTGGCCGGACTGCTGCTCCAGCGAGCGGGCGGCGGCGGTGGCTTCCTCGACCAACGCGGCGTTCTGTTGGGTGCCTTCATCCATATGGGTGATGACGTGGCTGACCTGCTCGATGCCGCTGCTCTGCTCCTGCGAGGCGGCGGAGATGTCGGCAATGATGTCGGTCACCCGCTTCACGCTGGTCACGATCTCGCCCATGGTCTTGCCGGCCTGGCCCACCAGGGCGCTGCCGTTTTCGACCTTGTGCACCGAATCGTCGATCAGGGTCTTGATTTCCTTGGCTGCGGCGGCGGAACGCTGGGCCAGCGAGCGCACCTCGGAGGCGACCACCGCAAAGCCGCGGCCCTGCTCGCCGGCGCGCGCGGCTTCCACCGCGGCGTTGAGCGCGAGGATGTTGGTCTGGAACGCGATGCCGTCGATGACGCTGATGATCTCGACGATCTTGCGCGAGGACTCGTTGATGCCGGTCATGGTCTCCACGACCCGGCCGACGACTTCGCCACCGACTTCGGCGACTTCGGCCGCGCCGATCGCGAGCTGGTTGGCCTGGCGGGCGTTGTCCGCGTTCTGGCGCACGGTGGAGGTGAGTTCCTCCATCGAGGAGGCGGTTTCCTCCAGCGAGGCGGCCTGCTGCTCGGTACGGCGCGACAGATCGTCGTTGCCGGCGGCGATTTCGCTGGCGGCGGCGCTGATCGCGTCGCTGCCCTGGCGGATCTGGCCGACGATTTCAGACAGATGTCGCACGGTGTCGTTGGCGTCACTCGCCAAGCGACCAAACTGGCCCGGCATGTTGGTGTCCGCGTGCTGGGTGAGGTCACCCTGGGCCATCGAGGTCAGCAGGTCACCGACCTCGTTGAGGCCGCGGTCGGCGCTGGCCATCAGCTCGTTGAGGCCCAGGATCATGTCGCGGTAAACGAACTCGAACTGCTCGGCGTCGCCACGCTGGCTGAAGTCGCCGGCGACGGCCGCGTCCACCAGCTTCTTGATCTCGGCGGTGACCGACTGGGTGTTGAGCTTGACTGCATCCACCGCCGCGGTGACTTCGGCCTTGGTGCCGGGGTAGCGCTCGATGTCACCCGACAGGTCGCCGTGTGCGTAGGCACCGACCATCTCGATGGTCTTGCGGGTCAGGTCGATGTGCGAGGCGACCAGTGTGTTGATCTCTTCGGCCATCTCGCCGAATGCGCCCGGGAACGCCGCCGCGTCCAGTCGCTCGTCGATGTTGCCGGCCTGGTGGGCCTCATAGACGTCGCGCTGCGCGCCGGCGAACGTGCGCAGGCTGGTGACCGCGCGCTCCAGGCTGCGGGCGATGTCGCGCAGCTCGTCCTGGCTGTCGACGCGGACACTCTGCGGGAATTCGCCGGCGGCGATGGATTCGGTGGCCTGCTGGATCTTGAGCAATGAGTCACGCGTGCTGCGGCTGAACCCCAGGAACAGGTAGCCCGCGATCAGCAGCATCAGCACCACCACCATCCAGGTGAGGTTGGCCGAGGTCGTCATGCGTGAGATCTGGGCGGCGGCGGCGGCATCCAGCGAGTTGATCGATCCGATCATCGCGGCGGCCATCGCCAACTGGGTGGCATGCTCGCGTGCGGCCAGGGTTTCCACTGGCAGCACGGGGGTGTCGGCATCCAGGATGTGGGTGGCGATGGCATCGTTCTGCTTGCCCATCGCCTCCAGCGCGGCCTCGATGGGTTTGCCGGCGGTGGCGACCAGCGATGGCATACGCTGCTCGGCATTGGACAGCTCCAGCTCGATCCGGCTGCGCAGGAAGTCCTGCATGGTGCGCGACACGGCCAGGCCGGTGCGGTCGTCTACCCAGATCGCCCCTTCGCCCAGTACCCGCAATCCGACCACGCCCTGTTGCGAGGTGTATTCGGCCAATGTCGGCAGCCACTCGCTGGCGGCACGGCCCATGTACAGCACGGTGGGTTCCTGGGAATGCGACAAGCCGGTGCGTTCCGCCACCAGGCCCATCAATGAGCGCACCTGCTGGATCGTGGATTCGGTCGCGTCGGCTCCGGCGTCGCCGTTGCTGACGCTGGTCCATCCTTCTTGTGCCTGCTTGAAGGCAGTGCGCACCTCCGCATCCTTCAAGGACTGGCCCGCCCAACGTGCGGCGGCCTGCAGTTCGGTGGCCGCAGTCGAAGCGGCGCCAGCAATCTGCTGCGCGGGCACGTCCTGCTTGGCCGAGACCCGGGTGCTCATCTGTCGATGGGATTGCATGGCCAGCATCGAGCTCTGCAGGTGCGACAGCCCTTCAACCGCCGTGCGTTGCTGCTTCACCGCCTTGATGTCGGCGTTGGTGCGTACCACCAGGATGCCGGCCAGCAGGCCGCAGGTCAGCATGAATGCGGCACCGATGACCAATGCCTTGTGGCCGAAGCGCAAGCGCGCCATGAGCTGCATGGCTGGGGCCAGGGCGCGATCCAGCAAGGAGGGGGTGTGGCGATTGGACATCGGAGACCTCGGGGAGTGAATCGTTTTGATCGACCCCCGGGACAACGGCTGGCTGAACGAAAACTTTAGCGATCACTGGCAAATCCGCGTGGAGCTAAAGAAACCTCCGTGCTGGCCGATGTGTGGAAGTACAGCGGGAGCATGTGTTCCCGTCCCCACACGATCCAATACGTTCCCACACTCAGGAGTCTCCCCCATGCCCCGTTACCAGGTCCTTGTCACTGCCGCGCTGGCACTGGCGTTCGCCCTCCCGGCCCAAGCCGCTCTCAGCCCGATCAAGCGTGTGGAGCCGACCTATCCCGCCGAGGCGGCTCGCAACCGTACTGAAGGGTTTGTCGAAGTGGAGTTCACCGTGGGTGCCGACGGCAGCGTGGAGAGCGTCTCGGTCGTCAACGCGCGTCCGTCGCGCACGTTCGAGTCGGCCGCGGTGAGCGCGGTGAAGCAGTGGACGTTCGAACCGGGTGGTGGTCGTGGCAAGGTGCGCCTGGACTTCACCCTCTGAAGGCCATCGCCTTATGCCCGTGCGCTTCGGCGCCCGCACAAAAAACGCGCCGAATCCGGCGCGTTTTTATTTTGTGGGATCCTGCAGTGAAACCGGCAGCTGACCGAAGATTGGCTACTGCAGTGCTGCAGCCTCGGCCACCAGGCCCATCTCGGTGCTGGTCATCAGGCGCTCGATATCCAGCAGGATCAGCATGCGCTCGTCGAGCGTGCCGATGCCGGTCAGGAACTGGCGGTCGATGGTCACGCCCAATTCGGGAACCGGGCGGATCTGGTCGCCGCCCAGGCGGATGACGTCCGAGACACTGTCCACCACGATACCGACGATGCGATCGGAGACATTGAGCACGATCATCACCGTCACCGCGGTGTAGTCGGCATTGGCGAGGCGGAACTTCAGGCGCATGTCGATCACCGGCACGATCGTGCCGCGCAGGTTGACCACGCCCTTGATGTAGTCGGGCGCGTCGGGCAGGCGGGTCACGGCGTCGTAGCCGCGGATCTCCTGCACCTTGAGGATGTCCACCCCGTACTCTTCCTCGCCCAGGGCGAAGGTGAGGAACTCGCTGTTGTCGGTGTCGGCATCCAGCCCCGGTTGGGTGTACGTGGCGCGCGGGGCAAGCAGGGTGCGGTTGGGCGTGGAGTCGGTCATGGGGTGTGTCCTTGGTGCAATCCGCGGCGGCGGCAATGAATGGGGCGGGTAGGGTCAGGCGGCGACGGGCAACGGAGTGCCGGTCCCGATGCCGGCGGCGTCGATGATCAGCGCGACGCGACCGTCGCCGAGGATGGTCGCGCCGGAGATGCCCGGGATCCGGCGGTAGTTGGCTTCCAGGTTCTTCACCACCACCTGCTGCTGGCCGAGCAGTTCGTCCACTTCCAGTGCCAGGCGGCGGCCCCCGCTTTCCACGACCACCGCGATCGGTGAGGCGGCCGCATCGGCCGGTGGCAGCCGGTATTGCTGGCGCAGGTTGACCAGCGGTAGGTAGTCGTCGCGCACATGCAGCACACGGGTGTCGCCGGCGATCGTGCGCACCTCGTGCGGTTGCGGCTGCAACGACTCGACCACCATGTTGAGCGGCAGGATGAACACCTCGTCGCCGACCGCGACCGACATGCCGTCCAGGATCGCGAGCGTCAGTGGCAGCCGGATCGACACGGTGGTGCCGACGAGCTTTTCGCTGCGGATCTCAACCTGGCCGCCCAGTGCCAGGATGTTGCTCTTGACCACGTCCATGCCGACGCCGCGCCCGGACAGGTCCGACAACGCATCGGCGGTGGAGAATCCGGGGTGGAACACCAGGTCCCAGACCTGTGCATCGGTCGGGTTTTCCGGCAGCGGCAGGTTGCGTTCGGCCGCCTTGCGCACGATGCGGTCGCGGTCCATGCCGCGGCCGTCGTCGCTGACCTCGATTAGGATGTGGCCACCCTGGTGGGCAGCGTTCATGGTTATGGTGCCGGTCTCGTCCTTGTTCGCGGCGCGGCGCTCGTCGGCGGACTCCAGACCGTGATCGATCGCGTTGCGCATCAGGTGCACCAGCGGGTCGACGATCTTCTCGATCATGCCCTTGTCCAGCTCGGTGGCCTCGCCGAAGGTGCGCAGGCGGACCTTCTTGTCGAGCCGGGAGGCCAGGTCGCGGACCATGCGAGGGAAGCGGCTGAAGGCAAATTCCACCGGCAGCATGCGCACGCTCATCACCGCTTCCTGCAGGTCGCGGGTGTTGCGGTCGAGCTGGCCGAGCCCGGTCAGCAGGGTTTCGTTGGCCACCGGGTCCAGGTTTTCGGAACGCTGGTGCAGCATCGCCTGGGTGATGACCAGTTCGCCGACCAGGTTGATCAACGCATCGACCTTCGCCACGGCGACGCGAATGGAGGTGTCGGCGTCCGCATTGGCGGCGCGGGCGGTACCCGGCGTGCGGGAGGCGGCAGTGGATTCGTCGTCGGACGGCACGGCGGCAAGGGCGGGTGCCGGCATCCGCAGCGACGACGTCGCGGCGACGGCCTCGATCGACAGCTCGCACTGGTCTTCGACCCACGCGAACGCTTCGTCGATGGCGGCGCGCGGCACGTTGCCCGGCAGCATCAGGTCCCAGGCCAGGTGCGCCTCGAACGGGTCGAGTACGTCGAACGCCGGCAGGCGGTCATCCAGGCAGGTCGCGGTCAACTCGCCGTGGCTGCCCAGCTCGCGCAGGATCCGCAGCGGGTCGTTGCCGGTCATGAACAACGAGGTTTCCGGGCGGAATCCGATGCGCCAGTGTTCGGGGTCGCCCATGTCGCCGGCCTTTCCCACCGCGGCAATGGCCGGCGCAGCGCCCGCCTCGCTTGCCAGCAGTCGGTCCAGTCCGGAGCGCGCGCGACTCATGGCCTGCTGGTCGACCTGTCCGCCGTGTTCGGCCACCGCGAGCAATCCTCGCAGTACATCCACCGCGTCCAGCAATGCATCGATGGCGACGTGGTCGAGATAGCGGTGGCCAGAGCGGGTGTCATCCAGCAACGTTTCCAGCAGGTGGGTCAGGTCGGTGACGTCACCGAAGCCGAACGTGGCCGCACCCCCTTTGATCGAGTGCGCGGCGCGGAAGATGACGTTGATGGTGTCACCGTCGGCGACGCCGGGCTCCAGATCCGGTTCCATCTGGGTTTCCAGGCGCAACAAACCCGCTTCCATGGCTTGCAGCCCTTCACGGCTTTCCTCAAAGAACGCGGCGTGGAATTGGGTGATGTCCATGGTGTCAGGCGAGAACCTTGCGAACCGTGGCGAGCAACTGCTCGGGATCGAACGGTTTGACCAGCCAGCCGGTGGCGCCGGCGGCGCGGCCTTCCTGCTTCTTGTCGCCACCCGACTCGGTGGTCAGCATCAACAGCGGGGTGAACTTGTAGCCGGGCAACTGGCGCAGCTGGCGGATCAATTCGATCCCATCCATGCGCGGCATGTTGACGTCGGTCACCACGGCGTCGAAGTGGGTGGTCCTGGCGATATCCAGTGCAGCCTGTCCGTCTTCCGCCTCGTGCACGGTGTAGCCGCCCGACGACAGGGCAAAGGCGACCATCTGCCGCATGGAAGTGGAATCATCGACGATCAGCAGCTTGGCGCTCATGCGGGATCTCCATTGTTTTCAAGGTCGCCAGCCGTTCCAACCGGTGCGCCGAGCCCCAGCACGCCGGTAAGCGCGAGCACGTTCGCCGCGTCCATCAGGGCAGGCGAGGCCAGGGTGATGGTGGTGCCGTGACCGGCGTTCGCGCGGTCGCGGATGAAGGCATGCAACAGCTGCAGGCCGGCGGTATGCACCCGCTCTACCCGGTCGCCAGTCAATGCCAGCATGCCGGCACGGTTGAGGAGCGGCGCGAGCGTCGCCCGTAACGCTTCGACGTGCTCGATACCCAAGTCGGGTTGTAACGATATTTCATTCATGGAATGGGCGGCCGTTGCAGTAAATGGCTGCAGTCAATGGCGTTAACGGCGCAGTGCGCGGGAACTTGAAGATTCATTCAAACAATGCGTTGGCATCCAGCAGAACCGTTGGGGCGCGGCCGACCCGGGCGACACCGAGTACCCCGCCAGGGTCGTTGCCCGGTAGCGGCGGCTCGATATGCTCGCGCGCCAGCGTCACCACGTCCTCCACCGCCGAGACCAGCACGCCGATCAGCTCGTCGTCGCGCTCGACCACGATGATGCGGACGTTCTCGTCGGTGGTGACTTCGCCGGTACCCAGCCAGCGGGCGAGATCGAAGACCGGCACGATGCGTCCACGCAGGTTCATGACGCCCAACATCGCGCGGGAGGTGCCGCGCATGGCCGTGATGGTGGCCATGCGCACCACTTCCTGCACCCGCAGCAGTTCAAACGCGTAGTGGTCGCTGCCCAGGGTCGCGCGCAGCCAGCGATGCCCGGCCGTGGTCGCCCGCAATGGCGGCGCTACCGTGTCCGGTTGATGAGCCGGTGCTGGCGCCGGGCGGGCCGGAAGTCGTGCCGACTCCACTTCTGGCGCGGGGGCAAGTTGGAGGACGGGCACTGGTGCAGGCACGAGCCTGGTGGCCGCCTGGAGCGGTGCCAGCAGCTCGTCCAGGTAGCTGTCCACCATCTGTGAGCTCATGCGGCCTCCTGTTGCTGCGGTATTGCATCCAGCAACCAGTTCAGTGCCGAGCGGTACGCTTGCGCACCGCGGCCGCTGGGTGGCGTGGCCGCCGTCAACGCCATGGCATCGCGCAGACGGGTATCCATTGGCACCGCCTTCGGCCAGACCAGCGCCTCGTAGCTGTCATGCAGTTGTTCCAGGATGCGTACCCCGGCGCGGGTACGCCGGTCATACAAAGTGGGCAGGATGTGCCGTGGCAACGGGCGTCGACGCGACCGCTGGACCATGTCCGCGGTGCGCAGCATGTCGGTCAGTCCGTGAAGCGCCAGCGGGTCGGTCTGCGTGGGCACCACCAACCGGTCGGCGGCGGCCAGTGCGTTGACCATCAGCAGCCCAAGCGTCGGTGGGCAGTCGAGCAGGACATGGTCATAGCCACCACGCGTGGCATGCAGCGCGCGCGCCAATGACAGGCCCAGGCCGGGCTGGGTGGCTCCACGGCGTTCCAGGGTCGCCAGTGCAGGCTGTGCCGCCACCAGCTGCAAGCCGTCGATCGGGGTACTACGGGCAAGGGTGGACAGCTCCACGCTCCGGCTGGAGAAAATGTCGTGGGTTCCCGGCGGCGTCGGGTCCGATGGCACCCCGAAAGCACGTGTCAGTGACGCATGCGGGTCCAGGTCGATCAGCAGTACCCGGTTGCCCTTTTCGGCAAGTCCACGTGCCAGGCACAGCGACGTGGTGGTCTTGCCCACCCCGCCTTTTTGATTGGCAATGGCCCAGGTCTGCATGTCAGCCGGCTCCGGAGTTCGGGTTGGGGCGCGCGACCGTCGCCATCGTGGAATCAGGTGTTGCGCCGGCGGCTACTGCCGGCGGCAAGGGGGCTGTGATGGCATCCGGCCCCTGCGGCGAGGCCAGGATGACCAGCAGCACGCGACGGTTGGCGTTACGGCCCTCGCCCGTGGTGTTGTCGGCTATTGGCTGGTATTGGCCGTAGCCAACCATGGCCAGTCGTGTCGCCTCCACCCCGGCATCGATCATCTCGTGCACCACGCTGCCGGCGCGCGCGGCCGACAATTCCCAGTTGGAAGGGAAGCGCGCGGTGGCGATCGGCACGTCGTCGGTGTATCCCTCCACCCGCACCGCGTTGGGTTCATCGCGCAAGACGTGGGCCAGCTTGCGGATGGTTTCCACCGCCAGCGGACTGGGTGTGGCGATGCCACTGGCGAACAGGATGTCACTCTGGATCTCCACCTCCAGGAACATCGGCCCGCGCCGCACGGTGACCAACTTTTCGCGCACCAGTTCCGACAGGGCGTCCTGGATACGCTGGCCGAGCAAGTGCAGGTCAGTCTGACGCCGGTTTTCGACCTCGATCGTTGCCGCTGCGGCGGCCGCGGCCTGCCGGCTGCGCGACTGCTGGCCGAAGGTTGGCATGTCCAGCACTTGCAGCATCCGCGGCGAGTTGATCGGGGTCGCGGCGGCCGGGCCGGCCTTGGAGGCAGCGGTCTGGATCGACGGACGGTCGAAGGAGGAGCCGCGCAACTGGGTCTCGCCAAGCTGGATCGGGCTGATGGTTCGCGGTGCGCCGCCGAAGGCGGAGGACAAGGAGTCCGCCAGTACCCGGTACTTGCCTTCATTAAGCGAGGAGATCGCGTACATCACCACGAAAAATGCCAACAGCAGCGTCAACAAGTCGGCGTACGGGATTGCCCATGCCTCGTGGTTCTGATGTTCCTCATGCTGGTGTCGGCGTGCCATCTCAGTGTACGAAGCCGTTCAGCCGGATCTCGATGTTGCGCGGATTCTCGCCCTGAGCGATGGCGATCAGGCCTTCGATGATCATCTCGCGTTCTTCGGTCTGCTGGTTGATCAGGCCCTTGAGCTTGCTGGCGGCCGGCAGCAACGCCAGGTTGGCGGTGCCGATGCCATAGATGGTGGCAGTGAACGCGGCCGCGATGCCGGCCCCCAGCTTGCTGGGATCGGCCAGGTTCTTCATCACCGCGATCAGGCCCATTACCGCACCGATGATTCCCAGGGTGGGTGCGTAGACGCCCATGCCCTCGAACACCTTTGCCGCCGCCAGGTCACGGCTGGACTGTCCGTACAGCTCGATCTCCAGCATCTGCCGGATCGTCTCGGGCTCCAGTCCGTCAACGACCATTTGCAGGCCCTTGCGGACGAACAGGTCCTCTTGCGCGGCGATCTCGGGTTCAAGCCCGAGCAGGCCCTGGCGGCGCGCGACCGTGCTCCATTCGACGATCCGGCTGATCATTGCGGGGCGGTCATGTGCTGGCGGCAGGAACACCCAGCGCACGATCTTCATCGCGCGCATGAAGGTGTCCATCGGTGTCTGCAACAGGATCGCGGCCAGGGTGCCGACGATCACCACCACGAATGCTGCCGGCGACCACAGTCCCGACAGGCCCGCGCCCTTGAGCAGGCTGCCGCCGACGAGGGCGAACAACGCAAGTACGGTGCCGATGACGCTGAGTCTGTCCATACTGTCCGTTAACGGTGCTGGCCGGGATTACTTGAGTCGCGACGTGCCACGCACGCCGGTTCGATACAGCGCGTCCACGTCCAGGATCAGTGCCATCCGGCCGTCGCCAATCAGGCTGGCGCCGGCATAGCCCGATAACCCGCGCAAGGTGCGCGGCAAGGCCTTGATCACTACTTCCTCGCGACCGCGCACGCGGTCTACCGACAGGCAGAATCGCTGCTCGCCGGCTTGCAACACGACCACGGTGCTGCCCGCGGTCGCCTCGGGTTCGATACCCAGCCAGCCGCGCAGGCTCAACAGCGGCACCGGTTGTTCGCGCAGGTCGAGCACCTCCTGGCCATCGATCGACATGGGCGCCCCGGGCAGCTGCGCAAGCACCTCCATTACCCGGACCAGGGGCAAGGCATAGACGTCGTTGTCGACCTCGACCAGCAAGGTCGGAAGAATCGCCAGGGTCAGCGGCACCTGGATTACGAAGCGCGAGCCGTGCCCCGGTTCCGACTGGATCTGGACCCGGCCGGACAACTCGTGGATGCGTGATTGCACCACGTCCATGCCTACCCCGCGCCCGGACAGGTCACTGACCTCGGCGCGGGTGGAGAAGCCCGGCAGGAAAAGCAGTTGCAGGCACTCGTCCGGCGACAGCCTGGTTGCGGCGTCGGCATCGACCAGGCTCTTGCGCACGGCAATGTCGCGGATCCGGTCCGGGTCGATTCCGGCGCCGTCATCGCGGACCTCGATGACCACGTGGTCGCCTTCCTGCTGTGCGGACAAGCGTACGTGGCCTTGCTCGGGCTTGCCTGAGTTGCGGCGCGCCTCGGGTGACTCGATGCCATGGTCGATCGCATTGCGCACCAGGTGCACCAGCGGATCGGCCAGCGCCTCGACCAGATTGCGGTCCAGCTCGGTCTCCGCGCCAACGACTTCCAACTCGACATTCTTCTGCAGTTGTCGCGCGACATCGCGGGCGAGCTTGGGAAAGCGGGCGAACACGCGGCCGACCGGCTGCATTCGCGCCATCATCACCGCTGACTGCAGGCGCGAGGTCGCGCCGTCCAGCGCGCCGACCGCGCGATCGAGTTCCTCGTCATGCAGTCGCGGACGCAAGGTCTTCAGGCGGTTGCGCGCCAGTACCAGCTCCCCGACCAGGTTGACCATGGTGTCGAGGCGGCGCACGTCGACACGCACCGTCGGCTCGTCCTGGTGTGCCGGGGCGGCAGGCTTGCGCGGCTTTGGCAGGCTGGGCGCCGCCGGTTGAGCTGGTGGTGGCGCGGGCACGGCTGCAGGGATGGCCGCAGGCGGCTCCGGCGTCGCTGCAGGCGACACCACGCCGGGTGTGCCGCCGCTGCCGTGCAGGCTGTCGAGCAATGCCTCGAAGTCGAGCTCATCCAAGTCGTCGCCGCCGGGGGCGGCTGGCGATTTGATGTCGTGGTTTGCCGGAATTCCGATTATGGCCGCATCGACCCGCAGGCTGTCGATCAATGCTTGGGGTGCGGGCGTCATCGGCTCGCCAGCGGAGACGCAATCGAGCATGTCGACCAGCAGGTCCAGGGCCTGCTGGGAGCCGTCGAAGGCAGCGGCATCCAGCACCGCATCGCCGGTACGTGCCAGGTTCAGTCGATCTTCCACCGCGTGGCAGATCGTCACCATGGCCGGGAAATCCAGGAACCCGGCGCCACCCTTGATGGTGTGGAAACCGCGGAACACCGAGTTCAGGCATTCACGATCGGCGGGCGCGTGCTCCAGTGCGACCATCTGCTCGCCAAGCTGATCGAGGATCTCGCGCGCCTCGACCAGAAAGTCGGCGCAGATGTCGGACGCGGTGTCCATGCCGCTATAGCCCCAGGGACGACAGCAGTGTGTTGGCGTCGTCCTGGCTGACCGGCTCCGGATCCAGGCCGGCGATCGCGGGGCCGTGGCCACGGTTGGAAGCTTGCGGGGCAATGCCGGACTCCTCCTGGCCGACCACCTCACCCAGCCCGACGTGCACGGCGCGTACCAGCGAGACCACGCGCAGGATGATTTGCCCGGTAAGGTCCTGGTAGCCCTGGGCGGCGGTCAGCTCCGACAGTCGCGAGCGGATGCCGAGCATGGCATCGCGTTGCGTATCGTCCAGCGGCGTGGGCAGCTGGCGCAGGAGCGCGCTGCACTCATCGACCAGGTCCAGTGACCGCATGCTGGCGCGTTCGGTCAGGGTGACCACATGCTCCAGCCGAGCGCAGGCGTCGGGCAGCGAGGTCGCGCTGGGTTGCTCGTGACCATCCTCGCCGAACGCCTGCTCCAGTTCGCGTGCAAGTCGCGACAGCCCCTGCACGAATGGTTGGGTACGCCATTGGATCAACTCATCGACGTTCTCTCGCCAGCCGTCATGGTCGTCGTTTTCCAATGCCCACAGCGCGGCGTGCAGGCGTTGGGTGATGACCTGCCGGTCGTCGCTGTTCACGCGCCCGCCCCGAGGCGCTCGAATACCTTGCCCAGCTTGTCGCCTAACGTCGCGGCGGTAAACGGCTTGATGACGTAGCCGTTCACGCCGGCTTGCGCGGCTTCGATGATCTGCTCGCGCTTGGCTTCGGCGGTGACCATCAGCACCGGCACCTTGGCCAATGCGGGATCCTTGCGGATCGCCTTCAGCAGGTCGATGCCGGGCATGCCGGGCATGTTCCAGTCGGTGATCACCAGGTCGAAGCTCGCCTTGTTCAGCTCCACCAGGGCGGTGGTGCCGTCGTCGGCTTCGGCCGTGTTGGTGAAGCCAAGGTCGTTGAGCAGGTTCTTGACGATGCGACGCATCGTGGAGAAGTCGTCGACGATGAGGATGCGGATGTTCTTGTCCATGGGTCTGGAGGCACTCGGGAAGCGGTTGAAAATGATGATTCGATTGCGACGATGGTTCAGTCACTCGGGTCCATGGCGGTGTCGCGCCACTCGCCCAGTCGCGCGCGTAGCCGCAGCATCGACTGGCCGTGGATCTGGCACACGCGTGACTCGCTGATCGACAGCACGGCGCCGATCTCGCGCATGTTCAGCTCTTGCTCGTAGTACAACGACAGCACCAGCTGTTCGCGCTCGGGCAACTCGCCAATGGCGCCGCCGAGTGAGTCCCGGAACTCGCCATAATCGAACGCGCGTGCAGGGTTGGCATCGCCAGGGGCGGACACGCGCGGTTCGCCGTCGTGCTCGTCGGTGTGCGCGTCAAGGCTGATCAACTGGCCGCGTGAGGATTCCTCCAGCATGCGGTAGTACTCATCCAGGCCGATCTCCAACTCACCGGCAACCTCCTGCGCGGTGGCGGCGCGGCCGGTGGCCTGCTCAATCCGGCGGGTCGCGGCGATCACGTCGCGATAGCGGCGATGTACCGAGCGCGGCACCCAGTCGCCACGCCGGATCTCGTCGATCATCGAGCCGCGGATGCGGATCGACGCATACGTCTCGAATGCCGCGCCCTGGTCGTCCTGGAAGTTTCGTGCAGCGTCCAGCAAGCCGAGCATCCCGGCTTGGATCAGGTCGTCGACCTCGACGCTCGACGGCAATCGTGCCGCGAGGTGGTGGGCAATGCGACGGACCAGTTCGCCGTGGCGCTCGACCACTTCGGATGCATCCTGGCGGGGCAGGCTGGCGCGATAGGCAGCGGCGGCATGACTCATGCGATGGCACTCCTGGCAGGTGTGATCAGGCGCTCCATGTAGAACTCGACATGCCCGCGCGGACCTTGCGGGGATTGCCATTGGCCGGCGCGGCGGGCGATGTCACGGAATGCCATCGCCGAAGGACTGGACGGGAACGCCTGGGTTACCGCTTCCTGGCGCTGGATGGCGCGACGCAGCCATTCGTCGCGGGGGATCGCGCCCAGGTAGTTCAGGGTCACGTCGAGAAACTTCGATGCGACTCGCTCCAGCTTGCCGAACAGCTGTCGACCCTCGCCGGGGTTGTGCACCTGGTTGGCCAGCACCTGGATGCGGCTGACCCCGCGGTCGCGATTGAGCACCTTGATAAGCGCATAGGCATCGGTGACCGAAGCCGGCTCGTCGCACACCACGACGATCACGTCCTGTGCGGCCTGGCAGAAGGTCAATACGCTGTCGGCAATGCCGGCGGCGTTGTCGATCACCATGGCGTCGATTGGCAGGTCCAGCTGGCTGAAGGCATGCACCAGACCAACATGCTGTTGCGGCAGCAGCTCAACCATGTGGCGCTTGCCGGAGGCAGCGGGCACGACCCAAAGGCCACCCGGGCCTTCCAGCAGGGTGTCGCGCAGTTCGCAGCGCTCGGCGAATACATCGGCCAGGGTGAACCGCGGCGACAGGCCGAGCATGACGTCGACATTGGCCAGGCCCAGGTCGGTATCCAGCAACAAGGTGCGCTGGCCGGAGTTCTGCAGCGACATCGCCAGGTTGACCGATACGCTGGTCTTGCCCACGCCGCCCTTGCCGCTGGCTACGGCAATGACCCGGACCGGGGCCGCGCGCGCAGACGTTGTCGGCGTGGCGCCAGCAGGCTGCGCCATCATCGCGGGAACGGGTTGGAGGTCAGGCGATGGCATGGTGATCCTCGGTGACAAAGGGGTTATCGGCCGCACGGCGCAGTTTCTCCAGTTGCAGGACCAGGTTGGACGCATCGGCGGCCTCCAGATCCTCTGGAACGCTTTGGCCATGGGCGGTGTAGGTCAGGCTCAGACCGTTGCGGATGGCGACCGACAAGGCCGCGCCAAGGCGTCCGGTCTCATCGGTCTTGGTCAGCACCACGCCTTCGGGACTGGCCATCCGGTAGCGGCGGACCAGTTCACTCATGTCATGCGGGTGTGCGCTGGCGGGCAGTACCAGCAAGCTGCGCAACTGGCGGGTGGCACGCAGCCAGGTGATCTGGCTGAGCAGCGCGCGGTCACGGGCGCCATAACCGGCGGTATCGACCAGCACCAATGGATAGTCCTGCAACTGGGCCAGCGTCTGGGCCAGGGCTTCCGGCCCGTTCGACTCGCATACGGTGATGCCGAGGCGGCGTCCGTGTGCATGCAGTTGTTCGATTGCGCCCACGCGCTCGCTGTCAGTGGTCACCATGGCGACATCGCGGGCGCGGTGGCGGGCGGCAAAGCGGGCGGCCAGCTTTGCCACGGTCGTGGTCTTGCCGGCGCCGGTGGGTCCGATCAGTGCGATCACGCCGCCGTCGTCGATGGGCTCGCTGCGGCTGATGGTCAGCATCCGTGCCAGCTCGGCGAGCATCGGTGCGCGCACCTTGTCCGGGTCCAGCGCCGGGTTGATCTTGGCCGCAATGGTCTGTGCCAGGGACTCGTCGCAGCCATACCCCAGCAGCATGTCGTAGGCGGCGGCACGCGCCGGGGAGCCGCGCAGGCGTTCGCTGGTGAACTGGCCCATCTCGCGCTCGATCATCCGTCGCATCGAACCCAGTTCCTCGCGCATGGCGATGATGCCGGGGTCCGGCTCGGCGACCGCGTGTACCGCCGGTGGCGCGGCCTTGACGCTGGCCCCGGTCGCATCGGCCGGTGCCGGCAGGTGCGACGACATCGTCGTGGCCAGTGAGGGCGGTTCCTGGACTGGGGCCGGGTCTGGAAGATCGGCGGGAAGCTTGCCGGCCGGGGCCTCGGTGGCCGCGCCCTCGCCGAGGGGATCGGCTGGCAGCAGGTCCCGGTCGGCGAGGGCATTCATCATCGCCTCGAAGTGGGTCGGTGATCCGGTTGCTGCGTTCACCGCTGCAGCGGTCGGGGCAGCGTTGGCCTGTGGCCGCGCACCGGCAGGGCGTGACGCATTCGGGTGGAGGGCGGCCGTTGGCGGCATGTGTCCGGTGAGCTCCGCCAGGGTCGCGTCGGCGTGTTCCTTGTCATGGCTTTCCGCCGGGGAACCACCAATGCGGAACACGGCGCGTGCGCGGCTGGCGAAACTGTCGCGCGGTGGCGACGTCTTCGAGTCGGCGCCCGATGCCGGCGTCACGGCTGCCTTGCCGCTCGCGTCGTCGTGGTTCCGGCCCGCGTGTCCGGGGGTTGCCGGCGGCAGCTGGTCGGGCCTGGTGGCAGCCGGTGTCGGCGACAGTGCCGGCGTCGCGGCACGCAGAGCCTGATGCACCAGTGCCTCGTCGTAATCGGTCGCCGCGACGACCTCGATCCCGTCGGCGGTCGGCCGCGTCGACAGGATGACCGACTCCGCCCCCTGTTCCTCGCGCACCATGCGCAATGCGCTGCGCATGTCGGTGGCAATGAAACGCTTGATTCTCATGACGTTGTTCCCTTGTTCCCGTTATTCCAGGCCCTGGTTTGTCAACCAATCGAGCCGACCAACCGCAAACGCTTCTCTTCCGGTACTTCGGTGTAAGCCAGTACCGACAGGGCCGGTACGCTGTGCCGCACCAGCCGCGCGATGGTTGCGCGGATCCCGCCGGGCACCAGCAGGACGGCCGGTTCGCCGCGTCCCTCCTGCTGCGTCACCAGATCGTTGAGGTTCTGGTGCAGCCGCTCGGCAAGTCCTGGTTCCAACGCGGCGCCGGTGCCGTTGACCGACTCTTGCAATACCTGTTCCAGAGCCGGCGCCAAGGTATAGACGGGCAGTTCGGTCTTGAGCCCGTTGAGCTCCTGGACGATGAAGCGCCCCAGTGCGTTGCGGACCGCTGCGGTCAGTGCGGCCGGGTCCTGGGTGTGCGCGCCGTGCTCCAGCAGTGCCTCCACGATCTGGCGCATCTGCCGCAGCGGCACCTTCTCCAGCAACAGTGATTGCAGTACCCGCACCACCACCGACAGCGGCAGCAACTTGGGCGTCAAGTCCTCGACGAGTTTCGGGGTCGCCTTGCCCACGCTGGCCAGCAGCTGTTGTACTTCGTCGTGACCCAGCAGTTCGGAGGCGCGCTCGCGCACCACGTGCGACAGGTGGGTGGCGACTACGGTGGCGGCGTCCACCACCGTGTAGCCCAGCGATTCGGCATGGGCGCGCTGGTCCGGCGGGATCCATACCGCATCCAGCCCGAATGCCGGGTCCTTGCCGGGGATGCCTTCCAACGGGCCAAATACCTGGCCCGGGTCGAGTGCCAGGTTGCGGTCCGGGTACAACTCGCCGGTCGCCATTGGCACTCCATGCACCAGGATCCGGTATTGGCCGGGCGACAGCTCCAGGTTGTCGCGCACGTGCACCGCCGGGATCAGGAAGCCCAGATCCTGGGTCAGCTTGCGCCGGATGCCTTTCAGCCTCGCCAGCAGTTCACCGCCACGGGTCTTGTCGACCAGAGCGATCAGCTTGTATCCCACCTCCAGTCCAAGCGGCTCCACCGGGCGCACTTCGTCCCAGCTCAGCTCGGCCATGGCCTGGTTCTGGCTGCTGCCGGTGGCCACCTCGTCGGCATCCGCGGTCGCGGCGGCGGCGGTCTCGCGCTTGTGCAGTTTCCAGGCGGCATAGCCGACGATGGCCGACAGGGTCAGGAAAGGCAGGTTGGGCATTCCCGGGACCACGCCGATCAGGCCCAGCAGCAAGGCGGCGACGAACAGCGCGCGCTTGTGCCCGAATACCTGCGCCGATACCGCCGGTCCCATGTCCTGCTCGCGGGTTGCCCGGGTGACCAGCATTGCGACCGCCGTGGACACCAGCAGTGCCGGCAACTGGGCGACCAGGCCATCACCGATGGTGAGCAGCGCATAAACCTGGGCCGCGCTGGAGAACGCCATGTCGTGCTGGAGCACGCCGATCAGGATGCCGCCGACCAGGTTGATCACCAGGATCAGCAGGCCGGCGATCGCATCACCGCGGACGAACTTGCTGGCGCCGTCCATCGAGCCATAGAAGTCGGCTTCCTCCGAGACTTCCTGGCGCCGGGCCTTGGCATCTTCGCGCGTCAACAAACCGGCGTTGAGATCGGCGTCGATCGCCATCTGCTTGCCGGGCATCGCGTCCAGGATAAAGCGTGCCGACACTTCGGCGATGCGCCCGGAGCCTTTGGTTACCACGATGAAGTTGACGATGGTCAGGATCGAAAAAACGATCAGGCCGACGGCGTAGCTGCCACCAATGACGAAATTGCCGAACGACTCGATCACGTGCCCGGCCGCGCCGGGGCCTTCGTGACCGTGCAGCAGCACCACCCGGGTGGAGGCGACGTTCAGCGCCAGCCGCAGCAGGGTGACCATCAACAACACCGACGGGAACACCGAGAATTCCAGCGGCCGCTTGACGTAAACCACCGCCAACAACACCACCAGTGACAGCGCGATGTTGATGGTGAACAACGCATCCAGCACCACCGGCGCCAGCGGTACCACCACCATCGCCAACATCGCCAACACCACTACCGGGGCAGCGGCTCCGTCGCGCAGCGAACGGGCGAGGTCGGCTATGGAAAACCGGCTCATGGTTGCACTCACGCTGCCGGCCCCCCGTCAACCGGGTCGACGGCGCCGTCCGCGCCTACGTCCAACGGCTGCAGCGACGGAGCCGGGCCGTGCGCCGGCTGCCAGCGCTTGAGCTGGTACACGTAGGACAGTATCTGTGCGACTGCAGCGTAGAGTTTCACGGGGATTTCCTGGTCGACCTTGGCCTGCCTATACAAGGCGCGTGCCAGCGGCGGTGCCTCGACCACGGTGATGCGGTGTTTCCCGGCCACGTCGCGGATCATCAATGCGGTCTCGTCCACACCCTTGGCGACCACCCGGGGCGCACGCATGTTGTCGGGGTCGTACTTCAGCGCGACTGCGTAGTGGGTTGGGTTCATCACCACCACGTCGGCGCTGGGCACCGCCTCCATCGTCTGGCGTTGCGACAGTTGGCGTGCGACCTGGCGCACCCGGGCCTTGATCTCAGGGTTGCCCTCGGTCTGCTTCATCTCGTCGCGGACTTCCTGCTTGGTCATCTTCAGCTTGCTGCGGTGCTGGTAGCGTTGCCACGGCACATCGATGGCGGCAATCAACGCCAGCGAACCCGCCATCGCCAGCAGCGCGGTCATCGCGGTGTGCAGGCCGGTGTCAATGGCGACATGCAGTCCCATCCGGGGCATCAGCAACAGGTTGTCGACCGCGCCGATGATGACCAAGGCGCCGGTGCCAACCACCAGCAGCACCCGCAACATCGAACGCAAAAGCTCGGCGAAGCCTTCCTTGCCATAGATGCGCTTGAGACCAGAGGCCGGGTTGAGTCGCTTGAAATCCGGTTGCAATGCCTTGTTGGAGAAGCGGATGCCGCTCATCAGTGCCGGCGCGATCAGGCAGGCCACCAATGCGGCGGCCAGCACCGGCAACACCGGCAGCATCAGTGAAATGGCCAGGGTCACCGCGTGGGTGATCAAGCGGTCAGGGTGGCCGAGGATGGCCGGATTGAAGGCCAGCGCGCCGCCCAGCCAGCCCTGTGCCGCAGTGCCGATGCCCGGCGCCAGCAGCATCAATGTCACTGCGGTGACCCCCAGCACGGCAACGTTGGCCAGTTCACGGGATCGCGGGACATCGCCTTTTTCACGAGACTCGCGCAGGCGCTTCTCGGTCGGTTGCTCGGTGCGGTCCTCTTGATCGCCGGACATGACAGGGTTCCTGCTGCGGCCACGGGGTGGCCAATCGGATACAGCGCGACCGGCAGGCTGGGCGCGGTCAGCCGGTCAATGCGCGCGCCGCCAGGAAGGCTTCCCCGAACAGTCGCTGTATCGGCTCCTGCAGTTCCCGTGCCAGCAGCCCCAGCAGGACCAGTCCAACGACCAGGGCCACCGGCAGGCCGATCGCAATCGGGTTGAACGCCGCGGCGGCGCGCGAGAGCACGCCGAAGGCCAGGTTGGAGGTCAACAGCGCCATCATTACCGGCAGCGCCAGCAACAATCCCGCCCGCAGGCAGGTGGCAAAGAATGCGGGCAATGCCGCCAGGAAACCGTGCAGGTCAACCAGCGGCGCGCCGATCGGCAGGGTCCGGTAGCTGTCGACCAGCAACTCGACCAGCGCGAGGTGGGCATCGAAGGCGAAAAACAGCAACCCGAAAGTCAGGAAGAACCACTGCGAGAGCACCGTCGACGATGCGCCGCTCAAAGGGTCCGCCAGGGTCGCAAACGACAGCCCCATGCCCTGGCTGACCAGCTCGCCAGCCAGTTGCCCGGCCTCGAAGGCGAGCCGAAGCATCAGGCCAATGGCGATGCCGACTGCCAGTTCCCGCACAACGGTAAGGACCGTTGTCGCGTCGATCGCGGCGATGGGCGGGACGGGCAGCACGGTGGACATCGTCGCCGACAGCGCCAGGGCGACGATCAGCCGCGCCTGCACCGGCATTCCGCGGCCGCCGATCATCGGCAATGCCAGCAACGTCCCGCCTATGCGCAGCAGGTACCACAGCACCTGGCCAAGCATGCCGAACAGGTTCAATCCATCGATGGCGGTGGCGGTCGCCGGGTCCATCGCGCGGGTTCCCGGTCAGCCAATCAAGTGCGGGATGCGCTGGTACAGGCCGATGGTGAACGCCACCATCTTGCCGAGCAGGAAGTGCCCGGTCAGTGCCAGTATCGTCGCCAATGCAATCGCCTTCATCACGAACGCGATGGTCTGCTCGTTCACCTGGGTGGCGGCCTGGATGATGCCGACCACCACGCCCACGACCAATACCGCCAGCAGGGGAGGAGCGCCCATCAACAGCGCCATCTGCAGGCCGCGGCCAATTTCGGTGATGGCGGTTTCCGGCGTCATCGTCCTACACCGCGTTGAAGCTGGCAGCGAGTGAACCGACCACCAGGATCCAACCATCCACCAGCACGAACAGCAGGATCTTGAACGGGGCGGAGATCAGCATCGGCGAGAGCATCATCATGCCCATCGACATCAGCACGCTGGCGACCACCAGATCGATGATCACGAACGGGATGTAGACCAGGAACGCGATCTCGAACGCGGTTTTCAGCTCACTGGTCAGGAACGACGCCGCCAGCACCCCGAATGGCACGTCCGACGGTCCTGCGTACGGGCCGCTGCCGGACAGCCCGGCAAAGGTCATCAAGTCATTCTCGCGGACCTGGGCCAGCATGAAGCCGCGGAACGGCTCGATCGAGGCGGTCCAGGCGCTGCGGAAATCCATCTGGTCATTGAGGTAGGGGGAAATGCCCGCGGCCCAGGACTGGTCGAACACCGGCATCATGATCATGGTGGTCAAAAACAGCGCCAACGCCAGCAGCACCTGGTTGCTGGGGGTCTGCCCGGTGCCGAGCGCCTGTCGCAACAGGCCCAGCACGATGATGATGCGGGTGAAGGCCGTCAGCCCGAGCAATGCCGCCGGCAGCAGGGTGATGCCGGTCATCAGCAACAACACCTGCAACGGCAGGCTGACCGGTTCGCCGCCGATATTGCCAACCGTCACGTTTGGCAATGTGGGGGTGGTCGTCGCGGCAGGCGATGGCGCCGTTGCCGGCGCGGCCATGGGTGTGGTTGACGCGGGCGCAGTCTGCGCCGCGACGGTCGGGGCCAGTAGCAACGCGGCGACAAACAGCACTACGCCGAGCAGTCGCGACATCCGGGCAGCGACCCGGCTCACGGCTTTTTGCCGAAGTGTTGTGAAAGCAACTGGGCGAACGGCGAGGGACCGCTGTTGGGGGCGAACGGTAGCGGCGCGTCGAGGGTATGCAGGGTGCGGGTGCCACCGGGGCCGACCCCAAGCAGGAGTTGGGTCTGGCCTATCTCGACCACCACCACCCGGTCACGCGGGCCCAGTGCCAGCGACCCGACCACGCGCAGTGCCGGGTTGCCGGCACCCGCGATACCCATGCCCGGCATCCGGCGGGCCAACCACGCCAGTCCGAGGATCAGCGCGACCACCAGCAGCAGCGCGAGCACGCCACCGCCTACCGCGCCGGCGCCGCCGGAACCACTGGCTGGCGGCGGCGCGAACATCGGCGCCGGCGCTACCGACGCGGCGTGCGTGCGTGCCATTGGCAGGGGCAGCGGCACGAGGTTGGCGGTGGTATCAACGGAAGCGGTGACCCGCGCGAAAGCGCCGGTGGAATCCACCGCTGCAGCCGCCACAATCCCTTCCTTCGCCACAGTCCCGTCCTTCACCACAACCCCGTCCTTCACCACAACCCCGTCATTCGCGCGCAGGCGGGAATCCATGGACGTGGCTGTAGACGTGGCCGCAGCAACCGCCGCCGCCGCAGTGTCGGCCGCCGGGCTCATCGCAGTCGCTTGATGCGCTCGGCGGGGCTGACCACATCGGTCAGTCGCACGCCGAAGCGGTCGTTGACGACCACGACCTCGCCCTGGGCAATCAGGGTGCCGTTGACGAACACATCCAGCGGCTCGCCCGCGCCACGCTCCAGCTCAACCACCGAGCCCTGGTTGAGCTGGAGCAGGTTGCGGATCGGGATACGGGTGCGCCCGACCTCCAGCGACAGCGATACCGATACATCCAGGATCACGTCCAGGTTCAGGTCGGTGCCCCGGCTGTCGCCGTCGGCGGTCAGGGTATCGAACGCGGCGCGCGAGGTTTGGCCGTCGTCGGTCTGTGGGATGTCTGTCGGGTTCATGGCGTTGTCAGGCTTTCGAAAGTGGGGAGGGCGCGGGCGGGGTGGACGGTGCCGATCTTGATGGCGTTATGGCCGTTGTGACTGCCGAACTGGCCGGTGAACAGCGCGGTCTGTTCAACGTTCAAGGTCACCGTGTCGGGCAGATGGATCGGAATCACGTCACCGATCTTGAGTTGGCACAGTTGGCGCAGGCTGATCTGGCATTGGGTCAACGAGCTGCTGAGCTCGACCTGTGCGTCCTGCAGCTGCTCACGCATGGCCCGGGTCCAGCTTTCATCGCGCTCCACCCGGTCACTTTGCACGCCGGCGTCCAGCTGTTCGCGGATCGGTTCGAGCATCGAGTAGGGGATGGACACGTGGAACTCGCCGCCGCCGCCTTCCAGCTCGACATGGAAGCGGCTGACCACGATGTACTCGCGCGGGCTGATGATGTTGGCGAAGTGCGGGTTGACCTCCGAGTTGAGGTATTCGAATTCGACCGGCAGCACCGGCGCCCAGGCGTCCGCCAGGTCGGCGAAAGTCTGCTTCAGCAACAGCTGGATGACCCGCATCTCGGTGGGGGTAAATTCGCGGCCTTCGATTTTGGCCGGGTACTTGCCGGCGCCGCCAAAGAAGTTGTCGACCACGGTGAATACCAGCCGCGGCTCGAACATCACGATGGCAGTGCCGCGCAGTGGCTTCATCTTCACCAGGTTCAGGTTGGTCGGCACCTGCAACGAGTGCATGTACTCGCCAAAGCGCATCAGGTCGACCCCGCGTACCGACAGATCGGCCGAGCGTCGCAACAGGTTGAAAAGGCCGACCCGCCAGGTGCGGGCGAAGCGCTCGTTGATCATCTCCAGGGTGGGCAAGCGACCACGGACGATGCGGTCCTGACTGGCGAAATCGTAGTTGCGCGCCTCGTTGGGAGCTGCGGGCGCGTCCTCATCGACATCAACGGCACCGCTGTCGACGCCGTGCAGCAGGGCGTCGATTTCGTCTTGGGAGAGCAGGTCGGAGCTCATCGCAGGTGTCCTACTGGGTCACGAAGCTGGTGAAATAAACCGCTTCGAGCTTGCTGGCGGTGGTCTCGGCCTTCAGCAGCGTGCGCACTTCGTCGGCGGCGGTCTTCTGCAACCGTTCCTTGGCGCTGCGCTGGGCCAGTTGGTCGGCGGAGTACTGCCCAAACAGCAGCAGCAGGCGGTTGCGGATGGCCGGTGCATGCAACTCCATCGCCTTGGCGGTGGCGTCATCGCGGGTCATCAGCTGCACATCGGCCTGCAGGTAGCGCACCGCGTTGGTGTCAGCCAGGTTGACCACGAAGGCCGGGTCCAGCGCGAAGTAGATCGCCGGCTTGCGTGGCGAGGCTTGATCGGTTTCAGCGGCAGTCGCATCGGTTGCAACGGGCGCTGCCACGGCGCTGGAATACCAGAACCATCCGCCACCGGTGGCCAGTATCAGCACCAAGGTAGCGACAAGGATCCACGGCAGCTTGCTGGAGGACGATGGCTTCTTGGATGGCACGCGACAACTCCGGGATGCGGGGGTTGCCAAGGCAATGCAAGGGGTGTGCCGCAACTCCGGCGACGGGCAGTGACAGGGATTTGACGCATGCAGCAATGGTCACTGGTGGCGGCGGTTTGACCGCCCTGTCGTTACCGCGAAAGCGGGAAGCGCTCCACAACAGCCCAAAGGGCTGGTCATCCATGGCCTTTGGCTTTCAAAGGCTTGAAGTCGCTGGGTCCCCGCTTTCGCGGGGATGACGGGGAATGTGGCGTTGTCCGGACCTTAACTAGGCGTACTCGTCCAGCAACCCGCGACGCAGGATGGTTGGAATCGGGGTGTCCACGATGTCGGCGTCGTGTCGGTCGGAGCCGGCATCGGTCACGTAACCGTCGCTGCTGTTCGATTGCCCACTGCCAACGTCGGACTGGGCCAGTTGCAAACCCTGTTGCGCGAGCATGTCGCGCAGGCGGCCGACGCTGGCTTCCAGTGCCTGCCGCACGTCGGCGTTGGCGGAGTTGAACTCGGCACTCACCCGGTTGCCGTCGATATGCAGCCGAACATCGATGGGGCCGAGGTGGTCCGGGCTGACCCGGATCTCGGCGCGGCCGATGCGCTGATCGGCCAGCCAGCCGATGCGCGCGCCGAGCGCGTCATCAAAGCCTGAATCCGGATCGGCCGGCATCGGGATGGGTGTCGCCGCCGTCGCCGCTGCACGGACCGGACTGTTGCCGGTGAGCGGTTGGGAGGGGAGGGCAAACTCGATGGCATCCGCATCGGCACCCACCGCCGGTGCCGCTGGGAGTGATTTGCCGGCGTCATCGGCGGCTGCCAGACCCATCGCGCGGGCAAGATCGGCTAGAGGAAGCGCATCGTCGGCGGAGGCGGCGCTGGCGGCATTGGCGGCCAACGTGGCATTGGTGGCTAGTGTCGTTGGGCCAAGCGCGAAGGCCGGCAGCCTGAGGTCGGAATCGGTGGCCGCCAGCTGGCCCAGCGCTTCCCCTGCCGGGGCCACCGATGCGGTCAATGTTGTCGAGTCCGCCGTCAGCGCCAGGCTGGCATCCGCGCCGGTTGCGAGTGCGGCAGGGGCAGTCGGGGCAAGCGGTGCCGGGGTGGGCCAGTGGCCTCCCAGCAGAGCCAGGATCCGGTCGGGGGAATGGTCTTCGTCCGTGGTCTTGTCCGCGTCCGCCGGCTGTCGGTCGTGTGCATCGTTGGCGGCGGACGAGGTCTTTGCTTCCGTCGTCGCCGCGTCGCTGGACGCACCGTTGCCCGCCGAAGACTTGGCCAAGACACCGGCGAAACCACTGCTATCGCTGTCGCGCGCTGAGTCTTTGGTGGAGCTTCGGGGAGCGCCCGCTGCCGGCGCGCTGCCGGCGGACGTGCTGGCAGCACCTGCGCCAACTCCGCCGGCGGCCATCATGCGGCCGGCTCCGGCTCCGGCTCGCCGCGGCGGCTGCTCGATACCCGTCGTGCGCCCAGATCATCCATCTCGCGCTGGCTGCGCTGCTCGACCGTGCGGGATTCTTCGGCACGGTAGCTGGCCGACAACTTCTCCAGCACGTGGGTCTCGCGACTGGCCAGCAGCAGGCGCGCGCGCTCGACGTCGCTTTGTTGACGGGTGTCGCTGACCACGCGGCTTTGCTGGGCGATGGCGGTATCCAGTCGCTCGCGAAATGCCAGTCGGTTGGCCAGCAATGCCGGGCTGGTGAGGCTGGAGCCGCCGGGCACTGCGTACTCCAGTGCGTAGCGGCGCAGCGCGTCCAGGCGTGCCTGCTGCTCAACCACCGCGCGGTCGCGTTCGGCGACCTCGCGGGCGACGTCGTCCTGACGTCGCTGCTTCACTTTCAACAGTGGATCCAGTCGTTGCGATCGCATGTCGGTCAGGTCTCCTGCGGGTTGGGGGTCGGGGATTGCGGAATGTCGGGCGCATCGTCAAGCAGGCGGGCGAGTGCGGCGCGGCTGGCGTCGACATCGGACGCCTCGCTGACGTCCTGGCCCAGGAATGCCTGGATTGCGGGCCAGCGGGCGACAGCCTCGTCGACCGCCGGATCGCTGCCGCGCTGGTAGGCACCGATGGCGATCAGGTCGCGCTGGGCCGAGTAGGCCGCCAGCAGCCGGCGCAGCTTGCGGATACGTTCGCGCCACGGCGCGTCGGTGATGTCCTGCATGACCCGGCTGACCGAGACCTCCACGTCGATGGCCGGGTACTGGCCGGCGTCCGCGATGCGGCGGGTCAGCACGATGTGGCCGTCGAGGATCGCGCGGGCGGCATCGGCGATGGGTTCCTGCTGGTCGTCGCCCTCGGTCAGCACGGTGTAGAAGGCGGTGATCGAGCCGCGGCCGTCGGCGCCATTACCGGCCCGCTCCACCAGTTGCGGCAGCTTGGCGAATACCGATGGCGGGTAGCCGCGGGTGGTCGGCGGCTCGCCTACCGACAGCCCGATCTCGCGCTGTGCCTGGGCGAAGCGGGTCAGCGAATCCATCAGCAGCAGCACGTGCAGGCCCTGGTCGCGGTACCACTCGGCGATGGCCGTCGCCCGTAACGCGCCGTGCAGCCGGGCCAGTGGTGGCCGGTCGGCCGGGGCGGCGACGACCACCGCACGGCGCATGCCTTCCTCACCGAGAGTGGCCTCGACGAAGTCGCGTACCTCGCGGCCGCGCTCGCCGACCAGGCCGACCACGATCACGTCGGCGGCGGTGTAGCGGGTCATCATGCCCAGCAGCGTCGACTTACCGACACCGGAGCCAGCGAACAGGCCGATGCGCTGGCCGCGGCCAATCGGCAGCAGCGCATTGATTGCGCGCACGCCGACGTCCAGCGAGCGGGTGATCGGCTCGCGCGTCAGCGGGTTGATGATCTGTCCGCCCAGCCCGACCCAGTTCTCCGGGCGCAGCGGGCCGCGACCGTCCAGCGGTACGCCGTCGCTGTCGATCACTCGCCCCAGCAGCCCTTCGCCTACGGCCACCTCGCCGCGCTGGCGGGTGGTCACCACCCGCGCATTGGGCAACAGGCCGGCCAAATCGGCAGTGGGCATCAGGAAGGTGCGGTCGCCGGAGAAACCGACCACTTCGGCATCGACCCAGCGGCCGCCGGAGGTTTCCACCCGGCAGCGCGAGCCCAGCGGCGCGCTGCAGCCGGAGGCTTCCAGGGTCAGGCCGACCGCACGCCGCAACACGCCTTCGCGGGCGAGACCCAGCGAGGGGGGCTGCGGGTTGATGGTGCCCAGCCGCGCTGAAAGGCGCAGGTTGCGCATTTCTTCCCACTGGTCGGCGGCGATGCGGCTCATGGGGTGTCCTCGGCGTTCGTGTCGGCGTCGGTCTCCATGGCCGCGTCGAGGCAGGCCTGCAGGCGCGCGGCGAGGGTGCCGTCGATGCGGACGCTCTCGCTGTGCAACCGCAGTTCGCCGCGGGACAGGGTGCTGTCCTCGCTCAGGCGCACGCCGCTCAGCCCCATCAGGTGCGGTGCCAGCACGCCCAGGTCATCGGGGTGCAGGCGCAGTTCGATCTCGCGCGAGCTGGTGCCGACGGCGTCGAGTGCCTCGCGCACCAGGTCGGCCAGCAGGGTCGGGTCGGCGCGGTAGGTACGGCCGAGCAGGTTGCCGGCGATGCGTACGGCCAGCTCGCCCAGCGCGTCGGCCACCTCATCGTCCAGGCGCGCCAAGGGGCGGGTAAAGCCGTCCAGGATGCCTTCCATCTGGGCGGCCATCTTGCGTACTTCGGACTGGCCGCTGGCCAATCCTTCAGCATGGCCGGCGGCGTAGCCTTCGTCTCGCGCCGACTGCTCCAGTGCCTGCAGCTCTTCCACGCTCGGTCGGGCCGGTGCCGGTTCCGCCGCTGGCATGGCCGGGCTCGCGCCGCACGTGGCCATCGATTCCAGGTCCGGTGCGGTCCAGCGCACCAACTGCGCGGGATTGGCCATGACCGTCATACGAAGGCCTCTGTCTTGGCGGCCAGCTGGATCGCGCCGCTATCGGCCAGTCGCCGGACTTCGGCCAGGATCTCCTTCTGCGCAGCCTCCACCTCGGCCAGGCGCACCGGCCCGCGCGCCTCCATGTCCTCAATCAGGATATCGGCCGCGCGCTGGGACATGTTTTCGGTGATCTTGGCACGTACCTTCTGGTCGGCACCGCGCAATGCCAGCCCGAGTTTTTCGCTGGGAATCTCGCGCAATACGGTCTGTATGGCGCGGTCATCGAGTTCGACCAGATTCTCGAACACGAACATCAAGTCGCGGATCTGGGCGCTCAACGGCTCGTCGATCTGGCTGATATTGCCCAGGATGGTCTCGTCCTGGCCGGAGTCCATGAAGTTGAGGATGTTGGCCGCAACCCGCACGCCGCCGATGTTGGAGGACTTGATGTTCTGGTTGCCGGCAAACTGGCGCGCCATCACCTCGTTGAGTTCGTTGAGCGCATTGGGCGGTATGCCGTCAAGGGTGGCAATGCGCAGCAGCACGTCGGCGCGCACGCGTTCGGCCAGGCACTTGAGCACCTCGGCGGCCTGGTCCTCGTCCAGGTGGGACATCACGATGGCGATGATCTGCGGGTGCTCGTTGCGCACCAGTTCGGAGATCGCGCGCGGCTCCATCCACTTCAGCGTGTCCAGCCCGGTGGTGTTGCGCCCCGCCAGGATACGGTCGATCAGGCTGCCGGCGCGCTCCTCGCCCAACGCCTGGTTGAGTACGGCGCGGATGTAATCGTCGGCGCCCGAGCCCAGGGCGCTGGGCTGGGCAAGGGTCTCCACGAAGTCGTCAAACACCACGCCGACGGCCTCCCGCGACACGCCGCCCACCGACGTCATCGCCATGCCGAGCTTCTGCACTTCCCGCGCGCCCATGTGCTTGAGCACCTCGGCGGCCTGTGCCTCGCCCAGTGACAGCAGGACCACGGCGGCACGCTGCACGCCGGTCAGCGGCTCTTGTTTCATCGTCTTGGGCTCAGCCATCGGTTTCCACCCAGTTGCGGATCACGTTGGCGACACGCTTGGGGTCGTTGCTGACCGCGGTTCGCGCCACCTGCAGTTTTTCGTCGAAGTTCATCGATGCCTCCGGCGCGTCGTCGCGCAGGCGGGCGGCAGCCGCCTTGTCCGGTGCAGACAATGTGACCGGTACGTCCTCGTCATCCTCGATCAATGTTGCGACCGCGGTGCGTGGCTTGACCGGACCCATCAGCTGGCGCATGGCGGGGCGCAACACGGTGAAGATCAGCATCAACACCGCCAGTCCGCCCAGCGCGATACGCAGCAGTTCCTTGACCCTGGGGTTCTGCCAGAACGGCAGCTCCGCAGGTTCGTCCAGTTGCCCATGGTTGAACGGCGCGTTGACCACGGTGACCATGTCATCGCGCTGGGCATCGAAGCCGATGGCCTGCTGGACCAGCGACTTGATGCGCTCCAGTTCGGCATCGGTCAGGGGGCGGGAGGTCTGCTTGCCGTCCTTGTCGACCGCGGTGGGGAGGTTGTCCACCAGTACTGCGGCGGTTACCCGCGTGATCCGGCCGGGTGCCTGCCGGGTGTGGGTCAGGGTGCGGTCGATCTCGTAGTTGCGTACCGCGGTACGGGTGCCGGTGAGCGTGTCGTCGGCGGGTTGGGCAGTGGCTGGTGCCGCGGCCGCGGGGTTGGCGGCGGCGTTGGCGGCCGCTTGCGCGGCATCCGGGGTGTTGCTGGTGCTGCCCGGTACGCCGCCCGGGGCTGCGTTTGCGCTGAGGTCGCCGGATTCGGAGACCTGCTCGCTGCGGACGATCGCCGCCTCGGGGCCATAGATCTCGCGCGCCTGCTCGCTCTGGGAGAAGTCCATCGCCACGCTTACCTGTGCACTGACCCGCCCGGGGCCGGTCATCGGCGCCAGCAACTCCTGGATGCGCTGCACGTAAACCGCTTCCTGGCGGTGCTGCTGCTCGAAACGCTTGGCGCCGATGGCCGAGCTGCTGTCGGGATCGGCGTTGGACAGCATGCGGCCAAACTGGTCGACCACGGTCACGCTTTCCGGTGGCAGGGTCGGGATGCTGCCCGACACCAAGTGAACGATCGCGTTGACCTGGCCGGCCTCAAGCACGCTGCCGCTGCGCAACTGCAGCACTACCGATGCGCTGGCCGCCTCCTTCTGGCGGGTAAACGCGCTGGGCTTGGGTATCGCCAGGTGGACGCGCGCCTCCAACACCGGGCGCAGGTTGCCGATGGTGCGTGCCAGTTCGGTTTCCAGCGCATGCTGGTAGCGCGCGTTCTCCACAAACTGGCTGGTACCAAAGCCCTGGTCGCCGTGCAATGACTCGAAGCCACCGCCGGTCTTGGCCGGCAATCCCGCCGAGGCCAACGCCAGCTTGGCCTGGCCACTCTGGTCGGTGGGCACCGCCAGCGAGCCGCTGGAAGCGTCGACCCGGAACGGAATGTTCGCGCTGCGTAACAGGTCGGACGCTTCGCTGGTGGACTTCGCGTCCAGCCCGGCGAACACCGGCACGTAGTCCGGTCGCTGGGTCCAGAAGAACAACCACAGGCCGATCGCGATGGCGGCGGCCACCAGCGCAAACGTGCCCATCTGGCGGACCACGGGGATGTCCTGCAGCGGGCCGAGCTCGCGCAGGTTGGTGATCGCAGTCTTGGGTAGGGAAGTGGCGCTCATTGTTGCGGTCTCGAATGTGCGGTACTACGTCGGCAATCGGGTTGGCATCACACAGGCATGTATCAAACAGGCATGCATTACACCGGCATGTTCATGACGTCCTGGTAGGCCTGGACCAGGCGGTTGCGCACTTCGGCGGTGGCCTTGAAGGCGACCGATGATTGCTGCATGGCGACCATCACCCGCGCCAGGTCCGCGCGCGGGTCACCCATCTCGAATGCCTGTTGCAACTGCGCGGAATTGTTTTGCGCGTGGCTGACGCTATCCAGCGCGTGGTTGAGGGTTTCCGAGAACCCCGGAGCTTTCGTTTCGCCGACCCGGCCGGGCCCGTCGGCACGGAATCCGCCGGGCTGGATCGCGTTGCTGGCCGGCGCATCGCCCAAACGACCGCCGACCTGCGCCTGGTGGGCACGGATCTGGGAAAGAATCGAGGAAATCGCATCGCTCATGGCCGGGCTTCAAGCGTCTTGGGTAGCTGCCCATGACGATGCAATCCGTGTGCCAGAGCCGTGCCGGGATCCCGTCGCCCGATTGCTGTCTTTGCTCGTCATCCCGCTTTCGCTCGTCACTCCCGCGAAGGCGGGAGTCCATGGACGTTGTTGATCAGCGGCCTGAAGTCCATGGATTCCCGCCTTCGCGGGAATGACGGTGGTTGATCGGCGACGACGGTGGATGGTCGGGAATGACGGTGGTCGGTCGGGATGACGAGCAGAAGCCGAGTTGTTCAGGCTTTCTTTAACGCTCAGCGCTCGATGCCGTACTTGCGCAGTTTTTCCACCAGGGTTGTCCGGCGCAGGCCCAGCAGGGGGGCGGCGTGGGCTACCACGCCGTCGGCCTGTTCCAGTGCGGCGCGGATCAGTTCCAGTTCGACGTCGGCGATGTGTGAGCGCAGATCCATGCCTTCCGGCGGCAGGGTGGCGCGGGGCGACACGGTGGCGGCAGGGTGGGGGTCGAGCACCGACTCGCGCAGGGGCTCTTCGTCCGGCAGCTCCGGCATTGCCGCGCGGTAGCGTGCGGGCAGGTCGGTGGCGCGGACGGTGTCCACCGGGTGCAGCACCGCCAGTCGTTCCAGCAGGTTGCTCAACTCGCGCACGTTGCCCGGCCAGGCGTAATGGCGCAGGGCTTCCACGGCACCGTCACTCAGGGCGACCTGGCCACGGCCGGCCTCGCTCAGCTGGCGGGTAATCGCCGCGATCAGCTCGGGCAGGTCGTCGCTGCGCTCGCGCAGCGGCGGCATCTCGATGGGGAATACATTGAGCCGATAGAACAGGTCCTCGCGGAACTTGCCATCGGCGATGTGCGACTCCAGGTTGCGGTGGGTGGCGGCAATGACGCGCACGTCGCACTGGATGGTCTGGTTGCCGCCAACGCGCTCGAAAGTGCGCTCTTGCAGCACACGCAGCAGTTTGACCTGCATCGGCATGCTCATGTCGCCGATTTCATCCAGCAGCAATGTGCCGCCGTCGGCCATTTCAAAGCGCCCCTTGCGCTGGGTCAGCGCGCCGGTGAAGGCGCCTTTCTCATGGCCGAACAATTCGCTTTCCAGCAAGTCGGCGGGGATGGCGCCGCAGTTGATCGCCACGAAGGGCCGATCATGGCGCCGCGAGCGCGCGTGCACGGCGCGTGCGGCGACTTCCTTGCCGGTGCCCGACTCACCCAGGATCAGCACGGTGGTATCAAACGGCGCCACCTGGTCGATCATCCGCGACAGTCGCAATGCCGCGGCGCTTTTCCCGGTGGGACCGCCGGTAGTGGATCTGGGTTGCTCGTCCTCGTTGATGCGCTTCAGGCTGGCGCGACGGAGCGCTTCCTGCAGTTCGGCCCGGCGGATCGGGTAATGCAGCGGCCACACCGCCTCCGGATGCACGGCCGTGCGCCAACCGGCGTCGTCGGCATTGCCGGGCAGCACCATCAGCGGCGGATGCAAGGGCTGGCGGGCCAGCCAGTCCACCAGGCCCGGCCACGCCGGGTCGCCCTCCACGTCGCCCACGACCACCGCGACCCAATCACTGTGCCGGGCCTTCTTGAGGTCGATGTCGCCGGGCTCGGCCAGCCTTGGGGTGAAGTCCATGAACTCCAACAACGTCGCGACCCGCTCGGCGCGCTCCATGTCGTTGTCCAGCACCAGGATGCGGGATTCACTCACGGTGCTACCTCAGTGGTGCCGGCGTCCGCGCCGCCGACCACCGCCTCCAGCAATGGCATGACGTCATGCAGGTAGGAAAGCTTGCTGACGAATGCATCCGCGCCGGCCCGCAGCGCGTGCTCGCGGTGCTCGGCATCGTCGAAATGGCTGGCGATCACCACATAGGGTGGCTTGTCCTGGGCCTTGATCAGGCGGGTTGCCTGCAGCCCGCCCATCTCCGGCATCGCCAGGTCCATCAACACCACGTCCGGCAGCAGTGCCTCGCATTGGGCAATGGCCTCGATGCCATTGGTCGCCGAGCCGACCACGTTCACCCAGTCGACCCGGCGCAGGTGGCGGATGGCGGCGTTGATGAAACCTTCGTGGTCGTCGACCAGCAACACGGTGAGGGTGCGCATGAGGGGTTACTCCAGTTCAGCTGGCGGTGGCGGTAGGCGCCGGGCGTTGACGCGAGCGTGCGGGGCCGATGCAAAGTTGGCCGCGGTACTTCGCCACGGTGCGGCGCGCAATGCAAACCCCCTGGCGCTCCAGCAGGCCGGCAATGGTGTCATCGGCCAGCGGTGCGTGCGGGGGCTCGGCATCAATCAGGCGCCGGACCATCGCCTTGACCGCGGTTCCCGATACGCTCGCACCTTCCAGCCGGACGGCGAACAGGCGCTTGAGCTCCAGGGTGCCGCGCGGGGTCTGGACATACTTGCCGGTGGTGATGCGCGAGACGGTGGACTCGTGCATCCCGATCTCGTCGGCAACCTCGCGCAGGGTCAGCGGCACGATCGCCTCCTCGCCGCGTTCCAGGAAGCCACGTTGGCGCTCGATGAGCACCTGGGTGGTGCGCAGCAGGGTGTCGTTGCGCATCGCCACGCCGCGCACCAGCCAACGCGCCTCGTCGAGCAGGCCACGCAGCACACTCTGGTCACCCGGCGCGCCGTCCAGCGCGCGCGCGCAATGGGCGGCGACGCGGATGCGCGGGGTGGCTCGGCCGTTCAGGGCGACCCGCCACCGTCCGCCCAGGAAACGCGCCACCACGTCGGGCGTGATGTAGGGCGTTGCGGCATCCGCGGGTTCCTCGACCGGGCAGGGACTCAGGCTGAGGATCAATCCGGTGGCGCGCTTGATGGCGTCCGGGGTGGTATCCAATGCGGCGGCCAGCGCGGGGTGGTCGTGCGCGGCCAGCAGGTCGATGTGGTGGGCAAGGATGCGGTCGGCCAGGGCGTAAGTGGCGAGCTCGCGCGCGACGGGCTCGCCCGGATGTGTCCCAGCTCGTTCGGCCTGTTGGCGTTGCCGGGCCAGCTGCGCACGCAGGCACTCGGCTGCATCGACCGCCGCCATCCCCGGCCACGGGCCGTTGAGCAGCCGCAAACGCAAGGTTTTCATTGCCGGCCGGGTAATCGACAGCTCACTGGCGCCGGCGGCTACCAGCCCGGCCAGCGGGTGTTCCAGATAACCGCGGTCATCGCACTGGTCCAGCCACCACTGGGCAACACGCAGGTCGTCGATATCCCAATCCAGGGCCAGCTCCTGCAGCAGGCGGACCCGTGGGTCGCTGGAGCTGCCGGCCGCGATCCGCGCGGTGGCGTCGTCGTCGCCAGACGTACTGCCAGACGCTGCCGAGGTGTAGATCGGCTCGGGCAGCTCGTCCCAGGCACCGGCGTCCAGCGTCGCATCGTCGCCGTCAGCCTCCTGGACGTTGGCGTCGGTTTCACCAATCTCGTCGGCGTCATCGTGCTCCAGCATTGGATTGAGCTCCAAGGCCTGCAGCAGCTCCATTTCCAACTGTGGGGCAGATAGCTGCAGCAGCCGGATCGACTGCAACAGTTGCGGCGTGAGGTTGACGGTTTGCGTCAACTGCCCGTGGACGGTTTGTTTCACAGATCCCCCTGTGGTGATGCCGTACGCGCGGTACGGATCCTGCATGGCTGATCTTGCCTCGTCGGTGACAGATAACGAATCGGGGCAAACCCGAGCCAAGTAGGGATTATCCGGAATTCATGTAAGGGTTTTCCGGACCTGGTGCCGGCTTTGCGGCTACAAACCGCCCGCGTGCAATCCCAGGGCGATGCGCAGCAACTCGGTGGCGTTGGGACAGCCCAGGGTTTCCATCATCCGCGCACGGTGGGTTTCAACGGTCTTGACGCTGATGTTCAGGTCGCCGGCGATCTGCTTGCTGCTGCGGCCGGCACCTAGCGCGGCCAGGATCTCGCGCTGGCGCGGGGGCAACGCATCCACACCCGTCATCGCTCTGGAGCGCCCTCCGCGCAACTGGGGCGCGGAGACCTGCGGGCTCAGGTAAGTGCGCCCGGCGGCCGCGGCGCGCAGGGCGATGTCCAGTTCGGCGGGTGCGGCCTCCTTGACGACGAAACCGGACGCCCCTCGCGCCAGCGCCTCGCGGACATGGGAGGCATCGTCGTGCATCGACATGATGACCACTGCGGTGTCGGGACAGACCTGGCGCAGCTCATCCAGGGCCTGGAACCCATTGCGGCCGGGCATTGACAGGTCAAGCAGCACCACGTCGGGGAGGGTTCTGCGTGCTTGTATCACCACCTCGTCAGCGCTGGCGGCTTCGGCGACCACCTCCATCGCATCGAAGGATTCCAGCAACCGGCGCAAGCCGGCCCGGACCAGGGTGTGGTCATCGCAAATCAGTACGCGCAGCAAGTGAACCTCTCGCGGGACGTGCTCCAACGGGACGTGGAGACGTGTTCACTTTAGCCCAACTGTCCCGTTTCCATTGCCGCTTGCGGGGAAGGTCCGTGCGGCAAGGGGTTCAGCGGGGCCGGCGCGATTCGGCGATCGCTCGACGGTGGACCCGGAACAAGTGCCGTTCCAGGGCCGAGGCGAGCGTTGCCGGCAATGCCTGGAAGCGCAGCCATAGCTGACGGCCCGTGCCATCAGCGACGCTGGCCAGTACGGTCGCGGGCAGCTCCAGGGCCTGTGGCAACCAGTCGCAAGGCAGTACCCGGAATACGCCCACGGTGCCGGGCGCCACGTCGGCGGCGGAGTTCCCCACGGCCAGGCACACACCCAGTGCCGACCAGCGGACAGACTGCGGGTGGTCCTGGGTATCGCGATTGCCCACCAACGTGGCAACCAGCGCCGTCAGCAGGTCGAGCTTGGCTTCAATGCGCTGCATGCCCAGTTCCTGGGTGCCGCGCTCGTCCGTGTCGTCGGTGCGACTGTCCTCCACCAAGGCGATCGCGCGTAGCAGCGCCTCGGCGCGAGCGCATGCGACGCGCTGGGCGCTCTCGTCCAGCGCCCCGGGCACGAACGCGACCGGACGAACCTCCTGGCAGGTAAGCGAGTCACCGAAAACCGCGGCGCGGGCCTCGTCGGCATTCATGGCAGGCTCTGGGCCCGGTAGGCCTGTGCGCTGCGACGGTTGCCTTGCAGCCGCTGCAACGCCTCCATCGTGTCGCTGCGTGCGCCTTGCAGTTGTTCCAGCAACGAGCGCTGTGTCGATAGCAGTGCCTGCCATCCGTCCTGGTCGTCTGCGCTGGCCGGGGATTTGCCCAATGCGGTGCGCACGTCCAGCTCGTGTTGGGTGATCAAGGCGATTGCGTCGTCGAGCCGTCCGCTGTCCAGCGCGAGACGGATGGCGTCGCTGGGCAGCACCGGCGTCATGGCCCCAGCCTTGCTTGATCAGGCGACGGGCCCGCGGCGCCCGGTTGCCCCGGTGCGATGGCGGACCACGCGGTCTCGATCTCGCCCAACAAGTCTTCGATCTCGATCAGCGGCGCGCTGTCGTTGCCGATGTTCGCGTCCAGCAGCCGGCGTTGGGCGTAGTCATACAACTGTTGCAGGCCATCGGCGATCTCGCCGCCGGCTTTCATGTCCAGTGCACCATTCAGCCCGCCGATGATCGCGCTTGCCTCGCTGATTGCCTTGGCCTTGCGCGGCAGGTCGCCGCGCTCCAGGCAGGCAATGGCGAGGCGGGCGCGGGCGCGGGCGCCGGCCAGCATCAACGCGACCAACTGGTGCGGACTGGCCTCCAGCACGGCGCTGTTGACGTTGGTCTGACGGTACTGGTTGGCGTAACTGCGGGCGCTATGCATGGCGGGCTCGGGGTCCAGGAAAGTTAGTTGCCGGCAGGGCTTGGCAGGTTCTGCAGCTGCTGGGTGAGGAAGGAGCTGGTGCTTTGCAACTTCGAGATCATCACGTCCAGCGCGGTGAACTGGCGCAGGTACCGGGCTTCCACGCCTTCGATCCGGCGGTCGAAGTTTTCCCGGTCTGTCGCCAGCGATTCCAGGCGTGAGTTGAGGGCATCGGTGCGGCCCTTGATCAAGCCGTCGTCGCCGACCCAGGACTTCAACGAACCGGCCATGGTTTTCTGCAACCCGCCGTCGCCACCAAACAGGCGTGACACCGCTTCGGGGTCGGCGGCCACGGCGGCGTCGAACTTGGCGCCATCCATGCTCAAGGAGCCGTCCACTTCGGTCTTGAAGCCGAGCGCGGCCAACTGGGAGTAGTTGGCGCTGATGGTATTGCGCAGGCTGGAGGTGATGGAACGCGGCGCGGAATCTCCGCTTAGCGGTGCGCCGCTGCTGGCTTCTCCGCCGGCCGCGCTTTGTGTGCCCAATGCGGACAGGGCCGTGTTGTAGGCACTGATAAAGCCAAGCAACTTGGCTTTCAACGGGCTGGCATCGGCGCTCAGGTCCAGCGAGAACGTCTCCCCCGGCTGGGCCTTGGTCAGATCCAGGGTGATGCCGTCGATCGCGCCGTCGAGCCGGTTGCTGCTGCTGGTGTGGGTGAGCCCGTCGATGACCACGCGTGTATCGTTGCCCGGGTCGGTGACCGTCATGCTGCCACTGGTGGTGTCCAGCGCCGCCAGACCGCCGTCACCACCGGTGGCAGTGACTTGCAAACGGCCTTCGGTGCCGGTCTCGGTGGAGGCCAGCACCAACACGTCGCCGGCATCGCTGTGAATCAGCGTTGCGGTGACACCCTTGCCGCCGGCCTGGGCGTTGATGGCGTCGCGGATATCGGCCAGCGAGCCCTTGCCCTCCTCGATGGTGACCTCGATGGGTTCACCGTCGCCCATCGTGATCGACAGGTTGCCGTGGCCCAACTGGGTGTCCTTGGCCAGGGCGGCGGACTGTAATTTATGCGTGGTGGCCAGGCTTTCCACGGCGATCTGGTAACTGCCTAGGGCCGCCTTTTCGTTGGCGGTGGCGGAAAAGCCGGCGTCGCTGCCAACGGTGACCTTGCGGCCCAGTGAGGCGCCAATCCCGTCCAGTTTTGCCAGCGTGTCCTGGAGCCCGGACAAGCCGCTGCTGACCTTGCCGAAGGCGGAGATCTGCGCCTTGGTGGTGCTCTCGATCCGGTCGAAGCGGCGGTCGCCCGGGGCGCGCTCGGCCGCTACCAGCTGGGGTACCAGATCGGTGAGGCCGGATGCAAACCCTGGGCTGGAAATGGAAGCCACGCGTGTCTCCTTTGAGTGATGGCTGATGGGCCCGGGTAACCGACCCCGACAACAGACCCCGACAGCAGGCCCGTCAACCAAGCAAGAACCGTTCCGATGGATTGGCGGCGGCTTACGCCCGCCGGTCCTGCTCTCAAGGTATCGGCCAGCGCCGGCAAACCTTTAGCAATACCGTGAGCCACATCACTTTCCCCGTCCCGAAAATCAGCGCACAAAAAAAACCGGTCAGGGCAAAGCCACTGACCGGTCGGGTTCCCAGGGGAGGGAGATTAACGCAGCAGGCTGAGCACGTTCTGCGGCACCTGGTTGGCCTGGGCCAGCATCGCGGTACCGGCCTGGGCCAGGATCTGGGTGCGGCTCAGGTTGGCGGTTTCCTTGGCGTAGTCGGCGTCCACGATCCGGCTGCGGGCCGCGGACAGGTTCTCCGAGCTGGTCTGCAGGTTGGTCACCACCGAGGTGAAGCGGTTCTGGATCGCACCCAGGTCGGCGCGGGAGGAGTTGACAGCATTGAGTGCGGCGTCCATGGCCAGGATCATGTTGTCAGCTGCGTCGGCGCTCAGGACGTTCTGTGCCTGGAAGCCGTTGGTGGTGGCGCCGACTATCTCGGTGGCGGCGGTGTCGGCGACGGTCAAGCCGGTTGCGGTGAGTGTTGCCCCTGCATTGGCGGTGTTGCCGGCGATTTTGATGCCATCTTCGCTGGTGGAGGTAAGCGTCAACACGCCGGCGGCATTGGTGACCGACACGCCAGTCTCGGCGGTCTTGGCATTGATGGCTGCCATCAGGTTGGCACCCTGTGTAGTCGCATCCGTACCCGCATCGACAGCGCCGATGTCCACGCCATTGATGGTCAGGTCGCCAGCGGCCAGGGCACCGGCGGCGGCCGCACCGCCGGTGACCGTCGAGGTATAGGTGCTCGGCGCAGTCCAGGTGCCGAGCTCGTCGATGTTGGCATTGGCCATGCCGCTCACGGTAATGGTCTGGCCCTGGTTGGCGCCGATCTGGAACACGGCATCGCCAAAGCTGCCATCAAGCAACTTCTTGCCGTTGAAGTCGGTATGTTCGGCGACGCGCTGGATCTCGGACTTCAGCTGGCTGACCTCGGCGTTCAGTGCAGCGCGATCGGAGTCGGAGTTGGTGGCGTTGCGCGACTGCACGGCCAGCTCACGGATGCGCTGCAGGTTGTTGCCGATCTCGCCCAGCGCGCCTTCTGCGGTCTGCGCCAGCGAGATGCCGTCGTTGGCGTTGCGGGCGGCCTGGTCCATGCCGCGGATCTGGGTGGTGAAGCGCTCGGAGATGGCCAGGCCGGCGGCGTCGTCCTTGGCGCTGTTGATGCGCAGGCCCGAGGACAGGCGCTGGATGGTGGTGCCCAGGTCGGCGCTGTTGGCAGCGAGGTTGCGCTGGGCATTGAGCGACATGACGTTGGTATTGATGACAGACATGGTGTGGTTCTCCTGGAAGGGATGCCGGTGATTGGACCGGTAGCTCGCAGGGGCGTCGCTGTAATCAGGACTTGTCCGCTGCTGAGAAAGGTAACGGCACCGGTTATGGAAGCTTTAGCAAAAACTTGCCAATCAACCCAGTTTGTTGAACAGCGACAGGCCCTGGATCCGCAGGGTCACCGTCTGTGCGGCCTCCAGTGCGGTGAGCTGCATTGCAAATTCGGAGGCAGCCTCGGCGTAGTTGACATCGCGCAAGCCGGACAAGGTGGCCTCCAGTGACAACTTGGTGGCACTGCGGCTTTCCTCGGCCGCATCCAGTGCCGACAAGCGGTTACCGGTACTGGCGCGCGCGGCAATCATGTGCTCCTGGGCGCGGCTCAGGTCGCCCAGCCCGGCAGTGAGCGCGTTGGTCCGGCGGGCCATATCGGCCGCGGAGTCGCCCGGTGCGTCGAGTGCATCGGCCAGTGACTGCAGCGTGCCGAAGATGTCGTTCTGCGGGGCGCGCCCGACACCGAAGCTGTCGCCCGCGGCAGGTGCACCATTGATCTTCAACTGCACGCCACCGGCATTGATGGTCTCGCCTTGCTTCCATGTGCCGGTGGCGATTTCGGCGCCGCCGGCATCGAGCACCCGGTATTGATCGGCGGCAGTGAACTCCACGGTGATGTCGCCGCCGCTCCATGCGCCGTGGTCGGTGACACTGGCCGATTGCAACACGCCGCTACCGGTGTTGGCCGCCTCAGCACGGCCGCGCACGATGCCGTCACCGGTGGGCACCCGCAGGAACAGGTCGCTGCCGGGGTCGGCATCGCGCAAGCCAAGGCCGGGGGCAACGTCAAGGTCGTTCTGGCCGTCGTTGCCGGCGTAGGTGACGGTGCCGCCGTTGTCGGTAAACGGCACCACGCCGTCGCGGGTGCCGGCAAACAGGGCGCGGCCGGAGCCGTCGGTGGTGTTGCCGATGGAGATCATCTCCGCGCGCAGGTGGCGCAGCTCGATGGCGATGGTCTTGCGGTCGTCGGCCGACAGCGTCGGGGTGTTGGCTTGCACGATCAGGTCGCGGGCACGGCCCAGGCGGTCATTGGCGCTGGTCAGGGCGTGCTCTTGCAGGTTCAGGCGGCGGTCGAGGTGGCCGGCGCTGGTCTTGTAGCTGTCCAGCGCGGCCAACGCATGGTCCAGGCCTTGTGCGGTGGCGGCCGCGGCAGGCGCCTCGCCGGCCCGCGAATAGAGCACCCCGGTGGTCATCTGCTCGTGGGTGCGAACCATTTCGGACTGCCGCTGCAGCATGCTCTGCAGCCCTTGCGCGTACATCCCGGCGGTGGAAATTCTCATGGGAGTGGTCTCATCGGTTCGGGTCGGTCAGCGCGGCGGCGATCAGCGACGGACGGCGCTGAGCAGGGACTGGAACAGGGTGTCGGCGGTGGCGATGATCTGCGCGGCGGCCTGGTAGGCCTGCTGGTAGCGAAGCAGGTTGGTGGCCTCCTCGTCCAGGTTGACGCCGGAAAGCGATTCGCGCTCGGCCGTGACCTGGCCGTGGATCGCCGCTTGCGCCTCCAGGTTGAGCTCGGCGTGGCGTGCATCGCCGCCGACCTTGCCGGTCAACTGCGCCAGCCCGGCGGTAAGGTCCAGGGTTCCGCCATTGAGGATGTCCTGCTCATCCATCCCGGCCAGTTGGCGTGCGTTGCTGTTGTCGGACGAGCGTGGCGGGGTTGGCGACAGGCTGAACTGGTCGCCCGCGGCGGGCGTGCCATCCAGCTCCAGCGACCAGCCGTCGCCGTTGATCGGGGTGCCGGGGCTGTATGGGAACGGACCCGCGCCATCGATGGTGTACTGGCCGGCATCGATGAATTCGATGCTGGCACCGGCGAAACCTGCGAAGGCGGCGGTATCGGTGATTTTGCTGGAACCGGTCCTGGCGGTTCCCAGGTTGCCGCTGTCGGCACTGACTTCCATTGGTGCAGCGGCGGCGATGGAATTGGGGTCGGTCAGCGCCATTTTCAGCCCGCCGGCAACCCCTGCGGTGGGGCGCAGGGAGAACCGGTCGCCATTGGCGGGGGTACCGGCGAGGACCAGCTCGATGCCGTCCATCCGCAGCGGGTCGGCGGCGGTGCCACTGCCGGTGATCGCAACTGGCTCGCCGGTATCGCTGCGGGTCGCAGTCCAGTCGCCGGCGTCGAAACGCAGCACCAGGTCGTTGCCCTTCAGCGCGCCCAGGTCGCCAATGCTGGCGCTGAGCACGGCATCGCCGGCATTGCCGGCATGGCGGTCGATGCGCGGCGCCGGCAGGGTAAAGAAGTCACTGCCAGGATTGCCGTGGTAGTCCACGCCGGCTCGTTGGGTGGCGTTGAAACTTTCGGCGAACGCGGTCGCCAGCCGGCCCAGTTCGGCGCGCGCGGGGTCGAGCACGCGGCTGCGGAACTCCAGCAGGCCGCCGACCTCACCCGACACGGTGGTCGCCGAGAGCGGGATCGAGCCGCCGCCGGCGGTTTCCAGTGACAACTGCACCCGGTCGGCGCGGTAAGGGTCGGCAACGGTCCCCAGGCTCATGGCGCGGCTGCCCAGCACCATTGGCTGGCCGCCGGTGGTGAACACGTTGACCGAGCCGTCGTCCTGGGCGACGGTCTCCGCGCCCACCAGGTTGGCCAGCTGGTCGATCCGGACCGCGCGCTGGTCGAGCATGTCGGGAACGACATTGCTGCCGGCGGCGGCGATATCACGATTGAGGATCGCGATTTCGCCGGCCAGCTGATTGGCGGTGGCGACCTGGGCCTTGATGCGTTGGTCGACCTGGCCTTCCTGGGTCGCCATCTGGGTGTCCAGGTTGCCCCAGCGCGTGGCGAGCTGGTTGCCAGCGGCGAGCAATGCGTTGCGTGCCGTACCCGAAGTGGGTTCGGCGGTCACGCCCTCGGCGGCGGCAAAGAACGCCGACCATGGGGCCGCCAGACTGCTGGCCGAGTCCGAGACCAGCATGTCCAGCCGGGTCGACATCGACGACAGCTGGCCAAGCCGGCCGATCTCGGCGCTGCTGTCGATCTGGCGGCCGAATACCAGGCCATCGGCCAATCGCTGCAGTCCGGCGACGTCCACCCCGGCACCGATGTAGCCGGCCGTGGTGCTTTGCCCGGGGCGTGCTTCCAGATCCACACGCTGGCGGCTATAGCCCGGCGTGGACGCGTTGGCGACGTTGTGGCCAACGGTGTTCAGTGCACGCTGGAACGCGAGCAGGGCCGAGCTTCCGGTGGATAGCAGTCCGCTCATGGTCAGCCTCGGGTAGTGGTGTCAGGTAGCGCGGCGAAGGCGCGGCCGTGGGTGTCATCCAGGGCTTCCAGCGCGCGCCGGAGGGTCGGTCCGTTGGCAATCGCGGAGATCTTGGCGGCGTAGGCCGGATCGGTGGCGTAGCCGGCCTTTTGCAATGCGTTGGCAAAACGGGAGGTGTCTTCGCCGGCGGCAAGTGCGCCGGCATAGCGGTCGTTATGCATCAGCCGTCGGTAATCGGCGAAGCTTTCGTGCACCGATCCATAGGCGCGGAACTGGGCGCGGGTCTCGACGCGACGGCCATTGACGAACTCATGGGTGCCTGAGTCAACACGCTTGCCGTCCCAGTGGCCGCTGGCCTTGATGCCAAACAGATTGTGCGAACCATCGCCGCCAACCAGACGCCGGCCCCAGCCGGTTTCCAGCGCGGCCTGGGCGACCAGCGCCTTGGCCGACACTCCCAGCTCGCGCGCGGTCTCCACCGCGTGTGGCCAGATCGACTGTACGAAGGCTTCCGGGCTGCTGCAGTCAAGCTGGGCGTTGGGGTCGCAAGGGCCGTCGACATGGCCGGGGGCGCCGACCCCGTTCGATATGGCCGCTGGCTCCGGCGCAGGCGGCGGCGACAACGGCGCCAGCGCCGGCAACGAAACGCCGCCATGGCTGGGCGCCAGCGACAAGCCGGTCATTATCGTTGCTCCCGGCAGTGGCATTGGCAGCGGCAGGTTCTTCATCAACGCCATCGGCGCGTGGGTGGCGGGACGGCCGCTGGACAAGGGGCCAATGGTCATTGGCATCGCCTCGCTCGCGGCCGGGGTCATGGGCAGGCTGCGTGACAGCTGGCGCTCGATCATCGGTGCCAGACCCAGACCGCGGCCCTTGCTCATTTCCTTGGCCAGTTGCTGGTCGTACATGTCGCGGTACATGGTGTTGTCGCCCAGCATCGAGTCACCAAAGCTGGTGCTGCGCATCGACTTGAGCATCATCTGGGCAAACTGCGACTCCAGTTCGCGCGCAGCGGTTTGCAACCGTTCGCGCGAGGCGTCGGCAGGTTGCAGTGGCAGGGCGGTGGCGGAAGGCAGGCGCATGGCGTGGTCGCTAGATCACCTCGAGCTCGGCGCGCAATGCACCCACGCGCTTGAGGGCTTCCAGGATGGCGACGATGTCGCCCGGGGCGGCGCCTACCGCGTTCACTGCACGCACGATGGCCTGCAGTGAGCTGCCACCTTCAAACAGGAACATGCGGTTACCGCTCTCGCTGATCTCGATCGAGGATTCGGGCATCACGGCGGTGACGCCATCGCTGAACGGGCCGGGTTGGCTGATCTGCGCGCTTTCCACGATCGACACCGTCAGTGAGCCGTGCGAGACCGCTGCCGGCAGCACGGTGACATGGCCACCCATGACCACGGTGCCGGTGCGGGCATTGACGATCACTTTGGCCGCCGCCGCGCCGGGGCTGACGTCCAGTGCTTCGAGCTGGGCCAGGAAGCCGATGCGGTTATCGGACGGCGGCGTGATCTCGATGGTGACGCCGTCCACCGCGTGGGCGCGACCGGGGCCGAATGCCTGGTTGATCGCAGCGACCAGGCGCGAGGCGGTGGTGAAGTCGAATTCGTGCAGATTGAGGGTGATGTTGCCAGTGGGCGCCGCACCGCCGGGGACGGCACGCTCGACAATGGCGCCGTTGGGAATGCTCCCGCCATTGGGTGCGTTGACCGAAATCCGCGACCCGTCACGGCCGGAGGCGCCAAAGCCGCTGACCACCACGTTGCCCTGGGCAATCGCATAGACCTGCCCGTCGGCGCCCTTCAGTGGCGCCATCAGCAGGCTGCCACCGCGCAGTGAACCCGCGTTGCCGATCGAGGACACGCTGACGTCGATCGATTGGCCGGGCTTGGCATAGGGCGGCAGCTCGGCATGGATCGCGACAGCCGCGACGTTTTTCAGCTGCGGGTTGACGCCATCGGGCAGGGTGACGCCCAGCTGCTCCAGCATCGTCTTCAGGCTTTGCACGGTGAACTGGGTCTGGCTGGTGCGGTCACCGCTGCCATCCAGGCCCACGACCAGGCCGTAGCCGATCAGCGCGTTGCCGCGCACGCCGGCCACCTGGGCGAGATCCTTGACCCGCTCGGCGCAGGCCGGGCCGGCGGCAAACAAGGCCAGCAGGACAAAGGTTGCGATGGACTTGATGGTTGGACGCATGCTGGTGGTCCTCAATACGGGAAGGCGGCGGAGTTGAAGAACCGGCCAAGCCAGCCCATCGCATTGGAACGCGCCAGCGTGCCGCGACCGCCATAGACGATCTGGGCATTGCCGACGCGGTCGGAAGTGATGCGGTTGTCAGGCCCGATATCGGCCGTGCGCACGATTCCTTGAACCTGGACCAGTTCATCACCCTGGTTCAGGCGCATCTGCTTCTGGCCACTGACCAGCAGGTTGCCGTTACCCAGTTCGCGGACCACAGTCACGGTGACTTCACCGTCCAGGCGGTTGCTCTGGGTGGAGTCGCCGGCGCCATTGAAGTCACGCCCGGCCTCGACTTCGGCCTGCAGGATCGACTGCCCGTTGTAGGTCACCGGCACCCCGGCAAGCACCGGTGCGCCCAGGCTGAAGCCCGAGTCCTTGGTCACAGCGGTCTTCGCGCGCGAGGTGGACGAGGTGCGTTCGATCAGCACGATGGTCAACAGGTCGCCTACATTGCGCGCCTTGTTGTCCTGGAACAGTCGCAGGCCGCTGTTGTTGGTACCGGCATAGATGGAGCCGGTGCTGGTCTGGCCCGTGGGTGCGACTGGCGATGCGCCGGTGGGCGTGGCGTAGGGCGCCATGGCGGCGGCGTCGAGGCTGGCCACCGGGACCATTGGCGCGAACGGACGCACATCGCCTACCAGGCTGGCACAGCCGGACAACGCGAGCATCGCGGTGCACGCGAGTGCCCAGCCGCGGACGCGAACGCCGGATGCCGGAGCGAAGTCGGTCATGACAGTCACAGGTTCTGGTTGAGGAAGCCGAGCATCTGGTCGACGGTCGAGATGGCCTTGGCGTTGGTCTCGTACGCGCGCTGGGTCTCGATCATCGACACCAGTTCTTCGACCGTGTTGACGTTGCTGCCTTCCAGCGCCCCCTGCTGCAGCAAGCCCGCGCCGTTCTCGCCCGGGGCGCCGACCTGGGCCGGGCCGCTGGCGCCGGTTTCCACGTACAGGTTGCCGCCCTTGGCCTGCAGCCCGGCGGGGTTGATGAAGTCGGCGACCGACAACGCGCCGATCTGGACCCCTTCGGCCTGGCCGGCGAGCTGGACGGTGACCGTGCCGTCGCCGGCAATGGTCACGGCCTGCGCGCCTTCGGGGAGCTGCAAGCCGGGCTGCACCGGGTAGCCGGCGTTGGTCACCAGCTCGCCTTGCGAGTTGATCTGGAAGCTGCCGTCGCGGGTGTAGGCCGGGTTGCCATCGGGCATCAGCACCTCGAAGAACCCGCGACCGTTGATGGCCACGTCCAGGGCATTGCCGGTCTGGGCCAGGTTGCCCTGGGTGAACTGTTTGGCGGTGGCGGCAACCCGCACGCCGGTGCCGGTGGACAGGCCACTGGGCAGTTGGGTCTGCTCGGACGATGCACCGCCGGGCTGACGCACGGTCTGGTAGAGCAGGTCCTCGAAGCTGGCGCGGTCGCGCTTGAAGCCGGTGGTATTGGTATTGGCGAGGTTGTTGGAGATCACCGCCATGCGCGTCTGCTGCGCGTCGAGGCCGGTCTTGGCGATCCAAAGTGCCTGGGTCATGGGGAATACTCCGAAGAATTCTGGTGGGTCGGTGGATCAGCGCGAGGACAACAACGAGTTGCTCGCCTGTGCGTTCTCGTCAACGCTCTGCAAGACCCGTACCTGCATCTCGAACTGGCGTGACAGCTGGATCATCGAGACCAGCATCGCGGTGGGGTCGACGTTGCTCTGCTCCAGTGCACCGGCGGTCAGTACCTCACCGGCGGCCGGAGCCAGTGGCGCGGCGCCGGCGGGCAGGCGCATCAGCCCATCCTCACCACGTTCCAGCTGATCGGTACGTGCGGCGGCCACTTGCAACCGGCCGGCTTCGGCGACGGTGTTCGCTGGCTGGCCGAGCGGGACGATCGAGATGGTGCCGTCGCTGCCGATGTGCAGCGACTCGTGGGGCGGAATCGCCACCGGCGCGCCCCGCTGGTCAAGCACCGTCAACCCGGTCGCGGTGGTAAGCAGCCCGTTGCGGCTCAGCTTGAGGTCGCCGGCACGGGTATAGGCGACATCGCCATTGGGTGCCTGCACGGCCAGCCAACGGTCCTGGTCCAGCGCGACATCCAGCACGTTGCCGGTGATGTTGATCGCCCCCGGTGAGGCGCTGACACCCAGGGTGCTGAATGCCGCCGCGACACGCGAGCCATGGCCGTCGCCACCCACCGGGCTGGCCACGGTGCCGGCCAGGGTGGCCTGGAAACCGATGGTGTCGGTGTTGGCGAGGTTGTGCGAGACCGACGCTTGTGCCCGCAAGGTGGCGCTTGCGCCGGTCATCGCCACATAGGCGGCCTTGTCGATCATCGTGTTTGCCTCGCTGGTGGCAGACGGCCGCGCATCAGCGGATGTTGATCACGGTCTGGGTGATCTGATCCTGGGTGGAAATCATCTGCGCGTTGGCCTGGAAGTTGCGCTGGGCAGTGATCATGTTGACCAGCTGCGCGGTCAGGTCGACGTTGGAGGCTTCCAGTGCGCCGCCCTGGACCAGGCCGAGCTCGGAGGAGCCTGCGCTGCCAAGACGTGCGTCGCCGGACTCGGCGGTCTCGGCCCATCCGTTGTTGCCCAGCGATTGCAGGCCCTGTGGGTTGGCGAAATTGGTCAGGGCGACCTGGCCCAGGGGGGTGGACACGCCATTGGTGTAACGGGCGTTGACCACGCCTTCGGCGGAGACCTCGATGCCGGTCAGGCGGCCGGTGGCGTACCCGTCCTGGGCCAGCGAAGACACGCCGAACTTGCTGCCGTACTGGGTGGAGCCGCCAAGGTCCAGCGTGAGCGCCATCGGCGCGGCGCCATTGCCGGGGTCGAAAGCGGGCATCGGGAAGGTGCCGGGACTGGGCGACTGCAAGGCGCCGGTGTCGGAGTATTGCAAGGTGGTCGGCGCGCCGGTGGTGGTGCCATCGATCGAGGTGTAGACCTGCCACTGGTTGGCGTTGGCGGTTTTTACGAAGTGCAACGACTGGGTGTGGGCCGCGCCCAGCGAGTCGTAAACCGTCAGCGAGGTAGTGTGGTTGTAGGTGGTCGGGTCGTTGGCGTCAAAGGGGGTGATCGCGGGCACCTTGGCGTCGGCCGGCAGGTTGGTGCCGATATCGACCTTGCCGGTGGCCTGGGGAGGTGCGTCGCCCACGGCCAGCTGCAGATCGCCCATGCGGCCGGTATCAAAGCCGGTGCCGCTGGCATTGGGCAGGAATACCTGCAAGCGGTTGCCACTGGGATTGACCACGTAGCCTTCACTGTCGGCCCCGAAGTTGCCGGCGCGCGAATAGACGTTCGCGCCGTTGTCGGACAGGGTGAAGAAGCCCTCGCCGCTGATTGCCAGGTCCAGCGCCTTGCCGCTGAACTCGATGTTGCCCTGGTCGAATTGTTGCGCGACCTGGGCCAGCTTCACCCCGGATCCGATCGCGTTGCGCGACAAGCCGTAGCCCGAGACCGGGAATACGTCGGCAAACTCCGCGCGGGACTGCTTGAAGCCGCTGGTGTTGGCGTTGGCGATGTTGTTCGAGGTGACGTTGAGGTCGGACGTGGCCGCGTTCATGCCACTGAGCGAGATGCGAAAACTCATGCTGTGTGCTCCTGGAAAATCGGGGTTGGGCGGCGGTCAGCCGATGCGACGGATCGACGACAGCGGATGACTGCCGAGGCCGGAAAGATTGAGAACGAGCCCGGTCGGCTCGATGGACACGCTGTCCACGTGCGCGGCCAGGCGCAGGTCGAGGGCCTCCGCTTCCTTGCCCCCGCCACTGCTGGCGCGGATGGAGTAGGTGCCGGCGGCAATCGGGTCGCCGCTGTCATTGCGGCCGTCCCATTCCCACGCCACGTTGCCGGCCGCGCCGGCCTCGACGGTGGTCTTGCGCACGATCGCGCCGGCGCTGTCGACGATCTCGATCTGGATCGTGCCGGGAGCCATGGCAACCAACTCGCCACGTGCGCCAGCGCCTGCCGCAAGCTCAACCGTATCGGCTTCCACCAGCGCTTCGCGGCCGACCAGACTGGCTGCGCGCAGCGTCTGGTCGGACTCCATCACGCTGGCCATCGAGCCCATGGCGCTCTGCATGTCCTCGATGCCCTGCACGGTGGAGAACTGCGCCAGCTGGCCAAGGAACTGGTTGTTGTCCAGCGGCTTGAGCGGGTCCTGGTTCTTCAGTTGCTCGGTCATCAGGCGCAGGAAATCGGCCTGTCCCAATGTCGTGTCGCGGGCGGTCTGTTGGTTGCCCACCCCGAGGGCTCCGTAGGGATTGTCGTTGTTGGTCGCGGGGATGCTGGTCATGGGTTCATCTCGTCGGTCGGGTGGGCTACTTGCCCATGTTCAAGGTCGCCATGGCCAGTTCCTTGGCGGTATTGAAAACCTCCACGTTGGCCTGGTAGCTGCGCGAGGCGGAAATCATGTCGACCATCTGTGCGACCGGGTCGATATCGGGTGCATAGACATAGCCGTCCGCGTCGGCCAGCGGATGGCCGGGTTCGTAGCGACGCAACGGGGCGGCGTCGGACTGGGTCACGTCGTCGACCTGCACCCCGGCAAGCCCCGGTTGGCCGGCCACCGGGGTGGCGGAAAACACCGGGTGCAAGGGGCGGTAGACCGCATCCGGGTTGCCGGCTACCGAGTCCGCATTGGCCAGGTTGCTGGCCACGGTGCTCAGCCGCACCGATTGGGCGTTCATCGCCGAGCCGGCGACGTCGAAGATCGGAAGGTTGCTCATCCTGGTTCTCCTTATTGCCCGGTGATCGCGGTCAACATCCCGCGTACCTTCGACTCCACGAACGACATCGAGGCCCGGTACTCCAGTGAGGCCTGGGCGAAGCTCGCCTTGGCGCGCTCGGCGTCCACGGTGTTGCCGTCCATGCTGGGCTGGGAGGAGGTCGGGGCGTAACGCGCGGCCTGGGCGGCGTTGCCAATCGGGTCGCCAAAGCCGGCGCCCGGTTGCAGCGCGGCGCGCAAGGCGCTGCCGAAGTCCATGTCCTGGGCCTGGAAGCCGGGGGTGTCGGCGTTGGCGATGTTGGATGCGAGCAGTTGCAGGCGTTGCTCGCGCAAGGCCAGTGCGGTGCCATGGATACCAAGGAAATCGGACATTGCGCCCTCCGGGGTGCGGATTCCCCCCGGATCAAGCAAGCGGCGTGCCACAGCCGCTGCAGCTGGGCGTCAGCAGGCCTTCTGGAGTGCGTTCATCCGGGCGGCAATGCGTTGCGCCAGCTCATGCTCGGAGTACTTGGGGACGAAGTCGTCCGCCCCCACGCGCTCCACCATGGCGTGGTTGAACACGCCCGACAGCGAGGTGTGCAGCAGTACATACAGCCCCCGCAGCATCGGGTCGCGTCGGATTTCCGTCGTCAGCGTGTAACCATCCATTGCCGGCATCTCGATATCGGAGATCACCATGGCGTAGCGGTGCTGGGGCGGCAGGCCGCTTTCTGCCAGTTGCTGCAGGTGCTCCAGGGCCTGGCGACCATCCGAGAGCAGGGTCGAGGGCAGGCCCAACTGCTCCAGCACCGCGCGGATCTGGTTGCGGGCCACGCGCGAGTCGTCCACAACCAGCACCTCCTGCGGTGATCCTGCAGTGGGCTGCAATGCGACGATGCCGCTGGCGTCGCTGGCCCGGGGCGACGACTCGGCCAACACGCTCTCCACGTCGATCAGCTGGATCAGCTCGCCATGGTGGCGGGTCACGCCGGTCAGGTAATTGCCTTCTCCGCCCAGGTCGGGTGGCGGCTGGATATCCTCGACGGCGACGTTGACGATCCGGTCCACGCCAGCCACCAGGAAGCCCTGCACGCTCCGGTTGAACTCGGTGACCACCAGGTAGGCCGGCGGCGGCGCGCCGCCGGTGTCATAGCCGATCGCCCGCGCCAGATCGAGCACCGGAACGGTGCGGCCGCGGATATCGGCCGCGCCGTTGAACGCTGCCGGCAGTTGCGGCAGGGTGAACAACGGCGGACGGGGGATGACCTCCTGGACCTTGAATACGTTGACGCCAAAAAGCTGACGCTGGCCCAGCCGGAACAACAGCAATGCCAGTCGGTTGTGACCGGCCAGGCGGGTACGTTGATCGATTCGGTCCAGCAGTTGGTGGCTCATGGGTAGGTTGTCGGCTTTGCCCGGCAGTTCTTGAGTCATCGCCCGCCACCCCGCGAGATTGCCCGCGGCATGCAAATTGCTTGTGCAATGGCTGACCTCCTGCGTGAGATGCATTTTGCTTCCGTCCCGTTCTCGACCCTGGTGTCGTTGCCTGTCGCTATCAACACTGCTGGTTGCTGCGTTTGCGCTGCCGTCCGGCGCCCAGGCAACCCGGCCGGCCGACATCCGCGAGGCCGCGTTGGCGGCACTGGGCGTTGCCGGGACCGGCTCGGAAGCCATGGTCGATCCGGCATTGCAACTGGCAACCTGTACTACGCCACTGAAGGCCGTGCCAACCGGGCCGCATACGGTCCAGGTCCGCTGCGACGATGCGCCCGGCTGGCGCCTTTACGTGCCGGTGCGGGTTCGCCGGGAGGCCGATGTCGTGGTGCTGGCCAAGGCAGTCCCTGCCGGGCAGTTGATTACCGCCGCCGACGTGGTGGTACGTCGGCGGGACATGGCCGGCGCTGGCGGCAAGGGCTTTCGTGAACCGGGTGCGGTCATCGGTCTGACCGCGGTCCAGGGGCTGGTGCCGGGTGCGGCATTGACCGATGCTGACCTGGCCGATGGCCCGCTACTCAAGCGTGGTGATCCGGTCATGCTGGTCTCGCGCATCGGCGGGGTGGAAGTACGGATGGCCGGTCGTGCGCTGGGCCGCGCAGAGCCGGGGGCCACGGTCGCGGTTGAGAACCTGGCGTCGCGGCGCATCATCCGTGGCCGCCTGGTCGGCGATGGCGTGGTTGAAGTGATGCGCTGAAATTGTTGACGCCATTGGCTAAAGTTCCTTCCGGGCCGGTCGTTACCGGGGTCGACGAGCAATCAGGAGTTAAGTGATGTCCAACCAGATCAATGGCGCCCCACCGCCCGCCGCCCGCGCTGCCGAGTTGGCCGCCCCCAGCCAGGCCCGCGTCCGTGCCGGTGGAGACCGTTCCGAACCCGTGGCGGCGACACCGGCGACGGACCGCATGCTTTTAACCGGTGAGGCGGCGGGCCTGCAGGTCCTGGAGCGCTCCCTGGCCGCGCCGGCAGGTATCGACGTGGCCCGTGTGAACGAGGTTCGCGCGGCGCTGGCGGATGGCAGCTATCAGGTCGATCCGCAGCAGGTCGCGTCGCGCATGCTGGCGTTCGAGGACGCATTGCTGAAATGACCATCACGGCGATGCAGCCATCGGTAACAGCGTCGCTGGACGCGTTGGAGCAGGCGCTGCAAGCCGAGCGTCAGGCATTGTTGACCCATGACGTCGATGCGTTGCTCGGATCGACCCAGGCCAAGCTGGTTGCGTTGAGGGAAGTGGAGAAGCGTCCATTGAGTGACGACTTCTCCGGGCGCGTGATTGCGCTCAGTGAATTGAACCGTGCCAACAACGTGTTGCTCACGCGTCGTCGCCGTGAAGTGACCTGGGCGCTACGGCACCTTGGCCGCATGGAATCGGCGGGCGTGTACGATACCGATGGACAAGCCAGCGCACGTCCACAGGTGCGCGCTCTCGGAGTGGGATGAACGACGCGACCAGCACAGACGAACGTCCCCCATGGAGTGAGGACCTGTTGACGCTGGTCTCGTTGACGGACACCGCGATCATCCTGTTCAACCCGGCTGGTCAAGCGGAGCGGTCCAATGCCGCCGCCAACGTGTTGGGACAGCGATTGCTGGCCAGCACGACAAACGCCGGGAGCAATGCGATATCGGTCCTGCCCGGGCACATTCCCGAGGACGCCTGGGACATCGCCTGTCGCGACGGCCGGTGGAGTGGTGAGGTGGTGATCGAGGCGCCAGCGATGGTGCTGGAGATCCGGCTGTTCGCCGAACCCGGCGGTCGGGGCCAGCGGTTTGCGACCTTCTGGGACGTCACCGTCCGCTCGGCACGCGAAGCAGAGTTGCAACAACGCCACGATGAACTGGAAAGCACCTATCGACGGCTGGCCGGGACCCAGGAACAGCTGCTGCAGTCCGAGAAGATGGCGTCGATCGGCCAGCTCGCCGCAGGCGTCGCCCACGAGATTAACAATCCGGTGGGCTACATCCACTCCAACCTGGGCACCTTGCAAGAGTATGTCGGCGCGTTGCTCGCGTTGCTGGAGGCTTACGACACGGCGTTGGATGAAAGCGCCCCCGGAGCCAGTCGGAAGCAGCTGCAGGCGATGCGAGAGCGTCTGGATATCGACTTCATCATCGGCGACGTCCCGAAGCTGCTGGAGGAGTCCCGCGAAGGGATCGAACGGGTCACCAAGATCGTCCAGGACCTGAAGGATTTCTCCCGGGTGGGTCCCGATGAACCGATGCAGGCCGCCGACATCGAGAAGGGCCTGGAATCCACGCTCAACATCGTCTGGAACGACCTCAAGTACAAGGTGCGGATCGAGAAGTACTACAGTCCGCTGCCACCGGTGGAGTGCCATGTCTCGGAGATCAACCAGGTATTGATGAACCTGCTGATCAATGCCGGCCAGGCCATCCATGAGCGCGGCGTGATCGTGATGGCCACCGGCGCGGACGATGGAGAGGTATGGATCAGCATCAGCGATAGTGGCTGTGGCATACCCGATGAAGTACTGCAGCGGGTCTTTGACCCGTTCTACACCACCAAGCCGATTGGGCGCGGTACCGGCCTGGGCCTGGCGGTCTGCTACTCCATCGTGGCCAAGCACCACGGCCGCATCGAGGTATCCAGCCGGCTGGGTGTGGGCAGCACGTTCCGGGTGGTGTTGCCGATCACGCAGCCCACCGGGTTGGCGACACTGCCGGGGGCTGCGACTTCCACGCCACAGTAATTGCGTCAGTCATGGCCGGTCGCATGCTGTTCGTAGGCGCGAAACGCGGCCTGGATGTGCTCGCGCAATTCATCGTCGTTCCAGGGCTTGGTGAGATAGCGGTAAATCGATCCGTGGTTGATCGCCTCGGTGATGGTGGTCAGGTCGGTGTAGCCCGACAACACCATGCGTACCGTATCGGGGTACATGTCGCGCACGCGGGTCAGGAACTCGGTGCCGCTCATGTCAGGCATGCGTTGGTCGGACAGGATCACCTGGACCGGGTTGCTGGCCAGCAGGTCGAATGCCTCGCGTACCCCGTTGGCGGTCAAGATCTGGTAGCCGTCGCGGCGGAACAACCGCACCAGCGATCGCAACACGTTCTCCTCATCGTCGAGAAGCAGCAAGGTGCGTGCGGGACGGTTGGCGGTGAATGCCTCCGGCAGCAGGAAACGGCGCCGGATGAGGTCGTCCAGTTCGTCGGCCGGCAGCGGTGCGCTGAACAGGTAACCCTGGAGGAAATTGCAATGGTTGCGACGCAGGAAGCCAAGCTCGGCCTCGCTTTCGACTCCCTTCGCGGTGACCTTCATGCCCAGGCTGTGGCCCATGGCGATGATGCCGCGCACGATGGCCGCGCTGCGGGTGTTGCTGGCGACGTTGAGGATGAAGCTGCGGTCGATTTTCAGCCGGTCCAGCGGGTATTGGGCCAGCGCGGACATGCTCAGGCCACCCAGGCCGAAGTCGTGCACGGTCAGGGTGGCCCCCAAAGCGCGCAAGCCGGCAAGATTGTCCAGGACCTGGCGGGTGTCGAGCGCGAGTACGTGTTCGGCGATCTCGAACTCCAATGCCTTCGCCGGCAAACCGTACTTGTGCAATAGCGTGCCGATCCGATCCACGCAGTCGCGATGAGTGAGCAGCGGCTCGTCAAGGTGGACCGATATGCCGAGGTAATCCAGGCCTTGGTTTTGCCATTGCGCCAGCTGGCGCAATGCTGATTCGACGACCCACCAGCCCAGCGGCTCTGACAACCCGACGCGATCAACGATCTCGATGAAGCGGTTCGGCAGCATCAGGCCCTGGTCCTCGGTCTGCCAGCGCAGCAAGGCACTGAAACCCGACAACCCGCCATCATCGGCATTGACCAGGGGTTGGTAGAACAGACGGAACTCGTCGTTGTCCAGCGCCTTGGCGAAGCGTTCGGCAAAGCCGTCGTTGGATGCGGTGTGTCCCGGCTTGGAGACATACAGGCCGACGGCGTCCAGGCCTTCCTGCTTGACCCGGAGAAGGGCTTGCTCGGCCTTGGCCAGCAACGCGGCGGCGTTGCTGGCATGGTCGGGAAATATCGCCACCCCGATCGAGAACGTGATCGGCACCGTATAGGGTGGGATGGACAGCGGCGTCTCGAAGGCATCGCGCAACAGGTTGGCCAGGTTGCTGCCGTCGGACTCCCCGTCCCGGTAACCGATGGCGGCGATGAACTGGTCGCCCGCAAGTCGCCATAACCAGCCGTCTTGAGGGATTGTCTTGCGTAGCCGCTGAGCCGTTGCGGCCAGGACCTTGTCGCCGACCTCCTCGCCCATGTTCGCGTTGATCGAACGGAACATGTCGATGTTGATGTGCAGCAATGCGACCCGTCGCTTGGTGGCGCTGGCGGCGGCCAGCGCGGTGGTCAAGCTGGGCCCGTTGGCGCCAAGACGATAGATACCCGCAACCGGGTCCAGGGAGATGTAACCGAAATCGTCATAGCGCTGGGGCATGGGCTGGAGCTAGTCCTGCGCGGGTGTCTCGCCGCCACCAAAATCCCCTTCGGCCGATGCGGCCAGGTAGGCAAACACCGCATACGCCGCGACGTTCTGCGCCAGGGCTTCGGGGTCGATCTTGTCGAAGGTGTCGTCCGGGGTGTGGTGCAGGTCGAAATAGTCGGTGCCGTCCTGGCTCAGGCTTGCCCATGCCAGGCCGTCGCGTGCGAACGGGCTGATGTCGGGACCGGGGCCGCCGTCACCGGGCGCGTGCTCAATTCCCAGCGGTGCGAGCGCCTCCAGGATCTGCGCTTCGGCCGCCTTGGCATACTCCGGCGCGGAGCTGTCGAAAGCATAAATGCGGCCGGCGCCGAAATCGCTCTCTGCGGCAATCTGATGCTGCTTGACCTGGTCGGCATGGGTTTCGGCATACGCCTTGCCGCCCCACAGGCCTTGCTCCTCATTGGCGAACGCGACCACCCGGATGGTGCGCGCCGGGGCGGTCGGCAGGTCACCGATCAACTTGCCGGCGGCCATGGTCAGGCCAACCCCGGCGGCGTCGTCGATCGCGCCGGTGCCGGCATCCCACGAGTCCAGGTGTCCGCCGATCAACACGACTTCGTCGGGCTTGCTGCTGCCGGTGATCTCGCCAATCACGTTGTAGGAAGTGGCCTCGCCGTTCCAGCCGGTGTCCAGCGCCATTTTCACCTGTACCGGCTTGCCCAAAGCGAGCAGGCGGGTCAGTTGGTCGGCGTCCGGCGCGGCCAGCGCGGCGGACGGGATCGGGGTCAGGCCTTCGTCGAAGCGGGTAATGCCGGTGTGCGGGTTGCGATGGGAGTCGGTGCCGGCCGAGCGCATCAGGTAGGCGCTGGCGCCGGCCCGGATCGCGGCCGAAGGGCCGCCCGAACGGGTACGTGAGCCCAGACCGTAGCCGCTGCCATCGCGGGCACGTTCCATCTTGTAATCGATGAAGGCGATCTTGCCGTCCAGTGAGTCGGCCGGTGCGGCTTCCAGCGCGGCCAGGTCGGCGAAGCGCACCACCTCAGCGGTGACCGTGCCGCCCGGACTGCCGCCCAATGCCGTCAGTACCAGGTTCTGTGAATGGGCGCCCAGTACCTGCGCGCTCTCGCTGCGACGCTCCCACTTCGGGAACGTGACCGGCTCGGTCCAGACCTTGTCGTAGCCGAGTTCCTCGAACTTGGCCTTGGCCCAGGCGACCGCACGGGCATCGGCTGGACTGCCGGCCAGCCGCGGACCGACTTCAGTGGTCAGCGATTCGGTGATCTTGTAGCCCAGGTCGCTGGCCAGCGCAGTGGCGCGCAATTGCGCAGCGGTGTCCATCGCGGCATCGGGGATATGGGTGTCCGCCGGCGCGGCGTGGACAGTACCGGCGAGCATCAGGGAGGTGGCCAGGGTGGTGCCCAGCAGCAATGGAATGCGCATCGGATCTCCTGCCGGGCCATGGCCCGAAAAACAATGAAGCCGCGAGCGTAACAACTCGCGACTTCATAATGGCGTGCCTCAAGTCACATGGCGGCGTGCCACGCTTTGAGATTGCCTTGGTGTGGTCGCTCAGAGGCCAGGTTGCTTCAGCGAATCGCGGATCTCACGCAGCAACAGCACTTCTTCCGCCGGCGCAGCCGGGGCGGCGGCTTCCTTCGTGATCATCTTGTTGTAGGCCTTGATGATCATGAAGATCACGAATGCGATCAGCAGGAAGTCGATGATGGTCTGGATGAACGCGCCATAGGTAATGACCGGTGCCGCAGCCTCCTGCGCGGCCGCGAGGTTGGCGTAGTCGCCACCGTCGAGGGCGAAGAACAACTGCGAGAAATCGACCCCACCCATCGCCATGCCCACGATCGGCATGATGATGCCGTCGACCAGCGCGGTGACGATCTTGCCGAATGCGGCGGCAATGATCACCGCGACCGCCAGGTCGAGGACGTTGCCGCGCGCGATGAATGCCTTGAACTCGCTGACCATGCTCATCAGGTGATCTCCTTGGGTAGTTGGGCAATACCGCGGAAACTATAACGTGGTAACGGTGTCAGTGACGCGGCCATGCAGCTCGACGAGGTCATCGAGGTGTGCGTGGAAGGTATCGCCCGGTAGCAACGGGCCGACCCCGGCCGGCGTGCCCATGAACACCAGGTCCCCGGCGCGCAGGGCGTATAGCTTCGACAGCTCATGCAGGATGTCCGGCACGTCCCAGATCAGGTCGGCGAACGCACCGTGCTGGCGGAGCTGGCCACTGACCTTCAAGCTCAGCGTGCACGTCGCCAGATCGCCGACCTCGGCGGCCGGCACCAGCGCGCTGATCGGCGCGGAATGATCGAATGCCTTGCCGGTGTCCCAGGGCAGGCCCTTGGCCTTGGCGGCCGCTTGGAGGTCGCGGCGGGTCAGGTCCAGGCCGATCCCGTAGCCGAACACCAGCGCGCCGGCGGCAGCCGGGTCGAGCACGCCGGCCGGAGCGTCGGCGCCTAGCGCGACCACCAGTTCGACCTCGTGGTGCAGCTCGGTGGTGCCGCGCGGGTAGGGGACGACGCCATCGAGCACCAGTGCATCGGCCGGCTTGCAGAAGAACACCGGACTGCCGCGCTCGGCTTTCGACGCGGGCGCAACGGCTCCCATCTCACGTGCATGGTCGGCGAAGTTGCGCCCCACGCAATAAATCCGACGGACCGGGAAAAAGCCTGCGTCGCCGGTACCGCGGACGGGGATACGGGCCTGCTCGGGTGCAGGGATTACATCGTTGCCCGGCATCGCGGGTAAGTCAGCGCGGCTGGGTCGACTTGTCGACAACGCGGAACTCGCCCTCGACCACGCGCGGGTCGTGCTGGCCGGCGGCGGCGCGACGGTGCGGCAACGGCTGGCTGCGGCCGCGGAACAGCCGGTAAACCAGGCCCGCTGCCAGCATTGCCGATCCGATGACGGCACCGACAACCACCAGCAGCGCAAGCAACCCGAGACCGAGGGCACCCATCAGGAAGCGCAGCAACGGGTTGCGCGGTTTGCGTGGCTCAAAGGCGGCGCGGACGCGTGACTGGAGGAAATCGTTGTTGAAACGGAAAGTCTGGCTGCTCATTGAATACATCATGGCACAATGCGGCGGAAGGCCGGAGCCGGCAGTATCCGCCGGTACGAGGAGAAATTCGTGAGAAATTCGTTAATAAAACCGCGAATGAACCCGGTAGCGCTTATCGCGATGGATCGTCTCGCCGATGGTGAGTTTGCCGCGGTTGGCGCGGACCTGGATGACGACATGGAACCGCTGGTCCTGTATCGCGATGGCGGGCAGGTGCGCGCCTGGCTCAATGTCTGTCCGCATGCCGGTCGTCAGCTGGACTGGGCGCCGGGCCAGTTCCTGAAGAGCAAGGACGGGTTGCTGGTCTGCGCCGCGCATGGCGCCAGTTTCGAGTTGCAGCACGGCGAGTGCGTTGCCGGGCCATGCCGCGGGGATTCGCTGCGCGCGGTGGCGGTGGAAGTGCGTGACGGTGCGGTGTGGCTGAAAAGTAGCGCTGCCAGTGCGAAGGCCTCGGTCTAGAACAACCCACTCAGAACAGCCCGCTCAGAACAACCCGCTCAGAACAACAAGTTCACCATCAGCACGGCGATCGCGGTATAGGCCAGTGACAACGGCCCGCCGACCTTCCACAGTTCCTTGCCGGTATATCCCGCCGGCCCGGTGATCATCGAGATCACCGGGTTGGATGCGGTCATGAAGTTGTTCGACGCCGACAACGCGACGATCAACGCGAACGCGGTCGGGTCGCCACCGGCCGCGAGCGCCAGGTTGATGGCCAGTGGCACCATCACGATGGCCGCGCCGACATGGCTGATCACCAGTGAAAACGCGGTGGTCAGCAAGCCCAGCAGCAATTGCAGCAACCAGGTCGGAGTGCCGTCTGGCAATCGCTCGATGCTGTGCCCGGCGACCCAGGCCGCCGCGCCGCTGGAGTCCATCGCCCAGCCCAGCGGAATCAGGCAGGCCATCAGGAACACCGTCTTCCAGCTGATGGCCGAGTACGCCTCGTCGATGTGGATCACCCCGGTCAGCAGCATCCCGGCAACGCCGGACATCAGTGCGATCGATACCGGCAGCCGCGACGACAAGGCAACCAACATGGCCAGGGCGAAAATACCCAGTGCGATCTTCAGCTTGTGCGGGCGTTGCTCGCCCTTGGGGTAATCGGTCACCACCACCAGGTCCTTGCCCTTGGCAGCGTCGGCGAGGTTGGCCCAGATGCTGTGCAGCACCAGCATGTCGCCGGCGCGCAACGCCAGGTTGCGCACATCCTCGCGCATCACCTTCTTGTCGCGATTGACGGCGAGTAGGCTCAGGCTGTGGGTCTTGCGCAAGTGCAGATCGCGCGCGGTCTTGCCGATGAACTTGGAGTTCGCCGGGATCACCGCCTCGGAAATGCCCGCACGGCTCGGGTTGAACAAGTCGGCGAATACGCGCAACCGCGAACTCATCCGCAGCATCTGGTTCTGGGCGAAATCCGCGACCTGCTGCCTGGGTCCCATCGCGCCCAGCACGCTGCCGACCCAGATCCGCGCATCGGCAGACGGTGACAGCCGTGCATCGTCCTTGGTCTTGATGGCCAGGATCAGCGGTGCATGGTGCAGCGTTTCCGCCTCACCCAGGGACATGCCCACCAGCGGGCTGTCGGCGGTGACGGTCAACTCGTAGACATCGCCCTCGATGCCGTAGGCGTCCTCAAAATAGCTTTGGGTGCGCGCCGGGGTGGCGCCCTTGCCGACGCCCTCGTGCAGACGCTTGCTGCCGAAGAACCTGAAATACAGCAACGAGGTGGCCAGCAACGCCAAACCGATCGGCAGGGTCGCGAACATCTGCAACGGCTCCAGCGACGCAGCACCCGATGGCAGGTTGCTGTTGGCCGCCAGCAACAGGTCATTGAGCAGGATCAGCGGCGAGTTGCCGACCATCGTCAACGAGCTGCCCATCACGATCGCGGTGGCCAGCGGCAACAACAGCCGCGGCAGGGTAAGCCCGGTTCGCGATGACAGGCGCGATGCCACCGGCAGGTACAACGCCATGACCGACGGGTTCTGCATCACCGAGGAGTTCAGGCCGGCCACTGCGCCGGTCAGCAGCAGCAGGCGTTCCTCGATTCCGTGCGAGCGCCTCAACAACCACGCCGCCAGCCGGTTGAGCGCGCCGGTGCGGTCCAGGCCGGCGCCCAGGATCATGGTGGCGATGATGCTCATCACCGCGTTGGACGAGAAGCCGTTGAAGATGATGTCCGGTGAGACCAGTCCCGACAGGCCCAGCAGCACCAACACGACCAGCGCGACCACGTCGGCGCGGACGCGCTCGAACAGGAACATCACCATCGTGAACACCACCAGCCCCAGTACCAGCTTCATGTCGGTGGTAAGCGTCAGTGCGGTGTCCATGCCCGGGTTGAACACTTTGGTGGTCGGCCTGTCTTTTGGTCAGCAACCGTCAGCAGCGGTCGTAAAGAAGATCCCAGACGCCATGGCCGAGTTTCTGGCCGCGGGTCTCGAAATGCGTCTGCGGGCGCCAGTCCGGCCGCGGCACCGAGCCGCGCTTGCCGGCGCGGTTGACGATGCCGTCGGTCGCATCCAGCACGTCCCACATCTGCTCAGCATAGTCGTGCCAATCGGTGGCGAGGTGCAAGCGACCGCCCGGGGCGAGTTTACGAACCAGCAGGGCGGCGAACCCGGGTTGCAACAAACGCCGCTTGTTATGGCGCTTTTTGTGCCATGGATCAGGGAAGTAGATCCGGACCTCATCAAGGCTGGCGTCGGCCACCTCGTGGGTCAGCACCTCGACCGCATCGTGGTGGTAGACACGCACGTTGATGGCATCGTCCAGTGCCAAGGCGTTGAGCAGGCGGCCGACGCCGGGCGCATGGACCTCGATGCCGATCAGGTCGCGCGCCGGGTCGTGCCGGGAGGCGAACAGCAACGCCTCGCCATTGCCGAACCCGATCTCCACCACCCGCGGTGCGACGCGTCCGAACACGGTGTCGAAGTCACGGGGTTGGTCGCGGCTTTCGGCCGGCCTGAAGTCGATCCCGAAGCGCTCCCACTGCTGGTCGAACGCGCGCTGCTGGGCCGGGGTGAAGCGGCCCTGGCGCAACACGAAGCTGCGGATCTGGCGATGGCCTTCGGTGACGATGAACGGTTTGCCGGAAGCGGGCTTCGGCGCTTTGGGAGCGGTCGGCTGCGGCGGGTCGCTGTCGGGCATCAGCCGATGATGCCTTCCACCGGGCTGGAGGCACTGGCATAACGCTTGCGCGCCACCCGGCCGGCCTTGAACGCGGCGCGCCCCGCCTGGATGGCCAACTGCATCGCGTGGGCCATCAGCACGGGATCCCTGGCACCGGCGATCGCGGTGTTCATCAGCACGCCATCGCAGCCAAGTTCCATCGCGATGGCAGCATCGGAGGCGGTGCCCACGCCGGCGTCGACGATGATCGGCACCTTCGCGTTCTCCACGATCTCCACCAGGTTCCACTTGTTCTGGATACCGAGCCCGGAACCGATCGGTGCTGCCAGCGGCATCACCGCCACGCAACCAATTTCTTCCAGTCGCTTGGCCAGCAGCGGGTCGTCGGAGGTGTAGACCATCACTTCGAAGCCATCCTTGACCAATGTCTCGGCGGCGGCCAGGGTCTGCACCACGTCGGGGTACAGCGTCTTGTGGTCGCCCAGCACTTCCAGCTTGACCAGGTTGCGCCCGTCGAGCAGTTCGCGCGCCAGCCGGCAGGTGCGCACTGCCTCGTCGGCGGTGTAGCAGCCGGCGGTATTGGGCAGGATCGTGAAACGGTCCAGCGGCAGCACGTCCAGCAGGTTGGGTTCACCCGGATTCTGGCCGATATTGGTGCGGCGGATCGCGACGGTGACGATCTGTGCCCCGGCGGCCTCGGTCGCGCGCCGGGTCTGGTCCAGGTCGACGAACTTGCCGGTGCCGGTAAGCAGGCGCGAGGTGTAGGCCTTGCCGGCAATCAGCAAGGGGTCGGCGGCGCGGAAGTCGGTGGCGTTGAATGCGTTCATGCCGCGATTATCGCACCGCAGGCCGCCGGGATCAGCATCGCAATAATTGACCCGGCGTCAGCCGCCGCCCAGGGCATGCACGATCTCGATCCGGTCGCCGTCGGTCAGCGCGCGTTCGTCGTGCTGGCTGCGCGGCACGATCTGGCCGTTGATCTCCACTGCAACCCGGCGTTCGGCCAGGCCCTCGTCCTGTAACAGACGGGCCAGCGTGGTGGGGGCCGCGAGCGCGCGCGGTTCGCCATTGAGAATGATGTCCATGCCGGCATTGTCTCGGGACGGGCCGAAAAGGGCCAGCCCGGCGACCGGCTCGCTGATGCGCCGCTGGCAACAATCAAGCGGGTTGGCGGTTGGCGCTGGTGGCTGATGTGGCTTGTCTGCGGCCAACACCCGTGTTTCGATACAGGCCGTCCGCTGGCGTATTGTGGCGCTGGCCCGTGTTTTGCCCATCGCAGGAGTGATCCCGTTGAAACCTATTCGCGCCGCCCTCGCCATTGCCGTTGCACTCGCCTTCGCGCCGTCGCTGGCCGTGGCAGGTGACCCCGAGGCCAACGATCAGCCGTATTCGCAGACCATCTTCTTTGGCGACAGCCTGACCGACTCTGGACACTTCCGGCCCGCGTTGATCCAGGCGGTGGGTCCGCAGGCCGCCATCCTGGGCAAGTTCACCACCAACCCGGGGCTGGTCTGGTCCGAATACCTGGCGGACTTCTATGGCACCCAGGCGAGCGCAGCCAACCAGGGCGGCAGCAATTACGCGGTCGGTGGCGCGCGTGCAGGGGAAGACTCGGTCGGCGCGCTCGGGCCGACGCCGTCGATGATGACCCAGGTCACCAGCTACCTCACCGCCACTCGCGGCGTCGCTGATCCCAATGCCCTGTACACGGTGTGGGGTGGCAATAATGATCTGTTCGCGGTCGCCCAGGGCGCGCCGCCCCAGGCCACCATCGGTGCCGCAGTGACCGCGCAGATCGGCGTCGTTGGCGCGTTGCAGGCGGCTGGCGCGCAGTACGTGCTGGTGCCCAGCATCCCCGACCTGGGGCTGACGCCATCGGCACGCGCGCAGGGCGCCCTCGCACAAGGCCAGCTGACCCAGTTGGCGACGGTTTACAACGACGCGTTATACGGCGGACTGGCCGCGGCGGGGTTGCAGGTGATTCCGCTGGATATGTTCCATCTGTTCCAGGAAGTTGCCGCCAGTCCAGCCGGGTTCGGTTTCAGCAACATCACCGGCACGGCCTGCCAACCCCAGATCACCGCCCAGTCCGTTACCTGCCAGCCCGGCAGCTACGTGACCCCGGATGCCGCCACCAGTTACCTGTTTGCCGATGGCGTGCACCCCTCCGGCGCGGCGCATGAGGTGATCGCCGACTATGCTGCATCGATCCTGGAAGCGCCGCGCCAGGTCGCCGTGCTGGCCAATTCCGCGTCGATGGTCGGACGTGCCCGCGCCGACCGTGTTGCCGCGCAGCTGACCGGCGTGACGATGACCAACGGCAATCGCTGGTGGGGCGACGTGCGTGGGGATTTCCAGCGTTACGATCATGGCGACCTGTATGACGGCGCCGGCCCGGCCGTGACGGTCGGTGTCGACTGGCACCGCGATGGCCTGACGCTTGGCGGGTTTGGCGGCTATGGCCAGCTGAAGCAGGACTGGGGCCGCAGCGGTGGCAGTTTCGACCAGAGCGCCGCCAGCATCGGTGGTTACCTGGGCTGGACTGCCGGTAGCGGGGCCTGGGTCAACGCCCAGGTGAGCTATAGCCAGTTGGGCTTCGATCTCGAGCGCAATGCCAACCTGGGCCGCGTCACCCGGGTGCACCGCGCGGACGTGGATGGCAGCAACGTCAGTGCCGGCGTGAATGCGGGCTGGGAGTTCGGTAATGGCGCATTGCGTCATGGGCCGGTGTTGGGCGTACTCGCGCAGAAGATCCGGATTGACGGGTTCGGCGAGAGCGATCCGCAGCTGTCGACCTCGCTGGCGTACCCGGAGCAGGAGTTCGACTCGCTGATCGGCACCGCAGGCTGGCAACTGCGTTACATCGCCAGCGAGCATCTGCAGCCGTATGCAAGGGCGACCATCGACCGCGAGTTCGAGGATGCCCCGTCGCAGGCCTTCGGCCAGTTGCAGTCGATGCCGGGTACGGCGCAATTTGCGGTGCCCGGGGTTGCGTTCGATGACAGCTACGGCAGCTTGATGTTCGGCGCCCGCACGCGGGTGATGGGACTGGACGCGAACATCGGCAGCAGCCTGACGCTGGGCCAGCAGGGTGGCCACCACGCCACCGTGTTCGCCACCATGGGCGGAACCTTCTGAGGCGGGCTTCCCCGGCGCCCGGCAAAGGCTTTAAACTGGCGTGATGCGGGTGTAGCTCAATGGTAGAGCTGTTGCTTCCCAAGCAACTGACGAGGGTTCGATTCCCTTCACCCGCTCCACATGCGCGGCGGCCTGGTCCTGATGGACGGGGCCGCCGTTTTCGTTGGCTCGCGCCGATGACGGCACCCATGTTCTCGGGTCTGTCATGGGCGGGTCACCGTGATGGTTGCACCATCGATACAATTTCGCCCGGAGCGGAAGCAGATGATGCCAAGGGTTGTATTGGGCTGGCGGGAATGGGTCGACTTGCCGGCCCTCGGGGTGGCCGCGATCCGGGCCAAGGTCGACAGTGGCGCGCGCAGCTCGGCGCTGCATGTCGACGCGCAGTGGCGTTTCGTCGAGGGCGGCGCGCCATGGGTCGGCTTTCAGTTGACGCCGGGTGGCGTCGGCGGCATTTCGATGGAGTGTTTCGCGCCATTGGCGGACGAGCGCGAGGTCACCGACTCGGGTGGCCATCGGACCCGTCGCGCGTTCGTAAGGACGTCGCTACGCTTGGGAGGTATCGAGCGCCAGATCGATATCAACCTGGCCGACCGACGAGGCATGCTGTTTCCGATGTTGCTCGGCCGTACCGCGATGGCCCATGCGTTCATGGTCGATCCGGCACGCTCGTTCCTGCACGGCAAGCCCGTATCCGATCGTTCGTTCGACCACCCATGGACCCTGTCCGCATGAAACTCGCGATCCTGTCGCGCAACACCAAGTTGTACTCGACCCGGCGCCTGGTCGAGGCCGCCCGCGAGCAGGGCCACAGCGTCCGCACGCTCGATCCGTTGCGTTGTTACATGCGCATCTCCGGCGATGGCTTTGCGATGAACTACAAGGGCCGGCCGATCTCCGGTTACCACGCGGTAATTCCCCGTATCGGTGCCTCGGTCACCCGCTACGGCAGCGCGGTACTGCGCCAGTTCGAGCTGATGGGCACCCTCAGCCCGAATCCGTCGGACGCGATCCTGCGCGCGCGCGACAAGTTGCGCAGTCACCAGCTGCTCGCCGCGCAGGGGATCGGGATGCCGGCAACGGTGTTTGGCGACAACCCCGATGACACCGTCGACCTGTTGTCGATGCTGGGGCCACCCCCGCACGTGATCAAGCTCAACGAAGGCACCCAGGGCGCCGGAGTGATGCTGACCGAGAAGATGTCGGCTTCGCGCGGAGTGATCGAGGCGTTGCGTGGCCTGTACGCGCAATTTCTGGTGCAGGAGTTCATTCCCGAGGCCCAAGGCGCGGACCTGCGTTGCTTCGTGGTTGGTAGCAAGGTGGTGGCCGCGATGCGACGCCAGGCGCCGGCGGGGGATTTTCGCTCCAATCTGCACCGGGGCGGCAAGGCCAAGGGCGCACGTGCCACGTTGGCTGAACAGGAGGTCGCGATCCGAGCGGCACGGGTGCTGGGACTGGGCGTCGCCGGTGTCGATCTGATCCGTTCGCGCCAAGGCCCGCTGGTGCTCGAGGTGAATGCCTCGCCGGGTCTGGAGGGCATCGAGTCGGCCAGCGGCGTCGATGTGGCCGGCGAGATTGTTGATTACGTGGCCCAGCGATACAAACGTCGCGCGGCCAAGCGTGTCACTGCGAAAAACTGAGGGTCCAATTAACAAACGTTTAATCGGCCACCACGTAGATTGATCTGGACCGGAATACTGTCCGTTGCATATCAGTGTTCGCGCCAATTGACCAAGTCAGTCGATTACACCGCAGCAGTGGCAATGCAGGTTTCGGTATCGGGCAACAACTTTTGGCCCAGGCGCGGTGGTCCCGTGTCTGGGCTTTCTTTTATGCTGGTGCCCAGCGCCAGCACACTGCCATGATGTGAACCTTGTCACGCTGATTGCCGGCCAACCCTCAACCAGGAACCCCTCATGCGCATCCTCGTCATCGAAGACAATCAGGACATCGCCGCCAATCTGGGCGACTTCCTGGAAGATCGGGGCCACACCGTCGACTTCGCCGCTGATGGCATTACCGGGCTGCACCTAGCGGTCGTGCATGACTTCGATGCGATCGTGCTTGATCTCAACTTGCCGGGGATGGATGGGCTGGAGGTCTGCCGGAAGCTGCGCAACGAGGCGCGCAAGCAGACCCCGGTATTGATGTTGACCGCGCGCGACAGTCTGGACAACAAGCTGGCCGGGTTCGACTCGGGCGCGGATGACTACCTGGTCAAGCCGTTTGCACTGCAGGAGGTCGAAGTCCGGCTGAACGCGCTGTCGCGTCGTGGACGCGGGGTGCAGACCCGGGTGCTGACCGCCGCCGACCTGGAGTACAACCTGGACACGCTGGAAGTGCGTCGCCAGGGAAAGCTGCTGCAGCTCAATCCCACCGGCCTGAAAATATTGCAGTCACTCATGGAGTCGTCGCCCGCGGTGGTGACCCGGCAGGAGCTGGAGACCCGGGTATGGGGTGAGGAGCTGCCGGACTCCGACAGCCTGCGAGTGCATATCCACGGGCTGCGCGCGGTGGTCGACAAGCCTTTCGAAACGTCGCTGATCCATACCCGTCATGGCATTGGCTACCGGATTGCCGAACTCGATGCCGCGAGCTGAGTCAGCGTCCGGCTCGCCGGCGCCGATGCGCCGTCGCATGCGTTACCGGCGGCGTCTACGCAGCCGCATCATCCTGTCGTTCGTGCTGCTGGGTTTCAGCCTGACGCTGATGTTTGCCTGGGCGACCAACTGGACCCGCGCCCGGGTGGAAAACCAACTGGTCGAGGAGATGATGAATCGCAACATCTCCGAGGCGGCGCGCCAGTTTGAACTGGACCCGGAGAACCCGGCGTTCGCCGTCGACCAGATCCGCGCCTATGTCTACACACCCGACAAGTTCGGGTCGGTCCGGCGCAACCGACCCGAGTGGTACGGGCTGTCCGACGGCATCACCGGCATGGTCGGGGTCGATGAGACCGGTGAGGAGTTCGCGTACAAGCTGGCGGTGCGGAAAACGCCGCAGGCCTGGTTCTTCCTGGCCTACGACATGACCCAGTCCAAGCGCAGCGAAGAGCAGTTCAATCGCGCCTTGTACGGCTCGGTGTTGCTGTTCACCCTGCTGTCGCTGGTGCTGGGATGGTGGTCGGCGTCGCGGGTGATGAGCCCGGTGCTGGAGCTGGCGAAGCGGCTCAAGATGTCCGGCCGCAGTGCCGAGTCCGAGGAGCTGGCTGCGCATTTTCCCGATGACGAGGTCGGCCAGTTGGCGGAGGCGCTGGATGACTATGCCGGGCGACTGACCGAAGTCGTCCAGCGCGACCGGGAGTTCAACGCCGATGTCAGCCACGAACTGCGCACGCCGCTGGCGGTAATCCGCGGCGCGGCGGAATTGTTGCTGTCACGACCCGATATCGACGACAAGAGCCGCGCGCGCCTGCACCGGATCGAGCGCGCCGAGCAGCAATGTACCGACCTGATCAGCGCGCTGTTGCTGCTGTCCAGGAGCGAGCGTGGGCGTGGCTCGACCGATGTGGCCAAGCTGGCGGCGCAGTCGCTGGATGTGCATCGGACCCAGCTTGCGGGAAAGCCCTTGCAGTTGCGGCTTGAGGATGAGCTCGGTCCGCTGGTGGTCGATGCACCGGAAGCCGCCGTCGCGGTGGCGCTGGGCAACCTGATCGGCAATGCAGTCAAGTACACCACCCGGGGCGAGGTGATCGTACGAATGCTGCCCAACGCAGTCGAGGTGATTGATTCGGGCCCCGGGCTGAGTGCGGAAGATGCCGCCCATGTGTTCCAGCGCGGCTATCGGGGCACCCACGCCGGTTACTCGCAAGGCGGCGGGATCGGCCTGTCGATCGTGCGCCGGCTGTGCGACCTGTATGGCTGGAGCGTGTCGGTACGGCCAGGTGCCGAGATTGGCGTGGTCGCGACATTGAGGTTCGACGAAGGCAACGCGCGGGCGGCGACCAGCGATGTCAGTGTCGATCCCGATACTGGCGAAATCCCGCCGGCCTGAGCCAGGGTTACGATCTGGCCCGTTCTTCCAGTGGCTCCAGCCAGCCATGGGTGTCTGGCGTACGGCCATCAAACAAGCCGAAAAACAGCGACTGGATTTGCCGGGTCAACGCGCCCGGCTTGCCGGTGCCGACCTGGCGGCCGTCAACCGAGCGGATCGGGGTGATCTCCGCCGCGGTGCCGCACATGAACAGCTCGTCGCACAGGTACATGTACTCGCGCGGCATGTCCCGTTCGACCACCTCGATGCCGGCATCGCGGGCCAGGCGGATGATCGAGTTGCGGGTGATGCCGTTGAGTAGCGCGGCACTGACCGGGGTGGTGTGCAGGGCGCCGTCGAACACCAGGAATATGTTCTCGCCGGCGCCCTCCGACAGCAGACCGGTCGATGCCAGCGCGATCCCTTCGCCGAAGCCGAGCCGACGTGCCTCACGTGCGATCAGTTGGCTGGACAGGTAGTTTCCGCCGGCCTTGGCCCCGGTCGGGATGGTGTTGGGGGCGAGTCGCTGCCAGCTCGACACGCAAGCGTCGATGCCGGCCTCCAGCACGCCGGCGCCGAGGTATGGGCCCATTTCCCAGGCCGCCACCGACAGCTCAACGGGGGTGTCGGCAGCCAGGCCGAAGCCGCCGAGGCCGCGGAAAGCGAGGGGACGCAGATAAGCCTTGCCCAGTCCATTGCGACGGATGACCTCGCGGCAGGCCGCGTTGACTTCGGCCACGCTGTAGGGCATCGGCATGTCATAGATCCGGGCCGACGCGTAGAGGCGGGTGTTGTGGTCGGTCAGGCGGAAGATCGCCGGGCCGTCAGGCGTCTCGTAGCTGCGGATACCCTCGAACACCGACGACCCGTAGTGCAGCGCGTGCGACATCACGTGGGTGGTTGCATCTTCCCAGCGCTTGATCGCGCCGTTGTGCCAGATCCATTCGGGGTATTGCATCGTCGGGGTTCCGGGGTTGGTAGCGATCTATTGTGCCTGCTGGCGCCGCGAGGGTCGCGCTGGATGGGTGCGCGGGCGGGCGCATGGATCCGCCCGGCGACTCAATTCCTGATCCACAGGCAGCCGAAGTAGCGGTGCAACCCGAACACCGTTTCCGATGGTGTGACGCCGTTCTCGAGGGTCTGCACGACCCGCAATGCAACCGGCTTGGCGTCCATCACCGTAGAGGGGTAATAGCGTTCGCTGACTACCTCCACAACCTCTGCAGCGCCGGGCTCGCCCACGGTCCGCGTGAACACAGGCAATGGCTCCGGCTCCGGCACCACAGGCACGATGTCGACCAGTGGCCGGCTGACCACCGCGGCAAACCGGGTCATCACTGCGGTGGCGCCGCGGCTGGACATGCCAGCCCAGTGGTAGACGCTGGCAAGCCGGTTCGCGTCGCCACCGTCGATCGCGGTGGTCATCTCGAACATCAGGTCCTGCACGTTGCGCGCGCAGCCACCACGATAGATCCGGCGACTGCCGCCGCGGGCGGGCGAGGGTGCCCGTTCGACCGCGCCGATGTCCGAGCAGCGATGGTCGGTATACGCCACGGTGCCGTCGCTGTGCTGGCAGCGGTTGACCTGGGCGGCCGCGTGGGGTGACCAGGCCAGCGCGCACAACAGTCCGAGCGCGACCAGACCGCCGCGGCGCGACAACCCGGGCGGGAGCAATGTCTGGTCAGGATGGAACGGCATCCCGCCAGCGTACGCGGCGGCGACGCATCGTTGAAGCGGGTCGCTCAGAACTGGACGAAATAGCAGCCGTGGTAACGCCGGACCTTGAAATCCTGTACCTGGCGCGACGCGTCGTCGCCGAACACGAGTTGCATGACCCCGACATCGCTGTGGTTGGCGCCGCCGGAGGCATCGGCCAACTGCATCATCCCGCCACCGATCCGGGCGTCGAAATAGTGGGCCTGCCACAGCGGTTGCTCCGCCAGGTGGCCCAGCCGCTGCATGATCGAACGCGTCTGGCCGGAGTCGAGCCCGACCCAGTGATAACTCTCGGCGATCCGGTTGACGTCGCCCAGCGCCCATGCACCTTGCAGATCCATCGACAGTTGGGTCGAGGAGCGGGCGCAGCCGCTGGCGGCGGAACGGCGCGCAACTGCCGGGGCACGGCGGCCGCCGAACACGGCATGGGCGGCGCCGTCATCGCCGGCATTGTCGGAGGCCAGGCGCGTCAGCAGTTCGCCCGACATCGGCATCGCGGTAGCGCCGAACGTCGCGCAGGCCTTGTCGGTGTAGATCTGGGTGCCGTCGGGCGCCTCGCATCGCTGGATGCCGTCCTGGAGGTTGCCGCCTTGGGCAGGCGCAACGCCGGGCATGGCGAGTGCGCCCAGCACGGTTGCGGCGAGGAGGATCAGCGAGTGCCTGTTCATGGTGACGGGGGACCAGCGGGGGATACCCACAGAATCCGCCCGGCCCCGTCAAAGCCTTGTAACCAAAGGGCTTCAGGACTGAACGCCCTGGCAACCGCCGCTGAACTCAGGCCAACTTGGCGAGCACGTTCATGCTCGGTTTTGCCAGGTTCAGCGTGTAGAAGTGCAGGCCCGGGGCGCCGCCTTCGACCAATTGCTTGCACAAGCCAGCCACCACGTCGGTGGCAAAGCCGCGGACGCTTTCGGCGTCGTCGCCATAGGCCAGCATGCGTTGGGCAATCCAGCGCGGGATCTCGGCGCCGCACATCTCGGAGAAACGCCGGAGCTGGCTGAAGTTCGAGATCGGCATGATCCCGGGCACGATCGGGATGTCGACGCCGGCGGCGCGGACGTCATCGACGAAGCGGAAATAGGCGTCGGCGTTGTAGAAATACTGGGTGATCGCGCCGTCGGCGCCGGCCTCGACCTTGCGCACGAAGTGGCCGATGTCGGCATGGGCATCGCGTGCCTGCGGGTGCACCTCCGGGTAGGCGGCGACCTCGATGTGGAACTGGCCGTCGTGTTCGCGACGGATGAACTCGACCAGGTCGGTGGCGTAGCGGAAGTCGCCGGGGTGGCCCATGCCCGACGGCAGGTCGCCGCGCAGGGCGACGATGCGGTGGCAGCCCATGGCCTTGTAGCGCTGCAGCAACTCGCCCAGCTCGGCGCGGGTGCCGCCGACGCAGGAGATGTGCGGCGCCGAGCTGAGCTCATGTTGGTGCTGCAGCCGTTCCACAGTCTCCGGGGTGTAGCTCAGTGTCGAGCCGCCAGCGCCGAAGGTGCACGACACGTACTCCGGCGAATGCGCTTTGAGCTTGGTGGTGGTGCGGTCGAGTTGCGCGCGCTGCTCGTCGGTCTTGGGCGGGTAGAACTCGAAGCTGATCGGGATCATGGGCTGGCCGGCACGATGGGATTGTTGGAGTATATCGCTTCATCGCGATGAAGATACCGCAGTACTGAAGTCCCGTATAGAAAATCGGCAGGCAAAAAAAACGGGAGCCGAAGCCCCCGTTTTCTGTCGATCAACCGCCGCGATCAGTAGCGGTAATGATCCGGCTTGTACGGGCCTTCGACCGGCACGCCAAGGTACTCGGCTTGTTCGTTGCTCAGCGTGGTCAGCTTCACCCCGATCTTCTCCAGGTGCAGCCGCGCGACTTCTTCGTCAAGCTTCTTGGGCAGCAGGTAGACCTGCTTGCCGTAGCTGTCCTTGTTCGCCCACAGGTCGATCTGTGCCAGGGTCTGGTTGGCAAACGAGTTGGACATCACGAAGCTCGGGTGGCCGGTGGCGCAGCCGAGGTTGACCAGGCGGCCCTCAGCCAGCAGGAAGATCGCGTTTCCGTTGCCGAAGATGTACTTGTCCACCTGCGGCTTGATGTTGACGTGCTGCACGCCCGGCAATGCCTTCAGCGCATCGACCTGGATCTCGTTGTCGAAGTGGCCGATGTTGGAGACGATCGCCTGGTCCTTCATTGCCTGCATGTGTGCGGCGGTGATGATGTCCTTGTTGCCGGTGGTGGTGACATAGATGTCGCCGCGGCCCAGGGTGGACTCGATGGTGTTGACCTCGAAACCTTCCATCGCCGCCTGCAGGGCGCAGATCGGGTCGATCTCGGTGACCACCACGCGCGCGCCGTAGGCTTGCAGCGACGCCGCGCAGCCCTTGCCAACGTCGCCATAGCCGCAGACCACCGCGACCTTGCCGGCCAGCATCACGTCCATCGCGCGCTTCAGGCCATCGGCCAGCGACTCGCGGCAGCCGTACAGGTTGTCGAACTTGGACTTGGTGACCGAGTCGTTGACGTTGATCGCCGGAATCAGCAGCGAGCCGGCTTCGGCCAACTGGTACAGGCGGTGCACGCCGGTGGTGGTCTCTTCGGAGACGCCCTTCCAGTCATTGACCACGGTGTGCCAGTAACCCGGGCGCTCGGTCGCGACGCGCTTGAGCAGGTTCTTGATCACCTGCTCCTCGTGCGAGGAGGCCGGTTCATCGACCCACTTGCTGCCGTTCTCGAGCTCATAGCCCTTGTGGATCAGCAGGGTCACATCGCCGCCGTCATCGACCACCAGCTGCGGGCCGAGGAAGCCGCCCTTGCCGTCGCGGAAGCTCAACGCCTCCAGTGTGCAATCCCAGTATTCCTCCAGCGACTCGCCCTTCCAGGCGAACACCGGGGTGCCGGTCGCGGCGATCGCGGCGGCGGCGTGGTCCTGGGTCGAGAAGATGTTGCACGACGCCCAGCGCACGTCGGCCCCGATGTCCTTCAGGGTCTCGATCAGCACCGCGGTCTGGATCGTCATGTGCAGCGAGCCGGTGACCCGCACGCCCTTGAGCGGCGCCTCGGCGGCGTGCTTCTTGCGGATCGACATCAGGCCGGGCATCTCGTGCTCGGCGATGTCGATTTCCTTGCGGCCCCAGTCGGCCAGGGTGATGTCGGCGATCTTGTAATCGCCTTCGGTCGAGAAGGTCTTGGTGTTGTCGTTCATGGGGTGCTCCGGTTCGGTCCCTGCCGCATCGAACATGCGGACGTCAGGGCGGGTGATGGCAACCGGGCGCCGTTGTTGCGGACGGCACGTCCATGGGACGTGTCATCGGTTCTGCCAAGCCTGGCCGTACTCTGGGTCACGGTCGCAGCGCCCCTTGGCGGACGGGTCGATTATACCGGCTCGATCCCGACAATCGTTACCAGTCGGTCGGCTTGTAGTCCTTCAGGAACTGGCCCCAGACGTGCTCGCCGGTATTGATGCCATTGATGATCGGATCGACGATCCGCGCCGCCCCATCAATGATGTCCAGCGGCGGATGGAAGCGTTCTTCCAGCACCTTGCGCGCGGCCAGCTCGGCCGGATCCTCGTCGGTGACCCAGCCGGTGTCCACGCTGTTCATGTGGATGCCGTCGCCGTGGTAATCGGCGGCCGAGGTGCGCGTCATCATGTTCAACGCCGCCTTGGCCATGTTGGTATGCGGATGGCGGGTGGTCTTGAAGTTGCGATAAAACTGGCCCTCCACCGCGGAAACATTGACGATGTGCTTGTCGCGGGTCGGTTCGCCACCATCCGCGCTGCGCAGCATCAGCGGCTTCAAGCGCGCGTTGATGAGGAACGGTGCGATCGCGTTCACCAGTTGCACCTCCAGCAATTCCACCGACGGCACCTCATGCATCTGCAGCCGCCAGGAATTGCGCCCGCGCAGGTCAACCTGCTGCAGATCCTGGTCCAGCCGGCCTTCGGGGAACAGGTGTTTCTGGCCCAGCAGTTCCTCCGCCAGCAGCGGAACCTGCGACAGCTCGGCCGCGCGCAGCAGCCCGGCGGCCTCGCCAGTCATCGTTGGCAAGTCACTGCGCGCCGCCGCGGCCTGCACCGAGGCGGTCGCCTCGCCGAGCAGATCCTGGCTGCGCAAGCCCTCGTAATTGCCGAGCAGCTGGCGCACCGCTTCCGGCGTGTCGCGCAGCGCCGCGGTCTCGCCGGCCATCATGTGGGCGTAGAACTCCGGCGGGCGACGCACCGTCTGGCAGGCGTTGTTGATGATGAAATCCAGCCGCGGGCGGGTGGCCAGCAGCTCGCTGCAGAACGCTTCCACGCTCGGCGTATGGCGCAGGTCCAGGCCAAACACCTCCAGCCGGTGGCCCCAGTCGCCGAAATCCGGCTCCTGCGCGTAGCGGGCGGCGGAATCGCGGGGGAAGCGTGTGGTGACAATCAGTTCCGCGCCCGCGCGCAGCAGTTTCAGCCCGGCCTGATAGCCGATTTTGACCCGCCCGCCAGTCAGCAGCGCGACCCGGCCGCTGAGGTCGGCCAGCTCCGTGCGCTTGTGGAAATTGAACGTCGCGCAGGTCGGGCACAACTGGTCGTAGAAGTGGTGCACCCGGGTGTATTTCTGCTTGCAGACGTAGCAGTGCAACAGCTCGGGGGATTCGTGGCTGCCGCTTGCTGCGTCGACCTCGCCATGGGCCAGTAACGCCTGCGCGCCGGGACCGTGAGGCGGAAAGTAGTTGAGCGCGGTGAACACCGGCTTGCGCCGTAGCGCGCGGATGCCGGTCTGGTTCAGCACCGCGTCGGCACGGCGGATGTTCTCGGCGTTGCGCTCGCGCTCGCGCGCCTTGAGTTTCTGTCGGCGGGTGCCCGGTTCGGGGTGGTAGACCCGGGCAACGGCCTGGTGCAGCCGCTTGCGCTCGGCATCCGGCACGGCATCGAGCAACGTGCGGTCAGCGGCGACGGCTTCCAGCAGCTCCAGTGCCGCGCGCAGGCGCTCGGGCGAGAGATGGTCGCTGTCGTCTATCGGCGGTGGGGTGGTGTCGGTGTTCAAGGAGCGCAATCCGTGTTCTGGGGCGGGCAGTGCCGCTGGTCGTGCGACCAACGAAGAGGGGCGGCTGTGATCGGTGCGAATGCGGCCGTGAATGTCACGGCGAGCAACGTAAACGGGCCGCGAGAGGCGGCCCGTTTACGACGACATCATTCCGATTGCAGCCGCGCCAGCTGCGCCATTCTACTTCTTCAGCTTAGCCGCCTTGCGTAGCTCTTCGGCCTTGTCGGTCTTCTCCCACGAGAACGCCGTCGCCTTGTGGGTCACGCCGACCGAGTCGGTGTAGCTGACGTCCCTGGGCTTGCGGCCAAAGTGACCGTAAGCCGCGGTCGACTGGTAAACCGGGTGGATCAGGTCGAGCATCTTGACGATGCCGTACGGGCGCAGGTCGAAATGCTTGCGGATCAGCAGTTCGAGCTTGTCATCGCTGATCTTGCCGGTACCGAAGGTGGTGACCGAGATCGAGGTCGGCTCGGCGACGCCGATCGCGTAGGACAACTGCACCTCGCACTTGTCGGCCAGACCGGCAGCGACCAGGTTCTTGGCCACGTAACGCGCGGCGTAGGCGGCCGAACGGTCGACCTTGGACGGGTCCTTGCCGGAGAACGCACCGCCGCCGTGGCGGGCCATGCCGCCGTAGGTGTCAACGATAATTTTGCGCCCGGTCAGGCCGCAATCGCCCACCGGCCCGCCCACCACGAAGATGCCGGTCGGGTTGATGTGGATCTTGTTTTTCGGCAGTGACTCCAGCCACGCCTTGGGCAGCACCGGCTTGAGGATATGCTCGCGAACCGCCTCGACCAGGTCCTTCTGCTTGATGCCCGGATCGTGCTGGGTCGACAGCACCACCGCATCCAGACCGGCGATTTGGCCGGCGTCGTCATAGCGCAGGGTGACCTGGCTCTTGGCGTCCGGACGCAGCCACGGCAGCGGTGAGTTCTTCTTCTTGCGGATCTTCGCCTGCTGCTCGACCAGCCGATGGCTGTAATAGATCGGCGCCGGCATGAACTCGGGAGCCTCGTTGCAGGCATAGCCGAACATCAGCCCCTGGTCGCCCGCGCCTTGCTCTTCCGGCTTCTTCAGCTTCTTCTTGCTGCCATCCACGCCGGCGGCGATATCAAGCGACTGCTTGCCGATCAGATTCAACACGCCGCAGGTGGCGCCGTCAAAACCGACTTCGGAGCTGTTGTAGCCGATATCCAGGATGACCTTGCGGGTCACCTCTTCCAGATCGATCCACGCCGAGGTGGTGATCTCGCCAGCGACGATGGCGACGCCGGTCTTGACCATGGTTTCGCAGGCCACACGGGCGCGCTTGTCCTGGGTCAGGATCGCATCCAGGACGGCGTCGGAGATCTGGTCGGCGATCTTGTCCGGGTGGCCTTCAGAAACGGATTCGGAGGTAAACAGGTAGCTGGACATCAGGGCTATATCCTTACATTCGGATAAAGGGATGGGTGCGAATCATACAGGCAACATCTGGTTGGCGCATTGTGCAGTGACCGGAGTTTGCCTGTGGTTAAGGTGGTGCTCCGGGCGGGTGGCCGGCTCCAGCCGCGGAGCATATTCAGGCGGCGACGGGCAGCTGCGGCGCGACGCCGGCGATCAACGCGTCGAAATAATCGCGGGTCAGCCGGACCTGCAACTGGGCGTTCTCGGCCTGGTTGACCACGGCGCGAAAGGCCGTGTTTTCCGGGTGGTCTTTCGCATACCAACCCAGGTGCTTGCGCGCGATACGCACGCCGGAACGCTCGCCATAGAACCGGTGAAGGTGATCCAGGTGGCCCAGCAGCACGTCACGCACCTCGACCAGGGAAGGCTCGGCCAGCAACTCGCCGGTGGCCAGGTAATGGGCAATGCCGCGGAATATCCAGGGCCGGCCTTGCGCGGCACGCCCCACCATCACCGCATCGCAACCGGTGTACTCCAACACCGCCTCGGCCTTGTGCGGAGAGTCGATATCGCCATTGGCGATGACCGGGATCGACAGCGCCGCCTTGACCTCGGCGATGGTGTCGTACTCGGCCAGGCCTTTGTACTGCTGGTCGCGCGTGCGCCCATGCACCGCCAATGCGGCGATGCCGGCCGATTCGGCGATGCGGGCGATTTCCAGCGCATTGCGTTGGCCCGCCGCCCAGCCAGTGCGGATCTTCAGCGTCACCGGAACATCCACCGCGTTGACCACCGCTTCCAAGATCCGCGCAACCAATGCCGGTTCGCGCATCAGTGCCGACCCGGCCCACGCGTTGCAGACCTTCTTGGCCGGGCAACCCATGTTGATGTCGATGATCTGCGCGCCCTCATCGACGTTGTGGCGCGCCGCGTCGGCCATGATCGCCGGCACGGTACCGGCGATCTGGATGCTGATCGGCGCCGGCTCACCGGCATGGTCCATGCGGTGGCGAGACTTGGTGCTCGCCCAGAACCGCGGGTCGGACGTGGTCATCTCCGACACGCACAGCCCCGCACCCAGGCGTTTGCACAGCACCCGGAACGGCTTGTCGGTGACCCCGGCCATGGGGGCGAGGATCACCTTCGGATCAATGCGGTAGGGGCCGATCTGCATGCCGTGCATTCTAGTCGGGTCCGCGCGGCTTGGCTGGCGCGGCCGATACTGCACAGGCGTCGCTGTCGTGTGCCTGCTCCGCTGCCGGCAATCCTTCAGGCCCGGCCGCGGGCCAGCACGGCGGCGACAATCCGGTCGCAGCGCGCACCATCGAATGCAAAAACGCCATCGAGCGCGTGATCCATTTCCTGTGCCAGGCCTTCCCGCAGCAGGCTCCGGGCCCGAAACAGGCGGGAGCGGACGGTGGCCTCGGGAATTTCCAGCATCTGCGACACTTCCTCCACGCTCATTTCCTCGATGGCGCGCAACATGAAGACGGTGCGAAACGCGTCCGGAAGAAGGTCGATGCGCTTCTCCATCAGTTTTCGCATCTGCCCGCGCATCGCCATCTGCTCCGGCCCACGGTCCGGCTCAGCGGCCAGGAATGCGCGCGCATCGGGTTCGGTATGCACCATGGCGGCCTCCAGTGGAATGACCTGCGCGCGCTTTCGGCGTAACCGTCCGAGCGCTTCGTTGGTCGTGATGCACACCAGCCAGGTCGAGAGTCTGCTCTCGCGGCGAAAGTTGTGAAGGGCCCGCCACGCGCGCAGATACGCCTCCTGGATGACGTCCTCCGCCTCGGCATCGTCTTTGACAATGCTGCGGGCCGTGCGGAACAGCAGTTGGTTGTGGCGCCGCATGATGGCTTCGAAGGCAGCGCCATCGCCGGTTGCTGCACGGGCGACGAGTTCGGCTTCCGGCAGGTCGGCCGGAATGGCGGCTTGAGGGGTTCCGGATGCGGCAGGCATGGCCTTGGGGCTCCTTGGAAGTCGGGTCAGACGCGGGGGACGAGGCGAAGCGTCTCACCAGGCACCTCGTTCAGTCAGGGAAAAGAACTCGCGTCGCAGGGCGAGCCGGCGCCGCCTGTGTTCACGTTCGGTCGGCTCCGACGCCATGGCCATAGACCAGGCGTCCGCCGAACCACCCGCCGATGACGAGAGCCAGGAAGCCGCCTGCATCGAGCAGCAGCGAGACCGTATCCGGTGCGAGTGGCTGTAGCTGATCGAGTCGAAGCACCAACCGGACAGCAAACAGGGAAAAGGCGATGAGCATGGCTGCCATGTGCAGCCAGGCATCGCGCATCGCGGCACCTTCCGGCACACGGGAAAGCTCCAGCATGCCGGCAACCATTGCCGCCAGCGCCATGGTGCAGCCCACCGCGAGCAGGCCGCCGGACCAGCGCCAGGCGGACTCCCCCAACCACAGGCTGGCAAAATCGGCGACGACCGCCAGTGACCAGCAGGCGACCGGGAAATGCACGAGTGCGGGGTGCAGGGGATGGCGCATGCGTCAGAGCACCAGCGAAAGCACGGTCAAGAAGCCCGCCACGGCGAGACCCGCATGGATCACCACCACGGCCTTGGGTGGCAGACGCTTGCGCAAATGAAACGAGGCGAGGAAAAACCCGCCGAGAGCAGCGACCAGCAACAGTACAAAACCAATCAGCACAGCCTGTGGCGCTGAACCCTGCACGATCAGCGCAATCAGGAACACCAGGCCAATCGCTCCAAGCGCTGCGTGCAGTCCAGAAAGCGCCCAGGGGGCGAGCTTGCCGCGCAGCACATGTGTGGCAAGGATGAGACCGCCGACGGCGGCAATGGCAAAGGCAATCAATGCATAGGTGAGCATGGTGAAGTCCTCGTTGACGGGCTGGATCGGCTAGAAGTGGCCGTCGACCGGCGTCCATCGCACTCCTGTCCTGACCATTGGATGCAGGAACTGCCTGTCGCGTTCCCGAAATCGCACCGAGCGGGTTCCGCCGAACTACCCGGGATTCTTCTGGTGCTCGAACACCAGGCCAACAGCCTGATGGTGCTAAGTAGCCGGTCGCAGGCGTGGCATCGCCTGTGCGGCGCCGGTTTGCTCGGTGGCGCGTGCGGCATAGCGGTTGGCAAAGGCGATGTGCCGGGCGAAGGGGTGCGACGGCAGCTGGGCGATCGACGCCACCAGCGCACCGTTGAAGGCATCACCGGCGCCGGTGGTATCGATGGCATGCGCCAAGGCGGCGGCAGACCGATAGAACGCGCGGTCATCGCCACGGCGTTGGTGCTCGGCGTGCGATACGAAGCAGCCGGCCGCACCTAGGGTGATGATCACGCTGCCGTGCGGCAACAGCTTGCGGCAGTGGCCATGCAGGGTTGCATCGTCCAGGGTGCTGAGATCGTCGGCGGCCAGCCGGTCGCCGTGGTGGCGAAGCAACTGCGAACAGAACTCCGATTCGTTGGGCGTGATCAGGTCGCTGAGCGCCAGCAGGGCGGGAGTCAGGTCGGCATCCGCCGGCGCCGGGTTGAGCACCGTCATCACGTCGTTGGCGCGGGCAATCCCGAACCCGGCCGCCACCGCGGCGGCCGGCGACTCCAGTTGCGCCAGCACCACCGTTGAGGCGGCCAGCACGCGGGCCTGCGCGTGCACGAAGTCCGCGCCCAGATCCGCGTTCGCACCGGGACCGAAGACGATGCTGTTGCGGCCATGCCGGTCGACGTAGATGCCGGCGGTCCCGGTGGGTGCATCGCTGTCGGCGGCGTGCAGCTCGATGCCGTCCGCGCCCGCCAACGAGCGGGCGAGCTGGCCGCCCGCGTCGGAACCCAGTGAGCAGACGAATGCGGTCGGTGCTCCTGCGCGCGCGGCCGCGGTTGCCTGGTTGAAGCCCTTGCCGCCCGGGCCGGTGTGGTACGTGCCGGCCAGGGTTTCACCGACTTGCGGCAGGGTCGGCAGCACCCACACGTGGTCGATGTTGAACGAACCGATGATGGTGACCGTGCCGACCCGCGTCATCTGTCGCTCCCGCTCAGGCGCCCAGATCGCCGGCGCGGCGTTGGTCCACGACCGCCGCTGACTCGCGCTTGTGCTTGAACAGCGGCACGAACAGGATCGCGATGGCGAGCGCGTACAACGCGAAGGTCATCCAGATGCCGTGCCAATCCTTGCTCTGGTCCGGGTTGGTGAACCAGTGCTCGATGATGAATCCGCTCAGCAGGCTGCCCAGTACCGCGCCGAAACCATTGGTCATCATCATGAACAAGCCTTGCGCGCTGGCTCGTATCTTCGGGTCGCTCTGGCCCTCGACGAACAGCGAGCCGGAGATGTTGAAGAAATCGAAGGCCATGCCGTAGACGATGCACGACAACACGATCATCCACAGCCCGTCGCCCGGATCGCCATAGGCGAACAGCCCGAAGCGCAGGAACCACGCCAGCATGCTCATGGTCATCACCGCCTTGATCCCGAAGCGCTTCAGGAAGAACGGGATGGTCAGGATGAACAAGGCCTCGGAGATCTGCGAGATCGACATGATGATGGCCGGGTAGCGCACCGTCAGCGTGTCCTTGTAGCGCGCGTCATTGGCGAAGTCGTGCAGGAACGTGTCGCCATAGGCGTTGGTCAGTTGCAGCGCCGCGCCCAGCAGCATCGCGAAGATGAAGAAGATCGCCATGTTGCGATCACGGAACAGCCGGAACGAGGTCAGGCCGAGCGCGTCCACCAGCGAGTGCTTCCCACTCTTGCCAAGCTTGGGCGGGCACGCCGGCAGGGTGAATGCGTACAGCCCAAGCAGCAACGATGCACCCGAGGCGACATAAAACTGACCGGCCGAGGTCTCCAGGTTCAGCAGGCTGACCGTCCATAAAGCGGCGATGAACCCGACCGTTCCCCAGACCCGGATCGGCGGATAGTCGCGCACCACGTCGCGGCCCTCGTTCTTCAGTGCGTTGTACGCCACCGTGATCGCCAGTGCGATCGTCGGCATGTAGAACAGCATGTTGAGCAGCATCACCCAGAACATCGTGGTCGGGTTGTCGACCCGGGGCAGGAAGAACAGCACCACCGCCCCGCCGATGTGCAGCAGGCCGTACAACTTCTCTGCATTGATCCACTTGTCCGCGACGATGCCCATCAACGAGGGCATGAACAGCGAAGCGATGCCCATGGTCGAGAAGATCGCGCCAAACCCGGTGCCCGACCATTCCTTGTTCTGGAACCAATAGGCGCCGATGGTCAACAGCCACGCGCCCCAGACAAAGAACTGCAGGAAGTTCAGCACGATCAGTCGAAGTTTCAGGCTCACCAGGTTTGCTTCCCTTGATCACGGCCCGCATTGAGCCGTCGTTGCACGGCAGCGTAGAGGGAAATGGCGTGGTGGTGAAGCGCCGCGGTTGGCCGCCGGGGACGTGGCGCCGCTGCCGCGCGCTCAGCCTTCACGGGCGATGACCCGGTTGCGACCTTCGCGCTTGGCCACTTTCAGGCGTTGGTCGGCACGACGCAACAGCTTGGACAAGTCGTGTCCGTCCTGCGGGCTGGCGGCGATTCCGGCGCTGAATGTCAGCCACATTGGCTCGAGCTGGCCGCGTTCGGGATTGAACGGATGTTCCGCCAGCACGCGCCGTATTGCCTCTACCCGCTCCCAGGCGGTGCCTACCGGTTGCCGCATCACCAGCACCAACTCCTCCCCACCCAGTCGCACCAGCCAGTCACCCGGTTCCACCGCGTCCTGGATGACACCGACCACGTGGCGCAGCGCCCGGTCACCTGCGTGGTGTCCGGCTTCATCGTTGACCCGCTTGAAGTGGTCGATATCGATCAACGCCAGGCTCAGGCTGTGACCGTCCTGGTTGGCGGCCTGGAGCAACCGCGGCATCCGGTGCAGCAACCAGGTGCGGTTGGGCAGCCGGGTCAGCCCGTCGGTACCGGACATCTCCACGAGCCGTTGGGTCCGGTAAACCACCGTAGCGGTGAGCAGGGTCACGATCACCAGCAGCAGCAATCGCTGGATCTGGGTGCTGGCGGTAATCGCCCCATAATCGCTGGAGAGCAACTGTTCCGGTGAAGTTGCCGCGGAAAAGACCAGCGCGCTCAACAGACCGTATTGCACCAGCGCCAGTACGCCGGCAAACACGGTAGTGCGACCGTCATTTCGCAACGCCGTCAGCAAGATCGCAAGGAAGTAACAGCACCACACGACCATGCTGTTGAGTGCGGCAGGCAAATGCTGGGTGGCCAGCACGACCAGCACCGCCGTGGTGGCCGTGACGTCGAAGGCGGCGGTCGCGAATGGAAGCCAGCGATAGTGGCGCGGCCGGCGTGCCAGTTGTAACCAGAGCAGGGAAATCAGGTTGGCGAAAATTGCCCCGCCCAGTCCGGTCAGGGTCTCGGCGACGGCGCCGCCCGTCAATGCATGCGCCAACGGCAGCAACAGCAGCAATGCGGCGATTACCACCCGTAGCCGGGCCACCAGCAACTCCCCGCTTGCGCCGCTTTCGAGCATGATCTCGTCAGGTCGCGACAGCAGCGTCCTTACCGCCTCGCTGAAACCTTGGTGGCTATCCATCGCGTCCCCTCAATGCCTGCGGCGAGGATAGCGCGAGCGGGTGGCGGATGTCGGTGGGAGACTACCCCAGGCCGCGCGTTGCAACCCAGATACCCAGACCTGCGAATACCGCCGCGGCCACGTAACGTGCTGTCTTGAGCGGCAACCGATCGGCGAACCGGCTGCCCAGCAGGACCACCGGCACGTTCGCCAGCAGCATGCCGACGGTGGTGCCGACCACCACCTCCCACAAGGGTGAATACTTTGCCGCCAGCAACACCGTGGCGACCTGGGTCTTGTCGCCGATCTCGGCAACGAAGAAGGCGATGGTGGTGGCGATGAATGCGCCACGTGCCGGCGTTGGCGAATCGTCCTCGTCGAGCGTGTCGGGCTTGAGCGTCCACAACGCGACGGCGATGAAGCTGGCCGCCACGATCCAGCGCAGCGATTCGGGCCGTAACCACTGTGCGACCAGCACGCCGAACCAGGCCGCAAGCGCGTGGTTGAGGATGGTCGCGACAAAAATGCCGCCGATGATCGGCCATGGCTTGCGGAATCGCGCGGCAAGCAGCAGCGCCAGCAACTGGGTCTTGTCGCCGATCTCTGCCAGGGCCACGGTGCCGGCCGAGAGCAGGGCGGTCGCAAGCGGGAATGCATCCATTTCAAGTTCCGGGGCCGGGCGGCGTGGTGACGAAAGCAGGCCGCGCCGCCCGACCCGGGCCGTCCCGTGAAGGGACCGCCCATGGATTGTCTGCGCAAGCCTGCCTTCGGTCTCGTCCATGCCACATCATCGGATGCGACCCGCATGCACCATGGCCAGCCGGCCAAGTATGTTGATGCATGCTCCCGTGCCGAGGTGCTCGACGCGACGTCGACGCGGGCGGACTACTCCCCGGAGGAAGAAGCCCGCGCAGTCTACCTTGTCGCCGTCTGGTTGTCGTGGCGCGTTGTCGTGGCGGGGCAGGGCCGTCATGGTGGTCGCGGCTGCCGGATTACACTGAGGCCATCGCGTAGAAGGAGTCGTCGTCATGCAATATCGCCGCCTGGGAACTTCCGGCCTGCAACTGTCAGCGCTGTCGTTTGGTGCCTGGGTCACCTTCGGCGGGCAGATCCCCCGTGGCACCGCGCGTGAGCTGATCGCAGCCGCGTGGGATCACGGGATCAACTTCTTCGATAATGCCGAGACCTACGGCAATGGCGTGGCCGAGCAGTTGATGGGCGATGTCATTGCCGACCTGCGGCTGCCGCGCGATGGCTACTGCGTGTCCAGCAAGGTGTACTTCGGTGCCACCGACGCCCCGCGACCGACCCAGCGCGGGTTGTCGCGCAAGCACGTCACCGACGCCTGCCACGATGCGCTCAAGCGCCTGCGCGTCGATTATCTCGATCTGTACTACTGCCACCGTCCGGATCCCGATACCCCGATCGAGGAGACCGTGTGGGCGATGGACGCGCTGATCCGCCAGGGCAAGGTGCTGTACTGGGGCACCTCGGAATGGTCCGCAGCGCAGATCCGCGAGGCCCACAAGGCCGCCCGTAATCATCATCTGCACGCACCCACCATGGAACAGCCGCAGTACAACCTGTTCCATCGCGAACGGGTGGAGCTGGAGTACGCGCCGCTGTATTCCGAATACGGCATGGGCATCACCACCTGGTCGCCGCTGGCGTCGGGCCTGCTGACCGGCAAGTACAACGCCGGTATTCCCGATCAGACCCGGCTGGGCCGGCAGGACAACAGTTGGCTGCGCAAATTGGCGATCGGCGAGCCCGAACAGCACCGGATCGAGCGCGCCCGGAAATTCACTGCCCTGGCGGCCGAGTTCGATGTGGCCCCCGCACCGTTGGCGATCGCCTGGTGCCTGCGCAACCCGCACGTGTCCAGCGTGATTCTCGGTGCCAGCCGGGTGGAGCAGTTGTTGCAGAACCTGCAGGCCATCGAACTGCTGGAGCGGCTGGACGAGACGTGCTGGCACAAGGTACGCGTCGTGGCGGCTTGAGCGGGCGGGATACGGGTCCGTCCCCCGCGAAAGACGCGGCGGCGACATGTGCAGGCTGATCCCGTGCGGCGTCCAGCTGTGCCTATACTCGCCCCTTCAGACAAGGGGAACAGGGAATGACACTGGGATCGATACTCGCCATCGTGCTGCTGGTCGTCGGCATCGTGATGGTATTCAAGGCGGTACGCATGGTGCCGCAAGGCTATGAGTGGACGGTCGAAGCGTTCGGCAAGTACACCCACACGCTATCGCCGGGGCTGCATTTCCTGATCCCCGTCTACCAGGACATCGGCCGCAAGATCAACATGATGGAGCAGGTGCTGGACGTGCCCAGCCAGGACGTCATCACCAAGGACAACGCCGTGGTCAAGGTCGATGGCGTGGTCTATTTCCAGGTGCTCGACGCGGCCAAGGCGGCCTACGAGGTCGCGCAGCTGGAGATCGCCACGCTCAACCTGGTGATGACCAACATCCGTACCTCGATCGGCTCGATGGACCTGGACGAATCGCTGTCGCGTCGCGACGAGATCAACGCCAAGGTGCTGGTCGCCGTCGACCAGGCTACCCATCCGTGGGGGCTGAAGGTCAACCGGATCGAGCTGAAGGACATCGCCCCGCCGCGCGACCTAGTCGAGGCGATGGCCCGGCAGATGAAGGCCGAGCGTGAAAAGCGCGCCAACATCCTGGAAGCCGAGGGCTTCCGTCAGGCCGAGATCCTGAAAGCCGAGGGCCAGAAGCAGGGTGCGATCCTGCATGCCGAAGGCGAGCGCGAAGCCGCCTTCCGCGAGGCGGAGGCGCGCGAGCGGCTGGCCGAGGCGGAGGCCAAGGCGACCGAGATGGTGTCCAACGCAATTTCGCAGGGCAACGTGCAGGCGATCAATTACTTCGTGGCGCAGAAGTACATCGAGGCGTTCAAGGCCTTGGCCGAAGCGCCGAACCAGAAGTTCGTGCTGATGCCGATGGAGTCGGCCGGCGTGATCGGTTCGCTGGCCGGTATTGCCGAGCTGGCCAAGGAATCGCTGGGCCAGCAAGCCGGCAATCGCGCGGTGCCGCCGGTGCGGACTGGAGGCTGAGCCATGCATTGGGACTGGCAGGCAGTGAGCTGGGGAGCGGTCGCACTGGCGTTGTTCGCCATTGAGGCCCTCGCGCCGGGTGCGTTCATGCTCTGGCTGGGGTTTGCGGCGGCGGCGGTGTTCGTGTTGGTGTTGCTGTTCGATATGCCGTTGCTGGCACAGATAACCGCGTTCGTGGTGCTGAGCTTCGTGTCGATCCAGATCTATCGTGTCCGGTTTCGTGGTCGCGGGCGCCAAAGCGACCGGCCGAACCTCAATCGCCGCGCCGACGCCCTGGTCGGCCAGGTGGTGCCATTGCAGCAGGCGATCGTGAAGGGCCGTGGACGGGTGCAGATTGCTGACGCCTATTGGGATGTCAGCGGTCCGGATCTGCCGGTCGGCGTGCCGGTGCGCATCGTCGGCAGCTTGGACATGACCCTGCTGGTCGAATCGGCGGGTTGATCGGAGGCGTCATCGACGGGAACAACCGCAGATTGATCCGCCGGCCCGCGAGCCAGGGGTTCGCCAGTCACAGCTGAAGGATGCGGCGATGCAGTCTCTGCGTCGCCGCCCCGAAAGTGTTCGCGTCTCTGGGATAATGACTGGCTTCCCCTTTCATCAGGATTGGTCATGACCCAGACGACGGCTTTGAAACAAACGGTCCTCAATGGCAGCCATCGTGCGCTTGGCGCCAAGATGGTCGACTTCGGCGGCTGGGACATGCCGATCCACTACGGCTCCCAGATCGACGAGCATCACGCGGTGCGCAAGACGGCGGGCATGTTCGACGTCAGCCACATGACCGTGGTCGACCTGCATGGCGAGCGCACCCGTGAGTTCCTGCGCAAGCTGGTCGCCAACTCGATCGACAAGCTGAAGAAGCCGGGCAAGGCGTTGTACACCTGCATGCTCAACGAGCGCGGCGGTGTCATCGACGACCTGATCATCTATTTCATGGCCGAGGATTTCTTCCGGCTGGTGGTCAACGCTTCCACCCGTGACAAGGACATGGCCTGGATCAACGCGCAGGCGCCGGCGTTTGACGTGCGTGTCACCGAGCGCGAGGACCTGGGCCTGGTGGCCGTGCAGGGCCCACGGGCGCGGGATACGGTGCTGGGGCTGCTGGACGAGGGCGAGCGCGAGCGGGTCGGCAAGCTCGCGAAGTTCTCCGCGACCGATACCCGCACCGCCGACGGCACCCAGGTGTTCCTGGCGCGCACCGGCTACACCGGTGAGGACGGCTTCGAGCTGGTGCTGGAGCAGGGTCGCGCCGTTGCCTTGTGGGACGCTTTACTCGCCGCCGGCGTGAAACCCGCAGGCCTTGGTGCCCGCGATACCTTGCGCCTGGAGGCGGGCATGAACCTGTACGGCCAGGATATGGACGAGGATGTCTCGCCCTACGAAGCCGCACTGGGCTGGACCGTGTCGCTCGACGAGGGCCGTGACTTCATCGGTCGCGACGTGCTCGAGCAGCAACATGCCGATGGCGCGCCCCGGCAGCTGATCGCCCTGGTGATGGACGACCGCGGGGTGTTGCGTCACGGCCAGAAAGTGCTGACCGACCATGGCGACGGTGAAATCACCTCCGGCACCTTTTCACCCACCCTGGGCAAGGCGATCGCGTTTGCCCGGATTCCCGCTGGTGAGGTGTCGCTCGGCAGTGCCGGCAACGTGCGCGTGGACATCCGTGGCAAGGAAGTGCTGGTTCGGGTGGTGAAGTTCCCGTTCGTGCGCGACGGCCAGGCCCAGGATGGGGTGTTGGCGTGAGCCGACCGGCAATCCGTGTCTCGGGACACCCCGCGGCCCCCACCCTTGGTTACACTATTTGCCCCTTCATCCCATCAGCCGTAGCAGCGGAGCATTGTCATGAGTGAGATCCCCGGCGATTTGAAGTTCCAGAAAACCCACGAATGGGCCCGAGCCGAAGACGACGGCCGGGTCACGGTAGGAATATCCGACCACGCCCAGGGACTGCTGGGTGACCTGGTGTATGTCGAGTTGCCGAACATCGGCGACCGCGTCGAGGCCGGCAACCCCTGCGCCGTGGTCGAGTCGGTCAAGGCCGCGTCGGACATCTACGCGCCGGTCACCGGCACCGTGGTCGCGGTCAACGATGCGCTGACCGACAAGCCCGAGACCATCAACGAGGACGCATTCGGCGAAGGCTGGATCTTTGCCCTGGAGGTCGAGAATCGCGACGAGCTGGAAGAGCTGCTCGACCCCGACGCATACGGAGAGTTGATTGAAGACGACGATCACTGATCGGCGCCCTGGCTTACCCGAACCCGCGTCGGCAGCGACGCGGGTTTTTTTGTCGATGGACATCGCTGACAAGCCGACATCGGCGCTCACGCGACGTTGAAACCTTCGCGCATTTCGGCGCACTTGTGCTTGTGCAATGCGGTGGTGCGATGGCTTGGCTTCAGATTTGGATGCCACGATTGTGTGGTGAAAATATCACCACATGGATTTTCTGGCGCGATGCCAGCGACTGCCAACTGCACCAGCGCGCTGCATGGGAGCGTCATTGAAAGCCGTACTGCATATGGCTCCCTGCGTACCCGTACAAATACGTCATGCGTGTCGGCGTTGCGCGTGTCGAGTTGAGCAGGTGTGCCGGATGCCTTCGTTGAAGAGGTCGGCGACGCCATGTTGATAAATCGAGCGCGCTGGATTGTTGACAGCTTGAAAGTCCGTGATTAGGTTTTGCCCAGCAGACACTTACTGCGGAAGAGAGTGAGCAAAGCCAACGCAACAATGTGCGCAACAAGTCGGGCCTCCATCACGTCAATCGAAATGGTGGCCACGGGACTGTCGTCCCTGACGGGAAACACATCACGTCGTTGCAAGAGGTCCATCGCAGTCAGCCCGGTTCGTCAACGGCGGATCGGGTTTTTGTTTTCCCGGTGTTGCAGTCGTCAAGGCCGGGGTTGCGTGGGACTGGTTCGAATCCGTTCCGGAGCGTCTTCTTGCACCGGCGGCTGGTCGTGGGTTGTACCCGCGGCATTACTTGGTACTGGGCTGTATTTACCGATAGACCACTGACGAGGAGTCATCAACATGGCCACCACGAAGAAAGCTGCGAAGAAGAAACCCGCTGCCAAGAAGGCGGCAACCAAGGTTGCCGGCAAGCCGGCGGCGAAGAAGGTTGCCAAGAAGGCAGCGACCAAGAAGCCTGTTGCCAAAAAGGCAGTGAAGAAGGCGGTCGTCAAGAAGTCAGCTGCCAAGAAGGCGGTGAAGAAGTCCGTTGCCAAGAAACCGGCAGCCAAGAAAGCCGTGAAGAAGACCGCCGCCAAGAAGGCCACGGCCAAGAAAGCTGTGAAGAAGGTCGCCGCAAAGAAGGCGACTGCGAAGAAGGCGACTGCAAAGAAGGCCACGGCCAAAAAAGCCGTGAAGAAGACCGCCACGAAGAAGGCGACGGCCAAAAAAGCCGTGAAGAAGACTGCCGCGAAGAAGGCGACGGTCAAGAAGGCTACCGCCAAAAAAGCCGTGAAAAAGGCTGTCGCGAAGAAAGCCGTGAAGAAGGCTACCGCCAAGAAAGCTGTGAAGAAGGCCACGGCGAAGAAGCCCGCCGTCAAGAAAGCAGCCAAAAAGAGTGCAGCAGCCAGCAAGCCGGCAGCGAAGAAGGTCAGCAAGCCGGCGGCCAAGAACGTGGCCGACAATGGCACGGCCAAGAAGCCGGCCCGGCGTGCCGCGCGCAAGCCAGCCGCGCCCAAGCCGATGCCGATTACCCCGGTGCCAATAATCTGAACAGTACCCGATACCGGAATAGCTGATCCGACTCTCTCCCGCAGCCCAGGCGGGGGAGAGTTTTTTTATCTGCAGGCTCTTCGCAAGATCTTCGCAGGCCGGCTATCGTGGCGCGGCGCTTGCGCTGGTGGCCGTGCTTCCCGGAGCCTCACCCTGCTCCTGCCGGTTGGCGTACATGCTGGTCGTGGTCCGGTCCATATCCACATCGACCCAGGCAGTGAGCTCCGACGGGATGGCCACTGCGCGGTCGATCATGGTCGGCAGCAACCCCGACGGAAGCGAGCTTTCTCCGTTCCACAGCACCGCAATGCCCAGGTCGCTCTCGGGTAGCAACGCGACCATGCCCCGATAACCCTGCACCGCTCCGGCGTGGTAGATCAGCCGGTGGCCGGAGTAGTCATAGACGCGCCAGCCCAGCGCATAACCTGCCGAGTCGAGGCGCGCGCGCCGCCAGGCCGAACTGCGCGTCTGGTAGGGAGTATCCACCAGCGACTCGTGCAAGGTGGCCAGTAGTGGTGCCGGCAGTACGTCGGGACGGTGGCCGGTCTGGGCGATCAACCATTGCGCCATGTCGCTGGCGCTGGCATTGATCCCCGCTGCCGGGGCCACTTCGTAATAGGTGGGCTTGGGCATCAGCGAGACCCAGCCGCCGCGACCGCGCACATGTGGTTTGGCCCAGCGCGCGCTGGACTCGATGCCTTCCAGGCCGACGCTGGCATCGTTCATCCCCAACGGCTTGAGCAGGCGGCTTTGGACTTCCTGGCTGTAGAAGTCGCCGGTCGCGGCAAACACGATGTCGCCAATCAGGCTGAAGGCCACGTTCTGATAGGCATAACAGGTGCCCGGCGCGCACTTCATTGGCGCATCGGCCAGCTTGCGGGTCAGGTCGCGGTAGGAAACGTAATTCTCAAGGTCACGGTCATAGGCGTTATGCGGCAGGCCGACGCGATGACTGAGCAGGTCCGCGACGGTGATTTTCTGCGCGGCGCCGGCCTTGCTGAGTTCGAACTGGGGCAGGTAATCGGTCAGCTTGCTGTCCCAGCGCAGGGTGCCATTGCTGACCAGCAGCCCCGCCGTGGCGCCGGCGAAAGCTTTCGACAGGGAGGCCAGGCGGAACACCGTGTGTCCGTCGACCGGCTCGGCATCGCTGACATCGGTAATGCCGTAACCGCGAGCGCTGAGTATCTGTCCGTTATGCACGATCGCCATCGCCAGGCCCGGTACCCGTTGATCGGCGACGATCTGCTGCGCCATGGCCTCGAAGGTCTGGACATCGAACCCAGTGGGTAGTGGGGGACCAACTGGATGGATCACCGGTGGCGGTAGCCCGGCAGTGGCCAATGCAGGTTGCGAGACGGGCGGTACCACGACGGGTACCACCGTGGCAGCAGGCGACTGGCCAGTGTCTGCCACGGCGATGGCCGGACTCGGCGTCGGTACATCGTCCCCGCGCAATGAAGTCTGCGCAGTGGAGGCCAAGGCCAGGGTCAAGAGGAATGCGAGCGCCGCCAAGCGTCCGCTGATGCCGGGTCGCCCGTTTGGATCGTCTTTCATCGGTCGCAGCGCCTGCGTATGCTGGGTTCACCCGATCATAACGCTGTTATCCAGAGGTTTGCGAGCAATCATGTTCAGCTTCCTGATTCTATTGGCTTTAGTTGCCCTATTCATCTTCTGGGGTGTCGGTCTTTACAACGGACTGGTGACGGCGCGGAACCGCTTCAAGAACGCATTTGCGCAGATTGACGTGCAACTGCAACGGCGGTTCGAGCTGATTCCCAACCTGGTGGAAACCGCCAAGGGTTACCTGAAACACGAGCGCGAGACCCTGGAGTCGGTGATGAACGCGCGCGCGGCGGCAATATCGGGCCTGTCGGCGGCCAACAGCCAACCCGGTGATCCCGAAGCAATGGCGCAACTGGGCAACAGCGAGGGCATGCTGCAAGGTGCCCTGGGCCGGCTGCTGGCCGTGGTCGAGGCGTATCCGGATCTGAAAGGCAACCAGACCATGATGCAACTGACCGAGGCACTGACCAGCACGGAGAACAAGGTGGCTTTCGCCAGGCAGGCCTACAACGATGCGGTGACCGCCTACAACACGCGGCGCGAGGTGTTTCCTGCCAGCCTGATCGCCGGCAACTTCGGCTTCAAGCCGGCGGGCCTGCTCGACATTCCGGCCGATCAGGAGCAAATGCGCCAAGCGCCGCAGGTACAGTTCTAGCGCCGCCGCCGGTAGCGCCGCCAGGTCACGCCGATGAACTTTTTTGAACACCAGGCCGCGGCCCGGCGCAGCTCCACGCGCTTGGTGGTGCTGTTCGTGCTGGCGGTATTGGCCATCGTGGTCGCTGTTGACCTGGTGGTGTGGCTGTTCGTCGGTGCCCATCCCGGGGCGCTGCTGTTCTTCACCCTGGGGACGGTGGCGGTGATCGGTCTGGGATCGCTGTACCGGCTGTCCAGTTTGAGCGGCGGTGGCGAGTCGATCGCACTGCAACTGGGCGGGGTGCCGGTGCCCGAGGATCCCGGCGATCTGGATCTGCGACGGTTCCGCAACGTGGTCGAGGAGATCGCCATCGCCTCAGGTGTGCCCATGCCGCAGTTGTATGTGCTCGAGAACGATGCAGGCATCAACGCGTTTGCCGCGGGCTACTCGTCGTCGGACGCCGTGGTCGCGGTCACCCGAGGCACCCTGGACCGGCTCAACCGCGACGAGTTGCAGGGCGTGGTGGCCCACGAGTTCAGCCATATCCTCAATGGCGACATGCGACTGAACCTGCACCTGGTCGGGGTGCTGTTCGGGATATCGATGATCGCCCTGATCGGCCACAAGGTGTTGAGCTTCGGCACGATTGGCTTGCGTGGAGGTGGGCGCGGGCGCGGTGCGGGCGTGGCGGTCGGCATCATGGTCAGCGCGTTTGTGGCGCTGGCGATCGGATGGATAGGCCTGTTCTTCGCGCGCATGATCCGTGCCGGTGTCAGCCGCAGTCGCGAGCGCCTCGCCGATGCCAGCGCGGTCCAGTTCACCCGGCAAACGGCCGGACTGGCGGGCGCACTGAAGAAAATCGGCGGGCTGCCCGATGGCTCGCAATTGGTGTCGGCCGGCGATGCCGAGGAAGTCAGCCACATGCTGTTTGGCGAGGGGTTGGCGTTTGGCGGCTGGTTCGGCTCCCTGCTGGCAACCCACCCGCCGCTGCTGGAGCGCATCCAGGTGCTGGAGCCGGGCTTCCGCGTGGATCAGCTGGATGTGCTTTCTCAACGTTGGCTGCAGCAACCGCCCAGCGGGCTCGAAGAGGATCTGCAGATGGGCCTGCACGGCGCGTCGGCGTTGCCCGCAGCCGGCGAGCAGCAACTGGATGCCGCCACCGTCTCCACCCAGGTCGGACAGCCGGACCGCGATGACCATCGGCGCGCCGATGCGATCGTGACCCAGATGCCTGAACCACTGCGCGCGGTAGCCCGCGACCGTGAACGGGTCATGGCGTTGGTACTGGCCTTGTTGCTGGACCCGCGCCCCGCGATCGCCGACAAGCAGAAGGTCGAAGTCGCCGCGCGCCTGGGCAAGGCGGCTGCCGTCGACATGGCCCAGTTGCAGGGACAACTGGACACGCTGCACCCGATGTTGCGGCTGCCGCTGGCGGCGCTGGCCTTCCCGGTGTTGCGCCGCCGGCCCAGGCCGCAGCTGGAGCTGTTCCTGGATGCCGCCAATGCGATGGTGTTCGCCGACGGGGACGTATCGCTGTTCGAGTACTGCCTGGGCCGGTTGCTGAGCGTGCAATTGCGCGAGTCACTCGACCCCTCCCGTTATGCACGGATCGGGCGTCGCAAGCCGCGCCAGTTGAAGTCCGGGATCGCGACCTTGCTGGCGGTGGTCGCCGATGCCGGCCATGCCGACCCGGCCAGCGCCCGGCGTGCCTACCTGGCCGGTTTGCAACGAATCCTGCCGCGCGACCACGTCGCTTATGCGCCGCCGGCCACCGGAGTGATCGCGCTGGAAGACGGCTGGGTGCCGCTGGATGCGTTGGACCCGTTGGCAAAGCAGCTGCTGGTCGAGGCAATCACGATCGCGATCAGCCATGACGGCCGCGTCAGTGTTGCCGAGTCCGAGTTGCTGCGGACCATTTGTGGCGTGCTGCATTGCCCGCTGCCGCCGCTGCTGGGCCGCGCGTGAACCGTCTCGACGGATTCCGTCGCCTCCATCGCTTCCGCGCTGCGCTGACCGACTCACCGCCGTTGTGGTGGTCGCTGCTGTATTTCTTCAGCCTGCTATGCGGCTACTACGTGTTGCGCCCGGTGCGCGACGCCATGGGCGCATCGGGGGACGCGGCCACGGTGTTTCCGCATTGGATGCTGGATTGGGCGCAAGGGTCGGGGTTTGCGTTGGGCGAATACACCCTGCAGATATTGTTCAGTGGCACCTTCGTGGCGATGGTGGTGTTGCAGCCGGTGTATGGCGCGTTGGTGGCGCGGTTTCCGCGTCGGGTATTCCTGCCAGTCGTGTATCTGGTATTCATCGCTTGCCTGGTGGGTTTTTACTGGCTGTTCCACACCAGCGTGCCCGGCCGCGGCGGGGCATTCTTCATCTGGACAGCGGTGTTCAACCTGTTTGCCGTGACGGTGTTCTGGAGCTTCATGGCCGATGTGTTCGACAACCAGCACGCCAAGCTGGTGTACGGCTATATCGGAGCCGGCGGCACCATCGGTGCGCTGGTCGGGCCGGGGATTACCCGATTGCTGGTGGGGACGATCGGCGTCGCCAACCTGTTGCTGGTGTCAGCCGGATTCCTCGCCGTATGCCTGCTGTGCATTCTCAAGTTGCGGCCGTGGGCGATCCGCCGCGAGCGCCTGCATGGCGAGGCCGATGGTGAGAACGCGATGGGTGGTTCGGTGCTGGCGGGCTTGAAACTGGTGTGGCAGCGGCCATTGCTGCGCGCGCTGGCGATCACCATGTTCTTCGGTGTCGGCGTTGGCACCCTGCTGTACAACGAGCAGGCCGCGATCGTGAAGCAGTTCTATCCGGGCGCGGAGGCGGCGACCCGTTACTACGCTACGATCGATTGGGCGGTGAACGGCTTGACCTTGTTGATCCAGCTGCTGCTCACGCGCTGGCTGTTGCGCCGTTATGGTGTCGCCCCCGCGCTGCTGGGACCGGCGATCGCGATCCTGCTCGGTTACTGCGTGCTGGCGGCATCTCCGTTGCCGGTGATGGTTGCGATCGTGCAGGTGATGACCCGCGCCGGGGAATTCTCGCTGGCCAAACCCGGCCGCGAGACGCTGTATACCCGGGTCGACCGGGAGTCGCGTTACAAGGCCAAGGCGGTGATCGACACCGTGGTCTACCGCGGCGGCGACCTGAGCTTTGTATGGCTGCACAAGGTCGTTGCGGTGTTCGGCTCGGGCGTGGTGTTCGCTACCGGCATCGTGGTTGCGCTGGGCATGACCGCCGGCGCATGGCAGGTTGTGCGCGCGCAACGTGATCTTCCCGATGACGACGCAGCGGAGCCGCGCGAACCGTGACGTCACCTGATCGAGCTGTCTGATCAACGAGCCTGATCAACCAGCCTGGTCAACCAGCGGCAGCGCGAACAACACGGCGCCAAGAACGAACAAGGCGGTCAACACGTGCGCCATCGGCCGGTTGATCCGCAGGAATACGAACTGCTCGATCGTGCGGCCGACCCAGAACAACGACATGCCTGCCAGCAATGCCTGGCCCAGGGCGCTGTCATCGAGTTCATCGGTGAAGCAGAAGCAAAGCACAGCCATGCCAAGAAAGACGTAAATCAGCCGCAGGTTGAGGATCTGCAAGATCGCCCGGTCCACGGTGGTGGCGGCAGCCAGGCTTTCCTGCCACCGGAACAACCGCCAGAACGCCATGTGGAATATGGCAAAACCCAGGCTGTGGATGCCGCAAAGCTGGATCAGGGTGGACGACGTCATTAGGGTGGACCTCGCTTTCTGGAGTGCTCGCGGTCGCTGGATTGCGAGTCCGGAAAAGACGACGGCGGGACCATGCCCGCCGCCGTGTCGCGATGTTTCCGCTGGTCTATGCCAGGGCCGGTTCCTGCAGGTCCTGGCGACGATAACCGGCCGAGCGCAGTTCCTCGGTATCGAAGTCATCCACGCTGATGGTGTCGATGGTCATCTCGCGCAGCGCTTCCAGCTGGCCGCGTTCGTCGGCGGTGATCCAGCCCTCGCGCACGCCTTCATCGAGTTGCTCGGCAAAGGTCAGCGATTCGATGTCGCTGTTTTTCATCGCCTTCAGGAACTTGCGCTCCACCGGCTCGGCCAGGATCGCCGCCTGCAGGTAGCTGTTGATCCGGCCGGCCGGGTTGCTTGCCATAGGGGTCAGGAAAATGCCTTCGGCGAGGCGGTCGCGCGCCGCGTTGGGCGACATCAGCAAGCTTGCGGCACGGTGGCCAAGACGATCACTGGGGGCCTGCGCGCGGCGTCCCAACGGGAACACCAGCACCCACAGCAGCCAGCCGACGGGACGGATCGGGAAGTTGCGCAGCGCGCCGGAGAACGCAATCTCGACCTTGTGTACGGCGTTGTGGAACGCCCACGCCAGCAGTGGCTGGTCGGTCTCCGGGCAGCCCTGGTCCTGGTAACGCTTGAGCAGGGCACTGGCGATGTAGAGCTGGCTGAGTACGTCGCCCAGCCGGCCCGACAGCGACTCCTTGAATTTCAGCTTGCCGCCCAGCATCAGCATCGAGGTGTCGGCGCACAACGCCAAGGCCGCCGAATAGCGGTTGAGCTTGCGGTAGTAGCGACGGGTGTAGACATCACCGGGAGCCTTGCCGATGCTCGCGCCGGTCACGCCGAACCACAACGAGCGAACGGCGTTGGATATCGCGAAACCGATGTGGCCAAACAAGTTTTGGTCGAACTCGCGCACGCGCTCGGGCCCGTCCGGCAGCATCGCTGCCTTCATCTCCTTGAGTACCCAGGGGTGGCACAGGATCGCGCCCTGGCCGAAGATCATCAGCGAGCGGGTCATGATGTTGGCGCCCTCGACCGTGATCGCGATCGGGGCGGCCTGCCACGAGCGACCCAGGTAGTTCTTCGGCCCCAGGATGATGCCCTTGCCGCCGTGGATGTCCATCGCATCCTGGGCTACCTGGCGGCCCAACTCGGTGCAGTGGTACTTGGAGATGGTCGACGGCACGGCCGGGTTTTCACCACGGGTGACCGCTGCCGCGGTGGATTCCGACAGCGCGCTGATTGTGTAGGCATTGCCGGCAATACGCGCCAGCGCCTCCTGCACGCCTTCGAAGCGTCCGATCGACAGGCCGAACTGCTTGCGGATGCGCGCGTACGCGCCGGTCACCACCGCACCCAGCTTGCTGCCGCCGCTGGCGGTGGAGGGCAGGGTGATGGAACGGCCGATCGACAACACCTCGACCAGCATCTGCCAGCCCTTGCCTGCCTGGGCCTCGCCGCCGATCAGCTGGCTCAGCGGGATGAAGACCTCGCGGCCCTGCAATGGGCCGTTCTGGAACGGGCTGTTGAGCGGAAAATGGCGGCGGCCGATATCAATGCCGGCGGTATCGCGCGGCAACAACGCAAGGCTGATGCCGATGTCGCGCACGTCGCCCAGGATGGCGTCGGGGTCATACATCCGGAATGCCATGCCGATCAGGGTCGCGACCGGCGCCAGGGTGATATAGCGCTTATCGAAGGTCAGCTTGACGCCGACCACGTTCGCGCCGTTCCAGTCGCCCATGCAGACAATGCCGAAATCCGGGATCGAGGTCGCGTCCGAGCCGGCCCACGGTCCGGTCAGCGCAAAACACGGTATTTCCCGCCCATCGGCCAGGCGCGGTAGGTAGTGGTCTTTTTGTTCCTCGGTGCCGTAATGCATCAGCAGCTCGGCCGGCCCCAGCGAGTTGGGCACGCCGACGGTCGAGCTGACCACCGAGGAGATTGACGCGAGTTTCTGGATCACCTTGTGGTTGGCCAGGGCACTGAAACCCAGCCCGCCGTATTCCTTCGGCACGATCATGCCGAAGAATTTATTGGTCTTGATGAACTCCCACATCTCCGGCGGCAGGTCGGCGCGCACGTGGGTGATGTCCCAGTCGTTTGTCATTGCGCACAGTTGCTCGCAGGGGCCGTCGAGGAATGCCTGTTCCTCGGCGGAGAGCCGGGGAGCCGGTTGGTCGAGCAATACGCGCCAATCGGGCTTGCCGGAGAACAGCTCACCTTCAAAACCGACCGTGCCCGCCTCCAGTGCGACCCGTTCGGTCTCCGACAGCGGCGGCAGGATCTTGGTGTAGAAGCCAAGTAGCGGGGTGGTGATGAAGGGCAGGCGGATCGGCGGCAGCAGCAACGGCACCGCGATGATGGCCAACACCAGCCCGGCAATGATGGTGGCAATGGCGTTGGCGCCCAGCAACCAGCACGCGACCAGCCCGACGGCGACCAGTGCGACCCAGACCGGCAAGCGCCACCGGTGGTAAGCGGCGATTCCACTTATCAGCAACAGAAGGAGAAACGGGATGGCGATGCTCATGGGACGCTCCAACGGCGGTGCGACGGGATGACCACAGACTAGTCATGAAGACGTGATGGTTGCGATCCGGCGGGCACTATCACGGTCTGCCGGAACTGCATCATCAACATACGCTCAAGTATGGTAAACCCCGGCAACCGCTGTCAACCTCGCGCTTGCCGCGTGATCGAGCCGCTACATACGCTTTACCGGCGGCGCCGTATGGTTGCTACACTCGACCGTCATGACCCAGACCATTACACCGCCCCCGGCCAGCGCGCCGCCCGTCAAGTCCGAGCGCAATGGCCGGCTCAGCGCCGATGATTGGGCGCAGGCCGCATTGGATGTCATCGCCGAGCAGGGCGTGGCCGCGGTCGCCGTCGAGCCGCTTGCACGCAGGCTTGGGGTCACCAAGGGCAGTTTCTACTGGCACTTCCCATCGCGCGACGCCTTGCTGGTGGCCGCGCTGGAACGCTGGGAGACGATGGAGCAGGAAACCGTCTTCGGCCAGCTCGAGGCGGTCGCCGATCCGCGTGAACGCCTGCGTGCGCTGTTCTCGATGGTGGCCCACGAGTACAAGGCGCACATTATCTATTCCGAGTTGCTCAAGGCGCTGGACCACCCGGCGGTACAGCCGGTGATTGGTCGCGTGTCCGAGCGCCGGCTCGAGTACCTGACCGCCTCCTTCCGCCAGGCCGGTCTGGGGCGCAGCGATGCCCAGAACCGCGCGCGGTTGGCCTATGCGGCCTATGTGGGTTTTCTGCAACTGAACCTGCAGTTGCGGCAGACGCGCCTGCAGCACGAGGACTTCGACGCCTACGTCGAGCACATGATGACGACGTTGATTCCCGACAAGCTGTAAAGATCCGCAGCATCCGGACGCCTTCCGATGGGCGTGCGCCCATACCCGATAACCAACCGGCTGGAGGCCAGTGCCGTGAACGCAATCTCCAATGATGCAATCTCCAAAAATGCCAGCTTCAATAGTGCGAGCCCCAATGATGTGCCAGTAGCGAGGGGCAGCACGCTGCAAGCGTTGAATACCTGGGTCGCCGAGGTGGCTGCGCTGACCCGGCCCGACCACATCCAATGGTGCGATGGCAGCGACGCACAAAGCGATGCACTCAACGCATTGATGCAGGCCGACGGCACCCTGATCAAGCTCAACGAGCAGACCCATCCGGGCAGCTGGCTGCATCGCTCCGACCCTGATGACGTCGCCCGGGTCGAGCACCTGACCTTCGTGTGCCCGTCCAATCGTGACGATGCCGGTCCCAATAACCACTGGATGCCGCCGGCCGAAGCCCACGCCAAGATCGATGCGTTGTTTGACGGCTGCATGCAGGGGCGCACGATGTACGTGATCCCGTATTGCATGGGCCCGATCGATTCGCCGCTCTCGCGTTGCGGCGTGGAGATCACCGACAGCCCTTACGTGGTCGCCAACATGCGGATCATGACCCGCATGGGCGCGCCGGCGCTGGCGCGGATCGAACGCGAGGGCGAGCGAGCCGCTCGCGGCGAGCGGACAGACACGTTCGTCAAAGGCCTGCACTCGACCGGGGAGCTCGACCCGAACCGCCGCCTGATCATGCATTTCCCCGAGGAGCTGTCGATCAAGTCGTATGGCTCCGGCTATGGCGGCAACGCACTGCTGGGCAAGAAGTGTCACGCGCTGCGGATCGCCAGCCACCAGGCGAAATCGGAAGGCTGGCTGGCCGAGCACATGCTGATCCTGGGGTTGGAGAACCCGCAGGGCGAGACCCATTACATCGCTGCTGCGTTCCCGTCGGCGTGCGGCAAGACCAACCTGGCGATGCTGATCCCGCCGGAGGGCTACCGCACCGATGGCTGGAAGATCACCACCGTGGGCGACGACATCTGCTGGATGCGCCCGGGCGCCGACGGCCGGCTGTACGCGATCAATCCGGAGGCGGGCTTCTTCGGCGTCGCCCCGGGCACCTCGAAGCAGTCCAACCCCAATGCGCTGGAGTCGATCCAGTCCAACACCATCTTCACCAATGTCGGCGTGACCGCTGACAACCAGCCGTGGTGGGAAGGTTTGGGCGAGGGCGAGCCGGTCACCGACTGGCGCGGCGAGCCGTACGACGCCAGTAAGCGCCCGGCCGCGCACCCCAACTCGCGTTTCACCGTGTCCGCGCGGCAATGCCCGAGCTACTCACCGGAGACCGAGAACCCGGCCGGCGTCCCGATCTCGGCGATTGTCTTTGGCGGCCGTCGCGCCTCGCTGGTGCCGTTGGTGTTCGAGGCCCGCGACTGGGCCCACGGCGTGCTGGTCGGCGCCGCGATGGGCTCGGAGACCACCGCCGCCGCCACCGGCGCGGTGGGGGTGATGCGTCGCGACCCGATGGCGATGAAGCCTTTCTGCGGCTACAACTTCGCCGACTACTTCAACCACTGGCTGTCGTTCGACGCGCCTGGCGCGAAGCTGCCGAAGATCTTCCACGTCAACTGGTTCCGCAAGAGCGACGATGGCAAATTCATGTGGCCCGGCTTCGGCGACAACCTGCGGGTGCTGGAGTGGATGATTGGCCGGGTGAAGGGCACAGCCGGTGCGGTCGAGACCCCGATCGGCTTCCTGCCCACAGACGCCGATATCAACCTTGAAGGCCTCGAGCTTGACGGCGAGGCCCGCGCCAAGCTGTTCGGCTTCGAGCCGGCCGGCTGGCAGGCCGAGTTCGCCAGTATCGGCGAGTACCTCGACGAGTACGGCCCGCGCATGCCGCAGATGCTGAAGGACGAACAGCAGCGTATCGCAGCACGCCTGGCCGGCTGAGTCCTGCGCCGTGACAACCCCGGGCCACCGGGGTTGTCTGAATTCGGCGGTTTACAGTTCTTCGCCCTTCAGGTCGGCAATTGCCGATACCAACTCGGTGACCGCGCTCTGCTCGACCGGGGTCATGTGCGGGTTCCAGACATCGAACAACAGGATCACCCGGGTCCTGTCACTGTGGTTCCACGCCTCGTGCTCGAAGGTGTCGTCGAACGTGATGCAACGGCCCTCTTGCCAGTCGTGGCGCTGGTCGGCGACGCGCAGGGTGCACTCCCCCGGGACCAGCAGCGGCAGATGGGTGACCACGCGGGTGTTGGTCACGCCGGTGTGCGGCAGGATGTGCGAGCCGGCACCCAGCACCGAGAACAGCGACTCGGGTGCATGGCCGCGTATGCGTACCGTCGGCGCTGCATCCAGGGCGGCGGCGGTCTGCGGGCAGCGCCGGCAGTTTTCTTCATTGCGTTTGCCGTGGCGGTGGAAGAACAATCCATCCCACTGCGGCTTTACGTCCGCGCGACCGCCGAGATACTGCGAGCTCATGCCCGGTGGCGGCTCGCCCAGGAACGGAACCAGGTCCGCACCGTCGGCCGCCAACACCGCAAGCAGCTCGTCGCGGATCGCATCGGTGCACGCCTCCATCTGTTCGTACCAGGGGAACAGGTCACGCGACAGGAACGGCGTCTCGGGCAGGCCGGGGAAGTACAGGAAGGTTGGTTTCTGGCTTGGCTGTTCGGGTTTGATCGTGATCTCGCCAAGGTAGCTGGACAGGCATGTGTCGACCCGTGCCATCGCCTTGGCCCCGTGCCGCTCGCGCAGCGGCGTCATCACCGCATGCAGCAGGCGTGGATAAGCGGACCTTACAATTTCGGCGGCGCGCGCGACCACCGGGCGCAGACCGGCCGGGGTAGTCTGGGCGTCGCGCCATTGCCCCTCGCGGTGAGCGGCGCTCAGCGCCCGCAGGTACTCAATGACGGATTGCCGTTGCTCGCCCAGTCGCTCCAACGCAACGCCGAGGTACAACCGCGCCACGAAATAGTCCGGAAGCTCGTCCACGGCCGGTTGCAGCACGTCCCGCGCGCGCTCCGGATCGCCGGAGTGCAACAGTGCCACGCCCAGGTTCTTGCGGGTCGGGACATCGTCCGGCGCCACTGACAGGGCGTGCTCCAGAAGCTCCCTGGCGCGCCCGGGGTGACCTTCGGACAGCGTGTGGATGGCAATGAAATTGAGCGCCTCCACGTCGTCCGGATACGCCTGCAGCAGCGCGGTGTAGGCAGTCCGGGCGCCGGCCAGTTGCCCCGCCTCCGCTGCCAGGCGTGCGTCGACGCGATGGCTTTCGTGGGGTGTCGGGGCGGTGTTGGTCATGGTGGGCCAAGGTGCGCGGGAGTTCATGTCGATTGTACGCGACAAAAAAAGCGGCCCCGTTTCCGGGGCCGCTTCCTTACTACAGCTTGCTACAGCTTGATCGATGTACCGATCAGAACCGCTGCACGTACTCCATGTAGATGTACTGGGAGTCCGGGATGTCGTACTGCGGGTCGAACGAGTTGGCGAACGCGTTGTATGCGGTCGGCGAACGCTTCCCGAAGACGTTGTTCACGCCCAGCTTGACGGTACCGTTCCACGGCAGGTTGTAGCGGGCCTGCACGTCGTGGTACGTGGTCGAACCGATGTGGTTGCGCGGCGCGGCGCCGTCCTCGTCGCGACGGTCCTCGTCCGAGCAGAGACCATAGCCGGGGATCGGGCACGCCTCTTCCAGACCGGAGTAGTAACGGCTGATCCAGGTCACGCCGAAATCACCCATGGTCCAGTCGAGTGAACCGTTGCCACGCAGCCGCCAGTTCGGATCGTCCTGGTAGTACATGCCGACCGCATTCGAGGGCTCGTCTTCGGGGGTGAACTTCGACTCCCACTTGGCAGTGTAGGACGCGTTCAGGCCAAAGGTGAACTGGCCGTAGGCGCCTTCCGCCATCCGATAGTTCACGTCCAGGTCAAAACCTTCAGCTTCGATCACGCTGAGGTTCTGCGGGACCAGCAGCATCTGGTCGATCTGCGAGTCTTCCGCACGGCGCGAGAACAGCGCGCAGTACGCCTGGTTACCCTCGGCGTAGCACTGGTCGAGGATATAGGCCGGCGACGGGGTCGACAGCGCATTCTCGATCTCGATGTTCCACCAGTCCAGCGAGATATCCAGACCGGCAACATAGGACGGGCTGTATACCAGGCCCAGCGTGGTGCTGGTCGAGGTTTCCGGGCCTGCGTCCGGATTGCCACCCAGCGAGAACGGGAAGATCGTCTGGCCGAAATAGCCTTCCCCCTGGTTGGTGCGCTGGACGAAGTCGCTTGGGACACCGGCCGCCGCGCAGTTGGCCGCGATGGTGGCTGTGCTACCGACGTAGTCCGACGAGCAGATGTCACCGAACTGGGTGTAGGTGTCGGACAAGCCGCGGAACAGCGTCTGGATCGGCGGGGCGCGGAAGCCTTCGGCCCAGTTGCCGCGGACCAGCAGGTCCTCAATCGGCTTCCACTTGAAGCCGAACTTGCTGTTGGTGGTGTCGCCGAAGTTGCTGTAATCCGAGTAGCGGGAGGCCAGGCTGACTTCCAGCAACTGGGCACCGGGCATGTCGGCCAGGATCGGGATCAGCAATTCGCCGTAGATCTCGTCGAGGTCGTACTCACCCGCGGTCGGCTGGCGACCGTTGCCCGAGCTGTAGCCGGCGGCCACGAAGGCATCCGGACGATCGAAGCCGCTTTCCTTGCGCGACTCGATGCCGGCCGCGAAGCCCATCATGCCGGCCGGCAGTTCGACGATCTCGCCACTGAGGTTGGCGGTGAAGCTTTCGCTGCGGTTCTGGAAAGCGTCCTGTGCGGTGAACAGGATGTAGTCCATCTGCTCGGCCGGGACGCCGCCCGCCGGCGACAGCGGATTGAACGGCACGCAGCCTTCGATCACGGCACCCGCGGCGCCGCACTTGACGATGCCATCGGTGTCGAGGAACGACGGGCCGACGCCGAGGGCGACGTTGACCATGTTGGCGTCGCCGATCTGCGCATCTTCCTGATCGGACTTGTTGAAGTTGTAGCCGACATCCCAGTCGAAGTAGCGGTCGGCGAACTGGAAGCTGCCCTCGAGCCCGACATAGGTGTGGAAGGTCTTGACGTTCTGCTGGTAGACACGCGCCTGCTCGGTGAGACGGTGGCTCCAGGTCACGTCGCGGCCGTCACCACCGTAGATGGTGTTGTACGGGTTGAAGTAGCTGTCGCCACTGAGCACGGTATCGGCTGCGTTGCCCAGGTCCGGTCCGCCACTGAGCGGGAAGCCGGCCAGTTGCTGCTCCGAGCGACGCTCGTTGTACAGCGCGTCGGCTACAAAGGTGACGTTGTCGGTGACGTCGAAGCGACCCTTCAGGTACAGCGAGGTACGGGTCTGCGGGGTCAACAGGTAGTTGTCAGCCGCGTAGTTGTATGCGTGCTCGGAAACGTTCCACGGCACGATCTGGTCGATGCCGTAGCGCTGCTGGCCGGCGGGGCCGGTGCCGGTCGCGCCGGGCGGGACGATCCCGTATTCGCTCCAGCCATCGTCGCCATCGTCCAGCGGGCCGGCGTTCCAGATCTTGCCGTTGTCGGAGAAACCGCTGTACAGCGCGGAGCCGCGGCCAAACACCGGGTCGGCCGATTGAGCGCGGTCGCTGCCCATGACCGCGCCTTCCTCGACGCGCGACAGGCTGACCACGATGTTGCTGCGGTCGTTGCTGGCGCCCAAGGTGGCTTCGATGGTGTTGCGCTCACCGTCGCCCTCGCTGAACTGGCCGATGTGGGTGCGGAACTCGGCACCTTCGTAGTTGTTACGGGTGATGATGTTGATCACGCCCGCGATCGCGTCGGAACCATAGATCGCCGAGGCGCCGTCCTTCAGGACTTCGACGCGCTCGATGATGGCGGCCGGGATGGTGTTCAGGTCGACTGAACCGCCGAGGCCGGAGACCCAGCGGCGACCATCGACCAGCACCAGGGTGCGCGAGGAACCGAGGTTGCGCAGCGCGATGTTCGAGGAGCCGTCGCCGCCATTGTTGAACGTGCGGTTGAGGGAGGCGCCGGCGGCAGAAATGCGGTTGAGCACTTCGGCGACCGAGGTCACGCCCTGCTTGGCGATGTCTTCGCGGCTGAGCACGAGGACCGGCTGCGAGGTTTCGGCATCGACCGAGCGGATGCGCGAGCCGGTGACTTCAATGCGGTCCAGGGTGGTGGCTTGTTGGCCTTCCTGGTCTGCGTCCTGCGCGAGTGCCACGCCGGAGCCGGCGAGGGTGGTAGCGCCTACGACGAGCGCGAAGGAAATCGCGTCGCGGAGTTTGGTGGTCTTGAGCGTCATGTGTGTCTCTCTCTCCAAGTCAGTCTTGGTAATTCCCATGGGAACCCGGCCGGTGATGTCAAGCGAGACGCCAAATCCGGCAAGGCCAACCGATAGTAGCTGCACACGACCAAAAATTAAAGTGTCGTTAAATTTCACCCTCATTCAGTAGCCAATAGAATAAAAACCTATCAAAAACAATGGCTTACGCAATGAAAGCGGTTTGTTACGCCACCGTGACGCCTGTTCAGGTAGATCCCGAGGCAAAAAAAAATCCGATTAAATCGGATTTTTCATGCTTGGGGCGGATTTTTATCTGATCCGCAGCGCTCTCGCTCACGGCAATCGGGCTTGTTTCTGGCTAAAGGTCTTGCTCGTACCGCACGTAGGGCACGGTGCCCTCGTCTTCGTTTGCGTTGAGTGCAAACGGGTTGGAGCCGCGGGTGATCTTCTCCGCGCCTACCGTCAACCGGCCGCTCCACGGGGTACGCCAGGTCAAGCCGACCCCGAGGCCTTCCCAGCCACCGGCTTGATCGGGGGTATCGACTACCCGACCAATGATGTTGGCGCCAAAGTTGCCGTAGCCGGCGCCCACGGTCACGCTCCGGCTGTCCCAACGATCGGCCAACGCCGGTACGTCGCCGGCAGGAATCAGCCGCGCCCGCGCCCAGGTGCCGCCGATGGACACGGTGGCTTCGCTGCCGATGTTCTGCTGGCCATAAACCGTCAATGTGTTCTGGTCGAGCTGCCTGCGCGGACCGGTGGGGTTGAGCCATGCGGGCAGCGTGTCGCGACCTTTGCCCAGCGACAGCCCGAACCGGGTATCGCCTTTGCGCAGGCTGGCACCGGCAACCGCCTGACCGGCTTGCTTGCCGTCTTCCATCGCGGCGAGCAGGCAATGGTTGGCAAGGTTGCCGATGGTGCCGGCCAAGCCGGAGCTGCGATCGCAGACCAGGCCCAGAGTGTTGCCGGCCTTCAAGCCGAACGCCGCATCCAACGTGGTACTGCCCACGCGCCAGCGCGCATCCGCGGACGAGCTGCCGGTGGGTTCCAGCAACAGCAGCGCTTCGAGCTTCCCGCTGGTGTGGTTCCAGACCGGCAGGACTGTCGCGTCACGCGGTGAGTCGACCTTTGCCGATTGCGCGTGCACGCCCGTCGCCACGCCTAGGGCGAGCAGCAGGGCGAGCGGCAATCGGAGAAGTCGTTTGTCCATGGGCTCACTTTACGACCGGTTGAAGCCGGGGGAGTTCCCCGTCCCCGGAGTCTCGATACTAGGATGTTTATGTTTCTTTAACAATCAACAGGATGTGAAGACGGTCTCATTGCAGACGCGCCGGCGCATGCATTTGGGCCGTTGCGATGGCCAGCAACTCTCGGATCCGCGTTTCACTGAAGCTATAACGCTGGCCACAGAATTCACAACGGATCTCCGCGTTGCCATCCGATGCCGCCGCGGCCGCGAGCGCTTCCTGCTCTCCCAGCGACACCAGCATCGCCTCGACCCGCTCGGTGGAGCACGAGCAGGCGAAAGACAATGGCTTGTCCCCCAGTAGTTGTACGCCATCTTCATGAAACAACCGGGTCAGCAGGTCATGGGCGGGGAGATCGAGCAGTTCTTCCTCGGAGAGGGTGTCGAACAACGCGGTGGTGCGGGTCCAGCCGTCCTGGTCGCCGTCGTCACCGGGCAGTTTTTGCAGCATCAAGCCGGCAGCGCGTTCGCCATCGCTGGCGAGCAACAGCCGGGTCGGCAACTGCTCGGACTGGCGGAAGTAATCTTCGAAAGCGCCTGCCAGCGAATCGGACTGCAGCGCTACCAGGCCTTGATAGCGCATCGGCTCGCGTCCGGTGCTGGATGGATTCTCGATGGTGATTGCCAGCACGGCGCCATCGCCCAGTTCACGCAGGTCGCGCGATACCGTGTTGCGCGCCGGGTCATGAGCGGGATCGGCCAGCTGGACGACGCCGCGCAGGGTTCCGGCGGAGGTGCATTCGACAAACAAGGTCCGCAACGCACCGTTGCTGCGCAGTTGCACCGACAGGCGCCCCTCCACCTTGGCGTGGCCGGTGAACAGTGCCGCTGCGGCAGTCGCCTCGCCAAGCATCTCGACCGCCGCCGGGGCTTGTGCGTTGGCGTCGCTCATCCGGTCGCGGATGTGTTGCCAGGTGGTCTGCAGGTGCACGCGCACACCGCGGACGCCGGCCTGGTTGATCAGGAACCGGGTCAGCCGGTCGCTGTCGGTAATGTGCTTGGGGCTGGTGCGGGTCTGGGTCATGGCGGTTTGTGTGACGGGGCGAGGATGCAAGGATAATGCGCGGCAACCCGGTTCATTTGAGCGCGGGAGGTTGAACCTCGGAGGTGGGGCTTGTCAGGCAAGACGCAAGGTGGGAGCGGGAACCGCCGCAACCGCGTCCCACGCGGCCGACGCTGGGTTCGGTGGCTGTTGGCGTTGCCACTGCTGTGGCTGCTGGTCACGACAGTACAAGTGGCGGTGTTGCGCTTCGTCGATCCACCGTTCACCGCATTCATGGCTGCGCGCCAGTTGAACGCCTGGAGCGAGGGCGACCGCGACTTCCGGGTGGCCTACGACTGGCGTGATCGCAGCCAGGTGTCATCGCACCTGGCCGTGGCGGTGATCGCGTCCGAAGACCAGCGATTCGCCGACCATCACGGCTTCGACCTGAAGGCGATCCGGAAAGCCCGCGCGCGCCATGAGCGTGGCGGCAAATTGCGCGGCGCCAGCACCATCAGCCAGCAGACGGCCAAGAACCTGTTCCTGTGGAGCGGTCGCAGCTGGGTGCGCAAGGGCATGGAAGCCTGGTACACCGCGTTGATGGAATTGATGTGGCCCAAGTCGCGCATCGTCGAGGTCTACGTCAACATCGCCGAGTTCGGGGATGGCGTATACGGCGCGCAGGCGGCGGCGCGGCGCTACTTCGGAAAGGATGCCGCGCAGCTGAGCCCGGCCGAAGCGGCGCGTCTGGCGGCGGTGTTGCCAAGCCCGAAACGCTACAGCGCCGCCAGCCCGGGGCCGTATGTGCAGCGACGCAGCCGACAGATCCAGCAGCAGATGCGGCAGATTGGCGGTGCCGCCTACCTGGAGCGTCTGGATCGACGCGAGCCCGACCAGAAGTAGCGGGCCCGGCGGCGTTGACCGCGCCCGGTCGGATACCATGCCGGAATGAGTACCCAGCACTTGCCCGATGATTGCCTGACCGTTGTCGTTGCGGCCTTCAATGAGGCGGAAAGCCTGTCGCTGCTGCAGCCGCGCATCGCCGCGGCACTGCAGGTGGTGGCCGACGAGTACGGCATCGAAGGCACGGTGCTGTACATCGACGATGGCAGCGTGGACGCGAGCTGGAGCGTGCTGCAGCAACTGGCGGCGGCGGATCCCCGCATCTCTTTATTGCGCCTGTCGCGCAACTTCGGCAAGGAACTGGCTTTGACGGCGGGCCTTGACCGGGTCGAGCGCGGGGCGGCGATGATCCTGGATGCCGATGGCCAGGATCCCCCGGAGCTGATTCCGCGCTTCGTCGGCCTGTGGCGCGAAGGTCATGATGATGTCTTTGGCACCCGGCTGGTTCGCGAGGGCGAGGGCTGGCTCAAGCGCGCGACGGCGCACGTGTTTTACCGGTTGATCGGGCGGCTGTCGAAGACCCCGATCCCGGCCGACACCGGTGACTTCCGCCTGTTGTCGCCCCGCGCGCTCGACGCGCTGCGACAGATTCGCGAGCGCCATCGCTTCATGAAGGGCTTGTTCGGCTGGGTCGGCTTCAATCGCGTTTCGCTGCCGTACCACCGCGAGGCGCGGCTGGCCGGTACGAGCAAGTTCAACCTGTGGCGGTTGTGGAACCTCGCCCTGGAAGGCATCACCAGTTTTTCCACCGCGCCGCTGCGGCTGGCGACCTACCTGGGCCTGCTGACGGCGCTGGTGGCGTTCGGCTATGGCGCGTGGGTGATCGGCAAGGCGCTGCTGTGGAGCGATCCGGTGCAGGGTTGGCCGACGATGATGGCGGTGATCCTGTTCCTGGGTGGGGTGCAGTTGATCGCGCTGGGACTGATCGGTGAGTACCTGGGTCGGCTGTACGAGGAATCGAAGCAGCGCCCGCTGTACCTGGTGGACGCCTGGCAGCCGGCGTCCGGGGTATGCTCGGAGCAGGTTCATCCCGTAGGAGGACAAGGCCATGCGCAACGTACGGCACCTGCTCGAAGCGAAAGCCTCTGAGGTTTATGCGATCGGCCCGGATGCGCCGATGATCGACGCGATCCGGCTGATGGCCGAGAAGCACATCGGTGCGTTGTTGGTGATCCACGATGGCCGGCTGGCCGGAATCGTGTCGGAGCGCGACTACGCGCGCAAGATCGTGTTGCAGGGGCGCTCGTCGGCCACCACACCGGTGCGCGAGGTGATGACCGTCGATGTACTCACGGTGGGTCTTGATGACACCGCCGAACACTGCATGGCGCTGGTCACCAACCAGCGCATACGCCACTTGCCGGTGGTGGTCGAGGGCGAGGTACTGGGGCTGGTATCGATCGGCGACCTGGTGAAGGCAGTGATCGAGGACCAGCAGGTCGAGCTGGACCAGCTGCAGCGATACATCGCCAGCTGAAGCACGACGGCGGTGCGACCAGACGCGTTACCGCTACTTCGCGTACTTACCGCCGCAGCCCGAATCCTCGCCCGGACCCAGTTCCAGCGTCGCCAGCAACGCGGCCGGCGGGGCGATGCTGCCCAGGGCCAGGGCGATTGCGGCGCGTAGGCCGATCGCGCCCATGTCCGGGCGGAAGTCCGGGTTCCTGAATGTCCCATCGAGCAGCAACGGCGCGCGGAAGGCGAACAGGCTGCGGTCCTTCGGACGCGGCTTGATGACCAGGTCCAGATGCTCGGTGGCGAGGTTGATCGTGCCTTCGCCGACCAGGATCGTGTCGGTGGTATCGACCGCGAGCGCGCGCGCCGTCATCACGCCGCCGTCGACCTTGAAGTCGCCAAACGCGCAGCGGATCGGGATCAGCTGGTCTCCGGTCAACTTGAACTTGATGATCTCCGCGATATCGATGCCGGCCATCTCCATCAGCAGGTTGCTGATCTTGCCTTGTCCGATACCGAGCGCGACATCGCCGTCGCTGCTGCCCAGCATCGCGGCGATCGAATTGCCGCTGCCGTCCAGGGTGGCATGGCCGCTGAGCTTGCCGATGGCGTTCTGGACCAGTTCCACCGTGGGCAGCAGCTTGCTGAGGGTCAGGCCGCTGGCGGCCACGTCGGCATTCGTGTGAATGGTTGCCTCGCGCGCGTTCATGCGCACCGTCGAACGGATATCGCCATCGGCGACGCCGAAGTTCAACGGGTCCAGCAGCAGCAACCCGGCGTCGAGTTTCAGGTGCGCGTCCATGTCGTCCAGCGGCAGCGACGGCGAGTTGATGCGCGTGGCTTTCAGGCGCACGTCGGCGTCCATCGCGCGAAGTTTTTGGAGTTGGTAGGGCGTGTCGGGCAGCACGCGCGCGCTGGTTTTTTGCTGCGCCGCCTGGGCGGCGAGTTCGGGGTTGGTGGTCTCGCCCTTGCCGACCTCCGGCGCGCCGCCGATGAAGCCGGCGAGGTCGTCGAAATCCAGTCGCTTCGAGTGCAGGTTCGCGCGCAGGAAAGGCCGCTTGCCACCGGTGGTGAAGGCGGCGTCGCCGCCCAGGTCGCTGTCGCCGACCGTGCCGGCGAATTTGTCGTAGTGCCAGGTCGTGCTCTCGCCCTTGATGTTGCGGTTCAAGCGACCGTCGAGGGTGTAAGGCGGGGTTGGTGGCAGCGCGACGCCGATCAGCGGATACAGGTCTTCCAGGTTTTTCCCGGCAAGCGTCAGTTGCAGGTCGAAATCGCGCAGGCGCAGCGGGTCGCGCAGGGTGCCGCGGGCATGGGCCTTGGTGGCGCCGGCCTGTGCGTGGACGTCGATGTGGTAAGGCGCTTCGGTGTCGCGCAACTCCAGCGGCGATTCGGCGCTGCCCTGCAGGGTGAACTTGTTGTCGTTCCACTGCCCGCCGCCGTCGACCTTGATCGGTGGGGCGTTGCGCGGGTCGCGCGCCTGCGTGCTGGTTACATCGACCTTGATGTCGGTCTTGGCGGCGGCATCCAGGAACGTAAGCTTGCCGTCGTCGATCCATATGCGTCGGAACTGCAGGTCGGTATCGCCGCCGGTGCTGCCGAACTGCCAGTTGCCGCCGCCTTTCGGGTTCGCTTCCAGGTTCAATCTGGGGGTGGCCAGGCGCAGCTCGGGAATGCGGACCTCGCCGCGGAACAGCCGGCGCAGGTCGATGCTGATATCGACCCGGTCGGCGGTCGCCATGGTTGGCTGCCGTGACCAGTCGGCGTTGCCGAAGCTCAGCTGGTCAGCGTGGATCGTCGGCACCCAGCCCAGGTCGACATCCAGGTCGCCGCCGATCTTGAACTCGCGCCCGGTGCGCGCTTCGACCTGACGCTCGACCGGCCCCTTGAACCAGTTCCAGTCCCACAACAGAACCAGCACGATCAATGCCAGTACCAGTATGCCCAGTGCAGTCAGCCAAGGATGGCGGCGCGGCTGTTGCCACCAGCGCCCGGCGTTGCCGGCGCCGGAGGTCTGGCCGCCGGGTTGCTGTGGCGCGTCCGCGGCTGCGGCTGCGGGGGCTGGCATCGGTCGGAACCCTCAGGAGGACATGCTGTCCACCTTCGATACTGGCCGGTAAAGCGGGAGTGAATACGTTGTGGCGCGTTCAGTGGCTAGCTCACACTCACCGCATGCGCCTGCTCGCGGGTGGCAAGGAATTCGACATCCGGTGCGCGCTCCTGTGCCAACTGCAGGTTGACCCGGGTCGGGGCGAGATAGACCAACTGGTCGGCCGCATCCAGGGCAAGGTGGCTGGCATTCTTGTCGCGGAACTGCTCCAGCTTCTTCTCGTTGTCGCAACGGATCCAGCGGGTGGTGGAGACGGCAACCGACTCGAAGATCGCGTCCACGCCGTATTCGGCCTTCAGCCGGTAGGCGACCACCTCGAACTGCAATACGCCGACCGCGCCCAGGATCAGGTCGTTGCTCATCAGCGGCCGGAAAAACTGGGTTGCGCCTTCCTCGCTCAGTTGGGCGAGGCCCTTTTGCAGTTGCTTTAGCTTGAGCGGATCGCGCAGGCGCGCACGCCGGAACAGTTCCGGTGCAAAGTTGGGAATGCCGGTGAAGGTGATCGGCTCGCCTTCGCTGAAACTGTCGCCGATCGACACGGTGCCGTGGTTGTGGATGCCCAGCACATCGCCGGAGTACGCGGTCTCGGCGATCTCGCGGTCGCTGGCCATGAAGGTCAACGCGTTGGCGAGCTTGAGTTCCTTGCCAGTACGCACGTGGAAGGCCTTCATGCCGGCGGTGAACTTGCCCGAGCAGATCCGCATGAAAGCGACACGGTCACGGTGCTGCGGGTCCATGTTGGCCTGGATCTTGAACACGAAGCCAGTCAGCTTGTCTTCGGTCGGATCCACGTCGCGGGTAGTGGTCGCGCGCGGCTGCGGGCTGGGAGCATGCTTGACGAAGAAGTCCAGCAGCAGCTGCACGCCGAAGTTGTTGACCGCCGAGCCAAAGAACACCGGGGTCTGTTCGCCGGCGAGGTATTTGTCCAACTCGAACGGATGGCTGGCGCCTTGGACCAGCTCCAGCTCCCCGCGTGCCTCGGCCAGCGCCGCAGCGCCGATCCGCGCTTCCAGCCCGGGGTCATCGATGGAGGAAAAGATGGTCGAATCCTGGCGGGTGAAGTTGCGCCCCTGCTCGTACAGGTGGACCTCACCGGTCACCAGATGGACCACGCCCTTGAGCCGCTTGCCCATCCCGATTGGCCAGGTGACCGGCGCGCACTGGATGCCCAGCACGCTCTCGACCTCGTCGAGCAGGTCGATCGGGTCCTTGCCATCGCGGTCCAGCTTGTTGATGAAGGTCATGATCGGCGTGTCGCGCAGCCGGCAGACCTCCATCAGCTTGATGGTGCGTTCTTCCACGCCCTTGGCCACGTCGATCACCATCAGTGCCGAGTCGACCGCGGTCAGCACCCGATAGGTGTCCTCGCCGAAGTCCGCATGGCCCGGGGTGTCGAGCAGGTTGACGATGTGTCCGTTGTAGGGGAACTGCATCACCGAGGAGGTCACCGAGATGCCGCGTTCCTGCTCCAGCTTCATCCAGTCGGAGGTGGCATGGCGGGCGGCCTTGCGGCCCTTGACCGAGCCGGCCATCTGGATCGCGCCGCCGAACAGCAACAGCTTCTCGGTCAGCGTGGTCTTGCCGGCATCGGGGTGGGAAATGATGGCGAAGGTGCGGCGGCGCAGCGCCTGCTGGGAGACATCGGACATGGGGACGGCGTGCACGGGCACGCCAGCAGAGCGGGGAAGGACGCAATTATAGGGGGTGGTGGCAAGTCGTCGTCATGCGACGGCGATACCGTGCAGCCAGCGAGTGTTTTCGGCGAGTGCAGGGCAGTGCTTGCGCAATACATGGGCATCGGCTTTACTGAAACGGGAATCGTGGTGGTGTAAAGGAAGTTTCCGAATACGACCACTTATCGGACCGTATCTGCACTCAGGGGAGGGGGCATGATCCAGTTGGAAGTTCAGGTCGTATCCGATCATCGGGAAGGGTTACTGGTTGAGCTTGGCCGGGTAGTACACAGCAACGGCTTTACCGTTCAGCGTCAACGACTGACCAGGGGCAGTGCGGGAGAGGCCTGCCTGACCTTGCTGATACGTGGCCCGGCCGAGCGACAGATGGTGCTGGAGGAGGCCCTCGCCACGCATGCGCGGGTGCGCAGCTTCGAAGCGGCGCTGTACGACGGTTCTCCGGCCAGCGTTGCCTCGTCGATGCTGGGGTCGGCAGCGTCACCTCTGGCTGCATCGGCCGTGTCTGCACCGCCTGCCTCTGCGCCCGCACCGACATCCATGGAGGCGACAGAGACAGATTCGCAGAAGGTGGAGGCGGCGCTGCCGCAAATCGCAAAGGACTACCCTAGAATTTTCCCCTGGCTGCTCAGTCTTGAGCGGTCGCTGGCGCCGGACGCGCGTCACGCCTCGTTGCACCTGGCGGGCCGTCGCACTGGTGCATGGGTATACAAGCGTGATTTTTCCCTTGGTGCGAAATTGCAGCTTCACGACGCAGTCAAGCGCATCGGATTGCCGGCGTTGCGTGCATTGGCCCCGGTCGAGTTGCAGGGCGAACAACTGCGGTTGTCCGATCATCCGCTGGCGAAGCCCGGGGTGGAGTCGGGCGGCTGCCGCTTCTTCTGCGGCTACCTGGAAGGATTGCTGAGCGAATCCGTGCAGGGGGAAAGGGTTTACGTGCGCGAGACTTTTTGCCGCAGCACGGGTGCGGACGCCTGCACGTTCGAAATATCTCACTGACGGTTTCCGCCGTTGCGATCCAGCCGGCGCTTCCGGCGAGTACTCCGTCGTTCCGACACTGACCAAAGGGGGTTGGGCATGCATGCCGCACATCAGGATTACAGTTTTTTTCTAGTCGCACTCTCGTACGTAGTTGCCGTGCTGGGCTCATTCACGGCCTTGCAGTTGGCCATAGCCATTCCCGTGGCGCGCGCAGGACAGCGCTGGAGGGCCGTGCTGGCTGCGGGCACGGCCGTGGGTGTCGGTGCGATCTGGACCATGCATTTTCTCGGCATGCTGGCATGCGACGTCGGCATGGAGGTCGCCTACGACATTCCAATGACGGTCCTGTCGGCGCTTATTGCGCTGGTTGCCTGTTCGCTCGGCTTTGGTTTGGCGGGCAGCGGAGCCTTCAGTTGGCCCAAGCTGGTCAGTGGCGGCGTCTGCATGGGGCTGGGAGTGGCGGGGATGCACTACCTGGGCATGATGGCGATGCTGATGCCGGCCACGATGGAGTACAACACCGGGCTGGTCGCGCTCTCGGTAGCCATTGCCATCGTCGCGTCGATCGCGGCGCTGTGGCTGGCCTTCAACTTGCGCGGCCGCTGGCAGATGGTGGGCAGTGCGCTGGTGATGGGTCTGGCCGTCTGCGGCATGCATTACACCGGCATGGCAGCGGTGGAGTTCATTCCCAACGGCGGCCAGTTGCCCGCCAACTTCGAGCAGGGCCTGCGTGGTGACTACCTCGGCATGAGCATCTTTGTCGTGGCGGTACTGCTGCTGATGATCACCCTGATGGTCAACGTCTTCCGCCAGCAGCGTCGGGCGGCATTGAGCATCTGATGCCGCGAGCCGCGGCGCGCACGGGCACGCCAGCAGAGCGGGGAAGGGCGCAACTATAGGGCTGGCGAATGTGACCGGGTTCCGGACTTGCCTAAAGTCTGGAAGACACTGGCCGCTACACCGGTTGGGCGGGCGTTTCGTTCGCCACGTCTATGGAGAATTATCAGTGTTCATAGTTATTGCCGGTGAGGATGCAGGACAGGCCGATGAGCTGAAGTTGGCGCTCTCCGATTTCGGACTGGATTGGCAGGTCGAGTACGCCGCCGACGCTGCCGCCGTCATTACCCTGGACCGACCCGTCGACGTACTGGTCACTGACCTGGGCCTGCATGGTTCCGAGGTGCTGACCGAGCTGCGTGCCAAGTACCCCGATGCGGTGCGGATCCTGCTGCTGGAGCGCGGGCAGGGCGGCGAGGCCGTACACGCCCTTGATGGCGCACACCGGGTGCTGCACAAGCCACTGGACGGCGGCGAGCTGATCGACGCGGTCGAGGGTTTCATCGATCTGCGGCTGTTGCTGGACAACGAAGAGCTCAAGCGGAGTGTCGGCCAGGTCGAGTCGTTGCCGCCGGCGCCGCGGATGTATATCGAGCTGGTGCAGCTGATGCGCGATCCGGATGTCAGCATGGCGGAGATCGCCTATGTGCTTTCGCAGGACCCGGCGCTTGCGGCGAAGGTGCTTCGGCTGTGCAATTCGGCATTCTTCTCGGCCGGCAGGGAGATTACGGATATCCGTTCCGCGGTGACCCGCCTGGGACTGGGCATGTTGGGGCAACTGGTTCTGGTCAGTGAGGCCCTTGGCGGATCCGGCGAGTCCGACCAGGAAACCAGCGGGGTTGACCGGGAGGCCATGCAGTGGCGCGCGCTGGCAACGTCGCAGTTGGCCAGGAAGCTTCTGGCCGGGCCCAGCGCCGAGTTGGCGGCAACCGCCGGACTGCTTGCCGAGGTTGGCCTGTTGTTGCCCGGGATTGGTGGCGAGGTGGCCCCGGACCTGGAGTCTGAGCCGGATGTCGATATGGACATCCGTATTGCGAGCCCCGGCTACGCCGAGGCGGGTGCGTACCTGCTCGGCCTGTGGGGGTTGCCGATGCCCATCGTGGAGGCCGTGGCGCATCAATCCAGGCCGCGCCGCATGCGCTCGACCGGCTTCTGGGTCACCGGAGCGGTCCATGTGGCTTCCGCGCTGGTACGCAATACCCAGGTGGACGAAGGCTACCTGCACTCGGTTGGCGTGATTGACAAGCTTCCGCAATGGCGGCTGATGGCGGAGCAGATCGGGCAGAACGCCGAAGCCGCCTGAAGCCGCTGGTGTCGACCGATCGTCGCGTTGGAGACCCTCAACGTGGCGGTGGGATATCCACGCCTTGCATGCGAAACGGCAGCGAGACCAGCCGCATGCCCCGGTTCACCTGCACGGCGAAGTGCAGGTGTGGGCCGGTGGTGAAGCCGGTGTTTCCCGACAGGCCGATTTGCTGGCCGGCGGTGACGCGTTGGCCGGCGTGGACCAGCACGCCATCGACCTGCAGGTGGGCGTACAGGCTCATCGCGCCGTCGTCGTGCAGCAGCCGGATGAAATTGGCGCGGTCGGCGTAGGCATTCCGGTCCAGGCTGGTGCGTTCGAATCCCTCTTCCAGTTGCATCACCACGCCGCCACGTGCCGCCAGTACCGGTGTCCCGACCGGTACCGCGAAGTCGACCGCATAGCGATTTTCCGGGTCGTCGTGGCTGAAGGTTCCGCCATACCCCTGGTCGATTTCCGCGGTGTCGCGCGCCACCGGCAGCAGGTAGGTGGTATCGCCAGGCGCCGCGCTCGGGTTGCCCGGCAGGCTGTCCATGCGCAGGTCGAAATCCACCCGCTGGCCAGGATCTGTTGCTCGCAGTACCGACACTACGGTGCTGCCGCCGGTGGGAACCGTCGCTCGCGCCGGTAGTGCGGGATCGCTGGTGGTGTTGCGGTGGTGCCGGTAATGCAGCATCACCTCGATCGGACCGCTCAGCTGGTTGTCGGCCCAGACGTAGTACTCGCTGCCACGTGCCTCGATCCGCAGCCGGGCGATCGCCGTGGGCTCGACGAAGGCCGGAATCCTGCCGCTCTGCATTTGGGGAGGAGTGTCCCGGAGCTGGCGGTCGCCGTAATGGTTGACACCGTTGGCATCGGTCCAGCGGTACAGGGTGCCGGCGAGGGCGAGCGGCACGATGCTCATCAACGCGATCGCCAAGCCCGGTACCAGTCGCCGGGAGCGCTTCATCGGGTGCCCGTGCAATCCGCGGAAAGGCCGAGGGTGCTGGCGATGTCCGCAAGGTCGAATGCGGCTATCGCCCGGTCGTCGTGCACGGCGGCCAGCACGCCATCAGGAAATGCCGGCGTGCTGGCGGGGTGCAAGGCAATGCCGTCGGTACCGGAGGTCACCTGGCCCTGGAAGCTGCCCACCGGACGCAGGCTGTTGCGTTCGAACACGTGGAAGCTCGTCAATGGATCGTGTTGGTCGACCGCAACCCAGTAACCGGCGCCATTGCGGCACGGCCACAAGGCAATGCCCTCGGCGTCGGCCGCAAACGTGCCCGACGGCAGGCTGACGCCGGTGTAGCGGCCGTCGAGGGTGTACTCGCGCAAGGTGGACATGCGGCGACTTTGGTTGCCGGAGTGATGCTCGTCGGCAATCAGCAGGCGGTCGTGGGCGGCGTCGCCGGCAATCGACTCGACCACCTGCAGTGCCCCGGTCCCCTGGGTTTCACCGAACGACCCGAGGTAATTGATCTGCAATTCACCGACTGCATCGGTCTGCGCGCGGAAGCGGCGTACGCGCTGGTCGAGCTCGGGCAGCGGCGGCACGATGTCGTAATGCTCGCCGTACATGAAACTGTCGGTGACGTAGATATCCAGTTCGCCCGGTGCAGTGTCGTTGATCCAAAGGCCGTAGGGACTGCGCAGCACGTCCTCGCCGAAGTCTGCGACGGGCTGCAGCCCGGGCAGGTCGAACACCTGCAGCCGGTGGTTGTCGCGTTCCACGACAAACAGGCGGTCGCCATGCACGGCGACGCCGTTGGGCCGGTTGAATTGTCCAGGGTTCTTGCCCTTGCCGCCGATGGTGCGTAATAAGGCGCCGCTGTCGACATCGAACACCATCAGCTCGTGGGTCGACTTGGCGCTGGCGATCAACCAGGTCTTGCCGTCGTGTGCGCGCCAGGTCGCCAGCGAGTCCAGCTCGGCTTTCGCATACGGCGCGGAGACGTAGCGCTCTGCGACGGTGTGAAGCCCGGTTGCCGGGAGGGAGGCCGTGGCGCATGCGCTGAGCAGGAGCGCGATGCAGGCGATGGCAAGCAGGCGACAGATCATGCGGCGGTATCTTCGTCGGGCGGGTGGCGATGGTGCGGCAGTGTAGTGCTTGTCGGCAGCTCCGAGATTTCCGTGACCGGAGAATTTTATCAATCGCTTGATCCGGATAAAGCGATTGACACTTTGAAAATACGCTGGCAGACTCTTTCGCATCCATCGAGACCGGCAGAGGGACAGGCCCTTTGAAGCCGGGGCAACCTAGCGCAGCGCAAGCGGCGCGAAGGTGCCAATTCCTGCGGTACCCGGTCCTCTGGCCGGTCACCGAAAGATGGTTGTCTGGCTCGCCCTCGGGGTGTGCCGGCCATCCTGCTCGATGGCTCCCGCCACTCCGGAAGCCGCCATGAGCCTGCAACTTGTCCCGTTTGCCACCCCGTCTCTTTCCGACTGCGACGACGATGCCGCCCACGGGAAGACTCCGTCCTTCTTGACCGTCGCACCTGACACCGCGGCGGTTGGTAATGCCCGACGTGGCGAGATCCGAGTCGAGCTTGATTTGCGCCATGCCGGCCGGCGCGCGCTGGTGGTGCGCTATGAGTGGATCGGCGAGCCCGGGTTGCCGGTGGTGCTGGTGGCCGGCGGCATTTCCGCCGACCGCCACGTCGCGGCCAGTGCGGCCTTCGGCGACGCCGGCTGGTGGGACGCGCAGTGCGGGCCAGACCGTGCGCTGGATCCCGGGCATCACGCCATTTTGTCCCTCGACTGGGTTGGCAGCGACGGTGCGCTGGACGCACCGATCGACCCGGCCGACCAGGCCGATGCGGTTGCGGCGCTACTGGATGGCTTGGGCGTGGAGCGGCTGGCCGCCTTCATCGGCTGCTCCTACGGTGCCATGGTCGGCCTGCAGTTCGCCGCCTTGTACCCGGACCGGCTGCACCGGTTGGTGGCGATCAGCGGCTGCCATCGTTCCCACCCCTATGCCAGCGCGTGGCGCGCGTTGCAGCGACGTGCGGTCACGCTGGGTGCACTGCAATGCGACGACACCCACGGGCTGGCCCTGGCGCGCCAGTTGGCGATCCTGAGTTACCGCACGCCGGAGGAGTTCGACGGCCGTTTCGGCGCCGCCAAGGTGGTCAATGGCCAGGTGCGCGTGGCAGCCGAGGACTATCTGGAGCACTGCGGAAACCACTACGCCAGCCGCACCGCCGCGACCGCGTTCGTGCGCTTGTCCGAGTCGATCGACCTGCAGGCGCTGTCACCTGAAACGGTACGGGTGCCGGTGACCGTGGTCGCGGTGGCCGAGGACCGGCTGGTGCCGGTGGCTGACGCCTATGAGCTGGTCGAGCGCCTGCGCGGCGAGACCCGCCTGCAGGTATTGCGGTCGCTGTACGGCCACGATGCCTTCCTCAAGGAACCCGAAGCGATCGACCGCATCCTGCGCGAGGCATTGCTGGATGTCGCCGATGCCCAGGCATCCGTCGAAGCCGATGCGCGGGCATCCGTCGAAGCCGATGCGCGGGCATCGGCATGAGCCTGCATTCGCTGGACCGCAGTCGCGGTCATCGTTCCACCACCGCGGTGCGTGCCGGCATCGACCGTGACCCCGCGTTTGGTGCGGTGACGCCACCGCTGGTGCTGTCGTCCAACTTCAGTTTTGCTGGCTTCAACGACAAGCGCAGCTACGACTACACCCGCAGCGGCAATCCGACCCGCGACCTGCTCGGCGAGGCACTGGCCGAGCTGGAGGGTGGCGCAGGCGGTGTGATCACCGCGACCGGCATGGCCGCGATCACCCTGGTGCTGAACGCATTGCTCAAGCCCGGCGACCGGCTGGTGGTACCGCACGATGCCTATGGCGGCAGCTGGCGCTTGTTCGATGCGCTGGCAACCAAGGGTGCGTTCGAGTTGATCACGGTCGACCTGACCGATCCGCGCGCGCTCAGCGAGGCATTGGCGCAAAGCCCGACATTGGTATGGATCGAAACGCCATCCAACCCGTTACTGCGCATCACCGACCTGCGCTTCGTGATCGAGGCCTCGCATGCGGCTGGCGCGCGGGTGGTGGTCGACAACACCTTCCTGTCACCCGCGTTGCAGCAGCCCATCTCGTTTGGCGCCGACGTGGTGGTGCATTCGACCACCAAGTACATCAACGGCCACAGCGACGTGGTGGGCGGGGCGGTGATCGCCAAAGACGCCGAGGTGCACCAGACGCTGGCGTGGTGGGCCAATTGTCTGGGTATCACCGGTTCGCCGTTCGACAGCTTCCTGACTTTGCGCGGCCTGCGAACGCTGGATGCGCGCCTGCGCGTGCATCAGGAAAACACCCTTGCACTGGTCGAGTTGCTGGATGCGCATCCAGCCGTGCGCATGGTGCATTACCCGGGGCTGGAGAGCCATCCGGGTCATGCCGTCGCCGCGCGCCAGCAAAGCGGATTCGGCGCGATGCTGAGTGTCGAGCTGGAGCACGGCGAACTGGAGGCAGAAGTAGCCGTACGCGCGTTCCTGGATGGGCTGGAGTACTTCACTCTGGCCGAGTCATTGGGCGGCGTGGAAAGCCTGGTTGCGCACGCGGCGACGATGACCCATGCGGCCATGTCGGCCGAAGCGCGGACGAAAGCGGGCATCGGTGACGGGCTGCTGCGGTTGTCGGTCGGCATCGAGCATGTCGATGATCTGGTTGCCGATATCGCTGCCGCGCTGGATCGTGTGGACGCCGTGGCCCGCGGTGTCGCGCGCGTGGCGAAATGAATGCCCTGATCGCCGAGCGTGCCGGCATCGCGCACGCGGCCAGTAGCGCCCTTGCGGCTGGCTATAGCCGCTTGCCGATCGCGCGGGTCGCATTGCTGGGTACCGGCAATGTCGGCCAGGCGGTGTTGGCCCGGATGGCAGACTGGACGGGTACGCGATTTGGCGATGCATTGGCGCTGGCGCACGCTGGCAATTCGCGCATTGCCCTGCAGGGTGAGAGTTTGTGTCCGTCTGATGCGCGGACGTGCTTTGCCAGTGGTTCTGGCGTAAGCAACGTAAGCGCGATGACTGCCGCCGATCGCGGATCGGTGGATCTGGATCGGTTGCCACGGGCGCTGCATGGGAGCGGAAATCGCATCGTCATCGATGCGACGGCCAGCGACGAAGTGGCCGGGCACCATGCGACCTGGCTCGCACAAGGCATCCATGTCGTCACCGCGTGCAAGCTGGGGCAGGGCACGTCGTTGACCCGTTGGCGCGAGATCCGCCACGCGGCCGAGCACGGCGGCGCGCAGTATGGCGACAGCGCGACGGTTGGTGCCGGCCTGCCATTGCTGCGCACGATCCGCGAACTGCAGGCCGGCGGCGACCGTATCCATGCCATTGCCGGGGTGTTGTCGGGATCGTTGGCATGGCTGTTCAACCACTACGACGGGTTGCGCCCGTTCTCGGGTTTCGTCCGCCAGGCACGTGATGCCGGTTACACCGAGCCCGACCCGCGCGAGGATCTGTCGGGAGAAGACGTGCGGCGCAAGATCCTGATCCTTGCCCGCGCGGCCGGGGTTGAGTTGGAGGCCCGCGAAGTCGAGGTTGCATCGCTGGTGCCCGAAGCGCTGGAGGGTGTGGCCCGCGCGGGTGTCGATGCGGCATTGCCGGCGCTGGATGAGCCATTGCGCGACGGTTTTGCGGCGGCCCGCAAGCGCGGCGAGGCCTTGCGCTTCATCGCGCGCCTGGACAGTTTCGGCAAAAGCCGGGGCAAGGCCCGTGTCGGCTTGGAATCCCTGCCGCAAGACCACCCGCTTGTCGCAGGTGCAGGAACCGACAACAAGCTCGCCATCTGGTCGGATCGCTATCGCGAGCAGCCGCTGGTGATCCAGGGCCCCGGAGCAGGTGCCCACGTCACCGCCGCGGGCTTGCTTGATGACGCCCTTCGGATTGCGCGATCAACACCTTGCTGAGCAGTTGCTCTTGCTTTCCGACCCGTAAATGACGGGCCGATGGCGGGAGGCGTGCCTCAACACTCGATGACGTTCACCGCGAGCCCTCCACGCGAGGTCTCCTTGTACTTGTCCTGCATGTCGCGGCCGGTGTCGCGCATGGTCTTGATGACCTTGTCCAGGCTGACCTTGTGCTGGCCGTCGCCGCGCATCGCCAGGCGCGAGGCATTGATCGCCTTCACCGAGCCCATCGCGTTGCGCTCGATGCAGGGAATCTGCACCAGTCCGCCAATCGGGTCGCAGGTCAGGCCGAGGTTGTGCTCCATGCCGATCTCGGCAGCGTTCTCGATCCGGCTCGGGCTGCCGCCCAGCGCCGCGGTCAAACCGGCGGCAGCCATCGAGCAAGCCACGCCGACCTCGCCCTGGCAGCCGACTTCGGCACCGGAGATGCTGGCGTTTTCCTTGTACAGGATGCCCACCGCGGCGGCGGTCAGCAGGAAGGTGCGTACGCCTTCGATGTTGGCGCCGGGAATGAAGCGGTCGTAGTAATGCAGCACTGCCGGGATGATGCCGGCTGCGCCATTGGTCGGCGCGGTGACCACGCGGCCGCCGGCGGCGTTTTCCTCGTTGACCGCCAGTGCGAACAGGTTGACCCAGTCGAGCATGGTCAGCGGATCGTCGTGGTCGGAAGGCGGACGCTCGGTCAGGTCGGCATGCAGTCGCGGTGCGCGGCGACCCACGCGCAGGCCGCCAGGCAGGGTGCCGGGTGAGCGGATGCCGCGCTCGACGCAGGACTGCATCGCCGCCCACAACTCGTCCAGCCCGGCGTCGATCTCGGCCGGAGTGCGCCAGACCTGCTCGTTGGCGTACATCATCTGGGCGATGGTCAGGCCGGTTTCTTCTGCCCGCGCCAGCAGCTCATCGCCGGAGGAAAACGGGTAGGGCACGGCGCTGGTATCGGCGACGATACGATCCTCGGCCGCCTCGTCCTGGTTGACCACGAAACCGCCCCCGACCGAGTAGTAATCGCGTGTGGCGATGACCTCGCCGTCCGCATCAAAGGCGGTGAAGCGCATGCCGTTGGTGTGGAACGGCAACTTCTGCCGCTTGTTCATGATCAGGTCGTGCTTCTCGTCGAAGCCGATCTCGTGACGGCCGGACAGGCGCAGGCGCTTCTCGCTGCGGATGCGTTCCAGCGTGCCGGGAATGATGTCCGGGTCGATCTGGTTCGGCCAATGGCCTTCCAGCCCCATCATCAGTGCCTTGTCGGTGCCGTGGCCACGGCCGGTCATCGCCAGCGAGCCGAACACCTCGGCCCGCACGCGCGCGGTGCGCTCAAGATCGCCGTTGTCGACGATCCAGCGCTCGATGAAGCGGGCGGCCGCTCGCATCGGCCCCACGGTATGGGAGGAGCTCGGCCCGATGCCGATCTTGAACAGGTCGAAACAGCTGACGGACATGGCGTATCCAGTGGAATGGGCGGGGCGCGTGGTACGGCCTATCATAGCCCGCAGCGTCACCCGCCTCTTGCCCTCCACTGCAGTGGTTCATGCCTTGATCCCAGTGCTCACCTTGTTCCAGCGCGACGATTGCCACCTGTGCGATCTGGCGTTGGCGGTGCTGGCCGGCGCGGGTACGCCGGATTTCGAGAGCGTGTTCATCGACGGCGACGAGGCACTGGAAGTTCGCTATGGCGCGCGCGTACCGGTGTTGCGCGACGAGGCGCGATGCCTGGAGCTGGACTGGCCGTTTGATGAGGCTCGGCTGGCGGGGTTCCTGCGCTGAGTTTGGCTCAGGGCGCGGGCTGCAGGTTGACGCGGGTGCTTACGGCGACGGCGTTGGGAATCATCGAAACGTCGGCCCAATCGCCGCCGCCAACACCAAACGCCAGGCGCTGGATGCCCGCCTTGCCCGTCAATACCGGGTTGGCACCATCGGTCCAGGTGAACTCCAGCGTGACCGGGTGCGTAACCTGACGCAGGGTCAGTTCGCCATCGGCGGCATAACGGTTGCCACCCAGGTGACGGAACTGACTGGCGTGGTAACGGGCCTGCGGGAATGCCGCGGCGTTGAAGAACTGGCTGCCCTGCAAGGTCTCGTCGCGCTCGGGGTTGGCGGTGGTCGCGCTGGCCAGTGGAATCACCACGTCCAGCTCGGCGTCTTCCAGTTGCTGTGGGTCGAAGCGCAGCGTAGTGGTGAATTGCTGGAAGTGACCGCTGAAAATCTCGCCCTCGAATCCTGACGCGAAGGTCAGGGTCGAGCCGGGTGCCTGCACGTAGTTGGCGGCCAGCACCGGTGCACTGACCAGCGCCAGCGCGGCGGCGAGCAAGCCGAAGCTGATCACACCGACGCCGAACCTGCGGTTGGCAAGCAGGTGGCCCGGTCGTTGTCGATAGCGGTAATCAAGTGTCATCAGGGGACTCCCGGTCGGTAGTGCGCGGTTTGGGCAGCATGCGTCGCAGGGTCGCATCGCCTTCGAAAAAATGATGATAGAAGGCCGCGCCCGCGTGCACGGCGACCAACGCCACCAATACCCAGAACAGCCATTCGTGGGCGCCGTGAGCCAACTCGCGCAGCGCCGGGTTGGGGCCGGTGAGCTTGGGCACTTCGAACAGGGTGTACCAGTGCAACGGACGCAAGCCACTGGCGGAGTCGTATAACCAGCCCGACAGCGGCATCGCGAAGATCAACGCATACAGCAGGCCGTGGGTGACCGAGGCAATGCGCGATTGCCAGGTTGGCAGGCCCGGGAGCCGGTCCGGGGCTCCCGCGTACACGCGCCAGGCCAGCCGCAGCACGGTCAGGGCGAGTACGGTCAGGCCGGTGGATTTGTGCAGGTCGTAGACCCAGAAATACTTCGGGGATTTGGGCAGGCTGTCCAATGAAAGGCCGATCACCGCCAGGCACAGCAACAAGGCCACGATGACCCAGTGCAGCCATTGGCTGACGGCGCCCCAGCGGTCCACGGGATTCTTGAGGCTCATGGTTGCAACTCGACGTGGGTCCGGGTCGGCTCGCCCAGCTCGGTGACCGGGGGGATGGTGGGCAGTAGGGGCATCGGTGTCTCGGGGACGGTTGCTGTCGGTGGTGGTTGCAACAGTTCGGCGGCTGCCGAGCGGCGCGCGTGGACCGCTTCGGCTTCGATTCGCAAACCTACTTCATCGCCGATCATCGACGGCCATGCGTCGATGCCGAAGTCGCTACGGCTCAGGGTGGCGGTCGCGGAGAAGCCCACGGTGCGCCGGAACGGAGGCATCGGGTGGCGCTTGATGGCATTGAGCACGACGTCCAGGCACAGCGGCCGGGTCACCTCGCGCAACGTCAGCTCACCACAAACCCGGGCGTGTGCGGCGTCATGACCGGTGACCGTGGTTGAGCGGAAATGCGCGCTTGGGTAAGTCCCGGCATCGAGCAGTCCTGAGGCCAGCACCGCCTCGTTCCAGTCGGCGTCGCCAAGCTCCAGCTGCGCCAGCGGTACAGTTACCTGCAGCTGCGCGCTGCTCCAGTCGTCAGGGTCGAACAACAACACCCCCTCGCTGCCCGATACCGTCCCCAATGCCTTGGAAAATCCTGCGTGGGAAACGGCGAACATCACCCGGGTATGCACCGGATCCAGCGACCACGCATCGGCCTCGGTGGCACCAGCTGCCGCGCAGGGCAAGGCGAGCACGGCCAGCAACACGGCCCCGCGGCAGCGAGCGAGCTTCGACGCGGAACAGGGCAACGGCGTGGAGGGAGTCGGCATCCATTGGATTCTAGGCGGTACCGACCGGCTTTGCCGACGATGGCGCCTACGCCGATCCAGTGCAGTAATGCTCGTTGATCCCCGCCCACTTGCCTGCCGGTGTGCAATCAACCACTCTGGGCCGGCCCGAGGGGAAGGCTGGAACGCAATGACCACCAAGGAAGGATCAATGCGCGCAACGATCGCGGTGATGGTGTTGGCGCTATCCGTGCTGCTGGCCAACATGTCAGCGACGGCCTCAGTCCCGGAAACGCCCAACTTGCGTCATGTCGACGTTGCCGACGGACTGCCTTCCAGCAATATCAACAGCCTGGCGCTGGATGCCGATGGCTATCTGTGGCTGGCCACCACCGACGGGTTGGCGCGCTACGACGGGGTCGGAATGCGGGTCTGGCGGCACGTCCCGGGTGAGCTGAAATCGTTGCCGGTGAACTATCTCACGGCGGTCCATGTTGATCCGCAGGGGCGCATCTGGGTCGCGCCGGAAGGCAGTGGACTGAGCGTCCTGGAGCCCGGTCACGCCGGCTTCCATCATTACCGCACAACCACTCACCCACGGATGGGCAGTGATGACATCTGGGCGATTACCAGTCACCACGATGCGCTGTGGTTTGGCGGTTTTGGTGGTGGGCTGCATCGCCTCGCTGCAGACGGCACGATCACCCGCTACCAGCACGACGAGGGCGACCAGCGCAGCTTGCCGTCAGGCATCGTACTGTCGTTGGCAGTGGACGCGATGGACCGGTTGTGGGTGGGCACGACCAAGGGGCTCGCGCGCTGGACGGGAACCGATTTCGAGCGGGTCGCGCTTCCCGGTGCCGATCAGGCGCCAATGATTTTCTCGGTGACGCCAGTTGGCAGCGGCCTGTGGGTTGGTGCCGGTAGCGGCGCGTTCCGGCTTTCCGGCGATGGCAGCTGGAAGCAGCCGGCGTGGTCGGCCATGTTCGAGTATCCCAATGCGGTGTTCAGCGTGCTCGCCGATCCGGGCGGTGAGTTGTGGCTGGGCAGCCATCGGCAGTTGTGGCGGGTTCCCGTCGGCGGCGTGCCGGTGCCGGTGCCGATCGGCGCGAAGGGCCCGGTATCGCCGATCTATCAAATGATCAAGCAGGCCGATGGCGCGATGTGGTTTCCGGTGCCGGGTGTCGGCCTGGGTTACCTGCCGTCGGACTGGCGCCGGATTGCCCAGTTCAACCGCGAGCCCGACGGACTCACCGCAGAACTGTATCCCGGGGTCGCCACGGCACGCGACGGTGGAATCTGGCTGGCCGGTGAGCGTGCCGAGCTGGAGCGGTTGGACCCGCAAGGCCATGTAGTGCCGGTCGACGAAGCGGTACAGACGCAGCTGGAGGGCGCGCGGGCGATGTCGGTACTGGAGGATCCGGCCGGCCGGCTGTGGGTGGGGCAGACCCGCGGGCTGGTGCGCATCGACGCCGACGGTGAGGTGCGTCGCTGGAGCCGTAAAACGACTGATGATGCGACGCTGGGTGGCCCGCTGGACCTGCTCGCGTTCGCACCTGATGGCAGCTTGTGGATGTCGTTTGCCGGTGCCGGGCTGCAGCAACGCGACCCGGCTACCGGCCGGGTTCTGGTGACGGTACTGGCAGGTCCGGAACAGGGGCTCGGGGTGGGGGATACCCAGGCGCTGGACTTCGATACGCAAGGGCAGTTATGGATTGCCGGTGGCCGTGGACTGCAACGCTGGGACCCGGCTACCGGGAAACTTGAACCGGTGGCCGGCATCGATGGCGACACCACGGTGTTTGCGTTCCAGTTTGATGGTGACAACGCACTGTGGTTGCAACGCCTGTCCGGCCTGGAACAGTACCGGCGCGATGGCGACGGCTGGCGCCGTGTTGCCACGGTCGGCCCGGAACATGGCATTCCCGCCGTCGAGGCGGCCGGGTTGCGCCTCGACCCGCGTGGCCGGGTCTGGATGTCGAGTTTGCGCGGCCTGTTCCGCTGGGATCCGGATACCCGCCATACCCGCAGTTTCGGTGTTGCAGATGGCCTGGGCAGCCAGGAATTCGTCGATCGCACCCTGGTGTTGACCGATGCAGGGGTGCTGGCCTCGGCGCTTGCAGACGGTGGTGTGGTCCTAGTCGACACGCTTGCTCCCGATCCGCCGCCCGCCCGGCCAGCGCTGCGCTGGAGCCAGGTGGAGGTACGTCGTGACGGACGCTGGGTGGCGCTGGATGACAGTCAGCCACTGGTGCTGTCACCACACGAGCGGGAGTTGCGGGTGCAGTTGCGGTTGCTGGCCTATGACAACCCGGCCGCAAACCGCTATTACACGCGGCTGGAGGGCTATGACACGGACTGGATCCAGCATGGTTCCCAGGGGGAGCGGGTACTGGCGGGATTGCCGGCGGGCAGTTACCGCTTGCGAGCGCGCGCGGTGGATGCTGCCGGCAATGCCGCCGTGGAGCAGGTACTGGCCTTCCAGGTGCAGCCACCGTGGTGGCGCACGTCGTGGGCGCTGGCCGGGCTTGCCGGCTTGCTGGTGTTGTTGCTGTGGTCGGTCGCGGACCAGTATCGAGCGCGACTGAAGCGACGCCACGACTGGCAACGCGCGGAGCACGAGCGTGAGGTCACGCACCAGGCGTCGCTGGCCAAGACGCGATTCCTGGCCACCTTGGGACACGAGGTGCGTACTCCGATGACCGGCGTGTTGGGGATGAGCGAGTTGTTGCTGGGCACCGCGTTGGATCCGCAGCAACGCAGCTATACCCGGTCCATCCATGGGGCCGGCGAACATCTGCTGCGACTGGTCAACGACGCCCTGGACCTGGCCAGGATCGAGGCGGGGAAACTCCATCTGGGTGACGAGCCGTTTGACCTGCATGTGCTGTTCAACGAGGTCGTTGACATGACCGCACCGCTGGCGCGGGCCGATGGGCTGGAGTTTGTCGACTGCTGTGATGACAGCGCGCCGGTTGGGGTTCGCGGTGACCCGGTGCGGGTGCGGCAGATACTGCTGAACCTGCTGGGTAACGCGATCAAGTTCACCGAATCGGGCACGATCCGGTTTGGCGTTTCCGGCCATGATGGTGGCGTCGAGTTCCACGTCGTCGACACCGGTCCGGGCCTCGACGAGGAGCAGTTGTCGCGGTTGTTCCAGCGCTTTGAACAGGCCGATGGCGCCCGCACTGCCGCCCGGTACGGGGGCAGCGGACTGGGCCTGGCCATTTGCCAGGAGCTGGCGATCGCGATGGGAGGCGTGATCACCGCCCACAGCGTGCTGGGCGAAGGCGCGCGTTTCGACGTGCGATTGCCGCTGCGCGAAACCGGCGTCCCCGTGGCGACCGAAGTGGTCGCGCTGGCGCCTGTGTCAGCCGGTTGCGACCTGATGGTGTTGCTGGTGGAGGATGACCCCACCATCGCGCAGGTCATTACCGGCTTGCTGCGTACCCAGGGCCATCATGTCGTTCACGCCAGCCATGGCCTGGCAGCGTTGGTGGCGACCAGCGTCACCCGCTTCGATGCGGCGTTGCTGGACCTGGACCTGCCTGGCCTGGGCGGGTTGTCGCTGGCACGGCAACTTCGCGCCCAGGGGTTCGACCGGCCGTTGATCGCCATCACCGCGCAAGGCGACGTGGATGCGGAGTCGCAGGCGCTGGCGGCCGGCTTCGATCGCTTTGTGCGCAAGCCGGTTACCGGGATGATCTTGCGTGAATTGTTCCAGACCGAAGGGGCGCGTTGAGCCCGGTTGTCCAGGCCTTCCCTGATCAGCGTGCGCTGAGCTGGTGCACCGCATCCACCATGACCGCCACGTGCTCGGGTTTCATGTCGGGCGACATCCCGTGGCCGAGGTTGAATACGTGGCCTTCGCGGGAGCCGTCGTTGCCATCGCGGTAGCTGTCGAGCGCGCGGCCGACGTGGGCACGGATGGTGTCCGGCTCGGCATACAAGGTCACCGGGTCCAGGTTGCCCTGCAACGCGACCTTGCCACCGGTTCGCCGGGCCGCATCGGCCAGGTCGATGGTCCAGTCCACGCCGATACCTTCGGCGCCGGTGTCGGCCAGTTCGCCGACATAGGCGCCATTGCCCTTGCCGAAGAGGATAAGTGGGGTGCGTTCGGCACCTTCACCACGCGGAAGTTCAGCGGCGATGCGCTGCATGTAGCGCAGCGAGAACTCGCGGTACATCGACGGCGACAGCACGCCGCCCCAGGTGTCGAACAACTGCAGCGCCTGTGCGCCGGCCGCCCGCTGCGCCGAGAGGTAGGCGATCACCGCGTCGGTGGTCACGTCCAGCAACCGGTGCATCGCGGCGGGGTCGTTCATCGCCAACGCCTTCACCCGCGCGAAGTCCTTGCTGCCACTGCCCTCGACCATGTAGCAGGCCAGCGTCCACGGGCTGCCGGAGAAGCCGATCAGCGGCACGGCGTTGTCCAGCTCGCGGCGGATGGTGCTGACCGCGTCCATCACGTAGCGCAGGTCGGTCGCCATATCGGGCACGCCGAGCTTGGAAATGTCGGCGGCGGTGCGCACCGGGCGCTCGAACTTCGGACCTTCGCCATCGACGAAATACAGCCCCAACCCCATGGCATCGGGGATGGTCAGGATGTCGGAGAACAGGATCGCCGCGTCCAGCGGGAACCGCCGCAACGGCTGCAAGGTGACCTCGCAGGCCAGCTCCGGATTCTTCGCCAGCGCCAGGAAGCTGCCAGCGGCGGCCCGGGTGGCGCGATATTCGGGCAGGTAACGCCCGGCCTGACGCATCAGCCAGACCGGCGTGCAATCCACGGGCTCGCGGCGCAGGGCACGCAGGAAACGGTCGTTGCGGGGCGGGGTGGACAAGGCCTGGTCGGACAAGGCGGGACTCCTGTTAAGTGGATGTGGTTCTTCGGCGCACGGGCGTCGCCATCGATCTATCGCGGTGCGTTGGCGCCTTGGCTGAACATCAGCTGGAAGCCGCGCTTGAGCTGTTGGTCGCGCGCCTGTTCCAGGGCGGCAATCGCGCTGTCGTGGTCCAGGAATTGCTCGCGACGCACCTGGCTGCGACCGCCGATCAGGCCAGACTCGCGCACCAGTGTCCAGCCACCCAGCAGGTCGGGCTGGAGCATCAGCTGGACGAAGCGGGGCGCTTCGCAGTGATCGGGAAGTTGTTGCAGTAGCAAGCGCATGGCTGGATTGTACGGGGTTCCCAAGCGGGGCTATCGGAAGCTGGCGTCACCGGCCAGCGGGAGTGCGCGTGGCGTCGGCGAGCACCGCCAGTACCGCAGGGTCGTCCACCCCGGCGACCAGCCGTCCATGGCCGATGCCGTCCCACAGCACGAAGCGGATACCGTCGGCGTTGGCCTTCTTGTCCAGCCGCATGCGCGCCAGCAGTGCGGCGGGATCGAGCCCGGTGGGCAGCCCGGTCGGCAGGCCAAAACGATGCAGCAGGGCGCACAGACGCTCGGCATCGGCCGTCGGCGCCAGCCCCAGCCGGGCCGACAGGCGCGTTGCCAGCACCATGCCGACCGCAACCGCTTCGCCATGGTTGAGGCCGTCGGCGGTCGTGCCGGCATAGCCCTGCTGGGTCTCGATGGCATGGCCAAAGGTATGGCCGAAGTTGAGCAGCGCGCGCTGGCCACGTTCGAACGGGTCGCGCGCGACCACCGCGGCCTTGAGCGCACAGCAGCGGGCGATGGTTTCGGTCAATACCGCATCGTCGCGGGCCAGCAGGGCATCAACATGGCTTTCCAGCCAGGCCAGGAAGCCGGCATCGTCGGGGTCCAGGGACGAGGCGATCGCGCCGTACTTGACCACTTCGGCCAGCCCGGCGCGCAATTCCCGGTCGGGCAGGGTGCGCAATGCCCTGGTGTCGGCGATCACGGCGCGGGGTGAATGGAATGCGCCGACCAGATTCTTGCCCGAGGGCAGGTCGACAGCGGTTTTTCCGCCTACCGAGGAGTCGACCATCGCCAGCAACGTGGTGGGCAACTGGATCACGTCGATGCCCCGCATCCAGCAGGCAGCGGCGAACCCGGCCAGGTCACCGATGACGCCGCCTCCCAGTGCAAGCACGACGGCATCCCGGGTCGCGCCCATGGCCGCCAACGCGTCCAGTGCCTCGGTGAACCGGGCCATGGTCTTTTCGTGTTCGCCGGCGGGAATCACGAACCGCGCGCAGGTCAGGCCCGGCAGCGCCACGCGCAGGCTGTCCTCCACGCCATCGGCATACAGCGGCGCGACGTTGGCATCGCTTGCCAGCAGTGCGTGGCGTCCGCGGATCGCGGCGGCGATGCAGGCACCGTCGGCCAGCAAGCCCGGGCCGATGCTGATGGTGTAGGGCGCGGCCGCGTCTACCTCGACGGTGCGGATGGCACTCATGGAATGGCGGCGCGTCGCCAGTGTTGCTCCAGCTGTTCCACCAGCGCAGTGGTCGCCTGCTCGATCGACAAGCTGCCGGCGTCGAAGCGCAGGTCCGCGACCTGCGCGTACAGCGGTGTGCGCAGCAGGGCGAGCTGGTGCAATGCGACGTCGCGGTCCTCGCGTTGCAGCAATGGGCGGGTCTTGTCGTCGGCCAAGCGAGCCAGTTGCTGGGCGACGCTGACGTGCAAGTGGACCACGAAGCCCCGCTCACGCAACAGTTGGCGATTGCCACTGTCCAGTACCGTGCCGCCGCCGGTGGCCAGCACGATGCCGTCGCCGTTCAATACCTCCGCCAGTGTCGTGCGCTCGCGACTGCGGAAGCCGGGCTCGCCTTCGGATCGGAAGATCGCATCGACACTGGCACCTGCGCGTTGTTCGACTTGCTGGTCGTTGTCGACCAGTGGCAGCCGGAAATGGGTCGCCAAGCGTGCGCCGATGCAGGACTTGCCGGCACCCATCGGGCCGACCAGGATTAAATTTGCAGCAGGATTCATGCGGCGATTGTAGAGGTTGCAAGCGCCCGATGGCGGCGTTGTCGGACCGTTTGCGCGTCTTTAACACGGTCCCGGCTAGGTTCAGTGCGCCGGGTCGCATATCGCGACGCGCAGATTATCCTGGAGATCATCATGGCAGTTGCGAAAATCATTGAGCTCAATGCCTCGTCGAAAAAAGGCCTGGAAGACGCGATCCAGGTCGGCCTGCACAAGGCCGCCACCTCGGTCAAGGGTCTGCAGGGTGCCTGGATCAAGGAGATCAAGGTGGTTACCGATGCAGACGGCAACATCACCGAGTGGCGAGCGGACATGAAGGTGACCTTCATGGTCCAGTAGCGTTGATCCAGTAGCGTCGGCCCGGCCGGCACGCTGCAATGGGGGTGCAGTCACCGCCGCGCCGGCCCACAATAGCCGCATGACCATTGACGCGACCGCGCTGGATCCAGCGCTTCCCGAGCTGCTGCGCGAGGCGCTCGTGACCTTTGACGAGCTGTTTGCGCAAGCAGGCATTGCCGGTGAACCGGACCCGACGGCGATGGCGGTAGCGACCGCCAGCCGCGATGCCTGCCCGTCGCTGCGAACCGTGCTGTTGAAGGCGCACGACGTGCGTGGCTTTGTTTTCTACACCCATCTGGATGGCCGCAAGGGTCGCGAGTTGCAGGACAACCCGCGCGCGGCGTTGATGTTCCATTGGCCGCGGGTACGCGAGGGCGTGCAGATACGGATCGCCGGGCCGGTGGAGATAGTCAGTGACGAGGAGGCGGACGCCTATTTCGCCATGCGTGCCCGTGGCAGCCAGGTCGGGGCCTGGGCATCCAAGCAGTCCGAGACCCTGGACCGCGAACGCTTCCATGAGCGGATAGCCCAGGTCGAGCAGGAGTTCGAGGGCCGCGACATTCCGCGTCCGCCGCGCTGGACCGGGCTGCGTGTGCGACCAATGGCGATCGAGTTCTGGTACGGCGCACAGTTTCGCCTGCACGAGCGGCAGCTGTACGAGTGCGATGCGGCCGGCGAATGGTCGAAGCGGAATCTGTACCCGTGAGCGTGCCGGCGGGGACGGCGACGACGAACGGCCCGAGGCGGATCGTCTGCCTGACCGAGGAGCCCACCGAAACCTTGTACGCACTTGGCGAGCAGGACCGCATCGTCGGCATCAGCGGGTTTACCGTGCGGCCGCCGATCGCGCGCAAGACCAAACCGAAAGTCAGTGCGTTCACCAGCGCGAAGATCGGCGAGATCCTGAAACTCAAGCCGGACTTCGTGGTGGGGTTTTCCGATATCCAGGCGGACATAGCCGCCGAGTTGATCCGCAGCGGGGTCGAGGTGTGGATCAGCAACCATCGCAGTGTCGACGGCATCGTGGACTATGTCCGCCGGCTGGGGGCGCTGGTGGGCGCGTCCGACAAGGCCAACGCTTATGCCGATGAGCTGCAGCGCGGACTGGATCGCATTGCCGAGGTCGCCGCGCGCTTGCCGCGACGGCCGAGGGTGTATTTCGAAGAATGGGATGAGCCACTGATCAGCGGGATCCAGTGGGTAGCCGAACTGGTACGCATCGCCGGCGGCGACGACATCTTCCCGGAGCGCGCCGCCGAGTCGCTGGCCAGGCAGCGCATCCTGGAAGATCCCGACGAGGTGATCCGGCGTGCGCCGGACATCATCCTGGGGTCGTGGTGTGGCAAGAAGTTCCGCCCGGAAAAGGTCGCCGCCCGGGATGGCTGGGATGCCATCCCGGCAGTGCGTGACGGCGAGCTGCACGAGATCAAGTCGGCGATGATCCTGCAGCCCGGCCCGGCCGCGTTGACCGATGGCGTCAACGCGATTGCCGCGATCATCAACGATTGGGCCGCGCGCCACGGCTGAGCTGGCGCGGGGGCAGCAGCCCTCAGTGCGGGGCGAACTGGCGACTGAAGCGCATGGTCGAGCGCGTGCCGTCTTCCAGCTGGATGTCGACCTGGAACCTCAGCGTGTCCGGCAAGGTGACCTGGACGAAACCGACGTAATCGACCAGATCGCCGCTGACCAGCGGGCGCAACTCGATGGTCTCGCGTTGTCCGCGCAGGTCGGTTGTGGTGGCACTGACCTGCGCCGGGACCGACGCCGCCTGTCCGGATTCGCCCTGGCGCAAACCGATCAGCAGCATGACGCGATCGTCGCTGCGTTCGATGCCGTACTTGCTGGCGACCAACTCACCCAGAGTCGAGGTCTGCAGCACCGTGGCGCGCACGGTGGTGTCGCCGATCCGGATCGTGGTGTCCTGGGACTCCGCGGCGGTAGTGGCCGGCGCGATACCGGCGGCGTCGGGCGAGGGTGCCTCGGCCGAGCACCCCGACAACAAAGCAGTGCCCAGCAGTCCGGCCAGGGCCATGCGCAAGATGGTGGGCGTAATGAAGGGAGTCATCGTCTCAATCCTCATTCGCTGCCGACAGCTCGCGCCCGCGCACGGTGGCGGCGGTGATTGCACGGTCGACCAGCTCACGCAAGCCGCCGGTCTCGAAGGCCTGGATCGCGGCGTGGGTGGTCCCCCCGGGTGAGGTGACTTTCTTGCGCAGGCCGTCGGCGGGCTCGTCCAGCTCCGTCAGCATGCGGGCCGCACCGAGCAGGGTCTGGTTGGCCAGCACGCGCGCCGTATCGGCGGACAGGCCCTGCTTCACTCCGGCGGCCTGCATCGCCTCCGAGAGCAGGAAGACATAGGCGGGGCCGCTGCCCGATACGGCGGTGACGGCGTCCATTTGGCGCTCATCGTCGATCCAGACCGTGGTTCCGACCGCATCCAGCAACCGGGTTGCCTGCTCGCGCTGTATGGCATCCACATGGGGGTTCGCAAACAGCCCGGTCATGCCCGCCCCAAGCAGCGCCGGCGTGTTGGGCATCGCACGCACCACCGGGACATCGCCGCCCAGCCAGTCCGACAGCTGGCCGGAGGTGATGCCGGCCGCAACCGAGATGGCCACCGGTCGGGTGGACTGCGCGGTGGCGGCGACCTCGTTGCAGACCGCGCGCATGACCTGTGGCTTGACCGCCAGCAACCAGACCGCCGCGCCCTGGACGGCCTCGCTGGCCGTGGCGAAGGCCGACACGCCAAAATCGGCCTGCAGCGACTGCCGCAGCGCTTCCACGGGCTCGGCGACATGCACGCGGCCGGGCTCGGCACCGCGCGCAATCATGCCGCCAATCAGGCTGCGGGCCATGTTGCCGCCACCGATGAAGGCAACGACCGGGAACTGCGCGGAGTCAGGGTTGGATGCGGAACTCATGTGGGAAACCTTGGTGCGGACAGGCGGCCAGTGTAAGAGGGCCGGCGCCGGCTTGCCTGGCTGGGGGATGACAGTCGCCGATCCTGTGATGAAAGACAGGGTTGACGACGCGGGTCCGGGGCTATACTGCTGGCCAAGGGGCTTTCAAGTGCCAGCCAACAAACGACTGCCGGCGTTCCGGGCGGGGGTCGTTGATATGCGGCGGGACAAACCATCCACGGTGTTGGGGAACATATATGGATATTGCCGAACTATTGGCATTTTCGGTCAAGAACAAGGCATCCGACCTGCATCTGTCCGCAGGCATGCCGCCGATGATCCGGGTTGACGGTGACGTCCGCCGGATCAATATCCCGGCGCTGGACCACAAGTCCGTGCACGCGTTGATCTACGACATCATGTCGGACAAGCAGCGGCGCGACTTCGAGGAGTTCCTCGAGGTCGATTTCTCGTTCGAGATTCCCGGCCTTGCCCGCTTCCGTGTCAATGCGTTCAACCAGAACCGCGGCGCCGGTGCGGTGTTCCGCACGATTCCCTCCGAAGTGCTGACCCTGGAAGACCTGGGTACTCCGCGCATCTTCAAGGAGCTGATCGACCAGCCGCAGGGCCTGATCCTGGTCACCGGCCCGACCGGCTCGGGCAAGTCGACCACGCTGGCGGCGATGATCGACCACATCAACAAGAACGAGTACGCGCACATATTGTCGGTTGAAGACCCGATCGAGTTCGTGCACACCTCGCAGAAATGCCTGATCAACCAGCGCGAAGTCCACCGCGATACCCATGGCTTCAGCGAAGCATTGCGCTCGGCGCTGCGTGAGGATCCCGACTACATCCTGGTGGGCGAGTTGCGCGACCTGGAGACGATCCGCCTGGCGCTGACTGCCGCGGAAACCGGCCATCTGGTATTTGGCACCTTGCATACCAGCTCGGCGGCCAAGACGGTCGACCGCATCATCGACGTGTTTCCCGCCGGCGAGAAGCCGATGGTGCGGTCGATGCTGTCGGAGTCCCTGCGTGCGGTGATCAGCCAGGCGCTGCTGAAGAAGGTCGGCGGCGGGCGTACGGCCGCATGGGAAATCATGGTCGGCACCCCGGCCATCCGCAACCTGATCCGCGAGGACAAGGTCGCGCAGATGTACTCGTCGATCCAGACCGGCCAGAACGCCGGAATGATGACCCTCGACCAGCACCTGCAAGACCTGGTGAAGCGTGGCCTGATCCTGCGTCCGCAAGCCCGCGAGTACGCCAAGGACAAGCGCCTGTTCGACTGATCACGACATCAGCCGGCGGGCATCGGGTCCGGCGGCAAGGGGAATACCGCAATGAGCACCGCCGAAAGCATCGACTTCACCTCGTTCCTCAAGTTGATGGCGCACGAGAAAGCGTCCGACTTGTTTATCACTGCCGGCATGGCGCCGCAGATGAAGGTCAACGGCACCCTGCAGCCGATCACCCAGAATCCGTTGACGCCACAGCAGAGTCGTGACCTGGTGCTCAACGTGATGAACCCGACGCAGCGCGAGGAGTTCGAGAAGACCCACGAGGCCAACTTCGCGATCGGCCTGGCCAACGTCGGGCGCTTCCGGGTGAGCTGCTTCTATCAGCGCAACCAGGTAGGAATGGTGTTGAGGCGGATCGAGACCAAGATCCCGACCATCGAGGAGCTCGGCCTGCCGCCGGTGATCAAGACCCTGGCGATGACCAAGCGCGGCATCATCCTGTTCGTCGGTGCGACCGGTACCGGCAAGTCGACGTCACTGGCGGCGATGATCGGCTATCGCAACCAGAACTCGAGCGGCCACATCATCACCATCGAAGACCCGATCGAATTCGTGCACAAGCACGAGGGCTGCATCATCACCCAGCGCGAGGTCGGCATCGACACCGACAGCTGGGAGAACGCGCTCAAGAACACCCTGCGCCAGGCACCGGACGTGATCATGATCGGTGAGGTGCGCACCCGCGAAGGCATGGACCATGCGATCGCCTTTGCCGAGACCGGCCACCTGGTGCTGTGCACGCTGCACGCCAACAACGCCAACCAGGCGATGGACCGGATGATCAACTTCTTCCCGGAGGATCGTCGCAGCCAGTTGTTGATGGATCTGTCGCTGAACCTCAAGGGTGTCGTGGCGCAGCAGCTGATTCCGACCCCGGACGGCAAGAGCCGACGGGTTGCGATGGAGATATTGCTGGGCACGCCGCTGGTCCAGGACTACATCCGCGACGGTGAAATCCACAAGCTCAAGGAAGTGATGAAGGAGTCCACCCAGTTGGGTATGCGTACCTTCGACCAGGCCTTGTTCGAGCTCTACCAGGCCGGCGAGATCAGCTACGACGATGCGCTGCGCTATGCCGACTCGCAGAACGAGGTGCGGCTGCGCATCAAGCTGGCCCAGAGTGGCGATGCCCGAACCCTGTCAGCGGGCATGGAAGGCGTTGAGATCGCCGAGACGCGTTGAGGCGTGGCATGTTGGTCGGCGTTGAATGCCGGCGACACCAGAACCCTTGATAAAAAAACAGCCGGGCGATCAACCCGGTTGTTTTTATTTTTCATTTTTCATTTATCAGGGCGTGACGCGCTCGGACTCGACCACCATGTCCAGCACGTACGCGATTGACGAGCCGTCGGCGGGTGGGTTGGCGATGGTGAATTGCTTCAACCGCACTACATTGCGGATGCCCGGCTCGTGCGTGTAACCCTCGATATCCTGGTATAGCGGCTCCCATTCCCCGGGCGTACCGACGACCAGGCCGTTCTCGTCATACGTCCGCTTGCGCACCTGCAGGCAGGACTTGTCGGGAATCAGGGGGTGATTGCAAGGTTTGGTCTGCGCGGCGACTTCCAAAAACACCTGCTCGCCTTCGCTGCCGTAGCGCGTTTCGGCCGTGGGCTTGCCGACGAATACCAGGACGTCGCCGCTGGTGGTGGTCAGGTTCAGTTGGGCGGTGTCGCCATCTTGTTGTACGGCAATGGTTGCCGGATCGGCCAGGCGATCACCGACGGCATCGTCAAGTGCGGCCAGTGCGGTGTCGGTGCACGCCATCATGGTTTGCGCCAGCCGGTCTACCTGCAGGTGTTCGCCATCGATGCTGAAGCCGCCGCTCATCGAGTTGCAGGTATTGCTGATCTGGATGCGGCTGTCGGTGAAGTCCAGTTGCACCGGTTGGTCGGGGCGGACGAGCAGGGCGTCGATGCGCTGGCCGTTGGCGTCGGTGGCCTGATCAAGCTGCCAGTGGTAACGCCCAAGCAACGCGGCATCCACGATTTGTCCGACCGCCGCGTCCGCGACTGACGCATTGATGGCCGGCGGCTGGGTGGTGTCGGGTGCGGTTGGCGCGGAACACGCCGCGAGCATCAGTGGAAACAGCAACATCAATGGCTTCATGGACGCTCCTTTGGGGGACATCGCCGGAGGCGACAGAGGCGTCGATACTACTTCACGCCAACGCCTCCAAAATTACCGCGGAGCAACCGCCCAGGGCGCACCGGCTGCAATGGCCCGTGCATGCACCGGACAATCGTCCCGATGTGCGCCTGGCAGGTAGCCCAGGCTCATCAGGAACTCGCCGGTGATCTCGCCGCCGGTGAAACGGAACGTCTGCTTGAACAGCTTGACCCAGGCAGGCTTGTCGCGGCGCACGCCATCGACCATGACGTGTGCGTCCAGCCAGTCCGCGAAGCTGCCGTGGGTGCTGCGCAGTTGCTGGATGACCCGTGCGTTGTGGATCGCTGCGTCCACCTTCAGCCGGTTGCGGATGATCCCGGCATCCGCCAACAGGCGCGCGCGATCCTGCTCGCCATAGGCCGCCACCAGGTCGACATCAAAGTCATGGTAAGCGGCGCGAAAATTATCCCGTTTGGCGAGGATCGTCAGCCAGCTCAATCCGGCCTGGTTGATTTCCAGTACCAGCCGCTCGAACAGCGCCGCCTGGTCACGTTGCACGAAACCGTACTCATTATCGTGGTACGGCCCATGCAAGGGATGGCCGGGAGCGCTGGCGCAGTAGTCCGACGGCGGCTCCTGGTTGGCCTGCACAAGGGAGTCGAGTGAGTTCATGTTCACCGCATTGCGTCAGGTGGGCGCGGGCCCGGAGCGGTTATTCCGATGGCACTTCGTTGAATATTGCCCAGAACTGGCCAAGTGTCTTCACCGCCGTGAAAAACTGATCGATATCCACCGGCTTGACCACGTACGCGTTGACGCCCAAATCCCAACTGCGTGCCAGGTCACTCTCCTCGCTGGAGGAGGTCAGCATCACCACCGGTATACGCCGTAGCGACTCGTCGTCGCGCATCTTTTGCAGCACTTCCAGGCCATCCATCCGCGGCATCTTGATATCGAGCAGAAGCACGGCCGGGTCGCCGTCCTTGCGGTCGGCCCAGCGGCCGCGGCGCAGGAGGTAGTCCAGCGTCTCGACGCCGTCCTCTACATGGACGACGTGGTTGATGAGGTTGGCCTCGCGCAGGGCATCCATCGCCATTTCGGCATCGGCGGGACTGTCTTCTGCCAACAAGATGGTGCGGATCGGATTCATGCGTTGTGGTCTCGGTCAGGGGTGTTGTCAAGGGTGGAAGGAAGCACGAAATGGAAGGTCGCGCCAACGTCTGGTGTGGCGTCGGCCCAGACCCGGCCAGTATGGCGCGTTATCACCCGGCGAACGCTCGCCAGGCCGATGCCGGTACCGGGGAATTCGGAGGCCTTGTGCATGCGCTGGAACACCCCGAACAGCTTCCCTGCATATTGCATATCGAAGCCGGTGCCGTTGTCGCGCACGCTGAAGTGATGACTGCCATCTTGCATGCGTTCGTGGTCGACTTCGATCACGGACGGTTCGCGTCCGGAGCTGTACTTGACCGCGTTGCCCAGCAGGTTGAGCCAGACTTGGCGGAGCATGTTCTCGTCACCGATGAGGATGGGCAGCGGCGCGATACGCCAGGTGATCTGGTGATCGGGCGCGTCGATGGCCGTGTTGGCTTCGAGCATTGCACGGGTTTCGGACACCATGGACTGCATGTCTACCGCCTGCAGTCGCAAAGCACTGCGCCCCAGGCGGGAGTAAACCAGCAGGTCGTCGATCAGCGACGCCATGCGCTTGGCCGAGCTGCCGATGACATCGAGGTAGTGGCGACCCTTGTCGTCGAGTTCATCACCCAGATGCTGGCCGAGTTTGTCGGCAAAGCCGGCCACATGCCGCAACGGGGCGCGCAGGTCATGCGATACCGAATAGCTGAATGCCTCCAGCTCCCGGTTGACTTCCGATACCTGCTCGATCTTGCCTTCCAGCTGACTGTTGAGTTCGCGGATGTGGTTCTCGGTGGCCTTCCGCGCGGTGATGTCACTGACGGTGATCAACACCACCTGATCCTCGCTGCCCGGTAGCGGCATGCGCCGGGCATTGATGAGCATGACCCGGTCGCTGCCATCGCTGGTGCGCTGGCGCTGCTCGTAATCCCACAACTCCCGGTTGCGCTTCAGTACGTCGTTCAGGCGTTGCAGGAATACCGGATCTTGCCAGGCGCCGCCGCCAATCTCCGCCAAAGGGCGACCGTGGAAAACCTCCGCATTCGCCAACTCCGGGTCAGCATCCTCACGGCCCTCGATTTCGGGCTGGCCATACAGCTCGGTGAACGCAGTGTTGTGCATCACTACGCGTTGGCCGGCGTCAATCGCCACGATCGGTTCACGCACCGTCTGCAAAGCCGATTCTGCGCGGGCGTTGGCACCTTGCAACGCCCGCTCGGTGTGCAGATTGCGAACGCTCTGGGCTTGCGACAAGTATGTCAGCAGACCCAGCAGCGCCAGTTGCGCGATCATGGCCACCCAGATCAGGCCAACGCCTTGGCCACGCAGGCGTTGCGCGATGTCGATGTGCTGGTCGAGACGCTCCTGTTCCCGGTCAAGGATCTGCGCGGTAATCGACTGGATCGGATAACGGGTGATGATCTCTTCGACCCTGGCGAATTGCTGATCCCGGCCGGTACTGTGCGTGGTCTCATCGACCAGGCGACGGCGTTGCTCCAGGGTGCTTTTCAACTGGCCCATGGCCAGCTGCTGCTTTGGATCTTCCCGCGTGAGTTGAACCAGCTTGGCGAACTTCTCCGGGATCTGCGCGGTGCTGTCCTGCAGGCGGCTGCGAACCAGCGGCGTGTCGATACCGGCGGCGAGCGCCAGTGTGGCGGCCTCGGTATTGCGCACGTCATACGTCAACGAGTGGATCATCGCCTCCACGTTGCGGATGTGGTTGACCCGGTCAGCGGCTTCGAAGTTTCCGCGCATCACCGAGTACAACAGGGCCATGGGCAGCACGACAATCAGCAGGATGGCAGCCGCCAGCGCCGGCAGTCGCCACCGCTTCCATCGTCCGCTGCGCGCGGTCATCGGCATATTGTTATTGCTCCCCTGTCGGTGTTGTCGTCCCCGTCACCGCCATTGCATGGGCCGGACCCAAGACCCCGGCATCATCGCGTTTGGTTTCGAGCAAATCAACAATGCGTCATCGCGGATCAGTCCCGTGTGAATACCCGTTGGCTTGGCGGATGCGCAGGCTAGAATGCTGGCCATGAGTCCTGTCGCCACCCCACTTGCCAATCAGTTGCTGATCGCCTTGCCGTCCCTGGGCGACAGCCCGTTCTCGCGCAGCGTCGCCCTGATCTGCCAGCACGACGCTGATGGGGCGATGGGCATCGTGGTCAACCGCACCTCCGAATACTGCCTGGGCGACGTGCTGGGGCAGATGGATGTCGACGGTGGCAGCGATGACATGCGCGCCCAGCCCGTGCTGGCCGGCGGGCCGGTCCACCCCGAGCGTGGTTTTGTCCTGCACGATGGCGGTGGCCAATGGGACTCGACGCTGTCAATCAGCCCGTCATTGTTCCTGAGCACCTCCCGCGACATCCTGGAAGCGATGGCGCGCGGGGAGGGTCCGGCCAACGCGTTGGTCGCATTGGGTTGCGCCGGGTGGGGGTCCGGCCAGCTTGAACAGGAGTTGGCCGAAAACGACTGGTTGACCGCTCCCGCCGACACCGAATTGTTGTTTTCCCTGCCATTGGACGTCCGTTGGGAAGCCGCCGCCGGTCGCATCGGGGTGGATTTTGCCCACCTGGCGTCCTACTCCGGGCGCGCATGAGTGCCAGCACGCCCGCGTCGGATCCAGGGACGGCGGAGATCCGCCACGACGGCACCGTGTTTGGTTTCGATGTGGGCTCCCGCCGGATCGGCGTCGCCGTGGGCAACCGCTTCGGTCATCACGCACGTCCGTTGGCGGTTATCGGCGTACATGGACACGGTCCGGACTGGGTCACGCCAGACTGGATCATGCTGGACCGGTTGCGCAGTCAATGGCTCCCCGACGGCATGGTCGTGGGTGACCCGCTGACCCTGGATGGTGGCAGCCAGCCGGCCAGGGTCCGGGCGCACGCTTTTGCGCGTGAGCTGCAGGCGCGGTACCGGCTGCCCGTGGTGCTGGTCGACGAACGCTCCAGCTCGATCGAGGCGGCACAGCGTTTTGCCGATGATCGGGCCCAGGGCCGCAAGCGGCGCAAGGATGCGCAAACGCTGGATGCGGTTGCCGCCGCGGTCATTGTCGAGCGCTGGTTGGCCGCACCCGATGACGCCATATCCATCAGCCAGATTGGCCAAGAGAACACATGACTGTCACCACGCATCATCCAGAGGCCTCCGGTCCGACCAGTCGGCATTTGCTGACCCTGGAGGACATGCCGCGCAAGCAGCTTGTCGCGCTGCTCGACCACGCCCAGCGTTATGCCGATGGCCAGGACAACCGTCATTCGCTTGCCGGTATTGCTATTTGCACATTGTTTTTCGAGGCGTCCACCCGCACCCGGCTGAGCTTCCAGCTCGCGGCTCAAAGGCTGGGTGCCGACGTGCTCAATTTCGATGTGTCCACGTCCTCCACCCGCAAAGGTGAAACGGCCAGTGACACCCTCAGGACCATCGAAGCGATGGGCGTGCGCGGGTTCGTGGTGCGTCATCAGGACAATGGCGCGGTAGCGGCGCTTGCCGCCGACGCGGGCGCGCAGACCTCGCTGGTGAACGCTGGCGATGGCCGCAACGCCCATCCCACCCAGGGTTTGCTCGACATGCTGACGCTGCGGCAAGCCAAGGGTGAGGACTTTGCCGGGCTCAAGGTACTGATCGTCGGTGACGTCAAACACTCGCGCGTGGCCCGTTCCGATCTGGATGCCTTGCGCACCCTGGGGGCCGGTGAGATCCGCGTCTGTGGGCCCGAGGGGTTGTTGCCGGGTGCATCCAGCCTCCCGGGTTGCCGCGTCCTCCACGACCTGGACGCCGCCCTGGATGGCGTCGATGTCGTGATGATGCTGCGCCTGCAGCGCGAACGGATGGCGGATGGCCTGGTCAACTCGCTGGATGATTACCACCGCGATTACGGACTCACTGCCGCGCGTCTGCGCCGGGCCGCACCGGACGCGGTGGTGACGCACCCGGGCCCGATCAATCGTGGCGTCGAGATCACCGACGAGGTGGCCGATGGACCGCAATCACTGGTCCTGCAACAAGTCCGCAACGGTGTCGCCGTGCGGATGGCGGTACTGGAAAGCCTGCTGAAGGCCTCAGCGGCGTAGTTCCGGCCCGCATCGCGGCTACCGGGTGATCATCACTCGGGGTCGGGAGGCGGCAGCAAATGGCGGATGTGCAGGAACCGCGCAAAACGCGGCACACCGTTGGATGTCAATCCGTTGTATCGATAGGTGACATGGCTCCCCACCGGTGGGGGTTCCGCCCGCTCTACATCGGTGAAGCCGCTGCCGATGCGGAACCGGAGTCCGTCGGGTCGCTCAACGATCAACGCGCCGAGCAGGCCCGCATATTTTCCGCGCCCGTCCGTATGGCCGACCACTCGTGCTTCGGCATCCTGGTAGGGCTTGTACTTGAGCAGATCATCACTGCGGCCAAACGCATATTTCGCCAGCCGATGGTGCAGCATCAGCCCCTCGCCGCCGGCCGCGACTACCGCATCGAACCGCTCGTCGAGTTCCCCGGCATTGGCGACCCGGACCTGGGCCATCGGTTGCAGCCAGTCGATATCGGCCTGGGCAAGCACGGAGCGTATCTGTAGCACTCGCGTTCCAAACGGCTCGGTGGATGCGGGCAGGTCGAACACCATGAACCGCACCTGCCGCCAAGCCTCCTCATCCGGCTCGGTGGAGCGCACGACACCGCTGACGTCGGAGAACCGTCCGCGACCCATCCACAATTCGCCATCCATCGCCATCGCCGGCCAATCAGCGGTGAACCAGTCCGGGGGTTCAACCCGGTATCCCCCGCGGGTACGCAGCATCGTGCCATCCCAACGGCCGCGCACCCCATCCAGTTTTTCGCTGATCCAGTACTCGGACACGTCGACCCCGGCCTCGTAGGTCGTCGCGAGCATCAATGCGGGGGGTGTGGGCTCGGCTGCGCGCAACGACGGGCCGGGCAGGAGCAAAAACAGCAAGCAGGACAACAGGTGCAGGGCACGCAGGGGCATGGTCTCATCCTTGAGTTGGTGGCGGAAGATCGGATACTTGAGGCTGGGTCAAATGGGTCCGGAAAGGTACACACTTATAGCACCCGGGCCGGACAGCACCTCGCCGTTGTTACCCAGTGCGGGATGGCTGGCGCCGTTCTCGATCACTGTCCGCGACCGCGAGGGGAGGCCCAGCGCCTGCTCCCGGAGCTCAACGTTCTCGGCATTCGCGTCGTAGAGGGTGACGTAGAAGTCGGACGCTCACGCCGTTTCCAACTGCTTGCGCATCCGCGCGTAATCGCGCCGGTACTGCCCGGCCAGGCGGGTCTTCTGCGCCTCGCTGAGGATCTTCCCGGACATCTGGAAGAACTTCTTCTCCTCCTCGCGCAGGTGATGGTGCACCTCGTGCGACAGCTCGCGGGCCTTCTCGATCCAGGCATCGCCATCGGGCGCCAACGCCTGCACGTCGGCGACCAGCTCGTCGATCTGGTGGTGCTCGTGCAAGGCATGCCGGGCCGAGTCCAGGCCGGCGTCGTCCATCAGCATCGGGGCGTAGAGGTAGCGCTCCTCGGCGGCCTCGTGCGCCTCCAGCTCCACCCGCACGTCCTTGAACAGGCTGATCCGCGCCTGCGTGCCCGGCTTGCTGCGCAACAACTTGCGCAACAACGCGCGCTGGGTTTCGTGGCTTTCACGCAGGGCGTCATAGAGGGTGTTGGACATGGCGGGAGCTCCGGGAGTGGCGGAGAACCGACCATGCCCGAACCAACGTCAAGACCGTGCAACAGGCCCGGATCAACCGGTAAATTGGTCCGACCCGCATTCGAACAGATCACCCGGGTATTCATTGATGTTGCGGTTCTTTCGCAATGCCGTTTCGGAAGCGAGCATGCCTCAGCGCGGGAGCATTGAGATGAGCTTGAGGCCCAGCCAAACCGCAGTGATACCAAGGACTACGCTGGCACCAGCATACAATGCAGCCACCCAGAACTCCCCGCGACGTACAAGAAACACGGCATCCAGGCCGAACGCGGAAAAGGTTGTGAACCCACCGAGCAGGCCGGTGAAGAGAAATAGCCTTGTGCCAGGGCCAAACAAGTCATACCGCTCGGCGAGACCGGCAAGAACGCCTATGACCAGACAGCCAAGAATGTTGACCGCGAACGTGCTGTAAGGAAAGCGCTCCTGCGCTGTCAGGTGCAGCACCAGGCCACCAAGCTTGTATCGTGCGACCGAACCGAGGAACCCTCCGAGACCGACTAGCAACATGCTTTTCATGCTTGGGGACACACCATGGACGCGGCGTAGGTAATGGCGCCGGATGCCGCGCCAATGACAAAACTCTCGGATAGTTGCTGCATATCTTCACCTTGGCACTTAACGCCAGATTCAAGCAAATCCCCGTAGCGGAGCCGACTTGAGCGAATGCTGGCTGCGGGCAGTCGTTCTACAGCTTGATTCGGCCACGCAAAACGTCAAACCACATGTACCAGTCGCCCGCAAAACTGTAGAGCGGATGTGTGAACGTCGCTGGCCTGTTGTGCTCAAAGAAGAAATGCCCAACCCAGGCCCATGCGTAGCCCTGCACGATGGCGACAACTATCAGCCACCAGTTACCGGTATATACAGCGTAGGCAGCAATGAGCAGCGCGAGGGTTGTCCCTGCAAAGTGAAGCCGTCTGCAGGTTCTATTGGTGTGTTGACCAAGATAGAACGGATAAAACTCGTTCATGCTGCGAAATTTTGTAGGTGATGTGGTCACGACAATTATCCCGCAGTCTAACGCTTGAGTTAAGCCAACTTGAGTAGCGGAGCCGACAACGTGGCAAGCTTTTTCTGCCGTGCTGGTGGAGCGAAGCAGGTCGGCTTGAACGAATTGTTAGGCCTCACCTGCGAGCTTCCTTTGCATGTGGTCTATCACTTGGCCATGTTCATGCTGCGGGCTGAAAAGCACCACCTCAGCATCTTTCTCGACTCGCACCGTATGGCCAGGAGGCCAGAAGAACATATCACCAGAACCCACAGACTCATGGTTCCCATCTTTGTACGTAACGATGATCTCGCCTTCTATTAGATAACCCCAATGCGGGGCTTGGCAAAGATCGTCTTTGAGTCCTTGAAGCAATGGAGCGATGTCCGTGCCTTGTCCAAGCGAGAAATACTCTGCTCCAATAGCTCCATAACCACTGGCATCACCGAAATCTGGAATCTGTCGGGCCGTGGCGCCCGGAACAGTGATACGTGCTGGAATATCAGTCTTTGCGATGCGCATGTCACACCTCAACTAGCGGAATTGGATGCCCCAGTCCTCTGCAACGGGTAGATCCAAGCTGTGCGGACATGTGTGCGTTAGGCATCACTTGCCCGCGAGCATCAAAGCGTCACCTGCGGCTTGAACGCATTGTTAGGCCTCAGGCTCCGACCACACGGCAAGCTCGTTGCCGCCGGGCTCTGTGAAATGGAACCTGCGACCACCTGGGAAGGAAAAGATTGGCTTGACCACTTTGCCGCCAGAAGCTTCGACCTGGCCGAGCGTACCTTCAAGGTCTTCGCTGAAGAGGACGATGAGAGCGCTCCCGGCTTCCGTGCGAGCCGCCAGGTCAGATCTAAAGAAGCCGCCGTCTAGCCCTTGATCCGAGAATGCGGTGTAGTCAGGACCGTAATCCTCGAACGTCCAGCCGAACGCCTGCTCAAAGAAGCGCTTCGTCTCCGTGAGGTCTCTCGACGGGTACTCAACGTAGTTGATCTTCTCGTGTCTCGGCATAGCAACCTCCTGAGGCCCAACGCCTGAGTTAAGCCGACCCGCACCGCGAAGAACAGGAGAACGACGCGCTTGCCGATGCGGCAGTGTTCCCGAAGCCGCGAAGCGGGTTCGGCTTGAACGAATTGTTAGGCCTCAACCCCGATCCGCTGGATGGTTGACGCCATCATTGGTTGGAATATTTGGAATTGCAAACGGGTTGACGCCCTCCAGGCAGCCAACGTTGTAGCCGTATTGGTCTGGGTTGGAGCGACGCTGATGATGTGTGTAGATGCCGCAATTGGCGCAGAAATAGTGCTTTGAGGTGTGTGTATTGAATTGGTAGAGCTTCAGATGCTCTGCGCCTTTGACGATGCGGATGCCGTTCAAGGATACCGAAGCGACAACCGCGCCTTTGCGCCGGCAGATGGAACAGTCACAGCGGCGCGGATTGACGATGCCGTCCGGCAGATCGATCTCGAACTCCACTGAGCCACAGTGACAAGTTGCCCGGTGCTTGGGCTGAATCTTGACGCCGCCAACTTCCTTGAGCACTGAGAGTCTCCCCTGTTAGGTTGCGAACTCATTGACCTTTGCCGTCTGGCTGCGGCATTTCGGTGACTTGGTGAGAAATCATTTGCCAGCGGCCGTCCTGGAAGGACCAAACATGGATGAAACGTTCGTGGATCGTCGCGCCTGCCTCAGGAATGACCCAGACTCCGCTGATGCGGCCAGTCTGGCCAAACTGTTTGACCTCAACGTCTTGGGCCGACACGGAAGGAAGCCAGTCTTGGTTACCCTTAAGCCAAGCCACGCGGGTCGGCTTGTCCTGCACCTTTCCCGTAGGGCCGATGAACAAGTGGTCCTCAGCAAGAAGGGATGCAGCTTTGGCCGTATCGCCAAACCGCGACGCCGAAAAGTAGGCGTCGGACGCTGCAGTCAATGAAGGGTACGTCTTGGGCTCAACGGGCGTCGAAGTGCAGGCAGTAAGGATGAAGGCCGTGCATAGCAGCGCCACAAACTGGATGCGCATAGAACTCTCCCTGGCAACGTAACGCCTGAACGAATTGTTAGACCTTGGCTGCGAACGAGTCATGGTATGAAACCGTGCCGGAAGGCACCGAACCGTTGAACGAAATGGCCTGGAAGTACTCTGCCGGTACGTCGGGTAGTGCCAGCGATGGCTCCGCGTTGAAGCCGAAGCGCGAGTAGTAGATGGGCTCACCAAGTACAACGCATCCGGCAGCGCCTAGGGTACGCAGTTCCGTCAGCGCATGCTCCATGAGTTGAGCGCCAATTCCGTGTCCTTGGCGCTCTGGCGCAACGGAGATTGGCCCGAGCCCATACCACCCGGAGGTGCCGCTGGAGATAGCTACGGGCGAGACGGCGACATGTCCAATAACCGCGTCATTGTCCTCTGCAACTAGAGAGACAGTGAGCTGACCGGAGCCGCGCAGCGCCCTGACAATGAACTGTTCGGTATGGCTGGTATGAGCGGCGCTCTGAAACGCCGCGACAGTCACGGCCTCAATAGCTGCGGTATCCGATGGGCTTTCCTTTCGGATTCTCATGATGCTTGGTCCAAGGTCTAACGCTTGAGTTAACCCGACCTGCGTAGTGGAGCCAAAGGCATGGCAAGCTTTTCCTGCCATGCCTTTGGTGTAACGAAGCGGTTTCGGCTTGAGCGAATTGTTAGGCCTACCGTACCTCAACTTCTAAGTACCAGCTTGCGTACGGCGTGTTCTTGACCAAGTGCCGATTGAAGTCCTTGGTTCCGTCGGTCCACCAAACACGACCGCGCTCACCCAGGGAGATCTTGGCTGAATTCACTGTGCTACGAGCCACAGCGAGCCGATCTTGATCTTGGGCTCGACCGGCACCTTTGACTTCCCGGCGCGCATTCATGAGGTCGCCTACGAGCTTAGAACGAACGTCCGGCGCGAGGCTCGGGTTAGCAGCTCGCCACAGACGGCCTCGAACCACGAGGTAGCGACCATCAGGGGTGATGAGTGGTTCCAAGTAGGTCTAACGCCTGAGTTAAGCCGAACCGCGAAGCGGCTTCGGTTTGAATGAATTGTTAGCCCTCAGCCTTGCGCACTGAGAACAGATGCTCTGTACAAATCTCACCCTTGTACTCAGCCTGTCGCGTGTCCATGTGGCGCATGCCTGAGTGCGCCAAGACCGCGAGGCACGCCAAATTACGGACATCCGTGCTTGCCACAACTTCAGCGACGGCGGTGGCCGAGAACAAGAGCTCTATCAACCCGCGTACGCACTCAGCGCCATACCCGTTCCCCTGAACCACGGGGGTGATGCTAAGGCCAAACTCTGCTTGTAAACAGTCAGGAGAAATCCATACACCAATATCACCGATCAATAAATCGCTCTTCAGGTAGGCAATTGCCAACTGTCGCCATGTGTCAGGCGCATGGCTGGTTTGGCTGGCTTGAGACCGCAGGAAGTCTGAAGCCTCCCATAGCGTCATTGGTTCCCAGCCTTGGTACCTGGCGACAACTGGATCACTGCGATACGCGTGAAAGGCATCAAGATCGTCTGGCCGCAGGGTGCGGAGGCGCAAGCGTTCCAGGCTGTGTGGCAATCTCTCAAACATTGGGGGACCGGGTATGAGGGCTAACGCCTGAGTCGGCTTGAACGAATTGTTAGGCGGCATCTGCTTTAGGCCACCGCCATGCGATCCAGATTATGGTGGCGGTGAGTGCCGCCTCCACTACTGCGAAAATTTTGTAAAAATACCACTGAACTACGAACGCTAGAAGAACCATAATCAAGGTGTATATGACACCAAAGACGAGGTTCAAGAGCCTGCTCGCCGTCGGTCGCAGCACGACCGATAGAAATACCATCGTACTTGGGACTATGAGTAGCACCCCCGCGCCAAGAAGCGTCCACTGCGAGACGGGACCGAACGGCCCAGCCCCCTCGAGGATGCTCTGCACCTTACCCGGCACATAGAGGTCGAAGTAGTCACAATAGATGTAGCACAGGACGGTAGCGGCCCAAGCAGCACTGAGTTTTAGTGGGGTTGGCACGTCAAAAGCTTTGAGTCGCATCATGGAAAATCCCTTAAGTTTTAGAGTGCCTGACGGATGCTACTTTCCCTTGCAAATAGAGCAAAGTGACACAAGCCGCTGTGACCAATGGCATGCCGCCTAACGCTTGAGTTAACCCGACCTGCGTAGTGGAGCCAACCACATGGCAAGCTTTATCTGCCATGTGGTGGGTGGGACGAAGTGGGTTCGGGTTGAACGAATTGTTAGGGCACTCTTGCGCCATAGGGAGGCTACCAGACGTTTCTTTGCACGCCGGATCTGGCAACGACCCCAGGCTTCAGTCTTTCATCAGCGCCGTAGTCTTCAGCGGGATGGAAGAACAACCGAGGCGTATCACCGATTGTCTCTAGCCGCCGCTCGTAAGCCGCAAGTTGCTCAGCACGGCCAGCGTCGCCCATTTTGCCGGGCATGTGCGCAACATATGGAGGAAGGACATCAAATCCTGCGTATCGCAGCAATCCATTGTGTATGGGCCAAAGAACTGTAAGTAAGCTCCCATCAATGCCATCAGGAGCGTATGTCTCCGCCGAGGTGCCCGTCGTACTCGCCACCATCGCTAGCTTATTCTTGAATACGCCGGTGTCATACTTACGACCCGTATGGTAAGCAAACCCTCTAGCAAATACGCGATCAAACCAGCCCTTTAGAATTGCTGGCGGACCAAACCACCAGATTGGAAACTGCAAGATTAGAAGGTCGGCTTGTACCAGCTTGTCCTGCTCTGCTTTTATCTCGGGCGCGATAGTTCCTTGTGCCATCGCATGGGTCTGCTCACGTGCAATGCTGAGCCGATCCGGATCGGAGCGATCACCTGTAAAGTCATGAGGGCCTGTTACAGGATTCCAGCCCATCGCGTAGAGGTCAGATACTTGTACGTCATGACCTTGCGACGTCAGCGTGTTTACTGCCAAGTCCTTCATTGAGCCGTTAAACGACGAAGGTTCAGGATGAGCGTAAACAATGAGAACTTTCATGATGGTCATGAGGAATTGGTTGAGTGCCCTAACGCCTGAATTAAGCCGCGCCGCGAAGCGGTGTCGGCTTGAATGAATTGTTAGGCCGCACCGCGAGCAAGCTACTCACAGCCGACCCCATCATTGTCACGGTCCAGATGCGAACCGTACCCCGGATCGCCGCGTCGCACTGGCGCTGCGCCCGCGGCTCGAGCCGCCGCGCAGTTGCGAAATGAGCCTTGCGTGGAACCAGCTGGCGCGGCTCTCGCAGGAGCAAGGTCTTGGCGGGACGCTGCCGGTGCCTGGGCCGAACTGCCCCGATGGCAGTGATAGTCGCCTGTGCTTCTATTGGTGTGGCACCCCTCGCTGTTCAAGCCGCCGCTATGTCCAACGACCACCCCTGGAGCGAGAAGCAGAGCGATAAACACCGATTTTATTGGACTAGGCATGCACCCCCCGTGCGGCCTAACGCTTATTCGAGCCCCTAAAAGGAGCGTAGTCCCGAGTATGCCGCCCGTGGGAGTGTCCGCCAAGGGCAGAAAACCTACAGTACATCAAGTGCTTGGCCGACATCGGCCCGGCTTCGGTTCTGTCAGGCTCCGGTGTGTTATCCGACATGGATGGGGTTTTTATGGATTACGCCAGCAAGGATGCGGGTGTAAGCGGAACGGGCCGACCGCGCCTGCTGGACCAGGTGCGTCGGCGGTTGCGTCTTCGGCATTACAGTCTGCGCACGGAGCAGGCGTATGTGGCGTGGATCCGGCGCTTCATCCTGGCCAATGGGAAACGGCATCCGCGAGAGATGGGCGGGGTCGAGGTGGAGCGATTCCTGAGCGGGTTGGCGACGGAGGGGCGGGTAGCCGCGGGAACGCAGAACCAGGCATTGGCAGCATTGTTGTTCCTGTACCGCGAGGTCCTGGACGTTGAGCTGCCGTGGATGGAGTCGGTGGTTCGGGCAAAGCGGCCGCGGAAAATTCCGGTGGTGCTGTCGCGCGATGAGGTCAATCGGATGCTGGCCGTGCTGGAAGGCACGCCCTGGTTGATGGCGGCGATGCTCTACGGGACCGGCATGCGGCTGATGGAGTGTGTGCGGCTGCGGGTGAAGGATGTGGACTTCGGTCGTGGCGAGATATGTGTGCGCGACGGCAAGGGTGGCAAGGACCGACGCGTGCCGCTGCCGATGAAGCTGCGCACGCCGCTGTTGGAGAGCGTTGAGCGCGTGCGGGTGATTCATGAGGGCGACCAGGCTGACGGCGTGGCCTCGGTCTGGTTGCCCAATGCGCTGGATCGCAAGTATCCCAACGCTGGACGGGAGCTGGGTTGGCAATACGTGTTCGCCGCGACGCGGCTGTCGGTGGATCCGCGCAGTGGGCGGCTGCGCCGCCATCATGTCGATGAGAGCGTATTGCAACGTGCGGTGAAGCGGGCGCGCGATCTGGCGCGCATCCGCAAGCCGGCCACGTGCCATACCCTGCGTCACTCGTTCGCCACCCATCTGCTGGAGGCCGGACACGACATCCGCACGGTGCAGGAGCTGCTCGGCCACAAGGACGTGGCGACCACGCAGATCTATACCCACGTCCTGGGTCGCGGAGCGGGCGGGGTGCTCAGCCCGTTGGATCGCGATTGAATGAGCATGAGAGCGAACGGGAAGCCGGCCTTCCGAGGGGCGCGCCGTCCGTTTGCCACCGCCCGGGCTTCAGTTCAGCAACACCAGGGTCGCCAGCCCCAGGAAACTCAGGAACCCCATCACGTCGGTGATCGTGGTCAGCAGAACCCCACCGGCCAATGCCGGGTCAAAGCCCATCCGCTTCAGGCTCAGTGGGACCAGTACACCGCCGGCGGCGGCGGTCAGCAGGTTGATGGTCAGGGCGACGCCGATCACCAGCGACAACATCGGGTCGCGGAACCACAGCAGTACGATAACTCCCAATCCGATGCCCAGGCACAGGCCGTTGATCAGGGCGACGGCAAGTTCCTTGCGCAGCAGCTCGCCGACGTTGGAGGCGCCGATCTGGCCCAGGGCCAGTCCCCGGATCATCAGCGCAAGTACCTGGGTGCCGGCATTGCCACCCATCCCCGCCACGATCGGCATCAGGATCGCCAGTGCGACGATCTTCTCGATCGAGCCTTCGAAGCGACCAATCACGCCGGCCGCCAAGAACGCCGTGCACAGGTTTACACCGAGCCAGATCAACCGGCGTCGGAACGCGCGCCGGGCCGGGCTGAACATGTCCTCGTCCTCGTCCAGGCCTGCCGCGCTCAAGGCCTGGTGTTCGGCTTGTTCGCGGATGATGTCGACCACGTCATCGACGGTGATGCGGCCCAGCAAGGTGTGGGTGTCATCGACCACCGGTGCGCTCAGCCAGTCGTGATCGGAGAACTGGCGGGCCACCTCGTTCGCCGATTCGTCCACGTCGAATGCCGGCTGCTCGTCGTCGAGCAGGCGGTTGATCGGCGTGGACGGTTCGTGGGTCAGCAATGCGGCCAGGGCGATCCGGCCGCGGTACTGATGGCGCCGACTGACCACGTAGAGGTGGTCGGTGTGTTCGGGCAGCTCGCCGCGCAGGCGCAGGAAGCGCAGCACCACGTCGACGGTGGTGTCGGCGCGCACGGTCACCACGTCGGGGTTCATCAGGCGCCCGGCGGTGCCTTCGGGGTAGGAAAGCACCTGCTCGAGGCGCTCGCGGTTTTCCCGGTCCATCGACTTGAGCACTTCATCGATGACGGTGTCGGGCAGGTCTTCGACCAGGTCGGCAAGGTCATCGATGTCGAGGTCGCCGACCGCGGCGATGATCTCGTCGGGGTCCATGTCCGCCAGCAGGCTTTCGCGCACCTCGTCGCCGACGTGGACCAGGACCTCACCGTCGTCCTCGGGATCCACCAGTCCCCAGACGATGACCCGCTTGCCCAGCGGCAGCGATTCCAGCAGGTTGCCGATCTCGGCCGGGGAAAGGGTATTGACGAGCCGTCGTACCGGGCCCAGGCGCCCGCTGTCGAGGGCGTCGGAGAGCATCCGCAACTGATGCGAGGTCTTGTCGTGGCGGACGGCTTCGGCCATGCGTGCTCCTGGTCAGGAAGCCGCACCCGCGCCGGATGCGACCAGCTTCATGTGGTCATCGAAGGATTATCCCTGCTCCCGGCGTTTGTGCCCAGCGATAAGGGTCGATGCCGGCGACTTCGTGGTATTGATACGCCATTATTTCCGACCCGGTTTTCAACATGTGCTATCCGACACCCAGACTTGTCCGCCACTCGGCGATTGCCCTTGTCACCGGTTTGATGCTTGCCGCTTGCAGCGTACCCGAGGTGCCCTCGCAATTGCCGTTCGCGGAGCCCGGGGTGACGTTCACCGTGACCCCGGCCGGCCCGGGTTGTGCACCGGACGGCACGTATCGCAGCGCGGTCAACTGGGATGTGCCGTTGTCGATGAGCTCGAAGATCGAGATCCAGATTGGCGCGGACGAGCGCAAGGTTTTTGCTCGCAGCGACGAGCCCATGGGGACCGAACAGACCGACGCGTGGACCTCCGACGGCATGGTGTTCATTTTGGTCGATCGTGATACCGACATGCTGCTGGCCGCGGTCGCTGCCGGTCCGGGTCGTTGTGAGGCCGCCGCCGGGACAACCGCTGGTCAATGACCGAGCTGGTTGTCCAGCCAACGCTCAATCTCGCCGCGGTCGCGCGCGCGCATCAATGCCGGTGCGTGGGCGCGCAGCCGGGCCAGGTCGCAGTCGCGGATGGTGCGGCGCACCTCTAGCAGGCTGGTCGGATGCATGCTGAATTGCTCCAGCCCCAGCGCCAGCAGCAGCGGGGCAAAACGGGCATCGCCGGCAACCTCGCCGCATAGCGCAATCGGCACCTGGCGCCGTTTTGCCACCCGGATCACATCGCGCAACACCCGCAGCACGGCCGGGTGCAGCAAGGTGTACAGCTCGCCGAGTGCCTCGTTGTTGCGGTCGGCGGCGAGCAGGTACTGGATCAGGTCATTGGTGCCGATGGACAGGAAGTCCGTCTCGCCAATAAAATCCGCCAGCGAAATCGCCGCCGCCGGGACCTCGATCATCGCGCCCACCGCGACATGGCCGGCCATCTCATGGCCTTCGCCCTGCAGGTCGCGAGCAATACGCTTGATGTGCTGACGCGCCTGGCGCACTTCATCACGGCTGGTAATCATCGGCAGCAGGATCCGCAGCGGCCCGTAGCCCGACGCACGCAGCAGGGCGCGCAACTGGGTCTCCAGCAAGTCGGCGCGCGCCAGCGACAACCGTATCCCACGCAGGCCCAGCGCGGGGTTTGATTCGTCGCGCAGGGCCAGGTCGGTGCGGTCCGCCTTGTCGGCGCCGACGTCGAGGGTTCGGATGGTCACCGGACGCCCGCTCATACCCAGGATCACATCGCGATAGGCCTGGAATTGCTCATGCTCGTCCGGCAGTTCATTGCGCTGCAGGAACAGGAACTCGGTGCGATACAGGCCGATCCCGGTGGCGCCCAATGCGTGCGCCTCCGCAACGTCGGCGCGCGATTCCGCATTGGCGTACAGCTCGATCTCGGTATCGTCGCGGGTCCGGTTGGGCTCGCGACGCAGGCGATTGAGCTCGCGTCGTTCGCGCACGTAGCCGCGTTGCGCGGTGCGGTGGCGGCGCAGGTCCGCCGGTGCCGGTTCCAGGATCACCGTGCCGGTGCCGCCATCGACGATCAGCGCGTCGCCATCGTTGATTCGCTGCAGCACGCTGGCCACGCCCACCACCAGCGGCAGGTGCAGGCTGCGGGCAAGGATGGCGCTATGCGACAACGGGCTGCCACTGGCGGTCACGATCGCGACCACGCCCTGGGCCTGCAGTTGGGCTAGCTCGGCCGGGGCGACGTTGTCGCTGACCAGGATATCGCCGGCGACGCCTTTCATCCCGCTGGCGCGACGGTGCAATGCGGCGTGGACGCGGCCGATCACCTGGTCGATATCGTCCAGCCGGCTGCGGAAGTAATCATCGTCCATGGTGGCGAACACCGCGGCGATGCGATCGCGTTGCAGCCGCAGTGCATAGTCGGCGCTGTAGCGATCGCTGCGTATCAGCTCGTCCAGCCCCTTGAGCAGCTCCGGATCGTCCAGAAGCAGGGCGTGCAGATCCAGGAACTCGCCGACCTCGTGCGCCAGCGCCCCTTGCAACTGGTCGCGCAGCCCGTGCATGTCGTTGCGCACGCGATCGATTGCGCTGTGCAGTCGTTCCAGCTCGGCGTCAACGGCATCGGGCGCGATGCGCTCCTCGATCACGTCCAGCACATGCGGCAGGCGCACGCGGGCACGGCCCAGTGCGTTGCCGCGCGAGGCCGGTTGTCCGCGAAGCTCCTGTCGTATCCGCTTGATCCTACTGGTCCTCGTCAAAGCAACGTTCGAACAACGCGCTGACTGCCTCCGCGACGGCCGATTCATCGTCGCCATCGACCCGCAACCGGACCTGGGTGCCTTGACCGGCAGCCAGCAACATCACCCCCATGATGCTCTTGGCGTTGACCTCGCGACCTTTGGCAATCAGCGTCGCGCTGCACTGGTAACCCGATAGCAGTTGCACCAGTTTGGCGGTGGCGCGGGCATGCAGGCCCAAACGGTTGGAGACGGTCAATTCGCGTTCGATCATGGCAAGCTTCCAGAAGCGGTAGTCACGGGGCTGTAGTCAACAGTGAAGGGCATTGCATCGGTGCCAGCGCCATGATCAGCTGTCATCCAGCCGCACGCCGTTGCGCGCGCCAGCTCCCGCCACGGCCGGCAATTGGTCCAGGTCCAGCTCGGCGTAGTTCATCACCCGCAACAACATCGGCAAGCTCAACGCGGAAACCCGCCGGACCGGGGTGCCCAGCGCGGCCAGCTTGGCGGCCAGGTTGCTGGGCGTGGAGCCGTACAGGTCCGTCAGCACCAGCACGCCGTCGCCGCCATCCACCCGGCGCAACGCGGCGCTGGCGCCGGGCAAGAGCTGGTCGGGGTCGCCGTCAAACGGCACCTCCAGCGCCTCGGCCCGCAGCGGCAACGGGTTCAGCAGTCGTGAGGCGACCGCCAGCACGGCGCTACCGATGCCTTCGTGGGTAATGAGGAGTATGCCGACGGCCATGGCTCAGTCGATCTCGCGATGGTGGACCGCGACCTCGTCCCATCCCTGCTCACGTGCGTGCCGGGCCATGCGTTCGGCCAGGTAAACCGAGCGGTGTCGCCCGCCGGTACAGCCGAACGCCACGGTGATGTAGCTGCGGCTGGTGTCTTCGTGCAGTCGCGGCAACCAGGTATCCAGGAAACCACTGACTTGTTCGACGAACTGGTTGACCAGTGGCTGGGCGGCGAAATAATCGCCAACCGCACCATCGCGTCCCGACAACGGCCGCAGGATCGGGTCCCAGTGCGGGTTGGGCAGGCAACGGGCGTCGAACACGAAATCCGCGTCCTTCGGCACGCCATGGCGGTAGGCGAACGATTCGAACAACAGTGACACCGCGCTGTCGTTGCCCAGCGCGAACTCGGTGATGACGTGGCGCCGCAACTGGTGGACATTCAGGTCGCTGGTATCGAGGTCGACGTCGGCCAGCTGTCGCAGCGGCCGCAGTACCTGGCGCTCCAGCGCAATCGCGTCGGGAAGCGACAGGCCCAGGTGGCTCAGTGGATGGCGTCTGCGGGTATCGGCGTAGCGCTTGAGCAGGATGTCGTCGCGACACTCGAAGAACACCAGTCGCGGGTCCAGGCCGAGCTTTCCGACCTCCGACAGCCAGGTCGGGATGTTGCTCAGGTCGCTGTGGCTGTTGCGCACATCGATACCGACCGCAAGCTTGGCCGTGGTCGAGCCCCCGGTGGCGCTGCGCACGAATGCGGGCAGCAACTCGGCCGGCAGGTTGTCCACGCAGTAGTAGCCCAGGTCCTCGAAGGTCTTCAACGCCACCGACTTGCCGGAACCCGACATGCCGCTGACGATGACCAGCGCGTCGGTGCCCGCGCGGGTGTCCGCGGACCTGGTGCGGGTCGGCTCCGAGGAGGGCGAGGAAGTGGGCAGGTTGTTGGCCATCAGCTGGTGCCACGTTCGAGGAAGTTGTTGTGCCGGGCGATGAACGCCGCTGCCGGGTCCATGCCTTTCATGCGCAAGCTGTGCAGGCGGGTCGCGGCCTCGGCCAATACCGCCAGGTTGCGTCCCGGCATCACCGGCAGCGAGCTCATCGGTACGTCCAGGTCGTGCACCCGGCGGGTCTGGTTATCGCCGGTCAACCGTGCCATCCCATCGAGCTCGCTGGTCTCGCTGGGACGGGTTAGATGGATGATCAGGCGCAGGTATTTATTGGTCTTGACGGCGGTGTCGCCAAACATCTGGCGGATGTTCAGCACCCCCAGGCCGCGGACTTCCAACAGGTCCTGGAGCAACTCGGGACAGGTACCGTCAAGCACGTCCGGCGCGATCTGGGTGAACTCCGGTGCATCGTCGGCGACCAGTCGGTGGCCACGGCTTACCAGCTCCAGCGCCAACTCGCTTTTGCCGGCGCCGGCATCGCCGGTAATCAGCACGCCGATCGAATAGATCTCCATGAATACCCCATGCAGGGTGATTCGTGGCGCCAGGGCACGAGCCAGGTGGTATTGCAGGTGGTTGAGCAACTCGTGCCCACGCGCCGGTGAACCCCACAGTGGAGTCAGCGATTCCTCGGCGGCTTCGATCAGGTCGGTGGGACAGTCCTGGCCCTTGGTGATCACCAGCGCCAGCGGCCGGAACTGGATGATCTTCTCGATCGTCTCCCAGCGGTGGCGCGAGTCCAGCGAATCCAGCCAGGTCAATTCCTCGGTGCCCAGTATCTGCACTTTGTTGGGATAGATCGCGTTCAGGTAACCGGCCAGCGACGGCCGCCGGGCCACGGTTTCCACCGCTTCCAGCATGCGATCGCCGCCCGCCTGGCCGGCAAACCAACGCAGCTTGAGGCGCTCGCGCTGCTGGTCGAACAGCTCGTTGGCACTGATGCGCGCGCACGGTATCGGCATCACGCCACCTGGTGGTGTGCGAGCGGTTGCAACAGGCGGCGGCGCAGTTCATCGACGTTGCTGGCCAGGCGCAGACGGGTGCAAAAGCCGGTAACGGAGAATTGTTCGGCCAGTTCGGCCAACTGTTCCAGATGCTCATGCACGAAGTGCTCGGGCACCACCATTGCCAGCACCAGGTCGACCGGCTGGCCGTCGAGGGCGCCGAAGTCCACCGGCTCGAGCAGGTGCAGGAATGCCCCGCGGGTGTGCCCGACCAAACCGGTCCGGCCGTGTGGAATCGCCACCCCGTGGCCGATCGCGGTGCTGGCCAGGCGCTCGCGTGAGCGCAGGCTGTCGCGGATCGATGGGTAGTCGTCCTGGGTCGCCAGCATCCGCGCGGCGGTGTCGATCACCGTCGCGCGGGTGTGGGATCCAGGGACGATCGCGATGCGGTCGCCGTCGAGCAGTTGGTGCAGGGGCATTGGGACTAGCCGGGTTCGGTGATACGCGCCAGGCTCTCGGCACGGCGGTGCTGGTCGACCTGTTTGTCCTTGTGCTTGATCAGCAGCCGGTCCAGCTTGTCGGTCAGCAGGTCGACGGCGGCGTACATGTCAGCCGCCGCCGCGACGGCATGAAAGGTCCTCCCGGCGCAGGTGATGGTGGCCTCGGCACGTTGGTCGGGCTTGTCCAGGCCCAGCTGAACCCGCACTTCGAACGGCTGCTCAAAGTGGCGCTGCAGGCGCGCGAGCTTGGTTTCCACGTGATCCTGGAGGGCGGCGGTGATGTCGATCTGCTGGCCGTAGACTTCGATACGCATGGGAGGACTCCTCTAACGTCGCGACGGGAGTTCAGCATAGCCCAGCCAGCGGCCGGTTGGCGGTCCAGATCAGGCGATTCGCACCCGGTCCTTGGACGGGTAAATCCCCATGGCTTCGCGGTACTTGGCCACGGTACGGCGGGCGACCGGAATGCCTGCCTGTTTCAGGGCATCGGCCAGTCGCGCATCGGAAAGGGGCTTGCGCGGATTCTCGGCGTCGACCAGCTTGCGGATCATCGACTGGATGGCGGTGCTGGACGCTTCGCCGCCACCGCCGGTATCGATGCCGGAGGCGAAGAAATTGCGCAACGGTATGGTGCCGCGCGGGGTGCGCGCATATTTGCGCGATACAGCGCGCGATACGGTGGATTCATGCATGCCGATCTCGGCGGCCACTTCACGCAAGGTCAATGGCCGCAGCGCGCTGTCACCGAACTCCAGGAATCCGGCCTGCTGGCTGATCAGGCAGCGGGCCACCTTGAGCATGGTTTCACCGCGCGCCTCCAGACTCTTGAGCAGCCAGCGAGCTTCCTGCAGGTGGCCCTTGAGGTAACTGGCGTCGGCGCTGCTGGCTTTGCCGATCATGCCTTCGTAACCGCGGTGGATGCTGACCCGTGGACGCATGCTTTCCGATAGCGCAACGTGCCACAGGCCATGCTGGCGCCAGATCACCACGTCCGGGGAGACGTAGGTGTCATGGGCGATGGCGCCGATGCTGGCTCCGGGACGCGGATCCAGCGTGCGCAGCAGTTGCACCGCAGTCTCGACCTGTTCGACCGCCAGCTTCATCTGCGCGGCGAGCCCGGCGATACCAATGCGCGGCAAGCGCTCCAGCGGACCATCGGTCAGTTGCAGTGCCAATGCCTTGCCCGGGGTGTCCCCGCACAACGGCTCCAGCTGCAGGCGCAGACACTCGCCCAGGTCGCGTGCGCCGACCCCGACCGGGTCGAAGCGCTGGATCTGGCACAACGCGGTGCAGATTTCCCCGTCGTCCACCTGTAGTTCCGGGGCGAGCGCGGCGGCGATGGATTCCAGTGATTCGCGGAAGTAGCCGTCATCGTCGATCGCCTCGATCAATCTCACCGCGATGTGGCGGTCGCGTGGCGACAATGGGCTGAGATGCAGTTGCCACAACAGGTGGTCTTGCAGGCTGTCGGGCTCGGCTACCTGGTCGGACGATTGATCATCATCGTCGGGGTCGCGTGGACCGGAGCGTTGGTACCAGGTCTCGCCATCGCCGCCGCTCCATTCCGCTTCCGTCGGTGCGGGCGTATCGCGGCCGATGGATTCCTGGTCGCCGGCACCGGCCGGCGAGTCCGCCGGGCCGTCCGCAACCATGGTCTCGGCCCAGTCCAGCAGCGGATTGCTCTCGACCGCGGTGACCAGTTCGGCGTCCAGTTCGACTGCCGACAGTTGCAACAGGCGAATCGCCTGCTGCAATTGCGGCGTCATCACCAGATGCTGGCCGAGCGAGATTTGTAGTTGGGGCTTCATGATCAAAAGGCAACGCGACCCGATAGTGGAGACGGCCGCTACACATGCATCATGCCCGGTATGGACTGCACCGGGTACAAGCCTTCCGGCTACAAGCGGAAGGCGTCGCCCAGATAGACGCGACGGACGTCGGGATTGGCCAGCAGCGCGTCCGGAGCCCCCTGCGCGAGCACGCCACCATCGTTGAGGATATACGCCCGGTCACAAATCCCCAAGGTCTCGCGCACGTTGTGGTCGGTGATCAGCACGCCGATGCCGCGGTTCTTGAGGTGGCGCACGATGCGCTGGATCTCGCCGACCGAGATCGGGTCGACGCCGGCGAACGGTTCGTCCAGCAACATCAAACGCGGATTGCCGGCCAGTGCGCGGGCGATCTCCACCCGGCGACGTTCGCCACCCGACAGGCTCGCCCCCAGTTGCTCGGCGACGTGGCTGACCTGCAGCTCGTCCATCAATGCGGCCAGTTCGCGCTCGCGCCCGGCCTTGTCGAGATCATCGCGCAGCTCCAGCACCACGCGCAGGTTGTCGGCGACGGTCAGCTTGCGGAACACCGACGGTTCCTGTGGCAGGTAGCCCACGCCGTATCTGGCGCGCGCATACATCGGCTCGCCGGTGATGTCCTTGCCATCGAGCATGATCTGGCCGGCATCGGCCGGAACCAGCCCGACGATCATGTAGAAACAGGTGGTCTTGCCCGCGCCGTTGGGACCGAGCAGGCCGACCACTTCGCCGGCGTCCAGGGTCAGGCCGAAATCGCGCACGACCTCGCGCGAACGATAGGACTTGCGCAGTCCCTTGGCGACCAGCATCAGCCGCCCTCCACGGGGCTGTCGGCGTCGCTGCCGTCGCTCTCGACCGGTTGGGCTTGCGCCGGCGTTGCGCCGGAGTCCGCAGCGGGTTGCTTGCTGCCGGTGGTCTTGGGCATGATCCGCATCTTCACCCGGCCATTGCCTTCACCGCCGCTGGTGACCTGGCCGCTGGTCATGTTGTACACCACGCGCTCGCCACTCAGCGTGCCGCGTGGCTGCTTGATGTCGACGTTACCGGTGAACACCACGTTGTCGGTGGTGACGTTGTAGTCGATCTTGCTGGCGACGGCGGTCATGCGGGTGCCGTCGTCCATTTGCTGTTCCAAGGTCGCGGGCGAACCGGTCAGCACCACACGTGCGATGTCGCCGTTGCTGGTGTGTATCTCCGCTCGTGTCGCTTCAGCGTGCAGGCTGCCCTGATCGATGGTGACGTTGCCGGACAAGACCGTAGGGATGCTGTCGTCCAGGCTGCCGACCTGCTTGCCGGCGTTGATATCCATCGGCTGGTTGCGGTCGGACTGGCGCGCGAAGGCCGACGAGCCGCAAGCGACCAGCATCGCCAGCAGTAGCCAGGGGGCGGATGACATCGAATGGTTACGGGACATAGCGGGAATTGACCTTGGATTTGAGCGTGTATTGCTTGCTGGCCAGATCCACCTCCAGCCCATTGCCGCGAAGTATAGAGCCCGGCTGATTAATCGTGACCGCGACCGTGGATGTCACCAGGTCCTTCTCGGGGAATACATTCAGCTGCTCGGTGGTGATGGTGACCGGAGCATCGTTGCCGCCCTCGTTGGTGGCCTTGACCGCGCCGTGCAGGCGCAGCTCGTCACCGTCGCCGCTGATCCAGCCGGTTTTTGACCGGACCTGCCAGGCATCGCCATCGCTGTCCGCCTGTGGCGGGATCAGGAACAGGGGCGTGGCAATTTCCATCGCTTCGGTACCTGGGTCGCGGGTCAGCAGGGGCGCGCGCAGCGTGAACGATTCCTGGCCCTGGTCATTCAACGCCACCAGTTCGAAGTCGTTGAGCACGTAGTCGGGGCGGGCACCGGCGGCCTCCGTCAAAGCGGGGGTGTTGTCGCCCCACTTGGTCCACAGCGACCAGCCACTGATCGCAGCGCCAGCAAGCAGCACCATGATGATGGCCACGCGCCAGTTCATGCGTTGTCCCGTGCGGCGATGGTCGGGACCTGGCCGGTGGAACGCGCGTCGGCATGACCCTGGTCGGCATGACCCTCGTCGAGCACGGCCGGGAGCCGGCCTTGGGCGGCCAGCACCAGGTCGCAGAACTCGCGGGCCGCACCCGCACCTGCCGCGAGGGTGGTGCACCAGTGTGCGCGATCGCGTACCCACGGATGGGCGGTGGTCGGCGCAACTGCAAAGCCTACCTGCTGCATCGTCGGCAGGTCGGGCAGGTCATCGCCCATGAACGACACCTGGTCCAGACCGACGCCCAGTCTTGCCGCGATCTCACCCACCCGCGCCAGCTTGTCCTTGACCGCGGTGTGGACCTCGGTGAGCCCGAGCTCGGCACCGCGGCGCTCGACAATCGTGCTCGCGCGCGCGGTGACGAACGCCACTTCGACCCCGGCTTTGCGCAACAGCACCAGGCCGAGGCCGTCGTGCACATGGAACGCCTTGAGCTCGCCGCCTTCGCTGTCAAACAGCAAGCGGCCATCGGTCAGCGTGCCGTCAATGTCGAAACAGGCCAGTCGCACGCGCTTGGCGCGCTCGATAATCGCCGCAGGAGTGTCGTCCAGGTAATTGTCGGACATAGGTCTTTACACCACCCGGGCGCGCAACAGATCGTGAATGTTGAGCGCTCCGACCACGTGGTTGTCCGGATCGACCACCAGCAATCCGCTGATCTTGTGCGCTTCCATCAGTTGCGCCGCCTCCACCGCGAGCGCGCCCGAACCGATCGTGCGGGGTGACCTGGTCATCACCTGGGCAATCGGGGTGCTTCGCAGGTCGACATCGCTGTCGTCCAGGCTGCGTCGCAGGTCGCCGTCGGTATACAGCCCCAACAGCTTGCCGGTGTCATCGACGATCGCGGTCATGCCCAGCCGCTTGCGGCTCATCTCCACCAGCGCCTCGCTGACGCTGGCATCGGCCTTGACGCGGGGGACCTGGTCGCCGTCGTGCATGATGTCGGCGATGTGCAGCAGCAGGCGCCGGCCGAGTGCGCCGGCCGGGTGCGAGCGGGCGAAATCGTCGGCGGTGAAGCCGCGCGCTTCCAGCAAGGCGACGGCAAGGGCATCGCCCATCGCCAACGAGGCTGTGGTGCTGGAAGTGGGCGTCAGGTGCAGCGGGCAGGCTTCGGCCGGGACGCTGACGTCAAGATGGACATCGGACGCGAGCGCCAGCGTGGAGTTGCTGCGACCGGTCATCGAGATCAACCGGTTGCCCTGGCGCTTCAGGCCGGGCAACAGCATCGCCACCTCATCGCTCTCGCCCGAGTAGGACAGCGCCAGGACCACGTCGGCATCGGTAATCATCCCCAGGTCGCCGTGGCCGGCTTCGCCGGGGTGCACGTAGAACGAGGGCGTGCCGGTGGAGGCCAGGGTGGCGGCGATCTTGCGCGCGATATGGCCGGACTTGCCCATGCCGGTGGTGACCACGCGGCCGCGCACGTCCAGCATCAACCGGCAGGCGGCGCTGAACTCGCCATCCAGCCGGGCGGCCACCGCGGCGAGGGCCGTGGCTTCGATGTCGAATACGCGACGACCGCTGCCGGCGAAGTCGGTTCCAGGGGAGTCATGGACGGGGCTGGGAGATGTTGCCATTTCGGAGCAGGGGGCTTTCCGCTAGGCTGGGAGGGTTGATTTTACCCAGTTTGTCCGGCTGCGTACCCCATCCGCTGAACCCGTCCCCACCGTGGAGCGATGGATGCATGCGAGTGGTCCGATCCGGATCGATTCCTGCTTCCATCCGGCGAGTCAATTTCGCCGCTTTCGTCGAGACCCGAAACCTTGAATCCTGACACCATAAAAACCCTGATCGAGCTCGGCTTGCCGGGCGCCAGCGCCGACGTATCCGGCGAGGATGGCGTGCATTTCGAGGCAACCGTGGTCAGCGACGCATTTGCCGGCAAGCTGCCGCTGGCTCGACACCGTCTGGTCTACGCGACCCTGGGTGACCGCATGGGCGGGGAGATTCACGCCCTCGCGCTGAAAACATTGACGCCCGCTGAAGCCGGGCAGGGCTGAGCATGCAACAGATCGTCGTGGAAGGTGGCAATGTCCTGAACGGCGAGGTGCGGATTTCCGGCGCCAAGAACGCCGTGCTGCCGATCCTGTTTGCGACCCTGCTGGCCGATGCGCCGGTGGCGATCAGCAACGTCCCGCACCTGCACGACGTGGTGACCAGCGCCAAGCTGCTGGCCGAGATCGGCGCGGGCATCAGCATTGACGAGCGCTACGGCATCACTGTGGATCCGACCACGGTGCACAGTCAGGTGGCGCCCTACGAGCTGGTCCGCACCATGCGCGCCTCGGTGCTGGTGCTGGGCCCGCTGCTGGCCAGGTACGGCCATGCAGAAGTCTCACTGCCAGGTGGCTGCGCGATCGGCTCGCGTCCGGTCGACTTGCACATCAAGGGTCTGCAAGCACTGGGCGCGAAGATCACGGTGGAAAACGGCTTCATCAACGCGCGCGCCTCACGGCTGAAGGGCGCACGGCACGTGTTCGAGATGATCAGCGTCGGTGCGACCGAGAACGTGATGATGGCGGCGACGCTGGCCGAAGGCACCACGGTGCTGGAGAACGCCGCGATGGAGCCGGAGATCGTCGACCTGGCCGAGTGCCTGCGTGCGATGGGCGCGCGGATCGAGGGCGAGGCAACCGGCCGGATCGTGATCCATGGTGTCGAACGGCTGCACGGCGGCGCGCATTCGGTGGTGCCCGACCGGATCGAGACCGGAACGTTCCTGGTGGCCGCGGCGATGACCGGTGGTCGTATTACCGCGCACCATGCGCGGCCGGACACGATGGAGGCCGTGCTCGACAAACTGGTGGAAGCCGGCGCGTTGATCGACTGTGCCGGAGACCGCATCACCCTGGACATGCAGGGCCGCCGGCCGAAGGCGGTTGATTTGACCACCGCGCCGCATCCGGCGTTCCCCACCGACATGCAGGCGCAATTCATGGCAATGAACTGCATCGCCGATGGGGTCGGGGTAGTGACCGAGACGATCTTCGAGAACCGCTTCATGCACGTCAACGAGCTGATGAGGTTGGGCGCGGACATCCGCGTCGACGGGCACATGGCAGTGGTGCGCGGGGTCGAGCAGCTCAGCGGGGCCCCGGTGATGGCCACCGACCTGCGCGCCTCGGCGTCACTGATCCTTGCCGGGCTGGTCGCCAGCGGCGAGACCACCATCAGCCGTATCTACCACCTCGACCGCGGCTACGAGAACATCGAGGAGAAGCTGTCCGGTCTGGGCGCGAAAATTCGCCGTGTCGGTTGACCGGTGACCGGGTGACGCGTGACGTATCCGGCGCGTTACCAAGTCGGCGCATTAACAATGCGCCGACCGATTGAAGACCCGAAGGTCACTGCACCGACTTCACCCGCAAGTCGATCGTGTCCTTGCCATCCTTGCGCTGCAGTATCCGGGCCGGGATCGGCATGCCTTCCACCAGCCAGACAACGGTCTGCTTGTCGCCATCGGTATTGACCACCTTGGTTGCCTGACGCTCCTTTCCGCCAACCGTGATGGTGTCCTTGCCCGCAACCTTGTAGCTGAGTTGCTTGACCCGGCCGTCGTCCACCAGCCGGTACTTCAGCGGCTCGCCTGCCGCCTGGTCGCGCACCAACGCAAGGTTGATCAACAACGCATCCATGTCGCCGGCCTTGAGCTTGATCGGGCCCGCCCGGTCGGGTTTGACGTCGCCGCTCCAGTTGGCGACACCCTTGCTCCAGTCGTAGGTTGCGCTCTTGTCGGACTTCTTCACCAACACCTTGGATGAATCCTCGCTGCTGATCGGGCGCCAGTGGCCGGCGTGCTCTTCGAACACGGTGACCTGGCTCAGGTTGGCGAGCGCATTGCTGATGTCCAGGCTATAGCGCCAGCGGTTGTCGCCAGCCGGTGCCAGGGTCATCTTGCCGTCGGCCTGCATGCCCATGTAACTGGCCTGGTAATTGGCGGTGAACGGCTCGATCGCCATCGCCGGAGCGCTGGCAATCAGCAGTGCGGCGGCGGCTAAGAGCCCGCGCAGCTTGGCTGAGGTCGGAATCATGGGCAGGTTGGTATACCGCATCTAGTCAACTCCTTTGTATTCGACCAGGCGCAGGTCGTAGGTGTCTTCGCCATTTTCCCGTTGCAGCATGCGGATCGGGGTCGGTACGTTCCGGACCACCCAGATGATGGTCTCGTCGCCGCCATCCTCGAGCCGGCTGACCTTCATCGCCTTGTACGGGAGGTCGCCAACGGTGATGCTTTCGTACTCGTCGGCGACCAGGTAACGATGATCGCGGGTGCGGCCGTCGTCGACGAATCGATACTCCAATTGTTTGCCCGGCGCGGCATCGCGGATTACCGCCAGGTTGATCAACAGGCCGGTCATGTCGCCGGGACGCAGGTCTATAGGGCGGCGGCGGGTGTCCTTGACGTCGCCCTGCCACCGGGCCGTACCAGAAGTCCAATCGTAGATGCCCACGGTTTGCTTGCGCGTGAACAGGCTCTTGTTGACGGTGGCCTGGCTCAGCGGGCGGTAAGTTTCGCCGGCCAGATCGAACACCGTGCTCTGCTCGGCGTTGATCCCGGCCATGCCGATCAGGCCACGGGTGCCCCGCATCACCAGGTCGACCCGCCAGCGCGAGCCTTGTTGTGGCACCAGTTGCATGGTCGCCTCGCCCAGTTGCTTGCCGCCCTTGTAGACCAGGTAGCTGGCGACGAAGGCTTCCAGCGCAGGCTCGGACTCGATCGTGGTGGCGCTCGCCTTGATGGCGGACGGCACCGCAACAGGTGCCTGGGCCGGGGCCTGGAATGACAGTGCAGCCAGCAAGATCAGCAGGGGAACGAGTAGTGGTCGGGGCATGGGCTCGCCGTAATGGGTTGATGTAATGGGTTGACGCGGTGGCTTGACACAGTGGGTCAACCGGTAATGTGGTCGGTAATGTGCAACTGGTTACCTGAATCCAGCTGCAGCGGTGCGTCCAGCGGCAACCCGTCCAGGCACACCCGGCCATCGGTCAGTGCGACCCGTGCACTGGCGAGAAGTTCCAGCGTTGCCAGCAGCAACGGGTGCTCACGGGCCAGGACCCGCTGGGTCAGTTGCTCGACATCGTCACCTGGCCGGACGGGCACCCGGGCCTGGGAGATCACCGGGCCACCATCGAGCTGGGCAGAAACGAAGTGCACGCTCGCACCATGTTGATCGGCGCCCGCGTCCAGTGCCTGCTGGTGGGTGTGCAAGCCCTTGAAGGCGGGCAGCAATGAGGGGTGGATATTGATGATCCGGCCGGGGCGTGCACGGACCACGGGTGCACTGAGCAGGCGCATGTAACCGGCACACACGACCAGGTCGGCGCCAACCTGGTCGATGCGTTCGAACAATGCCTGGTCGTAGCCGGCCCGGTCCGGGAAGTCGCGCGGCCTGAGCGCGACAGTCGGTATGCCGGCCGCTCGCGCGCGCTCCAATGCGGGCGCAAGGGGTCGGTCGGAAAACACCCCGGCCAGGTCTGCGTGAAGGTGCTGCCCGGCGATGGCGTCGATGATCGCCTGCAGGTTGCTGCCGCGCCCGGACACCATCACGGCGATGCGGAAAGGGCCGGGCGTCACGGTGGATGGGACATGCTTGCGGGTCACGGTCTGGGACGTGGATGGGAACGTCAGCTGATCTGCATGCGTTGGCGGCTGCCGGGCTTTACGACCTCGCCGATCCGGCGATGCGCCAGTGACACCCGGTCGAGTTCCGACTCGACGGCGGCAACCGAGTCCTGCGGTACTACCAGCACGAAGCCGATGCCGCAGTTGAAGGTCCGCCACATTTCCGCGTCGGCTACGTTGCCTTCGCGTTGCAGCCAGTCGAATACCGGCGGCAGCACGATCGCGGACGCCTCGATCTGAACGCCCAGTTCCTCCGGGATCACTCGGATGATGTTCTCCGACAGGCCGCCGCCGGTGATGTGTGCCATCGCATGCACCGCGTCGCCGTGCTCGCCGTGCAACAGCGCCAATACCGGCTTGACGTACAGCGCAGTCGGCTCCATCAGCGCGTCGACCAGCTTGACCCCGCCGACCTCGACGTCGGCCGGGCGGCCGGCACGGTCGAAGATCCTCCGGATCAGCGAGTAGCCATTGGAATGCGGGCCCGAGGAGGCAATGCCGATCAGCACATCCCCGGCTTCGACCCGCGCGCCATCACGCAACTGTGACTTCTCGACCGCGCCGACCGTAAAGCCGGCCAGGTCGTACTCGCCTGGGGCATACATATCCGGCATCTCGGCCGTCTCGCCGCCGATCAGTGCACAGCCGGACAACTCGCAGCCCTTGGCGATGCCGCCGACCACGGCCACGGTGGTCTCGATATCGAGCTTGCCGGTGGCGAAGTAGTCCAGGAAGAACAGCGGCTCGGCCCCCTGCACCAGCACGTCGTTGACGCACATCCCGACCAGGTCGATACCGATGGTGTCGTGGCGCCCCAGTTGCTGGGCGAGCTTGAGCTTGGTGCCGACGCCGTCGGTGCCCGAGACCAGCACCGGCTCCCTGTATTTGCCGGACAGATCGAACAGGGCACCAAACCCGCCCAGCCCGCCCATCACCTCGGGCCGGAAGCTGCGCTTGACCAGCGGTTTGATGCGTTCGACCAGTTCATTGCCCGCGTCGATATCGACGCCGGCATCGCGATAGGTCATGGGAGTGTTGGGGGGCGCGGTGGGAACGGTCACGGCAGGCTCGACGGCACGGGAAAGCGGCGATTTTAGCAGCCGCGGCCGCCGGCAACCGGCTTTGATGGACGTGCCGGTCCCCGTACGGCACCATTTCAGCACGATAACCAGTACACGGGAACGACCATGGCGTGCGCAACGGGTGTGGCAAACGACGGATACGGCCGGATACAGCCCCGCAAACGCGGTCGCGTGGCCACCGGCTGGCTGCTGTGGTGGGTCAGCACCGCCGCATTGCTGCTGTGCAGTTTTGGCGCGGCCGCGCAGCGCGTCGAGGGCGACCGGGCGGCGGCGCGTGGGGTCTATTCCGCCGAGGTCGAGGTCAACGGCCAAGGCGAGTCCGAGCGGGATATCGGCTTCTCCCGAGGTCTGGCCCAAGTTCTGGGGAAGCTGTCAGGCGACCGCGACGTGGGCTCCGAGCCCGCCGTCAACCGGGAACTGCGCCAGGCCGACAAGTATGTGCTGGGCTATGACTACCGACAGGACGAAGGCCTGTCATCCAGCGGTGCGCCAAGCTTCAAGACGACCCTGGTGGTGCGCTTCGACGAGGAGAAAGTCGACGCACTGACAGCCGCACTCGGGTTGCCGGTGTGGCCGCAACCGCGACCCAAACCGGTGTTGTGGCTGGCCATTGACGACGGGAGCGGGCCAAGGCTGGTCGACCTGTCGAGGGCGGATGCGGCGCGCTCGGTGCTCGATCGTGCCCAGCAACGTGGTTACCGTCTCGGCTTGCCCAACGGCAGCGCGGCCGAGCAGGCACTGGTGGGCGCGATCTGGCGCGGCGACAGCGGCGTCGTGGCGCGGGGGTCGGCACGCTACAGCCCGCCGATGCAGTTGATCGGCAAGTTGTACCGCGATGGCGGCGCCTGGAAGGCGGATTGGATCTTCGTCGACAAGGGCAAGGTGCTGTCGCGCTGGTCCGAGTCCGACGCGAACGCGCGCCAGCTCATGGCCACTGGAGCCGACGGTGCCGCCGATGCACTGATGAAACGGTATGCCAAACGCAGCCAGACCGGCCCTGCCGGAACCTACCAGGTGGCGTTCACCGGCCTGGACAGCGCCGATGATTACCTGCGCCTGGTCGGTTACCTGCAGCAGCTTCCGGTGGTCAGTGCGATGGCTCCATTACGCGCCAGCGCGCAGCAGATGGAGTTCAACCTGGAGCTGGTATCGGGGCTGGCAGGATTCGAGCTGATGGTCGATGGTGATGGGGTGCTGGCTGGTGCCGACTCGCCAGCGGACCATTCGATCCCGATTGACAGTGGTATAGACGCCATCGATGGTGCGCCGATCGAAGGCCCGGTCCAGACCCCGCGCCGCACCGCGGTATACCGGTTGCTGTGATGGACGATACCAACGCGCTGCAAGACATCGCCCGCTTCCTGCGCCGGCTGCAATGGGCGGCGCTGGGCTTGTTCCTGTGCTGGGTGTTGTGGCTGCTGGCGCCGGTGCTGACGCCGTTCGTACTGGGCGCCTTGCTGGGCTGGCTGGGTGATCCGCTGGTCGACCGCCTGGAGCGCGCCGGCAGGTCGCGCAACGTCGCGGTGGTGCTGGTGTTCAGCGCGATGATCCTGCTGGTAGCGCTGGTGCTGTTGTTGCTGGTGCCGATGATCCAGGATCAGATCCGGACGCTGGTGTTGTCGATTCCGCGCTACCAGCACTGGGTCGTCGCCACGGCCATGCCCTGGCTGGAAGCTAGGACCGGGATGGAGCTTACCGGCTGGTTCGACCTCAACCACGTGATCGAACTGATCCGCAGCAACTGGGAAAGTGCCGGCGGCGTTGCCAGTACCGTGCTGGGCTACATGTCGCGTTCCGGATTCGCCCTGATCGGAATGGCGACCAATATCGTGCTGTTGCCGGTGGTGACGTTCTTCGCGCTACGCGACTGGGACCGGCTGGTGGCGCGGGTTGCCGCGCTGATTCCGCGCGACCAGCTGGAGACAGTGACCAGGTTGGCGACGCAGTCCAGCGACGTGCTGGGCGGGTTCATGCGCGGCCAATTCCTGGTGATGTTGATCCTCGGCGTGATGTACGCGGTTGGCCTTTGGGGGGTTGGGCTGGACCTGGGTATCCTGATCGGCATCATCGGCGGCATACTCACGTTCGTGCCCTATGTCGGGCCGGCTACCGTGCTGGTGCTGGGCTGTGTCGCGGCGCTCGTCCAGTATGGGGACTGGCAGCATGTCGCCGGGGTGTTGGCGGTATTTGGCATCGGCCAGTTGATCGAGAGCTATTGGCTGACACCGAAGTTGGTGGGTGACCGCATCGGACTGCACCCGGTGGTGGTGATATTCGCGGTGCTCGCCGGCGGCCAGCTGTTCGGCTTCCTGGGCATGCTGATTGCGTTGCCATGCGCCGCGGTGGCCAACGTGCTGCTGCGTTATGCCGAGGAGCGCTACACCCATAGCCGGCTGTACGCCGGCGATTCACCGACCATCGTGACCCGCGAGGGCTACCCGCCGGTGCGGCCGTACCCGCTGGAGCCGGAGGACGAGTGAAGCCCGCGCGCCCCGTGCCGCAGTTGCCGCTTGCGCTGCGTTATCCGGCTGACCAGCGGCTCGATACCTTTGTCGGCGCGCCGCCCGGTGCACTGGCGCAATTGCATGCGCTGGCCGAGGGTAAAGCCGGCGATTGGTTGTACCTGGCCGGGCCGGCCGGCGTTGGCAAGACCCATCTGTTGTTGGCCAGCTGCGCGGCCACCGAAGCGGCGGGCGGGCGCGCTGCCTATTTGCCGCTGGCCGCCGCCGTTGGGCGATTGGCCGATGCGCTGGACGCACTGGAAGGCAACGATGTGCTGGCGCTGGATGGGCTGGAAGCGATCGTCGGCCAGTGCGATGATGAGGTGGCGCTGTTCGATGCCCACAACCGTGCCCGCGCGGCCGGTACCCGGATCATCTACGCCGCGCGCGCCAATCCCGATGCCCTGGGGCTGGCGCTGCCAGACCTGCGCTCACGGCTGTCGCAATGCAGCCGGATCGGGCTGCAACCGTTGAGTGAAGAAGGCCGCCGTGAAGTGCTGCGACAACGCGCGCGACGTCGCGGCTGGCTGCTGGAGGACGCAGCGCTGGATTGGCTGCTCAAACGTGTCGACCGCGACCTGGCCGGACTGGCTGTGTTGCTGGATCGCATGGACCGGGCGTCGTTGGCCGCTCAGCGGCGTATCACCGTCCCGTTCCTGCGCGAAACGCTGGGGCTCTGAGCTCGGCATCCAGTTCGGCCAGTCGTTGCGGCGTCCCGACGTCGGTCCAGCGGCCCCGGTGGTGGACGCCGGTGACCATGCCACGTGCCATGGCGGCACGCAGCACGGGCGCGAGCTTGAATCGTGGTGGTTGCTCGCGCGCGCCGGGGGCGTCACCGATCACCGCCTGCCAGTCATCAAACAGCGCCGGCCGGTAGATGCCGATACCAGAAAAGGTCAACCGGTTCTCGCCGTCGCTGTGCAGCAGCTCCCGCTCATCCAGGGCGAAATCGCCGTCCGGGTTGTGCGCGGGGTTGTCGACCAGCACCAGGTGCGCTTGGCCGGTGGGTTCGCGCGGCAAGTCGGCAAGGTCATGATCGGTCCAGATATCACCGTTGATGGCGATGAAGGGTGCTTCATGACCCAGCAGGTCCAGCGCGTTCCACATGCCGCCGCCGGTTTCCAGCGGCACCGGACCTTCAAAACAGTAATGCAGACGCAGGCCCCAGCGATCGCCGTTGCCCAATGCCTGCGGAAACTGGTCGGCCAGCCAACTGGTGTTGATGACCACTTCGCGCACGCCCGACGCGGCAAGCCTCTCCAGGTGCCAGACGATCAGCGGCTTGCCCGCTGCCGCAAGCAGCGGTTTGGGGGTGTGGGCGGTCAGCGGGCGCATGCGCTCGCCGAGGCCGGCGGCGAGGATGAGCGCTTTCACCCGGCGGGGACCCGGAACGGCCGGGATGCCAGCGCGGGGATCACGTGGCGCTGCAGGATCGCCGCCAACGGCGCAAGCTCGGGGTAGCGCGGCAGTACGACTTCCAGATAGTTCACGAACCGCGGCACGTCGGCGAGGTACTTGGGCTTGCCGTCGCGATGCCACAGCCGGGCGAAGATGCCGATGATCTTCAGGTGCCGCTGCACGCCGATCAGGTCGGCATCGCGGCGGAACCGATCCAGTGTCGGAACCGGCAGCCCGGCTTGCAGCGCGCGCGCATGGTAGCGGCCGATCCAGGCATCCACGTGCGCTTCCGGCCAGCTCAGGAAGGCATCCTTGAACAGGCTGATGACGTCGTAGGCAATCGGGCCGCACACGGCGTCCTGGAAATCCAGCACCGCTGGTCCCGTGTCCTGCGCGCCGTCGTTGTCGGTCACTGGCATCAGGTTGCGGGGCATGAAGTCGCGATGCACGAACACCTGCGGCTGGGCGAGCGCGGCATCGGTCAGCTGGCGATAGACGTGTTCGAGCGTCGCCAGTTCGCCATCATCCAGGACGATGCCCAGGTGCTGGCCGAGATACCACTGGTCGAACAGATGCAGTTCGCGCGCCAGCGTCGGTTCATCGAAAGCCGGCAGGTCGGCAGGGCAGGGTAGGGCCTGCAACCGCAAAAGCTGTGCGATGGCCGCATCAAACAGTTGGTCCGCGTTGACGGCTCCGATCACCTGCAGGTAGGTGTTGATGCCCAGATCCTCCAGCATCAGGAAGCCGGCATCGATGTCCTGCGCGAGCACGTGCGGCACCCGCACGCCACCGCGTTCCAGCAGCTCGCGCACGTGCAGCCACGGCCGCACGTCCTCCTTGTCGGGCGGGGAGTCCATCACGATCCAGGTGTCGGAATCGCCACTGCCGACCGTGTTGGTCGCGCGCCAGTAGCTGCGGAAACCGGCATCCATGGACGCGCGATCCAGCACCAGGCCCGGTTGGCCGCTGGCAGCGCGCGCCCAGGCCAGGCGCACGGCCGCGCGCTCGGGACACTCGGCAACAACCGGCACGGTCATGTGCGCCCCGTCGACCGGCAGTGGGTTGCCGGACGACTCAGCAACAGCCGTGCTCACCGCGTTCCAGGGTGGTGGCCGCGGCGGCCACGCCGGTGGTCTCGCCGCGCTCGCCGGCCAGGTGGTGGGCGGCGATCACCTGGGCGACGCTGGCTGTGACGCGTTTGCCCATCGGAATGTGCAGGAACTCGTTGGGGCCGTGTGCGTTGGAGTGGGGACCCAGCACGCCGGTGATCATGAACTGGGCGCCGGGGAATTTCTCGCCCAACATGCCCATGAACGGGATCGAGCCGCCTTCACCCATGTACATCGAGGGCTTGCCGAAAAAGGCCTGGCTGGCATCCTCGATGGCCTGGGTCAGCCACGGTGATTGCGCCGGTGCGTTCCAGCCGGTCGAGGACTTCTCCAGCTCAAGAGAAACCTGCGCGCCATTGGGCGGGTTGTCCAGCAGCACCTGCTTGAGCAGCTCGCCAGCCTGCTTTCCGTCCAGTGTCGGCGGCAGACGCAACGACAGCTTGACCGCGGTGTGTGGACGCAACACGTTGCCGGCGGAATCCAGTGACGGCATGCCATCGATTCCGGTCACTGACAAGGCCGGCCGCCAGGTGCGGTTGAGCACCAGTTCGTCCAGCTCGTCACTCATCGGCGTCATCCCGTCGAGCAGCGGAAATTTGTCGTAGACCGCCGATCCCAGCACTTGGGCACACTTGTGGGCTTGCTCCAGTCGCTCGGCGGGAACCTCCACGTGCAGCCCCTCGACCACGATCCGGCCGGTGCTCTCGTCCTCGAGTCGCGACAGCAACTGCCGCAGCAACCGGAAGCTCGATGGCACCACGCCCGACGCGTCGCCGGAATGCACACCCTCGTCAAGCACCTTGACGGTGAAATTGCCGCCCGCCAGCCCGCGCAGCGACGTGGTGCACCACAGCTGATCGTAGTTACCGCAGCCCGAATCCAGGCAGACCACCAGCGAGGGCTTGCCGATGCGCTCGGCGAGGTGGTCGACGTAGGCCGGCAGGTCGTAACTGCCCGATTCCTCGCACGCCTCGATCACGATCACGCAGCGCGCATGCGGCACGCCTTGCTCATGCAGTGCCATCACCGCGGTCAGCGAGCCGTAGATCGCGTAACCATCGTCGGCGCCGCCACGGCCATAGAGCTTGTCGCCCTTGATCACCGGCTTCCAGGGGCCGAGATCGTCATCCCAGCCGGTCATCTCCGGCTGCTTGTCCAGATGGCCGTACAACAGGATGCAATCCTCATCGCTGCCGCCATTGGCCGCCGGGATCTCGATGAAGATCAATGGCGTGCGACCTTCCAGCCGGACGACCTCCAACTGCATGCCGGGGATCGCCTGTGCCCTGGCCCACGTTTCCATCAACGCCACCGCCTGGTCCATGTAACCGTGTTCGACCCATTTCTCGTCGAACATCGGTGACTTGTTGGGGATGCGGATGTATTCGATCAGCTGGGGGACGATCTCGTCGTCCCATTTGCCGGCGATGAAACGTTCGGCTACGGCGGTGTCGATCTTGCTGGCGGCCATGGGGGCACCCGGATTTCTAGTGAACCGTCATTGTACCGCCGGTGCCACGGATAGGACTTTTCCTACCCGGTGGTGGGGCTTGCACCCTGATTGTGATGGCGGCTTTGGCGATAGCGGTGTTGTTGGACGAGACGGAGACTGTATCCACCGGCGACACAGCTGCCGGCAGGAACGGAAACCCCAATTTTCGCAACAGGAGTCTCGTCATGAAAAGCCTCGCACTCATTGCCAAGTCGTTGGTCCTCTCGCTGCTGTTGGCGGGCACGGCCCTTGCCGCAGAAACCGTCAACGTCAACACCGCCGACGCGGCCACCATTGATCGCGTGCTGCTCAACGTCGGTCCGTCCAAGGCCCAGGCCATCGTCGATTACCGTGAAACCAATGGTGCGTTCCAAAGCGCCGAGCAACTGGCGATGGTCAAGGGCATCGGGCTGAAGACGATCGAGAAGAACCGCGACCGCATCACGGTGGGCAGTTCCAAGAAGTAGGTCGCCGTCGAGTCGACGTGGGCACGGATTGCCCGTGGAGTCAGGGGGAAACCCTGGACAGGGATGTACGCCGCCCGCCGCAGAAGGATCTGCGGCGGGCGGCAGCTTGCCAGCAGCCGTCGTTGGTGTGGCGTCGTTGGCGCGGCCGTGGTGCGTGGATAGACTGGACGCCCGTTTCACGAGCTGCAGTCATGGATTCGCGTGCTATTGGGTCAAGTGTTATCCCGGCAAGCCAGTACCGGCGCGAACGCTGGCGCAACCAGCTCGGCTGGACCCGCGAGATCCTTCGGCACGGGCCGGCAGATGACTGGGACTGGCGGCTGTCGATTGCCGAGATCGAACGTGATGCCGTCTTCTCGCCGTTTCCCGGCGTTGATCGTGAGCTGGTGCTGCTGTCCGGCAATGGCGTGCGGCTGCGCTTCGACGATGGCGAGGCAGTGACCCTGCAGCGCCCGTACGAGGGTCATCGCTTCTCCGGCGAATGTGGCGTCACCGGGGAGCTGCTGGATGGGCCCACCCAGGACTTCAACCTGATGTGGCGCCGCGACCGTGTCGAAGCCGAGTCGTGGCACCGGCCCCTGGTGGGCCCGATGGTTATCTTCGGTGAGCCGGACACGACCTGGATTGTCCATGTGCTCGCGGGCGACGCGCGCTTCGCGGCCGATTCGGGGCTGGCGCCGATGCAGACCGCCGATACCGCCATCCTTGCCGCCTCCGAGGCGCGCGTGCGCTACGTTCTTGAGGGTGCCGGCGAGATTCTGGTGATGCGGATCAGCCCGCGCTCGCCCTCTCAATAGTCGCCCCCCTCAATAAACGTCGCGGCGGTAGCGTCCATCGGCGGTCATCGCTTCCAGCGCAGGGCGGCCGACGATCTGGGCAAGCGCCTCATCCACGGCCGGTGCCATGCCCTGGAGGCTGCCACAAACGTAGATTGCTGCGCCCTGTTCACACCACGAGCGCAGTTCCTCGGCCCGGGCCTGCACCAGGTGTTGCACGTAATGGCGCTGCTCCTGGTCACGCGAGAACGCCAGGTCAAGGCGCTCGATCCGGCCTTCGCGATGCCAGTGCTCGAACTCGTCGCGGTAATGGAAATCGTGCTGGTGCGTGCGTTCGCCAAACAGGACCCAGTTGCGATGGTGGCCTGTCTGGACGCGCTCGCACAGCAACGCCCGCAACCCGGCCAGGCCGGTGCCGTTGCCGATCAGCACCAACGGCCGATCGTCGGCGGGGCGATGGAACGACTCATTGCGGCGGATCCGCAGGTCGATCCGCGTGCCCGGGTCGGCGTGCGCGGTCAGCCAACCGCTACCAATGCCTGACGTGTTATCCGGGTGCCAGACCTGTCGTACCAGCAACCGCAACTTGCCTTCCGCGGGGATGGAGGCGATCGAGTAGGCACGGTGGGGCAGTGGTTGAAGCTGGTCCGCAATCGCCTGGGCCGCATGGCCATTTATCGACTCGGGTGCCAACAGCCGGCTGCGAGCCACCAGTTCGGCCAGCGAGACCGGGCCGGCGCCGTCTTTCACCATGGTGTCGCCGGCGAGCGCGACACGGTTGAGCCAGGCCTGGACCGTGGCGGCGCCGTGGCGTGGACCGACTTCGGCGATGTCGCCGGCTTGCCAGGTCAGCTCGTCAGCCTCGTGCGGCAGCAATGCCAGGTCGAACACGGGGCCGCCCGGACTGCCGGGGTTGAGCAGATGACGTTCCTGCAGTGACCAGGCGCGGTAGCGGGGACGGCTCCAGTCGGGCTGGTCACTGTCACCCCCCAACTGGCCCAGGTGGTACTGCCAATGGCGAAGCGCGCCGGGATCGCAGTCATCGACCTCGATCAGGTCGAACAGCGGCTGCGCGCCGGTATCCCGCAACCAGGCGTCCAGCCGGTGGCCGAAAGCACAGAATTGACCGTAGTCGCTGTCACCCAGCGCAAGCACGCCGTAGCTGAGATGCTCCAGGCGAAGATCGGTCCGGCCCATGGCCCGCTCCACGAAAGCGGCCGCCGGATCGGGGGCATCGCCTTCGCCGGTGGTACTGGCGACAAACAGGGCGCGTCGGGTGTTCTGCAACTGGGCGTCATCCAGTGTTTCCAGCGCGGCGACCGCCGCCTGTTGGCCAGCCTGCTGCAATGACGCTGCGGTTCGTCGCGCCAGTTCTTCGGCTTGGCCGAACTGGCTGGCGTAGGCCACCAGCCAGCCTTGGCTGGCGCTGTCGGGGTCGAGCATTGGTTGGGTGGCGATATCCGTCGCCGTCGCACGCCGACGCGTCTCGCCCAGCAATGCGATGAATCCCAGATAGGCCAGCACCACCGCAGCTGCCATCAACAGCCTTGGCCGGCCCGGATCGATCCATTGCCATGGTTCGACCTGCCAACCCGCCAGCGCGATGGCCAGCACGACCAGCATCAGCGCCAATAGCAGGTTGCCGCGTCGACCCGGAACGGCAGCCGCATTGGTCGGGTGCATGGTGACGATCGTGCTCATTGCGATTGCACGTGGCTCGCGAAGGCAGGCGTCATCCGGCTGGAAAAACCGTCACCTTCGTGCCAGGTCAGCAGTACTGCCAGACCGCGGCGCTGGGCATAGTCCCAGCCCCGCTGCGGGCCCAGCACGGTCAACGCGGTGGCCAGGGCATCGGCCTGCATGCAGCTCTCGTGCAGTACGGTGACCGACGCCAGGCCGTGTGTCACCGGGAACCCGGTGCGTGGATCGATGGTGTGCGAGTAGCGTTGACCCGCGTCGTCGAAGTAGTGGCGGTAGTCGCCCGATGTCGCCATCGAAAGCCCGTCCAGCGCAACTACACGCTGGATGTCGTTATCGATCGTATCGTCGGGTGCCGGGCGTTCCACCGCGATCCGCCAATCGCTGCCGTCATTCTTGCGTCCATGGCCACGGAGCTCACCGCCGACCTCGACCAGGAACGCCTCCACTTTTTGCCCGAGCAGGAACCGCGCGACCTGGTCGACGCCATAGCCCTTGGCAATGCCGGACAGGTCGACATAGACACCGCCGGGCTGGGTGGCGGTGCCATCGGCGTTGATCGATAGTTGTCTCCATCCGACCCGCTTGCGCGCCGCGGCCAGTGCGTTCGACGCGGGCGGGTGCTGGCGATCGTTCCCCTGTTCGCTGTTGCCGGGGCCAAAACCCCACAGGTTGACCAGCGGTCCGACCGTCGGATCGAACGCGCCGCCGGTGTCCGCGGCCAGCTCCAGCGCCGCGTCGACCACTTCGTGCAGTTGCGGCGGCAACACGACGCTGGCGCCAGCGACCGCGTTGTTGAAACGACTGAGGTCGGAGTCGGCTTCCCAGGTGCTCATCTGCGCGACCACCCGATCCAGCTCGGCCTGGATACCGCGCCGAAGTGCCGGCAACTCGCCAGGCTCGGCCTGCAGCGTCACCGTCCAGGTCGTGCCCATCGTCTGCCCGTCGAGTGTCTGCAGTGGCATGGCGATCGCCGCCAGCGGCCACAGCAGCCACCCCAGCATCAGGCTGGCTGCCAGGGCACCGATGCGCATGGGTCCGAGTCCGACGTGCATCGGTTACAGCGGCAACACTTCGAGCGTTGCCACGTAGCTGAGGCGACGTTCGCTGGCTTCCGGCACCGAGGTGTGCTGGTCGGTGCCGGTGGTCTCCAGCCAGTACATGCCGGCTTCCGGCCAGGTCACTTCGAACTTGCCGTCCGCGTCACTGACCAGGTTGATCTGGTTCTGTTGGTCGCGATAGCGGGTGCCACCGGGGACGACCTCGATCTCCAGCCCCGACGCCGGCTTGCCATCGATCAGCAGCTGGAAGGTCGCGGTTTCACCGGCGTAGAGGTCGTTGGGATGGGTGACCGGTAGCAGTTCCAGTCCGTTGCCGGTGGGCTGGAGCACGGTAGTGGTCGGCGAGCCGACCGTGGCGAAGGTCTCCACGCGTCCCAGACGCTGGGAAACCTGCACGTCGGTGGCACCGTCCGGTATTGCCTCCGGACCACCGCGCCAGCGCTTCGCCTCGCCATTGAGTTGGTAGCGCCCCATCAGGCCGTCGTTGACCACGGCCAGCTTGTAGGTGCCAGGCTGGGTGAGTTCCAGGTCGAAAACACTGCGGTACTTGCCGGTCGCCGGGTTCGCTGGCTGCAACTGGCTGCCATCGGGCGCGGTAATCTGTAACCCGTCCAGGCGCAGCGGCACGTGGTTGAAATAAAACAGGTCGTTGGAGACCGCCGCGTCCACGGTCACCCAACTGCCCACGTCCGAGAACACGGTGGCGGAGGGGCGCAACCAGGCCTTGTGGGCGAATGCGCTGGGGGCGAAGCAAAGGCTTAGCGAGACGGCGATGGCGATAGTGCGCAGGTTCATCATGGGAGTCCTTGTTGATTGAGATTGATGTGGTTTGATCGTTGTGCAGTCGGTGACCGGCCCGGAGCGCAGCTCAGGGCTCCAGCGACAGCCGGACCTGGCCCAGCTCGCTGTCGCCTTTGGCCTGCATCTGCTGCGGCGCCTGCACCGGCCACTGGAAAGGAATGCTGACGACCTCGCGCCCGCCGACCTCGCGCGCGGCCTCGACGATCAGCTCGTACTTCCCCGGTGCAAGCCCCTTCAGGGGCGCCCGGGAGTCGTCGAAGCGAAGTTGCTGCTGGCCCGCCGGACGGGTGGCACCGCTGACGCCATCGACCGGCATCGACAGCGACCGGCCGCTGCGACGCCACCACTGGCGCATGTCCTTGAGCCACTTGCTGCCTTCGTCGCCCTTCATGTCATGGTCGTACCAGACGGCAAGATTGGCGGCCACCGTGTGGTCCGGTCGCTCGATCCACACCGCGACGTAGGGCCGGTGGTACTCGGCCACGTTCATCCGTGGAATCTCCACGGTCAGGTTGAGTTCGGCGGCAGGCAACGCGGCCGGAAGCACCAGCACGATGGCCAGTACCAGCGGCCGGAAGCGTCTGGACGCAAACAATCGGGTCACGGAAGGTGAGGGCGGGCGCATTCGGAATACCTGTCTTGTCAGTGCATGAATAGGAGGATCAACAGCGTCGGCACGACCACGCCCAGAGCGACCATCGGCCAGGTCTTGCCGCGCTGGCGCGAGTGCATCTGCAACAGCCATAAACCGGTCAGTGCGAACAGCAGGCAGGCAACGGCGAAGAGGTCGATGAACCAGCGCCAGGCCGTACCGGTATTGCGGCCCTTGTGGAGGTCGTTGAGCCAGGCGATCACCCCGCGTTCGGTGCGTTCGTACTCCAGGTCGCCACTGGCGCGGTCAATCGCCAGCCAGGCATCGCCGCCGGGGCGCGGCAGCGAGATGTAGACCTCACTGTCGGACCACTCCACCGGCCGACCGGCAACGCGCACGTCCAACTCGCCCGCCAACCACTGGATCACGCTGGGTGGCAGCGGCGCGGCGTCATCGAAATCTCCCGCCAGGCTACGCAGGACGCTCGGCGGCAGGGTGTCGACAAGATTGGTGACCGCCGGCGTGGATTCGATCTGGGCGGCGTGGTTCAGGGTGAACCCGGTGACGGAAAATGCCAGCAACGCAAACAAACTGAACGCGGCACTCATCCAGTGCCAACGATGCAGTGTCTTCAGCCACCAGCCACGGGTGGCGGTGTTTCCAGGAGTTTTGGGGGAGGCGGAGGACATTCCGATCAGCTTACTATCAATGAGAATCACTCGCAATTGGAATGTCCGTTCCGATTGCTCAGAAGTCCACGTTGAGCGACAACCACAGGCGACGTCCGGCTTCGCTGGTGCTGCGGCTGTTGGCATAGGCGACGCTGCCGTTGTCGTCATACGGCAGGTAATCAACGAAATCCTTGTCGAACAGGTTGTAGACAGCGGCATTGAGGCTGACGGCGTCGGTGAGCTGGTAGCGCCCGCCGAGGTGGAATTGCGAGTACGGCTTGTAATCGCCAAGTTGTTCCTGAACCGCGCTGTCGGCGCCGCGATAGCGCGAGCTGCGGTACTCGGCGCGCAGGTACATATCCAATGCATCGCCCGCCTGCCAGTTGAGGCTGGCGTTGAGCAGGTGCCTGGGTGTGTTGGTCAGCGGCTCGCCCTTGGCTGCCCCGGTCTTCTGCTCGCTGTCGATATGGGTGTAGTTGAGCAGCAGCTTCAGGCGCTCGGCCAGGGGCAGTTGCATGGCGAACTCGGCGCCACGGGTTACCGCACTGTCGATGTTGACCGTTTGGCCGAGCGTGGCCGAGCTCGGGAAATAGCCCACGTCGACGCAACTTGCGCCATCGAAATAGGCGCTGTCGTACTCGGCCTGGCTCAAGCCATAGGCGCAGTTGGTGACCGGCGTTCCACGCGCGATCTTGTCGTTGAAGTCGTTGTTGAACACGGTCAAGCTGGCGCTGAAACCGTTGGCGGTGGCGTAGTACGCGCCCAGCTCGGTGGTCGCGCTGGTTTCCGGCTGCAGGCTCGGCGTACCGATCAGTGGAATCGTGCCCTGGCCGCCAAAACCCTTGATGCCAGCGGTGAGATCCTCGACGTTTGGCGAGCGGAATCCTTCGCTGTAGCCGCCCTTGATTACCCAGTTGGAGCTCGCGTTCCAGACCAGGTAGGCACGTGGACTGAGATGGCTGCCGAAGGTGCTGTGGTCATCGCGGCGTGCGCCGAGGGTCAGGTTGAGTGTGTCGTTGATCCGCCACTCGTTTTCGGCGAACAAGGCCCATTGATGGAACCCGAACGGCGCCGAGGCGATGCCATCGACCAGCTCGGCATCCAGGTACTGACCGCCGATGATGAGTTTGTTCGGGCCGATGTCGGTGATCAGCTTCGTGTCGAAGACGCGGTTGGTGTTTTCCAGTTTGCGAGGACCGTCTGCATCCGCGGTGCCGGCAGGAAGCAGCCGCCCGATGGTCTCGGTCGTGCTTTGCTGCAGGCTGGTTTCCAGGGTGCCAAAGGCGAGCCGCGCATCCCACGCCAGCGTCGCCTGGTCGCGGTTGAAGCGCAGGGCTTCCGCGTAGCCACGACCGCCCAGTGTGCCCATCTGGCCTTCGCTGTTGTCGTACTTCTGGCGATTGCCGGACAGCTCCAGCCACAGGTCGTGGTTGTCGGATGGTGTCAGCACCAGGCGCGCGCCGACATTGTGGTTGTCGTAGCTGACCGGGTTGGCTCCCATCCACGGTTCGATCTGGTTGCCATTGACATCGCGATAGGTGGTTCGGGCCTGGTCGCGCTTGAAATACCCGCCCTGCAATGACAGGCCCAGCAGGTCGTCTGCCAGGGGGCCGTCGAGATAGAAGTTGGTGCCATGCGAGTCGCCGAACTCCGCGTGCTCCTGCCGGGTGGTCTGTATCCCCACCGAACCGGCCCACTGGGTGCCGACCTTGCGGGTGATGATATTGACCACGCCGCCCATCGCGTCGGAGCCATACAGGGTCGACATCGGGCCACGAATGATCTCGATGCGCTCGATCGCCGACATCGGCGGTATGAAGTTGTTGGCGGTATTGCCGAAATTGTTCGGGCCGACGTTGCCGGAGGTGTTCTGGCGGCGGCCGTTGATCAGCACCAGGGTGTACTCGGCAGGCATGCCCCGCATGCTGATCTGCGGAGCGCCGGTCTTGTCCACGCCCACGCCGACGTCCACGCCTTCCACGTGCACCAACGCATCGGCCAGGCTGTGGATGGGCCTTTGCTCCAGGTCCTCGTGGGTGATTACGGTGATGCTGGCGGGAGCCTCGCGCACCATCTGCTCAAACCCCGAGGCAGTGACTACCACCGCATCCAGGTCGGTCGGGCCGGCGGCGGCACTTGCACCTTCGGCCAACGCGGGCTGGGCCAGGGCAGCGAGCAGTGCGACGGCGAGGGTCGCCCGACGCAGGACACGGGAGTGGGTTGGGGTCACAAGGGTCATAAGGGTCACGGGAGTCATGGAAAAACACGGGCTGCCGGTCGGGCAGGCGCGCAAAAGGCAGCAGACGGGAGCCTGCTGGCAACGGCGAATGGGGTTTGGCGCGGCGCGATGTTGCGTCGTGGCTCAGGTCTCCGCCCAGCGGCGCAGCAGGTTGTGATAGACGCCGGTCAGCTGCAGCAACGCATCGGGGTCGGCACCGGAGCGGGTCAGGGCCTGGATGGACGTGTCCAGCTCGAACAGCAGCCGGCGTTGGCCATCGTCGCGCACCAGGCTTTGGGCCCAGAAGAACGCCGCCAGGCGCGCGCCGCGGGTCACCGGCTGCACCTTGTGCAAGCTGCTGGAGGGATAGATGATCAAATCGCCGGCCGGCAGTTTGACCTCGTGCTCGCCATAAGTGTCGTGGATCACCAGCTCGCCACCGTCGTACTCGTCGGGCTCGCACAGGAACAGCGAGCAGGACACGTCGGTGCGCAGGGTGGCGGCGAGCTGTCCTGGCGGAGCGGCCGGGGTCATCACCGCTCCGTCGACGTGGAAGCCGTATTGCCCACCACCTTCATAACGATTGAAGCGCGGCGGCAAGGTACGCAGCGGCAACACGGCGGCGAAGTACAGCGGACTGGCCGCCAGCGCCGCCGAGACCACCTGGCCCAGTTGCTGGCGCAGCGGCGAGGCATCGGGGAGCTGGAAATTGCGCTTTACCTGCGCGCCTTGCGGACCGACGGTTTCCTTGCCGTCGGTCCACTGCGCGCCATCGAGTGCCTGGCGGAACCGGGCAAGCTGGTCGCGATCAAGGATTCCCGGGACGTGCAACAACATGGCGTGGCTCGCTCAGAAGTGGAAGTTGGCGGTCAACATGACCGAGCGCGGCATACCGGGCGTGTAGCGGTAGCCGCTCTTGTTGATGGCCGCCACGTAACTTTCGTCCAGCAGGTTGTAGAGGTTCAGCCGCAGGTCGAGATGGTCGTTGACCGCGTAGCTGGTGACCGCGTCGACCACCCAGTAGTCCTCGGTATAGGCGGGCGTGCCGACGGCGCCATCGTTGCCACGCTTGAGCTCGCCGGAGTAACGCACGCCGCCGCCGATGGTCAGGCCGATGGGCAACTGGTAGGTCGACCAGGCGGTGAACGCGCGTTTGGGCGTGTAGGCCAGGTCCTGCGATCCGTCAGTGGAGACGGTCGGGCCTTCCAGCACTTCGGCATCCATGGTGGTAAAGCCGGTTGAGACCGACCAGGCGTCGCTGATCTTGCCCACCGCGCTCAACTCCAGTCCACGCACGCGCTTGCGGCCGCTCTGGTAGTACTGCTGGTCGACCGGGTCGCGCACGACTTCGTTGCTGATGCGGGTGTCGTACAACGCGGCCGTCAGCAACAGTCGCTTGTCGAGCAGGTTCCACTTGGTGCCGATCTCGGCGGTCTTTGCTTTCTGCGGGTCCAGGGCCGGATTGTCGGCACTGCTGGCCGATGAGCTCAATTCCAGGTTGCCGCCGCCCGGGGGTTGCTGGGCGATGGCGTAGTTGGCATAGACGCTGGCATGGGACGCCGGCTTGTACAACGCACCCAGCTTCCAGTTGACCAGGGTGTCGGAGGTCTCGGCATCCACGCCGGGCACGATCGATCCGTCGGCAAGGGCCCCGCAGTCCGGCCCGCGGCGCCCGCCGCACGGGACCAGGCTGCTGAAGGCCGTCTTGTAGTGATCCAGCCGGACCCCGCCGTTGAGCTCCCACTGCGGGTTGAAGGTGATGGTGTCGAACGCATACAGCGCGACGGTGTCGGTCCGGCCATCGCCGCGAGCGCCGTTGTGCTCCCACGCCAGCCCGCCGACGTCGGGATCGGGGGCATAGATGTTGGCCGCCGGCCATGCCGTGCCGGCAAGCTCGTCGACGCCGCGGGTGGCCAGGTTCTCGCGGATCAGTTCCAGGCCGGTGTTGAGTTCATGCTGCACGCTGCCGGAGGTGAAACGCGTGGCCAGGCTGGTCTGGTTGGTGATGATCCGGCTGCTCTGGTCCTTGAAGGTCGGCAGCGAGCGGGCGATGGTCCAACTGCCCGGGTCGGTGATATCCGGGGTGACCAGGTTGGCGGTCGAGCCCATGAACGCCGTCAGCATGTAGTCCTGCCGGGTCCGGCCCCAGCGGGTGATGTTAGTCAGCCGGGCCGTATCGGACAGGTCATGCTCGACCTGCAACGTGACCATGTCGGCGGTGACATCGTCGTAGTCCGACAAGGTGCCGTAGAAATTGCGCGGATCCACCGGCGGCGCGGTCGCCAGCTCCGGACGGGTGGGGTCGGGCGAGCTATAGCCGGGCAGGCCAATGGTCGGCACGCCTCCGTCAGGCAGGTTGTTCTGTTGTACGTGGAGCAGGTTCAGGTACACCCGGGTTGCCGAATGCAGCCCGAAGGCCAGCGACGGCGCGATCGCCCAACGCTTGTTCTCGATGGTATCGCGGCCGGGGACGCCGCTGTCCTGCGCCATGACGTTGAGGCGGAACGCATTGGCATCGCCGAAGGTCTGGTTCCAGTCCGCGGTGACCCGCTTCTGATCGGCGCTGCCGTAGGACGCGGTCACTGATGACTTGTTGCGTCCGAACGGTTGCTTGGTCACCAGGTTGATGGCGCCGGTGGGGGCGGTGCGGCCGTTGTCGGTGCCCGCCGGGCCCTTGGCGACCTCGATCTGCTCGATGTTGAACACGTCGCGGGAGATCGACCCAAGGTCGCGCACGCCGTCCACGAAAATACTGCCGGAGGTATCAAAACCGCGCAGGTAGACCGCGTCGCCGGTGGTGGTGTTGCCGTTCTCGCCGGCGTAGAACGTGCCGACGCCGGGGCTGTTGCGCAAGGCCTCGGTAAGCGTCGTCGCGCCCTGCTCGTTGAACAGGTCCTTGCCGATGATATTGATCGTCTGGGTGGTGTCGACCAGTGGCTGGCTGAATTTCGGCGACGACAGATTGCCCGATGAGTAGACCTTGCCGCGCTTGCCGTGGACGTTGATCTCGTCCAGCTCGGTGGTCTGGACCACGTCGGCAGCGGAGCCACCAAGGTTCTGTGCCGAGGCGGTCATCGGTGCTGCCAGCGCCAGGCCGGTGATGAGTGAGGCTGCGGTCAGCGATTGCGAGGATGACGCGAACGGGGACGAATGCTTGCGGCTTTTGATGTGGCTCATTTCCATGCCTTGTATGGGGTCGCGTTGCGCTCGGAGGGCGGCGCATGACTACGCAAGTCAATGACGGTTTCGAGGGCGCCATTTAAACGCAATTGAGAATGATTCGCAATCACCATCTGATGTTGCACCCATGAAAACGCACGCGTGGCATGCATTCGCTAGCTGGATCAGGGTGGTGTTGCCGTGCTTTCTCAGCGGTGGTCACGGGTCCAGACGACGCCGTCATCGACCTTGACCGGAAAATTCACCACCGGCTCGTAGGCGGGCGGACACAGTGCGCGGCCGTCGCGGACGTCGAACTTGGCGCCGTGCAGGACGCATTCCACGGTCGCCTCCTTGCCGTCGAAGCGGCCGGCCGACAGTTCGAAGTCTTCGTGCGAACAGCGGTCCTCGAAGGCGTAGTAGGTGCCATCGAAATTGACCACCATGATCGGCGTGTCCCCATCCCAGGCGACCGTGGACTCCCCCGGCAACAGCTCGGCGGTGGTACACACGCGGGTCCAGCCGGTCATGGCGTCGTCCCGCGAAGGGGTTTTTCCAGCACCTCGAACCGCAAGTCATCCCGCCGCGGGATACCGAAGCGCTCGTCGCCGTAGGGAAACGGCTTGAACACCCCGGTACGGCGATAGCCGCGGCGCTCATAGAATGCGATCAGCTCGACGCGCACGTCGATCACGGTCATCCGCATCATGGGCAACTGCCAGTCGTCGCGCACCACACGTTCGGCCTCGTCCATGACCCGTTTGCCGATGCCGCCGCCTTGCAGGTTCGGCTTGACCGCGAACATGCCGAAGTAGCCCGCGCCGGTGTCTTCGCAGACATGCGCGCAGGAAAGCAACTCGCCGCTGCGCTCGAGCAGCAGGATCCGGCTGCGATCGCGCTGGATATCGTCGACCAGCACCTGTGCATCGATCCGATTGCCGTCGAGCACGTCGGCCTCGGTGGTCCAGCCCTGGCGGCTGCTGTCGCCGCGGTAGGCGGCGGTGACGAAGGCCACCAATGAATCGATGTCGGCGACGGTGGCGTTGCGGAAGATGGTTTCGGGCATGGGCGGCCTGTCTACAGGAGCAGCTTGCGGACCTTCACGAGCGCGGCCACGAACACATCGATCTCCTCAAACGTGTTGTAGAACGCGAATGACGCGCGGCACGTCGCCGGCACGCCGAAGTGCTGCATCAGCGGGTGTGCGCAGTGATGGCCCGAGCGCACCGCCACGCCTTCCAGGTCGAGCAGGGTGGCCAGGTCATGCGCGTGTGCGCCTTCGATCAGGAAGCTGATCACGGCCGCCTTCTCGCGCGCATGGCCGAAGATGCGCAGGCCCTCCACTTTCGACAGCTTGTCGGTCGCGTAGGCCAGCAGTTCCTGCTCACGCGCCTCGATGTTGGTCATGCCGATGGCGGAAAGGTAGTCCACCGCAGCGCCCAGGCCAATGAAGCCGGAGATGTTCGGCGTGCCGGCCTCGAACTTGTGCGGCGCGTCGTTGTACACGGTGCCTTCAAAACGCACCTCCTTGATCATCTCGCCTCCACCGAGGAACGGGGGCATCGACTCGAGATGCTCGCGGCGTGCCCACAGCACGCCGGTGCCGGTCGGTCCGGCCATCTTGTGGCCGGTGATGGCGTAGAAGTCGCAGCCGATGGACGCGATGTCGAGCGCACGATGAGGCGCGGCCTGGGAGCCATCGACGACGGTGACGATGCCACGCTTGCGCGCCTGCTTGCAGATCTCGCGCACCGGATTGACCGTGCCCAGTACGTTGGAGACGTGGGTCAATGCGAGCAGCTTCACCTCGGCAGTGAGCAGGCCATACAACTGGGCGAGGTCGAGATCGCCATGCTCGTCCAGCTCGGCGACCTTCAAGGTCGCTCCGGTGCGCTCGGCGACCAGTTGCCACGGCACGATGTTGGCGTGGTGCTCCATCCGGGTCAGGACGATGGCATCGCCGGGTCGCAAGCGCGGCAATGCCCAGCTCCAGGCGACCAGGTTGAGCGCGAACGTGGTGCCGCTGCACAACACCAGTTCGTTCGCGCGCACGTTTAGGAACTTCGCCAGCTTGTCGCGGGCGCCTTCGTAGGCGTCGGTAGCCTCGGAGCCCAGCGCGTGGACGGCGCGGCTGACGTTGGCATTGTGGTGGCGATAGAAGTCATCCACCGCCTCGATCACCGCCGCGGGCTTCTGCCCGGTGTTGGCCGAGTCCAGGTAAACCAGTGGCTTGCCGTGGACCTGACGGGACAGCAATGGGAAATCGGCACGCACACGGGCCCAGTCGATCGGCGTGACAACCTCGCCGGTGTAGTCACCCGATGCGGGCTCATGGACACGCCGGTCGATGAGTCCTCCTGCCTTGGGCATGCCGATCTCCGCGTTCATGCCATTGCCACCGTTTCCGCCAGCGACTGATCCAGCCGTGCCGACGCCGCCTCGCGCGTGCCGGTGTCTTCGAACACCGACAGGGTTTCACGACAGAATGCGGCGGTCAGCAGCGCACGCGCCTGTTCGACCGGCAGCCCGCGCGAGCGCATGTAGAACATCGCCGTCGGGTCCAGTTGGCCAACCGTTGCGCCATGCGCGGCCTGTACTTCGTCGGCGTTGATCACCAGTACCGGCTGGGTGTCGATTTCCGCGCCTTCGCTGAGCAGCAGGTTCTTGTTGGACAACATCGCATTGGTGCCATCGGCGCCCTGACGGATCTCGATGCCGCCGTGGAATACCACCCGCGCCCGGTCGGCGCCGATGCCGCGCCAGGTCAGTTCGCAACTGGTGTCGCGGCCGGCATGGTCGATCGACAAACGGGTGTCCAGGTGGCGGCGACCGGCACCGAGCAACACGCCGTTGGCATGCAGCCTGGACGCGTTGCCCTGCAGGAGCACGTTGAGCTCGTGGCGCGACAGGCCCGCACCCAACTCAAGGTCCAGTCGCCGGTACTCGGCGCGCTCGGCGAGAACCGCATCGGTGCGGTTGATCAGCGTCGCGCCGGGGGCTTCGGCTTGCACCCGGGCATGGGACAACCGGGCGCCGACGCCGACATGGACATGCATCAAGGTGTTTGCGAAGTGGCGGTGCTCGGCGCCCGCCAACTGGTGTTCCACCACGCCCAACTCGGCGCCGTCGGACAGCTCGATCAAATGGCGCAGATGCCAGGCTTGATCGCCTTCGGCCGCAGCGCCGATGAATACCAGGTGCACCGGTGCGGTCGAGCGGGTATTGGCTTCGGCACGCAGGACCATGCCTTCGGTGGCCAGCGCCGCGTTGACCTTGGCGAACACCTCGTCGCCACGTTCGAACTTGCGCGCCAGGAAGCTGGTCTGGTGGGCGTCGCCGTTGTCCAGCACCTGCGACAGTGGCTGCACGCTCACCCCGGTCGGCAGTTCGGCCAGGTCGGATCCGGCCGCATCAAAGCGACCGTTGACGAATACGATTCGCGGCGCAGGGATGGTGGCCAGCAGTTCGCGATCAAACGAGACGGTGCCCGCAGAGGGTGCGAACACACGACGCTCCAACGCCCGCAAGGGGGTGTACTTCCAGCTCTCGACGCGTGAGTGCGGCAGGCCATCGCGCAGGGCCGCGTCGAGCGCGGCACGGCGATGGTCACCCAGGCCACCGGCATCGCGGGCGGGCAGGGTGTCGAAAGATGAGGCAAGCGAGTCGAGCAGGGCGCTCATCAGGCAACCGCCTCCGGCGCGGCCATGCTAGGTTCAATCCGATCCTTGATCCACTCGTAACCGTGCGCTTCCAGTTCCAGTGCCAGTTCCGGCCCGCCGCTCTCCACGATCCGGCCATCGGCCAGCACATGTACCGCGTCCGGCTTGATGTAGTCCAGAAGGCGCTGGTAGTGGGTGATCACCATGAACATCCGGTCGGGCGAGCGCAGCGCATTGACGCCGGCGGCGACGGTCTTGAGCGCGTCGATGTCCAGGCCCGAGTCGGTCTCGTCCAGGATTGCCAGGGTCGGCTCCAGCAAGGCGAGCTGGAAGACCTCGTTGCGCTTTTTCTCGCCACCCGAGAAGCCCTCGTTGACGCCGCGGTGCAGCAGTTCGTCCTTCAGGTGCAGCACTGCGAGCTTCTCGCGCACCAGCTTCAGGAACTGCATCGAGTCGACCTCGTCCTCGCCGCGCGCCTTGCGCTGCGCATTGAGTGCCGTGCGCAGGAAATAGGTGTTGTTCACCCCCGGGATCTCGACCGGGTACTGGAACGCGAGGAACACCCCGGCGGCGGCGCGCTCCTCCGGCTCCAGCGCCAACAGGTCGCGGCCCTTGAACGTCACCGAGCCTTCGGTGATCTCATAGCCCTCGCGACCGGCGATGACGTTGCCCAGGGTCGACTTGCCCGAGCCGTTGGGGCCCATGATTGCGTGGACCTGGCCGGGCTGCAGTTCCAGGCTGAGGCCTTTGAGGATTTCCTTATCACCGATGCGGACATGGAGGTTTTCTATCTTCAACATGATTGTGTTCTCGTGATGTTTCTTGAAATTCGGCTCAGCCGACCGAGCCTTCGAGGCTCACTTCCAGCAACGCTTTGGCTTCCACCGCGAACTCCATCGGCAGCTCGCGGAAGACCTGCTTGCAGAAGCCGTCGACGATCATCGACACCGCATCTTCCTGGCCAATGCCGCGGCTGCGGCAATAGAACATCTGGTCGTCGCTGATCTTGGAGGTGGTGGCCTCGTGCTCCACGGTCGCGGTCGGGTTGCGCACCTCGATATACGGGAAGGTGTGCGCGCCGCAATGCTTGCCGATCAGCAGCGAGTCGCACTCGGTGTAGTTGCGTGCGCCTTCCGCCGATGAGGCGATCTTGACCAGGCCACGGTAGGTGTTCTGCCCGTGTCCGGCGCTGATGCCCTTGCTGATGATCGTGCTCTTGGTGCGCTTGCCGATGTGGATCATCTTGGTCCCGGTGTCGGCCTGCTGGCGGTGGTGAGTCAGGGCGACGGAGTGGAACTCGCCGGACGAGTCATCGCCGATCAGCACGCACGACGGGTACTTCCAGGTGATCGCCGAACCGGTCTCGACCTGGGTCCAGTGGATCCGGCTGCGCGCGCCGCGGCACTCGCCGCGCTTGGTCACAAAGTTGTAGATGCCGCCGACGCCGTTCTCGTCGCCCGGGTACCAGTTCTGCACGGTGGAATACTTGATGTCGGCTTCTTCCAGCGCGACCAGCTCCACCACCGCCGCATGCAGCTGGTTTTCGTCGCGCATCGGCGCGGTGCAACCTTCCAGGTAGGACACCTTGGCGCGGTCCTCACAGATGATCAGGGTGCGCTCGAACTGCCCTGTGTGGCCGGCATTGATGCGGAAATAGGTGCTCAGCTCCATCGGGCACTTCACCCCGGCCGGGATGAACACGAAGCTGCCGTCGGAGAACACCGCCGAATTCAACGCGGCGAAGTAGTTGTCACCGGTCGGCACCACCGTGCCCAGGTACTTCCTGACCAGTTCCGGGTGGTTCTTGATCGCCTCCGACATCGAGCAGAAGATGACGCCCTTGTCGGTCAGCTCCTTGTGCACGGTGGTGCCGACCGAGACCGAGTCGAACACCACGTCCACCGCCACGCCGGCCAGTTTGGCGCGCTCGTGCAACGGGATGCCAAGCTTGTCGTAGGTGTCGATCAGCTCCTGCGGCACCTCGTCCAGTGACTTGTACTTGGGGCCTTTGGGCGCTGAGTAGTAGCTGAGCGCCTGCAGGTCGATCGGCGCGATGTTCAGCTTGGCCCAGTCAGGCATCGGCATCGTCAGGAAGTGGCGATAGGCCTCCAGGCGCCACTCGGTCATCCACTCGGGCTCTTCCTTGATCGCGGAGAGCTGGCGGATGATGTCCTCGCTCAGACCTGGCGGCAGGCTGTCGGTTTCAATTTCGGTGATGAACCCGGCCTCGTACTTGCGGCCGAGCTGTTCATGGATTTCACGGTTGGGCATGTCCGCCTGCTGCGCGGTCGCCGCGTCTGGAGGCGTGCGTGAAGTCGGGTTTTCAATGGTTTCGGTGGCCATGGGCTGCCTACTGTCGGTCATGCGTTGGAGAGGCGAAGGTCAATGCGCTTCGAGTCGGAAAGATGGGGTGGCGCGGAGGGCGTAAGCGGCGTCAGCATCTGGGCCAGGCTTACCGCACGCAGCGCATCGGCCACGACATCGTTGATGTAGCGCCAGTTGGCGCGCACGTTGCATGAATCCTCGATCTCGCAATTGCCTTCGTGGATGCTGCATTCGGTCATTGCCAACGGGCCTTCCATCGCCTCGACGATTTCGATCAGGGTGATCGCCCCGGCAGGACGGGCCAGCCGGTAACCACCGTTGGCGCCACGAAAGCCTTCCACCAGGCCAGCCTGGGCCAGCGGCTTGAGCAGCTTGCTCACCGTTGGCGTTTCCAGCCCGGCACGGTCGGCGAGCTCGGGCGCGCTCAGCACGACCAATGGATCGGCGGCCAGCACCGTGAGCACGACGGTGGCGTAATCGGTGAGTCGGGTGACACGTAACATGGCTGGACCCTCAATCAGTACCGTTATTGTACGGATTATCGGGGCGGGGGCCAAGTACATTTGTCGGTTCACTCCCATTTCTACCCCCGGAAGCCCGTATGCCGCGAAAGATCATCGCCCGCCACTCCGCCATCCACGGCAACGGTGTGTTTGCCGTCGCGCCCATCGCCAAGGGCGAGCGCATTGTCGAGTACAAGGGGTTGCGTCGTACCCACCAGGAAGTGGATGCCGGTGATACCGGCGACCCGGACTCGGGTCACACCTTCCTGTTCACGCTGAACGACGAGTACGTGATCGATGCCAATTACCGCGGCGGGGTTGCGCGCTGGATCAACCACAGCTGCGAGCCCAATTGCGAGGCGTTGCTGGAAGAACACGACGGTGATGACCGCAGCAAGGACCGGGTGTTCATCGAGGCGATCAACGACATCGCGGCGGGCGAGGAACTGGTCTACAACTACGGCATTACCCTGGCCGAGGCCCACACCGCGCGGATGAAGCGCATCTGGACATGCCGCTGCGGCGCGGGCAGCTGCACCGGCACCATGTTGCAGCCCAAGCGCAAGAACAAGCACAAGGACTGAGCCCATTCGTTAATATCGCGCCATCCCCACCACAGCAGGAGCGTGCGCATGAGTTCGATCCAGGGCAAGGTCGCCATTGTCACCGGCGCGGCCAGCGGCATCGGCAAGGAGATCGCATTCGAGTTGTCGCGTGCCGGCGCGCTGATCGCCATTGCCGACATCAATCTCGACGGCGCCAAGGCGGTTGCCGATGAGATCGAGCAGGCCGGCGGCAAGGCGATCGGCGTCGCGATGGATGTCACCGACGAGGCGGCCGTCAATGCCGGCACCCAACAGGTCGTGGATCAGTTCGGCGCGGTCGATATCCTGGTGTCCAACGCTGGCATCCAGATCGTCAATCCGATCGAGAACTACAGCTTCGCCGACTGGAAGAAGATGCTCGCGATTCACCTTGATGGCGCGTTCCTGACCACCAAGGCGGTATTGCCGCACATGTACCGGGACGATGGCAGCGGCAAGGCGAGCCGCGGCGGCGTGGTCATCTACATGGGCTCGGTGCATTCCCATGAAGCGTCGAAGCTGAAGGCGCCGTATGTCACCGCCAAACATGGCCTGCTGGGCCTGGCGCGGGTGTTGGCCAAGGAAGGCGGCGAGCGCGGCGTGCGCAGCCACGTGGTCTGCCCGGGCTTTGTCCGCACGCCGCTGGTGGACAAGCAGATCCCGGAACAGTCGAAAGAGCTCGGCATCAGCGAGGAGGAGGTGATCCGCGACGTGATGCTGGGACAGACCGTCGATGGCATCTTCACTACGGTCGAAGACGTCGCCAAGACGGTGCGTTTCCTCGCCGAATTCCCCAGCGCCGCATTGACCGGGCAAAGCCTGGTGGTCAGCCACGGCTGGTACATGCAGTAGGCCGAAGTACCGGCGGCCGGCCAACCTATCGGAGATTCAGGCCCGTGCGCCTGATGCGAATCTGCAGCCGCGAAACTCTACCGGCGCGACGCTGCCTCGAACGTCTTGAGCCTGGTGCTGGTCGATGCGTGACCTTCGGGGGATAGGATCCTGTCATATGTACTGATATACATAACTACAGCACTGGCGCTCAGCCAAGGCGCCATACGTACACACGTATTTTCGGGACCACCTGATGCGCCAACCTGTTTCTGTATCCAATGCTGCTTTTTCCGGACCTTGCATGCGTTTGCTCCCGGTGCTGTCCATCCTCGTTGTGCTGGCCCTGCCGCTTCATACGGCGGTAGCGGCGACAACGGGAGCGGAGACAGTCGAGCCTGGTGCCATCGATCTGGATGGCAGGATCGACCCGGTCGAATGGCGGGGTGCCCACCACTTCAATGACTTCGTGCTGACCCAGCCGCTGTCGCTGCAGCCATCGCCGTACCCCACCGAAGCCTGGGTGCTGGCCACGCCGGACGGGTTGGCGATCGCTTTCCGCAGCCTGCAGGCGGCCGACGTGCCGCGCGTGCGCACCCGCACCCGTCGCGACGAGGATGCACAGGTGGACCGGGTCAATGTCGCGATCGACTTCGATGGCGACGGGCGTACCGGCTACAACTTCATGGTCACGCTGGCCGGTGGCATCGGCGATGAGGTGATCACCAACGAAAGCAGCTATAGCAGCGACTGGGACGGCAGTTGGAAGCACGCGGTCAGCGAGGACGAGGCCGGCTGGAGCGTCGAGATGCTGATTCCGTGGTACATCGCGCCGATGCGCAAGGCCGACGGCGGTACCCGCACTGTCGGCCTGTACCTGGACCGGGTGATCGGCTCGACCGGCGAACGCGTCGCCGCGCCGGGCGCGAGCTTCCAGCGCCCGCGGTTTTTGTCCGACTTCCGGAAGGTCGAGTTGCCGGCCTACAGCCAGTCGCTGCTGGCAATCACGCCGTACGCGGTCGGGGTGTACGACAACGTTGGTGGCAGCAGTGACTTCGACGCCGGCGCCGACATCTTCTGGAAGCCCAATGGCCAGACCCAGCTGACCGCGACCATCAATCCCGACTTCGGCCAGGTCGAGAGCGACGACCTGGTGGTCAACTTCGGTGCCGAGGAAACCTTCTTCAGCGACAAACGGCCGTTCTTCACCGAGAACCAGGGCATCTTCAATTTCGGCCTGCTGATCGACAACAGCCAGTTAATCTACACCCGTCGCGTCGGCGGACCCGCCGATGACGGCAGCGGCCCTGGCGATATCGGCGCGGCGGTCAAGCTCAACGGCAGCCTCGGCGGGACCAACTATGGGTTGATGGCGGCCGAGGAGAACGGCGAGTCCGGCCGTTCGTTCCGCGCGCTGCGGCTCAACCACGACTTCGAACGCCAGAACGTCGGCCTGCTGGCAACCCAGGTGCTGCGGCCGTTCCTGGACCGAGAGGCGCGCGTGCTCGGCATCGACCACCGCTGGCAGCCGACCGATGCGATCACCATCACCAGTAACGTGGTCGGCAGCGACATCGAGGAAGCCGGCCAGACGATCCGTGGCAGCGGCGCCACCACCGTGGTCGAGTATGAGATGGGCAACGGGTGGCGCCAGCAATGGCTGGCGATGCACTTCGGCGACGACCTCGAGGTCAACGATTTCGGCTACCTCGGTCGCAACAACCTCAACTACGGGCACTGGCAGGTCAGTCGCCGCCTGACCGGACTGTCGCAGGATTCGGCTTACGCCTCGCACGATTACCGCGGCCGCATCATCGGCATGGACAACGACCATGGCCTGCGGTTGCAGCGGCAACTGCGCCTGATCCGCTCCAGCGAGCGTCGCGATGGCGGCAACGAATACCTGCAGCTCAACGTCAACGCGCCGCACTACGACGACCTGCTGACCCGCGGCAACCATCCGTTGCGTAAACCGGGCAATTTCAGCCTGTCATGGGAGCGCGATCGGCCGCGCAAGGGGCGCTGGTCGTGGGAACTCGATGCCTGGGTAGGCGGTGGCGGCCTGGCAGGCAATGACGAGATCGGCTACAGCCTCGAGTTCGCCCCGACCTACTACTTCAGCGATGCCCTCAGCGCATTCGTCGGCGGTTACGCGGAGTACACGCCGGATTGGCTGGTGTGGCAGCACGACAACCTGGTTGGCCGTTTCGAGGAGCGTTCGCTGCAGTTCAACGCCGGGCTGGACTGGAGCATCGGCCAGCGTCAGGAGCTGCGATTGAAGTTGCAGGCGATCGGGCTGGACGCGCGGCTCACCGAGGCTGTTCGGGTCGGTGCGGATGGCCACGCGGCGGCGGTCGATCCCACGTTGGCGGACAACCAGGTCGACGACTTCAGCCTGCGCAACCTCGGGTTCCAGGTCCGCTACCGCTACATGCTCGCGCCGCTGTCGGACCTGTATGTAGTCTACGGACGCGGCGGCTACATGCTCGACGAGTTCTCGGTCGGGCCGCGGGACCAGTTGCGCGACAGTTTCAGCCTGCGCGACAGCGAGCAGCTGCTGGTCAAGCTGTCGTACCGGTTCGAGTTGTAAGGGCGCGGACCGGTAGCTCCTGCACGGCATTGTCTGGGGCGATCCACTGTTCGGGGGTGGTGATCTCGAACAGGCCTTCGCGCTTGCAACGTCGCGCCAGCGACAGCAGGTGACGGTCGCGGCTGAGCAGCCAGCGGGCACCCGAGTCGCAAGCGAGTTGCAGGAACTTCTGGTCGTCGGGATCGCTGCAGCGGGGCAGGGCGACGTCGGGCCACGAGCCGGGTTCCGCTTCCATCCCGTGCAACGGCCGCACCAGCGCATCGAAGGCCTCGATCATCGCGGTGCAGCGTTCCTCATCCAGCTTCAGCACCGGGTAGCGCAACACCCGCAGCCATTCGGCGCGACATTCGTGGTTGCCGACCGCGATCACGTCACCGGCTTGCAGCGCCGCCCGCAGCGTGGTCACGCGCGGGTCATCGAACAGCAACAGGTCGAGGCAGACATTGGTGTCCAGCACGATGCGTGGTGATGGAGGCGGTCCCGTCACGGCCGGACTTCACGGATGTCGGCCGATGCGATTCGCCATGCACGCTGCTCCTCGGTAGCGCCGTCGACAACGGCCCGGCGCAACGTGTAGGCGCCCACATACTGGTGGATGCTGCCATCGCGATGGGTAGCACGCAGCGCGATCGGGACCTCGATGTAGCGCGAGCCGGCGGCGGGGTCGACCCGACCCGGCGCCATCACTTCGACCGAGATCCGGACGGTATCGTCGAAGCCATCCGCAAACTGCAACGGCGATTGCCCGCTTGCTTTGCCGTGATCGGACCATAACCGATAGGCCTGGTCATGATGGCCGGTGTTGATTGCCTCGTAATACTCACGTACCACCGCGACCGCCTGGTCCGGGCCGGGCTCGTCGGGCCGCGATTCCAGACCCTGTGATATGTCGGGAGACGTTGGCGCCGACAGCGGCAATCCGCCGTCATCATCGGGCCTGCCGTTGCTGCCGATCGGGGTGTCGACGGGGGCCTGGCTCAACGGCGGGGGCGACCCGATCTGTCCCGGTCCCGGCTGTGCGGGCATGCCGGTGACGCTGTCGCCGGCAGGTCCGGGTTCGGGCAAGGCTTCGGTGCTGGCGGTGTCGTGGCTCACCGGTGTCGAGCGTTCACCGCAGCCAGCCAGGCAACTGGTCAAGGCCAGCAAGACACCCAGCCCAATCGTCGTGCGCAAACCGGTCATGCGGTCGTTACTCCGTCATTCGTCGAGCTTGACCACGACCAGGCCGCGCTCGATGTCGGTCGACTCGATACGGCGCGCGCTGATGCGCTCCAGCAGGCTGCTGTCGAGCCGGTAGACCGGCTCCTCGCGGGCGTAATCGGACAGCCAGGCGCTGAGCAGCTCGCGCGAGGTGGTATTCATCACGCCGCCCAGCCCCGGCAGGTCGACCGATTCTATTACCGGGTCCCGCAGGTGAAGGCCCAGGGTGTCCTGGTCGAAGCGAAGGCCACTGCTAAGCGTGAAATGTCCGAGGGTGGTCATGCTGGTGCTGTCCATTGCCGACAAGCGGATGTTGAAACTCAGGCGCAGGCGGGTGTTGTCATGCGGAATCGACAGGCTCGGATTGGTCAGCCGCAGCGACACCAGGCCACCAAGGCGCTCATACTGCTTCGGGAAGTTGCGGTTGAGTGATTGCTGCAACTGGGGCTGGGTAAACGTGACCTGGCTGCCCAGCATCATGCCAAGCGTGTTGAGGGTGGAACAGCCAGCGGACAACAGGCATATCAAGGCGAAGGCCGAGATGGCGATGCAGGTACGGACAACAGACTTGCAGGCAACCGGTTTGCGCATGATCGATCCTTGCAGGTTTCGTTCGCACGTTACGTGGCGACCGTGAATGGCGGGTTAGCGTGACGACGCCTGTGACAGGCGTGTCGATGCTAGCGCGAAGTGGTTCCCGGTAGTCGAGGGGTCGTGTAGTCGCAATGGCCGGCCGTTGCAGGAGCGGTGCTAGTCCTCCTCGTGTCTGGGCCTGTAGGCCTCGATCAACCGGCGTTGCACCGCCCCGGGGACCGGCTCGTAGTGGCTGAAGTCGAGCGAGTAGCGCCCGCGCCCGGCGGTCACCGACTTCAGCTCCGCCGCGTAACCCTCCAGTTCCGACAGCGGCACCTGCGCCTTCACCACGATCTCGTTGCCGCGCAGCAGGTCGGTGCCATTGATGCGTGCACGCTTGCTGGCCAAGCCACTGCTGATGTCGCCCATGTGTTGCTCGGGCGCGTTGACCTCCAGGTCGACGATGGGTTCGAGCACTTGCGGCGATGCCTTGCCGATCGCATCCAGGAACGCCTTCCGGCCAGCGGCGACGAAGGCGACCTCCTTGCTGTCGACGTTGTGGTGCTTGCCATCCAGCACCAGGACCCGCACATCCTGGATTGGATAGCCGGCGATCGCGCCGCTGTGCAGGACCAGTTGCACGCCTTTCTCGATCGCCGGCAGGAACTGGCCCGGGATCGTGCCGCCCTTGACCTGGTCGATAAACTCGAAACCGCCGCCGCGCGGCAGCGGTTCCACCCGGAGCAGCACCTCGCCGAACTGGCCGGCGCCGCCGGTCTGCTTCTTGTGGCGATGGTGGCCCTCGGCCTTGCCGCTGATGGTTTCGCGATAGGCGATGCGCGGCGGGTGCGAATTGACCTCAATGCCGTGCTTGTCGCGCAGCCTGTCCAGGTTGATCCGCAGGTGCAGCTCGGACAGGCCGCGGATGACGGTTTCGTTGGTCTCGGCCTCGTGTTCGACATGGAAACACGGGTCCTCCTCGGCCAACCTGTGCAGCGCGCCGGCGAGTTTCTGTTCCTGGCCCTTGCTGGCCGCGTCGATCGCCAGGCCGAACATCGGCCGCGGAAAGTCCAGTGGCATCAGGCGGATGTGGGCCTGGTCAACGTCGTCATGCAGCACGGCATCGAAATGCGCGTCCTCGACCTTCGCCAGCGCGGCAATGTCGCCGGGTATCGCGCGGTCGATCTCGACGCGCTCCTTGCCTTGCAACGCATACAGGTGGCCGACCTTGAACGGCTTCTTGCCGTCGTCGATGAACAGCTGGCTGTCCCGGCGCACGGTGCCCTGGTGGACCCGGAACACCGCAAGCTTGCCGACAAACGGGTCGTTGATGATCTTGAACACGTGGGCGATTATCGGCGCGTCGGGATCGGGCACGGTCTTGATGCGTTGGTGCGCCGCGCCGGGTTGGACCTTCTCGAACGGAGGCGGATTGGTTTCGGCCGGGCTGGGCAGCCATTTGCCGGTGACGCCCAGCAGTTCCCTGACGCCCACGCCGGTGCGCGCCGAGCAGAACACTACCGGTACCAGGTGTCCCTCGCGCAGGCACTGCTCGAACGCCGCGTGCAACTCGTCAGCAGACAGGCCGCTTTCACCCCGGTCGAGGTAGTGCTCCATCACGGGCTCGTTGATTTCGACCACCTGGTCGAGGATCTTCTGGTGCCAGTCGGCGACCGGGCCGAGGTCGCTGCTTCCATTCGGGCCGCCGGTGTCGGTACCGCCGAGGCAGTCGATCACCGCCGTCGCACCGGCCACAGGCAGGTTCAAGGGCAGGCATTCGGAGCCGAATTGCTGCCGGACCTCATCCAGCACCCGCGCTGGATCGGCGCCGTCGTGGTCGATCTTGTTGATGACGATGACCAGACACAGCCCGCGTGCCTTGGCCCGGGCCATCATCCGCCGCGCACCGTAGTCGACCCCGGTGCTGGCGTCGAGCACGATCGCGACGGTCTCGATCGCGGCCAATGCGGACAGCGTGGGGCCGCGGAAGTCCGGATAGCCGGCGGTGTCGATCAGGTTCAGGTGGATGCCGTCGTGGTCGATGCCGGCCATCGCGATGTCGAGCGAGTGGCCGCGTTGCTTCTCGACCGGATCAAAGTCGGACACGGTATTGCCGTGTTCGACGCTGCCTGCCGTCTGGATGGCGCCGCCGGCGAGCAGCAGGGCTTCAAACAAGGTGGTTTTGCCGGCGGCGGGGTGGCCTGCAAGCGCCACGTTGCGAATATCCTGGGTGCGATGGGACATGAGCGGACTTCTCCCTGCAGTCAAGGGTGGAAGGCCGTCATGGCTGTCCGCGCAGCGCGTCCGAGCGGGCTGCGCTCGGCGGGCGGTCATGGCGGGGGGCCGGCACGGGGGCCGGACTTGCAGCCTCGCGCCGCCACGCGGGCGAGTCAATAGGCGGCGCGGAAGTCCCGTCAGCATGTTGCGCTAACACTCCCGCCGCTAGCCTGTGGTTTCCCCCGACACTCAAAGGAAACCGCACATGGGCATTTCACGCCACGCCACCGCACATTGGGAAGGCGACTTCAAGACCGGCAAGGGTCAGCTCAGCACCCAGAGCGGCCTGATGGACAAGACCCGTTATGGCTTCAACAGCCGCTTCGGCGACGGCGATACCGATGAAAGCCGCGGTACCAACCCCGAAGAACTGATCGCCGCCGCCCACGCGGGCTGCTTCACCATGGCGTTGTCGGCCAAGCTGACCGAAGCCGGCCATCCGCCCGACAGCCTGGACACGCGGGCACAGGTCGACTTGTCGATGGAGGGTGGGCCGTCGCTATCGCAGATCCGGTTGACGGTCGAGGCCCGGGTGCCGGGGATCGACGAGGCCAGTTTCCAGTCGATTGCCGAGGATGCCAAGGAAAACTGCCCGGTATCGAAGGCGTTGAGCGCCGTGCCGATCTCGATGAAAGCGACGCTGAAAGCCTGACCCGTACCGGTCCTACCAGTGAAGGGTGCCGCGCACGATCGGGCATACCCGGCCGCCGGACCAGACCTCGCCGTCCCGGTCCACGTGCAATTGCAGCCGCGCATCGAATCCAACTTCGCGTCCCTGGCTGGCCACGTAGCGACCGTCGCGGCCGGGCAGGTGCTGGTTGTGGGCCAGCCAGGCGGCGATCGTCGCATTGGCGGCGCCGGAAGCGGCGTCCTCGAACGGCGCCCCCGCGCCGACGAAGGCGCGCACCGCCAGATCGTAATCGTGGCCATCATCAGCGCGCGCGAACGCGCAGATGCCCATGCTCCCAGTGGCGGCGGCCAGCTTGGCGATCGCAAGCCAATCGGGGGTGGCGGCACGCAGGTGCGCCTCATCGGCGACTTCGACCAGCCACCAGCGGCGTCCTCCGTCCATCAGCGCCGGGGGTAGGCTGCCCGCTGCCAAGCCGCTCAGGGCGGCCGTCAGCCGAGGGTCGTCGACTGCCGCGACCTCGACCACCTTTGCCCGCGGCGTACGCACCGCGATCGTCTGTTGCCTGCCTTCACCGTGGACGGCGAGCGGCAGCACGCCGCCGATGCCTTCCTGCACGACCCGGCCTTCCTTTGCGGTCACCATGCCAGCGTCCAGTACCGCGAACGCCGTTCCCACGCTGGGATGGCCGGCGAACGGAACTTCGCGCTGCGGGCTGAATATCCGTATCCGGTAATCCGCGCCCGGCACCGTGGGGGCAAATGCGAACGTCGTCTCGGGACGATTTGACCAGCGGGCAATGGCCTGCATTGCCGCATCGTCCAGGCCGTCGGTATCGAGGATCACGGCCAGCGGATTGCCCGCGCCCGGTCGGTCAGCGAACACATCCAACTGCAAGTAGCGGCGCAACGTCATTGCGGTGAGGCATCCTGTGGGTGTTGCCGGCGCAATGGCTGACAGCGCGTCAACCAGGCAACCGGAGGACGCTGGATTCTAAAGGGTTGTGTCGAGACGTTGGGTCAAGCAGCATTCCCATGTGCATCGGATTGTCGCCGGTTGCACACTGTGCTTGCGACGCAGGCATCGGATTAGGATGGGAACCCGTTTTATTCACCCAGGCCGGCGTGCGCTACCGGTTCAGTCGAGGACATATTGGTGGCGCAAGCGCAAAGATGGGCGGTGTTGAAATTTGGCGGTACCTCGGTATCGCAACGTGAGCGGTGGGACACCATCGGCCGTCTGGCCGGCAAACGCATGGCGGACAGTGGCGTGCGCGTGTTGGTGGTGGTCTCGGCGCTGTCGGGCGTGACCAATGAGCTGCAGGCGATCTGCGACGGCGATGATGCCGACGCCCGGGGCCGGGCGCTGATCGAGCGCCATCGCGCGTTCTGCGTCGAATTGGGATTGGACCCCGGCTTGGTGCTGGGCACACGTCTGGACGAACTGCAGGCCTTGCTGCAATCGCCGGGTGCGGCAGCGCGGTCGCTGTCCTGGCAAGCCGAGATGCTGGCCCAGGGCGAACTGCTGTCCTCCACGCTGGGCGCGGCTTACCTGCGCAGCCAGGGCTTGGATATCGGCTGGTGCGACGCGCGCGAGTGGCTGGAAGCGGCCGAACTGCCCAACCAGAGCCCGTGGGCCTGCCGCCTGTCGGTGAACTGCAAACGCGAGGCCGAGCCCGGCTTTGGCCAGCGCTTTGCCGCCCAACCGGCGCCGATGCTGCTGACCCAGGGGTTCATCGCCCGTCATGCCGACGGCGGTACCGCATTGTTTGGCCGCGGCGGCTCGGATACGTCGGCGGCGTGTTTTGGCGTGCTGTTGAACGCCGAGCGGGTCGAGATATGGACCGACGTGCCGGGGATGTTCAGCGCCAATCCGCGCGAAGTGCCGGAGGCCCGCTTGCTGGTGAGGCTGGACTACGCCGAGGCCCAGGAAATCGCGACTACCGGTGCCAAGGTTTTGCACCCGCGTTCGATCGGTCCCTGCCGCCGCGCCGGAGTGCCGATAACGATCCTGGATGCCCAACGCCCCGAACTGCCGGGTACGCGGATCGAAGGCGCCATCACGACCGTGCCCGGAGTGAAGGCGATCAGCCGCCGCGACGGGGTGGTACTGGTGTCGATGGAGAGCATCGGCATGTGGCAACAGGTCGGCTTCCTGTCCGACATCTTCGACCTGTTCAAGCATCACGGCCTGTCGGTCGACCTGATCGGCTCGTCGGAGACCAACGTCACCATTTCCCTGGACCCCAGCGAGAACCTGGTCACCAGCAACGTGATCGAGGCGCTCGCCACCGACCTGGCCCTGGTGTGCCGGGTCAAGGTGATCGTGCCCTGCACGTCGATCACCCTGGTCGGCCGCGGCATGCGTTCGCTGCTGCACCGGTTGTCGGACGTATGGGCGACATTCGGGCGCGAGCGCGTGCACCTGATCAGCCAGTCGTCCAATGACCTCAACCTGACCTTCGTGATCGACGAGGCGGACGCCGATGGCCTGTTGCCGGTGCTGCATGCCGAGTTGATCCGCAGCGGCGCGATGCCAACCCTGGATGCCGAGGTATTTGGTCCCAGCTGGCGCGAGATTGTCCACGGCAAGACCCAGCGACGGACGCCTTGGTGGCTGGGTGCGCGTCAGGACTTGCTGGAACGTGCCCGCGCCGGAACGCCGCGTTATGTGTATGACCTGGATACGGTGCGCAGGCGTGCGCGCGAAGTGGCGTCAGCCACCGCCGTCGACGGCTGTTTCTACGCGATCAAGGCCAACCCGCATCCGGCTGTCTTGCGCGTGCTGGCGACCGAGGGGTTCGGGTTGGAATGTGTGTCGGCGGCGGAACTCGACCACGTGTTCCAGCATGTCCCCGGACTGTCCCCGCAGCGGGTGTTGTTCACCCCCAGTTTTGCGCCGCGCCGGGAGTACGAGGCGGCGTTTGCGCATGGCGTGACCGTCACCCTGGATAATCTGGAAGCGTTGCAGAACTGGCCGGAAGTGTTCCGTGGCCGCACCATCTGGCTGCGGCTGGACCTGGGCCGCGGCGACGGCCACCACGAGAAGGTCCGCACCGGTGGCGTCAACGCCAAGTTCGGCCTGCCATTGCCGAAGTTCGACGACTTCCTCGCTCGTGCCCGCGAGCTGGATATCCGTATCAGCGGCTTGCACGCCCATTTGGGCAGCGGCATCGACGACCCACGGTTCTGGCGCGAGGTGTATGCCGAGCTGGTCGCACTGGCAGACACGGCCGCCAGCGTGGAAAGCATCGATATCGGTGGTGGCCTGCCGGTGGCATACACGCCCGACGCCCATGACTTCGACCTCGCCGCATGGGGGGCTGGCCTGGACGAGATCAAGGCCAGCTACCCGCGCTACCGGCTGGTGGTCGAACCGGGCCGCTATCTGGCCGCCGAGTGTGGCGTCCTGCTGCTGTCGGTGACCCAGGTGGTCGAGAAGGATGGCGTGCACCGGGTTGGCTGCGATGCCGGCATGAATGCACTGATGCGGCCGGCGATGTACGACGCCTGGCATGGCATCCACAACCTCAGTCGCCTGGACGATCCGGTGACGGCAACCTTCGAGGTGGTCGGGCCCATCTGCGAGACCGGCGACGTGCTGGGCCGCGCCCGGCTGCTGCCGGCCGCCACCGCCGAGGACGACGTGGTGCTGGTCGCCGATACTGGCGCCTACGGCATGGCGATGGCCAACACCTACAACCTGCGGGCGCTGCCGGCAGAGGACATCATTGAATGAGACACGGCATGAGTAACAGGCAATGAGTAACTGGAAGTTCCAGCGTGACGCGATCGACGCGTTCCGTTTCGTCCGCTGCAGTTTCGACCCCGCCAATGGAGTGGCGCAGCTGGTCTATGCGTTTGACGGTCCGGACATGGTGGAGACGATCACCGTGCCGGGGGCGCCATTCCTGCTGGACGATACGCGTGCGGCCGCGGTGGAGAAGGCGCTGCAACTGCTGCACCTGATCGCCGGGGTGAGCTATTACAAAGCGGCGGTGCCGGAGCAGATCCGGATCGACTCGTATGCCATTGACAGCGACACGGCGGCCTTGCTGGAGACCATCTATCTCAATGGCCTGGGTGAGTTTGCGTATCGCAATGGCCTGGACCTGCATGGCCGGATCCGCTTCCCGAGCGGGAAGCAACCCGCCCCCGGCCTCGCTCCCGCGGTGGGTCTGGGCGAGCACGCGCTGGTGGCCATTGGCGGCGGCAAGGATTCGCTGGTCAGTATCGAGGCGCTGCGCGCACTCGGGGTCGAGCAGACGGTCAGCTGGATCGGCGGCTCGCAGCTGATCAAGGCCTGCGCGGAGCGCACCGGTTTGCCGACACTGAACGTCGGTCGCGCGTTGGCTTCTCAACTGTTCGATTACAACCGCGAGGGCGCCTGGAACGGCCACATTCCGGTGACGGCGGTGAACTCCGCGATCCTGGTGCTGGCGGCGCTGTTGCAGGGGGCCGGGCAGGTGGTGTTCTCCAACGAGCGTTCGGCCAGCTACGGCTCGTTGATCACCACCGATGACGGCACGGTCACCACCGAGGTCAACCACCAGTGGTCGAAGGGCTGGGCGTTCGAGTCGGCGTTTGGCGGCTACGTCGAGAAGCACGTTGCCGCCGATCTGCACTATTACTCGCTGCTGCGCCCGTTGAGCGAGCTGGCGGTTGCGCGTCAGTTCACCCGCACCGATCACTACGACGCGCATTTTTCCAGTTGCAACCGCAACTTCCATATTCTTGGCGAGCGCCCGACCAACCGCTGGTGCGGGGTCTGCCCGAAGTGCCATTTTGTGTTCCTCGCGCTGGCGCCATTCATGAGTAAGCCACGGCTGGTCGGCATCCTCGGCCGTAACCTGCTGGACGACACCGCCCAGGCGGCCGGTTATGACGCCTTGCTGGAGTACCGCGACCACAAGCCGTTCGAGTGCGTCGGTGAAGGCCGCGAGTCGCGCGCCGCGATGGCCGCGCTGGCCGAGCGTCCTGAGTGGCGCGAGGATGCGCTGGTCAAACGCTTCGTCCGCGAGATCCTGCCGCAGTTGGACGCCGACGAACTGCGGATCGAGCCGTTGCTGGTGCTCGATGACGAGCAGCGGATTCCGCCGCGACTGTGGGAACGATTGCGTGCGCATCTCGCAACTTGACGGCCAGAACGTCGCGTTGTGGGGCTGGGGCCGTGAAGGCCACGCCGCTTACCGCGCGATCCGATCGCGACTGCCGGAACTGCCGCTGACGCTGCTTTGTCAGGATGATGAAGTTGCCGACGCAGCTGCCCTGGGAGATGCCCGGCTGGCGGTGGAAACCGATGCCAGCGCCGGGCGCTTGTCGAGCTTCGACATCGTGGTCAAGTCGCCCGGTATCAGTCCATACCGCAACGAGGCGGTTGCCGCAGCCGGGCAGGGCACCCGATTCATCGGCGGCACCGCACTTTGGTTTGGCGAGGAGGCTGGCCCGGACGGTGTAGTCGGCAATGCCGTCTGCGTGACCGGCACCAAGGGCAAGAGCACCACCACCGCGTTGCTCGCCCATCTATTGCGTGCCGCCGGTTACCGCACCGCGCTGGCCGGCAACATCGGCTTGCCGCTGCTGGAGTTGTTGGACTTGCCGCAGGCGCCGCTTGATCCCCCGCAGCGACCGGATTACTGGGCGATCGAGCTGTCGAGCTACCAGACCGGCGATGTGGCCGACAGCGGTGCACGGCCGCAGATAGCCGTCGTGCTCAACCTGTTTCCCGAGCACCTGGATTGGCACGGATCTCAGGCACGCTATATCGAGGACAAGCTGCGGCTGCTGACGGACGCGCGGCCACCAATCGCGGTGCTCAATGCCAATGACTCCACCCTGGCGGCGCTGTCACTGCCCGACAGCGACGTGCATTGGTTCGGACGCGATGATGGCTGGCACCTACGCGAGGACACGCTGTATCGCGGTGATCAACGGGTCATGGATACCGCCGCGCTGCCGCTTCCCGGCCGTCACAATCGTGGCAACCTGTGCGCGGTGCTGACCGTGCTGGAGGCTCTTGGACTGGATGCGGAGGCGCTGGCCGATCACGCGATCGGGTTCCAGCCGCTGCCGCACCGGTTACAGGTGCTTGGTACGCATGGCGCGGTCAGTTACGTCAACGATTCGATCAGCACCACGCCGCACGCCAGCCTGGCCGCGCTGGAGTGTTTCGGCGGCCGCCGGGTTGCGATCCTGGTCGGCGGCCATGACCGTGGTGTCGACTGGTCCGGCTTTGCCGCGGCGATGGTGGATCATGCACCGGCTGCGGTTGTCACCATGGGCGCCAACGGTCCACGGATCCACGCGCTGCTTGAACCGCTGGCTGCGCGCGGCCGCTTCCAGCTTGCGGCCGCGCCCGATCTGCCTGAAGCGGTCCGGCAGGCCGAGCACGCGCTAGGCGGCGGGGGTGTGGTCCTGCTTTCCCCCGGTGCCCCCAGCTTCGGCGCGTATCGCGACTATGTCGCCCGCGGCCGCCATTTCGCCTCCCTGGCAGGTTTCGATCCAAACGCGATCAGTACGATTCCGGGACTCGGCGTGAGTTGACGAATTCCAACACAACCTTCAATGGTCGCGGTTGACCGCATACGCGATCAGGCCGCGCAGCGCGGACACGTGATCGTTGTCTTCCAGTCCGTCCAACGCCTGCTCGGCGAGTTTGGCGTAGTCGAGTGCACGTGCGCGGCTATGCTCCAGGCCGCCGGTGGCGTGGATCGCCGCCAGCACCTCGGGCAATGAATCGGCATCGCCATGCTCGATGGCCGCTCGCAACCTGGCGGCGGTGTCGGCATCGGAGTGCCTGATTGCATGGATCAGCGGTAGCGTCGCCTTGCCCTCGGCGAGGTCGTCGCCGAGGTTCTTGCCCAGGGTCTGGGCATCGGACGAGTAGTCGAGCACGTCGTCGGCGATCTGGAACGCGTAGCCCAGGTTGAGCCCGCAATCGTGCAGGCGCTGCTGGGTGGCCTCGTCGGCGCCGGCCAGCAGGGCGCCCAGGCGTGTCGCGGCCGCGAACAGTACCGCGGTCTTGCGCTCGATCACGCGCAGGTACGCGGCTTCGTCGGTGTCCGGGTTGCGCACGTGCAACAGCTGCAGGACCTCGCCCTCGGCGATCAGGTTGGTGGTGTCGGCCAGGATTCGCTGCACCGGCATGCTGTCCAGTTCGACCATCAGTTGGAAACTGCGCGAATACAGGAAGTCGCCGACCAGCACGCTGGCCGCATTGCCCCACACCGCATTGGCGGTCCGGCGTCCGCGCCGCAAGTCGGACTCGTCGACCACGTCGTCGTGCAGCAGGGTGGAGGTGTGGATGAACTCGACCACCGCAGCCAGTTGATGAACCTCGGCGCCGATACTCTTGCCCGATGGGGTGAGCGCGCCGGCGGCCAGCAGCAGCAGCATCGGTCGCAGCCGCTTGCCACCGGCGCCGATGATGTACTCGGCGACCTGGTTGATCAGCACCACGTCCGAGGCCAGCCGGCGCCGGATCAGCGCATCGACGGCGGTCATATCCGCGTGGGCGAGGGCCTGGATGGCGGGAAGACCGGGAACAACGGGGTTGCTGGCGGCGGCGTGCATGAGGGAACCGGAAGCGATGGACCAGCAATTATAGATGTTCCGCTGCGACGCTGGCCGCGGCCCGGGTTCACAACCGCACGGGCGCAAACCCTACCGGCTGGTTCGGGCTTTACCGACGGCGAGCCCGGGATGGATCGGTATACTTGACTGCCCGTCGCCGCCCGTGGCGACCCAAAAGGACCGCACCCATGGCACGTGGCATCAACAAGGCGATTCTGGTCGGCAACCTGGGCAACGACCCAGAGACCAAGTACACCCAAGGCGGCATGGCGATCACCAAGATCAGCCTGGCCACCAGCAGCTCGCGCAAGGACAAGGACGGCCAGCAGATCGAGCGCACCGACTGGCACCGGGTGACCTTCTTCGGCAAGCTCGGCGAAATCGCCGGCGAGTACCTGCGCAAGGGCAGCCAGGTCTATATCGAAGGCTCCATCCGTTACGACAAGTACACCGGCCAGGACGGTGTGGAAAAATACTTCACCGAAATCATCGCCGACGAGATGCAGATGCTCGGTGGCCGTGGTGAAGGCGGCGGTGGCGGTGGCGACCGCAGCGAGCGTCCGTCCCGACCGGCGGCAAGTTCGGAAGCGCCCCGCCGCGAGGCTGGTCCGGCCAAGTCGAACGACTTTGGCGCGGACTTCGCCGATGACGACATCCCGTTCTAGGAACCTGCCGGGCCGTCCATGACCGGGCAGGTGCCTGCCCGGTATCGGTCTCGACCATCATCGCCTGAAGGGCTTGCCATTGAAGTTGATCCAGACCGAGCTGCCCGGGTGCGTGGTCATCGAGCCGCGGGTGCTCAATGACGAGCGTGGTTTTTTCTACGAGTCGTTCAACCACGACAGAATGCGCGAGAACGGACTGCAGCCGGTGTTCGTGCAGGGCAACGTTTCATGTTCCACCCGCGGCGTACTGCGTGGCCTGCATTACCAGTGGCCCAATCCGCAAGGCAAGTACCTCTCCGTGCTGGAGGGGGAGGTCTGGGACGTCGCGGTCGACATCCGCCGCGGATCGCCTCATTTCGGTCGTTGGACCGCCGTGGTGCTGAGCGCGCATAACAAGCGCCAGCTCTGGATTCCCGAAGGCTTTGCCCACGGGTTCGTGACCCTCAGCGAGCAGGCGGTGTTCACCTATCTGTGTACCGCGACCTACGACGCCCAGGCCGATCGCAGCTTGCGCTGGGATGATCCGCGCTTGGCGATTGATTGGCCGGTCAGCGCACCGGTGCTGTCGGCAAAGGACATGAAAGCGCCGCTGCTGGACGACATTGCCGACGGTTGCCTGCCAACGTTTGAGCCACCGGAGTGAGCCGTTGAAGATCCTGTTGATGGGCGGTAACGGCCAGGTCGGCCATGAATTGCGCCGCAGCCTGGTGCCACTGGGAGAACTGGTGGTCAGTACCCGCGATGGCCGCTTGTCCGATGGTGGCCGGTGCGAGGCGCTGGACCTGTCCGATCCGGAAGCGATCGACGGGTTGATCCAGCGCAATGCGCCCGATGTCGTGGTCAACGCAACCGCCTACACCGCGGTGGACCGTGCCGAGGATGAGCCGGAACTGGCATTCCGCAGCAACGCCGAGGCTCCCGGACGCATGGCCGCCGCCTGCGAGCAGGTGGGTGCGAGCCTGATCCACTATTCGACCGACTATGTATTCGATGGCAGCGCAGAGCGTCCGTACCGCGAAGACGACCCGACCTCCCCATTGGGCGTCTATGGCGCCAGCAAACTCGCCGGCGAGCAGGCCATTGCCGCCACCGGCGCCCGTCACCTGATCCTGCGCACTGCGTGGGTGTATGGCCTGCATGGCGGCAATTTCCTGCGCACGATGTTGCGCCTGGGCGCCGAGCGCGATGAGTTGCGCGTGGTTGCCGACCAGATTGGCTCACCAACGCCGGCCTGGTTGATTGCCGACGTTACCGCGGCCGTGCTGGAGCAGGGGCTCGTCGAGTCCGGCGTGCGTCATCTGGTCAGTGCCGGTCAAACCAGTTGGCACGGTTTCGCCGAGGCGATTTTTGCCGATGCGGACGCTCGCGGGATGATCGATCGGCCACCACGGGTGCTACCGATCACCACCGCCGAATTCCCGACGCGTGCGGCCCGTCCGTCGTGGTCGGTGCTCGATACCCACCGTCTCCGGGACGAGTACCGGGTCGAACTTCCGGACTGGCGGGAAGCGCTCGCCACCACACTGGGGGCGGCCTCGCGCGAGTAGAGCGGGCGGCGATGGATGCAGTACCCTTGCCTGCAGGGGCGCTAGTCAGGGGTTTCATCAGGGTCAACGGGAATTTTCGCGGACAGCAGGCGGCGGCATGACGTTGCCTGTCCGTTGAGTGTTTCCGTGCCCGCTCCGGCTATCCGCCAATCAACTGCTCCCGGTCTTGATCGCCGTGGGGCGGGCACTGTTGACCGCTGGATAAGCGATAGAAAGGAGATCTACATTGAAAGTCATGGTCAGTACTGTGTTGTTGGCGGTTGCGTTGCTCTCGATGTCCGCCGTAGCTGCCGATGAAGCGACCGCCGTTGCAGCGGGCAAAACCACTGCAACCGTTGATGTCGAGCGCTTTGTCAGGACCGACAGTTTCAACGCGATCAAGATCTCGCCGCGTGGGGATTACTATGCCGCCACCGTGGCGCTGGATGATGGCGAGCGCACGGCGCTGGTGATTACGCGACGCAGCGACCACTCGATCGGCGCGACGTTCGTGTTGGGGGCAAACACGCACGTTGCCGGCTTCGCCTGGGTCAACCCCGAGCGGGTACTGATCAGCATGGCCGAGAAGTTGGGTGCGCTCGACAAGCCCCAGGCCACCGGTGAGTTGTATGCCGTCAATGCCGATGGCAGCCAGGTCGAGTTCCTGGTGGGTCAGCGCGTCCAGGGTGCTGGGCCGGGTACGCGGATCCAGGCGAAAAAAGTTGAACGCGTCGCCGCGGTCCTGGTCGATGATCTGCCCAATGATGATCGGAAAGTGATTATTTCGGTCAGTCCATTCAACAGTGACCCATACACCCGCGCCGAGCTGCTGGACGTCTACAGTGGTCGCCGCGTGCAGGTCGCCAGTGCGCCGGTGCGCAACGCGCGGTTCGTGGCCGACAACCAGGGTGTCGTCCGGTTTGCCGTCGGGATGGACACCGACAACCGGGAGCGGCTGTACTACCGCACCGGTAATGGCGCGGGTTGGCAGTTGCTCAACGACGCGGATGAAACCGGATTGAGACAGTGGCCGATCGGTTTTGACGCCAACGACCAGGTCGCCTATCTGGAAGCCGAGCAAACCAGTGGCCCCAACGTGATCGTCGCGTTCGACATCGCTGGACAGACCCGCAAGCTGGTTCAGCGCGACGACAACGTTGACCCGGCCCGGGTCATCTATCGCAATGGCAGTGCGGTCCCGGTGGGCGTGTTGCTGGACGACGGCAAGCCGCGCACCGCATTTTTCGACGAGGACTTGGACGAGGCAAGGTTGTATCGCAGCCTGGAGGCGGCCTTCGGCAACCAGCCGGTGTTGATCGACTCCCAGACCGCCGACGGCAAGATCGCCTTGGTGGAAACCTGGAGTGACCGCAACCCGGGCGACTTCTATTTGTTCGACAAGGAGGCCAAGAGCGCGGAGCTGTTGTTGAGCCGGGCCGACTGGTTCGATCCAGCGCAGATGGCAGTGACCCGGCCGATCGAACTCGATGCCCGCGATGGCTTGCCACTGCACGGCTACCTGACGCTACCCAACGGTTCGGATGGCAAGTCGGAGCCGATGGTGGTGTTGCCGCATGGTGGTCCTTTTGGCATCCGCGACACATGGGGGTTCGACGAGGAGGTGCAACTGCTCGCCGAAGCTGGCTACGCGGTGTTGCGACTGAACTTCCGCGGCTCCGGCGGTTACGGCAAGAGCTTTATCGATGCCGGCGCGCAACAGTGGGGCAAGGCGATGCAGGACGACCTCACCGATGCGACCCGCTGGGCAATCGATCAGGGTATCGCGGACCCGGGGCGGATCTGCATCTATGGGGCCAGTTACGGTGCCTATGCCGCGTTGATGGGAGTCGCCCGGGAGCCATCGTTGTACCAATGCGCCGTGGGCTACGTCGGCGTTTACGATCTGCCGACGATGCACACCCACGGCGATATCCAGCAGCGCGGCTCAGGTGAGACCTACCTGCGTGAGTGGATCGGTGATCGCAGCCAGCTTGCCGCCGTCTCTCCCAACAATCTGGCTGACCGGATCAAGGTGCCGGTTTTCCTGGCCGCCGGTGGGGAAGACCAGCGTGCGCCAATCGAGCACAGCAAGATGATGGAACGTGCGCTGCGCGCCGCCGGGGTCCCGGTGGAAACCCTCTACTACGACACCGAGGGTCATGGGTTCTATCTCCAGTCGCACCGCCGGGAGTATTACGTCCGGCTATTGGCCTTCCTGTCGCGGAGCCTGGGTGGCGGCACCGCTAATGGGGCCGGTGCCGGGGAGGCCGAATAGCCGGGCTCCGGCGGTGTCTGGTGCCGGCCGTCGGCTGACGATCGGCACGCGTGCTGGCTGCGGGTTCTCGGCTATCCTCGATAGCTCGTATTTTCCAGGGCGGTGTTTTCCGCACCGGTCCGGCCGACGTAGCAATGGAGCGTTCGATGAGTACCACGGCACTACCGCAACTGACCTTCCGCGCCGTCGTACTGGCGATTATCCTGGCGGTGGTGCTGGCTGCGGCCAATGCCTACCTGGGACTGTTTGCCGGCCTGACCATTGCTACCGCGATTCCGGCCGCCGTGGTCTCGATGGGCGTGCTGCGGCTGCTCGGCGGCGGCAGCATCCTGGAAAACAACATCGTCCAGACCGGTGCATCGGCAGGCTCGTCGATCGCGGCCGGCGTGATCTTCACCATTCCGGCGTTGATCATCCTGGGCTACTGGGACGACTTCCGTTATTCGTGGGTATTGGCGATTGCCGGCCTGGGTGGATTGCTGGGCGTGTTGTTCTCGGTGCCGCTGCGACGGTCGATGATCGTCGAGGATCCGTTGCCTTTCCCCGAGGGCAAGGCGGCGGCGGAAGTCCTCAAGGCCGGTGACAGCCCGGGTCCCGGGTTGAAGATACTGGCCTTGTCCGCGGTGGTGGGGTCGGTGGTCAAGCTCGCCGCGAGCAGCGGTCTGAGGGTCATTCCCGACGCCTGGGTGCAGGCGGGCCTGCTGGGCAACGGCAAGGTCCTGGCCTACCTGGGTACCGGCTTGTCGCCGGCATTGCTGGGCGTGGGCTACATCGTGGGGCTGAACGTCGGCATCGTGGTGGTGTCGGGTGCGGTGTTGTCGTGGCATATCGCGATCCCCCTGTATTACGCCTTCTTCGCCAGCGCCGACCCGGTGCTGGCCGCGGAGCTGGCCGGGCAGGGCGCGGCCGAGGCGGCGTTCACGATCTGGAACGCAAAAATCCGCTATCTCGGCGTCGGCGCGATGCTGATTGGCGGGATATGGACCCTGTTCTCGCTGCGCAAGTCGCTGGTATCGGGGATCAAGAGTGGTATCGCGGCCGCGCGCAAGGGTAGTGGCGAGGTGGTGGCAGAGACCGAGCGCGACCTGCCGATGAAGTGGATGCTGGTGGCGCTGGTGGCGTTCGTGATCCCGCTGGGTGCGCTGTACCAGGCGATCGTCGGGCAATGGCTGGTCAGCATCCCGATGACCATCATCATGATCGTTGCTGGCTTCCTGTTCGTCTCGGTGTCGGCTTACCTGGCTGGGCTGGTGGGCTCGTCCAACAACCCGGTTTCAGGCATCACCATCGCCACCATACTTTTTGCCTCACTGGTGCTGGTCTTCCTGCTCGGACGCGACTCGCCGATCGGCGCCGTCGCCGCGATCATGATCGGTGCAGTGGTGTGCTGCGCCGCGGCAGTAGGCGGCGATAACCTGCAGGACCTCAAGGCCGGCTACCTGGTCGGCGCGACGCCGTGGAAGCAGCAGCTGATGCTGGCCATCGGTGCATTTTCCTGCGCGCTGATAATGGCGCCGGTGCTTAACCTGCTCTCGGCCGCCTATGGCATCGGCACGCCGACCGACGCGCATCCCAACCCACTGCCGGCGCCACAGGCGATGCTGATGGCATCGGTGGCCAAGGGCATGTTCGGCGGCAAGCTGCCGTGGTTCATGATTGGGCTGGGCGCGGCGATTGGTGCGCTGGTCATCGCGCTTGACGAATGGCTGAAGAAACGCGGCTCGAAGTTCCGGGTACCGGTACTGGCCGCCGCGATCGGCATCTACCTGCCGCTGGAACTGATGGTGCCGATCTTTCTGGGCGGCCTGTTGGCGCACTTCGTGGAGCGCAGGCACAAGCTGGCCGCCGACGATGAGGATGGTAAGGACCGCATCCACCGGCCCGGCGTGTTGTTCTCGGCCGGGCTGATTACCGGTGAGGCATTGATGGGCATTGCCATCGCGATACCCATCGTGGTGTCGGGACGCGCCGACGTGCTGGCCCTGCCGGCTGCGTTGAATTTCGGCCAATGGGTGGGTCTGGCGGTACTGGCATTGGTAGGTTGGCTGCTTTATCGCGCCGGGGCCAAAGCCGATCCTTCGGTCACCAATTGATACGGTTGCGGCGGTTGCGCTGCCGGGCCTACCATCGGGATCTGAAAAAAAAAGGGGAACTGTCCATGCGTTTGAGCCACGCCGTCCTGCCATTGCTGATCGCTGTCGCGCTGCCCACGATCGCTCAACCGGCCCATGCGGAGACTCGTGGCCTGCAGCCGATCGACCTGGCGACGCTGGACCGCTTTTCCTCACCGGTGGTATCTCCCGATGGCCGGCTGGTGGTGTTTGCCAAGGCCGTGACCGACTACGACGCCAACAAGGCGTCGTCCTCGCTGTGGATCGAGAACCTGGTCACCCGCGACTCGGCGCCGCCGGTGCGGCTTACCCCGGAAGGTTGGAGCGTCAATTCCCCCGCGTTCTCGCCCGATGGCGAGCGCGTGTATTTCCTGAGCAGCCAATCGGGCAGCTCGCAGCTGTATGCGGTCACGACCGAGGGCGGCAAAGCCCGGCAATTGACCGACTTCGCCCTGGATGTCGGCGGCTATCAGTTGTCACCCGATGGGCAACAAGTGGCGTTCAACGTCGAGGCCTTCGTTGATTGCGGCAGCGACCTTGCGTGCAGCAAGCAGCGCCTGGAAGAACGCGAAGCCAGCCCTGAAACCGGGGTGGTCTACGATCACATGTTCGTCCGTCACTGGGATGCCTGGAGCGATGGCCGCCTGAATCGCGTGTTCGTGGCGACACTGCCGGATGACAAGGCATTGACGACCACTGCTACAGCGGTTGCCACCGATGTCATTGGCGACGTCCCGGCGCGACCGTTTGGCGACAGCAGCGACTACACCTGGTCGCCGGACGGCCAGTGGCTGGTGATGAGCGCCCGCAAAAGCGACCGCAGCGAGCCATGGTCGACCAATTTCGATCTGTACCAGGTCAGCGCCGATGGTCGCGGTGCTTCGAAGAACCTGACTGCTGACAACCTTGCCACGGACACCGGTGCGGTATTCAGCGCCGACGGTCGCAGCTTGTTCTACCGGGCCATGACGCGCCCGGGTTTCGAAGCCGACCGTTATCGGCTGATGGAGCTGAACCTGGTTACCAACGCACGCCGGGAGATCGCACCGCAGTGGGATCGTTCCGCCGACAGCATCGCGGTGTCCGCCGATGGAAAGACCCTCTACGTGACCGCGCAGGACACTGGGGAGCATCCATTGTTTGCCGTCCACGTCGATAGTGGTGGTGTCACCCGGATCGCCGGCGATGGCAGCATCGGTTCGGTACAACTGACCGGTGGCACGCTGGCCTTCACCCGGGCCAGCCTGGACAGTGGCGCCCAGGTTTTCGTGGGCGGCATCAACGGCGCGGAGGAACGCGCGCTCACCCCCAGCGCCGGCCAGATGCTGCCCGAGGTGACCTTCGGCGAGTTCGAGCAGTTCACCTTCACTGGCTGGAACAACGACACCGTTCACGGCTATGTGCTCAAGCCCTGGAACTACCAGGAAGGCCAGCAGTACCCGGTCGCCTTTTTGATCCACGGTGGCCCGCAAGGCAGCTTCGGCAATGGCTGGAGCACCCGCTGGAACCCGCAGACCTACGCCGGCCAAGGCTATGCGGTGGTGATGATCGATTTCCACGGCTCGGTCGGCTATGGCCAGGCGTTTACCGATGCCATCAGCCAGCACTGGGGCGATCGCCCGCTGGAGGACCTGCAGAAGGGCTGGAAAGCCGCGCAGGAGAAGTATGCATTCCTCGACGGCGACAACGCCTGCGCCCTGGGCGCCAGTTATGGCGGCTACATGGTCAACTGGATCGCCGGTAACTGGCACACGCCGTCGTCCGGCGCGTGGAAGTGCCTGGTCAATCACGACGGTGTATTCGATACCCGCATGATGGGTTTCGTTACCGAGGAGCTGTGGTTCACCGAGTGGGAAAACGGCGGCAGCCCGTGGGACAAGGACGCCGATTACGAGACCTTCAACCCCAGTCGCCATGTCGCCGACTGGCGCGTGCCGATGCTTGTCGTCCACGGTCAGCAGGACTTCCGGATTCCCGTCAGCCAAGGCCTGGGAGCGTTCACTGCGCTGCAGCGCCAAGGGATCGAGTCGAAGTTCCTGTACTTCCCCGACGAGAACCACTGGGTGCTCAAGCCGCATAACTCGGTGCAGTGGCACGCCACCGTCAACGGCTGGCTCGAGCAGCACCTGGGCCAGTAAACCGTCAATTGACCTGAGCCGGCCCGCACGCTGATGCAGCCGGGCCGTCCTGTCCTTGCTTCCATACCGGAGTCTGCATGATTGCTGCACCCACCACCGCCGTTATCACCGGTGATGCGGCGATCCTCGGATTGCTCGCGATTACCCTTGGCGCCGTGTTCTGGACCGCGTCGCGGCCCACCGGCTTCTGGCAGAAGTTCTATGGCGTCGTGCCGGCGCTGCTGATCTGCTACCTGGTGCCGGCGATCTACAACAGCGTCGGTCTGATCGATGGACCCGCGTCGGGGCTGTACCCGATGGCGCGTGACTACCTGCTGCCCAGTGCGCTGGTGCTGTTCTGCGTGGCGATGGATATCGGCGCGGTCATGCGGTTGGGGCCGAAGGCGCTGATCATGTTCTTCACCGGTACCGTGGGGGTCATGCTGGGCGCGTTCGTGGCGTTCTGGGCAATGGGCTGGATCTATCCGCAAGCCGTGGCCGGCGAAACCTGGCGTGGCCTGACCACCATCGCCGGCAGCTGGATCGGCGGTGGCGCCAACCAGGCCGCGATGAAGGAAGTATTCGAGGTCGATGCGACGCTGTTCGGGCAGTTCGTTGCGATCGACGTGATCGTGGCGTATTTCTGGATGGCGATCCTGCTGTTCCTGGCGCCGCGCGCCGAGAAATTCGACCGTTGGACGGGTGCCGACACCTCCGCGATCGAGGAGCTCAAGGTGCACATCGCGAGCTACCAGAGCGAGCACGCGCGCATCCCCAGCATGGCCGATTTCATGCTGATCCTGGCGGTTGCGCTGGGGGTGACCGGGCTGTCGCATTTCCTCGCCGACCCGTTGATCACCTGGGTGCAGTCCCTGCCGGCGGAGTGGCGGCTGCAGGACTACAGCCTGGATTCGAAATTCTTCTGGATCGTGGTGTTGGCCACCACGTTCGGGGTGTTGCTCAGTTTCACCCGCGCGCGCCGGCTGGAAGGCGCAGGCGCGTCCAACATCGGCTCGGTGATGTTGTACGTGCTGATTGCCACCATCGGCATGCAAATGGACCTGAAGTCATTGGCGGAACGGCCGATGCTGCTGTTGCTGGGCGTGATCTGGATCAGCGTCCACGCGTTGCTGCTACTGGTGGTGGCGAAGTTGATCCGGGCACCGCTGTTCTTCCTGGCGGTCGGTTCGCAAGCCAATATCGGTGGCGCGGCGTCCGCGCCGGTGGTCGCCAGCGCATTCCACCCGTCGCTGGCGCCGGTCGGGGTATTGCTGGCGGTACTGGGTTACGCGTTGGGCACTTACTGCGCGTATATCACCGGGCTCGGGCTGCAGCTGATGGCGGGTTGATTCGTCACAACAAGCCCATCACAACCAGCCTGAGCGCTTGAACCGCCAGTACAGCACTCCCATCGTCACGGCTACCACGCCGATCAGCACGGCATAACCCCAGCGGGCATTGAACTCGGGCATCGAGACGAAGTTCATCCCGTACCAGCCGGTGATCAGGGTTGGCGCGGCCAGCAGCGCGGCCCACGCACCCAGGCGCTTGACCATTTCGCCCTGGCGCACGGTCACCAACGAGAGGTTGACATTGACCGCGGCGGTGAGCATCTCGCGCAGCGTGTCGGTGTGGTCATTGATCCGGACCGCATGGTCCAGGACATCACGGAAGTACAGCTGCATCTCCTCATCGATAAGCTCACCGCGCGGACGCGCCAGATGTCCCAGGATGTCCTGCAATGGTGCTACCGCCAGCCGCAACCGGGTCAGTTCGCGTTTCAGGTCGTACAGTTTCCTGACCGTTTGCTTGTGGAACTCGTCGGCGAAGATGTCTTTTTCCAACGCGTTCAGGGCATTGCCGAACTCGTCGACGATCGGCACCAGGCGGTCGACCACCATGTCGAGCACGGCATACAGCGCAGCCGCCGGACCGTGTTTGAGCATTTCCGGTTCGCGCTCCATCCGTGCCCGCGCGGCCGCATAGCTGCTGGATGCACCGTGGCGCACGCTGACCAGGTAGCGCGCGCCGACAAACAGGTGGGTCTCGCCGAAGCGGATATGCCCGTCGACGGTTTGCGCCGTGTGCAACGCTATGAACAAGGAGCGGTCGTAGGCTTCCAGCTTCGGTCGCTGGTGGGCGTTGGTCGCATCTTCAACGGCCAGGCTGTGCAGGTCGAACTCTTCGCGCAGTTTGTCGAGGATCGCATCATCAGGCTCGTACAAGCCGACCCAGACAAAGCTGCCGTCGTCGACCGCCAACACGTCACTGATGGCATCCAGGCCGATGTCGCGGCGTACCCCGTGGCGGTCGTAGGCGGCGCAGTTGACGACGCTCGCCGGCAGGCTGGGATCACGCGGCTGGCTGGTTGAAGTCTCCATCAGTGCCATCCTGACCCGTTAACAGGGATGCCGGCAAGCACCTCAACGACGCTTCAGTGCCCTCAGCAGGCCCAGGTGGATGGGCAGCAGCAGCAGGATCCAGTGCAGGTTGCGCTGCGGCAGCAACTGCATCCAATGGCTGAACAATGCCAGCACCGCCAGCGCCACCATCGCCGTCAACAGGTAGCCGAACCAGCGTCCGCCCTTGCGGCCGCGAGCGATTCGCCAACCGCCGGGGAGCAGTAGCCACGCCAGCGGACTGGCCAGCAACAGGTTCTGGTTGGCCCAGCCGAACTTGTGCGCGGTGCCGAACCAGATAAACAGCAACAGGGCGCCCACCAGTCCCGACACCGTCCAGAACGGCAGTGCGATCCCGGCCACCAGGCGGGGTCGATGGCGGCCGAGCCAGGCCAGGCCGGCACCGGTCGCGATTCCGGCCAACAGCCACGGCCACCAGGGTCGCGGCAGGTCGCGCGGTGCCGGCGCAAGCCGGTGTGGCAGCAGTTCGACCTCCTCGATGACCAGGGGTTCGTCATGACCATTGCGGGCATCGCGCAAGGCATCGGCGAGTCGCATCGGAATGAATGCCTCGGCCCAGAACGCCAGTGGCCGGTCGGCCGCAGGTCCCAGGCCAACGTCGAAGCCCAGCCACATCCAGAAATCCGGTGATGCCAGACGCGTCGCCTCGCTGCGGAACGTGCTGCCACGCGAGCCGCCCATCTGGCGACGCAGGTCGCCGCCCAGCGCCTGGTCCAGAATGTCGCGCACCCGGGTGGAGCAGTTGTCCAGGAAATAATCGTAGCTGTAGGCCGCATTCTCCGGACGTGCGTTCTGCTCCAGCGCGTCGGCAACCGCTTGTGCGGCCGCCGGGTCGAGGTCCAGCCATTGCAGGCTGACCCCACGCCCGACCTGGCGGTAGTAGGCCAGGTCCTGTTGCAACGGCAGGGCCACCAAGCGGTAGCGCATGTCACCGCGTACGAAGCGGGCGATGAAGTCGTCCTCGGTCGGGTCGAAGAAACCGAAGTTGTATGAAATTTCCGTACCGGCGGCCGGGTCGGCAACCAGCACGGCGTTATGGCCGAAACGCTCGAAGAAAATCTCGCCCGGCTGCATGGTGATCACGCCAATGCGCGGCGTGGCGGCGGCGGCGAATGCGCACGACCACAACAGCGCCAACAGGCACAGACGGATCAAGATGCCATGACTCGTTCCGCGCCGCTCAACCCCATGCCGGTCAAACATCCCCGAGCACGCCTACATGGAAGGCATGCACCCGCCGCGCGTCCGCACTGGACACCCGGAATACGAACCGTCCGAGAATCAGCTCCTCACCGGCTTCCGGCAAGTGACCGATCGCCGCGATCACCAGTCCGCCGATGGTGTCGTACTCGTCATCGTCGAAATCGGCACTGAAATGCTCGTTGAAGTCCTCGATCGGGGCCAGCGCATCGACCACGTACTGGCCATCGGCCTGGGCGGCAATCAGTGCGTCCGGATCCTCGGCGTCATCGTGCTCATCATCGATCTCGCCGACGATCTGCTCCAGCACGTCCTCGATGGTCAGCAGGCCGGCGACGCCGCCGTGCTCATCGATCACGATTGCCATGTGGTTGCGCGACTGGCGGAACTCGCGCAGCAGGATGTTCAGCCGCTTGGACTCGGGTATCAGCACCGCCGGTCGTATCAGCTGGTGGATGGTGGCCGGGCCGTTATCGGTGACCACTCCCAGCAGCAGGTCCTTGGCGAGCAGGATGCCGATGATCTCGTCCTTGTCCTCGCCGTGCACCGGGAAGCGCGAATGGCCGGACTCGACCACCTGCTTCATCAAGTCCATGAAAGACCCGTTCGCCGGCAGCATGATCATCTGCGAGCGCGGGACCATCACATCGCCCACGCTCAAGTCCGAGATCGCGATCGCGCCTTCCATCATGGTCAGGGTGTCGGACTCGATCAGCCCGTCGGTCTGGCAATCGCGCAACAGCTCCACCAGGTCCTCGCGGGAAGTCGGCTCGCCCGACAGCGCCGAGCTGATCCGGTCAAACCAGGAACGGCGTTTGTCGTTCCGCTCCGGCGCATCGTGCGCGGATGGATGAGTGGGGGTACTACTATCGTCCTCGGACATTGATCAGTTTCATGAATACGCCCGGGGGATGGGCGTCGGGGTGAGTTTAGCGCATCAAATGGGGGCTGCTGGGTATCAATCGAGTATCAGGTACGGGTCGGAGATGCCAAGGGTGGCGAGGATCTCGCGCTCCAGTTGCTCCATGCATTCCGCTTCGCGCTCGTCCTCGTGGTCCCAGCCCAACAGGTGCAGGGCGCCGTGGACGGTCAAATGGGCATAGTGCTCGTTGAGCCGCTTGCCCTGTTCGCGTGCCTCCCTGGCGACCACCGGAACGCAGATCAGCAAGTCGCCCAGCAGTGGCAGGGTGACTCCTTCGGGCAAATCCGCCGGGAAGCTCAGCACGTTGGTGGCGTAGTCCTTGCCGCGATAGTGGCGGTTGAACGCCCGACCTTCCTTGTCGTCGACCAGGCGGATCGCCAGGTCGGCCTGGCGGATCCGGCCGTCCAGTGCGGCGGCGACCCAGCGCCGGAAGCTGACCGCGGCCGGGATGCCGGCGCGCGGCAGGCCGTAGCTGACTGACACGTCGAGTACGGTGGGACCGAGGGTCATGGGTTGGGCCTCATGTGGTTCAGCTGGACTGACCGGTCTGGACGTCCTTCGCATCGCGCGCCTCGTAGGCGTTGACGATACGGGCTACCAGCGGGTGACGCACGACGTCGCCGGATTCGAAGAAGGTGAAAGACAGGCCGTTGACCTCGCGCAGCACGTCGAGCGCATCCTGCAAGCCGGATTTCTGGTGCTTGGGCAGATCGTTCTGGGTCAGGTCGCCGGTCACCACGGCGGTGCTGCCGTAGCCGATCCGGGTCAGGAACATCTTCATCTGCTCGATCGTGGTGTTCTGCGCCTCATCGAGGATCACGTAGGCGTCGTTGAGGGTGCGTCCGCGCATGTAGGCCAGTGGCGCGATCTCGATGACGCTGCGCTCCAGCAGCTTGAGCACTTTTTCCACCCCGAGCATCTCGTACAACGCGTCGTACAACGGGCGTAGGTAGGGGTCGACCTTCTGCGACAGGTCGCCGGGCAGGAACCCGAGCTTCTCGCCGGCCTCGACCGCCGGGCGGACCAGCACCAATCGCTGCACCCGCGACTCGTTGAGCGCCTCCACCGCGCTGGCAACGGCCAGGAAGGTCTTGCCGGTACCGGCCGGGCCGATGCCGAAATTGATGTCGTTGGTGGCGATGGCGTGCAGGTACCGGGCCTGGTTGGCGCCGCGACCACGGATGGTTCCGCTTTTGACCCGGATCACGACTTCCTGCGGCTGGATGTCCTGCTCCACCGCATGCGCGACGTCCAGCCCGATCAGGGCAAGATGGATCGCATGCTCGTCCAGGACCGGGCCGTCGGCTTCTTCCCATAGTTCGCGCAGGACCTTTTCGGCCTTGCGCACCATCATCTTGCTGCCCGCCAACCGGAACACGTTGCCGCGGTTGGAGATTTCAACCCCGGTACGCAGCTCGATGATCCGCATATGGGCATCGAACGGGCCGTTGAGGTTGGCCAGGCGCTGGGCATCGGGTGGGTCCAGCGTGAACTCGTGAATCGTGCGTGGGGCCATCGTCAAACTGTCTTCCATTGGCATGTCAGCTTGCACCCGGCGCCAGGTTTTCGCAAAGTGGCGGAACTCACTCATAAAGGGGCATGGCAATGCAGGCGACGCGCAAGATCCGGAATACCCTGCTGAAGACAGCGTTGCTTGCCGCGGTCATGCCGCTGGCCGCCCCGGTGCTGGCCGCCGAAGTCACCGTACTGACGGCGGCACGCATCCATACGATGGACACCGCGCAGCCCCGTGTGGAGGCGTTGGCATTCGACGACACGGGCGCGATTGTGGCGCTTGGCGAACGCGACGCGCTGCTGCGGGACTATCCGGATGCGCACCGCCTGGATGTCGGCAAGGCCACCGTGGTGCCGGGCCTGATCGACGCCCATGGCCACGTGGCGGGGCTGGGGTTCAATGAACTGCAGGCGGACCTGGTCGATGCCGCCAGCAAGGAGGAGGCGCTGCAACGGCTGCGCGATTTTGCCGACGAACTGCCCGATGGCGCCTGGCTGCTGGGACGTGGTTGGGATCAGAACGACTGGCCGGAGAAGCGATTCCCTACCGCCGCCGATCTGGACGCGCTGTTCCCGGATCGCCCGGTGTGGCTGCGGAGGATCGACGGTCATGCGGGCTGGGCGAACAGTGCCGCGATGGCCCTGGTGGAGCGTGACCTGGCCGGCGACTGGCAGCCCGAGGGCGGCAAGATCGAGCGCGATGCGAATGGTCAGCCGAGCGGCGTGTTCGTCGATGGGGCAATGGCGTTGATCGACGCGCAGGAGCCCGAGCCCGATGCCGCCACGCAGGAACATGCCTTGGCGTTGGGGATGCAAGCCGCGGTCGAGCATGGTTTGACCGGCGTGCACGACGCAGGGGTCTCGCTGGCAGGGCTGAAGCATTACCAGCAACTGGCCGACCGCGGCGAGATGCCATTGCGCATCAACGCGATGGCGGCCGGTGACGGCGATGCACTGGCGATGTTGTGCCGTGACGGAGCCTACCGGCACCCTTCGGGTCGCTTGCAGATGCGCTCGGTGAAGTTGTTTGCCGACGGCGCGCTGGGCAGTCGCGGTGCGGCATTGCTGGCCGACTACAGCGACGATCCAGGCAACCAGGGGTTGTTGCTGGTCAAGCCGGATAAATTGGCGGAGGTGGTAAAAAAAGCCAAGCGTTGTGGCATCCAGGTTGCTACCCATGCGATCGGCGACCGTGGCAACCATGTGGTCCTTGAGGCGTATGAACGGGTACTTGGCAAGAACGGCAGTGGCGACCATCGCTGGCGTATCGAGCATGCGCAGATCCTCTCGCCCGAGGACCTGCCACGGCTGGCACGCCTGCAGGTGATCGCATCGATGCAACCCACCCACGCCACCAGCGACATGCCCTGGGCCGAGGATCGCATTGGCCCGCAGCGGCTCCAGGGAGCGTATGCGTGGCGCGAGTTGCGCGACAGCGGAGCGCGGCTTGCCTTGGGCTCGGACTTCCCGGTCGAGTCGGTTGATCCACGGCTGGGGCTGTACTCGGCGACTACGCGCACCGATGCCGAAGGCCTGCCGGTCGGCGGCTGGCAGCCGGAGGAGAAGCTGACGGCCTACGAGGCCCTGCGCGGATTCACCCTGGACGCGGCGTATGCCGGCTTCAACGAGGATGAAGTGGGTAGCCTGGAGGTCGGCAAGCGCGCCGACTTCGTGGTGCTGGCGCAGGACCCGCTGGCGATCGATCCGTCGCAATTGCGTGAACTGACGGTGTTGGGCACGTATGTCGACGGCGAGGTGGTCTACCGCGCGCCCAAGCCCTGATTCCACCGCCAGTCGCTCTTGCAGGGCAGGGCTTTTGTCGCGCCACCGGGATGACGTCCGCCTGCGCGCCATCGCATTGCTCGACCGTGGACTGGAGTTGAAACCATGACCCTCACGTCTGGATCCCGCGCCGCCGTCGTGCTGAGCATGCTGCTGCTGGCTGCTTGTGGTGACGATCCGTCGCAAGCGCTGGGTACGCTGGAGTACCACCGCATCGCTCTGCCGGCGCCGGCTGCCGAGCGGATCGTCGCGATCGAGGTGCGCGAGGGCGAGAAGGTCGAGGCGGGGCAGCCACTACTGCGGCTTGAGGACGAAGGCGCCGAATCGGCCACACGCGCGCTGCGGGCCGACGCGCAGCGCCAGCGCAGTGCCTTGCAGGAACTCGAAGCCGGGCCGCGCGACGAGGCCATTGCCCAGACGCGCGCGCAACTGGCGGCGGTCCAGGCGCAGGCGCGTGAGGCGCAGGCCTACTACGCGCGGCTGCAACCGTTGGGCCGACGGCAGCTGGTCGCCGCAGCCGACGTTGATCGCGCACGTGCCGCCGCTGGGGATGCCAGTGCGCGGGTCCGCGTCGCGCTGGCGGCTGTGGCGGAACTGGAGCACGGTACCCGGCCGGAGCAGGTCGCGCAGGGTGAGGCCGCAGCCCGTGCCGCCGCGGCGCGAGTCGCCGCCCAGGAGGTCACGCTGGACAAGCTGAGCCTGGTTGCACCGCGCGCCGGTCGCATCGACAGCCTGCCGTACGAGGTCGGCGACCAGGCGCCGATCGGCGCACCGTTGGCCATCCTGCTGGTCGGCGATGCGCCTTACGCGCGGGTCTATGTGCCCGAGCCGATTCGCACCGATGTCAGGATCGGCAGCGACGCGCGTGTCTTCGTCGACGGTCGCGAACGGCCGCTGGCCGGGAAGGTCCGGATGATCCGCGGCGAGCCGAGTTTCACTCCCTACTACGCATTGACCGGCGAGGACGCCGCGCGCCTGAGCTACCTCGCCGAGATCGAACTGACGGGCGAGGAAGCGGTGGGACTGCCGGCGGGCCTACCGGTACGAGTCGAATTTTCCGCCGGGCAGGCAGGCCAGGGCGATGGGCGCAAGTAGCCGTCCCTTTGCCGTCGCTCCCGCGCAAGCGGCGACAACCCCGCCGGTAATCCAGGTCCGTGGCCTGACCAAGCGCTTTGGTGACCTGGTGGCGGTTGACCACGTCGACCTGACCGTGCCCAAGGCCTGCGTGTACGGTTTTCTCGGACCCAACGGCTCGGGCAAGTCGACCACCATTCGCATGCTGTGCGGCCTGCTGACCCCGAGCGCGGGCGAGATCGAGGTGCTGGGGATGAAGGTGCCCGGGCAGGCCGAGCAAGTGCGCCGCCGGATCGGCTACATGACCCAGAAGTTCTCGTTGTTCGCCGACCTCAGCGTGCGCGAGAACCTGGAGTTTCTTGCTGCGATACAGGGCGTGCCGAAGGCGAACACCGCAACTCGCGTTCGCGAGTTGATCGAGCAATACCAGTTCGGTGATCGCCAGAACCAACTGGCCGGCACCCTGAGCGGTGGCCAGAAGCAGCGGCTGGCATTGGCCGGTGCGGTGATCCACCAGCCGGAGCTGCTGTTCCTCGACGAACCGACCAGCGCGGTCGATCCCGAGTCGCGTCGTGACTTCTGGGAGAAGCTCTTCGAGCTGGCCGACACCGGTACCACCCTGCTGGTCTCGACCCACTACATGGACGAGGCCGAACGCTGCCACCGGCTGCTGATCCTCGACCAGGGTGCACGGGTCGCCGACGGCACCCCCGAAGAGCTTACCGGCCAGTTGCAGGGACGTACGGTCGAGGTCCGCGCCGCGCGGCCGCGCCAGGCCCACGCGGCGCTGGTCAAGGTGCCGGAGATCCTCAGCGTCGCCCAGATCGGCAACAGCCTGCGGGTGCTGGCCACGCGCGACGGCGACATCGAACAGCGCGTGTGCGACGCGTTGGCCGACGCGAAGCTGGAGGCGGAGGTAGAGGCGGTGCCGCCCAGCCTCGAGGACGTGTTCGTCGCCGCCACCCGCGGCAACGGAAAGCCGGTCGTGTCGCCGGAGCGCGCCGCATGAACTGGCGCCGGCTCTGGGCAATCGTGCTGAAGGAGTTGCGGCAGATGCGCCGCGATCGCATCACCCTGGCGATGATCATCGGCATCCCGGTGATGCAACTGGTGCTGTTCGGCTACGCGATCAACCTCAATCTGCGTGGCCTCGACGCGGCGATTGCCGACCAGGCCGGCACCGCGGGCTCGCGCGCTGTGGTGATGGACATGCTGGCGACCGGGGTGATCGAACCGGTCGCCGAGGCGCGCACGCCGCAACAGCTGATGGATATGCTTCGGCGCGGCGAGATCAGCGTCGGCGTGGTGGTCCCGGCGGATTTCGAGCGGCGGCGGATCGACGGCCGCGAGGCGGTGCAGGTGCTGGTCGACGGCAGCGACACCGTGGTGCAGGCCGCGGCGATGCAACTGGCGCAGATGCCGATTGGCGACCCGCGTCCGGGGCTTGCCCAGCCGCCCGACGCTGCCGGCCGCAGCGCCAGTGGCCCAACCAGTGGCGCCAGCGGCCAGATCAACGTGGTCAGCTTCTATAACCCCGAGCGCCGTTCAGCGGTCAACATCGTGCCCGGCCTGATCGGGGTGATCCTGACCATGACGATGGTGCTGTTCACCGGCGTCGCAATCGTGCGCGAGCGCGAGCGCGGCAACATGGAGCTGCTGATCGCGACCCCGCTGAGCCGCAGTGAGCTGATGGTCGGCAAGGTGTTGCCGTACGCGGTGATCGGACTGGTCCAGACCACCTTGGTGCTGGCACTGGGGATGTGGCTGTTCCGGGTGCCGGTCCAGGGCAGCCTGCTCGACGTTTACCTCGCCTCGGTGCTGCTGATCCTCGCCAACCTCACCCTCGGCCTGCTGATCTCGACCAAGGCGCAGTCGCAGTTCCAGGCGATGCAGATGACGTTCTTCGTGTTCCTGCCATCGATCCTGCTGTCGGGCTTCATGTTCCCGTTCGCCGGCATGCCGACGGTGGTGCAATGGCTGGCCGAGGTGCTTCCACTGACCCATTTCCTGCGCCTGATCCGCGGTGTGATGTTGCGCGGTGCGAGCCTGTGGGAGCTGTGGCCGGACGTGCTCGCGCTGGCCGCGTTTACCGCGGTAATGATGGCCTTGGCGATTTCGCGCTTCCGCAAGCGTCTCGATTGACTCCGGTCGCCGCCGGGTCGCTATTGACCGGTTGCCGGCAGGCTCGACAACCAGGTCGACAGCGCCTGGATCGAGGCTTCATCCAGTTGCTTGGCGACGCCGGTCATGACGAAGTCGGAGGTGGAGTCGCCCATGTCGCCGTCGCGATACTCGCCCAGCTTGGTCTGCAGGTATACGGCCTGCTGTCCGCGCAGGGCCGGGTAGCCGGCATACGGGTGATGACCGCTGCGATTTACCTGGTCAGCCGTCGCCGGGCCGCGGGCATCGGCGCCATGACAGCCCTGGCACGACGGAATACCCTTGGCCGGATCGCCGGACAGATACAACTGCTCACCCAGCTGCAACTGGGCCGGATCGGCTGCAGCGGCCAGTGCTTCCTGTCCGGTCGAAGGCGCCCCATCGGCCGGCATGGCCGCGTAGTACACCGACAGGTTGCGCATGTCCTGATCCGACAGGTCCGCCACCAGTGGGGTCATCGGCGAGGGATTCACGCCGCGCTTGTATTCGACCAGTTGCCAATACATGAAGTCGGCCGATTGGCCGGCAATATTCGGAAAGCTCGGCGCGATCGAGATGCCTTGTGGGCCATGGCAGGCGGCACACAACTCACTCTTTGCCTGGCCCGCAGCGGCATCGCCACTGATGGTGGCGACGCGGCGCAAGTCGAGATAATCCAGCGGCGGGGCTTCCGCCTCTGCAGGCATTTCGGCCGGCGCCGAATCACTCGTTGGCGACTCCTGAGCCTGCGCCACGGCCGAGCCCAGCAGTACCGCCAGCAGGGTGGAGACCAAGGTAGAAGCAGGGGTTGCGAATTTCATAGCTGGACCTCCAGCATCGCGCCGAACATGTTGACGCTGTAATCCATCGGGCCGCCATCGGTGTAGACGCGGTGGTCGTAGACCAGGCTCTGGTCAAAACCCAGGTAGTGCCAGTCGGACAGTCGCGCGCGTTCGTAGGTGTTGAACAGGCGGACCCCGATGCGGTCGTTGATCGGGAACGACAGCGACAGGCTGAGCGAGTTGGAGCGGTAGATCATCGGCGGGAACGCGCCGTTGGCACTGGCGACCAGCTGCGGGTACGCCATCGCGTCGGCCGAGGCAAAATCGTAGCGGGTCATGCCGCGTGTGTAGGTCCAGTTCCACGATGCATCAAAGGTGGCCTTGCCGAAACGCTGCGACCAGTTCGCGCCTGCGTAATGGTTGCGCTGCCGGTCGTTGGTGCTCCAGCGGCCACCGTCCTGATAGGTCGCGCCACCGAGGTTCGGGTCGGGCGTGATCGCCACGTCGTTGGCGTTGGCGAACACCAGGTCCGACTCGTCATAGCCGTACCACGCACCGGCGACCCGGCCCGGGACGGGCTGCCACTCCCATTGCAGGCTGGTGCCGAGGGTATCGAACTGCTGCCGGCCGGCCTGGGCGTCGTAATCGTTCCAGTCACCGCGGATCGAGGCGCTGACGGTCATGTTGTTGGGCAGTGTCGCCGTGGCCATCAGGTCGATCTTGTGCTGCTCGCGTTCGCCCACGTCGTATTTGCGCAGTTCGGCGATCGTATGCGCAGGCGTGCCGCCCGGTGGCGGGACATAGCCGGGCATGTCGTGCGAGAGGGTGAACCGGTAGGGATTGGAGTTGTAGTCGTTGCCCGAGCGGTCGAGGAAGGTGTAATTGGCGCGGAAGTTCAGCCACTCGATCGAACGGTTGGTCCAGTTGAGCTTGAGCTCGTTGTCCTGGACGGTGGCGAACTCGCGATTGGTGCGTTCGGTGCGGGTGAAGGTGTAGCCCGCGCCGAGGGTGTTCTTGGTGTCCATCCGCCAGTTGACGCCGGTGGATGCTTCCCAGGTTTCCTTGTCCAGCGGCAGGTTGCGTACCCGCGTCGGGACCGAGGCATTGGCACCCGGGTCCCACACGCCCATCTCGCCCGGCACCACGCTGCCCATCGCGCCGTTCTCGGCGATGTACCCGTATTGCCCGGTCAGCGGGTTGTAGGCCCAGTAGGTGCCCGAATAGTCCTCGCGGTGGAACTTGGCGGTGGAGCGCCAGCTCAGACCGGCGGCCGGTTGCAGCACCACCCGCAAGTCGAGCCGCTGGGTGTTGATGGCCAGGTCGGCGCGCTGGCGCGACAGCGAGGCGGTGGTGTTCCAGTCCGCGCAGTCATACAGGAAGCCGGGAATCGGGATGCCGACCTGACCCTGGCAGTTGGTCGGCGGCAGCAAACTGTCGTTCTGGCGCGAGGTGCCAAACGCGGCCTTTACCGAAAAATCGCCATTCCACTTGATCCGCCGGCTGAAGGTGCCGGAGACGTGGTGGTAGTCGTTGTCGGGTTCGTAGGAGTACTGGCCCAGCGGAACCTGCGGGGTGGGCACACCGGTAACCGACCAGGTGGTGTACGGAATCTCGTAGTCGAAACCGGTGTACGCGTTGCGGAAGAACGAGCCGGAATAGTCGAACTGCATGCGCCAGTCGTTGCCGACAAAGCGCAGACCGGCATTCACGTTGACGGTGCTGTCGTCGATCGGCCGGGGGATCTCGTAGATGCCGCCGTTGTCCGGAAACGGATAGTTGAAGAAGAACGGCCCGCCAAATGGTCGCGCGCCGTCACGCGATTCGTGGCTGGCGTTGAACGTGGCCGTCCACTGCTTGTTGAGCAGGTACTGGATTCCCAGCCCCTGCTTGTCGCGCACTACCTTCAGGGTCTGCAGGGGTTGCGCTGCCGACACCGCCGAGACCTGGTCGACGGTGCTGCCGTTGACGGTGAGGCCGTCCTTCAGGGTCAGGTGCTGGCTGCCCACGCCATCCCATATCGAGCGGGCGTTGCCGCTGAGGATGTTGGGTTGCGAGCGCACGAACGCCTGCACGCGGTACTTTCCGGCCTGGCCGAATACGGCGCGATAGAACTGGCTGTCCTCGTTGATACGGGTGGCGCGCAAGTCGATGTAGCGGCCCTGGTCGGGACGCACCAGGCGGAAGTCGGCGCTGAGCACGAAGCCGTCGTCCCAGTTCGTGAACCGACGCCATTGGGTGTTGTCCTGGTCGCCCGTGAGATGCAGGTAGCCGACCGACAGCGTTCCGCCTCCCAGCCAGGTGTCGTCCAGCGTGGCAGTCGAGTCCAGGCCGTATGGGGTGGGCGTGCAGCCATACAGATAGCCGGTCGGCGTTCGTTTGGCATCGCCGGCCAGCCAGCTCATGCCATCGGGGTCGCAGCTGCGTGCCGACAGGCCGGCCGGATCCAGCGCGGTGCCAAATTGCAGGTCGACGCCGGTGCCGCTGTCCTGTGCATGGGCAAGGGGGGCGAGGGCAAGCGACAACGACAGGGCTGCCAAGGATAACGGCAGCAGTCGTGGATGTCCGTGCATGGCTCGGCACTCCCTTTACTTGTGAAGTCGTGGTCCGGAGGGGTTGTTGGAACCGTGGATCTGCGAATGGCAACTGATGCAGCCACGGCCCATCAGCCGCTCGTCCGGCGCGGCCCCGATGCCCAGCGACTGGCTGGTCAGCAGGTCATTGGGATGGCGGACGTGCGAGTGGCACTGCTGGCACAGCATCGGAATCGGTGCCACCAGCAGGGCGTGCTGGTTGGAGCCGTGCGGCATGTGGCAGTTCAGGCAGTTGTCGCGTACCGGCGCGTGCTCGAACAGGAAGGGCCCGCGCTTCTCCGCGTGGCACTGGTAGCAGGTCTCGTTGACGGTGTCGGTCTTGAGCAAGGCAGTGTTGAAGCCGCCGTGCGGGTTGTGGCAATCCACGCAGGCCATCTGCCCTTCCGGCAGCGGCATGTGCGAGCGACGGTTGAACTGCTGGCGGATGTCCTTGTGGCAGGTCGCACAGGTCTCGTTGATCGACGGCTTGGCCATCAGCCCTTCCGCGGACAGGCGCGCCATCGGATTGTGGCAATCGCTGCACGACAGGTCATTGCGCTGGTGGACCGAGCCTACCCACTGGTCGCGCGGACCGCCGGAGTGGCAGCCCATGCAGGTCTCGGTCTGGGTGGGGACCGGCGTGCCGCCGTCCTTGGTGAAGGCGATGATCGCGCCCTTGGCCGCGGGGTTCTCCATGTGTTTGGAGCCGGGGCCATGGCAGGCCTCGCAGGTCGGCGTTTCGGGGTTGGCTGCCAGCGCGACCTTCATTCCCAGGGCATGGCTGGTATGGGCGAAGTTCTGTTCTTCGCGGGCATGGCAGGAATTGCAGGTCTGCTCGCCGATCGGCGTGGCGTCGGCCGCCAGCGGGTTTTTCGCCACACGCGCATGCGCGAAACCGGGCGGCACATCGAAGCCGTGGCCGGCGACCGGACCTTCGCTGCCGAAGTGCGTGCTGGGTAGGTTGTATGGGTTGTCCGTCGGAGCGGTGCTTTGCGCGGCCACGGGTGCCTGCCAACCGGCGACGACAAGTACGGCAGCGGCGGCTGTCGCCAGACCCAGACCCAGGAGAATACGCATTGAACCTCACCTTCTTTGCTGGCTGGCGTAATCGGAATTACATGCCGACCATAAAGGTGACATTCAGCCTGAGTCAAGCGGAAACTGGTCCGGGTTTTCTGGCTCGGCCTCAGCGCGGCAGGGCACCCTGCAGGAAAGCATCCACGCCAGCCTCGGCGGCCTGCATGGCTGTCTCCGGGTCAGGTGTCACCAGATGACCGCTGGACATGCGCAACACCAGGTCGCCGACCATCAGCATAGCCAGATGGATCGCGGCCAGTTCGGGCCCTTGGGGCAGCACCAGCCGGCCCGCAGTCTCCTGTTGCAACAGGTACTCGGCCAGGATGTGATTGGTGGCGCCGATGGCGTGTTCGAAGTACCAGTCGCGCAATTCGGGGAAAGCGTGCCCCTCGCCGATGATGGTGCGGTGCAGTACCTGGGACTCCATCGACACCATGGTTTCCACGAAGCGCCGGGCCAGCAGGTGCAGGCCTTCTTCAGGCGGCAGTGCCGACAGGCAGAGGTCGTGGAACACGAGGGTGAATCTTTCCGCCTGTCGCTCGATGATCGCGTGCGCCAGGCCCTCCTTGTCACCGAACACGCGATACAAGGTGGCCAGCGAACCACCGGCACGGCTGACGATCTCGCTCAGGCGTGCATGGCGATAGCCTTTTTCGAGAAAGACCTGGGTCGCCGCTTCCAGGAAACGGTCGACCCGCTCCTCGCCACGCTTGCGCAGTTTGGCTGCCGGACGGGCTTTCAGCTTGGGCAGTGCCGGCGATTTGCGGATGCCCCTGGCATGGGGTTTGGCTGGAATGGTCATGGACGAATGATACGTGGCAACAAAACGGCCGCCTTTGGACAAAGGCGGCCGTCGAGGGAACACGGGGCTGGAATCACGGCACCAGGTTGAGCGTGCCCTTCATCATTGCCGAGTGGCCGGGGAAGCTGCAGAAGAACGAGTTCGGATCGGCACTCAGCTTGGCGGGATCGAAGCTGATCGAGGTGCTCTCGCCACCACCGATCACCTTCGAATGGGCGATCACGCGGGTATCGCCAGCCTTGATGTAATCGGCGTCCAGGCCGGCTTTAATGCCGTCTGCGTCGATCCCCTTCATGTCGGCGGTCTTGGCGATGACGACGTTGTGGCCCATCACGTTCTTGGCCAGCTGACCGGTGTGCTTCAGGTTGATCGTGAACGTCTTGCAGCTCTTGCTGACGTCGATCTCCTTCTTGTTGAACTGCATGGCATCGTTGCCTTCCAGATCCACCGAGCAGGTGGCGGCAAATGCGGCCGGAGCGGCCAGGGACAGGGCAACGGCGATGATGAGTGTGCGCAACATGGGATGTCCTCACGTGGATGAAGGGATGGGCGCCTTGATAGCGTCCGGCTAGTGTAATCGACGTTACATGGATGGCCGGTGAAGGATGGTTGCCCCGCTGTCCCTGCTGGTTACAGCAACGCGCCCGCGCAACGAATTGCTCATCGCATCGGTAATCACGACATCCACGAACTGCCCGACCAGCCGCCGATGACCGGCAAAGTTCACCGAGCGCATGTTTTCGGTCTTGCCGGTCAATTCGTTCGCATCCCGCCGTGAAGGCCCTTCGACCAGTACCCGCTGGATGCTGCCCACCATTGCCTCGCTGATGGTCTTTGCGTTGGCATTGACCAGCGCCTGCAGCCGCGCCAGCCGGGCGCGCTTGTCGGCATCGCTGGTGTGGTCTTCCAGGTCGGCGGCCGGGGTGCCCGGACGGCGTGAATAGATGAACGAGTAGGACTGGTCGAAGCCGACATCCTCGATCAGCTTGATGGTTTTCTCGAAGTCCGCCTCGGTCTCGCCGGGGAAGCCGACGATGAAGTCCGAGGAGATCGAGATGTCCGGTCGTACCGCCCGCAGCTTGCGGATCTTCTGCTTGAACTCCAGCGTGGTGTAGCCGCGCTTCATTGCCGCCAGTACCCGGTCGCTGCCCGCCTGCACGGGCAGGTGCAGGTAGTTGGCCAGTTCCGGCACGTCGCGGTACGCCTCCACCAGCGAGTCGGAGAACTCCAGCGGGTGCGAGGTGGTGAAGCGGATCCGGTCGATGCCGTCGATCCGGGCAATGGTACGGATCAACAGGCCGAGATCAGCGACCAATGGCTCCGCGTTCGAATCGGCTTCCACACCATAAGGGCCGCGGTAGGCGTTCACGTTCTGTCCCAGCAGGTTGACCTCGCGCACGCCTTGCGCGGCCAGTTGGGCGACCTCGACCAGCACATCCTCGAACGGCCGGCTCACCTCCTCGCCACGGGTGTAGGGCACCACGCAGAAACTGCAGTACTTGCTGCAGCCTTCCATGATCGACACGAAGGCGCTGGGCCCATCGGCGCGTGGCGTCGGCAGGCGGTCGAACTTCTCGATCTCGGGGAAGCTGATGTCGACCTGCGGCTGCCCGGTCTGGCGACGCTCGCGGATCAGTTCCGGCAGCCGATGCAGCGTTTGCGGGCCGAACACGAGATCCACATAGGGCGCCCGCTTGATGATTGCCGAGCCTTCCTGACTGGCCACGCAGCCGCCGACACCGATCAGCACCGGCCGGTCGCCGTCCTTGAGGGCCTTCCAGCGGCCCAGTTGGCTGAACACCTTGTCCTGCGCCCGCTCACGGATCGAGCAGGTATTGACCAGGATCACGTCGGCTTCTTCAATGTCGGTGGTCAGTTCCAGTCCGTCGCTGGCCGCCAGGACGTCGGCCATCTTGGCCGAGTCGTATTCATTCATCTGGCAGCCGTGGGTCTGGATGAAAAGCTTGCCGCGGGCAGGGGTATCGGTCATGGCGGGTTCCGGGAGGGGCGGCGGTTAATCCGCGCCGGAGGGTGACTGGAACCGGATAGTCTAGCCGCTGAAGCGGCCGCATCGGGGCGTTGGTCCCGTTTCTGGGGTGAGGTGCTTGGCAACGCAAGCGTGAAAGGAGAGACTCGCGACATGAGGGGGGGTATCGCACTGTTGGGGATCGCCTGCCTGCTGGCTGCCACGCCCGTGGTCGCCGGTACCGTGTATCGCTGCGACAGTGATGACGGGGTCCGCAGTTACGTCAGCAAGCGCATTTCGGGCGCCAAGTGCAGCCCGATAAGCCGCTATACCGGCGGCGCGACCTCCGGGGCTGGCGTTTCGTCGGTCAGTGCCCCGGAAACACCCAGCGCGCCGGCGACGGTCGGCAGCACCACGGCGGTCCATTCCGCCGAAGGCCCGCCAGCCACCATCAGCACGGGCGCATCCACCGGCGCCGAGGGCGGCCTGATGACCAACGCCGCGCCGGTCAGCTCGGTCACGCCGGGGTCGAAAGGCGCCCGGCGAGTCCAGGGGCAGGTGTATTCCTACATCAAGGATGGCGTGCGTCACTACACCAGCGCGCGTCCCCAGGGGGTGGCACGCGCGGGGCCGGTGCGCACGATCAAGTACAGCTTCCTGGAAACCTGTTTCGCGTGTGGCACCGCTTCGGGAGTCAACTTCAGCAATGTCCGGCTCAATACCGATGCCTACCGCGCGGAGATCGCTGCGGCGGCGCGCAAACATGGGGTCGATGAGGCAATCGTCCGCGCGATCATCCATGCCGAGTCCTCGTTCAACCCCAACGCGCTGTCGCGGGTCGGCGCCCAGGGCTTGATGCAGCTGATGCCCGCGACCGCACGCCGTTTCAAAGTGGGCAACGCCTTCGATGCGGGCCAGAACATCCTTGGCGGGGTGGAGTACCTGGCGTGGCTGCTGAAGCGCTTCGATGGCAACCTGACCCTGGCGGCGGCGGGATACAACGCCGGTGAAGGCGCGGTGGACAAGTACAAGGGGGTGCCGCCGTACAGCGAGACCCAGCGCTACGTAAAACGCGTCGGGGTGCTCGCCGACCGGTACCGGGCAGCACAATAGGGCGTGTCAAAACGCCGCGGCGATTGTCGAGCTGTTCATCCTTCCGTTACACTTCCTGCCTTTATGAGCCGCCAACCGCAACCAATCGGGTCGGTTGTGTGGCGGAACTTCGATTACCAGCTTTACGGAGTGCCGGATGGCCAATCCAGGGATCAATGATCCTCATCACGATCCTGCCAGTGGATCCGTCAGTAACCCGGTCAGCAAGCCCGCTGACCTGGGGCGCCGCCGGTTCCTGACGGCGACCACCAGCGTGGTGGGTGCGGTGGGCGCCGGTTTCCTGGCGGTGCCGTTCATCAAGTCGTGGAACCCGAGCGAGCGTGCCAAGCAGGCCGGTGCGCCGATCACTGTCGACATCAGCGCGCTCGAAGTGGGTCAGCGCTTGATGCGCGAGTGGCGTGGCCAGCCGATCTGGGTCGTGCGTCGTTCCGAGGCGATCCTGCAGGCGTTGCCCACCCTGGACGACCACCTGCGCGACCCGATGTCGGAGAATCCGGAACAGCAGCCGGCGTATGTGATTGCCGAGCATCCGGAATTGCGCTCGATCAAGCCGGCGGTCTCGGTTCTGGTCGGCATCTGCACCCACCTGGGCTGCTCGCCGGAGATGAAGGCCGAGATCCGGCCCGAGCCGTTCGACCCGAACTGGAAAGGCGGCTACTTCTGCCCCTGCCACAAGTCGAAATTCGACATGGCCGGACGCGTGTACGAGGGGGTGCCGGCGCCAACCAACCTGGTTGTGCCGCCGCATTACTACAAGGACGACGCCACCATCGTGGTCGGCCTCGATCCCCCGTCTTCCAACCAGGGAGCAGCCTGAGTCATGGCGAACATCTTCACCCGTAGCGCCAATGGCGTGATGGATTGGGTCAACGAGCGCGCGCCGGGCATGATGCCGGTCTACCGCAAGCACATGACCGAGTATTACGCCCCGAAGAACTTCAACGTCTGGTACTACTTCGGCGTGTTGGCGATGGTGGTGCTGGTCAACCAGATCTTCACCGGCATCTTCCTGACCATGCACTACAAGCCCAGCTCGGCGGAGGCGTTCGCTTCGGTCGAGTACATCATGCGTGACGTGGAGTGGGGCTGGCTGATCCGCTACATGCACTCCACCGGCGCATCGCTGTTCTTCGTCGTGGTGTACATACACATGTTCCGCGGGCTGATGTACGGCAGCTACCAGAAGCCGCGCGAGCTGGTGTGGATCCTGGGCATGCTGATCTACCTGGTGCTGATGGCCGAAGCCTTCATGGGCTACGTATTGCCGTGGGGCCAGATGTCGTTCTGGGGCGCGAAGGTGATCATCTCGCTGTTCGGCGCGATCCCGGTGATTGGTTCGGGCCTGACCGAATGGATCATGGGCGACTACCTGCCTTCCGACGCGACGCTGGGCCGGTTTTTCGCGCTGCACGTGATTGCGTTGCCGCTGGTGTTGCTGTTGCTGGTGGTGCTGCACATCGGTGCACTGCACGAGGTGGGTTCCAACAACCCCGACGGCGTCGAGATCAAGAAGGGTCCGAAGGGCAACCGCTGGGACGCGAACAAGCCGGCCGACGGCATCCCGTTCCACCCGTACTACACCGTGCACGACCTGGTCGGGATCGGCGTGTTCCTGATGATTGCCGCGTTCATCATCTTCTTTGCGCCCGCGTTTGGTGGCTGGTTCCTGGAGCATGACAACTTCGTGGAAGCCAACCGCCTGGTCACGCCGGAGCACATCAAGCCGGTCTGGTACTACACCCCGTTCTACGCGATGTTGCGGGTGATCCCCGACAAGCTGGGCGGCGTGATGGTGATGTTTGGTGCGATTGCGATCCTGTTCGCGGTGCCCTGGCTGGATCGCAGCAAGGTCAGGTCGATCCGTTACAAGGGCTGGATCACCAAGGCGATGCTGGCGATGCTGGTGGTCTGCTTCGTCTGGCTGGGCAAGATCGGCTCGGGTCCGGGAACCGACCCGGTCGAGACTCATATCGGCCGCGTGCTGACCTTCCTCTACTTCGCTTTCTTCATCACGATGCCGCTATGGAGCAAGCTCGACAAGACCAAGCCGGTACCGGAACGGGTAACGATGCATGAATAAGTCCATGTTTGGCCGAATTACTGTTTTTGTCGCAGGCATGCTGGTCTCGGCCGCAGCGTTTGCGGCCAGCGGCGGCGGCCTGTTGCAGGCTGGGACCAATCTCAACGACGAAGGCTCTCTGCAGCGCGGTGCCCAGCTGTACATGAACTATTGCTCGGCTTGCCATTCGCTGAAGTACCTGCGGTACTCGCGGTTGGCCTCCGACCTGGGTCTGACCGAAGAGCAGGTGATGTCCAACCTGGTCTTTACCGACGCCAAGTTTGGTGACCATATCGAAGTGGCGATGCCCGAGGCCGGGGCGACCGCATGGTTCGGCAAGATGCCGCCGGACCTGAGCCTGATCTCCCGCTCCCGCGGCAGCGATTGGGTGTATACCTATCTGAAGTCGTTTTACCTGGACGAATCCGCAGCGCTGGGCTGGAACAACAAGTTGTTCCCGGACGTATCGATGCCCAACCCGTTGTGGAAGCTGCAAGGACTGCAGCACGCCGAGTACGGCGATCCCGACCCGGTCACTGGTGACAAGGTGGTCAATGGACTCACCATCACCCAGGCCGGGACACTGGACCCGGCGGCGTTTGATCGGTCGGTACGTGATATCACTGCATTCCTCGAGTACGCGGGTGAACCTGCTGCCCTCAAGCGCCAGAGCCTGGGTGTGTGGGTCATCTTGTTCCTGGCGGTGTTCACGCTGTTCGCCTGGCTCTTGAACAAAGAGTACTGGCGGGACGTGGACTAGTCAGACGCACCTGTCCATGAGCAGCCGGCGATTGGTGGCCGGCTGTGGGGGTGCGTTGCTCGAGGCCGTGACGACTGCCCGCGCTGGGTGGGCAGCGTCTTGTATCCGGCGGATTCCGGATGCTGGAGAGGTCGACAATGGCGGCGAGCCCACGTATGCGTAATGCCCTTACCCTGTTTTCCGCGAACGATTGCGTGTTGTGCCACCGGGTAAGGCTGGTGCTGGCAGCCAAGGGTGTCACGTACGATTTGATTCCGGTCGACCCCCAGGACCCACCGGAAGACCTGATCGATCTCAATCCCTACCATTCCGTGCCGACGCTGGTGGAGCGCGACCTGGTGCTCTACGCGGCAAGCGTGGTCAGCGAGTACCTCGATGAGCGTTATCCGCACCCGCCGTTGATGCCCGTGGACCCGCTGTCACGGGCCCGATTGCGCCTGGCCACCTTGCGCCTGGAAATCGACTGGGTGCCACAGGTGCAAGCGATCCAGTTGGGCACCAAGACCCAGGCCGATGCCGGCCGCAAGCGGCTGAAAGAGCTTCTGGTCGCGTCGGTGCCCTTGTTCAAGGCGTTCAAGTTTTTCCTCAATGCCGAGATGAGCCTGGCCGATTGCGCGATGGCACCGATCATCTGGCGGCTGCCCTCACTGGGCGTGGCGTTGCCGAGGGACGGCAAGTCCATCGAGGATTACGGTAGCCGGATTTTCCGTAACCCGGGCTTTGCACGCAGCCTGACCGAGCAAGAGCGGCGGCTGAACGAGTTGCCGGGCTGATCCGGGAAATCGCTCCGGAAATGGGCATCGATCCGGGTGCCCTGGCCGGGCCGGTTGGCTTAAACTGCCCACATGAGTGAACAAAGCCTCCCGATGACCAGTCATCGCCCCTACTTGCTGCGGGCACTGTACGAATGGATCGCCGACAACGGCATGACGCCGCACTTGCTGGTCGATGCCAAAGCGCCGGGTGTCCGGGTGCCGGCCAGCGCAGTAAGCGACGGCCGGATCGTGCTCAATATCGCCGACCGCGCCGTGTCCGCGCTGGAAATGAGCAACGAATCCATTCGTTTCAGCGCCCGTTTTGGCGGTGTCAGCCAGTCAATTTCGGTGCCGGTGGGTGCGGTGCTGGCGATCTACGCACGTGAGACCGGGCACGGTATGGCCCTGCCCGATGACGTCGGTGTGGAGGCGGGCGCTGCGGATGGTGCCGGTATCGACTCGGCCAGTGCTGCCCGGCCCGGCACCGATGATGGCGCTGCCGAGTCCGCTCGCCCGTCCCTGAGTGCGGTGCCCAGCGACCCGGCCGCAGCATCGCCTGCCAACGGCGATCGTGATGATGGTCCCGACGATGGTTCGGACGGTCCCGGGCCGCGCCGTGGCGGACACCTGAGGGTGGTCAAGTAGGCGGGCTGACCGGTCCGATAAACGACACCAGACGGTTGCCGCGCAATACCAGCCGGCCGACGTGTCGGTCCTCGCCATCGCGGGAATAGTCGAAGCGGAACGTACGTTCCCATCCCAGCCAACCATCATGGCCACGGCACAGTCGTAGACCAATGGCATGCACGCTCTGGTCCAGCCATTGGACCCCCGCTGCATTGCAGGCGTCGCGCCCCACCTCTTCGGCGCGCTCGGCCGCTCCACGTCCTGCGCTCCAGAACGCGAAGCCAGCGCCGGCGACCAGCATGATGATCAGCAGGGTCGGCATGGTCAGCCCGTCGCGGGCGGCGAGCCGAGCTTGAGCGACAGGTCGATCGCCTGCACATGCTTGGTCAGCCCACCGATGGAGATGCAATCGACGCCGTCCTCGGCAATGGCGCGAAGTCCGGGCAGGTCGACACCGCCGGAGACTTCCAACGGCACCCGGCGCGCGTGCGCCGCGTTGATCCGGACCGCCTCGCGCCGGGTGGGAGCATCGAAGTTGTCGATCAGGATGCGGTCGCAGCCGACCTCCAGCGCCTCGCGCAGTTCGGCCAGGGTCTCGACTTCGACGATCAGCGGCAACGACGGTTGTGCTGAGCGCGCCGCATTGACCGCTGCGGTCAGCGATCCGGACGCGCGCACATGGTTCTCCTTCAGCATCACCACGTCAAACAGGCCCATGCGGTGGTTGCTCCCGCCGCCGACACGCACGGCGTACTTCTGCGCCTGGCGCAAACCGGGGATGGTCTTGCGGGTGTCGAGGATCTTTGCCCGGGTGCCGCTTACCGCCGCGACGTAGCTCGCGGTGGTGGTGGCGGTCGCCGACAGGGTCTGCATGAAATTCAGTGACGTGCGCTCGGCGCTGACCAGCGCGCGCGCCCGCCCGCTCAGCAGAGCCAATACGGTGCCGGCGGTCACGTGGTCGCCTTCGTTTACCTTCCAGTCGATCCGGACCTGCGGGTCCAGCGCGCGGTGGCAGGTATCGAACCACGGCCGCCCGCACACCACGGCATCCTGCTTGCACAGCAGGTAGGCGGTGTCGGCGGTATCGGGTAGTAGCGCGGCAGTGACGTCGCCGCTGCCAAGGTCTTCGGCCAACGCACTGGCGACGTCGGCGTCAACCGCACGCTGGGGCGGGTGGAAGTCGGGCGTCATGCCGACGGAAATCCATCGACCTGCGCGGTCATGATCGCCTCGTCGCCCAGCAACACGGGAATGCCGTCGTCGACCCGGTAGACGCGTTTGCGGTCAGCGGTCACCAGGGCCTCACGCAGCGGCTCGACCTGGGGGCCGCCGTCGTCCCGGGATACGGTGGTGCCGGCGATCGCGTCATTCAGTACTTGCAACCCACGTCCCTCGAGCATGGCTAATGGCTGGCGGGTGATCGGGCAGACGAGCAGATCGAGCAACTTGCGGTCCATGGGGTGGGAGTCTCCAGTTCATTCGGGATGTGCACACGCATGGCGCTTGCGTGCATGCCCGGTAGAATACCGTTTTGCCGCAGGGTCCAACCATGACAGACACCGCACCGAGGCCGCTGGTCGGCATCGTGATGGGTTCGCGCTCCGACTGGGAGACGATGCAGCACGCCGTCGCACGACTGGAAGCGCTGGGTGTTGCCCACGAGGTGCGAGTGGTTTCCGCGCACCGCACGCCCGATGCGCTGTTCGACTATGCCGCCAGTGCGGCTGGTCGAGGCCTGCGCGCCATCATCGCCGGTGCCGGCGGCGCGGCGCACCTGCCGGGCATGCTGGCGTCCAAGACCACGGTGCCGGTGCTGGGCGTGCCGGTGCAGAGCAAGGCGCTCAACGGCATGGACTCGCTGCTGTCGATCGTGCAGATGCCCGCCGGTGTCCCGGTGGCCACTTTCGCCATTGGTGATGCGGGCGCGGCCAACGCGGCGCTGTTCGCGGCGGCCATGCTGGCGGTCGAGTATCCGGCGGTCGGCGAGGCATTGGCCCAGTTCCGGGAACGGCAAACCAACGACGTCGCCCGCAACGACGACCCGCGTCGATGAGCACGGTCGGCATTCTCGGTGGTGGCCAGCTGGCCCGGATGATGGCCTTGGCGGGTGCTCCGCTGGGGTTGCGTTTCCTGGTCATGGACACCGCTGCCGATGCCTGCGCCGGCCAGTTCGCGCCGATGGTGGTGGGCGATTACGTGGACCAGGAGGCATTGGGCGAGTTTGCGTCCCGCATCGACGTGGCCACGTTTGATTTCGAGAACGTGCCGGCCGAGTCGGCCAAATGGCTGGTCGATCGGGTCCCGGTATTCCCCAACCCGCGCGCGCTGGGTACCGCCCAGGACCGGCTGGCCGAAAAGACCCTGTTCCGCGAGCTCGGCATCCCGGTGCCCGACTTCGCCGTGGTCGATACCCGCGAACAGCTCGACCAGGCGATCGCCAGCGTCGGGCTGCCGTGCATCCTGAAAACCCGGCGTCTGGGCTATGACGGCAAGGGGCAGTTCCGGATCCGCACCGCAGGCGACGCCGACGACGCCTGGGCGGCACTGGGCGCGCAAGCGGCGAAGGTGGGCCTGATCCTGGAAGGCTTTGTTCACTTCCAGCGTGAGTTGAGCGTTGTCGCCGTGCGCGGACGTGATGGCGAGTTCCGCACCTGGCCGCTGACCGAGAACTGGCACGTCGACGGCGTGTTGTCGGCCAGTCTGGCACCGGCGAGCGTCGACGATGGACTGGCCGAGCGTGCGTTTGCCTATGCACGCAAGCTGGCCGATGCGCTGGACTATGTCGGGGTGCTGGCGCTGGAGCTGTTCTGCCGCGACGGTGAACTGCTGGCGAACGAGCTCGCGCCGCGGGTGCACAACTCCGGGCACTGGACCATTGAGGGTGCGGAGACGAGCCAGTTCGAGAACCACCTGCGTGCAGTGCTCGGCCGACCGCTGGGTTCCACGCGGATGCTCGGTCACGCCTGCATGCTCAACTGGATCGGCGCGATGCCCGAGGCCAACCCGATACTGGCCGAGCCGTCAGGTCATTGGCACGACTACGGCAAGGCTGCGCGGGAAGGGCGCAAGGTCGGCCATGCCACCTTGCGGGCCGACTCCACCGACGAGCTGGTCACCGCATTGGAGAGGGTCGGCGCAGCGCTGGGGCGCGAGGCGCAAGTCTCCCCGGTAATCGCCAGGTTGCAGGGCGATCTGCAAAAATAAAAAAACGGCCGGGTCGCCCCGGCCGCTCATGTCGTGCATCAACCGTCCGCTTACTTCATGTTCGAAGCAACGAACTCCCAGTTGACCAGGTTCCAGAACGACTCCACGTACTTCGGCCGCGCATTGCGGTAGTCGATGTAGTAGGCGTGCTCCCACACGTCGCAGGTCAGCAACGCGGTGTCGCTGCCGGTCAGCGGGGTGTTGGCGTTGGTGGTGCTGACCAGTGCCAGCGAACCATCGGCGCGCTGCACCAGCCAGCCCCAGCCGGAACCGAAAGTCTTGATCGCGGTGTCGCTGAACTGCTGCTTGAACTTGGCGAAATCACCAAATGCCTTATTGATGGCGTCCAGCACCTTGCCGGTAGGCTCGCCGCCGCCGTTGGGTGACAGGCAGTTCCAGTAGAAGGTGTGGTTCCAGACCTGCGCGGCGTTGTTGAACATGCCGCCCTGGGACTTGCGGATGATGTCCTCCAGCGGCATGTCGGCGAATTCGGTGCCCTCGATCATCTTGTTGAGGTTGTCGACGTACGCCTTGTGATGCTTGCCGTAGTGGTAGTCCAGCGTCTCCGCCGAGATGTGCGGCTCAAGCGCGTTCTTGTCGTAGGGCAGGGGAGGCAGTTCGATGGCCATTGGCGGGCTCCTGATGAAGGTAACTCTGGGGAACAGCAAAAGATTACAATCTCCATTCTATCCCCACCCCATGTTGCGTGGCCGTCAATGGTCACGGCAAGCCAACCCAGGAGCGCGCCAATGTCGGTGATCGAGCGGATCCAGGCCCAGGTCGAGAGCCACCCGGTCGTGTTGTTCATGAAGGGCACGGCGGAGTTCCCGATGTGCGGCTTCTCCAGTCGCGCGGTGCAGGCGTTGCACGCCGCCGGCGCTACCCGGCTGCATACCTTCAACGTGCTGGAGGACCCGGAGGTCCGCGCCAACCTGCCGCGTTATTCCAACTGGCCGACCTTCCCGCAGCTGTTTATCCATGGTGAGCTGATCGGCGGCTGCGACATCACTGTCGAGCTGCAGGAGTCGGGGGAGCTGGCGCGGATGATCAGCGAGACCCAGGCCCAGTGAACTCGGGGGCAGGCACTTCTGATCCGGGCACGGCTGCTGCCGCCACGCCGGACTTGCGCGACCGCGTGGTCCTGGTCACCGGTGCCCATGGTGGTTTGGGCAGTGTTGCGGCCAAGGCTTGCGCGCGCGCGGGCGCGACTGTGGTGTTGCTGGGCCGCAAGCTGCCCGGGTTGAACCGGGTCCATGATGCGGTCGTTGCCGACGGCGCCGCTGCATTGCTGTATCCGTTGGACCTTGTAGGCGCATCGCCGGATGATTACGCCGAGATGGCCACGCGCATCGACGCCGAGCTTGGACGCCTCGACGGCGTGTTGCATTGTGCCGCCGACTTTTCCGGATTGACTCCGTTGCTGCATACCGATCCGGCCGCGTTCGCGCGCGAGATCCACGTCAACCTGACTGCACCTTGGTGGCTCAGCCAGGCGTGCCTGCCATTGCTGGAAAAATCCGAAGATGCGGCGCTGGTGTTCGCCATCGACGACCTGGCCCGGGTCGGCAAGGCGTTCTGGGGCGGTTATGGAATCGCCCAGCATGGCCTTGCCAGCCTGGTCGGCATGTTGCACGCGGAACTGGCCAACTCGCCGGTACGCGTCAGCGGGTTGCAACCCGGGCCGATGCGTACGCCGCTGCGGGCCAAGGCCTATGTCGAGGAAACCCTGCACCTGGCCGATGATCCCCAGGCCTATGCGCAATCCTGCGTGACCCTGCTGTCGAGCGCCGGCGCGATCCATCGCGGCCAGGTCTGGGCACCCAAGCCGTGAGCGTCGCCGCATGACCATCGCCTCCGCCGCGCTGCTGCTGTTCCTGATCCTGGATCCGTTGGGCAATATCCCGATCTTCCTGAGCCTGTTGCGCACGCTGCCACCGGAGCGGCAACGCTTCGTGCTGGCGCGCGAGCTGTTGATCGCCCTGGTCGTCCTGATGCTGTTCCTGTGGGGCGGCAAGTACGCGCTGGAAGTGATGCACCTGCGCCAGGACTCGGTCGCGATCGCCGGCGGTATCGTCTTGTTCCTGATCGGCATCCGGATGATCTTCCCGCCGCCGGAGGGGCTGATGGGCGCGTTGCCTGACGGTGAGCCCTTCATCGTGCCGCTGGCGATCCCACTGATCGCCGGCCCGTCCGGCATGGCCGCGGTACTGCTGATGGGCAGCAACGAGCCCGACCGCCTGGGTGAGTGGAGCCTGGCGCTGCTGATCGCCTGGGGCTTGACCGCGGCGATCCTGTTCTCGGCGACCTATCTGTACAAGTGGCTCGGCTCGCGCGTGCTCAGCGCAGTGGAGCGCTTGATGGGCATGTTGCTGGTCGCGATCTCGGTACAGATGTTCCTTGATGGGCTGGTCGGATACCTGGCGGTCGCGTCCTGACCAACGCCTTGCCGGGGCTCCGCAGGGCGGGTATATGATCCAGCGACCGTGGGGGAGACGGTCATAATTCTGTAAAACATCCGCTCTAGTATGTCGCCATGTTAATATGACGTTAACTGGCAACCACCAGTTTTTTTGCGTCAACACCCAAGAAAGCCCTGCCGTCGCCCCACCGATGGTCACGTCCAGTTACCCACCGCCTCGAGGCCCTTCGTCATGAACCACCCCAGCCGCATCCGGTTGTCCAAGCTCACCCTGGGACTGCTCGTAGTCCTTGCTTCTGCTCCCGCATTCGCACAGAGCACTTCCGCCGGTCTTGGTGGTCAGGTGTCTGGTGCCGACGGCCAGCCGGTTGCCGGCGCGGAGGTCACCATCGTGCATGACGAATCGGGCACGGTCAGTCGCGTCACCACCGACGCCAGCGGGCGCTATACCGCGCGAGGCCTGCGCGTGGGTGGGCCGTACACCGTCACCATCAACAAGGCGGGTGCGGGGTCCTCTTCAGAGGACGACGTGTACCTGGCCCTGAACCAGGTGGGCACCGTTAATGTGCAACTCGACAACGATGTCACCACGCTGACGACGGTGCAGGCGGTTGCCACCGGAGTTGGCTCGGAGATATTCAGTGCCACCAAGATGGGCACCGGCACCAACGTTACCCAGGAGCAGATCGATTCGTTGCCGTCAGCCAGTCGCAACATCCAGGACTACATTCGCCTGGATCCGCGCATTGCGCAGACCGACAAGGGTGACGGCGCGATCTCGGCTGGCGGCCAGAACTCGCGTTTCAACGTGATCCGGATCGACGGCGTCAACAGCAGCGATCCGTTCGGCCTGGAAGCCAACAACATGCCGACCATGCGGCAGCCGGTCTCGATGGATGCGATCGAAGAGATCAACATCGACCTGGCCAACTACGACACCACCATCGCCGGCGGCACCGGCGCGATCGTCAACGCGGTCACCAAGTCCGGCACCAACGAGTTCCACGGTTCCGCCTACTTCGCCATGCGTGACGGTGACTGGGTCCGCGAAGACCTGGCGGGCGAGGAGTTCCAGGGCTTCGACAAGGAAGAGACCTACGGCTTCACCCTGGGTGGCCCGCTGATCAAGGACAAGTTGTTCTTCTTCGCCAACTACGAGCAGTTCACCCGTACCGCCCCGGGCGTCAGCCTGGTGGGTACCCCGTACGGCCGTGGCGAGATCACCGATGCCGACATCGCCCGCGTGCAGGCTGCAGCCCAGGGCTACGGCTTTGACGCCGGTGGCATGACCCCGCCGGCCAGCGCCGAGACCGATATCGAGGAATACGCGCTCAAGCTGGACTGGAACATCAACGACGATCACCGCGCCGCGCTGCGTTACAGCAAGCTCGAGCAGTCGGTGCCGCAGATCCCGGGTTTTGACAGCGGCGGCATCTCGCTGCGCAGCCATTGGTATGACCAGAACAAGGTCTTCGAGAGCGTGGTCGGTGAGCTCTTCAGCAACTGGAGCGACAACTTCACCACCGAGTTCAAGGTCTCGCGTCGCGACTACTCGTCGATCGCGTCCAACTACGCCAACTTGCCCGGCATCATCATCGATGACGGTGAAAACACCATCAACCTGGGTACCGAGCGCAACCGCCACGCCAACGTGGTCGACACCGAGCAGACCACCCTGTTCGGCGCGGGTACCTGGTATGTGGGCGACCATGCCATCAAGTTCGGTTTCGACTATGAGGACAACGACGTCCTCAATTACTACGGCCGCGACATCAACGGCGTCTACACCTTCGACAGCATCGAGGACTTCGAGAACAACAATCCCTCGCGCTACCAGGTGCGCGCCCCGCGTCCGGGTGGCAGCTACGCGGACATCCCGGCGGCGTACAACTTCAAGAACACCGGTGTGTTCATCCAGGACGACTGGGCGGTCAATTACAACCTGAGCCTGATGTTCGGCGTGCGCTTGGACATGCCGGAGTTCGGCAACAGCCCGATCTACAACCCGAGGATCCAGGAGATCTACGGCTACGACAACTCCGTCACCCTGGACAAGAAGCTGGTGCAGCCGCGCTTCGGCTTCAACTACACCTTCGATACCGATCGTCCGACCCAGTTGCGTGGCGGCGTCGGCCTGTTCCAAGGTGGCAACCCCAACGTCTGGCTGGCCGGCCCGTTCCAGAACACCGGCCTGAACTTCGACTCCTATGATTTCCGTGGCGACGCCACCCCGGGGTTCGACGCGAGCCTTCCGCCGACAGTCGCCGGTGGCGATGTTGGCACCCCGCTGATCACCGCCGACATCATGGCGCCGGGCCTGGCCCTGCCGTCGATCTGGAAGGCGAACCTGGCGATCGACCACGAACTGCCGTGGTACGGCCTGGTCGGCTCGGCCGAGTTGCTGGTGACCAAGAACAAGGACGCGCTGTGGTTTGACCGCATCGACGTGGGCGGCGCCACCTACCAGGGCCAGGACGGCCGGATGATCTACTGGAACGCGGCGGGCCTGGACCCGGCCAATGCCGGCCGGTTCGGTATCGATGCGGGACTCAATGGCGCCGGTGACCGCGCCAACAAGGACCCGGGTGTCAATCAGGCCATCGTGATCCGCAACACCAACAAGGGCTCGGCGCGTCAGCTGACGCTCTCGCTGTCCAAGCCGATGGTCGAGAACTGGGGCTGGAGCGTGGGCTATACCCACACCGACGCCACCGAGTTCAGCCCGGCCACCAGCTCGCAGAACTCCTCGAACTGGAACAACTCACTGGTGTTCAACACCAACGAGCCGGTTGGCTACAACTCGCGTTACGCGATCCGCGACCGCTTCACCGGTGCGGTCACCTGGCAGAAGGACCTGTTCGGCGACAACACCACCAGCGTCGGCATGTTCTATGAAGGCCGTGCGGGTCGTCCGTACAGCTACATCTTCTACAACGACGTCAACGGCGACAGTGCAGAGACCAACGACCTGTTCTACGTGCCGTCGGGTCCGGGTGACGTGATGTGGACCGGTGGCGCCGAGATGGAGCAGGAGTTCTTCGACTGGATGGCGAGCAGCGCCCCCGAGCTGCAGCGTTACCGTGGCCAGGTGGCTCCGGCCAACGAGTTCCGGGCCAGCTGGGTCAACACCTTCGACGTCCGCATCAGCCAGGAGATTCCGGCGTTCTTCAAGGGCCACAAGGCCGAGATCGCGCTGGACATCATGAATTTCGGCAACCTGCTCAACAAGGATTGGGGCGTGGTCGAGGACTACGGCTTCTTTGCGACCCGCCGTGTAGCCAATTACGCCGGTATCGATCCGGACACCGGCAAGTACATCTACAACTTCAGCGGTTCCACCGACAACGAGAACATCCAGGACGGTGCAGGCCGCTCCAACCCGGGTATCTCGCGCTGGTCGGCGATGCTGAGCTTCAAGTACAAGTTCTGATCACACTCGGAATGCAGTAATCCAACGGCCGGGGCAACCCGGCCGTTTTTGTGTGCGCTAAAGTCGTCCACCAGAAGAACCATAATCAAGGGAACCCAATGACCGCCCCCACCAACGCGACCCTGCCGACTGTTAATGCCCGCATCCATCCACGCGGTGGCCTGGACCTGCTGTCGCGTGCGGAAGTCGCGCGCCTTGCCGATGCCTCGGCCGGCGGCATGCATGACCTGTTGCGCCGTTGTGCACTGGCCGTGCTCACCAGCGGCAGTGCCTCGGACGACCCGCGCGCCGCGCAGGAGCTGTACCCGGACTTCGATATCCAGGTCCACCAGCAGGACCGCGGCGTGCGCATCGACCTGCAACATGCCCCGGCGATGGCCTTCGTCGACGGCCAGATCATCCGCGGCGTCGCCGAACTGCTGGCCGCCGTGGTGCGCGACCTGGCGTATCACGCGATCGACCTCGGTGTGGATGCCGGCCGTGACCTGGACAGCAGCAACGGCATCACCGATGCGGTATTCGGCCTGTTGCGCAACGCGCACGTGTTGCTGCCCGCCGACCCCAATCTGGTGGTGTGCTGGGGCGGCCACTCGATCAGTCGCGAGGAGTACCTCTACACCAAGGAGGTCGGCTACCACCTGGGCCTGCGCGGCCTGGACATCTGCACCGGCTGCGGCCCCGGCGCGATGAAGGGGCCGATGAAAGGCGCCACCATCGCCCACGCCAAGCAACGCAAGCGCCGGATGCGCTACATCGGCGTGACCGAGCCCGGCATCATCGCCGCCGAATCGCCCAACCCGATCGTCAACCACCTGGTGATCATGCCGGACATCGAGAAGCGGCTGGAGGCCTTCATTCGCATCGGCCACGGCATCATCGTGTTCCCCGGTGGCGTCGGCACCGCCGAGGAGATCCTGTACCTGTTGGGCATCCTGCTGCGCGAGGAGAACGCCGACGTACCGTTCCCGCTGGTATTCAGCGGCCCGACCGCCTCGGCGCCATACTTCGAGCAGATCGACAAGTTTATCCGCCTGACCCTGGGCGATGCGGCGACCAAGCGCTACGAGATCATCACCGGCAACCCGGTCGCGACAGCCCGGCGCATGGCCAACGGCGTGCACAAGGTGCGAGACCACCGCCTGGAGAAGCGCGACTCGTTTTTCTTCAACTGGTCGGTCAACGTGCCGTTGGAATTCCAGCGCCCGTTTGTCCCCACCCACGAAGCAATGGCCGCACTGGACCTGCACCATGGCCGCAAGCCGCATGAACTGGCCGCCGACCTGCGCCGCGCGTTCTCCGGCATCGTCGCCGGCAACGTCAAGGAAGACGGCATGCGCCGGATCGAAGAACACGGCCCGTTCGAGATCAACGGCGACCCCGAGATCATGGCGTCCCTGGACGGCCTGCTGCGCGCCTTCGTCGAGCAGCGCCGGATGAAGATCGCCGGCGATTACAAACCGTGTTACCGGGTCGTGGCCTGAGCTGCCTGCCGCCCAGGCAGGCCTGGGCAAGTCGGCTTTTGATCGTCATCCCCCCTTTTGCTCGTCATCTCCCTTTTGACCGTCATCCCCGCGAAGGCGGGGATCCATGGCTCACCCCTCGACCGGCAACCGCACCGTGGCGACAAACCGTCGGGCCTCGACCTGCGTCTGCACGCTGCCGCGGCCGCCGGTCAACGCCTCGATCCGAACCTGTGACGCATTCAACCCGACCTGGTGACCGGCAAACGACAGCCCGCCCGCCGGTGGCAGAGGGTTGCTGATCCGCACCACCACCGTGTCGGGCATGGTGCTCACGTTGACGTCGATGTCCCCGCTGGCCATCCGCTCCACGCCGTGCCGGATCGCGTTCTCCACCAGCGGCTGGATCGACAGCGCCGGTACGGTCACCGCCGGCAAATCGCGCGGCAAGTGCCAGCCAATCGTCAGGCGATCACCAAAGCGCAGCGCCTCGATCTCCAGATAGCGCCGCGCCAGCGATAGCTCGTCTTCCAGCGAAATCTGCCGCGGCCCCGCCAGCGCCGCGCGGAACAGGTCGGCCAGATCCAGCAGCAACCGCTCCGCCTCCTCCGGCCGCTCGTGCACCAGCGCCGCACCGGTGTTGAGCGTGTTGAACAGGAAGTGCGGCCGGATGCGCGCCTGTAGCGCCTGTAGCTCGGATTGCTTGGCGCGGACGGCGTGCAACCGGCCGCGCCAGTGGTTCTGGAAGGCGGCCAGGCCGAGCAGGCCAACGGCGAGCACGATGCCGGTGAGGCGCAGTACCAAAGCCATCCAGCCGCCATCTGCCATTGGCCAGACTTCGCGAGCTACCACCCAAACGGCGCCGGCGACGAGCCACGTGTTGACCAGCAGCAAGGCCACCGCTACGTAGGCGAGCCGCTGTGGCCGCACGCCACCCAGGACGCCGCGGAGCAGATACAGCGCCCCGAGCGTAAGCAGGGCAACCCACTGGATCACCAGCGACGTCAGCCCGAAATGGATCCAGCGTTCACCGTCGATTCCCGGGGCCAGCGCCAGCACGACGGCCAGGCACTCGCCCGCCAGCAACACCCAGATGATGGCCGGTGCCTGCCAGAGGGAATCCAATGGGCGTGGAGCGTCGTAGGGCTGGTGCATGGCTCGGCAAAAAAGCGGTCAGAGCGTCGCATCATGCCCGCAATTGCCCGGTATCACGACGTTGCCTGCCGTTCATTCGTGGCCAGCGGCCGTCCATCGGCTGTCGCTGGTAGTGGCTGAAGGCCCCAACTAGGGTAGGGCATTGAGCTATCCCGGGGAGGGGATGATGCAACCGGCACGCAGTCCTGCGTCACCAATCAAGCACTTGCCGATGGCGTCCAGGGCGCTCGGCTTCACCTTGGTGGAGTTGATGGTCACCATCGCCGTGGCCGCGATCTTGATGGCCATTGCGACCCCGAGTTTCACCTCGCTTATCAATAGCAATCGCCTGACCAGTTCGGCCAACGAGATGGTGGCGGTGATCCAGATTGCCCGGATGGAGGCGGTCCGACTCAATACCACCGTTGGTGTCTGCGGCGGCTGTAACGGTGCCGGCTCGCTGGTCGCCTACCTCGATGCTGATAGCAACGAGGCTTTCGATGCGGGCGAAACGATCGTTCGCGAAGCTACTGTTAACCCGGCAGTGCAGCTCACCGCTGGCGACGCTTTTGTCTTTCGTCCTGACGGGTTCGGACGCGAAGGGGCCAGTGACGTGCTGGCGAATACCTCGTATCAGTTCTGTATTCCCACCACCCGGCCCGCGGAGAACATCCGCCGGGTCAATATCGCTTCCGGCAGCCGGGTCTCGACCGACTCGAGTGACGGCGGCGGCGCCTGCTGACTTAATCGCATAACCGTGGATGACGCACATGTCCCGCAAACCTAACTACCGTTCAAAATCGCGCATGGTCGGCGTTGGCTTGATAGAGGTGCTGATCGCCGTGCTGATCATGGCGATCGGTATGCTCGGCATCGCTGCACTACAGGCTACCGCGCTGCGCAACAGCCAGAGTTCGCTGGAGCGAAGCCAGGCGGTGATTTTCAGCTACGCGATCCTGGACGCCATGCGTGCCAACCTCGAAGCCGTGGGTGTCGGTGCCTACGATCAGGCGATGACCTGTGACGCTCCTGCGGCGGGGGGCACGCTTGCCTCGAATGACCTGCACGACTGGGTGACCGCGCTGGACGCTAGCCTCGGACAAAGTGCCTGCGGACAGGTTGCATGCAATCCGGTGAACGATTCCCAGCACTGCGTCGTGACCGTCCGCTGGAACGACAGCCGGGGTAACGAGGGAGAGGCGGAGCATGAGGTCGTGACGGAGAGCGTGATATGAAACCCACAAGGCGCATCGCTGCTCGCCCGCGCTTGATGCGCGGCCTGAGCCTGATCGAACTGATGATCTCCATGCTGATCGGGCTGATGGTGGTCGGCAGCGCCATCGGCGTGTTTTTGTCGAATCAGCGGACCTACCGTACGACGGAGGCGTTGGCGCGCGTGCAGGAGAACGCACGTGTGGGCTTTGAGCTGATGGCACGTGAGGTTCGCGAAGCCGGCGGCAACCCATGCGCGCGCAACCTGCCGGTCGCCAACATCCTGGAGAACTCCGACGACGTATGGTGGAGCACGTGGGCTAACGGCGTCTTTGGCCATGACAATGGCTCGTACGTCGACTCGGTGGGCACAACCGACGCCATCGATCTGATGTCGGCCGCCTCCAACGGCGTCACGATCACTGAGACCCCATCGACCACGTCCGCCAACTTCAAGGTCAACACCAATGACCATGGCTTCGAGGTCGGCGACATCCTCATGGTCTGCGACTACAGCCAAGCCTCAATTTTCCAGGCCACCAACGTCAACCTCTCCAATGTGACGGTCGTCCACAACGCTGGTGGCTCCGTCGCGCCCGGAAACTGCACCAAGGGGCTTGGTTTGCCGGTCACCTGCACCGCTAACGGCTCGCCGAAGATCTACGACAAGAATTCCAAGATCGTCGAGTTCAAGGCCTCGCGCTGGTTCATTGCCGAAAACGGCCGGGGTAGCCGCTCGCTGTATCGAATATCGATGCGGACGGGTGCCGAGCAGCCGAAGGAAGAAGTGGCCGAAGGCATCCAGGACATGCAGGTCGAGTACTTGACACGCGACGCCGTCAGCTACGTCGATGCACCTGCAGTGGGTGTCAAATGGGAGGACGTGGTGGCCGTACGCATCACCCTCACGCTGCTCAGCAACAACAACGTCGGAACAGGCAATCAGGCACTGGAGCGGAAGATCCAGCACGTGGTCACCTTGCGGAATCGAATCTCATGAGCATCAAGGCCCCTCCGGCGATCTCGCACCAGCGTGGCGCCGCACTGATCGTCGTCCTGATCCTGCTGTTGATGATGACGCTGCTGGGTCTGGCCAGCTTGCGCGGCACGATCCTGGAAGAGCGCATGAGCGCCAACATGTACGACCGCAGCCTGGCGTTCCAGGCCGCCGAAGCGGCGCTGCGCCAGGCCGAGGCCGACTTGCTCAAGCCGGGCATCCGCGCCACTGTCCCGACGGCTGCCAACACCTGCAACGGGGCCGGACTGTGCTCGACCCCCGATCCGGAGAACGACCTGACCAACGGCGCCTATGTGGAGCGTGTCGACCGCCTCGCCTTCGCAGGCTGGATCGACGGCACCAAGGTCAGCGACCTGGGCGGGACGCCTGAGTATTTCGTCGAATACATGGGTGAAGCGCCGAGCTGGGCGCTGTGCGACCGACAGGTTCCGCGTGAGCCCACCTGCATGCGTCCCCGCTACCGGATCAGCGCACGCAGTCAGCAAGACGACCGCGCCAAGGTCGTTCTCCAATCCAACTTTGCCGGTTCGTAACCGGAGGTCGCGATGAAAACCTTCACCCCCCCCACCCGGCGTTGGGCGTCTAGCGCGCTGGCGACATTCCTGGTAACCCTGCTGGCGTTGCCGGTCCAAGCCGCCATCGAGATTCCGACCGCTCCGCCGATGTCGGGTAACGGTGTGCCGCCGAACATCTTGTTCATCCTGGATGATTCGGGGTCGATGGAGTATCGATCCATGCCGTTCCACACGAACAGTCTGGACAACAGCCCGAAACATCGCTCGTCGACCAACAACACCATTTATTACAATCCAGCCCAAGTTTACCAAGGCTGGACCAAGGCTGACGGCAGCCGCTACCCAGACACACCCCCCACGGACGTTTACACCCATCCAAGCCTATTAGAGGCCGCATCTTCAAATAATCTCAACCTGGGTCGTGACCTGACCACCGACGCCGATCTCACTGACTCTGAGCAGACCTTCTATGTGTTGGAGACCGATGCGACTAATCTCGTCTCCTATTACAGCTACACCAAGTACGTCCTCCATTCTGGCGGAACCGCTGCGAAGTCCTGCGAGTGGGACGGAAATGACTGGGATGATTGCGACGTCATCGGCACATTCCCGTGGGGTCGTGGCATCGCCCAGGAGTGGCAGAACTTTGCGAACTGGTATTCCTACGGCCGCACCCGCATGAAGGTGGCCAAGGCCGGTGCGTCCCAAGCGTTCGCGGGCGTTGAGGGCGACGATTTCCGCGTCGGTTTTGCCACGATCTGGAATGGCGCTAAAGCAGGAAACACTCAGCTCCCCATCCCGGTGGGCACCGACAATGGCCTGTTTCGCGATACCGCCACCACTAAGAACCGCAGCACATGGTTTTCGGCACTGCTCTCCGCAAAAGGATCGGGCAACACGCCTTTGTTGCCGGCGCTGGATCGTGCCGGCAAGTATTTCAAGGACGCAACTGACACCGGTCCCTATGGCGGCAACCTGAGCTCCCCCGATAACAAACAATTCGAATGCCGCCAGAACTTCTCCATCCTGACAACAGACGGCTACTGGAACGAAAAAGATTCCACTCCCACCGGTATCGGCAATGCGGACAACAGCGATGGCCCTTTGCACACCGCCCCGGACCCCGATCCGAATGACGATATTCCATCCAAGTCGGGCCAGTACGAGGCCAAGAAACCGTACCTAGGCGACGCCTCGATAACATTGGCTGACATTGCGGCGTACTACTGGATGAACGACCTGCGTACGGACATGGACAACATCGTGCCCGTCTCCGCGGCGAACCCGGCGTTCTGGCAGCACATGGTGACCTTCGGCATCTCCATTGGTTTGAGTGGAACCGTCGACCAGACCTCGGTCGCTGAGGTCATCGCCAACGGTGGTGTCACCATCAATGGTGCCGCGCAGAGCGACTGGCCGGATCCGACCGATACGGAAAACGCTGAGCGCATCGACGACCTGCTGCATGCCGCAGTGAATGGCCGTGGTGAATTTGTTGCCGCTACCAGCGCGGAGGCGTTTGCCCAGGCGCTCACTGATGCGCTGGGTTCCATCAGCGACCGCGTCGGCTCGGCATCCAACGTCTCGGCCAACAGCACTTCGCTGAGCCTGAACACCCGTCTTTACGCCGGCAGCTATGTTGGTGGCGCGTGGTCGGGTGAGCTGAAGGCGCTCAAGGTCGAGAACATGTCTGCGGTCAACGAGCCGCCCATCTGGGCGGCGTCTGAGAAGATGCCGACAACCGTCACCAGTCGCGACATTTTTGTTTACGACGGCACCGCGAAGGAGTTCAAATACTCGGTGCTCTCTACAACACTGAGGGCGCAACTGAGGACGCCCCTGGTCAGCGTCGGCACGGACGATGGCGACAATTTCGCTGACGCAGCAGCATTGGCGGCGGCGCGGGTGGAATATATTCGCGGCAGCAAAGAATTTGAACTCACCAACCAGGGGCCGTTTCGGAATCGCAGGCGCTCGGGTAATCACGCGCCGCTGGGCGACATCATCCATTCCTCGCCCTTCTACCTGCAAAACGAAGTTACCGGCGGTACCAACTCCGTGTTCGTGGGCGCGAACGACGGCATGTTGCACGCTTTCGACGCCGACACGGGCGAGGAACTGTTCGGGTATATCCCGGCGGGAACCGACTGGGAGAATCTTGTCAGCTACAGCAGCACCAGTTATCCCCATGCCTATTTCGTGGACGGTCCGGTGACGGTGGCGCCACGCGCGATGGCCAGTGGACGCAATATCCTGGTGGGCGCATTGGGTCGCGGGGGCAAGGGCCTGTACGCACTGGACGTGACCGACCCGAGCAGCTTTTCCAGCACCGACGTCAAGTGGGACAACTCCACTCAGGGAGATGCCGACCCGGACATGGGACACGTGCTGTCTCGCATATTTGTCGCCAACGTCAACAACGGGCGGCCGGCTGTGATCTTCGGCAACGGGGTGAACAGCACCAACGGCCATGCCGTGCTCTACGTAGTCGACCTTGTGACCGGCGTCGAACTGGCGAAGATCGATACCGGCGTGGGCGGTGACAACGCGCTGTCGGCGCCGACAGGCTGGGATTCCGATGGCAACGGCACCGTGGACATCGTCTACGCCGGCGACCTGAAGGGCAATGTCTGGCAGTTTGATCTGTCGTCCGGTACGGCGAGCGACTGGGACGTGTCTTTCAGCGAGAGCGGAGACCCCGCGCCGATGTTTGTCGCCACCGACAGCGCCGGCAACCGGCAAGCCATCACCGGCGCGGTCTCGGTGACGTCCGACCCGACCACCTACACGGCGTGGATCGTGTTTGGTACGGGCCGTCTCTACAACAACGACGATCTGTGGAACGCCGACGGCACCGCGAACCTGGCGGTCAACAGCATCTATGGCATCCGGGTTCCGAATGCCGGGCCGCTGGGAACGCGTGCGGACATCGACGGTGATGCCGACGGTCTGCAGGTCCGCCACATCGAGCTGGCGGGTATCTCGCAGACGGATAGTCAGGCCATCCGTGGCTTCGAATTGGCCAGCGCACTCGACGATGGCAAGCAGGGCTGGGTGCTGGACCTGTTGACACCGCCGATACCCGGAACTGCTGAAGGCGAGCGCGTCGTAGGTGATGCACAGGTGATCAACGGTGTGTTCGTGTTTTCGAGCATCCTCCCCAGCAGCGATCCCTGCCTGCCGGGCGGCCGCGGATTCCTGAATGCGATCAACGCCTTTACCGGTGCCAGTGTTCCAGCGTATTTCTTCGACCTGGATGGTGACGGCGCTCATACCGGTGCAGACGACATTGGTGGCGGCGGTGGCGACGACGACCCGGAGCAGCGTCCGGTCGGCTCGGTGGATACCGGGGTTGGCGTGCCAACCAATCCGACCATGATGGACAAGGTCGTGTGTGTGAATGGTTCGAGCGGCACCACGGAATGCAAGGCCATCAACAACCCGGCAACGTCCGGCCGCATTTCCTGGCGCGAGCTGATTGGGGGTTGAAAGTGATGACGAAAAATGAATTTGACAGTCGGGACCGTGAGACCTTGGCTTCCACATATCGGAAGCAGCGCGGCTTCACATTGATCGAGTTGATGATTGTGGTGGCGGTTATCGCCATTCTCACCGCGATCGCGTACCCGAGTTACCAAAATTACGTCATAAAGACGCGACGAGCTGCGGCGGCAGCATGCTCACTGGAAGCGGCGCAATTCATGGAGCGGTTCTATACGACCAATCTCAGTTATGCCAAAGACACGGCGGGAAGCGACGTGTCTTTGCCGGTCGGGCAATGCGCGAACGACATTGCTGATCACTACACGGTTCGGCTCTCCACTACTGTGCCTGTTACTGCAACGAGCTACAGAATCGAGGCGGAACCGAAAGGGGCTCAGGCCACGAAGGACGCCAAATGCGCTACGTTGTCGATTGATCAGACAGGCAGGAAGATGGTCAGCAACACGGCGACGCCAGCCAGCGCGTGCTGGTAGCGGTCATCAGGCTTCAATAAAAAAGGCCTTGATGAGGGCGGAGGGCTCGCCGGGCCGGGCGGATGCGAGTTCCCGCCAGAGATCCTGTTCCGAGCGCGGCAGCTTGCGGGCATAGATATAGGGCGGGACGCCGGAGACATGGCCCACGCCGAGCGCATCGGCGGCGGCGAACAATCCCAGACATGGTCGGTGGCGCGAGACCGCCTTGTGCAATTGAGTCTGGCCTGCGCCAGGATTCAGGAAGCACATGCGCATTTCCGGGGGAGTGCAGCGCGGCGGACTGCCAGCGGCGGAACAGCTCCGTGCGCCGCACCAGTTGCAGGGGCGCCGGCTTGGGCACCAGAACGATCCATAAACGGGTCGGGAGAGCATCCGATGATCTGTTTATGAGTCAGGTGCGTAACTGGTGGCGTTGCCAAGCCGTCAGCCTCCCCTAATTCTGGCCAAACAAAAAGGGCCGCGATTGCTCGCGGCCCTCAAGATGTCTGGCGCCCGAAGCTGGACTCGAACCAGCGACCCCCTGATTAACAGTCAAGTGCTCTAACCAGCTGAGCTATTCGGGCGGGGATGGGCATTGTAAGCGTTGCAGCATGGGGGTCAAGCTTTCCGCGACGATCAGGGCATGTATGGGCATGCCGGTGCCTCGTCGTAGCGCTCGCTCCGAGGCCTCCCGGCATTGTTGACCACCACCTTGCCAAGCAGCAGGGCGTTCTTTTCACCGCATAGCCGGATACTGATGTTGCTGCCGTAAGCCCAGCCGCTTGGCGTGAAGCGCACCTGGGTCCGTCCCTGGGTGCTCCGCAAGGCTAGGCCGTTGCCAATCCCGTCGATCCGCTTAAGCACAGCCCCCACCGATGCCGGCTGGTCGCCATGTCCCGGATCTGCGAAAAGGATCCAGCCGTCATCCCACACCACGTCGTCCCGACAGGTTTGGCCATCGCTGCTGGGGCAGATGCTGACCGCCTGGCCATGCTTGACGGCGCTCAATCGCGCGGTGGCCAGCGAGGTGGTCAACAGGTGAAAGGCGCTGGCGGTGCGCGCCCGCTGTTGCAAGCCGGCAAACGTGGGTACCCCCAAGGTCAGGGTGACCACCAGTACCGCCAGCGTCACCATCAACTCAATCAGTGTGAATCCCTTCGCCATGGACTTCATCGGCCGACTCCATTCGGACAAGCTGCAGGGTCGCGCGCGCCGGACTGAACGGTTATCGGCCACCTGCCCGCGCCGGGGTAGGGAAGTGCCGCACCTGCCCCCATCAAGGTGGAGTCCTACACTGGGGGTTTGGCGGCTAGACGCTTCGACACGATGAACGACGAAACCCACATGGCGACACCTGCGACGCAATCCGGCCGGAAAGCGCCGCGGCCCGGCGACCGGTTCCCGGGTTCGCGCCAGCGCGAAGGCACCTTCGAGCTGGTCTCGCCGTACTCCCCGGCGGGCGACCAGCCGCAGGCGATCACGAAGCTGGTCGAGGGCTTCGAGGCCGGCCTGGCACACCAGACGTTGCTGGGCGTGACCGGCTCGGGCAAGACCTACACCATCGCCAACGTGATCCAGCAGGTGCAGAGACCGACCCTGGTGATGGCGCCCAACAAGACGCTGGCGGCGCAGTTGTACGGGGAGTTCAAGTCGTTCTTCCCCAACAACGCGGTCGAGTACTTCGTCAGCTACTACGACTACTACCAGCCCGAGGCCTATGTGGCGTCGTCGGACACCTTCATCGAGAAGGACAGCTCGGTGAACGAGCACATCGAGCAGATGCGGCTGTCGGCGACCAAGGCGCTGCTGGAGCGGCGCGACGCGATCATCGTGTGCACGGTGTCGGCGATCTACGGGCTGGGCGACCCGAACGAATATTTCCGGATGGTGCTGCACATGGTGCGGGGCGAGCGCATCGATCAGCGCGAGCTGATCCGCCGCCTGACCGAAATGCAGTACGTGCGCAACGACACCGAGCTGCGGCGCGGCACCTACCGGGTGCGCGGCGAGGTGATCGACGTGCACCCGGCGGAGTCGGAAATGGAGGCGGTGCGGATCGAGCTGTTCGATGGCGAGATCGAGGCGGTCACCGCGTTCGACCCGCTGACCGGCGAGACCCTGCGCAAGTTGCCGCGCTACACGATCTACCCGAAGTCGCACTACGTGACCACGCGCCGCAGCGTGCTGGACGCGGTCAAGGCGATCAAGGAGGAGCTGAAGGTCCGGCTGGAGCACCTGTATGCGCAGAACAAGCTGGTCGAGGCGCAGCGGCTCGCACAGCGCACCCAGTTCGATCTGGAGATGCTGGCCGAGGTCGGTTTCTGCAACGGCGTGGAGAACTACTCCCGCCACCTGACCGGCCACATGCCCGGCGAGCCGCCACCGTGCCTGTTCGACTACCTGCCGCCGGATGCGCTGCTGGTGCTGGACGAGTCGCACGTGACCGTCCCGCAGATCGGCGCGATGTACAAGGGCGACCGCTCGCGCAAGGAGACGCTGGTCGAGTTCGGGTTCCGGCTGCCGTCGGCGTTGGACAACCGGCCGCTGAAGTTCGAGGAGTGGGAAGGGCGCTCGCCGCGGTCGATCTTCGTCTCCGCGACCCCACGTGATTACGAGCTGCAGAAATCGGAAGGGCAGGTGGTTGAGTTGGTCGTGCGACCGACCGGGTTGATCGACCCACAGGTCGAGATCCGTCCGGTCGCGACCCAGGTCGACGACGTCATGGGCGAGATCACCAAGCGCGTCGCGATGGGCGACCGGGTGCTGATCACCACCCTGACCAAACGGATGTCCGAGAACCTCACCGAGTACCTCGCCGAGCACGGCGTGCGGGTGCGCTACCTGCACTCGGACATCGATACGGTGGAGCGGGTGGAGATCATCCGTGATCTGCGGCTGGGCAAGTTCGACGTGCTGGTCGGCATCAACCTGCTGCGCGAGGGCCTGGACATGCCGGAGGTGTCGCTGGTGGCGATCCTGGATGCGGACAAGGAGGGCTTCCTGCGCTCGGCCGGCTCATTGATCCAGACCATCGGCCGCGCCGCCCGCAACGTCCGCGGCAAGGCGATCCTGTACGCGGACAAGATGACCAAATCGATGCAGAAGGCAATCGATGAGACCGACCGCCGCCGGGCCAAGCAGGTCGAGTACAACACCGAGCACGGGATCACCCCGACCTCGATCAACCGGGCGGTGATGGACATCATGGAAGGAGCCCGGGTGGATCCGGACGCGCTCAAGGGCCGCAACAAGGCGCGCCAGGTGGCCGAGGAGATGGCGGAATATGCGGCGCTCAGCCCCGGCCAGTTGGCGGCAAGCATCAAGAAGCTGGAGCAACAGATGTACCAGCACGCCCGCGACCTGGAGTTCGAGCAGGCCGGGATAGTGCGTGATCGGCTGCGGCTGCTGAAGGAGCAAGGGTTTGGGGCGTGAGATCCTCAGACCCTATTGCCGTTGCCTCCGCGGCGGGATAAACTGCGCGCCCTCTCGCTGACTTCACGCAAGTTGGCGAACGGGCGGTTAGCTCAGTGGTAGAGCATTACCTTGACATGGTAGGGGTCGGGGGTTCGAAACCCTCACCGCCCACCACATTAGTGGTTTAAGAACGGTCAGCGCCTCAGGCTCTGGCCGTTTTTTATGCCCGCCGGACGGGCTGGCAGAGACGAGTAGTAGAGCGCCAAGTCACGGATATCGCCTTCGTCCAGGGCGTCAGCCACCATATCCATGATCGGTGCGTAGTCGGTGCCGCCGCGATCGCCATCCTTGAACAGGGTCAGTTGCAGCTCCAGATAGTCGGCGTACTGGCCGGCCAGTTGCGGGTACATCGGGTTGCGTGGAGTGGGGTCAGGGCCGTGGCAAGCGACACACGCCGGAATTCGGCGTGCGGCGACACCCTCCCGGGCCAACCTGGCGCCACGGGCGATGGCGGCAACATCCTGGCCGTGATCGGCCGGCGCCGTGGTGTCCGCGCTGCCAAGCGTGGCGTAGTACCTGGCCAGCGTCTGCATTTCGCGCGCGCCCAGCCCGGCAGCAACCGGCTGCATCACTCCACTGTGGCGCTCGCCGCGCGCATACGCGTGCAGGCTGGACAGCAGGTAAGTCTCGCTCTGCCCGGCCAGCCGTGGGAACGCGCCGTTGCCGCGACCCATGCCATCCAGGCCATGGCAGCGCGCGCAATTGGCCAGGGCCGGTGACGGCGGGGCAAGCAATGTCGTCAGGCGCGAGCCCGCGCGGCTACCGGCAAGCCCGGCGGCCTGCTCGCCATCGGCCAGTTGCCGAAACTGTGCGGCGCTGAGCGCCGGCAAGCGTTGCAGGAAAGCGACCATCGCCCAGACCTCGTCGTCGCGCTGCTGGGCCACCCACGCAGGCATCGCGGTGTACTTGATGCCGTGCTTGACTATCCAGAACAACTCGTCAGGCGCGAGCTCGGCAACCACCGGTGGCAGATACGGCGGCTCCGGCACCATCTGCTTGACGATCAGCGCCCGTGGCTGTCCCGGCGCGCCATGGCAGGGCAGGCATCCGCTGGCGTAGTGGCCGGCACCTTTCAGCACCATCGCCGGATCGTCCAGCGCTGGCATCGCAATGCCAATGGTATGGGTGGCGACCGAGCGCCTCATGGTGAACTGCAGGAACACGCGGGTGATCGGCCAGTGTCCGGCGCTGGCGGCGATCGGCATCAGCCCGGCGGTTACGAACAGCAGCCCACCCAGGCCGATTGCCGCTACCACGGCCAGCACTCGGCATAGTGCGAGTTTCCAGGAGCCCGCGGCCAGGCATTGCCAAGCCCGGCGCGGCCATCGCCACGGCGCCCACCATTGGCCCAACATCTCGCGCCGCCGGTTAGCCATCGAGCACCGCCTCCTGCCGGTCGCGCAGCAGTCCGAGCAACAACACCAGCGCGCCGGCCATGTATGCCACGCCGCCGAACAGCAGCATCAATACCCCGCCCAGGTGCTGGTCCTGAAGTGCGGTCAGGCCGAACGCGACCTCGGCACCATGTGGATACAACGCACGCGCCGCCAGTGCCAGCAACACTCCGAGCAGGGTCATGTGCATCGAGGTCATCAGCAGCCCGCCGATCCCGGCCGCGGCTCGTTGGCGGCGCTGGTCGGGGCGACCGCCGAACGCGGCCAGCCACACCAGCAGGCCGACGACAAGGAAGCTGCCTTGCTCGACCGCCAGCAACGCCGTGGAGTGGCGCGCGGCATGGTGCAGCGCTGGAGCGTGCCAACCCCACACCACGATGAACTCGATGGCCGATGCGACCACCGGCGACAGCACGGCGGCCAGCCATGACAGCCCCATGGTCGTTGGCACTTTCGACGGCAACCGCCGCACCGGATCCAGGCGCCCCCCGGCCAGACCCGACGCGAGCAATGGTGCGGCAACCGCGACTACCGACATGTGCATCGTCATGTGCGCAGCAAACGAATGCCGCGACAACTCCGGTAGGGGTCCAATCCAGGTCGCGCCCAGCACCACCAGTCCGCACGCAAACAGCCAGCCTTGGAAGGGGGTTCCCTTGGGTTGCACGGCGCGCATCAGCGACACGTCCCGATCACGCTCATCGCGATCGCCATGTAGGCCACCGCGACGAAGCTCAGCCCGCACAGCAGCAACGTGGTGAAACCGAGGAAGCGATGGCGGTCACCGCTACTGGCGGCGTCGTGCGGCAGCTCCGCCTCGCCCCACTGGTGCTGGCGCCAGCTGCGCCAGCCGAACCCCGCGATCACGACCAATGCCACTACCGTGTATGCCGCCAGCGCGACCCGCGCGGCACCCAGGGGCGCCGCTACATCCGCCGCCTTGGCGCACCAGACCGCCGCGGTGACATACGACAACAGGAAATGCGTCGCCCAGGCCGCCGGCCCGGCGGTCAGCAGCCACAGGCTGGCGCGACTTTCCGGCAACGCCGCGTCGTCGGAGGCCGGGCCGGGCGTGGCTGCATCGGGCTGTTTGCGTTCGGTCATCGTCGCGGCCTCATGTCAGCAGCGGGAAACCGGCGATCGTCGCGACCGTCACCAGCACGGTGATCGCGACGAAATGCCAGTACAACGCGACATTGCAGATATCGATGTCGTGTTCGGCGGTCATGCGCCCAGCCGCGCGGCGGGCAATGCAGTACAGCTGCATGATCATCCCGATGGCGATGTGGGCCGCGGTCCAGCCCACCAGCAACCACACCGTGGCCGGGTACGCATGCCGGGTTGGATCCATCCCGCTCAACCACGGCCCGGCGAACAGTGCCGCGGCCCCCGCGAGTGCCAGCGTCGCTGCCGCGCCGGTTGCCAGGTAGAAACCGACCCGCCGATCGCGCCGATTCAAGCCGCGAGCGAGCATCGTGCCCGCCCAGGCGAGGAGGACCAGGCCCAACGCGATCGACGGCCACAGCATGCCGGGGCCGGCGGCTGGGTCGGCCGGAAAGTCGTCGTGGACGGTCCAGAAGAAGTAATAGCCAAATACCAGGCTGGCGAAGGCAGTCATGTCGCCGATCATGGTGATGAACATCGCCCACCAGCCCACCGAGGCCTGGCCGGAGGCGTACAACGGCAGGCTCAAGCCGAGGCCGACCTCCTTGGCCGGCTTTTCTGGAATCAACGCGGTACCGGTCCACAGCCAGGTCAGGATGGCCACCAGCGCGAACGCCGCGCTTATCCCCGCGGCGACATACCAGCCGAACACCGGGAAGATGAACGTGCCGCCAGTAAACAGCGCCGCCCACAGCGTCACGAAGGTCGCTCCCGGCACCCGCAGGCACTGCTCGGGAACGGCGTCGATCGTCGAGGTGACCAGGGTCTCGCGCTTGCCCTCGGGCGCATCGGCCAGGTAGAAATGGCCGGCGTCGACCTCGCGCATCAGGCCGGGCTGGTCCCACAGCGGATAGCGGGTGTTGATGATCGGGATCGAACGCACGCCCCATGGTTTGGAGGGCATCTCGCCCAACCACTCCAGGGTGCCGGCGCGCCAGGGATCGCGCGCGGAATGATCGCGTTTGAAGGCCGTCCACAACGCGTCGAACAGCAGTAGTGCGAACCCGGCAGCCAGCACGAACGCACCGAGCGTCGACACCAGGTTGAGCAAGTCGAAGCCTTGCCCGCCACGATAGGTAAAGATCCGGCGCGGCATGCCGGCCAGCCCAGCGACATGCATTGGCAGGAACGCCACGTTGAAGCCCACGAACATCAACCAGAACACGAAGCGCCCGAGCCGCTCCGACAGTTGCTTGCCGACAATCAATGGATAGAAGTAATAGGTACCTGCGACGACCGGGAATACCATGCCGCCGATCAGCACGTAATGCAGGTGGGCGACGATGAAATAGGTGTCGTGGGCCTGGAAATTGAACGGTGCCAACGCGATCATGACCCCGGTCAAACCGCCCAGCACGAAGATGGTGATCGCGCCGAGCACGAACAGCATCGGCACCGACCGCACCAGCCGGCCGGCCAGTACCGTCGCCAGCAGCGCGAAGATCTGGATGCCGGTCGGTAGCGCGACGGCCTGGGATGCGGCGGAAAAAAACGCCAGCGAAATATTCGGCAGCCCGGTGGTGAACATATGGTGCACCCACAGCCCGAAGCTCAGGAAGCCCGTCCCGACCGCGGCCAGCACGATCCAGCTGTAGCCGACCACCGGATGCCGCGCGAACGTCGGCACGATCATCGCCACCAGCGCGATCGCCGGCAGGAAGATGATGTAGACCTCCGGGTGGCCGAAGATCCAGAATAGGTGCTGCCACAACAGCGGATCGCCGCCGCGCGCCGGGTCGAAGAACGGCCAGTCGGCCATCCGCTGCAACTCGAACATCAAATCGCCGGCGATCAGCGGCGGGAACGCGAACAGGATCATCGCCCCGACCACCAGGATGTACCAGGCATACAAGGGCATCAGGTTGATCCGCATGCCCGGCGGCCGGGTCTTGAGCACGCCGACGATCAGCTCGACCGCGGCGGCGATGGATGCGATCTCGATGAAGCTCAACCCGAGCAGCCAGATGTCGGCGCCGAGCCCGTCCTGGTACTGGGTGGTCAGCGGCGGATACATGAACCAGCCACCCTGCGGCGCGGCGTCGAAGAAGATCGAGCCGCAGACGAACACGCCGCCGATCAGGAAGCACCAGAACCCGTACGCCGACAGACGTGGAAACGGCAACTCGCGCGCGCCGAGCATCGACGGCATGATCAGAATCGAGAACGCCTCGAAGATCGGTACCGCGAACAGGAACATCATCACCGAGCCGTGCAGTGAAAACAGCTGGTTGTAGGTGGTGGCGCTGACGAAATCGTTGTCCGGCACGGCCAGCTGGACGCGCATCAACAGCGCCAGGACGCCGGCGAACAGGAAGAAGAAAACCGCGGTGGCGGTGTACCAGCGGCCGATGTCGGTGTTGTTCACCGCCGACCAGTAGCGCCAGCCAACGGGTGTCTTCCAGGCCGCTGCCAGCCGCTGGGCCTGGGTGCTCATTGCAGTCCATCCAGATAGACCGCGATTGAATCGAGCTGTGAGTCCGGCAACATGCCGAACGCCGGCATCAGCGCTTCGGGCTTGACCGCATGGGTGGTCCCGATCCAGCGTCGAAAAGCGTCGGTGTCATTGGACAGGGTGCCGGCTGCCAGGCTCAGGCGACCGCCGACGTGGGTGAGGTCGGGGCCGACCACGCCATCCGCCGGGGTTCCACGGATGGCGTGGCAGGCGCCGCAGCCATTGCCCAGGAAGGCTTGCCGACCCTGCCGGGCCAATGCCGTTTGCGGCGGCGATGCCGGTGCCGCTTGCCGCTGGAGCCAGGCATCAAACGCGTCGCGCTCCATCACCACCACCAGCAACTGCATGAACGTATGCGAGGTACCGCAATACTCCGCGCAGGCACCACGAAACACGCCGGTCCTGGTCGGCTCCAGCAATAAAGTGTTGGTTCGCCCCGGGATCATGTCGACCTTGCCGGCCAACGATGGAATCCAGAACGAGTGGATTACGTCCGGGCTGGTCAAGGTGAACTCCACCCGCTCGCCGACCGGCAACCTGATCTCGTTGGCCAGGGTGATTGGCTCCTCCTCGCCCCCCGCCGCAGGCAGATAGCGCACCCGCCACCACCATTGCTCCCCGGACACGGCGACCCGCAATCCGTCGTGCGCAATCGGCTCGCGCAGCTGTGGCATCAACACCAGGCCATATACCAGCAACATGCCCAACACCAGGGTCGGTGTGATCACGCCACCGACGAGGATCAGCCAGCGCGTCGTGCGTCGATCATGCGGCCGTGGACCCCGGAAGGTGGCATACAGCGCGATGCCGATCACGGCGACCCAGACCACTGCGGCACCCACCGCCATGATCCAGAAGAGCCTGGCGATCATTTCGGCTTCGATCCCTGCCGGATTCAACGTCGAATGAGCGTCGCTGCAACCGGTTGATCCCAGGGTTGCGACGCACATGGCAATGATGGTTTGGCTGGCGGAGGTATTTCGCACGGTGCGCTGCAGTCTCACCGCGTCTCCTCGTAGGGTCGCTCCGGATCGGCTTGGGTAGTGGTACGCGCACACGCGTGAATGCCGGGTCATGCAGTACCCATCAGCCGGCGGATGCCGACCGTCACATGCCAATCCGGCGCCGCCGTTGACTTGCGCGGGGTTGTCCCCAACTATTGCGGTATGGATCGGCATTCGGTCGATCCCATTCCGAGGTGGCCCGCGCCAACGCGCCGGCCGAGCGTGTGACATGAGCACTACCAGCGCACATTGTTGATTCCGCCCGAAGCTTCCGCACCGCGCAGGCGCCTTCGGGGCGTCTTTTTTATTTGCGCCGAGCTTTTCGGCCGTCCTTCTTGCAAGAGCCCCACAGATACCCATGATTGCAGTCACGCTTCCTGACGGCTCGCGCCGTGAATTCGACAATCCGGTTTCCGTCGCCGATGTCGCCGCCTCCATTGGCCCCGGCCTGGCCAAGGCCGCGTTGGCTGGCAAGGTCGACGGCCAACTGGTCGACACCAGCTTCCAGATCGACCGCGACGCGTCGCTGGAGATCGTCACCGACAAGCATCCCGACGCGTTGGACGTGCTGCGTCACTCCACCGCCCACCTGCTGGCCCAGGCCGTGCAGCGCCTGTTTCCGGGCGCGCAGGTCACCATCGGCCCGGTGATCGACAACGGCTTCTATTACGACTTCGCCTATGAGCGCCCGTTTACCCCCGAGGACCTGCCGGCGATCGAGGCGGAGATGCTCAAGATCGTGAAGGAGGCGCAGCCGGTCAGTCGCAGCGTCAAGTCGCGCGACGAGGCGGTCGCCTTCTTCAAGGGCATCGGCGAGCACTACAAGGCCGAGATCATCGAGTCGATCCCGGCTGACGAGGCTCTCTCGCTCTACAGCCAGGGCGAGTTCACCGACCTGTGTCGTGGCCCGCATGTGCCCAGCACCGACAAGCTGCGCGCATTCAAGCTGATGAAGGTCGCCGGTGCCTACTGGCGCGGCGACCACCACAACCAGATGCTCAGCCGCATCTACGGGACCAGTTGGCTCAACGACAAGGACCTGAAGGCCTGGCTGCACCAGTTGGAAGAGGCCGAGAAGCGCGACCACCGCAAGATCGCCAAACAGCAGGACCTGTTCCACCTGCAGGAAGAGGCGCCCGGCCTGGTCTTCTGGCACCCCAAGGGCTGGTCGATCTGGCAGGTGGTGGAGCAGTACATGCGCGGCGTCTATCGCCAAAGCGGTTATGCCGAAGTGCGTTGTCCGCAGATCCTGGACGTGGAGCTGTGGAAGAAGTCCGGCCACTGGGACAACTACCAGGAGAACATGTTCTTCACCGAGTCGGAGAAGCGGACCTACGCGCTGAAACCGATGAATTGCCCCGGCCATGTGCAGGTGTTCAATCACGGCCTGCACAGTTATCGTGACCTGCCGATCCGCTACGGCGAGTTTGGCGCCTGCCACCGCAACGAGCCGTCGGGCGCGCTGCACGGGATCCTGCGCGTGCGTGGCTTCACCCAGGACGACGGCCACGTGTTCTGCACCGAGGCACAGATCGAGTCCGAGGTCACCGCCTTCCACGCCCAGGCGATGGCGGTCTATGCGGACTTCGGCTTCAGCGACGTGCAGGTCAAGTTGGCGCTGCGTCCCGAGCCGCGGATGGGTGACGATGCGACCTGGGACAAGGCCGAGGAGGCCCTGCGTTCGGCCCTGCGCGCGGCCGGTGTGGAGTGGGAGGAGCTGCCCGGCGAGGGTGCCTTCTACGGCCCCAAGATCGAGTACCACCTGCGCGACGCGATCGGCCGAACCTGGCAACTGGGCACCATGCAGGTCGATTTCATGATGCCGGCCCGACTGGGCGCCGAGTACATCGACGAAGCCAGCCAGCGCCGCCACCCGGTCATGCTGCATCGCGCGATCGTCGGGTCGATGGAGCGCTTCATCGGCATCCTGATCGAGCACCATGAGGGGCGTTTCCCGGCCTGGTTGGCGCCGGTGCAGGCGATGGTGATGAACATCACCGATGCCCAGGCCGATTACGCCGCTGAAGCGCTCAAAGCCCTTGCGGATCAAGGGTTCCGGGTGGCCAGCGATTTGCGCAACGAAAAGATCGGCTATAAGATCCGCGAGCACACGCTGCAGCGCGTGCCATACCTGCTGGTGGTCGGTGACCGCGAGAAGGAAAATGGCCAGGTCGCGGTGCGCGCACGCGGGGGGGAGGATCTGGGGTCGATGACCGTCGCCGAATTCGCCCAGCGTTTACGCAGTGAAGACATTCGCTAAGGCAACGTAGTTCATAATGGTCCATTCGCACGTGCGCAGCTGCACGCGCGGCTGGCTCGACCCATACCGGAGATTGCAACATCAGTACCCCCGACAAGCGGAACCGCAAGAATCAGGAGATCCGCGTACCCAAGGTGCGTGTGATTGGCAGCGATGGCGAGATGGTCGGCGTGCTTTCGCGCGACGAAGCGCTCGAGCTTGCGCAGGAAGAGGGCCTCGACCTGGTCGAGATCCAGCCTCACGGCGATCCGCCGGTCTGCCGCATCATGGATTTCGGCAAGTTCATCTTCGACCTTCAGAAGAAGGCCAACGCCGCCAAGAAGAAGCAGAAACAGGTCGAGATCAAGGAAATCAAGTTCCGCCCGGTCACCGATGAAGGCGACTACCAGATCAAGCTGCGCAACATGCGCCGGTTCCTGGAAGAGGGCGACAAGATCAAGGTCAACATCCGCTTCCGTGGCCGCGAAATGCGCCATCAGGAGCTGGGCCGCCAGATGGCGAGCCGGATCGAGCTGGACCTTGGCGACGACGTTGTCGTTGAATCGCGTCCGCGCCTGGAAGGCCGGCAGATGGTGATGATGATCGCGCCCAAGAAGAAGTAGCATCACGCATTGCAACCATGAAACCCAGCCGGCATAATGGTCGGCCGGGTGAACCGGTGTTGTTTGCAGTTGTTGTCAGGACCTGTTGTTGATTCGCTTGCGGATCAATGGCTTACAAGCCGGCACGGGCAGGACGGAAAGTGTGGCCATGCCACCGCCCAGGTCAGTTACAGAAACCCGAAAGGACATTCGCAATGCCCAAGATGAAGACTCACCGTGGAGCGGCCAAGCGTTTTCGCAAGATCGCTTCCGGCAAGTTCAAGTGCGGCCACGCCAACCGTAGCCACATCCTCACCAAAAAGACGACCAAGCGGAAGCGCAACCTGAGGCAGGCGAACCACGTTCGCGCCGAAGATGCCGGCCGTATTGCCCGCATGCTGCCGTACGCCTGAGGAGGACTGAGAAATGGCACGAGTCAAACGTGGTGTACAGGCGCGTAGGCGTCACAAGAAAATCCTGAAGCAGGCCAAGGGCTACTACCACGCCCGCCGCAAGGTCTATCGCGTCGCCTACCAGGCGGTCACGAAGGCCCTGCAGTACGCCTACATCGGCCGCAAGCAGAAGAAGCGCAATTTCCGCTCGCTGTGGATCGCCCGCATCAACGCGGCATCCCGCGCCAATGGCATTAGCTACAGCCGCTTCATGAATGGCCTGCTGAAGGCCGGCATTACCCTTGACCGCAAGGTGCTGGCGGATATCGCCGTGCACGACGCGGCAGGTTTTGCCGCGCTGACCGAGAAAGCCAAGGGCGCACTCGCAGCGTAAGGTGTCGCGTCGCTCGCGTGCGGGAGTTGATCCCGCGACGCAGTGAGCCGACAACGCAATACACGCATGGGGAAGGGCGCAAGTCCTTCCCCATGTTTGGTTCTGGGGATTGCAGATGAGCGGCATCGAACAATTGACCGAACAGGCACTGGCCGATATTGCCGCCGCCGATTCGCCCGAGCTGATCGAGGCATTGCGGGTGGCCCTGCTCGGCAAGTCCGGCAGCATCACCGCCCAGCTCAAGCAACTGGGCAACCTGCCGGGCGACCAGCGCAAGGCGGCCGGCGAGAAGATCAACAAGGCGCGCGATGTGCTGTCCACCGCGCTGGCGGCGCGCAAGGCGACGCTGGCCGCCGCAGTGCTGGATGCACGCCTGGTGGCGGAAACACTGGACGTTACCCTGCCCGGTATCGATGCCGCCTGCGGTGGGCTGCACCCGGTCAGCCGCACCCTGGAGCGCATGACCGACATCTTCGGTCGCCTCGGTTTCGAGTTGTCCGACGGTCCGGAGATCGAGGACGACTGGCATAACTTCGAGGCCCTGAACTTCCCGCCGCACCATCCGGCGCGGGCCATGCACGACACCTTTTACATGTCCGGGGACGATGCCGCTGAGGCCGGCGGCAACAGGCACTTGCTGCGCACCCATACCTCGGGCGTGCAGGTGCGCTACATGATGGACCTGCTTGCCAAAGGCGGCACGCCACCGTTGCGGATGATCGCCGCCGGCAAGGTCTACCGCAGCGACAGTGACCAGACCCATACCCCGATGTTCCATCAGGTCGAAGGGCTGTTGATCGACGAGGCCGCCAGTTTTGCCGACCTCAAAGGCACCTTGGCCGAGTTCGTGCGTGCGTTTTTCGAGCGTGATTTCGAGATGCGTTTCCGGCCCAGCTATTTTCCATTCACCGAGCCGTCCGCCGAGGTCGACATCGCCTGGCAGCAGCCCGACGGCAGCACCCGCTGGCTGGAAGTGCTCGGTTGCGGAATGGTTCACCCGAACGTGCTGCGCAATGTCGGTATCGACCCGGAGAAGTACACCGGATTCGCGTTCGGGATGGGCGTGGAGCGTCTTGCCATGCTGCGATACGGGGTTGACGACCTGCGCAGTTTCTTCGACAACGACGTGCGCTTCTTGAAGCAGTTCGCGTGACCATCCCGCGTAGTGGAAAGCGATGAAATTCTCCGAAAACTGGCTGCGCCAGCACGTACCGACCGAAGCCAGCCACGATGAGCTGGTCGCAACCCTGACCGCGATCGGCCTGGAGGTCGAAGAGGTCACCGAGCTGGGGCAATCGCTCGATGGCGTGGTGGTCGCGCAAATAGTCAGTGCCGACAAGCACCCGGAGGCGGACCGCCTGCAGGTCTGCCAGGTCGACGTCGGCGATGGCGAGATCGTGCAGATCGTCTGTGGCGCGCCCAACGCGCGCGCGGGCCTCAAGGCGCCACTGGCCAAGGTAGGTGCCGTGTTGCCGGGCGGGATGAAGATCGAGCCGGCCAAGCTGCGTGGCGTGGAGTCGTTTGGCATGTTGTGCTCGGCCAAGGAGCTGGGTACCGATGGCGATGCGTCCGGTCTGCTGGAACTGCCGGCCGATGCCGTGACAGGCTTGCCGATGACCGGGTTGCTCGGCCTGCCCGACGCCAGTATCGAGATCAAGCTGACCCCGAACCGGGCGGATTGCTTCAGTGTGCGCGGGATCGCGTTTGACGTTGCCGCGGCGCTGGACGGGCAGGTTGCCTCATTCGATATCGAGCCGGTGCCCGCGACCGCTGAGGCGAAGCTTGCTATCCAGCTCAGTGCGGGCGCCGCTGCGCCACGCTACTGCGGCCGGGTGATCGAAGGCATCGATGGCACGGTCCCGACCCCGCTATGGATTGCCGAGCGCTTGCGCCGCAGTGGCGTGCGCCCGGTATCGTTGCTGGTCGACGTGACCCAGTACGTGATGCTGGAGCTGGGCCAGCCAATGCATGCCTTCGACCGTGACCTGCTGGCCGGGCCGATCGGTGTGCGCTGGGCGCGCACCGGGGAAAGCTTGAAGTTGCTGGATGGCAGGACGGTCCAGCTCGATGAGCAGTTCCTGGCCATTACCGACGCCGACAAGCCGGTTGCCCTTGCCGGGGTGATGGGCGGTTTCGACAGCCGGGTCACCGACGCCAGCCGCAACGTATTCCTCGAGTCCGCCCATTTCGCCCCCAGCGCGATCATCGGCCGCAGTCGCAAACTCGGCCTGCACACCGACGCCGCGCACCGTTACGAGCGTGGTGTGGATCCGGAACTGCCGCGTGCGGCAATCGAATATGCAACCCGGTTGATCCTTGATGCTGCCGGTGGCATGCCCGGTCCGGTGGTGGAAGAAGCGTTGCCGGAACACCTGCCGCAACCAGGGCCGATCCGTTTGCGTCGCGCCCGGCTTGCCCGCGTGTTGGGGCTGGACGTGCCCGATGCCAAGGTCGAGCAGATCCTGAAAGCGTTGGGCCTGGTCGTCGAGGTAAGCGACGAGGGCTGGCAGGTCACCGCACCGGGTCGACGGTTTGACATCGCGATCGAGGAAGACCTGATCGAGGAAGTGGCACGGATCCACGGCTACGACTCGATCCCCACGACCCTGCCGTCCGGCGCCTCGCGGCTGGCAGCGCCCAGCGAGGCGAGGGTGGACGAGGGCAGCATCCGTCGGCAACTGGTTGGGCGCGATTACCTGGAGGCCATCAACTACGCCTTCGTCGACGCCGGGCTGTTGCAGTCCTGGGGTTTGGGCGATGGCGCGGTGTCGCTGGCCAATCCGCTCAGCGCCGAGCTCGCGGTGATGCGCACCTCGTTGCTGCCAGGACTGGTCGCCGCGCTGGGCCGGAATGTCGCACGCCAGCAATCCCGTGTGCGCCTGTTCGAGCTCGGCAACGTATTCGCCGCGGTCAACGGGCAAGCGCCGCATCAGCACCTGCGAGTGGCGGGCGCGGCCTGCGGGAATGTCTCCATCGAGCAATGGGCCGTGGCCGAGCGCGAGGTGGGCTTTCACGACTTGAAGGGTGACCTGGAGAGTCTGGCCGCCTTGTCGGGCGCCCGCTTGGAGTACCGGGCGTCGCAGCCGGGCTGGGCGCACCCGGGCCGCTGCGCTGACGTCTTTCGCGTTGACGACAAAGGCAGCGCGATCGCACTGGGGTGGATCGGCCAGCTGCATCCGCGCCTGCAACAGGCGATGGAAATCGATTGCGATGTGGTGGCGTTCGAGCTCGACCTGGCGCCGCTGACCGCGCGCCCGCTGCCACGTTCAGCGGCCTTGTCCAGGTACCCGTCGGTGCGCCGTGACCTGGCGTTCGTGGTGCCCGATGCCGTGTCCTGGGCGATGGTTTCCGCCAGCGTTCGTGGCGCTGCGGGCCGGGTACTGCGTGAGCTGGTGTTGTTTGATCAGTACCAGGGCAAGGGTGTTGAATCAGGGTGCAAGAGTCTCGCTATGGGCTTGATTTTGCAGGAAGAATCCCGCACGCTGACTGAGCCCGACGTGGATGCGGTGGTAACCGCGGTCACTGCGGCGTTGCAGTCGGAACACGGCGCCACGCTACGCAGTTGATGGTCGCGGCAACATTTGGCCGCGATGTGCAGAAGGGCAATCGTGCGGCGACAGGCTAGCGGAAGGAAATGGATCATGGCGTTGACCAAGGCTGAAATGGCCGAACGACTGTTTGACGAGGTCGGTCTCAACAAGCGCGAGGCCAAGGAGTTCGTCGATGCGTTCTTCGACTCCCTGCGCGAAGCCTTGCAGTCCGGGCGGCAGGTCAAGTTGTCGGGATTTGGCAACTTCGACTTGCGACGCAAGAGCCAGCGGCCGGGGCGCAACCCGAAGACCGGTGAGGAGATCCCGATCTCGGCCCGGACCGTGGTCACATTCCGGCCAGGCCAGAAGCTGAAGGAACGTGTCGAGTCGTACGCAGGAGCCGCACGTGCTTGATCCGGGCAGCAACCGCGAGCTTCCACCGATTCCGGCCAAACGCTACTTCACCATCGGTGAAGTCAGCGAGTTGTGCGACGTGAAGCCCCATGTTCTCCGATATTGGGAAACCGAGTTCCCGTCGCTCAAGCCGGTCAAGCGGCGCGGCAACCGTCGTTACTACCAGCGCCATGAAGTGCTGATGGTTCGCCAGATCCGTGGCTTGTTGTACGAGCAGGGCTACACCATCGGCGGGGCGCGGTTACGGCTGGAGGGCGACGACGCCAAGGACGAGTCGGCGCTGAGTTCGCAGATCGTCCGCCAGGTGCGGATGGAGTTGGAAGAAGTGCTGCAGTTGCTGCGGCGATAAGCCACGCTGGTGGTTCGGATTCCACGGTAATCGGCTATACTCACCGCCCGCCCCACGGCGGACCGCAAGATTTCGGGGCGTAGCGCAGCCTGGTAGCGCACTTGTCTGGGGGACAAGTGGTCGTCGGTTCAAATCCGGCCGCCCCGACCAATTCGTTTGATTCCAGCGACGCCCGGCATTGCCGGGCGTTTGCTTTTCAGGTGATGCTGGTCAGGCGGTCCTGGCCGCCCCGCCCGACGAGGTGACAGCCAATGCCGGCCAGCGCGCCAGTACGGCCACGCGGATGCCGTCCGCATCCAGCCCGGCTTCGCTCAGCAACTCCTCGCGGCTGGCGTGGTGCTGGAAAGCGTCCGGCAAGCCCAGATGCAGGATCGGCAGGGTGATGCGTTCGGCCGCCAGCAGCTCGGCCACGCCGCTACCGGCACCACCGGCAATGACGTTGTCTTCCAGGGTGACAAAGCCCTCGTGGGTCTTCGCCAGCTCCAGCAGCAATTGGCGATCCAATGGTTTGACGAAGCGCATGTTGACCACGCTCAGTCCCAATTCGTTGCCCACCTGTTCGGCAACCTGGACCAGTGCGCCGAAGGCCAGTAGTGCGATGCTGGAACCCTTGCGGCGCAATTGCGCCTTGCCGATCGGCAGGGTGTCGAGGCCTGCCTGGACCTCCACGCCCGGGCCGACGCCGCGCGGATAGCGCACTGACGCCGGGCCGTTGAAGCGGAAGCCGGTGGAAAGCATCTGCCGGCACTCGTTCTCGTCCGCCGGCGCCATCACCACCATGTTGGGCACGCAGCGCAGGTAGCTCAGATCCAGGTTGCCCGCATGGGTAGCGCCATCGGGGCCGACCACGCCGCCGCGATCAATCGCAAACAGCACGTCCAGCTCCTGCAGCGCCACATCGTGTACCAATTGGTCATAGCCGCGCTGGAGGAACGTCGAATAGATCGCAACCACCGGCTTGGCGCCTTCGCAGGCCATGCCGGCCGCCAGGGTGACCGCGTGCTGCTCGGCGATGGCGACATCGAAGTAGCGTTGCGGGTATTGCTTGCTGAAGCGCACCAGGCCAGAGCCTTCGCGCATCGCTGGCGTGATGCCCAGCAATGCCTTGTCGGCGGCGGCCATGTCGCAGATCCAGTCGCCAAACACGTCGGTATAGGTCGGCTTCTTCGCGCCGGCCTTGCTGACCATGCCCAGGTCCGGATCAAATGGACTGACCGCGTGATAGCCGATCTGGTCGCCCTCGGCGGGCTCGTAGCCCTTGCCCTTGGTGGTGATGATGTGCAGCAGCTGCGGGCCCTTCATGCCTTGCAGGGTTTTCAGCGTGGCTACCAGTGCTTCCATGTCGTGGCCATCGATCGGGCCGGTGTAGTGGAAGCCGACTTCCTCGAAAAACGTGGACGGCACGAACATGCCTTTCCAGTGTTCTTCCCAGCGGCGGACGAAGCGCGCCGGTGGCCGATTCTTGTCGCCGAGCAGCTTCTTGCCGCCTTCGCGCAGGGCGTTGAGGGTGCGGCTGCCGGTGAGGCGTCCGAGCATCCGAGTCACGCCGCCGACGTTCTCGGAGATCGACATCTGGTTGTCGTTGAGGATCACCAGCACATTGGGCTCGACGCCGCCGGGGTCGTTGCCCATGCCGCCGGCGTGGGTCAGCGCCTCGAATGCCATGCCGGCCGTCATCGCGCCGTCACCGATCACCGCAACCACCTTGCGCTCGTCGCCGACGTGCTGCAACGCGATTGCCATGCCGATTGCGGCGGAAATGCTGGTCGAGCTGTGGCCGACGCCGAACGTGTCGTATTCGGACTCGTCGCGCTTGGGGAACGGCGCCACGCCGTCCTTGTGCTTGACGGTGTGGATCTGGTCGCGGCGACCGGTGAGGATCTTGTGCGGGTAGGTCTGGTGGCCAACGTCCCAGACCAGGCGGTCGGTGGGCGTGTCGTATAGCCAATGCAATGCGACCGTCAATTCGATCACGCCCAGGCCCGCGCCGAAATGACCGCCCGATTGAGCGACCTGTTCGATCAGGTACGCACGCAGCTCTCCGGCGATGGCAGACAGTTCCTCGGCGGGGAACTGGCGCAGGTCGGCGGGGGTCTGGATACGTGACAGACGCGGGTAGCGTTGCGAATCAATCATCAATACGGAGTCGGACGGTAGTACGCCATTGTCCCGCTCGCGTTGGAACGGAGCAAGGAGGGACCTGACTGGCAGCGGTAGTCGCCCTCAGCGTCCGCGCAGGCGTCCGAACAGGCCGCCGGACTTTTGCGGCTCCGGTGCCGGCTCGGGCAAGCGCTCGATATCGGCGAAACCGGTGGCAAGGCTGGCGTTGACGAAGTCGGTCACCTCCGCGATAGAAACCCCGCTTGCCTCGGCGATGTCAGGCAACGTCGTCGGGCCTTTCATCATGGTGGTCGCAATCCGGAAATGCTTGGGGTATTCGCGCTCGGTTTGCGGCCATTTCAACAGTTGATAACGCGCTTTGGGGTCGAATCCCGGCGTCAGGCGACCTTGGCTCGACAGCAGTCCTGCGTACCAGACCAGTCGGGTCAACGGCTGCGCTGCGCCAATCCTGGCGATCTCGCTGTCCCAATCAGGGACGGAGACGAAATCGTCGGCATCGGCCTGGCTGGTTACATGAGCGGCCAATGGCTTCAGGCTGCTGGGGCCAAAGTATTGGTTGCGGGCGGTATCGACCAGCAACGCCAGACCGCCACGCTCGAATTTGACCCGGCTGGCAAGACGCCCGGAAGCAAGCCACTCGGCCAATGTAGACGGTTCCGAATCGGCCGGAGCGTCCGGCTCGGTCTTTGGTTCGTCGTCGGGCATCGCCGGTGCGACATCGGCGGCCACAGCCAGGCCGGGCGGCTCGACGGGATCGAGCGTCTCCGGCGCCATCGGCGATGGGCCGGCGGCAGGTACCTCGTCAATCGATGGCGTTTTGGCTGTCTTGTCTACTGACGGTGCAGCCGGTGACAAATCTGTCGCGGACGACTTTTCCGTAGTCGTGCTTGTAGGTGCGACGGCTGCAGCGGCGGTCGGCTGTGGCGCGATCTGTGAGAGCAGGGAAAACAGCGAGCCCGCATCAAACGGCTGGGCCAGCAGCAGATCGGCCTGGGTGCGAGGTGCCGACGTCAGTCCGATCACGGTCTTGCCCGATGCATGCAGGCGCAGCCAGCTCATTGGCCCGTACATGCTGTCCATATCGACGACGACGTACTCGGCGCTGGAGGCCGGCATCAATTGCCATGCGGAGCCCAAGCGCCCATTGGCATCTGTGAAGGCGGCCTTTAACGAAGTTTCGGTCGCCGGATCCATGCCGGTCAGGCCAAGGGTAAGGGCCATTATCGAATCCATTTTTTCAATCCGCCAGTGTTGCGGAACCGTTTGCAGGCGTCAAACGTTGTGCTCAGGCAAACGAGCGGACATGTTTCCTGGGCAGCTGGCTTTTCAGGAACGCCATCTGGTCGGCCAGGATGTTGCGGTTGGACAGGATCAGATGTTCGATCCAACTGGGCCGGTAGGGTATGGCGAGCAATGGCATGCGCGCTTGCTGCGGGGTGCGGTTTCCCTTGCGCGAGTTGCAGTGGAAACAGGCGGAGACCACGTTCTCCCAGATATCGCGGCCGCCGCGGGATACCGGCATGACATGGTCACGCGTCAGTTGCGGGCGGTGGAACTCGTCGCCGCAGTACAGGCACAGGTGAGCGTCACGGGCGAACAGGGCCGGGTTGGTCAGGGATGGAGTGGGGTTGATCGCGCGGGAGCGGGCATGCCCGCGTGCCGCCACGATCGGGTGCAGCTCCAGCAGGCTGTGCTGGCCACTGAGCCGGTTGAAGCCACCGTGGACTTCCAGGCACGGGTCACCAAGCGTCCATGCCACGGCATCGCGGGCATACAGACACGCCGCCTGTTGCCAGTTTATCCAGTTGAGTGCCTGACCGTAGGCATCCAGCGACAGCAGCCGTACCGCGTTGAGATGCTCCAGTGCGTGGCGCGAATCCAGCGTGGACGAGCCGAACGGAGGATCACCCGGGTCCGGCCGGTTGCGGTATCCGGCGGGAATTCCAGAGCGGACCAGCGATAACGGTGCTGTGTCGATCTCCATTGGAAATCGAGCATATACCTGATTTGTGGCGATTTGGATCGGGCCTGCGCGCGCTTGCGACGAGTTGCGCCGTCCTCAGGCGTCGAACTGTCCTGCGTCCAGTGCCATCAGCGAACTGCTGCCACTGTCGATCGCCGCCGCGTGGGCCAGCGTACGCGGCAGGATCCGCGCGAAATAGAACCGGGCAGTCTCGCGTTTTCCGGCCTTGAATCCCTCCGGCTGCGTTGATCCTTCGCTGGCGGCAACACTGCGTGCCCACCAGTAGGCGAGGGCGACATAGCCCGAGTACATCAGGTAGTCATAGGCGGCCACGCCGATCTCGTCCGGGTCGGTGGCCGCACGCTTGCCGATCTGCATCGTCAGCCGTTGCCACTCGTCGGTCCGGGCGCGCAGCGGTGCTATGAACTCGGCGACCGCGGCGTTGCCCGCGTTGTCGCTGCAGAACTGCTCGATCATGCCCAGCATTACCTTCAACCCGGCACCTTGCAGCTGCAGGATCTTTCGGCCGACCAGATCCAGCGCCTGGATCCCGGTGGTGCCTTCATACAGCGTGGTGATCCGCGCGTCGCGGGCCAGTTGCTCCACGCCGTTCTCGGCGATATAGCCGTGGCCGCCGTAGCACTGCACCGCGTGATAGGTACATTCCACGCCCCATTCGGTCAGGCAGGCCTTCACGATCGGAGTCATGAAACCCACCAGCGCATCGGCCTGCTCGCGCTCGGTCGGGTCGGTGGCGTTCTGGGCGACATCGATCTGCAGCCCGGCGTGATAGCTCATGGCCCGGCCACCTTCCACCAGTGCCTTGCAGGTCAACAGCATGCGACGTACATCGGGGTGCACGATGATCGGGTCGGCAGGTTTGTCGGGAAACTTCGGGCCCGACAGCGAGCGCATCTGCAACCGCTCGCGCGAGTATGCCAACGCGTTCTGGAGCGCGCGGTCCGACAGGCCCAGTCCCTGCAATCCCACCGCCAGGCGCGCGGCATTCATCATGGTGAACATCCCGACCATGCCCTTGTGCGGCTGGCCGACCAGATAGCCCTGCGCGCCATCGAAATTCATCACGCACGTCGCCGAGCCGTGGATGCCCATCTTGTGCTCGATGCTGCCGCAACGCACCGCGTTGGCGTCTCCTGTGCTGCCATCGCGCGCAATGCGGATCTTGGGTACCACGAACAGCGAGATGCCCTTGCTGCCGGCGGGCGCCTCCGGCAGTCGCGCCAGCACCAGGTGGATGATGTTTTCGGTCAGGTCGTGATCGCCGGCGGTGATGAAGATCTTGGTCCCGGTGATCGAGTAGCTGCCATCGTCGTTCGGCTCGGCACGGGTCTTCAGCAGGCCAAGGTCGGTGCCGCAATGCGGCTCGGTCAGGCACATGGTCCCTGTCCAGCGGCCCTCGACCAGGGGCTTCAGGAATACCTCGCGCTGCCAGTCCTCGCCGTGGTGCAACAGTGCCTCGGTCGCGCCATGGGATAACAGAGGGAAGTTGCCCCAGGCCAGGTTGGCGGCATCGATCATTTCCTTCTGCGCGAAGCCAGCCAGGTGCGGCAGGCCCTGGCCGCCGAACTCCACCGATGACACCAGCCCGGTCCAGCCACCATCCACGTATTGCTCGTATGCCTGCTTGAAGCCGGTCGGCGTGGTGACGGCACCGGTCGCCTTGTCGAACTGGCAGCCTTCGCGGTCGCCGACTTCGTTGAGCGGTGCGAGCACGTTCTCGGCAAACTTCGCGCTCTCCTCCAGGACCGCATCGAGCAGGTCGCGACTGACATCGGTGAAGCCCAGCCGCTGGAACTCGGCCTCGCTGTCGAGCACATCGAACAGGACGAACCGCATGTCGCGAAGGGGAACGTTGTACTGGCTCATCGAGGACCTCGGTCAGGCGAAGACTTGGATAAAAAACCCGGAGTGGGAAAAGTTGCGAAAGTCTGGCTGCTCGCTGCTCAGCGCAGCACGCCAGGTAGCCCCGGTGCCGGACTCAACGTGCTGTTGCGCTCGATCTTGTATTCACGCTGGCGCTCGTCGTCGGGCGTCGCGGTGATCGTTCCTTCAAGCGCGTAATCCAGACCCTGGTTGCGGGCCAGTGCATCGGCGACTTCAAGTTTTGCGGCCACCGAAGGCGCGAGTGTCACGGTGATCACGTCGGCAGATTCCGGGCCGATGGTCACCGCCGGCTGTGCCGCCAGCGCGCCGGCTTCCTGGTCGCCCACCTCAAGCGCGAGGCGCAATGAGTCGAACCGCATCGGGATGCTGCTGAAGTTCTCGATCCGCAATTCGGCCGACCAGCTGCCATCGGCCAGAACGGTCAACTGCTGGATGCGTGCGGAGGGTTCCGACACGCGACGTACCGGGCCACTGGCGCAAGCCGCCAATAGGGCGGCGCACAGAGCCAAACCGATCCACCTCATCCAGTGCTTGTCTGTCGTCATGCCGGTTGCTCCGTGAGTGCGACAGCCGAGGATACTACGGCGCATGGTGCCCGCCGAGTCGCGCAGCCGCGCGTTCGCTCCGACACCTTGTTCAGGAACATTGTAGTATCGCGACAGGGGAGGGAGACGGGTAGGGGAAAATATGAGCGACAGGCAATTCCGACGCCGGAATCGGCGTCTGTTTGGGGAGAAGAGCGGCCGAACTTCGCTGTGGCGCTATCCTGCGTCGGTTTTGGCGATCGCGCTCTACCTCCCTGGCGCCGTGGCACAAGCGCAGCAATCGACTCCGTCGTCGCCGGACGCCGTGACGGAGCAGCATCTACCCTCCGTACGCGATCGTGCCGATACGGCCGACCTCGCTATGCGGGTGCAGGGGTTCGTCGTGGAAGGTGTCGGTACGCATCCGGAGATCGGCATCACGCCGGCAGCCATGCAGGCAATTGCCGATGACCGGTTTGCCGAGCTCGCGGGCGGCCAGGGCGAGGCCGAACTAGACTTCGATCAGTTGCAGGACGTGGCCGCGGCGATCACTGCGGCTTATCGCGAAGCCGGATTCATCGTCAGCAAGGCCTATCTTCCCGCGCAGTCCGCGGGCCCGGACGGGAGGGTGCGCATCGAGGTGCTCGAGGGCCGGCTGGGCAACGTGATCGTGCAAGGCACCGAACGCTACCGCCCCGGCGTGATCACCGCGCCGGTCGATCCCCTGCGCGGCCGCACCCTGCACAAGAGCGAACTGGATACCGCGCTGCTGTACGCGCGCGACCTTCCGGGCGTGTCCATTTCATCGGTCCTGCAGCCCGGAACGAACATGGGCGAAACCGACTTGGTCATGGTGGCGCGGGAGGCCGATCGTCCCTACCGGTTCTCCGTGGGCTTGAGTAACCATGGCACCGAACTCACCGGCCGTTATCGCGCGCAGGTGGGCGTGGCCTGGGACTCGCCGCTCGGCCTGGGTGATGCGTTCTCCGCCAGCTACGTCCATGCCCTGGATCCCCAGCAGAGCAACCAGGGCGCGCTGTCCTACTCCATCCCGGTCGCTGCCGTCCCGGGACTGGGCGCCAGCCTGAGTTACGCGCGCAGCGAGATGGAAGTCCGGAGCGGGCCGTTCGCCGCTCTTGGCATCAGCGGCCCCACCGAGATCGCACAGCTGGGTGCGGAGTGGAAGTTCGTCAACCGCGAAGACCTGCAGATGCAGGCAGCGCTGCGGCTGGTACGTGAGCGGTCGACCCTGGAGGCGTTGGGCTTCCAATTGTCGGACCACCGGTTCGATGTGGGCGAGGTCGCATATTTCCTGCGGCACGTGGATCGACGCTCCCGCGGCGTCAGCCTGCTGCAGGCGAGTGTCCGCCATGGACTCAATGACCGCTCAGGCAGTCCGGACCTGATCACTCCGCAGCGCGACAGCGACTTCTGGTCACTGCGGCTTTCCTTTGTGCGCATGCAGTACCTGACCCATTCGCAGCGGCTGTATCTGAAGGTCAATGGCCAGTACAGCAATGACGTGCTCGTGCCGATGGAACAGTTCGCGCTCGGCGGCCCCGACAGCGTGCGTGCGTATCCGATTTCCGACGCGCTGGGCGATCGCGGCTACCAAGTCGCGGTCGAGTACCACGTCGATGCGCCGGGCTTCGGCGACAAGGCGTCACCGTTCGGCGGGCGGCCGTGGCGCGAAGTGCTGCAGTTCGAACTGTTCGCCGACCACGGGCGGGTGTCGTCGGCGGCCGGCAGCGTGGGCAGTCCTGGCAGGACCTTCGACGGCGTGGGCGCCGGCCTGCGCTTCCAGCTGCCCAGCGTCCACGATCTCGAGTTCCGGCTCGCCGCGGCGGTGCCGACCGGCAGCGAGGACGCGAGCGATGGCGATGATTTCCGGGCCTGGGCCCGGTTCAGCATGACCTTCTGAGGGGTGACCGAGATGAACGCATCAAGCAAGCACGGGCCCGTTGCAAGCGCCTCTCAGCTGAAGGCAGACACGCGGGTCGCAGGCAGGATGGGCCGGTTGCGGCGATCCGTGCTCTCGGTGGGCATTGTATCCGCGCTGTCATCGCTGTTCGTTCCGGCGCTGGGCCAGGCGCAGGTGGCCCCGTCGCAGCTCCCGACAGGCGCGAATGTCACCGGCGGCAGCGTGGGCATCGACGTCCTGGGCGGGCAGATGATCATTGATCAGCTCACCGGGCGCGCGGTGATCAATTGGGACACGTTCAACATTGGCGAAGACGCCACCGTCATCTTCAACCAGGACGGGGGCGTCGCACTCAACCAGATCCGCGACGTCAATCCCAGCCAGATCTTCGGCAGCCTGCAGTCCGATGGCACCATCTTCCTGATCAACAGCAACGGCATCGTGTTCGGCGAGACCGCCCGGGTCAATGTGGGCAGCCTGATGGCGTCCACCCTGGGCATGGACGAAGGCGCGTTCATGGCAACCGGAGGCGGCGGCTACCTGGACGATGCGTTCGATCTCGACGCCATGGGCGGCTTCGGCACCATCCACAACCTGGGCACGCTGCGCGCGAACGACGGCTCCATCGTTCTGGTCGGCGGCCGGGTCGCCAACGGCCAGGATGCGCTGATCCAGGCCGACCTCGGCACGATCACGCTGGCCAGTGGCGACCGCGCCGTGATCGCCCTGGACCCGCAGGGACGACTGTCACTCGATGTCACCGGCGTGATCACCGGTCTCGGCGCGCCGGCCGGTGGTGCCCTGGTCGACAACCAGGGGCAACTGGTCGCCAGTTCGGGCCACATCTATCTGACCGCCGGAGCGGCGGGCGGCCTGCTCACGACCCTCGTCAACAACAGCGGCGTGATCACCGCGTCCGGCCTGGGCACCGATCCCGATGGCAACGTGTCGCTGATGGCGCAGGGGGGCGACATCATCGACAGCGGCGCCATCGACGTTGGCGATGGAACGATCTCGCTGGCGACGAGCGTCGGCGGCTCGGTGATCCAGAGCGGCAACGACGGCTATACAGCCGGCGAGCTGCAGCTGTCGATCGGTGGCCGCGCCCTGTTTGGCGCAAGCAACAACGCCATCGCCTCCGTGGCCGGCACCGTCGCCAGCAACCTGTTGCTGGCGAACGGGGTCGACCTGTCCCAGCACGACGCGCTCGCAGTGGGCGGGTGGGCGACGTTCGACAACCAGGGCCGGGACATCACGCTGGCCAATGCCGGCAACGACTTCGCCGGCACTGTGGATCTCACGGGCGGCGCAGTGGCGATCACCGATGCCAGTGCGCTGCGCCTTGGCACGCTGGACACCGGCAATCTGACGGTCACCAGCCGTGGCACGCTGGACCTTGGTCGGGGCAGCATCAACGGTACGCTGGTCGCGAACAGCAACGGCGGGTCGATCTTGCAGGCCGGCGCGCTGCTGGTGACCGGAAACGGCAGCATCGACGCCGGAACCGGTTCGATCACGCTTGGCAATGCAGGCAACGATTTCGCCGGCACCGTGAACCTGCGCGGCGCTGCAGTGTCGATCCGGGACGTCAACGCGCTCAGCCTGGGCGCGCTGGATGTCGGCAGCTTGACGGCCGCCAGCGCCGGCGCGCTGAGCCTGGGTACGGGCAATATTGCCGGCAACTTGGCGGCGGACAGCAATGGCGGTGCGATCACCCAGATCGGCGCGCTGTCGGTGGGCGGCAGCAACCACATCGATGCCGGCGACGGTGACATTGCCCTGGCCAATGCAGGCAACGACTTCGTCGGTGCGGTGGACGTGACCGGCGGCGCCATCTCTCTGCGCGACATGAACGACCTGGCGGTGGCGTCGCTGGCAAGCGGTGCCAACCAGGGGGTGACGCTGGTGGCCGGGGGCGGGCTGAACCTGGGCGGGGCTGGGATCGACACAGGCACTGCCGACCTGGCGCTGCAGTCGGGCACGCTGTTAGCCACGACGGCCCCCCTGCGAGGCGCGAACATGACCTTGCAGGGCGGTGACGGCATCGCCCTGGGCGGCGACGTGATGGCCACCGGCAACCTGTCGCTGACGAGCCAGGACGCGGCGATCATGCAGACGGCTGGCACGGTGTCGGTAGGCGGCAGCACGGACGTAGACGCGGGCACGGGCAACGTGACCCTCGCAAGCGGGGGCAATGATTTCACCGGTGCCGTGGACATCACCGGCAGTGCCGTGACGATCACGGATGCCAGCGCGCTGACGCTGGGCACGGTCACCGCCGATCAGCTGGCGGCAACGAGCACGGGCCACCTGGGCCTGGGCACGACCGGCGTATCGGGCGCGCTGGTGGCGACCAGCAATGGTGGCGCGATCGAACAAAGCGGTGCGCTTCACGTTGCCGGCACGACCGAACTGGACGCGGGCACGGGCAACGTGACGCTGGCGAACGCCGGCAACGACTTCGTCGGCGCGGTGGACGTGACCGGCGGCGCGATCTCGCTGCGCGACATGAATGACCTGGCCGTGGCGTCGCTGGCCAACGGCGCCAACCAGGCGGTGACGCTGGTCGCCGGCGGTGCGTTGAATCTGGCCGGCGCCGCGATCGACACGGGCACTGCCGACCTGGCGCTGCAGTCGGGCACGCTGTTGGCCACGACGGCCGCCCTTGGTGGCGCGAACGTGACCCTGCAGGGCCACGGCGGTATCGCGCTGGGCGCTGACGTGACGGCGAGCGGTGACCTGTCGCTGACGAGCCAGGACGCGGCGATCGTGCAGACCGGCGGCGCGCTGTCGGTGGGCGGCGGCACGGACGTTGACGCGGGCACTGGCAACGTGACGCTGGCCGGCGCGAACAACGACTTCACCGGCGCCGTGGACATCATCGGTGGCAGCGTGGCAATCACGGATACGAACGCGCTGACGCTGGGCACGGTCACCGCTGGGCAGTTGACGGCGACGAGCACGGGCCGGCTGGACCTGGGAACGACAGATGTGTCGGGCGCATTGGTGGTGCACAGCAACGGCGGTGACATCAGCCAGGACGGTGCGCTGCTGGTGGCTGGCACGACCGCGCTGGACGCGGGCACGGGCGACGTGACGCTGGCGAACGCCGGCAACGACTTCGTCGGCGCGGTGGACGTGACCGGCGGCGCGATCTCGCTGCGCGACACGAATGACCTGGCCGTGGCGTCGCTGGTCAACGGTGCCAACCAGGCGGTGACACTGGTCGCCGGCGGTGCGTTGAACCTGGCCGGCGCCGCGATCGACACGGGCACTTCCGACCTGGCGCTGCAGTCGGGAGCCATGTTGACGACGGTGGCGTCGCTGGACGGTGCGAACGTGACGCTGCAGGGTGACGGCGGTATCGCGCTGGGCGGCGACGTGACGGCGACCGGTAACCTGTCGCTGACGAGTCAGGACGCGGCGATTATGCAAACCGCAGGCGTGCTGTCGGTAGGCGGCAGCACGGACGCGGATGCCGGCACGGGCAACGTTACCTTGGCGAACGCGGGCAACGACTTCGTCGGCGCGGTGGACGTGACCGGCGGCACCGTGGCAATCACGGACGCCAACGCCCTGACGCTGGGCACGGTGACGGCCGGACAGCTGACGGCGACCAGCACGGGCCGACTGGACCTGGGGACCACCGACGTGTCAGGCGCACTGGTGGCGACCAGCAACGGCGGCGCGATCGAACAGGACGGCGCGCTCCACGTGGGCGGCACGACCGAACTGGACGCGGGCACGGGCAGCGTGACGCTGGCCGACGGGGGCAACGACTTCGTCGGTGCGGTGGACGTGACCGGCGGCACCGTGGCGATCACGGATGCCACCGCCCTGACGCTGGCCACGGTCACCGCCGGTCAGCTGACGGCGACCAGCACGGGCCGACTGAACCTGGGAACCACCGACGTGTCGGGCGCGATGGTGGCGACCAGCAACGATGGTGTGATCGAACAAAGTGGCGCGCTGCACATAGGTGGCGTGACCGGGCTGGACGCTGGCACGGGCAACGTGACGCTGGCGAACGCGGGCAACGATTTCGTCGGTGCGGTGAATGTCACCGGCGGTGCCATCTCGCTGCGCGACGCCAATGACCTGGCCGTGGCGTCGCTGGCCAACGGCGCCAACCAGGCGGTGACGCTGGTCGCCGGCGGTGCGTTGAATCTGGCCGGCGCCGCGATCGACACGGGTAGCGCCGACCTGGCGCTGCAGTCGGGAGCCATGTTGACGATGGTGGCGTCGCTGGACGGTGCGAACGTGACGCTGCGAGGTGACGGTGGCATCGCACTGGGCGCTGATGTGACGGCGACCGGTGATCTGTCGCTGACAAGTCAGGACGCGGCGATCGTGCAGACCGGCGGCATGCTGTCGGTGAGCGGCAACACGGACGTGGATGCGGGCACGGGCGACGTGACGCTGGCGAACGCTGGCAATGATTTTGTCGGCGCGGTGGACGTGACCGGCGGCGCGGTCTCGCTGCGCGACATGAATGACCTGACGGTGGTGTCACTGGCAAGCGGTGCCAACCAAGGGGTGACGTTGGTGGCGGGTGCCGCGCTGAACCTGGACGGTTCACCGATCGACACGGGAACTACCGATCTAGTACTGCAGTCGGGCGCTCTGTTGGCCACGACGGCCGCCATGGGCGGCGCGAACGTGACCTTGCAGGGCGACGACGGCATCGCGCTGGGCGCCGACGTGACGGCGACCGGCGACCTGTCGCTGACAAGTCAGGACGCGGCGATCGTGCAGACCGGCGGCGCGCTGTCGGTGGGCGGCACGACCGAGCTGGACGCGGGTACGGGCAACGTGACGCTGGCGAACGCCGGCAACGACTTCGTCGGTGCGGTGGACGTGACCGGCAGCGCGATCTCGCTGCGCGACATGAATGACCTGACGGTGGCTTCACTGGCAAGCGGTGCCAACCAAGGGGTGACGCTGGTGGCTGGCGGCGCGTTGAACCTTGGCGGCAACGCTATCGACACGGGCACCGCCGACCTGGCGCTGCAGTCGGGGGACCTGCTGACGACGACCGCAGACCTTGGCGGTGCGAACGTGGCCCTGCAGGGCCACGGCGGTATCGCGCTGGGCGCTGACGTGACGGCGAGCGGCGACCTGTCGTTGACGAGTCAGGACGCGGCGATCGTGCAGACCGGCGGCGCGCTGTCGGTGGGCGGCAGCACGGACGTAGACGCGGGCACGGGCAACGTGACCCTCGCAAGCGGGGGCAACGATTTCACCGGTGCCGTGGACATCACCGGAGGTGCCGTGACGATCACGGATGTCAACACGATGACGCTGGGTACGGTCACCGCCGATCAGCTGGCGGCAACGAGCACGGGCCGCCTGGAGCTGGGAACCACCGACGTGTCGGGCGCGCTAATGGCGACCAGCAACGGTGGTGCGATCGAACAAAGCGGCGTGCTGCACATAGGCGGCACGACCGAACTGGACGCGGGCACGGGCAACGTGACGCTGGCCGACGGGGGCAACGACTTCGTCGGTGCGGTGGACGTGACCGGCGGCGCAATCTCGTTGCGCGATGCCAATGACCTGACGGTGACATCGCTAGCCAACGGCGCCAACCAGGCGGTGACGCTGGTCGCCGGCGGTGCGTTGAATCTGGCCGGCACCGCGATCGACACGGGCACTGCCGACGTGGCGCTGCAGTCGGGAGCCATGTTGACGACGGTGGCGTCGCTGGACGGTGCGAACGTGACGCTGCGGGGTGACGGTGGCATCGCTCTGGGCGCTGACGTGACGGCCACCGGTAACCTGTCGCTGACAAGTCAGGACGCCGCGATCATGCAGACCGCAGGCGTGCTGTCGGTAGGCGGCAGCACCGATGTGGATGCCGGCACGGGCAACGTTACCTTGGCGAACGCGGTCAACGACTTCGGCGGCGCGGTGGACGTGACCGGCGGCACCGTGGCGATCACGGACGCTAACGCCCTGACGCTGGGCACGGTCACCGCCGGTCAGCTGACGGCGACGAGCACGGGTCGGCTGGACCTGGGAACCACCGACGTGTCGGGCGCGCTGGTGGCGACCAGCAACGGCGGCGCGATCGAGCAGGACGGTGCGCTGCACGTGGGCGGCACGACCGAGCTGGACGCGGGCACGGGCAGCGTGACGCTGGCCGACGGGGGCAACGACTTCGTCGGTGCGGTGGACGTGACCGGCGGCACCGTGGCGATCACGGACGCCAACGCCCTGACGCTGGGCACGGTCACCGCCGGTCAGCTGACGGCGACGAGCACGGGTCGGCTGAACCTGGGAACCACCGACGTGTCGGGCGCGATGGTGGCGACCAGCAACGGCGGCGCGATCCAGCAGGGCGGCGCGCTGAACATAGGTGGCGCGACCGAGCTGGACGCCGGCACGGGCAACCTGACGTTGGCGAACGCGGGCAACGATTTCGTCGGTGCGGTGAATGTCACCGGCGGTGCCATCTCGCTGCGCGACGCCAATGACCTGGCCGTGGCGTCGCTGTCCAACGGGACCGACCAGACGGTGACGCTGGCGGCTGGCGGTGCGTTGAACCTGGACGGTTCATCGATCGACACGGGAACCGCCGATCTGGTGCTGCAGTCGGGCACGCTGTTGGCCACGACGGTGGCCCTGCGCGGCGCGAACGTGATCCTGCAGGGCGACGACGGCGTCGCGTTGGGCGGTGACGTGACGGCGAGCGGCGACCTGTCGCTGACGAGTCAGGACGCGGCGATCGTGCAGACCGGCGGCGCGCTATCGGTAGGCGGCAGCACCGATGTGGATGCGGGTACGGGCGATGTGACGCTGGCGAACGCGGGCAACGACTTCGGCGGCGCGGTGGACGTGACCGGCGGCACCGTGGCGATACGGGACGCCAATGCCCTGACGCTGGGCACGGTGACGGCCGATCAGCTGACGGCGACAAGCACGGGCCGGCTGGACCTGGGAACGACCGAGGTGACGGGCGCGATGGTGGCGCACAGCAACGGCGGCGCGATCGAGCAGAGCGGCGCGCTGGTGGTAGGCGGCACGACCGAGCTGGATGCAGGTACCGGTGACGTGACGCTGACCAACGCGAGGAACGACTTCGTCGGTGCGGTGGACGTGACCGGCGGCGCGATCTCGCTGCGCGATATGAATGATTTGGCGGTGGCGTCGTTGGGCAACGGGGCCAATGAGGCGGTGACGCTGATGGCTGGCGGCGCGTTGAACCTCGGCGGAGACTCGATCGACACGGGCACCGCCGACCTTGCGCTGCAGTCGGGGGGCCTGCTGACGACGACCGCAGACCTGGGCGGCGCGGACGTGACCCTGCAGGGCGACGACGGTATCGCATTGGGCGGTGACGTGACGGCGACCGGTGATCTGTCGCTGACGAGCCAGGATGCAGCGATCGTACAGACCGCAGGCGTGCTGTCGGTGGGCGGCAGCACGAACGTGGATGCGGGTGCGGGCGACGTGACGTTGGCGAACGCCGGCAACGACTTCGGCGGTGCGGTGGACGTGACCGGCGGCGCGATCTCGCTGCGCGACGTGAATGACCTGACGGTGGCGTCACTGGCCGGCGGTGCCAACCAGGCGGTGACGCTGGCGGCCGGCGGTGCGTTGAATCTGGGTGGGGCGACGATCGACACGGGAACTGCCGGTCTGGTGCTGCGGTCTGGCACTCTGCTGGCCACGACGGCCGGCCTGAGCGGTGCGAACGTGACCCTGCATGGGGATGACGGAGTCGCGCTGGGTGCCGACGTGACGGCGACCGGTAATCTGTCGCTGACGAGCCACGACGCGGCCATCGTGCAGGATACGGGACTGTTGTCAGTGAGCGGCATCACGAGTGCGGATGCCGGCACGGGCGACGTCACGCTGGCGAATGCGGGCAACGATTTCGTCGGTGCGGTGAACATCAGTGGTGGCACCGTGATGATCACGGACGCCAACACCCTCACGCTGGGCACGGTGACGGCCGGGCAGCTGACGGCAACCAGCACAAACGCATTGAATGTCACCGGGCTGGTGAGCGGAGGAGACCACGCCGTACTGACGGCGACCGGGGGCGACATCCTCATCGATGGCGCAGTGTCCGCGCAGGAGGTGCATCTCGATGCGAGCGGCGCAATCACCGCGCGGGGGGAGGGTGCCAGCATCGCTGCGGGGACGCTCAGTGGCCGGGCCGGTGGTGCGACCACGCTCGGCAGTGCCGATCACCATGTTGACAACCAGGTCGATGTGCTCGGGAACTTCACTTCCCGCTCCGGCTTCAGCATGACCAATGGCCGGACACTGACGCTGTCTTCAGTCGATGGCAGCGGGTTTACGGTGGACGCGGGAATCGCCGACACTTATCTATCCGTTGTTGGCGGCGACTTGCTTCAGCAGGGAACGGCGTGGCTTTACAACGGTAGCGGTACCTTCGCCTCTACCGGCCACATCGGGCTGCAACCGGCGCCAATCTATGTGTGGGGAACCGATCCCCAGCACGTGACGCAGATTGGCAAGCCACCGGCCTATTTCTACGCGGTTTCGAGCGATGGGGCGCAGTTGCCCATCGTGGGCGGAAGCATGGTGCCGGAATGGGCCGCACGAGCGCAGAACGCCAGCTATCGTACGGTGGCATTGACGGACGTCGATTCCGATTCGCCCTACCGTGGCTACGGAATCGTTGACCCGGGTATTCGCTTGCCGGAACACCTGCGTCCCGAGTGCAACCCGGATCTGCCCGGGTCGGAATGCGGCGAGAGGGAGTGACCCTTCGGAGCCGTAAGCCAATGAGCGCCCGAGGGTAGGGCAAATGGAGGCTTCCGATCGCTTGCTCATAGAACCTCCGTTGTTGCCGACCAGGCGATTGGAGCGCCCCCGACGGGCGCACTTGGCGGCCAAAAATGAAATGACGAAGTAAGTCACCCGGGGACGGATCCAATCGCGCTGGCCGGCGTCAACAGGGGTTGAGTGCCGATCCCCTCAGCACGTGGCCCTGCGAGCTGCCGCATGTGCGGTGATGGGGAGTCCCGATTGGGAGCGATTGGGATCATGGGGTGATTCGTCCGGACGCAATGCGTCGCTGTGGCTGGGCAAGGTGATGTGCCTCGGGCAGCATGCTGTGTGGCGCCGTCGGTGATGGACGGCCGTTTCGGGTGGATGTCCTGCTAGGACAGCTGTTTCACAATCTCACTTGGGAAGCGCGGCGAACGCAGAGCCTTGTTGTCTCGGGGTTGCGGGCTTTTGTTCCTCAGTGAAGTAGATGCGTCACTTTCTCAGAGCAGTGCCGGCGGTACGGGAGAGCGGCTAAGCGCTGGGTGCGAACTGCCGGGCTGGCCGGCGATCGTTGGAGCGTCTGATCAATGCGACTATCCGAAAGATGCCGTCTGAGATGGGCGCAGGGCCGATATGGCTGGCATGCGGCCAGTCGCGTGCGCTGTTCGCGCCTTGGGAAAGATCGTATCTCAGCAGCCACGGCGAGCAAGGGGGCAACCGGCGCTTCGTAGCCCTTGGTGACCCTGGCGAAGTCTGTGCCCCTGACGTCGCGTGCGGCCGGCCGACACCGCCCACAAAAAACCCCGCCGAAGCGGGCTGTGTGGGGCGGGTTGGGAGTTTTCGCCAAGGGGTCTTGATCATATGCCTGGGACGCAGAAAGGCAGGAGGTGAATTGAATATGCATAAAATCGTTGACAAAGTAAGTGTTTGGCGATCTACTACCTCCACTGATCTTGATGGGCTACCCATGGAAATACCTCAGTCGCAAGTCCACCGAGCCTTACATGACCATTTGCAGCCCCTGCGGGAGATGGTTGGACAGGCCGTCAGTGACTACCAGGTGCTGTACAGCCCGTATTTGCGCAGCGTGCACACGACCCGCACAAAGGCGTCAGCGATCCATGACCACTTCTTCCATCATGCAAGAGCCTATGCTGAGAAGACCCTAGGAGTGCGGTTTGAGCAGGTGCAAAAGCTCTGCATGCTGCAATTCTCTGAAGGCTTCATCGTCCGCTTCAAGAAGATGGACAAAGACCTCCTCCCCTCTGGTCATTTGACGAAGCAGGTCGTAAGGTTCCGCACCCATCAAGCTCTTGAGGGCCTTCCTGACTCCGTTCATCTGGATCTTGGCTACGAAGAGGGCGTCTTGGGAGACCTGCAGAGCGTGTACCTGATCTGCCCATCTGGCCCGCGGTCAAATATGTGGGTCTCCGAGCTTAACGACGAAGCGCCCGCAGCAACCACGGTTGTAAGCCTGTTCGGGGCCAGCAACACCACTATCGAAGAGCCGGCCGGCGCGACTATCGCGACGAAGGCAAAGCAGGACAAGCGCAATGAAACCCAACCCGGAAATGGTGATTCTGGCGCGTGAATTTCGTGAACTAACGCAGGCAGATTTGGCAGCGTTAGCGGGAATCACGCAGCCCCGCGTTGCGCGAATTGAGGCAGGGGTCGGCGCAGATCTGAGCACGACGGAAATGGGCGGGCTGGCGAACGCGCTGGGTTTTCCGGCGGGGTTCTTCAGCTTGGCCGAGCAGCGATTCTCTTACGGAAGTAGCTCGGTCTTCACGCGTAGTCGGCAGCTAAAAGCTGGTGAGCGACGGAAGATTTCCGGTCTCGTGAACGTGCTACGCATTCACGTCAAGCGCATGCTCGATCACGTGGATGTACAGCAGGCGCGTCCACTACCTCGTTTCAGCATTGAAGACTACGGCTCTGCCGGTGCGTGCGCTCGCGCGTTGCGTGTCGCATGGAACCTGCCCAATGGCCCCATCAAAAACCTCACTCGCCTACTGGAAGGCGCGGGCATTGTCGTCATTGAGTGTGACTTTGGAGGAGTCCCAATGGATGCGACCTGCATCCAGTTCGCGGATCTTCCGCCCATGGTGTTCATTGATAAGTCTGTGCCGGGTGATCGCTGGCGTTTCACGTTAGCTCATGAGCTAGCGCACCTTGTGATGCATGACTTGCCCCATCCATCGATGGAAGACGAGGCTGACGATTTTGCATCGGAGTTTCTGGTTCCAGGAGACGAGCTTTCACCCGATCTCTCGCGTGCGGCGGCTTCTAAGTTGGCGACGTACATGCCTCTGAAAGAGTACTGGCAGGTGTCGATCGCCATGCTGATACGCAAGGCCGTAACCTTGGGGAAGATCGACGGCAATCAAAGGAAGTGGCTGATTATCCAAATGGGTAAGCTTGGGATCCGAAAGGTTGAGCCTTTGCCCATCTCAAGGGAGCAGCCCGCCTTGTTTCCTTCGCTGATAAAGCACTTCCGCGGGGATCTCGGCTTCACCGACGTAGAGCTTGGCGCCGCGCTCATGTACTTGCCTGAGCGTCTTGGCGAGCTATACGGCGACATGGGCCGAGAGAGGGCGAAGCCTCAGTTGCGAGTCGTCCGATAAGTCGAGGGGCATGGCGACGAGCCATCGCAGGAATAGCAAGGGAAAGGGGCAGTTGCGGGTGGCGCTGAAACCGGGCTCTAACGTATCTTAACCGCCGCTTTCATCCGCCCACGACTGGCACCCTTGAATGAACGACTGCGAGTTGCCACCGCAGTCGCCAGGGTCACGGTTGCCCGTTATCTCTTCTTGCTCTTCTGTACGGACGTAATAAGGCCGTCACGGAACACGAGTGTTACCTGTGACACCTTCGCGCCTACCGGCCTTTTCGCAGCAAATTCTTTTTCCACATCACGTGCTGCGACCGAGCCGTGTATCGACATAGGCAGGCCAAGCGCATGACCCCACGGCTATCGCTATCGTGTCGCGCATCACCTCCACGACGGCGAACCCAGCCCTGAGCGATGCGAACCCCGAGCCGCACCCGAGATACGAAGTTCAGCATCTTGAGCGCTTGCAACTCGGTATGCCGTACCCCGCACAGGTTGACCGCCTAGAGGCCATGGTGTGCCGCCCGCCGCTAAGCCACGCAGCGCCGCGCGTGCTGGTCGACTACACGGGCGTAGGCCGCCCGGTGTTCGATATGTTCGCGGGCCGCCCGGCGCTGCGTAGGGCGCAAGGCGTGGTCATTACAGGTGGGCGCGAAACGTCGAGCACGACGGCGGGTTGGTCGGTGCCGAAAGGCGAGCTAGTCAGCAAGCTGCAAGCGTTGCTCCATGCCGGGGAACTTCGCATTGCGTCCACCTTGCCCGACGCGCCGGTTTTGCTGCGGGAGCTACAGGACTTCCGGGTTCGGTTTACCGAGTCGGGCAATGCGACGTTCAACGCTCGCGAGGGCGCTCACGATGATTTGGTCCTGGCGCTTGCGCTCGCCGTGTTCGGCTTGTCGCGGCCGGAGCCGGTACGGGAGATAGACGTGGTGTGGCCTCAGCGATGAACCCCCTGTTGACCGACCCGTTGGGTGGCCTCATCCTCGATCCCATCACAAGGGGAGGAGTTCTGACTGCTATGCCACTAGACCTGTCGTATCCGGCGATTTTGGAATTGTTCGGAACTCATTTGATTCCTGGAAGAGTTGAGTCGCGAGCGCTCTTGGGATGGTTCCTTGAGAACTACTATCGACTTGATGAGACAGACGCGCAGGACGCGATCTGTGACGGGCCAGACGACAAAGGCATCGACGGTATCTACGTTGACTCGAATCTTGAGCGCATCATCGTCTTTCAAACGAAGTTGCGGCAGAACATCGACAGGACCCTTGGTGACGCAGATCTTAAATCGTTCGCTGGCACACTGGATCAGTTGCGCTCAAGAGAGTCGATCGAGCATCTCCAAGGTTCAACTAAGAACGTGGAGCTTGCGCAGCTGATCAAGGATGCTAATCTGGCTGAGCGTGTAGAAAAGGACTACGAGGTTCGCGGTGTTTTCATTACAAACGTCAATAAGGACGATTCGGCTGTCAAGTATCTTAAGATGCGGCCGGACATTGCGGTTGTTGATGGCGATGAACTCGATACTAACTGGGTTGCGCCGGGCGACGCAGAGCCCGTACATACCGCAATGACGTTCAGGCTCGAGGGCCTCTCATCCATCGAGTACAGAACGCCGGAGGCAACCGCTTACGTCGCTCCACTTCTTGCCACTGAGCTAGTGGCCATGTCAGGACTCCAAAGCGGTGAGCTGTTCGCTTGGAACGTGCGCCAAACGTTGGGAAAAACGAAAGTTAACAAGGCGATTGCCGAGAGCGTAAAGGAGCAGGGGGAGCACAAGAATTTCCTCTTGTATCACAATGGACTAACCATTCTCGCTGAAGAGGCGGAGCTCACTGAGGACTCCATTACTATCAACGGCTACACTGTCGTCAACGGGTGTCAAAGCCTTACCACCCTGTTTGAGCATCGAGCAGGCATCACGGACGAACTGCGATTGCTCACGCGGATTATTAAGTTGCCGCCTGGAAGTCAGCTCGCCGCAAAGATCACGCGGCACAGTAATAACCAGAACTCGATCAGCGCGCGAGACTTACAGTCGAACAGCAATATACAGCGCCGCTTGCAGGCAGAGTTTCGAGAGGTGTTCCCTGGGGAATTTGGCTACGAGATAAAGCGCGGCGAGGTGATCGGAGCCTCGCATTCCATTACCAATGAGGCTGCGGGGAAGCAATTGCTCGCTTTCGATCTGCACCAGCCTTGGGCATGCCATCAAACTTATCGGCTCTTCGATGAGTTGCATAGCGAGATATTTGCCCGAAAGGAAGTCAATGCTATGCGAGTAGCGACCCTTTCTGTCCTTTTTGAAGCTGTACTTCAAACACTCCCAGAGCTGAAGAATAGATTGGTCGCCAGTTACACGCTCACGCGATTCTTTATGTTGTACCTGCTCCGGCAGGCACTTGATGTTGACCCGGGTGGTCGCGAGTTCGTGCGAGACCCAAGTCCTGTGGTCGACAAGTTCGGGTTTGATGCCGTTTCGGAGATCGCACAGAAGATCTTGTCGGATCTGATTATTGATATGAATGCGGAGCTAGAAGATCGCGAACAGGCCGGGACGCCGTTCGATTACAAACGGGAGCTGAAGAGCCCCACTGCCGTGAAGGCTTTAGCCAAGCAAATTATCCCGAGCTATGAAAAGGCGATTCGCCGTAACCGGGCGACATCGTTCAGTTCCGAATTGGAAGCCCTTGTAGCCGAATAAGCAGGCCGAAACTGCGATCCGTCGCAGCTTCAGTAGTGGCCTAGACACCGGGGCCGGCGCATCGTCGCGCGTGGCGGCTGGGGCAGCCATCGGCGACCGTCGCGCTCTCGTGTAGGGCAAATCTTAGAACGCGGGTTCGGCGCGCGTGCAGGTACCACTGTAGTCAGCAAATCCACCATCTGTCATGGGCATCGGAAAAACGATCAGCTCACCCGTGTAGCGGTTGAGGTTGATCCAGTAGTCTTTTCCCTTGGCCGTTGAAAGTTGACCAAGGTAGATTTCCGGCTTGGCGTCGAGCACTCCAAAAGCACGCCCTTCGCTAGTGGAGACGGATGCTCGCAGAGTGGCGAAGTCGATGCTGAGAACCCGAGTGGTCTCTACCTGTTTTCCGCTCATGTAGGTCCGACCCTGACAGTACAGGTCGTCAGCCAACGCCGGAGGAGCAATTACGACCAAGACGGCACCTATGAGCATGTGCTTCATCTTTCCGCTCCCCCGATCCGGTGTGTCAAGGGAGGTTAGCAGAACGACACAGATCGAAGCCGCCCTGCTCGCGCCTAGGCGGTCGCGCGCCGCGCACCTTGCCCCATTGGTGCCACGCGCAACGCGCGGGTCGTGGCGGCGCGTACAGGGCAGGGGTTGCCCCGGTGTCGGGCCACTGTCGGGCCACAGCGCGCGCCGGGCCATGCGCCGGGCCAGCCAAACGCCACAAACAAAAAACCCCGCAGTGCTCGAAGCATTGCAGGGCTTGCGTTACAGCTATCACAGCGACAGCCACCAAATGGTGGCCGGGGAGGGAATCGAACCCCCGACACGGGGATTTTCAATCCCCTGCTCTACCAACTGAGCTACCCGGCCCTGTCACGGGCTGGCCGTGAAGGAGCGGCATGATAGCGGGCTGATGGCGTAGGTGGCAAGCCGGATGTGAGCTGAATGCGTGTGCGCTCGTGCCAGAATCATCGCGACTCACTGTGCACTATGCACTCTTGAACGCCTCCTTCGCCAACCCGGGAGCAGACATGAAACGTATTTTCCTTTCGGTCGCCGTCGTAGCGCTGCTGACCGCTTGTGCCACCACCGCGACCTTGCCCGACGATCAACGCCTGGACATCCACCGGGCGCATGCCGGAGCGCCGGTCAACAGCTTCCACAATCTGGGCACGCTCTACAGCTGGACGCCGCTGGGCGATAGCGCTCTGGCGGTCTGGACCCGGCGCAACCAGGCCTACCTGCTGGAACTCGGTGGGCGCTGTCCGGGCCTGGAATACGGGCATGCCATCAGTTTCAGCGGGCAGGGTGGGACGGTCTTTGCCGGGATGGACAGCGTGGTGGTGCTCGATCGTGGAACCACCAACTTCCCGTGCCGGATCCAGCAAATCCTGCCGCTGGACGTCAAAGCCCTGAAGAAGGCCGAAGACGCCGCCCGCGACAGTGTGGAAGGCAAGTAGGCGCGGTTCAATCACCGTCGGGCGGAATATAGCCCGCTACTTGATCGACGTTGCCTTCGAACAGGAACTTCAGCATCTGCGCCTGCAGGAACGCGCGGTGCTTGGGGTCCATCGGTGACAGGCGATTCTCGTTGATCAGCATTGTCTGGTGGGCCAGCCACTTGGCCCAGGCGGGCTTGCCGATATGGGCATATACCCGCTTGCCGGCGTCGCCCGGCCAGGGTGCGAAATCGAGTCCTTCGGCGTCGCGTTTTTCGTATTCGCAGTAGACGGTACGGGCCATCATCAGATCTCCTTGAAATTGGCTGCGCGCTCGCTCAGTCCGCTTCCAGCAACCGGCGGATGGGCGCAGGGATGCCGAGACTCCCCAGTTGTCCGGGGGCGACCCAGCGCAGACCGACATTGTCGCCCACCGCACCGCCCAAGGTAACGCCGCGCCAGCGTCGTGGTTGCAGTGCCAGCCGGTAGTGGCTGAAGGCGTGGGCGATGGTCGGCAGGGTTTCTCCCTGGTCGAACCCGTCGTGATCAAGGTCACCCGCCAGGTGGCGGGCGAACCAGTCGCGTGCGCCAGCCTCGTCGTCGGCCTGCGGCAAGGTCCACAGCGAGGCCCAGATGCCCACCGGTGGGCGTTGCTGCAACAGCACCCGGCCATCGACGTCTTGCAGCCAGAGTACGTGCGCGTGACGCTGCGGGATGGCCTTGGCTGGCTTGCGGGTCGGCAGTTCGCTGCTGCGGCCTTCGATACGCGCAACACAATCGCCTTGCAGTGGGCATGAGACGCAACGCGGGTTGCTGCGCGTGCACAGGGTCGCCCCAAGGTCCATCTGGGCCTGGGTGTAGTCGCGCAGACGCGAGGTGGGCAGGTGTGACTCGGCAAGCGTCCACAACTGCTTCTCGATTGCCGGCGAGCCGGGCCAACCGGTGATGCCGTGGTAGCGCGCCAGTACCCGTTTGACGTTGCCATCCAGGATCGCGTGCCGGTCGTCCCAGGCTTGCGCCGCGATCGCCGCGGCGGTGCTGCGGCCAATGCCGGGCAGGGTGATCAACGCGTCGACATCACGTGGCAAGTCGCCGTCGTGCTGCTCCATGCATAGTCTCGCCGCATTGTGCAGGTTGCGGGCGCGGGTGTAGTAACCCAGTCCCGACCACAGCGCGAGGACATCGTCGAGCGGCGCGGCGGCCAAGGCGGGCAGGCTTGGTAGCGCCGCGACGAAGCGTTCGAAGTAGGGCGCGGCGGTCTTGACCTGGGTCTGCTGCAGCATGATCTCCGACAGCCATACCCGGTAAGGCGTGCGCGGATGCTGCCAGGGCAGGTCATGGCGCCCGTTGTGATCGAACCAGACGAGCAGGCGTCCGGCAAAGTCGGCTGGCTCGGGTGTCATGGGTCGACGCTGTCTTCGGAATCGCCTGGGTGCTCGTCTTCACCATTGTCGAACCGGATTTCCACCCCCGTCAGGGTTGCGCCGGCAATTTCGATGCGTGGCGTAACCAGGGTGCCGCTGAGTGGCGGCAATGGGGTGCCGGTGTCGAGCTGGTCCAGCCAGTCCAGGATCGCAGGCAATTTCAAACGGGTGTCCAGACGACTGCCATCGCGTTGCAGTTGCAAGGAGGTGACGCCGGACAAATCGAACGGGCCGGTGTAGTCGATATTGAACGGTAGTGGTGAACCGGACTGGGCCAGCGGCGCTGGCAGCGCCGGCCAACGGTCGGGCCATTCGGCGATGGCGCCGTTGAATTGCAATGCCAGTGCGTCGCCCCAGGCCAGAGAGCCGTGGGCATCGAAGCTGGGTATGGGCCCGTTGCCGCGCAGCACGGCGCCCAGCGGCGCGATGGTGAGGTTGCCTGAGTGATACCGCAGCGGCCCGGCAATGCCAAAGGAGAAAGCCAGGTTCCGGGAGTCGTCGGCAGTGCGGTCCAGCCAGCGAGTGTCAGCACCCAACCGGAAGCGATCAAGCCCGAGGCCATCGTCGCCATCGTTCAGTTGCCCCGATAGCTGCAGCCGCATCGGCATGCGCCAGTCGGGCGTGACCACGGTGACAATGCCGGCGGCGCCAAGGCCTGCATCCAGCGCTGGCCGGGTCAGGGCCAACTGCAAGTCGAACGGGGCGAGGGTGGTGCCAAAATTGCCCCTGCCGCTGATTCGCGCCGCAAGCGCGCTTTCGGGATGCAGCGACGGCATGTCCAGGCCAATCCGGTCGATCGACCAGCCGTCGCCAATGATCTCGCCTCGGGTGACCTGGACCCCGCTGGTGATGGTCGGGACGCGAAACTCCCCGCCGGGTGGCCGGCTGTCGAGCCAATGCTGCAATGCGGCGAGGTCGACTCGTGGCGCATCCAATTCCGCGCGCTGCACGGTGAGGTCTTCACCGGCCGCGCGCAGGGTCGTCCACGGCAGTGACAGGTAGATGCGTTCGGCGGTCAGTAACGGCGTTTCCGCGCCCGGCTGGCGGGCGATGACATCGCGAACCACAAGCCTGGGGACACCGCGCAAATGGTACTCACTTGCGCCGCTGGAGGTGATCTCCAATCCCAGTGCCTGCCCGACCCGTTCCAGAATCAGATCCGCGACCTGGCCGGGGCGAGTGAACCAGCCGAGGGTAAGCGCGAACATCAACAGCAGGAACGCGCCTGCACCCTTGGCGATGATCTTTCGCCACTGGCGGGCTTCTCGTTCGGTCCCGGTTGGCGCTGCTGGGGCGCCCACGCGCAGGTCGCCGGCGCTAGGCGCCGAGCGCCTCGGGCAACAACGCGTCGACGAAGGCTTCGGCATCGAACACGCGCAGGTCCTCCGGGCGCTCGCCAATGCCGGCAAAGCGGATCGGGATGCCGAACTCGCGCGCCAATGCAAACACCACGCCGCCCTTGGCCGTGCCGTCCAGCTTGGTCACCACCAGCCCGGTTACCCCGACGGCGGCGTTGAACTGACGCAGCTGCGACAGCGCGTTCTGGCCGGTGGTGCCATCGATCACCATCAGCACTTCGTGTGGCGCATCCTGGTCGAGTTTCTGGATCACCCGCTTGATCTTGCCCAGCTCGGCCATCAGGCCTTGCTGCGTATGCAGGCGTCCGGCGGTATCGGCGATCAGCACCTCGATGTTGCGTGCCTGGGCGGCTTGCAATGCATCAAACGCAACCGAGGCGGCGTCCGCGTTCTGTCCCTGTGCGATCACTGGCACCTGGTTGCGTTCGCCCCAGGCCTGCAACTGGGCCACCGCGGCGGCGCGGAAGGTATCGCCGGCAGCCAGCATCAATGACCGGCCTTCGTCCTTGAACCGGCGCGCCAGCTTGCCGATCGTGGTGGTCTTGCCGACGCCATTGACGCCTACGGTCAGGATGACGAATGGGTGGGCGTCGTTGCGGATCGACAATGGCACCGCAACCGGCGCCAGCAATGCGACCAGGTCGGCGCGCAATGCTTGCAGCAAGGCGCGCGAATCGGCGAATTCCCGTGCCTTCATGCGCTTGCGCAGGTCCTCGACCAGGTCGGTGGTCGCCGTTACCCCGACGTCGGCAATGATCAGTGCGGTCTCGATCTCGTCGAGCAGGTTGTCATCAAGTTTCGGGTTTCCATGGAACAGGCCGCCGAAGCTGCGCGCGAATCCGGTGCCGCGCAGGCGCTCGCGCCAGCTCGACCGACCGATTGCGACCGGCTTGTCGACCGACGCGACAGGCTGGATATCCGCTGTCGCGACAGCCGTGTGTGGGGTCGGCCCAGCGGCAGGCTGCGGCAAGTCCGCGGGCTTGGGCAAGCCAGGTGGCGCCGGGGCCGGCTCGGGTTCCGGAGTTGGAGCGGGAGTCGACGCTGGCGCCGACACTGGGATCGGAGCCGGAGCCGGAGCTGGTGCCAGGGCTTGCGGCGGAGTTGAGACCGGAGCCGCCGCTGGAGCAGGAACCGGTACGACCGGAGCCTCGGGTGCCGAAGACTCATCGCTCGCCGGTGCCGGGCCCGGGAACGCGGCCGCCAGTTCTTCCGTGCTGTAACGACGCTCGGACGGGCTGGTCCCTGACTTTTTTCGGCGAAAGAGGCTGACCATCGACGGTTGGTTTCACGAATGCGCGAGAATAGGCACATGCTAGCACTGGCCTGTCATTGCGAATGACCAAGAAACCCGCTCCAAAACCTATCCGCCCGGTGTTCCGTGGCCCCGGCCAGGTCCGGATCATCGCCGGGCGCTGGCGCGGCAGCAAGCTGCCGGTGGGTGACGCCAGCGGGCTGCGTCCGACGTCCGACCGGGTCCGCGAGACTTTGTTCAACTGGTTGATGCCGGCCTTGCCCGGCGCACGAGTGCTGGACCTGTTTGCCGGCAGCGGGGCACTCGGGCTGGAGGCGGTTTCCCGTGGTGCGGCGTCAGCGGTGCTGGTCGAGCGCGACCCCCGGCTGGCGGAAAGCTTGCAGGCGACCACCGAGCGGCTGCCGGGCGGCGAGGTCGCCAGCATCATCCGGGCGGACGCACTGGTCTGGCTGCCGGCGCAACCGCGCGCCAGCTTCGATATCGCCTTCGTTGACCCGCCATTCGCTTCCGGGCAGTGGGAGCCGGTGTTGGCCGCGTTGCTACCGGTCCTGGACAACGATGCCTGGCTCTATGTTGAGGCACCGCTGGCCGAGTCCATTGTCCTGCCGCCTGACTGGATATTGCACCGTGAAGGCCGCACCCGCGAGGTACGTTATGCCGTATATCGACATGTGGACATCACCGCTGACCAGCAGGACGACGGCCGCGGTTGATACACTCCCCGCATACCCGGCAATCCCGGGTTGCCATCTTCTTGAGCTCGCCATCAAATGACTCCGGCCCGCCATCGCATCGCTGTCTACCCCGGGACCTTCGACCCGGTGACCAACGGTCATATCGACCTGGTCGACCGTGCCGCGCCGCTGTTTGAGCGGCTCATCGTCGGAGTGGCGGAGAGCCCGAGCAAGAGTCCTGCCTTGCCATTGGAACTTCGGGTCGAGTTGGCGCAACAGGCGCTGGGTCACCACGCCAACGTGGAAGTGTGCGGCTTCGACTCCCTGCTGGCCCACTTCGTATCCGGTCTGGGGGCAGGAGTACTGCTGCGTGGCTTGCGTGCGGTGTCGGATTTCGAATATGAGTTCCAGATGGCCAGCATGAACCGCCATTTGATACCGGACGTGGAGACGCTGTTCCTCACTCCCGCCGAGCAGTACAGCTTCATTTCATCATCGCTGGTGCGCGAGATCGCCCGCCTTGGGGGCGACGTCTCCGGCTTCGTGCCACCGGCCGTTGCCAAGGCGCTGCAAACGCAATGGCAACGTAGTGACGTTTGAGCACTTGCCGTACCGACGCCGTTCCAAATCGACGCCGATCCAACCGACGCTGTTCCAATTGAACTTGATATTTGACCAAAGGGGAATGCCATGAACACCACCACCCGCCTGATCCTGATTGCCCTGCTTTCGATGCCGCTGCTGGCGGCTTGCGACAAGACCGACACGTCCGAAGACGCCGCCGTGGTGGTGAAGGCACCATTGACTGCGCCGACCACCAATGACGACAACGCCTGGGGCAGCTATCTGTCGCAGGTAGTGACCAGCAACATGGGCGAGGTCACCAACAGCCCATACCTCTACTACCTGCCCGGCAGCGACAGTGCAGGCTTCGAGGGTGCCCATGAGCGCCTGAAGGAAGAGATCGAGATTGCGATGCAACGCGGCATCGTGGAAGGCAACCTGGTGGCGTTTGGCTCACCCGAGTCTGCGATGATGGCCGATATCGTGGTCGGCGCTTTCGCCAAGGTCGATCCGGGTTCAATGAACAACGTCAGGCTGCTGTTCATCGGTGACGCCGCCGATAATGACCGGGTCAAGGCTGCCGTCGAGCCGTCCGGTGTCGTGTACGTGTTTGTCGAGGCGAAGTAGTCTTCTTCGACAGGCATCCTTGAAACTGTAATCACGGGATCCTTTCGCGGGCCACGGCGCCGCGTCATGCCATGGCCCTGAAGATCAACGAGATTTGCGTCAATTGCGACGTCTGTGAACCGGCCTGTCCCAACGGGGCGATCACCCAGGGTGAAGATATCTATGTAATCGCCCCGGGGCTGTGTACCGAGTGCGTGGGACATTTTGACGAACCGCAGTGCGTGGTCGTCTGCCCAGTGGAATGTATCGACCCGGACCCGAACTTTCCGGAAACCCATGAGCAGCTGCTGGGCAAATTGCTGAAGCTGCAAACCGGTGCCGGGTAAACCCTGCGACGCTAAAGAGGGCGACTTGATGCGCAATACACCACGAACGCTGACGCTGGTTGGCTTGCTGGCCTTCACTACACTCACCGTTGGCCTCACCGGGTGCGCGAGCTCGCCGGAGCAGGCACCGGCGCCCCAGGCCGCCAGCAATACCCCGCCCGGGGCGGTGATCGCCAGCGCTCATTCGCTTGCGACCGAGGCCGGGCTGGACATCATTGCCCAGGGCGGCAACGCGTTCGACGCCGCGGTCGCGGTGTCGGCGACGTTGTCGGTGGTCGAGCCGATCAGCTCCGGGCTCGGTGGCGGTGGTTTCTTCCTGCTCCACGACGCCAGTACCGATCGCGACATATTCCTCGACGCCCGCGAGACGGCACCGATCGTGGCGACGCCGGAGGCCTACCTCGACGAGGACGGCGAACTGGATCGCGACCGCGCGACCAACGGCCCGTGGTCGGCTGGTATCCCGGGATTGCCGGCCGCGCTGGTCGTGCTGGCGCAGGACTACGGCGACCTGCCGCTGGCAACCACCCTGGCGCCGGCGATCCGTGTTGCCCGTGATGGCTTCCCGATATACGAGCGGCTGGAGAAGGGCTACGCGCGTCGCAGCGAGGTGATGGAGCGCTACCGTGGCACCCGCGAGGTATTCCTGGCCGATGGCGATCCGCCCAAGGTCGGCGAGATCCTCAAGCAGCCCGACCTGGCTCGCACGCTGGAGTTGCTGGCAGCGCATGGCCATGACGGCTTTTATCGCGGTGAGGTGGCCGACAAGCTGCTCGCCTCGGTGGCGGAAGAGGGTAGTCACTGGACTGCCGCCGAGTTGGCCGGGTACCAGGTGCGCGAGCGTGAACCGATCAGGTTCGATTACCGCGGCTGGCAGGTAGTCACCGCGCCGCCGCCGTCCTCGGGCGGGGTTGCATTGGCGGAAATGCTGCAGATCCTGCAGCCGTGGGACTTGTCCCAGCTCGACCAGACCGAGCGAACCCACCTGGTGGTGGAGGCGATGCGCCGGGCTTACCGGGATCGCACCATTTATCTTGGCGACCCGGATTTCGTGCAGATGCCGATCGCGCTGCTGACCGATCCGGCCTACGCGGCCGGCCTGCGCGCGACCATCCACCCGGACAAGGCGACTCCCAGTGAGCTGCTTTCCGGCCAGCCAGTGCCCTTCGAGGATGACGAGACCACCCATTTCTCGATCATCGATACCGAAGGCAACATCGTCTCGGCAACCCAGACCGTCAACCTGCTGTACGGCTCCGGGTTGATTGCGCCCGGGACCGGCGTGATCCTCAACAACGAGATGGACGATTTCGCGCTCAGGCCCGGTACGCCCAATGCGTTCGGGGTGATGGGTTTTGCCGCCAACGCGGTCGAGCCGGGCAAGCGCATGCTCAGCTCGATGACCCCTACCTTCATCGAGTCGCCAGACAAGCTTGCCGTGCTGGGTGCGCCCGGTGGCAGCCGGATCATCACCGAGGTATTGATCGGGATCCTGGGCTATGACGCCGGCCTGGACGCACAACAGGTCGCAGCCGAACCGCGCATCCACCACCAGTGGCTGCCCGACGTGATTGCCGCCGAACCCGACGCGCTGGATGCCGACACCATCAAGGGTTTGCGCGCGATGGGCCACACGGTCAATACCGGCGAGGGTACCTGGGGCAACCTGCAAACCGTTGCCTGGGACAAACAGACCGACACCCTGGACGGCGGCACCGATCCACGCAATCCGGTCGGCTCGGCCGAGGTACAGATCGACGGGCGTTGAGCACTGAACGGACGGTTTCCTTGCGCATCCCGATCGCCCATCATGATCGGGATGCAGCCATGACTGCGAGCTTGTGGAGTCGACGATGAAACTCTGGTCGCTGATCGGCAACAGCCAGAAACTCGATGGCGGGGCGATGTTTGGAAACGCGCCGCGAGCGATGTGGAGCCAGTGGGCGCCGCCCGATGAGCAAAACCGCATCGACCTGGCCTGCCGCGCGCTGTTGGCCAGCCCCTTGGCGGGCAAGACGGTGTTGTTCGAGGCCGGCATCGGCGCCTTCTTCGAGCCCAGGTTGCGCGAGCGTTATGGCGTGGTCGAGGATCGCCACGTGCTGCTCGACTCGCTGGCCGAGGCCGGCTTCAAGCCCGGCGACATCGATGTGATCGTGCTGTCGCACCTGCACTTCGACCATGCCGGTGGCCTGCTGGCCCAGTGGAAAGAAGGCCAGTCGCCGCGGCTGGTGTTCCCGAATGCGAGTTACGTGGTGGGCCGGGAGCATTGGCAGCGTGCCTCCGCGCCGCACGCCAGAGACCGCGCCAGCTTCATCCCCGAGCTGCCGGGGTTGCTTGAGGCCACCGGCAAGCTTGAGCTGGTCGATGGCGAGTTCTCGCAGACTCTCGGCAAGGCGGTTCGCTTCCATTACAGCGACGGCCATACGCCGGGTCTGATGTTGGCGGAGATCGTCGGCCCGGAAGTCATCGACGGGCAATCCCAGGGCGGGGTGGTGTTCTGCGCCGACCTGGTCCCCGGACGGCCGTGGGTGCATGTACCGATCACGATGGGGTACGACCGCAATGCCGAGTTGCTGATCGACGAGAAAAAGACCTTCCTGGCCGACAAGATGGCGCGCAACGTGCGCCTGTTCTTTACCCACGATCCCGGTTGCGCACTGGCCCAGGTGACCCGCAACGAGAAGGGCAGGTTCGGCACCAGCCACGAGGTGGCGGAATTACGGGCGAGGACGCTGGCCGCATGAACTGGCGGCCCGGCCTGGCGGCATGGTTGCTGGTGGCCGTGGCGACACTTGCGCCATGGTCGGTCGGCGCGCAGGTGCCTGGCCGCATGGCGGCATCGGCGCAGGCGGTCGCAGCCCGGCCAGTGGGCGATCCGATGCCGGGCCGCGTGCTTGAAGACACCGAATTTGGCGTGCGCACCGACCAGTTCGGACTGGACCGTCGGGTTGAGATGTTCCAGTGGTATCGCAACCGCGATGGCGACTATGAGCGAGTCTGGAAACCGGCTTTGATCGACTCATCGGCATTTGCGCCGGGCCACAAGAACCCTGATGAAATTCCACTGCAAGGCCAGCGTTGGTGGGCTACCGACGCCAGTCTGGATGGCAGGCCGCTCGACCTGTCGGTGCTGAAAACACTGGGCCATTGGGAGGATTTTCGACCGGGTTTCTCACGCTTGCGAGCCAACTTGGCGGCCACCTTCCAGCCAGAGGGTGACGGCCTTGGAAGCTCCGACAATCCGCTCGACCCCAAGATTGGCGACTTGCGTATCCATTGGCGGCAATTGCGCCTTCCCGAGTTGGCGGGGCATGTCGAGCTGGAAGAGGGGCGCTGGCAGCTGACGGCGGCCAGGCCGGAGCTGGACACCCAAGCCCCGCGGTCGTTTCCAGCTGCCCCCGAGGACTCTCCGCAGGCCGCAAGTCCTGGACGCTGGTTCTGGATATCCGGCGGTGGACTGGTGCTGCTATTGGCGCTCGCCATGCTGTTGCGCGGCCGTTCCAGGCGCTAGCATTCACCCGCCTCACAACAAATTGACGTTCACGGCTGAAAAACGTGCTAATCCACTGCAAGGGTTCCTGGTGTCGGACAATCGTCTCGCAAAAGGACAGTCGACATGTCAATGCAGCAACAGCGTTTTGTCGAGCACCTTGAGGAGAATTTCAAGTACGTGCTGACCGTCACCACCGGCCTGCTTCCGCAATCGCTGTTGAAACGCATCATCACCGCAACGCACTACGTCCAGTTGGCAAGCTGGATGAAAGCCCAAGGCTTCGATTTTCCACGCCGTGTGCTGACGCGCGATGCGCTGTTTGATGTCCTGATCGCCGAAGTCGCCGATACCCAAACCTTGTATCTCGAGTTCGGAGTTTACCGGGGCGACAGCATCCGTTACTGGTCGCAGGGCCTGCGCCACTCAGCGAGCCAATTGCACGGTTTTGACAGTTTCGAGGGTTTGCCCGAATCCGGCTGGAACTGGCAGCAGGGCCAGTTCGACACGCAAGGCAAAATTCCGAGCGTCGACGACGCCCGGGTGCACTTCCATAAAGGTTGGTTCGACCAAACATTGCCCGTTTTCTGCCTCCCCGAGCATGCACGACTTGTGGTCAATCTGGACGCCGATCTTTACTCGTCCACCATCTCCGTGCTGCGGACGCTGGCACCGAGCCTGTGCACCGGCACCCTGATCTACCTTGACGACCTGCTTGCGGCGGATCACGAGCCACGCGCACTGGAGGAGTTCCTGTGCGAAAGCGGGCTGGTGCTCGAGCCGGTGGTGGCGTTGCGCTCTCTGGCGTCCGCCGCGTTCCGGGTGACGGGCTCAACGCGGGCCTGGCAACCCAGCGTGCAGTAGATGCCGAAGGGCTTGTCCAAACACCACGCCGTTTCGCTGTCGGTTCGGGACGATTACGGCGGCGAATGCGGGCGTCACTGCCGCCAGTAATTATTGGCCACGGCCACTGTCTGGAAATTGACCGCGATTACCTGGGATGCGGCCGTCAGCGCCTCGGCGGATTGTGCGTAGGCAGGTCGCAGTGCGTGCAGGACTTCGCCATCGGGTTGGGTGTACTTGACCCCGCGACGACTGAGGGTGATGGCCAATTCAAAACCTTCTTGCGCTGTGGTGGTGATGAGTGATGGCAACCATGTATCAGCCATGTCCGGTCTCCTGTTGGATGGGTGGATCGAGCGAGGTGGAGTCATAACTCTAGCCGAAGCCGACCCAGGCACTAGCGTGCATTCACTGCCCGACGAACGGATCATCGGCATCGCGACCATCCTGCTGCGGCTTGTCCGCCGTGTCGCGGGCGGTCAGATCATGCGTTGCAGCATTGGCGCTTTTTTGAATCGCCGTTCATGGATTGCTCCTGCTTTTGATCTGGAATGATTAAGCGCGCCGGTTGCTCAGCCGAAGCGGAATGCCGAAATGGTGGTTTGCATGACCGTCTCCGAGTAGACCTTTTGGCCACTGGAGTCGGCACCGGCACCGGCGGCGACCAGCAGCGGCATCAGGTGCTCCTCGCCGCCTGGGGGATGGCACAGGCGCGCGCGCGGCGCCTGCGTCCAGTCCTGCAGCAAGGCGTCGCGCTCGGCAGGCGCGCTTTCCACCGTGGCGGTCAGCCAGTCGTCGAACTCGGCCGAGATCGGGGTGAAACGCGGATCGCCGTAGCCGCGCATGTTGTGGAAGCTCATGCCGCTGCCGATGATCAGCACGCCCTCGTCGCGGAGCGCCACCAGTGCGCGGCCCGCTTCGATGTGCGCACGCGGATCCAGGTCGCGCCGCAGGGACAGCTGGATCACCGGAATATCCGCGCCCGGGAACACCAGCTTCAGCGGGATGAACATGCCGTGGTCGAAGCCGCGTTGGCCATCCACCCGCGCCTCCGTCCCGTCCTGGCCAAGCAGTTGCGCGACCTGCGCCGCCAGCTCCGGGTTGCCGGGCGCGGGATACGTCAGCTCATAAGTGTGCGGCGGAAAGCCGGAATAGTCGTAGATCAGCGGCGGGCGGGCGTGCCCGGTGACGCTGAACGCCGGCTCCAGCCAGTGGCCGGAGACCAGCACGATGGCCTTGGGCCGAGCCGGTAGTGTGTCGGCCACGCCCTTGAGAAAGCCCGCCATGCGGGTCCAGGTGTCGGCCGGGTTCCAGTCCATGAAAAAGCAGGGGCCCGCGCCATGCGGGATGAAAAACACCGGCATTCTTGCGTTCTTGCCGGCGCTGGGGCTGTTGTCATTGTTCATCGTGGATGCCTTTGCCTGATTCATGACTCGAGTATGGGTGCCGACCAAACGATAGAGAACCGACTAAGATCCACCAACACTTCGAACTAATAGTAGGAGCTGGTATGGATCGCGTCACCAGCATGCGCGTCTTCGTGCGGGCTGCCGGCGTCGGCAGCCTGTCCGCCGCCGCCCGCCACCTGGGCATGTCGCCAGCCATGGCGACCAAGCATGTCAATGCGTTGGAAGCACGGCTGGGCGTCAAGTTGTTCCACCGCACCACGCGTCGCCTCAGCTTGACCGAGGCCGGCAGCAATTACCTCGAGGCCTGCCAGCGCATCCTTCCGGAGATCGACGAGGCCGAGGCGGCGGCCGCGTCACAGCGCATCAAGGCCACCGGGTTGCTGCGCATGAACGTGCCGCTGTCCTTCGGCAGTCGTTTCATCGCGCCGCTGATGCCCGAGTTCAGCCGACTGCACCCGGAGGTGAGGGTCGAGCTTGGCCTGAACGATGCCCAACTGGACCTGATCGCCGACAGCTGGGACCTGGCCGTCCGGATCGGCCGGCTGGCGGACAGTCCACTGCAGGCCCGCCGGCTCGGAGACGCCGCGATGCTGGTCTGCGCGGCACCGGATTACCTCGACCGCCGTGGCGTGCCGCGACGGGTTGCCGAGTTGGCCCAGCACAACTGCCTGAGCTACACGCTGTCCGCCATGCAGGACAGCAAGCAGTGGGCGTTCGGCGCGCACGGCGAGTTCCGCGTGCCGGTCGGCGGCGACCTGCTGGCCAACAACGGCGATGCGCTGCTGGCCGCGGCGGTCGGCGGGCAGGGCATCATCTACCAGCCGGATTTCATCGTCGGCGAGGCGCTGGAGCGCGGTGACCTCGTCGTGCTGGAACTGGATAAACCGGTGGTGGAACTCGGCGGTATCCATGTCCTGTATCCGCCCGACCGGCGGCCGCCAGCCAAGGTGCGGGTCATGATCGACTATCTGGCGGAGGCCTTCGCCAAGAATCCGTGCTGAGCGTCAGGACAGTGCGTCAGCCGGCGTCGCGGACGGTCAGGTTCACGCGCGCGGGATTGCCCATGGCGGTGACGCCATCGGGCACGTCGCGGGTCACCACGCTGCCCGCGCCGATCAACGCGTCGTCACCGACGCTGACGCCCGGAAGAATGAGCGCACCGGCACCGATCCAGACATTGCGGCCGATATGCACCGGGCGGCCGAACTCCAGGCCGGAGCCCCGCGTTGCCGCGTCGCGTGGATGGTCGGCGGTGAGGATCTGCACACCCGGCCCGATCTGCGTCCCGTCGCCGATCGTGACTTCAACCACGTCGAGGATGATGCAACTGAAGTTGAGGAATACGCCATTTCCGAGGCGGATGTTGAAGCCGTAATCGCAATGAAACGGCGGTCGTATGACGGCACTCTCGCCGACCGCGCCCAGCCGCTCGCGCAGCAGCAGGTGGCGCTCCGATGCCGTCATGCCCAACGCGTCGTTGTAGCGTGCCAGCCATCGATGCGTCGCGGCCATGTCGTGCTGCAGCTCTCTGGCGCCGGCGTCGTACAACTCGCCCGCCAGCATCTTTTCCTTTTCCGTTCGCATATCCAGTTATCCGGACGCTCCCGCTTCAGGCTTCGTGGCAGGGGCAACCATCCCGCCGAACCCCCGCGTTGAGCGCGTGGGTCGGCGGGTTCATGTCAAGGACGGTCAGCGGGCCGGGGCCACGCGCCAGATCGTGTTGGCCAGGTCGTCGGCGATGATGAGCGCGCCGCGCGGATCCACGGTCACGCCGACCGGGCGGCCACGGGTCTTGCCGTCCTCGCCCCGGAAACCGGTGGCGAAATCGATCGGCGGACCCGCGGGACGACCATTGCTGAACGGCACGAAGATCACCTTGTAGCCGACCGGGTTCTTGCGGTTCCAGCTGCCGTGCTCGCCGACGAATGCGCCGTCCGCGAATTGGGTACCCATCGTGGGTGTGGAGAAATCCAGACCCAGCGCGGCCACGTGCGTACCCAGGGCGTAGTCCGGAGTGAGCGCGGAGGCCACCTTTTCCGGATTCTGCGGTCGCACGCGCGTGTCGACGTTCTTGCCCCAATAGGCGTAGGGCCAGCCGTAGAAACCGCCTTCACGGACCGAGGTGAGGTAATCGGGCGGGAGGTCCGGGCCGATCTCGTCGCGTTCGTTCACTACCGCCCACAAGACGTCCGTTCCCGGCTGGATGGCAAGCGCTGTGGGATTGCGCAGGCCGGTGGCGTAGACCTTGTGCGCGCCGGTCTGGGCATCCACCTGCCACACTTGGGCGCGGTCGACCTCGGCGTCCATCCCGCGCTCGGTGATGTTGCTGTTGGAGCCGATGCCGACGTAAAGGAAACGTCCATCCGGGCTGGCGGTCAACGCCTTGGTCCAGTGATGGTTGATGGCCGACGGCAACTCCGTGATCGTGACCGGTGCTCCGCTGGCCTTGGTCTGGCCTTCGTGATAATCGAACCGCACCAGCGCGTCCTGGTTGGCGACGTACAGCTTGTCGCCGATCAGCGCGAGCCCGTAAGGCGCGTTGAGGTTCTCGGCGAAGACGGTCCGCTCCTTGTAGCTGCCGTCACCGTCGGTGTCGCGCAGCAACGTCAAGCGGTTGCCGCTCTTGACCGTGGTGTTGCCCTTGGCCTTGATGCGGCCAGCGATCACGTCCTTCGGCTTCAACTTCGCTGCACTGCCGCCGCGGCCTTCGGCAATGAGGATGTCGCCGTTGGGAAGCACCAGGGTCTGGCGCGGGATGTTGAGGTCGGTGGCGATGGCCGCGATCGTGTAGCCCTGCGGCACGGTCGGCACCTGGTCGCCCCACAGCGCCGGCTTGGCAATGGTCATGTTGGGCAGCAGTCGGGTCTGAGCGGCCGGGATGGTCGGGTCAGCGCCGTACAGAGCGGAGTCCGGGGTGCTGCTGCCACCGCCACATGCACCCAACAGGGTCGTGATGGCAACGGCGGTCAATAGGCGTTTCATGCTGCACCTCCGGCACGAAGATTGGAGAACCCGACCCAGGTCGCCGCGCATGCAAGCACGGTAACGATCACGGACAGGATGAGGCTGGTCGGCATGATCCCGAACGCATCCTTGGCGTGGATCAGGGAGTCGATGAAGCCCACCACGAAGGTCGCCAGCAGAAGCAGGACGTAGACGAGCGGGCGCCCGCCGCGGCGATCGCCACGGAACAGGTCGATGACGGCCCACAGCAGCGCGAAGCCGGTGAAAACCATCGCGCCGACGAGCAGCCAGGACGCGAAGTTGCTCCACTGGATCTGGTAGCTGCGGGCATAGGTGATATCGCTCAACAGGACGCCCAGGAACAGCGGGACGGCCCCGGCAAGCAGAAACGCATGAAACGGGTGTAGTGCCCTTTGAGACACTTGGTCGACAGTGACAGCCATGGCAGTTGTTCCCTTTGATGATTGAAACGAGGCACCCACTACTGTACCAGTGCTGCCGGGCGAGATTTCCAGCACGAGGGCCCCACACAGTATCCAGACGCCGTTGTCATCGCGCTGTTACAGCGAGGTAGCAAACTTGTCTGTTTCGCAGACTAAGGTGCCACCGATGGCCGACTTCGATCTTTCCCGCCGCCAGATCCTCAAGGGCAGCGCGGCGGCCATGGCCATGGGCGCGATCGGCAGCCTGGGGGCGCTGTATTCCCGCCAGGCGATCGCCGCCGTGAGCGGTGATGCGATGCGCCTGGGACCGATTGCCGGTCCCTACGGTGCGCTGGCGCCGGTGGCCGACAGCGCGACCGGGCTGGAGCTGCTGCAATTGCCCCCGGGCTTCAGTTATACCTCGCTCGGTTGGGCCGGTGACCTGATGGATGATGGCCAGCCCGTGCCCGACCGGCACGACGGCATGGCGGTGCTCCAGCCTCAGCGCAAAGGTGGCGGCAGCGAGCTGGTGATCGTGCGCAACCACGAGCGGGGGATAGGAACGCCGATCAAGGCGCCGGGCATGTACGACACCGGGCTGATCGGCGGCGGCGTTGCTGGCGGCGGCACCACCAACCTGACCTGGCGCGACGGCAAGCTGCAGGCGATGGAGGCGAGCCTGGGTGGCACCCTGATCAACTGCGCCGGCGGCCCGACCCCATGGGGAACCTGGCTGAGTTGCGAGGAGGTCAGCAGCAACGAGGTTTCAGCCGACGGCAACAAACACGGTTACGTGTTCGAGGTCGACCCCGACCCCGCACGCACCAGCGGGCGGCCGATCATCGGCATGGGCCGGTTCTCGCACGAGGCGGTAGCGGTGGATCCGCGCACCGGTTACGTCTACCTGACCGAGGACGACCGCAACAAGTCGGGGCTGTACCGCTACGTGCCCGACGACACCAGTGGCCGTAATGGTTCGCTGGCCAACGGGGGCCGGCTGCAGGCCGCGCGGGTGCAGGGCAGGCGCAACGCCGACCTCTGCGTGGCCGCGATCGGCGACCGTTACCAACTGGAATGGGTCGACATCGACGCCCCCGACCTGGACAACCTGGTCGCTCCGGCCAGCTTCCCGGACGTCGACCCCGGGGATACCCTCAGCGGCCCGTTCGCGCAGGCCTGGACCCAGGGCGCGCTGCGCATGAGCCGCGGCGAAGGCATCTGGCACGCCGGCGACAGCCTCTTCATCGTCGACACGTCCACCGGCATGGACGATTCCGGCCGCAAGGGACATGGCCGTGGCGCGGTCTGGGTGCTGGACCTGCCCAGCCAGACGTTGCGCGCACTGTTCGTCAGCGGCAACCAGCTCGCCGCCAACAACCCCGACAACGTCACCGTCAGCCCGCGCGGCGGGGTCGTGCTGTGCGAGGACGGCGGCGAGAGCCTGGACCAGTACGGGCCTGGGGCGCGCGTACTCGGCCTGACCGGGGCAGGGGAGTCGTTCTACCTGGCCAAGAACAATGCCGAGTTGACCAGCAGCCAGATCGCGGGTGCCGGCAAGCAGGTTGCCGAGGGCGATTATCGTCGCGGCGAATTCTGCGGAGCGTGCTGGGATCCGGCCGGGGACACGTTGTTCGTCAACATCCAGACGCCGGGGATCACCCTGGCCATCACCGGGCCGTGGCAACACGGGGGGCTGTAGGAAGGAGGCTCCCGACGCGCAAAGGCCGCCCTGCCACCACGCTGACATCCGCACGTCACAGGGTGGCGATAGGGTGGCCGGTTCATTAACGTCCCGTAGCAGGATCCGCGCCGATGCCCCTCATCCCAAGCCTGTCGCCCATCGCCATCGCTTTCCTGGTTGCCATGACCTCGCATGCGGGGCCGGCCCTGGCCCAGCCGGCCGACCTGGCATTGTCTGACGGCAGTCGCGCCGCCAGCTGCACGTTGACGGCGTTCCGTGTGCGCTCGGACTTCGAGGCCGGACTCAACGTCGATACCGACTGGGTAGCCGCCACCAACGAGCCGATCACGGTCAACGCCGACCAGCCGTTCCGGGTGCGGATCGAGGTCGAGGCCGCTGACATGGCGGATACGCTGCGTCGCTTCTGGCTGCAATACCGCCACAACGGCGGGGAGTGGGCGGACCTCCAGTCGGCCGAGTTCCCCTATCCGCTGGTGACCCCGCCGATCAGCGTGGTCGCCAACGAGGAGTACACCCCCGGCGAGGCGACCACCGACCTGCTGGCCGGCTCATCCGCCCCGTTCCGTGCCGGTGCGGGCATGGTGCTGGACTCGACCACGCCGACCTGGAGCGGTGGGCAGGTGCATGGGGAATGGGAGTGGCCGCTGGTGATCCGCCGCTTCGCCGACGACGCGCATGCGAATGAGACCGGCGACACCTATGAGTTGCGCATGGTCGACACCGCCGGTGCCTGCGCAACCGCGGCCACACCGACCCTCACCGTGGCGGTGCCGGACGGACTGCTCGGCGGCACCTTCGTCGAGACCCCTGGCCCAATCGGCCCCTGGCAGGCGTCCAACGGCGACCTGTATTTCATCATCGAGCCGGCCGAGACCAGCAACGTCCTGATGATGGTCAAGTCCAGCGATGGCGGTCGAAGCTGGGACGAAGTCGACGCTGCCCACCGCCCGGCCGCGGACGACCTTGAAGGCTTTTCCACGGTGTTGGCCGGCGACACTGTGCATATGCTCCACCAGACCTCCGACGACGTCTGGCACCACGCCTTCCGCACCTCCGACCACCCGACCCACCCGGATAGCTGGGCGGTACGCGACGAGCTCGTGGCGTCCCCGCCGGAGCCGCCGACCCAGGTCGCCGCGCTCGCCGCGCGCTCCGACGGCAGCCTGGTGGGCGTGTATGGCGGCCCGGAACAGATTCATCTGAAGATCCGCGCCGCCGACGGCCGCTGGGGCGCGGAGACCATCCTCGACGCCGACACCGGTCCGCGCCTGTCCGGCCCGATGCTGGTCACCGGCAAGGGCGACGCCGTGCATCTGGCCTACACCGGCCACGACGGCACCGCCTGGTACCGTCTCATCGGGGCCGACGGGCAGCCCGGCCCGCGGCAGCTGCTCTCCGACCGGCTCGGCACTGGCGAAGACGATGTCGGTGCGATCCTGCCGCTGGTCTACCAGCCTCAGGACGACACCGTCATGGTGATCTACCGCCAGGCTGATGGGCGGCTGCGCGAGCGCCGTTCGGTTGCCGGTGGCCCGCTGGGCGAGGTCAACGTGGTGACCGATCGCCACGTGGTACAGAACGCGATCGACTCCGACCAGGCCGGCGCCGACGCCATCGTTCTGGACGGTCGCGCGCAGGTGCTGTTCATCGAGAACGCCAGCGGCCGCCTGTTCCACGCCAGCACCGATGCCGCCGGCAACTGGCAGCCGGCGACGCTGCAGGTCGACGAGGTCGATGCACAGTGGGTCCGCGGCCAGCCGGTGCGGCGTGCCGATGGCACGCGGGTGTACGGCTACGTCTACGACGCCGGCTCCAACGGCGGCTCGGGCATGAACCGGTACGGCGAGGTGATACCCGCCGGGAACTGAACATGGCGACAGGCGGCATTGGGGTGACAACTGTCATCGGCAGGTCACGGTTGAGACATACGGTTGCAGGGATCAGCTGATCCGAATTGGCTCGACGACCCTTACCCCAATCCGCCGGAGTCACCATGACGTCCCGTAAGCCCCTGCGCCAACGTGCGCTTGCATGCGCCGTTGCGACCGCCTTGCCACTGTTTTCCGTGATGTCCCACGCCGACGCCGCCACCGTGGCTGGCCGCGTGACCGATCAGGCCGGCCTGATCGGATTCCAGGGCGCCACCATCCGCGTATTGGAAGGCAACCGTCAGGCGGTCAGCGGCGACGATGGCAGCTTCCGTATCGGCGGCCTGCCCGCCGGCAGCTACACGTTGCAGGTCGACTACGTCGGCGCCGCGCCGGTGCAGCAGGCCATTGAAGTGGCCGAACCGATGGCCTCGATCGGCAATATCGCCATTGGCGCCGTTGGCGGTGCCGCGACCACGCTGGACTCGGTGCTGGTGATTGGCCAAATGGCCGGGCAGGCCGCCGCGCTGAGCCAGCAGCAGGCGTCCGACAATCTGGTATCGATCGTCTCGGCCGACGCGATCGGCCAGTTCCCCGACCAGAACGTGGCCGAGTCGCTGCAGCGACTGCCCGGCGTGTCACTGGAGCGCGATCAGGGCGAGGGCCGGTTCGTGGTCGTGCGTGGCCTCGACGCCGCGCTCAACACCACCAGCATCAACGGCATGCGTGTGCCCGGCCCCGAAGACGACTCGCGCGCGGTCAACCTGGACGTGATCTCCTCCGACCTGCTGGAGACGCTGGAGGTGATCAAGACGGTCACCCCCGACATGGACGGCGACGCCGTCGGTGGCCACATCGAGATCAAGAGCCTGACCGCCTTCGACCGCCCCGGTCGCAGCATCAGTGGCCGCGTGGAGGCCAGCCACAACGAACGCAGCGACAACACCAACCCCAAATTGTCGGGCACCTACACCGACCGTTTCGGCGCCAACGACGACTTCGGCGTAGCGGCGTCGGTGAGCTGGTACGAGCGTGAGTTCGCCACCGACGGCATCGAGACCGCTGCTGCTGACTGGCTGGAAGCGCCCGACGGCACCGAGTTCAAGGGCATCGCCGAGGGCGAGCAGCGCGACTACATGATCACCCGCGAGCGCACCAGTGCGAACCTCAACTTCGACTGGCGCCCGGACATGGACAACGAGTTCTACTGGCGCAACCTCTACAGCCGTTTCAGCGACGACGAGGTGCAGTCCACCAATGTGTTCGTGTTCGACGACGGCGACACCGTGGCCCTGGACGACACCGGCGGACGCTTCGAGGATGCGACCGCGAAGAAGTTCACCGAGGCGCGCATCCAGACCCAGGACATCTTCGCCACCACCCTGGGCGGCAAGGCATTCCGCGGCCCGTGGACGATCGACTACAGCGCCGCCTACTCGTTTGCCGAAACCGAGGAGACCGATTCTTTCGGCGCCGGTTGGGTGCAGGAAGGGCTCGACCTTGGCTACGACATCGGCGGCGCCGGTAAGCGCCCGCACTTCTTTGGCCTGGACAACGCCGCATTCACCGATGCCGGCGCGTACGAGCTCGACGAGATCGTTTTGGAGCCCTACAGCACCAAGGAGACCGAAACCGCGCTGAAACTGGACCTGCAGCGGGACTTCGAGCTGGGCGACATCTACGGCTACATCAAGTTCGGCGGCAAGTCGCGGTTGCGCGACAAGACCGCCGACTTCGACTCGACCGTGTTCGGTGGCTACGGCGGCGACTACACCCTGGCCGACTTCGCCCGCTCGGGTGCCGACTACCCGTATGCGACGCTCCAGCCGATCGCCGACGCCGGTAGCCTGGCCGGTTTCATCGACGCCAACCGCGGCCAGTTCGAGATCGACGAGGAGGAGACCGCGATCGAGCGCCAGGGCGGTGACTACCGCGTCGACGAGGACATCCATGCCGCCTATGCGATGGGCAAGCTGGACTTCGGTGACCTGCACCTGATCGGCGGTGTGCGCGTGGAGCGCACCGAATACGACGCCGTCGGCACCCGCATCGAGATCGACGAGCAGTCCGGTAGCGGCGATCCGATGTTCGTGCCGATCGGCATGGGCAAGACCTACACCAACTGGCTGCCGGGCCTGCACGCACGCTGGGAGCCGCGCGAGGGATTGGTGTTCCGGGCCTCGGCCAACAAGACCGTGTCGCGGCCGAACTTCGCCGACTCCGCGCCCTACCAGGTGATCGAGATCGAGGAAGACGGCGACGGCTACGAGCGCAAGGCAGAGCTGGGCAACCCCGAGCTGGACCCGATGCGCGCCACCAACGTCGACCTGTCGGTGGAGTACTACCCTGGCGACGTGTCCCTGCTCTCCGCGAGCCTGTTCTACAAGAAGATCGATGACTTCATCGTGGTCGCCGACGTGGCCGGTACCGGCGCCTTCGTCGACTTCGACGAGGCGATCCAGCCGCTCAATGGCGACGACGCGACCGTCCGCGGCCTGGAGCTGGGCTGGACGCAGAAACTCTCGTTCCTGCCCGGACCGTTCGACGGCCTGCTGTTCTCGATCAACCACGCCTGGATCGACAGCGAGTCCACGCTGCCATTCCGTGAGGGCGAGTTCAGCCTGCCGCGCCAGTCCGACCGGGTCGGCAACGTGTCGCTGGGTTATGAGAACGAGACCGTCTCGCTACGTCTGGCCGGCAACTACCGCAGCCGCTACCTGGACTCGCTGGAGGAGCTGGACGACCCGGCGTTCGACCGCTACGTGGACGACCACTTCCAGCTTGACCTGAGTGCCAAGTACCGTCTCAGTCCGAGCACCCAGCTTTACTTCAACGCAATCAACCTCAACGATCGCCCGCTGTACGCGTACCTGGGCGAGCGCCGCTTCAACAGCCAGTTCGAGAGCTACGGCCGCACCTTCGAGCTGGGCGTGCAGGTGAATTTCTGATCGCCGCGTACCCGCCGAATCCGCCCCGCCCACTCCGAATCCCGAGGACCCGTCCATGACCCTTCGCCTGAGCCTGCTGCCCCTGTCCCTTGCCATCTCACTGGCCGTCAGCGCCTGTGGCAACGCCGGCGATGCCGCGACTTCCACTGTGCCTGCGCAAGGCAGTGCCGACGCCGTAGCGGCCAGCGCCGAACCGGGCGCGACGACGGATACGCCGGTCATCGCCGAGGCGTTCAAGAGCACGATGACTCCGGAGGACAACATCGACTCACTGGCCAGCTGGACCACGGCCGACGGCAGCACCTGGGTGTTCGGCACCGCCAAGGCCACCGACCAGTTGGTGGTCTATGACGGCGATACCGGCGCCACCGTTCGCACGCTGGGTTCCCGCGGTGAGGCGGACGGACAGTTCAAGCGTCCCAACGGCGTATTCGTGATCGATGACCTGCTGTTGGTGGTCGAGCGCGACAATCGCCGCGTGCAGGGCTTCGCGCTGCCGTCGCTGCAGCCGCTCGGGCACTTCGGCCAGGAGCAGTTGGTCAAGCCTTACGGCCTGTGGGTCGACAAGGCCGGCGAGGGCACCTACGAGATCTACGTTACCGATGCCTACATGGCCGGCGAGGACGCGGACGGCGAGGACATCCTGCCGCCGCTGGCCAAACTGGACGAGCGGGTCAAGCGCTACAGCGTCACCGTGGGCGACAACGGCATGCTGGGCGAGTTCACCGGTGCCTTCGGCGATACCGGCGAGACCGGCGCACTGCGCGTGGTCGAGTCACTCTGGGGCGACCCCGCCACCGGGCGCCTGCTGGTGGCCGAGGAGGACGAGACCTACGCCAACGAGTTCAAGGTGTACGACCTGGAAGGCAACTTCTCCGGGCAGGTGTTTGGCGCCGACACCTTCGCCGCCCAGGCCGAGGGCATCGCCCTGTACACCTGCGGTGACGGCGGGTGGTGGGTGACCACCGAGCAGGCCAAGGACGTAACCACCTTCCACCTGTTCGAGCGCGAGAGCCTGCAGCACGCCGGCGCCTTCCGCGGCGAAATGGTGGCCAACACCGACGGCATCTGGCTGCACCAGGCCGCGACCCGCGAGTTCCCCGAAGGCGTGTTCTACGCGGTGCATGACGACCAAGGCATGGTCGCCTTCGACTGGCGCGATATCGCGAGCACGCTCGGACTGCCGGCTTGTAGCGGGTAGGGGTGGCGGGTGGGGTGGGCGCATTACGCCTTTGGCTAATGCGCCTACGCGGCCTGCGGCTTGATCGCGGTCAGGGCTGGGAGTGGTTGTGCGACGGACAATGGGGTGTCCGGACAACGTGATGTCCGCGGGTGAGGTCATCCAGATGGAGTTCCATGTCAGTGCTGCTGGTCCGTTGCCGGATGCCGATGCCGTCGAGGCGGCGATCCGCGAGCTTGATCCGTCGGCGCTGGTCGACGTTGATCCGACGGGCCAGTTGCTGAGGATCGCCGCCTCGATCGATTCGACCGAGTTGGTTTCACTGATCAACCAAGCCGGCTATCCGGTAACCCCGGAGCAGGTGCGGCAATTGCCGTCCATCTGTTGTGGCGGGTGTAGCGGATAGCGACCCACCCCGACAACCCAACGCGCATCCTGCCAACTGCATCCACAAAACAGCAGGGCAGCCGGCGGGCTACTACCCGATCGACTGCGTCGCGGCACCCACCGCGGTGCCGGAGGTGCGCGCCAGCATGCGGTCTTTTACGCCTGCGCGCGTTCCGGCTCCGCTGGTCATGCGCCTGCAGGATCCGGGGCAGGCTCCCCTCGATCCAGTCCGCAAGCGTACTGACCTTCTCCGCGGCCTCCCGGCCCAGCGGTGTCAGCCGGTATTCCACGTGGGGCGGAACCACTTCATAAGCGATCCGGTCGACCAGGCCGTCGCCTTCCAGCCACTGCAGCGTCTGCGCCAGCATCCGCTCGCTGACGCCATCGATGGCGCGCCGCAGCTCGCTGAAGCGGTGGACGCGCGTCTCCAGCACCAGCACCAGCACGCCCCAGCGGCTGGTGACGTGCTTGAGTACCTCGCGCGAGGGGCAGGCGGCCACGAGGAGTTGGTGTAAGTCCTACACTGCCAACACCCCCATCAACGGAGCGAATCTCCATGACCATCGCAGACACCGGCGCCACCGGCCAGCTTGGCCGCCTGCTCATCGAGCGCCTGCGCGCCAAGCTGCCGGCCGCCGACATCGTTGCGCTGGCCCGCACGCCCTCGAAGGCGGCCGACTGGAGGTGCGCGAAGCCGACTACACGCGCCCGGACACTCTGGACAAGGCCTTTGTCGGCATCGACACGCTGATGATGATTTCCGGCAGCGAGGTCGGGCAGCGGCTGCAGCAGCACCACAACCTCATCGAGGCCGCGAAGAAGGCCGGGGTCGGGCGCGTGGTCTATACCAGCCTGCTGCACGCGGACCGCTCCACCCTGGGGCTGGCGCCCGAGCACGTCGCCACCGAGGCGCTGCTGGAGGCGTCCGGGCTGGCCACCACCCTGCTGCGCAACGGCTGGTATACCGAGAACTACACCGCCGCCGCCGGCGCCGCTGTCGCCAATGGCGCGCTGTTCGATGACGGCCGCGTCCTGTCGCAGCTGATCGGCCGGCCGACCACGTCGCTGGCGGACGCCGTGTCCGCGGTGCTCGCGTAAGGACCAGGAAAACGATGACAACACAGGAAGGACCGCAGCGGATCGTAATCGTCGGTGGCGGCGTGGCCGGCCTCGAGATCGCCAGCACCCTCGGCCGCCGCTGGCGTCGGCAGCACGGGCGACCGTCCATCATCCTGATCGACCACGACTCGGCGCACGTGTGGAAGCCGATGCTGCATACCATTGCAGCCGGTACCCGGGATATTTCCCAGCAGCAGACTACCTACCTCGTCCAGGCACGCGACGCCGGCTTCGCCTACCAGCCCGGTGAACTGTGCGGCCTGGACCGGGACGCCCGCGAGATCCTGCTGGCGGCACAGCACGCGCCGGATGGGCGCCTGCTGATCCCCTCGCGGCGGCTTGGCTACGACATGCTGGTGCTGGCTACCGGCAGCCAGGCCAATGACTTCGGGACGCCGGGCGTGGCCGCGCACTGCTACCGGATCGATTCGCGCCGGCAGGCCGAGGCGTTCAACCGCGAGGTGCGCATCCGCCTGCTGCAGTGCCTGACCCAGGACACCGTGCTGCCGATCGCCATCGTCGGCGGTGGTGCCACCGGGGTGGAGCTGGCAGCGGAACTGGTGCAACTGTTCGAGTCCGCGACTGCCTACGGCGTGCCGGAGCTGGCCTCGCGCATCTCGATCACCCTGGTCGAGGCTGGCCCGCGCCTGCTCGCGGCGTTCCCTGAGGACATCTCCAGCGCCACGCGCACGCGGCTGGAAGCGATCGGGGTCACGGTCATGACCGGGACCCAGGTCAGCGCGGCGACCGCGGATGGCTTCGAGCTGGCCGATGGCAGCCGGCTGGCGGCTTCGCTGAAGGTCTGGGCGGCCGGGGTCAAGGGGCCGGACTTCCTCGCCGACCTCGATGGCCTGGAGGCGACCCGCAACAACCAGCTGGTGGTGCTGCCGACCCTGCAGACCACACGCGACCCGGCCGTCTACGCCCTCGGCGATTGCGCCAGCCTGACGCCCGCCGGGGCGGAGCGTCCGCTGCCGCCCACCGCCCAGGTGGCCCACCAGCAGGCCAAATACCTGATCGGAACCTTGCCGAAGGCGCTGCGGAGGGATGCGGTGGCGGATTTCCGCTATCGCGACATGGGGGCGCTGGTGTCGCTGGGGGACTACGACGCCTTCGGCTCGCTCGGCCAGTTCGGCCTGTTCACCGGCGTCACCTTCCGTGGCCGGCTGGCCCAGCTCAGCCACGTCATGCTGTACCGCAGCCACCAGGCCCGGATCCACGGCTTCTGGCGCGGCGGGTTGCTGTGGCTGGTGGACCGGCTCAACTCGCGCCTGCGCGCCACGATCCGCTTGGACTGATGCGTGTCAGCTGCCCGGGTGGCTCGCCCGGGCAGGAGGCCGAAGACCTGCTGGCAGGCCCCGACTCAACGCGCCAGCACGCCACCGTCGATCGGGTAGTAGCCGCCGGTAATGAAGCTCGAGCGCGGGCTGGCGAGGAACAGCACCAGTTCGGCGACCTCTTCGACTTCACCCAGCCGGCCCATCGGCTGCACGTTGGCCAGCTCGGCGCGCTGCTCGGCCGGGACGTAGTTGACGAGGTCGGTGTTGATGTAGGTCGGTCCCACCGCGTTGGCGCGGATGCCCTGGGTGGCGTATTCGAGGGCCACATTCTTCGTCAGCCCCACGACGCCGTGCTTGGCGGCGGTGTAGGGCGACAACCCCGGCACGCCGGCCGCACCGGCGACGCTGGCCATGTTGACCATCACGCCACCGCCCGCCTCGAGCATCGCCGGGATCTGGACGCGCACGCCGTAGAACATGCCCGACAGGTTGATCCGGAGCACCCGGTCCCAGGTCTCGACGGGAATCTCGGCGGTCGGGGCAAAGTCGTGGCTGATGCCGGCGTTGTTGACCGCGATGTCCAGGCGGCCATAGGCCTCCTTGGTACGGGCGATCACTTCGACGTGGTACTCCGGGTCGGACACGTCGCCGGTGACCAGAATGGCCTTCCTGCCGAGTGCACGGATGGCCTCGATGGTTCCGTTGCCGCCCTTCTCGTCGATGTCGGCGATGACGACGTTGGCCCCTTCCTCGGCCAGCTTCAGGGCGATTCCGCGGCCCAGCCCCGAACCGGCACCGGTGACGATTGCGGTCTTGTTCTCAAGAATCATTGATTCCTCCAGTGGCCTTGCGGCCGGTTATTCGGGTGGGTTGTGCGACAGGTAGGCACCTAGCGCGGCGAGTTCCCCGTCGTTGATCTCGGTCTTGCGGAAGAACGGCATCACCGAGATGCCGTTACGCACGAAGATCGCGACCACTTCCGGGCTGAGATTGGTGCGGTCTTCCAGGGCAGCGGGCATCGCGCCGCCATAGCGCGCTTCCAGTGCCTGGGTGCCCGGGTGGCCCGGGCCGCGGGCATGGCAGGCCGAGCACCAGTGCTGGTACAGCTGCTTGCCCTGCTGCAGCTGGGCCTCGTCCACGGCGGGCGTGGCCGATTGCCCGGATGCGGCCGACTGCGCTGACGCGGAGAACGGCAGCATCAACGCCAGCAGCAAGGCCGAGGGGAGTGTCATCGTCTTCACCGCGTGCCCTCCCGGTAGCGGCGCGGCCAGATCCCGCCGCGACCCGGCGCCATGATCCCGTTGGGGTCGACGGTGTCCTTCAGCTGTTCCTGGAAGCGCAGCAGCATGTTGTTGTTGAACGAGTAGGTCTTCGCCACCGCGTCCTGGAACGCGGGGGTGGTGCGGTACTCGGTCCAGCCGTGTTCGGCGGCGATGCGGATGAGGTTGGTGAAGTCCTGGACGGACTTGCGGTTCTGCGCCTTGTCCGATCGCGAGATGAACACCGGAAACAGGTAGACGTAGGTGCGGTACTGCCAGGTCTGCGGGACGTTGGTCACGCCGATCGGCGCCGAGGTGATGTTGAGCTCGCGCGCCGCCTGGGTGAACACCTGGTGGGCCTTGATGATCGCCTCGCCGGAGCGGGGAATGATCGGCGAGAACCAGATGTGGCCGTCGCTGGGTTCAGGCATGGCCTCCGCTCGCGCACCGATCGCGAAGATCGACATGTTGGGCACGCCGATCGCCACCTTGTGCCGTGCGTTCTGCTTCGCCTTGTCGTTGCGCAGGGGATCGGCGTAGCTCTCGATCTCATCGAAGCGCACGCCCGGGATGTCGCCGAACACCTTCTTCGCGTGCGCCCAGTTGGCGTACACGGTGTCCTTCGGTCCGTAGAAGTTCAGCAGCACGCTCCAGAACTCCAGGTCATGCTTGTCCGCGTAGGCTTCGTACGCCTCGACGCTGGCGCCGCCGGGCTGGGTGATGAGCGCCATCAGCTCCGGGGTGGTCTTGTAGATTTCCGGTTCCATCTGGATGCACAGCGGGTCCATCGGGCAGATGTAGCGCGGATGCCCGATCAGGCCCTGGTCCTCCATGCGGTTGACGCCATCGACCAGCGGGACGATGTCGCGGTACCGGGGCACCTTGACCACGGTGGACAGGAAGTGGTCGGGCGCCGGCTGCATCCAGAAGCCCATCCGGGTGACGATGCCGAAGCCCGCCTGGGCAAACAGGCCGTCGACGTAGGCACCGAAGCCGTACTTGTTCTCGCCCCAGGTCTCGGCCCCGGGGACGGCGGCCATGCCGGTACGCATGATCTCACCATCCGGCAGCACCACTTCCATGCCGCAGTGCGAGCCGAAGTGGTCGCGGTAGTTCATCCACGTGTAGCCGACGCCGTGGTCGAGTGCGTTGCCGAGCGGGCTGCCCCAGCCCGGGTCGGGTACGTCCACCATCAACTGCTTGCCGTGCTCCTGAATGTGGTTGTAGAGGTCGAAGTACGACACGCCGGGTTCGACGATGCAGAAGTTCCTGCGGTCGTCGACCTTGATGATCCGGTTCATGCGCTTGAGGTCGACGATGAAGGTCCCGGTCATGTTCGGGGCCGACCCGCCATAGCCGAGGTTCTTGCCGGTGGAGATGGCGTAGACCGGCAGCTTGTACTTGTTGGCGATGCGTACGACCGCCTGGACTTCCTCGGTGGAGGCGGGGGCGACGGCGCCGGACGGCATCAGCTCGCTTTCCTCGTCCCATACCGGCGAGTAGGCGTCGCGATACAGCGCGATGTCCTCGTCGCTGGTGAACACCCACTCGGGGCCGACGATCTTGCGGAACTCTTCGACGGCGGCGTTGAAGCTGGCCGGACTCACGTCATTGGGTAGCTTCATGCGTTCGCTCCTCGTGGATGGGCCTTCCGGGGTGCCAGCACCCAGGAGTACAGGGGGCCTTCGGCTGCGTGCCCGTGGGCGGGGGTCTGCAGCGACCGCGTGTCGCTGGCACCCGGCACTGCCGGGCAATGGACAACGGCACGCGCCACGCAGGCGCCGAAGTTGCGCTCGCGCCGCGCCGCCAGGCCGAATGCGCCGATGACATCTGGCGGGCCGCTGAGGGAGTGGGCGACCGTGCCGTCGCCCATGGGCCGGTGCTCGGCCCGGAACGCCACGCGCAGCCCGTAGTCACGGGCAGACTGCTCGAGCAGCAGCAGCGGGGTATGCGTGGTCATCCCGGCGATCGCGGCCGGTGCGGTGCGCCAGAGTTCAACCAGCCGTGCCCAGACGGGGGTGATGTCGCCGTCGATGCCGAAGGTCGGCAGCCTCTGGCGCGCGGCGGCGGCGAACGCGGCGCTCTGCGTCCGCCCCGGCTCGAACACCACGCCCTGCAGCTTCAGGCGGGCGCCCGGCGGCCCCAGTACGGAAGCGACGCCGGGACCGGCAAAGGCCGAGCTGGCGAGCACCAGGCCGCTGGTCGCCAGCGAGCCCTGCAGGAACTGTCGTCGTGTAGCCATGATGCTCTCCAATCAGTCGACCGACTCAAAGGCAACAGCGACCGCTTCGCCGCCGCCGATGCACAGCGTCGCAATGCCGCGCTTGGCCTGGCGGTCCTGCATGGCGTGGAGGAGGGTGGCGGTGATCCGCGCGCCGCTTGCGCCGATCGGGTGGCCCACGGCCAGCGTTCCGCCGTGCACGTTGATCTTTTCCGCCGGCACGCCGAGGTCCTTCATGACCGCCATCGGCACGGCCGCCATCGCCTCGTTGATCTCGAACAGGTCGACGTCGTCCACCGTCCAGCCGGTCTTACCCAGCAGCTTGCGCAGCGCGCCGACCGGTGCGGAGGTGAACTGCTCCGGCGCCTGCGAATGGGTTGCGTGCGCCACCACCCGCGCGAGCGGCGTGACTCCCAGGCGCTCCACCGCCTTCGCGCTCATCAGCACGACGGCCGCAGCGCCATCGCAGAAGCGCGACGCGGTCGCGGCGGTGATGCTTCCGTCGGGAGTGAAGGCGGGCTTGAGGGAGGACAGCTGGTCCAGGTTGATGGAAGACGGCATTTCGTCGGCGTCGACCAGGCGGCGTTCGCCCTTCCGGTCGACCACCTCGACGGGGACCAGTTCGTTCTTCAGCTTCCCGGCCTCCATCGCGGCGCGGGTGCGCAGCACCGTCGCCCGGGCGTACGCGTCCTGCTGCTCGCGCGTGAATCCGTATTCGTCCGCGGTGGCCTGGGAGAACGTGCCCAGCACGCGCCCGTCGGGGTGGTTGAGGCCGTCGCGCATCAGGTGATCGACAAGGGCCGTGTCGCCGATGCGGACCCCTCCACGGACATGGCTCAGGTGCGGCGCCAGGGTCATGTTCTCCATGCCGCCGGCGACCACCACGTCCGCGGAGCCGGCAAGGATGCCGTCGCGGCCGATCATGATGGCCTTCAGGCCCGAGCCGCAGACCTTGTTCACGGTGGTGGCTCCGGCCTTGAGTGGGATACCCGCCGCCATGGCCGCTTGCCGCGCGGGCGCCTGGCCTTCGCCGGCGGTCAGGACGTTGCCCATGTAGACCTCGTCGACCTCGTCCGGATCGAGCTCGATCGATGCGAGCGCGGCGCGGATGGCGGTGGCGCCCAGCGCGACCGTGGGAACCGACGAGTACTGGCCCAGCAGCGAGCCGATGGGCGTGCGCTTGGCAGCCACGACGAAAACTTCGTTGGATGACATGTGTTTGCTCCTCCTGCCCGCGTCGGGCGTGGAGGATCACGATAGGTCGGTTGACCTATTTTAGTCAAGTGACCTACTATGCGGGGGAGAGAAAATACAGGCCCTGCGCATGTCGCCAACACGTGTATCCACGCCCGAGCGCATCCTCGACGCTGCGGAGGCCCTGTTTGCCTGGCGCGGCTACGACGCGGTGTCGACCAGGGCCATCACCGAGCGCGCCGGCGTCCGCCTCAACCTGCTGTCCTACCATTTCGGGACCAAGGAAAAGTTGTTCCAGGCAGTGATCGACCGGCGCCTGGACGTGATCATCGAGCGGCGCGAGGAGGCGCTGGCCAAGCTCCGCGAGTCGGAGAAGCCGGTGACGGTGGACGGGATACTGCGGGCCTTCATCCATCCGTACTACGAGCTGTCGCATGGTGACCCGGGCTGGTTGAACTATGCGCGCCTGGTCGCGCTGACCAGCCAGTCCGAACGCGATTATCAGGCCCTCGACCAGTACATGCAGAGGACCGTTCACGTGTTCATGCGTGCCCTGCAGGAAGCGCTGCCCGGAGTATCGGAAAAAGCGATCAAATCCGGCTTCTACTACGCGATCACGCTGATGATGGCCTCATTCTCGGGCATGAACCGGATCAAGGGGCTGGTGGATGGTGCCAAGTCCGGCAAGGCGCTCGAGCGTGCGTACAGCCCACTCATCATTTATGCCGAGGCCGGCATCCTGGCGCTGGCCGAAGCCGACCGCGCCGCGCGATGACCGGCATCACCCAAGAGGATCCCCCATGACCATCAAGACTGTTTTCATCCCCGCCGGTGGCGGCTTCGACCACGTCAGCATCGGCACCACGCAGCCGGTCGAGCCCGGCCCCGGTGAGATCACCGTGCGCCTGCGCGCCAGCTCGCTCAATTACCACGACTACGGCGTGGTCAGTGGCGCGATGGCTCCCAAGGAGCGGCGCATCCCGATGTCCGACGGCGCTGGCGAAGTGACCGCGGTCGGCGCGGGCGTCACCGAGTTTGCCGTCGGCGATCACGTGGTCAGCACGTTCTTTCCGGACTGGGTTGACGGCGAGCCGCAGGCCGAGGGCTTCGGCCGGGTGCCGGGCGACGGCATCGACGGCTATGCGCGCGAGCAGGTGACGGCGGCGGCCACGGCGTTCACCCTCGCGCCGTGCGGCTGGAGCCACACCGAAGCGGCCACCCTGACCACCGCCGGCCTGACCGCCTGGCAGGCGCTGTTCGAGCACGGCGCGCTGCAACCGGGTCAGGACGTGCTGGTGCAGGGCAGCGGCGGCGTGTCGGTGTTCGCACTGCAGTTCGCGAAGCTGGCCGGCGCGCGCGTGATCGCGACCTCGTCCAGCGACGCCAAGCTCGAGCGCCTGCGCGAGTTGGGCGCCGACGAGGTGATCAACTACCGCAAGGACCCCGAGTGGGGCATGACCGTGCGCGGCCTGACCGGTGGCCGCGGCGTGGACCACGTGATCGAGGTGGGTGGTCCAGAGACGCTGGTGCAGTCGATGCTGGCGACCTGCGTGGGCGGCCACATCGCCGTGATCGGCGTGTTGACCGGCGTCGACAGCAAGCTGCCGTTGGGCCTGGCCCTGGCGCGGCACCTGCGCCTGCAGGCATTCGTGGTCGGCAGCCGCCGCCAGCAGCAGGACATGGTGCGCGCACTCGACGCCAGCACCATGCGCCCGATCATCGATCGCCACTTCGCGCTCGACGACCTGGTGGCCGCGTTCCGCCATCAAGAGAGCGGGAAGCACTTCGGCAAGATCGTCGTCGACATTTGAGCCGATCTCGACCAGCTACCGCGGCTACGACATCGTGCAGATGCCGCCGAGCACGCAGGGTTTCGCCGCGTTCACAGCTTCAGCAAACGCAGCCTGAGCGCGTTGCTGATCACGCTCACCGACGACAGCGTCATGGCCGCTGCGGCGATGATCGGCGACAGCAGGATGCCGAAGAACGGATACAGCACGCCGGCTGCGATCGGGATGCCGGCCGCGTTGTAGGCGAAGGCGAAGAACAGGTTCTGGCGGATGTTGCGCATGGTGGCTTCCGACAGCTGCCGGGCCCTGACGATGCCCATCAGGTCGCCCTTGAGCAGGGTGATGCCGGCGCTTTCCATGGCCACATCGGTGCCCGGGCCCATGGCGATGCCCACGTCTGCGGCGGCCAGGGCCGGGGCGTCGTTGACGCCGTCGCCGGCCATGGCGACCACCCGGCCTTCGGCACGCAGGCGCGACACCACGTCGCTCTTGCCGTCGGGTAGCACGTCGGCCTCGACCTCGTCGATCCCGAGCGTGCGCGCCACCGCCAGGGCCGTGGTGCGGTTGTCGCCGGTCAGCATGACGATGCGGATGCCGTCATCGCGCAATGCCTGCAAGGCCGGCGCCGTGGTGTCCTTGATCGGGTCGGCGATGGCGAGGATGCCGGCGGCCCGGCCGGACACGCCGATGTAGATGGCGGTTGCGCCTTCGCCACGCAGGCCGTCGGCCTGGTCGGCCAAGGCGGCGGTATCGACGCCGTGCTCGGCCAGGAAGGCGGCGTTGCCAAGCGAGACGAACTCGCCTTCCACTGTTCCAAGCACGCCCTTGCCGGTGGGTGAGTCGAAGCCGGTGACGTCGGGGATGACGATGCCGCGGCTCTTGGCAGCGTCGACGATCGCCAGTGCCAGCGGATGCTCGGAGGCGCGCTCCACGCCCGCAGCCAAACGCAGGATCGCCTCCTCGTCGAAACCCTCGGCGGGCACGATGCCGGTCACCGACGGCTTGCCCTCGGTAAGCGTGCCGGTCTTGTCGACCACCAGGGTGTCGACCTTCTCCATGTGCTCCAGCGCCTCGGCGTTCTTGATCAGCACGCCGAGCTGCGCGCCCTTGCCCACGCCGACCATGATCGACATCGGCGTGGCCAGCCCCAGCGCGCAAGGGCAGGCGATGATCAGCACCGAGACCGCGGCCACCAGGCCGTAGGCCATCCTCGGCTCCGGGCCGACGATGGACCAGACGATGAAGGTGACGATGGCAGCCGCGATCACCGCCGGTACGAACCAGCCCGAGACGCGGTCGGCCATGCGCTGGATCGGCGCGCGCGAGCGCTGCGCGTCGGCGACCATCTGCACGATCCGCGACAGCAGGGTGTCGCGGCCGACCTTCTCGGCGCGGATGATGAGCGCGCCCGACTGGTTGAGGGTGCCGCCGATGACCGGGTCGTCGACGCTGCGGGTCACCGGCATGGATTCACCCGTCACCATGGACTCGTCCACGGCCGAGCGGCCGTCGACGACCACGCCGTCCACCGGCACGTTCTCGCCGGGGCGCACGCGCAGGCGGTCGCCGATTTCGACCTCTTCGACCGGCACGTCGCTTTCCTCGCCGGACGCGTCGATCCGTCGGGCGGTCTTGGGTGCGAGATCGAGCAGGGCCTTGATCGCGCCGGAGGTCTGCTCGCGCGCGCGCAGCTCCAGCACCTGGCCGAGGAGGACGAGGACGGTGATAACGGCGGCGGCCTCGAAGTAGACCGCGACGCTCCCGTCTGCCGCCCGGAACGCGGGCGGGAACAGGCCGGGCATGAGCGTGGCCACCGCGCTGTAGGTCCAGGCCACACCGGTGCCCATGGCGATCAGGGTGAACATGTTGAGGTTGCGGGTGACCAGCGACGCCCACGCGCGCTGGAAGAACGGCCAGCCGGCCCACCACACCACCGGCGTGGCCAAGGCGAACTGGATCCACGCCGACGTGGTTGGCGGAACCAGACGATGGATCGCCGGGAACAGGTGGCCGCCCATCTCCAGCACGAACACGGGAAGGGTGAGCACCAGCCCGATCCAGAACCGCCGGGTCATGTCGGCCAGCTCCGGGTTCGGCCCGTCGTCGGCGGTGGCCACGTCCGGCTCCAACGCCATCCCGCAGATCGGGCAGCTGCCCGGCCCATCGCGCCTGATCTCCGGATGCATCGGGCAGGTATAGATCGCCCTGACTCCTGTTCTCGACATGCTCACCGGTAGACGATGCCGCCATCGATCAGGGGGGCCTGGCCGGTCATGTAATCCGAATCGGGACCTGCCAGGTAGGAAACGAACGCGGCAACCTCCTCGGGGGTCTGAGCGCGGCCAAGAGCGATGCCTTCGATATTCTTCTTGAGGTTGACCCCGATTTCGTCTCCATTGATCTCGGCCATACGCCTGTCAATCTCGACCCACATGTCAGTACCGACAGTGCCCGGGCAGTAGGCGTTGACCGTGATGTCGTCGCTGGCAAGCTCCTTGGCAGCCGCCTGCGTCAAACCCCGGACCGCGAATTTGGTCGCGCTGTATAAACCCAGGAGAGCGAAGCCCTCGTGGCCGGCATTCGACGCCGCGTTGATGATCTTGCCTTTCTGCTTACGCTCCTTGAACTTCTTTGCGGCGGCTTGAATGCCCCACACGACGCCCGCGACGTTGACCTTCAGGATCTTGTCGAGTTCCTCGGGCGTGACGTCGACCAGAGGCTGAATCGAGGCGATGCCCGCGTTGTTGACGATGATGTCGAATCCGCCAAGTTCCTTTTCAGCGTGATCGATGGCGGCATGAACATCGTCGCGATTTGAAACGTCGGCCTTGAACGTTGTCGCTTTGCGACCGACCGCCCTCACCTCGTCCGCGACAGCCTTCATCTGCTCGTCCTTGATGTCCACGATGGCGATGTCAGCGCCGTCGTTCGCCAGCCTGAGAGCGATCGCACGGCCAATGCCCTGGCCAGCGCCGGTGACGAGGGCGACTTTTCCCTTGATGCTCATGTTTATCTCCTTGTTGGTATTGCCCAAGACGTCTCTTGAGCGTCGTGGTGGATTCAGCTTTGAAGTGCAATGCGGCGAGCGGCTGCACCGTGTCCACCAGTCAACTCTTCCATCGGGGTGCCACAGTTTGCGAGTCGCGACCGTTAGACCGGGTGAAATCCGGGGTCGTCGATCACGGCATCGATGATGAGAATCACGTCGCCGACGAACATGGTCGGTGAACCGAACACGCCGCGTTCGGTGGCTTCGCGGGTGTTGAGGTTTGTGTTTGACGGTTTCGCACCCGCGCAACGCGACGCGCTAGTCTGTGTACCCGTTTCGAGGATCGCGCCATGGCCCGCACGCCCCGACGTACCATCCTGCCGATCGCACTCGCCGCCCTGCTGGCGGCCATCGCCCCGGGCTGCCAGGGCGATGGCGTGGCGCTCGCCTTCGACAGCCCTGACACGCAGGCCACCAGCGTCGGCGAGTTTGCGTTGCGCTCGCCGGCTTTCGCCGACGGCCAGCCAATCGCGGAGCGCCACAGCGCCTACGGCGAGGACATTTCGCCGGCGCTGTCCTGGCAGCCGGTGGAGGGTGCGCGGACCTACGTGCTGGTGATGGAGGACCCCGACGCCGACAGGCCCGCGCCCTACGTGCACTGGGTGGCCTGGAACATACCGGCCGGCGCGACGTCGCTGCCCGAAGGCCTGCCCGCGGAGCCGCAGTTGGCCGACCCGGACGGCATGCGCCAGGGCCTCAACGACCACGGATCAGCCGGTTACTTCGGCCCTCGGCCGCCTGCGGGGACCGGCCTGCACCACTACCACTTCCAGGTGTTTGCACTGGACGCCGCGCTCGACCTCGCGCCCGACACCGGCCGCGACGCGCTGCTCAGAGCGATGAGCGGTCACGTGATGGGGAAGGCGCGGCTGGTGGGCACGTACGCGGCACCGCAGGAGCCTGCCGGCTGACGGCGGCTGGCACCCCGGCACGCGCCACGGAGACGGACACCGGCCTATGCTAGGGTCAAACGGCTTGATGGGCTGGGACTGGGGTGATCTATCCCGCGCATGCGGCAGTGGATGTCTGGTCAACTCAAGGGGAAGGGGACATGTCAAAACTGCTCGTTCTGATGCGGAAACTCGGCAGTGATGCCGCGCTGGCCGCAGAGTATGCGGAGGATCCGGGCGCGGTGGTCAAGCGCGCTGGCCTGTCCGGGGACGAGCAAAAGGCAATGCTCGCCAGCGATTACGCAGCGATCAAGCGGCTAACCGGGCTGGCGGACGGACAGTTCGCCACAAACCACATCGTCAAGGCCTACGAGTAGCTGGCCGCGCCTTACGCCGTCGATGATCGCTACCGTATGAGCCGGTTCCTCTCCTTCGCCCTCCTGCTGCTTGCGTTCGCCGCCACGCCGGTGTTCGCCGACGACGCGTTGGAGGCGCAGGTCCAGGACATCGAGCGGTTGGCGGTCACCGCGCACTGGCGTGAGTCCGACAAGAAGATCGAGGGCCTGGCATCGCAGCTGGATGCGCTCTCGCAGGAGCAGCGCTACCGGATAGAGTTCGTCCGTCTGCGCAACCTCGCGCTCGCCGGCAACGAGTCCGTCGCGCTGCAGGGCCTGGCGGAGCTGCTGCGCCAGGATCTGACTGCGGCACTGCGCGTGCGCGTCTATACCAGCGCCATCAGCATCGCCGCCAACGTCGAGGACTGGACGTTGGCGTTCACCTGGCTGGGCGAGGGTCTGTCGTACCTGCCCGAGGCCCCTGCGGAATCGGCCGGGCTGCTTGGTGCCGCCAGTTATCTGCACACCCTCGTCGGCGAGACTGGCAAGGCGCGGGACCTGGCGCTGCGCGCCCTAGAAATTGTCGAAGCCGGAAATGAGCCCAGGGCGCTGTGCCTGGCCTTGGCCGACGTGGCCATGGCCGAGGACCACGCGGGTAATTTCCCTGAAGCGGAGGCATGGCGTCATCGCCAGATCGAGGCCTGCACCCGCGCCGGCGACAGGGTGTTCATTGCCAACGGCAAGTACGGCGTCGGCAAGATGTTGGCCAGCCAGGGGCGCCACGCCGAGGCACTGGACTGGGCCCGCCAGGCGCTTGCGGACTTCGGGGCGGCGGGCTTCGCGGCCGGCGCCTGGAGCGCCCGGCTGGAGCTGGCCAACAGCCTGATCGAGTCGAACCGGGGGCTCGACGAGGCCGAGATGCTGCTGACCGACACCCTGCGCTACTACCGGGACCAGGACTCCCACCTCGCGATCGCGGAGACCGAGGACCTGTTCGCCAAGCTGGCCGAGCGGCGCGGCGACTTTGTTCGGGCGCTCGCCCATTTCCGGCTGTCCATGTCGGCATCGAAGGTGGCCGAGCGCGACGCCCGCGAGCGCCGGCTGGTCTACCTGCAGGTCGAGTTCGATACCCGCTTGAAGGAGCAGCAGATCGCCCTGCTGGAAGCCGAGAATGAGCTGGCGGCGCTGCAGGTCACCGCGACGCAACGCCGGCAGATAATGCTCGGTGTAGGCCTGGTCGGGCTGCTGGTCACTGCGATCCTGCTGTTCGGCCTGCTGCGCCGCTCGATCCGCGAGCGCCGTCGCTACCGCTGGCAGTCCGAACGCGACGGCCTGACGCGCCTGTACAACTACCAGCAGGTCCGCAAGCTCGGCGAGGCGGCATTCGCGCACGCACGCGCCAACGGGCGGCCGTTTACGGCGATCGTCGCCGACATCGACCTGTTCAAGCAGGTCAACGACAGCTACGGCCACGCTGCCGGCGATGAGGCGTTGCGTTCGCTTGGCGAATGGATCACCGAGGTCGTCGGCGCGCGCGGCATCGCCGGGCGCAGCGGCGGCGACGAGTTCACGATTCTGCTCGATGCCGACGTGGTCGAAGCCGAGGCGCTGTTGCTGCGCCTGCGCGCGAGGATCGAGCCGATCACCGTGTTCGGGCAGACGTTCGGCTTCAACCTCAGCGCGGGAATCTGCCAGAGGAGCGCTGACACCGCCACGCTGGAGGAGCTGATCCACGAGGCCGACCAGGCCCTGTACCGCGCCAAGCACGACGGTCGCGACCGCGTGGTGTGTGCGAGCGGGGATGTCGGCTCCGCCGCGAAGTCGGCCGGAGGCCTGGTGGTGGTGGGCAGCGGGATCCAGTTCGGCCGCCACGCCAGCGAACGCTGCCTGTCGGAAATTCGTGAAGCCGAGGTCGTGTTCTGCCTGGTCGACCCGTTCGCGCTGGGCATGATCCACGGCTTCCGCCCCGATGCGATCAACCTCGGCGTCTACTACGCGCCCGACAAGGACCGGCGCGAGATCTACCGCGAGATCGACGCGGCGATCATGGCCGAGGTGGAGGCCGGCAAGCACGTCTGCGCGGTGTTCTACGGCCACCCGGGCGTGTTTGCCGACGTGCCGCATGCGGTGCTGCGCAAGGCCCGCGCCAAGGGCATCCCGGCGCGCATGGAGCCGGGGATTTCCGCCGAAGCCTGTCTGTACGCCGACCTCGGGATCGACCCGGGCCACCGTGGCGTGCAGTCGATGGAAGCGACCCATTTCCTGGTCTACGACCGCCGGCCTGATACCGCCGGCCTGGTGCTGCTGTGGCAGGTGACCCTGTCCGGCGACCTGTCTTGTCGCCGCCTGCACGCGGAGCGCGAAGGGCTGCAGGCGCTGGTCGACAAGCTGCTGCGCTGGTACCCGGCAGAGCACGAGGCGATCCTGTACGAGGCGGCGCAGCTGCCGATCGGATCACCCCGGATCGAGCGCCTGGCCCTGCGCGACCTGCCCGACGCGCACTACGAGGAATACACCACGCTGGTCATTCCGCCGCTGGGCGAGCTGCGCGACGATCCCGCGCCTGAAGGATCCGGGGCAGGCTTTCCTCGCTTCAGTCTGCAAGTCCCCTGACTTCTCCGCGGCCGCCGAAGCTGGTGGAGATGTTGGTTGCGCTAGGCCGGGCACAGGACCAGGACGGAAAGGTCGGCGCCGCTTGAGTTGGGTTATCAGGCGGAATTTATTGATAACTATAGTTAGGCCTCAGGAGAGACTATGCGGCAGTCCCTTAAAAATATCGCAGCCGGTGTTGTTTCGGGCGGGCTCACTTATGCGGCCTCTATCTACACGCTCGGCTTCACCAATGCCTTTGTCATGCCACGTGGCTTCTCTCTCGCGTTTTGGGAGGCTGCGGTGGTCTTTGGCATTGGCGCTTTGCTCGTGGCACTACTGATCCACTTCCTCTCAATTCGGTTGTTTGCCGCCAGAAGCGCTCTTGCCTTCGCCGCATTCGCAGTGACCGGGCTTGTTTCTTTGGCGGCGTCTGGCCTTCTGGTACATGGGGGCAAAGCCCTGGCAGCATGGTTGCTCGGTGCTTTGCTAGCGTCGGTGCTTCACATTCGGCTGAGGCCTAACAATTCATTCAAGCCGAAGCCGCTTCGCGGCTCGGCTTAATTCAGGCATTAGGCCGCTATCAAACTTTCCCTCGTAGTTTTCATGTTGGAGACGCCGTGCGCCGGACAACACTAAGCCTTTGGCAAAGCTTTTCCTCTAAACCGGGTGGGAAGTGGGCGTTCTCTCGCCTACTGTGCCTAAAGGCACCATACTTCGGCAGCATTCGCCCGCAATTCGAGGAGCTTCGCCCACAATACTGCGAGGTGCGGATGCGAAAGCGCCGTGCCGTGCTAAACCACATAGGGACGGTGCATGCCGTTGCCATGTGTAATATGGCGGAACTGGCAGGCGGAACAATGACCGAGGTTACTATTCCCTCGACACACCGCTGGATTCCCAAGGGAATGACCGTGAGGTACCTCAAGATGGCAAAGACCGACCTGGTTGCCATCGCTACGCCCCAGTCGCAGATCGATTGGTCGGTACCTGGTGAATTCAAAGTCAACGTCGTAGTGCGGGATCAACAGGCAGAGCCCGTGTTTGATGCGCTGATTACTATGTGGGTAGCACCCCGGAAGCTCAGGTCGGGCGCGGCCTGACAATTCATTCAAGCCGATGCCACCTCACGGGTCGGATCAATTCAGCTGCAAAGCGGCTCAATGAGCTGGAAGGCAAGTTCGCATGGATCATGGATCCGGATGGAAACAAGATCGAGCTTTGGAGACCAATGCCGTGGGGCGACAAGAACAAAGGTGTATGAAGCCATGCCCATACTGAATCCAGATTACTTCAACAAAATCGGTGCCGGGAACCTTCCTGGTCATCTCGGTATTGTGGTCACGGGAATCTCTGCGGCAGAGGTCACGTCGGAGCTGCCTGTGCGCAAGGAGATGATGGCGCCCAACGGGTTCCTGCATGCCGGCAGTATTGTCACCCTGGCCGATACCGCCGCAGGTTATGGGTGCGTCGCCAATCTTCCGGAGGGAGCAGAAGGTTTCACCACGATCGAGCTCAAGTCCAACTTTCTCGGCACCGCCCGTGACGGAACGATCGAGTGCACTGCCAAAGCCGTGCATCTTGGCAAGACCACCCAGGTCTGGGATGTCGTGGTCACGCACCGGGAGTCGGGCAAGACCATCGCTCTTTTCCGTTGTACTCAGATGGTGCTCTATCCGAAGAAAGGCACCTGACCATTCATCCAGCCGACCGTGGCTCCGCTGTGCGGCGTGATTCCAGGTTCTCCATGCCCCAGTCCTGTCCCTGCAACCCATCCTCTGCCTACGCGGCTTGCTGCCAGCCGCTGCACGAGGGCCGCGCCCCCGTCGCCAGCGCCGAGGCGTTGATGCGTTCGCGCTACAGCGCCTATGTGCTGGGCCTGCGCGACTACCTGCTGGCCACTTGGCACCCCGACACCCGCCCGGCGTCGCTCGACCTGGACGACACCCCGGGCCTGCGCTGGCTGGGGCTGGACGTGAAGCGCCACGCCGATGCCGGTGATGACAGCGCGGTGGTGGAGTTCGTGGCCCGCTACAAGGTTGGCAGCGCGCCCGCGGTGCGGCTGCACGAGGTGAGCCGCTTCCAGCGCATCGGCGGACGGTGGCTGTATGTGGACGGGGAGTTTCCTGCAACCATATGGTTGGATAGGTCCGGCACTGCATAGGTCCAGGGATACTGCTCATGAGTTGCACAGCCAACATTTTCAAGAGTCGTGCAGGATGGCTCGCCAAGGCATTTTGGCTGGGGCTGCTATTCGGCGTAGGTGGAAGCGCTTTCGCCGCTGGCTACGAGCGGGTCGAGGTGCCGGCTTCAGCCACCGGGCCAGCAATACAGGCGATGGTCTGGAGTCCCTGCGCAAGTCCGCCGGCTTCCGCGCAGTTGGGCCCTTACGACGTGCAAGGCACCCCGGGCTGCGCCGTGCATGGCGACTCGCTGTCCCTGGTCGTGGTTTCGCACGGGCACGGTGGAAGCCTCATGGGCCACCATGACACCGCCACGGCATTGGCCGATGCGGGTTTTGTGGTCGTTTCGTTCAATCATCCCGGAGACATGTTCGGCGATGATTCCGCGGCGCATCAGGTGGGAATATTCGAGTCGCGGCCGCGCGATGTGAGTAGGGTCATCTCGTTCATGCTTGAGGGCTGGCGCTCGCGCCAGCAGCTTGACCCCGGGTCGATTGGTGTTTTTGGATTCTCCCGCGGCGGGTACACAGCACTGGCCCTGGCTGGTGCGCAGCCCAGCGTGGCCGCCGCCGGGGAACGGCTCTGCGCTCGCTGGTGGTCGCTCATCAATCCCTTGTGTCGCCAGATCCGGTTGGGTGATCCACGCCTGGAGCCCCGCGCGGATCCGCGGATCCGTGCAGCCGTGGTGGTGGATCCGCTGAACCTGTTCGATGCGGCGGGGCTGCAGGCAGTGCACGTTCCGATCCAGTTGTGGGCGTCGGAACACGGCGGTGATGGCGTGGAGTTCGAACATATCGAGGCCATCCGGTCGGCGCTTCCGCAGGCGCCCGAATACCATGTCGCGAAAGGCGCAGGCCACTTCGCCTATCTGGCTCCGTGTACATCCCGGCTTGAGGAAGCGGCGCCGCAGATCTGCGAGGACCCGGAAGGCTTTGACCGTTCCGCCTGGCATCGGAGCATGAACGCCGCTGTGACTGCGTTCTTCCGCCGGCACCTGCCATCGGGCGTTTCCCGGTGAAGGGCAGCGCCGGCATGGTCGAGCGATCCACAGCGCGGTCCAATCCCGGATCACGCGATCACTTCATGGCGTCGCCGGCGATGGCCGGTGACCGCGTCCGCCATGGACAGCACCACGTTCTAGCGCGGTGAAAAGGGCTTCCGGCCGCACATGAGCAGCGACTGTCCCTTCTGCCGGATCGCCTGCGGAACCGAGCCTGCCAGCATCGTCTGCGAGAGCGATCTGGCGGTCGCGTTCGTCGATCTGCACCAGTTCAACCCGGGCCATGTCCTGGTGATTCCGCGGCACCATTTGCCGGATGTTCGTGAGCTGGACGACGCCACGGGCGCTGCGGTGATGTCGATGCTGGCCCGAGTGACACGGGCTGTGGGAGTGGCCTTCGCCAACGAGGGCTTGAGCCTCTGGCATTCCATTGGCGAGGCGGCGGGCCAGGAAGTGCCGCACCTGCATTTCCATGTGCATCCGCGCCGGATCGGGGATGGGATGTTGCGCGTCTATCCGCATGCGCCAGATACGCCAGGCGAGCAGGTCAGGGAGGCCTATGCGGAGACGCTGCGTCGGCAACTGGCGCAACCCGATGATCGGGCGAAGGGCGGTCCGCAGCGGTAAGCTCGCAAACCTTCCACTAGTCGGTAACTTGCCATGCCCCATCTGCTGCGCAACGTGATTGCGGTCGTCGTCGGGTTCGTCGTTGGCAGTGCCGTCAACCTGGCACTCGTGACCCTCGGCCCGTCGCTGGTTCCGCCGCCGGCGGGCGTGGACGTGACCAGCGCCGAGGGCCTTGCCGCCGCCATCCATCTTTTCGAGCCGCGGCACTTCGTGATGCCGTTCCTGGCGCATGCCGTCGGCACGCTCGCCGGGGCGCTCGTCGCCTACCTGATTGCGGCCAGTCACAAGGCGAAGCTGGCCTACGCGATCGGCGTGATCTTCCTGTGCGGTGGCGTGGCCGCCAGCTTCATGATTCCGGCACCGGCCTGGTTCATCGCGGTCGACCTGCTGGCCGCTTACCTGCCGATGGCCTGGTTGGCCACCCGGATCGGCGCGTGCCTGCAGGCGGGGAAGGCGGCGCCGGCAACGCCATGAAATCGACTTGGGAATGGGTCGCGCGCTTGGCGTCGATCCTGATCCACCCGGTGGTTGTGATGGTGGTCGCATCGGCCGTCGCCACCAGTGCGGGCGACCCGGCGCCGGGACGGGTGTGGCAGGCGCTGGGGCTCACGCTGGCGGCGGCCGCAGTGGTGATGATCTACAGCGCGCTGCAGACCCGCTCGGGCCGCTGGTCGCACATCGATGCCTCGCAGCCGCACGAGCGCTCGCAACTCAACCGGTTCGCCTCATGGGTGCTGCTGGGGCTTGCGGCGATACTCGCGGTTGCCGGTTCGGATCGTGGTGTAGTCGCGGCGATCGGCTTGTCGGGGGTGATCGTGCTGGGCGGCCACGTGCTGCGCGGCCAGCTCAAGATCTCTTTGCATGTCGCGTTCGCGATGTTCGCGGCGTGCATCGTCTGGCCGCAGGCGGTGGCGTTCGCCGGGTTGCTCGCGGCCGCAGTGGTGGTGGCGTGGTCGCGGCTGGTACTGCGCCGACACGGGATTTCGGAAGTCCTCGTCGGTGCGGTGACAGGGCTGGCGTGTGGGGTGGCGTTCCAACTGGCGGTGAATGCGTAGCCGCCGGTAATCCCCCCCGAATCAGGTTCCAGTGTCGACTCGGCGCGGGAGCTCCGGGCGCGTGGTCACGCGCCTGATACAAAACGGCCCCGCATGACAGGCACGCGGGGCCGGGTGTTTCACAAACCGACGTCAATACGGGCGGGTGATCAGCCCTCGCCCATGCCCTCGGCCGGTGCCGGCGCGCTGCCCGAGCGGACCTTGTCTTCGATCTGCTGGCCGGTCGCGGGGTCGACGTTCTTCCAGTATTCGAACGCGCGTTCCAGCACCGGGCTGCGGACGCCGCCGAGCAGGCTGCCGGCGACCTGGTCGACGAACTGGGCGCGTTGGGCGTCGTTCCAGACCTCGCGCACCAGGGTGCCGGGTTGGCCGAAGTCGTCGTCTTCCGCGTGCAGGGTGTAGGCGCTGCGGACCATCTCGCCGTCGGTCTCCCAGCCGTCTGCCACCGGGCCGGTTTCATCCGCCCAAGTGCGGCCGCCGCTGTTGGGTACGTACACCGGTGCGTTGCCGCTGTGGTGGTAAGTCATCTGGCCATCGAACATGTACGTGTTGACCGGCACCTTGGGCTGGTTGACCGGCAACTGGTGGAAGTTGGTGCCGATGCGGTGGCGCTGGGCGTCGGCGTAGGCGAACGCGCGACCTAGCAGCATCTTGTCCGGCGACAGGCCGATGCCCGGCACCGTGTTGCCCGGTGAGAACGCGGCCTGCTCGATCTGGGCGAAGAAGTTCTCCGGGTTGCGGTTCAGGGTCATGGTGCCGACCTTGATCAGCGGATAATCCTTGTGCGACCAGGTCTTGGTCAGGTCGAACGGATTGAAGCGGTAGCTCTTGGCGTCCGCGTACGGCATGACTTGCACCGACAGGATCCAACTGGGGTGTTCGCCGCGCTTGATCGCGTTGAACAGGTCGCCGCGGTGGAAGTCGGCATCCTGGCCGGCCATCGCGGAAGCTTCGGCGTTGTTGAAGAACGCCATGCCCTGTTCGGTGTGGAAGTGGTATTTGACCCAGAACTTTTCGCCGGCAGCGTTGATCCACATATAGGTGTGCGAGCCGTAGCCGTTCATGTTCCGCCAGGTGCGCGGCAGGCCACGCTCGCCCATCAGGTAGGTGACCTGGTGCGCGGTCTCGGGATTGTTGGTCCAGAAGTCCCACTGCATGTGGTTGTCGCGCAGGCCGGAGTCGGGCAGGCGCTTCTGGCTGCGGATGAAGTGGGGGAACTTCATCGGGTCGCGCACGAAGAACACCGGGGTGTTGTTGCCGACCAGGTCGTAGTTGCCCTCATCGGTATAGAACTTCAGCGAGAACCCGCGCACGTCGCGCCAGGTGTCGGGGCTGCCCACCTCGCCGGCGACGGTGGAGAAGCGCGCCAGCATGTCGGTCGACGCGCCCTTCTGGAACAGCGCCGCCTTGGTGTACTTCGAGACGTCCTCGGTGGTCTGGAGCACGCCGAACGCACCGGCGCCCTTGGCGTGCGGCTGGCGCTCGGGCACCTTCTCGCGGTTGAAGTGCGCCATCTGCTCCAGGAAGTGCACGTCGTGCAGCAGGATCGGGCCGTCGGCGCCGATACTCAGCGAGTTGCGGTCGCTCGGGGCGGGCGCGCCGGCACCGGTGGTCGATCCGCTGTTGGACGCACTGCTGTTGGACGTGTTGTCGGGACGGGTCATGGTCGTCTTCCTCATGTAGATGGTCAGCGCCGCATTGGCACGGATCCAGGCGGCTTGGCTTGGTGTTGCCAACGAGTCTGCCCCGCGCTCCATTGATATGCCATTTGATTGTCTCGATCGAAGCGATAGGCGGAGCGCACGAATGTAGCGACGGGCGATCGGCAATTTCAATCATATTGATGCTGGCATGAAAAAGCCGGGTTGCCCCGGCTTTTTCAGTACGCGATTGCAGTGGCTGACGTGGGGGCAGTCAGGCCACCGCGGCCTGGTTGAGGCGAGGGCCTTCCTTGAGGGCACGGCTGACCATGCTGACCAGCAGGTCGATCTCGGCGCTGGTGACGGTGAAGGTCGGGGTGAAACGCAACGAGTTGGCGCCGCCATGGATCACGCCGATGCCGTGCTCGCGCAGCCACTCTTCGGTGGAGCCGGTGCCGAAGCACTTGAAGTCGTCGGACAGCTCACAGGAGAACAGCAGGCCGGTGCCCTGGACCTTGGTGATCATGCCGCCCAGTGTGTCCTTGAGCGCCTCCAGCTTCTGGATCGCCTCGGCGCCGCGGGCGCGGATGTTCTCGCGCAGCGCCGGGGTGACCGTTTCCAGCACCGCGCAGGCCGTGTCCAGCGCGCGCGGGTTGGTGGTCATGGTGTTGCCGTACAGACCCTTTTTGTAGGCATTCGCGGCCAGCTCGTTGACCGCCAGCACCGACAACGGGTACTGCCCGGCGTTGAGCGCCTTGGAATAGGTCTCCATGTCGGGCGCATCGACGCCCTCGAAGCCGGGGTAGTCAACGATCGACAACACGCCGTTGGCGCGCAGTCCTGCCTGGATAGAGTCGACCAGCAGCAGCGCACCGTGAGCCTTGGTCAGCGCGCGGGCGGCATTGTAGAAGTCGACCGGCACGCTGCGGCCCGGGTCGCCTTCGCCCATTACCGGCTCCAGGAACATCGCCTCGATGAACCAGTTGTTGGCGTCGGCATCGGCGAACGCCTGCTTCAGCGCATCGATGTCGTAGGGCGCGATCACGATCACGCTGTTCTCGCCGCGGTAGCTGGCCAGGTACTGCTCGTAGGCCTTGCGCGAGGAGTTGGAGTACAAGCCCGGGCGCTCGGTGCGGCCATGGAAACCACCCTTGACCACGACCCGCTTGATGGTGGTGCGACCGGCGTGCCGGCCGCCTTCGTCGGTCATGGCCTTGGCGTTGGCATCGGCGATGCGGGCCGCCAGCGTGACCGATTCGGAGCCGGAGTTCAGGCACATGAAGCTCGCGTACGGACAGTCGCGGCCCAGGCCGATCGCTTCGCGCAACAAAGTGCTTAGGCGCAACTGGGACAGGCTCGGGGTCATGATGTTGGCCATCGCCTGCGGCTTGGCCATCGCCTCGAGCACCTTGGCCGGTGCGTGGCCGAAGCCGAGCATGCCGTAGCCGCCCGAGTCATGCAGCACCGCGCCCTTCAGGGTCACGATCCACGGCCCGCGTGCGGTGAGGGCGACATAGGGATTGACCGCGTCATCCTGGTAGAAGTTGATGAAACCCGCCTGCATGGCGTGGATCTGGGCATCCTCGTCGAGCTCGAGCAGGTCGGCGAAATCACCCTTGACGCGGTGGTACTCGGCGACCGCGGCATCGACCGCCTCGATCAGGTCGGCATCGTTGGAAAAACCGGCCAGAACCGCATCGTCCAGACCGGTGGTGCGGCGCGAGCCGGAGTGGGCGCGCAGTGGCGCAAGTTTGCTGACAATGGCGTTGCCGTTGGTGGTGCTGGACATCGGTGTTGTTCCTCCACGGGGTCGATCGCGGTGTCGAAAGTGCCCCGGCATAAGTGCGCAGGAGTTCAACACGACGGTGTTTTTCTTTTTGATTCAATCAGTTGCATGATTCTATCATGCCGGTCGTATGGGTATAACCCCCGCCGTCGTTACACTATGCGGCCGGCATGGGTGGGTTGTCACCGCGCCCGCCAGCCCGAAAGTCGCCTCGAAGATCCGCCTTGAAAAAATCCGATTTCCATTATGCGTTGCCGCAGGCGCTGATTGCCCAGGCGCCGTTGCCCGAACGCTCGTCGAGCCGATTGCTGCTGGTGCCGCCAGAGCCAGGTGGCATCGAAGACCACATATTTCACCAGTTGCCCGGTCTGCTTGCACCCGGCGACCTGCTGGTGTTCAACGATACCCGGGTGATTCCGGCGCGCCTGTTCGGGCAGAAGGCAACCGGCGGCCGGGTCGAGATTTTGATCGAGCGGTTGCTGGGTGGCGATGAGGCGCGCGCGCAACTGGGCGTCAGCAAGTCACCCCGGCCGGGCGCGCGGATCGCGCTGGACGCCGGTGGCGACGTCGAAGTGCTGGGGCGTGACGGCGAGTTCTATCGTCTGCGGTTCAATGTCGGGCAATCGCTGGAGCAATGGCTGCTGCACGCGGGGCAGCTGCCATTGCCGCCGTATATCCAGCGTGCTCCTGGCGCGGATGATGCCGAGCGCTACCAGACCGTGTTCGCGCGCGAGACCGGTGCGGTTGCCGCGCCCACCGCTGGGCTGCACTTCGACCAGCGACTGCTGGAGCGCCTGGCCGCGCGGGGTGTGGACGTCGGCCATGTCACCCTGCATGTGGGCGCGGGCACGTTCCAGCCGGTGCGGGTCGACGACCTGGACCAGCACGTGATGCACAGCGAGTGGCTGAATGTCGGCGCTGGACTGGTCGGGCAGGTGCGTCGTACGCGCGCTGCCGGGGGCCGGGTGATCGCCGTCGGCACCACGGTGGTGCGCGCGCTGGAGACGGCGATGCAGGCGACCGAGGCCAATCCCGGCGGCGAGTTGCGCCCGTATGCCGGCGAGAGCCGGTTGTTCATCCTGCCCGGTTACAAGATCCGCTCGGTCGATGCGATGGTCACCAACTTCCACTTGCCCGAGAGCACCTTGCTGATGATGGTGTCCGCGTTCGCCGGCAAGGACCGGGTGTTTGCGGCCTACGCGCATGCGATCCGCGAGCGCTACAGGTTCTTCTCCTACGGCGACGCGATGCTGCTGTGGCCCGAGCGCACCACGGAGCGGCAGCCATGAGCCGCATGTCCTTCGAACTGCTCGGCACCGACGGCAACGCGCGCCGTGGCCGCTTGGATTTTCCGCGCGGCACGGTCGAGACCCCGGCGTTCATGCCGGTCGGCACCTACGGCACGGTCAAGGGCGTGTTTCCCGATGACATCCACGGGTTGGGCGCGCAGATCATCCTGGGCAACACGTTTCACCTGTACCTGCGGCCAGGCCTTGAGGTGATCGAGGCGCACGGCGGCCTGCATGGCTTCACGCGTTGGGATGGCCCGATCCTGACCGACTCCGGGGGCTTCCAGGTGTTCTCGCTGGCGCACAAACGCAAGATCACCGAGGCCGGAGTGACCTTTGCCGCGCCCATCGATGGACGCAAGGTGTTCCTGGGTCCGGAGGAGAGCATGCACATCCAGAAGGTGCTGGGCTCGGACATCGTGATGATCTTCGACGAGTGCACGCCCTATCCGGCAACCCCGGATGTCGCGAAAAAGTCGATGGAACTGAGCCTGCGCTGGGCCGAGCGTTCCCGCAAAGCCCACGACGGCAACGATGCGGCGTTGTTCGGCATCGTCCAGGGTGGGGTCCACCACGACCTGCGTACGCGCTCGGCGGAAGGGCTCCGCCAGATCGGCTTCGACGGCTATGCGATCGGCGGCCTGGCGGTCGGTGAGCCGGAGCATGAGCGCAACGCGATGCTCGAGCACACCTGCCCGCAATTGCCTGCCGACCGTCCGCGCTACCTGATGGGTGTGGGGCGGCCGGAGGATCTGGTCGAAGGCGTGGCGCGCGGCATCGACATGTTCGATTGCGTGATGCCGACCCGCAACGCGCGCAACGGCCACTTCTTCACCTCGACCGGCACGGTGCGCATCCGCAACGCGAAATACGAGCACGACCTGCGGCCGATCGAGGAGGGTTGCGACTGCCGCGCCTGCGCCGGCGGTTTCACCCGCAGCTACCTGCGCCACCTGGACCGTTGCAACGAGATGCTCGGGCCGATGTTGGGTACCTTGCACAACCTGCGCTACTACCAGCGACTGATGGCGCAGATGCGCGAGGCGATCGGGCAGGGAACCTTTGCCGCCTTCAGGGAGTCTTTCTATCTCGCGCGCCAGCCGTAGCGGCGTGCAAGCCCCATTTCAACCGGTTTCAACCCGTCTCACGGTCAGGCAGGTGGTATGTGCGCTGCCGTGACATAATCCCCGGCTAATTTCAGCCTTTACGGAATTTCCACATGAACCTGCTTGATCTCCTGATTGCCCCCGCCCATGCAGCCGCTGCGCCGGCGGCTGGCGGCTTTGGAATGTCCTTGCTGTTCCCGATCCTGTTGATCGGCGTCATGTACTTCCTGATGATCCGTCCGCAGATGAAGCGCGCCAAGGAGCACAAGGCAATGCTCGGCCAACTGGCCAAGGGCGACGAAGTGCTGACCAACGGCGGCATGGCCGGCGTGGTAACCGAACTGGGCGAGAACTTCATCACCGTGGAGATCGCCGACAACGTGCGCATCCGCGTGCAGAAGGGTTCGATTGCGAACGTATTGCCCAAGGGCACCTTGAAGTCGGCCTGATCGGCCAACACTACCTTTTGACGTCTGGTGGCCGGGGTGGTCGCCACAGGGGCAATCGATGCTGACTTACGCGCGCTGGAAATACGTTGTACTGGTGCTGGCCATCGTGTTGAGCACGCTGTACGCGTTGCCCAACCTTTACCAGAAGGATCCCTCGGTACAGGTCACCGCCAGCCGCGGCGCTCCCGTTGACCAGGCACTGGCTGACCGGGTAAGCAGCACGCTTGAGAAGGCGGGCATCCCGGTCAAGCAAGTCGAGTTGGCCGGTGACAACCTGCTGGTGCGTTTGCCTGGCACCGAGCTGCAAACCAGGGCCGCCGATGCACTGGCGCCGGTGCTGGGCAGCGACTACGTGACCGCGCTCAACCTGGCGTCCACGGTCCCCGACTGGCTCACCGCCATCGGTGCCGACGGCATGCTGTTGGGCCTGGACTTGCAGGGCGGCGTGCACTTCCTGATGCAGGTCGACCAGAAGGCGGCGCTGGACAAGCACATGGAAGCCATCGTCGAGGACACTCGGGTGGTGTTGCGCGATAGCCGGGTGCGTTACGAGTCGGTGACCCGCCGGCCCGATAATTCCATCGTGGTACGTCTGGCCGACGCGGCGGACGCTGCCAATGCGCTCAACAAGATCCGCGCCAGCCAGCCGGCGCTGCAATTGGATCAAGATGACCGGATCCTGACGCTGACGGTGCCCGACACCGAGTTGCAGCGGATGATGGCCGACGCGCTGACCCAGAACCTGGGTACCTTGCGCAACCGCATCAACGCATTGGGCGTGTCCGAGCCGCTGATCCAGCGCCAGGGCAATGACCGGATCGTGGTTGAATTGCCGGGCGTGCAGGACACTGCCCAGGCCAAGCGCATCATCGGTGCCACCGCCACCTTGGAATATCGCGCCGTGGTTGAAGGCAACGCGTATGACGCGGTCGCCTCGGGCAACGTGCCGCCGCAGGCCAAGATCTATTATCGAAAGGAGCTCGGTCCGGATGGAAAGCCGGTGCCGATCCTGCTCAACAAGCGGGTGATCGCCTCGGGCGACCAGTTGATTGGCGCCACCTCGGGGATGGATCCGCAATCGGGCACGCCGTCGGTCTCGGTCCGGCTGGACAGTGCCGGTGGGCAGCGCATGTTCGACTTCACCAGCGAGAACGTTGGCAAGCCGATGGGCGTGGTCTATATCGAGCGTATCCCCGAGGTGCGCATGGTTGATGGCGAAGAGGTGCGCAGCACGCGGGTCAGCGAGCAGGTGATCTCTGTGGCCAACATCAACGGCGTGTTCGGCAAGGAGTTCCAGACCACCGGCCTGGACAGCAGCAAGGCGGCGGCCGACCTGGCGCTGCTGTTGCGCTCGGGCTCGCTGGCCGCACCGATGGACTTCGTCGAGGAGCGCATCGTCGGTCCCAGCCTGGGCCGGGAAAACATCGAGCGCGGCCTCACCGCGGTGAGCTACTCGTTCATCTTCGCGCTGGTGTTTTTCCTCGTTTACTACCGTATGTTCGGCCTGATCACCTGCCTGGCGCTGCTGCTCAATATCCTGATGCTGGTCGCGGTGATGTCGTGGTTCGGCGCCACGCTGACCTTGCCTGGCCTGGCCGGCATCGCGTTGACGGTCGGTCTGTCGGTGGATGCAAACGTGCTGATCAACGAGCGAATACGCGAAGAGCTGCGTGACGGGATGCCGCCCAAATCGGCGATCGTCGCCGGCTACGAGAAAGCCACCGGCACCATCATGGACGCCAACCTGACCGCAATCCTGGCCGGCGTGGCGCTGTTCGCCTTCGGCACCGGTCCGGTGAAGGGCTTTGCGGTGTCGTTGATCGTAGGTATCGCGACGTCGATGTACACGGCGGTGTCGGGTTCGCGGGCGATTGCCACGCTGATCTATGGCAAGCGCAACAAGCTCAAGTCCCTTGCGATCTGACGGCGGGAAACGATTATGAAACAACTCAACCTCATCCCGGTAAACGTCAACATCGACTTCCTGCGCCTGCGTACCGCGGCATTTTCGTTATCGATCATCCTGCTGTTGGTATCGGTCGGGTCGATCGTGGTCAACGGTTTCAACTTCGCACTGGACTTCACCGGCGGTACCGTTACCGAGCTGCGTTTTGAGAAACCGATCGACGTCAACGATGCGCGTACCCGGCTCGAGGAAGCCGGGTACGGTGATGCCGAGGTGCTCAGTTTTGGCTCGGGCAACGATATCCTGGTTCGTTTGCAATCGGAGCAGGAGGGCGAAGACGAGGCTGCCCAGATTGACTCACAGACGGCCCAGGCCATCACCAAGGCCGTATCCACGCCGGAGAATCCGGGCAGGGTGATGCGCAGCGACTTCGTCGGCCCGCAGGTCGGCAAGGAACTGGCGCTCAATGGCATCTGGGCGGTGATCTTCGTCGTGGTCGGCTTCCTGATCTATATCTCGATGCGGTTCGAGAAAAAATTCGCGGTCGCCGCGGTGATTGCGTCACTGCAGGACGTGGTGCTCGTCACCGGCTGGTTCGCGTTGAGCGGCCACGAGTTCGACCTGACGGTGCTGGCCGGCATCCTGTCGGTGCTGGGGTTCTCGATCAACGACACCATCGTGGTGTTCGATCGAATCCGCGAGAATTTCCGAACCATGCGCGCCGACCCACGCACGATCATCAATACCTCGATCAACCAGACCTTGTCGCGTACGATCATCACCTCGGTGGTCGCGTTCCTGACCGTGCTGGCGTTGTATCTGTACGGTGGCGGGTCGTTGCGTGGCATGGCCGAGTCGATGATGATCGGCGTGGTCGTGGGTACCTTGTCGTCGATCTTCGTGGCGTCTCCGCTACTGACCATCGGCTTCCTGAAGATCACCAAGCAGGACCTGATGCCCAAGGCCAAGAACGACGAAGCGTTGGCCCGCCGACCGTAACCGGTGCGGTTGTGTCACCCACGAAAAAGGCCGCGGATTCCGCGGCCTTTTTCGTGGGTGACCATTCGTTCTTGCGGCCATTCGTCCGTAGGGTGGATTAGCCACCGGCGTAATCCACTATTTTGATTCAATCAAACGCGGCCGCGTAGCCGGTATTGACGATGCGCTGCTGCAACAATCCGGCGACCTTGATGTTGCCGGCCAACAGCGGCCGCGGGTTCACGCCCCGCGCGTCCATCGGGCCGGTGGTGCGGTCGCGGAAGTCGCTGATCTTGCCGCCCGCCTCACGCACCATTAGCGCGCCAGCGGCGATATCCCACGGCTTTACGCCGGCCTCGAAGTAGGCATCGGCGCGGCCACAGGCCACGTACGCCAGGTCGAGCGCGGCGGAACCGCTGCGGCGGATGTCCTCGATCTCGGTGAATAGCGTATCAATGCATTTGAGCTGCGCACTGGCGCGGGCACGCTCGCGCGGGGCGAACCCGGTCAGGATCATGGCCCCGGTCAGGTCCTTGCGGTCAGAGACGCGTACGCGTTTGTCATTGAGCGTGGTGCCGCTGCCGCGACTGGTGGTGAACAGCTCATTGCGCAGTGGGTCGAAAATCACCCCGTGGATCGGCTCGCCGGCCTCGACCAATGCAATGGACACGCAAAAGTGCGGGATCCCGCGCAGGTAGTTGCTGGTGCCGTCCAGGGGGTCAATCACCCAGGTGAAACGGGAGCTCCCGCTCTTGGGCTTGATCAACCCTCCCTCTTCGCCAAGGATCGCGTAGTCCGGGGTGGCACGGCGGAATTCCTTGATGATCTCCTTCTCGGCCAGTTCGTCGACTTCGCTGGCGAAGTCCATGCGGTCCTTCTCGACCACGTTCAACGCATCCAGCTTGTACATGTGGCGCAACAGCACATTGCCGGCGGAGCGGGCGGCCTTGACCATGAGGGTGACGGCGGGTTTCTGCATGGCAAACGGCCTCGGGCGAAAGAGGTGAAGGAAGGATTGGCAAGGGAAAAGAGCAGCCGGCGATGACACGGATGGAGACCGTGGCCGGCTGGGAAGTTTACCATTGCCGTCATGACTACCACGCGCATTCCCGAACACGCCCCGCTTCCCGTCGCCCATCGCATCCGTATCGTGCTGGTGGGGACCCAGCATCCGGGCAACATCGGCTCGGCGGCTCGCGCGCTGAAAACCATGGGGCTGGCCCGTCTGGTCCTGGTCGCGCCGGAAAAATTGCCCAATGGGGACTCGTTCGCGCTGGCGGCCGGTGCCGACGACTTGCTGTCTGCCGCGGTGGTCTGCGGCAGCTTGGCCGAGGCCGTTGCCGACTGCCGGCTGGTAGTGGGCTGCACCGCGCGCACCCGTCGCATAATGTTGCCCGAGTTGCTGCCTGCCGCGGGTGCCCAGCGCCTGGTGTCCCGGGCGGCGGCCGATGAGGAAGTCGCGCTGGTGTTCGGCCGTGAGCGTACCGGACTGGACAACGACGAGTTGCAGCTGTGCCATGCCGCGGTGCATATCCCCGCCAACCCGGACTACAGCTCGTTGAACCTGGCGGCCGCGGTGCAGGTGCTGACCTATGAGGTGCGGTTGGCACTGCTGGCCGCCTCCGGACCGTCTGTAGCGGACGAAGCCCATCAGTTGCCTGCATCGCACGCCCAGATGGAAGGTTTTTTCACCCAGTTGGGCGAGACGCTGGATGCGATTGATTTCCACAAGGGCCGAGCGCCGGCATCGGCAATGCGCAAGCTGCGCCGATTGTTCATGCGCGCGGGACTGGACGAGCCGGAGGTGCGGTTGTTGCGAGGGGTATTGGCGGATGCCACCCGCATGGCAACCCTGGCGGGAAAACGATGACTGCATCGCGAGCGTCGACTGGCGGTCGCCAGGGTCGGTTGGGAGGGTTTTCGGGCTATCCTGCCGAATCGCCCCGTGTCGGCGGCTTTATTTTGCGAGTTCTGCAGTGATCGCAATGGTTCAGCGGGCCGTATTGGGTCTCTTGGTCGTGTTCGGATGCGCGTTGTCGCCGGCAATGGCGGACGACGGTGTGCTGGTGTTGGGTCGGATCAGCGACGATCCAGCGACCCACTATGAGCAACTCAAGCCGTTGCTGGACTATGTGGTGCCCCGGATGGCCGACGTGGGGATCCGTGAGGGCAGCGTGCTGATGGCGCGTGATGCCCAGCAGATGGCCAGCTACATGCGCCGTGGCCGGGTCGATTGGGTCACCGAGACCGCCGGGTCCGGCATGTTGCTGCGCGAGCGTGCCGGCGCCGAGCCCTTGGTCTTGACCGAGCGTGGCGGCCACAGCCAATACCACAGCGTGTTCTTCGTCCGGCGTGACAGCGGCATCACCGGGTTGGACGGCTTGCGCGGGCATTGCATCGCCTTCCAGCGGCCGTCCTCCACCAGTGCCTACTTTGTCCCGGCAGGCGAATTGCTGGAACGGGGAATCACGTTGGAGATCCTGCTTTCCCCGACGGATTCGATCGATTCCGACGCGCTGGGCTACCTGTTCGCACGCTCGGAGCGAAACATTGCGACCTGGGTGCATAAGCGGGTGGTCGATGCGGGGGTGATGAGCAACCTGGATTGGGACAACCCGGAGCGGATGCCGAAGGCCTTCCAACGCGACCTGTTGGTGATTGGCCGCACACCGGAGTACCCGCGTGCGGTCGAGATGCTGCGCCGGGACATGGACCCGGCGGTGCGCGAACGGCTCAAGGAAGTGCTGCTGGGCGCGGCCAGCGATCCGTCTGCCAGCGCCGCGCTACGGCAATTTTTCGGGACCACCGGGTTCTTGCCGATCGACGCCACGTCCCGCCATGCGCTGGATCACATCCAGTCCGGCGTCCGCCACGTACGGGCCAAGGTCGAATGAAGCCATTGCGTTTCAAGCCGGCTTACGGACTGCAGGCGAGGGTCGCATCGCTGATGCTGGTCGCGATGGTGGTCCTGGTGGCGCTGATCGCGTTGCTGTTGCACCGCCAGAACCGTACCCAGTACGAGGTCGAGGCCGCCAGCCGGGCGGCCATGCATTCCATGACCATCGAGACGCTGCGTCGACGGGCGGAAGGGATGGTTGGGCCATTGGCGGAGTCGCTGGCGAACCCGCTTTATTACCACGACCTGGACCAGATCGGAGCGCTCGTCCGCGACGCGTTGCGCCAGCCCGGCATTGCCTACGTCACCGTCTTCGATGAAAACGGCGACATCCTGCATGACGGCAGTGACGAGATTCCCGGTTACGGCCGGCACATGAGCGATCCATTGGCGGCACAGGGCATTGCAACGACGGCGCTGCATACACAGTTCAGCGACACAATCATGGACGTGTCGGCGCCGATCCTGGTCGGCCGCAATCGGCTGGGCGGCGTCCGCATCGGCTACGACCTCGACGTCGTGCGCGGGTACCAGGAACGTGGGGCAGCCAGTCTGCGCCAAAGCCTGTCGGAACTGGGTCGGCGGCAGCTGTTCTGGATTGGCCTGCTGGGTGTCGCGGTGCTGGCCCTGGGCGGTGTCACGTTGTGGTCGATCCATCGCTGGCTGGTACGTCCGATCCGCCAGCTGGCCGATTCGGCACGTGCGATCGAGGGCGGGGCATTCGGAACACAGGTGCCGGCCAGTGATCGCAACGACGAGCTTGGCGACTTGATGCGCGCGTTCTCGCGGATGAGCGAGAGTATCGCCTGCCATGACCGCGACATCCGCAAGATGGCCTATACCGACGCGCTGACCGGCCAGGCCAACCGCCTCGCTTTCCGGGAGGCGCTGGACCAGCGCCTGGTGCAGTTGCGTGGCTCGGGCCGACAGCTGGCGCTGTTGTTCGCCGATATTGACGACTTCAAGCGGATTAACGACACCTTGGGCCATGACGTCGGGGACGAGGTCTTGCTGGAGGTCTCCAATCGCATCCGCGAGGTGGTCGCGCGGGTGGCCGGCGAGCAGGCCCTGGTGGCACGCTTTGGTGGTGATGAGTTCCTGGTGCTGCTTGAGGCGGCTGATGGGGACGAGTTGCGCGCTGTCGCCAGTACGTTGGCGGAAATGCTGGTGGAACAAGTCGCGATACCACTGCCACTGCGGGCCAGCGATGTCTTCCTAGGGATTTCCATCGGTATCGGCCTGTTCCCTCAGGATGCGGCCGGCGCCGCGACCTTGATGAAAATCGGCGATATCGCGATGTACCAAGCCAAGGCCGCGGGCAAGAACTGCATCCGCTACTACAGCCGGACGATGAACCAGGCGGTAGAGCGGCGGCTGCATCTGGAAGCGGAGTTGCGTGATGCCTGGGACCGCGGGGAGCTCAGTCTGGTGTACCAGCCGATCTTCCAGCTCGCCGATGGCATCCTGGTCGGGGCGGAAGCATTGCTGCGCTGGAACCATCCGGAGCTGGGATCCATTGCCCCGTCGGTGTTCATCGAAGTCGCCGAACAGAGCGGGCTGATAGAAACCATCGGGCCGCTGGTCATGGAGGCTGCCTGTCGGGACGCCGTTCAATGGCAACCGATGTCTGCCAATGGGGAACCGCTGTTCGTGTCGGTCAACGTCTCGCCACGGCAGCTTCGTCGTGGCGACTTGCCGCGCGTGGTCGCCGCGGCGCTGGGAGATAGCGGGTTGCCGCCGCAACAGCTGCATATCGAATTGACCGAAACCGCGATGATCGGTGACGCGGCGCACGCGAGCGAGATGTTGCATCAGCTGCGTGCACGCGGGGTGCGGGTATGGCTGGATGATTTTGGCACCGGGTTCTCCGGGCTTAGCCATCTGCGACGGGTGCCGATCGATGGCGTCAAAATCGATCGCAGCTTCGTGGCTGACATCCTGCATGATCCCGATGACCTTGCCTTGACCACCGCGATCATCGCGATGGCGCATTCGTTGGGGATTCCCGTGGTCGCCGAAGGCGTGGAGACGGAAAGCCAGTACGCGCTGTTGCGTGAGCGTGGCTGCAACTTGGCTCAGGGTTTCTGGCTGGGGCGCCCGATGGCCCTGGAAGCATTCCATGAGGTAGTGCGGGCAAAGACGCCGCTGATGGTGTCGGGTCTGGGCTAGAACAGCAGGTCGACCCACGGGGTGATGAGCGTGGCGATCTGGCCCGACAGCAGTCCGAACACTGTAACGGCCACCGCTCCGGCCAACCACGCCACCGCCATGAGGCGCCCATCGCGTTCCAGCAATGCCAGCGCGAACAACAGCAGCAAGACGCCAAACAGATAGTTTGTCAGCGGTATCGGCAACGCCAGCAGCAGTCCCAGCGCGACCAGCAGCAAGCCGGTGAACGCGTTGGCCAGGCGATGATCGAGCAAGGCAGGTGAGCGCGGCCGTACCACGCGTTCCAACCGGGCCAGCCAGGGTGACAACCGGTCGCGAAAACGCGCCAGGGTGTGTCGGCGCGGGCCGCGGCAGGCGACGAACCCGGGTAGCCACGGGGTTCGCAAGCCGAGCAACAACTGCGCCCCGACCAGGATTACCAGTGGTCCGCTGACCGCGCCTGCCACGCCGGGAATGGGGATGAATGCTGGCAGGATGGCAACGAACAGCAGCATGCCGAAGGAACGCTTGCCAAGGCCGGCGAACACCTCCCCCAGCTTGACCACCTGTTCCTGGTCGCCGTCGGCAAAGGCGTCCAGCAGGGCACGCGTTCCTGCTTCGCGGATGGCCTGTTGCCTATCCACCGGTCTCATCGTTGTCCGGATCCTGCTCGGGTTCGCGGAACAGCAGGAGCTTGTCGATACGCGGGCCATCCAGGTCGACCACCTCGATCCGCCAGCCGGGCCAGGCGAACTGCTCGCCTACGTTGGGAATGCGGCCGAAGTGGGTGATCACCATGCCCGCGGCGGTATGGAAGTCGTGCTCCTCGTCGCCGGGCACGGAACCGGAGACCAGTTCGTGCAGGTCCTCGACGTGGAGGCTGCCATCGATCAGGTACGAGCCGTCGGCGCGCTCCACCACCGGGCTGGCCTGGTCGTCCTGGTGTTCGGTCGTCGTCCCCATGCCCGCCTGGACGCGGCCAATGACCGCTCCCATCACGTCGTTGACCGTCACCAGGCCGGTTACGTCGCCGTACTCATCCACCACCAGCGCCAGTGATTGCTGCTCCTCGCGGAAGATCTCCAGCAGCTTCATCGCGTGGGTCGATTCGGATACGAACAATGCCTCGCGCATGTTGCCAAACAGGTCGATCGCCACCCCGGGCGCCAGTGCGCGCAACAGCGACTTGGCTTCGACCACGCCGATCACGTCCTGATCGGTACCGCGCAACACCGGGAAGCGCGAGACGGGCGCATTGCGCATCGTCTCCAGGTTGACCTCCAGCGGGGCGCCGGCATCCAGCCAGGTAATGCGCGTGCGGGGAGTCATCAGGCTGTCGGCGGTGCGATCGCCCAGGCCGAGCACGCGGTGCATCATCTTGCGCTCGTCGGCATCGATCACGCCTTGTTCGTGGCTCTCGCTGACCAGCAGGCGGATCTCCTCCTCGCTGATGTTCGTGGCCTGGCTACGGTCCAGCCGCAGCAGCCTGAGCAGACCGCGGGTGCTGACCATCAGCAGCCAAACCGCCGGGGTTGCGATCCGTGAAACCCAGTGCATCGGCAATGCAATGAAACTGGCCAGCTTCTCGGGCGCCAACAGTGCCAGACGCTTGGGCAGCAATTCGCCCAACACGATGCTCAGGTAGGTGATCAGGCCGACTGCAAGTACCACGCCGACCGGTTGGGCGTAACTGCCAAGGGCCGGGATCTTCTCGCCCAGCCAGCTGCCGATCGCGCTGCCGATGGCGTCGCCACCGAACATGCCGGTCAGGATGGCGATCAGGGTAATACCCACCTGCACGGTGGAAAGGAAGCGGTCGGGGTGCTCGGCCAGGTCAAGTGCCTTGCGCGCGTTGGGACTGGAGCGGCTCATCTGGCGGAGCTTGGGCCGGCGTGAGGTGACCACCGACATTTCCGACAGGGCAAAGAAGGCGTTGAACGCGATCAGCACCAGGACAATCAGGAACTCCAGCATTGCGCCCTCTCCGGGTTGGCGGTGAAGGGGGCGCGCACGTGTCGCCGCAATGGCGGCGTAGTGACTGTTGGCGGAGGTTTGGAGTCGTCGTCCATGGAGAAATGATGTCGGATAAGCGCGCCGATGCGGCGCTCGCGGATTTTAGCAGGTGGTGCCCGTGGGCCCGTTGAGAGTCCCTGACTGGGCGTGAAGGTCACGAAACCGTCATAATTCCGCCGTCGCCTCCACCGCTATCCGGTTGCGGCACTCCTGCCCGCACATTCCGGCGACCCATTGCCGCCAGCACGACGAGGTCCCTCCCTGATGTTCTCCCTGCAAACCATGTTCGGCCAAGGCAATCAGTTCTATACGCTGCTGGAGGCCTCTGCGGTTGCCGCACACGACAGTACCAAGGCGTTGCACGAGATGCTCAGGAGCGCAGACGCCGAGCCGGCGCTGGATGCGTTCAAGCTCGCCCGCCAGCGCGAGCGCGATGCCTCGGCGCAGATCAGCCAGGAGCTGGTCGACAGCTTCATCATCCCTATCGAGCGCGAAGATATCGAAGCGTTGAGCTCTGCACTGCACAAGATCAACAAGCAGGCCGAGAAGTTCGCCGACCGTTACTCACTGGCGGTGCAGCACCTGGCGCACATCGACTTCGCGCCGCGCGCGGCGATGCTGGAGCAGGCGGCCGAAGTGGTGGTCAAGATGGTCAAACAGCTGCGCAAAATCAAGCTGGCGCCGATGAAACAACTCAACGACGAGCTGCGCTCGATCGAGAACGAGGCGGACCGGTTGATGCTTGAGCTGTACCGGGATATCTACTCGGGCGACCTGGAGCCATTGCAGATGTTCCTGCTCAAGGAGTTCTTCGAGATCCTCGAAAAGGCCATCGACCGTTGCCGCGAGGCCGGGGTGGCGGCGTACGACATCGTGCTGAAGAACTCCTGAGGCCTTTGGGATGCTGACCCTGGTCCTGATAGTCGTATTCGTGGCGTTGGTCTTCGAATACATCAACGGCTTCCACGACACCGCCAACTCGATTGCCACGGTAGTGGCCACCAAAGTGCTGTCGCCGATGCAGGCGGTTGCGATGGCGGCCAGTACCAACCTGTTGGGCGCGTTGCTGGGTACCGCGGTTGCCAAGACGATTGCTTCGGGGCTGATCGATGCCTCCGTGGTCGATATCAGTTCCCAGCTGATCCTGTGCGCGTTGCTGGGCGGCATCGTGTGGAACCTGATCACCTGGTGGCTCGGCCTGCCGTCCTCCTCGTCGCACGCACTGATCGGCGGGCTGATCGGTGCCGCACTGGCGGCAGCAGCAAACAATTTCGACGCGATCATCTTTTCGGTCCCGGTTGAACCGTGGTACCGCAGCGCCGGCGTGATGTGGAAGGTGATCGTGCCGATGGTGACCTCGCCGGTGGCGGGATTCGTCGGCGGGTTCCTGCTGATGGGGGTGTTGTTCGCGACCATCTCGGCCATGGCGCGGGCCGGTGGGCTGGTGGCGCGACTGGCGCGGACACGTTGGGTCAACGCGTTCTTCGGCAAGGCACAGATCGGCAGTGCGGCCTACATGGGGTTCGCGCACGGCATGAACGACGCCCAGAAGACCATGGGCATCATCGCCCTTGCCTTGGTCGCCGCGCAGGCCGATGGGACGCTGGACGACCTGCCGGGCTTCCTGGCGTTCCTGCACCCTTCGGAGGCTGCGTTGGTCGATGGTGACATCGACCTGTGGATCAAGTTCACCTGCGCCGCAGTGATGGCGGCCGGTACCGCTGCCGGTGGCTGGCGCATCATCAAGACCCTGGGCCACAAGCTGGTGAAGTTGCATCCGATCCATGGCTTCGCCGCCGAGGCCAGTGCGGCGACCGTCATCACCATTGCGTCTTCGCTGGGGATCCCGGTCTCCACCACCCACAACATCTCTGCGTCGATCATGGGCGTGGGTACCGCCAAACGCCTGAATGCCATCAAATGGACGATGGTGGAGCGGATGATCTGGGCGTGGATCCTGACCATCCCCGCGGCCGGCGGTATCGCGTACCTGTCGTTCCGGGTGTTGGCCGCCGCCGGCTGGGCCTAGAGCAGGTCGCGCTCACCGGACAGGGAGCGTTCCATGCGGTCGCCGAGTCCGCCGATCTCCAGTACCAGTCGGTGGACTTCGGCGCCATCGAGTCCGTCGAAGGGGCGGTTTTCGCACAGTTGCAGGTAGCGTTCTCCGCCCATGTCGCCGATGGCCAGGTAGCCGACCCGGCTTTGCCAGTTGAATACTAGGGCGCGGTGGGCATCCAGGCCCGCAATCGGCGCCACCGAGCTGCTTACGCGCAGGTAGGGACGCCCATCGTCGTCGTCCAGTTCCGACAGGAAGATCGATTGGTGGCGGCTGCCGCTGTCCAGTGACAGTTCGATGCAGACCACGCCTTCGTGCGGCAAGCTGATCTGGAAGCCGGCGGCAACCAGGTGCTGCTGGATCGCTTGGAGGTTGTGCATGGGCGACTCCGGGTCGGGACCACTATGCTACCGCGATGCAAGATGATGCTCCCACTCGAATCCTGGCCGTCATCCGGGCAATACCGCGCGGTTCGGTGGCCGGCTATGGCGAGGTGGCGCGTCACGCCGGGCTCCCCGGGCGTGCGCGCATGGTGGCCCGCCTGTTGAGCCACAACGACGACCCCGACCTGCCCTGGCACCGGGTCCTGCGCTCGGATGGGCGCATTGCTTTTCCTGCCGATTCGCCGCAGCTCGCCGAGCAGATCCAGCGCCTGCGGGCCGAAGGCGTGGTGGTGGAGGGCGGGCGGGTACGCGGCCGGCGTGCCGCTGCGACGCTGGATGAGCAGATCTGGGGCGGGCAGGGAGGCTGAGGGATAGGCCAGCGGGGGTTGCCAACTGACCAGGTGAACACCATGTCCTCGACGGGCTTCCCAACCGGAAACCGCACCCAGCCGCTACCATTGAACGACCCTTGAGGAGATGCGATGTTTTCCAACCTGCCGCCCGTCACCAAGGCGCTGTTGATTGCCAACGGACTGGTTTTCGTCCTGCAGATGGTGCTGGGTGACGCTGCACTGGCGTCGTTCATGCTCTGGCCGATCAGCAGCGGTGACAGTGCCTACGTGGTCAACGAGTTCCTGCCATGGCAGTTGCTCACCTACGGCTTCATGCATGGCAGCTTCACCCACCTGCTGTTCAACATGATCGCGTTGCTGATGTTTGGTGCGCCGCTGGAACACACTTGGGGCGAGCGTCGGTTCCTGACCTACTTCCTGGGCTGCGTGGCGGGCGCGGCGGTATGCCAGCTGATCGTCGGCGCCTGGACGATGTCACACGGTGGCGCCGCCTATCCGACCATCGGTGCCTCGGGCGGCGTGTTTGGCCTGCTGCTGGCCTACGGAATGCTGTTTCCGCACCAGCGGGTGATGTTGCTGATTCCGCCGATCCCGATGAAGGCGCGCACGCTGGTGATCGTCTACGGCGCCATCGAGCTGATGCTGGGCTTCAGCGGTTACCAGCCTGGCGTTGCCCATTTTGCCCATCTGGGCGGGATGCTGTTTGGCTGGTTGCTGATCCGCTATTGGCGGGGCCAGCCGCCATTTGGCCGTCGTGGGCCACCGCGGCCCCGCGTCGTACGCTGACGGACGCGGATGGTTGAAGTAAAACGGCGCGGTTTCATCCGCGCCGTTTTACCGGATCAGCTCAGTCGCTTTGCGGCCAGAGCACGACCCGGTCATCGGCCGGGCGTTGCATCGGCGTCTTGGCCTTGCAGCCGTAGACCTCGCCGAAATCGCCCAGGTTCATCAGCGGGCCATTGGTCCGCCACACGCCGGGGGCGTGCACGTCGCTGACGGCGCTGCGGGCGGCCATCTCAGGAGTCATATGCTTGGGCCACAGGGCCGCCCAACCTTCGAAGAAGGCTTCCCTGGACGCCTTGTCGGCGTCGGGCGTCGCGGCGGTATAGGCGGCCCACGCCAATTCGACTCCGGCCTGGTCGGCAACGCTCTCGTCGCGGACCGCTTCCGGGTTGACCTTGGTCGCTTCCAGTACCGGATAGTCGAAGGCTCCGTACTGCGCGGCCAACTGGTTTGCCGTGGCATCCCACGCCGCAAGTTCCTGCGGGCCCCACCAATTGCGCAGCTCCCCGGCGGCGTCCACGAAGCGACCGCGCGAATCGAAGCCATGGCTGAGCTCGTGACCGACCAGTGCGCCAAAGCTGCCGTACTGGGCGGAGGTCTGTGCGATCGGGTTCATTATCGGGGATTGCAGCACCGCCGCGGTGATTATCAAGCGGTTGTGGGCCAGGTCGTAGGCCAGTGCAGGTTGCTGTGGCAGCACGTTCCAGCGGCGGCCGGCATTGTCCTCGCCGATCCTTCGCATTTCCTCGCGGTGACGCCAAGTGGAGGCGATCAGCATGTTGCCGCCGAAGCTGCCACGGCCCATCGGCTGCACGGTGTAGTCAAGATCCCGCGCCGGGGTGCCAATCTCGATCTTCAGCGCGGCCAGCTTGGCTGCCGCTTCTGCCCGGGCTTCCGGTCCCAGGCGTGAGTCGCCCTGCAGGGCGACGCCGAGTGCGTCGCGGACGTGCCCGGCAATTTCGAGTGCCCGCGCCTTGACCTCCGGGGTCAGGTACCTTTCGGCGTACTCGTGCCCCAGCATTGGGCCGGCGGCGAGGTTGATGGCATCCAGTACCTGTTGCTGGCGTGGCGGCGGTGCCTTGGTGCCGGCCAACAGGCGACCGTGAAAATCAAAGTGCGCGTCACGCCATACTTTGGACAGGTACGGTGCCATGGCATCGCCCACTTGCCAGCGCAGATAGGCACGCCATTGTTCGGGCTTGAGCTCATCGACCAATGTGTCGATACCGGCCAGCAGCTCCGGGTTGGCAACCGATACCGTGGGCGAGGTGACGCCCTGGACTTCGAGAAACTGATCCAGGTGCAGATTCGGGTACTGCGCAGCGAGTCCCTCGGTGGCAACCGGCGCGTAGTTGGTGCGTGGATCATTCAGCTTGGGCAAGGGCAGCGAGAGCCGGGCAATGCGGGTCTCCAGGTCAATCACCAGTTGCGCCTGATCGGCCAGGTCCTTCTCCTTCACCCCGGTCAGGGCGAGGATTTTCTGCACGTAGGTGTCGTACTGGGCCAGCAACGCCTGGGTCGCGGCATCGGTGCGGGTGTAATAGGCCGGATCGGGGAGGCCGAGTCCGCCTTGGCTGAAGTAGCCGATATGGCTTTGCAGGTTGCGCAGGTCGATGTCGGCGCCGAAGTTGAATGCTATCGGGATGCCCACCTGATGCAGGGCCGCGATGGTCGGGGCGACGTGCTGGGAGCGCTTTACCGCGATGATCTTGTCCAGCAGGGGCGCCAATGGCTGGGCGCCGTCGCGCTCGACCTGGGCTTCACTGATGCCGCTGGCCCAGAAATCACCCAGCAGCTTTTGCACGTCGCCTTCGGGTGACTGCATGGCGGCGTTGAGCAAACTGATCTGTTGCTGGTGCGCGCGCTCGCCCAGTTGCCCCAGCGCAGAGATGGAATCCGAACCGGCGGGCAGGGGGTTGGCGGTGAGCCAGCCGCTGTTGGAGAAAGCGTGGAAATCGCTGCACGCGGTGGCAGTATCCTGCGCGGCGGCACTCGGCGAAGCGAAGCCGGCGGTCAGGGCCAGGGCGAGGGCACAACAGAGCGGTCGAAGGGTCATTGCAGATTCCGTCCAGATGATCGCGCCAGTCTAACAACGGATGCGCCTTGGCCACTGAATGCGGGTGGCAGAAAAGCAGAAGCCCGGAACGAATCCGGGCTTCTGCATCGATCGCTGGTCATTGCGTTGTCAGGACTGACCAGGGCCGGGCACGATTACCAGATGACGACCTTTTTGTCGTCGCTTCGAACCATCGGCTGGCCGGGCTTGCACTCAAACGCCGCGGCGAATTGCGGCATGTTGGACGGCGCACCAATGGCGCGGAAGTTCGCCGGTGCGTGCGGGTCGGTGGTCAGGCGTACCTTGAGCTCGTCGTCGGTGAAGTTGCGACGCCACACGGTGGCCCAGTTGGCGAAGAACCGCTGGTCGCGGGTCATGCCATCGGTCATCGGGTCCGGGGTGCCTTCGGTCGCCTGCTTCATCGCGTCGTAGGCCACCGCCAGCCCGCCCAGGTCGGCGATGTTCTCGCCCAGGGTGAGCTTGCCGTTGACGTGCTTGCCCGGCATGGCTTCATAGGCGTCGAACTGCGCGATCAGCTTGTCGGTACGGCTGCTGAAGCCCTTGGAGTCCGCTTCTGTCCACCAGTTCTCGAAGTTGCCGGTCGGGCCGAAGCGGCTGCCCTGGTCGTCGTAGCCGTGGATCATCTCGTGGCCGATCACCGCGCCGATGCCGCCGTAGTTGACCGCGTCGCCGGCTTCGGGATCGAAGAACGGTGGCTGCAGGATCGCCGCCGGGAACACGATCTCGTTGGCCAGCGGGTTGTAATAGGCGTTGACGGTCTGCGGGCTCATGCCCCATTCGGTCTTGTCGACTGGCTGGCCGATCTTGGACAGGTTCCACTGGTAGTTGAACTGGTTGGCCGCCATCACGTTGCCGATGTAGCTGTCGCGGTCGGTCTCCAGTCCGGTCCAGTCGCGCCACTTGTCCGGGTAGCCGATCTTCGGGGTGAAACTGCCCCATTTCTCCATGGCCTTGGCCTTGGTTTCATCGCTCATCCAGTCCAGGCCTTCCAGGTGAACCTTCAGCGCGTCGCTCAGGTTCTTGACCAGGGTTTCCATGCGCGCCTTGGACTCGGGGGAGAAGGCGACCTTGACGTACATCTGGCCCAGGGCTTCGCCCACCTCGCCCTCGATCGTGTTCAGCACCCGCTTGCTGCGGTCCTTGATCTCTTTCTGGCCGCGCATTGCCTTGTTGTAGAAGTTGAAGTTCTCCTGCACGAACGCGTCGCTCAGGAACGGCGAGGCACCGTCGACGGTGTGGAAGCGCAGGTAGGACTGCCACTGCTCGACCGGTACGTCGACCAGCATCTGGCTGACTTGCTCGTGGAAGGCCGGGATGGCCAGCGAGAACATTTCCGGGGCGGCGACACCCTGGGACTCGAAGAATTTCGTCCACGGGAAGTTCGGGGTCAGCTTGTCCGCTTCCGCCAGGCTGACCGGGTTGTAGAACAACGAGACATCACGCGACATCTCTTCGCTGGACTTGGAAGCCTTGGCCAGCCGGGTCTCGAAGGCGATCACGTCGCTTGCCTGTTCCGCCGCTTGCGCCACTTCCACGCCTGACAGCTCCAGTACCTTGGCGATGTGCTCCTGGTAGGCAGCCAGCTTGTCGGCCTTGTCGGGGTCCAGGTAGTACGACTTGTCCGGCAGGCCGAGTCCGCCCTGCGCGGCGTAGGCGATATTCATGTCGGAGTTCTTGAAGTCGGCCTCGGCACCAAACGAGAACAGGAAATTCTCACCTTCCGCTGCGCTGCTGCGCAGGTAATCGGTGACCGCCTGCTGGCTGTCGAGTGCGGCGATTGCGTCGATCCTGTCCTGGATCGGGGCAATACCCTGGGCGTTGATTTTCTCGGCGTCCATGCCGGTCGCCCAGAAGTCGCCGACGATGTTCTGCACGCCGGTGGCATCGTCATTGGCAGCGGCCTGTTTGGCCAGCTGGTGCTGGACTGCGGTGGAGCGCTCGTCGAGCATCTCGAACGCGCCCCAACTGGTGCGGTCGCCCGGAATAGCGTTGGCCGCCAACCAGGTGCCGTTGATGTAGCCACCAAAGTCGGTGCAGGCGTCCTTGGACGTGTCCAGGTCGGAGATCTGGAACCGGTTGACCGGCGGCAGCGCGCTCTCGTCGATGGTCAGTGAGTTGGCGTCAGCGGCAGCGACAGGCTTGGCGCTGGCGTCGTCAGCGGTGGCGGCGTCCTGGTTGGAACAAGCGGCCACGGCAGTGGCGATGGCGAGGGACAGCAACAGGATTTGTGGTTTGTTCAAGCTCACGTGTGACTCCGGCCGGTGGCATTGGGGAATGGCAGCCCCGAAGAGTACTGCTTTCAAGAACGGGACCGGTCGACATTAGACCTCCTGCAGGATCATTGGGGGTGTCGAAGGTCATTGCCGGAAAGTCATGGCAACCGGAGTTGGTATGGTGTTATGGTTTGCTACATCACCATATCAGGAAGCGTTCATGCTCAGCATCCGTGAGCTCAGCAAGACCTACGCCAACGGCGTGCGCGCACTCGATAACGTCAGTCTCGACATTCCGCGGGGGATGTTCGGGTTGCTGGGTCCCAACGGCGCGGGCAAGTCTTCGTTGATGCGAACCTTGGCGACCTTGCAGGAGGCCGACAGCGGCTCCGTCACGCTCGACGGTGCCGATGGCAAGCCGATCGACGTGCTGCGCGACAAGGACGTGGTACGCCGTCAACTCGGTTACCTGCCGCAGGACTTCGGTGTGTATCCGAAGGTCAGTGCGGAGGATCTGCTGGAGCACTTTGCGGTGCTCAAGGGCCTGACCGGGCGAAAACAGCGTCGCGAGGTCGTCGATGCGTTGTTGCAGCAGGTCAATTTGTGGGATGCGCGAAAGCGCAAGCTCGGCACGTTCTCCGGTGGCATGCGCCAACGCTTCGGCATCGCCCAGGCGTTGCTCGGCAGCCCGCGACTGGTGATCGTCGATGAGCCGACCGCAGGACTCGACCCGGAGGAGCGCAATCGCTTCCTCAACCTGCTGGCCGAGATCGGCGAAAACGTCGCGGTGATCCTGTCGACCCACATCGTCGAGGATGTCACCGATCTGTGTCCGTCCATGGCCATCATGAACAAGGGCCAGGTGCTGCTGACCGGCGAGCCGGGGGTCGCCATCGAGGCGTTGAGCAACCAGGTCTGGCGCAAGCAGGTGAGCAAAGCCGCGCTGGGTGATTACGAAATCCGGCACACGGTGCTGTCGACCCGGCTGGTTGCCGGCAACCCGGTGATCCACGTGTTCGCACCACAGCGACCCGATGACGGTTTCGAGCAAGTCGCGCCCGATCTCGAAGACGTCTACTTCCAGCGCCTGCGCCAGCATGCCGCACGAACCAAAGCGGCCTGAGGGCAGATCAGATGATGCTTGAATTCTTCCGCTTCGAGCTGAGGCAGCAGTTGCGTGCGCCGTTGCTCTGGTTGATGGCGCTGATGTTCGGCCTGCTCGCGTTTGGCGCCGCCAGCAGCGATGCGATCCAGATTGGCGGTTCGGTCGGCAATGTCGACCGCAATGCGCCAACAGTGATCATCAGCTTCCTCGGGATGTTCACCGTGCTCGGCTTGCTGGTGACGGTGGCCTTCATCAGCGGCGCCTTGCTGCGTGATTTCGAGCTTGGCACCGCCGACCTGTTTTTCTCCACGCCGATGCGCAAGCGCGACTTCCTGCTCGGCCGTTTCCTGGCCGCGGTGACCGCATGCCTGGTGATCTACCTGATGGTGGCGCTGGGGCTGATGATCGGGCCGCTGATGCCTTGGGTCGACCCGGAACGCGTCGGTACGTTTTCGCTGGCACCGTATTTGTGGGGTTTCGCCCTGCTGGTGTTGCCCAACCTGCTGTTCGTCAGCGCGCTGCTGGCCTTGCTGGCTGTGACCACGCGCAATGTGCTGGCGGTGTACCTGGGCGTGATTGGCTTCTTCGTGTTGAACGCGGTCTCCGGCAGCTTGACCGCCGACCTCGACAATATCTGGGTCGCCACCTTGGTCGACCCATTCGGCTTGACCGCGCTTGACCGGATGGTGCGTTACTGGTCGGCCGACCAGCGCAACAACCAGTTACCGGAGCTGGCCGGTTACCTGCTCGCCAATCGCGCGTTGTGGATGGCGGTGTCCATCGCATTGGTGACCGCGATGCTGGCCTTGTTCAAGCCACAGCGTGCCGGGACCGGGCGGGCCTGGTTCAAGCGCCGCAAGAAGGCGGCGGCAACCAGTGTCAGCGTGCGGCCGGTCTTGATGGTGCCACCGCGGATGATTCCGGCCAGTGGTGCCGCGTTGGCGTGGTCGCAATTGCTGCGGCAGCTGCGGTTCGACACCATCGGCGTGTTCAGGAGCGTGCCGTTCCTGGTGATGCTGTTGTTCGCGGTGGCCAACTTCCTGGCGATCGCAGGCATGGCGCAGAGCACGTATGGCACCTCGATCTACCCGGTCACCTCGCAGATGCTGGACACCTTGAAGGGTGGCTATGGCTTCATGCTGGTGTTCATCGTGATGTTCTACGCTGGTGAGTTGATGTGGAAGGAGCGCGGCGCCGGGTTGGGCGAAGTGACCGACGCATTGCCGGTGCCGAACTGGGTGCCGTTGGCGGCGAAGATGGCGAGCCTGGTAGCGGTGGTGCTGGCGTTCCAGGCCATCGGCGCATTGGCGTCGATCGGGTTCCAGCTGGCCAGCGGCTTCACCGCGATCGAGCCGGGATTGTATGTCCAGGCGTTGCTGCTGGACGCGATACCCTTCGTGTTGATGGCCGGGCTTGCGCTGGTGCTGCAGGTGCTGAGCAACAACAAGTTCATTGGCTACAGCCTGCTGATCGCCTGGCTGGTGCTGCAGGCCACGCTGGGCTTCCTGGATTTTGACCACAACCTCTACAGTTACGGCAGCGCCCCGGCCGCGCCGTATTCGGACATGAATGGTTACGGCCATTTCCTGGTCGCGCGCTTGTGGTTCCAATCGTACTGGGGTGTTTTCCTGCTGGCGCTGCTGTTGATCTCCGCGGCGTTCTGGGTACGCGGGGTTGCGCCGAGCCGACGGGATCGGTTCAAGCTGGCGCGACGGCGGCTTGCCGGACGCTCGGGCTGGGCACTGACGGCAAGCCTGGCCCTGTTCGCGTTGTTGGGTGGCTTCATCTTCTGGAATACCAACATCGTCAACGAGTACGTGCCCGGTGATGCCGTGTTCGATCGACAGCAACGTTATGAGGAGCAATACCGCAAGTACGTCGACCTGCCGCAGCCGCGCATCCTCGCCGTCCAGACCCACGTCGACCTGCGGCCGGAACAGCAGGGTATGCGTATCCATGGTCTCTACGTGATCGTCAACCAGCACGCCGTGCCGATCGGTGACATCCACATCCAGCTGCCGGCGGAAGTGGAACTCGGCGCGATCGAGATGGGCGGTGCCGAGATGACTCACCATGATGAGGTGCTCGGCTATCGGATCTATCGACTAGACGAGCCGATGCAGCCGGGCGAGCAACGCAGGCTGGGTTTCGATATCGCCTTTGACGAACACGGCTTCGGCAACTCCACGGCGCAGACCCAACTGGTCGAGAACGGCACGTTTTTCAATTCCATGATGTTGCCCGGCTTCGGTTACTCCGAGGCGGGGCAGATCAGCGACCGCAACGAGCGTCGCAAGCGTGACATGCCCGAACTGCCACGCATGGCCAAGCTGGAGGATCAGGTCGCGCGCGCCAACACCTACATCAGCGACGATGCCGACTGGATCGACTTCCAGACCACCGTGTGCACCGCACCCGACCAGATCGCGCTGGCGCCCGGGTTGTTGCAGAAGGAATACATGGACGATGGTCGACGCTGTTTCGACTATGCGATGCAGAGGCCGATGCTGGACTTCCATGCGACCTTGTCGGCGCGATGGGAGGTCAGGAAGGGCGCTTACAAGGCCGGTACCCCCGATGAGATCCCGATCGAGGTCTATTACGACCCCAAGCATCCGTACAACGTCGAGCGCATGGTCGAGTCGGTACAGAAGTCGCTCGCTTACTTCGAGGCGAATTTCAGTCCGTACCAGCATGAGCAGGTACGGATCATCGAATTCCCTGGCTACAACAGCTTCGCCCAGAGTTTCGCCGGGACGATCCCGTACTCCGAGTCGATCGGCTTCATCGCCGACCTGCGCGACGAGGACGCGATCGACTACGTGTTCTACGTCACCGCCCACGAGATCGCGCACCAGTGGTGGGCGCACCAGGTGATCGGCGCGGACGTCCAGGGCTCGACCATGCTCAGCGAATCGCTGGCGCAGTACTCGGCGCTGATGGTGATGGAGAAGGAGTACGGACGCGACAGGATGCGTCGCTTCCTCAAGTACGAGCTGGATCGTTACCTCTCCGGCCGTGCTGGCGAGAACATCGAGGAGCTGCCGCTGTACCGCGTCGAGAACCAGCCGTACATCCATTACCGCAAGGGCTCGCTGGTGTTCTACCGGTTGCGCGACGAGATCGGCGAGGACGCGCTCAACCGCGCGCTGTCGCGCTTCATCGCCGACAAGGCCTACCAGCACGCACCGTTCACCACCTCGGCCGAGTTGCTGAGCTACATCCGCGCCGAGGCCGCGCCGGAGCACCAGCAGTTGATCACCGACCTGTTCGAGAAGATCAGCTTCTATGACAACCGGGTAGAGGCTGCAACCGCGGTCAAGCGCGACGACGGCAAGTACGAGGTCACCCTGAATTTGCATGCGGCCAAGCTGTACGCCGATGGCGAGGGCAGGGAGACCGCGGCGAAGCTCGACGACTGGATCGAGGTCGGGGTATTCGCTCGCGGGCCCTCGAGCGAGGAGGCCGATGAGCAGGTGTTGTACCTCGAACGGCAGCACATCGTCGATGGATCGCCGGCGCTGACCGTGGTGGTCGACCAGTTGCCGTACGAGGCCGGTTTCGACCCCTACAACAAGCTGATCGACCGGGTGTCGTCGGACAACCGCAAGCGGGTGTCGGTGAAGTAATCCGGCGCAAAAATGAACGGGCAGTTACGAGTGCTGGCGCAGGCGAAGGTTTTCACGTAGGATTCGCCTGTTCAGCGCACGGCTGCCTTACGTTTCCCAGGTTGCCTGTCGTATCTGGTCCGAGTTCCCCGCATTCCGGGACCGCCCAATACGACGTTATCCCGCACGTCTTTCGTCGCGCCGACACGGTCCGGAGCATCCGGCACCGTCACATTGAATACTCGCAGCGCGGTTTCAGGGAACGCTCCGGGTCTTGCCGCATTCCATGCGGTTTTTTATCTACTCGGAGTTACAACATGTCTTTTGAATCCCTCGGCCTTGCGCCTGCTTTGCTGCGCGCGCTTGCCGAACAGGGCTATACCAGCCCGACCCCGATCCAGGTCCAGGCCATCCCGCTGATCATGGATGGCCACGACCTGCTGGGTGGCGCCCAGACCGGCACCGGCAAGACCGCCGCGTTTGGTTTGCCGCTGCTCAACCGGCTGGCCAAGCAGACCGCGCCGAACGGTTCGCGCAAGCCGCGCGCGCTGATCCTGGTGCCGACCCGTGAGCTGGCGGTGCAGGTCAACGACAGCCTGCGCAGCTATGCCAAGCACCTGCGCCTGAACTTCTGCACGATCTTCGGCGGCGCCGGCATGGGTCCGCAGGTCGAGAACCTGCGTCGTGGCATCGACGTGGTGGTGGCCACGCCGGGCCGGCTGATCGACCACATCGAGCGCGGCACCATCAAGCTCGACGAGATCGAAGTGCTGGTGCTCGACGAGGCCGACCGCATGCTCGACATGGGCTTCCTGCCCGCGATCAAGCGCATCCTCGGCCGCGTGCCGGCGCAGCGGCAGACGCTGCTGTTCTCGGCCACGTTCGAGAGTCAGCTCAAGCAGCTTGCGTTGCAATTCATGCGCGATCCGAAGCAGGTGCAGGTCGCCACCAGCAACGCGATTGCCAACACCATCAGCCATCGTGCGCACCCGGTCGACAGTGGCCGCAAGCGTGACCTGCTGATCGAGATCATCGCCAAGCGTCCGGGCGACCAGGTGCTGGTGTTCGGCCGTACCAAGCACGGTTGCAACCGGCTTGCCGAACAGCTGGACGCTGCCGGCTTGAAGTCGGTCGCCATCCACGGCAACAAGAGCCAGTCACAGCGCCAGAAGGCGTTGCGCGACTTCAAGTCGAACCGTGCGCGGGTAATGGTTGCCACCGATGTCGCCGCACGTGGCCTGGACATTCCTGACTTGCCGCTGGTGATCAACTTCGACCTGCCGATGGTGGCCGAGGATTACGTGCATCGGATCGGTCGTACCGGTCGCAATGGTTCCACCGGTGAGGCGCTGTCGCTGGTCTCGCATGACGAAGGTGGCCTGCTTCGCCAGATCCAGCATGTGCTGAAGAAGGATGTCGAGATGGTGGTGGTGCCGGGCTACGAGCCCAGCCGCCCGATCCGTCTGGACGTGGCGATCCCGAACCCGCGCAACAATGCCGGTGCGGGCCGTCCGCCGCGCAACAACGCTCCACGCAACAACGCCCCGCGTGGCGGTGCTCGTTCGCATGGACAGCCGGCTCCGCGTCATGCCCATGCCGGCGGCCCGCGACAGCGCACGGCACCGGCCGGTCGTGGCGGACGCGGTTCGTTCCGGGACGGCTCCAGCGCCTGACCCAAAGCGTAGTCGAACTTGGCTGCCAGCGACGGGAGCCATTCCCGTCGCTGGTTTGCGTCAGTGCAATCGAACGACCCGGATAAGCTCCGGGTCGTTTGCGTATGGGAGCCCCGGATCCGGGCTGGCTTGTTACTTGCTGGCGATCCAGCGGTTGATCTTGGCTTCCAGCACGTCCAGCGGCACCGAGCCGTCCTTCAGCACTTCCGCGTGGAATTCGCGCACATCGAACTTCTCGCCCAGCGCCGCTTCCGCCTTGTCGCGCAGCTCCTGGATCTTCAGGGCGCCGATCTTGTAGGCGAGCGCCTGGCCCGGGATCGCCATGTAACGCTCGGCTTCCGCCGTGGCCTGGGTCTCGCTTTCCGCCGAGTTCTCCAGCATATAGTCGATCACCTGCTGGCGGGTCCAGCCCTTGCTGTGCAGGCCGGTATCGACGACCAACCGGATCGCGCGCCACAGTTCATTTTGCAGATAGCCGAAGTAGCTGTACGGATCCTCGTAGACGCCCAGGTCCTTGCCCAGCGACTCGGCATACAGGCCCCAGCCCTCGATGAACGCGGTCTGGCCACCGAAGCGGCGGAAATCGGGCAGGCCGGTCAGCTCCTGCTGCAACGCGAGCTGGAAGTGGTGGCCGGGGATCGCCTCATGCAGGTAGAGATCTTCTGCATCCCAGGTCTTGCGGGTGGGCAGGTCATAGGTGTTGACGTAGAAGATGCCGGGACGACTGCCGTCCTCGCTTGGGGTCATGTACGAGCCGCCGGCCGCGGACTTGGCCCGGAACGCCTCGACCGGTCGGATCTCGAAACCGGCCTTGGGAATCAGCGAGAACTGCTCGGGGATCTTCTGGTTGATCTTGTCTTCGAGGCCACGGTAGTAGGTGAGCAGTGCTTCCTCGGTATCGAAGCTGAACTGCGGATCGGTCTTCATGAACTCGAAGAACTCCTGCAGCGTGCCCTTGAAGCCGGCTTCCTCCATCACCTTGTGGATCTCGCCGTGGATGCGGGCCACTTCGTCCAGGCCAATCTGGTGGATCTGGCTCGGACTCAGGTCGGTGGTGGTGGACTTGTGGGCGTTGAACGCATACCACGCCTCGCCATTGGGCAACGTGGCCATGCCGACGGTATCGCGGGCGTGCGACATGTAGTCGTTGGCGATGTACTCGCGCAGCTCGCGATACGCCGGCATCAGCTCGGTGTCGATCATCTTGCGGTACTCCGCCGCGATGCGCTCCTTGTCGGCCTCCGGGAATGATTCGGGCATCGATTCGATCGGCTTCCAGAACAGGGTTTCTTCGGGCTTGTCCTTGATCAGCGCGTCGAGCTGGTCGACCACGTTGTCCATCAGCACCTTGGGCTGCACCACGCCGGCCTCGACACCGAGCTTCATGTTGGCGATGGCCTGGTCGAACAGCACCGGGGTCTGCGATGCACGTTTGCGCCACGCCGCGTAGTCCTCAACGGTCTTGAATGGCTGCGCGCTGGTGCCCGAGCCGAGCTGCACCGCCATGCTGGCAAGGTTGTAGAACTGGTTGATCGGTTGCATCCAACCGGGGAATTGTTCGCTGGCCAGCTCGTCCTCGGCATCCTCGACGAAGATCTCATAGCTGAGCAGCGCCTGGCCTTCCAGTCCGTCCGAACCGATCGCCTCGACCTTGTCCAGCCAGCGCTGGGTGAAGTCGTGCGACTTCTGCCGGTACTGCTCGGACAGGTAGTTCGGCATCTGGTCGTTGTAGCGCGGGTCGCCCTGGAACGTCGCCGCCAATGGATTGAGCTTGAGGTACTCCTCCCAGTACTGGGCGTACATCTCCTTGAGTTCAGCGGCCTTGTCGGTTGCCGCCTGTTCGGTGGCGGGCTTGGCCTGGGCCGCATCGTTGGCGGGGGTGGGGCTGCAACCGGCCATTGCGGCGACCAGGGCAACGGCGAGCAGGGAGCGGGTGACGTTGGACTTCATCGCATTCTCCGATTGGATGGGCCGGCAAGCACAATCGTCGAGCCTCATCGCTCACGGCGCGCATGGCATGGCCCAAAAGTCACCCGCGATCGCTACGTGGCCTTCCCGCCATCAGTCCGCGCAGGTGGCGAGAACGGGATCGAGTCAGGCGACACCGCGCCGCCGGAGATGATGAAGCTCATCGCCTGGTCGACGGTCCAGTCGGTCGGGGTGATCTTCTCGACCGGGACGATCTCCAGGTAGCCCGAGGTCGGGTTCGGCGTGGTTGGCACGTACACGGCGGCCAGTTCGCGCCCGGTGCCCTGTTCCTTGAGCACCCGGGTGACGAAGCCGATCGACTTCATCTGGTCGTGCGGGAAGTCGATCAGCACCACCCTTTGGGTGCCGTCGGGCTTGGTCTGCAGGATATCCAGCAGCTGCCGCGCGCTGCCATAGATGGTGCTGGCGAACGGGATGCGCCCGATCACGGCTTCGAACCAGCGCAGCAACCGCTGGCCAACTACCCGATGGGCCATTACCCCCGACGCCAGGATTACCAGCAAGGTTGCGACCAGCGCGATCACCGTCTGCACCCAGGGTTGCGCCAGCCAACCGGCGAAGTGCGGGAAGTCGCTGGCAAGCCGGGTCAGCATCGGCCCGGTGATCGGCCGGCTGGTGTCCGATAGCAATACGAACACGAACTTGCCCACGACCCAGGTCAGCCATAGCGGCAACAAGGTCAGCAGTCCGGTGAGGAACAGTCGTTTCAGGGTAGGGGGAGTTCGCATGGCGCGATTGTAAATGGGCGGCGTGGCATCGGTGGACGGATGCTACAGCTCCCTTACCAGCCGGAACCCGACATCGTCATAGCCACGGCCGCTATCCAGCGCCCGACTCGGAGTCTGGCTGCGCCATGACGTGCCGCCAACCTCGCGTTGTTTGCAACTGCTACCGCAGTCAAGCAGCCACAGCGACAAGGGTTTGCCGCTGATCTCCGGTGCCAGCTGATCGGCCTCGGCAGTCGATGGCAAGCGATAGGTATGCCCAGATTGGCGGCTGTACCACTCGGCGTAGGCCTGTGCATCGACGAACGATACGCAGGTAACCGGGTTTTCCTCGTCCTGATCGAACCCGGGATTGCGCCAGTCACGTGGTGCCAGGACGCGCAACAGCGATACGCGCTCGCGACAGCGGGCGGCCGGACGGTCGGTGAGCGTGGCGAACCGGGAGTAATCATCGACGCTGACCGGCTTGCGACTGACGGCTACGCCGGCCGTTGCCACCACCGCGCCCGAGGGGTCACCCGGCAATCGCTGCCCAGACCTGGGGATCGCCAAGGCCAAGCGTTGAAGTTTGGCCGCGGCGTCGTCCGACAATCCAAGCGGTCCTGACAGGGCGGCAGCAGCGACCGCCCGCGTACTGTCGAAATGGGTGGCGGCCTGCTCGACCCGGTGTTGCAGGACCTGCTGGATGTCCGATTGCAGTTGCGAGCGAGCGGGCGACACGCGGGTTCCGGTATCGTCGGCCAGTTGCTGCACACGGCCCGCGTATTCCTTCGCGCGGGTGTCCTTGCCGCTACGCAGGTTCAATAACAATTCGGCCCCCAACGCGGTGGTGAGCTCGTCAGCTACGGCCTGCACTTGCGGGTTGTCGGGCTCGGCCTGCCACGCCGTCACCACGCTGGCATAGGCGTTGTCGCCCTCCGGTGCAGTGAGGTTACGTTGTGCGATCTGCCTGCGCGCGTTGTCCAGTGCGGCTTGCAAGGGGGCTTCGGGCAGGGGGCGCAACATCGACGCGATCGGGTCGGTTTGGACGGTGTTTTCGATCATCGGCGCGCCAGCGCGGAAGAACCCATCGATGCCATTATCGCGGGTCAACACGGCGCTGCCGATAATGGCGACGAATACCAAGGCGGTGGCAGCCAACACCCACCGTGGCACGTCAGCCAGCTGACCGGTGATGCGCTCCCAGAACACGGCGAGTCGTGGCCAACCCTGGCGCCGCTCCACCCGGGTCAGCATGTCCGACATTTGGCTGACATCTTCGAATCGCTCGCCGGGTTGCTTGGCCAGCGCACGGTTCATGAAACCCTGCCAATGACGCAGGTGCGCCGGCAGTTTCGGGATCGGGTCCTGCGCATGCATGACTGCCATCGACAAGGCGTCAGCGGCTTCGAACGGCAAGTGGCCGGTAAGCATTTCCCAAGCCAGCACACCCATGCTGTAAAGATCGGCGCGACCGTCGACTTCCTCGCCGCGTGCCTGTTCGGGTGCCATGTAGGCCGTGCTGCCAACCGCCAGGCCGATGGCAGTCACCCGCGGGCCGAAGCCGCGTCGCAACGCAATCCCGAAATCGGCCAGCAACGGTTGCTCGCCCTCGTCGAACAGCACGTTCTCGGCCTTGACATCACGGTGCACCACGCCGCGGCCATGCGCGTACGCCAAGGCAGACAGCACCGTGCGCAAGGTCGCGATTATGCGCGGTTCGTCGGGCTCGCCATTGTCGAGCAGGAAGCGGCGTTGGCCGAGGTGGCCACGCGACAGGTACGGCATCGTGTAATACGGCAGGCCATCCGCGGTGCGCCCCAACTCGTGGATGCGTACCACGTGGGGATGCTCCAGCCTGGCAACGGTACGTACCTCGTTCTCGAAGCGACGCCGACTGACTTCATCCGACAACGCCTGCGGCGCCATCACCTTGATCGCGACCTCGCGTGACGGGGCGATCTGCTCGGCCAGGTACACCGTGGACATACCACCATGGTTGATGACGCGCAGCAGCCGATAGCCACGAACTTCGGGCATTGGTTGCGTGCTCATGTCATTGTCTGGCGGATGTGGCATCGCGCGGCCCCCCTGTCTCGCGAGCGACGAGCATAACGCTCATGGGTCCGGTTCGATATCCCCAAGGGTCCTGCGTTTCCGGCGCACGTACAGTTGCTTGCGTACCAGGGCGACGATATCGCCTTGGGCGTCGGTGATTCCGGTCTCGAACCAGCGCAAGGCCTTGTCGCCATCGGCTGTCGCTTCCCGCAACTCGTCCAGGGCCGCCGCCTCCAGGTCGAAGCGCGCATGTACGGTGCCGCGGCCCGGCTTCATGAATTCGATCGTGCCGGCCTTGTCCCAGACGATGTAGTCACGCCCGAGCGATTGCATCACCAGCAGCATCCAGAACGGATCGGTCATCGCGAACAGGCTGCCGCCGAAATGGGTGCCGACGTAATTGCGGTTCCACGGACGCATGCGCAGCTCGACATGGGCATGGTGGTAATGGGCACCAATGGCAGTGACGTGGATGCCGCTGAACAGGAATGGCGGCCACAGGTTGAGTCCGTGGCGGAGCAGGTTGGGGTTCATTTACTCAAGTGCCGGACGCCGCCGGTTTTTCGACACGGACCTGCAGCCGGCCATCCGAGAGCCGGATTTCCAGGCGGTCGTCGGGTTCGGCATCGAATACGCTGCGAACCAGGCGGCCGTCGGGGTGCTCGACGATGGCGTAGCCACGGCGGACGGTGGCCAGTGGGCTGATCGCCTCCAGTGATCGCGCGAGTCCACGCAGTGCCAGGGCGTCGTGGCTCAACCGTCGGGCAATGGCTGCTTGTGGGCGTTGCGACACCGCCGCCAGCCGCTCGCGCAAACGATCGACACGCCGCCGCGGGTGGGATATCCGCAGTACCGCGTCGGCATGGCGCAGGCGGGACTGATCGCGCTCGAGCCGCTGCTGCCATGCGACGCTGAGCCGGCGCAGGGCATCGAGCTGGCGCCGGCGCAACCCGTCCAGCCGCGCTTGCGGGCGCTGTGCGTTCAGCCGCAGGCCGGCGCGGTCCACCCGTTGCATGGCCTGGCGTAGGTGCTGTGCCTGCAGGTTGGCATGGCGTGCATCCAGCGCGCGCAGGCGGCGATTGAGGTCATCCCGGTTGGGTACCAGCAATTCCGCCGCGACCGATGGCGTGGGTGCACGCACGTCGGCGGCAAAGTCGGCCAGGCTGAAGTCGGTCTCGTGGCCAACCGCGGACACCACCGGCACCTCGCACGCGGCGATCGCGCGCGCCAGTTGCTCGTCATTGAATGCCCACAAGTCTTCCATCGAGCCGCCGCCACGGGCCAGCACCAGCACGTCGTAACGACCTGAGGCGGCGGCGCGCTGCAGCATCCGGGTGATCTGCACCGCGGCGGTCGCACCTTGTACCGGTACCGGCAAGACCTCGGCCTGGACCAGGGGGAAACGGCGTGCCAGTACGCTCAGGACATCGCGCACCGCCGCGCCGCTGGGCGAGGTGATCACGCCGATACGCGATGCAAACGCCGGCAATGGCCGTTTGCGCGCGTCGTCGAACAGGCCCTCGGCCTGCAGCCGCGCCTTCAACTCGTCGAATGCCCGGCGCAACGCGCCTTCACCGGCTTCCTCCATGTGGTCGAGCACCATCTGGTACTCGCCGCGGGCCTCGTACAAGGTCAGCCGGCCCCGAGCGAGCACCCGCATGCCTTCGCGCGGGATGAACTTCAGCCAGGTGCTCTTGGGCTTGAACATCGCGCAACGCACCTGCGCCCGCGCGTCCTTGAGGGTCAAGTACAGGTGTCCGGAAGACGGACGCGCCACGTTGCCCAGCTCCGCCTCGATCCACACCAGCGGGAATGCCCCTTCCAGCAGGTCGCGCGCCAGGGTGTTGAGCTGGCTCGGGGTCAGGACGTGGTTGGGATCGTCGAGGGTCATGGCAACAGGGCAGGGTGGCTGGACAAGGTAACCCAGCGGTCGGGAGTGGTCACGCGGATCACGGGCCACCGGCATTGCCGCCATCGGCTGTTGTCATGTAACGCCTGCCTGCGGCGGTACAATGAGCGGATGAATCAGGACGTCGCCTTGCCTTGCTCCCACGCCGCCTTTGGCCCCCGGCCGCGCCTGCAGACGCGTGCCGTCAGGATCGGCGGGCTATCCGTTGGCGGCGGTGCACCGGTGGTGGTGCAGTCGATGACCAATACCGATACCGCCGACATCGCCGCTACCGTCAAGCAGGTCGCCGAGTTGTGGCGCGCGGGCTCGGAACTGGTGCGCATCACCGTCAACAACGCGGAATCCGCCGCCGCCGTGCCGCGGATCCGCGACAAGCTGGCGATGATCGGCGCCCCGGTTCCGCTGATTGGCGATTTCCATTACAACGGCCACCAATTGCTGACCGCAGAGCCGGCGTGTGCCGAGGCGCTGGCGAAATACCGCATCAACCCGGGCAACGTCGGTTTTGGCAAGAAGCGCGACAGCCAGTTCGCGACCTTGATCGAGCTTGCGGTCAAGTACCACAAGCCGGTCCGGATCGGTGCCAACTGGGGCTCGCTGGACCAGTCACTGGCCCGCGACTTGATGGACGAGAACGCGCTGCGCGCCAAGCCCTGGGACGCTGGACGGGTGCTGCGCGAGGCGCTGATCCGCTCGGCACTGGATTCGGCCGCGCGGGCCGTCGATATCGGCTTGGCGGCCGATCGCATCGTACTCAGCGCCAAGGTCAGCGGCGTGCAGGAGCTGATCGCGGTATACCGCGAACTGGCGACCCGCGGGGACTACGCACTGCACCTGGGACTGACCGAGGCCGGCATTGGCAGCAAGGGCATCGTCGCTTCGAGCGCAGCGCTGGCGGTGTTGCTGCAGGAGGGCATCGGCGACACGATCCGTATTTCGCTGACGCCCGATCCCGGCCAGTCGCGGACCAACGAGGTCATCGTCGCCCAGGAGCTGCTGCAGACCATGGGCCTGCGCGCATTCACCCCGATGGTCACCGCATGCCCCGGCTGCGGTCGCACCACCAGCGAGTTTTTCCAGGTGCTGGCCAAGACCGTGCAGGAACATGTACGCGCGAAAATGCCGCAGTGGAAAGTCACCCATCCAGGAGCCGAGAATCTCACCCTCGCGGTGATGGGCTGCATCGTCAACGGGCCCGGGGAATCACGCCACGCCAACATCGGCATTTCGCTGCCGGGTACCGGCGAGGCGCCAGCGGCGCCGGTGTTCGAGGACGGCCAGAAGACCGTGACTCTGCGCGGCGAGAACATCGCCGATGAGTTCGTCGGGCTGATCGACACCTACGTCGAGCGACACTATGGCGGCACCAGGGCCGACTGAGCGCAAGCTTCCCGCGGTCGGCGAGACGCTCCGCGCGGAGCGGCACCTCGTTACCGACCTGTCGCGGCGATACGGTTGGCGGTTGCTGCTGGTGTTCATCGGCTTGCTGTTGCCGCTGTGGGGTTTTGCCGAGCTGGCCGGGGACATCCACGAGCGCGAGGTGATCGGCTTCGACGAGCCGGTCCTGCGTTTCGCCCACGCGCTGGCGACACCGGACCTGGATCGTTTCTTTGTTGCCATTACCGATATCGGCTACCTGCATGGGGTGGTGCCGTTCGACATCGCGCTGGTGCTGGCGCTACTGCTGTTGAGGCGGTTGCGGGCGGCGACCTTTGCCGCGATCGCACTGGCGGGATCCGGCCTGCTCAACGTTGGCACCAAGCTCATATTCGCGCGCGACCGGCCATCACTGTGGGAGTCGATCACGCCCGAGCTCACCTACAGTTTCCCCAGCGGCCACGCGATGGGGTCGGCCACCCTGGTCTGGGTGTTGGTGTTGTTGTCTTGGCACACCCGCTGGCGCTGGCCGGTGGTGGCATGCGCGGTGCCGTTCGTGCTGCTGGTCGGCTTCTCGCGGGTCTACCTTGGCGTGCATTACCCCTCCGACATCCTTGCCGGTTGGGCCGCGGCCAGCATCTGGGCGGTGGTCGCGTATCTGGCGGTATTCCGCCTGCACCACAGGCCGTTTACTGGCCCGGTTTGACCGCAGTACTCGGTGCCGAGGTCGCCGCGCGACGCGCGAGACTTGCCTCGCGATGGGCGATGTAGCCGTTTGCGACCAGGATGATCGTCGCGCCAATCACGGTCCAGCGATCCAGGCTCTCACCGAACAGGAAGAAGCCGAACACCACCACGATCGGCAACTGCACGAAGCTGATCGGCGTCAGCGCGGAGACATCGCCAAGCTTGAGCGCACGGGTCCACAGCATGTGCCCGGCAGTCCCCAGGATGCCGGCGGCGATCACCCACAGCCAGGTGATGCCCTGCGGCCATTCCCACACCCACAGTGCCGGTACCAGTGACATCGGCACCCAGAAGATGGTGGTCAGAACCACGATCCGGTCCGCCGGTTCGGTATGCGACAACTGCTTGATCTGGATCGCGACGATGGCGCTGATGACCGCCGCCGAGACCGCGACCAGGGTCCCGGCACTGAACTCCGCCGTGCCGGGGCGCACGATGACCAGCACGCCGATGAAACCCAGCACGACCGCGCTCCAGCGGCGTACCCGCACCTGCTCGCCCAACCACAGCACCGCCGCGATGGTCACGAACAGCGGGGTGGAGTAGGACAGCGATACCGCCTCGGCCAGCGGCAGGTTGCCGATCGCCCAGAAGCCGCAAAACATCGACAGCGTGCCCAGCACGCAACGCACCAGGTAGCGGGGTAGTTGCTGCGTCCGCAATAGCCCGGGCCCATGTTTGAGCACCAGTGGCAGTGCTGCCAGCATGCCGAAGAAGCTGCGGAAGAATGCGACCTCGAAGGTATGCAGTGATTCAGAGGCCAGGCGGATGGTGATCACCATCAGCGCGAAGAAGCCGGTGCTGCCAAGCATCAACAGCGCTGCACGCGTATGTACCGGCATTGGCGCCTTGGAAGTGCTCACCATCGTGCTCCGATCACGCGCGGCTCCGGCTCCAGCGCCACGCCAAAGCGAGCGTGCACCGAATCGGCAATTCGCCGCGCCAGCTCGAACAACTGACGACCACTGGCATGGCCATGGTTGACCAACACCAATGCATGGGAGGCGGAAATACCCGCGTCACCGTCGCGATGCCCCCGCCAGCCGCAGGCATCGATCAACCACGCGGCCGATAGCTTGCGGCAGTCATTGTCGGGGTCGTTGTCGCGGACGGAAAACACCGGCAGTGCGTCGTGCTCCGCCAGCAGCGATTGCGCCTGCGACGTCGGCACGATGGGATTCTTGAAAAAGCTGCCCGCATTGCCGATGACCGTCGGGTCGGGCAGCTTGCGACGGCGAATCGCGATCACGGCATCGGCGACCTGGCGCGGGCTCGGGTCGCGCACATCAACCTGCATTGCGGCGAGCTCTTCCCTGATTCCGGCGTAGTCCAGTCGTGCTGTCGACGTGCGCGGTGTCGACGTGCGCGATAGCGCGAACTCCACTGCGGTGACGATGAAACGGTCTGGCTGCCGCTTGAACAGGCTGTCGCGGTAGGCGAACGCACAGGCGTCGCGATCCAGGCGATGCCATGACCCGGTCGCCGGCTCGAACGCCTCGACCGCGTGGATCAACTCGCACACCTCGACCCCGTAGGCGCCGATATTCTGGATCGGCGCCGCGCCCACGCTGCCCGGGATCAACGCGAGGTTCTCCAACCCGCAATAGCCGCGAGCGAGCGTGTCCAGCACGAATCCATGCCACGGCACCCCGGCGTCGGCACGCAAGATGACCCCGCCAGCTGCGCCGTCGACCACCCGGATCTCGCGACCGGTCAACACCAGCAGTGGTGGCTGCGGATCTTCCACGAACAGCAGGTTGCTGCCGCCACCCAGCACCAGCGGTGAGCGGCCGGCAAACTCGTCGTTCTCGAACAATTCCGGCAGCGCTGACGCATCACCGACTTCCGCCAGCAAGCTCGTACAGGCGGTCACGCCCAGGGTATTGCGCGGTTGCAGCGGTACCTGGCGAAGGATACGGACGGATGGATTCATGCGGCCGGTGGCATCGGGCCACTGCTGGGCGCGAACTTGCGCCGACGGATCGCCTCCACGCAGTCGCGCACCAGCGCCGGACCGCGGTAGACCAAGCCCGAATAACATTGCACCAGACTCGCCCCGGCGGCCATCTTGGTCACCGCATCGGCACCCGACAGGATGCCGCCGACGCCAATCAAGGGGATCGATTCGGGCAGCCGGGTGCGCATCATCCGCAATACCGTGGTCGACGGCCCCATCAACGGACGACCCGACAGGCCTCCTTGCTGTTCGGCATGGCGGCTGCCTTCGATCGCAATCCGCGACACGGTGGTGTTGGTCGCGATCACGCCATCGACTTCCAGTTCCGCCAGCACCCGCGCGCAGGCCTCGATATCGTGATCCGACAAGTCCGGCGCGATCTTGACCAGCATCGGGATGCGTCGGCCGTGTTTGGCGCCGAGGCGCTCCTGCTCGTCGCGCAGGATGCTCACCAGCCGGCGCAACATCTGCTCTTCCTGAAGCTCGCGCAGGCCGGCGGTGTTGGGCGAGGAGATGTTCACCGTTACGTAGTCGGCCAGTTCGTAGACCCGCGACAGGCAATACATGTAATCGCCTTCGGCAATCTCGTTGGGCGTTTCCTTGTTCTTGCCGATATTGATGCCCAGCAAGCCCTTGCCCGTGCGTTGCGCCCGTTCGACATTGCGCACCAGTGCGTCCACGCCGGCATTGTTGAACCCCAGCCGGTTGATCACCGCCTCCTGACCGGGCAGGCGGAACATGCGTGGCTTTGGATTGCCGGCTTGCGGCCGCGGGGTCACGGTACCAATCTCGACGAAACCGAAACCCAGCGCCAGCAACGCATCGATATGCTCGCCGTTCTTGTCCAGCCCGGCGGCCAGGCCGACCGGGTTGGGGAACTCCAGCCCGAAGGCACGAGTCGGCAACGGTTCCGGTGAGCGTGCCAGCATCCCGGTTGCGCCGCTGCGATGGGCCAGGTCAAGCGCCCGCAAGCTCAGGTCATGGGCGCGTTCGGCGTCCATGTTGAACAACAGCGGGCGTGCCAACCCGTACATGCTCACCCCCAGCTGGAGGCGATTGCGAAGAACGCGGCGAGCCCGCCAAAAAACAGCAACATGGCGATCACTGACAAGACCGCAATCACCACCATCGCGTACCCCAGCACCAGCCCGGCCAGGGCCAATCCATCGCCCTCCACCACCCCGGGATCATTGCGGATCTCGCTGCGTGCCAGATGACCGGTAACGATCGCCACGATGCTGCCGACGAACGGCAATACCGTCCAGCCGAGCAGGCCCGCGACCAGACTGATGACGGCCAGGACACTGGTTCGCCTACCGCCCGCAACGGGTGCGGGCGGGGGCAGCGACGAAGGATGATCCGGACTGTTCATCGTGCTGGTCTCGGTGGGCTTGTCTTACAGGTCGAACTTGATGCCCTGCGCCAGCGGCAGTTCGTCGGAGTAGTTGATGGTATTGGTCTGGCGACGCATATAGGCGCGCCACGCGTCGGAACCCGACTCGCGACCGCCGCCGGTTTCCTTCTCGCCGCCGAACGCACCGCCGATTTCCGCACCCGAGGTGCCGATGTTGACGTTGGCGATACCGCAATCGGATCCGCGCGCCGTCAGGAACTGCTCGGCCGCCTTCAGGCTCTCGGTGAAGATCGCCGAGGACAGGCCTTGCGGCACGTCGTTCTGCATCTCGATGGCTTCGTCCAGAGTGCTGAATTTCATCACGTACAGGATCGGCGCGAAGGTCTCGGTCTGGACGACCTCGGAGCTGTTGGCCAGACCGGTGATCAGGGTCGGCAGGACGAAGTTGCCCTTGCGGTCAATGGCCGCGCCGCCGGTTTCGACCTTGCCGCCGGCCGCCTTGGCCTTCTCGATCGCTGCCAGGTAGCCCTTCACGCCTTCTGCGCTGTTCAGCGGGCCCATCAGGTTGGCCGTGTCCATCGGATCGCCGGTTTTGCTTTCAACCTGCTTGTACGCGGTCACCAGCTTGGCCAATACGTCGTCATAGATCGACTCGTGGATGAACACACGGCGGGTACTGGTGCAGCGCTGACCGGCGGTGCCGACCGCGCCGAACACAATCGCCGGGATCGCCAGCTTCATGTCCGCACTGGCGTCCACGATCATCGCGTTGTTGCCGCCCAGTTCCAACAGCGAGCGGCCCATGCGCTTGGCAACGCGTTCGCCAACGTGGCGGCCGACCTTGGTCGAGCCGGTGAAGCTGATCAGGTTGATGCGCTTGTCGTCGACAAAGGTCTGGGCCAGCTTGTTATCGTCGTCGTTGAACAGGAAGAAGATGTCCGGGAAGCCGCCCTTCTTCAGCGCCTCGTTGCAGATCTTGATCGAGGCGATCGCTGACAGCGGGGTCTTGGGCGACGGCTTCCAGATGGTGATGTTGCCGCAGACCGCCGAGACCAGCGCGTTCCAGGCCCACACCGCGACCGGGAAGTTGAACGCCGAGATCACTCCGACGACACCCAGTGGATGCCACTGCTCGTACATCCGGTGGCCGGGACGCTCGGACGGCATGGTCAGGCCATACAGTTGGCGCGACAGGCCGACAGCGAACTCGCCGATGTCGATCATTTCCTGGACTTCACCATCGCCTTCGGGCTTGGACTTGCCCATTTCCAGCGCGACCAGCGAACCCAGTTGGTCCTTGTGCTCGCGCAGCGCGTCGGAGCACAGGCGCACGGCCTCGCCACGTCGCGGCGCCGGGGTGGTGCGCCAGACCTGGAACGCCGCCTGGGCGCGCTCGACCAGCTTGTCGTAGTCAGCCTGCGAGGTGGCATTGACCCGCGCCAGCGACTCGCCATTGGTCGGATTGATCGGTTCCAGGATGCCGGCATCGCTGGACGTGGCCCATTCGCCATTGCCGAGATAGGTGCCTGATTCGTTGTCGGTCAGACCGAGTGCGGTGAGGACGGGGTGGGTCATGAAGAAACTCCTTGGAAAAGCCTGGTGACCCCGACACGATTCGAACGTGTGACCTGTCCCTTAGGAGGGGACCGCTCTATCCAGCTGAGCTACGGGGCCGTAAAACGGTAATTTTCGCACGAATGGACGGTGGGCCGGAACTCAGGCGGATCCCCGGCGGGGTCTGGGCTGGCCCCAACGGGCACGCTCCAGCCACCAGGACGCCGCTACCAGCAGCAACCACGCGCAAAACCACGGCAGGCGGGGGCCGGGCGGGGCCGATCGGGGCGCCGATTCATGGGGCGACGTTGAGGTAGCGGTGTTGACGATGGCAGGCGTGGCCAGGGCGCGGGTGGCTTCGTGCAATGTGAAGGCGGCCAGACCGGGTGCATCGGACGGCTCGCGAACGTGGAACGGCAACGTGCGGTCCGCGTCGCGAAGCTGGTGCCAGCCACCGGTCTCCGCCCAGAACCCGGCGCAATGGCCGCTGTCGCTGGCCGGGTCAAGCGTCAACGGGACGGAATGCCCGTCCGGCGCCAGAACGCTGGCCTGCTCGCCGATGCCACAGATCACGCTGCGTTGGCCCGGAGCGGCGGCGTCCACCGTCGGCGGGGCGCCGAGCGGGGCCGGACGAGCCAAGGTGGTGAACGCATCGCTCCACAGCTCCCCGTGAACATCGTCGCGCCCGGCCAGCACCAGTCGATAACTGTCATTGACGATGGATACGCCGATGCGGCCGCGCCCATGCGCGCGCCAGATGGACACGGGCGCGCCAGACGCGTCGGCCAGAAGCGCGACCCCATCGGCGGCGGATATTTGTGGCGACCGGGTATGCAAGGTCGGCGATGCGGCGGTGCCGTTGTCGGGGGTGGTTACGGTGGCAGTGTCTGTGCCAATTTCGGTGAGGTTGCTGCGCAGTCGGATCTCACGTGGCGTAGCCGTGCTTGATGCCGAGAAGCCGAGCGTCTCCAGATGGTTGCGATCCGCGCCGTTGACCGGCCCGTCCAGGCGCAGCAACACGCCGAGCCCGCGGTCCATCGCGGCGGCAATCGCGCTGCGGTCGCGGCTGCCCAGTCCACGCCAGCGGCGATGGTCGAGCACCAGCAGATCGAGCTGGTCCAGCGCGGCGGCGCGCAAATCGACGGCGGTGGTGCGAATCTGCAAGCCCGCGCCCAGACTGATGCTGGTGTCGAGCTCGGCTCCGGTGTCGAGCGACCAACGGCGCAGGAACTTCAACTCCGGATTCGGTGCGCCCGCCATCATCAATATCCGCAGCGGGTGGGCGGGGGTTGTCTGCACAGGGACGATCACGTCATCGACCACCTGCGAATCGGCATCGCGCAGCTGCAGCCGATAGGACGTCACCCCGGCGCTGCGGGTGCGGGCGTGCAGTTCGAAGCCACCGTTGTCACCGATGGCGCCGCGTGACATGAGGCCGCCTGCCGGGTCACGCAGTTCCGCCGATCCGCCATCGCGCGCCAGCGCACGCCCGGTAATGGCGAATTGGCGGCCGGCGGGCACCTGCGTCGGGAAGTGCAGCGCGACCAGACCGTCGGGGAGTGGCGCGGGGTCGAATTCGACCGAATACCCGCGTACGGCATCGCGGTCGCGTGCGACCAGGCCGGCACCGACCACCCGGACTCGCTCGGTGGCGGGGTAACGGCGCAATGCACTGGCGAGATCGCCGAAGCGTTCGGCATCGGGCCGGATGTCGGACCGCGTGTCAGTAGCTGCGTGTGATTCGGGTAACGCGATCACGCGGGCATCGGAAGGCGCCTGCCCGGTCACCCCGCTCGCACCTGCGGTCCGCACGACCAGCGTCCCGGTGGTGTGTGCGACAGGGGGCGGGCACAGCACCTGATAGAGCAACCATGCGCTGGCAGCTTGCGCCAACAGCAGCACCACCGTGCGCCAGACGCGGGGGCGTGAAGACGGCGGCTGACGGTGCCGGTGCCACAGGCTGCGTGCGCTGGCGAGCACCACGGCAAGCGCGAGAACGCCGGCAATGACAACAGTGAAGTCGAGTGACGAGATGTTCATTGCTCACCCGCGCGCCCAAGCGCATCCAGATAGGCGTCGCCCACGCGTCCTGGTGGTGAGCGCTCGCCAGTGGCAGCGGGTGATCGCGACAACAACGGCCACAACAAGCGCCGAAGCTGCTCGCGACAGTCCGCGCAAGCGGGGTCGCGTCGCAGTGCGTCGATGGCAGCGACCAGCTGCAAAGGATCGCCGGCGTCGGTGGTGTTTGATTCGACCCAGCGGCCGAGCGCATCGAGATCCAGGGTCGCGTCCTGGCTTGCCGTAACCGGTGCCAGCGCGCGCCACGCATTGATGACGGTGGTATCGGTGCCGGCCGCCGGCTCCAGCGGGTCCGCCCGATCGGCCAGACCGGTGCGCTTGCCGCTCAGGCGCCGGTCGTGATCGATTGGTGGCTGTTCACTGCCCACGCGCGGCAAGTAGATCCGCTCGGCCTGTTGCACCTGCTTGATGAAGCCAAGCGCGCGGTTGGCGTAGGGCAGGGCGAGTTCGGGCCGGCCCTGTCGCAGGTTCAGCTCCGACTGCCACATTTCATCCAGCGCGGACTTGAGCAGCTTGCGCGTAGTCGGATCGAGCAAGGTCGCGGCTTCAGCATGATCGTGGGTGTGGCCGAACTGCTCGACCATGTCCTGTTCTTCGCCGAACGTGGCCGGTCGCGACACGTCGGGCGCGTCACCGTGTTCATCGCCGTGCTCATCGTGGCCGGCCGCTGTCGACGCATCGGTGTCGTCGCCCTCCAGCGTTGCCAGGTACTCATCCTGGGCGTCGGCGGTCACCATCAGCCGCGGCTCACCACTGGTCTCCTCGCCCAGGAACTGTCCGTAGCGCAGTCGCAGAAGACGCTGGTCGACGCCGATGGTGTTGGATTTTTCGAGATAGACGTCCGGCGCGAGCCCGTGCACCTGCTCCAGCAGCGCCTCCGCATCGATGATGATCTGGCGCTGGCTGCGGAAGTAGGCGGGCATCACCCTTTTGACCACGCCTTCAAGATCACTGGAGCTGGGGGTGATGGCCGCCGGCCAGCGCAGGATGTAACTCGGACTGTCGGTGGTGTGGGCCTTTGGGGCGCGACGATCACTGACACTGAGCTTGGCGATGACATCGTTGCCTGCGGCCAGGCCGAGCGTGGTGAGGTCGATCTGGTGGCGGTAGCGCTTGTGCCTGGCATCGCCACGTCCGCGCACGGTGATGACGTGATGTCGGGCGGTGATGTTCTCGCCATCGCCTTCGGTCCGCGTGAGTTGGAGTCGCGCGTCCGGGGACAGTCCGTAGTCGTCGCTGGCCTCGAACTCCAGCGTCCATGTCCGTTGCGCCGGTGTGGCCTGGGTGAGCGTTTGCTTCGGCTCCAGTGCGTGCAGCTGTGGAGGATTATCGGTGACTACATCCAGGCGATGCGGACCTGCCTGGGCCGGTGGCAGTGGCTGATCGGTTTCAATGCGATACAGGGTTGGCTTGTCGATGCGAAGCGCGCCTTTCCAATCGTCGCCGTCACGCTCCAGGGCCAGGCGCCGGCCATCGTGGAAGACCAGCTCCACCTGTTCCGGTGCCGGTGCGAAGTGCAATGTCCATTGCAGCGCCGAGCCCTCCGGCACCTTGGCCTCCAAGGTATCGACGGTACGCACCGGCAGGCCGGTATAGGCCGGCGGCTGGATACCGATGTGCTGGTCGAGCAATCGCCCCGGGGGTGCCACCGCGTGGTGCCTTCCCGAAGGCGCGGCAGGGTGGGGCGTGGCTTGCGGCAGCCCGGGATAGAGCACGATGGCAGCGATGCAGGCGCCGGCCAATGCCGCGCCACCAAGCAACTGGCGTGTTTTCCACGGGGCTCGCAGGTCCGGGATGGGCTGGTCTTGTATGCGTTGGCGCAGGCGTTCGCGTTGCAGGCGCCCAAGCGCGCTCGTTGGTGCGGCCTGCGGGAACAGCAAGGCCGCGCTGTCCTCCATGTCGGCGCGCTGTGCGTCCAGAAGCCGTGCCAACCAGTGATCATCAAAGCCGCGTCCGCTGCGCCAGACATGCCAAAGCGAGGCGATCAGCGTCGCGGCGACCAGCAGCTGCGACCAGACCGGTGCGTCCACGCGCCAGGCAAGGACGATGGCCGCGAGCAGCCATGGCAACGTGGTGAGCACCGCGGTCCCCATCGCGCGACGGCGGGCGATGCCACGGGCATGCTGCAAGCGGGCGTTGGCGATACTCATGCGACGGGCTTGCGACGCGGGCCGCCGGCCACCCAGCGCTCCATCAGGAACACCAGCGCCACCAGCATCGCCAGCCACGGCGCGAGCGGACGCGGTACTTCGGGATAGTCCGCACGACCGTTCCGGGGCGTGTGAACGGTGGCGTCCACCAGGGTCGGTTGCGGTGGTTCGCCGACCAGCAACCGTCGCAGGCGGATCGGAAAATCAGCCTCAAGCAAACTTGGCATTGCTGCCGGCACCAGCTCGCGCTCCAGGCGCATGATGCGCCCACGGCCGAGGCTCGTCCCGCGCACGATTGGGCCACCCGGGCCACGCCACAGGACGGCGGCATCCGCCAGATCAGCTGTGGTGGCGCCGGCGTCCAGCAGTGCACTGCCGCCGGCGATGACCCACTCACGGACGCTGTCGGGGAGCGGGCCGGGGACCAGCCAGACCAGGTATCGCTTGTCGACATCGATTGGCTGGGACGCGAGCGCGATGGTCACTGGCGAGACTGGCGTCGTGGCGGGAGGGTCGGTTTCCGGGTCAGCGTCCCGAGCCAGCGCCATCCACGCCTCGCCCGCGGCACGCAGGTAACGCAACGCGGCAGTACGCTCTGGCGAGTGGCGCACCATCAGCGAGGGTGTCGCGGTGGCTACAGGACGAGCGGGGGTTGCGGTGTGGGATCCCGGCACGACGCGCCATTCGACGTTGCGGCTGAGCACGGGGCGCTCGGCATCGGCCCCAACAATCACCGGTGGCACCAGCACGGTCAATGCCGTGCCTGCGGGTATCGTCGCGTCGACTTCGCGTAGCAGGCTGCTCAACGAGGGCGGGTTTGTTGCAGGCTCGTCGGTGCTGTGCGCGTCCTGCTCATCCAGCAGCGGAAGCCCTGGCGCCAATCGATGCCACTTGGCATCGGCCATGCCGATATCCCGACGAGCCGCTTCGACGTCGACGCCGGGTGCGACCACGATCCATGGTGTCCGGTCCGGCCGGCCGAACAGCACCGGATCCGCCAGCAGCAACGCCAGCGCCAGCAGCAGCAACAAGCGCAACAGCAGCAGCAGGATTTCCTCGAAACGGTACTTGCGCCGGGGTTGCGGTTTTGCCTGCAGCCAGCGCAACGCGGCGAACATCACCAGCCGTTGCTCGCTGCGTCGCGCGAGGTGGATCAGCAGCGGTACCAGACACGCGGCCAGAGCTGCCAGGCCGACTGGTAGCAGCAGCGACAGCGTCATGGGTGTGGGTGGCCCATGAACAGCCGGCGCAGCGGCAGGTCGAGCGGTTCGTCGAGCATGTATTCGACATGGCGGATGCCGTTGGCGGCGAGGCGCGAAGCAAGGGCGGCGCGTGCGGCGGCGAAGCGGGCAATGAAGCCTTCGCGGATGTCATTACCGTCGCCAAGCATTTCCTCGCCACTCTCGGGGTCTTGAAAACGGCAACCACCACGAAACGGAAAGTCGCGCTCTTCGGTGGTCAGTATCTGCACGCTCAGCACCTCGCGCCGCGCCGTGGCAAGGCGTTCCAGCAGGTGCGCGACGGCTTCGTCGAAGGCATCACTGAGCGACACGACCAAAGTGCGTGCCCCGACGTGTTGCCATAGCGGTCGCAATCGCGCCTCGCCGGGCCAGGTGCCAGTGGCGGCCAGGGACTGCAGCTCAAGCAGGCAGTGATCACGGTGGCGTGGCCCGGCGCCAATGCCCTGCAACCGGAGCTGGCCACCGCCAATGATGGCCAGGCCAAAGCGCTCGCCCTGGCTTGCCGCCAGTTCGATCAGGCAGGCGGCAAGCGACTTGGCTGCGGCCAGGCGCGACCAGCCGGGGCGGGCGGCATCTTCCTGTGACATGGAGGCGCTGGTGTCGATCAACAGCCACAGGTCGAGCGGACTGTCGCGCTCGGATTCGCGCACGAAGAAGCGGTCCGAGCGCGCATAGAGCTTCCAGTCGATCTGGCGCAACTCATCGCCGGGCTCATAGGCACGGTACTGTGCGAACTCCAGGCCGGCGCCGCGGTGGTGGCTGCGATGCTGGCCGAAGCCCTGTGCACCCGCAGCCTGTCGCGCGGCAAGCTGGATGTTCTTCAGCCGCGCGCGGACATCCGGTGGGATCAGGTCTGGCAGAGGGGTCGGCGGATGCGCCACGGCGTCACCTGCCTCAGCGCGGCGCGAACGGCACGGCGTTCAGCAGGGCTGCGATGACCTCATCGCCATGGGTCTGCTCGGCTTCAGCGGTAAACGACAACAACAGGCGGTGACGCAGCACGGGCGCGGCGAGTGCGAGGACATCTTCGCGGGTGGCGGCCAGGCGTCCGTGCAACAGCGCACGGGCCTTGGAAGCCAACACCAGCGATTGCCCGGCACGCGGACCGGCTCCCCATTTCACCCATCGACGTATTTCGGGCGGGGCGTTGTCGTCAGGCCGGCTGGCACGCACCAACCGGGTAATCCAGTCCAGCAGGTCGTCGCCCAGGTGCACTTCGCGGACGCGCGCCTGCAAGGCCAATACCGCTTCACCGTGCATCACCTGCGGCACTTCGGCCTGGTGGGTGCCGGTGGTCTGGATCAGGATCTCACGCTCTTCCGCCTGGGTCGGATACTCCACCCGCACATGCAACAAGAAGCGATCAAGCTGTGCTTCCGGCAGCGGGTAGGTGCCGGCCTGCTCCAGGGGGTTCTGCGTTGCCAACACGAAAAATGGCGCCGGCAGCGGATGGGTGACTCCCGCGTAGCTGACGGTACGTTCCTGCATGGCCTCCAGCAGCGCGGCCTGGGTTTTTGGCGGCGTGCGGTTGAGCTCGTCGGCGAGCAGCAGGTTGGTGAACACCGGGCCGCGCTGGAACTTGAAGTGGCGTTGTCCGGTGCCGTGATCCTCCTCCAGTATCTCGGTGCCGATGATGTCACTTGGCATCAGGTCTGGAGTGAACTGCACGCGTCGGAATTGCAGGTCGAGCGCCTGGCCGAGTGAGCGCACCAACAAGGTCTTGCCCAGGCCCGGCACTCCTTCCAGCAGGCAGTGGCCGCCGGCGAGCAGGCCGATCAGCAACTGCTCCACCACTTCATCCTGGCCGACGATCGCCTGCGCGATAGCGCGACGCAGGGTCTCGAGTTGGGCCAGCTCGGCCTGGATGTCTGTTTCGTTCGGCGTATCGTTCATGGTTGTTCCGGTTGCCTCATGCCGTCAGTGCATAGATCGCGATGTTGACGGCAAGCTTGGTGTTGTCCTCGGCCAGGAAGCGTTTGTTGCGCCAGTCGTAGTCCCATTCGCAGCCGTAATCCTTGTTGCTGTAGAGCACTCCCAAACGGCCATCCACTTCGATGCCCTTGAGGTAATCGTGGACCAGGTCATCACCCCAGCCGTTGAGCTCGAACGAGGTCGCCGGTGGGCCGTCCTTGAACGTGAAAAAGCTGCGGTACAGCGCATGGCTGTTGGGTAGTTTCCTGAGCGCCTTGCTGCCGAAGATCGATGCCATCTGGGCCTCGAACGACTTGGCGAACAGCCCATCGATGTCGTGGTTGCAGTCGTCGACGAAAACAAAGCCGCCGTTGCGGACGTAGCGCTCGAAGTTGCGCCGCTCGGCCGGGTTGAACTCGACCAGCTTGTGGCCGGCGAGGTAGCAAAACGGTGCCATCAGCATCTTCGGATCGGCGAGGTCGAGCACGCGCTCTTCCGGGTCCACCCGCAGGCTGGTGTAGTCGATCAACGAGGTGATCATGTTGGCCGGCATGCGCTGGTCGACATCCCAGTCGCCGGATTCGTAACGCAATCGGGTGAACCAGAAATCGTAGTTGGCGGTTGCCGCCGCTGCGACCTGCGGCCATGGCGCGACCAGGACGCCGAGGGCGCCGCCAGTCAGTAAACGAAGGAAATCGCGGCGGTGGACAGGACTGTTCATGCGGGTACTACGGCCGGCCGCGACCTCTTTTTTTCGATGGTGGCTCAGACCGCGTCCGACAGGGAACTGAAGGTAAAATCGCGCAGCTTCATCGCCGGGATCATCATCACGAAGTCCGACTCGTCACCCACGCGCACGGATCGGCCGAGTTCGTCGATGTTGTTGAGCATGATCACTGGCGACTCATTGAAGCGGAAGTTCTTGACCGGATACTTGATGACGCCGTCCTCGATGTAGAACGTGCCGTCGCGGGTCAGGCCGGTCAACAGGACGGTCTGCGGATCGACCATGCGGATGTACCAGGTGCGCGTGACCAGCACGCCGCGTTCGGTGCTCCTGATCAGTTCGGCGGTGGACTTGTCACCACCTTCCATCAGCAGGTTGCCTGGCTGGCCCACCGCGCGTTTACCGTGCTTGTCGGCCCAGTAACGCGAATATTGAAGGTTGGCGATCTTGCCATCCTTCACCAGTGACACCTTTTCGCGCGGCAGGCCATCGCCGTCCCACGGCAGCACCGCCACCTCCGGGTGCCATGGATCGGAACTGATGTTGACGCGCGGGTCGTAGACCTGCTCGCCGAGCTTGTTGCCGCCTCCCTTTTGCGACAGGAAGCTGCGGCCCTCGTCGGCGCGCCGCGCATCGAAGAATCGCATCATGAACGAGACCAGGCCGGCGGCCGCCGCCGGTTCCAGGATCACCGTGTACTTGCCCGGCTCCAGCGCCTTGGCATCGGCGGAACCGCGCGCCTTGGCGATCGCGGTCTTGATGTCGCTGCTGGCGTCGAACTGGCTGACATCCGCCAGGTTGCGCGCCACCCAGCCCGAGCCGGTGCCGTCCGCGGTGCGCACGGTGCACGTGTAATCCATTGCCGAGGTCTTCTGGTAGCCGAAATTGCCCTTGCTGTTGGCTTGGGCATGGAAGCCCTGCCCATCATTGAGGAAGCCGGCGGCCACCAGGTCCTGGGCCTTGCACGGCTCGATCGAATCGGCAGCGACCTTGGCGCGATACGCCGGGGTGATCGCGGCGGTCGCGGCGGTGAAGGTCGGGCTCGGCTTGTAGTCCTGCTTGCCGATGACGGGCATGAACTCGGGATTTTCCGGGGCGAGCTTCGCCAATTCCTCGGCGCGTTGCACCACGCGTTTCAATGCGGCGTCATCGAACTCGTTGATCGTCGCCACGCCCACGCGCTTTCCAAACGCTACCTGCACCGCCAGGCTGGTATCGCTGACCACGCCGCTGGTGGAGATGTTGTTCAGTGCGAAACGGACGTTTCCATCGATCGAGCCGTCCAAGGTCGCGGTGCATTCGTCGGCCGTCGACAGTGCGATGACCTTGTCGAGGATCGTCTTGGCCTCCTGTTCGGTGAGCATACCCATCTGCGGAACTCCTGGTTGATGCGTGCCTGGCGTTTCTAGCCGAGGCTGCGTGCCGTGTTGATGACGTTGATGCCGTCGAAGCGTGTGGTGCTTGACCCGTGCGAGACCGCCGAGACCTGCGAGGGTTGGCCCTTGCCGTCGAAGAACGAGCCGCCGAGGCGGTAGTCGCGCTGGTCGCAGATGGCCGAACATGAATTCCAGAACTCCGGCGTGCGGATCTGGTACGCCACGTCCTCGATCATGCGGGTGACCTGGCCGTCCTTGATTTCGTAGAACAACTGGCCGCCGAACTGGGCGTTGTAGCGCTGCTGGTCGATCGAGTACGAGCCGCGACCGAAGATGTAGATGCCGTTGTCGATGTCCTTGACCATCTGCGCCGGTGTCAATTCGGCCTTGCCAGGCGCCAGTGACACGTTGGGCATGCGCTGGAACTGCACGCTCGACCAGGAGTCGGCATAGGAGCAGCCCTGCGAGTGCGCCTCGTCGATGATATGGGCCTGGTCACGAGTGGCCTGGTAATTCACCAGGACGCCGTCCTTGATCAGGTCCCAGCGCTTGCCCGGGATGCCCTCGTCGTCGTAGCCGATCGCGCCCAGCGAATGCGGCTGGGTCCGGTCGGCGACGATCGTCACCTGATCGCTGCCGTAGTGGTAATCGCCGGAGCGCCACTTGTCGAGCGTGGCAAAACTGGTGCCGGCGTAGTTGGCTTCATAGCCGAGCACGCGGTCCAGTTCCAGCGGATGGCCTACCGACTCATGGATGGTGAGGAACAGGTGGCTGGGGTCGAGCACCAGGTCGTATTTACCCGGTTTCACCGACGGAGCCTTGAGCTTGGCCTGGGCATCGCGCGCCGCCGCGGCGGCGTCGGCGACGATGTCGTAGGAATCGGAATACATCACCACGCCGCCAGGCAGGTCGAAGCGGTGCTCCGGCTGCGGGTCGAGGAATTCGTATCCCATGCCCATCGGCGAGGACAGCCCGTCGCGGGTACGGAACTTGCCGCTGGCCTGGTCGATCGCGGTGACCGTGAACGGCGTCCAGATGCGGTGGATGTCCTGGTCGATATAGGAGCCATCGGTCGACGCGAAGTATTTCTGCTCGTTGACCTGGAACATCCGCGACGCGACGAAGCTGGCGCCGGCGGACAGCGCTGCAGCGTTGGCCCCCAGCAGCAACTCGACCTTGTCCTTGACCGGTACTGCCATGGCGTTGCGTTGGATCGGCGTCGCCCAGGACACTTCGCCGACGCCACGCGCCGGTGCCAGCTGGACCGGCGTGGTGATCATGTTCGCGTTGGCGTTCGCAATCGCAAGCGCCTGCAGCGCGGCTGCGGCCACCGCGTCGGTACCGAACTCGTTGGTTGCGGCAAAGCCCCACGCACCGTTGGACAACACCCGCACGCCGATGCCGGCCGACTCGGTGTTGACGATGTTCTCGACCTTGTCTTCGCGGGTAGTGATGAACTGGCGCAAGTAGCGCCCGATACGCACGTCGCAATAGCTTGCGCCGCCGGACTTGGCCGCATTGAGCGCGGCGTCGGCGAGACGCTTGTTCACGGCGGCGTCGAGCCGGCTGGTCAGCTCTTCAGCGGCAATGGCATGGCCGAACGAAGGCAGCAACAACAAGCCCAGGCCAGCGCTGGATGCTTTCAGGAAATCGCGACGGTGCATCATCGTGCAGGGTTCTCCATCAGCCCAGGTTGCGTGCTGTATTGATCACGTTGACGCCATTGAAGCGCGCCGTGCTGGATCCGTGAGAGACGGTCGATGATTGCGATGGCTGACCCTTGCCATCGAAGAACGTGCCGCCAAGACGGTAGTCACTCTTGTCGCAGACCCCGGCACAGGAATTCCAGAATTCGGGTGTCTGTATCTGGTAAGCCACGTCCTCGAGCATGCCGGTGATCTGGCCGTCCTTGATGCCATAGAACAGCTGGCCGCTGAACTGCGCGTTGTAGCGTTGCTGGTCGATCGAGAACGAGCCGTCACCGACGATGTAGATGCCGTTTTCGACGTCCTTGATCATCTCGGCGACGCTGAGCGGGTCCTTGCCGGGGGCCAGCGAGACATTGGGCATGCGTTGGAATTGCACGCTCGACCACGAGTCGGCGTAGCTGCAGCCATGCGAGGCGTCCTGGCCGAGCAGGTGTACCTGGTCGCGAGTGCCCTGCAGGTTGACCAGCTTGCCATCGCGGATCAGATCCCAACGCCTGGTCTTGACGCCCTCGTCGTCGTACCCGACCGCACCCAGACTGCCGGGCTCGAGCTTGTCGGCGATGATGTTGACGTGCTCACTGCCGTACTGGAAGTGATCACGGACTTTGTCCAGGGTCACGAAGCTGGTCCCGGCGTAATTGGCCTCGTAGCCCAGTACACGGTCCAGTTCGAGCGGGTGGCCGACCGACTCATGGATGGTCAGCCAGGTGTGCGAGGGGTCCAGCACCAGATCGTATTTCCCCGGTTTGACCGAGGGCGCGTTGAGCTTCTCGCGCGCCTGCTTCGCCGCGGCAATCGCGTCATCGCGCAGGTTGTAGGACTGGCCGTAGCTGACCACCCCATTGGGCAGGACGAAGCGGTCGTCGGCATTCCCGTCGAGGTATTCGTAACCCATGCCCATCGGTGCGGACAACCCGTCGCGGGTACGGAATTTGCCGCTGGCCCGGTCGATGGCAGTGACGGTCATCGGCACCCAGATCCGATGCACGTCCTGGTCGATGTAGGAGCCATCGGAGGACGCGAAGTATTTCTGCTCGTTGACCAGGAACAGCATCGAGTTGACGAAGTCGGCACCGGCCTGGATGGCATCGGCGTTGACGCCCAGCAACAGGTCGGCCTTTTCCTTGATCGGCACCGCCATCGCGTTCTTGCGGATCGGTGTCTTCCAGGACACTTCGCCCAGACCCGGGGTCTTGGCCAGTTGCACCGGCGCGGTTTGGGTCTTGGCGTTCGCCTGGGCGATGTCCGTGGCCTGCCTGGCCGCATCGGCGATGCCTGCCGCAGTGAGGTCGTTGGTTGCCGCGTAGCCCCAGGAGCCATTGGCGATCACACGGATGCCAACGCCGGTGGATTCGGTGTTGACGATGTTCTCGACCTTGTCTTCGCGGGTCCTCAGGAACTGGCGCAGGTAGCGGCCAATGCGCACGTCACAGTAGGACGCGCCAGCGTCAGTGGCCGCCTGTAGTGCGGTGTCGGCGAGCGCCTTGTTGATCGCCACGTCAAGCGGGTCCAACAGCGCCTCGGCGGCAATGGCGTGCCCCCATGAGGGGATTGCCAGGCCGGCGACGCCGAGGCTGCCGAGGGTAAGGAACTGTCGTCTATCCATCGTTAACGCGCCCCAGGAACGTGTTAATCGACTGTGCTGGCCACGCTATATACCGTCAAGTGACGTTAGGCATGGTTGGTGCGTCGGATACAAAAAACCCCGCACTAGGCGGGGTTTTTTGTATCCGGAGGCTATCCGGATTGTTTCGTGGTGGAGCGGAGGGGGATCGAACCCCTGACCTCCACGATGCGAACGTGGCGCTCTCCCAGCTGAGCTACCGCCCCACGAAGCTTGAAATTGTAGCGGCGTGCGGGCACCAGCGCCAGTACCCGCGACTATTTTTGCAGCAACGGGGCGAGACTGGGTTCCAATACTTCACGGCGCCAGCCAGCGAGTGCATCGGGCCACTGTCCATGATCCAGCAGTGCCTCCAGATAGCGTCGCGATGCAAGCACGCCGGCAGGCAGGCCCAGCTCGGCACTGCGGGCGGTGACGGCATCCTGCAGTTGCCGCAAACGATTCTTGTCGCGTTTTTCCGCCAGTCCCGCGTCGGGCAGGTCGGCCTCGTCGGGCAGCGCGGTGGTGAGCGCCTGCCAGATGGGCTCGCCCAGCTTGCGCGGTGCCTTGGGGTGGGCGTCCAACACGGCTTGCAGCGCGGTGGGATCCGCCGGCACGGTTCGGGCCAGCGCAACCGCCAGCTCGTTGTCGAGGATCCAGCTGCGCGGGCGGTCGTGTTCGCGAGCGTACGCCTCGCGCCAACGCAGCAGGCGCACCAGGCGGCGCTGGGCGTCAAGGTCGAGGAACTGGGCGCTGCGCATTGATAGATGCGGCCACTGCTCCAGCCCGGCGTTGCGGGCGTTGGCAACGGTGCGCGCCTCGTCGCTGGCCAGCCACTGGCTGCGGCCGAGTTGGTCGAGCATGCCGGCCAGGGCATCGTGCATCGGGAACAGGTGGCGAACGTCGTCCGCGGCGTATTCCAACTGCGACGGTGACAGCGGCCGGCGCAGCCAGTCCGAGCGCGTCTCACCCTTGGCCAGGGCAATCCCGGTCAGGTTCTCGACCAGCTTCTGGTAGCCCATGCCACCGGCGATGCCCGCCAGCGCGGCCGCCAGCTGAGTGTCGAACAACGGCTGCGGTACCACGGCGCAGGCGTGTTGGAAGGCCACCAGGTCCTCGCTGGGGCTGTGCATGACCTTGAGCACCGACTCGTCGACAAGGATCGGCGCAAGTGCCTGCGTGATTCCCGGCGCAAGCGTGTCCAGCAGCAGGATCTCCAGTACGCCGTCGCGCTCCAGCGCCAGTTGCACCAGTGCCAACTGTGGCCAATAGGTGCGTTCGCGGATGAATTCGGTGTCCAGACCGATACGCACCGGGCGATCGGTGAGGCGGGCGGTCAGCTCGGCGGGATCGGTGATCCAGACGGGAGTGGATGATGGAGGCATGGCGGGACTTGGCACGTGAAGACGGCTCCGATACACAGATTGCCGGGGCGGGTGACAATAGCCTACTTTCACCGTGCTCCTTGGCGCGGCACCGATGGTTCGCAGGGCAGGAGGACGATTGCAAGCACGATTGCCAGTTCAGTCACCCGCGTCACGACCCGTGCGGTGGGTAGCGGCCACGGTGCTCGCGCTGCTGTTGGCGGCCTGTGCGAACGAGCCGGACACGGAGCGTTCTGCATCAACCGATCCGGAAGCCGCTGCCGGCCCGCGGGTGCCGGTCGTCACCATCAGCGATGACCAGCAAGTCTCGCCCGTACCCGCTTGGCAGGCACCGCCGGTCGAAGTGGATGCCGACAGTGCCGCCGACCTGAAAAAAAGCGCGCAACTGGCGCTGGAGCAGGGTGAATTGTTTGGCAACGCGAGCGATGCCATTCCGTCGTACCTGGCATTGCGTGATATCGCACCGGAGGATCCCGAGGTCCTGGCCGGATTGGAGCGCGCCCTGGAGGCCCTGCTGGCCCAGGGCAGCGCCGCACTGGGGGGAATCGATTCCGACCCGGCGCAGTTGCGTCATGCCCATCAGATCGCCGCGGTTGCCCGGGCGGTTGCGCCGACCGATGAGGGCGTGGTCGAGTACCTGGAATTGCTGGACCGCGCCGATCAGGCTCGGCAAGCCAACCTGCGCGGCGAGCGCGCGTTGAATCAGGATCAATTGGGGCAAGGCGGCCAGGACGGTGCGATCGGCTATTTCCGCCAGGCACTGGTGTTGCGCCCCGCGGATGCACGTGCGAGGCAGGGGCTGGCCGCGGCCGAGAGCGGTTTGATCCGCAAGGCCGAGCTGGCAGCCAGCGGTGACGACTATGCCACTGCCGAAACCTGGTTGGGACATGCGGCCCAGGTGCGCCCGGACATGGACACGGTGGAGCAGGCGCGCCAACGGATAGCGCGCCAGCGGGGCGCGCGGGTGGGCAACCTGCGCGACGAGGGCATTGCTGCGTTGTCGAAGGAGGACGGCCTCGACGTGGCGCGTGGCAAGTTGGCAACGTTGCTGCGGATCGCACCGGCCGGCGACCCGGCGGCAATCGAGTTGCGCGAGCAAATCGAGCTGGTGACGCACTACGGGCTGTTTCGGCCGGGGCAGGCGTTCACCGAAGCGCTTGAGCACGGCGGCCGTGGCCCGGAGATGGTGGTGATTCCGCATGGCGCGTTCCGGATGGGCGCCGGTGACAACGAGCCGGATGCGAGCGAGTCGGAACTGCCAGTGCGCAGCATCCGTTTTGACCGCGGGTTGGCGGTATCGCGCAATGAAACCACCGTCGGCGAGTTCCGCCGTTTTGTCACTGCGACCGGCTATGAATCACGCGCCAGTCGGCGGCAGGGCTCCACGGTGTACGACGAGCGCAGCGGCAACCTGGTGCACCGAAGCCATGTGGACTGGCGCTCGGACTACACCGGCGCTCCGGCGGCCGATGACCAACCCGTCGTGCATGTGAGTGCCAAGGACGCCGAAGCCTATGCCCGATGGTTGTCGGAGCAGACGGGTCATCACTACCGGTTGCCGAGCGAGGCGGAGTTCGAATACATGTTGCGTGCCGGCAGCCAGACACGGTTTCCGTGGGGCGACGGTGCGCCACCATCCAAGGCCGGGAACTTTACCGGCGGACTCGACCAATCGCCCACTGGACGGGGTTGGCGCAACGCCTTTGACGATTATGGCGACGGGTCGTGGGGGCCTGCGCGGGTTGGCTCGTATGCGGACAACGCCTACGGTCTTCACGACCTGGCCGGTAATGTCAGCGAGTGGGTGGCCGATTGCTGGCATGACAGCTACCGGCGCGCGCCGTCTGACGGCCGCGCCTGGATCAATCCAGGCTGCCGCGACCGGGTGGTGCGTGGCGGCTCGTGGGCAAGCTCGCCAAGCCAGACGCGTTCGGCGTGGCGGCTTGGCAGCGACGCCAACACCACCAACGCCCGGGTTGGCTTCCGGGTGGTGCGCGAGATCTGAACGTAACGAGTTCCGGGAAATAAGGAGCGTGGAATGAATATCGGTTCCCTGTTGGGTTCCCGGCGCCGTACAGCGCCGGCGGGCAAGCGTCGCGGCGGTGGCATCCGTTGGTGGATATTGTTGCTGTTCGCCGGCTACGCGGCCTGGCAATGGTTTGGAAGTGCCCAGACCGATCCTTATACCGGCCAGACCGCGCACTATGGCGCCAGCGCGGCTGAAGAGTCGGAGCTCGGCGCCAACGCCTATCAGCAAGTCTTGGGTGATGCGCAGGCGCAAGGTGCATTGCTGCCGGCGAGCGACCCGGTGAGCCAGCAGGTCCGCGGCATCGCCCAGCGGCTCGTGGCCAGGGTGCCGCAGGTTACCGCCGACCTGGCCGCCCAGCATCAGCAACAGGCCCCCACCTCCTATCAGGACTTCCAGTGGGACGTAAGCGTCATCCAGTCCGACCAGGCCAACGCGTTCTGCCTGCCCGGAGGGAAGATGGCGGTCTATACCGGGCTGCTGCCGATCACCCGGACCGAAGACGCAATGGCGGTGGTGATGGGCCACGAAATTGCGCACGCATTGTTGCGCCATGGCTCACAGCGTATGGCCCAGCAGAACCTGGTGCAGTTGGGGCAGGTGGCCGCCGGCATGGCGGTGGGCGGGATGGACCCGCAACAACAGCAGGCGGTGATGGCGGCGTTGGGGGCAGGGGCCCAGTACGGCCTGATCCTGCCGTATGGCCGCAGCCACGAAACCCAGGCGGACGAGGTCGGGCTGATGTTGGCGGCTGCGGCCTGCTATGACCCACGTGCGGCGATACCGCTGTGGGAGCGGATGTCGCAACTGGGCGGCGGCGAACGTCCGCCAGAGTTCGCCTCGACCCATCCAGACCCCGCCAACCGCATCCAGACGCTGCAAACCCTGATGCCGCAGGCCATTGGGTTCTATGAGAAATATTGCCAGGGGGCGGCCAGGTAACCGCAGCGCGCGGAGCCTACCTGCGTCCTAGGACTTGGACCTGGACTTGTCACCGGTCTTCTTGCCCGGTGGCGTCGGCGTTTGTCCGACGCTGCCGGACAGGTTCTGCTGGAATTCCTTCCATAGCGCCATGTTGCGCTCGGTCAGTTGGTTCATCATCGACCATGGCGTCTGCCCGACGGAGTCGCCGAGTTGTTTGCGCAACTGTTGCTGCTGCTCCAGGAAGGTCTGCATCGAGCGTTCCAGGTAATTGCCCATGAAACCCTGCATCGAGTCACCGTAAAAGCGGATGACATGGCTCAACAGCTGCGTGGAGAGTATCGGCTCGCCGTTCTGCTCATGCTCGGTAATGATCTGCAACAGCACCTGGCGGGTGAGGTCATCGCCCGAACGCGCGTCACGCACCTCGAAATCCTCGCCATCGATGATCAGCTGCCGCACATCTTCGATCGTGATGTAGCTGGAGATCTCGGTGTCGTAGAGCCGGCGGTTGGGATATTTCTTGATGACGCGATTGGAAGACATGGGACAATCGGACCGGAAGCCATGATGCTTTGCAGCATGGCCCAGCAGGTGAGGTCTTGCAACAAGGTCGGTCGGCGCTGCGACGTTACCAGCCCATGTATTGACCGCCGTTCGCGGACAGGTTGGCGCCGGTGATCCAGCCCGCCTCGTCAGGCATGAAGAAGCTCACCGCGTAGGCGATCTCATCGGGCGTGCCGAGACGTCCGGTGGGGATCTGGGCAATGATCTTCTCGCGCACTTCCTCGGGTACCGCCATCACCATGTCAGTGCCGATGTAACCCGGCGAGACGGTATTGACGGTAATCCCGAACTTCGCATTTTCCTGGGCCAGCGAAATGGTGAAGCCGTGCATGCCGGCCTTGGCAGCGGCGTAGTTGGCCTGCCCGTATTGTCCCTTCTGGCCATTGATCGAGCTGATCTGGACGATCCGGCCCCACTTGCGCGCGCGCATGCCTTCGATCACCGGCCGCGTGACGTTGAAACACGAGTTCAAGTTGGTGCAGATGACGTCGTTCCATTGCTGCGACGTCATCTTGTGGAAGGTCGAGTCGCGGGTGATTCCGGCGTTGTTGACCAGGATGTCGACCGGGCCGAGTTGGCGCTCGACTTCCTGGATCAATGCGGCGGCCTGTTCCGGGCTGGACACGTCGCCCGGTGCCAGCGTGACGTCGATGCCCGCGTCTTTCATCCTGGCTTGCCAGGCAGCGCCACGGGCCTCATCACGAAAGTTGGTCGCGACCTTGTGGCCCATGTTGACCAATCGCTTGACGATCGAGGTTCCAATGCCGCCGGTACCACCGGTGACCAATGCGACGCGTGACTGCATGTCCTGTCTCCCCTCAATGGCGGGTGCAATTGGAATGGTGCGCCCTTGGAGGAAGAGTCTAGTAGGCAATCATAAAATTTCTGTTGTGCAACGCAGCGCTAGTTGAATTCGTAATCCATTTTTGGTCCGGCCTTGGCCAGGAAGTGTCCCTGGGCGTAGTCGATACCCGCGCTGAACAGCACCGTCATGCTGGCGGCATCCTCGACCATCTCGGCGATGGTCTGTTTTCCCGACTCACGCGCCTTGTCGGCAATCTCGCGGATGCGGCGCTGGGACTCCGGGTTCGCCGGGAGGTCTTCCATGAAGCTGGGATCGAACTTCAGCAATGCGGCGTCAAAATGACTCAACAGCTGGAACGAATTGAGCCCGCTGCCGAACTGCTCCAGTCCGACTCGCACGCCCATCTTCGCGACCTGTTGCTGGAACACCTGGGCGGCCTTGAGGTGGGTGAACACCTTTGACTCGGCCAACTGGAGTACCAGCAATTCACCATCCACTGCGTGCCTGGCCAACTGTTCCTGGATGTGTTGCAACAGGCTGTCGTCCTGCAGCGATACCTCGGTGATACGCACCAGCAAGGTAGTGCGCTGGCCGGCCTTGAGCTGCTGGGCAATGTTGGCGATCGCATTGGCGACCACCCAGCGGTCAATTTCCCATAGCAAGCCGTGCTCTTCTGCAATGTGCAGGAACGCCGGTGGCTGGATCAGCTCGTCGTGTTCACCGCGCATGCGCAGGTAGGTGTCGTACATCTGCCGGGGCTCGCCGTGCAGGCTCACCAGCGGCTGGTAATGCAGGACGAAGTCGTCACTGTCAATGGCTTGGCGGATGCGGTCGACCCAGACATCAATGCGCTCTTGCTCGGCGCGGTCAACCGCGCCGGGATCGAAGATATCGACCCGATTGCCGCCGACACCGACGTTCGATTGCACGGCCTGGTGTGCCTTGCCCAGCACCTCGGTGACACTGGCGATCTTCTGCCCGATCTGGACCCCGCCAATGCTGACGGTTGCGTTGAGCGATCGTTCCCGGGTCTCCAGCACATGGTTGGCGAATGCGTTGCGCACCGATTCCGCCAGGGCCAGGGTCGCGTTGAAATCGCTCCCGCGTCGCAAGACCGCCAACTGCTGCTCACCAAAGCGCGCGGCGATGTCATTCTCGCTCAGTACGCCCTGCAGGCGCTGGGCGCAGGCGGCGATCAGGTCGTCGGCGGCGTCCAGGCCAATGTCCTGGACCAGGTGGGCGAAATGATCAGGCTCCACCAGCAGCAAACCGTGGCTGGTCGCGTTGCGCGCGGCATCGGCAACCGTGTCCTCCAGCTCCCGCAGGAACGTCGCCCGGTTGAGCAGGCCGGTGGCCTGGTCACGGTGGCGCAGCGCTTCCATCTCCCGCGCCAGTTCCGGATCCAGCTCCTGGCGGCGCAATACGACTTGCTGGCAGGTCTCGCCTTCGTAACTGGCCGCCGTGAACTCCATCACCGCCGGGAAGCTGCTGCCGTCCATGGCGCAGGCTTCGGTCTCGTACCGTGGTGGTGCGGACTCGCCCTTGCCCAGTCGCTTCAGCAGTTGCTTGAACTCGTCGACGCGCTGTGGGGCAATCATGTCCAGCAGCGACATGCCCTCGATGTCTTCGAACGAGTCAAACCCGAACGCCTCCAGATAGGCATCGTTGGCGCGGATGTGCATGCCTTCGTGGATATAGGCGATGGGGTCGCGCGACGAGTCGATCAGGGCATCGCAGCGACGTTCGGTTTCGCGTACCTGCGATTCCAGCCGACGCAGGTCGCGGCGCGCTTCCAGGTCGGACCATTCACGGCGCACGACCGTCTCGATATGTGCCAGGCGGTTGCGCAGGGCGACTGCGCGCGCCCCCGTCGCGATGACATTGACCAAGCTGTCGCCGTCAATGGAGTCCAGCAACACCACCACCGGCAGGTCCTTGCCGGTGGCGTCGACCTGCGCCATCACCTGGGCCAGCGGAACGATATGCGCATCGTTGGCCACCAGAACCAGGTCGTGGGGTTGATTGGCCAACAGGGCGGCGAAATCCGCTTCGTGTTCAGGACGGCTGGGGCGCACGGCAATACCACTGTTGCGCAAGCCGTTGGTAATGCCTTCGGCAGCCTCCACGCTGTCATCGACGATCAGCAGCCTGAGCATGGTGTTCTTCACCGCCTGCATGTTGTCCCCTTGGTCCGGATGGATCGACGATTGTCGCGCAGCCAAGCGGACAGTTGCATGGAAATCGGATGGTGCCCCGGCCGTGGAAGTGCTGCCAGCAACCATGGCATTGTTGTCAATTTGTACCAGCATGATGCCCCCTGCGCTGCCGGACGCGTGACTTGATGCCCTTTGGTGGCTGGGCACCCGTGCATGGCGAAGTGCCGCAACATGGGCTCGATCCGGTCAGCTTGTGACAGCTTATGCCAGAACTTGTCCCATGCGTCCACGCAGGCGCGCCGGGTTGAGACGTCGGTTGCGGTCTACAGCGGCCTTTTGCCGCTGTCGCCGGCAGTTTCCCGCACCAGTCGCGGGACCAGGTAACCCGAGAGCCGAGCGCCCAGGGCCGCGTGCAGTTCACGGGCGCGTTCGTCGCTGACCTCGAAATGGGCCGCGCCCTGGACGCGATCCAGTTGGTGCAGGTAATACGGCAACACCCCGGCGGAGAACCCGCGCTCGCTCAGCGCGGCCAAGGCGTCGACCGAATCATTCACTCCGCGCAACAGCACCGCCTGGTTGAGTACCGTGGCGCCGGTGCTGCGCATTCGCGCCACTGCCGCATCGACATGGGCATCAAATTCATTGGCGTGGTTGGCGTGAAGGACCACCGCTACCGGCCAGGGCAGGGCGCGCAGCCAATCCTGCAGCGCCTGGTCGACACGCTCCGGCAGCACCACCGGCAACCGGGTGTGTATCCGCAGGCGCTTGATATGGGCGATGTCGGTGAGCGCGGCGGTGAGTTCGGCGAGTTTTGCACTCGACAGCGACAGCGGGTCGCCACCCGACAGGATCACCTCGTCGATAGTGGGGTCGGCGCGAATCAGCGCGACGGCCTCGGACCAGCCACCGGCTGCGGCGGTTTCCTGCGCATACGGGAAATGGCGTCGGAAGCAATAGCGGCAATTGATTGCGCAACTGCCGGTACTGACCAGCAAGGCCCGCCCGCGATACTTCCGGATCACCCCGCTGCCGGCCTTGGCCGCCCCGTCGCCCACCGCATCCAGGCTGAAACCGGGGCTTGGCCGCATTTCCGCATCCAGCGGCAGGACCTGGCGAAGCAATGGGTCCTGCGGGTCGCCGTGGCGCATGCGGGCGACGAACCCACGCGGCACGCGCAGCGCGAACTGGCTCGCGGCGGCGTCGGAGATGCCCATTGCGGCCGGATCCAGGCCGAGCAGGTCGAGCAGTTCGCGCGGGTCGCGCACCGCGTCGCGCCACAGCTGCTGCCAGCGAGGTGGCCGCGAAGGGGCTGGCTGCATGGCGATGGGGGCTGCGGGTATCATTCGGTTCCAGTTTCGCTTGTGACCGGCGTGACCGGAGACAGCCAGATATTCTAGCGGCCCGCGGCACAGCACGGGCCGAGTCATCATTGCCATCTACAGCGCAGGAGTTTCCGCATGGCCTCTTACGGCATGAACGACGTAAAAAACGGGATGAAGATCATGGTCAACAATGACCCGTGCGTCATCGTCGATACCGAGTACGTCAAGCCGGGCAAGGGCCAGGCATTCACCCGGGTGAAGTACCGCAGCATCAAGTCCGGTCGCGTGCAGGAAGTCACCATGAAGGCGACCGACGCGCTCGAGGCCGCCGACGTGATGGATACCGACATGCAGTTCCTGTATGCCGACGGCGAGCATTGGCACTTCATGGACCCGACCAACTTCGAGCAGGTCCAGGCCGACAAGAACGGCGTCGGCGACGCCGCCAAGTGGTTGAAGGGCGAGGAGGATTGCATCGTGACCCTGCTCAGCGGCACGCCGATCTTCGTGACCCCGCCGAACTTCGTCGAGCTGAAGATCGCCGAGACCGACCCCGGCGTGCGCGGTGACACCTCGGGTGGCGGCGGCAAGCCGGCCACCCTGGAAACCGGCGCAGTCGTGCGCGTGCCGCTGTTTGTCGGCCAGGACGAGATCATCAAGGTAGATACCCGCTCCGGCGAGTACGTCAGCCGCGTCAAGTGACCCATTGGCCCATGCACACTGACATCCCGTCCCAGCCCTGCGACCTGTTGATCGAAGCCGGCTGGGTCGTGCCAATCCAGCCGCATGGCATCGTTCTTGAGGACCATGCCGTTGCGGTGACCGGCGGCGTCATCATGGCGGTCTTGCCGACAGCCGAGGCCCGCACCCGTTATAGCCCGAAGGAAACCGTCTCGCGCCCCGATGCGGTGCTGATGCCGGGTCTGGTCAATGCCCACACCCACAACCCGATGACGTTGTTGCGCGGCGTTGCCGACGACCTGCCCCTGATGGAGTGGCTGCAAGGCCACATCTGGCCGATCGAGGCCGAGGTGATCGGGCCGGAGTTCGTGGCGGACGGGGTGACCCTGGCGATAGCGGAGATGTTGCGTGGCGGCACCACCTGCGCCAACGAGAACTACTTCTTCCCCGACGTCCAGGCCGCGGTCTACAAGCAACATGGTTTCCGGGCCCGGGTCGGCTTGCCGGTCATCGACTTCCCCACGGCTTGGGCGGCCAGTGACGATGAGTATTTCGATCGTGCCGGGGAGGTCCACGACCAGTGGCGCAATGACCCACTGGTGTCGATGGCATTCGTCCCGCACGCGCCGTACACCGTCTCCGATGCCAGCTTCGAGCGGATCCGGATGCTGTCCGACCAGCTCGACATCCCAGTCCACCTGCATTGCCACGAGACCGCGCACGAGGTCGCCGAGTCGCAATTGAAGTACGGCCAGCGTCCACTGGCGCGGCTGGACCGGCTTGGGCTGGTCAATGACCGCCTGATTGCGGTGCACATGACCGACTTGGTCGACGAGGAGATCGCGCTGTGTGCGGCGCGCGGCGTCAGCGTGGTGCATTGCCCGGAATCCAACCTCAAGCTGGCGTCCGGTTTCTGCCCGATCGGCAAGCTGGAGCAGGCCGGCGTCAATATTGCGATCGGCACCGACGGTGCGGCCAGCAACAACGACCTGGACATGTTCGGCGAGACCCGCACGGCAGCCCAGATGGCCAAGGCCGTGGCCGGCGATGCCGCAGCCTTCAGTGCCCCCAGTGCGTTGCGCGCCGCGACCCTGGGCAGCGCGAAGGCCATGGGGTTGGATACGCAGATCGGATCGATCGAGATCGGCAAGCAGGCCGACCTGGTGTGCGTCGACATGAGCCAGATCGAGAGCCAGCCGTTGTTCAACGTGGTCTCGCAACTGGTTTATGCCACCGGCCGGCATCAGGTGACCGACGTGTGGATCGGCGGCAAACCAAAACTGCGTCAACGCGAGCTGGTCGGGCTTGACGCGGCGGCGCTGATCGCCAATGCAAGACAATGGCGTCAGCGGATCGCCGCGATCCGTCCTTGAGCCACCACGATCCGGGAACCGAGTCCGATGACTGCACAATCCGCCACGCCCAATGACAATTTCCACCAGGCTGAGCTGGACAAGTTCGGTGCGCTGGCCAACCGCTGGTGGGACCCGCAGGGCCCGCAAAAGGCGCTGCATGCGCTGAACCCGGCGCGTCTGGGTTATGTCGCTGCGCGTCGTCCACTGGCGGGCGCCGACATGCTGGATGTGGGGTGTGGTGGCGGCTTGCTCAGCGAAGCGCTGGCACGCGAGGGCGCGCGGGTGACGGCGATCGATCTGGCGCCGGAGCTGGTCAAGGTTGCGCGGTTGCACGGGCTGGAGAGCGGCGTGGAGGTCGACTACCGGGTGCAGTCGGTCGAATCACTGGCAATTGAAATGCCGGCGCGGTTCGACGCGGTGACCTGCATGGAGATGCTGGAGCACGTACCCGACCCGGGCGCGATCATCCAGGCCTGTGCGAGCCTGCTCAAACCGGGTGGTCGCCTGTTCGTGTCCACGCTCAACCGGACCCCGGCCGCGTTTGCATTGGCGATCGTCGGGGCCGAATACGTGGCCCGGCTGCTGCCCAAGGGCACCCACCGCTACCGTGACTTCATCAAGCCGTCCGAGCTGGGCGCCTGGTTGCGTGAGGCGGGGCTGCAACTGGAGGATGTCAGCGGCTTGATGTATGAGCCATGGCGCAACGCAGCGCGGGTGGTGAAGCGCGCGGATATCAACTACCTGGCCTGCGCACGCAAACCCGAATGACCGCAAAATTTCCCCGGACCGTCCTGTTCGACCTCGACGGCACGTTGCTTGACAGTGCGCCGGACATGCTGGCGGCGATCAACGCGATGCGTGCCGAGCGGGATTTGCCGCCGATGCCCATGGACGACTTGCGCCCGCACGTATCAAAAGGCGCCCGAGCGATGGCCGCCGCCGCGTTTCCCGATGTCGACCCGGCGCAGCGCGAGACCTGGATTCCGGCTTTCCTGGATCACTACCAGCGCCAACTTGGCCGTCACGGCCGACCGTTCGAGGGCATCGAGTCGATACTGGCGAAGCTGGAGTCGGCGGGTAGTAGCTGGGGCATCGTCACCAACAAGCCCGAGTACCTGGCGGCCCAGTTGATTCCGTTACTGGGCTGGCAGGACCGTTGCGCGGTGTTGATCGGTGGCGACACGCTGCCGGCGCGCAAGCCCGATCCGTTGCCGCTGGTCACTGCTGCGCAGCGCATGGGCATTGCCCCGGCCGATTGCGTGTATGTCGGCGACGACGAACGCGACATCATCGCGGCGCGCGCCGCCGGGATGCCCTCGGTGGTGGCGTTATGGGGTTATCGTTTGCCCGGTGATGATCCCGCGACCTGGCGGGGCGACGTGATGGTCGCGTCTCCGGAGCAGTTGTGGGAGGGGTCTGCATGGCCATCGATATCATGAGCATCAAGGGTGATCCGGACGCGCAACGGCCCGTCGCCGACGAAGGCGAGGCCCAGACACTGGATAATTTCATCGGGAAATGGCGCGCTCGCTGGCCCGAATGGAGCGTCGCTGAGGTTTTCGTGACGCGTTCCGAACGGGAGCGCGCGCTGGCCTGGGCCACGCTCCAACAAGAGTTGACCGACGCCGCATGGGGCGGCAGCGACCCGCGCCCAGGCGCTGCCAAACTGTCCTGGTGGCAGGAAGAATTGATGGGTTGGGGCCGCGGCGCGCGTCGGCATCCGCTGGGCGTGGTGTTGCAGCGCTACCCGGCGCCATGGGACGGTTTGGCGGCTGAACTGCCTGCGCTGGCCAATAGCCGCGACCGGCCCGTCAGCATCGAAGAAGCGTTCGATGGGTTGTCGTCGGTCGCCAATGCGATCGCCAACATCGATGCGGTGCTGTTTGCCGTCGCGCGCAACGATGGCGATGGGGACGTGGTGGCGGCAACCCTGCTGCATGCCCGTTTCGCGCAGCCCGGTGATGCCCACGTACCACTGGACATGCTGGCCCTGGCGGGTACGGGCGACCCGCGGGCGGCATGGACGAACGAGCTGGCCAGGCGATGGCCGGACCACCGCGCCGCGAGCCGTTGCCGGCGCTTGTGGGCAGGATTGGCGAAAGCGCGCCTGCAGGCGTCTGATCCCGACCGGCCGCTATCGGCTTGGGCGACGTTGTGGCTGGCTTGGAGCGCGGCACGCCACTGAGTCGATTCGGCGTTATGCTCGGAGCATGTGCAGGCTAGGGGGCGGCATGGGGTTTTGCTGGGGGCAGCGCTATCGCAGGGCAGCATGGCTGGGTCTGGCCATGGCATGCCTGTTTGCGTTGTTGTCGTTCGCCTCGGGCGCTTCCGGGGCCGATGCCCCGACGTTGAATCCCGACATCCAGACAGGTTTGGCATCGCTGACGGTCGCTCGACTGGACGCCGATCCGACGGCCATGCAAGTCAGCACCGGTGAGTGGGATGGAGATTTCGTCACACTTCCCGACGACATCATCCATGCGTCAGAGCGATCGCCGCGCTGGTGGCGGGTAACGGTGGACCGCGTTGCCCCCGGATTGTCTGCAGCCGGCATGTTCGATGCACCGCTTTTGGTGATGCGATCGCCGTACATGACCCGTATCGAGGTCTGGCGGCCGGGGCACGCCACACCGTCGATCCATGCACGGGTGGGGCCGGAAGCCGACCGGGGTTATTCGACCCGTGCGCTGGTGTTCCCCCTGACGGACGGGGTGTCGGCGGGGGATTCAATTTACCTGCGGGTCCATGCTCCCGCGACGGTCTCGATGCCGGTCTCGATAGATACGCTGGGGGCGGTTCACGAGGCCGACCTGGTCCACGTGGCATGGCGGACGGCACTGCTGGGCAGCCTGATGCTGCTGGCGGTACTCGCATTGGGGCTGTGGATTGGCATTGGCGAGCGCAGTTACGCCTACCTGTTGTTGACGCTGCTTGCGCAGGCCGCTTATTTTGCGACTTCCGGCGGGGAGATCCGCCTGCTCCCAAGCTTGGCCGCGTTACTCGGTCACGATCCCCGGATTCCGCGCCTGTTTGCCGTCGTTGCGGTTTTGTCCAGCCTGGTCTTCGTTGGCAGGTACTTGGATCTGCGCGCGCGACAGCCTGTGATGCAGCAATTGCTTGCACTGTGCGGCGCGTTGTTCGGCGCACTGGCACTGGCCGCACTGGCCAACGCTGCCAGCTGGATCGCCACGACCATCAATCTGGCCCTGCTGTTGGCGACTGGGCTGGTATGGATTGCCACCGTGGTCGGCTGCCTGCGCCGCTATCGGCCGGCCTATGTGTTGTTGCTGTCGATATTACCGATGACAACCTTGATGCTGTTTGAGATCGGCACGATGGCCGGCCTTTGGCCAGCACCGCCCTGGTTGGATCACGTGTTTCCGATGACGTTTGCGATGTCCGGGCTGATCATCATGATCGGGCTCAGCGATACCATGCAGCAGTTGCGGCGCGATCGTGACCATGCCAGCCAGTTGGCGGGGTTTGATGCATTGACCGGTGCGATGTCGCGTCAGGCGATAGAAACGCGATTGTGGACTTGCGTCTCGGAGTCGCGCAGCAATGGCTTTCCCCTGTCGGTGTTGTTCCTGGATGTCGATAATTTCAAGCAGATCAATGACGGATTTGGGCACGGTGTCGGCGACACTTGCCTGAAGGTCATCGTCTTGCGTATCCGCAATCGCTTGCGTACCTACGACCTGCTCGGCCGTTGGGGTGGTGACGAATTACTTGTAGTGCTGCCCAACACCCGATTGGCTGAGGCGGTGGGCGTCGCCGAGAACCTGCGGTCGGCGGTCAGCTCAAGGGCGCTGTCGATCGACGGCCAGTTTCTCGACGCCACTCTCAGCCTGGGCGTGGTCGAGCTTGTCGGTGACGAGAGCGCTGAACAGCTGCTGGAGCGCGCGGATGCGGCGCTGTACGCGAGCAAGTCCGCCGGCCGTAACCGGGTGACCGGCAGCCGGTCGTTGCATGTGGCGCGAACGACGTCATCGTGAGCAATGCGAAACTGGTTGGCACGCAATCCGTGCAGCGATCATTTGCCTGGGCCGAGAACCAGTAACGGGTCGATCCGCACGTCCAGCCAGTTCATCCCCCAGTGCAGGTGTGGCCCGGTGGCACGCCCGGTCGCGCCGACGGCACCAATGACCTGGCCCTGCTCGATGCTGTCGCCGGTCGAGACATCCATGCGCGACAGATGCAGGAAGTTGGAGCTGATGCCGTGGCCATGATCCAGCACGATGGTGCCACCGGTCAGGTACAGGTCGTCGCTGAACGAAATCACGCCGGCGGCCGGCGCCTTGACCGGCGTGCCACTGGCGACGGCGATGTCCATGCCCGAATGGGCCGAGCCGGGCGTTCCGTTGTAGATACGCTGGTTGCCGAACCGGCCGCTGATCCGGCCGCGAACCGGCCAGATGAACTCCTGCGCGAAGCCGGTGCGGGCATCGTCACGGGTCCGTGCCGCGGTGACGGCGGCCTGCTCGCGGGCAATGCGTTTGGCGATTGCGGGCGGAGGTGTGACCGTCTTGCCGGGGACACCGTTGACGCGCTCGGTCGGGAAGTCACGCGGCGTGATGGTGATGCTGACCGACTGCTGCCGACCATCGGGTCCTGACACCTGCACGCTTGCCGGGCCGGCCTCGTCACGGGCGATACCGAATGCAACGGTTCCGTAGGACGTGACCCGCAGGTCACGTCCGGCGTAATGGACGGTGCTGCCGGAGGGCACTTTGCCGATGACGAGCGAGCCCTGGGGGACTGCCTCGGGAAACACGACGCGGCGATCGGCATGCACCGCTTCCACTGCTGGCAGCCGGGTGTCCTGCGATGAATCGGCGGCGCAGGCTGACCTTGTCGTGCTGCCGGCACCGACAATAAACGCCAGCGCAACCACCAGTGGCATTGCCCTCATCGATCAAAAACCAGGCGCTGGCCGTTGGCGGCGCCCACCAGCTGGCTGCCGTCCCATGCGAGCACGCCATTGACCCAGGTCGATGCAATCCGGGTATGGAAGGTGCGGCCCTCGAACGGCGACCAGCCGCATTTTGACAACACGTCTTCACGCCGAACAGTGAGCGGTTTGTCATCGATCAGGACCAGGTCGGCAGCGTAGCCTTCGCGCAGGAAGCCACGACCCTTGACGTCGAACAGCTGCGCCGGCGCATGGGCGAATTTCTGCACCACCTGGGCGGTGCTCAGGTGACCCTCATGGACCAGTTCCAACGCCGCATTGAGTGCGTACTGGACCAGCGGCAGGCCACTGGGCGCCTTGGTATAGGGCCGTTGTTTCTCTTCCAGCAGGTGCGGCGCGTGATCGGTGGCGAGCACATCGATGACATCGTCGGCAAGGGCGCGGACCAGTGCCTCGCGGTCTGCCGGGTCCTTGATCGCCGGGTTGCACTTGATCAGGTGGCCGAGCTGGGCATAGTCGTTGCGGTCAAAACGCAGGAAGTGGATGCAGGTCTCGGCAGTGATCTGCTTGCGGCTGCCGTCGGCGCGGACGAGCGGGCCGGACTCGAACAACGCCAGCTCGTCGGCAGTCGAGATGTGCAGTACATGCAACCGGGTGCCGTGCCGGCGCGCCAGCGAGATCGCCAACTGGGTCGACTTCATGCACGCCTCGCGTGAGCGGATGTCGGGATGGCACTCGGGCGGGATGTCGTCGCCGTACTTCGCCTTGTAGACGGCGGTGGCGGCCTCGATCATCGGCGTATCTTCGCAGTGGGTGATGATCGGTGTGGGCACGTCGCGGAATACCGCGTCCAGCACCACCGGATCGTCCACCAGCATGTTGCCGGTGGACGCGCCCATGAACACCTTGACCCCGGGCGCGCTCAGCGGATCCAGACGCTGGATGGCCTCCAGGTTGGTGGTGCTGGTGCCCATGTAGAAACCATAGTTGCCGCGCACCCTGCCGGCCGCACGCTGGTACTTGTTCTCCAGTGCTGCTGCATCCAGGGTCGGCGGGCTGGTGTTGGGCATATCCATGAAGCTGGTCAGTCCACCGGCAACCGCGGCGCCGGATTCAATTTCCATGTCGGCCTTGTACTCCATGCCAGGCTCACGGAAGTGGACCTGGTCGTCGATCATCCCAGGCAGCAACCGGCGACCGTTTGCATCCACCACGGTCTCGTTGGCCCGGCCGGAAAGGCCACTACCGATCTGGGTGATCCGTCCCTCCTCGAAGCGCAGGTCGCCGTCGAATTCACGGCCCTCGTTGACGAGACGGGCATTGACGATAAGCGTTGATGACGCGGTCATGGGGATCCTTTTGGGGCGAGTTGTCGGGAGGGCGAATCAGCCCGCGGGCGGCACCGGGTCGTTGCCGCCGGGATGCAGCGGGTGGCAGCGTAGTATCCGCCTCAATGCAAGCCAGCTGCCCTTGAAAGCGCCAAACCGGGCGATGGCCTGCATGGCGTACTCCGAGCACGTGGGATGAAACCGGCAGCGCGGTCCCAGCAGCGGGCTGATCCAGCGTTTGTAGCCTCGCAGCAGGGCGATGAGCAGACGGTCGATCACGGTTTCTCGAATATGGGCACGAACAACGGATGGAGGGTAGGATGGGCCGGATCCGTGCCCGACCCGGCCGGGGTCGATGGCAGTTTGCCGTCAGACCCTGGGTAAACCTGGAACGCCTTGTTTGTGACGAGGTTGCCGCAGGTGCCGGAGCAGGGTATAACAGCGCGCTTTCCCGTCACAAGGGAATCAACATCAAGGACAGTTGCTCGTGGCAATGAAAAAAACCGCGACGAAGGTCGCCAAAAGCAGTAAAAAGGCCGTCAAAACAGTTGCCGTGAAAAAATCCGCGGCGGTGAAAAAAGGCGTTGTGAAGAAGGCTGTGGCAGTGAAGAAGCCGGCTGCCAAGAAGGTCGTGGCGGTGAAGAAACCAGTCGCCAAGAAGACCGCGGCAGTGAAGAAGCCGGTCGCCAAGAAAGCCGCGACGGTGAAAAAAGCAGCCGTCAAGAAAGTCGCGGTGAAGACGCCGGCCGCCAAGAAGGTCGCGGCAGTGAAAAAGCCAGCCGCCAAGACAGCGGTCGTAAACAAATCCAGGGCGCCCGTCGCGAAGAAGACGGCAGAGGCGCCGGTAACCCGTTCAGCCGTGCCAGTCAGGCGACGTCTGGGGAAGGTTGCCGTAGCCGTTGCGGCCAAGTCGCAAACCCCCATCCCCCGAGGTAAAGTCAAAGTCGTGCCATATAAAACAGAAAAAGGCAGTGGCCGTCCGATCGTCCCCAAGGGCTATACGCCCAGTGAAGACGAGGAGTACATGAGTCCCTTGCAGTTGGAGTATTTCCGTCAGCGCCTGTTGCAGTGGCGGGAAGACCTGGTTGAGGAGTCCAAGCAGACCATCGAAAACCTGAAGGACGAAGTCCGGGATGTCGGTGACGAAGCTGAGCGCGCCACCCGCGAAACCGAAAACTCCCTGGAACTGCGTACCCGCGACCGCTATCGCAAGCTGATCAGCAAGATCGACAGTACGTTGAAGCGTGTCGACTCGGGTGAGTACGGTTTTTGCGCCGACACCGGCGAGGAGATCGGGTTGGAGCGCATGGACGCCCGGCTTACCGCCGAGCGGACGCTCGATGCACAGGAGCGTTGGGAGCACTTGCGCAAGCAAATGGGCGACTGAGGCATTGGATTGATCCAGAAAAAACCCCGCCAATGCGGGGTTTTTTCATATCAGTGCGGATGGCGTGTGCAGCCAGGCTGGCTTGTGTGCGTCAATGCTTTGGCTCGCCAAGTTGCGCCATGGCCTGTGCCTGGATGAAGCCAAGCAACGCGGCCAGGCCATTGCTTCGCGTGGGTGAAAGGTGCTTGGCCAGGCCGATGTCGGCGATGTAGCTGGCACCAGTCCCTGCGATCTCGGCCGCACTGCGGCCCGAGTAGACCCGCAGCGCCAGGTAGACCAGGCCGGAGACGATGGCTGAATCGCTGATGGCGTGGAAATCCAGCTTGTCGGCATCGCCTTGGGCGACGATCCAGACCAACGACTGACAGCCATGCAGGCGGTGTTCTTCGGTCTTCCATTCAGCCGGCAGGTCCGGCAGCTTGCGGCCCAGGTCAATCAGGTACTGATAGCGTTGCGACCAGTCGTCAAAGAATGCGAACTCGTCACGGATGGCGTCTTGAGCCTCGGTGGTAGTGGGTTCAAGCGGGAACGGTGTGGCAATCACGGCATCAATCCTGGTGGCGGATACTGGTATCACGGCGCCAGCGCACGCCGGCCGGGGTATCTTCCAGCAGTACCCCCTCGTCCGCGAGTCGGTCGCGGATGGCATCGGCACGGGTGAAGTCCCGGGCCTGCTTGGCCGCGCCCCGCTCATCGACCAGCGCCTGGATACGCGCATCGTCGCCGTCGTCATCGGCGCCACCGACGAACCAGGCCTGGGGCTCTTGCTGCAACAGCCCCAGAGCCAGGCCAGCACCCAACAGGTCGCCCTTGAGCCGGGCCTTGTCGTCGACCGATACCGCCTTGCGCGCCTGGCCGGCGATCCGGGCCAGTTCGGCCAGCGCCTGCGGGGTGTTGAGGTCGTCGTCGAGGATGGCCTCCAGGCTCGCCGGGATCGTGGCCGTTGCCTCGGTATCGGCCAGCGCACGCAGCGTCCCATACAGCCGGTCGAGCGTCCGCACGCTTTGCTCGATCAAGCCGTCCGACCAGTCCAGCGGTTGCCGGTAATGCGCCGATAGCAACGCGTAACGCAGGGCTTCAGGTGGGTGGGCGAGAACCAGGTCGTGGATCTTCTCGATGTTGCCCAATGACTTGGACATCTTGCTGCCGCCAAAATTCAGCATCCCGTTGTGCAGCCACCACCGTGCGAACGGCTTGCCGCCATGGGCACATTCGCTCTGGGCGATCTCGTTTTCATGGTGCGGAAACTGCAGGTCGACGCCGCCGGCATGGATGTCGATGGTCTCGCCCAGGTGCGCGGCCGCCATCGCGGAGCACTCGATGTGCCAGCCGGGGCGACCGTAGCTCCATGGCGACTCCCAGCCGGGCAGGGCCTGGCCTGGTGCTGATTCAGAGCCGGATCCCGAGCCCTGGCCAGAGGGCTTCCACAGCACGAAGTCGCCCGGATCGCGTTTGTAGGGGGCAACCTCGACCCGGGCGCCGGCCAGCATGTCCTCGATGTGGCGGCGCGACAGCTTGCCGTAGCCGCCGAAACTGGCGACGGAAAACAGCACGTGGCCCTCGGCGGCGTAGGCATGGCCGGAGTCGATCAATTGCCCGATCATCGTGATGATCTCGCCAATGTGGGCGGTCGCTTCTGGCTCGATATCCGGCGGCGCGACGCCCAGGGCCGCCATGTCGTCGCGGTAAGCGGCCGAGAATCGATCGGTGATGACCGAGATCGGCACGCCCTGGGCGTTTGCCGCGGCGTTGATCTTGTCGTCCACGTCGGTGATATTGCGGGCGTAGGCCAGCGCGCCGTAGCGCCGTCGCAGCAGTTCGGCCAGCACGCCGAACACCACCGGGCCGCGGGCGTTGCCAATGTGGACGTAGTTGTAGACGGTCGGGCCGCACACATACATCGTCGGACGGGCAGGATCGAGCGGCGTGAACGGTTCGACCCGTCGGCTCAGGCTGTTGTAGAGGTGCAGGCTCATGGAGACAGATCAATGGCGTTGCTCCATTCTAGCCTGCGCGTTCACCCGTCCGCCCGGAAGGCGCCGCACGACAGCATTGATTCAGCCGCCTGCCCTGGCGGGCGAATACACTTGTCCCCTTGTGTTCTTCGAGTCCAGCGACACGATGAAGCGTTTGCGCCTTTCACTGCCGATCCTGCTGTGTGCCTTGGTGATGGGCCCGGCGTGGGCGCAGGACACCACGGTGATCCAGGCCGAGAACGTCCGTTTCGCGTATGCCCAGGTGCTGCGGGTAACCCCGATCTATCAGACCCTGACCGCTACCAGTGTCGAGGAGCAATGCGTGCCGACCCCAGCGGATGAGGGTGATGGCGAGTCGCGCTTGGCGCGCGTGGTGGGAGCGGTCAAGGATGCGCTCAGCCGGCAGCCGGCGGAGACACGGGATAAAACGGTCGCGGCGGATTGCGAGACGGTGTCCGTTGAGCGCGAATTCCGCCGCCCGATCGCCTACGACGTCGACTATGTGTACAAGGGCTCGAAATACCGCTCGCGCTTGCCCGATGATCCGGGTAACCGGCTGCGGATCCGGATCGGGGTGACTCCGGTGGTGACCGGCTCGCGCAGTCAGTGACGGATGCTTGCTCCGCTGGCCGTCACGTGCCAGCATGCCCTCCATAAATGAACCAGCTTCGCGCCCCTGCCGACATCCTGACTTCTGCCTACATGGCGGCGGGGATGACCTCGCGTGCGCGCCGACTGTTGCCCACTGATCTGGCTGGGTAGCCGCTCGCACGCACGCCGCATCCGGCGTAACACGAACAAGCCCAGCCTCCGAGCTGGGCTTTTTGTTTTTCTGTCCCACGGATCCCTCAGTCATGCCCATCAAGCACTTCCTCAACACCCAGGACTGGTCACGCCCCGAGCTCGATGCGCTGCTTGCGCAGGCGGCCGGGTTCAAGGCCAGCAAACTCGGCGACCAGTTGCGCGGCCGGCCTTTGGAGGGCAAGTCGATCGCACTGGTGTTCTTCAACCCCTCGATGCGCACTCGCACCAGTTTCGAGTTGGGCGCATTCCAGCTTGGCGGTCATGCGGTGGTGCTGCAGCCGGGCAAGGACGCCTGGCCGATCGAATTCGACCTGGGCACGGTTATGGATGGCGATACCGAGGAGCACATTGCCGAGGTCGCGCAGGTGCTGGGCCGCTACGTCGACCTGATTGGCGTGCGCGCTTTTCCGAAATTCACCGACTGGTCGCTGGACCGCCAGGATCGGGTGCTCAAGGGTTTCGCGAAGTACTCCCCGGTGCCGGTGATCAACATGGAGACCATCACCCACCCGTGCCAGGAGCTGGCGCACGTGATGGCGCTGCAGCAACGGTTCGGAACGACCGATTTGCGTGGCAAGAAGTTCGTACTGACCTGGACGTACCACCCGAAGCCGCTCAATACCGCGGTCGCCAACTCGGCGCTGACCATCGCCACCCGGATGGGTATGGACGTGACCTTGCTGTGCCCGACGCCGGAGTACGTGCTGGACGAGCGCTACATGGGCTGGGCCGAACACAACGTGGCGGAGAGTGGCGGCTCGCTGGCGGTCAGCCACGACATCGAAAGCGCCTATTCCGGTGCCGACGTGGTCTACGCCAAGAGCTGGGGCGCGCTGCCGTACTTCGGTAACTGGGCGCCGGAAAAGCCCATTCGCGACCAGTACCAGCACTTCATCGTCGACGAGGCAAAGATGGCGCTGACCAACGACGCCGTCTTCAGCCACTGCCTGCCGCTGCGCCGCAACGTCAAGGCGACCGACGCGGTGATGGATTCGCCGCGGTGCATCGCCATCAACGAGGCCGAGAACCGCCTGCATGTCCAAAAAGCCATCATGACCGCCCTCATAAACCAGCCGCAGGGCGGGTCTTGACCCACCCTGCCATTGCCACGAGACAAACCATGACCGACAAGAACATCGTCCTCGCATTTTCCGGGGGGCTGGACACCAGTTTCTGCGTGCCATACCTGCAAGAGCAGGGCTACGCCGTGCATACCGTATTCGGTGATACCGGCGGCGTGGACGATGACGAGCGCGCCTTCATCGAGCAACGCGCGGCCGAACTGGGCGTTGCCTCGCACGTCACCGTTGACGGCGGCCCGGCGATCTGGGATGGCTTCGTCAAGCCGTTCGTGTGGGCCGGCGAGGGCTACCAGGGCCAGTACCCGCTGCTGGTGTCGGACCGCTACCTGATCGTCGAGGCCACGCTGGCGCGCGCCGCCGAGCTGGGCACGCGTGTGATCGCGCACGGCTGCACCGGGATGGGCAACGACCAGGTCCGCTTCGATCTGGCGGTCAAGTCGCTGGGCGATTACGAGATCGTTGCGCCGATCCGCGAGATCCAGAAAGAGCACACCCAGGTCCGCGCCTACGAGCAGAAATACCTGGAAGATCGCGGCTTTGGCGTGCGCGCCAAGCAGCAGGCCTACACCATCAACGAGAACCTGCTCGGCCTGACCATGTCCGGCGGCGAGATCGATCGCTGGCAGGCCCCGGGGGAGGGTGCGACCGGCTGGTGCAAGCCGCGCAACGAGTGGCCGGCGCAGCCGTTGCGGGTGACGCTCGGCTTCGAGAACGGCGAGGCGGTCACGCTCGATGGCGAGACGATCGCCGGGCACGTGATACTCGCCAGGCTCAACGCCTTGTTCGCGCAGTACGGCGTCGGCCGCGGCCTATATACCGGTGACACCACCATCGGCCTGAAGGGCCGGATCATCTTCGAGGCGCCGGGCCTGACCGCGTTGCTGGTCGCTCATCGTGCGTTGGAGGAGGCGGTGCTGAGCAAGCAGCAGAACCGCTTCAAACCCGAGGTCGCGCGCAAGTGGGTGGAACTGGTCTACGAGGGCTTCTTCCATGACCCGCTGAAGACCGACCTGGAGGCGTTCCTGGCTTCCAGCCAGTCGACCGTCAACGGCGAAGTGATGCTGGAAACCCACGGTGGCACCGTCAACGCGGTCGCGATCGACTCAAAGCATATCCTCAACGCCAAGGGCGCGACCTACGCGCAGGCCGCCGACTGGGGCGTGGCCGAGGCCGAGGGCTTCATCAAGCTGTTCGGGATGAGCAGCACGCTGTGGGCGGAGGTCAATCGGAAGTGAGCCTGCTCCCCGACATCCTCCGCCACCTTGAAGCCCTGGTGTCATTCGACACCCGCAATCCACCGCGCCGGATCGGTAGCGATGGCATCTTCGACTACCTGCGCGCCCAACTGCCCGATTTCCGCATCGAGGTCACCGACCACGGCGATGGTGCGGTGTCGATGCTGGCGGTGCGCGGCGACCCGCGCCAGCTGTTCAACGTCCACCTGGATACGGTGCCGGACTCACCGGCATGGACCGCCGATCCGCACGTTTTGCGTGTTACCGACGACCGCGCGATCGGTCTGGGTGCCTGCGACATCAAGGGCGCGGCGGCCGGCTTGCTGGCTGCCGCCGCCGTGACCAGGGGCGACGCCGCATTCCTGTTCGGCACCGACGAGGAGGCCAACGACGCGCGCTGCATTCCCGCCTTTCTCGCCAGCGCACATGGCTTTACCGAGGCGATCGTGGCCGAGCCCACCCGCTGCGAAGCAGTGTTGGCCCATCGCGGCATCAGTTCGGTGCTGATGCGGTTCCGAGGCAGTGCCGGCCATGCCTCCGGCGCCAACGCGATGGACGCCAGCGCGTTGCACCAGGCAATGCGTTGGGGCGATCGTGCGCTGGACCTGGTCGAGGCGGAGTCTCACCAGCGTTTCGGTGGCTTGACCGGGTTGCGCTTCAACATCGGTAGAGTCGAGGGCGGGATCAAGGCCAACATGATCGCGCCGAGCGCCGAGGTCCGGTTCGGCTTCCGGCCGCTGCCGTCGATGTCGATCGACGACTTGCACGCCCGGTTCGGCACGCTGGTCGAAGCGGGTGCGGTCGAGCGCTACGAGGAAACCTTCCGCGGTCCGTCGCTGCCCTCCGGCGCGGCTTCTATCGAGGGTGTCGCGACGGCCGAGGATCGCCGGCTGGAGGCCCGCGACCTCGCCGAGGCGCTCGACCTGCCGATCGGCAACGCGGTCGACTTCTGGACCGAGGCTTCGCTGTTCTCCGCCGCCGGCATGACCGCGATTGTCTACGGTCCCGGCGACATCGCCCAGGCGCACACGGCCGACGAATGGGTGGCGCTGGAGCAGTTACAGCGTTATGGCGAGTCGGTTGCCCGGATCCTTGGCGTCGACACGCCCCGATGACCATTCCCCCTACCACCCATGACATCCAGACCCGCCAGACCATCGTGCGGCTGCTCTCCAGCATGGCCAGCGCCAAGGAGATCAGCCAGTACCTCAAGCGCTTCTCGCAGCTCGATGCGGCGCGCTTCGCGGTGGTCAAGGTCGGTGGCGCGGTGTTGCGCGACGACCTCGATGCGCTGACCTCGTCGCTGGCGTTCCTGCAGGACGTCGGCTTGACCCCGATCGTCGTCCACGGCGCCGGTCCGCAACTGGACGAGGCGATGGTCGCCGCCGGCATCGATAAGCAGACCGTCAACGGTCTGCGGGTAACCTCGCCGGAGGCGCTGGCAGTGGTGCGCCGGGTGTTCCACAGCCAAAACCTGAAACTGGTCGAGGCGCTGCAGCGCGGCGACGCACGCGCGACCTCGATCGTGTCGGGCGTGTTCGAGGCCGACTACCTCGACCGCGACACCTACGGGCTGGTGGGCGAGGTCAAGCGGGTCGACCTGGCGCCGATTCAGGCCAGCCTGCAGGCCGGCTCGATCCCGGTGATCGCCAGCCTCGGCGAGACCGTCGGCGGCCAGATCGTCAACATCAACGCCGACTTCGCTGCCAACGAGCTGGTGCAGGTGCTGCAGCCATACAAGATCGTGTTCCTGACCGGTACCGGCGGCTTGCTGGACGCGCAGGGGCGGGTGATCGACTCGATCAACCTGTCGACCGAGTACGAGCAACTGATGTCGCAGCCCTGGGTCAACGGTGGCATGCGGGTCAAGATCGAGCAGATCAAGCAGTTGCTCGACCGGTTGCCATTGTCCTCCTCGGTGTCGATCACCAAGCCGGCCGAGCTAGCCAAGGAACTGTTCACCCACAAGGGCTCGGGAACGCTGGTGCGGCGCGGCGAGCGGGTGCTGCAGGCCGGTGACTGGGACGATCTGGACCTGCCGCGTTTGCGCACGCTGATCGAGTCCGCGTTCGGCCGCCGGCTGGCGCCGGACTACTTCGAGCGCACCGCGCTGCATCGCGCGTATGTCAGCGAGAACTATCGCGCCGCCGTCATCCTCACCGACGTCGATGGCCGTGCCTACCTGGACAAGTTCGCCGTGCTCGACGAGGCGCAGGGCGAGGGACTCGGCCGCGCGGTCTGGCTGCTAATGCGCGAGCAGAACCCAAGGCTGTTCTGGCGCTCTCGCCATGGCAACCCGGTCAATGCCTTCTATTACGCCGAGGCCGATGGTCACTACAAGCAGGAGCAGTGGAAGGTGTTCTGGTACGGACTTGATGATTTCGACGACGTCGCCCGCTGTGTCGCCCACTGCCGCGACCGCGCGCCGACCCTGCTTGACCCATTGGAGGCCGCATGAGCATCTGGCCCCTGCATGGACGGTATTTTCATGACTGAACCATCCATCAAGATAGGCATCGTCGGTGCGCGTGGCCACGTCGGCGTCGAACTGATCCGGCTGGTCGCCGTGCACCCGCGGTTCGAACTGGCCTTTGTTTGCTCGCGCGGACTTGACGGTCAGCGTGTTGCCGACCATGGCGATACCTACACCGGCGATCTTCGCTTCAGTGCGCCGAGCTTCGAGCAACTGCCGACATTGGGTGCTGACGCTGTGGTACTGGCGCTACCCAATGGCAAGGCCGCGTCATGCGTCGAGGCTTTCGACAAGGCGGCCGGCGGCGATGCGGCGGCTGGCCCGGTGATCATCGATCTGTCAGCGGACTATCGCTTTGACGAAGACTGGTATTACGGCTTGCCCGAGCTGACCCGCGATGGCTACCAAGGCCAACGTCGAATCAGCAACCCGGGCTGTTACGCCACCGCGATGCAGTTGGCGATCGCGCCGATGCTCGACGTCCTGGATGGGCCTGTGCAGTGCTTCGGTGTCTCCGGCTATTCCGGTGCAGGCACCACGCCATCGGACAAAAACAACCCGCAGAAACTACGCGACAACCTGATGCCGTACGCGCTGACCGGTCATGTGCACGAGCGCGAAGTGGCGGGTCGCCTCGGTCATCCGATCGAGTTCATGCCGCACGTGGCGCCGCATTTCCGCGGCATCACGATCACCGCCAACCTGCATCTGGCACAGGCGTTCGATCGCGATGAAGTGATCGAGCGCTACCGCCAGCGCTATGCCAATGAACCGCTGGTGCGCGTGCTCGACGAAGCACCATGGGTCAGCGCGATCGCCGGCGCGCATCATGTGGAGGTGGGCGGGTTTACCCTGTCCGACGATGGGCGACGGCTGGTGGTGGTCGCGACCGAAGACAACCTGCTCAAGGGCGCTGCGACGCAGGCGCTGCAGAACCTCAACCGGGCGTTCGGCTTGCCCGAGTTGAGCGGAATTCCAGGGTAGGGCGGGTTGAAACCCGCCCTACAGACCCCTCCGATCTACGGTAACGACATCATGACTGACCTCCTCTGGCAAAAGCCCGGCGTCAAGGTCGACCAGCGCATCCAGCAGTTCTGCGCCGGCGACGACGTTATCCTCGACCGCGAGTTCTTCGGGTTCGATATCCAGGCCAGCGTCGCGCATGCCGAAGGCCTGCAGCAGATCGGGATCCTCGACGCGGATGAACTGGCCGGGATCATCCGCGAACTTGATGTGCTGGCGAAGGATTTCGAGGGCGGAGGGTTCGTGCTCGACGCCAACTACGAGGACGGTCATTCCGCGATCGAGGCGCGCCTGATAGAACGGCTTGGGGATGCCGGCCGCAAGATCCACACTGGCCGTTCCCGCAATGACCAGGTATTGGTCGCGACCCGTCTGTGGCTGAAGGATCGGCTACTCAAGTTGAATGCGCTGTGCCGTGAAAGCGCCGAAGTCGCGCTCGCCCGAGCCGAGGCCGAGGCCTCGTTGCCGCTGCCTGGCTACACCCACCTGCAACGCGCAGTGGTGTCGTCGGTCGGGATGTGGTGGTCGGCGTGGGCCGAGGGCTTCATAGATGACGCGACGCGCGCGCGCGACACCTTGGACTGGGTCGATGCCAACCCGCTCGGCAGCGCCGCAGGTTATGGCGTCAACCTTCCGCTGGCGCGCGAGTACACCACCGACGCGCTGGGCTTCGGCCGGATGCAGGTGTCGGCGGCCTACGCCCAGCTATCGCGTGGCAAGTTCGAGATGGCCGCGATCGAAGCGCTGGGGTCTGCGCTGCTCGACCTGCGTCGATTGGCCTGGGACCTGAGCCTGTTCACCAGTGCCGAATTCGGCTTCGTCGCGCTGCCGGCGCAGTACACCACCGGCAGTTCGATCATGCCGAACAAGCGCAACCCGGACGTCATCGAGTTGATGCGCGCCAGCTACGCCAGCGTTGCGGCCGGGCGAACCGAGGTCGAACAGCTGCTGTCGCTGCCGTCGGGTTACCACCGTGACCTGCAGTTCACCAAGGGTGCGATCTTCCATGCTTTCGGTCGTGGCCTGGGGGCATTGGAATTGCTGCCCGACCTGCTGCGTAACCTGGAGTGGAAACCAGACGCCATGCGCGCAGCATTGGAGCCGTCGATGTACGCGACCGATCTGGCGGTTGAACTCGCCCGCGACGGCGTGCCGTTCCGCAATGCCTACCAGCAGGCCGCCGATCCGACTCGCTGGGTTCACGGCGATCCGGACGCGAGCCTTGCGGCCCGCGTGTCGCCGGGTGCTGCTGGCGACCTGCGTTTGCAGCTGCTGCAAGAGCGGTTGCAACAACTGCCGTAGTGAGCGTGTCCCACTCCACGATGAACCGCCGGCTGGGGTCGGCGTGGCGGAAGTGTTAGGCTCCTCGGCTTAGCGGATCCGGTTTTCCGGCGTCACCACGACGTTCCGATGTTCGGATTCGCATTTCTTCCCCGGCCCGCTGGTCGGGGGCGATGGCACCGCAAGGTCGCCTTCCGCAGAGCTGCTCCCCGTGCAGGCAATACCCGCTCCATGCGGGTTGGATGATTGCGGGAGTACCTGATTCGTCGATGCCTTGCTGTCTGGCGATGTTGAAGCCAGCCGCGTTGTCGCGTCCATCGCCAGCTCGCGAACATTCCATTGGAGAGCCACCCAAAACGATGACTTCGATATTCCCCGAACAACCACTACCCCCCTGGCAGCGCGCCGTGATCAAGGTCGGCAGCAGTCTCCTGACCGATGGCAAGGGCGGGTTGGGCAAGCGCAATGCCGCCGCGCTGGCCGGGTTGATTGCCCGCTTTCGTGACCAGGGGCGCGAGGTGCTTCTGGTCTCGTCCGGTGCCGTCTCCGCCGGCCGTGGCTTGCTGGCCAACCACGGCATGGGCGTGACCCAACGCCAGGCGTTGGCCGCGATCGGGCAGACCCCGATGCTGGCGTTGTGGCAAGGCCTGGTCGAGCAGCCCGTTGCCCAGGTGCTGCTCAGCCACGACGACTTGTGCAACCGACGCCGTTACCTCAATGCCCAGGCCACGTTGCGCGAGCTGTTGCGCATCGGCGCGCTGCCGATCGTCAACGAGAACGACACCGTTGCCATCGACGAGCTGAAACTGGGCGACAACGACAACCTGGCCGCCGTGGTGGCGACCCTGGTCGAGGCCGACATCCTGTTGATCGCCACCGATACCGGCGGGCTCTACACCGCGCATCCAGGTGAGGACGCCAGCGCACGGCCGGTACCGCGGATCGAGGAGATCACGCCCGACATCATGCGCATGGCCCAGGGTGGGGCGGGTTTGCTGGGCACCGGTGGCATGTACACCAAGCTGGAAGCGGCGACCAAGACCGCCGCTGCGGGCATCGCGACCGCGCTGTTCTGCGGCCACGATGCCCAGACCATTTCGGCGCTCGGCGAAGACCGCCTGCACGGCACTTTCATCCCGGCCCATGGCGATCGACTGGTCGCACGCAAGATGTGGCTGCGACACACTCCGCCCAGTGGTGGCGTGGTGCGGGTAGACGCCGGTGCCGTGCAGGCGCTGTCGAAGAACGGTGCTTCGTTGCTGCCCGGTGGAGTGGTGGCGGTTGAAGGTGATTTTTCGCGCTCGGCAATGGTCGATGTGCTGCCCGCGACCGGCCAACGCCGCCTCGCGCGCGGACTGGTCCAGTACCAGTCCAGCGACCTGGAGCGCATCGCCGGGCATCACAGCCGTGATATCGAGCCGATGCTGGGCTTCAATAACGGCCATTCGGTCATCCGCCGCGACGATCTGGTGCTGTTGAGCGCCGCCGCGGCGGTCGGAACCTGTGAATAATTCAAGGAGTAAAGTCATGAGTGGAACAGCCATGAGTGGATATGTCCGCAAACTCGCCGAGCGCGCACGCGCCGCCTCCCAGGTCATTGCCAGCCTCGATTCCGCCCAACGGGTGGTGTTGCTGGACGCCATGGCCGACGCGGTTGCGGCCGGCAGCGATGACATCCTCAAGGCCAACCGCGCCGATATGCAGCGCGCGGAAGCAGCAGGGACCACCGGTGCGATGCTGGATCGCCTGCGCCTGGATGACGAGCGTATCGCCGGCATCGTCACCGCGATCCGCGAGATCGCCCAGCTGCCCGATCCGGTTGGCCAAGTGACTCGCAGCGAAACCCGCCCGAACGGCCTGCTGGTCGAGAAGGTGCGTATCCCGCTGGGGTTAATCGCAATGATCTACGAAGCCCGCCCGAACGTGACCGCCGATGCTGCCGCGCTGTGCCTGCGCGCGGGCAACGCGGTGCTGCTGCGTGGTGGCTCGGAGGCGCGCGACAGCAATATCGCAATTGCCGCCTGCCTGCATCGCGCGCTGCGCCAGCAAGGCCTGCCGGCCGAAGCGGTGGCGCTGGTCGAGGACACGGCTCGCGAGCACGTGTTGGAGCTGCTGCAGCTCAGCGACCTGATTGACCTGGCGATTCCACGTGGTGGCGAGAAGCTGATCCGCTTCGTGGCCGAGAACGCCCGGGTCCCGGTGATCAAGCATTACAAGGGCGTGTGCCACCTGTATGTGGATCGCGCCGCGGACCTGGACCTGGCCGTGAAGCTGGCGATCGACGGCAAGCTCTCGCGCCCCGGCGTCTGCAATGCACTGGAGACGATGCTGGTCCACGCCGATGTCGCCGAAAAATGGCTGCCCGGTGCGTTGGCCGAGTTGACCGCCCGTGGCGCCGAGATCCGCGGCTGCGAACGGACCCGGGCGCTGTTCCCCGATGCCGTGCCCGCGACCCCGGAGGATTACGACGCCGAGTACCTGTCGCCCATCCTGAGCGTGCGGGTGGTGGACTCCATCGACGAGGCGATCACCCACATCCAGCGCCACACGTCCGACCATACCGAGGTCATCGTCAGCACCGATGCTGCGGCGTGCGATCGCTTCGTCCGCGAGATCCGCAGCTCGGCGGTAGTGGTCAATGCGTCATCGCGCTTCAACGACGGTGGTGCGTTGGGCCTGGGTGCCGAGATCGGCATCTCCACCACCCGGCTGCATGCCTACGGGCCGATGGGGCTGGAGTCGCTGACGATCGAGCGCTATGTCGTCCGCGGCGATGGCCAGACTCGCCACGAGGATGTACCCAAGGTTGCTGCTTGACGATCAACCATGAGCGATGACGAAATCCATTCAATGGATGTGGTCAACAGGTAATTTCAAATAGGTTTATACGAGGCGACTGGTTATCCTGACGCGAATTATTCGGATCCGCCGTCAGGGTAACCATGACCACGCAAGCCGCCAGCTCCGACAACATCGCCACCAATGCTGCTCCGCCACCGGCCACGGGTCTGTGGCCGGGCTTGTTGCTGTCGGTGGTGATTTCCGTGGTGGCGTTTGGCCTGGGCCAATGGCTGCCGCTGGTGGGCGGGCCGGTATTCGGCATCATCCTGGGCGTGCTGGTGAGCAACCTGGGCGCGCCACCGCCGGCCGCCTGCCAGCCCGGCATCCGGTTTGCCGGCAAGAAGATCCTGCAGTGGTCGATTGTTGCGCTCGGGCTTGGCTTGAGCCTTGCCCAAGTGGCGCAGACCGGGATGGAGTCGCTGTCGGTCACTGTTGTCAGTGTCATCGCGGCTTTCGTCTCGGCGCTGCTGCTGGGTCGGCTGCTGGGCATTCCATCGAAGCTGAAGATGTTGATCGGTGCCGGCACCGCGATCTGCGGTGGTTCGGCGATCGCCGCAGTGACGCCGATCATCAAGGCCGACGAGCACGAAACCGCGTTCGCCATCTCCACCATCTTCCTGTTCAACCTGGTGGCCGTGCTGGTGTTCCCCGCGTTGGGACACTGGATGCAGATGAGTCCAGAGGGGTTTGGCCTGTGGGCCGGGACCGCGATCAACGACACCTCGTCGGTGGTCGCCGCCGGCTATAGCTACGGCCAGGTGGCGGGCGACTACGCAACTATCGTCAAGCTGACCCGGGCCACCCTGATCATTCCGCTGTGCCTGGTATTGGCGGCAATCGAGGCATGGCGCCACAAGCAGCAGGGCGGCGGCGACTTCGACCTGCGCAAGGTGATTCCCTGGTTCATCGTGTGGTTCATGGTGGCGTCGGCCGTGCGCACGATGGGATGGATTCCGGAAGCGTGGCAGCCGGCGATCCATGACGGCGCCGAGTTCCTGATCATCATCGCGCTGACCGCCATAGGCCTGTCGGCCAACCTGCGCCGCATGGCGGCCACCGGCTGGCGGCCGATAGGGCTGGGGTTCGGGGTCTGGGTCGCCGTGGCGCTGTCCAGTCTGGCCACGCAGCAGGTCATCGGCAGCTGGTGAGCGCGGCGGCTGCAGGGACTGCGCACGCGCTACCCGCGTCGGGCTGTGCCTAAGCCGCTAAACGTCACTGGTAAGGAGCTCGTTCATGAAAGCAAGATTCTCATACCTACTGCTGTTTCTTCTTCCCATCGTCATGGTCGCGATCATTGTCACGGTGTTCGCAGGGGGTGCGAGCGCCGGCATCCTCTGGCTATACGTCTATGGGGACAACGTCTGGCCTCAATCAGCGAACAATGTGTTTATGGCAGTGATCGTGGTGGTATTTTCGGCAACCCTGATCACCCTCTGCCTTGCCAGCTATGCTTTCGGCAAGAAAAGGGAGTCTTGTGGTGGGCTGAAGGGGTCGCATGTGGCGTTGGCGGTGGGCGCCTCAATACTGATGCCAGGGCTGGGACTTCTTCATCAGCTGAGTGTAGGAAACATTGGACCACAGACAGATAACGTCATCTGCTCCCATTTCTGCCTCACGAAAGATTTCCGCGGCAGCAGGATACCGAGCGACGGCACATGCCGTTGCCTTGGCACGGATGGCAGCGCAGCATTGAACGTCTCGATAGAAAGCATACGTGCCAAGAAATAATGACGGTTACAAATAGCTCAAGCCAAGACCGCCAACCAACGACGTGTTAGGGGAAGCTTTGCACTATGGGGACGCGAGAAAAGCGAAAAAGCCCGAAAAGCTTTTGCTTTTCAGGCTCTTGCGTCAATACCAGTTGGTCGGGGAGACAGGATTCGAACCTGCGACTTCTACGTCCCGAACGTAGCGCTCTACCAGGCTGAGCTACACCCCGACTGCAGAGCCGCAAATTGTAGGACCGTGGCCGGTAGTACGCAAGGGGCAAGTGCCGCTGCAGGCGGAAAGAGAGCCGGCCCGCTAAACTGTGAGCTGAACCTTTTCACGCCCGTCATCATCAGGAGTCTTGCTTGATCAAGCCGCGCACGCCGCCCGGGGTCATGGAGCTGTTGCCCCCCGACCAGATCGCCTTCCAGCGCATGCTGGACACGATCCGCCGCAATTTCGAGCGATTTGGCTTCCTGCCGGTGGAGACGCCGGTGATGGAACTGTCGGAGGTGCTGCTGACCAAGTCGGGCGGCGAAACCGAGCGGCAGGTGTACTTCGTGCAATCGACCGGTGCGCTGGAGAAGAGCGCCGGGAGCTTGCCCGAGATGGCGCTGCGCTTCGACCTGACCGTGCCGCTGGCACGTTATGTCGCTGAACACGAGCACGACCTGGCGTTCCCGTTCCGGCGTTACCAGATGCAGCGGGTGTACCGCGGTGAGCGGGCCCAGCGTGGACGCTTCCGCGAGTTCTACCAGTGCGATATCGACGTAATCGGCAAGGACACGCTGAGCGTGCGTTTTGACGCGGAGATGCCGGCGGTGATCCACGCGGTGTTCTCGGCGCTGGCAATCGGCAAGTTCACCATCCAGCTCAACAACCGCAAGTTGATGCGCGGCTTTTTCGAGGCACAGGGCGTGGCCGATGGCGAGCTGCAGGCGCGGGTGCTGCGCGAGGTCGACAAGCTCGACAAGCGTGGTCCGGATCATGTGCGCGAGACGCTGACGGGCGAGGGTTTTGGCCTGTCTACGGAGGCGGTCGATACGATCCTGGATTTCGTCAAGGTGCGCTCGACTTCCCATGCCGATGCGCTGGCGCAGCTGGACGCATTGGGCGAGGGCAACGACTCGCTGCGCGAAGGTCGTGAGGAGTTGCGCGAGGTGCTCGGGCTGGTTCGCGCGATGGGCGTGCCCGAATCCGATTACGCGCTGAACTTCTCGATTGCGCGCGGGCTGGATTACTACACCGGCACCGTGTACGAGACGACGCTGGATGACTATCCGCAGATCGGCTCGATCTGCTCGGGCGGGCGTTACGACAACCTCGCCAGCCAGTACAGCAAGTCGAAGTTGCCGGGCGTGGGGATCTCGATCGGTCTGACCCGGCTGTTCTGGCAATTGCGTGATGCGGGTCTTGTCGACAGTGCGGCCAGCACGGTGCAGGTGCTGGTGACCCAGATGGACGCGGACTCGTTGCCGCATTGCCTGGCCGTGGCCCACGAGTTGCGACAGGCGGGGTTCAATACCGAGGTGGTGATGGAATCGTCGAAGCTGGCAAAGCAGTTCAAGTACGCGGATCGGTCCGGCATCCGTTTCGTGGTGGTGTTGGGCGCGGACGAGATCGCCAAGGACACCGTGACGATCAAGGACCTGCGGCGCGCCGACCAGTTCGAGGTGGCGCGCACGGATCTGGCCCGCAGGCTTCGGGTCGAACTGGCGCAACCGGAGGTGCAGCCATGAAGCCGGTATGCCTGGATGGTCGTTCGCTGACACGTGCCGGACTGGTTGCCGTCGCCCATGGTGCACAGGTCGAGCTGGCCGCGGAGCAGTTGCCTGCGGTGGCCCGTGCGGCCGACTTCCTGGCCGAACAGGTGCGCCGGGAGGAGCCGATCTATGGGGTGTCCACCGGGTTCGGCAGCAATGCCGACCGCCTGTTGGGCGCACATCGGGTGCGCGAGGCATTGCCCGGCGAGGAGCCGACTGGCGAGACGCTGCATGCGGAACTGCAGCGCAACCTGATCGTCACCCATGCCGTCTGCGTGGGCGAGCCATTCGCGCCGGAAGTCGTGCGCGCGATGCTGTGCATCCGGATCAACACGTTGATGCGCGGGCACTCGGGTATCCGGGTGCAGACCTTGCAGGCGCTGGTGTCGATGCTCAATGCCGGGATCGTGCCGGTGGTGCCGCAGTTGGGCTCGGTGGGCGCTTCGGGCGATCTGGCACCGCTGTCGCACCTGGCCATCGTTCTGCTCGGTGGTGGCGAGGCGTTCTACCAGGGCGAGCGCGTCGGCGGTGCAGAGGCATTGGAGCGCGCTGGCCTGGAGCCGGTCACGCTGTCCTACAAGGAAGGTCTGGCGCTCAACAACGGCACCGCGCAGATGCTGGCCTGCGGCGTGCTCGCGCTGTCGAAGCTGGAAGACCTGCTGGACACCGCCGACCTCGCCGCGGCAATGACGATCGATGCGTTTGCTGGCCGCCTGGGCGCGTTCGCCGAGGAAGTCCACGCCTTGCGTCCGCATCCGGGGCAGGTCGAGGTCGCGGCCCATTTGCGCCGGCTGCTGGATGGCTCGACCCTGGCCGATATTCCGTATCACCTCGTGCCGCGGTTCAAGCCGTGGTCACCGCGCGCTTGGGACACGCCCGACGCGCAGGCACTGCGTTTCGATATCGGTTGGGACTGGGTGCCGCTGGACCAGCGCCACGGCCGGGAAAAGTTCTACACCCGGTTCCGTCCGTTCCGCGGCGGCAAGAAGCACCAGCCGCAGGACAGTTATTCCTTGCGCTGCATCCCGCAGGTGCACGGCGCGGTGCGCGACGCGGTCGCGCAAGCCGCGCGGGTGCTGGAAATCGAGCTCAATGCGTTGACCGACAACCCGATCGTGTTCCCGGATGCGAAGGCGGAGCACGTCGAGCAACAGGTGATCTCTGCCGGGCACTTCCACGGCATGCCGCTGGCGCTGGTGATGAGCTATGTGAAGGCATCCATCCCGGTGTTGGCGAGCATCTCCGAGCGCCGCCTCAACAAGCTGGTTGACCCGGCCACCAACGACGGCCTGCCGGGTTTCCTGATCGGTAACGAGGATGCAACCGAGTCGGGCTTCATGATTGTCCAGTACACCGCCGCGGCGATCGTCAATGACCTGACCAGCCGCGCCATGCCGGCGTCGGTGTACTCCATTCCGACCAGCGCCAATGCCGAGGACCATGTCTCAATGGGAGCCAACGAGGCGCGTCATGTGCTGGCGATGGCGGACGACCTGGGCAAGGTGCTTGGGTTGGAGCTGTTCACCGCCGCGCAGGCGCTGGACCTGCGCTTGGGCATGATCAACGCCGCCTGCGAGTTGGCGCGCCGCGGCGACGCTGCCGCGCTGGCAACCAAGGTCCAGGGCGGGCCTCGCGACGACGGCGACCAAGCCGAATTTCTCAACGAGGTCGAGGCGCTGCGCGTGCAGTTGGTCGAGGCCGAAGCGTTCCGTCCCGGCAACGCGGTGGCGGCAGCGCATGCTGCAATTCGCGCACGTATTCCGTTCCTGGAACGTGACCGGGCGCTGGACGGTGATGTGGCTGCAGCCGTTCAGCTGGTCGTCGATGGCGACGTGCTGACGGCGGCGCGCACGCTCTAGGGAAGCTCTGATCAGTTCAGCGGCTTAGCGTCCATGGATCCCCGCCTTCGCGGGGATGACGGTTTATTGTGGGATGACGACAATTGTTCAGCGCCAGCGCCAGCGCACGCAATCACGGCCATCGCCCTTGGCCCGGTAAAGCGCTTCATCCGCACGCTTCAGGGCGGGGGAGATATTCGTGCCGCCATCCAGTTCCAACTGGTGGACGCCAATGCTGACGGTCAGGCGAATCTCCTGGCCTTCATTCAAGCAGGAGGCATCGCGCAGGTTCTGGCGAATCTCTTCTGCGATGACGATGGCGTCCTGCAGGCTCAGTCCCGGCAGTCCCACCACGAACTCCTCCCCTCCGAACCTCGCCAGCAACGCACCATGGGGCCGCAGGGTTTGCCCAATCGTGCGGGCGGTCCAGCGCAGGCATTCGTCGCCGACCAGGTGCCCATGGTTATCGTTGATGTGCTTGAACAGATCCAGGTCCATCAGCAGCAGCGATAGCGGCTGGCGCTGGTGATGGGATTCAAGCATCAAGTGCTGGAACCGCTCGATGAAATAGGCGCGGGTGTGCAGCCCGGTCAGTCCGTCGCGCTGGCTGGTCTCGCGCAGGCGTGCATGCGCATCGCCCAATTGGCTCAAGGCGTTGCGCAACTCGGTGGTACGGCGTCTGACCGTCTGTTCCAGCTCCTGGCCTGCCTCGCGCACGATGCGCTCGTTTTCGGTGCGCAGCACGGCGTACCTGTAACCCAGCGCGATCGACAACAGCAGCATTTCGCTGGCCGATCCGATCTGCACGCCGTATTCGGTGATGAAGTTCTTCGGTAACAGCCCAAATGCCACCGCTGCGAACATGGCAGTGCCGAGCAGGAACAACGCCCATGCCAGCAGGAACAACCGCGCCGGCTTGTAGCCAGTGCGCATGACCACGATCGACTCGACGGCGATCCAGCCAATACTGATGAACACCGAGGCCGACGCCAGCGGGGTGGCAATGCGGTAGGGCAGCCATAACGAGGCGATCCCGAGCAGGACGAAAAACCCGATCATCGCCAAACCGATGTAGTCGCCGAACCGCCATCGTTGCCGCAGCTCCAGGAAGTGCCGCGCGAATTGCTGCATGCCGATTTGTGCCAGGCAGATGGACAGCGGTACCGACTTGTCGGCCAGCCAGAGCGAGTCGGGCCACAGGTACTCGAAGCCCAGTCCGTTGAGGGTAAACAGGACCAGCCCAAACGCCGAGATATGCAGCAAGTACCAGAAGTAGCCCGAATCGAGCAGCCGCAGCCACAGCACCAGGTTGTAGACGAACAACGCCAGCAGGATGCCGTAGTAGAGCCCGATCCCGAACTGACCGTCGCGTGAGGCTTCGGCAAAAGCGGCCGGGGTATAAAGCCACAACGGCACCTGCATCGAGCTTTGGCTGCTCACCCGTACCAGCAAGTCGACCGGCTGGCCGTCGGCCATGTGGATCCAGGAATTGGGCATCCGGTAGCGGATGCTGCGCGCATCGAACGGCAGCCAGTCCCCGCCGGCGTGATGGTCTACACGCCCGTCGGGATGCACCGTATACACGTCGACGTGGTCGCTGAGGGCATATTTCTGTACCAGCAACCAGCGCGGCTCGAGCGGATTGTTGTTGCTGATCCGGGCATGGAACCAGTAGGCGCCGGGCTGGAAGCCGAACGTCGTATTACCGTCTGGCAGCGGTGCGAAACGCCCGTTCCGGAGCATGTCACGTGCCTTGGCGAGATCGGCTTCACCGGAAGTATCGTGGTAGTAGCCGATGTATGGCGCCAGCTCCAACTGGGAAACCTGGGCGTCCAGCTCGAGGGTGGGCATGGCGGCATTGGCGGGCGTGGCGGGAAAAGCGTGAGCGCACTGGCCGGCGAACACCAACCAGAACAGCAATCCGTAGCCGATCCCCATCCGGTTCCACTTCATCGTTCACCCTCGCGGAAACACAGCCCTATGCTCGCGTTGCGTGACAGCCTCCTGCCCAAGGCCGTGGCTGCCATCGTAACGCTCTATTCCGGTTCACGGATAGATTGCGGACAAATCGTGGACGGGCCATGCAGGGTTCGCGACGTATCGACAAGCGCGCCATATGGATGGGCGGGCACGCTGCGCTGCTACGCTTCCCCCAACGCGTCATCGGAAACCGCATCATGCTCGAATTGCACTCGCTGCCCGTACCATCGCGAACGCTGTTGTCATGGCGGCGCTGGTTGCCAGCGGTCGGTGTTGCCGCTGCCCTCGCCATGCTGGCGCCGCCGGGTCATGCTGTGCCGGCCTCCACTACCGATATGTCCGGCGGGATTTTCCTCGATGCCAATGGCGATGGTCTGCGTGACCCGGGCGAAGCCGGTGTCGCGGGGGTCAAGTTGTCCAACGGGCGCGACATTGTCCTGAGCGCCGCCGATGGCAGCTACTCGATTCCGGTCCGGCCCGGCGACACCGTGTTTGCGATCAAGCCTTCCGGGTATGCGTTCGCCAAGCGGGATGACGGGCTGCCCGCGTTCTGGCAACACTTCTTTCCGGAGGGCTCGCCGACGCTGAAGTACGCGGGTGTTCCCAAGCAGTCCAGCCGGCGGATGGACGTGGCCCTGCAACCGATGAGCGCGCCCGCCGGCGATCTGGACGTCGTGGTGCTGGCCGATCCGCAGGTCAAGTCCAGGGTCGATGTCGACTATTACGCCCGCGACATCATCGCCTCGATCCGCGGCGGCACGCTCCATGGCGACACGCCGGCCCGGCCCCCGGCGCAGCTGGGCCTGAGCCTGGGCGATATCGTCAATGACGATCTCTCGCTGTATCCGCCGATCAACACCCATACCGCGTCGCTCGGGGTGCCGTGGCTGCATGCGGCGGGCAATCACGACCTGGATTTTGATGCGAGTCACGATGAGGACTCACTGCTCAGCTTTCGCCAGACTTTCGGCCCTGACACACTGGCGTGGGAAGAGCACGGGGCCGCGTTCGTCCTGTTGGACGATGTGATCTATCAACCGGGGCAAAAGCCGTCCTATATCGGCGGCCTGCGCGAGGATCAGTTCGCCTTCCTCCGGGCTTACCTGCCGACGGTGGCGAAGGATGGGCTGCTGGTAATCGGCGCGCATATCCCGTTCTTCAATGCTTCATCGGTGCCAGGTGTGGAGACGTTCCGCTCCCGCGATCGTGAGCGCTTGTTCGCATTGCTGAAGGATTTTCCGAACGTGTTGCTGCTCAGCGGCCACGGGCATGCGCAACAGCATGTCGATCACGGTGTCGCCGATGGCTGGCATGGCCAGCAGCCACTGCACGAGTACAACCTGGGTGCCGCTTGCGGCGCGTTCTGGTCCGGGGCGAAGGACGCGGCCGGCATTCCCGATGCGACCATGGCCGATGGCACGCCCAACGGCTACGCAAGGTTGAAGGTCGGGCAGGGCGGCGAGTACGCGCTGAGCTGGCATCCGGCGCGATTGGCGTCCGATGATCCGGCCCGCACGGTCGCAATGTCTCTCCACGCACCCAAGGTGCTGCGTCGCGGCGCATACCCGGCCTGGGGTGTTTACGCCAACGTGTTCATGGGCATGGACGCGAGCCGGGTCGAATACCGGATCGATGAGGGTGACTGGAAGCCGATGCGGCGCGTCGGACAGGCCGATCCGGGCCTGCTGGCCGAGAACGTCCGCGACGACGAGGCAAGTGCCCTGCGCGGCTTCGACCGCTCGCCGGAAGCCGAGCCCAGCCGGCACCTGTGGCGTGGTGCATTGCCGACCGACCTGCCGCTGGGCGAGCACCGGATCGAAGTCCGCGTGTTCGACCCGTGGCAAGGCGAGCAGCGGGCTGAAACCCGCTACCAGCTGCAGGACGCTACCGAGTAGCCGCCGTCGTGGGGAGTAGTCGTTTGATCGGCGCGCCTAAAGCGTCGGCAAGACGGCGCTGAACGATTCCATGCGGCGGTGGCCGTTGGCCTGTGCGGCCGTGCGCGGCTGCGGGTAGTCCTCGATGCGGTCGATCAGCACGGTGTCCATGCCGGCATCACGCGCGGCATCCAGCTCGGCGACCACGTCGGACAGGAACAGGATCTCCGACGCGGGCAGGCCGATCGAGCTGGCGATTTCGCGGTAGCTGTCGGCCTCGCGTTTGCCACCGACCTCGGTGTCGAACCAGCCCGAGAACAGGCCGGTCAGGTCTCCGGCATCGCTGTGGCCGAAGAACAACCGTTGCGCCGGCACGCTACCTGAGGAATACACATACAGCGGCATGCCATCGGCGTGCCATTGACGCAGCGCATCGGCGGCATCGGGGTAGATGTGGGCGGTGAAGTCGGCCGACTGGTAACCATTGGCCCAGATCATTCCCTGCAGCGCTTTCAACGCGGTGTGCTTGCGATCCTCGTCGATCCAGCCCTGCATCACCTCGGCGATCATTGCGTCCTGGCACATGCCGCCCATCTCGGTGGCGACCATGTCCAGCCATCTGCGCACCGCGGGTTCATGGCCTCGCGCCTTGACGAAGCCGGGCAGTACCCGCCGCGCATACGGGAAAAGAACGTCGCGGACGAACGAGATGCTGCTGGCAGTACCTTCGATGTCGGTGAGGATGGCTTTCATCGGCGTGCTCATCGGGCCTCACCGGGTTCGTGGCGCGGGAAGCGCTGGGCGATGTCGGTGCCGGTGAAATGGCCGACCCAGCCGTCGGGCTGCTTGAAGAAACGGATCGCGATGAAGTCCGGCTCTGCGCCCATGTCGAACCAGTGGGTGGTGCCATCGGGCACCGAGATCAAGTCACCCCGTTCGCACAAGACCTCATAGACCTTCTCGCCCACGTGCAGGGTGAACAGTCCCGAGCCGGCGACGAAGAAACGGACCTCGTCCTCCTTGTGGAAATGCTCATCCAGGAAGGTTTTCCGGATCTCCTCGCGCTTGGGGTTGTCCGCACCCACGCTGGCCACGTCCACGCTCTTGAAGCCGTGTTGCGCGACCAGCCGGTCGATGTCGGCGCGATAGGCCAGCATGATCTTTTCCGGCGGGTCGCCGGGCTTGACCGGATGGCTGGCTTCCCACTGCTCGAAAGCGACGCCAATGGTCGCCAACTCACGGGTGATCGCGGCCTGGTCGCTGGTGGCCAGCAACGCCGTGGCCGGTTGGTTGTGGTCGAATATCCGCAGTCGGCTCATCGTTGCAGTTTCCTCAGCTCCAGTTCGCACCCCAGCAGGAAATCGAACGCCTCCAGGTGGCGTCGCGCTTCGGCCATGTCGGCCCCCCAGGCATACAGGCCGTGGCCGTCGATCAGATAGCCCCACATCTCACGGTTGTCGAGCAGTGCATCGACCTGGGCGGCGAGGGTGTGCATGTCCTGGCTGTTGGGTAGCACCGGCAAGTCCAGCATGGTGTCGTGGGTGGTGTTGCCCGTGAACGCCTTGAGCATCTCGTAGCCTTCCAGGTGCACGTGGCCGGCGCCGGCATACAGTCGAGAGGCGACGGTCTGGTTCTGCGAATGGGTGTGCAGGACGCAACCGATCTGCGCGGAGCGCTGGTAAAGCCGGGTGTGAAGCAGGGTCTCGGCCGACGGGCGCTGGTCGGTGGCGACCGGCCGACCCTCCAGGTCGACAACCATGATTTGAGCCTCTGTCAGCCGGCCCTTGTCGCCGCCCGAGGTGGTAATTGCGATGTGCCGGGCGTCCAGACGACGCGAGAAATTGCTGCTGGTCGCGGGGGTCCAACCGGCCGCCGCCAGTTCGCGCACGTTGACGATGATCTCGCCGGTGCAATGCTTCAGCTGTTGCGGGTCGTAGGGCAGGGCAATGTTCATGCCTCGATTCTAGCAATCCGGGGCGCATCTGGACGTTGTCCGTTTCACACCCCAAAAACGACGACGGCGCGGTTGCCCGCGCCGTCGTCGTTGCCATCGGGGTCCATCGTCAAGCGGCGGGAAGCGCCTTGCGTCCGAACACCCGGTACGCAATCCAGGCAATCAGGGCCACTATCGCCGCCCCGAGAAGCATGTCCGGGTCCGACGACCACAACAACAACCCGCACGCGATCAGGGCGCCCACGCCCAGCAGGCGGTCGCTGCTACTGGGACGACGCGTCCTGGTGCCCACCACCAGGCTCAAGCCGGCGGCGGCGTAGGCGATGACCACCAGCGACACCACGGTGCCAATGATGATCTCGAACTGGCCGGACACGGTGGGCGACAGGGTGAAGAACGCGATGGCAGTCATCGACAGGCACACGATCACCAGACCCCATGCTGCCGCACCGCGGCGGTTCATGCGGGCGAAGATACCGGGCAGGAACCCGCGCTCGGCGGCGCGGGCACCCGATTCACCGGTCACCATCATCCAGCCACCCAGGGTGCCGGTGGCTTTCAACGCGGCAGCGGCAGCGATCGCAATGGCCGCCCAGGGACCGAATATTTCGGCGGCAACCAGCGCGAACGGAGCGCTGGATGCGGCCAGGTCAGCGGCCGGAATGATGCCCATCACCAGCACGGACGAAATCAGGTAGATCACGCCGGCGATGGTGATGCCCGCCAGGGTGGCGATGGGTACGTTCCGGTCCGGATTGCGGACCACGCCGGCGACCATGGCGCCAGTTTCCAGCCCGACGAAAGCCCAGAAGATCGGCGCCAGCGAGCTGAAGATCACCGAGCCGTCGGACTCGCCAGTGACGTTCCAGCCGGCGTCGTAGATACCGCGGTCGAAGCTGCCCCAACCGAACATCAACACCATGGCCACCGGCGCCAGCCCGAACACCACGCAGAACGACTGGAACTTCGCCACCGGTCGTGGACCCAGCAGGTTGAGCGCAAACATCAGCCAGATCAGGCCGACCTGGCCGGCGACCTGCACCTGCGGGTTGCTGCCATCAAACGGCAGCAAGGTGACCAGGTAGCCAAACGCGGCCACGGCAATCGCGTTGTTGCCGATCCATGATGAAGCCCAGTAGAGCGTCGTCGCCAGGAAGCTGACGTCGCGGCCCAGGGCCGGCCGCACGTAATCGTCGGAAGATTCCAGATTCGGGTAGTCGCGGGCCAGTCGGGCGAACGCGCCACCCAATATCAGCGCCAGCGCGGTTGCGAACAGCCAGCTGATCGCGGTAACCGCACCGGAGCGGGCGAGGGTGGCCGGCAACAGGAAGAACCCGGAGCCGATCATGTTGTTGGCCACCAGGAAGGTGGCCAGTACCGGGCCTATCTTGCGGACGCTCATTGGGGCAGGCTACCGGCTGTGCAGCTTGCTGTGGCGGTAGCCATAGAGCCCGTAGATCAGCGCGCCGACCGCGATCCAGCCTAGCAGCAACGGCCAGTGCGACTTGAACGGCTGCCAGAACAGGTACAGGCACGATGCGACGCCCAGCGGGCAGATCACGATCGCCATCGGTACCCGGAACGGGCGTGGCAAGTCGGGCTGGGTGAAACGCAGGATCAGCACGCCGGCGCTGACGGTGGCGAACGCCAGCAAGGTGCCCATTGACACGATGTCACCCAGGAAGCCAACCGGCAGCAGGCCGGCGAGGATCGCGGCAACCACGCCGACGATGACCGTGCCGATATAGGGCGTGCGGTACTTCGGATGGACCTTGCCGAACACCTTTGGAATCAGGCCGTCGCGTGACATCGAGTAGAAGATCCGTGGCTGCGCCATAAGCATCACCAGGATCACCGATGACAGCCCGGCGATGGCGGCAAGCTCCACCAACGTCTGCAACCAGCCCAGGGTCGGGAAGGTGTCCAGTGCGGTGGATACCGGCTCTGGCGTGTTCAGCAGGCGGAAGTCCACCATGCCGGTCAATACCGCCGCCATCGCGATATAGAGCACGGTACACACCGCCAGCGAGCCGAGAATACCGACCGGCATGTCGCGCTGCGGGTTTTTGGCCTCGCCTGCCGCCGTGGACACCGCGTCGAAGCCGATATAGGCGAAGAACACCACCGCCGACGCGCGGATCACCCCTTGCATGCCATAGGTGTCGCCACCCTGGTTTTCCGGGATGAACGGCTGCCAGTTTGCCGGGTCGACGTACTGGATGCCGAAGGCGATGAACAACAGGATCACGGTGACCTTGATCGCAACGATGGCCGAGTTGACGAACGCCGACTGGGTAATGCCGACATAGCCGATGCCGCTGACGGCGGCGATGATCAGCACCGCGGGCAGGTTGACCAGGGCGCCGGTGCCGAGGAACTGATTGGTGGCGGTATCGAAGGTGTATGGCGCGCTCGCCAACGCCGCCGGCAGGGCCAGGTCGAAGTTGCTCAGGAACGCGTTGAGGTAGCCGGACCAACCCACCGCCACGGTGGACGCGGCAAACAGGTATTCCAGTATCAGGCACCAGCCGATGAACCAGGCAACCGCCTCGCCCAGGGTGGCATAGGAGTAGGAGTAGGCGCTGCCGGAAACCGGCAACATCGCCGCGAACTCGGCGTAGCACAGGCCGGCGAATGCGCAGGCGATACCGGCGAAGATGAAGCTGAGCATCACCGCAGGTCCGGCGTACTCGGCCGCGGCCTGGCCGGTCAACACGAAAATCCCGGCACCAATCACGGCTCCGACACCGAGCAGGACCAATTGGCTGCGGGTCAGCGTGCGTCGAAGCGAAACCTCGCCCTCAAGGCTGCCCTCGAACGGCTCGCCTGCATCGACGTGTCCTGCCGGTGCAATCGGTTTGGTGACTAACAGGTTCTTGAGCATCCGGATCCCCAACTGGTTGTCGACAACCGTGATGACTGCCGTGTGTGCTGCACCAACGTACGTGCGAAGGTGTGGCGGGCCACCTTACCCCAGCGGAGAAACGTGCGGCAAGCAGGGGTTGCGGCGCTCAACGCAACCGATAACATCCCCTTGCAACCATTCTCACGACGTACCCCAGCGTATGCACGCAAGCCCCCAAATACATCCATCTGCCGACCCGGTCATCGACGCGCTTCGGCTTGAACTGGACCATTACCGCCAACGTTGCCCCGACGAAACCGAGTTGGTCGGACAGTTCCAGCAACTGCTGGACGACGCGGAGGATCCCTTCGTGCGCGACCGGCTGGCGGGCCACTTCACCGGCTCGAGCTGGCTGGTGGACCGCACCGGCACACGGGTGTTGCTGACCCACCATCGCAAGTTGGGTCGCTGGCTGCAGCTGGGAGGCCACGCCGATGGCGATCGTGACCTGTCGCAGGTCGCTCTGCGCGAGGCCGAGGAGGAGTCTGGCCTGACCGGGCTGCGGGTCGAACCGGCGTTGTTCGACCTGGACCGTCATTGGATCGGCGAGCGCCAGGGCGTGCCCGGGCATTGGCATTACGACGCGCGATACATCGTCCATGCCGGCGCAGATGAGGACTACGTCATCAGCGCCGAGTCGCTCGACCTGCAATGGCGCGATATCGCCGGCATTGCCGGCGAAGCATCGACTGATCCGTCGATGAGGCGCATGGCATGCAAGTGGCTGCAGCGCCGGTGAGCGCCCGCGGCAAGGGCCGCGGCACCGGAACGATCAGTACAGCACACGCGTGCGCAGGGTGCCGGTAATCGCCGACAGCAGCGTCTTCAGTTCTGCCGCCTGCGCTTCGCTGGCGCTGATGTCGATCACCACGTAACCCACGTCCGCGTCGGTGCGCAGGAACTGGCCGTCGATGTTGACGCCACGCCGGGAGAAGATCTCGTTGACCTGCGACATCACGCCCGGCACGTTGCGGTGGATATGCAGCAAACGCAGGCTTCCGGTGTGCTCGGGCAGGGTGACCTCGGGGAAGTTGACCGCCGACAAGGTTGACCCGTTGTCGCTGTAGCGGATCAGCTTGGAGGCGACCTCCAACCCGATATTGTCCTGCGCCTCCAGCGTGCTGCCGCCGATGTGCGGGGTGAGGATCGCGTTGTCGATGCCGACCAGGGGCGAGCTGAAAATATCGTTGTTGCTGCTCGGCTCCACCGGGAATACGTCCACTGCCGCGCCGCCGATGTGGCCGGATTTCAGGGCATCGGCAAGCGCATCGATATCGACCACCTTGCCCCGGGAAGCGTTGATCAGGTGGGCGCCCGGGCGCATCCGGGCGATCTGCTGCGCACCGATGAGATCACGGGTGGCCGGAGTCTCCGGCACATGCAGCGTCACCACCTCGCTGCGCGCCAGCAAATCCTCCAGGCTGGCGGCCTCGCGTGCGTTGCCCAGCGTCAACTTGGGTTCGATATCGTGGAACAGCACCTGCATTCCCAGTGCCTCGGCGATCACGCCGACCTGGGTGCCAATGTGGCCATAGCCGACGATGCCGATGGTCTTGCCGCGGATCTCGTGGCTGCCGGTGGCCGACTTCGACCAACCACCGCGATGACAGCTCGCGCTCTTCTGAGCGATCCCGCGCATCAGCATGATCGCCTCGGCAATGACCAGCTCGGCCACGCTGCGGGTGTTGGAGTAGGGCGCGTTGAACACCGGGATGCCGAGCTTTTCGGCCGCATCCAGATCGACCTGGCTGGTACCGATGCAGAAGCAGCCGATCGCCATCAGTCGTCGCGCCTGGCCCAGTACCTCGGCCGTCAACTGGGTGCGCGAGCGGATGCCGATGATGTGCGCCTGGGCGATCTGGCGCTTGAGCTCGTCGTCGGGCAGCGCCTTGTCATGGACTTGTATCTGCTTGTAGCCGGCCGCCCGGAACTTCTCCACGGCATTCTGGCTGACGCCTTCCAGCAGCAATACGCGGATGTCGTTCTTCGGATACGAGGTCGTCTGGGTCACGGGCCGGGATCGTTGGGCAGAGAACCGAATATCGCAGAAATCCGGGCGTCTTGCTGCGTCGCACCACTGGACGTGCGGCTGGTGCTGCTGGCAGGCTGAAGTCCCATCGGCTGCCGCGACCATTAATGAACCACCCACGCCTGAACAGCTTGCTGGCAACCATTTCCGGTTTGCAGATCAAGACCGATCCGCACGACCTGGAGTACTACGGTCGCGACTGGACCCGGCGGTGGACGCCGTCGCCGCTGGCAATCGTCTTGCCCACGAGCATCGAGCAGGTTCAAGCGGTCGTGCGTTGGGCCAATCAGCACAGCGTGGGAATCGTGCCGTCGGGCGGACGCACCGGTCTGTCGGGTGGCGCAGTCGCGGCCAATGGCGAGCTGGTAGTCAGCCTGGAACGGATGAACAAGGTGCTGGAGTTCGACCCCATCGACCGCACCTTGACCGTGCAGCCGGGCATCGCGCTGGAAGCAGTGCACGAGGCGGCGCGCGAGCAGGGCCTGCTCTACCCGGTCGATTTCGCGGCACGTGGTTCGTGTTCCATCGGCGGCAACATCGCCACCAACGCCGGCGGTATCCGGGTGGTCCGCCATGGCAACACCCGCGAATGGATCGCCGGGTTGAAGGTGGTAACCGGTCGTGGCGAATTGCTGGAGCTCAACCGCGGGCTGGTCAAAAATTCCAGTGGCTACGACCTGCGCCACCTGTTTATCGGCTCGGAGGGCACCCTGGGTATCGTGGTCGAAGCGACCTTGCGACTGACCGACCTGCCGCCGCCGTCAAGCGTCATGTTGCTGGCGCTGCCATCATTCGGGAAATTGATGCAGGTGTTTGCGGCCTTCCGCGAGCGGCTGCCATTGGAAGCGTTCGAGTTTTTCACCGACGTGGCAATGCAGCATGTCGTTGAAGCTGGCGCGCAAGCCCCGTTTGATGAGTCGTATCCGTACTACGTGTTGGCCGAATTCGCCGTCGGTGACGAAGCCCGACAGGCGGCCGCGCTGGGAGCATTCGAGTACTGCCTGGACGCCGGGTGGGTCAGCGATGGCGCGATCAGCCAGAGTGATGCCCAGGCCGCCCGGTTGTGGCGACTGCGCGAAGGCATTACCGAGAGCCTGGCGCGCCACCGGCCATACAAGAACGACGTCTCGGTGAGGCTCTCCGCGATGCAGCCGTTCCTGGCCGAAACCCAGGCACTGCTGGCGCGCGAATACCCGGATTTCGAGGTGGTCTGGTTCGGCCATATCGGTGATGGCAATCTGCATATCAACGTACTGGCGCCTGATGACATGGCGATTGATGATTTCGTGGCCCAGTGCACGCGGGTGACCGACCTACTGGCGGCGTGCCTGCAGCGCCACGGCGGCAGCATTTCTGCCGAGCATGGCATTGGCCTGGTCAAGAAGCCCTGGCTGGACAGCACCCGGTCGGCGGCGGAAATCGAAGTGATGCGTGGCATAAAACGCGTGCTGGATCCGGCAGGCCTCATGAATCCGGGCAAGTTGTTCGACCCTTGACCGTCCAAGCGATGTAAAAGGACTAGCTGAACGTTTACAACACCTGCGTTGCCGGTCGACACGACCGATCGTGCCCCAGACGGGTAATCTGCAACCGCCATTCTCTTGCTCACCCCCAATGGAACCCAATCGATGACCATTCACACTCGTCTGCTTTGTGTCCTGCTGCTTGCCAGCGCCTCTTCGATCGCTTCGGCGTCCAGCTTCTACACGCTCTCCGAAGCGATAAGCGGCGCCATTGGTGGCACGTCCGCGACCAGTAGCTCGGCCGGTGACGACAAGATCGTCATCGCTGCGCGTGATGATGCCGCAAGCTTCGTGGCCACCGATGGCGATATCCGTGGCGTGCACCTGGAAGCGGCGTTCGTGTTGTTGCGCGGGCAGTTGCAGCAGGCGCGTGACGCCAGCGATCTTGAACTGGCACGGGCCATCCTCGCGTTGTGAACCCAGTGGTCGCGGGTTCCGATACATGAAGGATTGGCGCGCGGCCCGGTCGCGTTTTTGCTGCGCCGCACTGTTGTTGCTATCGGGATGGGCGCCCGCGCACGCCGCGCTACGCCTGCAACTGGAAACCAGCGGGCTGGGGCCGGCGCAGGTCGATGCCAGTCAGGAACTGCTGGACCAGGCCCTCGTGCGGTTGCCTCCAGGCTTCACGGACTCGCTGGACCAACAGGTCGTGGTTCGCTGGAGCGAGGTGCTGCCTCATGACGCCTGGGGCCGGGCGGAACATCGCGAACTGCTACTCAACCGCCGGCTGCTGGATGGATTGACCGACGGTACGGCTGCGGGGCGCGCGAGCCGCCGCGATGCCACTCGCACCGACCGCAGCCAGCGCGATGAACTGATCGCCACGGTATTGCACGAACTTGCCCACTTCCATGACCGCGTCCACGGGCTGTCCGATGACCCTCGCTTGCTGGACCTGGCAGGTTGGCAGGTCAAGGCCAGATGGTTCGGTGCGCGACAGTCGGAGAACCGGTTCGTCGATCGCAGCCCGGACCCGTACGAACTCACCAGCCCACGCGAGTTCGTCGCGGTCAACCTGGAGTACTTCCTGCTCGACCCGTCCTATGCCTGTCGCCGGCCGGGGTTGCACCGGTTCTTCCGGGATCATTTCGGCTGGGCGCCGCCGCACCCGGAGTGCCCGCAGGGGTTTGTCTATCTGAACGCGGGTAACGCGGCAGCTGATGACGCCTCCGGTAGTCCGCAGGTCCTGAACGTGCTCGACCCGGAACGCGTCTACGCGATCGAATACCTGCTGGCCGAGGGCAACGAGCAGTTGATGAGTCGCTGGGGCCACAGCATGTTGCGGCTGGTGGTCTGTGCGCCCGGGCGACCGCTTGGGCCGGACTGCCGGCTGGACATGCAGCATCACCTGGTGCTCTCGTTCCGCGCCTTCGTCAATGACGTGCAACTGTCCAGTTGGCGCGGACTGACCGGCTCCTATCCATCGCGGCTGTTCGTGCTGCCGCTGGAGCAGGTGGTGGAGGAGTACACCAAGGACCAGCTGCGCGCGCTGCAATCCATCCCGCTGGCGCTGGATCGCAGCCAGATCGAGGGCCTGCTGGACCGCGCCGCGAAACTGCATTGGAGTTACGACGGCCGCTATTACTTCGTCAGCAACAACTGTGCGGTGGAGACATTCAAGCTGCTGCATGACGGCATCCCGCAGCTGGCGCAGGCGGGGTTGGCGGCGATCACGCCAACCGGCCTGCTGACGAAGCTGGATCGGCGCGACCTGGCCGATACCTCGGTACTGGACGACCCGCAAGAGGCACGCCGGCTGGGTTACCGCTTCGACTCGTTTCGCGAGCGTTTCCAGGTGATGTTCGTGGTTGCCCGGCTAGAGCTGGGGCTGCCGCAAAGCGAGGTAGAAGACTGGTTGGCATTGCCGCCCGGCGAGCGGCACGCCTGGTTCGATCAGGCCGGGATGCGTGCCAGTGCCGCGTTGCTGTTGCTGGAACAAGCGGCATTGCGTCGGCAGGTATTGCTGGCCCAGGAGGATCTAAAACGGCGCTACCTGGGCGCGATGATGGCCGGACGCGACGACGGACCGAACAGGCAGCCGAACGCTGCGGAGGAACAGTTGCCTGCGGGCCAGGCGGCGCCAGGTGGAGAGCCTGCCGATGCCGGTGCAAGGCTTCGCCAGATCCTGCAGCACAGCGGGTTCCTCAGCCGGCCGGCCGGGTTGTTGGCCGCGAGCGACGGCTATGGCTTGCCGCAGCCCGCCGAGATCCAACGCCTGGCGCTGGAGAGTGGGCGCCGCAAGGCACGTCTTGACGAGCTCAACCTGCAGTTGCGTGATGAAGTCAAAGCGCTGCTGGATCCTGACCTGCGCGCCAACCTGGAGCGCACCCGCGGCAACGTGGATGCGCTCGGCCGGCGGTTGCGGATGTTGAACCAGCGCGATGCGGGGCTGGAGCTGCCGTAACCGCAACGGCCGGGCGCGGGTCAGATCGTCAGTCGGCGCGACCGGCGAACTCGCCACTGGTCGTGCTCACCAGTACCCGCTCGCCGGTGCCGATGTACTCGGGAACCATGATCTCAAGACCGGTTGACAGCTTGGCGGGCTTGGGTCGCTTGGTCGCCGTGCCTCCCTTGAGTTCGGGCGGTGTCTCGATGACCTCGATCGCAACGCTGGCCGGCAACTGCAGCCCGACCGGCAGCTCATCGATGATCTGCACATAACACCCCGAAAGACCATCGACGATATAGCCCGACGCATCGCCGACCACCGCGGCGTCCAGCATGTAGGGGCTGTAATCCTCGTCGTCGAGGAACACGAATGCATCGCCATCCTTGTAGGAGTAGGTCACCTGGCGACGGCTCAACTCGACTTCCTTGAGGTCCTCGTCACCGCCCAGGCTGAGATCGAACTTGTTGCCGCCCGGCACCGAGTACATGGTGAAACGGAACTTGACGTTGCCGCCTCGGCCTTGCGGCGAGCTGCGCTCGATGTCGCGCACCTGGTAGATGGTGTTGTTGTACTCGACCACGTTTCCTTTCTTGACGTCTGCAGCTTTCATTGGGTTCTTCCGTAGTTACCTGGGTGCCAGGCGCGTTGCGCCATCGAGACGGATGGTCTCGCCGTTGAGGTAGGTGTTGCCGAGGATGTAGGCGACCAGGTCGGCATATTCCTCCGGCTTGCCCAGCCGGGAGGGGAACGGGATGGTCGCTGCCAGCGATTGCTGTACCGACTCGGGCATGCCGTCGACCATCGGGGTCCAGAACACGCCCGGGGCGATGGTCATCACCCGGATGCCGAAGCGGGCCAGCTCGCGCGCCATCGGCAGGGTCATGCCAACCACGCCACCCTTGGATGCGGAGTAGGCGGCCTGGCCGATCTGGCCCTCGTAGGCGGCCACAGACGCCGTGTTGATGATCACGCCGCGCTCGCCATCGGTGCCGGCTTCGTTGTGCTGCATCAGGTCGGCGGCGGCCTTGGCGACGTTGAAGCTGCCGACCAGGTTGACCATCACCGTGGCCTGGAAGCGCGACAGCGGCATCGGCCCTTCCTTGCCCAGCACGCGGCCGGCACCCAGGATGCCGGCGCAGTTGACCGTGACGTTGAGTCCGCCAAGGAACTCCCGGGCCGCCGCGACACTGGCCACCACCGCGGCTTCGTCGGACACGTCGGTGCTGAAGAACCGTGCATTGGCTTCGCCCAGCCCAGCCACCGCCGCCGTGCCTTTGTCCTCGTTGACGTCGAACAGGGCGACCTTGCCGCCGTGCCGGACCAGGTGCTGCGCGACCGCCAGGCCCAAGCCGGAGACGCCGCCGGTGATGATGGCGAGGGTAGTGGAGAGCTGCATGGGAAACCCCGAATAAGAAAGCCGTAATTCTAGGCCAGCGGCGCGGGGGCGGCGAATGGTTGCCGCGAGTTATTTCGCTGACACCGCCGCCGATGCGTACATCTCTTCCAGCGCCTCGGGGGACAAGCCTTCGGCAAACAGGAACCCTTGCCCGACGCCGACCCCGAGCTTGATCAGGAAATCGCGTTGCTCCGGTGTCTCCACGCCTTCGGCCACCAGTTCCAGCCCGAGGCTGCGGGCAATGCCGATGACCGCCTCGCACACGGCGACGTCGGAGGCGTTCCCGGGGATGCCCTGGACGAACACCTGGCTCAGCTTGAGACCATGGATCGGCAGCCGGCGCAGGTAGTTGAGGGCGCTGTAGCCTTCGCCGAAATCATCGATCGTCAGCGTCACCCCCATCTCGCGCAAGGCTGCGAAGGCGCGCTGGGTGTCGGGCTCATCCTCGATCAAAACCCGTTCGGTGAATTCCAGCTCCAGTGCGCTGCCCGGCAGGCCGAATTCCAGCAGCACGGCCGCCACCGCCGTTGCCAGGTTCTTGCCCAGGAACTGGCGATAGGACACGTTGACCGCGACGCGATTGATCTCCAGCCCGCGGCTGCGCCATTGGCTCAGTTGCCAGCACGCCTGGCGAATGACCCAACTGCCGATTCCGATGATGTCGCCGGTGGTTTCGGCGTGGCTGATGAAATGATCCGGCTGGATTTCCCCCAGCAGTTCGTTGTTCCAGCGAATCAACGCTTCGACCGCGACCAGCCGGCCGCTGGCCAGCTCAACCTGGGGTTGGTAGACGAGGCGGAACTCGTCGTTGCCGATGGCATGGCGTAGCTGGGTTTCCAGTTGCTGGCGGTGTTGTTGCTCGGCGGCCAGCTCGGGACTGAATACCTGCCAGCTGTTGCGGCCGCGGCGCTTGCTGGCATACATCGCCACATCCGCATTCTTGATCAGTTGCTGGGCGTGGTCGCCGTCCTGCGGCGACTGGGCGATGCCGATGCTGGCGGTGATCGCAAACTCCTCGCCGTCCATGCGGAACGCATCGGCAAATATCTCCAGGATGCGGTCGGCCAATCGTGCCGGACGGACAGGGTCGTCCTCAAGCGAGCACAGCACCAGGAACTCGTCGCCGCCAAAGCGTGCGATCAGTCCCTCGGTGCCGACCGCACGCTGGATGCGCCGCGCGGCAGACGAGAGCAGCCGGTCACCCGCCGCGTGGCCGAGCACATCGTTCACGACCTTGAACCGGTCCAGGTCGATGTACAAAAGCGCCAACGCCGATTGGCATGAATCACCCAGGCGCGCTTCAATCTCGATGCGCAGTGCATCGCGGTTCAACAGGCCGGTCAGCGGGTCCGTGCGTGCTTCTACGCGCAGGGTTTCCTCATCCTGCTTGTCCTCGGTGATGTCCTGCACGGTACCGGTCAGGGTGGCACTCAAGGGCGGGGCGACCTGAGCCTCCCCGATCACGCGAATCCAGAACTGATGCCCATCGCTACGCCTGCCTTGCAGTTCAAGTTGCAGGCCTCGCCGGCTTTCCATGGTCTGGTCGAGCGCTTGGCGCAAGCGTCGGTGGTCGGATTCAACCAGGCAATCCAGCAGGCCTTCCATCGTGTCTGGAGCCGGATCGCGTCCGATGATGCGTTGTGCCTCGTTGGTCAGGTACAGGTGGTTGCGTCCGGTGTCCCACTGCCAGCCACCGATGTGGGCCAGTGCCTGCGCGCGCTCGAACAGCGTACTGTCGCGTTTGAGCGCAGTGACGTCGTGGAATACGGACAACGCTTGGTGTGGCTTGTCCGCACCGGCGACAAACTGTGGCACCGCGATCACCGACAGCCAGATCAGCTCGTGTCGTCGCTGGTTGAAGAAGCCGATCACTTCGGGTCCAACCGGCTTGCCGCTGGCCAAAGCGCGGGACGATGGCAGGGCATAGTCGGGCAAGGCCTTGCCACTCTCGTCCACCATCAGCCAGCGACCGTCCCTGAGCACCTCGTCGATGCTTGTGCTCTGTTCGGCATCCAGCAGCCGGACCGCGGCCGCGTTGGCATAGATGATGTGCCCGTCGGCGTGGCGGACCACGATGCCCTTGTCGACCATCTCGGTCAGTTCACGGAAGCGGACCTCGGCGTCGACGCGGGCGCTGAGATCGCGCGCGACCGCAACCAGGCAGCGCTGGCCGTCGTATTCGAAATTGGCCGAATGGACTTCGACCGGAAACCGGCTGCCGTCCGCGCGCCGGTTGGTGACTTCAATCACATAGGTCTGGCCGCGCGAGAGCGCGTCGTGCACCGGGCCCATGTGGCCGGGCGGCAGGTCGGGGTTCAACAGCTCGATTGGCTGGCCGACAATCTCGTCACGGGGGCGTTGGTAAGCGGCGACCCCGGCTTTGTTGAGGTCCAGCACGGTGCCGTCCCAGGCAATGATGCTGATCGGGTCTGGCACGGCGTCAAACAACGCCCGGTAGCGCTGCTGCGCGGACGCTTCGTTGCCCAGTGACTGCTGCAGTGCGGCCCGGGCCTGCTGCAGGACGGTAGCCAGCGCGGGGGGCAGGGTGGTGTCCTGGCCGGCCTGGTCCAACGCCGCCAACACCGCCGATGCATCCACCGGGTCGAGCGGTATGGACGGACTTCGTGCGGGTGGCTTGCGCTTCAATCTACACCGCCAGTGCCTTGCCGACTTTGCTGCCGGTCTCCCGTCCCAGGCGGGTGGACAACCAGCGCCCGGTTTCGGCCAGCAGATCGAGATTGATGCCGGTATGGATGCCCAGGCCATGCAGCATGTAGACCACGTCCTCGCTGGCGACGTTGCCGCTGGCACCCCTTGCGTAGGGACAACCACCCACGCCGGAGACCGCCGAGTCGACCACCGCGACACCTTCTTCCAGGCACGCCAGGATGTTGGACAGCGCCTGGCCGTAGGTGTCGTGGAAATGCACGGCCAGTGCGTCCATCGGAACCTCCCCGGCGACCGCCTTGAGCATCGCACGCGCCTTGCCCGGCGTGCCTACGCCAATGGTGTCCCCCAAGGAGATTTCATGACAGCCCATAACATGTAACTCACGTGCAACCCGGACAACATCGGCCAATGGCACATCGCCCTGGTAGGGGCAGCCCAGCACCGTGGACACGTAACCGCGCACCTTGATGCCATCGGCCCTGGCCCGCTGCAGGATTGGATCGAAACGGATCAGCGATTCTGCGATCGAGGCGTTGATGTTTTTCTGGTTGAACGCTTCCGAGGCGGCAGTGAACACCGCCACCTCCCGGACGCCGGCGGCGAGTGCGCGTTCGTACCCTTTCTCGTTGGGTACCAGTACCGGATAGTGCACGCCCGGCTTGCGGGCAATACCGGCATAGACTTCGGCCGCGTCGGCCAGTTGCGGTACCCATTTGGGGCTGACGAAACTGGTGGCCTCGATGCTTTGCAGGCCGGTCGCTGACAACCGGTCGATCAGCTCGATCTTGTCGGCGGTGGCGACGACCGTCTTCTCGTTCTGCAGCCCGTCGCGCGGACCGACCTCGACGATGCGGACCGCGGGCTTCATTCCACCGGGTCCAGAGTGACGAGGATCGCATCGGCGTCGACAAATTCGCCGGTCTGCGCGCGGACCTCGGCAACGGTACCGTCGCGCGGTGCCTTCAGGCTGAGCTCCATCTTCATCGCCTCGATCACCATCACCTCCTGGTCGGCCTGGACGACCTCGCCAGCCGCGACCCTCACTACCACGACGCGCCCCGGCATCGGGGCAACGACGTTGTCCGCGCCGGTGCCCGGACCGCTTTCCTGATGACAATACATCGCCAATGGCTGCAGGCGAAGCCGCTGGTCGCCGTCGTGGACGATGACATGACGGTCCTGGTCGAGCACCTGGAAGCGTCGCGCGCGCTCGGCGATGCGCAGGCTCAGTGACCCGCCTGCCAGCCGCGCGCCAGTGACCTGGTGGGTGTCGCCGCCAGTGTCGACGCGATAGTTGCCATCGCTGCCGCTGGCGCGAACCTCGATGCGTTGTTCCCGGTACTCGAAGGCGAGGCTGCGCAGGCTGCCGTGACCCAGGCGCCAGCCATCGGCGATGGCCCACGGTGAACCCGGGTCGCCGGAGTTTTCGGCCAGCATGCGGGCGTTTCGTTCTTGTCCCAGCAGGCTGGTTACCGTGGCGGCCAGCAGCAAGTCGGTATCGATCTCGTCGTTGGCTGGTATGAATTGCTCGAGGTGGCGATCCAGGTACCCGGTATCGATGGTGCCGGCCACGACCGTCGGGTGCCGCACCAGGCGCTCGAGAAAGGCAATGTTGGACTTGGGGCCACTGATCTCGCACTGCGCCAGCGCGTCGCGCATCCGCGCCAGCGCGCGCGGACGGTCGACGTCATGGACGATCAGCTTGGCGATCATCGGGTCATAGAAGATCGTTACCGTATCGCCTTCGATCACGCCCGAATCGATCCGGACGTGCGGGCCGGGTGCCGGTAGCCGCAGACGCTCCAGTTTGCCGGAGCCGGGCAGGAAACCGGCCTCCGGGTCTTCCGCGTACAGGCGTACTTCGACCGCATGGCCGTGGCGTTCGATCTGGTCTTGCGCCAGCGGCAGCGGTTCACCGGCGGCGACCTGCAATTGCCACGCGACCAGGTCCAGCCCGGTTACCAGCTCGGTCACCGGATGCTCGACCTGCAGGCGGGTGTTGATCTCCATGAAGTAAAAGCCTGCCGGCTTGCCATCGGCATCCTGGCCGACGATGAACTCCACCGTGCCCGCATTGACATAGTCGATGGCCCGCGCCGCCATGACCGCGGCCTCGCCCATCTGTTCGCGCAGCGCCGGGGTCAGGAACGGCGAGGGCGCTTCCTCCAGCACTTTCTGGTAACGCCGCTGGGCCGAGCATTCGCGCTCGCCGAGGTGAATTGCATTGCCGAAGTCGTCGCCAAATACCTGGAACTCGATATGACGCGGTTGCTGGACATAGCGCTCCAGCAGCACCCGGTCACGGCCGAATGCGTTCTTCGCCTCGCGCTGGCAGGATTCCAGATTGGATAGGAACTCCGCCGACTCGCGCACGATCCGCATGCCCTTGCCGCCGCCGCCGTGCGCGGCCTTGATCATCAGCGGGTAACCGATCCGGTCCGCCTCGGCCTGCAGGTGGGCAGGCGCCTGGTCCTCGCCGGTATAGCCCGGCACCACTGGGACCCCGGCGGCCTGCATCAGGTCCTTGGCGCCGGCCTTGCTGCCCATCTTGCGCATCGAGGCGGCCTTGGGCCCGATGAACGCCATGCCGGCGGCTTCGACGGCTTCGGCGAAATCGGCGTTTTCCGACAGGAAGCCGTACCCCGGGTGGATCGCCTGCGCGCCGGTCTGCGTTGCGACTTCGATGATCGCCTCGCCACGCAGATAGCTCTCCGCAGGCGTCGGCCCGCCGATGCAGTACGCCTCGTCCGCCTGGCGCACGTGCTGGGCATCGGCGTCCGCAGTGGAATACACCGCGACGGTACGGATGCCCAGCTCACGGCAGGTGCGGATGACCCGGCAGGCGATCTCGCCGCGGTTGGCAATCAGGACCTTGGTGAACATGCGGGGGCTCGCGACAAGGGGGTTGCTGGGAAGGGTGACGGACGCACGAGTGGTCATTGGCACCAGCCCGGCTTGCGTTTGTCGAGGAATGCCGACAGCCCCTCCTGACCCTCCGCCGATACCCGCAGCCCGGCGATCAGGCTGGCGTTGTCGGCGTCGTGGCGCGCGCCATCGTGGTGGGACGCGACCTGGCGTACCAGGGCCTTGGCTTGCGCCGAGGCCACCGGACCGGCCTTCAACAGCAAGTCGATCTGCCGTTGCACCGCGGTGTCCAGGGCGGTGGCGTTGACCACTTCGTGCAGCAAGCCCATCTCGCAGGCTTGCCGGCCGTCGAAAATCTCGGCGGTGGCAAACCAGCGCCGCGCCTGGCGCGCACCGATCGCGTCGATCACGTACGGCGAAATCACCGCCGGCAGCAGGCCCAGCTTGCTCTCGGTCAGCCCGAACTTCGCCTCCGGCACGCCGATGGCGATGTCGCAGCAAGCGACCAGCCCGACGCCGCCGCCAAAAGCCGCGCCGTGGACCTTGGCGATGGTCGGCTTTGGTATCTCGTCCAGGGTGCGCATCAGCCTCGCCAGCGCGAGCGAGTCGTCGCGGTTCTCGTCCTCGCTGGCGGCGGCCATGCCGCGCATCCAGTTGAGGTCGGCCCCGGCCGAGAACGACGCGCCTTCGCCTTCCAGCACCACGACTCGGACGCTGTCGTCCTCGCCCAGGTTCTCCAGTGCGCCGGTCAGCGCCGAGATCAGCATGGCGTCGAATGCGTTGTGGATCTCGGGACGGTTCATGCGCAGACGGGCGACAGGGCCCTCGCGCAGGTTCAGCAGCGGGTTGGTCATTGGTACTCGGCGGTTGCGGGACTAGTGGAATGATAGCGGTCGCGCCGCGGTGAGCAGCCATGACGTTCGGGATGCGATCAATTCTCATTATGAAGTAGAATCCGCCAGTCCCTTTACCGCGTTGAATCCGATGCTTATTGCCCTGCGCCTGCTTGCCGTCACGCTGATGCTGTCCTTCACGCTGCCTGCGTACGCCGCCGATACCGTGAACCAGGACGCACAGACCGCTTGGCGCCTGCTCGACTACATCGCGGTGGATTATCCGGTCGCGGTACAGGACGGGCAGGTCGTGAGTGAAGCCGAATACGCGGAGATGACGGAGTTTTCCGCGGCCGTGGGCGAGCGCCTGGAAGCGTTGCCGCCGACCGACGGCCAGGCCGGTTTGATGGACGCGGCCAAAGCCCTGCAGCTCGCCATTGCGCAGAAGACCGCCCCCGAGCAGGTCGCCTCGCTGGCGCGCAATCTTGCCGGCGAGTTGCTGGCGGCCCATCCCATGCCGTTGGCACCGACCGGCGCCCCCGACCTGGCCGGGGCGGCGGATCTCTACCAGCAGCAGTGCGCCAGTTGCCATGGCACGACCGGTGCCGGTGATGGCCCGGCAGGGATCGCGCTGGATCCGCCGGCGATCGATTTCACCGATGAGTCGCGCGCCCGCGAGCGCAGTGTGTTCGCGCTCTACCAGGTGATCGAACAGGGCCTTGAAGGCACCGGCATGGTGAGCTACGCGCACCTGCCATCGGAAGACCGCTGGGCGCTATCGTTCTATATCGGGCAGTACGCGTATCCGGATGAGCTGGCGGCATCGGGCGAGCGCCTGTGGAACGGCGATGAGTCGCTGCGTGCGCAGTTTCCGGATCTGGGAACCTTGACCCAGGTGACCCCGGCCGCCCTTGCCCAGAGCATTGGCGAGGAAGATGCCAAGGCGGTGACGGCTTACCTGCGTCGTCATCCCGAGGTGGTGCAGGCCAAGCCGGAAGGATCGTTGGCCCTGGCCCGCTCGCGCCTGCTCGAGAGCACCCAGGCCTATGCGGCCGGCGATCAGCGCAAGGCGCGCGATCTGGCTCTGTCCGCCTACCTGGACGGGTTCGAGCCGGTGGAACCGTTGCTGGCGGCGCGTGATGGCGCGTTGATGGTGGAGATCGAAACCGCCATGGCAGAGCTGCGTTCGCGCATCGGCCGCTCGGCGAGCGTGGAAGACATACAGGCGCAGGTCGAGGTCGTCGACGGCTTGTTCGTCAGGGCCGAGGCGGCGCTCGCCCCGGGGATGGCGAGCAACATGACGGCCTTCGTGGGGTCTTTCACCATCCTGCTGCGAGAGGGGCTGGAGGCGTTGCTGGTGCTGATTGCCATGATTGCGTTCCTGCGCAAGGCCAACCGCACCGAGGTCATGCCGTACGTGCATGCCGGTTGGGTTACCGCGCTGTTGGCGGGCGGGCTGACGTGGGTGGTGGCGACCTACCTGGTCAGCATCAGCGGTGCCAGCCGTGAACTGACCGAAGGGTTCGCGGCCCTGTTTGCCGCGGCGGTGCTGCTGTTCGTCGGCATCTGGATGCACGGCAAGAGCCAGGCCGGTGCATGGCAGCGCTACATCAACGAAAAGCTCTCCCACGCCTTGTCCAAGCGCTCGGCATGGTTCCTGTTCCTGCTGTCATTCGTGGTGGTGTACCGCGAAGTCTTCGAGACCGTGCTGTTCTACGCCGCGCTGTGGAGCCAGGGTAATGGCAGTGCCATCCTGGCCGGTGGTGCCGCCGGCGCGGTGGTACTGGCGGGTATCGCCTGGGCGATGCTGCGTTACAGCCGGAAGCTGCCCATTTCCACCTTCTTCTCGATCAGCTCGATACTGATTGCCGTACTGGCCGTGGTGCTGGCAGGCAAGGGTGTTGCCGCGTTGCAGGAAGCCGGCTGGCTGTCGGTGTCGGTCGTCAGCTTCCCGCGGATCGCACTGTTGGGGGTCTATCCAACCCTGCAAGGCGTGTTGGCGCAGCTGGTGACGCTGGCGATCATCATCATCGGGTTCTGGGGCAATCGTCGCGCGGCATTGGCGCGGTAAGCCACGCGCCAGCTTGAACACGCCAGCTTGAGCACGCCAGTTTGAAAGCGCGCTGACCGGAATGCGCTACAGGTACGTGCCGCCCTAATGAGGGCGGCGGGTTTTTTTTCCGGTGCTCTCGGTGGCTTCCACTACCAGGCTGAAGGTCCGCTCGTCGCCCGGGTGCAGCGCACCCACGCCGACCACCTGGCGGTTGATCTCCTTGCCGCGGCCGTCGCGGATCGACAGCACCATCGAGTACTCGCAGGCACCATCGGCGGGGGCCGGAATGGTGCCTTCAACCTTCAAGGCAGTTACCGCGGCTGCGGCGGCTGGGCCGGCATCAAACCGCAGGTGTCCACGGCATTGCGGACACACGCTGGAGCTTTCCAGGATCGTGGTCTTGCAATGCGGGCAGGTGCGGGTCGCGCCCGCAGTGCCCGGGCGCGGTGTGCTCATGCGAGGCTTTCGAGGCCCGTCTTGGTGCCGGACTGGTTGGCCGGTTTGGCACCCGAGTTGTTCTGGGACTTGTTCTCTGCCTTGTCGTAGCCCTTGTCACCCCAGCCGAACTCGACCTGGCCGCGCATCCGCGACCCGGCGGCGACAATCAGCGATCCGGCCTTGACGTCGCCGATCAACGCACCCGACTCCAGTACCTCGACCCGTTGCGCCGATTCGATGTTGCCTTCCAGCTCGCCGGCAACGATGACCTTCTGCGCGCGCACGCCGCCGGTCAGCTTGGCGCCGGTCTCGATCGTCAGGTTGCCCTGGACGTTGACATCGCCGTTGAACTTGCCGGCAATGCGCACGTGCCCGGTACCTTCGATTTTTCCCTCGATGGTCAGGTCGGCGGCAATCAACGATTCCTTCATCGATGATTCGTTGCGGCCTGGTGCAGCCACTTCACGGGTCGATGGGGCATCGAACCGGGCGGCTTCCGGTGTCGGGGTCGGTACCGATTGAACAGGCGCCGGCGGGGCAGCCGGGGCAGGCGCCGGTGATTTTGAGGAGGCGGGTTCTTTCCAGATAGCCATCGGTTGCAAGGTCCATCGAATCAGGGACTTCCGAATCTAGCACCGACTTCACGCCCTCTTGATGTGAAACCGGCCTGAAAAGCGGATCTGCTTCAGCCTCCCGACAGCAAAGCCGTATTCATCGGTGCAGTCCATCACATTCGGAATACGCCAAAATGGGTGCCGCGGGGGGCCGGCTCGCCCTGGGCCGGCGCATTGAACGCGGCCGACAACCCCAGTCCAAGCACGCGGCGAGTGTCGGCCGGGTCGATGATGCCGTCGTCCCACAGCCGGGCGCTGGCGTAGTACGGGCTGCCTTGCGACTCGTATTGCTCGCGCAGCGGTACCTTGAACGCCTCTTCCTCATCGGCCGTCCAGGTCCCGTCGCGCGCCTCGATGCCGTCGCGCTTGACCGTCGCCAGCACCGAGGCCGCCTGTTCGCCGCCCATCACGCTGATCCGCGCGTTCGGCCACATCCACAGGAACCGGCCACCATAGGCGCGGCCGCACATCGCGTAGTTGCCGGCGCCGAAACTGCCGCCAATCACCACGGTGAACTTGGGCACGTGCGAGCAGGCCACCGCAGTGACCATCTTCGCCCCATCCTTGGCGATACCGGCCTGCTCGTACTTCTTGCCGACCATGAAGCCGGTGATGTTCTGCAGGAACACCAGCGGGATCCCGCGCTGGTTGCACAGCTCGATGAAGTGCGCGCCCTTGAGCGCGCTTTCGGCAAACAGGATGCCGTTATTGGCCACGATGCCGACCGGGTAGCCGTGCAGGTGCGCGAAGCCGGTGACCAGGGTCTTGCCGTAGCGCGCCTTGAATTCCTGGAACTCGCTGCCGTCGACGACGCGGGCAATCACCTCGCGGATATCGAACGGACGGCGGGTGTCCTTCGGCACGATGCCGTACAGCTCCTCGGCGGCAAACAGCGGTTCGCGCACGGGCTGCACCGCGACCGGCACGACCTTCTTGCGGTTGAGCGTGCCGACGATACCGCGGGCGATCTGCAGCGCGTGGCGATCGTCCTCGGCGAAGTGATCGGCAACGCCGGAGATCGACGTATGGACGTCGGCACCACCGAGGGTTTCGGCATCGACGATCTCACCGGTCGCGGCTTTCACCAGCGGCGGGCCACCGAGGAAAATGGTGCCCTGTTCCTTGACGATGATCGATTCGTCGCTCATCGCCGGCACATACGCGCCGCCGGCGGTGCAACTGCCCATGACCACCGCGATCTGGGGGATGTTGTCCGCGCTCATGCGGGCCTGGTTGTAGAAGATCCGACCAAAGTGCTCCTTGTCCGGAAACACCTCGTCCTGCAAGGGCAGGAAGGCGCCACCGGAGTCGACCAGGTAAATGCACGGCAAATGGTTCTCGCGTGCGACTTCCTGTGCGCGCAGATGTTTCTTGACCGTCATCGGGAAGTAGGTGCCACCCTTGACGGTGGCATCGTTGGCGACCACCACCACCTCCAAGCCCTGCACCCGGCCGATGCCGCAAACCATGCCGGCCGCTGGCGCCGCGTCGTCGTACATGCCGCCTGCCGCCAATGGGGCAATCTCCAGGAACGGCGAGCCCGGGTCGAGCAGGGCAGTGATGCGGTCCCTGACCAGCAACTTGCCGCGAGCGGTGTGCCGGTCGCGCGCCTTGTCGCCGCCGCCGTGTGCAGCGCGCAGCAACCGGCTGTCCAGTTCATCAACCAGCGCGCGGTGGTAGGCGACGTTGTCCTTGAAATCCTGCGAGCGCGGATCAAGCGCGGAACTGAGTACGGGCATGCGGCGTTCTGTCGGTGATGGTCCAGGGGCTACAGGATACCCGTCCCGCAATTTCGCCATGAAAAAACCCGGGCCCGCATGACGCGGACCCGGGTTTGGAGTGACGGGATGATCGAGGCGATCAGTCCTGGATTTCGGCGTCGGCCTTGGCCTCGGCTTCCGCCTGCTCGTCCTTCATTTCAGCGGAGACATTGTCGGCAGCGTCGCCGATCGCACCGGCGGCATTCGCCTTGCCTTCCTCGTACGCCTGCTGCAACGGATCCGCTGCAGCATCGGCGGCGGCAGCTGCCGAGCCAACGGCGGCAGCGGTGTTGGTGGCGGCAGCATCAATCCCGGCAGCGGCGGCATCTGCGGCCGATTCGGCGGCGACTTCGGCCTGGGCAGCGGCCTCGGCGGCCTGCTGGTCGGCGCTGGGCGAGTTGCAGGCCGCAAGAGCGAAGACGCTGGCAGCAAGAAGGGCGGTGATCTTGTAGTTCATGGTGGACTCCTGGGTTTGTCGGCAGTGAAACTGCGTTGTGGTCGCCGGTTCTGCCGGCGGGCGCACTATTGAGGTTTTGCCAGTAAAGGAATGTGAAGACCATCAAAAAAGCCGCCGGGATTACCCGGCGGCTTTCGGTACAGCTGACAACTAGGACGGATTACTGACCGTCGTTGTTGGTCTCGGCATCGGCACTGGCAGCGGCTTCTTCAGCAGCGTCCTGGGCCTGCTCGGCAGCGTCGGCAGCGTTCTCGGCAGAATCGGCAGCGTCGTCAGCACCGGTCATGTCGGTAGCGGCGGCAGCGGCGTCAGCCGAGGTTGCGGCGGCATCGGCAGCCGAAGCGGCGGTGTCGGCAGCAGCCTGGGCAGCGTCGGCAGCCATCGCGTCGCCGGTAGCGGCGGCGTTGGCAGCAGCTTCGGAAGCCTCGGACGAAGCAGTAGCCGCTTCAGCCGCAGCGTCGTCAGCCTGCTGGGAGTTGGAGCAGGCAGCCAGGGCAAAGCCCATGGCGATAGCGAGCAGCGCCTTGTTGAAAGTCATGGTGTAGTCCTCGTCGTTAATAGGGTTAGGCAACGCGCTAGTGCGCGCATTAACATGATGACAACCGAGCGACGCGTGTCAAGCGCCACGTAGTGCATTTTTCGTTAACGAAACGTTGGCGTTTGGGTGCCGTTGGGGAAAAGAGTCAGAGCAGTTCGATCGCGATCGCTGTCGCCTCGCCGCCGCCGATGCACAGCGACGCGACACCTCGGGTGCCTCCGCGCGAGCGAAGTGCATTGATGAGCGTCACCACCAGACGTGCGCCACTGGCGCCGATCGGGTGTCCCAACGCCACCGCGCCGCCATGCACGTTGACCTTCTCGTGCGGGATCCCCAGGTCCTTGATTGGCGCCATCGCGACGCAGGAAAACGCCTCGTTGATCTCGAACAGGTCGACGTCCTCGACCTTCCAGCCCGCCTTTTCCAGCACGTTGCCGATCGCCGTAACCGGCGCGGTGGTGAACCACTCCGGCGCCTGGGAATGGGTCGCGTGGGCGACGATCCGTGCCAGCGGCTTCAGGCCGCGTGCGCTGGCGTCCTCGGCCGACATCAACACGGTGGCGGCAGCACCATCAGAAATTTTCGACGATGACGCCGCTGTCAACACGCCTTCCTTGCCGAAGGCAGGACGCAAGCCCGGGATCCTGCTGACGTCGATCTTGCCCGGCTCTTCGTCGGTGTCGACCACGGTCTCGCCCTTGCGGGTCTTGACGGTGACCGGGACGATTTCGTCCTTGAACTTGCCCTCGGCCTGGGCAGCCTTGGCGCGGTTCACGCTCTCGGTGGAGAACGCGTCCAGCGCGGCGCGATCGAACTGGTACTTGTCGCATGCCATGTCGCCGAACACGCCCATTGCCTTGCCGTCGTACGGGTTGGTCAGCCCATCGTGGGCCATGTGGTCGAGGAACTCGGCGCTGCCGTAGCGCACGCCCGTGCGGCTACCGTTCAACAGGTGCGGGGCATTGGTCATCGACTCCATGCCGCCGGCAACCACGACCTTCGCCGAGCCGGCCTTGATCAGGTCGTGTCCAAACATGATCGCTTTCATGCCCGAACCACACACCTTGTTAATGGTGGTGCAGCCGGCGGAGGCGGGCAGGCCAGCATTCAGCGAGGCTTGCCGTGCAGGCGCCTGGCCCAGCCCAGCGGGCAGTACGCAGCCCATGATGACCTCGTCGACCTGGTCGGCCGCGAGGCTGGCATGCTCGAGGGCGCCGGTGATTGCGGCAGAGCCCAGCGCCGGTGACGGCACGCCGGTGAACTGGCCGAGGAAGGAACCGATGGCGGTGCGCTTGGCACCAACGATGACGACGTCGCTCATGGGGGGACTCCGGTAAATGGGGGCTTGAGCTGCCCGAACCTCTCCGATTATGGCGCCGCATGCTGCATTGCGGCAAACCGCGGGTCGCAGCTGCCGTTGCGGGGGGCGCAGTGCCCGCCATTGTGGCCTGTGTCGCGATCGGCTAGAAAGGGTGGGGTTGATCAGCCGTTATGAACCAGCCGTTGTGACGCACCCGGGCGACACCGGGACCAGCCGGGGGAAGAGACAGAATGAAGTCAAAGGATAGTGGAAGCTGGCAAGCAATGGTGGGCGGCGCATGCCTGCTCGCGTTGACGGCGTGTGGCGGTGGCGGTGGTTCGTCCAACATCCGCCCGCAGCCGACGCCGCCTCCCACCGCGCCGGATCCGGAGCCAGAGCCAGGTCCGCAGCCCGACTTCGATTCCCATCTGGTATTGACCAACGCAGTCGCGGCCCACGATGCCGGTTTCACTGGCGAAGGCGTGATCATCGGCCTGCTTGACAGTGGCATCCGCCGCGACCACCCGACCCTGGTCGGCCGGGTCGATCCCGGGTTTGTGTACCTGGATGCTTATCAGAACGATCTCGACACTGACGACGTTCTGGGTCACGGCACCACCGTGGCGCAACTGGCTGGTGGCACCGCGTTTGGCGAATGGCCCGGCGGTATTGCCCCCGGAGCGACGTTTGTCTCCGCCCGGATCATTGCTGACGACCCGCCCGAGGACGACGGGTCCGGCCAGGGCAACCGGGTCACCGACGGCTCCTGGCTGGGGTTTGTCCACGAAGACCTGATGAGCGCCGGCGTACAGATCTCCAACAACTCCTGGGGCGGCCTGTACTGGGATGGCGATAATGTGACCAGGACCTTCATCGATGCGATGACGCCATTCGTGGTGGACTGGGGCGGGTTGGTGGTGTTTGCCACCGGCAACGAATCCGGGGCCAACCCGACGGATACCGCCTCGTTGCCCAGCCAAGGCGCCGGCGCGGCGGTCCTGGAGCAGGGCTGGCTCGCCGTGGCCGCGCTGGACACGCTTTCGCCGACGCAACTGGCCTCCTATTCCAATGCCTGTGGCATCGCGATGGACTACTGCCTGGTGGCACCGGGCGACGTGGTATTCACCGGTCTGGACGACACCGCGGGCAATCCGACGTATTGGGTCGGCGGCGGGACATCCTTCGCCGCGCCGCAGGTATCGGGTGCAGCGGCGCTGGTGTGGGAGGCATTCCCCTATTTCGACAACGACCTGGTGCGGCAGACCTTGCTGGGCACGGCGACCGACATTGGGGCTGCCGGCGTGGACGAGGTGTTCGGGCATGGCCTGCTGGATGCAGGCAAGGCAGTGCAGGGGCCGGCCAAGCTGGACTGGGGCCAGGTCACGGCCGCATTCGATGGCGGCATGTCGGTCTGGTCCAACCCGATTTCGGGCGCCGGCGGCATCACCAAAAGCGGCACCGGCCACCTCGACCTGACCGGTGAAAACAGCTACACCGGCGAGACCGTCGTGGAGGCAGGCACGCTGTCCACGCTGCACGCCTTGCCTGGCGACGCCACGGTGCGGACTGACGGGCTGTTGCTGCTGGACGAAGTCGGGGTGCATGGGACGCTGCGCAATGAAGGCGCGACCGCGATCTATGGAGCCGACCCGACCGGGGCCGTACATGTGATCGACGGCGACTTTGCCCAGACCGCCACCGGCAGGCTTGCGCTGGAGGTCGGTTCCCAGTTGCAGGTGCAGGGGCGCGCCGACATCGACGGCGAGGTGCTGGTCACCGGGGTCACCGACGGCTATGTGTACTCCGCACGCGAGACCTTCCTTGAGGCCGCGCAAGGCGTGAACGGGACGTTCGACGTGCTCTCGGCCGCCAGCGGCGTGTTCCTGGACGCCACCCTGGGCTACGACACCAACAGCGCCTGGCTGGACATTGACCGACTGGATGTCAGCGCGGTCGCACAGTCGATGGGCCTGACTGCGGCTTCCGTCGGATCGGCGTTGCGGATCGAGACTGCCTTCCAGATCATCGATGGCAACGGAGCAGGAACATTGCCGGTCGGCGGCCCCGTTGGCGCCAGCGAAGCGAGTGGGTTCATCCACGGTGCCGCGGCACTCCAGCGCACCCAAACCGCCGCCGCCGCCGAGCGTTCGCTGGCCAGCCTGTCGGGCGAGATGCACGGCGCGGATACCTCGTTCGCGATGATGGCGATGGAAGACAGCCGCCACGCGCTGGAATCGCGACTGGATGCACTGGGCCGCGGTGCCGGCAACGGCGCCTGGGCCGACCGCCTTGGCGGCGAGCGTTCGATCCACTCGCATACCCGGGTCGATGCCAATGGCTGGCTGATCGGTCAGGATCAGCGGCTTGGCCCTCACTGGACGGTCGGCGTCGCGTTCGGCCAGACCGATGGCTACGCCAATCACGACCTGCGCCGGGACCGTGAGCACAACCGTCAGTTCGAAGGCCAGCTCTACACCGCTTGGAGCACCGGCGGAAACTACGTGCTCGGACGCTTCGCCATTGGACAAATGGACCGGAGGATGCAGCGCGAAATCACCCTGGGGGCGGATCGCTTCGGCGTCGGTGCTGACTACGACAACCGCTACACCAGCTTCGGCCTGCAGGCCGGGCATCGCTTTGACTTCGCTGGCGGCACGCTGACCCCGTATATCGGCACCGAAACCATGCAACTGGAGCGCGGTGGCTTCAGCGAGAACGGGGCCGCGGGCTTTGGGCTGAGCACCACCGGGTCCAGCCTCGAGGCGACTCGCGCACTGGTTGGAGCCCGGGTGCAACAGCAGTTGCGGGTGGGATCATCCTTGATGACGGTGAGCAGCCGCCTGGAGTGGCAGCGCCTGCTGTCGCAGACCGGCAACCTGATTGATGCGCGCTTTACCGGGATCGATGCCTGGGCGCCGATCAGTGGCACCGGGCTGGCTCGGGAAGCGGCCGTATTCGGTGTCGGCGTGCGCGCTGACCTGCCGCTCGGCCAACTCGGCTTCGACCTGGATGCCCGTCATGAGCTCGGCAGGACCTGGACCGGCGCGTCTGCCAACTGGTCGGTCGGGTTCTGACCCGGTCGACGCTTTAAACAACAACGCCGCGGACATCCGCGGCGTTGTTGTTTCTGCGTGGCATGGCTTGCTGGTCAGTGCTGCTCGTTGAACAACTCGCGCCCGATCAGCATCCGCCGGATCTCGTTGGTGCCCGCACCGATGGCGTACAACTTCGCGTCACGCAGGAAGCGGCCGGTGGGGTAGTCGTTGATGTAGCCATTGCCGCCAAGGGTCTGGATGGCTTCCAAGCCGACCTGCACGGCGGCCTCGCTGGCATGCAGCAGGCACGAGGCGGCATCCACCCGGCTGCGGTGCCCGGCGTCGTAGTCGCGTGCCACCTGGTAGGCAAACGCGCGACTGGATTGCAGTGAGGTGTACATGTCGGCGATCTTGGCCTGCATGATTCCGAAGGTACCAATGGCGACGTCAAACTGCTTGCGCTCGCGCACATAGGGCAGGGCGATATCGAGTGCCGCCTGCATCAGTCCCAGCGGTCCGCCGGTCAATACCAACCGCTCGGTATTCAGACCGCTCATCAAGACCTTGACGCCCTGGTTGACCTCGCCCAGAACGTTGGCAGCCGGGATTTCGCAGTCGCGGAAGACCAGCTCGCAGGTGTTGGACCCGCGCATCCCCAGCTTGTCGAGCTTCTGGGCGGTGCTGAACCCCGGCATGCCCTTCTCGACGATGAAGGCGGTCATGCACTTGCTGCCCGCTTCCTTGCCCGCGGTGCGCATGTAGACCACCAGTACGTCGGCTTCGGGACCGTTGGTGATCCACATCTTGTTGCCGTTCGCAATCCAGACGTCGCCCTTCAGTTCGGCGCGGCACGACATCGAGCCGACCACGTCCGAGCCCGCGCCCGGTTCGCTCATCGCCAGTGCGCCCTTCCATTCGCCGGTGCATAGCTTGGGCAGATACTTGCCACGCTGCTCGTCGCTGCCGTTGGCGTAGAGGTTGTTCACGCACAGGTTGGAATGGGCGCCGTATGACAACCCGACCGAACCGGATGCGCGCGATATCTCTTCCATCGCGACCAGGTGCGCCAGGTAACCCATGCCGCTGCCGCCGTACTCCGGGTCGACGGTCAGGCCCAGTAACCCCATCTCGCCCAGTTTTGGCCACAGGTCCTGCGGGAATACATTGTCCTCGTCGATCTTCGCCGCGCGCGGCGCGATCTCGACCTCGGCAAAACGGCGCACGGCATCGCGCAGTGCATCAATCTCGTCGCCCAGTGGAAAAGGTCGCATTGGAGCTCCATAGGTTTTGTCTTGAAAGCACGACGGGGCACTCGGCCCCGTCGTGTTTGTCGCGTACTACAGCCGGTAATCAGCTGCCGCGAACGCGGCCCTTGAAGCGCGGGGTTCCGCGACCCATTGGCAACTTCAGCTTGCCGACGGCGGCGATGCGCTCCTCGGCCAGGCGGTCGGCGGCCTTGTAGGTCGGGATGCCGTCGCGCTCGGAGATCTCGAAGATCCGGCCGAGGTTGTGGTAAATGGTGCGCATCATGCGCATCGCGCGCTCACGGTTGTAGCCGTCGATCTCCAGCGAGACGTTCATCACGCCGCCGGCATTGACCGCGTAATCCGGGGCGTACAGGATGCCGCGCTTCTGCACGTCATCGCCAATCGCATCGGTGGCCAACTGGTTGTTGGCCGAACCGCAGATGACCTTCGCCTTCAAACGCGGCACGGTCTCCTCGTTCACGGTGCCGCCCAGCGCGCACGGCGCGTACACATCGGCCGCCACGTCGTAGATCTCGTCCAGGCCCACGGCTTCGGCGCCGTACTCGGACACGGCCTTGTCGACCAGGCCCTGGTTGATGTCGGTCACGAAGATCTTCGCGCCGCGCTCCTTGAGCAGCTTGACGTATTCCATGCCGACGTGACCCAGGCCCTGTACGGCGTAGCTGTACTTGCCCACTTCCTCGTCGCCAAAACGCTTGTTCAGCGATGCCATCAGGCCCTGCAGGGTGCCGTAGGCGGTGAACGGCGACGGATCGCCCGAGCCACCGTGGACCTGATGCACGCCGGTGACGTACTCGGTCTCGCGGAACACGAACTCCATGTCGTTGACATCGATACCGACGTCCTCGGCGGTGATGTAACGGCCGCCGAGCGACTCGACGAACTGGCCGAACGCGCGGAACAGCACCTCCGACTTGTCGGTGGCCGGATTGCCGATGATGACTGCCTTGCCGCCGCCCAGATTGAGCCCGGCGACCGCGTTCTTGTACGTCATGCCGCGGCTCAGGCGCAGCACGTCGTTCAGCGCTTCGGCCTCGGACTTGTACGGCCACATGCGGGTGCCGCCCAGCGCGGGGCCCAGCGTGGTGTCGTGGATGGCGATAATGGCCTTCAGGCCTGCATCCTTGTTGTGGCAGAACACGACCTGCTCGTGGCCGAAGGTATCGAGGGTTTCGAAAATCATTGCGGACTCCGCACGCTGGTAGCCGTATTGCGTAGCGCAACCGTCCCAGCTTTGGTTGATAAGTTGTTGAAAATGCTGAAATCTGGGGCGTGGGAGGTCGTCGAGACACCCGCCGCAGCCGCATCAGTCTAATGGAATCGGCGGTTTGTCGCGTGCAATGCAGCGGCACGGGGCCGATAGCAGCGGCGGGCTTCATTGGCGCGCCGGCGCTACAATCGGGGGTCAACGATTCTCCGATGGAAAGTGCATGAGTACGTCCGCCGCCAGCCTGCCCGAAGCCCGCCCCGACAACACGCCGCTGCGGTTCGTTACCGCCGCCAGCCTGTTCGATGGCCACGACGCGGCGATCAACATCATGCGCCGGCTGATCCAGTCCCAGGGCGCGGAGGTTGTCCATCTGGGCCATAACCGCTCGGTGGAGGACGTCGTCCGCGCCGCGTTGCAGGAGGACGCCGACGCCATCGCGCTGTCGTCCTACCAGGGCGGGCACGTCGAGTACCTGAAATACATGGTCGACATGCTCAAGGAGCGCGGCGCCGGCCATATCAAGATCTTCGCCGGCGGTGGCGGCACCATCACCCCGGAGGAGATCCGCGAGCTGCAGGCCTACGGCGTGGAGCGCATCTACCACCCCAACGACGGCATGAAGATGGGTCTGGTGGAGATGATCGAAGACGTAGTCCGCCGCACCCACGACGCCCGCGACGCAGTACGCCACGCCTCAACCGACCCCGCACCGCGAACCCCAACCGACCCCGCACGGCCGGCCTCAACCGACCCCGTAGGGCGGGTTTCAACCCGCCAAGACGCCACCCCCCACCCCCACCCCACCGACGCCACCGCCCCCTCCATCACCGACGAAATCGCAATCGGCAGAATGCTAAGCGCCATCGAAGAAGGCGAGTTCGACGAGACCGAGCTAAACCACCTCCGCAAACAATGGCAACTAGCCGGCAGCCGAACCCCGGTCATCGGCATCACCGGCACCGGCGGCGCGGGCAAGTCCTCGGTCACCGACGAACTGCTGAACCGCTTCCTCGCGCACTTCCCCGACATGCGCCTGGCGGTGATCTCCGTCGACCCGACCCGTCGCCGCACCGGTGGCGCGCTGCTGGGCGACCGCATCCGCATGAACTCGCTGCGCTCCAAGCGCGTCTATATGCGCTCGATGGCGACCCGCCGCCAGCACGCGGCGACCAACATCGTGCTCAAGGACAGCATCGGCTTCCTGAAGGGGCTCGGCTACGACCTGGTGATCGTGGAGACCGCCGGCATCGGCCAGAGCGACTCGGAGATCGTCGACCTGGTCGACTTCCCGATGTACGTCATGACCAGCGACTTCGGTGCCGCCAGCCAACTGGAGAAGATCGACATGCTCGACTTCGCCGAACTGGTGGTGCTGAACAAGTACGACAAGCGCGGCGCCGAAGATGCCTTGCGCGACATCCGCAAGCAGTGGAAGCGCAACCGCGTCGCCTTCCAGACCAAGGACGAGGACGTCCCGGTTTACCCGACCATTGCCAGCCAGTTCAACGACCCCGGCATCAGCTGGATGTTCGCCAACCTGTGCCGCCTGATGCGAGAGAAGCTGCACCTGGGCGAGGACGCCGGCCACGCCGCGCCAGCCCATTGCGACTTCCTCCCCGAGCTCGACACCACGCTGAAAGAGCCGCGCGCCACCGTCCTGATCCCCGGCGCACGCATCCGTTACCTGGCCGAAATCGCCGAGCAGGGCCGGGCGATCAACAGCACCATCGACACCCAGTCCGAGACCGCCGACCGCGCCCAGAGCTATTGGCAAAGCCTGCACGACCTCGAGGACCCCGCGCTCCCCAAGCAACTCGACCTCTACCAAGCCGACGACCTCGTAGGGCGGGTTTCAACCCGCCACGACGACGATGACGGGAAGGGCGGGGCAGACGATGCGGGCGCGAATGACGGAACGGCGGACCGCACCCTGCTCACCCTGCGCCAGCGCTACAACGACGCTATCCACTCGCTCTCGGCCGACTCCCGCAAACTACTGCGCCACTGGCCCGAGCGGCTCAAATCGATCACCGACGAGATCACCGAGTACGAAGTCCGTGGCAAGAAGATCCGGGTCGAGAACTACCGCGAGTCGCTCAGCCACCAGCTGATCCCCAAGATCGCCGCCCCCACCTACAAGTCCTGGGGCGAGCTGCTGACCTTCCTGCAGAAGGAAAACCTGCCCGGCCATTACCCCTACACCGGCGGCGTCTACCCGTACCGCCGCACCGGCGAGGACCCGATCCGCATGTTCGCCGGCGAGGGCACGCCGGAGCGCACCAACCGCCGCTTCCATTACCTGTCGGTCGGCCAGCCGGCCGCGCGCCTGTCCACCGCGTTCGACTCGGTCACCCTGTACGGCGAGGACCCCGCCCCGCGCCCCGACATCTTCGGCAAGATCGGCAACTCCGGCGTCAACATCGCCTCGTTGGACGACATGAAGAAGCTGTACTCCGGCTTCGACCTGTGCGCGCCGACCACCAGCGTGTCGATGACCATCAACGGCCCCGCGCCGATGATCCTGGCGATGTTCATGAACTGCGCCATCGACCAGCAGATCGAGAAATACCTGCGCGAGGACGACGCGCGCTGGAACGACGCGAAGGCCAAAATCGACGCACTGTTCGAAGGCAAACGCCGCCCCGAGTACAGCGGCGAGCTGCCGGAAACCAACGGCGGCCTCGGCCTCGGCCTGCTAGGCGTCACCGGCGACCAGGTGGTCGACGCGGACACCTACGAGCGCATCAGGACCTACACCCTCAAGACCGTGCGCGGCACCGTGCAGGCCGACATCCTCAAGGAGGACCAGGCCCAGAACACCTGCATCTTCAGCACCGAGTTCGCGCTGCGGATGATGGGCGACATCCAGCAGTACTTCGTCGACAACGGCGTGCGCAACTTCTACTCGGTGTCGATCTCCGGTTACCACATCGCCGAGGCCGGGGCGAACCCGATCAGCCAGCTCGCCTTCACGCTGAGCAACGGCTTCACCATCGTCGAGTACTACCTCGCGCGCGGCATGAAGATCGACGACTTCGCGCCCAACCTGTCGTTCTTCTTCAGCAACGGCATGGACCCCGAGTACACCGTCATCGGCCGCGTCGCCCGCCGCATCTGGGCCCGCGCCATGCGCGAGCGCTACGGCGCGTCCAGCCGCAGCCAGATGATGAAGTACCACATCCAGACCAGCGGCCGGTCCCTGCACGCGCAGGAGATCCAGTTCAACGACATCCGCACCACCCTGCAGGCGATGTACGCGCTGTTCGACAACTGCAACTCCCTGCACACCAACGCCTACGACGAGGCCATCACCACGCCGACCGAAGAGTCTGTGCGCCGCGCCGTCGCCATCCAGATGATCATCAACAAGGAGCTGGGGCTGAACTTCAACGAGAACCCCTGGCAGGGCAGCTTCATCGTCGACAAGCTCACCGACATCGTCGAGGAAGCCGTCTACAAGGAGTTCGAGGCCATCAGCGAGCGTGGCGGCGTGCTCGGTGCCATGGACACCATGTACCAGCGTGGCAAGATCCAGGAAGAGTCGATGTACTACGAACACAAGAAGCACGACGGCAGCCTGCCGCTGGTCGGCGTCAACACCTTCCTGCCGAAGGAGCACGCCGGCGAAGTGACCACCGAGATCGAACTGATCCGCTCGACCCCGGAAGAGAAAGGCCAGCAGATCGACAACGTCGCCAACTTCCAGCAGCTCCGCAACGCCCTAACCCCAGCCGCCCCCGCTCCTGTAGGTGGGGCTTCAGCCCCTCCCGACGAACCCACCCCAGGCCTCGCCTACCTCCAAAAAACCGCCCGCGACCGCCAGAACGTCTTCGCCGCGTTGATGCAGGCGGTAAAGACCCACAGCCTCGGCCAGATCAGCCACGCCCTCTACGAAGTCGGCGGCGAATACCGCCGGAACATGTAAGTCGATGGGCCGGCTGGTCGACCAGATCAAGGAGGAGATCTCGTCGCACAAACCGGCTTTCCGACCCACTGAGCGCGAGCCCAAAACGCTGCTCGTGCGCGAGGGCGGCCTGCCGGATGCGCCGTCCGGTGTGCGTGATTCGTTCGAAGCGCGGGTTGAACTGATGGAAGTGGTGGAAGCGCGTCGTTGATATGCGACGGCCCGCGCTTTCTTTGGCGCCGGAGCGTCAGTTAGCTGGTAGGGTCGTGAATGTGCTGCGATCGCAGTCTTTGCGACACCGATACGGAATGGTGCGTTGGCGGGACTGCCACATAGGGCGCCACCACATTGCAAAGGGAGGAGTTATCGCGATGGTAGAAACACAGGGGAGCGATCAAGCTCACGCCAATCCAGAGACATATGTGCCACTCACGGCATTGAAACATGCCATCGTCCATTCGATGGTGGTGCAAGGCTCGAAAGCCAGCGTCGACGCACGCGAGGACGAACTACCGAAAACGGCGCTCGCACAACGTCTGGTCGACACCCTCTATTCGGTGTATCGCAGTCGCCACGCGAAGTCGCACGGCAAGTTCAACGGCGATGAGGAAAAGGCGCCCTCGCAGAAGCATGCGAAGGCTTACCTGCTCGACCAAGAGGGCGATTTCTGCGCTTTCACGAAACGTATGGCCGAATTACTTTGCGACAAGGTGCAGGGAAAGGCGGCGACGAGCGGTCATGTGTTCTTCGCCCATATCGAAGGAGATGGCCGGGAGTTCTTGCTGATCGCAATCGTCACCGACGAAGTGGACATTGCCCTCAGCCGACAGAAAGATCTGCGAGAGTCCGAGCACCTAGACCTCAAAGGCTTCCGCTTCGCGGGTCGCATCGATGTCACGGGGTGGCGCGAGCAATCGGATCGCTACGTGAGCTTTCTCAAGGGCACGAAGGATGTATCGAACTACTTCATGGCCTTCCTCGGTTGCGATACGGCCATACCTAATCTCGCGGACACGCAGCACCTGACCAATGCAATTCGTGGTTTTGCCAGCACCGCGACGATCAATGGCGCACCGCTAAGCGAAGAAGAACGCGACCAATTTTTCTGGCGCGTGGACGCGCACTGCCGGAAGATGGCAGACAACTCGGAGCCGCTAGACACCGAAGCGTTTTGTAACGAACTCTGGCCGAAGGAGCCGGCGGCACTGCAGCGTGCCATCGTGGAGTCGGACTATCCATTCAGCGACGGGTTTGTCGTGAACAAACGCGGCCTGCAGGGATTAGTGCACTTTCGTGGCAAGGGCGATCACTGGGAACTAAAATTCGATCGTGAAGCACTGTCAAAAGGCAATGTTCATTACAACGCGGAGGACCAGACTATTACTCTGCGCGGCGTTCCTGTCGATTTGATTGCTCGCCTCAAACACGAAGATGAAGACCGGGAAGAGTAATTGAGCAAGCTTTTCGACAAGCTCGTGTCGCTGTACCGCATGGTCAATCCGGACCATGACGCGGTTGCCGACGTGTACATTGGCGATGCTCCAACACTTGCGTTGTTGAGCAATCTGCTCCAGCGGGATCCCGATGATACTGGCCTTGCGGTCTTATCAGGTGACCCGAGCGATTTGGCGCAGGGTCAAACCATTCGTTTGCAGTTCAACGCACCGCGACGCGGCGTGGGCTTGCTCTTGCACGATGTCGCACAGCTAGTGGAAGCGGGTCAATTGCGCGAGCCGTCTCGCTATTTCCTGCTCAACCCGCTTCGCGCAAAAGACGATCCCGAGCCGCCGGAAATCATCGGTCGTTACCGTGCGGCGCTGGAGTTCATCGACTTGTTGAAGAGGGCCGCCGCCTATTTGGACGAGTCACAAGGTGAGCTGGTGTTCGTCCAGAATGGTCGCTTCATTGTGCCGATTCGTTATACGGTTGCCGATCTCGCCGATAGGTTGCCGAGCGTCATCGATAGGCTTGCTGCGTTGTTCAATGAAGATATGCACCGCGATCAGAAGTTTGCCATGCTTGCCAGCGCCGTACAGGAGGCGGCAGGTCGAGTGGAGCCGCAAGCGCGCTTCACCGAGCTGTTGAGTCATCTGGACGATGTGACTCGTACAGTGACTGAGAGCTATCGATTATTTTGCTCAAATTTCTCTTATGAAAAGGTCAAGAATGACATCCAAGATGCGCATATCGAGTTCACCACGAAGATCCACAAGACCTTCTCGGATATTCAGAGTCAGCTGCTAGCTATCCCGGTTGCGACTGTGATCGTGACTACTCAAATGAAGCGTGCCGAAGGGCTAAATAGCCAGTTCTGGATCAACACAGGGGTTTTGCTTGGTAGCGCGATCTTCGTCGTGCTTTTCTGGCTGCTGGTGATCAATCAGCGGCACACGCTTGCCGTACTTGAGGAGGAGATTGGCCGGCGTGAAGCGGCGATCGCCAAAGACCATGAGCGCATCATGGATTTGTTCGAAACGACCTTTCGTTATCTTCGCAATAGGATTACATCGCAGAAGCGAATTATCGCCATCGTGCAGGCTATCGTGGTGCTTGGCTTCGTTGCGACTGTCGTGGTGTATGTCTATCTGCTCTATCTGCCTGTCAGCTAACTGGGTAACTATCTTGAAACCTCGGGTAAAGCGGAGGGTAGAACCTACACTTGTTAGCTCGACGCTAATTTCTCATGGTGATCCGTAATGATGCTGAGCAGCCTTGGTTTAGATGATAACCCGGCTATGACAGAATCGGTCTCGATAATGGTTGGGCCGAACGGATCTGGAAAAAGTTTGTTCCTCCGCAATCTAGCGGAATATCACCGCAATGATCGAAGCGTTGTGATCGTGTGTAATACGCCTCACGATCGATTTGTTGGTTTGCGAGGAATACGGCGCATATCAGTCGGGAGGATCGGAGGCTCCCCGAGGGTTATCGTCAAGAAGGCAGTGGCCCGGTCGCTTGCAGGCTCCGGTGCTGAGTTTCATCAGATGAGCTCTATTCTCGAGTATTGCGGCTATCGGGCGCGTTTCGGTTTCCGCATCGATCCAGGGCTGTTTTATGGTAAGAACCCTAGGGAAATTTGGTCGCAACTGACGAGTCCGTTCGTCGAGGAAATCGACGGGGTCGCGCATAATCTGTCATCCGTAAACGCGCCGGATGGTCCACAGGTTGCCGATTTTGATCTGGCCTTGGCGTTCTTCCAGCGGCACGATCCGTTGGAGCCCATATGGATTGATGCTTCCGAAAAGATCCTTGACTTCAGTCGTTCGCGAGAATTTGCCTCTGTTCTGAGGCTCGAATCCAAGTTGCGCGCGTGGAACGTTCTGCGCGGCATACGCGTTTATCTGCAACCGCGTACAGACAGCGATGCTATCGAAATGCAGCACGCGAGTTCGGGACAGTTGGCACTGATCTCCTCGCTTCTGTTCCTGATAACTAGTGTGGGTGCGGACCCGATCGTTATCATTGATGAACCAGAAAACAGCCTACATCCGAAGTGGCAGCGGGAATACGTCGACAAAGTCTTGACGGCTTTGAGCTATCGCAATCCAACGGTTATTGTGGCCACCCATGCCCCCTTAGTGGTGACGGGCGCACTTGCGAATAGGTCGGACCATGTGTCGGTGTTCGTGGTGAGGGATGGCATTCCTCAGCGCCTACCTATCGATAGCACCGACAGCTCGCTGGGCAGCATTGAGGAGGTGCTTTGGCGTGCCTTCGATGTCGTGACGCCGGCGAACCACTTCGTCAGCGAGCAGATCGTCGATGAGGTTTCCCGTTTCGAGAAGGGCGAGGTTCCGAAGGAAGTGGTGCTGGCGCTTATCGCAAAGATGGAAAGAGAAAGCTTCGATCAACGTCAGCAGAGCTTTTTTGCTGCAGTCAGAAAGCTTCTCGACAAGGTCGAGGCGCAGCGGGATGGAAAAATCAGCGATGGTCGATAAGTATTTACCAACGCTTGACGCTTTCACCCTAACTGACGATGAGCAGGAGCTACTCACGTCTGCTCTAGCCACCGACGATCCGTGGGGATGGAATCCGGGTAGGGCACAATCTAAGTTGCTTGCCAGGGTCAAGGCGAAGATCCGCGATCATCACCTCCAGCGTCATGGCAACAAATGTTGCTACTGTCGCGTCAATCTTCATGGAGGTGGCCCCTTTATGACCGATAGGGAGCATGTCCTCCCCAAATCGATCCCGGCTTACAGGTCCTTGTCCTACACAATGTGGAACTTGGGTATTGCCTGCAAGCGGTGCAACATGGAGTACAAGAAAGGTAGAACCGATTTCGTCGTAGTCCCTGATGACGCCACGCTTTTCGCGGAGAGCGCGAACTATCGCTTTATCCATCCGAACTTCGATCTGTTTCGTGACCATATGTCGCGCTTGGCGCAAGAGGTGGACGAAGCGGTGCTCGTCAAGTACACGGCCGTACCGGGAAGTTCAAAAGGGGCGTACACGTACGACTACTTCAATCTGCGCGGGCTGGAGGTTAATAGCTTCGATCAGGCGCAGGGATTGGACTCGCCAGATGACTTTGGCGAGGCTGTTCTAGAGGTTAGATCTCTAGCTGAAGAGTTTGGGCAATAAAAATGGGGTCAGGTTCACTTGCTCCGATATTAAAAACGGGTCAGGTTCACTTATTCCGTAGTTCTTTCAGTTTTTTTTCGAAGTCGGTGAGGGGCTCGAGAATTGCTAACCCGCGTCGTAGGGAAAGTGAACTTGGCCCCGTTATCACTGCAGCAGTCACTGGCTCGTTAGTTGCGCAGCCTAATCGTCCTGGCGTTCGCTCCACACGTCTCTAATCTGTGATGAAAGGACTTCCATCTTCACCTTGGGCGTGGTTCCAGACAGCGTTCCGGCAGCCACCATGGCGTCTCTGATTTCCTTCAGCTTTTCCAGTTTGATGTTGATCAGAGTTTTGTATTTGTCTGAATGAGATGTTCCCTGCTTCTCAGACGCTGTCCTGAATGTTTCTCTCTGATCTTCTACGTTCTTAAGCGCTTGGTCGTAATCTTCTTGCGTGAAATTATTTTGGTCGGACACGCCGTTACTCCTGTTGAAGGATGAAATAAAAAAACGGGGTGAGGTTCACTTCTCGATCTGGCCGCGTTCGGCGGGAAAGTGAAGCTGACCCCGTTCTGCCGTTCCGCGCGTACTTGCTTCATTGAATTATTCCGACTGGTCAATTCCCAACTTCTGGGTATCGCAGTGCGATTGCTTGGGCGACTAGTGTTCGACTTGTGGCATCCAACGCTTCTTGCCCACCGAGCATAAATTCCGCGCCGCGGCCCATCGGTGTAAACACGCGAACGTCGAAATGTCGTGCCGGATCCGTCCGCTCGATCCACCAGCCGGGCAGGGCGACGGTGGGAATCACGGGAACCTCCCGGCCTAATGATTCGCGGAGATAGCGTGCGAGCCATTGAGCTTGACGGCGCGCTTGGATGATCGGGGCATCGTCCTTCCAGTCCGGGAAGCGCAAGGATTGACCGTCGTATGTGACTTTGTAGTGGGAGTCGTCGGCGGAGCCACGCGGCTTGCGGAAGGACTTTGTCTCCACGGCATAGACGGCGCGTGGGGCGATGACGATGTGGTCGATGTTAAAGCCATCGCAAGGCAGGTCATGAGCCACGATGCAGTTGGGACCGATGAGGCGATTTAGCAGCTGGCCGGTCATCTGCTCGGCTACCAAACCGTCGCGAGCCTTGGTCCTAGCATCCCAGTGGCGGGCAAAGCTGCGCATTCCATAGGCGAACACTCCCAAGGCACTAATCACGAAGATAAGTTCGGCGATTCCGAACCGAACTGTTTCCCATTTCACACGGCTGATCGCCCAGGCGAACAGCATCATGGGGAAGGAGAGATACATGACCAGGCCGGCAAGCAGCAGATTGTCACCGTGATCGTTCACGCGGGCGATCAGTTGCTGGCCCGGGAGGTTCGCCAGCTTTCGACCATGCAGAGGCGAGCGTCGGGCCTCTCGTCGACGCCACACCTTGAGTCCGGCGACGCCGATGATCATCAGCACCACCGATACTGCGAAGGCGCCGAGCAGCAGGAGGTTGCCCATCATCGAATGGCCTCCTTGCGCATGGTCTCAACGATGACCTGGGTTTCCACGCTCGCGCGTGTGGCGCGCATCAGCAGGTCGATGACCTTCTCCTTGTGTTCGGAAAATCGGTAGGTGTTGAACTTCTCGCGGATGATGGCATCGTGAGGAGTCTTTTCCTTGTGCTGGTCCAGTACCGGAAAAACGGGGTCAGGTTCACTTCTCGATCTGGCCGAGGCGAAATTAACGCAGCTCAGTCTAATGACCTCTTCAGTGTGTTCTCCAAGGGGTCAGATCATCCTGCGGAAAGGGCGGGTTCTCAGGCGATCTTTTGAGCAAAGACAGAGCGATGGTGAGCCAAAAATCGCGACTGCTCGGGACAAAAGGATCTTACTTGTCGCCTCGGGTCGATCGACCAGCGTTCCAGTACATCTTCAGGAAGTGAAAGATGCACATGCATTTGGCCGTTGTCCTCGAACGTAAGTAAATGATCGTCGAACAATGCGTCGACGTGCGGCGACAGCAGCACGCCGTTGTAGCCGCTAATCCGCTCGGCGTTGCTTGAGTCCTTCCAACCCTTGATGTGGCTGGCGATTAACACCCGCTTATCGCTGACGCCGGTCACGCGGCAGGTCTGATCCAGCAGGATGACGCGCTTCCGGAACAGGCCTTGACCAACGCGGGCCTTGGCCAACTGGATACGCTGGGTCACCGGGACGTTTGGGTCGTCCTCGATGCGGTGCAGGTCTGCCAGTATTTCGGCGTCGGGCTCGGGTTCGTGGACGAAGCTGGCCGTCGAAAGTGGCAGCTCATCGGCTTGCGTCAGCGCCATTATGAGGTGACCGAGTGAGTCGGAGATGCCGGCGAGATAGCAACCCTGATTGCCGTGACCGTTCTGTTGGATCGGCGAGTAGCGGCTAGGGAGCAAAGGGCCAATTGCGTCGATATGGTCGCCCGGTTTGAGTGCCTTCGGCACCTCGACGAACTCCACCTCAACCAGCCAACCTTCATCCGACCAGTAGTCCCCGACGCTCCCGAACTCCAGCGGTTTGGGAGAGGGCGTCGCAGCTGCGGTGACCCGGCCGACCGCTCCGATGTACCCGTGCGCGAAGGAGAAGACGATGTCTCCGACCTTCACATGCCGCATGTTTTCGTAGGTCTGGTTGAAAGCCCCGTTCGCGTTTCGGTAAGGCGACCAGATGTAGCCACCGCCCACCTCGTGCTCGCGGGTCTGCTTGTGATTAACCCACCAGAAACTCATCGACGTCCCCTTCAACGATCTGGCCAGGGTATTACAAGTGACTGCACTAGTTCGTCTGTGTAACCATTCCCCCGCTCCGATCGCCCCGTACCCGCGATCACCCACACGCCACACGGACCGCGGCGGAGCAAGGACGCATCCGGCACTCGCCGGATTCACACATGGATCGACAAGGAGATCACCGTGTCCCAGAACTACATTTCACTCGACCTCACCGACGACCAGGTCACCACCGCCCGCGCCGGGCTGGACCAGTTGGCCACCGCGCTGACCGGGCTGGTGGCGATTCCGGATTCGGAGCGCCGCAACATCATCTACATGGGCCCGCGCTCGGAGGTGTTCGTCCGGCAGACGCTGCGGGTGATGACGGCCAATCCGCAGATCGTGCCGCCGAGCCTGGACCTGGCCGGGGCGTCGGCGGACCTCGCCACGCTCGACCGCCTGCGCCCGCTGCTGGAGGACCTGCAGAAGCTGGTCGCGCGCATGTCCGACACCGTCGACCTGCTCGGCAGCGATGCGATGGACGTCGCGCTGGACGGCTACGCGCAGCTCAAGCTGTCCGGCGGCGACCACGGTCTGGACGACCTGCGCCGGCAGCTCGGCACGCGCTTCAAGCGTGGCAGCCGTAGCGAGGCCGTCGAGCCGGTGCCGGTGCCCGAAATGACGCCCGCCTGAGGTCGTAGGCAAACGCGTCAATGAAAAGGCCGCCTTCGGGCGGCTTTTTCGTATCTGGTGCCGATCATGCGGTCATCTCCGGCGAAAATGAGGTCTCGAACCTCGTCAACTAGGTTCGAGACCGCATCCCCGACGTTGCAGACCTCGTCACCGAGGTTCAGGACCCCGTCTTTCACGTCCGCGACCGCAGCGGCGAGGTTCCAGACTCGAGGCGCGACGTCCGCGACCTCGTTGACGAGGTTCCAGACCGCATCCATGCGGTGCTGAGGCAGGCCGACGCGCTTCCGGACGTCGTTGTCGATCTGGTCGCGGATGTGCGGCCCGACCCGATTCCTCACAATCCGTACCGGACCAGGCATTGGGCGGCGCTGCGCTGGGGCTGGCGGAACTGCCGTTGCCCGTCTTCGTGGCGCCCTAAATGCGATGATCCAGCGCAGACACCGTTCCCCCTCGAAGGCAAGGTCATGTCCCAACGCATCCTGGTGTTCTACGGTTCCTATCGTTCCGACCGCATGGGCATCCGCCTGGCCGACTATTGCGTGCGCACGCTTCAGGCGCGCGGCATCGACGCCGAGTTGATCGATGCCAGGGCGGTCGGCCTGCCGATGCTGGACCGCATGTACAAGGAGTATCCGGAGGGCCAGGCACCGGAGGCAATGGAAGCGCTGGCCGGCAAGATCCGCGGTGCCGATGGCTTTGTGTTCGTCACCGGCGAGTACAACTGGGGCATGCAGCCGGGCCTGAAGAACCTGGCCGACCACTTCCTGGAGGAGTGGTTCTGGCGTCCCGCCGGTATCGTCAGCTATTCAGCCGGGCGCCTGGGCGGTGCGCGCGCGAATACCGCCTGGCACGGCACCCTGTCGGAAATGGGCATGGTGGTGATCTCCAGCACGGTGGAGGCCGGGCCGATTGCAAAGACCCTGGACGACCAGGGCCAACCTCTGGAAGCGGCCGGCAAGTCGCTCGAACGCAGCTTTGCCCGCTTCGCGGATGATCTGACGTGGTGGGCCGAGGCCGCGCGTTTGCAGAAGGTGCGTCGGGCGCCGCCGTATTGAATTGTGAGGGAAACGGGGGAAACGGGGTCAGGTTGAGGTGGCCCCGTTTGACCAGGATCCGGCGTCATGCTTCATGGCTAGGGCTCAGCGCGAGATCTCGAACACCGCCGATACCCGCTCGGTGAAGTCGATGGTCGGTTGCAGGTAGCGCCCGCTGTCCATGCGTGTTCCGGTGACCTGGATGCGGTCCAGTGTGGTGTTGCCGTAGCCGTGCGCCTGCACCGAGTTCACGCTGTTGATGCTGTACACCGGCCCGAGGTTGCCGCCGAACGCGTTGGCGAGGCCGGTCGCCTTCTCCCTGGCATCGGCGACGGCGCGGGCGCGTGCTTCTTCGCGCAGGCTGGCCTCCTTGCTGGACTTGAAGGTCACGTCCGCGATGTCCGTGAAACCGGCGGCCAGTGCCGCGTCCATGTAGGCCCCGAGTGTGTCGAGGTCGTCGAGCCTGACCTTCACTTCGCGGCTGGCGACGTGGGCTGGAGGCAGCGGCCGGTCGTTGTCGTCGTAATCGATGTCCTCGCGCAGTGCGAGGTCCGAGGCGGTGATGTCGTCGGGGTCCACATCGAATCCCGGTGCGGCTTTCAGCAGCGCCTCCACCGCGCGGTCGACCACGCGCTTGGCCTCGCCGGGGTTTGAGGCACGGTGACGCGCCACCATGGAGATGATCGCCGCGTCCGGCGCCACGCTGACCTCGCCTTCGCCCTGCACGACGACGTGTGGCGCGTCAGGCAGAGGGGTGCCGGCGATGGCGGCGGCGGGAGCCAGCGAGAGGAGTACGGCGGCAAGCATCCATTGGCGCATATGTGGCTCCGTGGGGCAGGTGGTTGTTTGATTGGAGAGAGTGCGGTGCGCTGGCACAGCGCGTCCAGTGTCCGCGCCGCCACGCCGGCCCGGTTAAACTCCCGGGGCGCTTGCCGAGCGCTGTTGAAGATGTCGATACCTCGGCGTAAAGGGGTCGGCTCACCAGAGTGGATCCACATGGAATTCGGAATCGAGGCCATCGCGCTGCTGATGGGCGTTGCCTTCATCGCAGGCGTCATCGACGCGATCGCGGGCGGCGGTGGGCTGCTGACTATCCCGGCGCTGATGGCGGCCGGCGTGCCGCCGATCCAGGCGATCGCCACCAACAAGCTGCAGAGCACCTTCGGCACCGCGAGCGCGGTGCATGCATTCGCGCGCAAGGGGCGCATCGACTTCAAGCGCTTCGCCAAGCCGGCGGTCGGTGCATTTGTCGGGTCGACGCTGGGCGCGTGGACGCTGCAACGCATCGATTCCGCGTTCCTGGCCGGGCTGATCCCGGTGCTGCTGATCCTGATGGTGATCTACTTCACTGTCGCGCCTAAGGCTTCGGAAGAGGACCGCCACAGTCGGTTCGGCACCGGCGCGCTGGTCGGGCTCGCCACGGCGATCGGCTTTTACGACGGCTTCTTCGGCCCGGGCGCGGGGTCGTTCCTGGCCACCGCGTTGGTCGCGCTGTTCGGCATGGGGCTGGTCTCCGCCACCGCGCATACCAAGTTCCTCAACCTGTCCAGCAACATCGCGGCGCTGATCACGCTGACGATCGGTGGCCACGTGCTGTGGGCGATCGGCTTGCTGATGGCGGTGTCGAGCGTGGCCGGCGGGCAGGTCGGTGCGCGCCTGGCGCTGCGCGTCGGCGGCAAGGTGATCCGGCCGCTGCTGGTGGTGATGGCGTTGGCGTTGACGGTCAAGTTGCTGGCGGATCCGGCGAATCCGTTGACGGCGTGGGTGATGGCAAAAACGGGGTCAGGTTAACTTCGCGATTTGGCCGCGTTCAGGCGGCGCCGCTTACGGTCGGGTTTCAGTTCCCCGGGAGCACACCAATGAAGAAGCTGTTGATTGCGAGTGCACTGGCGGCCGTCGCCGTCGCCTTCTCCGGCAACGCTTTTGCCGACGATGACCGTGGCAAGGAGGCGCGAAAGGAGTACCAGGAGGCGCAGCGCGAGCACTTGAAGGACCGCCGCGAGGCCATCCGCGAGTACGAGAAGGACCGCCGGGAGTACGAGAAAGACCGCCGCGAGGACATGCGGGAGGCCGCGAAGGATCGCCGCGAGGACGAGCGTGAGTACTGGAAGGACCGCCAGGAGGCCGAGCGCGAGTGGCGCAAGGATGTCCGCGAGCACCGCCGCTGGGCGCGTGGTGAATACATCCCGCGCGACTACCTGGCCGATCGCTACTACGTGCGGGACTATCGCGACTACGACTTGGCCGTGCCGCCGGACGGGTACAGGTGGGTGCGTCCCTATCAGGGCGATGACACCTACTACCTCGTGCAGATGGCCACGGGCCTGATATCGAGCATCCTGGGCGACTGAGGGGGCAGCCATGAACCACGTGATCCGCGGCATCGCCATGGTGCTGTCCATCAGCGTCCTGCTCCTCGCCGGTTGCGTGAGTCCCGGCGGTTCCGGCAGCTACCCCGGTGGATACGGACAGTCCGACCCGGGCTACCCCGGGCAGTACGGCAGCCAGCTGCAGGGCACCGTGGAGGACGTCGACACACGCTACGGCCGCATCGTGCTGGTCGTCGACGACCCGCGCACCCGGCGCTCAGAGCGCACAGAGGTCCGCTACGACCAGCGCACCCGCCTGTTCTACCAGGGGCGCGAGCACCCGGTGGGGGGCCTGGAGCGGGGCGACGTCATCCGGATCGATGTCGCCTCGTCGGGACGCGAACTCTTGGCGCGCTCGATCGAGGTCGTGCGCAATGTCCGCGATGGCGGGTATGGCGGCGGCTACGGCCAGGATCTGCGCGGCCCGGTCGCCTTTGTCGACCCGCGGGCGCGAGTGATCGCCCTGGACGGCGGCGGCTACGGCAACGCGACGCGAGTGCGCTACGACAGCCGCACCGCGGTCGAGTACCAGGGTCGCCGCTACCGCCCGGAGGACCTTGAGCGCGGGGATCTGGTTCGGATCGAGGCGCGGCGGATCGGCAACAACGAATGGCTGGCTGAGCGCATCGTCGTGGAGCGCTCGGTCCGGCGATGATGGGCGTGTCGCGCAGGCCGAACAGAATGGCGCTGATTTACCGGGTGGGGTCGGTGTCGAGCACCGTCGGCAGCGATGCGATGGACGTGGCGCTGGACGGCTACGCGCAGCTCGGCACGTGCTTCAAGCGATGCCCCCGCAGCGGTGGCTGCCGGGTTAATCTTCCATCCTTCCGAACGCAGAGTTGAAGAAATGAGAGTCACCGTCGTCGGTCTCGTGACGCCGCATCTGCTGCGCGTCGTCGATCTCGCCAATGAAGCCGAGAAGGGCGTCAACGTGGATTGGCATCTGCGCGCTGCCGTGGCCAAGACGATGGGCGAGCTGGCCGACCAGTACAACGCGCCGGCGTTGATGGAGGCGTTTGTCCATGGGCTGGAGACCGCTGGAGGCAACGCCCCGAAAACCCGTGTCGATTACGTGCGCGTCCTGCAGGCCGCGGCTGATGCAGCGCGCGCCCTCAGGCGCGATTGATCCAACCACAGAGAGAACCCCGATGACCCGTACCGCCGCCGCGCTTCCGCTCACCTTTGCGCTTGCCATGGCGCTGGCCACCGCGTCCTGCACCACCACCACGCCCGACGTTGCCGGGCCGGCGGATGGCCCGCTGCGGATCGAAGGCACCATCACCGCCATCGACCTGCAGCCGTGGACCTACGACGGCAACGCCACCGTGCAGGTCGACGCCGACGGGCGCGGCGATGTGAAGGTGCAACTCCCGGCCCGTTGGAGCCTGTGCAAGGCGCCGCCGGTGGACGTGCAATCGCTGGCCGTCGGCATGCGCGTACAGGCGGTGGGTGCCGCAGCGGGCGAGGGCGGGTTGGTGGTGTGTGGTGACGCGGCCCACCGTCTGTCGCCGGTGCAGTAGCGCCCCCGCGCTAGCCGGGAGATCGTGCATGCGTCGCCATAGCCGGCGGATCACACCGATATGACGTCACAGCGTGTGGCCCGCATGCGCTTGTCGGCATACATCGCGTGATCAGCGTGAGCCAGCAGGGACTCCAAGTCGTTTCCGTCCGCCGGAAAACAGGCGATTCCAACGCTGGCATCGAGCTGTAGTGCGCCATCGGGCAGCGCGTAGGGAGAGCGCAAACGGGCCCGCAGCATGTTGGCGATCTCGCGGGCGGCTGCGGCATCGTCGCAGCCTGGCAGCAGGACGACAAACTCGTCGCCGCCGATACGTGCAATCAGATCACCGTGACGTATGCCTTGTTGCAACCGGGTCGCGACTTCGCACAGCACCCGATCACCCGCGTTATGGCCGCCACGATCGTTGGCCGTCTTGAACCCATCGAGATCCAGGTACAGCAACGCCAAGCTGCTACCGCTCCGTGCCGCGTGATCCAGCGCGTGCTGCATTTCACGCTGCAGGCGGTGGCGGTTCGGCAGCCCCGTCAACTGGTCGTGGCTGGCGAGATGTTCGAGCTCGCGTTCTGCGCGTCGCAGGTCGGTCACCTCACGGCCAATAGCGATGCGCACACCGTGTTCGGCGTGCCAGCGGGCTGACCACTGGATGTCGACGCTGTGTCCTTCCTTGTGAACGTAGCGGTTGCGGAAGTGGCGCTGCACCGTGCCGCCCATGACCATTTCCGCCTGTTGACGGGTCGCCGCACGATCATCTGGATGCACCAGGTCGAATATGTGCCGGCCCAGCACTTCGTCGCGGCCGTAGCCAAAGACGCGTTCGAAGCTGGCACTGGCGAACAGGAGCCGGCCCTCGGCGTCGACCACGCACACCGTATCGGGGAGCAGATCGAGAATTTCGGAGGGCAGAGGCAACGTCGGGTTCATGCGGTTTCCGGATAGGGGGCGTCCGTTTGCTGTGTCTTCAAGGGCTCCGCCAACGCGCAAAGCATAGAACGTCGCCTTGGGCATGGCCATCGAACAACATAGGGACGGTGAACGGTTCCCGCGCGTTCTGCAGTGCAACACAGCAGCGATCATGCCCACACACTCCGTGCGTTCCGCACAACCATCAGGAGAATCCATCATGGCCAAGACTTTCGCCCTCGTGTATTCCTACAGCCCCGACGTGGCGCTCCAGGACGCCACGCGTCCCGCACACCTTGAGCACCTGCGCGGCCTTGTCGACGCCGGCACGCTCATCGCTGCCGGACCTTGGGGTCCCGGCGACGCGCGCGGCGGCTTGCTGATCTTCCGCGTGGATGATCGAGCGGCCATCCAGGCAATCGTGGACAGGGATCCGTTCGTCACCCAGGGCGTGGTAGCCACCAGCGACATCCGCGAGTGGGTGCCCTTGCTAGGCCCTGCCGCCCCGGCACTCGCCGCCGAGAAAGCCGCGAACTGAAGGACAGCAATGAAAAACGTGAAAAACGGGTCATCTCAACCTGACCCCGTTAGGGCCTTCGCGTTGCCTGGGCGCGAACCGAGCTACGGGTTGGAGCAGCGATTCTATTTGGCCTGTGCGCTGGTGCGCGTCCACTGAGCCACTGGCCGGCCGTCACGCCGCCACCACGACCCGGCCTCGTCCTGTTGCGGCCAGCCGACCGGCGAGTCCTCCCACGTCTCCTGTCGACCGTAGGCAGTGAGGTCAAGCAGTTGGAGAGAGGGCAGCATGGCCTCAATCCCCCGCCACTTCGTTTCGTACGTTTGGAACACCGCTTCGCCGTCTCGAACGTAGCAGCGGAGGTCGCCCCCGTTTCGGGTCGCCAGCACCTCTCCTGAGTTGGCTGTCGAGTACCACGGCGTCGTCCAACCCATGAAATCTCGGTAGGCAGCGATCTCGGCCCACGGACCACTGCTGAATACGGCGTAGCTCACGTCGCGTTCGGCCAGATAGGAGCGGACGGCCGAGTTCATTGCCGTCTGACTGTGCGTGCAGCCTTCACACTGTCCTTGGTGAGGTGCGCCCGGGTTCCACATGAAGTGGTAGACGATCAACATGCGCCGGCCTTCGAACACATCGTGCAGATGGACCGGGCCGTCCGGACCCACGACCATGACCGGTTCCATCCGCATCATCGGGAGCCGCCTCCGAGCGGCGGCTAGTTCATCGCCGGCGCGAGTGTGCGCCTTCTCACGGACCAGTAGTTCAGCGCGAGCCTGTTCCCACTCGTCACGGCTAACGATTCTCGGAGTCGCTGATACTTTCATGACATTCCTCCTACTCCAACTAGGCCGCGGGCCGGCGAGCTGGTGATCACGGGCATCACGGGATGGTCAGCCCTGCCGTGCCGCCTCGATGGTGGCGATGTCGATCTTGCGCATCGTCATCATGGCGTCGAATGCGCGCTTGGCCGCCGCGGGGTCGGGGTCGGTGACCGCTTCGATCAGGACGCGCGGCGAGATCTGCCACGACAGGCCCCACTTGTCCTTGCACCAGCCGCAGGCGCTTTCCTCGCCGCCGTTGCCGACGATCGCGTTCCACAGACGGTCGGTTTCTTCTTGGTCGTCGGTGGCGACCTGGAACGAGAACGCCTCGTCGTGCTTGAACGCCGGGCCACCATTCAGTCCGACGCAGGGGATGCCCATCACGGTGAACTCGACGGTCAGGACGTCGCCCTGCTTGCCGTCGGGAAAGTCGCCGGGCGCGTGGTGGACGGCGTCCACCGAACTGTCGGGGAAGGTCTCGGCGTAGAACGTCGCGGCATCAAGCGCGGTGCCGTCATACCAAAGACAAATCGTGTTTTTGCTGATCATCTCGCGTCTCCTAAGCAATGGGGCGGTGAAACGGTGCTTCAATCCCGATCCGGCGCCCCCAACGGGAAATACGCACGGTAGGGCCGCGCTTCGTCCACGGCTCGCTTGAACGATGGTCGCGCGAGCAGCCGTTCGCGATACGCGCGAACGTGGGCGAAGCCGGGGGCGATGGGATGCGTCCAGTCGGCGTAGAACAGGAACGGTGCCGCGCCGCAGTCGGCCAGAGAGAACGCCTCGCCGACGGCCCATTCGCGCGTCGCCATGTGCCGGTCCAGCCAGGCGTAGGCGGTCTCGAGCATCGCGCGGGCGTCGTTGACGCCGCGCGGGTCGCGTTCGGCTTCGGGACGCAGGCGGTCGATGACGAACTTCTGCTGCGGGGTGGAGATGTAGTTGTCGAAGAAGCGGTCGAGCATTCGCACCTGCAGCGCGGTGTCGGGATCGGCCGGAATCAACCTCACCGGCCCGGGGTAGTGCAGGTCGAGGTACTCGATGATGCAGGTCGCCTCGATCACCGTGCGCTCGCCATCGATCAGCACGGGGAAGCGACGCATCGGCCACAACGCCGCCAATTCCTCATTGGCCTGCGCGTCTTCCAGGTTGCGGTAGTCGAACGGGGTCTGATTTTCGTACAGCGCGATGAGCGCCTTCTGGCAGTAGGAGGAAAACGGGTGGGCGTACAGGCGGGGGCAGGCAGCGGGCATGTGGGGCTCCTGGTGGGTTTACCTGTGCGACGAACGGAGGCGCCGCGATTCGACACCGTTTCCGCTTGCAGCCACGCCTTTACACATACCCTACTCGCATTTCGACACACGCCCGGTAACGTTCAAAGCCCCACCTCGCGAGGCGGACGCAGTGACGTTCCGCACTGCCGGTCCGGCCGTCGCGATCCATCGGAGAGGCGTCATGTCGAATGTCGTTATCCACCCGGCCCTGCCTGGATTGCTCATCACCCTCGCGGCCGCGGCGAGCGCCGGTTGCGGCCTGTCATCGGAGGGCCAGGCGCAGGCCGCCGAGCACCCCGCGAACCCGGCGCTGACGCCGGCGCTCATTGCCGAAGGCCAGCAGATATTCCGCTACGACACCTTCGGCGACGAGCAGCTCTGGACCGACCGCCTGCGTATGCACGAAGTGGTTGCGACGATCGATCCAATCACCGCGCTCGCGGTCGGGCTCAAGGTCGATTCGGAGGCGCTGCCGCCGGGTATCCTCGAGACCGCTGACCTGAGCGATCCGGCCACCACCGCGGCGCTGCTGAGTCTCGACGCGGTGCTCGGCATCAAGGCCGACGTCGACGCCGACGGCCGCATCACCCGGCTCGGCATCACCTGCGCGCTGTGCCATTCCAGCGTCGACGATTCGATCGGGCCGGGCATCGGCCGCCGCATGGACGGCTGGGCCAACGTCGACCTCGACCCGGGCTTCATCATCGCGCTGTCGCCTGCGGTGTCGCCGGAGGACAGGGCGGTGTACATGAGCTGGGGGCCGGGCAAGTACGATCCCCGCTTCAACATCGACGGCCTCAACACGCCGATCGTGCTGCCGCCGGCCTACGGGCTGCGCCACATCCGCAACGAGACCTTCACCGGCGACGGCACGGTGTCGTACTGGAACGCCTACGTCGCGGTGACCCAGATGGGCGGGCAGGGCAACTTCTCCGATCCGCGCCTGGGCATCGACGTGCGCCAGACGCCCGACCTCGTCACCCCGAAACTGCCGGCGCTGCGCGCTTACCAGCTCAGCCTTGAGGCACCGCCGCCGCCGGTGGGCAGCTATGACCGCGTCGCCGCGCGGCGCGGCTTCCCGGTGTTCGCGCGCAACTGCATGGGCTGCCACGTCGCCAAGACCCGTACCGACAACATCTCCGGCCTATTGCACGCGCCGGAGGAGACCGGCATGGACGGCGCGTACGCAGCGCGCACCGCCAACAAGGCCTACCGCACCACGCCGCTGCGCGGCCTCTGGCAGCACCCACCGTATTTCCACGACGGCAGCGCGGCCACGCTCGCCGAGGTGGTCGAGCATTACGACGAGACGCTGGCGCTTGGCTTGACCGCGGACGAACGCGAGAACCTGGTCGAGTACCTGAAGACGTTGTAGGGGCTCCCGCACGCAGACCCTTGGCGGCGCAACCCGCGCCTTGTCCATGAGGCGAAAGAGAAGTGTGTTGCTATAGTCGCGGCAGCAAGGGGAGTCGGCTTTGAACGCGAAGATCAGCAGCATGGCGCTTGCTTTGGCGGGCGTGGTTTTCCTGGGCGCAAGTCCGGTGGCGGCCCACGCACAGGAGTCGTCCGAGAAGGATCGATCGACCACCGCCCAGCTTGCCTACGGCCTGATGTCGGACACGCGCTACGCCTATCGCCCCCACGAGCTCGACGATGCGCTTTCGAGCGAGATTTTCGACGCGTATGTGGATGCGCTCGACCCCGAGGGAGTGCGCTTCGCCCCGGCGGATCTGCAGGCGCTCGAGAAGCACCGGTTCAAGCTCGACACCGCAATCAGGCGTGGTGCGCTCGAGCCCGTCTACGAGATTGCCGCGGCCCGTACGAACGTCGGCGGCGAACCGCAGGACAAGGACGGGATCCTCGAGGTGTTTCTCAACGCCTATGCCAGGAGCAGCGACGGTGACGGCTCCTACAGGAGTCCGTTCGTCGAAGCGCCGACACAGGCCGCACCGGGTGCGGCCGACGAGCCACTCGCGTCGGTCCGATCAAGCGTGGTTGAGGCGGGCGGCGAGCGTATCGGCGTCATCGCCGTTTCCCACCTGCATTCGACCCCGCAGCAGGTCATCAGCGTCGACGTATCGGAGGCACTTGCCCGGTTCAATCGCGATGGTGTCGAGACGCTGGTGCTGGACCTGCGTGGCAATGAGGGCGGGGCGCTGCGCGAGGTGGTGGAGTTGGCTGGCCTGTTCCTTGGACCGATGCCGGTGATGCAGATCCGCGAGGCGGGCGGACGCGTCGGCGTCGAAAGCTCCAAAGCCGTGAGCCAGTGGGAGGGTCGGCTGGGTGTCCTGGTCGATCGCGAAACGGCCGCGGGCGCGGAGATGCTGGCGGCCGCGCTGCAGGACCATGGCCGCGGGATCCTGCTGGGAGAGCGGACGTTCGGCCGCGGCACCATCCAGAACCCGGTCGACCTGGATGCGTGGGGCTCCGGACCCCGCCGCTATGGCTTGCTTTCTCTCACGATCGCCGAAATGTTCCGGCTCAACGGACATCCGCTGGATGGTGTGGGAGTCACTCCGAACTACGAACTGCCGTTGAACGCCGCGCCAAGGGCCCCGGCCGTCCGGGTGGCGGTTTCGGACCCCATCGCTCCGGCCCGGGGTTTCACGCCGGTGCCGCGGGCCCTCAGTGCGCCCAGCCTTGCGCTGCCGCAGCAGGAAGATAGCGGCCAGAGCATTACAGACCCCGTTGTCGCGAAGGCTGTCCTGATCGTCCACGGTCTGGCCGATATCACACCGGACGCGCCTGCGGCGGAGCGAACCCCCGCGTCGCGGCTGGAGCGCTACGCGAGAACGCTGCAGGCGCACGTCGTCGACCGGTGGGTGTACCCCGAAAGCGCATTGGCGATGGATGCGTGCAAGGTGCACGTCCGGCAGCTGCCCGGGGGTGAAGTCATCGAGATCGCGTTCGACCCGGGCTGTCCGGTAGACCCGGGTTTCCGGCAGTCGATCCAGACAGCGATCGTCAAGTCCAGCCCGTTGCCTTATGCGGGGTTCGAGGACGTGTTCTCGCGCAACGTGACGATGAACTTCAAGGCCGAACCTGATCAGCCCATGTAAAACGGGATCAGGTTCACTTCTCGATCTGGCCGCGTTCGGCGGGAAAGTGAACCTGCCGCCGTTCTGTTGGTCGACTAGGGTGCGGTTGGCGGCGCCGGTATGGAATATTCTGCGTTGATCACGCAATCCCGGGCTTCGGCTTGGGTTTCAAAGTCATCCACTGTCAACACACCAAAACCGTTTCCGGTAACGCCAACCCAGAAGAAGCGAATCTCACCGGGGTTGATCTCAAATGTCTCGAATCCGCCGGCTCCGTGGTTCATGCCGTCATGTCGTAACAGCACGCCATGTTTTCCGGGCTCGACGGCTGTATGAACGAAGCTGTTGACTTTCAATGTGCCAATGTTCTCGTTGTCGATGTAGACCTCGCTCTTGACCCCACGGGCGACGAGGAGGGCCGACTCCCTGCAAACGTAAACGCTTCCTTTATCCGGAATTGACTCGAACTTTTTCAGAGTTGCACTTCGGTCGGCACCACCTGCCTGGTAGGTGGCACAGCCAGTTGCACAGGCGATACCCGCGATCATCGCTGCAGTCAGAACATTACGCATTAATTCGTCCCCTTTTTGTTTGCCCGTCCCCACGGGTAACGGAACTGTATGGCATGGCCACCGACCATGTCCATGACAATAAAGGGCAAGAGAATGTCGAACGGATGGCGTGGCCTGCCATTCGATCCCCTGCAATGCGTACTGGAGTAAAACCGATTGCCTTACTCCCCCTGCGCCAGCGCTTCCTCCACCGCACTGAACGCCGACTGCCCGCCGAGCCGATCGTGTAAAACGGGGTCGTGTAAAACGGGGTCAAGTTCACTTACCCCTCGGGTCTGGTTCTCTCCGCGGGCGATGAGCCGGCCGCGCGGAGGCGAAGCGCCGGGTTTTTGCTGCGACCATCGCCTTGAAGACGTTGCGGCCCAGCGCCCGCTGCTGCTGGAGGTAGAGGCGGATCTCCGCCAGTTCTTCGGGCGGGAGTGCTTCGTCCAGCACCTGGCGCCACACCTTCTGGCGTTGCGTCGCGGTGTCACCAAGGTCTCGCCAGACTGGATGTTCGCAGAGGTCCGAGCTTGCGCGCTGGCCGAGATAGGCTGGGCAACTGGAGACGGGGGAGGCGGGCCATGTCCATGAGCATGGCGACGCAGTCGCGTGGCGGCAGCCGGTGCATGCCGCCGTTGCGCATCGGGCATCGCCATCGAACAACGTAGGGAAAGTGAACCTGACCCCGTTAGTCGCCTGCGGATCCCGCATGTCCCGCTTTCCGTCCGAAATCGGTTACTTAGGGAAAGGAGTGGCGCAAATATCGCAGAGAGCGCCATGCCGCAAGCACCTTCATTGCACCGAACTGGAGAACCTGATGAGAGCAACCTCTCTTTCCGCCATCACTGCAGCCGTGGCGCTAGCGCTTGTTGCCGCCTGTGGTGCCACTGACCAACTCGACGGACAGGGCACGGCGCAGGGCGCGGCGCCGGACATCGCGCAAAGCACGGCGCAGAGCATGGCGCCGGACATCGGACAGATCACGGCGGCCATCGAGGAAGCCGGGTTCACCTGTGAAGTGAAGGACCGACATCCGGACAAGTTCGTCCAGGTCGTCGATTGCCGGTCGAACCAGGACAAGTACCAGAAGCTGATTGCCAGCGAATGGAAGGACCCGACGGCTCGCGACGAGATGTACCAGAACAAGATCCCCGGGATGTGCGGCACGCTCGGCCTGAAAGACCAGGTCCGTTGGTCGACCTCGGGCAATTGGGCGCTGGTTGCCGGCGCCGGCACGGAAAAGGACGTGGACGCACTGAACCAGGCCACCGACGCGCTCGGCTTCGAACCGCATGCGCTACCGTGCCAGTAGGGGGAGACGATCCATGAACAAGATGCTGACGTTGTTGTGCACGCTGTTGTTTCTGTCCAGTGCGCCATGGGCCGCCATCGCTTCGGAGAGTGGCGACGATGCCGCAAAGGCCGAAACCCGGAGCAGCAACCTGCTGTTCATCCTCGATGCCTCGGGCAGCATGTGGGGTCGCGTCGACGGCGAGCCGAAGATCGTCGTCGCCAAGGAAGTGATGTCCAGTCTGGTCCGGCAGTTGCCGGCGGACGCCAAGGTGGGATTGACCGCTTACGGCCATCGCCGCAAGGGCGATTGCATGGACATCGAGTCGCTGGTGGCGCTGGGGCCGCTGGACCGCGACGCCATGATCAAGCAGATCGAAGGTCTCAACGCGAAGGGGATGACACCGCTCACCGCATCGGTGAAGCAGGCGATCGAACAGCTGCGGCAAGCGGAGCAGTCCGCCAGCGTCGTGCTCGTCTCCGACGGGTTGGAGTCCTGCGGCGGCGATCCCTGTGAAGCGGTCAGGGCGGCGAAGCAGTCGGGTGTCGACTTCAAGTTGCACGTGGTCGGCTTCGATCTTGGTGACACCGATACCGAGCAGTTGCAGTGCATGGCCGAGGCTGGTGGTGGCCGGTTCTTCAGCGCGAGCAACGCCGATGAGTTGGCCGGCGCGCTGGACGAAGCGGTGCAGGTCGAACCCGAACCTGAGCCCGTGGTGGAGACCACCGGGGCAATCGCGCTGACCGTCACCAAAAACGGTGAGCCGATCGGCGCCTATACCTATGTCTACAGCGCCGGCACCGAGGACGAGGTCACGCGAAACCACGCGCTGGAGGAGGGCAAGGCCCGGTACGAGCTGGTCGCGGGTGACTACGACATCAGGGTCCGCGCGGAGGGAATCTCCGCACCGGATCAGCTGCTGGAAGACATTCCCGTCAGCAACGGTGAAACCACCGAGCGAAGCGTGGACTTTTCCACCGGAACCGTCGAACTCACGGTCACCACCAACGGCAAGCCGCTGAAGGCTCGCACCTATATCCAGTACGCCGACGGCCACGAGGAAGCCAGCCGCGACGGGACCGACGGCGAGGGCATCGCCAGCTACACCATCCCGGTCGGCGAATACCGCATCCAGGTCAGGCCCGATGGCATCAGTGCACCGGATCAGTTCATCGACGGCGTGACGGTGGAAGCGGGGAAAACCACGACGAAGAGCCTGGAAATCCCCAGCGGGACGGTCCGGATCAAGGTCACCGCCAACGGCAAGCCATTGAAGGCCCGCACCTATATCCAGTACGCCGACAGTCACAAGGAAGCCAGCCGCGACAGCACCGACGGTGAGGGCATCGCCGGTTACACCATTCCGGTGGGCGAGTACCGCATCCAGGTCCGGCCGGACGGTATCAAGGCCGATGACCGCTTTGTCGAGGACGTGACGGTCAATGCGGGCGCGACTACTGAAGTCAGTCTCGACTTCCCGGTGGAGTAGGGCGGTCATGAAGCGACCCATCGCCTCCATCGCTCGCCTGCGCGGGATGCACATCCTGCCCCTTGCCCTGTTCGTGGCCGTGCTCACGCTCACCGCGTCTGCCTGGGCCCAGTCGAACAGGCCCGGGAGTTGGCCGACGACCAAATGGGTCGTGATGGAAGAAAAGCCGCAAGAATTCAGTGCTGGCACTAGTCCCTTGTTCGTTGACCATGCTGATCGCTTTATCCCGTTCGGCGAGCGTGGCGAGCTTGCGGAAAGGCACCGGAAAGTACTGGAGGCCGCCAGCATCTGGTACCGCTCGCTGGGCTTTCCAGCCCCGTATCAGTTGACGGAGGACAAGAACCTGCACGTGGAACCCGGCGAGGCCTACCGCGCCCTGCTCAATGACAATCGGAAATATATAGGCTCCTGGCACGACTCGGACGGCGTGATGATGCTGACGTCACACCCCGACTTCCTTCCCGCAGACACGCCGATGTGGGAGCTGATGAAAGCTTCGGCAGTCCACGAGCTTTACCACGGAATCCAGGACATCATGAGTCCTCAGTGGAATGAGGCTGATCCAGGTCCCAAGAACCCGGAATGTCGCGACGACACGAACCTCGTCTGGTTGTCGGAGGGGACCGCGGCGATGATCCAGATCCGTTGGCTGGAGCAGACCGAGGGCGTGTCGTGGGGGCACCCGTTCAAGGGATCGAACCGGGCCGCGTGGGTCCGGGCATTCGATCAGTCGCTGCACAGGGGCGCGCTTCCGTTCGAACACCAGGTTTCGAAGGATCGGATTCTGGCATCGGGGACCGAGACGCCGTCGTGGGCATGCGATTACGGCACCTGGTACTTTTGGTACGCCATTGGCGACATGATCGGGCGCAATGACCACGAAAAGGTGGCCTATACCCGGTATCTCTTCGAAACCTCCCGGTCGTTTGACAACAGCGGGATCGAAGCGGTCGATCTGGGACTGAAGCGGGCGGCGAAGGAGTACGACGCGATCAGGCTGTATCGCGGCGGCCTTTACGACCTGTACCCGCAGTTCGTGGCGCAGTACCTCACCGAGGATCGTTTCTACGACAATCTCGAAACGGTCGAACTTGGAACACCTGATTTGTACCAGGCGTCGAGCAGTGCGCGCTCCGACGGGCCGATTGCGCCACTCGGATCGCGGGCATGGCGCTTCCGCGTCAAGCTTCCCAAAGACAGCGCGATCCCCTACAACGTGCGCTTCACGGTGGACACGCCGGAGGGCACCGACCGCGATGATCTCCACCTCATCGTGGACGAACGCGTGGTCAATCGGCCGGTGGACCCGACCGCGCCGTATGCCGACGTCCAGCGGACCAACCTCGCCACGCCGGCTGCCGACGGTGCGGTTGAGTACCTCGTCCGCGTCGCCAACGTGGCCGAGACGGCATCGGAGACCGCCGACGCCCAGTTCTCGCTGCGTGTCGAGGTCGACGGCTTCTACGGCAACGACGTGTCCAGCGAGCTGACGGCGGACGATATCGGCCGGGTCGCCGGTGAACTCCCGCCAGGCTTCAATGTCCGCGGGCCGTACCCGTGGTCGTGTGGCGGCAACAAGAATTCGCGCGGCATCTTCGAGGTGCGGACCCCCGACGAGGCGGCGCGCAACCTGGACCGGTCGATGCCCCAAGCCGAGCGCAACACCGAAGACTGGCTGAACAACGTGGAGAAAATGCGCGACCAGGCGGACAAGGCGCGCGGTACGCCAGGCGCGACGAGCGAGGAATTCGCCGCCTTCCGTCGCCAGATGGAGGAAGCGGTCGCCGCTGCCCGGGAACAGATTAAGCCGATTATCAGCGGTGCCGCCGACCGGGCGCGTGCCCGGAAGACGACCACTCTAGCCGCGACTTTCGTCGGACAGAGCGGTGACGGCGAGTGTCAGGTGACGGTCGGCGCGAGGCTGGAAGGGCGCGAGGGCGGGGCACAGGTGGTGGCCGGGGCGGTCGATGAAAGCCTGTATCCCACCGATGAGGCGCCGGAGTTCTCGGTCCGTGTCCATCCCACCAGGACGCTGCGGGCCATGCGCGCGGGGATGCCACTGTTCCATCCCCTTGAGCCGCGTCGCGGCGACTGGGAGGTCTGCACCATGAACCACGCCGAGCAGCAGAGAGCCCAGCGACTTGGCTCGGCCAGCTGCCCACCCGTCGTCTGCTCGGCCGGTAAGCTCACGCTGGAGGCTGCCGAACAGGGCCGGATCGCGGGGACGTTCGAGTTTGATGTCGTTCGCTGGCCGGAGGACAGGTATGGCGGCCGATGCAGTACCCCGCTGGCTCGCGAGAAGGTGGTGGGCCACTTCAACGTGAGCTCGACCGATGACGGCTACGATGGCAAGGGTCTGACCGACATCACGCCTGGCGTGGCCGGTGCGCCGATGCTCTAGCTCCTGGACGCTAGGGGATCGGTGAGCTTCCCGACCAGCAAAAACGGCCAAAAACCGGGCCACCTCAACCTGACCCCGTTTTTTGCGTTTTTTGGGCGAGGACATGCGCCCGCGGGCTTACTCCTCCTGCGCCAGCGCCTCCTCCACCGCACTGAACGCAGACTGCCCGCCGAGCCGGTCGCCCGGCATGCCGGTGACGAACCAGACCACGCCGGTGCCGCCCGCGCGGTCGAGCCACAGGCCCGACTGCAATCCGTACGCCGACCCGGAGTGGCCCACGCGCGGTACGCCGTCGTCGAACGGGTCGTCGCGGCAGCCCTGCACCGGTGTGGCCAGTGTCTGCATCGCCAACCCATAGCGGCAGAAGAACCCTTCGCCGACGTCGCCGGTGTCGGCTTCATAGGTCATGCCGTCGCCGGGCGTGTATTGCCATTGCGGGGTCGCCAGTGCCTGCACCGAGGCCGGGGTCAGGACGCGCACGCCGTCCAGCTCGCCTTCGGCCAGCAGCATCCGTCCGATCCGCGCCAGCCCGTTGGCCGAGATCCGCAGCCCACCCTGCGGTGCAAACAGCGCACCGTTATCGCCCGCGCGCCACTGCGCCAGATCGCAACTGCCGTCCTGCGCAGGGGACACCGGGCAGGCGGGCTTGTGGCCGCGCAGGTCATCGTCCTTGTTCGGCTCGCCCTCGCCGTTGTAGATCACCACGGCGCGCGCGGCGGCCGCATCGTTGCAGGCCGCCCAGTTGAAACAGCCCTCGATGCCGAGCGGTTGCAGTACCAGCCGGCCCATCAGGCGATCGAAGCGCTCGCCAGTGGCACGCTCCATCACCTGCGCCACCAGGGGGAAGTTGAGATTGGTGTAGCGGAAATACGTGCCCGGCGCATGCGCGGTGTCCCACGCGCTGGGATCGTCGAGTATGTCGTGCAGTTGCCCGCCCAGCGGCGTCTGCCAGTAGCCGGCCGCATCGGTGAGGCTGGAGCGGTGCGACATCAGCAGGCGCAGTGTGATCGGCGTGTCCGGGAACGCCGGGTTGCGCAGCGGCCAACCGAGCAGATCGCCCACGTCGGCGTCGAGGTCGAGCGTGCCGTCCTCGACCAGCCGCATCACTCCGATCGCGGTCACCAGTTTGGAGATCGACGCGATCCGCACCGGGTCGCCCGCGGTGACCTTGCGCCCGGTCGTCTTGTCGGCGATGCCGTGGACGTAGGTTGACGTGACGCCGTCGTGGTCAAAGGTGACCCGCACGGTAGCAACCGGCTCGGTGGCGTGGGCGAGGGATGTGACGGCGAACAGCAGTGCGGCGAGGAAGGTGATTTTGGTCATGGGGTGGCAATCTGACTCTGGATGAACCTGCATGAACATGCCCGTTTTGCGCTTCGCGGTCGAGCGCTGCTGGAGCCTGGTCCGATTTCCGCGACAATACCCATCCCGTTGAGACTTTCGCACTCCCATGCCCACATTGCGCGTGACGTTGATCTCCCTGCTGTTTGCGGCCAGCACCGTGTTGCACGTGGTGCCGCTGCTGCTGGTGGCGGTGGTCAAGGCGTTGCTCCCGTTCGCACGTCTGCGCAAGGCCAGCAACCCGGTGCTGACGGGGCTGGCGGAAAGCTGGATCGGGGTGAACAACTGGCTGTGGGACCGCTTCTTCGGCGCGCGCGTCGATGTGCAGCAGGACGTGGCGCTGCAGAGGGATGGTCATTACCTCGTGCTGGCCAACCACCAGAGCTGGGTGGACATCCTGGTGTTGCAGAAGGTCTTCAACCGGCGCATCCCGCTGCTGCGTTTCTTCCTGAAGCGGCAGCTGTTCTGGGTACCGCTGCTGGGGCTGGCGTGGTGGGCGCTGGATTTCCCGTTCATGGGCCGCCACACACCCAAGCAGATCGCGCGGCGTCCCGAGTTGGCGGGGCGCGATATCGAAGCCACCCGCCGTGCCTGCGAGAAATTCCGCGAGATCCCGGTGGCAATCATGAACTTCGTCGAGGGCACGCGGTTTACGCCGGCCAAGCATGCGAGGCAGGATGCGCCGTACCGGCACCTGCTCAAGCCCAAGTCGGGCGGTGTGGCATTCGTGCTGGATGCGATGGGCACGGGCCTGCACGCGATCCTCGATGTCACCATCGCCTATCCAGGCGGGCGGCCGTCGATGATGGATCTGGTGGCCGACCGCATCCCCGCGATCCACGTGCACGTGCGCCAGCGCCCGATCCCCGATGAGTTGCTGGACGGCGACTACCGGAACGACCGCGCCTTCCGTGTCCGGTTCCAGCATTGGATGAACAGGGTGTGGCAGGAGAAGGATGCGGAGATGGCGCGTCTGCTGGGGGAGTGAAGCGGGGTGATGGTGAAGGAAGCGCTCGGATGTCGGTGCGCTAACCTTGGCCGTATTCCGTTCGACGAGTGACAGCATGCAAAGACGAGATTTCATCCAGAGCACGGCGCTGGCGGCGCTGCTGCCATTGGTGGGCAGCGGCGGCAGTGCAATCGCGGCGCCGCGTGGGCGATTGCTGCCGGTGCCGCTGAACCCGGGCGACACCGTCTCGCTGGTCAGCCCGTCCTCGGCCACGGACGAGCGGCTCAGCCTGCAGCTTGCGCAGGAGGTGATGCAGGCGCTCGGCTTCAAGGTGAAGACCGGCGCGCACTACGGGTCGCGGCGCGGCCACCTGGCGGGCACCGACGCCGAGCGTGCGGGCGACCTCAACACGATGTTCGCCGACGACGAGGTCAAGGCAATCATTTGCGTCCGCGGCGGGTCCGGTGCCGCGCGGCTGCTGCCGCTGCTGGACTACGACACCATCCGCGCCAACCCCAAGGTACTGCTCGGCTACTCGGACATCACCGCGCTGCATAACGCCATCCTCGCGCAGGCCGGGCTGGTTACCTTCCACGGGCCGATCGGCGCCGCCAGTTGGAACGCCTTCAACGTCGACCAGTTCAAGCGCCTGTTCTTCGAGCGCGAGCTGATGCATTACAAGAACGTGGTCGATGCCGGCGACGAGCTGGTGCCGCGCAAGAACCGCACACTCACCATCACCGGCGGCAAGGCGCGCGGCGAACTGGTCGGTGGCAACCTGTCGGTGCTGGTTGCGCTCGCCGGGTCGCCATATCTACCGGACTTCGACGGCAAGATCCTGTTCCTGGAGGACGTGGAGGAGGCGCCGTACCGCATCGACCGCATGCTCACCACGTTGAAGCTGATGGGCGCGCTGGACCGGGTCGCCGGCTTCATCTTCGGCGAATGCACCGACTGCGACCCCGGCAAGGGCTACGGCTCGCTGACGCTGGACCAGATCTTCGACGACCACATCAAGCCGCTCGGCATCCCCGCCTACCGCGGCGCGATGATCGGGCACATCCGGGAGCAGTTCATCGTGCCGGTCGGCGGGCAGGTGGAGATGGATGCCGATGCTGGCGCGTTCCGGATGCTGGAGCCGGTGTTCCAGGCCGGGTAGGGCTATCACCAGCAGGCGACCGTTCCCTTGGTCCGCTCGCGCGGTTTCAACGGGGTTCCAGGATGATGTTCGGGTGCGTGGCGATGATCTCCAGCACGATGTCGAAGAACGTCTGGCCCGTGCCGGCCTCCAGCGCATCGAGGTCGCGCTGGATGCGTGCATCGTCGTACCGCCCCGGTACATCGAGTTTCGCCTGCAGGAAGGCGCGCGTCGCCCCGATGCCGAGGTCACGCTGGTTCTTCTCGAACTCCGTCCAGACCAGCGTGATCGGGGCGCTACCGTCGAGTGCGCCGTAGCTGCCGTACAACAGGTCGTCCAGTGCATCCAGACTGTGGCCGAGCGTCCAGTCGACGCCTGTCATGAAGACGCGGTTGATCTCGTCATAGAAGGACGGGATGTCATGGATGCGGCTGCCATCAAGGGTCAGGAGTGAAGTCATGGGCGTGTCCCGGCGATCATTCGCATTGTATCGGGATTGATTTTCCTATAACGCATTGCGTTATATAACGAGAAACGTTATGGTGGGCGCGTGATCCGGAACTTTACCGACACGGAAGCGGAAAAGATCTGGGGTGGCTCGCCCTCCAGGCGGCTGCCCTCGGGCATCCAACACGTCACCCGGCGCAAGCTGCGCATGCTCAATAGCGCCGCCACCCTGGACGACTTGCGTATCCCGCAGGCCAATCGACTGGAAGCATTGAAGGGCAACCGGAAAGGGCAGCACAGCATCCGGATCAACGACCAATGGCGTGTTTGCTTCCGCTGGAAGGGCGGCGACGCGCATGACGTGGAGATCGTCGATTACCACTGACACAACGGAGTCGGCCATGAAGACCCTACCCAACATCCACCCCGGCGAAGTCCTGCTGGAAGAGTTTCTCACTCCGCTGGGCATCAGCCAGAACGCCTTGGCGCGTGCCGCGGCCGTCCCGCCGCGCCGCATCAACGAGATCGTCCTGGGCAAGCGCAGGGTGACCGCCGATACCGCCGTCCGCCTTGCAGCCGCACTGGGTACCAGTGAGCGGTTCTGGCTTGGCCTGCAGGCCGATTACGACCTTGAGGAAGCGCACCGCGCGCTGGGCGAGACGCTTGCACGGATCGATCGTATTGCGGCCTGAGCGCCTGCCCTGGGAGTTATCAGCCGCAAGCACCGATCACCCTGCAAGCATGTTCTGACCAGCACGTTGTGACCGGCAGGCGTATCCCGAGCGCGCCGATGCGGCGCGCTTGCTGCGGATGGGGGTACCGTAAGCCCCAACTTGGAGATTCGAGGGGGTGCCATGAACCAGGCTTGGTCCAGACGTGAGGTATTGGCTGCAATGGTTGCGGGCGCTGCCTACGCGGCGGTTCAGCCAGTCGTGGGCGCGCAGCCCGCATCACAGACAGGCGGCTTGCTCTTCCGCGACACCCTCCTGATCGACGGCACCGGTGCTCCCGGTCGCGCCGCGGATGTCCTCATCCGCGGCGACCGCATCGAACACATCGGCACGCTGTCCGCTCGCGAGCTGCGCGGCGTGCGCGTCATCGAAGGCGGCGGCCGCGTCCTCGCGCCGGGCTTCATCGACCTGCACACCCACGGCGACCCGCTGGAGGAGGCGTTCACCCCGTACCTCGCGATGGGCGTGACCACCGTGGTGCTCGGCCAGGATGGCGGCAGTCCGTCGCTGGAGGACAAGGGCACAGCCGCCGACAGCCTGTCGTCATGGATGGACGCGGTGGGCCGCGCCACGCCCGACATCAACATCGCGACCCTGTCCGGCCATGGTGCGCTGCGCCGCCGCGCCGGAATCGACGACGGCACGCGCCGGCCGTCGGACAAGCAGCTGGCGAGAATGCAGGCGATCCTCGAGCACGACCTGCGTGCCGGTGCCTTCGGCCTGTCCACCGGGCTGGAGTACGTGCCAGGTCTTTATGCGGAGACGCGCGAGCTCGCCAGCCTCGGCCCGGTGATCGCCCGCTTTGATGGCGTCGCGATGAGCCACATGCGCTCCGAGGATGCCGACGACGTGCGCGACTCCATCCGCGAGCTGGTCGCCGCCGCCGGCCCCGCACGCGCTCACGTCTCGCACCTGAAGATGGTCTACGGCAAGGGCGAGGCCACGGCCGAGGAACTGATCGCCTTCCTGCGCACCGTGCGCGGAGCGGGGCAGCCGCTGACCGCCGATGCCTACCCGTACGAGGCCAGCTACACCGGCGTCTCGATCCTGTTCCCCGAGTGGGCGCTGCCACCGACCGACTACGCCACCGTGCTGCAGGCCCGCCGCGACGAGCTGCGCGCCTACCTGCAGCAACGCATGGAAAAGCGCGGCGGCCCGTTGGCGCTGCTGTTCGGCACCGGCCCGCATGCCGGGCGCACGCTGGACCAGGTGGCGGCGCAGCGCGACCTGCCGTTCGCCGACGCGCTGATGGAAATCGGCCCTGGCGGCGGACAGGCCGCGCACTTCGTGATGGACCGTGCCCTGCAGGACCGTCTGCTGCTGGACCCGATGGTGGCGGTGGCGTCCGACGGCTCGCCCGGCGGCAGCCACCCGCGCGGCGCCGGCACGTTTGCCAAGTGGATCGAGGATTTCGCGGTCGGCACGTCGCGGGTGCCGCTGGAGGAAGCGGTGCGCAAAGCGACCGCCTTCCCGGCATCGATCCTTGGCCTGACCGACCGCGGCGTGATTCGCACGGGAGCGAAGGCCGACCTGGTGCTGTTCGACCCGGCCAAGGTGCGGGCGCACGCGGACTACGTGAGTCCGACCGCGATGGCTGAAGGGTTCGACTTGGTGGTGGTGAATGGTCAGCCAGCATATGAGGCCGGAGAGCCGATGGGGCGGGCAGGGCGGATGTTGCGGCGGGATGGTTGACCCGGGGAGCCTGGATCCGCCAAAAGCCCTTCCGCTGGAATGACGGCGACGCGTGGTCACGCGGAATCGCCGTTCTTGACACTTGCGCACGCCAACCCCACGCTACGAGCCGATCGAGACGTTCGTCACATAACCGGGCTGGCATCCAGCCACACGAACGGTCGATTCCAAACAGGGGAAAACATGAAGAAGACCAGACTGATGGCGGCCATGGCCGCTGTCACCGCGGGGGCCGTCCTGGCATCTGCCGGCGCGCACGCCCAGACCAAGCCGCTCCAGGTTTGGCAGCCACCACAGCACGAGGAGCCGGACCCGGCCAAGCGCGTGCCGGCAACGCCGCAGCAGGCACCGACCACGCAAAGCGCGTCGCAGCCGCAACCCGCCGCCGCGTATCCGCAGCCGTACACCGCCCCGCCAGCTCCTGCGCGCTACGAGGAAGAGCGTGGCGGCTTCTTCCTCGGCGTGCAGGGCGGCAAGGGTTGGGTGGTTGACGATGTCGATCAGTCCGCGCTTGCGGTCAATGCCGGCTACCGCTGGCAGGCCGGCGCAGTGACGCTGGTGGGTATTGAAGCGGCATCCGGCCGGCTGGACGAAACCCGGCACGATGGTTGGAGCTACAGCAAGGTCGAGTACGCCAGCATCGGCGCGACTGCCCGCTTCAACTTCGGCGCCACCAACCCGATCTACGGCTTGGTCCGCGCCGGCTATTGGACGGCTGACAACAATTACGGCATGGACGTCGATGGCGGCTACTTCGGTGTTGGTCTGGGTGTCGACATCACCCGCAACTTCAACCTGAGCGTTACGTACACCAACCACGTGTACTTCAACGATTACTACTGGGATGACGGCGAGTTCTACTACGACGCCAACCGCGCCGACACATTGATGTTCGGCGCCGAAGTCCGGTTCTGACGGCGCGAGGAAAATCTACTTCATCGAGTGCAACCCGAACAGGTTGCCCTCGGTATCAAATACCAGCGAGATGTTGCCGTACTCGCCAATCGACATCTTCTTGCGCTGGATGCGGCCGCCGGCAGCCTCGACGCGGCTTTCCTCCTGGGCGACGTCCTCGCAGTCGAAGTAGACCAGCGTGCTGTTGCCCCCGGACGGGGCGCCGTCCATCTTCACCAGCGTTCCTCCCGCGCCCATGCGGTCCATCTCTGCCGGGAAGGCCTTCATCTCGACCGTCGAGTCGTTCGGGTCGCCCAGCGGCGCCAGTTTCACCTGCAGCACGGCCTCGTAGAACCGCTGCGCGCGGGTCATGTCCTGCACGTAGATCTCGAACCAGACGATGGGGTTGGTTTTCATGGCGATATGCCTCGTGGGTTGGGTGGTGGAAAGAGGGCCTGTGCAGACCCTTCTGACATACGACGAACGGCGAGGGCAGGGATCGACATCAGGCCGTGGCTCGGCCCGTGTGTGGTGTGCGGATCAACGCGGTGAGGTCAAACCCCTGGGCCTGCGCGATCGACAGGTAGCGGTTGCGCGCGGCCTCGTCGAGTTGCGGGTCGCGTGCGAGCAACCACAGGTACTTGCGGTCCGGACTGCCGACCAGTGCGACGGTGTAGTCGTGCTCGAGCGCTATGATCCAGTAGTCGCCTTTGGTAAACGGGATCCAGCGCAGGCCGTCGGGCAGGAAGCTGACTTCCAGCCGGCTGCCGCTGTCGTCGGTGGCGGTGGCCTCTCCATCGGCCTCCTCGACCTCGCCGTCGCGGCGCATGCGGTTGCACACCCGCACCTTGCCGTTGTCCTGCAGCGTGTAGGTAGCTGAGATGTCGGTCGCGTCTTCGGGCTCGTGGCGCATGGGAAGGCGCGCCAGCTCGTACCAGGTGCCCATGTAGCGCTGGATGTCGACGCGGGGAGCGGTGGCCAGTTCGGGATGATTAGTCATGGGGAGGGCCGTGGGGAAGGGACCGTAAGAGGATCGCCGGATGAGTGTTAAGCGGTCGTGCCGGCGTAGTCGGCGAGGGCACCACATTGCACGGCGCCAGTTCAAAGGCTGGCCATTGCGGCTGGCGTCTCGACCGTGCCAGCCCGCGAGTTGTTAGCATCCCAGTCACCGCAGTCCAAGGGGAATGGTCGATGGCACTGGATGGAACCCGACACTCATGATCAAACCCAAGGTCAAGCGCAAGTTGCACCCGATCGTCCGGCTGGACTACATCGTCCGCCTATCGTGCTTCCCGCCGTTGATCGCGATCTTCTACGCGGTGTTCCATGCCAGCGGGCGATCCAGCCAGAACCTGATCATCCTGCTCGCGCTGTGGGGGCTGGTGTGGCCGCAGGTGGCGTACCTGCTGGCGCGTTTCAGCCGCGATTCCAGGCGCGCCGAACACCGCAACATGCTTATCGATTCGGTGTTGATCGGAGCGTGGGCCGCGGGTATGCATTTCAGCCTGTGGCCATGTGTCATGGCGCTTACGGCGGTCAATCTCGGAAATCTGGGGGTCGGGGGCGCCCGGCTCGCGGCGAGGGGCTGGGCGGGCATCGCCCTGGGCGTCATTGGTTGCGGGCTGCTGTTCGGGTTCGAGTTCAATTTCGATGCGCCACCGCTGCCGACCGCGGCGAGCATTGTCGGCATCTTCCTCACCAGTTCGGTGTTCGCCTTTCACTCGTACCTGCAGAGCAAGCGCTTCGTGCGTAGTCGCAAGTTGCTGGAAGAGCAGAACCTGGTGATGGAGGAGAAGAGCCAGCAGCTGGCCCAGGCCAAGGAGGAGGCGGAAGAGGCGAACCGCTCCAAGAGCGTGTTCCTGGCCAACATGAGCCATGAGTTGCGCACGCCGCTGAACGCGATCATCGGTTACAGCGAGCTGCTGGTGGAGGAGGCTACCGACATCGGCAACGATGCGCTGATCCCGGACCTGGACAAGATCCATATCGCCGGCAAGCACCTGCTCGGCCTGATCAACGAGGTGCTGGACCTGTCCAAGGTCGAGGCCGGCAAGATGGAGCTGTCGCTGGAACAGGTGGAGATCGGCCCGATGATGGAGGACGTTAAGAACACCACTGAACCGCTGGTACACCAGAAGCACAACCGCCTGGTGGTCGAGGCCGGCGAGTTGGGCAGCATGCTGACCGACGTCACCAAGGTGCGGCAGATCCTGTTCAACCTGCTCGGCAATGCCGGCAAGTTCACCGAGGATGGCACCATCCATTTGCGTGCACGTCGTGAGCCGGGTTCGTCGCGCGACTGGATCGTGTTCGAGGTCGAGGACACCGGTATCGGCATGACGCCGGAGCAGCAGTCGCGGGTGTTCGAGCCGTTCGCGCAGGCCGATGCGTCGACCTCGCGCAAATACGGGGGCACTGGCCTTGGGCTGGCGCTGACCCGCCGCTTTGCCGAGATGCTCGGCGGCAGCATCGGCATGCGCAGCAGCGAGGGCGTCGGGACTACGTTCACCGTGCGTATTCCGGCGAGTGCCGAGGTGGCTGTGGCGGGGCCGGACGACGAGACGCCCCTTGTATCGCCCGGGGCGTCGACGACGGTGGCGAGTGCCGGCACCGTCCTGATCATCGATGACGACGGCGCCGGCGCCGAGGTCATCGGCCGCATGCTGGGGCGCGAGGGTTACCGCGCGGTGCCGGTCGGCAATGGCGAGGACGGCCTGCGGCTGGCGCGTGAACTGCAGCCGGACCTGATCCTGCTCGACGTGCTGATGCCCAATGCTGACGGCTGGAGCGTGCTGTCGCAGCTGAAGGCTGATCCAAAGCTGGCCCGGATTCCGGTGATCATGATTTCCGTCACCCGTGACAAGAGTCTCGGCTTCGCGCTCGGCGCGGTGGACTATCTGGTCAAGCCGGTCGATCAGCAGACTCTGGTGCGCGCGCTGCACAAGCACCTTGCCGGCAGTCCCGGCCGTCCGATCCTTGTGATCGACGACGATGAGACCACGCGCAGCATGTTGCGCCGGTTGCTGGAGCGCCAGGACTGGAAAGTGGTCGAGGCGGTCAACGGACGCGATGGCCTGGCCAAACTCCAGGAGGTACGTCCGGCCGTGGTACTGCTGGATTTGATGATGCCGGAGGTTGACGGCTTCGGCTTCCTCGACGCGCTGCACGAGCAGGGGCTGAGCGGCAGCGTGCCGGTGGTGGTGCTGACCGCCAAGGAGCTGACCCGCGCCGAGCAGCAGCGCCTGGCCAGCCACGTGCAGGCTGTGATCGAGAAAGGCAGCTACACGCAGAGCGAGCTGGAGCAGGAAGTGCGTCGCGCCATCGAATCGCGGCCGGTCAACCCGTAGCCCTCCTCCACACCATTGGATTGTGCCGACGATGAAGATCCTGCTGGTTGAAGACAACGAAATGAATCGCGACATGCTGTCCCGGCGCCTCAAGCGTCGCGGCTACGAGGTGGCCATCGCCATCGACGGACAGGCCGCGCTGGACAGGGTGGCCAGCGAGATGCCGCAACTGGTGTTGATGGACATGAGTCTGCCGGTGATAGACGGCTGGGAAACCACGCGGCGCATGAAGGCCGACCCGCGCACCGCAAACATCCCGATCATCGCGTTGACCGCGCACGCAATGATGGAGGACCGCGAGCGCGCGCTGGCCGCCGGCTGCGACGATTTTGATACCAAGCCGGTCGACCTGGAACGGCTGGTCGGCAAGATCGAGGCGCTGGCCGGTTCCGCGATGCCGCCATGACAACCTCGCCGCCGCCCACTGGTGCGTCCGTGTTCCTTGCCTCGGGAATGGCCGACCTCGCCGGGCTGATGGAATTCGTCGACCGCGCCTGCCGCGATGCCGGTGCCAATGACGACATGCAGTTCGCGGTGCGGCTGGCCGTCGAGGAGGCGTTTTCCAACATCATCACGCACGGTTATGGTGGCCAGGAGGGCCCGGTCGCGGTCAGTATCGATGCAGATGCGCGGCGCCTTGCCGTCACCCTGGTCGACCAGGCACCGCTGTTCGATCCGGCCGACGCGCCGGCAGCGGATGTGAAGGCCTCGCTGGATGAGCGCGAAATCGGCGGCCTTGGCTGGCATCTGGTGTATCAATTCATGGACGAAGTCGCGCATTCGCCCAATGGGGCGCGTGGTAACGTTTTGGTGATGGTCAAATTCTTTCCGGGCGCGGATGCCCGGTAATGGGAGCAGGTCTGTGGAAATCGATATCCAGCGGCGGGACCATGTCTCGGTCGTCGCCATCAGCGGCAGCGTCGACAGCCTGACCGCCGAGACGTTGCTGGCCGCATTGCACGAGCATGTCAGCGCGGGCAATGCCTACCTGGTCGCCGATCTCAGCGCGGTCGAGTACACCAGCAGCGCCGGCTTGCGCGCGCTGCTGGCGACGGTCAAGGAAGCGCGCAGCAGCGGCGGCGACCTGCGTCTGGCCGACATCAATGCGCAGGTATTCAAGGTGCTGGAACTGAGCGGTTTCACCACCATCCTGAAGCTGTACGACAGCGTGGACGCTGCGGTGGACAGTTACGCAGCGCTGGCACCGCAGTAGCCGGGACAGTTCACCAAGGGGCGGGGGAGGCCATGGACGCAACAACAACCAGGAAGAAGCGTGTCGCACTGGTGATCGGTGCCGGTAGCGTCAAGTGCGCCGCCGCGCTGGGCTTGTGGAAAGTGCTCAAGCGCGAAGGCATCGACATCGACATGCTGGTGGGCTGCAGCGGTGGCAGCCTGTACGCGGCGACGATGGCGCTGGGCTACGACGTGGAGACCAGCGAGCGGCTGACGCGCGAACTGTGGACCCCGGCGATCACCAAGCGCCGCGACATGCGCTCCATCCTCGGCGCCTTCATGCCGAAACTGTTCGGTTTCGACGGCCACTTCGGCATGGTCCATGGCGAGCCGATGATGCGCGCGCTGGAAGGGCCGTTCGGCGGGCGCGACTTCGCCGACGCGACGATACCGCTGCACATCGCCGCGACCGCCCTGGACAATGGCGAGCGCGTGGTCCTGAGCAAGGGCAGCGTGCGCGACGCGGTGCGCGCCAGCATCGCCATCCCGTACATATGGAAGCCGATGTGCATCGACGGACGCTGGTTGCTGGATGGCTGCATGTCCGACCCGCTGCCGATCGACATCGCCATCCGCGAGGGCGCCGATGTCATCTTGGCGATGGGCTTCGAGAGCCCGTATCCGAGCCGCATCCGCTCGGCCACGCGCTACGCGTTTCAGGTCAACAGCATCTATACCAACAACCTGCTGCGCGCCAATTACGCATTCCACAACCTGGCGCACCACGCCGAGATCATCCCGATGCTGCCGGACTTCGACCGCCCGATACGGTTGTTCGACACCGACCAGTTCCCCTACGTGATCGAGCAGGGGGAGCGCGCGGCCGAGGCGCAACTCGGCTACCTGCGCAAGGTGCTGGACCGGGCCGATGCCTGAGCCGGTGGCCAGCGACGCGCCGGTGCCGGCTGCCGGCGCGGCGCGACGGCCGCGGCTGGCGGTGGTGGTCGGTTCCGGCGGCATCAAGTGCGTGGCCGCGATCGGTATGTGGAAGGTGCTGCGTCGCGAAGGCATCGACGTCGACATCGCGGTCGGCTGCAGCGGCGGCGCCCTCTACAACGCGACGATGGCGCTGGGCATGTCCATCGCCGAAGCCGAGGAGCACAGCCTTGGGTTGTGGGGCGGGCTGTTCAGGCAACTGCACTACCGCTCGCTGGTACGCAGCGTGCTGCCGAGCTGGTTCGGCTTCAACGAGCGCTCGGGCCTGGTCAACGACCGCGCGGTGGGCGACGCCATGCGCACGCTGTTTGGCGATGCCACCTTCGCCGACACGCAAATGCCGCTGCACCTGGCGGCGACCGACCTGCACAGCGGCGAGCGCGTCGCCCTAAATACCGGGCACATCGGTGATGCCGTCCGTGCCAGTATCGCCATCCCGCTGCTTCTGCGGCCCTGGCCGGTCGGCGGGCGCTTGCTGGTCGACGGCGGCCTGTCCGATCCATTGCCGGTCAGCATCGCGATCCGGGAAGGGGCCGAGATCATCCTGGCGATGGGGTTCGAGACGCCACCGACCGAGCGCCTGAACTCGCTGCTCGGGGTCGGAGGGCAGTCGATCTCCATCACCGTCAACCACCTGCTGCGTGCCACCTATGCGTTCTATAGCGCCGCGCACCACGCGGAGATCATTCCGCTGATGCCCAGCTTCGATCAGCCCGTGCATATCAACGACACCCACCTGATCCCGCACCTCATCGAACAGGGCGAGCGTGTCACCGAGGCGCAACTGCCGTACCTGCGCCGCCTGCTGGCGGCGGGCAGCGTGGCGCGGGGTGCATCGTGACCGCAGTGTTGCCGGCTGCCGTCGAGCCGGCGCACATCCTGGTGGTCGACGACAACGAGGCCAACCGCGACCTGCTGGTACGACGTTTGCACCGCCAGGGGCACAGCACGGAGATGGCCGCCGACGGTCGCGAGGCGCTGGACATGCTCCGGGTGCGCGCGTTCGACCTGGTGCTGCTCGACATCATGATGCCGGTCATGAGCGGCTACGAGTTGCTCGAACACCTCAAGGCGGATGAGGTCCTGCGGCACCTGCCGGTGATCCTCATCTCGGCGCTCGACGATACCGACAGCATCGTCAAGGGCATCGCCATGGGCGCCGACGACCACCTGCCCAAACCGTTCAACCCGCACATCCTGCGCGCGCGGGTGGGGGCCAGCCTGGCCAGGAAACGCCTGCACGACCGCGAGCAGATGCATGCCCGCAGCCTGGAGCGCGAGATGGACATCGCGCGCGACATCCAGTCAGGTTTCCTGCCCGATCGATTGCCGGCCACCGCCGACTGGGACCTGGCGGCCTGGTTCCAACCGGCGCGGCGCGTGGGTGGTGATTTCTATGACGCCTTCGAACTGCACGGTGGCCGCCGTATCGCGATCGTGGTGGCCGACGTGTGCGACAAGGGCGTGGGGGCGGCGTTGTTCATGGCACTGTTCCGCAGCCTGGTGCGCGCGCTGGCTGAACGCATGCTCAGCGTCGACGGCGACCCGATGATCGAGGTGCGGCAACTGGTCGACAGCGTCAACGACTACATCGCCCGCACGCACAGCAGCGCCAACATGTTTGCCACGCTCTTCCTCGGCACCCTGGACCCGGCCAGTGGCAAGCTGGTGTACGTCAATTGCGGACACGAGGCCCCCATCGTGTGCGGCCCTGCCGGCGTCCGCGCGCGACTGCCACCGACCGGTCCGGCCGCGGGCATGTTCCCGGCCATGACGTTCCACGCGCGGCGCGAAACACTGGCCGTAGGCGAAACGCTGGTCGCATTCACCGACGGCGTCACCGATTCGCGCGATGCCGATGGTGTGATGTTTTCGGAACCGCGACTGTTGGCGCTGCTGTCACCCCCACCCGGTTCCGCACAGGCCACCGTCGAACACATCCGCAACGCCGTGCAGGCGCATGCGCGCAACGTGGCCCCGTTCGACGACATCACGCTGTTTGTCGCGCATCGGAATCAGGGAGAGATCTGAACAATCCGGCGTTTGCTCGTCATCCCCGCACTGTGCTCGTCCCCCGCACTGTGCTCGTCATCCCAGCGAAGGCGGGGATCCATGGGCTTTGATCAATCCAGGTCCGGCAAGCTTGTCACCTGGCGTTGTTGTGCGATGTGCATCCTGACCTCTGTCTTCCTGTTGTGGAATTAGCTTATGCCCCTGCGAAATGCACTCCTCCTGCTGAGCCTGTGTCTGTGCGTGCCCGCGCTGGCGTCATGCAGCGATCAACGCAGTCCGTCAGACGGTGGCAGCGTTGGCGGTGACACCGTCGGTGTTGCAGACGATGCCGCCCACGAAATCAGCCCGGACGTTCAGGCGGCAGCGGATGCGTCGATGGTCCCGGCCACGGAGGGACCGACACATGGCGGCGACGGGTCGCAGATCGCGTTGCAGCCGTTGAGCGCCGACCAGTTGGACGGCGTCGATCTGCCAGGCGAGCTGGCCTGCAGTTTTGCCGATGCCGGCGGCGCCACGCTGCTGTTGGCGCGTGCCGATGTATTACCCGACGGGATGGTCCGCGGCGTGCTGAATAACAACGGGTATGCGGAGATGCTGGGCAACGGCCGGGCGGGTGGATTCAACGACCTGGCTGATGGCATCACCCTGTCTGGCAAGGGCCTTGTGGTGGAGCTCCAGCGCGGTGAGTCACGCCCCACCGGCAACGAGGCGACGCAGCATGTGGCAACCCTCAAGGTGCAGCGCGCCGACGGCGCTGAGCGGATCTACGATGGCACCCTGACGTGCGGTCCCTGAAAGCGCTGCTGACCGTCGCCGAGGCGTTCGCGGCGAGGCCGGTAGCCGGTACCGCCGCCTCGTGTTTGTGACGGCGCCTCCACGCCCGGGCGGCTAACATCGGTGGTCCGGTGCCTGGAGCGTTGGCGATGCAACTTGAAGGATCCTGTCACTGCGGCCAGGTGCGCTTCCGCTGCCAAGCGTACGCGCCGGTGCCGTTCCTGCACTGCTACTGCTCGATCTGCCGCAAGACCGCGGGCGGCAGCGGCGGCGCCGTCAATCTTGGGGCCCGCGCCGACACGCTTGAGGTTGAAGGCCGCGAGCACGTGGGTGTCTACCGCGCCCGGATCCGCGAGGACGATGACAGCTGCCGCGTCAGTTCGGGGCGTCGGCATTTCTGCATGGCCTGCGGTAGCGCACTGTGGTTGTTCGACCCGCAGTGGCCGGAACTGGTGCACCCCCACGCGTCGGCCATCGACACGCCGCTGCCGGAGGCTGGTGAGCGGGTGCACATGCTGTTGGACTCGAAGGCAAATTGGGTCGAGGTGCCGGACGGACCGCATGATATCCACTTCGACGGTTTCCCCGACGAGTCGCTCGAGGACTGGCATCGACGCCATGGTGTACTGGGCGATGGGGCGCCGGCATCCTGATTGGGTGGTCCTTCAGCTGCCCAACAGCCGTGTCCGCACGAAATCCCCGTACATCGGATCCTCGTCCTCGAAGATCTCGGGGTCGAGCAGGTAGGCGCGTGTGAGTTCGTCGGCTGCGCGCTCCTCGTCGCCCAGCTCCAACTGGCACTGGCCAAGGCGCAAGTGCAGGAAGGGGTTGCCGATGGCGTCCGGGCAGTGCATGGCGCTGCTCAGGTTGTCGCGGCCGGCCTCGAAGTCCCCCGCCTGGAAGTTGGCGTCGCCGATGGCGGCCAAGAGCCAGGTGGCGGCTTCCCATTGGGGCTGTGGCTCGGGCAGCAGCCCCCATGCGGCCCAGTAACACTCGAGTGCGGAGGTAAAGTCGCCTGCCTCGGCGAGATCGTCGCCTTTGGCGCTGAGTGCTTCGATCTGCGCGTGGATGTCGTCGTCCAGTTCCATCATGTCGTCTTGCGGGGAAACGGCCATGTTCGCTGCCAAAGTTTGCAGTTGTACGACGATGGTGGCTGCACCGTCTGCAGCGCAGCTGTCACATTGAGCGGCCATGCTGCGGAATGCCCATGTACACGGTCACGTTGTCCAGGCTGATCGCAACCACCGCTGCCAGGCGGGCAGCGGTCCTCGCCGTGCCGCTGCTGTTCGCCGGCTGCATCGGTGGCCAGGACCATGCGGAGATCCGCGCCGAGGCGCTCCAACGCGGCGGTGGGGCAGAGCCCTTCCTGGTGCGCGAGGCAGAGGCCGCAGTTGCAGCCCGGCTGTCAGCCGAGGCCGGAACCCTGGTCCTCGCCTCGATCTCGATTGCGCCGGATCATCTGGCCCTGGTCGCCGCGGACCCGCGTACACCCGGCAACTGGGACCGCTATCGATATGCCAGTGGCCGGCTGGGTGAGCCCAGGCCCGTGAGGGCGCGGCCCGGCGCGGCGGCCGGGTTCCGGCTTGGCGAATTCCGGGCGTTGGATCGCCTGCCGACGCTGGTTGCCGACGCCCGTGCGCGGATCGGGTTTGCCGAGGGCCAGTTGGGGACCGTGGAAATCAAGCCCGCGGCGAACCCGAACGCGGACGAGGGGCGCAGGCCCGGTCCGCGCCTTTGGGTTCGTCTCACTGATCCGCGTCGAGGCACAGCGGCGCAGCAGTACGACGCCGAGGGCAGGCCACTGTGAAGCGCCTCGCGCCTTCCGATCGGGCGTCTTGGCCAGCGATCGCGGCGATGGCGGCAGCGGCGTCGGTGGTGGCGGCCGTATTTCTGGTCCTCATCCTGTGGGTGGTCTGGCCGGGCGCGATGGCCTATGCCGCACCGCTGGCCTGCCCGACCGGGTTTCCCGACCCGTTCGTGCTGGAGGAGGTCTACAGCTTGCCCGGCGAAACCCGGTGGACGTGGTCGCTGGTTTGCATGTCCGCGCACGGCGCGATGTACCGCCCCGGATCGACCATCCCCTGGGCGCTCGGCGTCGCCATCCTGTGGTTGCCGTGCATGGCCATCTCCCTTGCCGTGGTGGCGCGCAGCGGGGTGGCGCTCCACGCTTCGGATGATGTCGGGGGGTTGCACTTCTGAGGGATGGTGCCGCAGTGGACTGGGAACAGGGCCAGAACGGAACGAACTGCGTGGTTGTGAGCGTCATCCACGTCGTTCTTACTTCTGCCGCGGCATCTCCAGCCGGGAGCCGGCCTCGCGGATGCCGCCGCGCAGCTGACCGATGCGTTCGACCAGCGCCCGTGCCGCGTTGCGGCTCTCCTCGAGCGGGGCCCGGTCGTCATCCAGCGCGTCGTGGCTGGTGGCGTAGGGCGCGTAGTAGCCGATGTAGCGATCGACCTGCGACAGCGCGCCGGCGTCGACCAGGCCCATGCCGCGGAGCCAGTCGGCGAGCGCGTGGCGCACGGTCTGGGTGCCTTCGCTGTCGCCGTGCACCACCAGCGCGAACGCGCGTCCGGCGAGGTGTTGCGGGTAGTCCCAGCCGTCGAGCTCCAGCTGCTTGGCGAGCTTCGGGTCCTTGCCCTGGGTGGAGGTGGGGTCGACGTTGCCGCCGTCCGCACAGACCAGACGGTCCATCATCAGCTTCAACGGCGAGGTGGCGTGGTTCCAGTGCACCGGCGTCAGGATCATTACGCCGTGCGCCTCGGCCCAGCGCGGGTAGATCTCGCTCATCCAGTCGTGCTGCTGCCCCAAGGCGTGGTTGGGGTAGCACGAGCAGGGCCAGTGGCACAGCGGCATGGCGGTGGACACGCAGCCCTTGCAGGGATGAATGGTGCGGCCGTACTCGGAGGTGAGGCGGTTGAGCTCGAGTACGTCGCATTCGGCGCCAGCTTCGGTCGCGGCATCGCGCGCGGCCTCGAGAAGGCGCCAGGTCTTGGACATCTCGCCAGGGCAGGTGTGTTCGCTGCGGGGCGAGGCGCAGACCAGCAGGATGCGGTCGGGCGCTTGCGGGTCGCGCTGGCGCGCCTCGGCGGCGCGGATGGCATCGCGGGTGGCGCGCCACTCGTCCGACAGGTCGTAGCCAGGGTCCTGGAAGCCGGGGCCGGCGGGATGCGAGCGGGGCGCTTTGCGTCCTTCGTCGTAGGCCTCCCATGCGACGGCGGCGAGCCGGTCTATCGCGTCGCGGTAGGCATCGAACGCCGGATCGAAAAACGCATGGCGGTAGCGCTGCTCGAACTGCTCGCGCGTGAGCTTCGGGTCAGGCTGGCCGGTGCGCGGTTCGGGCGCCTGGGTTGCGTTGTCGGGCATGGGATCCTCGTGTCCGCGGTCAATGCGCTGCGGGAGCGCTCCGCTGAGGGGTATCGATCAACGGGCCGAAGTCGTAGCCCAGTGCCTGCGCGGTGGCGAGGTAATCCTGCCGCGTGCCTGGACAGCGCTGCAGATCGATGGCGGGGACGGTGGCAGGTTCGTCGTGGTGAGTCATGCGGGGATCCCGGCTTGGGGTGAGGAACATGTAACCCACCGGCGATGAAGCATATGCATACATGCGCCCGGTACCTTCGGTGATCACCGCGTCCTGAATGCGCCGCCGGAACGCGTCTATCGCGCCTTCCTCGACGCCGACGCCATCGCCAAGTGGCTGCCGCCGAACGGCTTCACCTTCAAGGTCCACCATCTCGACGCGCAGGTCGGGGGCAGTTACCGCATTTAGGGCGACGCCTGACGCGAAGCCGGGTACCCGCGCCGCTCCATGATCTGTAGCACCTCGTCGACCGGCAACGCGCCGACCTCATGCCCGTCGCGGCCGGTCATCGTCTCGGCGTGGAACAGCGAGTTGAGGATGGCTTCCTCGGTCGCTTCAATGGCAGCCATGAACAGCGGCGACATGGCGTCGTTGCGCAGGACGGCGATCTCGCGCAGCGGGCTGTCGGATTGGTAGGGCACGCGCACCGATTCGCTGGCCGAGAACGCGATCACGTAGTCGCCGCTGCCATTGGACGCGATGCCGCCGGTCCGGGCCAAACCGAGCATCGCGCGCTTGGCCAGCCGCTCCAGGTTGCGTGCGTCCAGCGGCGCGTCGGTGGCGACGATGATCATGCAGGAGCCGTCGGGCGAGTCGTTGAGTTCGTCGCTCAGGTAGTACTTGCCCAGCGACTTGCCGATCTGCACGCCGTCGACGCTCAGCACGCCGCCGAAGTTGGTCTGCGCGAGTACACCGACGGTATGGCCACCGAGGTTGTCGGGCAGCTTCCGCGACGAGGTGCCGATGCCGCCCTTGAAGCCGAATGTGACCGTGCCGGTTCCGGCGCCGACGTTGCCTTGCGCGACCAGACCGCTGGCGGCTGACTCGATCGCCTCCAGCACGTCGCGCCTGGTGACATGGCGTCCGCGGATGTCGTTGAGGTAGCCGTCGTTGGTTTCCCCGACGACCGGATTGACCGAGCGCACGTCGTCGTTGCCGGGGAAGGAGAAGGCGTGGTCGATCAGCGCGTCCGCCGCGACCGGCACGCTGAGGGTATTGGTCAGGATGATCGGTGTCTCGAGGGTGCCGAGCTCCTCGATCTGCGTCGTTCCGGCGAGCTTGCCGAACCCGTTACCGACATACACCGCGGCCGGAACCTTGGCCTGGAAGATGTTGCCGGCATGCGGCAGGACTGCGGTGACGCCAGTGCGGACATCGTCGCCACTCACCAGCGTCTTGTGGCCGACCTCGACGCCCGGCACGTCGGTGATCGCGTTCCACTGCCCCGGCTGCAGCACCCCGATGGTGATTCCGTACGCGCGCAGGTTTTTCTGTTGCGCATCTGCGGGCGTCCATGCAGACAGCAGCAAGGCAACGACAAACAGGCGAAAACACATGGTTGATTCCCTCGCGGAGTGCTTGGGCACAACGATACTAGTTGTTCTCCAGCAGCGGCTTGCGCGGCAGTCGCTCCTCGCGCATGGCGGCGTGGTAAACGAATGACGCGACGATGGCCGCGGCCTGTTTTAGGTCCTCCGGCTCGACGTGGTCCCAGGTGTCCAGGTCGGTGTGATGGACGTTGCTGAAGTAGTCCAGATGGTCCTGGATGAACTGGAAGCCGGGCAGGCCGACCTGATCGAAGGATATGTGGTCGGTGCTGCCGGTATTGCGCGTGGTCACGGTGGTGGCGCCGACGTCGTGGAATGGCGCCAGCCAGGCCTGGAAGATCGGCACCGCCGCCAGGTTTTCCTGCGCGTAAATGCCGCGGAAGCGACCTGAGCCATTATCCATGTTGAAGTAGGCGGAGAAACGATCGTAATCGCGCGTCTTCCGTAGCGGGCCGGTCGGGTCCCGCAGCGACGACGGCAGGGCTTTCTGCCCGGGGTCGGTGGGCTCGGGGTAGGCGGCGAAATGGTCGGTGACGTAAGCCCGCGACCCCACCAGCCCCTGCTCCTCGCCGCTCCACAATGCGACGCGGATGGTGCGGTCGGGCTTCGCGTCGACGGCCTTGAGGATGCGCATGGCTTCCATCATCACCGCGACGCCGGCCGCATTGTCGGCCGCGCCGGTTCCGGTGTGCCACGAGTCCATATGGGCACCGAGCATCACGATTTCATTGGCCTTGCGGCCGGTGCCCGGGATCGAGGCAATGGTGTTGTAACCGGGCTGGTCGGTCTCGTCGGTGAAGCGCGCCTCTACGTTGACCCGCAACCTGACCGGCTGTTCGCGCTCGGCCGCGCGCGCGAGCTGGTTGTAGTGCTCGGCCACCATCACCAGTGCCGGCACGCCGACCGATTCGCCGGCCTTGCGCGAGCCACCGCCGGTGGCACGAATGATGCCGTTGTCCCGGCTGCTGATGCTCAAGGTGGCCAGCACGCCTTCGTCGACAAAGAACTTGTTGCTGGCCTTGCTCAGTGCCAGGCGTTTGGTGTACTTCTTGATCCGCTCGGCGCGATCTTCCTTTTTGTCCTCGGGTACGGCGAATACCTCCAGCTCGACCAGACCGCTGTCCTCGTGGCGGCTCGAATCGGGCTTGTCGCCGCGTTTGTAGTCGCGTGCTTCATCCAGCAGCAGGATCTTGCCCGCCAGCTTTCCCTTGTACTTGTCCAGGTCGGCCAGCTTCTTGATGGTGACGGCCATTACCTCGCCGTCGACCGGTCCGTCGGTGCCCGGGGTCCACGCCTCAGGCAGCGCATGCAGTGGCAGCGTGCGCGGACTGAGCATCTGCACGCTGGCGTTGTTGAACTCCCAGCCACGGCCGAAGTCATCGAAGGCTTCGTCGTGGACGTCAGCCAGGCCCCAGTCGGTGAATTGCTCGCGGGTCCAGGCATTGGCCTGGGCCATCTGGGGGGAGTTGGTGAGCCGCGGGCCGATGGTTTCGGTCAAGTGGCTGAAGGTCGCCATCACCTGCGAACGGTGGAAAGCCTCCTGTCGGATGCGGTTGACCATGTCCAGGTCCACCGGCTCCTGGGCCACGGTCACGCCGTTGACTCCCAGACCCATCAACAACACGCATATCGGCAACAGGCAGCGATTGATCACTTCATTCCCCAAAGAGTTGGCGCGACATTGAAGGGTTGAAGTTTAGGGGGCCACGCTTCCATGCTCGCCGGCCTTTAGTCATGCGGCCGTTGCATGCTCACGACCCTACGCCTTGGCTACTGCGTGCTGGGCGTCGGACGGATCCGGCAGGTCATCGGCGAACGACGACGGGCGACCCAGCAGGTAGCCTTGCCCGAGTTCGCAACCCAGTGCGATCAAGATCCGGTGCTGTTCTTCGGTTTCTACGCCCTCGGCGACTACCACCATGTCCAACGCCCGGGCCAGTGCGATGACCGCCGACACCACCGGCGCGGTGTTGCTCTGCTTGCCGAGTGCGGCGAGGAATGTCCGATCGATCTTGAGCATTCGCAGCGGGAAGGTGTGCAGGTAGCTCAGCGATGAGTATCCGGTACCGAAGTCATCCAGCGCGGTCCGGACTCCCGAGGCCAGCAGGTGGTCCAGTACTGCCCGCATGTGTTCAGGGTCGTCGAGCAGCGAACCCTCGGTGATCTCGATCACCAACTGCGTCGGTGACATGCCGGTATGCGAGACCAGCCGCAATAGACGTTTGGCGAAATCCTTTTGGCGCAGGTGGCGCGGGGCAACGTTGATGGTCAGATAGGTGTCATCGTCCAACATCGCCATGTGGGTCATGCTGCGTTTGAACACGCGCCAGTCGATTGCCTGGATCAGGCCGCTGTCCTCGGCGACCTGAAGGAAGTCGCCGGGACACAGGACGCCGCGCCGCGGATGATTCCAACGCAGCAATGCTTCGTGGCCGACCACCTTGCCATCGGTCAAACGCACGATCGGTTGCAGGTAGGGCTCCAGTTGATCCAGCTGCAGCGCTTGGCGCAGCTCGCCTTCGATCGTCAACACGTCGACGGCCGACCGCTGCATCGAATCGTCGAACATCTGCCAGCGCTTGCGACCCAGCGCCTTGGCGCGATACAGGGCGGCGTCGGCGTCGCGTATCAGCTCATCGGCCTGGGTGTAATTTTTGTTGCCGATCGCGATCCCGATACTGGCCGACGGTTCCAATGTGCGGCCGGCGATCTCCATCGGCGCGGTGATCAGGTCCAGTACCCGCTGGGCGACGGCCGTCGGCGTCGACCGCGGACTCCCGCCATCGGGCGGGATGTCATTCAGCAGCACCGCAAACTCGTCTCCCGACAGCCGCGCCACCAGGTCCGGCTTGCGTACCGATGCCTGCAGCCTGCATGCGATCTCGCGCAGGAACGCGTACCCGGCCAAGTGTCCGAGACTATCGTTGATGACCTTGAAGCGGTCGACATCGAGGTACAGCAGGGCGCAACGACGCTTGGGCTGGCCCGCCATCTGGGCCAGCGCCGCCTCGATCCGTTCGCGCAAATGGCTGCGGTTGGGCAGTCCCGTCAGGGCATCGTGCATGACCTCGTGGCGCAATTGCCGCTGGATCCGCTCGCGCTCGCGAATCTGCTCTCGCAACTCGAGGGTGCGTTCATCGACCCGGTCTTCCAACTGTTCGTAGGCTTGCTGGCGGAACCGGGCAACGCGGCGACGATGCAGGCTATTGGCGATCTGGGAGGCAACAAAGCCCAGCAGCTCCTGGTCGGGCAGGCTATAGGAAACCGCCGGATCGTAACTCTGTACCGCGACCAGGCCGATGGTCTCGTCGCCGGAAATCAGCGGTACGCCAAGCCAGCTTTCCGACGGGACGCCGAAGCCGGGATGGTGCTCGATTTCGCCCCTGCGCTCGAGTTCGCGCAGCAACGTCGCCGTCGCCAGCAACGGCTGGCGGGTGCGCAGCACGTACTCGCTCAGCCCGCGCGCCAGTGGTCGGCTCATCGACCAGTCTTTGGAGTGCGGGTCGACGTGATAGGGAAACTCGAGCATCGAGCCGTCGTCGGACAACAACGCTATGAAGAGATTTTCGGCGTTGAGCAGCTGTCCGATGATGCCGTGGATGCGCCGGTAGAACTGATTCTCGTCGATGTCATCGACGGCGAGTTGGGCGACCTGGAACAGTGCCGTCTGCAGTTGCTGGGTGCGCTCGCGCTCGGCCACCTCGAACTGCAGGTCGCAGTTGGCCTGCGCCAGCTCCTGGGTCCGCAGTTTGACGCTGCGCTCGAGCAGCTCTGTGCTGCTTTTCCGTTCCAGCGTGGTCAGGATGTGACTGGCGACGAATTCCAGCAGGGTTTGGTTGGCCTCGCTATACCCGATACCCGGCTGGTAGCTCTGGACCACGATGGCGCCATGGGCGACGCCCTCGCGCAGCATTGGCACCCCCAACCAGGCCGGGCTGTCGGAGCCGACCAACCGCATCGGTCCGCTGGCCTGGGCCTTGAGGCGCTCATTGTCTCCACGCAGCGCCTTTCGATCACGAATGACGTACCAGGTCGCGGAATGCTCGACTTCGTCCAGGGGGAGCTCATCGAACGGCTGTGGATCCTTGACGTCCGCGAAGTAGATCAAGCGCAGGGTATCGAGTTCCAGGTCGCGCATGACGATGAAGAAATTCTCGGCATGCATCAACGTGCCGACAATGCGATGGATACCTCGCAGAACCTCGGCCATGTCACGGTCGGACCCGGCGAGCTCGGAGATCGCGAACAACGCCCGCTGGACCTGCTCGGACAATTGCAGCCGGACCACCTCGCCCTCCAGCTCGGACATCCGCAACCGGTTATCGAGCTTGCGGTCGACAACCCGCAGTGCCGAAGCCAACTGCGACGTGATGGCACCGACGTCGACGCTGGGCGCCAGTTCCAGCAGCATCACCGCAGTACTTGCGGGCAGGGGAATCGCAAGGTGGCGGCCATCGGCACTGGTGCTGGGCGCTCCCGTCGCGCCCGCGTCATCCATCAGTGCGAGTTCCCGCGGGTCGGGGGCGGGCACTTGGTCGGCCATCGGCGGCGCGAAATCGAGCTCCCAAAACAGCCTTGCCCGGCGGACGCCAGGCAGGCTGCCGGCCAGCCCGACCAGCACCGATGCCACTTCCAGCACGCTCACGGCTTCCACCATGCGTGTCCGCCAGTCCGCCGCGTTACCGGCGGCCCCCGGCAACGTGCCTGGAAACCAACTGTCGAACATGGGACATCCGTGACCGGTCGGAAATGCCGGTGCGCATGTTCTATCGGCCGTGCCGGAGGATTCTTTAGGGTTGCCGCGATTGATATCGCAACTGGGTAACGGCAGGGCGCGGGCGTGAATGACGGCCCGGCGTAGGTCGGTCAGCCAGCGGCCTTGCTTGCGGCCTTGTCGGCGGCGGTGCTTGGCTTGCGCTTGGAATTGCCCTTGGAGCGGAATGCGGTGACGTTGGCTCGAAGCGGCGTATTGCCGAGGACTTCGATACGGCCGCCGCCCTTCTTGAATGCCGCGAGCTGGTCGGCGATGTGGTCGCTGGTGATGCTGCGGTTCTGGTTCTTGTTCTTGCTGCTGTTGGAAGCGAACAGGTGTGACGGATTATTGGACTTGCCGGCGTTCTGGCTGGACATTGCTGCTCCTTGTGCGGGTCCGCCGTGGCAGGCATCTGGCGCGCCACGGCGTGACGTTCGGCGAAGGGCGTTCGACGCCCTTCGCGGATCGATGGCTTTCTTCCTTCCCCGGCACGGCTGAGGCGTGCGACAAGGCCCAGAGATACGGGCAAGAGGGGGAGGGAAGGCGCATCATACAGAAACGTCTGTGAACAAGAAGTTATGTTCGCCTAAGTTCGGCGAAAATTACTGCGTCAGCGCGAAGTCGATCGCCGCACGAACGGCCGCTACCTGCGCGGCGTTGCATTGTGCCGCCGTTGCCTGTGGGCTGTCGGGGTAGACCTCGGTGGTCGTCTTGTACGGCGCGTTGGTGATGCTGGCGCACAGGCCGAGTTGCTTGAGTGGGTAGGCGATGACTCCCGGGCCGACCATGGGCGAGCCTATGAGTTCGCCGTTGCTGTCCGCCGGTGCAATGTGGGTGACTTTCGCTACCGCATCGATCACGGCCTGCTGGAACCCGGGCTGCGGGTTCTCGCTGTCGTCGACCAGGTAAAAGCCGTCGGGGATCTCACCCGGTTCGCTGCTGACGCCGTCGCGAGCGGCCAGTGCCGGGCGAAACTCGGACTCGTCGGTATCGGTGGTTTCATGCAGGTCGACATGCACCAGGACGCGGTCGCGGAAGGGCGCGACCAAACCCATGAGCGCGGCCGACTCCTGCGCCGGGCTGTCGTCGCGGAACGAGCGGTTCGGGTCGACCGCATCCTTGTTCCAGCGGTGGATCATCTCGTAGGCCCAGGGGCTGACGCATGGGGCGACGACAAGGTTGACGCGGCCCTCATAGCTGGCGGCATGTTGGTCGACAAACTGCAACGCCCCATGCACGCCGCTGGTTTCGTAGCCGTGCACGCCGCCGGTGACCAGCGCGCAGGGGAGGTCGTCGCGCCAGTTGCGGGTCTTGATCGCAAACAGCGGGAATTTGTCGGGGTGGTAGTCAAGCTGGCCGTACTGCACCACATCGAAACGTGTCCGCAGGGTCTCGATGACGCTCAGCACGTCCGCTTCGTAGCTGCGCTTGGGAGTCTGCTGCGACAGCCAGGTCGCCACTTCGGCCGGCCCCCAGGGCTGGCCTGGCGTGCCGATCGGATAGGGTGCGGGGGTCTTCGTCATGGTGCTCGTTTCGCGATGGCTAAAGGGGGTAAGGCACTGTAGCACTGGCCCAAATGACCCGAAAAACCGAAGATGGCGCGAACCGGCCGATCAAAAAGCAAGGCGTGGCACATCCGAATCTTTAGCCGTCAACCGATGGATCGCGAGATCCTGCGCCTTGCCGTTCCGGCGTTCGGTGCGCTGGTGGCCGAGCCGATGTTCCTGCTGACGGATTCGGCAATGGTGGGGCATCTGGGCGAGGTGCCACTGGCCGGTCTCGGACTGGCGAGCGTCATTCTGCAAACCATCATCGGCCTCATGGTGTTCCTCGCCTACAGCACCACGCCTGCGGTGGCCCGATGGCTGGGCATGGGCGACACACAGCGTGCGGTGGCGGTGGGTATCGACGGGTTGTGGTTCGCGTTGGGCCTTGGCATCGTCCTGGCGGGCGCAGGTTGGGTTGCAACGCCCGGTCTGGTGGCCGCATTCGGTGCGGACGCTGGCGTCAACGCTGCGGCGGCCACCTATCTGGGCATCTCGATGGCCGGTATCCCGGCGATGCTGCTGGTGTTTGCCGGCACCGGACTGCTGCGCGGACTGCAGGACACGCGTACGCCGCTGATCGTGGCGGGCGGTGGGTTTGCCGCCAATATCGTGCTCAATTACTGGTTCATCTACGGCCTTGACCAGGGCATTGCGGGTTCCGCCGCCGGCTCCGTGGTGGCGCAATGGGCGATGGCGGCGGTCTACCTGGCCGTGATCGGCCGCCACGCGAGACGGGAGGGTGCCAGCGTATGGCCCAAGCGCGCCGGGATCATGCTGGGTGCGACCTCGGGTGGCTGGCTCTTCCTGCGCACAGTCACCATGCGCATCGCCATGGTGCTGGCGGTGTACGTGGCGACCGGCCTTGGGTCACCGCAGTTGGCGGCCTTCCAGGTCGCGATGACGATTTTCGCAACGCTTGCCTTCGCGCTGGATGCGCTGGCGATTGCTGCCCAGGCATTGGTGGGTCGAAGCCTGGGGGCGGGTGATGTTGCCAGCGTCAAGGCGATCCTGCGTCGCTGCCTGGAGTGGGGCGTGCTCGCGGGTGTCGTGCTCGGAGTACTGCTGATTGCCACCAGCGGTGTGCTCGGCCGCGTTTTTACCAATGCGGAGGAGGTCTCGTCATTGCTGCCGCCGACCCTGATCATTCTCGGCCTCTCGGTTCCGCTGGGCGCCGTTGTGTGGGTGCTGGATGGGGTTCTCATTGGCGCCGGTGACCTTCGTTACCTGGCCATCGCCGGGGTCATCAACCTGGCGGTGTTCGTGCCGCTGGCCGGTGCCGTCCTGGTGGCCGCGCCGTCGGGTGCGTCGGGGCTGGCGTGGCTGATGGCGGCATTTGTCTTCGGCTTTCTTGGTGCGCGGTTGGTCACGCTGGGTCTGCGCGCCCGTCACGACCGCTGGATGATCGTCGGCGCGCGATAGGCGACACCAAAGCTCCGAGGGACGATGACGTGCGCTGGGGACGGGCGAACTCGGGGGTTGTTGACGGTAAGATGCGGTTGGTTCCGATTTTTCCTCTCCATGATGCCAACGCCATTGCTTCTGCTTGCGGGTATTGCCGCGGTGCTTGTCGCCGGCTTTGCGTTATGGGCGGTTCGTCGGCGGGCAGCAGCGGCGCCTGTGTCCGGATCGATCAGGACGGCTGTTGAGCGCGCAGGCAACCGGCCCGATATCGGCGCTGAGGAGAGCGCGGATGAACGCAGCGGGGTGCCTGACCGGGACTATCCCGAGGACCGTGAGGTACTCCATCAGCTTTACGCCATTGCATTCGACGCCACGACGTTCAGCCGCGGCGCGGTGGTGGCCGGCTCTGCACACGCCGCTGTGGTGGCGCGATCGGTATCGCTGCTGCAAAAGATCGAGACACAACCGCGCTACACGCCCCGCCGGCCGCAGGTGCTGCCGCAGTTGATGCGTACCGTCAATGATCCCAAATCCTCCGGACGGATGATGGCGGACATCATCGGCAAGGATCCGGTGCTGGCCGGGAACCTTTTGCGCATCGCCAGCAGCCCGCTGTATTGCGTGCAGTCCCGGCCGGTGGAGGACTTTACCCATGCCGTGGCGATGGTTGGCACCGATGGCATCCGCCACCTGATCGCGGCGGCGGTGATGCAACCGGTGATGGGGACGAGCGACGTTGGCGCGTTTGCTGCCTTTGCGGACCTGATCTGGGAGTACACGTTGCTGTCGGCGGCCGCGGCGACCGATCACGCAAAGCTGGTCGAGCGTGACGATGCGTTCGCCGCGCAGCTTCTGGGCCTGTTGCAGGGGCTGGGCTTGATCATCGTCGGCAGGGTGGTACGCGACCAGTACAACCGGCAACCGGGGTTGGTTCCGGATGCGGATGTGGTCACCGCACTGCTGGATGCATGGGCGGCTCCGGCGGCGTTTCGGGTTTCAGGGACGTGGGAGCTGCCGCCACGGGTTTGTCAGGCGTTGGATCACTCTCGCCATGGGGTTACGTCTGACTCGCTGGGTCGGTCATTGCGGTTCGGGAGACTGGTCGGCGCGCTTGCCCTGCTGTGCAAGCACGGCCGAATGGATGAGACGCATGCGCTGGCGATGCTGGCGTCGGTTGAGCCCCGGCAGCATGCGACAGCCGATATCTGGAAGCGCGTGCGCCGAAGCGTCGATTCCGCAGGATGATCCGGCCACTGACCAACGCGTCGGCTGGGGCGATGCGCGAGTAGGCGTGTTGCGGATACAGGTGGCGACGGGTTGCACTTGCGGTGCATCTTTTCTAGGCTGGTCAGGTAGCACCCATTCTCGCCGTGAATCGACCGGCACATCCCCTGACTATCCCTAGAGAGGTTTCCCATGGAAATCGCAGAACGACGCGTTGCCGCTTTTCATTACACCCTGACCAATGACGCTGGCGAGGTGATCGACAAATCCGCCACGGATACGCCTTTGGCCTATTTGCATGGTGCCGGCAATATTGTCCCGGGCCTGGAGAAAGCCTTGCTCGGCAAGAAGAGCGGGGACAGCCTCACCGCCGATGTCGCGCCCGAAGAGGCGTATGGTCCGCGCCACGAGGGGCTGATCCAGACCGTGCCCCGCAGCGCGTTTGAAGGTGTGGAGTCGGTGCAGCCCGGCATGCAGTTTGAAGCGCGCACCGAGAAAGGCCCGCTGCTGGTGACCGTGACCAAGGTGGAGCCTGAGGAAGTGGTCGTTGACGGCAATCACCCGCTCGCCGGCCAGCAGCTGCACTTCGCGGTCGATGTGGTCGAAGTGAGGGAAGCGACCGAGGAAGAGTTGAACAACGGGCACGTGGCCTCGGCTGCCTGATTGCCCGGCAAGCCATCCGCGGACGCGTGTGTCTACGCGTCCGCGGACCGATGTTTCGTAAGCTTGTTTCTTAATACTGCCGCAACGTTTGTGGCGGTTTGTCAGGCCGCTTTAGCTTCCTGCGCCAACGCCGTTCCCACCAGGTGGCCGAACAGGTCCTTCGGGTCTTCCATCACCGGCACCAGGTCGATCTTGCGGCCCAGCTCCAGCTCGACGGCGCAATCGCGCATCAGGCGCAAGGAGGCGTAATCCTCCAGCGCGAAGCCGACCGAGTCGAAGATGGTGACATCGGCGTCGCTGGTGCGGCCCTCGGCTTCGCCTCCGACCACGCGCCAGAACTCGGTGACCCGGAAGTCCTCGGTCATGTGCTGCAACTCGCCTTCGATGCGGCTTTGCGGTTCGAACTCCACATAGGTGCGTGCGTCGTCGCGCAGCAGGATCTGCGGATCCAGCTCGGTCTTGCCCGGGCAATCGCCGCCGACGGCGTTTACATGCATGCCCGGCTCGATCATCGCCGCGCTCAGGATGGTGGCGTTCTTCTTGTCGGCGGTGACGGTGGTGACGATGTCGGCGCCGCGCACGGCCTCGGCGGTGCTGCTGCAGCGGACCACACGCAGGCCGGGTGCGGCGCTGGCGAGGTTGGCGGCGAGCTTGTCGATGGCGCCTGGGTCGACATCGAACAGACGCACTTCCTCGATACCCAGGAGGTGGTGGAAGGCCAGCGCCTGGAACTCGCTCTGGGCACCGTTGCCGATCAGTGCCATCACCTTTGAGTTCTTGCGGGCCAGCCGCTTGGCGGCCATCACCGAGGTCGCGGCGGTGCGGATCGCGGTGGTCAGGGTCAGCTCGCTGAGCACGGTGGGCATGCCGGTGTCGACATCGGCCAGGGCGCCGAACGCCATCACCGTCGACAGGCCGTGCTGGTAGTTGCCCGGATGTCCGTTGACGTACTTGAAGCTGTATTCCTTGTCGTCGGCGACCGGCATCAACTCGATCACGCCGACATCGGAGTGGGCAGCGGTGCGGGCGGTCTTGTCGAAGTCGTTCCAGCGGCCGAAGTCGGCTTCGATGTACTCGACCATGCGACCGAGCATCGTCGGCAGGCCGTGGGTGGCGACAATCCTGGCGACATCGTGGGTGGTGAGCAGGGTGGTCATGGAGACTCCTCTTGAACATGTGGGATTGAGCAGGGGGACGCACGGCGTCCTGACCCGATCCATTGTCCGGACTTCAGCGTCAGAGCGAAACGGCAAAAACGTGAGTATTACGCCATATTTCTAGCAATTCGCCAGAATAATCTGCCACTATGCGCATATGGACGACCTCGACCACCGCTTGATTGCCCTGCTGCGCCACGATGCCCGCACCCCGGTCGCGCAGCTCGCGCAAGTGCTTGGCGTCTCGCGCGGCACCGTTACCAACCGCATGGCACGGCTGGAACGCGACGGTGTGGTCGTCGGCTACACCGTCCGGCTGCGGCCGGATGCCGCGCCCGAGGAGATCCGCAGCTGGACCAGCATCGCGGTGAAGGGCAACCAGCATTCGGTGATACGTGCGCTGCTGGGCGAGCCGGGCGTGGCCGAGCTGCACGACACCAACGGGCGCTGGGACCTGCTGGCCGAGCTGCGCGTGGGCGACCTGGCCGAGCTGTCGAAGGTGCTCGAGCGCATCCGCAAGATCCCCGGCATCAGCGCCAGCGAGACCAGCGTGCACCTGCAGACCTTCCGCGGGTAGGACACCTCGCGTTTGCCACGGGCCAACTCTTGGCACTGCCCGGCATGCTCCCGGCTAAGGTAGAACATCAGGTCGGCCCAGGGCCGCCCGCTCATTCCAAAGAGAAACCACATTGAACAAGACCCTGCTTTGTGTCGCGACCGCGGTCGCGCTGACGATGGCTGCACCACTGGCCGCCCAGGACCGCTGCGTCGACGACGGTTGCGAAATCCAGACCCTGTTCGAGGCAAGCGATAACACCGGTGGTGGTGATGCGGCCATTGCCGCGACGCGTTTTGGCACCTGGGGTATCGACCTGGCCGGCATGGATACCAGCGTCGACCCGGGAGTGGACTTCTTCGGTTACGTCAGCGGCAACTGGGCGCAGAACACGCCAATCCCGTCCGATCGGTCAAGCTACGGTTCCTTCCTGGTCCTGCGCGACTTGTCGGAGGCGCGTCTGCGCCAACTGGTCGAGGGCTACGCGCTCGGCGACCCGGCCACCGGCGGCGATGCGGCCAAGGTCGCCGCGCTGTACCGCGGCTTCATGGACGAGTCGGCGATCGAGGCGCTCGGCGCCGCGCCACTGCAGCCGCACCTGGACGACATCCGCGCCGCCAATGACAAGGACGCCATTGCCGCCCTGATGGGCCAGCGCAACGCCGGCTTTGGCGGCAGCTTCTTTGGCGCTTACGTCTCCGACGACCAGAAGAGCCCCGACACCTACGCGCTCTATCTCAGCCAATCCGGCCTGGGCCTGGGCGACCGTCAGATGTACCTGGATGAGAAGTTCGCGCCGCAGCGTGAGCGCTACGTCGAGTACATCGCGCAGATGCTGGAACTGGCCGGTTGGGAGCAACCGCAGGCCAACGCCGACGCCATCATGGCAATGGAGACCAGGGTCGCCGAAGCGCACTGGACCCGCGCCGAGAGCCGAAACCGCGACAAGACCTACAACCCGGTGATGCTGGCCGACATCGACAAGGCCGCGCCCGGCTTCCCTTGGGCGACGTTCTTCGAGGCTGCCGGCGTCGATTACGCCGAGCGCGCTGTAATCCGTCAGGACACCGCGTTCCCGGAGATCGCACGGATCTTCGCCGACACTGACCTGGCCACCCTCAAGGCCTGGCAGGCGTTCCAGACCACCGACAACGCCGCGCCGCTGCTGTCGAAGGCGTTTGTCGATGCCGAGTTCGGCTTCCGCAGCAAGTTCCTGTCCGGCCAGCCCGAGCAGCGTGAGCGCTGGAAGCGTGCCGTCGCCTTCGCCGAGTCGGCGATGGGCGAGGCGATCGGTCGCGACTATGTCGAGCTGTACTTCCCGGCCGACGCCAAGGCCAAGATGGACGACCTGGTCGCCAACGTGAAGGCGGCGATGGGTGCGCGATTGGACCAGCTGGCGTGGATGAGCCCGGCGACCAAGGCCGAGGCCCACAAGAAGCTCGCCAACTTCGGGCTGAAGATTGGCCACCCCGACACCTGGCGCGACTACGCCGCATTGCAGGTCGCCAACGACGATGTGTTCGGCAATGCCGAACGTTCCTACGCCTTCGAGTGGGAGCACGACCGCGTGCGCATCGGCAAGCCGGTCGACAAGGGCGAATGGGGCATGACCCCACAGACCGTCAACGCCTACTACTCGTCGGTGAAGAACGAGATCGTATTCCCGGCCGCCATCCTGCAGCCGCCGTTCTTCGACCCCGATGCCGATCCGGCGGTGAACTACGGCGGAATCGGCGCGGTGATCGGCCACGAGATCATCCACGGCTTTGATGATCAGGGCCGCAAGTCCGACGGCAATGGCCTGCTGCGCGACTGGTGGACGGCCGATGATGCGGCCCAGTTCGACGTCCAGGCCGAGCGGCTCGGTGCCCAGTACGAGGCCTACGAGTTTCCGCAACTGCCGGACATGCACATCAACGGCAAGGTCGCGATGGGCGAGAACATCGGCGACCTCGGCGGCCTGACCATCGCGCTGGAGGCCTACCGCCGTTCGCTCGACGGCGACGCGGCACCGGAGATCGACGGCTTCACCGGCGAGCAGCGCCTGTTCATGGGCTGGGCGCAGGTCTGGCGCACCCTGTGGCGCGACGACGCCCTGCGCCAGCAACTGGTCAACGGCACCCATTCACCGGGTCAGATTCGCGCCTTTGCCCCGCTGCGCAACATCGACGCCTGGTACACCGCGTTCGATGTCACCGAGGACGACGCGCTGTGGATCGCTCCGGCCGATCGCGTCAGGATCTGGTAAGCCGCTGCACGGCAAACCGGTGAGTCCGTTGCGCCGGCGGTTGGCCTGTCCACCCGCCGGCGTCATCATGGTCGGCCACCGGAGTTGAATCACCACCATGCCAGAACCCATCCAGACCCAGTTCGATCTCAGTGAGCTCGACCTGCCGGACATCCTTGGAACCATCAACGAGGAGGTTCGCGCCCGCTTTGGCGAGGGTAAGCAGGCCGACTACATCGATGCCCTGGCCAACGTACCGCTGGACCGCTTCGGCATGGCGCTGGTGACCCGCGACGGTAACGTGCACGAGGTCGGCGACGCACGCGAGCGTTTCCCGATCCAGAGCATTTCCAAGGTCCACACGTTGACGATGGCGCTGGACGCGGTCGGTGATGCGCTGTGGGATCGCGTGGATCGGGAGCCGTCCGGCGATCCGTTCAACTCGCTGATCCAGCTCGAATACGAGATGGGCATCCCGCGCAACCCGTTCATGAATGCCGGCGCGCTGGTGGTGGCCGACGTCATCCTGTCCAATTACGCCCACCCCGAGCAGGCGCTTCTGGAGTTCATGCGGGCACGCTCGGGCAGCGTCGAAGTGGGCGCTGACGAGGTGGTCGCCAGGTCCGAGCGCGAGAGCGGTTTCCGCAATATCGCCACGGCCAATTTCATCCGCAGCTACGACAACATCGTCAACGATGTTGACGCCGTGCTCGACTTCTACTTCCTGCAATGCTCGCTGCAGATGAACTGCGTGGATCTGGCGCGCAGCGTGCAGTACCTGGCCCGACGCGGTCATTGCGGCGTCTCGGGGACGCGCGTAGTCAGCGAGCAATTGTCGACCCGGATCAACTCGCTGATGATGACCGCCGGCACCTACGACGCCGCCGGCGACTTCGCGTTCTACGTCGGCCTGCCGGCCAAGAGCGGCGTCGGTGGCGGCATCGTCGCGGTGGTGCCGCACGTGATGAGCCTGTGCGTCTGGTACCCGGGACTGGACGAGAAGGGCAACTCATTGCTGGGCGGCTATGCGCTGCACCGCTTTGCTTACATGACCGGGCTGTCAGTGTTTTGAGGCGCTTGCGCTGGGGTGCCACCTTCGGATTGCTGCTGGTGCTGGCCGGTTGCGTGACTGCGCCGCGGCCCACCGGTCCTGCGGCCGATGTGGTGCGTGCCGATATCGCCCGGCGGATCCCGGCCAAGGTCGACGACCGAGCCGGCTGGGCGGCCGACATCCAAGCGGCATTCGCGGCGCAGGAGATCGAGCCGATCGAGGAGAACATCTGCGCGGTGTTGGCGGTGATCGAGCAGGAATCCGGCTACCAGGCCGACCCGCCGGTGGCCAACCTGCCAGCGATCGCGCGTGCCGAGATCGTACGGCGGGCCGCGGCGGTGCACGTGCCGAAGTTCATGGTCACGGCCGCGCTCAAACTGGACTCGTCGGACGGCCGCAGCTACGACGAGCGGCTGCGCGCGGCGCGCACCGAACGCCAGCTGAGCGAGCTTTACGAAGACCTGACCGGTCGCGTGCCGCTGGGCGAGCGGTTGTTCGACGGCTTCAACCCGGTGCAGACGGGCGGCCCGATGCAGGTGTCGATCCCGTTCGCCGAGTCGCGCGCTGACGGCTATCCGTACCCGATCGACGGCAGCATCCGCGACGAAGTGTTCACCCGCCGCGGCGGCCTGTATTTCGGCATCGACCACCTGCTGGGTTACGCCACGCCGTACACACGCAAGGTGCACCGTTTTGCCGACTTCAACGCCGGCTGGTACGCCAGCCGCAACGCCGCATTCCAGAACGCGGTGGCGCTGGCGAGCGGGCAATCCCTGGCGCTGGACGGCGACCTGCTGATACCGGGCGCGTCGCTGGACCGGCCGGGCGAGACCGAGCGCGCGGTGCGCGTTCTGGCCGGCCAACTCGGCATGGACGACCACGCCATCCGCGACGCGCTGGAGCACGGCGACCGGCTGGACTTCAACAGCACCACGCTATTCGAGCGGGTGTTTGGGCTCGCCGAGGCCCGCGCCGGCAAGCCGCTGCCACGTGCGATGATCCCCGGCATTACGCTGGACAGCCCCAAGATCACCCGCGAGCTGACCACCGCGTGGTTTGCGAACCGCGTGGATGACCGTTACCGGCGCTGCATGGCGCGTTGATCGGAGAGTCTGACCAGTCATGAAAGCTGCAATCACCATCGCGGCCTTCCTCGTCTTGACGTCGTGCACGTACGGGGAGCCGACAAGCAGGCTCGAGCTTGACTACGCCATTGCCGATGACGAGTCGAAGGTAGCCATATCGGCAGAGCGCTATGTTGTGCAGCGGGCCACCGGAATTTCTGCACTCCCCAGCGGCGGCTTCGCAAAAATCACCGCCCAGATGGTGGATGTGTATGTCGTCGACCTGACGTCGGGGAAGATCCTGTACAAGCACGCGATCGATCCGCCAGGGGAGAGGAGCATGACCGCGCTCGAGACTTGGCTGCTGGGCTGGAAGGGTGACGATGTCTACCTGAAGATGACCGGTTGTGAATCGGGTTTCCGAACAAGCTACAAAGGGTGCGGGCCGGAGCGACGGAAGACGTATGTCTACAAGGTGTCGAGACATGATGTGGAGCCAGCCGGCGTGCCCGTGCCGCGACTGCGTCGACATCGGGTATTTGGCGGCATCGCGGGGGCCGACTCCCCGGGTGGGACGCGCTCATATCTTTCGACGACCGAGACCGATGGCGTGTGGATCCACAGGGGCGCACGAGGCCCGCGTGAGCCGCTCCTCCGGGTCAACGGGCATGAGCTTGAGCAGGTTGCCGATTGAGTTAAGTGGCGCGGCGTTGATCGGCTAGAACACCGGTGACCTGGTCGCGGTTACCATCGCGCTGGAGGCTTAAACCATCAAAGGAGCACGGCATGACCATCGCCCCCGCATTGACCCTCTACCACCATCCACACTCCCGTTCCGCCGGCGTCCGCGTGATGCTGGAGGAGCTGGGCGTCGACTACCGGATCGAGCTGGTGAACCTGCAGGCCGGTGAACAGCGCCGGCCGGAATTCCTCGCGCTCAATCCGCTGGGCAAACTGCCGACTCTGGTTGACGGCGACACGGTGGTGACCGAGCAGGTCGCGATCTACCTGCACCTGGCGGACCGCTTCCCGCAGGCGGGACTGGCACCGGCCATTGGCGACCCCGAGCGTGGCAGCTACCTGCGCTGGATGGTGTATTACGCCTCGTGCTTCGAACCTGCCGTGGTGGATCGCTCAATGAAGCGCGAAGCTGCGGCGGCGATGATGTCGCCGTACCGCGACTACGACTCGATGTTGGCGGTGCTGGAAGCGCAGCTCGGCCGCGGTCCCTGGATGCTGGGCGAGCGCTTCAGCGCCGCCGACGTGCTTTGGGGCATCGCGCTGTCGTGGACGACCGGTTTTGGCCTGGTGCCGGAGAGTCCGGTGATCAAGCAGTACATCGAGCGTGCGAAAGCCCGGCCGGCCTTCCAGCGTGCTGCGGAACTTGATGGGGCGTTGTTGGCTGGCGATTGAGACAAACGCGTATCCTGCCAACGGCATCACAAAACCGCAGGGTAGGGGACCCATCGTGGCCGACGACGCAGATAACCGATCTTCTGACAACGCCGCCGCCGATGCCTTCATCGACCCGCCACACGGGCCGGTAGGCCAGGGCCGCGCCGTCGCCGACGTCCTCGCCAACAGTCCCGTTCCGCTCTCACTTGATGAGATTACGACAAGGTTTACTGCGCGGGGGGGCTTGGAAAAAGCGGCTGCCGAAAATGGTTGAGATGCTGGTCGCGCTAGGGCTGGTACCGGAACAGGATGGGAAGATCGGGGCCGCTTGAGCTGCGTTATGAGGCGGAATCTATTGATAACCATAGTTAGGCCTTACAGGGGACTTCGATGCGACTCAAAAAAAGCACGTTAGACGTCCGGTTCTCTCTCGTGCTCTTTGCGGTCGGCATAGCAACTTTCGCAGTTCATGAGTTCGCGCATTGGATAACTGGAGTCGTCCTAGGATACGAAATGATGGTCGGCCCGAATCATGCTTGGCCCAAGGGCGACCTTACACATGCGGATGCGATTCTCATTTCAGCTGCGGGACCGATAGTAACGATTGCGCAAGGCGTGATCGGATTCACTCTTGTCTATAGTCGACGGCTATTGTTTGGCTTCGCACTGCTTTATATCGCGTTCTTTATGCGCTTTCTTGCCGCAGTCGTCAGCATCTTCAACGCAAACGATGAGGCTCGGGTCAGCTCAGACCTTGGCCTTGGTCTATGGACCATTCCAACGCTTGTGGTCGCCACGCTTTTCATGCTCACCTATTTGGCAAGCCGTCGATTGAAGCTTTCATTCCGTGACCAATTCCTATGCTACGTGGTGGCGTCTCTGGCTGTCAGTTTGGTCGTCGGCATTGATCATTTCTACTTTGGCAAGGCCTAACAATTCGTTCAAGCAGGTCGCTTAACTCATGCGTTATTGATTCGGGGAGAAGTCGTGGACGAACCAGCCAAAGAGCGTGACTGGGGCAACGTTCGGTTCCGCCGCAGTAGCCGCACCCCCGACGGGTCGCCGGACGACAACGCCGACTCCCGTTTCTGGATCGGGCTGGTGGTTTTCCTGACGGTGGCACTGGCCTATCCCTGGTACTCGTACTGGGTTCACGCACAGCTGTTGTCACGTAGCTTCCAGGAGGCGGCCGACTCACTGGGTCGCGAGCTGGATGTGGCGGAACGGCAGACCCGGCAAGAACTGGCCGCCAGTGCGGCGCGAAACAAGGAGTCGGCACGGAAGACGCGCATCGCCAGTGTGCGGGTGGTGGGTGTGAGCCCTGGCCGAACCGGGCCGGTGGTCATCGTGCGCTTGGGCAATGCCAGCCTGACCGAGTCGACCCTGACGATCTGCCGCCAGTCCGAGGTGATGCTGGGTAGTCCTCTGGATGGGCAATCACTTCGTGTGCAACAGCACCGGGGCAACCAACCGGCAATGAGCGTCGGTCAGATTCGCTGCTGAGGCCCCACGCGCTGGTCAGAAAACTCTGATCCCGCGTTGATACGTGGTCTACTTCCTGCGGGGATTTTCGGGTTGACACAGGGGATAGAAATGACCGAATTGATGACCGGAGGCGTGGGCCTCGGCGTCGCATTTTTTTGCAGTGTCCTTTGGAGAATCCAATGACGGACAACAGCCTTGAATACGTGGGGTTCTGGCCCCGGGTCGGCGCTTCATTGCTCGACACCATCATCCTCCTGCTTCTCACTTGGCCGGCTCTGTTCGCAATCTATGGCGCCGGCTACCTCACCGACCCGGATGCTCCTTTCATCGCTGGTCCGGCGGACTTCTTGATTTCCTGGGTACTGCCGGCAGTGGCGGTCATCCTGTTCTGGCTCTACAAGCAGGCCACCCCCGGCAAGATGGCGGTATCCGCGCGGGTGGTGGACGCCAAGACCGGTGCGACCCTGACCACGGGCCAGGCTGTCATCCGCTACCTCGGGTACTTTGCCTCGTCGATTCCCCTGGGCCTGGGCCTTATCTGGGTGGCGTTCGACCCGCGCAAACAGGGCTGGCACGACAAACTGGCGGGCACCGTCGTCGTGCGCTCGACGCATCGTGGACCGGCGCCGGTCCGGTTCGAAAGTTGAGGGCGGATGCATGAAACCGGAACAGCTCGAGAAGTGGAAGGAAACCCGGCAAAAGGGAATGTTGCGGTTCGTGCTGGTGAACGGCGTGCTGGCCTATGGACTGATCATGTTCATCGTCATGACGTTCGTCGTGCATCGGGACAAACTCAGCGTCAACTTCGTTTGGATTTCTGCGATGGTCTGGTCCATCGGGGGCGCGCTGTTTGGCGTTCTCATGTGGATCATCAATGAGCGCAAGTTCCACAAGATCAATGGCGCCGATGCGTAACGGAAACGCCTGAAAGGGCTAAGCCAGAGCGCGATCAGGAGAATACGATGGCAAAAGTTACCGGAATCGGCGGGGTGTTCCTCAAGTGCAGGGGCGACAGCACCGCTTTGGCCGCGTGGTACCAGAAGCACCTGGGCTTGCCGCTGGAAACCTGGGGCGGCGCGGTACTTAAATGGCCCGATGACAAGGCCGAGGACGGTGGCCTGACCGTGTGGAACCTGGCGGACAAGGACAGCAAATGGTTCAGCCCGAGTGATTCCGCCTTCATGATCAATTACCGGGTCGACGACCTCGACGAACTACTTGCTCAACTGCAGGCCGCCGGCATCGCGGTCATAGATGGCCCGCAGTCGCACGAGAACGGCAAGTTCGCATGGATCATGGATCCCGACGGAAACAAGGTTGAACTTTGGCAGCCGATGCTTTGGGACGACAAAAACAAGGGTGCGTGACACATGACCAGCAAGCGTCCGACCACGATCGCCGAATACATCAAGGCCGCGCCGCCTGAAGGCCAGCCGCACCTGCGCCGGCTGTACGCGATCCTCAAGAGTGCCGCGCCGGAGGCCGAGGAGGCGATCAAGTGGGGCAACCCGTTCTTCGTGGAGCCCCGGTTCGTGTTCGCGTTCTCCGCGCACAAGGCGCACCTCAGCTTCGCGCCGACAGCGGCGGCGATGGAGCACTTCCGCAAGCAGCTGGAAGTGCACCAGACCACGAAAAACTTCCTCAAGGTTCCCTACGACGAGCCGCTGCCCGAGGCCCGGATCCGGGAGATCGCGGAGTACTGCGTTCGGGAGCTAGGCAAGCGGAAGGATGATGCTTTTTGGTAGGACTACCGGTTACCAGCGGTAACTGACCTTCCCGTAGACAAAGGCACCCTGGGAACCGAACGGTGAGCTGCTCGGGTATGGGAATATGCCGTGGAAATCGCTGCCTGCGGGCGCCTTTTGTGGATAGGTATCGAGTATGTTGTCGGCGCCCAGGGTGAATGTCCAACGATCACGATAATAATCAACGGCAGTGTTGATAATCCATTTGGCCGGGTATATGTCGTCGTTGATAGCGTCGGTAGAACTGTATTCGGTCACGCCTCCGTAGCGGAGGGCGGTGCCGGTGATTCCCCAGTGGTCCTTCTTGTATGTATTGGTCCAGATGAACTTGGAGCGGGGCATCTGGTCGGCGAGTAATCCCTTTGTCTGGCTGCGGGTGATGCGGTTGAAACCGACATCGCCCAGCGCCTCAAGTACCGCAGGGTTCGGACGAACGCCGGTCACCTCGTTCTTGTGGTACGACCAGTTGACGGTTGTCTCGAATTCCCCGCCGTTGGCGAGTTCCGTGAAGTAATTGGTGACCATGCCGATACCCCGGATGCGCATTTGCGCAGCGTTAGTGAAGTAGGCAAGGGCAACAAACTGCGGGTCGGAAACACCATTGTCCGCCAGGTAGTCTTGGACCGAATCGGCCACAAGCGACATCGAACTCGACATCAGGATGCGGTCATCGAGGTCTATCTGGTACAGATCCACCGTTGTGGTGAGTGCAGGGATCGGGTTCCAAACCGCACCAATGGTGAAGCTCTTCGAGGTTTCCGCCTTCAGAGGCTCACTGCCAAGCAGCACGGCCAATTCGTTATTAACCGGCACCAGTCCACGCAGGTAGATTCCCTCGGGCAGGCCCAGCGAGTTGCCTTCTGGATAGGACACGGAGGTGGTTGCCGAGCCATGCTGTTGTCCCAGGCCCGGGGCGCGGAACCCGGTGGAAACCGTCCCGCGCAGGGCGAATCCGTTGTCAAAGTCATAGCGTCCGGACAACGCGTAGGACACGTTGGTCCCGAAATCCGAGTAATCCTCATGGCGCACCGCAAGGGAAGTACTCAACCGCTCCGTAATATTCCCTTCCAGCTGCACGTACTCGGCAATGGAGTTTCTCGAATTGTCGCTCGCGTCCTGCGGCCCCCAGCCGGCAAAACCCTGGGCAGCGCCGGTGACCCCGGAATTGCCCACGTACCACGAGGCAAGGTCACCCTCGACGATCTGGTATCTCTGGTGCAGGTACTGCACACCAAAGCCAAGATCCCAATTGTCCCCCAGCGGCTTGGCAATGGCGACATCAAACGAGGACTGTGATGAAGTCAGGGTGCCGTCGTGAATATCCGTGGGGCTGTAGCCAAAATCGTTCCAGTAGGCGAAGTTGACTGTATTGAAAGTGCCGTATGACACGCGGTTGGCGCCCCAGTTGGCACTGACATCCCAACTCCAGCCGCTATCGGTATAACCACGCAGCCCCGTGACGAAGCTCTTGTCCCGCGATTCACCGTGTTCCACCGGTTGAAAGCCATCGCCATCCGGGAAGATATACTGCATCAGGTCATCTTTCGGTTCCGGTGCATTGGCGCCATAGCGGTAAAACGCCATGGGCTCGGCCATGAGCATGCCGTAATGCCCGGAGCCATACAGACTCACACTCGGCGTGAAATCATATCCCCAGTTGAGGAACGTGTTGTAGCTCTCGGATTTCGGGATGCCCACCTGGAACTTCTTTCCCAGTTCGGTAAAGCCCGGCCTGTTATCCAGTCCCGCACGGTTGGTGGGCTGCTGATCACCCACCTCCGCAGAAAGCCGCAGCCATCCATCCGCACCAAGTGCAAAGCCGATGTCGGCCTGGATCCGGGACCGGTCACCGTCGCCAGCCGAGTACTTGCCGTAGCTGGCTTGCACTTGGCCGCCATCCGGTCCCTTCTTCAAAATGATGTTGATGACGCCCGCAAGGGCATCCGAGCCGTACTGTGCCGAGGCGCCATCACGCAGCACCTCGATGTGGTCGATGGCACCTATGGGGATCGTGCTGATGTTCACGCCCTGGGAGCCCTGGCCGACCTGGCCGAGCGTCAACATCAGCGCACTGGAGTGCCAGCGTTTGCCGTCCACCAGTACCAACACCTGGTCGCTGTTGAGGCCACGCATCTGGAAGGGCCGCGTGAAGGCGAACGTATCGGACATGGACGCGAGCGGGAAATTCAGCGACGGAACAACGAGGTCGAGTGCGCTGCCTAGGTCGATGGCGCCGGACTGGGTCAAGACGTCGCTGGGAATCACGTCGATCGGTACCAGCGACTCGGCCTGCGTGCGATCGCTGATGCGCGTGCCTGTCACGATGACCGTGGCCATGTCCAAGGCTTTGGCGGTTGCCGCAGCTTCGGACTTGGTGTCCTGGGCGGTGGTTGTCTGGTCCGCGTTTTCCAGATCTTGCGCGGTTGCCATGCCGGCCAGCGCAAGCAGCACCGACGCAGCCAACAAAGTGGGAATATTCCGACCCAGGCGATCATTCATGCAAAGTGCTCCCAGCGTTACGTGTCATGAAACCACCACGGCCAAAAGCAGTCACATCATCTTGACCGTGCAACGGATGCCCCCAACAGTCGGCCATGGAACCGGTTCAAGCAGCGCGCGGACCTGCGCCCCGACAGCGGCACATAGTGGTCGGGCACGGGGTTCTTCCGTCCATGACACGGTCCGAGCTTAGGCATAAGCCGCCAAAGTCCGCCAATAGAAAAACGGGTGTGAGTCATAACCGCAGGTTGTGGGTGGCGCGGTTGAAACCGTGCCTACAACGGCGGTGCCGCCAACGCGTCGTAATGCGCTTGCCATGCTTGCGGTGTCTGTGGCTTCACGAACAGCGCCACGACCTCCGGATGCTCGGTGCGCACGGTGGCCTCAAGGCGATTGATGCAGCTCTCGATCTGCGGCGTGGCGAGGGTGTCCTCGAACTCCACGCTGAGTGCGGCGACTACGCTCTTGGGCCCCATCTGCGTGCTCAACACGCCATTGGCGCAACGCACTGCAGGGTCTTCATTGGCGATGCGCATGATTGCCTCGCGCAGCTTCGGATGTGCCGACTCGCCCAGTAACAACGCTTTGGTCTCGCGCGCCAGCAACGTTGCGGTGGCGACCAGCAACAGGCCGATGCCGATGGATGCGTAGCCGTCGAATGCCGGGTCGTCCAGCACCAGCGCCAGGGTGATGCCCACCAGGCCGAACATCAGCCCGATCAGGGCGGCGCTGTCCTCCAGCAGCACGGTCAAGGTGCTGGCGTCCTTGCTGGACTTGAACGCCTGGAACCATCCCTGGTCGCCCTTGGTGGCGCGGAACTCCTTCACCGCCACCGACCACGTGTAGCCCTCGAACACCAGCGAGGCCCCGAATACCAGGTAGTTGACCAGCGGCCGGACGATCGGCTCGGGGTGTTGCAGGTGGTTGATGCCCTGGTAGATCGACACGCTGCCACCGAGCGCAAACACCAGCAGCGCCACGATGAAGCTCCAGAAATACAGTTCGCGCCCGTAGCCATACGGATGGCTTTCATCGGCCGGTTTTGAGGCGCGTTTGAGGCCGTACAACAGCAGCAGCTCGTTGCAGGTATCGACCAGCGAATGCACGCCCTCGCTCAGCATCGCGGAGCTGCCCGTAACCGATGCGGCAATGAACTTGGTGACGGCAACCGCGCCATTGCCGAACAGGGCGGCGATGACAACCTTCCTGCTGCTGCCGGATGTCTTGGCCATGGGGTGTCCTCGCACGTGGTCGGCGCGCAATACGCTTGCGCAGACCGCCATGGTCGTTGTCATGGCATGAAGGGCTTGTTCGCAGGGACCTGGCCGGAAGACTATTCGCTGCGTTAACGGTCGCTTGTCAGTGCTGTCAGAACCGGTAGTTCATACTCGCGAACCAGGTGCTGCCAACCTCGAGGTTCGTACGGAACAGGTCGTTGTGCGGGCCGGTTGCGCGTCCGCGCTCCTCGCCGAAGATGTTGCGTCCTTCAAGGCGAAGCTGCAGGTTCGGGTTGACCACCCACTTGGCGCTCAGGTCGAAGGTGGTGAACGGTTCGATCCAGATGTTCTGCCAGGGGTTGGCGGCAAACGACTCGAGGTACTCGCCCTGGTGGTTGACGGACAGGCGCAGCTCCGACCCGCGGTCGAAGGTCCAGAACACCGCGGCGTTGCCGGCGATCTCGGACTGGTATTGCAGTTGGTCAAGCTCGTGCGGGGTTCCGTTGTAGATGTAGGACGACTTGCCATCGACCAACATCAGGTTGAACGAGGCGCCCAGTGGGGACAGGGCGGGATGCATCTGCACGAAGCTGCTGTTGACGACGCCGAGCTCCAGGCCCTTGTACTTGGTGTCGTCACCATTGACCGGTGCGGAGACGGTCCAGGTATCGCCATCGATGACTTCCTGTGAGGAGACGTCGAGGATGTCGTCCTTGACGTCCTTGTAGAACCCGGTCAGCGTCAACATGCCCAGGCCGTCGTTGAAGTAGTACTCCATGCCCAGGTCGAGGTTGGTCGACTGCCGTGGTTTGATCAGCGGGTTGCCGCGCGAGATCGTGAGGTCGTCGTAGTCCAGGTTCTCGACCGTCGCGATCATCTCGGGGTTTGGCCGGCCAAGGGTCTGTGACGCCGAGGCCTTGATCCGGAAGTCGGGTGACAGCGACCAGATCGCGTTGAGATAGGGCAGGACCTCGGTGTCGTCGCCGGAGGCGCGTGCCTTTTCGGGCTGGACCACGCCGCCGACCGTCTTTGCCATTTCCGCGTCGAAGTCCGAACGGTCCATGCGCAGGCCACCGCTGAGACGCAGATTGTCGGTGGTGTAGACGCCGTTCACGTAGGCGGCCAGGACCTTTTCGCGGTACTGGTAGTCGTTGATCAGCGAGCGCTGCAGGGACTCGTCCTCGTCGATGGCGATGCCCGGGATGACGTCGTTCCAGAACGCCTCCGGCTTCTCCAGCCACATCGCCGGCCAGCTGTAGCCGGGCGTGTTGAAACCCGGGAAGTAGGACAACCCGTCCATCGTCACCTGCCCCTTCTCATAGTAGGTGGCGGTGTTGTCGCGCTCCATGTCCATGACCCGGTAGTCGAGGCCGGTGGTGAAGCCCCAGCCACGGTCCGAGGCCTCGTCGTTCAAGCCGTAGTCGACCTTGGCCTGGGAGACGTAGGACCAAGCCTCGCGCCGGTCCTGGTAGGTGTTGCCATTGCTGAAGTTGGCCGGGTCGATGAACGCATTTCCATCGTCCGGAATGAAGAACTGGCCCGGGTTGGACAGGTCGTAACTGATTCGCGTGTTCGGGTTGTAGAGGAAGGCCACGAACGGGCGGTCCGAGCTGTACCAGGCGCGGGTCCGGCTCAGGTCCACGCTCAGGTTCCCCTTGTCCTGGAAGTCCCACGCGGCGTGACCCTGGATGCCCATCTGGTCACGGTTGAAATCGTTGGAGCGCCACTGGGAGTCCATCGCGCGGACGTTGGCGGTGCCGGTGTGCTCGGTCTGGTCACGGTGCTGGTTCAGGCTGTAGACGCGGTTGGTGTTGCGGGTCTCCTGCTCGTCGGAGAAGTACGCGTAACCGAACAGGGAGGCCTGGAAGCGTTCATTCGGGCGGAAGTCCAGCTTCGCAGTGCCGCCGTGCTTGGTGAACATGTTGGTGTAGTTGTGCGCGACGAACCCGTCGGGGGCTGCGAAGCCATTCCAGCCCTCCGATTCCGGCGTGGTCAGGGTGCCGTCATCGTTGTAGTAGAGGCGGTTGGGGATCGCGGCGTTGGACTGGGTGCGGGGGCGCTGCTCGTAGATGCCGGTCACCATCAGGCCGATGGTGTCGTTGGCGAAGGTCGGCGCCCACGAGAACTGGCCCGAGCGGCCCCACGGGGAGTCCTTGGAATCACGGCCGAAGCTGTTGTCGTCGGGTACGTCCATGTAGGTCGAGTAGCTGGTGCCCAGGTTGAAGCTGAACAGTGGCTGCCCCATGTCGAACGCGCTGGTCGGCATGATGTTGATCAGGCCGGCGACCGCACCGGCGTCGAGCTCGGGGGACAGCGACTTGTAGGCCTGCAACTGATGCACGGCACTGGACGGGATCACCTGCAGGTTGACCTTGCGGGTGCCTTCGCCATGGTCGCCGGTGGTCGCGATCGTGAGGCCGTTGATCGTCACCGGGACGAAGTCGGGGTGGGAGCCACGGATCGACGCGAACTGGCCGATGTCGTCGTTGTAGACCGTGGTCACGCCGGTGATCCGTCGCAGGGACTCGGCGATGGTGAGGTCGGGCATGGCGCCGATCTCGTCGCTGGACAGCGTGTCCACGATCGCCGGTGCTTCACGCCGGGCCTCGATCTCCGACTTGGCCTGCAGCCGCGAGCCGGAGACGACCACCGCATCCAGGTTGGCGACATCCAGAGTGGTCTCGATGTTGGCCTCGGGTGCCGCCTCATCAGCGGCGAGGGCGGCGGTGTGCGTGTCCTGGGCGAAGGCCGGGAGCGCCGCGGCGGCGATGGCGGCGGACAGGGCCAGCGCCAGGACGCGGTGTTGCGGCAGGCCGCGCTGGTTGCGATGAAGGGTCGATGCGGTGACGGGGGACATTTTTGGCAAATCCATGTTCTGACCGTGGCGGTCGCAGGCAAGCCGCGACCGCCACGATCGGTCGGGCAGTGGGGAAGACGCGAGATTTCGCGTGCCGGGCGCGCGGCCTACGGCATTACGGGCGTGCGTTGTCGAATCGTTCGTGGAAACCGGTCAGCTCGACCACGAAGTCGTCGCGCTCCATGAACTCGGCATCCGGGGTGTCGGCTTGCCTCTCACCGGCCTTGTACCAGGCGGCGTATTCGGGGATTTCCGAGCTGTACTTTCCGTAGTGCGTGGAATAGGTCCGCACGTGGACGCTGGGTTGCGGGCTGTCGAGGTTGAAGGTCAGCAGGCGCAGCCAGCCGTCGCCTGTCTGGGTGTTGTCCGGATACCGGTTTTCCGGGTCCTTCGTCTTTGCCACGTGTGCCCGCGGCTGGTAATCGGACAGCATCTGGTGCACTTCGTGGCCATTGTCGTTGTAGTCGATCCCGTGGCCTTGGCCGCCGATGTGCCCGCTGAGCACCAGGAAGATCTGGTCGTGCTGGCTGATGAACTCGTCCCAGACCATCTGCGGGTTGTTGTCCTGCCGGTCGATCAGGCTCATGTCCAGCGTCCCGCCGACCGCATGCCTGCCGTCGCGCCCCGTGTACTTGTGGGTAGTGACGATGGTCGGCAGACCGGGGTTCTGATTGATCACGCGTCGCGCCCATGCCAGCGAGGAATCCGGGGCGTCGTACTGCAGGCCGAGGTGCAGGAACTTGCACTCGCCTGCGGTGAACAGCTGGGCACTGTCGGCGCCACCGTCATTCGAGGCGATGTACCAGGGCTGGTCCCGGAAGAAGTTCGACTGCTCGGAGAAGGCCGAAAGGAAGCCGGTCAGGCCGCCGAAGTGGCGGATCTCCGGTGCCATGGGGTCGGACTCGGGCTGCGGCGGATGGGCCGGGTCGGTCCAGACGGCATCGTAGTCATGGTTGCCCGGGACCACCGAGAACGGTAGGGCGTTGGCGATGATCTCGAATCCCTTTACCGCCGTCGGGATCTCGTGGTTCGGCACTTCCTCGGGGTGGAGGCCCGGCTTGCCGCCAGTCACCGAGTCGGGCAGGGCCTTGAAGCCACGCGCGGCGTGCCCAGGATCGATACGCTCGACGCGGTTCTGCCAGATGTCGCCCAGGTGGGTGGCGAACACGATGTCGCCGCCGTTGCTCCTGGCGTTGTCGGCGATGTAGCGCATCTGCTCGAAGTACAGTTCGGCGGCATCGATGGGGAACCCGTGGGACTTCTGGTGGCTGAAGTCCATGTAGTTCTGGGTGTCGGGGATGGCGGCGATGGTGAAGGTGCCGCACTCGCCCTGTCGGTACTGTTCAGCCTGAGCCTGCGATGCGAGCGTGGCGCCCAGCAAGGCAATGGCCAGCGCCGCCTGGAGCCGTCGGGCGGAGGAAATATTTCCAATCAGTTTCATCAAATTACCCGTGTCTGGTGCCGCCGCCCGTGGCGGGCCGAGGAATGTGATGATTCGGCCACTGCGATGCTTCACGCACGTGACAGGACGCCCGGCCGGCGCAATCGGCGCACCGGCCCGCCAAGCTGTGCAAAGGTGAGCGTGTCGGGGCAGGCGCCGGATACATCGAGGCCCCCTCCCGAGGGCTGGTTACCGCTCCAACCGCAGGAAACGTGCGGCGTTGTCGTGGAAGATCGCGCGCTTCTGCGCCGCATCCAGGAACGGCGCGCTGTCGACGCCCTCGAAGGCTTGGCCGATCGCTTCGGGCCAGACCATCTGGTCGGAGCCAAACATCAGCCGGTCGCCAAAGCCCGCCGTGACCAGCGCCTGCAGGTACTGGTGGAACTCGGCGCGCGGGATGATCCAGTCGATCACCGCGACATCGGCGTAGACCTGCGGGTACATGTAGAGGATCGCCTTGGTCTCCTGAAGGTACGGCCAGCCGGCGTGCATCAGCCACACGCGCAGCTTCGGATGGCGCTTGAGCATCGGCTCCAGGATCGCGGGGTTGCCGAGGCCGATGCTGAAGTCCGGGCAGCACCCGTAGGCGGCGCCGGGCGGCGCGAGGCCGGTGTGGATGCCGACTGGGATATCGAACTCCTCGGCCAGTGCCAGGTACGGTTCGAACCATTCGTCGCTCGGGTCCAGCCCGTGGTACTGCGCGCCGATTTCGCCGAGCACCTTCAGTTCACCGGAGGCGAATGCCGCGCGCAGCACCTCGGGCGGTGGCAGCGGGTGGCCGCCATCGTCGAGGAACGCACCCGCCCAGATCCGCTCGCCGCCGGCGTCGCGCATGCTTTTCATCGCGCCATCGGGCCCGCTAACCAGGCCCAGCACCACGTTGTGCTGCCGCAGTTGCTCCAGTGTCAGCCGCTCGCGCTCGGCATCGGTGTTGGCCGTGGTCAGCTGGCCGGTGGCCGGGTTCGGCGCGCCGGGCGCGGCCGCGCCGACATGCAAGTGCACGTCGATCACCGGGCCGGTGTAGTGCTGCGCGTGTGCCGGCGGCGTGCACCCCAGCAGCAGGACAGCCAGGATCGAGGCCGTTGTTTTCATCGGCGCGCTCCACAGGAATGTGCCCGGGATAACGCGGAAAGCATGGGGCGTCGGACTCGCCAGCATTCTCCGGGCGGCCCGGGTTCGCGCTGACCCTGGCGAAGCTGCTTGAGCGAGGCGGACTATCGCGTTCGGATCTCGCAACGCGCCTGGGCGTGAGTCCGGCGATGGTGACCAAGATCCTGGGGTTCCCGGAGGAGTCGCTGGAGGACTGGCATCGGCGGCAGGGGTTGTGGGTGCTTGATGCAGACCTTTGCGGGTGCGGAAAAGCGGTGCATTGTTAATGCACCCTACGACCGACCGTTGACCGGATGTAGGGTGTATTAGGCGGAGCCGTAATACACCGCTTTGCGGGGCATGGACATCCACTACACGCGGGCGAGGGTGGCCGGCTTTTCCATTCGATAACAATTGGCCCGATATGCTCGGACTGCGGCATACGCCGGTCCCGGAGAACCCCATGTCAAACCGACCCCGCTCAAAGGCCAGCGACTTCGATCCCGAGGTGCTGCGACTGTTCGATAAGTACGTCCACGGGGTGATCGATCGCCGCGGCTTCCTCACTGGGGCGGCGCGGCTTGCGGTCGGGGCAGCGACCGCGACCGGGCTGCTGGCGGCGCTGAGCCCGCAGTTCGCTCAGGCGCAGCAGGTGAAGCCGGAAGACCCGCGGCTGTCGGCTGAGTACATCGAGTTCGATTCTCCGGAGGGCTACGGAACCGGTCGCGGCTACCTGGTGAAGCCGGCCAAGGCGAGCGGCCCGTTGCCGGTGGTGTTGGTGGTGCATGAAAATCGCGGCCTCAATCCGCACATCGAGGACATCGCGCGGCGGATGGCGCTGGAAGGCTTCATCGCCTTCGCGCCCGACGCGCTGTTCCCGCTGGGCGGCTATCCGGGCGATGAGGACGCGGCGCGTGCGCTGTTTGGCAAGCTTGACCAGCGCAAGACCCATCAGGATTTCCTCGCCGCCGCCGACATGCTCGGCAAGGTCGAGGGCGGTAACGGCAGGATGGGCGTGGTCGGCTTCTGCTACGGCGGTGGCATGGCCAACTTCCTCGCCACGCGCTTGCCGGGCCTCGCCGCCGCTGTGCCGTTCTATGGCAGCGCACCGCCGCTGGAGGACGTGGAGGCGATCAACGCCGAGCTGCTGGTGGTACTCGCCGCCGCCGACGAGCGCGTCAACGCCACCTGGCCAGGCTACGAGGCCGCGCTCAAGGAAGCCGACGTGGACTACACCCTGTACCAGCCCGCCGGCACCGGGCATGGTTTCAACAACGACACCACGCCGCGTTACGACGAAGACGCCGCGCGTGAGGCGTGGCGCCGCACGGTCGCGCTGTTTGATCGCACGCTGCGGGACGACGGGGTGACGCCCGCTACGTAGCCGTCGGATTCTGGCGATGAATCGGGGGATCCGGCGACGCCTTCGCGCTCGCTTCGCGGTCGCGATGGCAGCATGGCAGCACCTGTTTTCAACGGAGTGCCATTCATGAATACCTTAGCCAGACTTGCCGCCGCATTGGGTGCCGGCGCGGCCCTCATGTACTTTCTGGACCCGGCGACGGGACGGCGGCGGCGTGCCTTGGCGCGCGATCGTGGGGTGTCGGTCGGCCATGACGCAGAACATTTCGCGCGGGGCAAGACCAAGCGCGTGATCGACCGTGCGCACGGCGTAGTGGCGCGCGCACGGGCCGGGCTGTCCAATGCGCCGGTGGAGGATGGCCAGCTGCACGGTCGCATCAGCACCCGACTCGGGCGCCTGCTCACGCATCCCGGCGAGGTCAATATCGAGGTGAACGAGGGCCACGTCGTGCTGCGTGGGCGCGCCTCGGCAGCGGAGATCGGCGCGCTGACGGCGGCGCTGGAATCGATGCAGGGCGTCACCGGGGTCGACAACCGGATGTCGGCGGCCACCAGCCAGACGCCTGACTGACAGGTACAGCGGCGCAGTCGCGGCCGTCGATCAGTGCTGCACTGGTAGCCGGCCGGTGCCGCCGCCTCGTTCCAGCATCACGGCGAAGGCTTCCGGACTCATCGGATGGGCGATTGCGAAGCCCTGCGCGCGGTCACAACCGGCGTCGGCCAGCCAGGCCAGCGTCGCCTCGTCTTCCACCCCTTCAGCGGTGACCTGCACGCCGAGATCGTGGGCGAGATGGATCGTCGCATGCACGATCGCCTGGTCGGAAGGCGACTGCAGCAATCGCGTCACGAAGGTGCGGTCGATCTTCAGTTCGTCGGCGTCCAGCAAACGCAGGTTGGTGAGCGAGGAGTGGCCTGTGCCGAAATCATCGATCGAGATGCGGATGTCGTATGGGCGCAGCCGGGCAATTGCGTCGACAACCTTGTCCGGGTCCCGCATGACGTCGGTTTCCGTGAGCTCCAACAACAACTGCGAGCCGAGGTCCCCCGTGGCGGCAATGACTGACGAGACCAGTGCCGGGTCGGCCAGGTCGTTGGCGGACACATTGACGGCGATCGTGAGCGGATGGCCCTGCTCGCGCCATTGGCGACAGTGCTTGAGCGCACAGCCCACCATGTACAGGGTCAGCTCGCCGGTCATGCCGGCATGTTCGGCCAGCGGTATGAAATCGTCCGGTGCCAGCGGACCATGCCGTGGGTGATGCCAGCGGACCAGCAGTTCGACGCCGATCCAGCGGTGATTGTCGAGGTCGAGTTTTGGTTGTAGCGCATACCCCAACTGCCCGTCGGCGATGGCTTCGCGAAGCTCTGACAGCAGCGTCAGCTGGCGAGGATCGGGCTCCAGTCCCGCGTGATAATAGGTGCCGACCGTGATCTGCTTCCCCGCGGCTTCACAGGCGATCCGGGCGGCTCGGGCCAAGCCGGTAGCGTCGGTGGCATCGGCGGGATACAAGGCAGTACCGATCCGGGTGCGCAACTCCACCGGCAGGTCACCGACCTCGAGCCGTGCGGCCAGGCACGCGGTCAGCCGGTCAATCGTCCGGGTGACGGCGGCCTGGTCGGAAACGCCATCGACGACCACCCCGAAGTTGCCGAATCCCAGCACGGAGACATGCTCGACGCCCGATACCTCCCGCAGCCGTGACGCGCTGCTGCGCCAGATGCGCTGACTCGCGGCTTCTCCCGCGATATTCTCGATCAGGTCCAGACCCAGCAGTCGGATTTCCGCCAATGCAAAGCTTGCACCCGGCCGGCGGCGGATGCGGCGTCCGAGCCACGTCACCAGGTCGCGGCGTCCATTGGTCTGGCCAGGCCAGGGCATGACACCGCCCGATGATCGCCACCAGGACAGTGCGGGAATGAGCAACATCAGGCATAGGCCGGACAGCACCAGCACCGCGAGCACCCACGACTTGTCGGTGTTTTCGGTGACGTGCCGACCCAGGGTCGCGGCTTCGTACAGTCGTTCCCGCTCGCCACTTGCGCGGACCCGGTCCAGCCCGGCGTCGATGATGGGCACCAGCTCTGCCCGGCCGGGTCGGACCGCGAAGACGTATCTGCGCTCGAGCAGGGGTGGGCCGAGCGCGATGATGTCGGTCATGCCGCCGTGTGCGGTGGCGTACAGTCCGATCCCGGTGGGCACAAGGGCGTAGTCGGCTTCGCCTCGTTTCACCGCGGCCAGGGCATCAGCTTCTACATCGACCTGGATGATCTCCACATCAGTGAGCGGGAGCGCACTCAGGGCTTCCAAGGCAAGACTGGCGTGCTGTACAGCGACGCGGTGTCCGGACAGCTCCTGCAGCGACAGGATGAGCGGAGAATCGCGATGGCCGAACACGACGTGGTAGCGCAGCATGTACGGCTTGGTGAACAGAAAGCGTTTGGCGCGCTCCGGCGATGTGAACATCGGTACCACGTCGACTTCGCCGCGATCGAGACGCTCCAGTGCGATGTCCCACTCGCCCAACTCGACGCGGACCGTCAGCCCCTGAGGTTCGAGCGCTGCGCGGATCAATTCGACGTCGAACCCATGTGCATCGCCTTGGTCGTCGAGGAACTGGAACGGCGGGTAGTCCTGGTCACCACCGACGATGACGGTCGGTGCCGAGGGCTGCGCGGGGATGGGCGCGCGGTCGTGCGTGTCGGTGGAGGCGGCGGCCGTCACTCCCGCGAGCAGGCACGTGGACAGGGCGAGCATGGCCACCCGCGTCGCCATCGTCGCGCTTCCGTGACTTCGCCTGGACAGTGATTCCATTCGACCCCCTCGAACGCGCCGTTTTGGGCATCGGATCCATCCTACCCCGGGTGGCGGCCGGCGGGGAGTGGGTGATGGGGTTTTAACGGTAGCCCTGCGCCTGCAGCGAAAACAGGTGGGCGTAGTGGCCGTCGGCGGCGATCAACTGCTCGTGGTTGCCACGCTCGATGATGCGGCCGTCCTGGATGACGATGATCTGGTCGGCCATGCGCACGGTCGAGAAGCGGTGCGAGATCAGGATCGCGATGCGGTTTTTCGTCAGCTTGCGGAAGTGCTCGAAGATGGTCGCCTCGGCAGCCGCGTCCATCGCCGAGGTGGGCTCGTCCAGCACCAGGATGTCGGCGCGCGAACGCATGAAGGCGCGGGCCAGGGCGATCTTCTGCCATTGCCCGCCGGACAGCTCGCGGCCCTCGCGGAACCACTTGCCGAGTTGGGTATCGAAGCCGGCCGGCAACGTCTCGATGAAAGGCGTGGCCATGCCCATGTCGGCGGCTTCCTGCCAGCGCTCGCGGTTCTCGAAGTGCTCGACGTCGCCGGCGCCGACGTTCTCGCCGACGCGCATCTGGTAGCGTGCGAAGTCCTGGAAGATCACCCCGACGCGTTGCAGCAACGTGGTCTCGTCCCACTCCTGCAGGTCGCGCCCGTCGAGCAGGATGCGCCCGGTGTCGGGCGAGTACAGCCGGGTGAGCAGCTTGATCAGGGTGGTCTTGCCCGATCCGTTCTGGCCGACCAGCGCCAGCGACTCGCCGGGACGGATGTGCAGGTTGATGTCCTGCAGCGCCGGAGTGTCGGAGCCGGGATAGGTGAAGCCGACGTTCTCGAAGCGGATGCCGTCGGCCGGATCCGGTCCTTCCTGGGCTGCGCCCTGACTGGCCGGGACCGGGGTCTCGAGATACTCGTACAGCGTCGACAGGTACAGGTTGTCCTCGTACATGCCGCCGATGGCCGACAGGCTTGCCGACACCGCCGCCTGACCCTGTCGGAACAGCATCAGGTACATCGTCATCTGGCCCAAAGTGATGCGCCCGACAATCGTGGTCATCGCGATCCAGCCGTATGCGGCGTACAGCGTCGCGGTGCCGATCAGCCCCAGCACGAACCCCCAGCCGTCGCGGCGGATGGCGAGATCCCGGTCAGCACTGTAGAGGGTGCGGAAGATGCTGCGATAGCGATCCAGCAGCAAGGGGCCGAGGCCGTAGAGCTTGACCTCCTTGGCATGGTCCTCCCGCGCAAGCACGGTCTCCAGGTACATCTGCATCCGGGTTTCCGGCGAGCGCCAGCGGAACAGCCTGAAGGCGTCACCGGAGAACCGCGTCTCGGCCAGGAACGCCGGCAGGCCTGCCAGCAGCAGCACCAATACCGCCCATGGCGAAAAGGCTGCGAGCAGGACGCCATAGCTGACCAGCGAGATGGCGTTCTGGACCAGTCCGAAGGTCCGGGTCACCAGTGACAGCGGCCGCGACGAGGCTTCGCGACGGGCACGGGTCAGCTTGTCGTAGAACTCCGAGTCCTCGAAATGCGCCAGTTGCAGGGTCAGCGCCTTCTCCAGGATCATCACGTTGACCCGCTGGCCCAGTTGCGCACGCAACAACGACTGCGCCAACGACAGGCCTCGCTGGGCCCCGGTCAGGGCCATCACCAGGGCGGCTTCCACGGCGATCAGCACGAACACCGGCGCCAGTACCAGCGGCTCTCCGGCAGATACCGCGCCGCTGGTGGCGACCACCGCATCGATGATCAGCGCGCCAACATAGGCCACGGCGGCAGGCAGCAGGCCGGCGACCAGGGTCAGCAGGCCCAGCGCCACGGTCAGCAGGCGACTGGTACTCCAGACCAGCTCCAGGGCACGCCCGCTGAAACGGAATACACCGAGGAAACTGCTGGTCAGGTCACTCGCGCTGGTGTCGGAGGGGGGAGGTATGGATGGAGGCAAGGAGGCGTTGTCCAGGCGGATGCGGAATTGGCGATATGGGGCCGGTTACCCGCTTCCTCAAACCGCCGACATGGTCGGCCGTATTCAATTACTTACGCAGTTACGGCCCTGGTTCTTTGCTCGATACAGCGCGTTGTCAGCGGAGTTGAGCCAGGCACGCAGGTCTGCATCCACGATGGGGAAGGGGGCCAGACCGATGCTGATGGTCGGCCGCAGGTCGGGGTAGTCGGGCAGTTGCAAGGCTTCAACGGCGACGCGAAAGCGCTCGGCAACCTGCCTGGCTTCGTGCTCTGAGGTATTGGGCAACAATACCGCGAACTCGTCGCCTCCGATCCGGCCAACGCGATCGTGGGGACGTAGCGCCTGGCGCAGTTGGCCTGACACCTGGCGTAGGACCTCGTCGCCGGCACCATGGCCGTGCAGGTCGTTGACTTGCTTGAAGTGGTCGATGTCGATCAACAGGATGCAGGCGTGCCCGTCGGTTTCCGGGTGGCTGGACAGCAACCGTTCCGCCTGCTCCTCCCAATCGCCGCGCCGTGACAGGCCAGTGAGTGTGTCGATGCGCCGTATCTGGTCCAGGACGGCGTTCTGTTGGCTGATCTTGCGGATCAGTTTGTTGCTGCCCCAACTGACCGCGATGGTGTGGATCAACAACACCGGCAAGCAGGCGACAAGCACGCTCATGGTGGTGGTCGGCGCAAACGCGGCGCCAGTGAGTATGGTGGTGGCCGCCAGCGCCAGCAGCAATCCAGGCATCGAGCGGATCCACAGGCCCGGGATCCCGGTGCTGATTTTATCGACCGTGGCAAGGGTGATGATCAGCACGCTGGGTAGCAGGTTGAAGTGCATCAGCGGTGCCAGTGTCCCGGCGATGGCGGAATCGATCAGCAGGTTGCGCGTCTCGGCGCGGTGGGGGTCGGCGCTGGACACGGCCATCCGGTAGGCCAGGTGCGGCCACAGCAGCGAGCTGAATGCCACGAATGCCCAAGCGCCCGGTGATGCCTTCAACTGGTGGAGTACAGCCGCCGCAGCCAGCCCGCCCAGCCCCATGCCCAGTATCCGGAAGGGGTATATGCGCCGGGCCAGCAATACCCGTCGGGGCTTTGCGTGGTTCGTCATCGGGCGCCTGTATGCCCCGCGCGGCAGCCGTGGCGAATACGCTGTCGCGGCTGTTCGTGCGTGATAGATAAACCATTCAAGACGTCGCCCCCCGAGCCTCGGTTTCGGTGAATCATACCTGTGGGTGGGTGATGAGCCATGCCGGCATCGGCGTTGCCCGGCGTTCCGGCGTTGAACCCACATGGGGGCACTCGACGGTCTTGCCTTACCTTGCTGCGGGGTCACGCAGGCCTCCACCGGAGCGCGATATGATCGCCGCTACTTTCGTGCATCACGGTTTGGAGGCTCCCATGGCAACCGGATGGGCTGGCGATGGCGCCGTGCAGGACCAGATCGATGCGACCGTCGAAGATGCCGTCAAGCGGGCGCGCAGCAAGCTGGCAACGGGCCCGGGCTTGACCCATTGCGAGGAATGCGATTGCGTCATTCCCGAGGCGCGGCGGATGGCGGTTCCGGGCGTGCGTCTGTGCATAACGTGCCAGGAAGCGCTGGACCAGGAGCAGTCTGGCGCCGGATACAACCGGCGCGGCAGCAAAGACAGTCAGCTGCGTTGATCACTGTCCGACGCCGCGGGCCGGCGATGGCTTGACTCGCACGCAATCGAGGTGGGTCAGGTACAAACGCAGGTCGAATTCCAACTGGTGGTAGTCCGGCGCCATGTGGGTGCACAGCTGGTAGAAGGGCTTGTTGTGATCACGCTCTTTCAGGTGCGCCAGCTCGTGCACCACGATCATCTTGAGGAACGGCGCAGGTGCTTCGCGGAACACCGTCGCGATGCGGATCTCGCGGCTGGCCTTGAGTTTGCTCCCCTGCACCCGTGACACCGTGGTGTGGGTGCCCAGCGCGTGTCGCACTACCTGCAACTTATTGTCATACATGACTTTGTTGAGCGGTTCGGTCTTGCGCAGGTAACGCTCCTTCATGGCGACGGTGTACTCGTACAGCGCCTTGTCGTTGCGCACGTCGTGCAGTTGGCCGTACTTGTCACGCAACCACCCGCCCAGGCGGTCACCGGCGATCAGTTCGCGCACTTGCGAAAGCACGTTCTCGTTGTAGCCGGTCAGGTATTTCAGCGTGGTCATGGCTGGCACGATACGGCAGTCTTTGCGCTAAAGTCGGGGCACCGACTGCCCATGTGGATCCCGATGTCGAACAACAAAGCCAACGCTTCCAGCGAGGCACTGGACCGCATCGTTGCCCAGGCTCGCCGCGACGCGGAACAGCGCGGCAAGGGCTATCGCGAGCGGGCGTTGAAGATGTACCCGTGGATTTGCGGACGCTGCGCGCGGGAGTTCACCCGCACCAACCTGTCAGAACTGACGGTGCACCATCGCAACCACGACCACGACTTCAACCCGCCCGACGGCAGCAACTGGGAGTTGCTGTGCGTCTACTGCCATGACAACGAACATTCGCGCTACGTGGACTACACCGGCGGCAGTGCGCTGGATGCCGAGGAAAAGCTGCCAGCCGCCACCGGTAATCCGTTTGCCAACCTCAAGTCGTTGCTGAAGCGCGAGTAGTCGCCAATCCGTCAGATGACGGTCACCGGGATTTCGCGCTCGTAGCGGCGGGAATAGGCCTTCCGCTCGCTGCGGCAATAACCGCTGCCCATGGTGAACTTGCGGCAGATGGCCGGACGTTGCTCATAGATGCTGCAGCACATGCGGTTCTGGTCGACCGCGACGCACCAGCCGTCCTCGTCGCGGGCCATGACTTCCAGGCCACGCTCGGTGCGCTCAACCAGATGGCGAGGCACGTTGTCCTCGGGCATGACCACGACCGTCAATCGGCAGCACACCGCGTCGCAGTGATCGCACGAGACCGTGGGGTCGACCACGTGGTCGTCATCGTGGGCGTCGGGTTGACCTTCGGTGTGGAGCGGGAAACTCATTGCCTGCTTACGGTAGAGGCGGGGATCGGGTGGAAGGCTGGTACCGCGCCGCGGTGGTAATGCAGCAGGCGACCACGGAATGGCGGCAGGTCGTCGTCGTTCATCGGTCCGCGGGTCTCGGTCACCACGAAGCCCTGTACCGCCAAGGCGCGGGTGAATGGTGCGCTGTTGCCGCGGCCGGGGTCGGTGATCAGGACCTCGGCCTGCTCATTGGCGTGGCGCCCGACCAGGGCCGCCAGCAGTTCAGCGTGGGTGCGCTCGTAAAGCACGTCGCTGCCGATGATCAGGTCGAACCGGCCCAGGGTGGGCAACGGCACGGCCCAACGCAGTTTTCGGTACGGGACCGAGGGCAATGCGTTGAGGGCGGAGTTGTACGCCAGGAAGGGCTCGGCCAATGGGTGGATATCGCTGGCGACGACATCCGCGCCGCGTCTTTGCAGCACCAGGCTTGCCAGGCCAAGTCCACAGCCGATCTCGAGAATGCGTTTGCCTTCGATGTCGAAATCGCTCATCGCGTTGGCCAGCAATCGGCCTGCGGGCCAGATCTGACCGAACAGGCACCATTGGGCCGACGAGATGCCAAGCCTTTCGGCGCGGCCATCCGGATCCGAGAACTGCTGGCGATCGCTGAGTGAGCGGATGCGATAGTCATGCGCACCCAGGCGCAGGTGCTGCTGGCGAGTGGTATAGCCGGGCATCGGAAACCTCCGGGAAAAGCGTCACCGCTGAAGCTGGGTGATGGCGCATGGAGGGGCGGGCCGGGGATTGGAGCGGGCCGCGAGAGGAGCTATTGACGAGGACGTACCGGGACATGCTACGCGTTGGTGGGGGCAACAGCGCATGGCACGCCGTCGGTCGGGGTTCCGGTTCAGCGATGGAACCGCCGGCAGGGCGGCGCCGCACCCGTTGGTGGCCATCCGCGACGGCCTATAATCCGGTGCCCGCTCAACGACTCTCCTGGACGGACTCATGCCCGATATTCCCGCGTGTAGCCAATGTGGCCTGGAAAACACCTATCCCGATGGTGACAACTACGTCTGCGCCGACTGCGCCCATGAATGGCCGATTGCCGGTGGTGCCACAGCCGACGACGCTGCCGTGGTCAGGGATGCCAACGGCAATGTCCTCAGCCAGGGCGATACGGTGACGGTGATCAAGGACTTGAAGGTGAAGGGTTCGTCGATCCCGCTCAAGCAGGGCACCGTCATCCGCAACATCCGACTGGTGGAAGGCGACGTCGAAAACATTGAAGGCAGCTCCGACAAGATCAAGGGCCTGGTGCTGAAAACCTGCTTCCTGAAGAAAGCCTGACGCCAGAATCGCGCTAGCATTGCGGTCATGCGCAGCCATGGCCGATCCGGATATCCTCGCTCCCCAGACCCGGACCCGGATGGAACGAGTGCGTCGGAGGAGCTCGCCAACGCGCTGACCCACGGCCTGGGTGCGACGGCGGCGCTTGCCGGTGGAGCGGTCCTGATCACTTTGGCCGCGTTGCACGGCAGTCGCTGGCAACTGGCCAGTGCGATCGTGTTCGGCATCTCGTTGCTGCTGCTGTACGTGGCCTCGACCCTGTACCACTCGGTGCGCCATCCGGTGCTCAAGTCGCGGTTGAAGGTCGTCGACCACTGTGCGATCTACCTGCTGATTGCCGGCACCTATACGCCATTCACCTTGATTGGCCTGCGCGGACCGTGGGGCTGGTGGATGTTTGCCACCATCTGGACGCTGGCCGTGGCCGGGGTGGTGTTCAAACTGTTCTTCACCGGCCGCTTCAAGCGCCTGTCCACGATGATCTACATCGGCATGGGCTGGCTGGTCGTGGTGGCGGCCAAGCCGATGTGGAATGTCCTGGACGGCTGGACGCTGGGCTGGTTGTTGGCCGGCGGCATTTCCTACACCGCCGGCACGTTCTTTTACCATCGCCCGACGCTGCGCTACTCGCATGCGATCTGGCACATGTTCGTGCTCGGTGGCAGCCTGTGTCACTACGTCGCGGTAATGGCCCACGTAGTCTGAGCGACACGTAGTCTGAGCTGGCGCCGTCACGGCGCGCTGCCGAACCGGAGACCCACGATGCTTTGGGAAGGATTGACCGCAACGCGGGACCTGGGCCGGGTGTATGAACTCGCCTCGATCCTGGTCCGCTACGGCTTTGGCGACATGGTGCGCCGGCTCGGGCTGGCAAAGTTGCTGGCCGGCGCGGGCAGGGTGCTTCCGCTGGGTCACATCGAGGCGTCGGTGGCGCTGCCTGCGCCGGTTCGGGTGCGGCGCGCGCTGGAGGAAATGGGTCCGAGCTTCGTCAAGATGGGCCAGATCCTGGCTACCCGCGTGGATCTGTTCGCCCCGGAATGGATTGCCGAGTTCGGCAAGCTCCAGAGCCAGGCACCGGCGGCGGCGCCGGAGGCGATCCGCAAACAGCTGTTGGAAGACCTTGGTGCGCCGCCGGAAGAGGTGTTTCTGCAGTTCGATCCAGCCCCGTTGGCCGCCGCGTCGATCGCCCAGGTTCATCGTGCGCGCCTGCATGACGGCACCGAGGTGGTGGTCAAGGTACGTCGACCGGGCATTCGCCCGACGGTCGAGGCCGACCTGCGTTTGCTGCAGCGCGCCGCGCAGGCGATCGAGGCGCGATTCCCGGAGCTGCGCCAGTTCCAGCCGACCGGGATGGTCCGTCAGTTCAAGGCATCGCTGACTCGCGAGCTGGACCTGGCCGCCGAGTGCCGTCACGCCGAACGGATTGCGGCCAGCTTCATCGATAACGACCAGATCGTGGTGCCGCGAGTGCATTGGGACTACACCGGCCCGCGGATGAACGTGCAGGATTTCGTCGACGGCATTCCAGTCTCGGATCTGGCGATGTTGGACGCTGCGGGCCTGGATTGCGGCTTGGTCGCCCGTCGCGGCGCCCAGACGGTACTGAAGATGATGTTCGAGGACGGCTTCTTTCATGCCGACCCGCATGCCGGCAACGTGTTCGTGCTGCCCGGCAACCGCATTGGGCTGATTGACTACGGCATGGTTGGGCGGTTATCCGACTCCAGGCGCGCGCAGGTGGTCGGGTTGCTGGATGCGCTGGTCCGGCGTGACTCGGAGCGGGTGACCGACATGTTGCTGGAGTGGAGCGGCGCAGTGCAGGTGGATGAGGCCCAGTTGGCCCAGGATATTGACGGGCTGGTGGACCATTACCACGGCGTACCGCTGGGGCAGCTTGACCTGGTGGCGATGCTGATGGAGGTCACGGCGTTGTTGCGCGCCAACCAGTTGGTGTTGCCCGCCGACCTGGCGTTGATGATCAAGGTGTTTGTCACCCTGGAAGGGCTGGGGCGCAAGCTGGATCCGGATTTCGACATGGCCGGTGAGGCAGAACCCTTCCTGCGTCGGGCGATGCTGGCGCGTTACGCACCGGGGGCGGTCGCACGCGACGGGTTGCGGGTGTTGTCTGATACTGCCGGCATCCTGTCGGTGCTGCCGCGTGATCTTCGCCGCCTGCTGCGTACCGCGCGCGGCGGCAATCTCAAGCTGAGGCTGGATGTCGATCACCTGCAGCGGTTCGGTACCCAGATCGACCATTCCGCCAACCGGCTGACCGTGGGCGTGGTGCTGGCGGCATTGATCATCGGCTCGTCGATCGCGCTGACCGTGGATGCGGGTCCCACTTTGCTCGGGCTGCCGGCATTCGGATTGCTGGGTTTTCTCGGTGCAGCGATTGCCGGTGCCTGGCTGGTGTTGTCCATCTGGCGGAGCGGGGGCGGCAAGTAATCAGCCAGCGCGTGGATGGCCAACGATTGGTTCGTTGATGCAGCGCCCGTCACGGCGATGGCATTGGAGCGGCAGTTCCGGACGCGTAATACGGGAACTGGGCGAAGATGGCGTTGATCGCACGATCGGCGGCCATGATGCGTTCGGGTGCGGTTTTCTGCGTCACCCTGCCGATGGCGTCGCCGGTCCAGACCAGCCGGTTCTGGTCGGCGTCCACGAGGTCGACCGTCAGCGTGCCTTCGGTGTATTGGTTGACCCGGGTCTCGTCGTACCACACCGGCACGGCCACGTAGGAGCGCGCGCGGTAGCTGTAGAACCAGCGCACATCAGAGCGGGGGACGTCGTATACCGACGTGCGCTCGCGGATCACTCCCTGGAAATTCACCCGCAGGTCGGGGTCTGCCGGGTCGAAGCGATAACCACGCGCTTCCATTTCGCGGCGGATGCTGGTTTTGATCTGCGCAGACAGATAGGAGCTGTAGCCAGAGGCCTCCATTGCCAGCGGCTCGTAAAATGCGTACGTCTGGTAGGCGGCGAAATTGGCTTCCGGATCAAGGTCGGTCCGCACCCGGGGCCCGGTGGAACAGGCGACCAGGGTAAACAGGGCAAGCGCGACAGCCAGCCCGCGAGCGGTGCGCTGGAAGCGTTTCTTCACGGTGCGCCTTCACTGGTGTGGGTTGCTGTCGACGCTAGCACCCAGCCCGGATGGGGGCGTGAATGCCGGCCGCTGCGCTCGCCTGAAGCCACGCGTCTCAGGGGACCACAGCCGTCCAGTCGACGGACGCGAACTTGTCCCTGGCAAGCACGGTGGCGCGGTCCAGCTCGTCGGCGGTCAGGCTGTCCGGGCGCAATCCATGGCTGCGCTGGAAGGTCTGGACCATCCGTTCGATCACCGCCTCGCGGCTCAGGCCGGTCTGGCTGCGCAGCGGGTCGACCCGCTTGGCCGCGCTCGCCGTGCCCTTGTCGGACAGCTTCTCGCGGCCGATCCGCAGCACTTCCAGCATCTTGGCCGCATCAATGTTGTAAGCCATGGTGACGTGGTGGAGCACCGCATTGCCGCGACGCGCCTGGGCGGCGCCGGCGATCTTGCCGCCGGGCGAGGTGATGTCGTTGAGTGGCTGGTAGCTGGCGTGGATGCCGAGCTCGCCGAGTGCCTCGATGACCCAGGAGTCCATGAGCTGGTAGGACTCCTGGAACGACAGCCCTTCGACCAGCGTCAATGGCGCGCAGATCGAGTAGGTGATGGTGTTGCCCGGCTCGATGAACATCGCACCGCCGCCACTGATCCGGCGAACCACCTCGATGCCATGACGGCCAGCAGCCTCGGCGTCGACCTCGTTGCGCAGCGACTGGAAGCGGCCGATGACCACCGCCGGGCTCGCCCACTCCCACACCCGCAGGGTCGGTGGGCGACGGCCGGCGGAAACTTCCGTGGTCAACACCTCGTCCAGGGCCATGTGCATGCCGGGCGACTGCGCGTCGGTATGGATCAGCTGCCAGTCGTGCTCGCGCCAGGACGAGCGGCTCACGAATGGTCTCCGTTGCCCAATGCCCGGGTCACGGCGATCGCCACGCCCTCGGGCGTTATCCCGTAAAGGCTGACGCCATCGCCCAGCGCGGCGTCTACCGCGGCGGCGAGCGCGGTGGTGTCGGTATCGACGGGCAAGCCGCGCAGCGCGGTGTTGATCGATTCCAGCGCGGAGTCGGGCTCCAGGAAGAAGTCGCCGCTGACCTGGACCTCGGCGAGTCGACCGCCGGTGGCCTCCAGGTCGACTACCACCAGCTTGCCGCCGGGCACCTTGTATTCGCCATGCATGTGAGTTGGCTCCCTTGGATTGCTCCGGTCGTCGGTGACGACCATGTCGGTATACATGGTCGGGGTCGTGCGGGCTGCTGACAATGACATGGGTCAGGGCGGCATGGATCCGCCACACGCGCATCCTGGCCCGGTCTCGGCGACAATCGGCAGTTGCGCCGTTACCGGACGCATCCGCTGCGAGGCTTCGGTCGCGCGATGATTTCCATTTCCGTCGACCGACCAGGTACCCATGCCAAATTCCAGGTTCCGAACTTTTTTCGTCTCGCTGCTGTCCCTCGGCCTGGTCACCCAGATCGTTATCGGCCTGGTCGCCGGAACCCTGCTGGCGCTGGTATCTCCAGCGGCGGCGGCATCGGCGGGCCTGTTGGGGACGATCTTCATCGCTGCCCTGAAGGCCGTGGCGCCGGTCCTGGTGCTGGTGTTGGTGGCGGCGTCAATCGCCAACCATCGCCAGGGCCAGCGCACCCACATCAGGCCGATCCTGGTGCTGTACCTGGCGGGCACGTTGGCTGCGGCGCTGGTGGCGGTGTCGGCAAGCTTCGTGTTCCCGACCGTGCTGCAACTGTCCAGCGTCGGCGTGAGCGAACTGGCCCCGCCCGATGGCATCGCGGAAGTACTCAGGACCCTGTTGCTGCAGATCGTCGACAACCCGGTCAACGCGTTGGTGACCGGCAATTTCATCGGCATCCTGGCCTGGGCGGTCGGCCTGGGCATTGCGCTGCGCCATGCGGCCGACAGTACCCGGCAGATGGTCGGAGACCTGTCCAATGCGGTTACCTGGCTGGTCCGGCTGGTGATCCGGCTGGCACCGCTGGGCATCTTCGGACTGGTGGCCTCCACGCTTGCCGAGGCGGGGCTTTCGGTATTGCTGGACTATCTGCATCTGTTGACGGTGTTGCTCGGCTGCATGTTGTTCGTGGCGCTGGTTGCCAACCCGCTGATCGTGTTCGCGATCACCCGGCGTAATCCGTACCCGCTGGTGTTCACCTGCCTGCGTGAAAGCGGGATCACCGCATTCTTCACCCGCAGCTCGGCGGCCAACATCCCGATCAACATGGAACTGTGCCGCAAGCTGGGGCTGCACAAGGAGACCTATTCGGTATCCATCCCGATCGGGGCAACCATCAACATGGCCGGCGCGGCCATCACCATCACCGTGCTGACGATGGCAGCGGTGCACACCCTGGGCATTTCCCTGGATCTGCCTACCGCGTTGCTGCTCAGCGTAGTGGCGGCGATTGCCGCGTGTGGTGCCTCCGGCGTGCCTGGTGGTTCGCTGCTGCTGATTCCGCTGGCCTGCGGGTTGTTCGGGATATCCACGGATATCGCGATGCAGGTGGTCGCGATCGGCTTCATCGTCGGTGTGGTCCAGGACTCGGCGGAGACGGCATTGAACTCATCCACCGACGTGCTGTTTACAGCGGCAGCGTGCCGGGCCGCCGCGGATACCGTTGATGCCCGCACTTGACATGAGTCAGGGTATTGGCCGGTCGAATCGCTAACGTGTTGGCAATCATCCAGGAGTACCCATCATGAATATTCGAGACTTTGCCGTCGCAGTGGCGGTCGTTTCCCTGATGCTTGGCAGTGCCGGTTGCAGCGACGACGCCGACGTCGATCCGTCGGCGCACGCCACTGCCAACGAGGGTGGTGCCAGCGTCACGCCGGATGCGCCACCTGCCCACGAGCAAGCGGCCGACCACGCCGGCCACGATCAAGCCGCGCCGGTCCTGGCCGAAGGGCAGCGCTGGGCAACCGACGCTCCGTTGCGTGCGGCGATGACCCGGATCCGCGATACCGTCGCGGATAACCTGCCCGCCTACCACGAGGGCCGCCTGCAAGTGGAAGACGCCGACGCGCTCGCGATCGGAGTCGGGAACGATATCGATTACATGGTCGCCAATTGCGAGCTTGACCCCGAGCCGGATGCGGCACTGCATGTCTTGATCGGGCGGATGATGGGCGCGACTGGCGCATTGAAGACCGATCCGGCTTCGGTGGAAGGGATGCCGCAACTGGTGGCGGTCGTCAACGACTACCAGGCCACGTTCGACCACGAAGGCTTGCAGCCACTCACTCATGACTAAGTAGCAAAGCACGCAGCAAATCACCAGGTCACGCGAGTTTCACGGCGCCCCTTCAAGGGGCGTTTCGCATTGTCCGCAACCATTGCCAAGGCTGGCTGTCAGCTGAACATACGGTGGCGTTTGGTTTGGCTTGACCCAAGTCATGGAGCAAGTCGTGCGCGCACCCTATGTTGACTTCCAACAGCTGCATTTTTGTAACCGGAAGGAAGTCCACGATGAAAGAGCTTGTGTTGTTGTTTGCACTGGCAGGAGCCGCGGGATTCGTACCCCAGGCAATCGCCGCCAATGAATCCGTTACCCCGGTGGCGGATATCACCTTCACCCTGAAGACACAGATCCATGAAGGCCAGTTGGTCTTTGTTGGCGATGCCGGTTCGATCAAGGGGCAGATCAATCCCGACTTGAAGGTGGCCGAGGGCGCGGTGGTTGCACTCACCGTGATCAACGGCGACGGCGCAATGCATGACGTCGCGGTTCCCGAGTTCAACGCCCAGTCCGACAACCTGGTCGGAGTGGGCTCGGCGACCACGATCGTGTTCCGCGCCACCAAGGGCGGCACATTCGAGTACGTGTGCACGATTCCGGGGCACCGGGCGGCCGGCATGTTCGGCAAGCTGATCGTCGGCGATGTCGTGGAAGTGGCCAGCACCGCGCTGGACGTGGCCAAGGATCCTAGCCAGGTCGGTGAGCCGGTCGGGGACCGGGCGCCGAAACACGTCAACTACGACTTGCTGACCACCGAGGTGGAAGGACGTCTGTCCGATGGCAGCACCTATCGCTACTGGACCTTCGACAACACGGTGCCAGGCCCGATGCTGCGCATCCGCCAGGGCGACACGGTGACCATCAACCTGAAGAACGCCGAGGACAGCATCAACATCCACTCGGTCGACTTCCACTCCGTGACCGGGCCTGGTGGCGGCGCGGCGGTGACCCAGGTGGCTCCGGGGCAGACCAAGAGCTTCACTTTCAAGGCCCTGCATCCGGGATTGTTTGTCTACCACTGCGCCACGCCGATGATTGCCCAGCACATCTCCAACGGCATGTACGGCATGGTTCTGGTCGAGCCTGAAGGCGGTTTGTCCGAGGTCGACAAGGAGTTCTACGTGATGCAGGGCGAGCTCTACACCGCGCAGAAGCATGGCTCGTCCGGCCTGCAGGAATTCTCCCTGGAGAAGCTGCTGGACGAGAAACCCGAGCACCTGATGTTCAACGGCAGCATGGACGCGCTGACCAAGACCTTCAACATGGAAGCCGAGGTGGGCGAGACGGTGCGCATGTTCTTCGGCGTCGGCGGTCCCAACCTGACCTCCAGCTTCCACCTGATCGGCGAGGTCTTCGACCGGGTCTACAACCTGGCCTCGTTCACCAGCCCGCCGCTGACCGACGTGCAGACCACGATCGTGCCGCCGGGCGGGGCGACGATGGTCGAGTTCAAGGTCGATTATCCGGGCCGTTACATCCTGGTCGACCACGCGCTGTCGCGGACCGAGAAGGGCCTGATCGGGTTCCTGAACGTCAAGGGTGACGCGGACCCGGCGATCTTCCAGTCCAACGAAGCGATCGATCATTCCTCCGGTCACTGACCAACGCAGCGTCCGCCATGCCTGAACGCCAGGCGGATGCGACAACACAGGCCAGGTCCGCAGCGATGCGGATCTGGCTTTTTCATGGTTCTGCGTGATAGCCTCGCCGGCGAAGGGGAGTAGCTCCCAATCGCTGTCGCCGTCATTACGGGCATTTGCTCCGGTGCAGCAGCAAACCGTCCAGCGGTTTGCGGGCAAGACCTTCGCCTCTCCATGGCGAAGGTGCATCCATCCGATGCATTTCCGATCGTGGTTTTTCATACCTCGCTGGAACATTTGGAAATCATCATGGAATTGCTCGCCAACCCGGAAATCTGGGTCGCATTGCTGACACTGACGGCGCTGGAGCTCGTGCTCGGCATCGACAACATCATCTTTATCTCGATCCTGGCCGGGAAACTGCCCGTCGAGCAGCGCGCCATGGGGCGTCGCATCGGCATCCTCATGGCAGCCGTGACCCGTTTGATGTTGCTGTTTGCGATCGTATGGATCGTCGGACTGACCGCACCGCTGTTCTCGGTGTTCGATCATGTTTTCTCGTGGCGGGACATGATCCTGATCGGCGGTGGCCTGTTCCTGATCGCGAAGGCCACGCACGAAATCCATCAGAAGCTGGAGGGCGCAACCGAGCAGGTCGCGACGGGCGCGGCGACCGCGACCTTCGGTGCGGTCATCATGCAGATCATGGTGCTCGACATCGTGTTCTCGCTGGATTCCATCATCACGGCGGTGGGGATGGTCGACGAGCGCTGGGTGATGGTGACCGCCATCGTCATCTCGATTGTCTTCATGCTGGCGTTTGCCCGGCCGATCGGGGAGTTCGTCGAGCGCCACCCCACGGTCAAGATACTGGCGCTGGCCTTCCTGATAATGGTCGGCCTGGTACTCGTCGCCGACGGGTTTGGCCAACACATTCCCAAGGGTTACATCTATGTCGCGATGGCGTTCTCGGTGTTCGTGGAGATGATCAACCTGTGGATCCGGCGGCGCAGCAAGGAGCAGGCCGCACCGGTGGAGTTGCACGAAAAATACACCGAGGGCGGTAGCAGTCGATCTTTGCCGGCCGATTAGATTGCGGCATCGCTACCGTCCATACTTGGCACTGTGCCTGGTCATTCTCCCAACCTGATTCCGCCGCCGGTTCCGATGCAGAAAAGCGACGACCCGCCGCCGTTGCTGCCCGAACGTCCACTGCCGATGGATTGTTGTGACAGCGGCTGCGAGCGTTGTGTATCGGACATCTATGCCGACGAGATGAAACACTACGAGACCTTGCTGGCGGCCTGGCGCGCCCGAAACCCCGGGCGTGATCCGGGCCCCGGTTGAGTCGCAAGGCCCGGGTGTATCGCTCACGTGTCCGGGAGCGTGGCATTCTATGGCGCCATTCCAGTGAGCGCGGGCTGCCTTGGACCTGAACTCCATCATCACCGTGATCGACCTGGTCGGCACGTTTGCGTTTGCGATCAGTGGCGCGACCCTCGGGGTACGCAAACGGCTGGACCTGTTTGGCGTGCTGGTGCTGTCATTCGCCGCGGCAGCCGCAGGCGGCATCACCCGCGACCTGATGATTGGTGCGACACCACCGGTCGCATTGGCGAACTGGCATTACCTGGCGGTGAGTTGCCTGGCGGGTATCGTCACTTTCTATCGTTACGCCGATATCGAACGGTTGCACAATCCGGTGCGGTTGTTCGACGCAGCCGGATTGGCGCTGTTTGCAGTGATCGGCACGATCAAGGCGTTGGATCACGGGCTGGGGCCGGTGGGCGCGGTGCTGTTGGGAATGCTCAGTGGCATCGGCGGGGGCATCGTGCGGGACGTGCTGGTGGCGCGCACGCCGGTGGTGTTCCAGTCCGATTTGTATGCGGTTGCCGCGATGATTGGCGCGATCGTGATTGTCGTCGGGGATTTCTTCGACCTGCCGCTGGTGCCGGTGATGATCGTGTCCGCGGTGCTGTGCTTTGGGCTGCGCTACATGGCGATCCGCTACGATTGGCATCTGCCGGTAGCCCCGCAACGTGAACAATGATCCGTGCAACTGCTATGTTTCGATTGGGGGGTGGGCAGGGACGACGAAGGGTACGAAACGATGACGACGATGATTGCGCGGTTCCCAGCTTCGTGGCGATATCTCCCCGCCGCAGCGCTTCTGGTCGTGCTGTCTGGCTGTGCAACGGTTTCGCTGGGGTCCAAGGCGGGATACCCGGAGTACATGGCCGAGGCGGATGCCGCCGTTCGCGACGACTTGCCTGAACAGGCATTGCAGGCCTACCGGCAGGCGGCTTTGGCCGACCCGGCGCGCAAGCAACCGTGGCAGCAGATTGCGCTGCTCCAGGCCCAGGCTGGGCAGCCCGAGGCGGCGCTGGTGGCCTGCCAGGAAGTGCTGCGCCGCGACCCGGCGGACCAGCAGGCCGGCGAGCTGTTCATCGACAGCGGTCTGGACATAGCGCAAGAGACCTTGCGCCGATTGCGTGCCACTGACGCCGCGCAGGTCGAGCCGCGGCGCAAACCGGCGGAAGCACTGCTGGCCCAGATAATCGAGGTGTTTGGCGAGCAGGCGATTCCCGCCGGGATACTCGACCAACATGCAAAAAAGGCGATAGAGGCGTACAGGAGCCGGTTGCCCCGACGCTCCGTCCCGCTTCCTGGTGAGCCGCTTCCCGATCAACCGGTTGCCGACCCACTGGACGTGCTGGGAGTAAAATGAACCGTCCGGCACCGCCGCCCGCCGGTATGATGGCGGCATGTCAAAACTGCTGCTCAACCTGCGCCTGGTACTGGACGACGAGATCGATGACGTGCGGGCGATGCTCGATGAGGCACGGATCGAGTACTACGAGACCCAACCCAGTCGCTGGGGCATCTCGCATGGCGGTATATGGCTGAGCCATGACGACGACCTGCCCAGGGCCAAGCGGCTGATGGCGGAGTATCAGGCCAAGCGGCAGGCGAACGCGCGCGCCGAACATGAAGCTGCCCAGCGCGATGGCACCGCCCAGACGTTCAAGGACGTGCTGCGCGAAGAGCCTGGCCGGGTGCTGTTGGCGGTTGTCGCGACTATCGTGTTGCTCGGGCTGGTGGCGCTACCGGCGATCCTGCTGCGCGGATAGCCCCTCGGCGGCGGGCTGCGGCGTTGCAGTCGCGTTCCGACGTGGGTCGAACCACGGCAGCATCAGCTGGATCAACGGCCCGATTACCAGCATGTAGGCCACCGTGCCGATGCCAAACGTGCCGCCAAGCAGGAAGCCCGATACCAGCACGCTGCCTTCGATGATGGTGCGCACCAGGCGCACGGATCGGCCGGTCCGTCGTACCAGTCCGGTCATCAACCCGTCGCGTGGGCCGGGGCCGAAGTGCGCCCCCAGGTAGGCGGCCGTCGCCGCCCCATTGAGCACGATGCCGCCGATCAGCAACGCCGTGCGCGATGCAAGGGAGGCTTCGAGCAACCGGTCGCCAATCAGCGTGTTGACCGCGTCGAATACCAAACCGATTACCACCGCGTTGCACAGGGTGCCGACGCCCGGCTTCTGGCGGATGGGGATCCACATCAACAACGTCGCGAAGCTGACCGCAATCGTGACCCGGCCCATCGGCCAGTCGCCCTGCAACGCGATGCCCTGGTGCAGCACGTCCCATGGCATCAGTCCAAGGTCGGACTGGAGCATCATCACCATCGACACCCCGTAGGCGATCAACCCCAGGAACAACTGCAGTACGCGACGCGGCATTGGATGACCGAAAGACGACAAGGCCGTCAATTCTAGAGCGCCACGGCCAAGGCCGGGTGTGCAGGGATGGAACGTTGAGGTAGAGCGGCTACCATCAAGGTTTGTCCCTTCAGAGAATCCCGATGACCATTTCCATGCACGCCGCGTCCGTTCCCGTGTTCAAGCAGATGCTCGGCAGTCTTGCCGCGATCCTGGAGAAGGCCGAGGCGCACGCGTCCGAGCGCAAGATCGACCCGGGCGTGCTGCTGCAGGCACGCCTGTTTCCCGACATGCTGCCGCTGGTGCGCCAGGTGCAGATTGCCTGCGACTTCGCCAAGGGGGTCACCGCGCGGTTGGCCGGCGCCGAGGTGCCGGTCTATGACGACAACGAGCAAAGCATCGAGCAGCTGCGGGCCTTGCTGGAGCGCACCATTGCCTTTGTCGACAGCTTTGATGCCGCGCGCTTTGACGGCAGTGAGGCACGCGAGATCGTGACCCGTCCCGGCACCGCGAAGGAGCGTCGCTTCACCGGCCAGGATTACCTGCTGACCTATGGTTTGCCGCAGTTCTTCTTCCACGTGACCACGGCCTACGCCCTGCTGCGTCACAACGGACTGGAGATTGGCAAGCGCGATTACATGGGCGCGTACTGACCCGCGATCAAACGTGATCAGAAGCGATCGGTGACCGGCTGGTAGCGCCACTGGCCCACCGGCATCTTGTTCAGGCCGATCCGCCCGATCCGCAGACGGCGGATCGCCACTACCTCAAGGCCCACCTGCGCGCACATGTCCCGCAGCTGGCCGGGGCGCACGTCCTTGATGGCGAAGCGCAGGCGGATCTCGTTCTGCCAGCTGACCTTGCACGGCCCCAGCACGCGTCCCTGATAGCTCAGGCCACGCGCCAGGCGGCTCAGGGTGTACGGACCGGCCTGACCGCTGATCTCAACCAGGAATTCCTGCTCGAGCTTCGCGCCGTCTTCCTTCAGCCGTCGCAGGACGCGTGGATCCTGGCTCAGCACCACCAGGCCGCTGGCGTCGCTGTCCAGCGGCATCGATGGCGTCAGGTGCGAGAAATGACGCTGCAATACGCGGATGCCGCGACGGTGGTCACCCTCGACACGGCTGGACTCGATGATCAATGGGGCGCTGTCTTCAAACGCAACGCCCGCCGGCTTGTGCAGCAGCATCGTCGCCGGTTCGGCGGCTTCAAGTTGTGCGTCGGGATCCACTTCCACGCATTGCCCGGCCACCATGAACTGCGGCGACTCGACCACCTCGCCGTCCACCCGGACCCAACCCCCGGCAATGTACTGCTCGGCTTGCGCGCGTGAACATGCCGCCAACTCCGAGACCCGGCGCGACAAACGCTCGGATGACGGCGGGGCATCGTCCTGGGATGGGTCAGACATCGATGGAACCTGCATTCGGGCGGGCCAGTGTAGACGGGCCAGCGTAGATCCGCCGGCCCGGAATGACCGGGTTACGCCTCGGACTCGGGTCGATAGGTTTTGCAGAAAACCTACATCGGCTCGGCATAGGGGGCGTCGGCCAACTCCTCACCGTCCGATTGGCCAGCGTCCTGCTGGGCAGCGTGGCGGCCTTGGCGCTCCGGCGCGGCCAGCTTGCCCAGGGAGCTGGCCAGCAGCCGTTGCAGCTTGCCGGTCGCCCCGGTGATGGCCGCACGCATGGTGCCGGCCTGGTGGGTGACGGCCATCGGCTGGCGGCCTTCCAGTCGCGCCTCCATCATGCATTGCTTGTCGCCGCCGCCGCCCTTGGCGGCATTGAGATCGCTCAAATGGACCTCGACCCGCGTGACCTGGGTGCTGAACCGCCCCAGGGCATCGGTGACGACCCCCTCGACGTGGGCGGCGAGGGCATCATCGCCCTGGATGTTGTTGTCGGTATTGAGCTGGATCTTCATTCGGTAGTCTCCGGTGGGTTGGGATGTCGTGCGCGCGGATGCAAACGCGCAGGCCTATAGACACGTTAGTGGTGGCAACATTTACAGGGTGAGAAGGGATCCGACCGCCATGCGCTTGCAGCGTGGTCGCGGTTAAAATTGGCGGATGATCCTGAATGTCGCCGCCTACCATTTCACCGCCGTTGCCCAGCCCGACACCCTGGTCGACGAGCTGCGTACCCGCGCCGAGGCCGGCAACCTGCGCGGCACGGTGCTGGTCGCGCCCGAGGGGATCAACCTGTTCCTGGCCGGCGCGGAAGCTTCGGTGCAGTCTTTTTTGGTAAAGCTGCGCGAAGACCCGCGCTTTGCGGACATGGTCGTGAAGTCCAGTCGCAGCCACGCGCAGCCATTTGCGCGGCTGAAGGTGAAGCTCAAGCCGGAAATCATCAGCTTCCGTCGCGACAACGCCTCGCCGTTGGCGACCGGCCGCGCGCCGGTGGTGGCGCCGTCAGACCTCGCGCGCTGGATCGAGCAGGGCACCGACGATGCCGGCAAGCGGCTGGTGTTGCTGGATACCCGCAACCGCGAAGAGGTGGGTTACGGGACATTTTCCGGCGCACTGACGCTGCCGATCGACAATTTCACCGAGCTGCCCGAAGCCCTTGAGCCGCATCGAGACGGGTTGAGCGACGCCACCGTGGTCAGCTTCTGTACCGGCGGTATCCGTTGCGATAAGGCCGCGCTGTGGCTGCGTGCCGATGGCATGGACAACCTGCTGCAGCTCGACGGTGGCATCCTGGGCTACTTCGAGCAGGTGGGCGCGGCGGGCTACGACGGCCACTGCTTCGTGTTCGATGAGCGGGTTGCGCTGGACGCGGCATTACGACCGCTGGTCCAGCCGGAGCCTGCTGGGTAGGAATTATCGTCATTCCCGCGAAGGCGGGAAGCGCTCCACAACAGCCCAAAGGGCTGGTCATCCATGGACTTCAAACCGGTGATCTGACGGCTGGTTTGGCCCGGTCCGGCCGATTACAGGCGATACAAGTCCGTCGAGTTGGCGGCGGATAGTGATTCAGTTGACATTCCCACCATGGGAAGCTTGAGAATGGCCCGCAAGCAAGTTCCGGAGTCCGTCATGCCTGCCCCCGCCATTCCTGCAAACAACCCGCGCACCATGCGCTTCGACGTCCTCGGGATGTCATGTGCGTCCTGCGTGGGCCGGGTCGAGAAGGCGCTGGCCAAGGTGCCGGGCGTGCAGGCGGCCAGCGTCAATCTGGCCACCGAAAGCGTGGAGATCCTGGCTGGTGAGGACGTGCCGGTATCGACTCTTGTCGCCGCAGTACGCGCCGCCGGTTACGAAGTCGCGGGTGAATCGGTCGATCTGGCGATCGAAGGCATGACCTGCGCATCGTGCGCCGGCCGGGTCGAGAAGGCACTCGCGGCGGCGCCCGGTGTGCTGGAGGCCAACGTCAACCTGGCCACCGAGCGCGCCACCGTGCGTACGGTGGGCGGTACCGATCCGGCCGCGTTGATCGCCGCAGTCACCCGGGCCGGCTACGCCGCGACGTTGCCGCAGGCTGAGTCCACAGGCGACACCGCCATTTCGGCAGCGGGCGAGACAGCGGCAGCGAACCCGCGTCGCTCGCGCGAGCTGCGCCACCTCATCATTGCGATCGTGCTGTCGGCGCCGTTGATGTTGCCGATGCTGGCGATGCCGTTCGGCCACGACTGGATGCTGCCGGGCTGGCTGCAGTTCGCCTTGGCGACGCCGGTGCAGTTCTGGCTGGGTGCGCGCTTCTACCGCGCCAGCTGGGGCGCGCTGAAGGCACGCACCGGCAACATGGACCTGCTGGTCGCGCTCGGTACCAGTGCGGGCTACGGCCTCAGTCTGTTCCATTTGATCGCGCCCCATCTGTTTGCCGACGCGGGACACGGCAGCGGACATCTGTATTTCGAGGCCTCGGCGGTGGTGATCACCCTGGTTCTGCTGGGCAAATGGCTGGAAGCACGGGCCAAGCGCCAGACCACCGAGGCGATCCGTGCGCTGCAGGCGTTGCGCCCGGCCACCGCGCGGGTGCTGCGCGACGGCGTGGAGCGGCAACTGCCGCTGGCCGAGGTCGTCGTCGGCGACGAGGTCAGCGTGCTGCCCGGCGAGCGCATTCCGGTCGACGCCGAGATCATCGAAGGCCGCAGTCACGCCGACGAGTCGCTGATCACCGGTGAGTCGTTGCCGGTCGCCAAACAATCCGGTGACCGGGTGACCGGTGGCGCGGTGAACGGCGAGGGCCGGATACGGCTGCGCACGCTCGCGGTCGGCGCGGAGACCGCGTTGGCCCGGATCATCCGGCTGGTCGAGGACGCGCAGGCGAAGAAGGCGCCGATCCAGCGCATGGTCGACAAGGTCAGCGCGGTGTTCGTGCCCGTGGTGGTCGGCGTTGCCGTGCTGACGTTGCTGGGCTGGGGCGTGGTGGGCGGCGACTGGAACGTGGCGATCCTCAATGCGGTCGCCGTGCTGGTGATCGCCTGTCCGTGTGCGCTTGGGTTGGCCACGCCGACCGCGATCATGGCCGGCACCGGCGTCGCCGCCCGCGCCGGCATCCTGATCAAGGACGCCGAAGTGCTGGAAACCGCGCGCTCGTTGCAGGTGATCGCCTTCGACAAGACCGGCACCCTGACCGAAGGGCGGCCGACCCTGGCCGAACACGTAGCGGTCGATGGCGACCACGCCGCCCTGCTGCGACTGGCGGGCGCGTTGCAGTCGGGCAGCGAGCATCCGCTGGCGAACGCAGTGGTCGAGGCCGCACAGCCGGCCGGCTTCCCGCAGGCGAGCGGGGTGAGGGCGTTGGCCGGGCGCGGGCTGGAGGGTGATGTCGAGGGCCGCGACCTGCTGCTTGGCAGCTCCCGGCTGATGCAGGAGTCTGGCGTGGATCTCGGTGCCTTGCAGGCGCGCGGCGATGAGTTGGCGGCACACGGCCACAGCGTGTCGTGGGTGGCTGAGCGGACTGCGGGTGAGGCTCGCTTGCTCGGACTGCTCGCGTTCCGCGATGAGCCGCGGCCGCAGGCACGTGCCGCGATCGCTACCCTTCATCAACTCGGCCTGCGCACGGCCATGATCTCCGGCGACAACCGTGGTGCAGCCCAGGCCGTCGCCGACACGCTTGGCATCGATGACGTGCGTGCCAACGTGCTGCCCGGCGACAAGGCCGAGGCTGTGCTGGAGCTGCGCTCGCATGGCCCGGTGGCGATGGTCGGCGATGGCATCAACGACGCTCCGGCGCTGTCGGCGGCCGATGTCGGTATCGCGATGGGCGGCGGAAGCGATGTCGCCATGCACGCGGCCGGGATCACTCTGATGCGCTCCGACCCGCGGCTGGTCGCCGACGCGATCGCGGTCTCGCGCCGCACCAGTGCGAAGATCCGGCAGAACCTGTTCTGGGCCTTCATCTACAACGTGGTCGGGATTCCGTTGGCGGCGGCGGGCCTGCTCGACCCGGTGGTGGCCGGTGCGGCGATGGCGTTCTCCAGCGTCAGCGTGGTGGGTAATACCCTGTTGTTACGGCGCTGGAAGCCGCAGTCGGCGGTCGCGCTGCAGGAGCAGGATTGACATGGCCAAGACCGATCGCGAACTCCATCCGCAAGCCGGGCCGGCGCTGGCAGCCGCCCCAGGGAGGCACCAATGAGCAACATCGCCCGGCCCCGCTCAGCTTCGCCACGCGCGCCAAAGCCCGAACTGGCCGATGCCCTTGCCGACGGCCTGCACAACATCGGCCAGGCTGCCGCGCTCAGTGGTGTGTCGGCGAAGATGATCCGCCACTACGAAGCGATCGGACTGCTGCCGGCAGTGGCCCGTACCCAGGCCGGCTACCGGATCTACGATGAAATCGCGCTGCACCGTCTGCGCTTCATCCATCGTTCCCGCTCGCTGGGATTTCCGATCAAGCAAATCGAAAACCTGCTCGCGCTGTGGGACGACCGCGCGCGAGCCAGTGGCGAGGTGAAACAACTGGCGCTGGCGCACGCCGCCGAGCTGGCGAAGAAGGTCGAGGAGATGCAGGCCATGCAGCGCACGCTGGAACAACTGGCACGTCGCTGCCACGGCGATGACCGGCCGGACTGCCCGATCCTGGACGACCTGGCGGGCGACGCGTGAATCGAACAGTGCGGGTGCTCGGATTTCTGCGCGTTCGCGGCTGAAGCCGCTCCTACATGGGAGCCGCGTGCGTGGAACGGGCTTGCGTATGGCGTAGCCACTCGACGGCGCCCAAGCCTGCGCGTCGGCCGCTGGCGAAGCATGCGGTCAGCAGATAGCCGCCGGTGGGGGCCTCCCAGTCCAGCATCTCGCCAGCGCAGAAAACGCCGGGCAGTCGGGTGAGCATCAGGGCCTCGTCCATCGCTTCCAGCCGCACGCCGCCGGCGCTGCTGATGACCTCGGCGATGGGCCGCGCACGGCGCAAGGTCAGGGGCAGTCGTTTGATCGTCTGCGCCAGCAAGGCGTCGTCGCTGATGCGCTCCTTTCCCAGCACCTCGTACAACAACGCCACCTTGGCACCAGCGAGCCTGGTCTGGCGGCGCAGGTGGTCGCTGACGCTTCGGCCGTTGCGTGGTTTGCCAAGGTCGTTCTGCAGCCGTTCCAGCGTGCGGCCGGGGGCCAGGTCGAGTGTCAGCGTGGCCTCGCCGTCGCGCGCGATCGCGTCGCGCAGTTGTGCGGACAGGGCGTACACCAGGCTGCCTTCGATCCCCGTTTCGGTGACCACGCATTCGCCCTGCAGCGCGTGCTCGCCATCGGCTTCGCGCCAATGGGCGACGACCGGCTTCAACGGCGCGCCCGCATGACGGCTGGAAAAGTGTCCGCTCCAGTCGATGTCGAATCCGCAGTTGGCCGGTGCCAGCGGCGCGACATCCACGCCGCGATCGAGCAGCCAGGGTTGCCAAGCACCATCCGAGCCCAGCTGCGGCCAGCTGCCGCCACCCAGTGCCAGCAGCGTCGCCGATGCGCGGGTCTGGCGCTCGCCGTCTGCGGTCTGGAAGCGCAGCGCGTCGTCTTCGGTCCATCCCAGCCAGCGGTGTTGCACATGGAAGCGCACGCCGTCCTCGCGCAGTCGTCGCACCCAGCCGCGTAGCAGTGGCGCCGCCTTGCGGTCCAATGGAAAGACCCGGCCGGAGCTGCCGACATAGGTCTCCACATCCAGCTCGCGTGCCCAGTTGCGCACGGCGTCGGCGTCGAAGTCGTCCAGCCAGTTGGCTACCGTGCCACGGCGCTCGCGATAACGCGCGTCAAAGCCCGGTCGCGGCTCGTCGTGGGTCAGGTTCAGTCCGCCCTTGCCGGCGATCAGGAACTTGCGCCCGACCGAGCCCTTGGCCTCGAACAGGTCGACCTCGATGCCGGCCGCGCGCGCGACCTCGGCCGCCATCAGGCCGGCGGGACCACCGCCAATGATGGCCAGGCCGGGCAGGGCAGTTTGTTTGGGCATGCTCACGTCAGTGAAGTGCTCGCGCGGGGACAAGGTGCGCAGTGAAAAGTGTCGGGGGATCCAGTGTGATGCCCGGCCCGCATTATGCCGTGTCCGGCAGAGACTGCCGGGCAGTGCATCGGTGCGGTATCGTCGGCGTTTCGCATCGAACGGGAGCAGGGGCAGCATGCAGATTGACACCATCCCACGCCGGGGACTGGCGGTTGCGGTGATGTTTGCCGTGGCCATGACCACGCCTGTTGTCGCGTACGCACAAGCGGCTACCGAGTCGCACGTGGGCGAAGTGACGTCGGCGACCAACTCGACCGCGGCGTTGCCCGCGCAGTTGCAGGACTTCGACGCGTATATCGAGGACGTGCGCCAACAGTTCGACGTGCCGGCGATGGCGGTGGCCATCGTGAAAGACGGAAAGGTCGTGCTGGAGCGCGGTTACGGCTTGCGCCAACTGGATGGCACGCAGCCGGTGGACGAGCACACGATGTTCGCGATCGCCTCCAATACCAAGGCGTTCACCGCGGCCTCGCTGTCGATGCTGGCCGATGACGGCAAGCTGGAGATGGATGATCGGGTGATCGAGCACCTGCCCTGGTTCCGGATGTCCGACGCGTACGTGACCGCCGAGATGCGGATCCGTGACCTGCTCGCGCACCGCAGCGGACTGGGTCTGGGGGCCGGCGACCTGCTGTACTGGCCGGGCACCGATTACAGCACCGAGGAGGTCGCGCGCCGGCTCAAGGATGTGCCGCTGGATGCCAGCTTCCGCGCCCAGTACGCCTACGACAACATCCTGTTCGGGGTTGCACAACTGGTGGTCGAGGCGGCCAGCGGGCAAACCTACAAGGACTTCCTGCAAACGCGCATCTTCAAGCCGCTGGGCATGGACGAGACACGTTTCAACAGCGACTATTTGAAGCCCGGTGATAGCGTCGCCACGGGCTATTCGAAGGCCGACTTCACCACCCTGGTGGAAGCGCCAAAGCTGTCGTGGGGCAATGTGTCCGGAGCCGGCGGCCTGTACTCCAGCGTCCACGACCTGACCAAGTGGGTGCAGGTGCAGCTCGACCAGGGTGTGATCGCACCGGCCGGTGGCGCCGGCCAAGACGACCAGGAACCTGCCCGGCTGTTCAGCGAGAAGCGCCAGCAGGAAATGTGGTCGGTGCTCACTCCGATCCGGGTCCGCGAGCCTTCGGTTCCCGAACTCGCCGCCGCCACGCCCAACTTCATGGGCTATGGCGAGGGCTGGTCGTTGTCCGACTATCGCGGCGAGAAGCTGGCATGGCACACCGGCGGCTGGCCGGGGTATGTCTCGCGCATCACCATGGTCCCCGAACAGGAGCTGGGCATCATCGTGTTGACCAGTGCCGAGGCCGGCGGCGCGTTCCAGGCCGTGACAATGCGCGCACTGGATGCCTATCTGGACGCGCCGAAAACCGACTGGACGGCGGCCTACATCGCCGCCCAGGGTAGCTCTCAGGACAAGGCGGCCAAGGATTGGCAAGCCCACCTGGATGCGCGTGACGCGGGGTCCAAACCCTCGCTGCCATTGGCGGACTATGCCGATACCTACCGCGACCCCTGGTACGGCGACGTGGTGATCAGCCAGGACGACGGCAAACTGCGGATCCGCTTCACCCACACCGCCGCGTTGGTCGGCAGCCTGGAGCCGTGGCAGAACGACACCTTCGTGGTGCGTTGGGACCAGCGCTGGTTGAATGCCGACGCCTTCATGAGCTTCGCGTTGGACCCCGATGGGCAAATCCGCGAGGCGCGGATGGAAGCGATTTCCCCGGCGACGGATTTCAGTTTCGACTTCCACCATCTGCGACTGGCACCGGTGGAGAAGGACAAGCCGTCACCGGGTTAAGGGAGCCCGAATACCTCGATCTTTGCTCGTTCAGACGTACAGAAACACTTTTACGCTGGTGACAGGAGGCCGTTGGCCGTGCCGTTTTCCGGCTGCTCGAAGACCACCACGTGTTCCAGATCCAGTCGTATGCCGATGGCTTGGCCGATGGCGTGGTCGTGGTGCGAGGGCACCAGCGCCTGCACCAGGCCGCCGCCGTCGAGTTGCAGGGTGTAGAGGAAGTCCGCGCCGCGGAAATGACGGCGCACGATCCGTGCCTGCAGCGGTGCGTCGTCGTCGTGGATGACGTCGTCGGGGCGCAGCAGCATGTCCACGTCGGTGCCGGGAGGGTCGAGCAATTGATGGTCGGCGGTGAGCACGCCGAATTCGGTGCCGACATGACCGTCGTCGACGACCCGTGCGGGCAGCAGCACGCCTTCGCCGACGAAGCCGGCTACGAAGCGGTTGGCGGGGCGGTGGTAGAGGTCGTAGGCGCTGGTCCATTGCTGCAGCCGGCCGTGGCCGATCACGCCGACCCGGTCGGCCATCGCGAACGCCTCGGCCTGCGAGTGGGTGACCAGCAGGGCGCCGATACCAGTTGCCTTCAGGGCCTCGCGCACCTGCAGGGCCAGGCGTTCGCGCAGGTCGGGATCGAGACTGGAAAACGGTTCGTCCAGCAACACCAGCCGTGGTTGCGGGGCGAGGGCGCGGGCGACGGCAACACGTTGTTGCTGACCGCCCGACAATTGGTGCGGCTGGCGCTTGGCAGTGTCGGCCAGGCCGACCAGTTCGAGCATCTCGCGGGCGCGTGCGATCGCTTTCGCGCGCGGCCAGCGGAACAACCCGAATCGCACGTTGTCGAGCACGCTCAGGTGCGGCAACAACGCGTGGTCCTGGAACACCATGCCGATCTGGCGTTGCTCCGGCGGCAGTCGCACGCCGTCGCCGACCAGCAGTTGCCCATCGGCGCGGATGCGGCCCCGCATCAGTGGCTCGAAGCCGGCCACCGCGCGCAGCAAGGTAGTCTTGCCGGCGCCCGACGGGCCGAGCAGGCAGCCGATCTCGCCATCGGCCAGGGTCAGACTGGCGCCTTCCAGCACGATGCGGCCGTCGTAGCCGACTGCAGCGTCGTCGATATCAAGTTGCATGACGGCTCCGCCGTGTCAGTGCGATCACCGGGATCAGGCCGGCCAGGGCAATCGCCAACGAGGGCAGGGCAGCGCGGGCGTATTCGCCTTCGTTGGTCAGCTCGAACACGCGCGTGGCCAGGGTGTCCCAGCCGAACGGTCGCATCATCAGGGTAATTGGCATCTCCTTCATTGTGTCCACAAATACCAGCAGGGCGGCCGTGGCGAAACTGCCGCGCAACAACGGCCAGTGCACCTGCCGCAGTTGGCGCGCGCCGGTCACGCCGAGGCTGCGACTGGCTTCCAGCAGTTGCGGGCGGATCCGCAGCAGGCCGCCGGCTACCGGAGTGTGGGCCACGGCCAGGAAGCGGATGCCATAGGCGACAAGCAACAGCAGCAGGCCGCCTTCCAGCGGGACATCCCAGCCGCGGGTTTCCATCAGCCAGGTCGAAAATTGCGCGACCGGGACATACAGGCCGATGGCCAGCAACGCGCCCGGCAGGCCGTAACCGAGGGTGGTGATGCGGGTGATGGTGGTGGTGAGCAGTCCAGGTTGCTCGCGTGCCGCCAGTGCGATCGCGAACGCGGCGGCGGTCGTCAGCGCGGCGGCCATCGCCGACAGCGACAACGCATTGCGCAGGCTGGCGAGGTACCGCAGGTCGAGGTCGGCCAGATGGGCCAGGCCATCCCACGCCAATTGAGCTAGCGGCAAGACCAGCGCCGCGAACAGCACCAGCGCGCAGCCGCCCGTGGCCCACCAACCGCGGCGGCCGAGTGGAATCCGGGCGGCCTCGGCCAGACCGACGCGGGCGAACGATTGACGCTTGCGCGACGCGGCTTCCAGGCCGACCAGCACCAGCACGCCGATCAGCAGCACCGCAGCGATCTGCAGCGCGGTATCGGTGGAGAACAACGCGAACCACGCCTTGTAGATCGCTGTGGTGAAGGTCTCGTAGTTGAACGCGGACACGGCACCGAAGTCGGCCAGCGTCTCCATCAGCACCAGCAGGGTGCCGCCGGCGATCCACGGTCGGGCCATCGGCAGGCTGGCGTGCCAGAACGCCCGCCACGGCCCCATGCCCAGCGCGCGGGCCGCTTCCATCGCCCGTGCGCCCTGGCTGGCGAAGGCCTCGCGGGCGACCAGGTAGACGTAGGGATACAGCGCCAGCGTCATCACGGCGATCAGGCCACCGCGCGAGCGGATGTCCGGCAGCTGCGTCCCGGCGAATTCACGCAGGAAGGTGGTCAGCGGCGCGCTGTAGTCGAACAGCCCGATGAAGGCCACGGCGAGCACGTAGCCCGGTACCGCCAGGGGCAGTACCAGCAGCCAGGCGAACACCCGCCGGCCGGGAAATTCGCACAAGGCGACCAGTGCCGCCAGCGCCGTGCCCAGCACCGCAGTGCCCACGCCGACGCCGAGCAACAGCCACAAGGTGTTGCCGGCCACCTGTGGCAGTACGTACTGCCACAGGTGTTGCAAGGTGTCGCCGTCGGGCCGCGCCAGTGCCGCCAGGGTGGCGGCCAGCGGGATCAGGCTCGGCAAGCTCAACGCGACCGCGAGCCAAGTCCATCCCCGCAAGCCGATCACCTGGTGGACGCGCCCGGGAGCGTGCCGACGTTGGAGCGGATCAGCGATAGCCGGCACGATCCATGAGCTTGACGGCCTCGGCCTGCATCGCGCCGGCCTCGGAGACGTTGATCAGGTCCTGACGGTAGTCGCCCCAGGCCGCGATCAGCGGGTCGGTGGCGACGGTCGGATTGGCCGGGTACTCCAGGTTCTCGCCCGCAAACAACGCCTGGGCCTGGCCATCGGACAGCCACTCGATAAACGCAATGGCGGCTTCGGGGTGCGGGGCGTATTTGGTGACGCCCGCGCCGGACACATTGACGTGCGCGCCGCGCTCGCCATCGGCCTGGTTCGGCCAGAACACGGTGACCGTCAGGTCGGCATCCTTGCGCAGCGCGCGGCCCAGGTAGTAAGTGTTGGTGATGCCTACCGCGCAGCGCCCGGCAGCAATCGCGTCGATCACCTCGTTGTCGCTGGCCATCGGTGCCGCGGCGAGGTTGGCGACCCAGCCCTTCACGACCTGCTCGGTTTTCTCCGCACCCAGGCTGGCCATCATAGTGGCGACCAGGCTCTGGTTGTAGACCGAGTTGCTGGTACGCAGGCACAGCTTGCCTTTCCACTTCGGGTCGGCCAGTTCTTCATACGTCGACAGCGTGTCGGCTGGGGCGGCCGCTGGGTTGTGGATGATCGTGCGTGCACGCACCGACAGGCCGAACCAGCGATTGTCCGGGTCGCGCAGGTTCGACGGGATGTTCTGCTCCAGCCGCGTCGACGTGATCGGCTGCAGCAGATCCAGATTGGTCGCCTGCCACAGGTTGCCGGCGTCCACGGTGATGAACACATCGGCGGGACTGCGACTACCTTCCGCCTTCAGTCGCTCCATCAGCGGCGGCGCCTTGTCGGTCAGGTAGGTGATCTTGACGCCGGTCTGCTCGGTGTACTGGTCGAACAACGGTTTGAGCAATTGCTCGTTGCGGGAGGTGTAGACCACCAGCTCCGCCGGTGCCGCATCACCGGCGTCGGCGTCGGTGCCAGATACCGTGGATGGCGATTGATCGGCGGAGCACGCCGCCATGGAAACCAGGATAGCGACGGACAAGGACAGCAATCGCACGGTGAGCACCTCGAATAGCAGTAAATGAGAATCGTTATTATCCACGAATCGCCGCAGCCCTGCATGGAGAATCCGTTGCAAGGCCCCATATCCAAAGTTAATCCTCAGCTTGGTCTTCAAATGACTCCCTATTCATTGCTCGATCTGGCGCCCGTTACCGAAGGCAGCGACATCCGCCAGGCATTCGCAAACACTCTGGATCTGGCGCGCAACGCGGAGCGCTTTGGTTATAACCGCTACTGGCTCGCCGAGCACCACAACATGCCCGGTATAGCCAGCGCCGCGACCGCGGTGTTGATCGGCTACGTGGCGGGCGGCACGTCGACGATCCGGGTGGGGGCAGGCGGCATCATGTTGCCCAACCATTCGCCGCTGCAGGTGGCCGAACAATTCGGAACACTGGCGTCGCTGTATCCCGACCGGATCGACCTGGGACTGGGGCGCGCACCCGGCACCGACCAGGCGACCGTGCGTGCCTTGCGCCGTTACCACGAGGGTGCGGATGCGTTTCCGCATGATGTTGCCGAACTGCTGGGCTACTTCCGTCCGGCGAAGCCTGGCCAGCCGGTGCGCGCTGTGCCAGGCGCCGGGGTCGAGGTGCCGGTGTGGCTGCTTGGCTCAAGCCTGTTCAGCGCGAGGCTTTCTGCGGCGATGGGCCTGCCATTCGCCTTTGCGTCGCACTTTGCGCCCGGCTCGATGGATGAGGCGTTGGCGCTGTATCACCGCGACTTCACCCCGTCGGCGCACTTGTCGAAGCCCCACGCCATGCTCGCCCTCAACGTCGTGGGGGCGGAGACCGATGCGGCCGCTCGGCGGCTGTTCACCAGTCAGCAGCAGTCGTTCGTGAGACTGCGCCGCGGCGACATCGGACTGGTCCCACCGCCGATCGATGACATAGATTCGTGGTGGAGCCCGCAGGAGAAGTTGGGGGTGGAAAGCGCGCTGTCCTGCTCGGTGGTCGGCAATGCCGAGACGCTGAAGGAAGGGATCGCCGCCTTCATCGACCGCCACCGTCCCGATGAGTTGCTGCTAACGGCCAACATCTTCGACCACGCTGCCCGCGTGCGCTCGTTCGAGATCGCCGCCGAGGTGATGCGCTCGCTTCAAGGCACAGCATGAGCATGACTGCGTCCCGAACCGCGCTGGTCGCCGGCTACACCGGGCTCGTTGGCCGCCATCTGCTGGCGCAATTGCTGGCAGGCCGGCCGTACGCGAACATCAAGTACGCGCACATCAAGGCGGTGGGCCGGCGGGCACCGCCCGGGGACGATGCGCGAGTCGAGGCGCTGGTGACCGAGCTGGGCGACCTCGCCGGCATGCGCGAGCGGCTCGCGGCCGATGACGTGTTCTGCTGCCTGGGCACCACGCTGCGCACGGCGGGCTCGCGCGCGGCTTTCGAGCATGTCGATTTCGACATGGTGGTGGACCTGGCGCGCGCGGCCCGTGCCGCCGGTGCGCGGCGCTTCTTCCTGGTGTCCGCGCTGGCAGCGAATGCGAACTCGCGGGTGTTCTACAACCGCATCAAGGGACGCGCCGAGGCGGCGGTGCGTGCGATCGGGTACGAGACACTGCACATCGTGCGGCCCTCACTGTTGCTGGGTGAGCGCGGCGAGTCGCGTCCCGGCGAGGACTTCGCGCAGAAGCTGCTGCCTGCACTCGGCCGGTTGCTGGTCGGGCCGCTGGCGGCGTATCGCGCGGTGCCTGCCGAGGACGTGGCGCGCGCACTGGTCGAGCTGGCGGCACGGGAACAACCGGGCGTGACGATTTCCACCCTGCCGCTGCGCTGAGTCGCTGCCTCCGCACCGCGACCTTGCGTCCTGTCGCCGCGCTACGGCTTCCGCACGCCAATCAGTTCGACCTCGAACACCAGCGATGCGCCGGGCGGGATGGCCCCGCCGGCGCCCTTTCGCCCGTAGCCGTAGGCGGCCGGAATCAGCAGGATCCGCTGTCCGCCGACCCGCATGCCGGCCACGCCTTCGTCCCAGCCGCGGATGACGCGGCCGGCACCAAGCAGGAAGGTGATCGGCTCGCCGCGTTCGCGTGAACTGTCGAACTGTTTTCCGTGCTGGTCGGGAGCGTCCTGGTCATACAGCCATCCGGTGTAGTGGACGTCGACGGTGTCTCCGGGAGCGGCCACCTCTCCGCTGCCGGTCTTCAGGTCGATGCGTTGCAACTCGTCCACGCTTCCACCAGCGGGTGGCTGGGACGGTGTGCAGGCAGCCAGCATCGCGATGATCATGGTGGAGATGGCGAGGCGGGGAATCATTCGGCGCATGGGTGGGAGACTGAAAAAGTGGAACCCGGAGCCTAGCCGATCTGCCGGGCGTGCGGCCGCGACCGGGGTCGGTTTGGGGCGACGGTTAAACCGGAGGGGAAAATCGCCCATACTGCTTGGTCCTCCGAAGGCCGAACGTCAATAATGAAGACTCCCGCCGGCTTGCAGCCGTTGATCGATGAAGGTGTGATCGACGAGGTGCTGCGCCCGCTCAAGAGTGGCAAGGAAGCATCGGTCTACGTGGTCCGGTCCGGCCACGAGATCCTGTGCGCCAAGGTCTACAAGGACATGGCGCAGCGCAGTTTCCAGCAACGCGTGCAGTACCAGGAAGGCCGCAAGGTCCGCGGCAGCCGGCAGGCACGCGCGATCGGCAAGGCGACCAAGTTCGGCCGCAAGGAACAGGAGGCCGCCTGGAAGAATACCGAGGTCGATGCACTGTACCGGCTGGTCGATGCCGGGGTACGGGTCCCGCATCCGAAAGGCTATTTCAACGGCGTGCTGGTGATGGAACTGGTAACCGATGCCGATGGCCATTCGGCTGCGCGGCTAGGCGAGGTCGAGCTGGCGCCGGACCAGGCGCGCGGCTTCCACCGGTATCTGGTCCGCCAGGTCGTAAAGATGCTGTGCATCGACCTGATCCACGGCGACCTGTCCGAGTACAACGTCCTGGTCGGCCCGGAAGGCCCGGTGCTGATCGATTTCCCGCAGGTGGTCAGCGCCTCGGGCAACAATGCCGCCCGCCAGATGCTGCAGCGCGACGTCAACAACCTCACCCTGTGCCTGGGCAAGATTGCCCCCGAATTGCTGTCTACCCACTACGCGGAAGAAATGTGGGCCTTGTACGAGAAAGGCAAATTGCGGCCCGACAGCGAGCTCACCGGAGAGTTTGAATTCGACGAGTCCACTGCCGACCTGGACAGCGTGCAACTGGCGATCCGCGATGCCCGCGAAGAGGCGTTGATTCGCCAGCAGGGGCGCGAAGCCGCCGCCGAGGCAGACTGACCGTCGGCCCTGAACCTTGGCCGTGGTTAGACCGCGCTGCCCGCAGCGTGACCCGAGGCCCAGGCCCACTGGAAGTTGTAGCCTCCCAGCCAGCCGGTGACGTCGAGCACCTCGCCGACAAAGTACAGCCCTGCGACATGCCGGGACTGCATCGTGCTGGAAGAGACCCCGTCGGTATCCACGCCGCCGAGGGTCACTTCGGCGGTGCGGTAGCCTTCAGTACCGCTGGCAACCAGCGGCCATCGCTCCAGTATCGATGCGACCTCGCGCAGCTGCGGCAGGTTGAACTGCTTCATCGGTCGCGCCGGTTGCAGTTGCGCCAACCAGATCTCGCACAGCCGCTGGGCGAATCGCTTGGGCAGCAGATCAACCAGCACGGTCTTGAGCTCGGCCGCCGGGCGCTCGGTCTGTAGCTGCTGCAAGGTTGCCAGCGCGTCGCGCCCGGGTAGCAGGTCCAGTTGCAGCTCGTCGCCGGGCTGCCAATAGGACGAGATCTGCAGGATCGACGGTCCGCTGATACCACGATGGGTGACCAGCATGAAGTTGCTGAAGTCCTGCCCATTGCAACTGGCGGTGACCGGCAACGCGACGCCGCTGAGGTCGGCCAGGCGTTGCTGGTGCTTGCCGCTGAGCGTCAGCGGCACCAAGCCGGCGCGGGTCGGCAACACATTGTGGCCAAACTGCCGGGCCAGCTCGTAACCGAAGCCGCTGGCGCCCATGCTCGGGATCGACAGCCCGCCACAAGCGATGATCAGTGCCGGTGCGGCGAATGTCCCACGAGCGGTATGCAGCCGGAACGCGGCTTCCTCGGACATGCCGTCCCCGCCACGCACCACGCGGTCAATACCGCATGAGGTCTCGACCCGCACCCCAGCGTTGCTGCACTCGTCCAGCAGCATCTTCACGATCATCTTGGATGAGACGTCGCAGAACAGCTGGCCGAGCTCCTTCTCGTGGTAGGCGATGCCGTGGCGCTCGACCATCTCGATGAAATGCCACGGCGTGTAGCGGGCGAGGGCGGACTTGCAGAAATGCGGGTTGCCTGACAGGAAATTGTCGGCGCTGGTGCCGGTATTGGTAAAGTTGCAGCGGCCGCCGCCCGACATCAGGATCTTCTTGCCGACCCGGTTGGCATGCTCGATCACCAGTACCCGCCGGCCGCGCCGGCCGGCAGTGATCGCGCTCATCAGCCCGGCGGCACCGCCACCGATGACCAGGACGTCGTAGTGCTCCATCGCGTCGCGCGCTCCCGGCTTAGCGCGGCGCCATCCGCACCGTCGGCCGTAACGACGTGCTGCCGCGCTCGCCCATCAACTGCAGTTCACCATCCTGGATCAGCACGTTCAGGCGCATGCCACGCTCGCCGATGGCCGGCAATGCGTCCACCACCTCGGCCGGGATGTCGATCACGGTGAGGTTCTTCAAGCGCGTCAGCGAGCTGGCGACCTTGTCCCACCAGATATCCGATGCGCGCCCGCCGTAGTTGACCACAACCACTTGCTGGGCCCGTCCGCAGGCTTTCTTGATCCGCGACTCGTCGGGATGGCCGAGGTCGATCCACAACTCGATCTCGCCGGTATAGCTGCGCCGCGACAAACCCGGCTCATCCTCGTCGCTGAGGCCGCGTCCAAACTCCAGCCGTTCGTCGGCATGCAGCGCAAAGGCGAGCACCCGCACCATCAGCCGCTCGTCGGTCTCGGACGGATGTTGGGCGAGGGTGAGGTTGTGGGTGGCGTAGTAATTGCGATCCATGTCGCTGATCTGCAATTCGGCCTTTACGACGGTGGATTTGAGCGCCATGGGGACATGGACTGCCTGACGAAGGGGATCGCCATTCTAGGCGCTGCAGGCGCCGTCCGGACAACCGCCTCAGCCGTCTCCCTGCAATTGCTGCGCGTGTTCGCGATGCGCGGCGACGATATCGCGCGTTGCCTGCAGGTGCTCCCGGATAGCACCTTCGGCCATGGTCTCCAGGTGCTCATCAATCAATGCCAGCGCATCGGTGTGGCTGTCCACCATGGCCGCAAGGTAGGCGGTCGCGTACTGCTCGCCCTCCAGCGTGCCCAGTTGCGTCAACGTTTTTTCGGTTTCCCCACGGTAGGTTTTCAAGGGCTCCGAATCGGTGATGTCCACGCCCGAGGAGTCTGCTAACGCCCGTGTCTGGCTGAGGTTGCGACGATGCTCGATATGCATTGCATCGGCGTAGGCGCCGACCTCGTCATCGACCTGCTTTTCAATGGCCTGCGATGCGGCCGTGATTTCGTACTGGTCGATCGCGATGAGCCAGGCCAATGTCTCGCCGGGACTAGCGGCTTTCTCCCCGGCTTGTGCCTTGGCGGTGTCTGGTGTGTTGGTCGGGGCGGAGCGCGCATTATCGGTTTCGGATTGCATGCATCCTGATGTAGCAACTGCGAGGGCTGCGGCAATGGCGAAGGAAATTTTCCTGGACATGGTCGTACCTCCAACGGTTGTCGAACTGCGCTTGGTGCGCGGAGTGAGCTCACCTGCAACCCTGAATCTAGATGAACCGGTAGCACGCCGCGTGAAGGCCACGCGAAGACCCTCCCGCTGCCGTGCGTGTCCCCCCGCTAAGCTGAGGGGGTGAAGACGGCCCCATTCAACGTTGATGGCGTGGCAGCCAGTCGCCTGCAATTGCCCCCCGGCCCCTGGCCGACGGTACTGGACGCGCTGTGCGCCAGGTTCCCGGCCATTGGTCGGGACGCATGGTTGCAGCGCTTTCAGCGCGGGTTGGTGCTAGATGCTGACGGGACACCGCTGATGGCCGCTGCCAGGCATCGCACGGGAGCGGTGGTCCAATACTTCCGGGAAGTGGTTGATGAGCCACGCATCCCGTTCCAGGAGACCATCGTCCATCTCGATGAGCACATCCTGATCGCTGACAAGCCCCATTTCCTGCCAGTCACACCGGCTGGTAGATTCGTCGCAGAGACCCTGCTGGCACGGCTGATGCAGCGCACGGGGATAAGGGATCTGGTGCCGCTGCACCGCATTGACCGCGCGACGGCTGGCCTGGTGCTGCTGTCGACCAATCCCGGGAGCCGCGGCACCTACCAGGCGCTGTTTCGGGAGCGCCGGATCAGCAAACGCTACCAGGCACTGGCGCCGCCACTGCCGGACACGGCGTTCCCGTTGCTCAGGCGCAGTTGCCTGGCCACGGGTGATCCGTTCTTCCGGATGGCTGAAATCGAGGGCGAACCCAATAGCGAAAGCCGTATCGAGGTAGTCGAACAGTCGGCGACGTCATGGCGCTACGCGTTGGAGCCGGTCACCGGCAAGAAGCATCAGTTGCGCGTGCACATGGCCGCACTGGGGGCACCCATCGCCAACGATGGCCTCTACCCGGTACTGCGTGACTACGCGGCAGATGACTACTCACGCCCACTGAAATTACTGGCCAGGTCGCTGGCTTTCGTTGATCCGCTGACCGGGCGTCAGCGGAGCTTCCAGAGCCAGCGGACCTTGTCGGCGGTTGGCGCGCCGATCAGCGCGGCTTGAACGGCTTGCGTGGCGCGAAGCCGGCAGGTTTTCCATCCCTGGGGCCGGACGACCGGCCCGCGGGCCCCGAGTGTGGCTTTCCGGGATGCGGCTTTCCGGCATGCGGCGGTCGCGGTCCGCGTGGGCCCGGGGCGCGCGCGGCGACGTTGGCACGCGGGCCACTGCGACCGCCTCCGGCGTCGTCAGCATCGGCATGGCGGATGCGCAATGGCTGGCCAGCGACGTAGACGCGCTTGAGGTGCTCCATCAGTTCGTGCGGCATGCCTTGGGGTAGATCGACCAGGCTGTAGTCGTCGCGGATGTCGATACGCCCGATGTAGCGGCTTTCCAGGTCGGCTTCATTGGCAATCGCGCCAACGATGTTGCCGGGTTGCACGCCGTGATCGTGACCGACCTCGATGCGGAAGGTTTCCATGCCGATGTCTTCCGTACGCGGTGCGGTGCGCTCCGGCGGACGGCGCTCGGTGTTGCGCGGCTCCGGGCGCGGCTCTGGGCGTGAGCCGGCGCGATGCGGCGGCGCGGCGTTCTCCGAGAACATGGCCTCCGCGGCGTTGATCGACGGGTTGCGATCGGGGAGCGGAGCGCTGGAACGCGGACTGTGGCTGGACGCTGCCGGCGGGTTGCCGAAGTCGCGTGGTTCGCGGGGCTCACGAGCCGGTGGCGCCACGTGGCGCTCGTCGAAGCTGCGCGGGGCGGCGGCATCGCGATCCGCGGTGCGTTGCTGACGCGGCGGGCGCGGCGGCTGGCCCCGATGGCCGACATCGCGGGGACTGGCTCCGCGCGGATCCGGGCGCGGCTCGTACTTCGCGCGCGGCGGCGGCGGGGCCAGCAGCAGAGGATGGTCACCCTGGAACAGCTTGGCCAGTGCCGCAGCGATCTCCACCGCAGGCACATTCTGCTCACGTTCGTAGCGCTCGATCAGCTCGCGGAACATCCCCAGGTCATTGTCGGCCAGGGTGTCGGTGATGCGGTCGAGAAATTTGGAGACGCGCTGCTCGTTGACCGTCTCGATGGTCGGCAATTCCATCTGCTCGATCGGTTGCCGGGTGGCCCGCTCGATCGAGCGCAGCATGCCGCGCTCGCGCGGGGCGACGAACAGGATCGCCTCGCCCTTGCGCCCCGCGCGACCGGTGCGGCCGATGCGGTGGACATAGCTTTCAGTGTCGTAGGGAATGTCGTAGTTCAGCACGTGGCTGATGCGCTCCACGTCCAGGCCACGCGCGGCGACGTCTGTGGCGACCAGCACGTCGATCTTGCCGTCCTTGAGATTCTGGATGGTCCGTTCGCGCTGCTGCTGTTGCACATCACCATTGATGGCCGCGGCGGAAATCCCGCGTGCGGCAAGTTTGGAAGCCAGTTCATCGGTACCCAGCTTGGTGCGGGCAAACACGATCATGGCGTCGAACGGCTCGGCTTCCAGTATCCGGGTCAGTGCGTCGAGCTTCTGTACACCGCTGACGGCCCAGTACCGCTGCCGGATGTTGGCGGCGGTGCTGGTCTTGTTCTTGATCGCGATCTCGACCGGGTCTTTCAGGTAGGTCTGGGCGATGCGCTTGATCTGCGATGGCATCGTGGCCGAGAACAGCGCGACCTGGCGCGTTTCCGGGGTCTTCTTCAGGACCGTCTCGACGTCGTCGATGAAGCCCATGCGCAGCATCTCGTCGGCTTCGTCCAGGACCAGGTAACGCAGTTCGGACAAGTCCAGCGACCCACGCTCCAGGTGGTCAATCACCCGCCCTGGCGTGCCCACGATCACCTGCACGCCGCGCTTGAGCGCCTGCAACTGCGGGTAATAACTCTGGCCACCGTAAATGGGCAGCACGTTGAATTTGCGCAGGTGGACGGAATAGGTCTGGAACGCCTCGGCGACCTGGATCGCCAGCTCGCGCGTGGGTGTCAGCACCAGCGCCTGGGGCTTGAACTGGTTTGGATCGATACGGGCCAGGATCGGCAGCGCAAACGCCGCGGTCTTGCCGGTACCGGTCTGGGCCTGACCAATCACGTCCCGGCCGGCCATCAGGGGCGGAATGGTCGCGGCCTGGATGGGGGAAGGTGACTCGTAGCCCAGATCCGCGATCCCGCGCAACAGCGCGTCCGACAGGCCCAGATCGGTGAAGTTCGGTGAAGTTGAGGTTGAAGTGTCGGGGGAAGCGGGCGTTTCGGCGCTCATCGCAATTCTCGGCAGCGCCGGCAAGGCCGGTCGGGTAGACCGCCTAGTTTAGCGCTCACCGGCAGTGTGCGTGTAACTTTCGCGATCAACCGCTAGCGCCCGGTTATGAGTCGGTCACGCCGTTTCCGCATATTGGAGACCCGGCAACGCGGTCAGCCCGCTGGTTCAGCCCTGGTCCGGGGTGTGGCTGGTGCTGGTCGGGGTGACGGCTGCGTCGCCGCTGGTATCGGTTGTATCGGTTCTGGCGGGCTGCTTGCGAGACAGCTTTTCTTCTTTCTTCTTCTTTTTCGCGATCTCGCGCTGTCGCTTCTCAAACGAATAATTCGGCTTTGCCATGGGCATCTCCTTGCGGGTGAATGCGACCAGTCTAGGGCATGCAGCTTTTTCATGGCGGCGGCGGTCACCGCCAGTCTCCGCCAGTGTGTTTACGATGGGGTGTTTCCTGGCTTTCCGAGTGACATCCATGATTACCGTCCATCACCTCGACAATTCGCGTTCACAACGCGTGCCATGGCTGCTGGAGGAGCTGGGCCTGCGCTACGAGCTGGTGCGCTACCAGCGCGACCCGAAGACGCTGCTTGCGCCGCCGGAACTGCGCCAGATCCACCCACTGGGCAAGTCACCGGTGCTGGAAGAAGACGGTCTGGTGGTGGCCGAGTCCGGCGCGATCATTGACTACCTGATAGAACAGCACGATCAGGCCCATCGGCTATCGCCCGCGCCGGGGCCGGCGGATGATCCGGAGCAGCTTCGGTACCGCTATTGGCTGCATTACGCAGAAGGATCGGCGATGCCGCCGTTGCTGCTCAGCCTGGTGTTCTCGCGGCTGAAGCAGGCGCCGATGCCGTTCTTCGCCAAGCCGGTCGCGCGCGCCATTGCCGAAAAGACCCTGAAGGCGTTCGTACGCCCCCAGATCAAGCTGCACATGGACTACATCGATGCCGAGCTGGCCAAACAACCGTGGTTTGCCGGGGAGCGCTTTACCGCCGCCGACATCCAGATGAGCATCCCGATCGAACTGGCCACGGCGCGCTCAGGTGGAACCGTGTGGCCCAACCTGCAGCGTTTCCTGGACCAGATCCGCGCACGACCCGCCTACCAGCAGGCATTGGAGCGTAGTGGTGGACTCGAGCCGGTCCGATGAGCGCCCTGCCATGCTGAAGCTTGAATTTGACAATGCGTTCCTGCGTGAGATGCCAGGTGACCCCGAGTCCGGCTCACGGATACGGTCGGTCGAGAACGCGTTGTGGTCGTTGGTCGAGCCGACGCCGGTGGTCGCGCCGCGGCTGCTCGCCCACTCGGCTGAAATGGCCGCAAGTCTTGGCTTCACCGGACAAGACGTCGCGTCGCCGCAGTTTGCGCGGATCTTTGCCGGCAACGAGCTGTTGCCAGGCATGCAGCCTTTCGCGTCCAACTACGGCGGTCATCAATTCGGCCATTGGGCCGGGCAGTTGGGCGATGGCCGGGCGATCAGCCTGGGCGAGGTGGTCACCGCGACTGGCGAGCGCTGGGAGCTGCAACTCAAGGGCGCCGGCCCGACCCCATACTCGCGCAACGCCGATGGCCGCGCGGTGCTGCGCTCATCGGTGCGGGAGTTCCTGTGTAGCGAGGCGATGCACCACCTGGGAGTACCGACCACGCGGGCGTTGAGCCTGGTCGCCACCGGCGAGGCCGTTGTCCGCGACATGTTCTACGACGGCCACCCCGCGCCCGAGCCCGGCGCGATCGTGTGCCGGGCAGCGCCGTCATTGCTGCGCTTCGGGAACTTCGAGTTGCCTGCCTCGCGGGGGGACATCGATCTGTTGCGGCAACTGGTCGACTTCTGCATCCGCCGCGACTTCCCGCATCTGGAGGGCGAGGGCGAGGCGTTGTACGGCGCCTGGTTCAGGGAAATCTGTGAACGTACCGCAGTGATGATCGGCCACTGGATGCGGATCGGCTTCGTGCATGGCGTGATGAACACCGACAACATGTCGGTTCTGGGGCTGACCATCGACTACGGCCCGTATGGCTGGATCGACAACTTCGATCCGGACTGGACCCCCAACACCACCGATGCCCAACGCAAACGCTACCGATTCGCCCAGCAACCGGCCGTGGCGTACTGGAACCTGGGCCGGTTCGCCAGCGCGCTGGCGCCATTGTTCGACGGGGTGGAGGCGTTGCAGGAGGGTTTGCAGGCCTATGCCGATACGTGGAATGCGAAGAGCCGCGACAACACCGCACGCAAACTGGGCCTGGAAGAGTGTCGCGACCAGGATGTGGCGCTGATGGAAGCGTTGCAGGAGCTCCTGCATGAGGCCGAAGTCGACATGACGATGTTCTTCCGGGAGTTGATCGACTTCAAACCGGACGCGCCTTCACCGGAGCGGTTTGCGGAGTCTTTCTACGACCCCGCGAAGCGTGCAGCTGCGATGCCGGCGCTTGAGGACTGGCTGGCGCGCTACGCACGACGCCTTGGTGAAGATGCACTGGAGCCACTGCAACGACAGGCCCGGATGCGCGCTGCCAACCCGCGTTACGTGTTGCGCAACTATCTGGCCCAGCAGGCGATTGACCGCGCGACGGGCGGCGACATGGGCGCAGTGGAGGAATTGCTGGAGGTCATGCGTCGCCCGTATGACGACCAGCCCGGCCGCGAGGCATTTGCGGCCAAGCGACCTGACTGGGCCCGCGACAAGGCCGGGTGCTCGATGCTGTCATGTAGCTCGTGAGCGCGCGGACCGCAGGTTCACAGGCGTGGAGCGAGGCAGGCTCCCTCCAGTGGGAGGGCCCTGTCAGGTTCGGTTCATTGAAGCGCCCGCGAATGCCGGGATCAACATTGCCGCTCAGGTCGGCGCGAACGCCTTGCCAGCCTTCTTGTCGCGTTTTTCAGCCTTCTTTTCCTTCATGGTCTTGGCCGGTTTCTTTTTCTCGCTTTTCTTCTGGTCCATGCCCTTGCTCATGCCGTTCTCCTGGGTGCCGCAGTTGGGTCGACGCGGACGTTGGACGCCGCACACTGCAGTATGCACTTTGCCCGGTCGGAAACGTCCTCTCGGCAGCGCCAGCCAAGTAGAATGGGCGGATGTCATTGATCACCCTGAATAGCGTCGACTACAGCGTCGGCGGCCCGCTCCTGCTCGAGAACGTCGAGTTGTCCATTGAATCCGGCGAGCGCATCGCCCTGATCGGTCGCAACGGTGCCGGCAAGTCGACCTTGCTGCGCCTGCTGTCGGGCACGATCCATCCCGACGACGGCGAGATTCGCCGTGAGAGCGGCCGCCGGATTGCCCGGCTCGAGCAGGAGGTCCCCAAGGACGCGACCGGCAGCGTGTTCGACGTGGTCGCAGAAGGGATGGGCGAGCTGGGCGCCTGGTTGGCCGAATACCACCGCATCAGCCATGCCGAGGTGTTCGATGGTGACGCCCTGGCTGACGTGCAGACCAAGATCGAGACCGCCAACGGCTGGGGCGCCGACCAACGGGTAGTGGAGACGCTGGACCGTCTCGGCCTGGATGGCGATGCGGCCTTCACCGGCCTGTCAGGTGGCATGAAGCGTCGGGTCCTGCTGGCGCGCGCGCTGGTCTCCGCACCCGACCTGCTGTTGCTGGACGAGCCCACCAATCACCTGGACATCGAGGCGATCGACTGGCTGGAGGAGTTCCTCAAGTCGTCGTGGAAGGGTGCGTTGGTATTCGTGACCCATGACCGGCGGTTCCTGCGGGCATTGGCGACCCGGATCGTGGAAATCGACCGTGGCCAGGTCACCAGTTGGCCGGGCGACTGGGCCAACTACGAGCGCCGCCGCGAGGAGCGATTGAATGCGGAAGCGCAGGAGAACGCGCGCTTCGACAAGATGCTGGCGCAGGAGGAGATCTGGATCCGCCAGGGCATCAAGGCCCGGCGCGTGCGTGATGAAGGCCGCGTTCGCCGCCTCAAGGCGATGCGCAACGAACGCATGGAGCGCCGCAACCACGTCGGCAACGTTCGCATGGACCTGGCACAGGCCGAGTCCTCGGGCAAGAAGGTCGTGGAGGCCAAGCACGTCTCGTTCGACTTTGGCGGCAAGCCGCTGATGCGTGATGTGTCGACCACCATCTTCCGCGGCGACCGGATCGGCCTGATCGGTCCCAACGGCAGCGGCAAGACCACCTTGCTCAAGGTGTTGCTGGGTGAGTTGCCGCCTCGCGAAGGCGAGGTGCGGACCGGAAGCAACCTGCAAATTGCCTATTTCGACCAATACCGCGCGACCTTGCGCGAGGATTGGAGCGCGCTGGAGAACGTGTCCGAGGGCCGCGAGTTCGTCGAGGTCGGCGGCAAGCAGAAGCACGTCATCGGTTACCTGCAGGATTTCCTGTTCACCCCCGAGCGGGCCCGCGCGCCGATCACCCGGCTGTCGGGAGGCGAGCGCAACCGGCTGCTGCTGGCCAAGTTGTTCGCCCAGCCGTCCAACCTGCTGGTGATGGATGAGCCGACCAACGACCTCGATGTGGAGACCCTGGAGTTGCTGGAAGAACTGCTGGGTGACTACCCGGGCACCTTGCTGCTGGTCAGCCATGACCGCGACTTCCTCGACAACGTGGTGACCTCCACGCTGGTCATGGAAGGCGACGGACGCGTGGGTGAATACATTGGCGGCTACAGTGACTGGTTGCGCCAGCGGCGGGTCGAGTTCACCGCGCCGGCGTCGGCCCGCTCGGCCTCGATGCCGGTGTCGCCGGTCGCTGCCGCAGTCACCACGCCATCGGCGCCCAAACGCAAGCTCAGTTACAAGGATGCGCGCGAACTGGAACAGCTGCCGGCGCTGATCGAGAGCCTCGAGGCCCGGCTGGCCGGACTTACCGCGCAGATGAACGAGCCTGCGTTCTACCAGCGCGACAGCACCGCGATCAACGCCCACAACGCGACCATCGCCAGTACCCAGGTCGAACTGGAAACTGCGTACGCGCGCTGGGGCGAGCTGGAGTAGGCCGGTTGACGCAGGCGCCCCAGCGCTCGCGCTGACAAGGTTTTTTCCACGTGCGATGCTGGGATGTCACCATCCACGAGACCCATGAAGATGCAGACTCCCGACCGCGAAACTATGGAACAGGCCGCGCGCGATGGCGACGACGGCGCGCGGATCGAGTTGGGTAATCGCCTGTTGAGCGAACACCCGTATGGCGCCGCCGAACACGAGCGCGGCCTGGACCTGCTCAAGCAAGCGGCGCAAGGCCCGCGGGGCCAGCAGGCGCAGTGGTTCCTCGGTGCCTATTTCACCCAGGTGCCGGTGCGGCCGGACGCGCAGGTGCATGCGGCGCACTGGCTTGGGCAGGCCGCGAGCGCCGGTTTCGCGCCGGCGATCGACCGCCTTGCCGACCTCCATCTGCAAGGTGCGGGCGTCGAGCGATCGCCCCGGCGCGCGCTGGAACTGCAACGCCGCTTGGCCGATCACGGTTTCCAGCGGGCGGCATGGGAAGCCGGCTACCTGATGTCGCAGGGTGTTGGCGATGCCACCGAGACGACTGCGACGGTTGCGTTCGCCCGGGCTTGCGCCCTCGGCTACCCGCCCGCGTATTACTCGTTGGGCCTGCGTTTCGTGCTCGGCGTCGGAGTGGCGCGCGATGGCGCGTTTGGCCGAGCGCTGCTGCACCGCGCCGCCGATGGCGGTTTCCCTGATGCACGTGAAGCCGCGGACGAACTCGCTCCCGAGGCTGAATTCGGCGCCGAAGCATCGCGATGGCAGGGTCGCCTGAAGGCCAACCTCGACAGCGCGCCGCTGGAGCGGTTGGTGCCGGGCCGGTCAGCGGTGGGGCAGCATTCGAACCCGGTAGTTCAGGTGCTGGAGGCGCATTTTGCCGGGGTTGGTCACCCGGCACTTCGCATCGACGACCACGGCCGGCTGGACTGCGTGGCTGGCGGAGATGCCGCTTTGCAGACGCAGCCGCCCCGATGGGAATGGCTTGCCGAGCGCCCGAAGATCGGCATCAGCCGCGCTTTCGCGTCCCGCGAGGAATGTGCGCATCTGATTCACAAGATGGCCCAATCATTGAAGCAGGCCAGCGAGTACCGCCGCAGCAGCAGCGCCAACGACGATGCCGAGGTGCTGCACTTCAGCGGGCGCGGCCAGTCGGTCGGCGCGATGCAGGCCGACTCGGTGGTGCGCTGGCTCGAACACCGCATCGCGACGATGACTGACTGGCAGCTCGACGCGCTCGAACCCTGCTCGGTGATCCGCTACCAGCCGGGCGAGGAGTACCGCCCGCATGTCGATTACTTCTCGTCCGAGCAGATCGAAATCAACCGTGCCGAGGGCAGGGACTTTGGTGGCCAGCGCATCGCCACGTTCCTGTTGTACCTGCGAGTGCCCGAACAAGGCGGCGAAACGGTTTACGAGCATGCGGGGATCACGGTGAAGGGCGCGCCGGGCATGGGCGTGCTGCACTACAACGTGACCCCCGATGGCAGCGCCGACGAACAGTCGCTGCACACCGGCAAGCCGGTGCGGCAGGGTGAGAAATGGCTGTGGCGCTCGACCCTGCGCGAGCACTGCCTGTATCGGGCGCCGCAGCGTTGAGTCGGACGAACTGAGTATCCCTGCGCCCCCCAGCCATTGCGTCCGTGACCGCAGCGGCTTCGTCCAGGTACGTGGCGCGCGCGAGCACAACCTGCAGGATGTCGACGTCGATATCCCGCGGGATGCGTTGGTGGTCTTCACCGGGGTGTCAGGTTCGGGCAAGTCATCGCTGGCGTTTGGCACCCTGTATGCGGAGGCGCAGCGTCGTTACCTGGACTCGGTGGCGCCGTACGCGCGCCGGTTGATCGACCAGGCCGGAATACCCCAGGTCGACTCGATCGAAGGGCTGCCGCCGGCGGTCGCGCTGCAACAGCAGCGTGGCACGCCCAGCACACGCTCCTCGGTCGGCAGCGTCACCACGTTGTCGAACGCGTTGCGCATGTTGTATTCACGCGCCGGCCGCTACCCGCCGGGGCAGCCGATCATCTACGCCGATGGCTTCTCGCCCAACACGCCGCAGGGCGCCTGCCCGCAATGCCACGGCCTGGGCTCTGTGCACGAGGTCACCGAGCGGTCGATGGTGCCCGATGACTCGCTGAGCATCCGCGAACGTGCGGTGGCCGCCTGGCCGCCGGCCTGGCACGGGCAGAACCAGCGCGACATCCTGGTCACGTTGGGCTACGACATCGATGTTCCCTGGCGCGAGCTGCCGCAGGCGCAACGCGACTGGATCCTGTTCACCGACGAGCAGCCGGTGGTGCCGGTCTACCGGGACCTGACGCCGGCGCAGACGCGCGCGGCGCTTGATCGCGGCGACAACCCCAGCTACAAGGGCACGTTCTCCAGCGCGCAGCGCTATGTACTGCACACCTTCGCGCACACCCAGAGCGCGATGATCAAGAAGCGCGTCGCGCAATACATGGTCAGCACCACCTGCCCGCTGTGCGAAGGCAAGCGGTTGCGGCGTGAGGCGCTGTCGGTGACCTTCGGCGGGCTGGATATCGGCGAGTTGTCGCGGCTGCCATTGAAACAACTGGCCCGATTGCTGCAGCCGGTCGCCGACGGTGCCCCGGTCGATGTGCAGCAGGCCAAGGCGCACCCCGAGCAGGCGGTGGTGGCCCAGCGCATCGCGCACGACCTGCTGGCGCGGATCGGGATCATCGTCGAGCTCGGACTGGGCTACCTGACGCTCGAGCGCACCACGCCGACCTTGTCGCCGGGCGAGTTGCAGCGGCTGCGGCTGGCGACCCAGATCCGGTCCAACCTGTTCGGCGTGGTCTACGTCCTCGACGAGCCGTCCGCCGGCCTGCATCCGGCCGATACCCAGGCGCTGCTGGCGGCGCTGGAGCAGCTGAAGGACGCGGGCAACTCGCTGTTCGTAGTCGAGCACGAGACCGATGTCATCCGCCGTGCGGACTGGCTGGTCGATATCGGCCCGGCGGCGGGCGAGCACGGCGGCCGGGTGCTGTACAGCGGGCTGCCGGATGGGCTGTCGGGCGTCGCCGACTCGCAGACCGCGCGCTACCTGTTCGACCGTGCGGCTGTGCCTGTGCGGGTACCGCGTACGCCGACGGGCTGGTTGCGGCTGGAGGGCGTCAGCCGCAACAACCTGGACGGGGTGGGCGTCGGATTCCCTCTGGGCGTGTTCACCACCGTCACCGGCGTGTCCGGCTCGGGAAAATCCAGCCTGGTCAGCCAGGCACTGGTCGAACTGCTGTCCGGGCACCTTGGCCAGTCGGTCCGTGCCGACGCGGACGATGCCGAGCGGCTCGAGCCGGCGCCCGTCACCCGTGGCGGCCGCATCACCGAAGGCCTCGACCAGATCAAGCGTCTGGTCACCGTTGACCAGAAACCGATCGGTCGTACCCCGCGCTCGAACCTGGCCACCTACACCGGCCTGTTCGACCATGTGCGCAAGCTGTTTGCGGCGACACCCCAGGCGCGCGAGCGCGGCTACGATGCGGGCCGCTTTTCGTTCAATGTTGCCAAGGGCCGCTGCGACACCTGCGAGGGCGAGGGCTTCGTCAGCGTCGAATTGCTGTTCATGCCAAGCGTCTACGCGCCTTGCCCCAGTTGCCATGGCGCCCGTTACAACGCCCAGACACTGGAGGTCAGCTACCGCGGCCGCAACATCGCCGAGGTGCTGGCGTTGACCGTGGATGCCGCCGCTGACTTCTTTGCCGGCGACCCGCCGGTAGTGCGGCCGCTGAAGGTGCTGCGCGAGGTCGGTCTGGGCTATCTGCGCCTGGGCCAACCGGCCACGGAGCTGTCGGGCGGAGAAGCACAGCGGATCAAGCTGGCCAGTGAGCTGCAACGTGCGCACCGGCGGGGCACGCTCTACCTGCTGGACGAGCCGACCACGGGCCTGCATCCGGCCGACGTGGACGTGCTGATGCGGCAGTTGGACGGGCTGGTCGAGGCGGGCAATACCGTCATCGTGGTCGAGCACGACATGCGCGTGGCCGCGGCCAGCGACTGGATCATCGACATCGGTCCTGGCGGCGGTGACGAGGGCGGCAAGGTGGTGGTGCAGGGCACGCCGCAGGAGGTCTGCCAATCGCGACAGGGCCGGACTGCGCCCTTCCTGGCAGCGTGTTGCGGTTTTTGAGCCGGGTTACGGCTTGAGCAGCCGCGGCACGCTTCCGGTGCTCAAAACGCCCGACTGATGGTGAAGCTCCCATACGCAGGACGGTTGCGCTGACCCTCGAACTCCCGGGTACGGAAGTAGCGGGCGAAAGCGAACTTGGTGCGGCCATGCGTCATGGCGACGCCGATTGCGGCTTCGGCGACCAGTGGCTCCTTGTCGACGCTGTGGCTTCTGCGGAACGTGTTGCCATCAAGGGTCAGGTCGCGCAGCACCCACCGCGCATCGGTGGCAAGGAACGCATGCCAGGACCAGCCCCGTACCATCCTTCGATCAATGGTCGGCGAGGTGTTGTTGCCTGACGGCCGCACCGGGCTGGAGCCGAAATCGTCCGGCAGCCGGTGGCCGAGCCGCAACTCGACCCCGGCGTTCGCATGGGTGTGTAGATTGCCGATCGCTCCGCCCCAGTGCGAAATTGCATCCCATTCCAGGTAGCCATCGCCGATCGTAACCGCCGGCTGTCGGCGTGACCGTTCGTGGACAAGGTTCAGCACCGGCTCGTTGTGCAGTTGGTGTTCCCAACCGTGGAACTTGTCCCCGCTGACGATGTCGTGGATCAGGTCCTGGGTGCGCTCGGCCAGCGAAGCGGGACCGACCATGCCCACCAGCAGCTGCGTGGTGCGTAGTTCGTGTTCCTTGCGGGCGTTGTAGCCGAAGCCCACCAGCAGCGCGCCCGCGTATGGCCGGTCGTCCTCGATCAGGTCCGTCCGTGTGTGGTCCCCGGGGGTGAATATCCCTTGGGCGACAGTGACAACCATATTCTGCTGGTCGAAGCCCTCGGGCTGGATGCGCTGCAGGTATCCGTTCAACCAGCGCGCCGGCGCCGGCAGGCACGGGTCGTCGACATAGTCCTTGAGATTGGGCGAGACCATGGTCAGCAGCACGCCACTGGTGTAACCCTCGTCCCGGTTGGCGAACAGATCATTGTCCACCCGCAAGCTGACGACCGGCGGGTAGGCGGCCAGGGTGGAGTCCTCGGGGCAGACGGCCTGCGCGGCGGCAAGGCCAGGCAGCACCGCGCCGATCGCCAGCACGCACCAGCGGCGCAGGAGGCATCGCTTGGCCGCCACGGGGCGACTTTACGCGCTGGCGCTGTCGAGCAGGGCGATGTCGGTCGCCGGGAGCGCCAGTAGGGTTGCGCGAACCAGACTGTCGAGCTGCTCGATTGTGGTGGCGCTGGCGATCGGTGCGGTGACGCCTTCACGCGCGATCAGCCAAGCCAGCGCGACTTCGGCCGGCGTCGCGTCGTGGTTTGCCGCCACCGTGTCCAGTGCCTGCAGGATATTCAGGCCACGCGCGTCGAGATACCGGGCGATGCCTTGGCCACGCACGCTTTTGCCCAGATCGTCGCTGGAGCGGTACTTGCCCGACAGGAAGCCCGAGGCGAGGCTGTAGTACGTGATCACGCCCTGGCCTTCGGCGATGCAAAGATCGCGCAGTCCGGCCTCGTAGCCGGCGCGGTCGTAGAGGTTGTACTCGGGCTGCTGAACCTCGTAGCGTGGCAGGTTCTTTTCCGATGCCACCGCGAGTGCTTCGCGAAGCTGTGCCGCATCGAGGTTGGAGGCGCCGATGGCCCGCACCTTGCCCTGGGCGATGAGCTGCTCGTAGGCGCGCAGGGTTTCCTCCACCGCCGTATCCGGATCCGGTTGATGGCTCAGGTAAAGGTCGATGCGGTCGGTCTGCAGCCGGCGCAGCGAGTCTTCGGCAGCCGTAATGATCCATTTCGCCGACAGGCCCTTGCGGTCGGGGGCTATCTGCGAGCCGACCTTGGTGATGATGACGGTCTTCTCGCGCCGGGCGGGGGCTGCCTTGAGCCAGTTGCCGATGATGGTCTCCGACTCGCCGCCCTGATTGCCGGGCACCCAGGTGGAGTACACGTCGGCGGTGTCTATGGCGTTCAGGCCGGCATCGATGAAACGGTCGAGCAGGGTGAAGGCGGTCGGTTGATCCACCGTCCAGCCGAATACGTTGCCGCCGAATACCAGCGGTGCGATCTGCAGGCCGCTACGGCCAAGGGGGCGCTTGTTCATGGAGATTCCTTTTGCGTGTTTCTGCGGATGGCCAGGCCCGCGGATCGATCCCGGTTAGGGGCTGAGCAGCAGCGGCACGAAATCCTGCAAGGCCTTCGCCAATAGTGCCCGGTCCAGTTTGGGCTCGCGGGTCTCGCGCACTTTCAGCCCTTCAAACAACAACTGCAGCATCAGGGCGCGGGACGGGGCCAGATCGGCTGACAACCCGAGGCCGCCGTTTTCGGGGCTGTCGCTCAGCCACTCCGTCATTACCTTGCGCAGTACGGTGTCGAAACCGTCCAGCGCGGCGGCGATGGAGGGATCACGGGTGGCCTCGGCAGACATCTCCAGCAGCAGCGCCGGGCTCATGCCGCGCGGACCCCGGCGGCAGGTGGTGCCGAAACTGCCGATCATCTCGGCAGTCATGTCGACTTGGCGGTTGAGCTGGACGTCGTGCAAAAACAGCTCGAGCTGGTGCTGCACGATCGCCAGGATGATTTCGTTCTTGCTCGCGAAATAACGGTAGATCAGCCCGGCGCTCATGCCGGCGGTCTCGGCGATGTTGGCCATGCTGGCGCCGTGGAAGCCGTGCTCGATGAAGCACTTCTGCGCCGCAGCCAGGATCCGTTCGCGCTGGGCTTCGACGCGGGCTTCGCCCTTCGCCGTGACCAGTGCCTCCTCGCTCATGGCCAGGGGGTCAGGGGTTTTGCTCATACCACCCGCCGCCGAGCACCTTGTATAGCGTGATCCGGTTGGCCTGCTCGGACAACAGGGTCGCCACCAGGGATTGGCGGGCTGCATACAACGTCCGCTGGGCATCGAGCAGGATCAGGTAGCTGTCCCGTCCGGCGTCATAACGGGCCTGGGAGAGTTCGTGCGCACGGGTCGCCGCCTCCAGCAGGGCCTCCTGTGCAACCCGCTGGTCCGCCAGAGTCGTGCTCAGTGCCAGCGCATCGGCGACTTCACGGAAGCCGACCTGGATCGATTTTTCATATTGGGCCAGTGCGATATCGCGGTCCGCGGTGGCCATGCCCAGGTTGGCGCGCAGGCGGCCACCCTGGAAGATCGGCAGGTTGATCCGCGGCACGAAGCTCCAGATGCTGGTGCCACCATCGAACAAGCCAGACAACTCGGTGCTGGTGGAGCCAATGCTGCCGGTCAGGCTGATCGACGGAAAGAACGCCGCGCGGGCAGCGCCGATGTTGGCATTCGCGGAAAGTAACTGGTGTTCGGCGGCCATGATGTCGGGCCGGCGCAACAACACTTCCGAGGGCAGGCCGGCGGGCAGGGCATCCAGCCCGCTCACCTGCGGCTGGAACGCGTCGGGCAGAAATTCCGTACCGATGGGGTTGCCCACCAGCAAGGTCAGTGCATTGGTGTCCTGCGCCACTTGGCCGGCGAACCGGGCCACGTCGGAGCGTGCGGTTTCGACCACCGTACGGGCCTGGTTGACCTCCAGTGCGGACAAGGCGCCGAGCTCATGACGCTGTTGGGTCAGTTTGTATGAAGCTTGGTGGCTTGCCAGCGTCGCTTCTGAGATTTGCAACAGTTCGCGGTCGGCCGAGAGGGCGAGGTAGGTGTTGGCGACCTGCGCGATCAGTGCCAACTGGGCGCTGCGACGGGCTTCCTCGGTGGCGAAGTACTGCTGCAATGCGGCGTGACTGAGGTTGCGCACGCGTCCGAACAGATCGAGTTCGAACTCGGCGATTCCCAGGTTGGCGGAGTAGGTCTCGCTGGTCGTTACATCGCCGCCGATCCGCTCCATTTGTCCGGTCACGCCGAGCGATGGCATCCGGTCGGCCCGCTGGATCCGGTACTGGGAGCGGGCGCGCTCCACGTTGAGCATCGCCACCCGCAGGTCGCGGTTGTTCTCCAGCGACAGCGCGATCAGCTGCTCCAGCGCGGGATCGACGAAGAAGTTGCGCCAGCCAATATCGGCAACCGGGAGCGCAGTGGAGGTGCCGGTCACCAGCGCGGGGGAGCTTGTCGAGGTGGTCGGCGGCAACGGCCAGTCGGCGGCGATCGCCGGTGCCGCCTCAGGTACCCGGGGCTCGAGCATGGCGCAGCCGGAGACGAACAGGCTCGTCGCCAGCGCCAGGGCGGTGATCAGTGGCTTATGCATGTTTGTCGTCTCCGGCGAGAGCGGCAGCGGCGGGTTTGCGCAGGTCGCGGTTGAACAGCAGCTCGACCACCAGGAAGAACAGGGGAACGAAGAACAGGCCCAGTATCACGCCGACGATCATGCCGCCGAGCACACCGGTACCGATCGCATTCTGTGCGCCCGAGCCGGCACCGTTGGCGAGGGCCAGCGGCAGCACGCCCATGCCGAACGCCAGCGAGGTCATCAGGATCGGCCGCAGGCGGTCGCGTACAGCCTGCATGGTGGCCTGCACCAGTTCCATGCCCTCGGCCATGTAGTCCTTGGCGAAGGTGATGATCATGATCGCGTTTTTGCTGGTCAGCCCCACCGTGGTCAACATAGCCACCTGGAAGTAGACGTCGCGTTCCATGCCACTCAACGAGGCCGCCAGCACGGTGCCCAGGATGCCCAGTGGCGCCACCATCAGCACCGCGGTCGGGATCGTCCAGCTCTCATACAACGCGGCCAGGCACAGGAATACGATCAGCAGCGACAGCGTGTAGAGCAATGGCGTCTGCGCGCCAGCCTCGCGTTCCTGATAGGACAAGCCGGTCCATTCGATGGCGAACCCTTCCGGCAGTTGCGCGGCGAGCGTCTCGATGGTGTCCATGGCCTCGCCCGAGCTTTCCCCTGGCGCGGCCTCACCCTGGATCTGGACCGCGGACACGCCGTTGTAGCGTTCCAGACGCGGCGAACCATACGCCCACCGCGAGGTGCCGAAGGCGGAGAACGGCACCATCTCGCCGGCGTTGTTGCGCACCGACCACTGGTTGAAGTCCTCGGGCACCATGCGGAATGGCGCATCGGCCTGCAACATCACGCGCTTGACGCGGCCACGGTCGATGAAGTCATCGATGTACTGGCCGCCCCAGGCTGCCGACAAGGTGGAGTTGATGTTGGCGGTCGACAGGCCCAGCGCGCTGGCTTTTTCCTGGTCGATATCCAGTCGCAACTGCGGCGAGTCCTCCTGGCCGTTCGGACGTACGTTGACCAGCACCGGACTCTGGGCGGCCGCGCCCAGCAACTGGTTGCGCGCCGCGATCAGTGCATCGTGCCCTTGCGCGGCGTTGTCCTTGAGGTAGAAGGTGAAACCGGCGGCCGTGCCCAGCTCGGGGATGGCCGGCGGGGCGAAGGCGAACGCGAATGCGTCCTGGATGCCGGCAAGCCCGACCATCGCGCGGCCGGCAATCGCGGTGGCACTGGCGTCGTCGCTGGTGCGCTCGCCCCAGTCCTTCAACTTGACGAAGGCCATGCCGTTGTTCTGGCCGCTGCCGCCAAAGCTGAAGCCCTGCACGCTGAACACCGATTCGACGTTGTCCTTCTCGTCCTCCAGGAAGTAGTTCTCCAGCTTCTCCATGGACTCCATCGTCCGCTCCTGGGTCGCTCCCACCGGGGCCAGGACCTGGGCGAACAGGATGCCCTGGTCCTCCTGCGGGAGGAACGAGCTGGGCAGGCGCACGAACAGCAGGCCCATCACCACGACCAGGGCCAGGAAGATAGCCAGGAAACGCTTGGAGCGACCCATGATGCCGTACACGCCGCGTCGGTACTTCTTGCTGCTGTTGTCGAAGTGGCGGTTGAACCAGCCGAAGAAGCCGGTGGTCTTGCCGTGCTCGCCCTTCTTGATGGGCTTGAGCATGGTGGCGCACAGCGCCGGGGTCAGCACGATGGCGATGAGCACCGACAACCCGATCGCCGACACGATCGTGGCGGAGAATTGTCGGTAGATGATGCCGGTCGACCCGGACATGAAGGCCATCGGCACGAATACGGCAGACAGCACCAGGCCGATGCCGACCAGTGCGCCGGTGATCTGGTCCATCGACTTGCGCGTCGCCTCCAGTGGCGACAGGCCTTCCTCGGACATCAGCCGCTCGACGTTCTCGACCACCACGATGGCGTCATCAACCAGCAATCCGATTGCCAGCACCATCGCGAACATGGTCAGCATGTTCACCGAGAAGCCCAATGCCGCCAGGATGCCGAAGGTGCCCAGCAGGACCACCGGCACCGCGATGGTGGGAATCAATGTCGCGCGGAAATTCTGCAGGAACAGGTACATCACCAGGAACACCAGCACGATCGCTTCCAGCAAGGTGATGACGACGCCCTTGATCGCCACCTTCACAAACGGCGTGGTGTCGAACGGAACGACTGCCTTCAGGCCTGGCGGGAAGAACGGCGTCAACTCATCCAGTGTCGCCTTGACGCCTGCGGCTGCATCGAGGGCGTTGGCGCCGGTGGCCAGCGAAATGGCCACGCCGGTTGCGTTCTGGCCGTTGTAGCGGGAGATGAACTCGTAGTTCTCCGAGCCCATCTCCACCCGTGCGACGTCGCCCAGCTTGAGCACCGAGCCGTCGGCATTGCTGCGCACCACGATGTCGCGGAACTGCTCCGGCGTCTGCAGCCGATCCTGTGCGGTGATGGTGGCGTTGATCTGCTGGCCTTCAACCGCCGGGGCGCCACCCAGCGAGCCGACCGCGACCTGCGCGTTCTGCGCCTGCACCGCGGCGGTGATGTCGGCGGGAGTTAGGTGGTAGGTGTCGAGCTTGTTGGGATCCAGCCAGATTCGCATCGCGTACTTGGAACCGAACACCTGGATGTCGCCCACACCGGGTACCCGGCTGAGTGGGTCGACCAGGGTGGCACCGACGTAATCGGAGATGTCGTCCTTGGACATGCTGCCGTCTTCGGACACGAAGCCGATCACCTGCAGGAAACCACTGGACGACTTGCTGACGTTCACGCCCTGGCGTTGCACTTCCTGCGGCAGCAACGGCATGGCCGACTGCAGCTTGTTCTGCACCTGCACCTGGGCGGTGTCGGGGTCGGTGCCGTTCTCGAACGTCAGGGTGATCGAGGCGCGGCCGCTGCCCTCACTGGTGGATGAGAAATACAGCAGGCCGTCGAGGCCTTTCATCTGCTGCTCGATGATCTGCACCACCGAGTCCTCGACCACCTTCGCCGAGGCGCCGGGGTAGGTCGCGCCAATGGATACCGTGGGCGGCGCGATGGTCGGGTACTGGGAGATCGGCAAGGTGAAGATCGCCAGCCCGCCGGCCAGCATGATGATGATCGCGATGACCCACGCAAAGATGGGGCGATCGATAAAGAAATGTGCCATGAAGTTCTCCGCTTACTGCTGCGAGGCCGGGGCGTTGGCCGCCGGCGTGGCCGCATCAGCGGGGGTGGCGGCGTCGGGGTTGGCGACCTCGGGCGTGCCGGGCTCTGGTTTGGCAGTCGCCGGCTGGGCATCCTCGGGCGCAGCTTCGCCGGTGGCCTTTTCGGCCTGCTCACCGGCCTCGGTAGCGTTCACCGGGGCATCGGGCTGGACTTTCTGCAGGCCGGCGATGATCACCTTATCGCCGGCAGCCAGGCCGCTTTCGACCAACCATTTGTTGCCGACGGTCTGGCTGACCGTGACCGGGCGCACCTCGACCTTGTTCTCGGCGTTGACCACCATCGCGGTAGCATGGCCCTTGGGGTCGCGGGTGATGCCCTGCTGCGGCACCAGGATCGCGTTCTGGCGTACTCCTTTTCCGATTACCGCCCGTACATACATGCCGGGAAGCAACAGGTGATCGGGGTTGTCCACCACCACGCGCAATGAGTAGCTGCCGGTGCCGGGATCGACGCTGACCTCGGCAAACGCCAGCTTGCCCTGCTGGTCGAACGGCGTGCCATCCTCCAGCAGGATCGTCACCGGCAGGTCGCGCGCGCCTTCCAGCGTGCCCGCCGCCAGCTCCTTGCGCAGTTGCAGCAGTTCGCTGGCCGATTGGGTCAGGTCGACGTAGATCGGATCGAGTTGCTGGACGGTCGCCAGCGCTTCGGGCTGGTTGGCCGTCACCAGGGCGCCCTTGGTGACCGAGGACTTGCCAATGCGGCCGCTGATCGGCGAGTTGATCCGGGCATAACCCAAGGTCACTTCGGCACTTTGCACCGCGGCCTGGGCAGCCGCGACCTCGGCCTTGGCCTGGCTCAGCGCCGCCGTGGCGTTTTCATTGTCCTGCCTGCTGATGGCATCGATCTTGACCAGTTCGCCCGATCGGGCGGCGGTCAGCTTGGCCGATACCAGGGTTGCCTGCGCGCGTCCGAGCTGCGCCCGGGCACTGTTGGCGTTGGCTTCGTAGGAGGCGTTGTCGAGCTGATACAGCGCCTGTCCCGCCTTTACCAGACCGCCCTCGGTGAACAGCCGCTTGTCGACGATGCCCGACACCTGGGGGCGAACCTCGGCGATCTGGAAAGCGTTGGTCCTGCCCGGCAACTCGCGCGTCAGGGTCGCCGTTTCCGGCTTCATGGTGACCACGGTTACCGCGGCGGGCGGCGGCTGTTGCGAGGCCTCATCGCCGCCGCAGGCAGCAAGGGCGACGGTGAGTGCCAACGGCAGGAGAACCAAGCGGCGTGGGGACCTGGACATGGGAGTAGGCTCAATGGGGTGAATAGAAAGAGGGCGGTCAAGCCGCCCGAACCGGAGAAGAATGAACGATCATTCTTTTTATGTCAATGGTGTGATCACGTGAAGCTGAATGCGCGTGTGACGTTCCGTGAGCGATCACACACTTTCGAGCGCCGGTCTTGCGCGGATTCATTTTGAATGACGCCCGGAAGCCATCTGGAGATCACGTTGACGAGTTTCTGTGCGCATAACGCGCGCAAGCATTGCAGCTGCCGGTTGAAGCTCATGTGAGCGCAGGGCTTCGTTGGAAATGAGCAGCCGGGAAGCTTTCGCTACTGTCCGGCACCAGGCCCAGTGCGGTTTGCAGCTCGCGGACTTCTGGGTCTATTTTGGCCGCAGGCCCTGGTCGGCGAACAGCGATAGCACCTGGTGGTCGGCGAAGCCGGGGAAAGGAGCTCGGCCTGGCGGGACTGTCGCGATGACTCGATGTGCTCGACAAAAGCCCCGAAACACCTATACTTCAATAACTGAAGTAACAAGGTGTCGACAAAGTGAAAGTGAAGTCTTTCGCAGGAATGCGGTGTTCCATCGCGGGCGCACTCGAGTTGATCGGGGATCGCTGGACGCTGCTGCTGATCCGCGACCTGTCGCTCGGGCTTGCCCGCCATGACGAACTGCGCGAGAGCACGGGCATTCCCACCGCCACGCTGGCGGCGCGCCTCAAGCACCTGACGCAGCACGGCATCGTCGAACAATCGCGCTATCAGGAGCGGCCGCCACGGGTCGAATACCGGCTGACGGCCAAGGGCCGCGACCTGTGGAAGGTCAGCGTCGCACTGCGCGAATGGGGCGATCGCTGGGATGCGAGCGGCTTTGGCGCGCCGACCGTGGAGACCATCGATCGCGAGACCGGGCGACCGCTGCGCCTGGCGCTGGTCGATCCCGAGACCGGCACGGCCGTGCCCACGAACCGCACCCAGCTTCGCCCCGGCCCAGGGGCCGACGACCGCACCCGCCACCTTCTCGACAACCTCGCCACAGGAGCAGCCCGATGACCCGATCGCTCGAACTCTTCTACGATTTCCGCAGCCCGTACAGCTACCTGGCCTTCACCCAGCTACGCGAGATGGGCGTCGACCTCGTGCTCAGGCCGATGATGCTGTTGAAGGTGATGGAGGCGGTCGGCAACGTGCCGACCACGCTCACCTGCGCGGCCAAGGGACGCTACGCCTCCACGGACCTGGCGCGCTGGGCGCAGCGCTACGGTATCGCGCTGAACCCATCCGACATGCGCGCCAACGATGGCGATGCCTGTTCGCGCGCGGTGCTGGCGGCGGAGTCGCCGGCGGAGGCAATGGAAATAACGCTGGCGCTGTACCGCGCGTGCTGGAGCGAGGGCAAGACACTCGCCACGAAGGACGACATCCTCGCTGTCATCGCCGCAGCCGGGATCAACACTGACGCGATCGCCAAGCGGATCGACGCACCCGAAACGATCGCGCAGCTGGAGGCCAACACCAACGAAGCCATCGAGCGCGACGTGTTCGGCTCGCCGACCATGTTCGTTGGCGACGCGATGTTCTTCGGCAACGACCGTCTCGACTTTGTGCGCGAACACATCGCGCTCCTGGAGGAATCAGCATGACCAGCAAGACCACCAAACCACTCGCCCTCGTGACCGGGGTCGGCCCCGGCACCGGCGCTGCCCTGGTGCGGCGCTTCGCCGAGGGCGGCTACCGCGTGGCAATGCTGGCGCGCGATGCGGATCGCCTCGCGGCGCTGGAAAGGGAGATCCCCGACACCATCGCCGTGCCGTGCGACGTGACCGACGTGGCCGCGCTCGAGCAGGCCATCGCCGACGTCGGCATGCCGAAGGTGGTCGTCCACAACGCCGTGGGCGGCGCGTTCGGCACGTTCATGGAGATCGAGGCGGAGACGCTGCAGAAGAACTTCGACATCAACACGATGGCGCTGTTCAACCTCGCGCGGCTGACCGCCCCGGCGATGGTCGCGGCTGGCGAAGGCGCGTTGATCGTGACCGGCAACACCTCCGCCCAGCGTGGCAAGGCGGGCTTTGCCGGCTTCGCGCCGACCAAGGCGGCGCAGCGGATCCTGGCCGAATCACTGGCCCGCGACCTGGGGCCGAAGGGCGTGCACGTTGCCTATCTCATCATCGATGCCGTAATCGACGTGCCGTGGCAGCGCGAGCGGCTGCCCGATGCGGCGGACGATTTCTTCATCTCCCCCGCCTCGATCGCGGGCGAGGTCTTTCACCTGGCACATCAGCCGCGAGACGCGTGGTCGTTCCTCGCCGAAGTCCGGCCCTTCCACGAGCCGTGGTGAGCACCGTGGATACGTGGGGAGACGGCGCGCTCAACGGCCTCGAGCAGCTTCGCGCCCTGATGGTGGCCGGAGCCAACCAGCCGCCGATGGGCGAAACGCTCGGCTTCACCTTGGTCGAGGTCGATCGCGGCCATGCCGTGTTCGAAGGCGCGCCTGATCGGACCGTCTACAACCCGCTCGGCTCGGTGCACGGTGGCTATGCGGCGACACTGCTCGACAGTGCCTGCGGCATTGCCGTCCACAGCCAGCTCGACGCCGGGCGCGGGCACACCACGCTCGAACTGAAGGTGTCGTATCTGCGTCCGCTGACCGACAACAGCGGGACGGTGCGCGCGGTCGGCCGTGTTATCTCGATGGGGCGACGCGTCGCTTTCGCCGAGGCGACGCTGCATGACGGCGAGGGCCGGCTGTGTGCGACGGCCACGTCGACGCTGCTGGTATTCGACATTAAGGAGCCCCAATGAGGTGGCAGAGATGGACAAGGCGATGAATGGATTGGAATTGCGATCGCTGGCGACGTCCGAGGGACAGCTTCGCCTGAGTCTGGAGACGGTCACTCTGGATGAGCCCGGCCCGGATGAGCTGGTGGTGCGGGTCGAGGCCACCCCCATCAATCCATCCGACCTTGGGCTCTTGCTCGGGCCTGCCGATGTCTCGACCGTCAGAGCCGAAGGTACGCAAGAACGACCGGTGCTGGTCGCCGACATTCCGCAGCAGCGTCTGGCGGCCATTCGCAGCCGGCTGGATCAATCGCTGCCGGTCGGCAACGAAGGCGCGGGCACCGTCGTCAAAACCGGCGGCAATATGCAGCATTTCCTTGGGAAAAAGGTCGGGATGCTGGGCGGCGGGATGTACACGCAGCTGCGCAAGCTGCGGGCGCAGGACTGCATCCTGCTGCCCGATGACGCGGACGTGGCGGACGGCGCGTCGATGTTCGTCAATCCGCTGACGTCGCTTGGCTTCACCGAGACGATGAAGGCCGAGGGGCACAGCGCCATCGTGCATACCGCCGCCGCTTCGAACCTGGGCCAGATGCTCAACAGGATCTGCCTTGCTGACGGCATCGGGCTCGTCAATATCGTGCGCAGCAGCGCGCAGGCGACGATTCTCCGCGAGATCGGCGCACACCACATCGTCGACAGCACGTCGCCGGACTTCCAGGCCGAGCTGACGGAAGCGATCGCTGAAACGGGCGCGACCATAGGCTTCGACGCCATCGGTGGCGGCAAGCTGGCCGGGCAGATCCTGCAGGCGATGGAAACGGTCGCCAGCCGCGGCGTCACCTCCTACAGCCGCTACGGCTCGGACGCGCCCAAGCAGGTCTACATCTACGGCGCCCTGGACACCGGGCCGACCGTGATCGATCGGACGTTCGGCTTTGCCTGGAACATCGGCGGATGGCTTCTCTTCCCCTTCATGCAGAAGGCGGGCCAGGAGGTCGCGGCGCGGATGCGCCAACGCGTTGTGGATGAGCTGACAACGACTTTCGCCAGCCACTATACAAAAACCGTCAGCCTCACCGATGCGCTCCAGCCAGAAATCCTGGCCGCGTACCAGCGCAAGTCGACCGGCGAGAAGTATCTGATCAACCCGTCCTTGTAGGCGGGGAGCCTGGAGCCGCGAACGCGGTCAAGGTCTGAGGCGCTGGCTGGCGGGGGAACCTCTGTCTCTGGTTTTCGTCATGCGCCCGTCCGCTGCGGGCCGCCGTCGAGCCAGGCCGGCTCCTCGGCATACATCTCGCCGATCAAGCGCTTCACCAGGTCGATGTCGCGCGAGTGGTCGTTGGCGCGGTAGCTGATGATGATCGGCGAGGTGGCGTGATCGTCTGCCAGGTCGCGATAACACAGGTCGGTGCGCAGGATCCGTACCGAGCTGGGGATGATGCAGGCGCCCATGTCCGCCGCGACCAGGCCCAGTGCGGTCTGCAGTTCGCGGACTTCCTGGGTCTCTTTTGGCCGCAGGCCCTGGTCGGCGAACAGCGAGAGCACCTGGTCGGCGAAGCTGGGGCGGGGTTCCTTCGGGTAGACGATCAGGGTTTCGCCGGTGATTGCGCTCAGCGGCAGCGGGCCGGTGCCGCCTGCCAGCGGACTGGTCGGGGGCAGGGCGACCACCAGCCGCTCTTCGCGCATCACGATGCGCTCCACCGCCGGGTCGATCGCGCGGACGCGGCCGAAGCCGACGTCGATGCGCCCGGTCTTGAGTGCCTCAATCTGATCCATCGACATCATTTCGAGCAACTGGATGTCCAGCTCCGGACGCTGTTGGCGGAGCCGGCGCACCAGCAGTGGCATCCCGCTGTACAGCGTGGAGGCGACGAAGCCGATCGAGAGCACGCCGCGCTCGTTGCGGCCGGTGCGCTGGGTCGCGGTTTTCATCTGTTCCACCCGCGCCAGGATCTGCAGGGCCTGCTCGCGGAACACCCGGCCGGCGTCGGTCAGCCGCAACGGCCGGCTGTTGCGCAGCAGCAGCTGCACGCCCAACTCGTCCTCCAACTGCCTGATCTGGCGGCTGAGCGGTGGCTGGGCGATATGCAGCTGCTCGGCCGCCCGGGTGAAGTTGCGCGTTTGGGCGACCGCGACAAAATAACGTAGCTGCCGGAGCTCCATTCAGCTTTACCTTCGACTGGGGTATGGGGCGGATGTTGCAGCGCAATAAACGCTGCATTCGGGCGTTATGCAGTTAGATCATACCTTTTGGGTATGAAATAAGACTGTAATAGTCTTGGACTTGCCACGCGGCAGGGTCGAAGAATCGGGGCATGCCAAATATCAGCCATCCCCGTCAGCCCACCGTTCGCGTCGAGCGCGTCGAGACCCTCCTGCTGGATATCCCGACCATCCGGCCGCATAGGATGTCAGTCGCGACCATGCATGCCCAGACCCTGATGCTGGTTCGGATCCACGCCACCGACGGCAGCGTCGGCATCGGCGAGGGCACCACCATCGGCGGCATGTCGTACGGGCCGGAAAGCCCGGAAAGCATGAAGCTCGCCATCGATACCTACATCGCGCCACTGCTGAAGGACGCCGACCTGTCGCAGGTGCGTCTGCTGATGGCGAAGATCGGCAAGCACGTGAAGGGCAACCATTTCGCCAAGTGCGCCGTCGAGACCGCGTTGCTGGATGCCCACACCCGCCGGCTGGGCATACCGCTGTCGGAACTGTTCGGTGGCCGCGTGCGCGATCGCCTGCCGGTGGCGTGGACGCTCGCTTCGGGCGATACCGCACTCGACATCGCCGAGGCCGAGCAGATGTTGGCGCTTCGCCGCCATGACGTGTTCAAGCTGAAGATCGGCATGCGTGCGGTGGCCGACGACGTCGCCCACGTGGCCGCGATCAAGCGTGCGGTTGGCGACCGTGCCAGCGTCCGCGTCGACGTCAACATGGCCTGGAGCGAGACCGCCGCCGCGCGTGGATTGCCGGCGCTGGCCGATGTCGGCTGCGATCTGGTCGAGCAACCGACGGCGACCGCTGCTTCCCTGGCGCGGCTGGCCCGTCGCTTCCCGATCCCGCTGATGGCCGACGAGTCGGTCGGCACCCCGCAGAGCGCCTACGAGCTGGCGCGTGCCGGCGCGGCCGATGTGTTCGCGATCAAGACCGAGCAGGCCGGCGGCTTGTTCGCCGCGCAGCAGATTGGCGCGATTGCCGATGCCGCCGGCATCGAGCTGTATGGCGGCACGATGCTGGAGGGATCGGTTGGCACCGTTTCCGCGGCGCATGTCTTCAGCACCTTCCCGAACCTGCAGTGGGGCACCGAGCTGTTCGGGCCGTTGCTGCTGACCGAGGAGATCCTTGTCCAGCCGCTGGATTACAGCGACTTCCAGCTCACCGTTCCGACCGGTCCGGGCCTGGGCATCGACCTGGACGAGGAGCGGGTGCAGTTCTTCCGCCGCGACGCGGTACGCCGCACGCTCAGCGTCCCCGCCGCGATCGCACCTGTTTCCACCACCTCATCCCAAGGAGCCTGACCATGCTTTTTCATGTCCGCATGGACGTGCGCATCCCGCGCGACCTTCCCGCAGACACCGTCGCCACGCTCAAGGCCGACGAGAAGGCGCTGTCCCAGCAACTCCAGAAAAGCGGCAAGTGGCGCCACATCTGGCGCGTCGTCGGCCAGTACTCGAACGTCAGCATCTTCGACGTCGACAGCAACGCCGAGCTGCACGAGCTGCTGATGGCGCTGCCGCTGTACCCCTACATGCAGATCGAGGTGATGCCGTTGTGCCGTCACCCGTCCGCGATCCGTGACGACGACCGCTGAATCGGTCATCGCATCACCCCCAGCTACTCGCCACAACCCCAGCAAGACGAACCGAAAGAGGGCAACACCATGACGGTCAAACTCATCGACACCGCCGAGCTGCGGGATTTCCTCGAGACCTGCAGCGGTCTGAAGTCGGCTGAAGGAAAAACGTCCCAAGGCAACCTGCGCACCAAGCAGATCCTGCACCGCGTGCTGGGCGACCTGTTCCGTACCATCGAAGATTTCGACGTCACCCCGGGCGAGTTCTGGACCGCGGTGAACTACATCAACGAGCTCGGTGCCGCCGGTGAAGCCGGCCTGGCCGCCGCCGGGTTCGGCTTCGAGAAATACCTTGACATGCGCATGGACGCGGCCGATGCCGCCGCCGGCATCGCCGGTGTGACCCCGCGCACCATCGAGGGTCCGTTGTACGTGGCCGGCGCGCCGGTGAGCGAAGGCAAGGCCCGCCTGGATACCGACCCGGATCCGGATGGCCAACTGCTGGTCATGCACGGCCAGGTGCGCGACGCGGGCGGCAAGGCGCTGCCGGGTGCGACCGTCGAGGTCTGGCACTGCAACACCAAGGGCATGTACTCGTTCTTCGACTCGACCCAGAGCGCGTTCAACCTGCGCCGCACGATCCGCACCGATGCCGACGGCAACTACGAGTTCCGCAGCGTCGTTCCGGCCGGTTACGGTTGCCCGCCCGGCGGCCCGACCCAGAACCTGCTCGACGCAGTCGGCCGCCACGGCCAGCGCCCGGCGCACATCCACTTCTTCATCAATGCCGATGGCTGCCGTCACCTGACCACGCAGATCAACATCGACGGCGACGAGTACCTGCACGACGATTTCGCCTTCGCCACCCGCGACGACCTGGTGCCGGCGATCAAGCAGGTGGACGACGCCGACGCGATCAAGGCGCGGGGGCTGGAAGGCCCGTTTGCCGAGATCGAGTTCGACTTCGTGCTCGTGCCCAAGACCGGGTCCGTGCCCGATAGCGTGGTCGAGCGCAAACGCGCCGCCGCCTGATCTTTCAAGCCAGCCCTTGAAGCCCGGCAGATGCTGCCGGGGTCTTGTCCAGTCCGGTACCCGCGAGTCGTCTCGCGTGGCGCCGCACACGCCACGCACGTCGCTCACGTGCAGGAGCTCGCCATGTCCGCCGTCATCGAGAATTCCCCCCGCGTTTCCCGGTTGATCGACGCCGCCCTGGTCGAAGACGCCGACAGTGGCGTGTACCGCGCCCGCCGCGACATCTTCACCGACGAAGCGCTGTTCGACCTGGAGATGCGCCACATCTTCGAGGGCAACTGGGTGTATCTGGCCCATGAAAGCCAGATCCCGGAGAACAACGACTACTTCAGCACCAACATCGGTCGCCAGCCGGTGGTGATCACCCGCGACAAGCAAGGCGAGCTGCACGCGCTGATCAACGCCTGTGCGCACCGCGGCGCGATGTTGTGCCGCCGCAACCGCGGCAACAAGGGCAGCTTCACCTGTCCGTTCCACGGCTGGACCTTCAGCAACAGCGGCAAGCTGCTCAAAGCCAAGGACGCCAAGACCGGCGCCTATCCGCCGGGCTTCAACACCGACGGTTCGCACGACCTGAAAAAGGTGGCGAAGTTCGCCTCGTACCGCGGCTTCCTGTTCGGCAGCCTCAACGCCGCGGTGCTGCCGCTGGAAGAGCACTTGGGCGAAACCAAGGTGATCATCGACCAGATCGTGGATCAGGCGCCGGACGGGCTCGAGGTGCTTCGCGGCAGCTCCAGCTACACCTACGACGGCAACTGGAAGCTGCAGATCGAGAACGGCGCCGACGGTTACCACGTCAGTTCGGTGCACTGGAACTACGCCGCCACCATGGGCCGGCGCAACTACGAGGAAGGCGGCACCCAGGCCGTGGACGCCAACAGCTGGTCCAAGGCGGTCGGTGGCGTGTACGGCTTCGAGCACGGCCACCTGCTGCTGTGGACGCAACTGCTGAATCCGGAAGTCCGGCCGGTGTATGCGCATCGCGAGGCGCTGGCCGCGAAGCTGGGGCAGGACAAGGCCGACTTCATCGTCAACCAGACCCGCAACCTGTGCGTGTACCCGAACGTCTACCTGATGGACCAGTTTTCCACCCAGATCCGGGTGGTGCGCCCGATCGCGGTCGACAAGACCGAGGTCACCATCTACTGCTTCGCGCCCAAGGGCGAGAGCGCGGACATGCGTGCGCTGCGCATCCGCCAATACGAGGACTTCTTCAACGTCAGTGGCATGGGCACGCCCGACGACCTGGAAGAGTTCCGCGCCTGCCAGCAGGGCTATCAGGGCATTGCCGCGCCATGGAACGACCTAAGCCGCGGCGCCGACGGCCACTGGATCGACGGTGCCGACGACAACGCCACGGCCATGGGCCTGAAGCCGCTGATCAGCGGCACCCATCCCGAGGATGAAGGTCTTTACCTGAAGCAGCATGGCTACTGGTCGCAAGTGATGGCGCGCGCGCTGGCCGCGGAGCAGGGCGATGCGGAGGTGTCGGCATGAGCCTGACGCATGAGCAGATCGCCGCATTCCTGTACCGCGAGGCACGCCTGCTGGACGACCGCGACTTCGACGCCTGGCTGCAGTGCTATTCGCCCAAGGTGGAGTTCTGGATGCCGGCCTGGGACGACGACGACACCCTGGTCGAGAACCCGCAGACCGATATCTCGCTGATCTACTACCCCAACCGCGAGGGGCTGGAAGACCGTGTGTTCCGGATCAAGACCGAGCGTTCCAGCGCGAGCCTGCCGGAGACGCGTACCGGCCACAACCTGAGCAATATCGAAGTGCTGTCGCGCGAAGGCGAACGCATCGACCTGCGCTTCAACTGGCACACGCTCAGCCACCGCTACAAGGCCACCGACAGCTATTTCGGCACCTCGTTCTACACGTTGGATACGAGCGGACTGGACACCAGCGGTGGCGAGCCCTTGATCGTGCGCAAGAAAGTCGTGCTGAAGAACGACTACATCCACCAGTTGATCGATATCTATCACATCTGATCAGGCTGAATTTGAGCCGGCCGAATTTGAGCTGGCCGCCTGCCGCATCTGCGAGGTAAATCCATGAGTCATCGCATTGCCCTGAGTTTCGAGGACGGCGTCACCCGTTTCATCGATTGCCGCGCCAATGAGACGGTGCTGGATGCCGCCTACCGGCAGCGCATCAACCTGCCGATGGACTGTTCCGATGGCGTCTGCGGCACCTGCAAGTGCCGCGCCGAGCAGGGTCGCTACGACCTCGGCGACGACTACATCGAGGACGCGCTGACCGAGGACGAGGCCGCCGAGGGCCTGGTACTGACCTGCCAGATGGTGCCGTCGTCGGACTGCGTGATATCGGTGCCGTTGCCGTCGACTGCGTGCAAGACCGGCACGGCGACGTTCGAGGCGACGCTGGTGGCGATCACCCCGCATCAGGACGCGGCACTGGAAGCGGCATTCGAGATCGCCGACGGCGCCGAGGCGCCGGTGTTCCTGCCGGGCCAGTACGTCAATATCGCCGTGCCGGGAAGCGAACAGACTCGTTCGTACTCCTTCAGTTCGGCCCCGGGCGCACGCCGGCTGTCGTTCCTGGTCAAGCAGGTGCCGGGCGGCCTGATGACCGGCTACCTCACTGAAGCGGCCATAGGCCAGACCGTGTCGTTGACTGGCCCGCTGGGCAGCTTCTACCTGCGCGAGGTCAAGCGGCCGTTGCTGCTGCTCGCTGGCGGCACCGGGCTGGCGCCGTTCCTGTCGATGCTGGAAGTGTTGGCGGTGCAGGACAACACCCAGCCGGTGCAGCTGCTCTACGCGGTCACCCGCGACGAAGATCTGGTGCTGGTGGAACAACTGCAAGCCTATGCGCAGCGCCTGCCCGACTTCGCGTTCGCCACCATCGTCGCGGACGAGGCGTCCACGCATGCGCGCAAGGGCTTCGTCACCCACCACCTGCCGGCCGATGCGCTGCATGGCGGCGAGGTCGACGTGTACCTGTGCGGGCCGCCGCCGATGGTCGATGCGGTGCGCCGCCACCTCGGCGAACTGGGCGTCACCCCGGCCAGCTTCCACTACGAGAAGTTCACGCCCAGCACGCCGGGCCTGAAGGAGGCTGCGTGATGGCCCGCGCCGACCGTTTCACCGGCAAGTCGGTGGTGGTCACCGGCGCGGCCCAGGGCATTGGCCGCGAGGTCGCGCTGGACATCGCCCGTGAGGGCGGCCGCCTGGTGCTGGCCGACCGGGCCGACTTCCTCGATGAGGTGGTGGCCGAAGCGTGCGCGCTGGGCGCCGACTGCGAGGGCATCCACGCCGACCTGGAAACCTGGGCCGGCGCGCAGGCGGTGATGGCGCTGGCGATCGCCCGGTACGGCCGCATCGATGTGCTGGTCAACAACGTCGGCGGCACCATCTGGGCGCGCCCGTTCGAGCACTACGGTGAAGAGCAGATCGAGGCGGAGATCCGCCGTTCGCTGTTTCCCACCCTGTGGTGCTGTCGCGCCGCGCTGCCGCAGATGCTGGAGCAGGGCGCCGGCGCCATCGTCAACGTGTCCTCCATCGCCACCCGCAGCATCCACCGCGTGCCATACGCCGCGGCCAAGGGCGGCGTGAACGCGCTGACCGCTTCGCTCGCGTTCGAGTGCGGCGGCCGTGGCGTGCGCGTCAACGCAGTCGCGCCCGGCGGCACCGAAGCGCCGCTACGCAAGGTGCCGCGCAACACAGAATCGCCCACCGCGCAGGAAGCACGGTGGTACCAGGCCATCGTCGAACAGACCACCGACAGCACGCTGATGAAGCGCTACGGCACACTGGCCGAGCAGGCCGCGGCGATCCTGTTCCTCGCCTCCGACGAGGCCTCCTACATCACCGGAACCGTGCTGCCCGTTGGCGGCGGCGACCAGGGTTGAGCGCAAGCCGGCCCTCCACAGCGACATGAAGGATATCCATGGCTGACATCTGTTCACTGCGAGAAGCCGTCTCCGGCCTGATCCACGATGGCGACACCGTGGCGATGGAAGGCTTCACCCACCTGATTCCGCATGCGGCCGGCCACGAGGTCATCCGTCAGGGCAAGCGCGACCTCGCGCTGGTGCGCATGACCCCGGACCTGATCTACGACCAATTGATCGGCGCCGGTTGCGCGACGTCGCTGCGCTTTTCCTGGGGCGGCAATCCCGGCGTCGGCTCGCTGCACCGCCTGCGCGATGCGGTGGAGAAGGGCTGGCCGCACAAGCTCGCCATCCGCGAGCACAGCCATGCCGACATGGCCAACGCCTACGTCGCCGGCGCGTCCGGGCTGCCGTTCGCGGTGCTGCGCGGCTACATCGGCTCGGATCTGCCCAAGGTCAACGACAGCATCAAGTTCATCGATTGCCCGTACACCGGCGAGACGCTGGCCACCACGCCGGCCGTGCGGCCCGATGTCACCGTGATCCACGCCCAGCAGGCCGACCGCCAGGGCAACGTGCTGCTGTGGGGCATCCTTGGCGTGCAGAAGGAGGCCGCGCTGGCGGCGAAGAAGGTGATCGTCACCGTCGAGGAGATCGTCGACAAGCTGGACGCTCCGGCCAACGCCTGCATCCTGCCGCGCTGGGTGGTGAGCGCCGTGTGCCACGTGCCGCGCGGGGCCACTCCGTCCTATGCGCATGGCTACTACGAGCGCGACAATCGCTTCTACCTGGCCTGGGATCCGATCGCCCGCAGCCGCGAGGCGTTCACCGCCTGGATCCAGCGCCACATCCTGGACACCGAAGACTTCGAGGGCTTCCTGCGCGTCCATGCCGAAAGCCAACAGGAGGCGAGCGCATGAGCACCTACACCACCAATGAAATGATGACCGTCGCTGCCGCCCGCCGCCTGCGCGATGGCGCGGTCTGCTTCGTCGGCATTGGCCTGCCGTCCACCGCCGCCAACCTGGCGCGGCTGACGCATGCCCCGGACGCCACCCTGATCTACGAATCCGGCCCGATCGGTGCCAAGCCGACCGTGCTGCCGCTGTCCATCGGCGATGGCGAATTGGCCGAGACCGCCGACACCGTGGTCTCGACCCCGGAAATTTTCCGCTACTGGCTGCAGGGCGGGCGGGTGGACGTGGGCTTTCTAGGCGCGGCGCAGATCGACCGTTTCGCCAACCTCAACACCACCGTGATCGGCCCCTACGACGCCCCGAAGACGCGCCTGCCCGGCGCCGGTGGCGCGCCGGAAATCGCCGGCTCGGCCAAAGAAGTGTTCATCATCATCCGCCAGTCGAAGCGCGCCTTCGTCGACACGCTCGACTTCGTCACCAGCGTCGGTCATATGGACGGCGGTGATGCGCGCCAACGGGCCGGTCTGCCGGGCAAGGGCCCGCAAGTCGTGGTCACCGACCTGTGCGTGATGGAGCCGGACCCGGTGACGCGCGAGCTGACCGTGGTCTCGATCCATCCCGGTGTCAGTCGCGAGCAGATCGTCGAAGCCACCGGCTGGCCGATCCAGTTCGCCGACAACGTGAGCGAAACCGTGCCGCCGGAAGCTTCGGTGTTGGCGACGCTGCGCGAGCTGCAGGCCCGCACCGATGCCGCCCACGGCAAGCAGGAAGGAGGAGAGTGATGACTGACGCATTCATCGTCGACGGCATCCGCACGCCGATCGGCCGCTACGGTGGCGCGCTCGCCGGCATCCGCGCCGACGACCTCGGCGCGGTGCCGCTGAAAGAATTGCTGGCGCGCAACCCGGCGCTGGATCCGACACTGATCGACGACGTGTTCCTCGGCTGCGCCAACCAGGCCGGTGAGGACAACCGCAACGTCGCGCGCATGAGCCTGCTGCTGGCCGGGTTTCCGAGCGACGTACCGGGCGTGACCCTCAATCGCCTGTGCGGCTCCGGTCTGGACGCGGTGGGTACCGCCGCTCGCGGCATTGCCAGTGGCGAGCTGGAACTGGCGATCGCCGGTGGTGTCGAGTCGATGTCGCGCGCGCCGTTCGTGATGGGCAAGGCAGCGTCGCCGTTCGCCCGCAATCAGCTCCTCGAAGACACCACGATGGGCTGGCGCTTCGTCAATCCGGCGCTTGAGGCGCTGTATGGCGTCGAGTCGATGGGCCAGACCGCCGAGAACGTGGCCATGCAGTACGGCATCTCGCGCGAGGATCAGGATGCGTTCGCGCTGCGCAGCCAGCAGCGTTACGCCGTAGCCAAGGCGGCCGGCTTCTACGACGGCGAGCTGGTGCCGGTGACGGTGCCCGGCCGCAAGCGCGGCGAGACCGTGCAGGTCGACGAGGACGAGCATCCGCGCGCCGACACCAGTGCCGAGGCGCTGGCCAAGCTGAAGGCGATTTTCGCCAGCCCCGGCACCGTCACCGCCGGCAATGCCTCGGGCATCAACGACGGTGCCGCGGCGCTGCTGCTGGCCTCGGCCGCGGCGGCGCAGCGCCATGGCCTGACCCCGCGCGCACGGGTGCTGGGCATGGCCACCGCCGGCGTGCTGCCCGGCGTGATGGGCACCGGCCCGGTGCCTGCCACGCAGAAACTGCTGGCGCGCCTGGGCCTGACCATCCACGACTTCGATGCGATCGAGCTCAACGAGGCATTCGCCGCGCAAGGGCTTGCGTGCCTGCGACAGTTCGGGCTCGCCGACGATGCCGCCCACGTCAACGCCAACGGCGGCGCGATCGCGCTCGGCCATCCGCTGGGCATGAGCGGCGCGCGTCTGGCGCTGACCCTGCTGCGTCAGCTGGAAGCCAGCGGCGGCAAGCGCGGCCTGGCGACGATGTGCATCGGCGTCGGGCAGGGCATCGCCCTGGCCATCGAGCGGGTGTGAGAAGGCCGGTGAAACACATCGAAACCTTCGCCACCGTCAACGGCGTCCGTCTGCATTACCGCGTCGACGGCCGCGCCGACGGCCCGTGGCTGACGTTCTGCAATTCGCTGGGCACCGACCTGACGATGTGGGACCGGCAGATCGAGGCGCTGGGCGAGCATTTCCGCATCCTGCGCTACGACCGTCGCGGCCACGGCCGTTCGGCCGTCCCGCCCGCGCCGTATTCGATCGACGACCTCGGCCGCGACGTGCTCGGGCTGCTCGATGCGCTGGGCATCGAGCGCACCCATTACTGCGGCCTGTCGATCGGCGGGCTGGTCGGGCAATGGCTGGCGGTCAACGCCCCGGAACGGCTCGATCGGCTGGTGCTGTGCAGCACCGCCGGCAAGATCGGCACCGAAGACGGCTGGCTGGCGCGCATCGACCAGGTTCGGGCGAACGGCATGGAGTCGATCGCCGAAGGCACGGTCAGCCGCTGGTTCACGCCGGCGTTCGCCGCAGCCGAACCGGAGGCGGTCGAGCAGACGCTGGAGCGCTTGCGGCAGATCCCGGTAGAGGGCTACGCCGGTTGCTGCCATGCGCTGATCGGCGCCGATTTCCGCGACACGCTGGCGGGCGCCGCGACGCCGGTGCTGGCGCTGGCCGGCAACCAGGATCCGGTGACCACGCCGGCCGACCTGCAGGCCATCGCCCACCGGGTTGCCGATGGCCGCTACGCCGAAATCGAGGGGCGCCATATCTGCAACCTGGAGTCCCCCGATACCTTCAACCAGGCGCTGACCGGCTTCCTGTTGCCATAGCCATTAACCGCGGTGGCGCTGTGCGTACTGGCGGCCCGGGTGGATCAGATACCCTTGGCGGATGCCTGCTGGAAAGCACCACGACATTGAGATTCGACTTATGAGCAACAAGTACTATCCGTCGGCACTTTGCAGGCGTCGCCTGCGACTGCATTGGCTCGCACTCCTGCTGGTGCCGGGGATTGCGCAATCGCAATCATCCTCGCCGCCGCCATCGTCGGGGGGTGATACGCAATTGGCTCCTGTGGTGGTCACCGCCACCCGCATCCCGGTGGACGCTCTGGTGGTGCCCGCGGCGATCGACGTCATCAGTGCCGATGAGATCCAGCGTGCGCAACCGAAAATCGACCTGTCGGAAACCTTGCAGCGAGTGCCCGGCGTGGTCGCCCGCGACCGCCAGAACTACGCCCAGGATCTGCAGATATCGATCCGGGGCTTTGGTGCGCGTGCCGCCTTCGGCGTGCGCGGCATACGCCTGTACACCGATGGCATTCCGGCCACGATGCCCGACGGTCAGGGGCAGGTGTCGCACTTCCCGTTGGAGTCGGCGCAACGTATCGAGGTGCTGCGTGGACCTTTCTCGGCCCTGTATGGCAACGCGTCCGGTGGTGTCATCTCGCTGTTCACCGCAGACGCACCGGCGAACCCGCTGCTACGCGCAGGCATGGTTGCCGGGGAAGACGGACTGCGGCGCTCGGCACTGTCGTTCCACACGCCTTGGGGCCGAGACGAGCAGGGCAGCTTCCTGGTCGACCTGGTCGATGTCGAGGATCAAGGCTATCGTCACCACAGCGCCGCGCGCCGGCGTAGCGGCCAGGCGCTGCTGAAGGGGACGTATGGTGATGGCGGACGCTACACGGTGTTGTTCAATGGCCTGGACCTGCAGGCGGACGACCCGCAGGGTCTGACCGCGCAGCAGTTGCAGGGAGACCGGCGCGCCGCCAGCGACGGCGCGCTGGCTTATGACGTCGACAAGTCGGTACGCCAGAGCCAGTTTGGTGCGCATGTGGTGCAGCCGATCTCATCGGACCATGAGTTGGCGGTGACCGCCTATGGCGGCAATCGGGCGACCGGGCAGATGTTGTCGGTCCCTGCCGCGGTCCAGCGAAATACACCCTTGCACAACGGTGGCGTGATCGACCTGGACCGGGACTATCACGGCATCGATGCGCGCTGGCGCTGGACGACCGAGTTATGGGAACGGCCGTTCTCGTTGACCTCGGGGGTCGAGTACGAGGTTTCCGAGGAGCACCGTCGAGGCTATGAGAACTTCGCCGGCGACCAGCTAGGTGTGATCGGGGCGCTACGCCGTGACGAGATCAACCAGGTGTCCGGACGCGACGTCTACCTGCAAGCGAACTGGGAGCCGGCGGACCGCTGGCGGATCAACGTGGGCGCGCGCCGCAGCCAGGTGCGGTTCCGATCAAGCGATCGCTTCATCACCGACATCAACCCCGATGACAGCGGCGCGTTGTCCTACTCGCGGACTTCACCCGTCGCCGGTGTGCTCTATCGCGCCACCCCGTGGATGAGCCTGTACGCCAATGCCGGTGGCGGCTTCGAGACGCCAACCTATTCGGAGTTGGCATACCGCAGTGACGGGTTGAGCGGCTTGAACGATACCCTGGCACCGGCGCGTAGCCACAACTACGAGATCGGCCTGCGCGCGCGCCGGGACCGACTGCAATATTCCGCTGCCGCGTTTGTCAGCCGTACCCGGGACGAGCTGGTCGTGGTGGCCAACCTGGGCGGACGCAGCGTGTACGACAACGCCGGCCTTACGCGCCGTCGCGGGGTAGAGTTGGCGTTGTCGGGAGAGATCTCCCCACGCTGGCATTTTTCCTCGGCCTACACATTCCTCGACGCACGCTATCTGAGTGATTTCGCTGTTTGCGCCACGCCGCCTTGCGCGCCCGGTGATGCGCGCGATGAGCTGCTGATCCAGGGCGGACGGCATATCCCGGGACTGGCGCGGCATGTCGCCTGGGCCGAATTGCGCTGGAGTCCGCAGGAGGCCATCGATGTCATGCTGGACGGTCAGTTCGTGGATCGCGTCTATGTCAATGACGACAACAGCGAATTTGCTCCGGCCTATGCCAGCTTCGCCCTGGCCGCCGAGCGCCGATTCCAACTGGGTGGCTTCGACTGGCGAGGCTTTGCCCGGGTCAACAACCTGTTCGACCGGGACATCATCGGTTCGGTGATCGTCAACGCCGGTGGCGGGCGCTATTACGAGCCATCACCCGGACGCAACTGGATGCTTGGCCTGGACGTGACCTGGTCGTTCGACTGACCAGGCCGCGCCGGCGGCCCCGGCGTTACCGGGGCAAGGTGTCGATGCGCATCACGGGATAGAGGTTGTAGCGCTGGTCCCACGAGGAGTGGCGGCGGTAGAAGAAGTCCAGCCGGGCACGCGGGTTGGCGGCGAACTCGGCATCCTCGCGCAGGCGCTGCTCAAACACGGCCTTCAACTCCGGGTCCGCTGCGAGCATCTCGCGGGCGACCTGTTCGGCGACATAGGGCTCCATGTATTCCTTGCGCTCGAAGGCATTGTTGAACTCGCCCCATGCGGCCAGCGAGTCCGGCGCCTGCGGCTCCAGGATGTGCATCACCAGTCGCGCCTTGGGCTGGGTGATGGGCACCAGCAAGGCACCGGCGTTGACATCGCGCGTCTCCGGCTGCCATTGCCCCTCGAGGTCAAGACGCTGATGGCCTTCATAGGATGACTCACCGAACTTGGTCGCCTGTGCGCGGAAGGTTTCGACTTTCGCATTCGGCAAGCCTTGTTCAAGCCGGCGGTAGTCGATGTCGTGCCGGTCGAGCCGTTTGGCGACCCAGCCGGCATGGGCGGCCGGTACCAGGTAGCCCCCCTTGGGCGCATTGACCACCAGTGCGGGACGGAGCTCGTCGCATAACGGGACTTTCCAGGTCTCCGGCTGGTTCTCGTCGTAGCGGGTCATGGTCGCCCCGGAGATCTCCGACGGCGTGCGGGTAAAGGCGTAACCCTCGAAATTGATGGTGTGGCAGTTGGCGGTGGCATCGAAGGTGAGCGGTACCGGATCACCAGCCAGCGCAAGCGCGCGTGTGTCGGCGGCGCTGGCCAACTGTTGCCACTGCCCGCCGTGTTGGGCGACCTGTTGCAGCACCGCGATGATCGCGTCATGGGTGGTCTTTACCCGGTGCGGATAGTCCTTCCAGGAGTGGGTCTCGACCAGCATCCCGAGACGGTTGCGCAGGCGCATGTAACCCTGCGAGAACCTCGGGGTGGCAACGCCGTCGACAAAGCCGGAGGCCGGGTTGTCTTCTTCCACGAACGAGGGATAGAACGGCAGCGGCATTGCGCCATGGTCGGCGAGATAATCGATGGTGCCCTGGCGCAGCGCACTGCCGGCCTTGCGCAGTGCCTGGTCGCCACTGTTGACCGGCTCCACCTGGATCGACACGTCGTGCTGGAACTTCGCGCCGTTTGTGACGTGCAGGTCGACATACACCAGCGGGTCCCACTGGTTGATCAACGCCAGCATCGCCTGCATCTCCGGCGCGTCGGCTTTCACATAGCCGCGATTGAGGTTGTAGTTCTGCGCGGTGGTGCGCCAGCCCATCTGCTCGGGCCCGCGTTGGTTGGGGCGGTTCCATGCACCGAATCGCTCATGACCATCGACGTTGAACACCGGCACGAACAGGAACACCTGCTGCTTCAGTACACCGGGGGCGATTTCACCGTCGAGCATCTCGCGCAGGGCCAGGAAGCCGGCGTCCTTGCCATCGATCTCGCCGGCGTGGATGCCGCCCTGGATCAAGGTCACGGGCAGGCTCTGGTCGCGCGCCGCCTCGGCGGAGAACGCGCCGCTCTGCGACACCACCAGCAGCTTCATCGGCCGACCTTCCGGCGTGGTGCCGAAGGTCTCGCAGCGCACGGCCTCCGGATACTGCGCGGCGAACGCATCGCACAGTTCCAGCACCTCCGCATAGCGTCCGGTCTGGATGAAGCCGCTGCGTTCGGACACCGTGGTCAACTGCGCGGTGGTCAAAGATGTTTGCTGGGCGAAGGCAGGAAGGGCGGCGGCCAACAGCAGGCAAAACAGGGCGGGACGGAGTTCGCGGGAGCGGGTCATCGGCAGGCTTCGTGTCTTGGATCGGTCAATGTTACCCCGCGACCGTGGCGAGTCGGTTAGCCTTGCCCCTTCGCCAAAAAGACTCAAGCAGGATTGCCTGACCCATGCTGACCCTCATCCTGATCGCAGTAACCGTGCTGGTTTCCTGGCTGGCGTTTGACCGTCCGCGCCTGCTTGATCGCCTGATCCTGTGGCCGCCGGCGATTGATCGCCAGAAGCAGTACGACCGGCTGCTGACCCACGGCTTCATCCACGCGGACTGGCAGCACCTGCTGTTCAACATGATCACCCTGTTCTTTTTTGGGCGGGCGACCGAGCGTTTGATCGTCGAGATGATCGGCCCACTGGGCTTCCTGCTGTTTTATCTGTCGGCGATCGTGATTGCGATCCTGCCGACCTACCTGCAGCACCGCAACGACGCGCACTATCGCAGCCTGGGGGCCTCGGGCGCGGTATCGGCGGTGTTGTTCGCCTTCATCCTGGTGCAGCCGTGGTCGCTGATCTTCGTGTTTTTCCTGCCGGTGCCCGCCATTGTCTACGGCGTGTTCTTCGTCGGCTATTCGTACTGGATGGATCGCCAGGGTGGCGGCCGCACCAACCACAGCGCGCATTTGTCCGGCGCGATCTACGGCGTGTTGTTCATGCTGTTCATGGAGCCGCGAATCGGCCCTTACTTTCTCGAGCGACTGATGAGCCCGTCGTTCGGTTGATGCCTCAGCCGGCAGTGGCCTCGCCGTCATTGCCATAGGTCTGCAACAGGCGCTCGTAAACCAGCGCGTCGACGCGGGCGAGTTCACCGCTGTCGTCGTTGTCGCCCAGTTCGTAGAGCCGGGCGACCAGTGCATCGTCGCTGCAGGCAGCACTCGTGGCGGGGCTCAGGACATCCATGGCTATCTCCGTGAAGTGGCCGCATCAGGTTTCCGGTGATCGGAACCTTGTACCCAAGAGAAACGCAGGTTCCATGCCATCAGCGCGGTCAGGAGGATCCAGTGATGTGTGACACGGTGAAATGACCTTCTGCGTCACACTCGGCCGTGAAGGTGCCGGCGTTGCCGTCGGCGGTCGATGCTCACTCCGTATAAATACAATCCATGGTATCGATCAGCCGTCACATCACAGCGTGACGTGACGGCGCGCACCGGAACCTTCGTTGGCGCGCCCCTCGACTATCTCGATGGAGGACTGTATGGCCACGACCTCAGCGCGAAAGGCCACTAGCAAGGTGGCAACGAAGAAGACCGCGGTAAAGAAACCGGCTGCAAAGAAGGCAGCCGTGAAAAAAGCGGCCGTGAAAAAAGCCGCTCCGAAGAAACCGGCTGTGAAGAAAGCAGCAGTGAAGAAGGTGGCAGTGAAGAAGGCGGCAGTGAAGAAGGCTGCGGTGAAGAAGGCTGCGGTGAAGAAAATGCCGACGAAGAAAACAGCCGCGAAGAAGACAACCACGAAAAAGACGGCCACGAAAAAGACGGCCACGAAAAAGACGGCCACGAAAAAGACCGCCGCGAAGAAGCCAGTGGCCAGGAAGGCCGTGGCGAAGAAATTGCCAGCCAAAACAGCGACAGCAAAGAAAAGCGCCAAGCGACGCCGGATCACTCCCGAACGGGCGCTTGCCAATACCCGCGAACTGCTTGAGGCCAAACAGGCACGCGACCGCGAGCCACAGCCGTGGCAGGCGCTGGACCCGGAGCACGAACATCAGCCAGGCGTGGGTTTCCAGTCACCCGCCGCCGCGGACCGCGCCGAAGAGCTGCACGCGGGCGAGAGTCGGATGTCCGCCATCCAGGGCAGCGTCAGCACGCATGATCGACACAATCAGGGCAAACGCGACAACCGTTGACGCATGCCGGAGCATTTTCATCCAGTGGGTAGCACAGACATGTCCGTTTCCAGTCCCAGTCCCGATATGCCGACGGTGGTGGTTCGCCATGACGTCGCCGGTTCACGCTTTGTCACCACCGTTGATGGCGTCGATGGGGTGCTCGACTACCAGCGCCGCGACGACTTGATGGTGCTCACCCACACCGGCGTACCCGAGGCGATAGGCGGGCGGGGCATCGCCGGAAAACTGACCTTGAAGGCGTTCGAACACGCCCGCAGCGAGGGCCTGAAGGTACGTCCGGACTGCGCCTACGCCGCCGCGTGGGTCAAACGCCACCCCGAGTACCGCCTGCTGTTGGCGTAGACTGGCCGGCCGCCAAACCCTGTGCAACCCACCATGCGTCTGAACAAACACATCAGCGAGAGCGGTTTCTGCTCGCGCCGCGAAGCTGATCGCCTGATCGCCGAAGGGCGGGTCACGGTCAACGGATTGCGCGGCAGGGTTGGCTCCGAGGTGGGCGAGGGTGACGAAGTCAGGGTCGACGGCCAGGCGCTGCGCGTCCGCGCGGTCCCCAAGGGGCAGCGAAAGCACGTTTATCTCCTGCTCAACAAGCCCGTTGGCATCACCTGTACGACCGAATCCGCAGTGGACGGCAATATCGTGGACTTCGTTGGCCACGAACGCCGGGTTTTCCCGATTGGTCGTCTCGACAAGGATTCCGAGGGCCTGATCCTGTTGACCAGCAATGGCGATATCGTCAACGAGATCCTGCGCGCCGAAAACAAGCTTGAGAAGGAATACCTGGTCGCGGTCAACCATGAGGTGACCGCCGAATTCCTGCGCGCCATGGCCAAGGGCGTGCCGATCCACGGTCAAACGACGTTGCCCTGCAAGACCAGCAAGCTGGGCCGGTTCGGCTTCCGAATCGTGCTGGTACAGGGCTTGAACCGGCAGATCCGGCTGATGGCGGCGTACTTCAAGTTCCGGGTCAAGCAGTTGATCCGCGTGCGCATCGGCAACGTCAAGCTGGGGCGGATGAAAACCGGCCAATGGCGCAACCTCACCGATGCCGAACTGCACGGACTGCTGCCGCAACGCACTGACTGGTAACGATACGTTCGCTTTATCCCGTCTGCATCCGGGCGTCACATGAATGGCGTTAAGGTTCCGTCCAATCAGGAGGGGCCAACTTCATGCGACAAATCAGGATCAATGGTGTTTTCGCGGTCGCGTTGCTGGCCTCGCTCGTGGCCTGCGAGCGTTCGCCGCAATCGCCAACCGGAGTGACGGATCCCACGGCGGGTCCGGACATCGCCTCGACACCCGCGGTGGGCGCGCCGGCGGCAGACGTGGCGCTTGAGGACGTGATGGAGTCGACCGGGGACTACATCATCGGTATCAGCTATCCGTCGTCGGCCGGTAATTACCCCGAGCTGGCGGCACTGCTCAAGGCTTACGCGGAGGCGGCCCGCACGCAGTTGCTGCAGGCGGTGGCGTCGCGTCCCCAGGACAGCAGTGCGATCTACGATCTGTCGCTCGGTTTTACCGAGGTGCTGGACAGTCCCGGATTGGTTGCCTACGCCGCGGATGGCAGCAGTTATACCGGTGGCGCCCACGGTGTGCCGTTGCTGGAGCGATTCGTGTGGTTGCCCGACCAGGCTGAGCGACTGACGGCGGCACGGTTGATTCCGGACGCCGAAGGTTGGCAGGCGGTTTCCCGACAAGTGCGCGAACAGCTGCATGCCGCCTTGTCACAACGGGCCGATGCCGATGAGCTGCCGTCTGGCCAAAGGGCCGAGCTGGTGCGCAGTGCAGGCGGGATGATCGATGAAGGTACCACCGCGGATCCGGAGAATTTCGCGCATTTCGAACCGGTTGCCGGTCCCGATGGCAAGCTGGTTGCGCTGCGTTTTGTCTTCCCGCCCTATCAGGTGGGGCCGTATTCCGACGGCGTGCAGACGGTGGAGATACCGGCGACTGTATTGCTGCCCCATGTCGCACCGCAATACCGCCAGTTGTTCCAGGACGGCGCCCCGCGTTAAGCCTTTGCGATCACAAAAAAAGCCGCCCGGATTGCGCCGGGCGGCCTTGGTCATGCAAGCGGATCGTTACTGCTTCGGTGTGTCTGGCACCACGGCGTCATCCGATACCGGGCCGTCCAGGCCGCGACGTACCAGCAGCGACTGGATCTGCGGCTCATGGCCGACGAAGTCGCGGAACAACTGCAGCGCGTCCTTGCTGCCACCCTGCGAGAGCAGGGTTTCGCGGAAATGGTCGCCGTTCTCGCGAGTCAGGCCACCGTTGCTCTTGATGTATTCCACGGTGTTGGCGTCCAGCACTTCCGACCAGATATAGGCGTAATAGCCGGCGGCGTAACCCCCCATGATGTGACTGAAGTACGGGGTCTTGTAGCGCGGCGGAACCGGCGCGTAGTCGGTGCCGTTGGCTTTCAGGGCAGCGGCTTCGAACGCCATCACGCCATCGGCCTCGGGGATCTTGTCCGCACCGATCTGATGCCAGCTCTGGTCAAGCATTGCCGCACCCAGATACTCGGTGGTGGCGAAACCCTGGTTGAACTTCGAGGTCGCCAGCACCTTGTCCAGCAGTTCCTGCGGCATCGCCTCACCGGTTTCGTAGTGCTTGGCGTAGTTGGCCAGCACCGACGGCCAGTCGGACCACATCTCGTTGACCTGGGACGGGAACTCGACAAAGTCACGCGGCACGCTGGTGCCGCTGAAGTACGGGTACTTCACGTCGGAGAACATGCCATGCAGCGCGTGGCCGAACTCGTGGAACGTGGTGGTGACTTCATCCCACGTCAACAGGGTCGGACCGTTGATCGGCTTGGTGATGTTGAGGTGGTTGGCGACCACCGGCAGGTCGCCGGTCAGCTCGGACTGGTCGACATAGGAGTTCATCCACGCACCACCACGCTTGGTGTCGCGTGCATACATGTCCGCCAGGAAGATCGCCAACTGGGTTCCGTCAGCTTCGAACACGTCGTACACGAGTACATCCGGGTTGTAGACCGGCAGGTCGGTGCGCTGCTTGAAGGTCAGTCCGTAAAGCTCGCCGGCAGCATAGAAGACGCCGTTTTCGAGCACGTTCTTCATCTCGAAGTACGGCTTCAGCTGGGACTCGTCGAAGTTGAACTTCTCCTGGCGCACCTTCTCGGTGTAGTACGCCCAATCCCACGGCTGCAGCTCAAAGGTCGGCTCGCCCTTGGCGGTCTGTTCCTTGTCGATCATCGCCTGGATGGCAGCACCTTCGCGCTTGGCGTTGGCCACCGCAGCTGGTGCCAGCTTGCCAAGCATGTCGTTCACCGCTTCGGTGGTCTTGGCGGTCTCGTCGGCCAGCACGTAAGCGGCGTAATTGGGGTAGCCCATCATCGTCGCTTTCTCGGCGCGCAACTTCAGGACATTGGAGACGATGCCGGTGTTGTCGAACTCGTTGCCACGGCTGCCACGTGCGACCGAGGCCTTGAAAATGCGCTCGCGCAGCTCACGGTTTTCCAACTGTGCCAGCGGCGGCTGGCCCGTGGTGTTGAGCAGGGCGACGAGGTACTTGCCCTCCAGGTCACGACCCTTGGCGGCAGCCGCGGCGGCGGCGATCTGCTCGTCGGTCAGCCCGGCGAGTTTGTCCTTGCTGTCGACAACGACGGCGGAGTCATTCACCTCGGCCAGCACGTTCTGGTTGAACTGGGTGCCGAACACGGCCAACTCGGAGTTGATCTCCTTCAGGCGGGTCTTGTCGGCATCGGACAACTCGGCGCCGGCGCGGACGAAATCGGTGTGATAACGCTCGATCAGGCGCACACCCTCGGGCTCCAGGCCCAAGCTGTCGCGGGTTTCGTACAGCTTCTGGACACGGGCAAACAGCTCGGGGTTCAGCGAAATGGCGTCGCGATGCGCCGACAGCTTGGGCGCGTACTCGGCCTGGATCGCCTTGCGTGCATCGTTGGTGTCGACACCGACCAGGCTGAAGAATGCGGTCGCGGTGCGCTGCAGGATGTCGCCGGATTTCTCCAGCGCGATGATGGTGTTGTCGAACGTGGGCGCTTCGTTATTGCTGGCGATCGCCTCGATCTGCTTGAGATGCTCGGCCATGCCGCGATCGAAACCGGGGCCGAAGTCGGCGTCATCGATCTTGTCGAAGCGCGGGTAGTGCAGCGGCAAATCGCTTTCGGTGAAGAACGGGTTGCTGGCGTCGGTCACGGCGGTATCGGCCTTGGATTCGGACTGGGCGGCGTCGCCCTTGGCAGCTTCAGATTGTGCGCAGGCGGACAAGCTGGCGGTCAGCGCTATGGCCAACGCCAGCGCAAGTGGATGCTTCATCGGACATAACCTCGTCAGTGGGAACCCGAAGCCTAACGCATGCCGCCGGCTGCCACCCATGGCAAAAGCCACGGGCGCACCACCGTCGTGCTCAGCGGCTGTCCTTGGCGCGAGCGAAGGCGGCGGCCAGTGCGTTGTTGGCCGGCGGTGCAGACGCCGGCTTGGCCGGGCTGGACCGGTGTGGCTTGACCGGAACGTTGCGAGGCTGGCGGTCCCGAGGTTGGCGGTCCTGGTGCTGCGGCGCCGGTGGGGACGCGTCCTCCAGGCGGCAGGTCAACGCGACCCGCTTGCGTGGGATATCGACTTCCAGCACCCGCACCTTGATCACGTCGCCGGCCTTGACCACCTCGCGCGGGTCCTTGACGTAGCGGTTGGCCAGCGCCGAAATGTGCACCAGCCCGTCCTGATGGACGCCGATATCGACGAACGCGCCAAACGCCGCGACGTTGCTGACCACGCCTTCCAGGATCATCCCGACCTTGAGGTCCTTGAGTTGCTCGATGCCGTCGGCAAATCGCGCGGCCTTGAACTCGGGCCGTGGGTCGCGACCGGGCTTTTCCAGCTCCTTGAGGATGTCGCGCACGGTCGGCAAGCCGAATTTGTCGTCGGTGTATTGCTCGGCGTGCAAGCTGCGCAGGAACGACGCATCGCCGATCAACTGCTTCACCTCGCGCCCGCATTGCTTGACGATCCGCTGTACCACCGGATACGCCTCTGGATGCACCGATGAGCCATCCAGTGGCTGGTCGCCATTGGCCACGCGCAGGAAGCCGGCGCACTGCTCGAAGGTCTTCTCGCCCAGTCGCGGCACCTTCATCAGCTGCTTGCGGCTGTCGAACGCGCCGTTCTGGTCGCGGTAGACCACGATGTTCTCAGCCACGGTCGCACCCAGTCCCGACACCCGGGCCAGCAAAGCGGCCGAGGCGGTATTCACGTCGACACCCACGGCGTTCACGCAATCCTCGACCCGCGCATCCAGCGCGCGTGCGAGCCGGTAGCCGTCCACGTCGTGCTGGTACTGGCCGACACCAATGGCCTTGGGCTCGATCTTGACCAGCTCGGCCAGCGGATCCTGCAGCCGGCGGGCGATCGACACCGCGCCGCGCAGCGACACGTCCAGTCCGGGAAACTCCTTGGCCGCGAATTCCGACGCCGAATACACCGATGCACCAGCCTCGCTGACGACCATTTTCTGCATCTTCAGCTCGGGTGCCAACTTGATCAGATCGCCGGCCAGCTTGTCGGTCTCGCGCGAGGCGGTTCCGTTGCCGATCGCAATCAACTGCACGCCGTGCTTGGCGCACAGGGCCCGCAACACATGCAACGAGCCGTCCCACTGGTTGCGCGGCTGGTGCGGGAATATCGTGTCGGTCGCGACCAGCTTGCCGGTCGCATCCACGACCGCGACCTTGACCCCGGTGCGCAGACCAGGATCCAGCCCGAGCACGGCCTTCGGCCCGGCGGGAGCCGCCAGCAGCAGGTCCTTGAGATTGTCCCCGAACACCGCGATCGCCTCGGCCTCGGCCTTCTCCCGCGCCTGGCCGAACAGGTCCAGCATCAGGTGCAGGTGGAGTTTGGCCTTCCAGGCTAGGCGGCAGGCGTTGTGCAGCCACGCGTCCGCTGGCCGGCCCTGGTCGCGGATGCCGGCATGGTGTGCCACCCGGGCGATGGCCTGGGCGTGGCCCGTCTCGGCGTTCGTGCCCGGGTCCAGTTCAAGCTGGATGACCTCTTCGCGACGGGCGCGAAACAGCGCCAGTAGCCGGTGCGAGGGGATTTTCGCCAATGATTCGGCGTGATCAAAGTAATCGCGGTATTTAGCGCCGTCGTTTTCCTTGCCCTCGATCACCCGGGCGCGGATGACGCCAACCTCCGTGAGCCAGCTACGCAGCTCCCCGACCAGCGCGGCGTCCTCCCCCCAGCGCTCCATCAATATCGCGCGTGCGCCTTCCAGCGCCGCCTTCGTATCGGCAATGCCCTTTTCGCCGTCCACGAAGTCGGCCGCGACTACCTCGGGCTCCTGGCTGGGGTTGGCCAGCAGTCCGTCCGCGAGTGGCTCCAGACCGGCCTCGCGTGCAATCTGGGCGCGGGTCCGGCGCTTGGTCTTGTAGGGCAGGTACAGGTCCTCAAGGCGCGACTTGCTGTCGGCGGCCTCGATGTCGGCGCGCAGTTCGTCGGTCAACTTGCCTTGTTCATCAATGCTGGCCAGCACGCTCGCCCGACGATCCTCCAACTCGCGCAGGTAGATCAGCCGGGTTTCCAGGTTGCGCAACTGGGTGTCGTCCAGGCCCTCGGTTACCTCTTTGCGGTAGCGGGCGATGAACGGCACCGTCGCACCGTCGTCCAGCAAGCCGATCGCAGCGATGACCTGGCTGGGCCGGGCGTCAATTTCGCGGGCGATCAGGTGGGCGATCTGGTTCGAAAACCGGGAGCTGAGTTCTGACATTGAGGAGACGACCTTGGGGGAAAGACGGGCCCATGCCGGGCGGGGTGGTCGATTGTGGCGGGGGATGCGCTGCGGGGAAAGGCGTTGACAGCCGCGATGAAGGCAGCAACAGAAACGTCTGGTCGGCAGTGTCTGAGGTTTTGACGCGATGGGAACAACGATAATTTAGTGATGTTGATCACAAAAACGAAAGTGCGTCGAGCACGTCGCTCATGTTCGACCTCGCCCGGCCGTTGTCGCAGGCATGAGTAAATGGGTTCTGCCTCTGGCGATGTTGTTTGCAACGGCGACGGCCTTTGCGGCTCCAGCGTATCGCCCGGTCGCGCCAATCTCCACGGCGACCGGGGAGTCGGTCGAGACTGTCCTTGAAGACCAGCGCCTGCATGGCTACGAGTCTCCGATGCGCGCCATTGCGCGTTTGCGTGCAGCGCACGCGCGACAGGGTGGCCGTCTGTCAACGGATATGAATAGCCGATACTGGGCGGCGATTGCCGGATTGTCCCTGAGCGGCCGTGACGCGGAGTCGATGCGGGATGCATTGGTCGCGGCCGAGAAAATCAGCAAGCGCGGCGACTGTGCCGGTTGCCGCGCCCGGTTGCTGGTTCTGCGCGCCGGTGACGCGATGCAGCGCCTGGACTACGAGCTGGCAGGGGACTTGCTCATCGAGGCGGAACCGCTGGTCGGCTCGAACCCGCAATTGCACCTGGAAATGCTCAGGGCAAAGGTCAGGTTCCAGGAGATGATCGGAAATCTGACCGCTTCGATCTCCGGTTCGTTCGACGCGCTGCATTTGGCCCAATCGCTGGGAAACACCGCGGACCGGGTCGAGTTGTTGAACCGGCTTGCGCGAATGAACGCGATTCTGGGTAACGAGGTCCAGGCGCTTGCGTTCACTGAAGAAGCCTTGGCCATCGCCGAGTCGATCGGTTTCGTCCATGCCATTGCCGCGTTGCACATCACCCGGAGCCATGCCTACGCCAAGGCCGGGCAAGGCGACAAGCAACTCGAGGCGCTCACGAAAGCCCTGGCGATCACGCAGGCTCACGAGGGGCTGAGTGACGCCGAAGTCACCATTCTTTCCAACCTTGCCGACCATTACCTGAAACCCGGTGGCTACGCACAGGCGCTGGCGTATGCGAGTCGCGCCGCAGCCCTCGCCGTGAAGACGGGCAACGATAACGGCCTTGCCGTGGCGATGGCCAACCAGGGCATCGCGATGAGCGGCCTGGGCGATGTGGAAGCAGGGGTCCACACGCTGGAGCAATCGGTGGCGTTGGCCAGACGCCAGGGCAATATCGTCTACGAGATCGTGATCTCCGATGAACTGGTGCGGATCCTGGAGCAGGCAGGGCATTACAAGGAGGCTCTGCAGGCCGTGCATGAAGCGCAGGCGGCCAACGACAAGCTGACCCTCCAGGAGCGCGAAAAAGCGGTTCTGGAGTTGCAGGTCAAGTACGACCAGGAACGCAAGAGCAGTGAAATCCAGCGCCTCTCCGCGCAGGCCGAACTGCGCAAGGCCGCCGTCGCCGCGCGCAATTGGCGCCAGCGCCTGTGGGTCGTGGTGGCGATCGCGTCGATTCTCGCTGCGCTCTTGCTGGTGCAGCGGCTGCGGCGTACCCGGCATGCAAATCGACGACTCGCCGTGGACAATGCCACCCTCACCGAGAAATCGGTGCGCGACGAGCTGACCGGCGCATTCAACCGGCGCCATTTCCACGCGCTGATGGCGCGGGTGGCAACGAGTCGCAACGGTGCCTTGCAGGAGCAAGGAGCGCGCTCCGGCATTGGCCTGATGTTGTTGGATGTCGACCATTTCAAGACGATCAACGATACCCATGGCCATGCCGCCGGCGATGCGGTATTGGTCGAGCTGACCCGGCGCCTGCAGTCAGGGTTGCGCGAGCAGGATGCGTTGGTGCGTTGGGGCGGGGAGGAGTTCGTGCTGGTTTTGTCGGGTGTTCCGGCAGGCGGGATGGTCGTGCTGGCGCAGCGGATACTGCTGGCCATCGCTGGTGAGCCGGTCGAAGTCGGCAGCGATGCGATCAGTGTCACCGCGTCGCTTGGCGGCGTTGTGTTTTCCGGCGCCAGCGAACGGCAATGGCAGGATGCCTTGCGGCTGACCGATGCGGCGATGTACCTGGCCAAGCATCACGGACGCAACTGCGCTATATGCTTGGACGTCAGCCAGGGCAACATCGAGTCGTGCGATATCGATGAGATCTGCGAGGACCTGGCCGCCGCGGAACGGGCGGGGAAGGTCGAATTGGTGACCTTGCTGGGAGATCGGCAAACTCCGTCATCGGGTCTGCCGTCACCTCTGCCGGTGCCAGCTCCGGGCAAGTTGCGCTGAGGCTCCCGGCTACTTCTCCACGAAGGCCCGCTCGAACACGTAATGGCCCGGCACGCCGATGCGGGGTGCAGCGACGAAACCCCGGCCGTCCAGCAGGGCGCGGAAGTCGGCCAGCATCTGCGGGCTGCCGCAGATCATTGCCCGGTCGTGCTCCGGGTCGAGCGGCTCCAGGCCGAGGTGCTCCATCATTTGCCCCGTGGCCATCAAATCGGTCATCCGGCCGCGATGGTCGCACCCGTCGAACTGGAAGCTCTCGCGGGTGACCGCCGGGTAGTAGTGGAGTTTCTGCGCGATCGTCTCGCCGAGAAAGTCATGCCGCGGCAACTCGTTGAGGATGTAGTCGCGATAGGCGAGATCGTCGGCACGCCGGACACCGTGGGTCAGGATGACCCGATCGAAGCGCTCGTAGGTTTCCGGGTCCTTGATCACCGACAGCCATGGCGCGAAGCCGGTGCCGGTGCCCAGCAGGTACAGGTTGCGCCCGGGGTGCAGGTCGTGGATCAGCAGTGTCCCGGTCGGCTTGCGGCCGATCCGGATCGTGTCGCCCGGCTTGATGTGCTGCAACCGGGACGTCAACGGGCCGGAGGCGACCTTGATCGAGAAGAACTCCAGTTGCTCCTCCCAGTTCGCGCTGGCGATCGAGTACGCGCGCATCAATGGTTTGGTCGAGCCGTCGGCTTGCGGGATATCCAGACCGATCATGACGAACTGGCCGTTGTCGAAACGGAAGCCGTTGTCGCGGGTGGTGGTGAAGCTGAAGTAATCGTCCGTCCAGTGACGGACGTCCAGCACGGTTTCGGTGCCGAAGGCAGGGGACATGGCGGATTTGCTGCGTGGGGACAGCGCATTTTAGCCGATTGCGGCCAAACGTTCCGGAAGCCCCAGGCGGCCATGGTTGCTGGTTCCATCGCCGCTCGGCGACCGAATGATTCCCGCGTCAATGTCACTTCACGGGCGGCAGCGCATCCTGTCGGCATGGATGGGCAGAACCACACGTTGTGGACCATCGGCCACTCGACCCGCGACTGGGACGTGTTCGTCGGCATGTTGCGTGACGCCGGTATCCGCGCGCTGGGCGATGTGCGCCGGTTTCCCGGCTCGCGCCGAAACCCGCAATTCTCTGCCGAGACCATGGCGAGCGAATTGCCGCCGACCGGAATCGTCTACCTGCCGATGACCGAGCTGGGAGGCCGTCGTAAGGTGGATCCTCATACCCGCAATACCGCCTGGCGCAACGCCAGTTTTCGCGGCTATGCGGATTACATGCAGACCGCCGACTACCAGCGCGCGAGAGACCATCTTGCCGAGCTGGCAGCAAACCAGCGCGTGGCGATCATGTGCGCCGAAGCGGTCTGGTGGCAGTGTCATCGGGGGTTGATTTCCGATGATTTCAAGGCCCATGGCTGGGACGTCATTCACCTGATGGCACCTGGGCGCAGTGACGAACACCCGTACACCTCGGCGGCCAGGATCGTTGATGGAAAACTGGACTATTCCGCGCCCGAGCCGCCGCAGGCCACGCTGTTCTGACGCGGCTGGTAACCGATAGGGCATCTGCGCCACGCCTGATCCTGGTCAAGGCAACGCGACCCGATTTCCGCGACTCTGGCGACCAGCGCTCCGAAGACCGTCGGGGCATGCCACCAAGTATCAGGAGTGCCGGAATCATGTTGCTCGATGTAGAAGAAATTACCTGCGACAAGTGCAGTGACGCCATCACGACCGCTATCCTGGCCCAGGATCCCACCGCCCAGGTCACCGTCAATGTCGACCACAAGCAAGTCCGCGTGGAAGGGCTCCTGACCCAGCAACAGGCCATCGACGCGCTCGCGACCGCCGGGTATCCGGCCAGCAGTGCGGCGCCCCATAGCGGTGAAGGTAGCGACTGCTGCGGCGGTTGCTCCTGATCGGGACCATCGGGATTGGGGAGCGGCGTGTCGCTTGGCGGCGCGTCGCTCCCGTGTTCGGGACCTGATTCGCCACTCGGCCGGCTCCGATCGCTAGAATATGGGCTCCGCAACCAGCACTGAAGCCTGCCGTGAGCCCTGTCGCAAGTCCGATTTCCGTCCGCCAATCCGTCTCGATCCGGCAGGAGGACTTCATCCAGTCCGTTGCCGATGCCTTGCAGTACATCTCGTACTATCACCCGGTCGATTACATCAAGAGCCTCGCCGCCGCCTATGAGCGCGAAGAGAGCGTCGCCGCGAAGGGTGCGATCGCGCAGATCCTGATCAACTCGCGGATGTGCGCCGAAGGCCACCGGCCGATCTGCCAGGACACCGGCATCGTCACCGTGTTCCTGGAAATCGGCATGGACGTGCGCTGGGACGACGCAACGATGGGTGTGGAAGACATGGTTCACGAAGGCGTGCGCCGCGCCTACCAGCACCCCGACAACAAGCTGCGCGCCTCGGTGCTGGCCGACCCGGCCGGCAAGCGCGTCAACACGAAGGACAACACGCCTGGCGTGGTCAACGTCAAGGTGGTGCCCGGCAACACCGTCGATGTGATCGTCGCGGCCAAGGGCGGCGGTTCGGAGGCGAAAGCCAAGTTCGCGATGCTCAACCCGTCCGACTCAGTCGCCGAATGGGTGCTCAAGACCGTACCGACCATGGGCGCCGGTTGGTGCCCGCCGGGCATGCTCGGCATCGGCATCGGCGGCACCGCCGAGAAGGCGATGCTGCTGGCGAAAGAGTCGCTGATGGAGCCGATCGACATTACCGAGCTGAAGGCGCGCGGCCCGTCCAACCGCGCCGAAGAGCTGCGCATCGAGCTGTTCGACGCGGTCAATGCGCTGGGCATCGGCGCACAGGGATTGGGTGGGCTGACCACGGTGCTCGACGTCAAGGTCAAGGATTATCCGACCCACGCCGCCAACCTGCCGGTAGCGTTGATTCCCAACTGCGCGGCCACGCGGCATGCGCACTTCACCCTTGATGGCAGCGGCCCGGTACAACTGGATCCGCCATCGCTGGAAGACTGGCCCGAGCTGACCTACGACGCTTCCAGCGGCCGTCGCGTCGACCTCGATACCGTGACCCCGGCAGACGTCGCCAACTGGCAGCCGGGCGAGACGATCCTGCTCAACGGCAAGTTGCTTACCGGCCGCGACGCCGCGCACAAGCGCATCGTCGGCATGCTCGACAAGGGCGAACCGCTGCCGGTCGATTTCAAGGGCCGCTTCATTTATTACGTGGGCCCGGTTGACCCGGTGCGAGACGAAGTCGTCGGCCCCGCCGGCCCGACCACGGCCACCCGGATGGACAAGTTCACCGAGCAGGTGCTGAGCCAGACTGGCTTGCTGGGCATGGTCGGCAAGGCCGAACGCGGTCCGGTTGCGATCGAGGCGATCAAGAAGCACAAGTCGGTTTACCTGATGGCGGTCGGTGGCGCCGCGTATCTGGTGTCCAAGGCGATCAAAGCCTCACGCGTGGTGGCGTTCGAGGACCTCGGCATGGAGGCGATCTACGAGTTCACCGTGCGCGATATGCCAGTGACGGTGGCGGTCGACAGCAGCGGCGAGTCGGTCCACCAGACCGGCCCGCACAAGTGGCAGGCGCGCATCGGCAAGATTCCCGTGCTGGTCGAGCCCGCCTGACCCGTAGGGTGTATTAGGCGCCAGCCGTAATACACCATGGCCGGTCTACAACCGCTCCACCAGCGCCTTCAGTTTCTTGCGCGTGCCCGGCAGGGCCAGGTAGCCCGTTGCCAGCTTCTCCAACGCGGCGATGTTGACCGCGCTGGTGTCATCCAGGTCATCCAGGCCGGCCAACAGTTCCGCCTGCATCCTGAAGTAACTGTCACCAACCAGCTGTCGGGTGATGTAATCCACCGACTCGGCGTTGCCGTCGAACAACACGTCGATGATCGGCACGGCCCACTCCAGCGCGCCCCATTCCCGGGCGGATTCCAGGCTGATGGGCCGGGTGCGCTCCCCGGTGCCGATCGAAAGTACCACCAGGTCGCCGCATTGGTGGGCATCGCGGTCGTAGCGCAAGGCCTCGGCAATCGCGCACATCGTCGGGTTGTTGGCAACGACGCCGCCGTCGATCAGCGAGCAGGTCTTGCCTTCTATTTTCATCGGATGCGCGGGGAAATAGGTGGGGGCGGCGGTGGTTGCGCGGCAGACTTCCCAGACCAGCAAGTCCCGGTGGCTGGGCTTGAAACTCTTGAAGATCACAGGCTTGCGCGAGATGGTGTCGTAGCTGGGGATCACGGTCGGCAGCTTGAGCTGGCCCAGCGTGGTCTTGCCAAAGACCTTCTTCAGTATCTTCTCCAGACCCTTTCCGTCGTACTTGGGTGCGGACGGCCCGGCGCTGAAAAATCGTCCCGCGCGTGACCACAGGCGGTCGGTCATCCCCGGGAAAATCTCGTCGCGCTGGGTGCGGTAAACCTCGGCCATGGTATTGGGACCCAGGCCAATACCGAGCCCGCAGGCCACCAAAGCGCCGGTGGAACTGCCGGCGACCAGGTCGAAGCTGTCAAGCAATCCGGGCTTTCCAGAGCGCGCCAAGACGTCCTCCACGCCGCCAAGCCAGGTGCAGCTGACCAGGCCGCGGATGCCGCCGCCGTCGAAGGACAGGATTCGTTTGGCCTGCATCAGAACCACTCCAGTAGCGAGATGCCCAGCCCGATCTGGGTTGATCGATGGTCATAGTCAATCAGGCTTTCGCCATAGCCGTCGAATACCTGCAGGTGGCCCCGCAGCGTGCGAGTCAACGGAAAGCCCCAGTCGAACCGCACCGCGCCGTGGGATCGATCGCCGCTGCGCATGGAGTGTCGCGCCATCAGTGCGAACTCATGGCCGCCGCGGGTGTGCACCAGTGTGACGTCGCCGCGCCCGACGTAGTCCTCGATGTTCGGGTTTTCGTCCTCGCTTCCGTCGGATATCCGCCACCACGGGCGCACCATCAGGGCCCAGTTTTCCCGGTCCAGGCCGAAATTCATTACCACCCGGTTCCAGCTGCGCGACAGTGGGTCGGCGCGACCGTTGGACTGGTGGTTGATGCCGATACCGAGCATCCGGCCGCGCCAGTGCTCGCCCAGTCCGTAGTTGTTGCGGAACACCAGCATTACTTCCGGCTCGTAATTGGACTCGCGGAAGGGGCGCGAGTTGTCGCCTTCGTAGACCTGCCAGTGCGAGACCTGGGTGTAGCCCATCCAGATATCGCCGTTATCGCCAAACAGGTTCTCGACCGCCTTGGTCTTGAAGCTGATCTGGAATTTGGTTTCCACGTCCTTCAGTGATAACGGCTGTGCCGGCATGACCGGGTTGGAGCTGGTGGGAAATTCGTTTGGATGGCTACTCCACACGGCGGGGAGCAGGTAGACGGGTTTGTAGGCACGCAGATTGAAAATGCCCAGCTTGGAATCGCGAGCCAGTTCCCAGCGGCTGTCCAGCAAGCCGCCCTTGCCGGCGTTGGCGATGCTTGCATCCAGCGGGTTGGGCGGGCCGTTCTCTGCGCGGAACAGGTCACTCAGCCCCTGCCGTAGGCGTTCGCGCCGGGGCAGGTCTGCGCGTCGGCTGCGCTGCTGTGCCGCGCTGGCGTCCTTGAGCTGCCGCGCCTGGAGGGCCTGTGCGTCGGCGACGGAAGGGCCCTCCGGGTGACGCCCAACAGCGGCGTCGTAGCAAGCCAGGCGCTCCACGTCGATATTGAGCGCCGCGCAGGCCTCCGGGTTTGCCGGGGCGCCTGGTGACAGAAAGTCCTGCGCCAGCGTCGGACTGGAGGTCAAGCCGATGAGCAATCCGATCGACCAACAGCCTGGCAGCAGCGCCCTGCGGCGTGTCGGCGCGGGAACCAACATTGTCTGGTCGCCCGGCTTCACAATTGCGACTTGATTGGCAACAAGACCCGCTCGGCAATCTTTTCCGTCCACGGCCGTTCCTGCCAGGTTTGGTAGGTGTAGCGCTTGCTCGACTCCAGGTCCCGCTCGAACACCCGGGTCATCCGCTCCGCAAATTCATGGTCATAGATGTTCAGGCTCGCCTCGTCGTTGAGCTGGAACGAGCGGATGTCAAAGTTGGTGGAGCCGACCGAGACCAGTTCCTGGTCGATGACCAGCAGCTTGGTGTGGATCATCGTGGGTTGGTATTCGTGGATTTCGACGCCCGCGTCCAGCAATGGCCCCCAGGTGGACTTGGACGCCAGTCGTACGGCGTTCGCATCGATATGCGGGCCCGGCACCAGGATCCGGATTCGCACGCCGCGTTCGCGAGCCGCCACCAGCGCGCTGATGATCAACGAGTCTGGCACGAAGTACGACGCGGTCAGGTCGATCGACTGCTCGGACGCGGCGATCGCCATCAAGTACATCAGATGCATGCTTTCGCTGCCACCGGACGGAGAGGCGGTGAGCATATGCGCGTCGATATCTCCGGCAGGCGGCAGTGCGGGGAAATACTTCGGGCCGTTCAACACCTCGCCGGTGCTCTTGATCCAGTTGTCGTTGAACGCCGCCTGTATTTGCCCCACCGCCGGGCCTTCCACCCGGAAGTGCATGTCACGCCAGTGATCGGGGTCCTGCGCGTGGCCCTGCCACGGGTCCGCAATACCGACGCCGCCAGTGAACCCGATCTTGCCATCGACCACCAACAGCTTGCGGTGGGTGCGGTTGTTCATCCGGCTCAGGTTGTACCAATGCAAGGGCCGGTAACGCTCCAGCCGAACGCCTGCGTCGCGCATCCGGTCCAGCAACTGCTGGTCCATCTTGAGGCTGCCGACCCAGTCAATGGTGACGTGCACCGGGATGCCTGCCCGTGCACGCTCTGACAGCGCCTCGGTGAACTCTTTGCCAATCGCTCCGGACCAGTAGATGTAGGTCTCAAAGGTGATGGAAACCTGCGCGCTGCGGATTGCCTCCAGCATCGACGGAAAAATTTCGTCACCGTTGTTGAGGGCTGTGACCTGGTTTCCCGACAACACCGATGGACCCAGCATCACCGACATTTCCCGACGGAATTGCGGGTCGCTGATTGCGTAGCGATGCTCGATCTTGCGATCGAGCTGCTTGGTCGGGGTGGCGAAGTTGAGCCCGATGATCACAGCCAAGGCAGTGATCAGCACGGTGGCAAGGATGATCCAGGTCATGCGTTGGCGACTCCATCGTGGCATTGATGCTCCCCACACCCCATCCGAAGGTGCCTACTTTGCCCGTTCATGGTCAAAGTTGGTGTGAACGTGGCATGGGTGCCAGAGGGTCAGATAAACCACGCAAAGGCAAAAATTCCCAACATCGCGAACGCCAGCCCAACCTTGAGCACGGTGCCGACCAGAATGCCCAGCCAGGTACCAAAGCCGACCCGGGTGGCCTGGCGCACTTGCCTGCCGTGGATCAACTCGCCGACCAGGGCGCCAACAAACGGACCCGCCAGTAGACCGATGATGCCGAAGAACAAGCCCACAAGGGTGCCAACTACCGCGCCCACCAAGGCCAGTCGGCTCGCGCCGACCCGCTTGGCGCCCATCGCAGTGGCAAGCAGGTCGACGGCGATCGACAGCACGGTCAGCACCCCCAGCACCACCACCACCCACCATCCCACCTGTTCGAAATTGCCGGCCCAGGCCGCCAGCAGCATGCCTGCGAACATCAACGGCACCCCTGGCAGGGCAGGCAGTACCGTGCCGGCCAGGCCCACCAAGACCAGTAACGCGGCGATGAGGTAGTAGATATTCACCAGATCCATGCCAAGTCCCCACCAGTTTTACTGGATACGTTATTGCGTTTTCACACTGTACGGGTTAGTTTCAGGCCGCTGTTTGTCAGGGTCACCGTGAATCTTGGCTCGATGCGCTGATCCCATGATCGCTTCATCGTTGTACCTCGCTTCCTCCTTGCAACCAGCACCGTGCAACCGCGCTGTTGTCAATCAAATGTTCCAAGGAGCAAGTTAATGTCCAACCGTGAAACCGGAACCGTCAAGTGGTTCAACGATGCCAAGGGTTTTGGCTTTATCAGCCGTGAAAATGGCGAAGATGTGTTCGTCCATTTCCGTGCCATCCAGTCCGAGGGCTTCAAGAGCCTGCAGGAAGGCCAGCAGGTCTCGTTCGTCGTGACCCAGGGTCAGAAGGGTTTGCAGGCTGACGAAGTCCAGGCCGTATAAGACGCGAACCCCGGCACCCGCCGGGATTCGGCTGTCGCAATAGAACAGGCGGTCCGCATTTGCGGGCCGCCTGTTTTTTTACGGGAACGTTTTTGTTGGAATGTGGCACTTGGCGCGCAGCAGCGTGCGCCGTTATCAGCGCGCCCAGGCCCGCCCGTTGTATACGCGCACGTACGAGCCTTGGCGGATGCCGCCCAGGTCGTCCTGGCTGACCACGGTGGTGCGGCCGTTGTCCATGCGCACATGGACGTTGTAGCCCGCTCCGCCGACCCGGTTCTGGATGGCGTTGCCTGCCACCGCGCCCGCCACCGCGCCCGCCACGGTAGCAGTGTTGCGGCGACCCTTGCTCTCGTCATCGGCCAGCTCACGGCCCGCAGCCGCACCTACCAGGCCACCCAGGACCGCACCGGTGGCATTGGGCACATTACTGTTGTTGCCGACCTGCTCGATACGGACCACGGTGCCGCAGTCCTGGCAATTGGCGCCGTTGTTGCCGTAGCTCGGCGACGGTGAGCCGTAGTTGTTGCCGTAACCCGGGGTGGCGCAACCGGCCAGAGCAAGGCTGGCAGCAGCGGCCACACCGAACAACTTGAGGTTCTGGATATTCATGCGGATCTCCTGCGAAGGCGGGGTGTCACCGGATGATGGACCCGGTTGCGTCCTCAACTTATGCGCTGGATCGTGAACATCCGGTCAACCGCGAAAATCCTGATGACAGGCTTTGCATGACTCACCGATGCTCTTGGTGACCTTGGCCAGGCCTTCGCAGTTGAGCGGGGGACTGGCAAGTGCTGAATCCAGCGTCGCACGCAGGTTGCCCGCGTGCTCGACGAAACGCCTGTCGTCGCGCAAGCCGGGAAAGGCAGGTTCCAGGTCATTGGCGACCGTCCGCAGTGCCTGCAGGTGCGGCAGGCTGTCAGTCGCGGCGCAGCGATTGGCCTTGACGCTTCCGCCCAGTTGTGCGGCATGGGCCTGCATCAAATGCATTGCCGCATGTGGGAAATGATCCTGCCAACCCTTTCGGCTCTCGATCGCGCGCAATGCCATGACCGTTGCGAGCACGCCGATGACCAAGCCCAGCAGCAACAGGAAAATGTACTTTGACCCATTGGTGGTCTTGGGCGTGGGGGTGGTCATGGTCGCGCTCCTGTGAATTTCGCCGAACGATAGCATGCGTGTCGCCGGTCTCGTGCTCGGTGGCACTTACAATGCCCGGATGAATACTGCTTCGCTGGACCCGGTTTTGCTGGAACGTTTTGGCGGGATCGACCGCTTGTATGGTGCCGGGGCGCTGGCGCGGTTCTCGGGCAGCCGGGTTGCCGTGATTGGCATGGGCGGGGTTGGCTCGTGGGTGGTGGAGGCCTTGGCGCGTAGCGGGGTCGGACACCTGACCCTGGTCGATGCCGACGATATCTGTGTGTCCAACAGCAACCGCCAGTTGCCCGCGCATGCCGGGCAGTTTGGCAAGGCCAAGGTCGAGGCGATGGCGGAGCGCTGCAGGGCGATCAATCCGTTGCTGGAGGTGGAACCGGTCGCAGACTTTCTGGTCGCCGGCAACATGGCCCAATTGCTGGACCGCCGATTTGACCTGGTGCTGGATGCCTGCGACAGCTTCCGCAGCAAAGTCGAGTTGATTGCATGGTGTCGACGGCGCAAGTTGCCACTGGTGGTGTGTGGCTCGGCAGGCGGGCGGGTCGATCCGACCCTGGTGCGGGTGCGGGACCTGTCTCGTACAGAGCACGACGCGATGTTGGCGCTGGTCCGTAAAAAATTGCGGAGCGAGTTCAATTTCCCCAAGAGCCTGCAGCGCTATTTCGGAGTGCCGGCGGTGTACTCGCTGGAGAACGTGAGGTATCCGCAAGCCGATGGCAGCGTCTGCGGCTTGCGTCCGTCGGTCGCTGGAGACGCGGCGCTCAAGCTCGACTGTGGCGCCGGTCTGGGCGCCGCCACGCACGTCACTGGCGCGTTTGCGTTTGTCATGGTGAGCAAGGCGCTGGAACTGCTGTTGAAGCCGCCGCGGGTGCTTCCACCCGCCTAGGTCGGTTTCCGGGTCGGTGGCAACCGGAACAATCGTTCGGCATTCGCTGTCGTTGCGGCGGCCACCTCTGCTGGTGCGACGTCGCGCAAGTCGGCAATGGTCTGCAGTACATGGGTCAGGCGGGCCGGCTCGTTGCGCTTGCCGCGATGGGTGGCGTCGGGTTGGTCGGGAGCGTCGGTTTCCAGCAGCAACCACTCCAGCGGCATGGTGGCGGCCAGTTTGCGCAGCCGATTGGCGCGCGGGTAGGTGACCGGGCCACCAAGACCGAGCAAAAATCCTTGCTCCCACAGATTCTCGGCCTGCTGCTGGCTGCCTGAAAAGCTGTGGACGACGCCGCGTAAGCCACCGATTGCACGGATCGCCATCGTTACCGCATCCACCGCTTTGCGGGCGTGGACGATGACCGGCAGATCGAACTCACGAGCCAGTGTGAGTTGGGCCTGGAAGCAGGTCGCCTGGAGGTCACGATCAAGTCCGTCGACGAAGTAGTCCAGTCCGCACTCGCCGACCGCTACCGGGCTCTCGCGCTCGATCCACTGGCGCAGCTCGTCCAGGTGTCTGGGGTGATAGGAGGCCAGGAACATCGGATGCAGTCCGTAAGCCGGGTGCAGCCGATCATCGAGCCCACATACGCTGCGCAATTTCGGCCAATCGGCGGCAGTCACTGCAGGCACGATCTGTCGGGTGACACCGGCCTGGATGGCGCGCGCGATCACCGCAGCGCGGTCGACATCAAACTCCGCCGCGTCAAGGTGACAATGGCTGTCGACCAGCACGACGAACCGTTACCGGTCGCGGTCGCGGGGTGCCGGAGCCTGAATGGTGTCCTTACGGCTTTTCCAGTTGGCGAGCAGCAAGGTGCCCAGCCCCAGGACGATCTCATCGATGAACGGAAATGGATCGGGTACCAAGACAGTGATCACGAACAAGGCCGCGGTCAGCTTGAACAGCGTTGGGTAGCGCAGCTTTCGCGCCCAGCTGAGTAGCGGCAGGAGCAAAGGATTGGGCATGACCATCTCGCGAGTCGGATAACCGGGAAGCTAGCACGCGCTGATCGGGCGGACTTCACGGTTTGGCGGTTGTGGTCTCGACTGGCGGCCTCTGTTCAGCATCAAGGTGCTCAGATACCGACATCTGAAACGGCGGAATGCACCGCTTCACGAAGGAGAGCGACCTAATGAACAAGAACATGCTTGCCGTGGCGCTCGCCGCCCTGCTGGTTGGTGGCGTGGCCGTCGCCGCCTACAACAGCTTCAGCGGCACCGATGTCAGCGAATCGGCTCAACTGATGACCAATGGCGACGGGTTGACTGCCAATCTGTCGGGTGACGTCGACAGCGCCGGTGCGATCAATCCCAGCGGCAACCTGGAGTATGCCGACGTGGTCAATGTTGATCCGGTCCTGAAGAAGCAGGAATTGTTTGCCAGCGTGATTGGCACCGATCCGATTCGCGAGACCAGCACCACTTCGTCCCCGCGTCAGGTTTGCGAGGACGTCGTTGTGCAGGAACGTGCGCCCGAGCGCGATGGCAACGTTGGCGGAACAGTCGCCGGTGCTGTGCTCGGTGGTGTGTTGGGTAACCAGGTGGGCGGAGGCAACGGCAAGAAGCTCGCGACTGCGGCCGGCGCCGTTGCCGGTGGTTTCGTCGGCAACCGGGTCGATCGCAACCACGTGGGTGGCCGGGTGAGCCAGCGTGTCGACACCCAGTGCCGCACCGTCTCCGACACCTCCAAGTCCACCAAGGTCATTGGATACAACGTGACGTATCGCAATCCCGACGGCACCACCGGCACGATGCGCACGGGCAGCAAACCCGGCGAGAAGATTTCGCTGGGCAGCGAGGACCAGGTGGTCGCCTACGACGTGACCTATCGCTACCAGGGACAGGATCAAACCGTGCGTCTGGACGACGAGCCCGGCAAGCGCTTGCCGGTGATCGATGGTCAGGTAGTCACCCAGACGGCCTCGGCGAGCACTGGTGCCGATCGCGGCTGATTTTACAAGCGCGAACAGGCAACAACCCAAAGGGGTCGGACTTTCCGGCCCCTTTTTGTTTGGTCGCGGATTGGTTCGTTGCGATGTTCCTGATGCTTTCCTTCAGGGCGCCTGCTTACAATGGGAGCTTTCCAAGTACGAGTTCACCATGGCCCTGAATCCCTACGACCTGTACGACACCCGTTCCCTGCTGACCGAAGAGGAGCGCGCCGTGCAGGACACGGTGGCGCGGTTCACCGACGAGCGCGTGCTGCCGATCATCGGCGACGCGTTCGACGACGGCCGCTTTCCGAAGGAGTTGGTGCCGGAAATCGCCGAGCTTGGCCTGCTGGGCGCGACGTTACCCGAGCAGTACGGCGGCGGTGGCCTGAACTCGGTCAGCTACGGCCTGATCTGCCAGGAGCTGGAGCGCGGCGACAGCGGCATCCGCAGCTTCGTCTCGGTGCAGTCCTCGCTGTGCATGTACCCGATATTTGCCTATGGCACCGAAGAACAGAAGCTGCGCTGGCTGCCCGACATGGCCGCCGGCAAGGTCATCGGTTGTTTCGGCCTGACCGAAGCGCATGGCGGCTCCGACCCGGGCAACATGAAGACCCACGCCAAAAAAGACGGCGGAGACTGGGTGCTCAACGGCTCCAAGATGTGGATCACCAACGGCAATCTGGCCGACATCGCGATCGTCTGGGCGCAGACCGACGACGGTATCCAGGGCTTCGTGGTCGAGAAGGGCATGGCCGGTTTTGCCGCCCAGGAGATCAAGCACAAGATGAGCCTGCGCGCGTCGGTGACGTCGTCGCTGTTCTTCGACAACGTGCGCGTGCCCGAAGCCAACCGCTTGCCCAAGGTGAAAGGCCTGCGCGGCCCGCTGGGCTGCCTGACCCAGGCCCGTTACGGCATCACCTGGGGCCCGATCGGCGCGGCGATCGCGTGCCTGGACGAGGCGCTGAACTACTCCAAGGAACGCATCCTGTTCGACCGCCCGGTGGCGGCGACGCAATCGGCCCAGCTGAAGCTGGCCGACATGGCGCGCCGGATCACCATGGCGCAGTTGCTGGTCGTGCAGTTGGGCCGGCTGAAGGATGCCGGCACCATGGCGCCTACCCAAGTCTCGCTGGCCAAGTGGAACAACTGCCGGATGGCGATCGATATCGCGCGCCAATGCCGCGACCTGCTGGGCGGTGCCGGCATCACCACCGAGCATTGCGCGATCCGCCACGCACTGAACCTGGAGTCGGTGATCACCTACGAGGGCACCGAGACCGTGCACCAGTTGGTGCTTGGCCGCGAGCTGACCGGCATCAACGCGTTCTAGGAACCCGATACCCCATGACCGTTCACCTCGGACCTACGCTTGAAACCGAACGCCTGATCCTGCGCCCACCGCAACGTCCGGATTTCGAGGGCTTCGCGGAGTTGATCGGCGACGAGGAGGCGGCCCGCTACATCGGTGGCGCCATGCCGCGTGCCGCCGCTTGGCGCAAGTTCCTGCAGATGCCCGGAGCGTGGGCGATGCAGGGTTTTGCCATGTTTTCGGTCATCGACAAGACCAGCGGCGAGTGGCTCGGCCAGACCGGTCCGTGGCAGCCCGAAGGTTGGCCGGGGACTGAGGTGGGCTGGTCATTCAAACGCTCATCGTGGGGTCGTGGTTATGCGCATGAGGCGGCGATTGCGACGATCGACTGGGCGTTCAACCATTTGCAGTGGTCCGAGGTAATCCATTCGATCGATCCGGACAACCGCGCTTCGCAAGCACTGGCGGCGCGACTGGGCTCGACCAATCGTGGGCCTGGCCGGTTGCCGCCCCCGTTGGAGGACCATCCGATCGAGATATGGGGACAGACCCGTGAGCAATGGCAAGCGCGGCGCGCGAAGCCTCCGTCCTGAGTCAAATCGCCATCACTGCCGCGAGGCCCGGTGCCTTTCCCCCATTTGAAGCCTCGCTTGACGGTGAGGCGGAGCCTGTCGATGTCAACATTGTCCAACCCCATCCCCGCGCGCATGAGGGGTCTTAATCGCGCCGAGATTTGCGACGTCAATTTCACCGAGTTCGTGCGTGACTGGAACGACGCGATCGACGCGCCACCGGCGCCGCATGAGCCGGTTGTCGAGGGCAGCGCGCTGGATGCACAAGGCTTCATCGAACTGTTCGAGTCGCAGCTGGTCAGTCGCCACCTCGACCTGATGGCGCGCGTGTTGCGGGTGCAGAACAAGGTCTTCTACACCATCGGTTCGTCAGGCCATGAAGGCAATGCGATGGTGGCCCGGGCGACCCGTCATACCGATCCGGCGTTCCTGCATTATCGCAGCGGTGGCTTCATGGCCGAGCGCTTCCGCAAGTTGCCGGGCATGGACCCAGCGATGGATTCGGCATTGAGCTTTGCGGCCAGCAAGGATGATCCCGCCAGCGGTGGTCGTCACAAAGTCTGGGGCAGCAAGCCGTTGTGGGTGCTGCCGCAAACCTCGACCATCGCCTCCCACCTGCCCAAGGCGCTCGGCACGGCGATCGCGATCGAGGCCGGCAGGCGGCTCGGCCATGCGCTGCCGATCCCCGACGACAGCATCGCGATCTGCTCGTTTGGCGACGCCTCCAGCAACCATGCCACCGCCCAGACCGCGTTCAACGCCGCAGCATGGACGGCGTACCAGAAGCTGCCCGCGCCGGTGCTGTTCGTCTGCGAGGACAACGGCATTGGGATCTCGGTAAAAACTCCGAACGGCTGGATCGCGCAGAACTTCTCGCAGCGGCCGAACCTGGATTATTTCACTGCCGACGGGCTGGACCTGGCGACCGGCTATGCCGACGTCCAACGCGCCGTCGAGCATTGCCGCCGCACCCGCCGGCCGACCTTCCTGCACCTGCGCACGACCCGGATCATGGGTCACGCCGGTACCGACTTCGAGATCGAATGGCGTTCGCTGGAGGAATTGTGTGCCGTCGAAGCGACCGATCCGCTGCTGCGATCGGCCGCGATCGCACTGGAATCGGGCCTGATGTCGAAGGACGAGGTGTTGGCGCTGTACGAGGCCACCCGTAAACGCTGCTTCGCCGCCGCCGACGAGGCCGACCGTCGGCCCAAGCTGGATTCGCTGGCGGAGGTCATCGCACCGCTCGCGCCGTACTCGCCGGCGCGGGTGATGGCCGAGGCCGAGCGCGCCGATTTCGGCCAGCGCCGACTGGAGGTGTTCGGCGATGAGTCGAAACTGCCGGAGAACCAGCCGCCGCGCCACCTCGCAATCCAGATCAACCACGCGTTGCACGACACCTTCGCGAAGTATCCCGAGGCGCTGCTGTTCGGCGAGGATGTGGCCCAGAAGGGCGGCGTCTACACGGTGACCAAGGGGCTGCAGAAGGCCTTCGGCGCGCGCCGGGTATTCAACACGCTGCTCGACGAGACGATGATCCTTGGCATGGCGCAGGGGTTTGCGAATGTCGGCATGTTGCCGATCCCGGAAATCCAGTACCTGGCGTACTTCCACAATGCCTGCGACCAGCTCCGCGGCGAAGCGGCCAGCCTGCAGTTCTTCAGCAACAACCAGTACGCCAACCCGATGGTGGTGCGTATCGCCGGACTGGGTTACCAGCGCGGTTTTGGCGGCCATTTCCACAATGACAACTCGATCACCGCGTTGCGCGACATCCCCGGCCTGGTCGTGGGCTGTCCATCGCGTGGCGACGACGCGGTGACCATGTTGCGCACCTTGACGGCATTGGCGAAGGTCGATGGGCGGGTGAGCGTGTTCCTGGAGCCGATTGCGTTGTACATGGCCAAGGACCTGCACGAGCCGGGCGATGGCGGCTGGTTGACGGGCTATCCCGCCCCGGGCGAGGCGATGACGCTGGGCGAGGGCAGGGTGTACGACGCCGGCCACGACGACCTGGTGATCTTCACCTACGGCAACGGCGTGCCGATGAGCCTGCGCGCCGCACGCGCGATCGAGCAGAAACATGGCTGGAAGACGCGAGTGGTCGACCTGCGCTGGCTGGTGCCGCTCAATGACGGATTCATCGTCGATCACGCACGTGATGCGAAGCGCATCATCGTGGTGGACGAAGGGCGTCGCAGTGCCGGTGTCGGCGAGGGCGTGATCACGGCGATTGCCGAGGGCGGACTGGGAGCCATTCCGTTCCAACGCGTGGTCGGCGTCGATACCTACACCCCGTTGGCCGGCGCGGCATTCCTGGTAATCCCGGGCGAGGAGGACATTGTTGCGGCGGCGGACCAGTTGGGTGACACGAAAATCTGACGACCGCACTTTGCTCGTCGTGGCGTAACCTCAGCGAGCAAGGCCGTCCATCAGGATGCCTTCGCGCGCAGTGGTGCCGTCCACGCTCAATCTCGCCGCCTCGCTCCCGCGCTCCAGCGGCAGCACGGCGAGGCTGACATGCCGCCCGCCATGGGTGGCAGCGGCCGCAATGCGACCCAATACGGTAGTGACGCCGTCTGCGGCGGTGCTGGTCACGTCACTACCAGGTGCGGTCGCAGCAGTGGCCTCCAGCAGAACCAATCCACGCTTCGCCTTGCCGAGAAAATGCGTGCGCGCGACGATCTCCTGGCCCGGGTAGCAGCCCTTCTTGATGCTGAAGCCCGTCAAGCGTTGCAGCGATAACTGCTGCGGCGTCCATTGTTCTGCCTGTGATTCCGGCAGGCGTGGCAAGCCGTGTTCGAGATCGGTCAGTCGCCAGCGCGCGGCCCCGTCGGTGTTGGCGGACGAGGCGTCTGTGGCCGACGTCGCTGCGGCAATCCGCAAGCCTCGCGGGCCGCCCTCGGCGCTCATGTCGAACTCGACCGACCCGTCGTCAGCAATTTCGGCCAGGTTCCCGCTTGCCGTTTTCGCCGCTGAAAAACATCCGCTGACCTGCAAATCATCGCGCACGCTGATCGTGACCTTGCTGCGGAACAGGAACCCACGCAAACGCTCGGCCAGCGCTCTGGGGTCGGCATCGGGCAATAGCAGCCACACACTCTCCTCGTCCAGCTTGAGCAATGCGAACAGCGCGATCACGCGACCCTTCGGCGTCAACCAGCCGTTCCATTGCCACTGTCCGACCGCCAGCGCATCAAGGTCATTCATGAATTGGGCCTGCGCAAACCCGATCGCATCCCGTCCGTGGAGCATGACCACGCGGTGCCCGGGCAACGTGAAGCAGGTGTCATCGGCGTATTGCGACTTGTCAGACAAGGGACCGAGTCCTAAGATTGGGGTCTGTGATGATAGGCCAAACCACTTCCGAGACCGATTCCGAGGCGTCGCCCGGGACACCCGCTCCGCGGACCCCCGAGACGACAGCAACGCCATTGGTGCCGGTCGAACACGGCGGTCGCAGCGGACCCGACCCCACCCGCTATGGTGACTGGGAGAAGAACGGCCGCTGTATCGATTTTTGATCGTCACCGTAACGAGTTCTGATCCACCATCAGTCGAGTCTTCGGGCGTGCCCGAAGGCCTGCAATTCCCGCCACGCGGCCACGCCGCCCAGCCCAGAGAGCGCCGTTGCCATGGCCAGCCGCCCACGCCCGATATCACCGCACATCCAGGTCTACAGCTGGCAGGTCCAGATGGTGACCTCGATCCTGCACCGCGCCACCGGCATCGTGTTGGCGGTGGGTACCCTGCTGTTTGCCTGGGGGTTGGTGGCCATCGCTGCCGGCCCGGAACAATGGGCCGACTTCAGCGCCTGCGCACGATCCGGTCTCGGATTCGTCGTGTTGTTCGGCTGGAGCTGGGCGTTGTCCTATCACCTGGTCAACGGCATTCGACACCTGCTGCAGGATGCCGGTTGGGGATTCCAGATCAGCAATTTCATCCGTAACAGCTGGACCACCATCATCGTCAGCCTGGTGCTCACGGCGCTGATCTGGTTCGCGGCAATGCAGCAGTGGGGTGGCGCATGAGTAACAGCAATCCGCAGGTAGACCTGCGCAATCCGCTCAAGCGTGCCCGCGGTTGGGGTTCGGCAAAAAGCGGTACCCACCATTTCATCATCCAACGGATCACTGCGGTCGCCTTGATCTTCCTGTCGATCTGGGCCGTTGTGCTGTTGCTGTCGTTGATCGGCGGTGACTACACCAGTGTTCGCGCCGCCGTTGCCGACCCGGTCAACGCTGTGCTGCTTGCCGCCTTCATGATCGCCTCGTTCTGGCACGCCAAGCTGGGCATGCAGGTAGTCATCGAGGATTACGTACACACGCCGTGGATTGCGGTCACCCTGCAGTTGGCGGTCATCTTCATTTGCGTCCTCGCGGCACTCGCCAGCGTGTTCGCAGTCATTCGCATCACGCTCGGGGGCTGACGTGCCGGCTTACAAGATCCAGGAACACAAGTTCGACATGATCGTGGTGGGTGCCGGTGGCGCCGGACTGCGGGCGACCTTCGGTTTGGCCCAGAAGGGCCTGAAGACCGCCTGCATCACCAAGGTTTTCCCGACCCGCTCGCATACCGTGGCGGCCCAGGGCGGCATTGCCGCGGCGCTGGGCAACATGGGCGAAGACAACTGGCGGTACCACTTCTACGACACCGTCAAAGGGTCGGATTGGTTGGGCGACCAGGACGCGATCGAGTACATGTGCCGCGAGGCGATTCCGGCGGTCGTGGAGCTGGAACACCAGGGCGTGCCGTTCTCGCGCACCGCCGAGGGCAAGATCTACCAACGTCCGTTTGGCGGCATGACCACCAAATACGGTGAAGGCCCTGCCGCCCAGCGCACCTGCGCGGCAGCCGACCGCACCGGCCACGCGATCCTGCACACGCTGTACCAGCAATCGCTGGCCCATCACGCCGAATTCTTCATCGAGTACTTCGCGCTCGATCTGATCATGGATGCCGATGGCACCTGCCGCGGCGTGCTTGCGCTCGACATGGCGGAAGGCACGCTGCACCTGTTCCGCGGCCAGGGTACTGTGCTGGCCACTGGCGGCTATGGCCGCGCGTATTTTTCGGCAACCTCGGCCCATACCTGCACCGGCGACGGTGGCGGCATGGCGTTGCGTGCCGGCCTGGGTCTGCAGGACATGGAGTTCGTGCAGTTCCATCCGACCGGCATCTATGGCGCCGGCTGCCTGATCACCGAGGGCGTCCGGGGCGAGGGCGGGATCCTGCGCAATGCCACCGGCGAGCGCTTCATGGAACGTTACGCACCCACCGCCAAGGACCTGGCCTCGCGTGACGTGGTCAGCCGTGCGATGACGATGGAGATCCGCGGCGGGCGCGGCGTCGGCGAGCACAAGGATCATCTGCTGCTCGACCTGACCCACCTGGGCCCGGAAGTGATCCACGAGAAGCTGCCGGGCATCGCCGAGTCGGCGCGCATCTTCGCCAACGTCGATGTCGAGAAGCAGCCGATCCCGGTGATCCCGACCGTCCACTACAACATGGGCGGGGTGCCGACCAATTATCGGGGGCAGGTCGTCCAGTTGAAGGATGGCGACCCCGACTCGGTCGTTCCCGGGCTGTACGCCATTGGCGAGGCGGGTTGCGTATCGGTCCACGGCGCAAACCGCCTGGGTTCCAACTCGCTGCTCGACCTGGTGGTGTTCGGTCGCGCCGTGGCCAACCACTGCGCCGAGACCATTACTCCCGGGGCAAGTCATGCAGACCTGCCTGGCGATGCGTGCGAAGCACCGCTGGCGCGCCTGGACAAGCTGCGTAATGCCAACGGCGGCACCCCGACCGCGATTATCCGTGACCAGATGCAGCGTGCGATGCAGGCCGATGCCGCGGTGTTCCGTACCGAAGAGACATTGGCCGAGGGCGTCAAGCGCATTCGCGAGATCCGGGCGTCCTTCGACGACGTCAAAGTCAGCGACCGTTCGCTGGTCTGGAATTCCGACCTGGTGGAAACGTTCGAATTGGCCAACTTGCTGGACCAGGCGCTGGCAACGATCGTGTGTGCCGAGAACCGCACCGAATCGCGCGGCGGTCATGCACGTGACGACTTCCCCGAGCGTGACGACGTCAACTGGCACAAGCATTCATTGTGCTGGGTCGATGAAAACGGCAATACCAAGATCGATTACCGCCCCGTGCACATGTACACGCTGACCGACGACGTGGAAGTGGTTCCACCGGCCAAGCGCGTGTATTGATTGACGCCGTCGCCGTAAGGCAAGACGTCAAACGTTCGAGGTGGTCTGGTTTTCCCCGGCGCCCGCTCCTTGTGGAACGGGCCGCCCCTGATACGGAACTGGTGCAGCAATGGCCGAATTCGCGCTTCCAAAAAATTCCCAGATTCAAAAGGGCCGGCATTTCGATTCGCCGGGCGCGAAACAACCGCGCACGTTCCGGGTTTACCGCTGGAACCCCGATGACGGCTTGAATCCGCGCCTGGACACCTATGAGGTGGACATGGCGACGTGCGGGCCGATGGTCCTGGACGCGCTGATCAAGATCAAGAACGAGATCGATCCGACCCTGACCTTCCGCCGCTCGTGCCGCGAGGGCATTTGCGGTTCGTGCGCGATGAACATCGACGGCACCAATACGCTGGCCTGCACCAGGGCAATCGAGGATTGCAGCAGCGGCGACGTGCCGATCTATCCGTTGCCGGCGATGGAGGTGGTCAAGGATCTGGTGCCCGACCTGACCCATTTCTACGCCCAGTACGCATCGATCAAGCCCTGGATCCGTACCCAGAGCCCGGCACCGAGCGACCGCGAACGCCTGCAGTCGCCGGAAGATCGCAAGAAGCTCGACGGCCTCTACGAATGCATCCTGTGCGGTTGTTGCACCGCCGGTTGCCCGAGTCACTGGTGGAACGGCGACCGCTACCTCGGCCCCGCCGTCCTGCTGCAGGCGTATCGCTGGATCGTGGATAGCCGCGACGAAGATACCGGTAGCCGGTTGGATGACCTGGAAGACCCGTTCAAGCTGTATCGCTGCCACACCATCCTAAACTGCACCCGTACGTGCCCGAAGGGATTGAACCCGGCCAAGGCCATTGCTGAAATCAAGAAGCTGATGGTCGCGCGTAGCGCCTGAGTAGATCGCGTCACGATCCAGTTGATGCTCACGATTCAGTAGATGCAATGGGCGCGCTTTCCAGGCGCGCCCTTTTTTTTGGGAGAGCCTGTCCATGAGCGATGTCGATGATCTGGAGCTGCGCCGCCTGCGCTGGAAGTGCCGCCGCGGCATGCGTGAGCTCGACCAGTTGCTGGGACGTTACCTAGACCAGCAATGGCGACAGGCATCCGAAGCCGAGCGCGGCGTTTTCCTACGGCTGCTGGCAAGCGAAGACGATAAGCTCTGGCACTGGTTCATGGGCCAGGAGACCCCCGCCGATGACGAGCTGGCCGCCCTGGTTCAACGCATCGGCAACCTGCCGCCTTGAGTGGCGCCCGTCGCATTGGCTGTTGGGCTTGCTGGTGATGCTCGGGTTGTTTGCCGCGGCTTCGGTGCTCGTCTCCGACCTGCCCCCCGTGGCTGCCTGGCCATGTGCGGGTCTGGTGGTGCTCTGGGCCGGTTGGCTGGCCCGACGGGAAGCGAGTAGGCCGGCCATCGACTTGCATATCGGTGATGGTGTCGTCCGCGTGGATGGCAGAGCGGTGACGCAGTTCCAATTGCAGTGGCGAGCGGCGTTGGTGTTTGCCCGTTGGCGCGACAGCGACAATCGCCAGCGGCGGCTGATCTGGTGGCCCGATACGCTTGGCCCGGCCGGTCGTCGTGAACTGCGGCTGGCTGCGCCGGTCGAAACTGCTGCGCAACCCCCACGCTCAATGGCACCATAGCCCCCTATGTTCAAACCCATCCCTGTTGCCATCGGCCTGCGCTACCTGCGCGCCAAGCGCCGTAATGGTTTTATCTCCTTTATTTCCATGGCATCCATCCTCGGTATCGCGCTGGGCGTGGCGGCGCTAATCACCACCCTGGCGGTGATGACCGGGTTCCAGAAGGAGATCCGCGACCGCATGCTGCAGATGGCCGCGCACGCCACCGTCAGTGCCTATGGCGATCCGATTACTGACTGGCAACAAGCGGTGGATATGGCACTGGCCGATCCGCGAGTGGCCGGGGCGGCGCCCTACGTGGAGAAGGAGGCCCTGCTCAACGGCCCGCGCCAGCAACCGGCGATGGTGCGCGGCGTAGTGCCGGCCGATGAGCGCACCGTGTCGGTGCTGGGCGACAAGATGGCCCAAGGTGAACTGGAATCGCTGGTTCCGGGCAGTTTCAACATCATCTTGGGACGGGAACTGGCGGCCTGGCTCGGCGTAGGCGTCGGCGACAGCGTGGTGATGACCATCGCCGAGTTCAACAGCACCCCGGTGGGGGCGATGCCGCGGGTCAAGCGCTTCACCGTCAGCGGCGTGTTCGAGGTCGGCTACAACGAGTACGACCGCGGCATGGCATTCACCAACATGGCGGACATGCAACGGCTGATGCGGATGCAGGAAGGCGTGACCGGCGTGCGCCTGCGACTGCACGACATGAACCTGGCCTGGGATGTTGCCCGCGACCTGGCCGTGAAGCTGGGCGGCCCATATCAGGTGAGCGACTGGACCACCGACAACGCCAACATGTTCCGGGCATTGAAGATGGAAAAGACCCTGATGGCGATCCTGTTGTCGTTGATCATCGCCATGGGCGCGTTCAACCTGGTGTCCTCGCAGGTGATGCTGGTCACCGACAAGCAGGCCGACATCGCCATCCTGCGGACATTGGGCCTGTCTCCGCGCGGGGTGATGCAGGTGTTCATGGTCCAGGGCAGCCTGATCGGAATCATCGGTACTGTGATCGGCGTGATCGGCGGGATCGTGTTGACCCTGAGTCTGGAGGACATCCTGTTCGCGATCGAACGCGTGTTCGGGGTGACCTTGCTGCCCGAGGACGTTTACTACATCACCGGGCTGCCCACCGAGATGAAGCCAAGCGACGTGATGGCGATTACGGCGGTCGCATTGGTGATGGCGTTCCTGGCCACGATCTACCCGGCCTGGCGCGCCGCGCGTACGCCGCCGGCGGAGGCTTTGCGCTATGAGTGAACCGATCATCAGCAAGCCCGTCACTGGCGAGGCGACGGCCGGCGAGCCGGCGTCCGTGTCGCGCGCCGGCCTGGTCCTGGGATGCACCAACCTGGGCATGGTGTACGCCGAGGGCAAGATGCGCACGCCGGTGTTCGACGGGCTTCGACTGGACGTGCACAAGGGCGAGACCGTTGCCATCGTCGGCGCTTCCGGAGCCGGCAAGAGCACGTTGCTGCACTTGCTCGGTGGCCTGGATACGCCGTCAGCCGGCGAGGTGTTCGTCGGTGGCCAGAAGATGAGCGCGTTGTCGGATACGGCCCGCGGCCAGTTGCGAAACCGCGCATTGGGTTTTGTTTACCAGTTCCACCATTTGCTGCCCGAGTTCACGGCGATGGAAAACGTGATGTTGCCGGTACTGCTGGGCGGCGCCCGGATCCCGGACGCCGAGCAACGGGCGCAAGCGCTGCTGGAGGCCGTCGGCCTGGGGCACCGGCTCCAGCACAAGCCCGGGGAGCTTTCCGGTGGTGAGCGTCAGCGTGCCGCGGTCGCGCGCGCACTGGTCAACCAGCCGGCATGCGTGTTGGGCGACGAGCCCACTGGCAACCTCGACGAGAAGACGGCCGGGGTCGTCTTCGACCAGATGCTGGAGTTGAACCGGGAACACCGCACCAGTCTGGTGGTAGTCACCCACGATCGCCGCCTGGCGCGGCGGCTGGACCGGGTGCTGGAATTACATCAGGGCAAGCTGCGGGAATTGGCGACGCGGGATATTTGATTCGGGCAATACCCGACTGAAGGGATGAACCATGAGCGATGCGGCAAGGATGCCGCCGTCCACGCCACCGGGAGACAGCCTCCCCGGCGGGACGGAACAGGGCAGGACGCGGCGGCCAGCAAGCCCGGTGTGGCTGGCTCCATTCGGGATCGTGAGCGCCTCAGCGCTGCTGGCCGGTGTGTCGATGTGCCTCTGGCTACCCCGGTTGCCGCCGTCCTGGCCACTGGTCGCGATTGCGCCCTTGGCTGTTCTGCTCTGGTGGCGCGGGCGCGCCGTGCGCTGGATGGGGCCCTTGCTGCTTGGTTTCGCGCTGGCCGGGCTGCATGCGGGGTACGCGCTGTCGATCCAGCTGCCGGTGGCTTGGGAACAGCGTGAAGTCACCGTTGCCGGCCACGTCGCCGAGCTTCCCAAGCACCACGCGCGTCGAACCAGCTTCGGGTTTCGCGTCGACGATGAGCTGGCGCAACCGGAACCGCTGCGTGGTCGCTTGCTGCGCTTGTCCTGGTACGACGATTTCGACGGCAGCGCGACCGGGCGCGATCGCCTGCGGGCGGGGCAACGCTGGCAACTGACCGTCCGCGTGCGGGCGCCGCGTGGGCTGCGCAATCCCGGCGGGTTCGACAGTGAAAAGCACGCACTGGCCGACCGGCTGACGGCGACGGGGTATGTCCGTGCCCCCGAGTCGACCCGGCTGCTGCGCCCGGCGCGAGGACTGAACGCGTGGCGCGAGCGCATGTCGGAGCAGATCGCGACCGCCATACCCACGTCCACGTCGCGATTTATCCGTGCGTTGGCACTGGGGGATACCCGTGGCCTGGACGATGCCGACTGGCAGGTCCTGCGAGCCAATGGCCTGACCCATCTGGTTGCCATTTCGGGTTTCCATGTCGGACTGGTGGCCGGCTTTTTTGCGTTGGCCATTGCGGGCCTCTGGTGGCTATGGCCGCAGCTGGGTCGCCGTTGTCCGCGTCCCGTGGCCGCCGCCATTGCCGGTCTGGTCGGCGCCATGGTGTACGCCGCGGTTGCCGGTTTTGCGCTGCCGACCGTGCGCACGGTGTTGATGATCGCGGTCGTGGCAGGGGTCCGGGGCCTGCGGCGCAGCTCGAGTGCATTCGACACGTTGGCACTTGCGGTGGTGGTGGTTCTACTGGTCGATCCACTGGCGGTGTTGGGTGCCGGTTTCTGGCTCAGTTTCTTTGGCGTGGCCTGGCTGCTCTGGTGCCTTCCACACGCCGGGCGCAAACCGCTCCGGGACCTGGTTTCCGCCCAGGGCGTTGCGACCTTGGGCTTGTTGCCGCTGACCGCGGTGCTGTTTGGCCAGGCTTCGCTGGTGGGGCCATTGGCGAACCTGCTGGCGGTGCCGTGGTGGAGCCTGGTGGTGGTGCCACTGGCGCTGATCGGGACCGGGCTGGAGTTCCTGCATGCCGGGTGGGGCAGTTCACCGTGGCAGGCGGCGGCCTGGTGTTTCGAGCTGAGCTGGCCGCTGTTCGACTACCTGGCCGGCAGCGAGCTGGCGCTGTGGTGGTTGCGGGAATCGCGCTGGTTTGCGTTGCCGCTGGCCATGTTCGGCGCGTTTTGGCTGCTGCTTCCTCGCGGCTTGCCGGGACGGTCGCTGGCGCTGCTGTTGTGGTTGCCGCTGCTGTGGCCGGCCCGTAACCTGCCGGCGCCTGGTGAGGTCGAGTTGCGGTTGCTGGATGTTGGCCAAGGCTTGTCGATTCTCGTACGCACCGCGAATCACAGCTTGCTGTACGACATGGGGCCCGCCAGCCCGGATGGCTATGACACCGGCGAGCGCGTGGTGCTGCCTGCGCTGTACGCCCTTGGGGTACGCCGGCTCGATCGCGCGGTCGCGAGCCACGCCGATAACGACCATGCCGGGGGTCTCGGTGCCGTCAGGCGCACAGTCGCGGTGCCGGTGGTCAACTCGCCGCAGGGTTCGGGGCTGGTGGGTACCCGGCCCTGCGTGGCGGGGGAGACGTGGCAATGGGACCGGGTCGAATTCCGCTTCCTGCATCCACCGCGGCACTTCCCCTACCTGGGTAACGAGGCCAGCTGCGTGCTGCGGATCGACACCGGGCACGGCAGCGCATTGTTGACCGGGGACATCAGTGCGGTGGTTGAGCGCGAGCTGGTACGCCGAAGCCATCTGGACGAGGCGGCCGGCTTGCGCGCGCAAGTGGTCGTAGTCGCCCATCACGGCAGTTCCAGTGCCTCCGATCCCGGGTTCATTGCCGCCACCGGTGCGCGACATGCACTGGTTTCCAGCGGACACGGCAACCGGTTTGGCCATCCCAAGCCCGAAATACTCGCCCGCTGGCACGCCAGCGGCGCACAAACGCTGGATACCAGCGAAAGCGGCGCCCTGCACGTGCGGTTCCAGCCCGGTGGGCCAAGCGTGGAAACAAGACGGCGCGCACACCCACGGGTCTGGGATGCGGCTCGCCGCGCGAGCGAATCGTCGGGCGGGGCGGCCGCTGGGCTATCCTATCGACCGGATTGAATCGGCCCCGGGCCGGAGGTTAGCGAGTGCTGGAACTGGTCAAGGCCGGGGGATGGCCGATGATTCCATTGTTGCTGTTGTCGGCGCTGGCGCTGGCATTGATCGTCGAGCGGGCGTGGGCACTGCGGCGCAGCGAGATCCTGCCGCCAGGACTGGGCAAGGAGGTTCGCAGTTGGGCCCGTGGTGGCCAGCTGGATCCGACGCATATCGATTCGCTGCGGGCTACCTCGCCGCTGGGCGCGCTGCTCGCAGCGGCCCTGGACGTACGCCATCGCCCGCGTGAGCACGTCCGCGAGCGTATCGAGGACGTGGGCCGCCATCTGGTCCACCGGATGGAGCGCTATCTCAACACCCTGGGTTCGATCGCGTCGGCGGGTCCATTGCTGGGCCTGCTTGGCACCGTTGTCGGCATGATCCAGCTGTTCCTCGGTATCCTCGACCATGGTATCGGCGATGTGAACCAGTTGGCGGGAGGGATCGGCAAGGCGCTGGTGTGTACCGCGGCCGGCATGATCGTGGCGATCCCGGCGTTGATGGCACACCGCTGGTTCCGTGGCCGCATCGCCGGCTATGTCGTGGAGATGGAGCACGAAGCCATGCAACTGCTCGATACGCTGGAGGAGACCGCCCGGGACGGGACTGCCCAGGCCGCGCCGGCTGCGCGCCAGCCGCGTGCCACGGCTGTGCCGTCGGACGCCTGACCGCTCATGCGTATCCGTGACCGCCACACCGGGGACGAGCCGGAAATCAGCCTGGTACCGCTGATCGACGTGATCCTGGTGATGATCATCTTCTTTGTCGTCACTGCCACCTTTGATGCGCGCTCGGTGATCCAGATCGAGCTGCCGCGCGCCACCGGGGAGCAAGTCGATGCGGAGCAGCCGCTGGTGGTGCTGGTCAATGCCGACGGCCGCTATTTCGTGGGTGACCGCGAAGTGCTGCGCACCGATATCGAGTCGCTCAAGGCGACCATCAGCGAGGTGGCGGGCAGCGACCGCGAGCGCCCGGTGATGTTGCGCGTCGATGCGCGCACCCCCTACCAGGCGGTGGTCACCGTGTACGACGCGCTGGGTGGCCTGGGTTTCAACCGGATCATGATCCCGACCGCGCCGCCGACAGGCGCCGCAGCGTCTCCGGGTGGCGAGTCCGGCGCTTCGGCCACCGGAGCCTCGCAGTGACACCGCCGATCACCTCCTGGGCCACCTACCGGCGGTTGCTGGGCTTTGCCCGTCCGTATCGGGCGCTGCTGGGGCTTGCAGGGGTGGGGATGTTGCTGGAGGCGCTGGCAGGCGGCGCGTTCACCAAGCTCATGGAGCCGGTGATCAACGAGACCTTCATCACCAAGGACGCGGCGTTCAGCCTGGTATTGCCGTTGGCGATTGTCGGCCTGTTCCTGCTGCGCGGTGTGGCAGGCTACGTGGCCGACATCTACATGGCCAAATCCGGGCGTGGCATTTCCCGTGACTTGCGGGTGCAGGTACTGGGCAAGTATCTGCGCTTGCCTGGACTGCAGTTCGATACCGAACCGGTGCCGTCGATGCTGGTTCGCCTGGGCTCGGACAGCGACCAGGTCGCGCAGGCGGCGGTCGACGCGATGAAGGTGATGATCCAGCAGGCGCTGCAGGTGCTGGTGGGCATCGGCGTGATGCTGTGGACCAGTTGGCAGGTAACCATTGCGATCGTGCTGCTGGCGCCGCCACTGGCCTGGGTCATGAACACGGTGGGCAAGCGCTATCGCCGGATCAGCCACAAGATCCAGGAGAGTGGGTCGCAGCTGATGCAGTCGGCCGACCAGGCGTTGTCCAGCCACCAGGAAGTCAAGATCTACGGCGCCCAGGGTGTCGAGATGCAGCGCTACTCAGCGCAGGCGGACCATCATCTGAAGCTCAGCCTCAAGGTCGAATCTACCCGCAGCATCTCGTCCGCGCTGGTGCAGTTGATGGGCGCGATCGGGTTGGCACTGTTGCTGTTTTTTGCCGGCCGCGAAGCGGCCGCCGGTCGTCTCGGCGCGGGTGGCTTCGTGGTGTTGATGATGGCCATGATGGCGATCATCCCTGCACTCAAGCAACTGACCAACGTGCAGGGCATGCTGCAACGTGGCGTGGCCTCGGCCGAGCGACTGTTCCACATCCTGGATGCCCCCGACGAGCACGACACCGGCAGCTTGCCGCTGGAGCGCGCGCGCGGCGAGATCGAGTTTCGCGACGTAAGCGCGCGTTACCCGGACCAAGGCCAGGCGGCACTCAGCAACGTCAGTTTCAGTGCCAAACCCGGGACCGTCACCGCCATTGTTGGCCGCTCCGGCAGTGGCAAGTCCACCCTGATCAAGCTGATCCCGCGTTTCTACGAGATCGAGTCGGGACAGATCCTGCTCGATGGCCATCCGCTGCGCGACTATCGACTTGCCGACCTGCGCAAGCAGATCGCCCTGGTGGGCCAGCAGGTCATGCTGTTTGACGGCAGCATCGCGGCCAACGTCGCCTATGGCGAGATGGAGCAGGCCACACCGGAGGACCTGGACCACGCGATCCAGGGTGCCAACGCCACCGAGTTCGTCGAGCGTTTGCCGGACGGGGTGGACGCCGGTATCGGCAGCAAGGGCGGTCGCCTGTCCGGTGGCCAACGCCAGCGGTTGGCCATTGCCCGGGCGATGTTGAAAGACGCGCCGATCCTGATCCTGGACGAGGCCACCGCCGCGCTCGACACCGAATCGGAGCGGCTGGTGCAGGATGCGCTGGAACGCCTGATGCCGGATCGCACCACGTTGGTCATTGCGCACCGACTGTCGACCATCGAACATGCCGACCAGGTACTGGTGCTTGACGAGGGTCGCATCGTCGAGCGCGGTACCCACGCCAGCTTGATGGCCCTGGACGGCCTGTACGCCCACCTGCACCGCATGCAATTTCGCGAGGCCTCATGAACGCAGGACCCGGTGGTCGCCGCGAGCACCAGCCACCCCATTGGTACGGCAACGCGCCGGTGCCGTTCTATACACGGCTGCTGGCGGCGGTCTATGCCGCAGTCAGTGGTATCCGGCGCTGGCTCTATCGCGTCGGCGTGTTGCGTACCCGCCATCCGGGCATCCCGGTGGTGGTGGTCGGCAACATTACCGCTGGCGGTGCCGGCAAGACCCCGCTGACCATCGCGCTGGCTGAACGGCTGCGCCGCGAAGGCTGGAACCCGGGCGTTGCCAGCCGGGGTTACGGCCGCGCCGATGCGGGCAACCCGGTGTGGGTCCAGGCCGATACCGAGCCCGCCGTCGGCGGCGACGAGCCGGTGCTGATCGTCCGTCGCACCGGGGTCAAGCTGCGTGCCGACCGTGACCGTGCCGCGGCGGCGAAGGCATTGGCGAAGGCCGGTTGCGACATTGTCATCTGCGACGACGGTCTGCAGCACTACGGACTTGAACGCGACGTCGAGATCGAAGTGGTCGACGGCCGTCGTCGTTATGGCAATGGTCGTCTGCTGCCCGCCGGACCGTTGCGCGAGTTGCCCGAGCGCGGAGCGCAGTGCGACTTCCGGGTCATCAATATCGCCAATGCGCCAGCGGGCAGCAACAGCAGCGGAACCGGTTTTGGCGAATGGCCGATGCGCCTAGTTGCCGACAGTGCCGTGCCGGTATTGGGCGGCCGGTCGAGACCGCTGGAGTCGTTTCGCGGCCACCGGGTCCATGCGGTCGCCGGGATTGGCAACCCGGAGCGGTTCTTCTCGATGTTGCGCAGCCTGGAGATCGCGGTGGTGCCGCATGCCTTTGCCGACCACCATCGCTATCGTGCGTCCGACTTCGAGTTTGGCAGCCCGCTGCCGGTGCTGATGACCGAAAAGGACGCCGTCAAGTGCGCCCGGTTCGCCACCGAGGCGTTTCATAGCGTGGCCGTCACCGCCGAGCTTCCGGAAGCCTTCTGGGTCTCGTTGCTGGACAAGTTGGCACAGGTCCGGCTGGCAGAGGTCCGGCAGCGATGAATGCCGCCGTGGACTTCGTGGTGGCGATCCCTGCGCGTCACGACGCAAGTCGCCTGCCCGGCAAGCCACTGCGGCTGCTCGGCGGGCAGCCCTTGGTGTTGCATGTAGCTCGGCGCGCGCTGGCGGCGGGTGCGCGCGAGGTGTGGGTGGCGGCCGACGACGAACGCATCGCCGCGGCGTTGGCGAATGCCGGCGTACGCGTGGCAATGACCTCCGTCGCGCATGCTTCCGGCACCGATCGACTGGCCGAGTGCGCGCGAATCGCCGGCTGGAGCGATGACACCATCGTGGTCAACCTGCAGGGCGACGAACCTTTCGCGCCGGCTGCGGGGGTTCGTGCGGTGGCGGCCTTGCTGCGCGACAGCGGCGCCGCGATGGCAACCCTGGCCGCGCCGGTGACCGAGGTGGGCACACTGTTGGACCCCAATGCGGTCAAGTTGGTGCGCGCCGACAATGGAGATGCGCTGTACTTCAGTCGTGCGCCGATCCCGTGGCCGCGCGATGCCTTCTCGCGCGACCAGTCCCGTATGCCGGAAGGCCAATCCTGGCTGCGGCACATCGGCATCTACGGGTACACGGCGGGGTTCCTGCAGCGTTTCGCGGCGATGCCCCAGGGCCGGCTCGAGCAGGTCGAGTCACTGGAGCAACTGCGCGTGTTGGAGGCCGGTTACCGGATCGCGGTCGGGTTGACGCCCGATCCGTTCCCGCCCGGCGTGGACACCGCCGAAGACCTGGCCCGCGCGGAAAAATGGCTTGCCGGAAACGGCTGAGCCGTCGCGTGAGCTGGCGGCCTCAACCGAGCGTCGCCATCCAGCCAATGACGTGCAGCAGGCCAAACAGCAATCCACCAATCAGCGCGCCAATCGCGGTGCCGTTGTAGCGGATGTATTGCAGGTCGCTGCCAACGCTCAACTCCAGCTCACGGACCAGCTCGCGGGTGTCCCAGCGCGCGACCCGCTCGACTATGAAGTCGCGGATGCTGCCTCGATACTTCTCGATCATCGGCTCGACGGTGGCCATCACCCATTGGTTGACCCACGACTGCATCGCCGGATCGCCGCTGAGCTTCTCGCCGATCAGTTCCGCGCCCTGGGTCGCCTTCAAGGCAATCAATGAGTCATTGCGCTGCAGGTCCGTGCGCAGCCAATCCAGGACTTCCGACCACATCTCCCTGATCTGGCGGGGCAGGGCGGGGTCATCGATCACCCGGTCACGCAGTTCTTCACACTTCCGGCGCAGCACGTCATCGGTCTTCAGGCGCTGGGTGAACTGGGTGACGTAATCATCGAAGCGCAGGCGCAGTTCGTGCCGGGGATCGTCCGCCATCTCGGTGAGCAGGTCGCTGACGCCGGCAACGACCTTGGCGGCAAGCTTGTCGGCTACGGCGTCGTCGAGGCGGGCCAGGCGCAATATCGACCAGAGCTGCGGCGTGATCTTGCTGGCGACCAAGTCCTGGGTGTCCGGGTCACCCAGCACCTCGCCGACGTCGCGCAGCAGGTTGTCCAGCAGCACCTGGTGGCGGCGGTCGTGGGTGAGCACCTCGAGCACCTGACTGCCCAACGCGGCAACATCAAGGCGGCCCAGCTGCTCACGGGCCAGGCCATGCAGGAAACGGTGCAGGCGGTCGCTGTCCAGCAGTTGCACCAGGTGCGGTGCCAGGGTCACCACGAACCCTCCCACCTTGCTTGCGTGGGCAGGATCGGACAGTGCAGCAGCGAGTCGCCGGCCCGGATCGAACTGGCGAACCTTTGCCAGCACTTCCTGGTTGTCGAGGAAGTGGTCGCAGATGAAGTTGGCCAACGCACGGCCCAGTGCGTCCTTCTTGTTCGGGATGATCGCGGTGTGGGGGATCCAGCGCTGTCCCAGCGGATGGCCGAACAGCGCCACCACCGCGAACCAGTCGGCCAGCCCACCGATCATCGCCGCCTCCGCCATCGCCACCAGCAGCTCGAATGCCCAGTGCGGGTGGCTCATTCGCAGCCAGCTGCCGGCCACGAACACCAGCGCTGCAATCACCAGCATGGTCACGGCAGTGCGCTTGCGGCGCCTCAACGCGGCCGCACGGTCGGGGCGCAGGTCGTCATTGATCGTGTCGTGGTCGGGTTCAGCGCTCATATGGGGCAGAATAACCGGTCGGCATTGTGGGTAATGATCCGGGAAGACTTGCGGTGACGCATAATTTGCCCCATCCATGGAGTTGATGTGCGTATTTCCTGCCGGGTGTCGTCATGACTGAACTGCTGCCGGTATTCGACGGCAAGGCGTTCGCCAAGGCCCTCAGTACCGCACCGGGCGTGTACCGGATGATCGCTGCCGACGACAAGATTCTTTACGTCGGCAAGGCCAGCGCGCTGCGCAACCGGGTCTCCAGCTACTTCAACGCGACGCCAAAGTCGACGCGGATCATGACCATGCTCGCGCAAACCGTGCACATGGAGGTCACCGTTACCCGTACCGAGACGGAGGCGCTGATCCTTGAAAACGAGCTGATCAAGTCGCTCAAGCCACGCTACAACGTGTTGCTGCGCGACGACAAAAGCTATCCCTACGTACTGCTGACCCATGGCGAGTGGCCACGGATCGGGATGCACCGGGGGCCGCGTTCAGTGCCGGGGCGCTATTTCGGGCCTTACGCCAGCGTCGGTGCGGTACGCGACACGCTCAACCTGATCCACAAGCTGTTCAAGTTGCGCAGTTGTGAGGACAGTGTCTTCTGCAGCCGGACGCGACCCTGCCTGCAGTATCAGATCGGCCGCTGCAGTGGTCCCTGTGTCGGTCTGGTCGAGCCTGACACGTACCGGGAGAGCGTTCGCCGCGCGGTGTTGATGCTGGAAGGCCGCAGTGACGAGTTGACCAACGAGATAGGCGCACAGATGGAAACGGCCAGTGCGCGCCTGGATTTCGAGCAGGCCGCCCGTCTGCGTGACCTGGTGACCTCGATCCGCACCCTGCAGGCTCGCCAGTACGTGGACGGCCGCGCCGCCGACCTGGACGTGCTGGCGGTTGCCATGCAGGGCAGTGCCGCCTGTGTCGTGCTGTTGGCGTTTCGCGACGGCAGGAACCTTGGTACCCGCTCCTTTTTCCCGCGCACCAATGGCAGCGAGAACCCCGAGGAGGTGCTGGCGGCGTTCGTTTCGCAGTACTACGGTGAGCAGGTGCCGCCGGTGGAGATCGTGCTTGATCGCGACATCCCCGACCGCACATTGATCGAGCAGGCACTGTCCAACAGCGGCGCGCACCGGGTGCAACTGCGTTTCAACGTGCGGGGTGATCGCGCTGGCTACCTCGACATGGCCAGCCGCAATGCGCGGATCACCCTGGAGACCGAACGCACCAGCCATGCGGCCCAACTGGCGCGCGCGCAAGACCTGCAGAAGATGCTTGGCATGGACGCGTTGCCGGGACGGATTGAGTGTTTCGATATCAGCCACACCATGGGCGAGGCGACGGTGGCGTCCTGCGTGGTGTTCGATGCCGAAGGCCCGGTTCGCAGCCAGTACCGGCGATACAACATCGCCGGTATCGAGCCGGGCGACGATTACGCGGCGATGCACCAGGCGCTGCACCGGAGGTTCAAACGGGCAATGGCGACCGACGACAAGCCCGCCGGCGTGCTGCCCGATGTCTTGCTGATTGACGGTGGCGCCGGACAAGTCGCCCAGGGCCGCGCCGTGCTTGATGAGCTCGGCATCGCCGGCGTGGTGCTGGTGGGGGTTGCGAAGGGTCCGGCGCGACGTCCCGGCGACGAGGACCTGTTGCTGCCCGATGGTCGCAGCCTGCACCCCGGTGCGGGCTCGCCGGCGCTGCAACTGGTCCAGCAGGTCCGCGACGAGGCGCATCGGTTTGCCATCACCGGCCATCGCGGGCGTCGCCAGAAGGCGCGCAATACCAGCCGGCTGGAGGACATTCCGGGGATAGGGCCGCGTCGACGCGGTAACCTGTTGCGACATTTCGGCGGGTTGGGCGGCTTGAAGGCCGCTGGCGTGGAAGAAATTTCACGCGTGGATGGCATTAATGCAGCGCTCGCCGAGCGCGTCTATGCGACCCTGCATGGACTGGAAGCCGGTGAAACCGGATCGCGTACCAATGGCCCACGGAGTGACGGATGAAGTTGACGGTTCCCACCATGCTGACGCTGCTGCGGATCATGTTGATCCCGGTGTTGGTGATGGTCTTCTACCTGCCGTTCAAGTGGACCAGCGTCGCGGCCGCCGCGATCTTTGCCTTTGCCTCGCTCACCGACTGGGCGGATGGCTGGATTGCCCGTCGCTATAACCAGTTCTCCACGTTTGGCGAGTTCCTGGACCCGGTCGCCGACAAGTTGATGGTGGCTACAGCGTTGATGCTGACCGTGCAGAAGCACCCGACGGTCTGGATGGCGCTGTGGGCGGCGGTGATCATCGGACGTGAGATCGCGGTCTCCGCGCTGCGCGAGTGGATGGCCGAGCTTGGGCAGCGGGCCAAGGTCAAGGTTGCTGCCATCGGCAAGATCAAGACCGTCGTGCAAATGGTTGCGCTGATCTTCCTTCTGTACCGGGTGCCGCTGTTCGGGATGCCCATCCACGCCATCGGCGAGTGGCTGTTGGCGGCGGCCGCGCTGCTGACGCTGTGGTCCGCTTTTGCCTACCTGCGGGCAGCATGGCCTTCGCTGAAGGAAGATGCGAACAGGTAGTTGACAGTTTGTTTGTTATGCCTAAAATGGACGGCTCATCAGCGGGAATAGCTCAGTTGGTAGAGCACGACCTTGCCAAGGTCGGGGTCGCGAGTTCGAGTCTCGTTTCCCGCTCCAGATTCAACGCTTCGGTTCTCCGGGGTGTTTGTCGAAACAAGCCCCGTTATCGGGGTTTTGTTTTATGGGCACGTCATCCGGCCGGGTGGCAGAGTGGTTATGCAGCGGACTGCAAATCCGCGTACGCCGGTTCAATTCCGACCTCGGCCTCCATGTTCAAAGTCAAATCCCGCAACGGTTCGCGCCTTGCGGGATTTTTCTTTTAGCCCGCAGGATGGGAGAGGGCGGTATTATTCCGCGCGGGACGCCCGGATGGCGAAACAGGTAGACGCAACAGACTTAAAATCTGTCGACCGCAAGGTCATGCCGGTTCGATTCCGGCTCCGGGCACCAACCAGGTCAACAATTTATCTTCGTTGGCTTGTGATCGTTACTGTCCTGCGGGACAAATTCGGGACACTTGCACCGTAGGGTTGCTCATGACAGCGCCGTCACCAGTGCCATATAGGGTTGACGCATGATCTGGAGACTTCTTCTGCCGACGCTGTTCGTGCTGCCCACGCCCTCGCTGGCGCAGGCCACGTCACCGCCAACCGTTCCGGCGGATGCATCGCCGGCATACGATGTCGCCGCCTTCGACCGCTGCCTGGACCGACTGCAACAGCAGTTCGCCAGCAAAGGCGTGGAGAACGCCGTGTTTGACCGCAATGTCCGCGCGATCGTGCCGGACACCTCGGTATTGAAGCAGCTTGACAACCAGCCCGAGTTCAAGACGCCGGTCTGGGACTACCTCGCCGGACTGGTGGATGCGGAACGGGTTACCGATGGCCAGGCGATGCTCCGCCAGCACGCCGCCACCCTGGCCAAGGTCGAGGCGCAGTACGGCGTCGATCCCGCGACGGTGGTGGCAATCTGGGGCGTGGAAAGCGACTTCGGCAAGACCTCTGGCTCACGGCCGCTGCTGAACTCGTTGACCACCTTGTCATGCATGGGGCGCCGGCAGGAATTCTTCCGTGGCGAGCTGGCAGCGACATTGCAGATTATCCAGTCCGGCGACATCGCCGCGGACGCGCTGGTCGGGTCCTGGGCCGGCGCATTCGGGCAAACCCAGTTCATGCCGTCCACTTACCAGCGCATCGCGGTGGATTTCGACGGCGACGGCCGCCGCGATCTTGTCGGCACCATCCCTGATGCGTTGGCCTCCACGGCGAACTACCTTGAGCGCTCCCACTGGCGCACTGGCCAGCCGTGGGGGTACGAGGTGAAGTTGCCGGGCGGATTTGATACCGCCATCTCCGGGCGCACCACTCGCCGGCCATTGTCGTACTGGACCGGGCGCGGAATCTCCCGCGTCGATGGCGGTGCGATCGCACCATCGGATACCGCAACCGCGCTACTGCTGCCGGCTGGCAAGGCCGGTCCGGCGTTCCTGGTGTTCAAGAATTTCGACGCGATTTATTCGTACAACGCCTCGGAAAGCTATTCCCTGGCGATTGCACTGTTGTCGGACCGTTTGCGCGGGCAGGGAGGGCTGGTGGCGTCCTGGCCCACGGCGGATCCGGGATTGTCGCGACGCCAGCGTCGTGAGCTACAGCAACTGCTGCTGCAACGTGGTCATGACATTGGCGAGGTGGATGGCTTGATTGGCAGCGCAACCCGGTCAGCCATCAAAATCGAGCAACAAGGTCTGGGGGTTGTGACAGACGGGCGCGCCAGCCAGTCGCTGCTACAGGCATTGCAGGCGCCAATCAAGGGCGCAAAATCGGGCCCGACTGGTCCGGCTGATCCGCCCCGATCCGACTGACCAGCATCGTCTTGATTGGGCCAGGGCTCACCTTGGCCTGGCACCGCGGGTATCCTTTGGGCTGATGACTTCCCCGGAGCCCGCATGACGCGTTACACGTCCTACATCACCTGCGTTGCGCTGACCGTGCTGACGGCCGCACTGACGATTTTCGTGTCGCCTGGCTGGGGCTGGGCATCGGCCATATTCGGCGCATTGGCGGTGTTGGGGACGATCGACCTCTTGCAAAAATCCAGTACCTTGCGCCGCAATTATCCGTTGATCGCGCACTTTCGCTACGGGCTGGAATCGATCGGTCCGGAGATGCGCCAGTACTTCATCCAAGCCGACACCGCCGAAGTGCCGTTCTCACGGTTGCAGCGCGCGTTGGTGTACCAGCGGGCCAAATCGGTCAACGACACCCGCCCCTTCGGCACCATGCAGGATGTCTACGCCGGTGATTACGAGTGGATCAACCACTCGATGGTCCCGGCGCCGCACGGCAACCCGGACTTCCGCATTCTGGTGGGTGAAAAAACCGCCCAGCCTTACTCGGCCAGTGTGTTCAACATCTCCGCGATGAGCTTTGGCTCGTTGTCCGCCAATGCCATCCGGGCGCTCAACAAGGGCGCCAAGATGGGCGGGTTCTACCACGACAGCGGAGAAGGATCGATCTCCTCGTACCACCGCGAGCACGGTGGCGACCTGGTCTGGGAGATCGGCTCGGGGTACTTCGGATGCTGCGATGTAAACGGGGCGTTCAATGCCGAGCGCTTTGCGGAGAACGCACGCGACCCACAGGTGAAGATGATCGAGATCAAGCTGTCGCAGGGCGCCAAGCCGGGACATGGCGGCGTGCTCCCGGCGGCCAAGGTCAGCATGGAGATCGCCATGACTCGCGGCGTAACCGCTGGCGTGGAATGCGTATCACCGGCGCAGCACAGCGCATTCTCGACGCCGATCGAGTTGCTCGAATTCGTTGCCCGGTTGCGCGAGCTGTCGGGTGGCAAGCCCACCGGGTTCAAGCTGGCGATCGGCCACCCCTGGGAGTGGTTCGGGATTGCCAAGGCGATGCAGGAGACCCGGTTACTGCCGGATTTCATCGTCGTCGATGGCGCCGAGGGCGGCACGGGCGCGTCGCCGGCGGAGTTCATCAACCACGTCGGCGTGCCGATGCAGGAAGCGTTGATGCTGGTCCACAACACACTGGTGGGACTGGGCTTGCGCGACGATCTGCGGCTTGCGGCGGCCGGTCGCATCATCAGCGCGTTCGACATCGTGCGGACCATGGCCATGGGGGCCGACTGGTGCAACGCCGGCCGCGGCTTCATGTTTGCCGTTGGCTGCATCCAGGCCCAAGTCTGCCATACCGATCGCTGCCCGACCGGCGTCGCCACCCAGGACCCCAAGCGCTGGCAGGGGCTGGATGTCACCGACAAATCGATCCGGGTCCACGGCTTCCATCGCAACACCATGACCGCGTTGCGCGACCTGTTGTGCGCTGCCGGGCTGACCGACCCGCGCGAGGTCGGGCCCGAACATATCCTGCGGCGCGTCTCGCCGGTGGAAGTGCGTTCGCTGGCAGCGCTGTACCGCTTCCTCGAGCCGGGACAACTGCTGGATGGAATTCCGGACCATGCCGTATTCCAGACCTATTGGGCGAACGCCCGCAGCGACTCGTTTGCCGCCCCCCACCACGTGCGGTCGATGCGCGAGAGCAAGTCCTTCTGACTCCTGCCTGCCAATTGCGGTGATGGCGCCGCGGCGGTAATGGTCACAACAGCTCAAGCACCTTCTCGGGCGGGCGGCCAATCACCGCGCGTCCCGCGTGGACGAAGACCGGTCGCTCGATCAAGCGCGGATGGCTTGCCATGGCGTCAATCAGCGCCGCGTCGGTTTTGTCCGGATCGGCCAGCCCCAGCTCGGTGTACTCGGCCTCACCGGTGCGAAGCAGTTCGCGTGCCGGCACCGCGAGCATCGCCAGCAGCTCGCGCAACTCGGATGCCGAGGGCGGGGTGTCGAGATAGGTGATGACCTCCGGCTCGATCCCGCGCTCGCGCAACAACTCCAGCGCGCCGCGCGACTTGGAGCAGCGTGGATTGTGGTAGATGCGGGTGTCGTTCATGGGGCTCCAACGGTGGCGGTTGAAGGGCCATCGTATCGCGGCGTCGGGCACAAAAAGCCCGGCACCAAGCCGGGATTCGATGAAACTCAGGTTTACAACCTGGCGGGCGGGTGATCTTCTACGGCGCGTGCGTCCTCGGCCACGTAAAAATCAGAACAGGCTTTCGTCGACATAGGGCGGCTCTCGCTGCCAACGTTGGGGATCAGTTCTGTCTGTCACGTTCCTGTCCCGATCCCGCTGATCCTTGAATGCCATACCCAGCGCCACGAGCACCACCAGGCCGATCAGGCCGAAACCGATGACCACGGCGATCGACCAGGACCACCGTGCAAGTGATGCGAACACCGCCGCGGTGATCATGGCAATGCCGACCGATGTCCCGATGCGCTGGCCGGTCTGCATGATCGCCCCCGAGCTTCCGGCATATGCGAGCGGCACCTCCGCCAGCGTCAGCGTCTGGTTCGGACTGATCACGGCCCCTTGCGCGAGTCCGATGAAGGACAGTGACAGCACCAACCACCACACGCTCAGACCAAACCGCTCGTGCAGGAGGACGACGGTGATGCTCGCGACGAGGCCGAGCAGGGCCAGGAGCAGTCCGCCGATCACGATCTTCCGACCGTACTGGTTTACCCGGCGCCCCGACCAGTGAGCGGCATAAGCCGATAGAAGCGCACTTGGAATGCCGAACATGCCGGATTCAAACGCGGTTTTTCCCTGACCGTCCTGCACATAGAGTGCGACCAACACCCAAACACTGGTCATGCCGGTGAAATAGAGCGTCATGATGACCGTGCCGTTGGTAAAGCTGCTGGTGCGGAAGATGTCCAGATCGACCATCGGGGTGTGACCCAGGCGCGGGCAACGCTGCTCCCACCGCACCCAAATCCAGACCAGCGCGATGCCCACCGGCAGCAGCGCCCACCAGAGCGTCGAGCCGCCCGATTCCATGAACGGATAGAGGATGGCCAGCAGCGCGAGCCCCAACAACACCGAGCCGATCGGATCCAGCGACCATAGCCAGCCGGCAGGCCGCTGCGCTCCGTTCGGCGCACTCTGGGGGGGGCGGAAAAGGGGCTTCGGAAACCACTTCATCCCCAAAATGATGGCGACGATGCCGATGGGCACATTCACCAGGAATGTCAGACGCCAACCAAAGTCGGCACCGCCAGCCTCGATCAAAAAACCGCCCAGCACCGGACCGATGGCAACGGAAAATCCGACCACGATTCCGAAATAGCCGAAGGCCCGACCGCGCTCCTCACCACGGAAGTATTGCTGGATCATCCCGATGGCCTGCGGACTGAGCAGCCCGGAGCCAAGTCCCTGGACCAACCGCGCGGTATTGAGCCACATCGCGTCAGGCGCGAGTCCGGCGGCGATGGAGGAGAGGGTAAAGAGGGAAACGCCGACAAGAAAGATGCCGCCTCGCCCCAGAATATCGCCAGCGCGCCCCGCGGCAACCAGAATGATCCCGAAGGTGAGTGCATAGCCCGACAGCACCCATTGGAGATCGGACTGGTCCGCCCCCAGGCCCCGCTGGATCGAGGGAAGGGCGACGTTGACGATGCTCACCCCGATCAGCGACATGAAAACGATGCCAAGCAGCACCGCCAGGATGCGCCAACGAGCCGCACCCTCTACTGTCGTGCTGTCGGGTTGCACTGGAGTCTTCATGATGCGTTCTGAGTTGGAAGTATCACCCGTGACGCGGGCGAATCTGCATTGGACACCCTGCGCAGGCGACGAGCCGATACTCCCTTCCGCCTCAGGTTGTCAGAGCGCGGCAACGGCATGCGGAACAGATGAATCTCCTGCAAGCAGTTCGAACTGTTTGCCGTGCGTATTGCTGGCGTCCAGCACCTGCAGCAGCACCGCAGCAACATCGTCGCGCGGGACGCTGCCTTGGCGCCCAAGATCCTCCGACACTTCTACCTTGCCCGTCCCATTCTCATCGGTAAGGGAGCCCGGGCGCACGATGGTGTACCGAAGACCACTCGCCCGCAAATATTGGTCGGCTCTCTGCTTGGCATGCAGGTAATGCTGCAGCCCCTCCGGGCCTTTTTCCGGTGTGTCCGCACCCATGGATGACACCATGATGAAGCGCTCTACGCCGGCCTTCTGTGCCGCGTCGATCACGGCAATCGCGCCATCGCGGTCCACCGCATCGGTCTTCTCGTGGCCGCCTTTGCCCCCGGATCCCGCCGTGAAAATGACGGCATCGCAGCCATCAAGTGCGGTCTGGATATCGTCTTCGAGGTCAGCGACCACGGTCGCATCGGCGCCAAGTTCGCGCAGCCCTGCTGCCTGCGCCGCGCTGCGGATCATGGCCTGGGTCTTATGTGGACCGGAAGCCATCTGCTTGACCAGACGACGACCAATCTGGCCGTTGGCACCTACGATGAGAACGCGCATGAGAAGTTCCTTGGGAGAGTGGAAGTAAGGGGTCCGGGATGCGCGATCTGTTCTACGGCAATGGGTGTCCAGTCGGCGTGTGCGGACACATCCAGAACCGGGCGCAGCGAAGAGGCTCAGGACTTTTTGATCGGTTTGCCAGGTCTGCTCGACTCTATCTCTCCGCTTCCAGCGCGCAGACCCGCAACAAACTGGGATGGGAGCCCGTCGCCCCCGGACTGCTTGCCGATCTTAATAAGGGTGCTACGTCGAGTGATCCTTGCCGCGATGAAGGACGCGTAACGTCTTCGGAGCAGGGCGGGTGCACGCCACCGTTTTCAGATAGCAACCGCTCACCGCAACGGACGGAAGAACGCGCGGATTTCTTCCGCCAGCAGCTGCGGCTGTTCCATGGCTGCGAAGTGCCCGCCTTTGGGCATAGGCGTCCACCTTTTGACATCGAACACCCGCTCGACCCACGAGCGTGGAGGCGTAGGAAGCTCGGCAGGAAACAACGCCATGCCAAAGGCAGGTTCTACGCGTTCTCTTTCATTGAATTTGAGCGGCTCGCTGCGGTTCTCTTTGTAGATGCGCAAAGTGGATGCGACGTTGCCGCTAAACCAGTAAATCGATATGTCAGTGAGCAACTGGTCTAGCGTGAAAACACGCTCAAGCTCCCCATTGCAGTCACTCCAGGTCCGGAACTTCTCGGCAATCCAGGCGGCAAGGCCGACAGGTGAGTCCGAAAGCGCGTAGGCAAGTGTAAGCGGCTTGGTGCTTTGTTCGGCCGAGTAGGCCCCTTCGGCTGCGAACCAGCTTGCCGCCCTGGTGCGAAACGCCTCTTCTTCGGCGGTAATAGGGGACGAGCCATCGCCTAGCGGCGGTAAAAACCCGCCAGGGATGTAGTTCAGATGTAGCCCTGCCATCAGCTTTGGATAAAGCCGGCCCAGCCACATCGACACGCCCGCACCTATGTCTCCGCCCTGGGCACCGAATCGGTCATACCCCAACCCGGTCATAAGCTCTGACCACATTTCGGCAACACGCTTCGAACTGACACCCCGATGCTGTGGGGCTTGCGAGAAGCCGAAGCCGGGCAGCGAAGGCACCACGACATCGAACGCATCTGCGGCATCGCCGCCATGGGCTGCCGGGTCACTCAGCAGTGGGATGATTTCCAGCATCTCTGCAAACGATCCGGGCCAGCCATGGGTCAGCACCAACGGCATGGGCGCGGGGCCTCTACCTTTCTCTTGCACGAAGTGGACATCCAGCTCGCCGACCCGGGCAATGAACTGTGGGAATCTGTTGAGGCGATCTTCTTGGGCGCGCCAGTCAAAACCTAGCCGCCAGTGGCTAATCAAGCGTTCCATGAATGCCAAGCTGGCGCCATCGTCCCAGCTCTCGGTATCCAGACTGCGTGGCATGCGAGTGAACTTGAGTCGAGCTAGCAAGTCGTCAAGTTGCTCTTGGGAAACGGCAATCTTGAAAGGTCGTATGTTCATTGGATCGCTTTCACCGCGGAGTGTCGTCGCTGAGCGCCTGCATGTAGTTCTGGTCCACTCTCAGGCGTTCGACCAGGAAGTCGACGAAAGCGCGCACTTTCGGTGACTGCACCTGTCCGCGCGGGAAGAGCGCATGGAGGTCGACGTCCATGCCGCGCCAGCCGGCTAGCGCCCGCTGCACCAGCCCTTGCTCGACATAGGCCCGTACCATCACGTCGCTGGTCAGCGTGATGCCTTCGCCGCCCAGCAGCACGGCCCGCAGCGCGCCCGGGTCGTTCGAGATCATCACCGGGTCGACCGGGAACTCGCGCGGCTTGCCGTCGTCGTCGCTCAGCGTCCAGGTGAAAGCGCTGGCGTTGCGGTGGTTGGTCTGCGCCAGTGCGCGATGGTGGATCAAGTCGTCAGGATGCAGCGGCTCGCCGAAACGCTCGATGTAGCCCGGCGTCGCGTAGACAGCGGTGCGGAACACGCAAAGCCTGCGCGCTGTCAGGTTTGAATCCGGTAGCGTGCCCACGCGCATCGCCACGTCGATCTCGCCGGCGATGATGTCGAGGTTGTTGTTACTCAGCAGCAGTTCCACGCGCACTTCCGGATGACGCGCGTGGAATTCGCTGAGCAAAGGCGCGACCCAGATGTTGCCCACCGCGTGCGTTGCGGTAACGCGCAACCAGCCTCGCGGCCCGCTCTGCAGCTGGCCTACCGCACTTTCCGCCTCATCGAGGTCGCGCGCAATGTGTTGGCAATGCGCGAAATAGATGGTGCCCGCCTCGGTCAGTCCGAGCTTGCGGGTTGTGCGATGCAGTAGCTGGGCGCCCAGTCGCGCTTCCAGCTCCTGCACCTTGCGGCTGACCGTGGTGTTGGGCAGATGCAGCGTCTTGGCGGCGGCGGTAAAGCTACCCAGTTCGACCACCTTGACGAACACCAAGGTGTCATTGAGATCGCGGCTCATGAGGCCTCCCGGCGACTTTGCCACTGGCGGGATAGTTATACCCCCTATTGCCGGCTAATCATGTGCCGGCGGCGGAACTAGATTGGAGCATCACTTACAAGGGATGCATGACATGAACAGAATGAATGGAAAGACCGCCGTGATCACCGGCGGCGCTACTGGCATTGGCCTCGCCGCTGCAAAGCGCTTCATCGAGGAGGGCGCCTTCGTCTTCCTTTTCGGCCGCCGGCAGGAAGCGCTCGACGCCGCTGTGGCCGACCTCGGGCCCAATGCCCGCGCGGTGAAGGGCTCGGTCTCAAATGAGGCCGACCTCGCCCGGCTTTACACGGCGGTGAAGGCCGAGCGTGGAACCCTCGACATCGTCTTCGCCAATGCCGGGGTGGGAAGCCAGCTCAAGCTCGGCGAGATCACCGCCAAGCACATCGACGAGACCTTCGATGTCAATGTGAAGGGTACGATCTTCACGGTCCAGCAGGCGCTGCCGCTGATGGGCGAGGGCGGTTCGATCATCCTGACCGGATCGAGCGCCGGCACCACGGGCGCCCCGGCATTCACTGCCTACAGCGCGAGCAAGGCGGCAGTGCGCAACCTCGCGCGGACCTGGGCGGAGGATCTGAAGGGCACCGGCATCCGCGTAAACGTGCTGTCGCCCGGGGCGATAGCGACCGAACTGGCGACGGAAGCGTTGGGCGAGGAGGGCCTGAAGGCCTACGGCTCGATGACTGCGTTCCAGCGCATGGGCAATCCCGTGGAGCTCGGAGCGGCGGCTGCTTTTCTCGCGTCGTCGGACAGCAGCTTCATGACCGCCAGCGAGGTCGCGGTCGACGGCGGCCTGGCGCAACTCTGACGCGCACGTCCTACGGCGCTCCGTAAACCAAAGGAGAATTTGTATGAGTTACGCAATTATCGGCTTCGGCCAGATCGGTCAAGCGCTTGCCAAGGCGTTTGCCCGCAAGGGCATCGAAGTATCCGTTGCAACCACGCGTGACCCGGAAAGCTTTGCAGCCGATGCGGCCGCGACCGGACCCACGATCATTCCCACAACACTGGCGGAAGCCGTCAAGGCGGACGTCATCTTTTTGGCTGTCCGTTTCGAATCCCACCCGGACGTCGCGAAGGCGCTGCCCACCTGGGAGGGCAAGACCATCGTCGATGTGACCAATACCTACGGCGTGTCCCCAGAGGAACTGGGAGGACAGTCTTCCTCCAAGGTCGTCGCGCAGGCCTTCACTGGTGCAAGACTGGTCAGGGGCTTCAACCATCTGGTCGCTGCCGTCCTTGAACAAGATCCGGCCGTACATGGCGGCAGGCGAGTCGTGTTCCTGGCGAGCGACGATGACGGCGCCGCAGCGGAGATTGGTGCGCTTGCGGAAAATCTCGGTTTCTCGCCGATCCAACTTGGCGGGCTTTTGGAAGGTGGACTGCTTGTGCAGACGCGCGGAAAAAGCTGGGGTCAACTGATCTTCAAGGACCTAGTCAAGTTCGACTGAACATAATACGTCCGTACAACGAAAAAAGGCCACCTGCTGAAGGTGGCCTTTTCCGCTGTAACCTTTGTGCTGTAATGCTTTCCACTGGTGGGCGGTGCAAGGTTCGAACTTGCGACCCTTGCCGTGTGAAGGCAATGCTCTACCACTGAGCTAACCGCCCCAAGAGGCCGCGCAGTATACAGCGGAAAGGCCCCTTTTTTGCAAGTGGTTCGCTGCGGTGGCAACTCCCTGCGTGGACAAGAAGTTGCCGCCGCTGGGCTTCTTCACGCGTAGATAACGCGAGTGGCCGTCAGCTTGCGTAATCCTCAAGGGGCGCTTGCACATGATCAACACCCTGATCGACCGACATCGCGATGCGCTGATCCTGCTGGCCCGTCTTTTGTTGATGCTGCTCTTCCTCATTTCGGGCTGGTCCAAACTGATCGATTACCAGGGAACGGCCGGGTATCTGGCGTCGATCGGCACGCCGCTACCATCGATTGCCGCAGCGGTTGCGGTGATCATGGAGTTCTTCGTCGCCCTCGCCCTGATCGTCGGCGTGTGCGTGCGTCCACTGGCGCTTCTGATGGCCTTGTTCGTGCTGGGGACGGCGCTGATTGGCCACCCCTTCTGGTCCATGGAAGGCGCCGACCGCGCAATGAACATGACCCAGTTCTACAAGAACGTGGCGATTGTCGGTGGCTTGCTGCTACTTGCCGTCACTGGGGCGGGTCGTTACGCGCTGATGCGGCGTCAACCATAGGCGCTGATCGGGACCTGGACTGATCGGGAGAACGACCATGCTGGACTGGAACAAGTACCGGACGGATATCAAGAAGCGGATCTCGGACATCGGAAAGCTGTCCCCGGACACCGTGCGTGGCTATGCGACGCTGGGCAATGCCGGTGCGCAGACCAACCACCTGGATGCCAAAACGCGTGAGTTGATAGCCCTGGCCGTGGCAGTGACTACGCGTTGCGATGGCTGCATCACGGTTCATGTCGATGCCGCACTCAAGCAAGGTGCCACACGTGAGGAGATCGCCGAGGCACTGGGAGTAGCGGTGGCGCTCAACGCCGGTGCCGCCCTGGTTTATTCCGCCCGGGTCATGGATGCCGTCGACGCCCATCAGTAGCCCTGGGGGCCAACAAGGGGCCGCGCCGCGTGGGGGGACGCCCATGGATGTGGCTGGTAATGGCGGCGTGTGCATCGGCCTGGGTGTCATGGACACCGACCGCAGGCGTCCTGGTTCTTGAGCGTAGCAAAGAAGCCCTCGGCGACCGCGTTGTCCCTCCAGCTCATGGTGGACACGAAGCCATGCGGGAAATATCGATCTCGCCTACAGCGGTAGATCACCAGGCCAGGACGAGGCACCGGCCCGATATTAAAGTGCTGGAGGGAAGGGCTGCCCGGTCATGAATTTCCCGGGGTTGTCCATCTCACCTTCTGAGACGCGCCCGTAGTACGTTGACGCAGCAAAATCACCGCCAGTCGATCACGACTTCTGTCCGGTCCACATGGGTGGGTCGGGCAAGCAGCCAGTCAAGTCGGCCAGTCCGTTTTGATACACAGGGGCCCCCATTGGAAGAGATCCACAGTGGACTCATCGTCTACCGCGCAAGTCGCTTGGAAGGCCTGCTTGAGGCGCTGACGTATTTCGTCGACAAGCATCCGCCGAGCCAGGTGCTCGCGCCGCAGACGGTAATCGCCGCTCATCCGGGGATGAAGCACTGGCTTTCCGCGGAGTTGGCGCGCACACGTTGTGAGGGCGGTGCCAGTGGGATTGCCGCCAATCTGGACATCGTCCTTCCGAGCGCCTGGCTGGATCGGCTGGCGCTGGAGTTGCAAGGCGAGTCCGCGGTGGCGCTTGCGCCGTATCAGCGCGGGGGGCTGCGTTGGCGTATCCACGAGATCCTGCCGACGCTGGACGACGAGCAGGTGCGCGCCTATCTGAAAGGCTGCGACCAGGCGCGTCGACGGTTCCAGCTGGCCGACCGGCTGGCGCGCATCTACACCCAGTACATCGTGTATCGACCGGATTGGCTGGATGCGTGGGCCGCCGGCAAGCGCGTGCCGCTGCAGGAAGGCACCGGGTCGCGCGAGCACGATCTGCTGGCGTCGCTGTGGGCCACGCTGCGCCGGCAGATCGGGCTGCCGCATCGCGGCGAGCTGCTGGCGCAGATGCGGGCCGGGTTGGCGTCCGGGCGGCACGTCATGGATGAGGCCGAGCCGTTGCACGTGTTTGGCGTCAGCCATCTGGCACCGTCCGAGTTGAGTGTGCTGGCGGCGGTGGCGCAGCGGAGGCCGGTGGTGCTGTACGTGCCGGACCCGTGCCGGGAGTACTGGCTCGATCAGCGCAGCGACCGCGAAGAGCTGCGGCAGCGGGTCGAGACCGCCCCCTACGATCACGAAACGGAAAGCCTGTTCCTGCAGCAACGCCATCCGTTGCTGGGTGCCTGGGGCCGGATGGGCCAGCACTTCCTGTTGGCGCTGGAAGGCTTGGACATGCAGGTCGATATCCGCCATTGGGGCGATAAGTCGGAGGCGACGCCGGCTGCACAGCGACTGCCGCGGCTGCAGGAAAGCATCCGCCGGTTCGATCCGTCCCTGCTGGCACCGGTCGGCGATCTGTCCAGCCAGCGCGCCGACGCGTCGCTGCGGGTTCACGCCTGCCATACCCGCCTGCGCGAGCTTGAGGTGCTGCGCGATGCGTTGCTGAAGGCGCGCGTCGATCAACCGGACTTGCGGCCGCGCGACATCGTCGTCATGGCGCCCGACATCCAGGCCTACGTGCCGCTGCTGCCGGCAGTGTTCGGCGAGCCCGGCGAGCACCAGGGGCCGCTGCCGTACCACATTGCCGACGTGTCGATTTCGCGCTCGCACTCGTTGCTGGAAGCCTTTCGGCGGCTGCTGGACTTCCCCCAGTCGCGGATCACTGCGCCGGAAGTCGTCGACCTGCTGGGCGTGCCGGAAATCGCCCGCCGCTTTGGCCTGGCCGACGCGGATACCGGGGTGCTGGTCGGCTGGCTGCGTAACAGCCGCGTGGCTTGGGCGCTGGATGAGAAGTTCCGCGCGGGTCTGGGTGTGCCGGCCATCGAGGAGCACACCTTTGCCTGGGGCATGGATCGGATGATGGCCGGCTACATCATGGGGGCTTCTGCCGACGTTGAGGACAACGCGGTGACGCTGCCGGACGGCAAACAACTGGCGCCGCTGGCCGGCATCCACGGCCCGCAAGCCGCGCTGCTGGGCGCGCTCGACGGCCTGCTGGTGCAACTGGCACGCCTGCACGAAGTAGGCAGGCAAACACTGTCTGCAAGTGAGTGGGCCAAGCAGCTTGAGCAGGTGTTTGATGCCTTGTTCCGCATCGACAAGCGCGACGCCGACGCACGCGATGCCGAGACGCTGGTGCGCCAGTTCATCCGTTCAATCACCGGCGAGCCGCAACAGAGCGGACTCGATCCGGAGCTGGAGTTCAGCGTCGTGCGCGAGCTGCTATTGGAGCGTCTGACGGCCGCGCCGGAACGCCAGCGCTTCCTGATGGGCGGCGTGACGTTCTGCGGCATGGTTCCGCAACGGGCCATTCCGTTCCGTGTCGTCGCAGTGCTCGGCCTCAACGATGGCGACTTTCCGCGCGCGGGCAGCGATGGCGGACTGGATCTGATGACGACCCATCGCCGCCTCGGCGACCGCGACGTGCGCAGCGACGACCGCTACCTGTTCCTCGAAACGGTGATGTCCGCACGCGACATGCTGCATCTGAGCTACATCGGTGAAGGCGTGCGCAACGGCAAGCCGCGCAACCCGGCGGCACCGCTCGCCGAACTGCTGGAGGCGCTGGAAGATGCGGCCGGGCCGGATTCGGACGATTCGACAGTCGATCGCCCGTGGCTTGTCAGACATCCGCTGCAACCGTTCGACGTGCGCTATTTCGACCGCAGTGACGCAGCGCTGTTCTCGTTCAACCAAGGCCATGCGGCCATGGACAGGCGCGGCATCGATTTGTCTGCAGCGCCACCATTCGTGGGCGAGCGTCCGTCGTCACTGCCGCAGCGCAACGCCGACACGCCGCCACCCATCGCCTTGCGACCGGTGTTCGCCTACTTCCGCGATCCGGCCAAGCAGTTGCTGGCCAGCGGACTCAACCTGCGGCTGGACGCGCTGGACGAGGACCGGCTGCGTGACCGCGAGCAGTTGGAGGCGAAGTTCGAAGGGCTGGATCAGGTCGCCCGGCGCGTGCTCAACTCGGTTGTCGCGCAGGCGGAAAAAGCCGTCTCCGATGAGGCGCCGGACTGGATGCGGCTGAGCGGTCTGGTGCCGCCGGGGACGGTGGGTGAGCAGGCCTGGACCGATACCCGCAATCAGGTCGAAGAACTGTTGAAGCTCACGGGAAATTACCCCTTGTTCGATCCCTGCTTGCCCGATGCGACGCCGGTCCTGATCGATCAGCCGCTGACAACCGGGCAGGGCGATTGCCGCCTGCAGGGCGAGCTGCACCGGGTGTACGAGGTGGGCGACACGCGCTGGGTGTTCGACGCGTTTCCGGGCAAGGCCGAGGAACAGCTGGACTTCAAGGCGCGGGTGGGCTTTTTCCTCGAGTGGGCACTGGTCCGGCTTGACGATCCCTCCGGCCAGCGCGAGGTCCGCGCTTGCGTGCTGGCGAAGCCGAAAAAAGACGGCGGCGGCTGGCAAGCCAGCTTCGATACCTGGAACATCACCTTCATGCAGGCCGTCCGCGATGGAAACGAGGAGCTGCGCCGTCAGATGATCGACACGCTGCAGCGCCAGGTGACCGGCCTGATCGAGTTCTACCAGGACGCCCAGCACGCACCACTGTGGTATTTCCCCAAGACCTCGTGGGCGGCGACGAGCTCCCCGCAGAAGGCGCGTGAGGCGTGGGTGGGCGGTTTCAACATGGGCGAGCGCGACTACTCCCCGGGCTACGGTCGCCTGCTGGCTGGCGAGCGCCAGTTCGATGAAACCGATGATTACGACCAGATGCTGCAGACGGCCAATCGGCTGGCTGCATTGATCCTACTCACCCTGCCGGCGGAGGCAAGCGCATGAGCACGCAAGTCGCGCCGACGCATGCAAAAACTGAAGACTGGCGCTCGCTGTCATTGGATGCCGATGGCCGCAGTCTGATCGAGGCCAGCGCCGGCACCGGCAAGACCTGGACGATCTCAGTGCTCTACCTGCGCCTGTTGTTGGAGCAGAGGCTGTCGCCGAAACAGATTGTGGTGACGACGTTTACCGATGCCGCCGCGGAGGAGTTGCGCGAGCGCATCCGTGCCCAGTTGATCCGGGCCGAACGCTACGGTCGCCAGTTGCGGGCCCAAGGTGTGCAGTCCGACGGCGATGAACCGGCCGACCTGAAATGGCTGTACACGCACTGGACCGATGCCGGGGACAAAACGCCCGAAGACCGCATTGCCAGCGACATCAATCGCCTGCGTCTGGCCCAGGCCGAGCTCGACCTCGCACCCATCAGCACGCTGCACGGCTTGTGCCGGAAGATCCTCAGCGACTTTCCGTTCGAGAGCGGCAGCGCCTTCGGCCTCGGCGACATGGTGTCCTCTGAGAGCATGATGCAGACGCTCGCCGAGGACGTGTGGCGGCACCTGAAGCAGGCACCGCAGCCGTCGGACCAGCCCTTGCCGGATGCCAAAAGTTTCGGCGCGCTAAAGAACCATCTCGGCGCGTACTCGGCACCGGGTGTTTCGGTGCGGCTGCGCGCGTTGGACGTAGCGCCCGAGGTTGCCCTATCGGCGGAATGGGTAGGCCCGATACGGCAGTTGGTGGGCAGGAAAGTGTTTCAGCCGAGGAAAACAGCATTCAAGGTGGCGCTGGCCCAACTGGCCAATTACCTGGAATCACAACCGCGTGATCCAGACCTGCGGCCAAAGATTGTGGCAAATCTGGTTCCGGGGCCGGTATCGGATCAGATTGGCGAGGAGCACCTCGATGATCCTGAAGTGCAGAAAGTTCTCACCATCGCAGCCCATGCCGCCCAAGCGCTGGAATGGCAAGCCGCCGCACCTCGGATTGCCGCCTGGCATCACTGGGTCGAACAGACCAAGACCTGGCGCGACCAGCGCCTGACCGCCAGCGGCCAGGTGACCTTCGACGAACTGATCGAGCGGGTCGCCCGCGCCTTGCCGGAGGGTGGAAGCGCGCTGGCCGACAGCCTGTTCAAGGCCTGGCCGGTGGCGCTGGTCGACGAGTTCCAGGACACCGATGCGTTGCAGTACGGCATCCTCGACCGGATCTACCGTGACTCGACCGGCGAACCGCGCGGCCGGCTGGTGATGATCGGCGACCCGAAACAGGCAATCTATCGCTTCCGTGGCGGTGACATCCACGCTTACCTCAAGGCGCGAAGCGATGCCGGCAGCCGGTTGAGCCTGGACACCAACTACCGCTCCTCGCGCCCGATGGTGGCCGCCTGCAATGCGTTCTACGAGCTGGCCGGAACGCAGCTGAGCACCGATGCCGATCACGCCATCCGCTACGAAGCGGTCAAGGCCAGCGCACGTTGTGACGACGCGCCGTACGAGGTGGACGGACAGGCCTGCACCCAACCCTTGCAACTGCATTACTGGGCCGACTGCCCGGATGACGCCGAAAGCCGCCGTAGCGCTGCGCTGAAAGGCTGCGCCAACCAGATCGTCGAGCTGCTGAAACCCGGGAGGCATTCCATCGGTGGAAAACCCTTGGTGCCCGGCGACATCGCAGTGCTTGTGCCGGGCAATAACGACATCATCCGGCTGCGGCGGCTGTTGAACGATCGCAACGTGCCTTGCGTGTCCTCGGCCCGGAGCAGCGTGTTCGAGTCCGACTGGGCGCGTGAATTGCAGATTGTGCTGTACGCCGCCCAGCATCCACGCGACGAGGGTGCCGTACATGCGGCGTTGGCGACACGGCTGGGCGGCAAGACCTACGAGGATCTGCGGACGCTGCGTGACCAGCCGGAGCATTGGCAGGCACTGTCCGCCGGCTACGTGCGCCTCGGCGAGATCTGGAAGACGCGCGGCGTGCTGGCGTTGGTCCAGGAATTGACCCGGCAAGCGACGCCGCGGTTGTTTGCCGCCGGCGACAGCGAGCGCTCCCTGACCGACCTGCGCCATCTGGGCGAGCTGCTGCAAACCGCCAGCGAGACCTTTGCCGGTCCCGAACAGTTGCTGGGCTGGCTCGCCGAAGAGCGCGGCCGCCGCAAGGCCGACGATGGTGATGCCGCCGACGAGATGCGGCTGCGCATCGAATCCGATGCCGCACGCGTGCGCTTGATGACCGTCCACGCCAGCAAGGGGCTGGAGTTCCCGGTGGTGATGTTGCCGCTGATGTGGGCCAACACCCAGGTCACCAAGGACACAATCCAGATACTGCATGACGCGGAAAGCGGAGAGCGCATCCCCGGCTTCGGCGAGGCTGACAAGACGCGCTACCGTCAGGAGGGACAGGACGAGCGCTTCCGCTTGCTGTACGTCGCGCTGACTCGCGCCCGGTATGCCTGCCACGTCTACGTGCTGCCTCCCGGTCGCGCGAAGGACAAGAAGGGTGGGGCGGCGGATACGGATCCGCACCGTGCACCGCTCGACGCCATGATCGAGCGCATGTTGCCCAAGCTTGATGGGACCGCATCGCAGGCGTCTCTGCATGAGCACATCGTCTGGAACGCCAACGACTGGGCCTGGCCGGAGGGCAGGTATCAACCGCCTGTCGATACCAAACCAGTGTCACGCGTGGCCCTGTCCGAACCCCATACCACCGCGTTCGAGTTCAAGTGGAGTTTCACCAGTTTGACCAAGTCGCAAACCAGAATCGCCAGCTTTGAGGACGGTTCGGCCGCAGACGAGAGCGAGCAAGACGCAGGCGAACCGATCCCGCTGCCCTCACCCCAGCCCTCTCCCGCAAGCGGGAGAGGGGGAGCAGCAGAGCCGACCCCGGAACCGAACGAATCCCCCAACCGCGAACTGCTCGAACTGGTTCCGATCGCCGGCGCCGACTTCGGCAACGCGCTGCATGCGATGTTCGAGTTCCGCCAGATCGGCCAGCCGATGTCGGCGCAGCACGACCTGATTCGCCATCACCTGCTCGAAAGCGGCGTGCGTCTGGGCGAGATCGACCTGGAGACACTGATTCGGCAACTGGCACACCGCATCCAGACCACCCTGGACACACCGATGGAACTGGCGGATGGCCACGTCGTGCGGCTGGGAGACCTGCCCAGGGAACACCTGCGCGCGGAAATGGGTTTCGACTACGTGCTCGATGGCGTGGCGATGCAGCGCCTGCGCGATGCCTGCGCCCGTGCCGGTGAACCCGACCTGGTGCCCAAGGCATCGCCCCGCTATTTGCGCGGCATGATGAACGGAAAAATCGACCTCGTGTTTCAGCACGAAAGCCGCTTCTACGTGCTCGACTACAAGGGCAATCGACTGGGGGAGGCCGGCCTGTTGTCGCCCTACGCGCCCACGCAACTCGACGAAGCGATGGACCGCAGCCATTACCGCTTCCAGGCCTTGCTGTACGTGGTCGCGGTCGACCGCTACCTGCGCCAGCGCATCGGCCCGGGCTACGACCGGAGCGCGCAGTTGGGCGAGGCGATCTACCTGTTCGTGCGTGCCGTCGGCTTGGCACCCGGCACCGGTATCTGGGCGCACCGTTTCAGCGACGAGTTGATCGACGCCATCGATGCCGCACTCGCCGGCCGTGAACAGGAGGCCGCATGAGTTACCGCTTCGAGTCGTTGCCTGCCGAATCCGCCGTCGAGGCTTGGCGTCCACTGGATCGCGCGCTGTACCGCTGGGTCATCGGCCACGGCGGTTCGGCGTTGCTGGCCAAGGTCGCGGCCTGGGCCAGCCTGGCCGATGGCAATGGTCATACCGCCTTGCGCCTGTCCGGCGGCGTCGAGGGCGACAATGCAATGCCCGGATTGACGGAGGCCGACATTGCCGCGCTTGCCGACCAGCCGATGGTTGGCAAACCGGATACCGATGTCGCCGCGCCCGTTCCGTTCGTGCTGGATGCTGACGGCCGGTTCTACCTGTGGCGTAACCATCAGCACGAAGTCGCGGTGGTTGATGCGGTCAAGTGCCGTCGCGGTAATGCCAGCGCTGCCGAAGTGGCGGAGGCGGACATCGACGCCTTGTTCCATGGCATCAGCAACGACACGGTCACGCTGCAGCGGCACGCGGTTCGCTCGGTAGTCGGGCGCAAGCTGTTCGTGCTCACCGGCGGCCCCGGAACCGGCAAGACCACCACCGTGTTGCGCATGCTGTTGATGCTGCAACGCCAGTCGCCGGTGCCATTGGCGATCCAGGTCGCCGCGCCCACCGGCAAGGCCGCGCAACGGCTGGTGCAGTCCCTGCGCAAGGGCAAGCAGAACCTGCAACAGCATCCCACCAAACCGCTGCCGCAGGAGTGGCACCCCCTGCTGGAAAACGTGCCCGACCACGAGGCGCTCACCCTGCATCGCCTGCTTGGCTACCGGCCGTACGACAACGCCTTCGCGCGCAACGAGAAAGACCCGATCCCCGCCGACATCGTCGTGGTGGACGAGGCGTCAATGGTCGATCTGGCCATGCTGCGCAGCCTGCTCGACGCAGTGCGACCCGACGCCACCCTGATCCTCGTCGGCGACGCCGATCAACTGACTTCGGTCGCGGCCGGCTCGGTGCTGATGGACCTGGTCAGCGCGATGAGGGTGGAAAACGACGGGGCCGGCGCAGGCGATCTGGTGAAACTGCAACACAGCTTCCGCGCCGAGAAGTATCTGGTGGAGATCAACCAGGCCATCAATGCCGGCGATGCGGAACGCCTGAGCGAAGCGGTTGCCGCTGCCGGAACGCACGCAACGCGCATCGCCGTTGATGACCTGAAAGCGCTGGGCAACCAGATCGACCGTTGGGCGAAAGACTCAGCGGAACCAGCAACAACGCCGCCAGACACCAGCCCGGTCGAGGCCGCCCTGGACGCGCTCGCCCAACGTCAGTTGCTGTGCGCCCTGCGGGAAGGCCCCTACGGCGCCATAGCGGTCAATCTGGCCATCGAACAGCGGCTGCGCAGGCAGTGGAACGTCGAGCGCGACCGCGAGTGGTACCCCGGCCGCGCCGTCATCGTCATCCGCAATGACTACACCGCCGGCCTGTTCAACGGCGACGTCGGCATTTGCCTGGCCGATGCGGAAGGTCACCTGCGGGTCTGGTTTGAAGGCAGCCCCGGTAGATCGACGGATGGCGAAGACGCAGGATTTACCCGCACGCTCCGCAGCTTCGCCCCCAACGCGTTGCCACCGCACGAAAGCGCGTTCGCCATCACCATCCACAAGAGCCAGGGCTCCGAATACGCCCACGTCGCTGTGCTGCTGCCGCCCGATGCCGAAAGCCGGATCCTCTCGCGTCAACTGCTCTACACCGGCGTGTCCCGGGCCAAGGTGTCGGTCGAGCTGTGGGCGGCCGACGACGCACTGGCCACGGCAGTCACCCACACAGTCCAGCGACAGGGCGGGGTGGCTGCGAAGCTGGCCCCAACAACCCGTCATCCCCAATAACCCGTCATCCCCGCGCAGGCGGGGATCCATGGACTTCAAGCCGTTGATTGGCAGAAGCGACTTGATCAGAACTTACCTAGTGGGGCGCGGTGGCCACCGGATGACGGATGCGATCATGCAGTGATTTTTCGCCGCGTCTCGCCCCGACGCGGCACGCTACTGTGCATACGCAATCATTGCAATCGCAACGATCGCCAGGACAATCGCGGCACGGTTCCAGCGGCTTGTTTTCTCGCCGAACACCGCCACGCCGACCAGCGTGCCCAGTACCACCACACCGATGTTCATGGCCGCGAACACCACCGCCGGACTGTCAGGCAGGGCCTGATGGGCGTGGACGTAGAACACGATGTTGCCGAGGTTGAGCAGGCCCAGCAGCAGCCCGGCACCGAGGTTGACGACGCTGAACCGGGCGGTGCCGCGCAGGTGGCGGGCGATCTGCCAGCCCAGCATCAACACGAATGCCAGCGCGAACGCAACCTGGAGTGATGCCATCGACGAGGTGCCCGATTGGGCGATCAGTTTCAGCAGCACATCGACCAGTGCGAAGCCGACCCACACCGTCAACAGCGGCAGCCAGGCCTTCGCGCTGGACGCGACCCCGTTGGACGGCCGTACGACAATCCCCGCCACGGCAATCAAGCCCAGTGCCAGACCGACCAGTTTGATGCCGCCAGCGTGTTCGCCGAACACGGTGAATGCCGCCACCAGCGACAGCAACAGCGACAAGCGTTGGGCGACGTCGGTCCGCACGATGCCGGCTTGCCGCACTGCCGAGGCCAACACCAGAAACAGCGACGGCAGCAGCACGGCCAGCCCCAGCAACACCAGCCACTGGGTGCCGCCGTCGCGCAGGCCGTCCAGATCCGGCCGCAGCAGCAGAGCGCACAGCACCGCGGCGGCCAGGTAGTTCCAGGTGACCATCTGCGCCACGTCCAGCCGGCCGCGGGGCGCGAGCTTCAGCACTACCGAGACCAATACGCTGCATACGGCGCTGAGCAGGATCAGATGCATGGGTGCGGCCACGGCAACATTGCGAACCAGACCGGTGTCGCAGCAATAAGGGTCGGGATATCGATGGGCATGGCTCTGGTAGCGACGTGGGGCGAGGCGCGAAGCGATGGATTCTACCGGTCGACCTCTGCGGTGACCTGGGACCGCCTGCGGCTGCTATTCCCGTCAACCTGCGCGACAATAGGCCGTTGGTCTTCGCTGGTTGTCTGATCCGCGGCGGTGCATCCGCCGTCAGGCCGGGCCTCATACCCATAATTTCCTTATCAGGAGCTGGACATGTTCAGCCATTTGCCGCTTTACGCCGGTGACCCCATTCTTTCGCTGCAACAGGCGTATCTCGCCGAGCCACGCGCCGACAAGGTCAATCTGGGCATTGGTGCCTATCAGGACGAGAACGGGGCGATTCCGACCCTGCGCTCGGTGGCAGCGGTGCGTCCGGCGCTGGCGGCCGAGATGGGCCCTGCGCCGTACCAGCCGATTGCCGGTTCGAAAAGCTACCGCGATCTGGTCACCGAGTTGGTGCTGGGCAGCGACCGCTACCAGCAGGTCGGCGAGCGCACGGTGGCGATCCAGTCGCTGGGCGGCTCGGGCGCGCTGCGGGTGGGTTGCGACCTGTTGAAGCGCTACTTCCCCGATTCGCAGGTGTTCATCAGTGCACCGTCGTGGCCGAACCACCAGGCGATCTTCGAGGCCGGCGGTTTCAAGGTCGGCTCGTATCGTTATTTCGACACGGCGACCAATGGCGTCGATTTCGACGGCATGCTGGCCGACCTGCAGGCAATGCCGGCGCGCAGCATCGTCATCCTGCATCCGGCCTGCCACAACCCGACCGGTGCCGATTTGACCCGCGACCAGTGGGACGCGGTGATCAAGGTGATCGCCGAACGCAATCTGTTGCCGTTCCTGGACATGGCCTACCAGGGCTTCGCCGAGGGCATCGACGAGGACGGCTACGCAGTGCACGCGATGGTCGATGCGGGGATCTCGCTGCTGTTGAGCGTGTCGTTCTCGAAGACGTTCTCGTTGTACGGCGAGCGTTGCGGCGCGCTGGTGGGCGTATCTGCGAATGCCGATGAGGCCAAGCGCCTGCTCAGCCAGATGGAGATGTCGATCCGGGCGAACTATTCCAGCCCGCCGACCTTCGGCGGCAAGATCATCACCCAAGTGCTGGCCGATGCCGCCTTGCGCCAGGACTGGATGGACGAGGTCGGGGAAATGCGCACGCGCATGCTGCAGATGCGCCAGCGCTTGCACGCCGGCATGAAGGCGCGCGCGCCGTCGTTGAACGTGGACTATCTGCTGAGCCAGCGCGGCATGTTCAGCTACACCGGCATGAGCGCGGCGCAGGTCGAGCGGCTGCGGGCCGAGCACGGTATCTTCGCGGTCAATTCCGGGCGCATCTGCGTCTCCGGGCTGCGCGATGACAACGTGGACCGGGTGGCCGAGGCGTTCGCGAAGGTCATGCACGACCCCGGGCAAGACTGATGGGGAAGCCGCGCGGCCAGGTGAAGCTGGAAGGGTTCAACCACCTCACCAAGGAGTTGAGCTTCAATATCTACGATATCTCCTATGCCATGTCGGAGACGCAGCGCCAGCGTTACATCGAGTACATCGACGAGGAATACGACGCCGACCGGTTGACCGAGATCCTGCTCAAGGTCGCCGATATGATTGGTGCGACGGTGCTCAATGTTGCGCGTCAGGATTACGACCCGCAGGGCGCGTCGGTCACGATCCTGATGTCGGATCGCCCGGCCCTGGCCGCGCCCGAACCGGGGCAGAACACGTCCAGCGACAAGCACAAGCGCACGGTCGCGCACCTGGACAAGAGCCACGTCACCGTCCACACCTATCCGGAGATGCATCCCGACAACGGGATCGCGACCTTCCGGGTGGACATCGACGTGGCGACCTGCGGGTTGATCTCACCGCTGGAAGTGCTGGATTACCTGATCGAGCAGTTCGATTCGGACGTGGTGATCATGGATTACCGCGTGCGCGGCTTCACTCGCAACGCCAAGGGCAAGAAGCTTTTCATCGACCACAAGATCAACTCGATCCAGGAGTCGATCTCAAAGCGACTGCTGAACAAGTACGAGTTCCGCGACGTCAACGTCTACCAGGAAAACATCTTCCACACCAAGATGCACCTGAAGAACTTCAACCTGGACGACTATTTGTTCAGCGAGATGGCACATCTGTTGCCGTTTCGCGAGCGGATGCGCATCGAGCACCTGCTGCGCAAGGAGATCATCGAGTTGTACCAGGGCTACGCCGAGCGCTGAGGCAGGGGCGTAGACTGGGCGCGTTTCCCCGGTTTCGGATGCGCCATGTTTGAGCTCGATGCCCTGTTGCTTTCCAGGATCCAGTTCGGCTTCACCATCTCGTTCCACATCATCTTCCCGGCAATCACGATCGGGCTGGCCAGTTATCTGGTGGTGCTGGAAGCGGCTTGGCTGCGCACCGGGAGGTCCGTCTACCTCGACATCTACCACTACTGGATCAAGGTGTTCGCGGTCGCGTTCGGCATGGGCGTGGTCTCCGGCATCGTGATGGCGTACCAGTTCGGCACCAACTGGAGCGAGTTCTCCCGGTTCGCCGGTGGCGTCACCGGGCCATTGCTCGCCTATGAGGTGTTGACGGCGTTCTTCCTGGAGGCCGGCTTCCTGGGGGTGATGCTGTTCGGCATGAAGCGGGTCGGCCCCGGGCTGCATTTCCTGTCCACCTTCATGGTGGCCCTCGGCACGCTGATTTCCTCCACCTGGATCATCGCCTCCAACAGCTGGATGCACACGCCGCAGGGTTACGAAATCATCGACGGCCGGGTGGTGCCGGTCGATTGGGTAGCGGTGATCTTCAATCCGTCCTTTTTCTACCGGTTGCCCCACATGGTGACCGCCGCGTTTCTTGCCGTGGCGCTGATCGTGGCGGCCAGCGCCGCCTGGCACATGTTGCGCGGACGTGCCGACCCGGCGATCAAGACCATGTGGTCGATGGCGATGTGGATGGTGCTGTTCACTGCGCCAATCCAGGCGGTGATCGGGGATTTCCATGGCCTGAACACACTGGAGTACCAGCCGGCCAAGATCGCCGCGATGGAAGGGCACTGGGAGCATCCTCCGCGGGGCAAGGGCGTGCCGTTGATCCTGTTCGGGATCCCGGACATGGAAGAGGAGCGGACAAAGTACCAGGTGGCCATTCCCCGGTTGAGCAGTCTGATCCTGACCCATAGCCTGGATGGCGATATCCCGGCATTGAAGGACTTCCCGGCGGCGGACCGGCCCAATTCGTTGGTGGTGTTCTGGACGTTCCGGGTGATGGTGGGCCTGGGGACCTTGATGATTCTGCTGGGCTTGTACGGGGCGTGGTCCCGATGGCGCGGAAGGTTCCACGAGTCCAGGCTGCTGCTGAAGTTCGCCCTGGCCATGGGACCGGCAGGGCTGGTTGCGATCCTCGCCGGCTGGTACACCACCGAGATCGGCCGCCAGCCGTGGATCATCCACGGAGTGATGCGGACCTCGGAGGCCGTGTCCGCGCACAGTGCGACCCAGGTCGGCCTGACCCTGGCGATCTTCATCGTGGTGTATTTCGCGTTGTTTGGAGCCGGCACTGTCTATTGTTTGCGGATCATTGCTGCCGGGCCGGATCTGGCCGATGACAACAGGTCGCCCGATGGCGGCCCGGGCCAGTCACGCCAGCCAATGCGACCGATGTCAGCCGCAACCGACGGCGAGACGGACCACGACATGCACCGCAACAGCACGCATCACGGGAGGATGGACTGATGGGTATCGACCTGCCGTTGGTGTGGGCCGTCGTGATCCTGTTCTCGATCATGATGTACGTGGTCATGGACGGGTTCGACCTGGGCATTGGCATGTTGTTTCCGTTCATCCCGGAGACCGAACACCGCGACGTGATGATGAATACCGTGGCGCCGATCTGGGACGGCAACGAGACCTGGCTGGTAATGGGAGGGGCCGGGTTGCTGGCGGCGTTTCCGCTGGCCTATTCAGTGGTGCTGACCGCGCTGTACCTACCGCTGATACTGATGCTGGTGGGGCTGATCTTTCGCGGTGTCGCGTTCGAGTTCCGCTTCAAGGCGGTGCCCGACAGGCGGCAGAAATGGGACTGGTCGTTTGCCCTGGGCTCATATGCAGCGACTTTTTTTCAGGGTGTGGTCCTGGGCACCTTCATCAATGGACTGGAGGTAAGCGATGGCCGCTTCGTCGGCGGGCCGCTGGACTGGATCGCACCGTTCCCACTATTCACCGGACTGGGCCTGGTGGCCGCCTACATGTTGCTGGGCAGCACCTGGCTGCTGATGAAGACCGAGGGACCCTTGCACGATGATATGCGGCGGCGGACGCGACATTGGCTGTGGACGCTGTTGGTCACCATCGCCGGGGTAAGCGTCTGGACCGCACTGGCGCACCCGCAGATCGCCGAGCGCTGGTTCAGCCTGCCCAATCTGTACTTTTTCGCGCCGGTGCCGGTACTGGTTGTGGTGGCCTCGTACTACCTGCTGCGCGAGCTGCGCCGTGACGCCCACGCCTCCCCGTTTATGCTGACGCTGGCCCTGGTGTTCCTGGGTTACAGCGGGCTGGGAGTCAGCCTGTGGCCGAACATCATCCCCCCCGACATCTCCATCTGGGAAGCGGCCGGGCCACCCCAAAGCCTGGGCTTCACCTTGGTAGGCGCGTTGCTGGTAATCCCGATCATCCTGGCGTACACGGCGCTGAGTTACTGGGTCTTCCGCGGCAAGGTCCGCGCCGAGGACGGTTATCACTGATGCCTCGTGAGCCGGGTCGTCGTTGGTGGTCGCGCATCGGATGGCTGGTGCTGATCTGGGTGTTGAGCGTGGCGAGCCTGACGCTGGTGGCTTTACTGTTGAAGCTGGTGATGCGCTCGGCGGGAATGACGACCTGACCGCGACCCAGCCGGTTGTCCGGCGGTCATTTCATTGGGCGGCATTGAAGGAACCGGACCGGTGCGTCGCTGCTTGGTGGCGGCTGTAGCTGTACCCGCACGCTGTGGATGCCGTTGCGCTGGAGCGTGCCGCAAATCCGGTCGACCTGCTCATCGTTCGCATTCGACTGCAGGTGAACCAGAAACGTCGACTGGGTCGCCCAGGAGGCGCGCTCGATGCCGGGCAGTGTCGATACCTGCGTCGCGGCGTTCAAACGCTGCGCCGGTGCGTCTTCATCGGCTTCCGGACTCGCGGTCCCGGGCGCCGATGGCTGAGGTGCATCGGCGAGGTTGCCGGACGGTCGCGCAGGGCTCGCCGACGATGATGCAGCGGGCAAAACGACGGTGTCGCCCGCGTCGCTGGATTGGGTCGACAGAGCCATCGCCACACCCGCGCCCAGCAGCAGCGCCACCAGCCAGACCAGCATGGTTGCCCGGATTGTCCGGGCGCGCGCGCGGCTGCCCAGGTCCTGATGCAAGCTTGGCGGCAACAACGGCTCGATCAATGGCCACAGGGTCGCGCCGTCGATCAGCTCGATCCCCTGCGGCTGCTTGCGGGCGCTGGCCTGGATGGTGCCCAGGGTAGCGAGGATGCCGCCACTGGCCTGGCTGTCATGTACGGCGTGGGCCAGCTGGCTGACCATGGCGTCGTTGATGCGGTAATTGACTCCTTGCTTGCAGCTCAGCAGCCACACTTGGTCGCCCCGGGTGAGCAGCAGGTCGGCATTCTGTCCGCGGTCAGCGTCGGGTGCCAACCGGCTGGCATTGAACCCCTGTGCCTGCAAGGCTTCGATAACAAAGCGCGAGAACTCCCGCCAACGCATGGCCGCCAACGTTCGCAGGCCTGCGGCAGCCACCAGTTGTTGACGGTGAACCAGCCACAACCAGCCCGTGGCTGCGCCGCCGGTCAGCAGCGTTATCACCAGCGCAGCGATGGTCAATGAAACGGTTGACATTCGTGTCCTGACATTGCATTGACGCCCCAAGGCTGGCGCGTCCAGAGTGGCGAAATATACGTCAACGCCGGTCGACAAAAAGTGAGCTGTGGCTCGCCCGGACGAGCCGTGGTGACGTTAGCCAAAGCGCCGCTCCAGCACGCGGCGAATCTCGGCTTCGATGGCGCCCTTGAAGGCTCCGAGCATGAATCCCAGCTCCGCGGTGACATGAATTTTATCGGCCAGCAGCGCGATGTGTCCGTCGATTCCGGCGCGGGTGAAGTTGAGGATGTCGTCGTCCCAGTCGCACTGCACGCCAAAGCGCTCAACCAGCTTGTCGGCGAGTTCCTGCATCCCCAGGCGAGCCTGGGCCGGGGCCATGGAATGGGGATGGGTGATATCAATGCTGGCCATGCGGCTCTCCCTGGACGAGCGCGTATTGTGGACTTGGATTGCGTGGGTTCAAAGTACGCGCTGCGGTCAACAATCGTGCCGGACCGATAGGCGTGGATGCCGCGCCGTGCTAGATTGCCGCCGCGTGGATGCCCTCAGACTGCAATTCCCAAACCGTGACCGTGACGACCTGGTGTTGAGCCAGGGCGTGCACGCTATTGGGCGTGGCGCGGATGGACAACTTTGCCTGGTTGATCATCCCGACCAGGCCGCGATCCAGTTTTGTGTTGACCGTCGCGGCGTCTGGCTGCAGCTGCGCGAGGGCGCGCAGGGCCTGCATGTCAATGGGCGCCCGGTGCGTCGCATGGCGATGCTGCGCGCTGGGGATGCGGTGCACATGGATGGCGTTGAGTTGACCCTGCTGGGGCGGCAGCCCGAGCCGCTGCCGGTTGATCCGACTACCAGCGCGTCCGCTGCGCGCCACACCGTCTTGCGCGGCGTCGGTGGTATCCACCATGGGTGTTGTTTCACGCTCGACGCACCTTGCACGGTCGGTCGCCAAGCCGGATCCGATGTCCATATCGGGGAACCGGGAATTGCCGAGCAGCATGTCCGGCTGGAACCTCACCGCGATGGCATCGTGCTGCGTGATCTGGGCTCCAGCGATGGCAGCGTGGTCAACGGTTATCGCGTCCGCGAAGGCTTGTTGCGTCCGGGCGACCAGATCGTGTTCGGCGCCAATCATCGTTTCGTGCTGGAAGCGCCGCTGTCCTCGCCGCGCATGACGGGATCACCGGATGTCGAGGCGGCGCCTGCCGAAGCCGCTGCGGCGGGTCAGCCGAGGCGCTCACCGGTCGCATCATCGCTGCGGCGCCTGCCATGGTTATTGCTGGCGGCGGCGTTGCTGGCGGGCGCGTTGGCGTTGCTGTTGCTGTACGGGGTGCGATAGCCGGGGCGCGATAATCAGGTTTGATGGCGGCAGCCAGAGGTAGTTGCGATGTTGGTGCGGTGCGGCATACTGCGCCATCACCTCAGCGGAGCGTCCGATGTCGCGCGCTTACAACTTCAGTGCCGGTCCCGCGACACTGCCCGAGACGGTATTGCAACAAGCGCGCGAGGAGTTGCTGGAATGGCGCGGCGCGGGTGCGTCGGTGCTGGAGCTGAGCCATCGCGGCCCCGAGTTCATGCAGGTCGCCGCCGAGGCCGAGGCCGATCTGCGCCGCCTGTTATCCATATCGGACGACTACGCGGTGTTGTTCCTGCAAGGCGGAGCGACGACCCAGCAGGCGCTGATCCCGCTGAACTTCGCAGCCCCCGGGCAAATTGCCGACTACGTGGTTACCGGCCATTGGGGCGTCACCGCCATGAAGCAGGCGCAGTCCTGCGTGGACGTTCGCATCGCCGCCGATGGGGCGTCCGGTGGGTTTCGCGCCATTCCCACCCGAGACCAGTGGCGGCTGTCCGACGACGCGGCGTACGTTCATTACACCGCCAACGAGACCATCCACGGCGTCGAGTTTCCCGGTATTCCGTCGGTGGGTGATGTGCCGCTGATCGGTGATTTCAGCTCCAGCATCGCCGCCGAGCCGATTGATGTATCCCGTTTCGGCGTGATCTACGCGGGCGCGCAGAAGAACCTGGGGCCGGTGGGACTGACCGTGGTGATCATCAGGCGCGACCTGTTGGAGCGCGCTGGCCAGCCCCGCGCGCCGATCCTCAACTACCGCGAGCATGCGGCGCGTGGCTCGATGCTCAACACACCGCCGACGTTCAACTGGTACCTGGCTGGTCTGGTGTTCAAGTGGATGCTGGCCGAAGGCGGCGTCGCCGAATTTTCCCGGCGCAACGCTCGCAAGGCGGCGTCACTGTACGCCGCCATTGATGGCTCGGATGGCTTCTACCGCAACACGGTGGAGGCGGAAGCGCGTTCACGGATGAATGTGGTGTTTTCCCTGCGCGATCCGGTGCTGGAGCCCATTTTCCTGGAAGAAACGGCGCAAGCGGGTTTGATTGGGCTGCGCGGGCACCGGGTCGTGGGCGGTGTCCGGGCGTCGATTTACAACGCGATGCCGGAGACGGGAGTGCAGGCGCTGGTCGAGTTCATGAATGACTTCAGCAAGAGGAACGGCTGAGATGGTTGCCAAGGCCAAGACCCCGACGTTGGGCGTGTTGCGTGAGCGCATCGACGGTATCGACCGTACGATCCAGGAGTTGATTGCCGAACGCGCGCAGTATGCCAACCAGGTCGGGAAAGCCAAGGGCGACCTTGCCGCGGCGATCGATTATTACCGCCCCGAGCGCGAGGCACAGGTGCTGCGCCGGGTGGTGGACCGCAATGACGGGCCGCTCGACAACGAGGTACTGGTACGCGTGTTCCGCGAGATCATGTCGGCCTGCCTGGCCCAGCAAGAGCCGCTCAAGATCGGTTACCTGGGCCCGGAAGGCACGCACTCGCAGCAGGCGGTATATAAGCATTTCGGCCATTCCATCCACGGCCTGCCGCTGGGCAGTATCGAGGAGGTTTTTGGCGAGGTTGAATCGGGCGCGGCGGATTTCGGTGTGGTGCCGGTGGAAAACTCCACCCAGGGCACGATTCAGTCGACCCTGGATACCTTCCTGGGCTCGGAGGTGAAGATCTGTGGCGAGGTCGAGCTGCGCGTGCACCAGCACCTGCTGTCGCGCAGTGGCCGGCTTGAGGACATCGAGCGGGTCTATTCGCACCCGCAGTCGTTCGCCCAGTGCAAGGCATGGTTGCGCCAGTACCTCCCGCATGCCGAGAAGATTCCGCTGGGCAGCAACGCCGAGGCCGCGCGCCGCGCCCGCAATGCCGATGATGCCGCGGCCATCGCCGGTATCAGTGCCGGCACCGTCTATGGCCTGAAAGCCGTTGCCGGCCCGATCGAGGACCGGCCGGACAATACCACCCGGTTCCTCGTGCTGGGTCGGGAACTGTTCCCGGCGTCCGGCAATGACCGCACCTCACTGCTGATCTTCATCAAGGACCAGCCCGGCGCGCTGCATCATGTACTGGCACCGTTCGCGCGGCATGGTTTGAGCATGAACCGGATTGAATCGCGCCCCGGTCATACCGGCCGTTGGCAATACGCGTTCTTCGTCGATGTCGGTGGGCATATCGAGCAGGAAGCGATGTGCAAGGCGCTGGCCGAGTTGGATGAATTTGCCGAGCAGGTCCGGGTGCTCGGTTCCTACCCGGTGGCGATCACGTGAGCGATGCGGCACGCGAGGACTGGGTTGGCCGGCCTGGCCATCCTTTGCGTGGCAGCGTGCGGGTTCCCGGAGACAAGTCGATCTCGCATCGAGCGGTGATATTGGGTGCGCTCGCCGATGGGGAGACCCTGATCGAGGGCTTCCTGCAGGGTGAGGACACTCGTGCCACTGCGCGCATCCTTGGCCAGTTGGGTGTACGGATCGAAAACCCGGAGGCGGGCAGCTGTCTCGTCCACGGGGTCGGGCTCCACGGCCTGCATGCAAGCGCCGAGCCGCTGGACTGTGGCAACGCGGGTACCGGCATGCGCTTGCTGGCGGGGCTGTTGGCCGGACAAGCCTTCGATAGCGTCCTGGTTGGTGACGCCGCGTTGTCGCGACGACCGATGCGTCGGGTCACCGATCCGCTGGCCGCGATGGGCGCCCGGATCGACACCGATTTCGACGGCACGCCGCCGTTGCGCATTACCGGCGCTGCGCCCCTGCAGGGGATCGACTACGCGTTACCGGTGGCCAGCGCACAGGTGAAATCCGCGCTGCTGCTCGCCGGGCTGTATGCACGTGGTTCGACGGTCGTGCGCGAGCCTCATCCCACCCGTGACTACACCGAACGCATGTTGGCGGCGTTTGGCTGGCCGGTTCAGTTCGAGCCCGGTCTGGTGCGCCTGAGCGGCGGCCACCGCCTGCAGGCGATACCAGTTGTGGTGCCGGCCGATTTCTCATCGGCCGCGTATTTTCTGGTGGCCGCCAGCGTGGTGCCAGGCTCGGAATTGCGGCTGGAGGCTGTCGGGATGAATCCCCGCCGTACCGGTCTGTTGCAGGTGCTGCGACAGATGGGTGCCGACATCCGCGAAGAGCAGCGCAGCAATGCCGGCGAGCCGGTCGCCGACCTTGTGGTCAGACACGCACCCTTGCATGGCGTCGAGGTGCCGGTGTCGCTGGTGGCCGACATGATCGATGAGTTCCCGGCGCTGTTCATCGCCGCCGCCTGTGCCCGGGGGCGCACCGTGATCCGGGGCGCGGCCGAGCTGCGGGTCAAGGAGTCCGACCGGATTGCGGCAATGTCGGCAGGCCTGCGGACGCTGGGGATCGCAGTCGAGGAGACCGCGGACGGCGCGATTATCGACGGCGGCAGCTTCGGCGCCGGCGTGGTCGACAGCCACTCGGATCACCGCATTGCCATGAGCTTCGCGGTTGCCGCGCAGCTGGCGAAGGGCGAAGTGGAAATCACCGATGTCGCCAACGTCGCAACGTCGTTCCCCGGTTTTGTCGAGATGGCCGACCGCATCGGCATGGGGCTGCAGCCTCGTTGCGGACGCACGGACGGGCCGTCCACGCAGCGCGACTGAGGCCCGTTGTCCCGTCGGTCCGGCACTGCCGCGACCGCTCAGTCCGACAAGTTATGCTCGCCGACGGTCAGCGGTTCGGCGCAAATTCGATCGGGATGTTCACCGTGCCGACCGTCGGTCGACCATCCTGTCGCGCCGGATGGAATCGCCAGCGTTCGACGGCATTCACCGCAGCGCGATCCAGGTCACGCGAGCCACTGCCGTTGATTACCTCGACCGAAGTCGGGACGCCATCGGGTCCGATCCGCGCGCGCACCAGTACGACGCCGCTTTCTCCACGACGCAGCGCACGGCGCGGGTAGCGGGGCGCCGGCATGCTTCCGGCGATGGGGCTTGGCTGGCTTGAAACGCCGGCATCCGAACCGGAAGGCGGTGGGACCGGCGACGTGGTGGTGGGCGCCGGAGCCGCAGGTGGTGCTACCTCGACCAAGCGTGGCTGGGCATCCTGGTCGTCGCCGTCCTCGGCCCTGGCTTCGCCAGGGTCCAGACCACTGGCTTCGCGGTCGCTGGCAGTGGACGGGACCGGCAGCGGGCGGTAGTCAGGTGCGCCGGCGGTCGGTGGCGTCTCGCCGGCACGGAAGAAGTCATCCTGGTTGCGGTCCGCGGACCAGACCCACGCGAACAGCAGCACGCCGGCCAAAAATGCCAGCCCGACCCACAACAATGTGCGCCACGATGGCAGCCAACGGGAGTAGTCCCGGTGCGGTGGTTGCGGGTTGGAAGAGGACTCTGGCATGGCTGATCCGATGACGAAGACCCCGATATTGTGCATGGATGTCGTTAACGCGTTGCCAACCGGTCCCGCCGACGGGCGATCCACGCGATAATCGGACTCCCATCCACGACCCGGTCCCGACATGCTTGACCCCAACCTGCTGCGTCAACAGCCCGCCGAACTGGCCGCCCGCCTGCGCGAAACGCGTGGCCACGACCTCGATCCCGACGTGCTGCAGGCGCTGGAGATCGAGCGCAAGCAGATCCAGGTGCGTACCCAGGAGTTACAGAACCTGCGCAACACCTGCTCCAAGGCGATCGGCCAAGCCAAGGCGAAGGGCGAGGACGCGGCGCCGCTGATGGCGCAGGTTGCCGGGTTTGCCGATGAGCTGAAGGCCAGCGAGGCACGGCTGGACGTGCTCAAGGCCGAGCTGGACGCGATAGCGTTGGGACTGCCGAACCTGCCCCAGGATGGCGTTCCAGTTGGCGCGGATGAGAGTGGTAATGTCGAGCAGCACCAGTGGGGCACGCCGCGCGCGTTCGATTTCAAGGTCAAGGACCATGTCGAACTCGGCGCCCGCAACGGCTGGCTCGATGGCGATACCGCGGCCAAACTCAGTGGCGCGCGCTTCACAGTGCTGCGCGGACAGCTCGCCCGGCTGCATCGCGCGCTCGCCCAGTTCATGCTCGATCTGCACACCAACGAGCACGGTTTTGAGGAGACCAACGTGCCGCTGCTGGTCAACACCGACAGCATGCTCGGCACCGGCCAGTTGCCGAAGTTCGAGGACGACCTGTTTGCGACCGAGATCGGCGAGGCCGCGTCCGCGAGCAGCCGGCGCTACTTGATCCCGACCTCGGAGGTGCCGCTGACCAACACCGTGCGCGATGAGATCATGGATGACGCGGTGATGCCGCTGCGCATGACTGCACACTCGATGTGCTTTCGTGCCGAGGCCGGTGCCTACGGCCGCGATACCCGCGGCATGATTCGTCAGCACCAGTTCGAGAAGGTCGAGTTGGTCAGCATCGCCCGGCCATCGGAGTCCAATGACGAGCACGAGCGCATGACGCGCTGTGCCGAGGTGGTGCTGGAAAAGCTCGGCCTGCCGTACCGCCGCATGTTGTTGTGCTCGGGTGACATGGGTTTCTCCGCCGCCCGCACGTTCGACCTCGAGGTCTGGCTGCCATCGCAGGCGTCGTACCGGGAAATTTCCTCGGTCTCCAACTGCGAGGCGTTCCAGGCCCGGCGCATGCAGGCCCGCTGGCGCAACCCGGCTACCGGCAAGCCCGAGTTGGTGCACACCCTCAATGGATCAGGCGTCGCGGTAGGTCGCGCATTGATCGCGGTGATGGAGAACTATCAGCAGGCCGATGGCAGCATCGCCGTCCCCGAAGCGTTGCGCCCGTACATGGGAGGCCTGGAGAAGATTGCCTGAGTGGGCGTCGAAATCGTCAGGGCAATTTCCGGTGCCGCAGCACACCTGACCCGAAGCCGAGGCCCAACAGCGAAAACAGGAACACGAATGCCGCACGCCAACGCGCCGAAGGCGGGCTGATTGCCCCCAGGTCGGACAACGATGGGAACGCCCCGGGGTCGATAAAGGCCCACAACCCGATGATTGCGCCGCATGTACCACCGACGATGAGCGCCAGGCGCAGGATCATCATGACAATTTTCATCGTTGGCGTGCTCCCTTGGACATCGAGCCATTCAGACATTTCCGGATTGCGCTGTCCAATGTGATGACATCGATCGGGCCTGAGCGACGAAGGCATCCCTTGGGCGGTTGTTGCACGCGCGCAACCAAGCTGATCAAATATAAGTCGATGTTCCGCTGGTGGAATTACCGCGCATGCATGATTTGAACGATCTCTACTACTTCGCGTTGGTGGTCGAGCACTCCGGCTTTGCTGCCGCCGAGCGTGCGATAGGCATTCCAAAGTCTCGCTTGAGCCGTCGTATCAGCCAGTTGGAGACCGATCTGGGCGTCCGCCTGCTGCAGCGCTCAACCCGCCGCTTTGCCGTCACCGATGTCGGCAACGCGGTCTATCGTCATGCGCAATCAATGTTGGCCGAAGCGCAAGCGGCGAGGGAAGTGGTCGACCGTCTGAGCGCGGAGCCGCGCGGCGTGGTTCGGGTCAGCGTACCGGTCGGCGCGGCCCAGCAGCAGATGCCGAAATTACTGCCCGAGTTTCTTGCCCGTTACCCCCAGGTCCGGGTGCAGTTGCTAGTCAGCAATCGGCGCGTGGACGTGATCAACGAGGGGATCGACGTCGCCCTGCGCGTGCGTACCAAGCTCGATGACGACGGCAGTCTGGTGATGCGCAGCTTCGGCCAGATCCAGGAACTGCTGGTCGCCAGTCCCGACTACCTGCGCAAGATGGGCCGACCACAGACGCCCGAGCAATTGGCCGAACACGTCACCATGAGCATGAGCGAGGACGATGCGCGCCAGCGATGGGAGCTGCATGGTCCCGATGGCGACGTGCAACGCATCGAGATCAAGCCGCGGGTGATGGGGTTCGACCTGCCGATGCTGTTGTCGCTGGCGATCCAGGGCGTTGGCATCACCCTGCTGCCGGAGACGGTCTGTGCCGACGCGGTCCGATCGGGCCAGCTAGAGGTCGTGCTGCCGCAGTGGCGCTTGCCGCAAGGTATTTTCCACGCCGTGTTCGCCTCGCGCCGCGGCATGTTGCCGGCGGTACGGGTGTTCATCGACTTCCTCGCCGAGAAGATCCCCGCGATGGTCGACAGTGCACACCTGGGTTGCGCCGACATCAAGGGCCAACCCTGCAGCGAAAGCGAACTCAAGGCGTTCCGGCTGTGACGAATCCGCGCCCACTCGTGCGAGAATAGCGCCGCGCCGGATCGCAGCCACGCGATCACAAACGCGCAGCAGCAGCGCGCAACAGCATACGGAGAGATGGCCGAGCGGTTTAAGGCACCGGTCTTGAAAACCGGCGAAGGGTCAAACCTTCCGTGGGTTCGAATCCCACTCTCTCCGCCAATTGCTACTTTCCCAGGTTGCACCTGAACAGCCCGCCGCGTAGCCTCCGGTGACGGAGTGTTCTGGGAGGGAAAGGGATGACCATTACTGTATTCATCGTCGACGACCATGCATTGGTGCGCACGGGGATGCGCTTGATCCTGTCGACAGGCACGGACATCGAAGTGGTTGGCGACGCCGAGAGCGGTGAGCTGGCCTTGCCGTTGATCCGCAAGCTGAAGCCCGACGTGGTGCTTTGCGACCTCCACCTGCCGGGCGTGAGTGGCCTGGAGGTGACCGAACGCGTGGTCAAGGGGGACCACGGCACCCGGGTCATCATCGTGTCGGTGCTGGAGGATGGGCCGCTGCCGCGCCGATTGCTTGAAGCGGGTGCGTTCGGTTATGTCGGCAAGGGCGGTGATGCCACCGAACTGCTGCGGGCGGTGCGTGAGGTCGCGGCGGGCAGACGCTATCTGGCCAGCAACATCGCGCAGCATCTGGCGTTCTCCGGTCTCTCGGGGAGCGCGACACCCTTTGACGTGCTTTCTCCACGCGAGCTGGAAGTGGCGCTGTTGCTGGTCCAGGGGTTGCGACAGGAGGAGATTGCGCGGCGCTTGAGCCTTAGCGCCAAAACGGTCAACACCCACAAGACCCGCTTGTTTGAAAAGCTGGCGATCACCGACAGCATTGCTCTGGCGCGACTGCTCGGGCAATACGGCGTAGCGGAACCCGCTACCGCCCTGTAACAAAAAAGCGGGCCGCTCGATGAGCGGCCCGCCTGGTTACAACAACCGCTGTAATCCGACGTCAGGCGCTGTGTTCGTCCTCTTGGCGAGGCGCGTCCTGGCGCTCCGGCTTGTCGGACGTCGCATCCGCCACGGCCTTTGCGGCCGCTTGTGCCGGGGAGGCGGGAGCCGGGGCGGGCGAGGCATCGAACAGGCCTGCGGTCATCGGCTGGGTGGTGCCATTGCTGGCGGCGGGCAGGACCTCCGCGGGCGACGCAGCTGGCGTATCCACGACCACAGGGTCGGCGACGGGGGCCGGTTGCGGAACCGCCGGCGTGTCCACCACCACCGGTGCCGGGATGACGGCCTCGGCAATGGGTGCGGCAGCCGGAGTCGGATCGACTACAGCTACCGGTTCTGGCGTCGTCGGTGCTGCGGGTGCTGCCGTCGCTGCCGGGGCAGGGGCTGCCAGGACTGCCGTTGCTGCCGTTGCTGCCGGTGCTGCCGGTGCTGCCGGTGCTGCCGGTGCAGCTGGTGCAACTGGTGCAACTGGTGCAACTGGGGTTGCCGTTGCTGCCGGGGCTGCGCTTGCCGGCGACGGCGGCTCAGCCGGGTTGCTGGCTTCGACCTCTATCACCGGAGTTCCGGCGATATACCCGGATCGCTTCTGGCCAGATGAGTGGGAGTCGGTGGTAACCGAATCGTAAGCACTGGTGCTGGCAGAATCGACGGTAGGCCGATCGGTCACGGCCTCGTCGGTTGCGGCAACCGTCGATTTCGATCGGGCCGGGCGCGGTTGGCGCGGCGTCCTGGGCTTGCGTGGCGGGCGTGCGCTGGTAGCGCTGGTGGCGTCTTCCGGCACTGAGGATTCGTCGTCCTTCGAAAGCTCATTGCCTGGCTCGCGGGCAGCGGCTTGGGCTGGCTTGTCGGCCTTGTCCGCCTCGTCGGTTTTATCCGACTTGTCAGACGTCTCCGGCTTCTCCGGCTTTTCAGTGGAGCTGGAGCTGCCGTCGACTTCATCCTCGAAGTCGAATTCCGGCTGCGACCGGCTGACCACGGCGACGGTGGCTGCTTCAGTGTCGGTGTCTTCATCACCCAGTACGCCAGTGTCCAGCGATTGGTCCTCGGCTGCACCATCGGCTCCGCCGCGGCGGCGGCGGCGGCCACCGCGACGGCCACGACGTCGCCGTCCGGTACCTTCGCCGGCAGCATCGTCATTGCTGCCGGAGTGCCCGGAATCGTTGTCGGCCTGGACGCTGCCCTTGTCAGGTGCACGGTCTGCGTCGCTGACCTGGTTGCCCTGGTTGGTGGCCGCATCGTCGCGATTCGCCGATAGGGCTTCGGCACCTGCCATTCCGACCGCGACTGCAGGCAGTACCGCGCCCGTGTCACTGGTGGGGCTGGTCACATCCGTCGCAACATCGACCGCCTTCGACGAGGGCTTCTCGCCACGCGGCGCGCGGGGCTGCCTGCCTGGATTTGCAGTGTCGCCTTGTTGGCCGGCCGAGGCGATCTGCTCTTCGGTTTGCGGGCGGGGCTGGCGTTGCCTGGGTGGTTTGGCGTTGCGACCCGGCTGGGTGGAGCCGTTTTGCGCCTGCGATTTCTGCGCGCTGTCGTCCCGTGCCTGGCCATTCCCACGGCGGGACTCGTCGCGGCGTTGACCGTCGCGGCCCTGCTTGCCACCACGACGCTGCCCGTTGCGCTCGCCGCGCTCGGTGCGGTCACCGCGACTGCGGTTGTCTTGCTGCTTCGTCGCTGGTTTGGCCTGCTCCGTAGCCGGTTGGCTGCCGCGGAAGAAGCGCATGACCCGCTCGACCATTCCTATCGAGTGGGTCGGGGCAACCACGGCGGCGACCGGTGCGGGAGCCGGTGCGACGTCAGCCTCGCGTGGTTCGCGTTGCGGAGCCGGTTGAGTCGGCTTGACGTTGGTCACGGCCGGTGCTGCCGGGACGTTCAGGTTGGCCTTGGTCAACGCATGGGTCGGCAACTTACGCGGGGTGCCCCGGTGGTAGCTCGGCCGACTGCTTTCTTCGCCCAGTTCGTTTTCGCGCAGGCGGGTGACCTCGTAGTGCGGGGTCAGCAATTGCTCGTCGGCGACGATCACGATCGGCGCGCCATGGCGCTGCTCGATCTCGCTGAGCGCGCGCCGCTTCTCGTTGAGCAGGTAGTTGGCGATCTCCGTCGGTGCCTGGACCAGCACCTGTCCGGTGTTCTCTTTCATCGCGTGCTCTTCGCTCACGCGCAGGATCGATAGCGACAGCGACTCAACGCTGCGCATCCGGCCATGGCCTTCGCAACGCGGGCAGACCAGTTGGCTGGATTCCCCCAGGCTGGGACGCAGGCGCTGGCGGCTCATCTCCAGCAAGCCGAAGCGGGAGATGCGGCCGACCTGGACGCGTGCGCGGTCCTGCTTGAGGGAGTTTTGCAGACGGTTCTCGACGTCGCGCTGGTGCTTGTTGGACGACATGTCGATGAAGTCGATCACCACCAGTCCACCCAGGTCACGCAGGCGCATCTGGCGGGCGACTTCTTCGGCCGCCTCCAGGTTGGTATTGAGCGCTGTTTCTTCGATGTCGCTGCCGCGGGTCGCACGGGCGGAGTTGACGTCGACGGCGGTCAGGGCTTCGGTCTGGTCGATCACCAGCGCGCCGCCGGATGGCAGCCGCACCTCACGCTCGTAGGCGTTCTCGATCTGCGACTCGATCTGGAACCGGTTGAACAGCGGGACGTCGTCGGTGTAGTGGCTGAGCTTGCGCAGATTGTGCGGCATCACCCGTTCGACGAACTCAAGTGCCTCGTCATACATCTCCTGCGTATCGACCAATACCTCGCCGATGTCGGGACGCATGTAGTCACGCAGGGCGCGGATGATCAACCGCGATTCCTGATAGATCAGGAACGGCGCCGGTTTGGTCAATGCCGCGTCGGCCACCGACTTCCAGACCTGCAGCAGGTAGTCCAGGTCCCATTGCAGCTCTTCCGCGTCACGGCCGACGCCTGCGGTGCGGATGATCACGCCCATGTCATCGGGAATGTTCAACGCATCCATGGCGCGCTTCAGCTCGGCGCGATCCTCACCCTCGATCCGTCGCGATACGCCGCCGGCAGTCGGGGAGTTGGGCATCAGCACCATGTAGCGACCGGCCAGCGAGATGAACGTGGTCAGGGCAGCGCCCTTGTTGCCGCGTTCTTCCTTGTCGACCTGGACCACGACCTCCTGGCCTTCGCGCAGCAGTTCCTTGAGGCCGGCCTTGTTCGGGTTGACCCCGGCGGCGAAGTAGTCGCGGGAGATTTCTTTCAGCGGCAGGAAGCCGTGGCGATCACCACCGTACTCCACGAACGCCGCTTCCAGCGACGGCTCCAGGCGGGTGATCTTGCCCTTGTAGATGTTGGACTTTTTCTGTTCTTTCGAAGGTTGCTCGATATCGATGTCGTACAGGTTCTGGCCATCGACAATCGCGACCCGCAGTTCTTCTGCCTGCGTCGCGTTGATCAGCATGCGTTTCATTGTTGCGTTCCTCGCGCTCAACCGCGCGGAACGCCCTGGCGTTTCGCCTCTGGACACTGCGTCCCGTCGCCGCGGCTTTGGACCCTGCATAACGGCAAGCCGTTGTGCGCGCGCTGACGTGACCTGACAATTTCCAGCGCTTCAACACCACGGCGTGCCGCGGGAGCGCTTGTTTTGTTGCTTTCAAATTTTGCTGGGCCGGCGGCACGTCAGGCAAATGCCCTGGTGCCACGCGGGTCGTGTTTATCGAGCAGTCCTTGTGACAATAATGATGTGACAAGAACGGACGAGCCGAGGTTCCGCCGGACTGTCGCTGCTAACATGGCCGCCCCAAGGGCAGGGGTTAGACGCAGACCGGAATCGCAGGTCGGACTTTTGGCCCAGACCCATGCCACCACTCGGATGACAGGGGCAACTCCCTGCGAAATCAAAACCTTATCTCGCGTCGCGAGTGTATCAGATAAGCCATAGCGAATGACCCATTCAGAAAGCACTGAAAACCATGCCGGCGCGCGTACGATCGCAGTGCCCGAAGACCGCGACGGCCAACGCCTGGACAACTTTTTGCTGGGCATCTTGAAAGGGGCACCCAGGTCGCTGGTTTACAAGTTGGTCCGCTCCGGCCAGGTGCGTGTGAATGGGGGCAGGGCGAAGGCGGAACGCAAGCTGGAAGGCGGCGACAAGATCCGCATTCCGCCGGTTCGCATCAACGAGGTGGGCGAGAAGCCGGCCCCGCCGCAGGGATTCATGAATGCGCTGGATGCAGCCATTGTCTACGAGGACGCCCGGCTGCTGGCGTTGAACAAACCGTCGGGGGTTGCCAGTCACGGTGGCAGCGGGATCAGTTTCGGTGCGATCGAGACCTTGCGGGCCTTGCGGCCGGGCCACACCCTGGAGTTGGTCCACCGCCTTGACCGGGATACCTCCGGAATCCTGGTGATTGCCAAGAAGCGCTCGGCGCTGACCGAGATGCAGGCCTTGATGCGCGAAAGCAGTGGCGGCGCGGGCGGGATCCGCAAGCGCTACCTGGCGTTGTTGAGCGGACGCATGCCGGACGGGGTAATGACCGTGGATGCACCGTTGCACGTTGGATTGCGCCAAGGGGGAGAGCGCCATGTCCAGGTCAATCGCGCAGGCAAGGCGTCACTGAGCCACTTCCAGGTGCTGGAGCGGCGCGGCGGGCAGTCCTATTGCGAGGTCCGGATCGAGACCGGGCGTACCCACCAGATCCGTGCGCACGCCCGGCACATTGGCCATGCGGTGGCCGGTGATGACAAATACGGCGACCCGGTGATCAACAAGCGCTTGCGTGACCAGGCCGGCTTGAAGCGTCTGTTCCTGCATGCCTCCACACTGGAATTCGCGCTGGACGACGGCAAGACGCCTTATACCCTCAATGCGCCACTGGCACCGGAGCTGCTCGAGGTCCTGGACCGACTGGCGTGATTTGCGGTTCGGTCCAGTGCCTGGGGGTCAGCGTTGCTCATCCAGCTGGAAGCACATCTGCGGCCGCATCGTTGGCGGGGTGAACGTCACCGGCACGCGCAAGTCGGATTCCACCGGTTCGCCGCGGCTGGTGGCCGGCTCGAAACGCCAGGCCTTGACCGCCGCGACGGCCGCTTCGTCCAGCGCAGCATGGCCACTGCCGTTCTCGACCCGGACATCACTGATGCGTCCATCGGCGGTGATTTGCATGATAAGGCCCACCTCGCCGCCCACGTCGGCGCACGCCAGCTCCGGCGGATAGGTCGGCGGTGGGGTGTCGACGGCCAGCGGCTGGGTCGGCATGACCTTCGGTATCTGGACGGTGGTGTCGGGGCTGCAAGCGGTCAGCAGTGCCAATGACAAGGTTGCTGCAATGAGCACGGCAATGGAGCGGCGTGGGGTCGTGATTGCAGGGGCCTGGGTTGCGGGGATGGGTGGCATGGGCATCGGTGACATGGAATTCACTCCGTGAGTGCCTGCGTTTTGGCCGCGCAGATGAAGTCATTTTCGCTGAGTCCGCCAACATCGTGGGTCGAGTAACGCACGACGCAGCGGTCGTAATGGACACTCAGGTCCGGGTGGTGGTCCTCGCGATGGGCAATGAAGGCCAAGGCGTTCACGAATGCCATCGTCCGGTAGTAGTCCTTGAACCGGAACGTCTTGCACAGGGCACGGCCATTTTCGGCCAGTTCCCAGCCCGGAACTTCGATCAGCAGTTCGCGCACCCGCACATCGCCGAGCTTGTGTTCACTGCCGCGACGGGGCGCGCAATGGGCGTGGGCGAGGGGGATCATGTCGTTCATCAGGGCTCCTTGGCTCGCTAACGGTTGTATAGCGTATAGACCGTTAGAATAGCGGCATGATCCAGATATCAGAATCCGCCCAGACCCATTTCCGTAAATTGATCGAACGAGAGGCGCTGCCTGAACTTGGCGTGCGTCTGTCGGCGGTCGATCCCGGCACGCCGCGCGCTGACGTGCGGCTGGAGTTCACCCAGCCGGGCGACCTGCAAGGCGACGAGTGGGCGATCGATTGCCAAGGCTTCACGTTGTGGCTGGAGGCAGCCAGCGTGGAGGTCCTGGATGGGGCGGAGATCGACTACGAGAACCAGGCGACGGGTGGTCAACTGCAGATCCGCGCGCCCAAGATCAAGGGCGTGGCGCCAGGCGAGTCGGCCTCACTGGTGGAGCGCGTGCTCTACCTGGTGGAGAACGAGATCAATCCGCAGCTTGCCCAGCACCGGGGCAGTGTTTCAGTGTCGGAGGTAACGGCCGAAGGGGTCGTGGTGCTGCGCTTCGGCGGTGGTTGCCACGGGTGCGGGATGGCGGACATGACGCTGAAGAACGGCATCGAGAAAACCCTGCTGGAAAAAGTCCCGGGGGTAACCGCGGTGCGCGACGCGACCGACCACGAAACTGGCGCGGCGCCGTATATCGCCCGCGAAAGCGGCGCCTGAGCCTGGCGATGCATCGTTGACGGTCTCGGTCGACGCATGGATCCACGCATTGCAGCTTCGCCTGAAGCTGATTGCACCGCATCGGCGCATGCCGCCGGGCGAGTTCCCGCCCGGCTGGCAGCAATGGTTTGCATCGATGTCGCCGCGCGCCGGCGCGGTGACTGGCGCCAGCGCCCGGTCGATCGCGGCGACAATGGCCGAGCGTCCCTTGAAGGCGCCGCCGCGTGCGTCGGCACCACTGAGCCGATGGCAGGCGCTCACGGCGCTGGGTCGCCAGCAGTGGGAGCCCGCCCAACGTGACGAGCGTGGGCTTCGCTGGTTCGCCACAGTTGCTTCGGTTGGCTGGCACGTGTTGCTGGCGGCAATACTGGTCTGGCTGATCTACCAGCAATCCGTCAATCCGTCCCATCCTCCACCCAAGGGCGAAGAGATGGTGGTGCAGATCGAGTATGTCGGAACGGGAACCCCTGAGCAGGTGGGCGGTGGACCGGCCTCGGAACCCGAACAGCAGCAGAGCACCCCCGTACCACCGACGCCGGTTGACGATGTCCCTGACGCGCCGACGACCAGTGCGGCGCCACCGCCGGAAGCGCTCGAGCCGCCGACCCCGGAACCGCCTGCGGTCATCCCGGCTCCGCCGCCGGCACCGGCTGAGGTGCAGGAAGTCGCGGAAATGGCGGCAACAGAGGCCAACCAGCCACTGACGGTCAGCGAGCCGATCGGCGAGGTCAGCGACTTCGTATTGCCGCCGACCGCCCAGCGCCTGGATGCACCGGAACTGATAGTGCCCGAACTGCAGATGTCGATACCCGCCGTCGAAGTGGCGGAGGTGCCGGTTGCGCCGCGCCCGACCGTGTCGGTCATTGAAGCATCGCCGTCGGCACCGCCGGTTCTGGAGCAGCGTCCTGCCGAAGTGGTCGTGCGCGAGATCCCCATTGCCCTACCAAGCAGGCCACTGCCAAGCGTGCCGGTACCGAGCATCCCGCCGCCCCGGTCGTCACCGTCAACCGTGGTGCGACCCGCGCTGGTCGCCCCGCCAAGCGAACTCCAGGCCCCCGCATTGCAGGCACGGGAGATTCCCGCCGTCACGGCGGCCCCTGCCGTGTCACCCACGCCGTCGACTACTGCAATGCCGACCGTCAGCCAGTCTGCTGAGCCGGCTGCGACGGCGGCACAACCACTCTTGCCGGCGATCAAGCCCCCTGGTGCCGCCGATCAACCCGGCGTCAGCTCCAATGCGGGTCCAAAGCCGACACCCACCCCCGGCGGTTGGCCCGATCCGAAGCGTGGCGACGACTGGGGCGCAGATGCGCAAGAGCGTCCGGGCCAGCAACTGGGCCAAGCGGACGGTTTGTACAACAGTGATGGCAGCGCGAAGCTGGCAGAAACGCCTGGCTCGGCATCGCCGGGCAAGCCCCCGGGCACGGTCACCGATGAGATCGTCAACCTCGACCGCAACGGTACCTGGCTCAAGCGCGCGCCAACCGATTACGAGCCAACCGCCTTTGATCAGTACTGGCGTCCGACCGAAACGCTGCTGGAAGAGTGGGTCCGCAAGAGCGTTAGTACGATCCGCATCCCGATCCCCGGTACCAGCAAGCACATCGTCTGCCATACCGTGCTGTTGGCGCTTGGCGGAGCATGCGGCATCAGCGACCCCAACCTGGCCGACCAGCCTGCGACGGCGCGGCCATCACCGGATATCCCATTCAAGCCGGAGTTGCAGGACGATAACGGCAGCGTTCCGGCCGGCGACTGACGGGCCTGGTAGCAATAAAAAAGCCCGCGTCAAGCGGGCCTTTTTACTGGTGACGGTTTCCTGGTGGGAAGCGGCAGGTTGGCTACTTGTCGTGGGATCCAGCCATGTTGACCAACTTGCTGTCCCGCGATCCAAAATACGCGCTCAAGTTGGCGATCTGCTGATCGGTCAGGTCCTGGGCCTGGGACGACATCAATACATGCTCGCGGCTGCCGTCGCGATAGCCTTGCAACGAGTGGGCAATGTAGTCCGCGTATTGTCCACCAATGATCGGATACGTCGGGTCGATCGGTGCGTTGCCTTCCGCTCCGTGGCAATCGATGCACGATTGGCCGGTTGCCGCACCCTTGACCTTGGCCTGTTGCTCGCCCGCGGCGATGCTGCCGTTGGGCAAGCCGGCCGAGGATGAGCTCAGTGCGGCATGTTCGCCATCGGCGGGAGCGTCTGATGAACATGCCGACAGGGCCAGCATCGTGGCGAGCAGAACAGGTGCGATGGCGAAATTGCCGCGGATCGTCGTTGACATCTGTTCTCTCACTTCAAGTTGGAAAGGAATGCGGTGATATCGGCAATGTCCTGGTCCGAGAAACCCCGGGCCTGGGCCTGCATCGTGGGATGGCTGCGCGTGCCGTCCCGATAGGCGTGCAATGCATTGCTCAGGTAAACCGCGGACTGGCCGCCGAGCTTTGGCACGTGGTAATTCGGATAGGCGTTCTTGTAGCCATCGATCCCGTGACAACCTTGGCAGGTGTAGGTCAACAGGAAGCCACGCTCGGCAGCGCTGGACGAGTCGTTGGTCCCGGCAGTGGCGGGATCCTGGGCCATCGCCGGGGCGGCGAGGAGGGTGAGCGCCAGGCAGGCGGCAATAGTCAGCGGTCGCATCATGTTGTAGTCCGCAATCTCTGTGGCTGGATAGGTGTTTAGCGGGGCAGGTGGAGTTACGCGTATCCACGGTGCTCGCGCATAATCTACAAAGTATAGCTCGCGTTCATCGTTCCATGAAGGCATGCCCATTGGCAACCGGGTTCCTTCGCTGCCGGGTATCGCCGGACATGTCGGCGTGACCTTCGGGGGATAGGATCCGGCCAGCTATACTGATATACATAGCTACAACACCGACATGCGGTCGAAGCGTCACATGCACACACACATTCCTTGGGGTCACTTGATGCGCCAGCCTATTTTTCCACCCACCGGTAGCGGCCTGCGCGTTGCTGCGTTGGCACTGCCCTGTTTGTTGCTGCTGGCGGCCTGCTCCGGTGGCAAGCCAGACCCGGGTGCCGACAAGGCAGGCAGCGAAAAAGTCGTCGAAGCGGTGCCGGTGGAGGTCGCTGCTGTCACCCAACGACCGATGGCCGCCAGCTACACGGGGACCGCGCCGTTGGAGGCGCCCACCGAATCCCAGGTCGTTGCCAAGACCTCCGGTGTCGCCCTGGACGTGCTGGTCGCCGAAGGCGAGCACGTCCAGGCGGGCCAGGTCCTGGTGCGCCTGGATTCGGACCGGGCGCGACTGCAGCTGGCACAGGCCGCCGCGCAGCTGGGCAAGCTGCAGAACCAGTTCGAACGGGCGAAGACGCTCGCGGCCGAGCAATTGATTGCCGCATCCGACTATGACCAGATCCGCTACGACCTGGCCAATGCCAAGGCCGCCAACAAGATGGCCCAGCTGGAGCTGTCGTATGCCAGCGTCAAGGCGCCAATCAGCGGCGTGGTGGCGTTGGTCACGCCCAAGGCAGGCAATTTCGTGCAGATCAATACCCCGATCGTGCGGATCGTCGACACCTCCAGGCTGGAGGCCACCCTGAACGTGCCCGAGCGGGAGCTGTCGGTGCTGAAGCCCGGCCAGGAGGCGCAGTTGCGGGTGGACGCATTGCCGGGCAAGAGCTTCGTCGGCATCGTCGATCGTGTCTCGCCGGTGGTTGATGCCGGCAGCGGCACCTTCCGGGTCATTATCCGGTTTGATGGCGTCGGCATATTGCGGCCGGGCATGTTCGGTCGTATCAGTATCGATTACGACCAGCGTGCCAACGCCTTGGTGGTGCCCCGTGTCGCATTGCTGGAAGACCAGGGCGACCCGGCGGTGTTCCTGCTGAAGGACGGCAAGGTCGCACGCACGCCGGTGCAACTGGGTTACATGGACGGTAACTGGGCCGAAATCCGTGGCGGGCTGAGCCTGGGCGATCGCGTGGTGGTTGCCGGCAAGAGTGCGTTGCGTGACGGCAGCGCCGTGGCGGTGGTCGACGCGCCGGCCGATGAACAAAGGCCGGTTGCCGACAGCGCGCCGACCCAACAGCCGCCGGCTCCTGCGCCGACGGCGGCGACCGACCAGTAGGCCGGGCCGAACGTGAGCGACGACATCAACAATCCTTCCCGCCCGATGCCCGACCCGCATCGTTCCGCCGGTTTCAGTCTGGTCGAGTTTTCCACTCGTCGCCGGGTCACCGTGGCGATGGTCACCATCACCTTCCTTCTGTTCGGGTTGATCGCGCTGGGCAACCTGAAGGTCAACCTGCTGCCCGACCTGAGCTATCCGACCCTGACCGTGCGCACCGAGTACGTCGGTGCGGCGCCCACCGAGATCGAGACCCTCATCACCGAACCGGTTGAGGAGGCGGTCGGCGTCGTCAAGGGCCTGCGCAAGCTCAAGTCAGTCTCGCGCACCGGCCAGAGCGATGTGGTGCTGGAGTTTGCCTGGGGCACCGACATGGACCAGGCCGGGCTGGAAGTGCGCGACAAGATGGAGGCCTTGCAGCTGCCATTGGAAGCCAAGCCGCCAATACTGCTGCGCTTCAATCCCTCTACCGAGCCTGTTATCCGGCTGGCGCTGTCCACCACGGCCGACGACGACAGCCTTCGCCACCTGTCGGTGCTGCGTCGCTATGCCGAAGAAGACCTGAAGAAGAAACTCGAGCCGGTGGTGGGCGTTGCCGCGGTCAAGGTCGGCGGCGGCCTGGAGGATGAGATCCATGTGCTGATCGACCAGCAGAAGCTGGCCCAGTTGAACCTGCCCATCGAGACGGTGATCCAGCGACTGGGCCAGGAGAACATCAATATCTCTGGCGGCCGGCTGGAGCAGGGCAGCCAGCGTTATCTGGTACGTACGGTCAACCAGTTCGCCAGCGTCGAGGAAATCGGCAACATGCTGGTGACCACCAGCACCGGTGGCGACAACGCGGCGCAGGACGCGGCCGCACAGATGGCGCGAGTCGCAGCGGCGTCAGGATCCGCCGATGCGATGGCGGCGGCGGCTTCCGTGCAGAGTGCGTCGTCTGGCAGCTCCGGCGCGATTGCCGGGGGCAAGGCGGTCCGGCTCAAGGACATCGCCGAGGTCACCCAGGGCCACAAGGAGCGCGAGTCGATCATCCGCGTGGATGGCAAGGAAGCCGTCGAGCTGGCGATCTACAAGGAAGGCGATGCCAATACGGTGGCCACCGCCGATGCCGTGCACAAGCAACTGGTACTGATCCAGGAGCAGATCCCGCCCGATATCGGTCTGACCGTTATCGAGGACCAATCGACGTTCATCCGCCACGCCATCAGTGACGTCAAGAAGGATGCGGTGATCGGCGGCTTGCTGGCGATCCTGATCATCTTCCTGTTCCTGCGCGATGGCTGGAGCACGTTCGTGATCGGGTTGTCGTTGCCGGTGTCGATCATCACCACCTTCTTCTTCATGGGGCGACTGGACCTGAGCCTCAACGTGATGTCACTGGGTGGGCTGGCGCTGGCGACCGGTCTGGTGGTGGATGACTCGATCGTGGTGCTGGAATCGATCGCCAAGGCACGCGAACGCGGGTTGGGCATCCTGGAAGCAGCGATCAAGGGCACCGGTGAGGTCAGCATGGCGGTGGTCGCGTCCACCTTGACCACGATTGCGGTGTTCCTGCCGCTGGTGTTCGTGGAAGGTATCGCTGGTCAGCTGTTCCGTGACCAGGCGTTGACCGTGACCATTGCGATTGCGATCTCGCTGGCGGTGTCCATGACGCTGATCCCGATGCTCAGTGCGCTCAAGGGACGGCCGCCGCTGGCTTTCCCGGAAGAGGCGGCGCACCCGCAGTGGAAGCCGGAGTCCCGGTTGGCGAAGCCCTTGGCCATGGCCGAGCGTGGCGTCGGCGCCGGTGTACGCGGCGGCTTTTTCGGACTGGCGTGGGTGGCGGTGCGTTTGTGGCGTGGGCTCTCGGCCGTGGTCGGCCCGGTGATGCGCAAGGCCAGCGACCTGGCGATGAAGCCCTACGACCGTGCCGAGCGCGGTTACCTGAGGCTGTTGCCGGCGGCATTGGCGCGGCCGCTGGTGGTGCTGGGAGCGGCGGCGACGGTGTTCGTGCTGTCGCTGCTGCTGGTGCCGTTGCTGGGTGCCGATCTGATCCCGCAACTGGCCCAGGACCGCTTCGAGATGACCGTCAAGCTGCCGCCGGGCACACCATTGCGCGAGACCGATGCGTTGGTGAGCGAGCTGCAGGAAAAAAATGCCGACGCGCCGGGGATCCGCACCATGTATGCGGTCAGTGGCAGCGGCACGCGGCTGGACGCGAGTCCGGCGGAGAGTGGGGAGAACATCGGCAAGCTGAGCATCGTGATGAGCGATGGTGGCAGCGAGGAAATCGAGGCGGCGACCACGGAACAACTGCGCAAGACGATGCAGTCACACCCCAGCGCGACGGCGGATTTCAGCCGGCCACAGTTGTTCAGTTTCTCGATGCCGCTGGAGATCGAATTGCGCGGTGGCGACCTGGATTCCATCAAGAGCGCCGGCCAGGAAATGGCGGCGATGCTGCGGGCCAGTCCGCATTACGCCGACGTCAGCTCCACGGTCGAGCAGGGTTTCCCGGAGATCCAGATCCACTTCGACCAGGAGCGCGCGGCCGCCTTCGGGCTGACCACCCGGCAGATCGCCGACGCGGTGGTCGCTAAGGTGCGCGGCGAGGTGGCGACCCGTTACAGCTTCCGCGACCGCAAGATCGACGTGCTGGTACGCGTGGAGGAGACCGATCGTGGCTCGGTGGAGGATATTCGCCGACTGATCGTCAACCCGGGCGGTGCCGCACCGGTACGGCTGGCGTCGGTCGCGGATGTGGTTGCGACCACCGGTCCCAGCGAGATCCATCGTGCCGACCAGGTGCGGGTCGCGATCGTGTCGGCCAACCTGCGCGATATCGACCTGGGCAGCGCCGTGGCCGAGGTACAGCAGATGGTCGAGCAGAACCCGCTGGGCGCCGGAGTCCAGATGCATATCGGCGGCCAGGGCGAGGAACTGTCCAGCTCGATTCGCTCCCTGAGCCTGGCGTTCGGGCTGGCGATCTTCCTGGTGTACCTGGTGATGGCATCGCAGTTTGAATCGTTGCTGCACCCGTTCGTGATCCTGTTCACCATTCCGTTGGCGATGGTGGGTGCGATCCTGGCGCTGTTCCTGACCCGCTCACCGGTGTCGATCGTGGTCTTCATCGGATTGATCCTGATGGTGGGGCTGGTGACCAAGAACGCGATCATCCTGATCGACAAGGTCAACCAGTTGCGCGAAGCGGGCGTGGCCAAACACGAGGCATTGGTGGAGGGCGCCCGCTCCCGGTTGCGGCCCATCGTGATGACCACGATGTGCACGCTGTTCGGCTTCCTGCCGCTGGCGCTGGCGTTTGGCGAAGGTGCCGAGGTGCGCTCACCGATGGCCATCACCGTCATTGGCGGCTTGCTGGTGTCCACGCTGTTGACGCTGGTGGTGATTCCGGTGGTGTACGACCTGTTGGATCGGCGTCCGGACCAGTATTACCGCACTCGCGCGCACCGCACTGAGCCCCACCCGGAGTCGCTGGGGTGAACATCTCCGAGATGAGTCTCAGGCGCCCGGTCACCACGATGATGCTGTTCGTGTCGATGGTGGTGATTGGCCTGATCGCGGCGGTACGGTTGCCCCTGGAAGCGCTGCCCGCGATCTCGTTCCCGGCCGTGTTCGTTAACTTGCCGTACCCGGGTTCGACGCCCGAAGAGGTGGAACGCACGGTGCTGCGCCCGGCCGAGGAAGCGTTGTCCACGATGAGTGGGCTGGAAAGCCTGCGTGGCACGGCGACCTCGGATGGTGCAAGGCTGCAGGTGATGTACTCGGACTGGGACACCGATGTGCAGATTGCCGCGTCGGAGGCGCGCGAGCGACTGGATGCCATCCGCGACGAGTTGCCCGACGACCTGCAACGCTATTTCGTCGGTAACTGGTCCAGCAGTGATGATCCGATACTTGAGATCCACCTGGCCGGCGACACCGACCTGAGCCAGGCGTACGACCTGATCGAGCGCGAGTTCCAGCGTCCGCTGGAACGCGTCGACGGCATCGCCAATGTCGAGATCGGCGGCGCGCCGGCCAACGAGATCGAAATCGCCATCGACCCCGACCGGTTGACGGCCCACGGGCTCAGCCTCAACGAGCTGACCCCGCGCCTGCAATCGTTGAACTTCTCCATGGCGGCGGGCGAGATCGAGGTGGAAGGGCGACGCCTGCGGGTGCAGCCGGTCGGTGAGCTGACCGACCTGGACGAGTTCCGCCAGTTGGTGATCAACGACGCCGGGGTGCGATTGGGTGATATCGCCGAAATCCGCATCAAGCCCGAGCGCGTCACCGGCGCGCGCCAGCTCGATGGGCGCCCCTCGGTGACCCTGGACATCTTCAAGGAGCGTGAGGCCAACCTGGTGGATGTTTCCCGGCGCGCGCTGGAGGAACTGGAACGGATCCGCCAGCAGCCGGCATTGAGCGGTATCGAGATCAAGGTCGACGACAACCAGGGCAAGGAGGTCACCAGTTCGCTGCTGGAGCTGGCCGAAGCCGGTGGTATCGGCTTGCTGCTGTCTATCGCGGTGCTGTACTTCTTCCTGCGCCACTGGCCGTCGACATTGATGGTGACCCTGGCGATCCCGATCTGCTTCGTGATGACACTGGGCTTCATGTATTTCGCCGGCGTCACCCTCAATGTGTTGTCGCTGATGGGCTTGCTGCTGGCGGTCGGAATGCTGGTGGACAATGCGGTAGTGGTGGTGGAAAGCATCTACCAGGAGCGGGAGAAACTCCCCGGACAGCCGGTGCAGGCCTCGATCGTCGGTACCCGCAACGTCGCCATCGCGTTGTCGGCGGGCACGTTGTGCCACTGCATCGTGTTCGTCCCCAACCTGTTTGGCGAGACCAATGACATCAGCATTTTCATGTCGCAGATTGCGATCACCATATCGGTGTCGCTGCTGGCGTCATGGCTGGTGGCCGTCAGCCTGATCCCGATGCTGTCGGCGCGGATGAAGACGCCGCCGGCAGTAAGCAACGAAGGCGGAATCATCCATCGGCTGCAGAAGCGCTATGCACGTTTGCTGCGGTGGACCCTGGACCATCGCGGCTGGAGCGTGTTCGGGATCGTGTTGATCATTGCCGTCAGCATAGTGCCGATGACCCAGACCAAGATCGAGATGTTCGGTAGTGATGACGGCAAGGAGGTCGAGATCTTCTACAAGTGGCAAGGCAGCTACACCAAGGAGCAGATGGGCGAAGAAGTCCGACGTGTCGAGCAATACCTGAACGAGAACCGTGAGCGCTTCCATATCGTCCAGGTGTATTCGCAGTATCGGGAGCAGGGCTGGGCCGAGACCGAGGTGTCGTTCGACGACTCGGTCGAGGATCCATCCAAGCTGGGCGAGATCATCAGCAAGGAGTTGCCAAAGTCGGCGCGCGCGAAACTGGGTGTCGGCCGCAGCCGCGGTGACGGCGGGGGCGCGGGCAATATCGAAGTGCACCTGGTGGGTGACTCGACCAAGATATTGGAGAACCTGGCCGAGGATGTCGTGCCGATCCTCGCCCGCAATCCGGAGCTGCGCGACGTGCGCGTCGACAGCGGCGACCAGAACAACGAGTTGACTGTGCGCGTTGATCGCGAACGTGCCGCGGCGTTCGGTTTCAGCACCCAGGACGTTTCCCGCTTCGTGTCATTGGCATTGCGCGGCGCACAGTTGCGCGACTTCAAGCGTGACCAGACCGAGATCCCGGTATGGGTGCGCTTCCAGGGCGCCGACAACTACGGAATGGAGGACATCGCGGCGTTCACCGTGCGCGCCCCCGATGGTCGTACCGTGCCGCTGATGGCGATGGTCGATGTCAACGTGCAGGAGGCGGCGACCGATATCCGCAGGACCAACCGGCAGACCCGGTTGACCATCCAGGCCAACCTGGCCAATGACGCCACCGTGCCGCGCGCCCGTGAGGTGATGGAGCAGACCCTGGACGGCGTTGCGTTCCCGCCGGGTTATGGCTACAGCTTCGAGGGCAGTGCCTTCCAGCGCGATTCCAAGGCCCAGAACCAGATGATGTTCAACCTGGTTATCGCACTGGTGATGATCTACGTGGTGATGGCGGCGGTGTTCGAGTCGCTGTTGTTTCCCACCGCCATATTGAGCTGTGTGCTGTTCTCGGTGTTCGGCGTGTTCTGGCTGTTCTGGATCACCGGCACGACGTTCTCGGTGATGGCGTTTATCGGCATCCTGGTGTTGATGGGCGTGGTGGTGAACAACGGGATCGTGATGATCGAGCACATCAACAACCTGCGCCGCCGCGGCCTGTGTCGCACCGATGCCCTGGTCGAAGGCAGTCGCGAGCGCCTGCGGCCGATCCTGATGACGATGGGCACGGCGATCCTGGCGATGGTGCCGATTGCGCTGAGCGAGACCCAGGTGTTGGGCGGGTTGACCTACTTCCCGATGGCGCGCGCGGTTGCCGGCGGTCTGGCGTTCTCGACTGTGGTCAGCCTGCTGTTCCTGCCGACCATCTATGCGCTGCTGGATGACCTGCGTAACGGGACGGTCAGGATCGTACGCAAGGCAAGGGGAGCCACGCCTGCGCCGCTGGCGGGTGGGCTCAACGAAGCCTGACGGGTTTGGGCAACGTTGCCGGTCCGTCTGGCCGGCAAGTTGTATCCCGGTCGCCACGACAAGGGCGCGACCCGAACGGGATATGACGGCGCCGTATCAGAACACGGTGCTGAGTATTTTCAGCCCGCCGACCCATACGCCAATCGCCGTGCCCATGCTGGTCAGGAAGAAGTTCAGCAGTATCCGTGCCACCCGGTTGCGCCACCAGCCACGCATGGTCTGCACGTCCGCGCGCAAGGCCATGAAATCGGCGTAAGTCGGCTTGCGCAGCGTGGCCTCGGTCAACGCGCTGAGCATTCCCGACCCCAGCGCGGGGTGCAATGGGGTAATCGGGGACACCAGGAATGCGACCAGGATGCTCAACGGGTGCCCGCCGGCGATCGCGCAACCTGCCGCGCCCAGCAAGCCGGTCGCCAGCACCCATTGCAGCAGCAACTCCGAGCCGACATCCAGGCCACCCTGCGAGAAGCCCCAGGCGAAGCCGCCGATCACGATGGCACTCACCACGATACTGACCCACGGGATTCCGCTCTTCTTCGGAAGGGACTCCAGCTCCTCGCGGATCGCGGTCGGTGCGGCGGTCTCCTCGCGCAGGTGCCGGGCCAGCCCCTGCAAATGACCGGCGCCGACCACCGCCAGCACCTCGCGTGAGCCGTCGTTGTTGGTGTCCTGACGGATCGCGCGCAAGCGCGCCGCCATATAGCGATCGCGTTCGGCAATCACTGTCTCGTAGACGGCCGGGCTTTCGCTGGCGAACTCATTGAAGCTCGCCTCCAGCATGTCGCCCTGCTTGAGTTTCTCGATCTCCTCGCTGCCGACCTCGTCATCGGCAAGCAGGCTGACCAACAACCCGCCGCCCAGCTTCGCGCGGCCCCAGAACCCGAGCCGGGACGAGGCGCGCTTGAAGGTCAGGCCGACGTCGCGATCAATCAGGTGCACGGGCAATTCGCGTGCCCGGGCTTCCAGCACCGCGCGCTTGAGTTCGGCGCCGGGTTCCACGCCCAGTTGCTCGGCGAGCCGGCGTTGGTAGGCGGACAAGGCCAGGTTGGCGGCAAACATCGCGGTCTTGCCGGAACGGATCACCTGGACCAGGTCAAGCTTGGCCATCGAGTCCGCATCAGTAAGGGCATTGAGGCGGGGGGCGTCCAGTTCGACCGCGACTGCATCGTAGTGGCCGCTGGCGATCGCGGCGGCAACCGCTTCAACGCTGGCCCGCGATACGTGGGCGGTGCCAAGCAGGGTGTAGCGCACGCCGTCGCGCTCGACGACTTGATGTGGCTGCCCGCGCAGGAAGTCCGGGGTAATGTCGTCCACGGTGGTCTCAATCATCAAGCGGCAACCAGTTGGAGCAAGGGGGGATGTGACGGTGGCACTGTGCCGGGTTGGACGCACTGCGCCGGCGAAGGTTCAATCCCGGTAGCGCTTGAGCAAGTCGCCATAGGCATCGATGCGGCGATCACGCAGGAACGGCCAGATCCGCCGGACGTCCTCGCTGCGTTGCATGTCGACTTCGGCCATGAGGATTTCCGGGTCACTGCCAGCCTCGGCGAGGAACTCTCCCTGTGGGCCCAGCACGTGGCTGTTGCCCCAGAAGTCCACTCCCGACGCCCCCAGTGGCGAAGGCTCGTGGCCGACGCGGTTGCAGCTCAGCACCGGCAGGCCGTTGGCGACCGCATGACCGCGGTGGCTGATGATCCAGGCATCGCGCTGACGATCTTTTTCGGCCTGGTCGTCGTCGGGGTCAAAGCCGATAGCGGTCGGATACAGCAGCAGCTCGGCGCCCGCCAATGCCATCAACCGTGCCGCTTCCGGGTACCACTGATCCCAGCACACCAGCACACCGAGACGACCCACCGAGGTATCGATCGGCTCGAAACCCAGGTCGCCCGGGGTGAAGTAAAACTTCTCGTAGAACCCCGGGTCGTCCGGGATATGCATCTTGCGATATTTGCCGGCGATACTGCCGTCGGCCTCAAGCACCACGGCGGTGTTGTGGTAAAGCCCCGCCGCGCGACGCTCGAACAATGAACTGACCAGCACCACGCCGTGCTGCCGTGCCAGTTTCCCGAGGCGCTCGGTGCTGGGACCCGGGATCGGCTCGGCAAGATCGAACTCGTCGACCGACTCGTGCTGGCAGAAATAGGCGCCGTTGTGGATCTCCTGCAGCAGGACCAACTTCGCACCCTGCCTGGCAGCCTCAGCCACGCGCTGTTCAATCAACCCCAGGTTGGCGTCGGCGTTGCCGGCGCCCTGGTCGATGATGGCGCGCTCCTGGATCAGCGCGACGGGAAGGGTCTTGTTGCTCATGATGATTCCATTGGCTGGGATCGCTGCCGGACAGCAGGTGGAACCAGCCCCGCCGGCAGCTGCATGGTGATGCAGTGCAAGCTGCCGTTCTGCCAGATCAGCGAGCGACACGGGACCTGTACGATTTCACGGCCCGGGAATGCCTTCGACAATACTGCCGCGGCGGCCGTATCGGCGATGTCATCGTAGGCGGGCATCAGAACCGCGCCGTTGATCACCAGGAAGTTGGCGTAACTGGCGGCCAGACGACGTCCGCCGTCAACCACTGGCCTGGGCCATGGCAGCGGAAAAAGCCGGTAAGGCTGGCCGCTGCGGGTGCGCAAGGCCGACAGCTCAGTGCCCATCGCTTGCAGTTCGGCGAAATGGGAGTCATCCGGGTCGTCGCAGGCCTGGTAAACGATGGCATCGGTCGCGGCGAAGCGGGCGAGAGTGTCGATGTGGGCGTCGGTGTCGTCACCCTCCAGATAGCCGTGATCCAGCCACAACACCCGGTCCTGCTGCAGCCAGCCAGCCAGTTGTTGCTCCAGCGCGGTCCTGGACGCATCCGGGTGGCGTTCGCTCAAGCACGTCCACGTGGTAAGAAGCGTGCCTGCACCATCGGTTTCAATGGCGCCACCTTCAAGTGCAAAATCAATCGCTTGCCGGGAACTGTCAATGAAGACTCCGAGGTCACTCAGGGCTTCCACCAAGCGGTCGTCGCGGCTGGCCTGGAATTTTCCGCCCCAACCGGTGAAGCGGAAATCCAGCAGCCGGTAGCCGTCGGTTGTCACCAGGGTGATGGGGCCGGAATCGCGTAGCCAGGTGTCGTCGTAGGCAACGGCGATGAACCTGACCCGCTCCATCTCGACCCGTGCCGAGGCCAGCCGGGCGCGCGCATAGGCTTCGACATCATCATCGGCGACGCAGACAAGCACCGGCTGGAAGCGGGTGATTGCCGCGACCAGGGCGATATACGTCTCTTCGACGTCGCCCAGACGCTCGGCCCAGTCAGTACCTGCGTGCGGCCAGGCGATCAGGATCGCCGATTGGGGCTCCCACTCGGCAGGAAAGCGCAATAAATCAGTCATCGATCATGTCGGTTCATATTGAGCGGTCACAAGATCGCCGGCTTCGGGCCGATCTCGCTGGCGTCGGCCTGGTTGGCAACCACGTTGATCACGCGGTTGTTCTCAAAGTAGACGGTAAAGGCGGGGTAGGCCCAGCGGTTGATGGTCGGCCATTGCTGCTTTTGCCCGCCACGTGGGTCCAGCCGTTGCGCGGGGGCTCCGAAGCGGGCCTCGACCTGTCCCATGCTTTGACCACGGGCCGGCACGGTCGCCGGGTTTTGCTGCTGGACGCGCTCGATCAGCAAGGTTTCTGCCGAAGCGGTACTGCCCAAGGTCAATAATGCGAGCAACGAAAGTGCGATAACGCCGGTCTTCATCATCATGTCCCCATCCCCCATGCAAGAAGGCTTGGATTGTAAGCGCAAGCCCGCCGCAACTGGCAGCACACGTCACGGATCGACGACGCCGGCTTCAAGGCGGCCGGCTTCAACACGCCCGGCTTCAACAAGCCACTCCAGCTGGGGAAAGCCCAATGCAAGAAAGCCGCCCGGAGGCGGCTTTCTCGACCAAGCGCAGACGCGCCCGCAGAATCAGCGCTGACGCGCCTTGAAACGCGGGTTCGACTTGCAGATCACGAAGACCTTGCCACGACGGCGAACGACTTTGCAGTCGCGGTGACGGGTCTTCGCCGACTTCAGGGAGTTCACGATCTTCATGACAAACCTCAGGCAACGGATGGATAAACGAGTAAGCCGGCAATTCTAGCGGGTCTTTGCGTGGCGGATCAAGGGGGTAGGGCGCTTTTATCCGACAGGTGCCGGAGAACGCTTGCATCCACGCATAATAGGGCATGACCAAAACACCCTCCATCGCAAATGCCCCCCCCGCATCGCCGGTGCTGACCATCGACGGCCCCTCCGGATCGGGCAAGGGCACCATCAGTCGCCTGGTCGCGCGCCGGCTTGGCTGGCACTATCTCGACTCCGGCGCGCTGTATCGCGCCATCGGCGTTGCCGCCGGCTGGGGCGACATCGACCTGTCGGATCCGTCCGCGCTGGTGCGCTGTACCTTTGACACCGATATCGGCTTTCGCGAGGTTGATGGGGAGTTGCAGGTATGGGTGAACGGTACCGACGCCACCCACGAGCTGCGCACCGAAACCGCGGGGGCCGCCGCGTCCGCGATTGCCGCCATTCCCGCGGTGCGTGCGTCGTTGAAGGATCGCCAGCGCGCGTTCCGGCAGCCCCCGGGACTGGTCGCAGACGGCCGCGACATGGGCACCGTCATCTTCCCCGACGCCGCCCACAAGGTGTTCCTTACTGCCAGTGCCGAGGAGAGGGCGGGCCGGCGCTATAAGCAGTTGAATGACAAGGGGGTTTCCGTTACCTTAAGCGGTCTGCTACGGGAGATTTTGGCCCGTGACGCCCGTGACGCGAGTCGTGCGGTGGCGCCGCTGCGACCGGCCGATGACGCCGTGACCGTCGACACCACCGGAATCGGCATCGATGAGGTTGTCGAGCATGTCCTGGGCCTGATGACCGCGTAGCAGGGATCATCGCTTCAAATTTACCTGTTCCAGATTTACCTGTCCCGGATTTACTTGTTTCAACTCTACCCGTCGCAATCCCGCGGCGGATCAACCAACCGACACATGGTGCACTCCATCGCACCACATCAACGGGTGGGTCGACCACGTGCTGCTTGCGTTTGCCTCTGCGGGAAACGATGCCAGCCGGTGCGGCCCGTGTGTTCAATCGGATATTTTCCAATGACCGAATCATTTGCAGAACTGTTCGAACAAAGCGAGCAATTCCTCGCGAAGCTGAAGCCTGGCTCCATCGTGGTTGGCACCGTCGTCGAAGTTCGTACCGACGTGGTAGTCATCAATGCCGGCCTGAAGTCCGAAGGCATCGTGCCGATCGAACAGTTCCGTAACGACGACGGCGAGATCGACGTCGCCGTGGGCGACCAGGTAAAAGTCGCCCTGGATGCCATCGAGAATGGCTTTGGCGAGACCGTGCTGTCGCGCGAGAAAGCCAAGCGCGCGATGGTGTGGGACGAGCTTGAGGAAGCGCTCGAGAAGAACGAGACCATCACCGGCCGCATCAGCGGCAAGGTCAAGGGTGGTTTCACCGTCGACATCAAGGATGTCCGCGGCTTCCTGCCCGGTTCGCTGGTCGACGTGCGCCCGGTGCGCGACTCGACCTACCTGGAAGGCAAGGAACTCGAGTTCAAGCTGATCAAGCTGGACCGCAAGCGCAACAACATCGTCGTCTCCCGCCGCGCGGTGGTCGAGAGCGAGCACTCGGAAGAGCGCGAGCAGTTGATGGAGAAGCTGGTCGAGGGCGCGATCCTGAAGGGTGTGGTCAAGAACCTCACCGACTACGGCGCGTTCGTGGACCTGGGCGGTATCGACGGCCTGCTGCACATCACCGACATGGCCTGGAAGCGCGTGCGCCATCCGTCCGAAGTGGTGGAAGTGGGCGCCGAGCTGGATGTGCGCGTGCTCAAGTACGACAAGGAGCGCAACCGCGTCAGCCTCGGCCTCAAGCAGCTGGGCGAGGATCCGTGGGACAACATCGCGCGCCGCTACCCGGCCGACACCCGCGTGTTCGGCAAGGTCTCCAACGTCACCGATTACGGCGCGTTCGTCGAGATCGAGCCGGGCGTGGAAGGCCTGGTCCACGTGTCCGAGATGGACTGGACCAACAAGAACGTCAACCCGTCCAAGATCGTGCAGGTCGGTGACGACGTGCAGGTCATGGTGCTGGACGTGGACGAGGAGCGTCGCCGCATCTCGCTGGGCATGAAGCAGGTGTCGTCCAACCCGTGGGAGACCTTCGCGGTCCTGCACAAGAAGGGCGACAAGGTCGAAGGCCAGATCAAGTCGATCACCGACTTCGGCATCTTCATCGGCCTGGACGGCGGTATCGATGGTCTGGTCCACCTGTCCGACATCAGCTGGAACACCACCGGCGAAGATGTCGTGCGCGAGTTCAAGAAGGGCGACACCCTGGAAGCGGTGGTGCTGGCCGTCGACCCGGAGCGCGAGCGCATCAGCCTGGGCGTCAAGCAGATGGAGCAGGATCCGTTCGGCCAGTACATGGCGTCGAACACCCGCGGTTCCATCGTTACCGGCAAGGTCAAGGAAGTCGACGCCAAGGGTGCGACGATCGAACTGGCCGACGGCATCGAGGGCTACGTGGCGGCGCGCGACATCTCCAAGGATCGCGTCGAGGATGCCAGCAAGGTGCTCAAGGTTGGCGACGATGTGGAGGCACGCTTCATTGGTATGGACCGCAAGGGCCGGACCATGCAGCTGTCGATCAAGGCGAAGGACGAGGCGGAGATGCAGGAAGCCGTTTCCGACTACAACCGTGCCAGTGCCGATGCGGCCAGCGGCACCACCAAGTTGGGGGCGCTGCTGCGCGAGCAGCTCAACAGCAACAAATCCGAGTGATTTCGGTTGCGCTGCCTGATCCAGGCAGCGCATGGGTCCTCGCCAGCGCTGTCGCTGGTGTTGGCCACCAGGACGGCCCGGCCTTGGCCGGGCCGTCCTTCGTTTGGGGTGCCGTCGATGATGGCGTCACCGCCTTCGACCTGATTTCCGCGCGTCTGGAACCGTTCCTTCAAGAGCATCCGCATTGCCCATGACCAAGTCAGAGCTAATCGAGATACTGGCCCAGCGCCAACGCCACCTGAAGGGTGAAGACGTGGATTTGGCGGTGAAGGCATTGCTGGAAATGATGGGTGCTTCCCTGGCCGATGGTGAGCGCATCGAGGTACGCGGTTTCGGAAGTTTCTCTCTGCACTACCGCGCGCCACGAATGGGCCGCAACCCCAAGACCGGTGAATCGGTCGCACTGTCGGGCAAGCATGTGCCGCACTTCAAACCCGGCAAGGACCTGCGCGAACGCGTTTGCGACGCCACGCCGCTGGAAGAGGCCGACTAGGACGGGCGGTACTTTTGTACACGCGCTTGCGTACACATGGCGGCTGTTCAGCTAAGCTGTACGCCAAGCAGGAACCGACCGGAGGCTGTCATGCGTTTGATCCGATTGCTCATCGCAATTGCGTGCCTGGTACTGGGTGCCATCGTGGGAGCGCTCAATTTGCAGCCGGTAAGTATCGACGTGGGTTTCAGCCACATACCTGCCAACCTTGGCATCGCGCTGATCGTGGCGCTGTTGCTCGGGGTGGTGATCGGTGGGCTTGCCCTGAGCGCCAGCGTGATATTGCCGCTGCGCCGTCGCCTCGCACTCGCTGAGCGCGGCCGCGACGTGACGACGTCACTGGATGGCGGGACCTGACCGGTGGAGTTCATCAACGAGTGGTTCTGGTTCTTCCTGTTGCTGCCGATTGCGGCGGTAAGCGGTTGGGTGGTCGGCCGCCGGGGGGGCGAACGCCATAGCAGCAGCCAGGTCAGTCGGCTTTCGACAACGTATTTTCGCGGACTCAACTATTTGTTGAACGAGCAGCCCGACAAGGCGATCGAGCTGTTCCTGCATATCGCGGAGCTGGACAAGGAAACTTTTGAGACCCAGGTCGCCCTGGGCCACCTGTTCCGCCGTCGTGGCGAGGTCGACCGTGCGATTCGCCTGCACCAGGCACTGGTGCAGCGTCCGGGCCTGAGTGACCAGCAAAAGGTCCAGGCCCTGCTCGCGTTGGGCGAGGACTATATGCGTTCGGGCCTGCTGGACCGGGCCGAGACCGTTTTCAGTGACCTGGTGGACCTCGACATGCGGGCGCCGCTGGCATTGCGTCACCTCATCAACATCTATCAGTCCGAGCGCGACTGGGACAAGGCGATCGAGAACGCGCAGCGTTACGAGTCCGCCACTGGCGAATCAATGGGCAAGTTGATTACCCAGTTTGAATGCGAACTGGCCGACCGACATCGTGCCGCCGGCGACGTCCAGGCCGCTCGCGCCGCCGTTGCCCGTGCCTATCAAGCCGACGCGAACTCGGTGCGCGCAGGCATGCTCGAGGGCCGGCTGGAGGTCGAGGCTGGCAACGACGCTGGCGCCATCCGCGCGTTCGAGCGAGTCGCGCGAACCGATCCGGACTACCTGCCCGAGGTCATGCCGGCGTTGCTGTCGTGTTACGAGAGAGTGGGTGATGGCCCGGGCGCACGTGCGTTCCTGGCCGAAATGTGTGAGCACTATCGCGGCATCGCCCCGGTGCTGGCCCTGACCCGGATGGTCGAGAGTCAGGACGGTGTGGCTGCCGCGCGCGCCTACCTGGCCGAAGAACTGAAAGATCGCCCTTCGGTCCGCGGCGAAGCGGCGTTGATGGAGCTGAGCATTGCCGAGGGTGCGGATCCACTGGCAACCTTGCACGACCTCAAACACATCACCGACCAGCTGCTCGTACGCAACCCCAGCTATCGATGCAATCGTTGCGGCTTTGGCGCGCGTAGCCATCATTGGCAATGCCCGAGCTGCAAGGAATGGGGCACGGTCAAGCCGTTGTTGAACTACGCTGTGGTCTGACACCGTGCTGACCTGGTTGTTCCTGCACGCCTCGGTCGCCGCCGCTGGCACCTGGTTGGCGCGCCGCTATGCGGTCCAGCGTGATCTGCTCGATCATCCCGGCGAGCGGCGTAGCCATCATGTTGCGACTCCGCGCGGTGGTGGCATCGCGATCGTGGCAGCGTTGCTGGTGGCGTCGGCTGCATTGGCGTTTCGCGACCCGGCCTACCGGGTCCTGCTGGCGGCTTTCGCCAGTGGCCTGGTACTGGTGGCCGGTGTGGGTCTGGTGGACGATCACCGGCCGCTCTCGCCCTGGTGGCGACTTGCTGTACATGGGTTGGCAGCGGTGTTGTTCGGCTTCGCCATCCAGCTGACATCCGGCAACCCCTGGCTTGGCTTGGCCGCGGTGGTGCTGGTGATGGTCCTGACCAATGTCTGGAACTTCATGGATGGGATCAACGGTTTGGCGGCCAGCCAGGCGCTGTTGCTCGCCGTCGTAGTGGCGTTGCTGCTCGGTGGCGTGTGGGGCTTGCTGGCCGCGGCGCTCGCCGCCGCGTGCCTGGGGTTCGTGCCGTATAATTTTCCCCGCGCCCGGATATTCCTGGGCGACGTGGGTAGCGGCGCCATCGGATTCTCGATTGCCGCGTTGGTCGCAGTCGGCGTCGCACGGATCGGTACGCACGCCGGTTGGCTGCTGCTGCCGTTGTCGGCATTCCTGGTCGACTCTGGACTTACCCTGCTGCGTCGCATGCTTCGCGGCGAGCGCTGGTGGACCCCGCATACCCAGCACGCCTATCAGGTGTGGGCGCGCCGGGATGGTCATGTGATTGTCACAGTGGCTTACGCAAGCTGGACGGCGATTGCAGCTATTGCGGTGGTCGTCATGTTTGGAGCCAGTACAATCGTCCTGTTGTGCAGTTGCGTGGCGTGGTATGCGTCCGCCGCTTTTGCATGGTGGTTATTGCAACGTATCGAATCGGCGCCCCCGATTCCGACCAAGAAGGATAGTGAATGAGCGCATGGAAGGATCGTTGGTCGTCGTCGGCACCGCGGATAGCGGTGGTATTGCACGACCTCGCGATGGTCTGGGTGGTGTGGCAGGGCCTGCACCGGTTGCGTTATGGGGTGATGTCGAATCCGCCCGAGATCGCGTGGTGGTCCACCGAGATTGTGTTGGTATTGGCCGCCCAGGGGCTGGTGTTCTGGCAGGTAGGCCTCTATCGCGGCCTGTGGAGGTTCGCCAGCGTTCCGGATCTGTGGAATATCTTCAAGGCCTGCGCGCTCGGGCTGTTCGCAATCGTTCTGGGGCTGTTTCTCTACAATCGGCTGAATCTTGTTTCGAGGACCGTGCTGGTTCTGTACCCATTGGTTCTGATGGGCATGCTCGGTGCACCGCGACTGTTGTATCGCGCATGGAAAGACAGCCGGATGGACCGGGGACATGGAGCCTCGGTACGGATCCTCATTCTTGGCGCTGGCGGTGCCGGTGAGGCATTGGTTCGCGACCTGCGACGCATCGGCAACTACCAACCCGTGGGTTTCCTGGACGATGCCTCGCGCCTGCGTGGCTCCAAGGTGCAGGGCGTGCCGGTGTTGGGCCGGGTGGGGGACGTGGCCGAGATCGCCCGCGAGACCGCCGCACGCTTGCTGGTGATCGCGATGCCATCGGCCGATGCGAAATCCATGCAGGCCGTGGTGGCGTCTTGCGAACGCTCGGGTTTGCCGTTTCGGATGGTGCCTCGTTTGCTCGACACCCTTGAGGGTCGTTCGCTGCCGGGTGAACTGAAGGAAGTGGCCATCGAAGATCTGCTTGGTCGCCAACCGGTGCTCCCTGACTGGAAGGCCATCCGGAGTTGGCTTGGTGCTCGCTCGGTGCTGGTCACCGGCGCAGGCGGCTCGGTTGGTTCGGAGCTGTGCAAGCAGTGCGCCCGCCACGGTGCGCGTCGCATAGCACTGGTGGAGCAGGACGAGTTGGCGCTGATCACCGTTTTGGCCAACCTGCGGCGGGATTTCCCAGACCTGGAGTACATCCCCGTACTCGGTGATTGTGGTGATCCGGCCGTCATCGATTACGCACTGAGGGCTGCCGAACCGGAGGCCGTGTTCCATGCGGCCGCATACAAGCACGTGCCGCTGCTGGAGACCCAGTTGCGCGAAGCAGTCCGTAACAACGTGCTCGCCACCGAAACGGTGGCCCGAGCCTGCCGTCGGGAGGAAGTCGGGACTTTCGTGTTGATCTCCACCGACAAGGCGGTCGATCCCGGCAACATCCTCGGTGCGACCAAACGCCTCGGCGAGATGGTGTGCCAGTCGTTGGTTGACCATCGCAGCACCCGTTTCGTGACGGTGCGCTTCGGCAACGTGCTCGACTCCGCCGGCAGCGTGGTGCCGTTGTTCCGCGAGCAGATCCGCCGCGGTGGGCCGGTGACCGTTACCGATCCCGAGGTAACCCGTTACTTCATGACCATCCCCGAGGCCTGCCAGTTGATCCTGCAAGCCTCGGCGATCGGGACCCATGAGGCAATCTATACGCTTGACATGGGTGAGCCGATACCGATCCGCTTGTTGGCCGAGCAGATGATCCGGCTGGCCGGCAAGCAGCCTGGGCGGGACGTATCGATCGTGTATACCGGCTTGCGCCCGGGCGAGAAGCTGCACGAAGTGCTGTTCCACGCCGATGAATGCTACCGCGCCACCGCGCATCCGAAGATTCTGCAGGCGGAGCCGCGTGCTGTTGTTGCCACCGACATCCATGCCGCGCTGAGGCAGTTGCGCGACGCGTGCGGAAACTACGATCTGGACCGTCTGGATGCACTGGTGCACTCGACCGTCCCGGAATTCCAATCCATCGGCTTGCATCCACAAGCCACGGTCGCGCCCTCCACCGTAGTGGCGTTCCCCTCGCGCACGGCAAGGAAAGTCTGATGTCGCAACGTATCCGCAAGGCAGTGTTCCCGGTTGCGGGGCTCGGAACCCGGTTCCTGCCTGCGACCAAGACCGTTCCAAAAGAGATGTTGCCGATCATCGACCGGCCGTTGATCCAGTACGCAGTAGACGAGGCGATCGAGGCGGGCTGCGACACGCTGGTATTCGTCACCAACCGCTACAAGCATGCGGTCGCCGATTACTTCGACAAGGCTTACGAGCTTGAGGAAAAGCTTGAACGTGCCGGCAAGCTGGAGCAGCTGGAGCTGGTCCGCAACCCGTTGCCCAAGGGAGTGCGGGCGGTGTTCGTCACCCAGACCGAGGCGCGCGGGCTGGGCCATGCGGTGCTTTGCGCCAAGCCCGTGATTGGTGACGAGCCCTTTGCGGTGCTCCTGCCCGATGACTTGATCTGGAACCGCGGCCCGGGCGCACTCAAGCAGATGGCTGATGCCGCCGAGGCCACCGGCGCCAACATGATCGCGGTGCAGGACGTGGAGCGCGAAAAGACCGCCAGCTATGGCATCGTGGCGACGGAGGATTTTTCCGATCGTCAGGGACGCATCCGCGCGATCATCGAAAAGCCCAAGCCGGCTGATGCGCCCAGTACGCTGGCGGTGGTCGGTCGCTACGTCCTGAGCCCGCGCATCTTCGAGTTTCTGGAAACCACCACGCCGGGGTCGGGCGGTGAAATCCAGCTGACCGACGCGATCGCGCGGTTGCTGGTCGATGAGGCCGTCAACGCCTACCGCTTCCAGGGCACACGCTTTGATTGCGGCACCCATATCGGCCTGATCGGGGCGACGATCCGTTACGCGCTTGATCACGAGAAACTGAGCGTCGCCGCCCAGACACTGATGAGCGATGCGCTGAAGGAAATGGGTGTCACCGAGCTGGAGTAGTCATCGTTTGACTTTTCACGCGCCGGTCGGCTGACTGGCGCGATGGCCCTTTCCTACTACCAAGCCACGCTTCCGGCGCTGGCGCCCCGTTATCCGGCATTGCAGGGCGCACGCGACGCGCGCGTATGCGTGATCGGCGGTGGATTCGCGGGACTCAATACCGCGCTCGGTCTGGTCGAGCGTGGCGTTGGCGACGTCGTGCTGCTCGAAGCCGACCTGATCGGCTTCGGTGCTTCGGGCCGCAACGGCGGCTTTGTCTTCGGGGGGTTCTCGCTGGGTGAGGCATCCTTGTTGGCGCGGGTGGGGGCACGGCGAGCGCAGGCGATGTACGGCGGCACGATGCAGGCGGTGGAGTTGATTCGCCAGCGCATTCATCGCCACCGGATTGATTGCGATGTGGTCGAGGCCGGGGTGATCTGGGCCAACTGGTTCCGCGATCCCTCGGTGCTCCGGGCACGACAGCAACTGCTGGCCGAGCACTATGGCGTTGACTGGCAGTGGTTGCCGAAATTCGAACTGCGCAATCTGGTTCATAGCCGGCGCTATGGCGATGGCCTGTTCGAAGCCAATGCCTTCCACTTCCACCCGCTCAAATACGCCCTCGCCCTGGCCCGCGTCGCTGTCGAAGCAGGGCTGGTCGTGCATGAGCGCAGTCCGGCGGTGTCGCTGCAGCGCAAGGGGGCGGGGTGGCGGGTAACCACGCCGGAAGGGCAGGTCGACGCCGAGCAGGTCGTGCTTGCCTGCGGTGGCTACCTGGCCGGTCTGGATCGCAGGGTCGATGCCTCTGTCATGCCGATCGCCACTTACGTGATGACCACCGAGCCGCTGGGATCGCGCATGGACGAGATCATGCAGACCCGCGCGGCGGTCTACGACAGCCGTTTCGCGTTTGATTACTACCGGCCGTTGCCTGACACGCGGCTACTATGGGGCGGGCGGATATCGGTGCTGGACCGTTCGCCGGAGGCGGTGAAGCGGTTGCTGTATCGCGACATGTTGAAAGTCTTTCCGCAGCTGGGAGGCGTGGCGGTCGATCACGCCTGGTCCGGCCTGATGAGTTACGCGCGCCATCAGATGCCGCAGATCGGACTGGCCGAAGACGGTCTCTGGCTCGCCCAGGCGTTCGGAGGCCATGGGGTGGCCCCGACCACGTTTGCGGGCGAACTGGTGGCGTCGGCGATTGCGCAGCGAGATGTGCGCTGGCGTGAATTCAACGAGTTCGGTCTGGCTCCGGCATGGAAGCCGGCCGGTCAGGTAGCGGCGCAATTGAGTTACTGGTGGGCCGGCCTGAAGGATGGATGGAAAGCAACAAACGAGGGCAATCGATGAGTGACGTTGAACCCATAAGCTGGGACGACTTCGAGAAGGTAATGCTGTGTGTTGGCACTGTGATGCGTGTCGAGCCATTCCCGGAAGCGCGGAGGCCTGCCTGGAAGCTCTGGGTCGATTTCGGCGTCCACGGCATCCGTAAGACCAGCGCGCAGGTACGCGAGCTCTATGAACCCGAAGCGCTGCTGGGGAAACAGATCGTCGGAGTGCTCAACTTTCCGCCCAGGCAGATCGGACCTTTCATGTCGGAGTTCCTGCTGACGGGATTCCCCACGGAGACCGGCGTGGTAATCACCACGGTCGACCGCCCGGTTCCGGACGGCACCCGAATGGCCTGAGCAGCGCAACAAAAAACCAGGACCGCAGTAGCGACCCTGGTTTGTGTTGAGGTATCACGGGCGGGTAGCGGTCTTGCCGGTCCGCGGCAAGTTCAGAGCGACTCGAAAATACCCGCCGCGCCCATGCCGGTGCCGATGCACATGGTCACCATGCCGTACTTCTGCTGGCGGCGACGCATGCCATGCAGGATTGTCGCGGTGCGTACCGCGCCGGTCGCGCCCAGTGGATGGCCAAGAGCGATGGCGCCGCCCAATGGATTGACCTTGTCCATGTCCAGGCCGCAATCCCGGATCACCGCCAACGACTGCGCGGCAAAGGCTTCGTTGAGCTCGATCCAGTCCAGTTGATCCTGGGTCAGACCGGCTTGCTTGAGCGCCTTGGGAATGGCTGCGATCGGGCCGATGCCCATCACTTCGGGACGCACGCCAGCGACGGAGAAACTGACAAAGCGCGCCAGCGGCGTCAATCCGTAGTCTTTGATTGCCTGCGCCGAGGCAAGCAATACCGCACCGGCACCATCGGACATCTGCGAACTGTTGCCGGCGGTCACGCTGCCGCCGAACTGGCCGTTGCGGAACACCGGACGCAGCCTGGCCAGTCCTTCGATGGTGGATCCCATGCGCGGACCTTCATCGGTATCGACCAGGACCTTCTTCTCGCGGATGGTGTTGCGCTCCAGGTCGGGCAGGTGGGAAATCACCTCCAGCGGGCTGATCTCGTCGGTGAACTCGCCGGCCTCGATCGCAGCCAGTGCCTTGAGGTGTGACTGGAGGGCGAACGCGTCCTGGTCCTCACGACTGATCTTCCATTCCTCGGCAACCTTCTCCGCGGTGATGCCCATGCCGTAGGCGATGTTGACGTGGTCGTCCTTGAACACGTTCGGTGAGAGCGCCACCTTGTTGCCCATCATCGGCACCATCGTCATCGACTCGGTACCGCCGGCAAGCATCAGGTCGGAGTTGCCCAGGCGGATCTGGTCGGCTGCCAACGCGACCGCCTGCAGGCCCGATGAGCAGAAGCGGTTGATGGTCTGTGCGGCGATGGTGTCAGGCAACCCGGCCAGCAGTACGCCGATGCGGGCCACGTTCATGCCTTGCTCGCCTTCGGGCATCGCGCAGCCGATGATGGCGTCGTCGATGCGGTTCACGTCGATCCCCGGTGCCTGGGCAATCACCGCCTTGAGCACATGGGCGAGCATGTCGTCGGGACGCGTGTTGCGGAACGCGCCGCGCGCCTTGGCCACCGGGGTGCGGGTGGCGGCGACGATGTAGGCGTCTTGAACTTGTCTGGTCATTTGGTTTCCAGCCTCTGTGTCATGGCAAAACGATTCGGCGAATATTGTTTTTTATCGTCATCCCCGCGTTCGCAGGGATGATGGATTGTTCAGTTACGCAGCGGCTTGCCGGTCTTGAGCATGTGCGCCACGCGCGCCTGGGTCTTGGGCATCTGTGCCAGGGCGACGAAGTGCTCGCGCTCCAGCTTCAGCAACCAGTCCTCATCGACGAGCGAGCCGCGCTCGACCTCGCCGCCGCACATCACGGTGGCGATGCGGGTGGCGATCTCGTAGTCGTGCTCGGAGATGAAGCGGCCCTCCAGCATGTTCACCAGCAGCATCTTGAAGGTGGCGATGCCGACGTCGCCGGCGACCTGGATCCTGCGCGCCGGTAATGGCGGACGGTAGCCGGACTCGGCCAGGGCGCGCGCCTGGGACTTGGCGACATCCAGCAGCTCGAAGGCGTTGAATACGACCACGTCGCTCTTGCGGGCCAGTTGCAGCGATTTGGCCTCCATTGCCGAGGTCGCGACCTTCGCCATCGCGATGGTCTCGAACACGGTCTTCAGCTCGGCGAACACGTCGCCGTTCGGGCCGGCGGCGTCGGACGCGCGGACGGCCAGCTCCTTCAGGCCACCTCCGGCAGGCAGCAGGCCGACGCCGGCCTCAACCAGTCCGACATAGCTTTCCAGCCCGAGCACTGTGCGGGCTGCGTGCATCTGGAACTCGCAGCCGCCACCCAGGGCGAGGCCGCGAACCGCGGCCACCACCGGCACCAGTGAATACTTGATGCGTTGGCTGGTGCGCTGGAAGTTCGCCACCATCGCATCGAAGCCCTTGATGTCGTTGGCCTGCAAGAGGCCCAGTGCGCCGGACAGGTCGGCGCCGGCGGAGAAGGGCTCCTTTGCCTGCCAGATCACCAGCCCGGAGAAGTCCTTCTCCGCACGTGACACCGCTTCCTGCAGGCCATCCAGAACCTGGTCGGACACGGTGTTCATCTTTGTCTTGAAGCTGAGCACGGCGATGTCGTCGCCTTCGTCGGCCCACATCCGCAGGCCTTCGTTCTCGAACACGGTGCGGCCTTGCGAGAACTTCTCACCCAGCAGCGCGTCCGGGAACCGCTGCCGGGCGTATACGGGATTGGCCGAGCGGGCAACGACGGCGTCGCGTCCGGGGCTGTAGCTGCCATCGGTCGAATGCACGCCATCGCGGCCGTCGAACACCCAGTCGGGCAGGGTGGCATTGCTCATTGTCTTGCCGGCGACGATGTCCGCCGCGATCCACTCGGCGACCTGCTTCCAGCCGGCGGCCTGCCAACTCTCGAACGGACCCACGGACCAGCCATACCCCCAGCGCATGGCGAAGTCGACGTCTCGCGCGGTCTGGGCGATGTCCTTCAGGTGGAAGGCGCTGTAATGGAAGGTGTCGCGGAAGCAGGCCCACAGGAATTGCGCCTGTGGATGCTCGCTGGCGCGCAGGGCGGCGAATTTCTTCGCCGGGTCGCGTTCCTTCAACAACGCGGCAACTTCAGGATCGAGTTCGGCCGCTGACGGACGGTAATCCCGGGTCTTCAGGTCCAGTACCAGGATGTCCTTGCCGCGCTTGGTGTAGAAGCCGGCGCCGGTCTTGGCACCCAGCGCACCCTTGTCGACCAGTCCGGACAGCCATTGGGGCGCCTTGAAGTAGTCGTGCCATGGGTCATCGGGGAGGGTGTCGGCCATGGTCTTGATGACATGCGCCATGGTGTCCAGCCCGACCACGTCCGCGGTGCGGTAGGTCGCGGACTTCGGCCGGCCGATCGCCGGGCCGGTCAGGGCATCGACGGTATCGAAGCCGAGTTTGAACTGCCCGGTGTGATGCATCGCGGCCAGCATCGAGAACACACCGATGCGGTTGCCGATGAAATTCGGGGTGTCCTTGGCGATCACCACGCCCTTGCCCAGGGTAGTGGTCAGGAACGTCTCAAGGCCTTCCAGCACGGCGGCATCGGTGCTGCGAGCCGGGATCAGCTCGGCCAGGTGCATGTAGCGCGGCGGATTGAAGAAGTGCACGCCGCAGAAGCGGTGGCGAAGCTCCTCGGGCAGTACTTCGGCCAGCTTGTTGATGCCCAGGCCGGAGGTGTTGCTGGCCAGGACGGTGTGGGCCGGTACGTGCGGGGCGATCTTCTTGTACAAGTCCTGCTTCCAGTCCATTCGTTCGGCAATCGCCTCGATGATCAGGTCGCAATCCTCCAAGTGTTTCAGACCGGTCTCGTAGTTGGCCGCCACGATCCTGCCGGCGAGCGCCTTGTCGGCCAGTGGGGCGGGGCTGAGCTTGGCCAGGTTGGCGATGGCCTTGGTGACGATCCCGTTGGGGTCGCCTTCCTTGGCCGGCAGGTCGAACAACACCGTATCGACCCCGGCATTGGTCAGGTGCGCGGCGATCTGTGCACCCATGACGCCGGCACCAAGAACCGCTGCACGGCGGACAAGTAGTTTGTTAGACATAGCCTGTAACTCCTTGGAATATATTATGTTTGTTGGATCAATTCTTGAAGCCAGCGGCGGCGAACCGTATCAGCTCGCGGGCAGCCCGCTCGCGGTGGGCCTTTTCCAGTACGCCTGAGGGCCGTTTGATCAAGCCGAAATCGGCCATGGCATAGGTCAATGCGCCCGCCAGGAAGTCCAGGCGCCAGTACAGCTCGGCCTTGCTCAGTTCCGGCAGGCACACGGCAATCGCCTTGGCAAAGTCACGCAGGACATGGCCGTAGCGCTCGGACAGGAACTTGCGCAGGCTGTCGTTCTTCTCCGCATAGGCGCGTGCGACCACGCGCACGAACGCCGCGCCGCCATGGCGATCCTGGGCAATGGCCAACGCCGGTTCCACGAAGGCCGCCAATATTGGCTCCAGCTCCCGCGGTTGCAGCTCGACGGCGGCTTTCAAGGCCGCCAGCCGCTGCGCACTCATGTCATCCATACGCCGCCGGAACACCTCGTTGACGAGGTTTTCCTTGCTGCCAAAGTGGTAATTGACCGCGGCCACGTTGACGTCGGCACGGCTGGTGACCTGACGGAGTGACGTGCCCGAGAAACCGTGCTGGGCGAACAGCTCTTCGGCGGCTCCGAGGATTCGGTCCTTGGTTGAGAACTGGGTGGTCGGAATCATGCGAAAGCCCTGTCGGATGTAACCGGAAATGTCGTCTAATCAAACGCTTGTTTGATCCTAGGCCTTGCGACATGAATCGTCAACGCAGATAGCGCCAGGATGACGGCTCAAAGCGCGTTTCCCGGTCGGATTTCCGTTAGAATCGCCGCAGTCACACAAGCCAAACCCGCGTTCAGGCGCGGGTTTTTCTGTTACCCTCGGGCGTGGATCTTTCCAACCTTGCATAAGGTCGCCGCCCGCCCAATCGGAGATATCCCATGGCGCTGGAGCGCACTCTTTCCATCATCAAGCCCGACGCAGTTGCCAAAAACGTGATTGGCGAGATCTACGCCCGGTTCGAGAAGGCCGGCCTGAAAATCGTTGCCGCCAAGATGAAGCACCTGTCCAAGGCCGAGGCCGAGGGCTTTTACGCGGTCCACCGTGAGCGCCCGTTCTTTGCCGCGTTGGTGGAGTTCATGATCTCCGGCCCGGTGATGATCCAGGCGCTGGAAGGGGAAGGTGCGGTACTCAAGCATCGTGACCTGATGGGCGCGACCAACCCGAAGGACGCGGCGGCCGGCACCATCCGCGCCGACTTCGCCGACAGCATCGACGCCAACGCGGTGCACGGCTCGGACAGCCAGGAGAATGCCGCGACCGAAATCGCCTACTTCTTCCCGGCCACTGACATCCACACCCGTTGATCCACTGGCATCGGGTCCACCCTTACGGGCCCGATGCCTGCTCTGCCCATCAAAACCACAACGCCATGACCCCGACCCGCGCAAACACCATCGACATCATCCTCGCCGACGCCAGTATCCCGGCGGATGCGACGTCGCCGGTTTCTGCGCCGGTTCCTGCGCCGGTCTCGGCCGGCGCAGCACCGAGGAAGAATATCTTCGACCTCGATCGAGTCGAGCTGGAAGACTTCTTCGAGGGAGTCCTGGGTGAGAAGCGCTATCGCGCGCACCAGGTGATGAAGTGGATCCATCACCGCTACGTCACCGATTTCGACCAGATGACCGACCTGGGCAAGGTCCTGCGCGCCAAGTTGCAGGAGCACGCCGAGGTCCGGGCGCCCGAGGTCATCCTGGAGCAGCCGTCGGTTGACGGTACCCACAAGTGGTTGATCGGCATGGACCCGAAGAACGCCATCGAGGCGGTGTTCATACCGGACAAGGGTCGCGGCACCCTGTGCGTATCCAGCCAGGTCGGCTGCGCGCTCAACTGCTCGTTCTGCTCCACCGGTACCCAGGGCTTCAATCGCAACTTGACTACCGCGGAGATTATCGGGCAGGTGTGGGTGGTTGCCCGACACCTGGGCAACCTGCCGCACCAGCGTCGCCGCCTCACCAACGTGGTGATGATGGGGATGGGGGAGCCACTGATGAATTTCGACAACGTCGTGCGCGCCATGAGCATCATGCGCGACGACCTTGGTTATGGACTGGCCAACAAGCGGGTCACCCTGTCCACCGCCGGCATGGTGCCGATGATCGACAAGCTGGGCGAGGTGAGCGACGTGTCGCTGGCGGTCTCGCTGCACGCGGCCAACGATGAGTTACGCACCCAGTTGGTGCCGCTCAACAAGAAATATCCGATCGACCAGTTGATGGCGGCGTGCCAGCGCTACGTCATGCGCAAGCCGAAGTCGTCGATCACCTTCGAATACACCCTGATGAAAGGCATCAACGACCAGCCCGAGCACGCACGCCAGCTGGCGCGGCTGATGCGCCAGTTCGACAATGCCACCCAGATGAAGGACGCGGCGAAGGTCAACCTGATTCCGTTCAACCCGTTCCCAGGCACGCGTTACGAGCGCTCGACCGAGACCGATATCCGCGCGTTCCAGAAGCTCCTGCAACAAGCCAGGGTGCTGACCACGGTGCGACGAACCCGTGGCGAAGACATCGACGCGGCTTGTGGCCAGCTGAAGGGGCAGGTGATGGATCGGACTCGCCGCCAGGCAACGTTCCGCAAGGAGCTTGCAGCGCAGGGGATCACCGATGCCAATGCCTGAGTGCAGGGCCAGGTATCGGATGTGCGGCAAGGCGATCCTCGCAGCGGTAGTGCTGGCGTTGGTCGGGTTGTCCGGGTGCAGTCGGCTGACTTTCGTCAAGCCTGACGTCAGTCGAGGCGGCCCCAAGTACGTAAAGCCCGAAGTCTCGATGACCCCCGACAGCTATGGCAAGGGTAGCGCTGCGGCGCGTATCGAGGTGAACAAGGCTCAGCAGGCCTTGCGTGCTGGCGACTATTCCGGCGCAGCCGGGGCCACGAAGGAAGCCCTGCGCCTCGCTCCGGATTCCGCGCCCGCCCATACGCTCGCTGCGCTGATCGCAGAGCACAATGGGGATGACCGCAAGGCCGGGGTGCACTATCAGAAGGCGCTGGAACTGGCGCCGCTCCAAGGCGGCATGCATAACAATTACGGGACATGGCTGTGTAGCAATGGCCGTGCCGAAGAGTCGCTGCAATGGTTCGACCAGGCGCTGTCCGATCCCACCTACCCGACTCCTGCGGTGGCGATGGCGAACGCAGGCGCCTGCGCCCAGAAGGCTGGTCAAGCCGCGCAGGCCGAACGCTACCTGGAGCGGTCGCTGGAGCTGGAGCCTGAGAACCCGGTTGCGCTGGCGGCGATGGCGCAGCATAAATTTCGCACCGGTGATGCGTTTCATGCCCGTGCATTTTCGCAGCGCCGGTTGGCGGCCGCACCGGCGGATGCGGCATCATTGTTGCTAGCGTCACAAATTGAGCAGAAACTTGGCGACACAGAAGCCGCAGCAGCGTACGTTCAGCGGCTACGGGGGGAGTTCCCGGGCACGTCGGGATCCGGAACGGGGGTTGACGGAAAGCAATGATGCAGTCCAAGCAGATCGCTTCAAGCGATGTCGAGGGATGTGGCGCGCGCCTCAGGCAGGCGCGCGACGGCGCAGGGTTGACGATCGAGGAAGTCTCGTCGCGACTGAAAATGCCACTCAGGGTAATCCGAGCACTTGAAGCCGACGACTGGAGCCAGGCGGGGGCACCGGTCTTCGTGCGCGGCCAGCTGCGGAGCTACGCAAGATTACTGGGCATCAATCTGGACTCGGACCTGCGACGGGCCGAGATCGACAATAGTGCCCCGCCCGAACTGATCAGCCACACCCACACACCGCGTTATCGGCGGGTGCTGGAGCAGGCCGGCCGGCGTGCGGTGTATATCGCACTTACCGCCGTGATTGCATTGCCGGTCTGGTTGACCACCCGGCCGCATTTTTCCGGTATGCCACAAGTCGAGTCGCTGGAGATTCCGGCGATGGCAACACTTCCAGTGGACCCGATGGATATGGAGCCAACCACTCCGTCGCCCCGACGGACCCCATTGATCGCTTCCATGGGGTCGCTGCATGCACCCGCAACCGTCGATGAGGCGGGGTTGTCGTTGCGTTTCAACGATGACAGCTGGGTTCAGGTGTTCGATCCGGATGGACGGGTGCTCGAGCAAGGCTTGATCGGCAGTAACGAGCGTCGCAGCTATGAGCCTGGCCAGGTGAGCCGCGTCGTGCTGGGCAATGTGTCGGCAGTCGAGGTTCGCAACCACGGTGAATCCGTCGACCTGGCGCCGTTCAGCCGCGCGAACGTGGCACGCTTTACGCTATCCTCTGAGGGTTCGCTCGCGCCGGTCACCGACTGACCGGTTCACGCGTTCGATATCTCACGGCCCGTCACCCGGGCTCGTCCGCAAACCGACGGTTCCGGCGTTGTTCGTCGGGGCTGGATAGCATGGCAGTCCTTCGATGGCATTAGACGATCCACTAGACGAACACGAACAAAGCGAACGCGTGCTGGAATGGCTTCGCACCAATGGCCTGGGTCTGGTCGGCGGCCTGGTTTTGGGGCTGGCCGCCATCAGCGGGTGGAAGTGGTGGCAGCAGGACCAGCATAATCAGGCGTTGGGCATGGCGGACCAGTACCAGACCGCGGTTACCGCGATCGTGGGCGACGACGACACGTCCGCTGCCAAGGTGACGGCGCTCGGCGACACCGTTTACGCAAACCTGGCCACGCTGCAGCTGGCGGCCTCGCAGGTCGAAGCAGGTCAGGGTGATACCGCGATCGAGACCTTGAGCGGGATCCAGCCGAGTGACCCGGCGGTGGCGAGCATCGTCGACCAGCGGCTGGCGCGATTGCTCGTGGATGCGGGACGGGCTGACGAGGCACTGACCTTGCTTGCTGACGCGTCCAGCCCCTCGGCATTGGAAACGCGGGGTGATGCCCAGTACGCGCTTGGCCAGACCGACAAGGCCAGTGAGGCATACAGCCAAGCACTGGTCGAGCTGGATGTGGCATCACCGCAACGGCAAATACTCGAGCTCAAACTTACCCAGGTCGGGGGTGTGGCCGCGACGCGTGATGCAACCGGTCCCGCGGCCGCCAACCCCGCGCTCGCCAATCCCGAGGCGCAGTCTTGATGAAGCCTGTTTTGATGGAGTCCGACCCAATGAAGCAGCTTTCAACAAAGCCCGTACCGAACCAGCGCCCACGCAATGGCATGGCCCGGGCCGTGCTGGTGCGTGGCAGTGCGTTATTGCTATGCGCGTTGGCGCTTTCGGGCTGCAGCACGATCAAGGGCTGGTTCAGTAGCGACAAGGAAGACGCGCTCAAGCCAGCAGCCTTGGTGGAGTTCAGTCCGTCGGCCACGGTGACCAAACTGTGGTCCGCCAATGCCGGTAAAGGCGAGGGAGTGTTGGGCGCGCGTCAGGGCCCTGTCATCGCCGATGGCAAGGTCTATGCGGCGGCGGTCGAGGGCGGTGTGCATGCGTTTGACCTGCAGACCGGCCAGAGCATCTGGAATTACCCCAGTGAGCTGGAACTCAGTGGCGGCCCCGGCGTGGGTGACGGCGTGGTTGCCGTCGGCAGTCTGGAGGGCGACGTGATCGCGCTGGATGCGGCGAACGGCGCGGAGAAGTGGCGGGCGAAGGTCGGCAACGAGATCATCGCCGCTCCTGCGGTCGGACTGGGCATGGTGTTCGTGCGCTCCAATGATGGCCGCATCACCGCTTTCGATATCAACAACGGCGAGCGTCGCTGGTTCTGGAATCATGACGTTCCGATGCTGTCGGTGCGGGGTAACGATGCCCCGGTGATCGGGCCAGGTTATGTGTTTATCGGCAACGATGATGGCAGCGTCTCGGCGTTGTCCGCCGACGATGGCGTCGAGTTGTGGCGCGAAGTGGTCGCCCCACAGGATGGCCGTACCGAACTGGATCGCATGGCGGACATTGATGGTGCTCCAGTGCTGGATAACACCACCCTGTACGCGAGCAGTTTCAAGAACAAGACGATGGCGATCAACGCGCCCAACGGACAGCCGATGTGGCTCAGCGACCACGGAGGCGCGGGCAAGATCGCCGTTGCCCCACAAGTTCTGGTCATATCCGACAACGGTGATGCGGTGATTGGCCTGTTCAAGCAAAATGGCGCGGCCATGTGGACCCAGGCGGCGCTGGCCCGGCGCAAGTTGACCTCTCCGGCGATCCAGGGCGACTACGCCGTGGTTGGCGACTATGAGGGCTATCTCCACTGGTTGGCGCTCGATGACGGCGCGTTTGTTGCCCGCACCCGGGCCAGCCGCGATCCCTTGCTGGCCACGCCACAGGTAGCCGAGGGGATCCTGGTAGTGCAGGACACCGACGGCAATCTGAGTGCGTTCCAGCTGGGGCAGTAGCACTTTTCTTCCTTTTTGATCGGACAACTCCAATGCTCCCGCTAGTCGCCCTCGTGGGTCGTCCCAACGTCGGGAAGTCCACCCTGTTCAATGCGCTCACGCGCACCCGCGACGCGCTTGTCCACGATCAACCCGGAGTCACCCGTGACCGCCACTACGGCGTGTGCCGGCCCGAAGGTCAACGGCACTTCGCGGTGGTGGATACCGGTGGCATCGCTGGCGAGGCCGAGGGTCTGGTCGGCGCGACCACGCGCCAGGCGCGCGCAGCGGCCGTCGAGGCGGATCTGGTGTTGTTCATCGTCGACGGCCGCGAAGGCGCATCGACGCTGGACGACGATATCCTCGCCTGGCTGCGTAAGACCGCACGGCCAACTTTCCTGGTGGTCAACAAGACGGACGGGCTGGATACGCAGGCGGCGTTGAACGAGTTCGCCCGCTACGGTTTCAGCGATGTGATTGCCGTGTCCTCCGCGCATCGCCAAGGCATCGACGAGCTGATCGAACAGGTGCTGGAACGGGTGCCTGACGAGGGCGAGTCCGCCGAGCTCGACCACGATCCCGCGCGTATTCGGGTCGCCTTCATCGGCCGGCCCAACGTGGGCAAGTCGACCCTGGTCAACCGCCTGCTGGGAGAGGAGCGGATGATCGCCTCCGATATACCTGGCACCACGCGTGATTCGGTCGCGATCGACATGGAGCGGGATGGTCGCCTGTACCGGCTGATCGACACCGCCGGCCTGCGCCGCAAGTCACGCGTCGACGCGGCGGTGGAAAAATTCTCGATCATCAAGACCTTGCACGCCATTGAGCAGTGCCAGGTCGCCGTGATCATGCTTGATGCCACTGAAGGGGTCACCGACCAGGACGCCAGCGTGCTCGGATATGCGCTGGACGCCGGCCGCGCGTTGGTGATCGCGGTCAACAAGTGGGACGGGCTGAGCGATTACCGACGCCAGCAGGCCGAGTCGCTGCTGTCGCGCAAGCTGTCGTTCGTCGAATGGGCGGAAGCGGTGCGGATCAGTGCCCAGCACGGTTCTGGCCTGGGCGAGCTGTTCAAGGCGGTCCACCGGGCACACGCGTCGGCCATTCATGAGTTCAGCACCAGCGAAGTCACCCAGGCTATCGAGGCGGCTTATGTGGCCAATCCGCCGCCGGTGGTTCGTGGCCATGTTGCCAAGCTGCGTTATGCGCACCCGGCCGCCAACAATCCGCCGACCTTTGTCGTCCATGGCAACCGGCTACGCACCCTGAGTGACAGCTACAAGCGCTACCTGGAAAATTTCTTCCGCAAGCGCTTCAAACTGGTGGGCACTCCCGTGCGGTTCATCTTCAAGGAAGGTGCGAATCCTTTCGAAGGCAAGAAGAACGTGCTTAACGAGAAGCAGATTGCCAAGCGACGTCGGTTGATCCGGCACGTCAAGCGCGGATAGGACGCTACAGTAAAGGCGGATAATGGCGCCCATGGCTATCGAAACCATCACTCCCTCCGAGGCCCGGCGTCGGCAGCAGTCCGGTGCCGTGTTGATCGATGTCCGCGAGACGCACGAACGGGCGTTGGGCATCGCCGAAGGTGCACTGGGCATCGCGCGCAGCGAGTTGGAGTCGCTACCCACTGGCAGCATCCCTGATCGGGATACCTCGGTGATGCTGATCTGCGAAGTAGGTGGACGTTCACGGCAGGTGGCGGAAACGCTGCTGGACGCCGGCTATGCCCAGGTCGCCTCGGTGGAGGGCGGTACCCGACGCTGGCGCGCGGATGGCCTGCCGTTGGTCCAGCCAGCTGGCGATCACGACTTTTACGAGCGGTACTCCCGCCACCTGCTGTTGCCCGAAGTTGGCGAGGCCGGCCAGCGAAAGCTGCAGGCCGCGCGGGTGGCCATTGTCGGTGCGGGTGGGTTGGGGTCACCGTCCGCGTATTACCTGGCAGCGGCCGGGGTCGGATCGTTGGTATTGGCTGATGACGACGTCGTCGACCGCAGCAACCTGCAACGCCAGATCCTGCACACCGACGCGCGGATCGGCATGGCCAAGGTTGATTCGGCGCAGGTCGCGCTGTCGGCATTGAACCCGAACATCACGATTGACACGTTCGCCGAGCGCATCACCGGTACCAACGTGGAGCGGCTGATCGCCGACGCGGACGTGGTGCTCGATGGTGGCGATAATTTCGCCGTCCGCTATCTGCTCAACGATGCCTGCGTAAAGCTCGGCAAGCCGTTGGTGTATGGCGCAGTACATCGTTTCCACGGGCAGGTCAGTGTGTTTGATGCCGGCCGCCGGCGTGGCGACGCGCCATGCTATCGCTGCCTGTTCCCACAGCCGCCATCACCCGAATCGGCCCCCAATTGCAGCGAAGCTGGAGTGCTGGGGGTGCTGCCCGGCGTGATTGGCATGTTGCAGGCCACCGAGGTGATCAAGCTGTTGCTGGGGATTGGCCAATCGCTGTCCGGGCGGTTATTGCAATTTGATGCGTTGGGCATGCAGTTCCGCCAGACCCGGCTGTCACCAGACCCGGACTGCGCCGTCTGTGCACCCGGGCAGGCGTTTCCCGGGTATATCGATTACGAGGCATTTTGCTCCGCCGGATAGAGCGCAAGATCGGCGATAATACCGGCCCCAGCTGCACTCAGGCCGAGATACTTGAAGACTGTCGCAACGCCCCAGACCGCCCGGATCCTTGATGGCAAACGCATTGCCGAAGATCTGCTCGACAGCCTCAAGGTGCGGGTCGATGCCCGTATTGCCACCGGCAAAACACCTCCGGGCCTTGCTGTGGTATTGGTGGGCGGCGATCCGGCTTCGGCGGTGTATGTGCGCAACAAGCGCCGCGCGGCCAGCAAGGTGGGCATTCGCGCGATCGATTTCGACTTGCCGGCAGACACCAGCGATGAAGAGTTGCTGGCGCTGATTGACAGGCTCAATGCCGATCCCGATGTACACGGCATTCTGATCCAGCTACCGCTGCCGGATCGCCGCGACCCGTCGGCACTGATCCATCGAATCTCACCGGCCAAGGACGTCGATGGCTTCCACCCGGAGAACGTCGGTCACCTGGTACTGCGAGAGTTCGGGTTGCGTCCCTGTACGCCGCGCGGCATTACCACCTTGCTGGCCTATACCGATCGTCCGGTACGTGGCGCAAGCGCGACCATTGTCGGCGTGTCCAATCACGTCGGTCGGCCGATGCTGCTGGAGTTGCTGATCGCCGGATGCACCACCACCAGCTGCCACAAGTTCACCCCGCCAGAGGTGCTGGAAACTGCCGTACGCGGCGCGGACATCCTGGTGGTGGCGGTCGGACGGCCGCAATTGATCCCCGGCGACTGGATCAAGCCTGGCGCGGTAGTGATCGATGTCGGTATCAACCGGCTCGACGATGGCCGCCTGGTAGGCGATGTGGGCTTTGCGGCTGCGGCCCAGCGCGCCAGCTGGATCACCCCGGTTCCCGGCGGGGTAGGGCCGATGACGGTCGCAACCCTGATGGAGAACACCCTGGAGGCAGCCGAAGCCAGTGACCCCGGATCGCGCCAGCCGGCCTGGAACGCAGTACAATGACGGGCTTCACTCCCCCCGGTCCCGCCCATGTTGCGCATCCAGGCTGAAGCACTCACCTACGACGATGTATCCCTCGTTCCGGCGCATTCGATTGTCCTGCCCAAGGACGTATCGCTCTCCACCCGCCTGACCCGCGACCTGAATTTGCGGCTGCCGATCCTGTCGGCGGCAATGGATACCGTCAGCGAGGCACGTCTGGCGATCGCGTTGGCGCAGTTGGGTGGCATCAGCATCATCCACAAGAGCATGACCGTGGCCCAGCAGGCCGCGCACGTCGCCCAGGTCAAATCCTTCGAGGCCGGCGTGATCAAGTCGCCGTTCACGGTCGGGCCGGAAACCACGATTGCCGACGTGCTCAAGCTGACCCGCGAGCGCAACATCTCCGGCGTGCCGGTGGTGGACGACGGCCAGTTGGTCGGCATCGTCACCAGCCGCGACATGCGCTTCGAGACCAAGCACGACGACCCCGTCCGCCACATCATGACCCGCAAGGATCGGCTGATCACGGTCCACGAGGGTGCCAGCGACGAGGAGGTCGTCGGCCTGTTGCACAAGCACCGCATCGAGAAGGTACTGGTGGTCAACGATGCCTTCCAGCTCAAGGGCCTGATCACGGTCAAGGACATCCAGAAGAAATCCGACAACCCCAACGCGGCCTACGACAGCAGCGAACGCCTGATGGTGGGTGCGGCGGTCGGGGTCGGTGGCGATACCGAAGCGCGCATCGAGGCGCTGGCCGCAGCCGGCGTCGACGTGGTCGTGGTCGATACCGCGCACGGGCATTCGCAGGGTGTGCTGGATCGCGTCAAGTGGGTCAAGAAGAACTTCCCCCAACTGCAGGTCATCGGCGGCAACATCGTCACCGGTGATGCCGCGCTGGCGCTGATGGATCACGGCGCCGATGCAGTCAAGGTTGGCATCGGTCCCGGCTCGATCTGCACTACCCGCATCGTCGCCGGCGTCGGCGTGCCGCAGATCAGCGCGATCGACATGGTGGCCGAAGCACTGCAGGACCGCATTCCGTTGATCGCCGATGGCGGTATCCGCTACTCCGGTGATATCGGCAAGGCCATCGCGGCTGGCGCTTCCACCGTGATGGTCGGCAGCCTGTTTGCCGGTACCGAGGAATCTCCGGGCGAGAGCGAGCTGTTCCAGGGTCGCAGCTACAAGAGCTACCGAGGCATGGGTAGCCTGGCCGCGATGGAAAAAGGCTCCAAGGATCGTTATTTCCAGGACTCTGAGGACGCGGACAAGTTGGTGCCGGAAGGCATCGAAGGCCGGGTTCCCTACCGTGGGCCGTTGCGCAGCGTCGTCCATCAACTGGTTGGGGGACTGCGCGCCACCATGGGGTACGTGGGTTGCGCGACCATCGAGGAGATGCGCAGCACGCCGCAGTTCGTGCGGGTGACCTCCGCCGGCTCGCGTGAGAGTCACGTCCATGACGTGCAGATCACCAAGGAACCGCCGAATTACCGGGCGGTGTGACCGCCAACACGGGTAATGACCTTCACGCACGCCTGGCTGGGTGCATTGCGTGCCGTGCAAGACATGCCGATTCGAGTAGATGATGACTGACATCCATAGCGACAAGATCCTGATCCTCGATTTCGGCGCGCAGTACACGCAGCTGATTGCCCGCCGTATCCGTGAGCTGGGTGTCTATTGCGAGATATGGGCATGGGACCATGACCCGACCCGGATCGCCGGCTTCGGGGCGAGCGGCATCATCTTGTCGGGGGGACCGGAATCAACCACGACCGAACACTCACCGCGCGCACCGCAGGAGGTGTTCGACTCCGGCTTGCCGATCCTGGGTATTTGCTATGGCATGCAGACCATGGCCAAGCAGCTCGGCGGGGAAACCGAGGCCGCCGACCAACGCGAGTATGGTCACGCTGAAGTCGCGCTGGTCGCCCATGACCGCCTGTTGGACGGACTGAAGGACCACCCGGGTTCCCCGCCGCGGCTCGACGTGTGGATGAGCCACGGCGATCACGTATCCCGGGCTCCGGAAGGGTTCGTGGTTACCGCGAAGACCGACCGTATTCCGGTCGCGGCGATGGCGAATGACAGCAAGCGCTGGTACGGCGTGCAGTTCCATCCCGAAGTCACCCATACCAGGCAGGGCGGCGCGCTGCTGAAGCAGTTCGTTACTGGAATCTGCGGTTGCCAGGCGTTGTGGACTCCCGCGCTGATCATCCAGGACCAGATTTCCCGCGTGCGCGATACCGTCGGTACCGACGACGTAATCCTTGGCCTGTCCGGCGGCGTCGACTCATCGGTCGTCGCCGCGTTGCTGCACAAGGCGATCGGCGAGCAGCTGACCTGCGTTTTCGTCGACACCGGCTTGCTGCGCTACCAGGAAGGCGACCAGGTGATGGCGACGTTCGCCGAGCACCTGGGTGTCAAGGTGATCCGGGTCGATGCGGCCGACCGCTACTTCACGGCGCTCGCAGGCATCACCGATCCGGAAGCCAAACGCAAGATCATCGGCAACCTGTTCGTGGAGATATTCGACGAGCAGTCGAGCAAGTTGAAGAACGCGAAATGGCTCGCCCAGGGCACGATCTACCCCGACGTGATCGAGTCGGCCGGCAGCACGACCGGCAAGGCGCACATGATCAAGAGCCACCACAATGTCGGCGGTTTGCCCGAGTACATGAAGCTGGGGCTGGTGGAACCGCTACGCGAGTTGTTCAAGGACGAGGTGCGCCGGATGGGCGTCGAGCTCGGCTTGCCAGCGGCAATGGTCAATCGCCACCCGTTCCCGGGCCCCGGACTTGGCGTGCGGATCCTCGGTGAGGTGAAGCGCGAATACGCCGAACTGCTTGCCCGCGCCGACCACATCTTCATCGACGAGCTGCGCAAGGCCGATTTGTATGACAAGACCAGCCAGGCATTTGCGGTGTTCCTGCCGGTCAAATCGGTCGGCGTGGTGGGCGATGCCCGCGCCTACGAGTGGGTGATAGCCCTACGCGCGGTGGAGACCGTCGACTTTATGACGGCCCACTGGGCACACTTGCCGTACGAGTTCCTTGGCAAGGTTTCCAACCGTATTATCAATGAGTTGCGGAATGTTTCTCGCGTGGTTTATGACATCAGCGGGAAGCCACCCGCGACGATCGAGTGGGAATGAGCGACGACGAACGCTGGATGCGTCACGCGCTCGCTTTGGCCGACCGGGCCGAGCGTGAGGACGACGAAATCCCGGTTGGAGCCGTGTTGGTTTCGGCTGACGGTGTTGTCGTCGGAGAAGGGTGGAACCGCAACATCATCGAGCATGATCCGAGCGCGCATGCCGAAATCGTCGCGATGCGGCAGACGGGTCGCCGTCTGGGTAACCACCGCCTGACCGGCAGCACCCTGTACGTCACCCTGGAGCCGTGCGCGATGTGCGCGATGGCGATGGTGCATGCGCGGGTCGCGCGGGTGGTCTACGGTGCCAGCGATCCCAAGACCGGCGCTGCGGGCAGCGTCTTCAACCTGCTTGCCGACCCGCGCCACAACCACCGGGTGGATGTAGTCGGCGGCGTGCTGGGTGAAGAGGCTGGCATACGGCTGACCAGCTATTTCCGGCGCAAGCGGGGAAAGTCCGTCTGAGTGTGTCGAAAGGGTGGCCTCAGCCCTTGTGCAGGACCGGGGCGGGGGCGTCCCTGTCCAGTTCGGCCTTGAGTTCGCGATCGAGCATGCGCAGGCTGATCCTGGCCTCGTGTCCCAGACAGAGCGAAGCCGCAAACATCAGCAGGACGCCCAACACCGCGAGCAAGGTCGGAAGGAATCCCAGTTGATAGCCGAAGAAGGCATCCGCGGCGATGCCGATACTCGTGCAGACGAATGCGCTCAGCGCGGCATACAACATCCTCAGCGCGGCCAACACCAGATAGGAGCGCTTTCGATGGAAGCCGATGCGGTTCTCCAGCTCGGTCCTGACCGGGCCTCGCGCCGTCGCCCTCAGGTTCTCGATCTCCTTGCGCATCCGGTCGACCACCCGTGCGAGCCGATTGTTGGAGGAAATCAGCAGGGAGCCCGTCGCGGTGAGGAAGAACGCCGGGGTGATCATTGCCGAGATGACGGCGTAATGGTTCGGGTCGGCGATGAGGGAAGGGGTCATGAAGAGCGTCCGTAGCAGGCTGACGGTATGATGCCAGCCACTTCATGATGACACGAGCGCATGACCTCGAACGGCTCCCGGAACGCTGGAAACCTGATCTGGATCGACCTGGAAATGACCGGGCTGGACACCGACAACGACTCCATCCTTGAGATCGCGACCGTGGTGACGGACAAGCAGCTCAACATACTGGCCGAAGGCCCGGAGCTGGCGATCGGACACCCGCTGGCGCAGCTGGAAGCAATGGACGACTGGAACCGCAACCAGCATCGCAAGTCCGGATTGTGGGATCGGGTGCTGAACCAGGGCGTGTCGATGGCCGAGGCCGAACAACGCACGCTCGCCTTCCTGGCCGAATGGGTGCCGGCGAATGCATCACCGATATGCGGCAATTCGATCTGCCAGGACCGTCGTTTCCTGCATCGCTTGATGCCACGGGTGGAGCGGCACTTCCATTACCGCAATCTGGATGTCAGCACCCTCAAGGAGCTGGCGCATCGCTGGGCGCCCACGGTGCTGGCCGGGTTGGACAAACAGTCCCGCCATACGGCATTGAGCGACGTCCACGACTCGATTGCCGAGTTGCAGCACTACCGCGCATTCATGGGTCAGCTGGGCGGTCTGGATTCGCCTCTGGCTTAGCCTTCATCGAAGTGATTGCCCTGCGTCTGCCGGTGCCATCGCGTTGATAGAGATTGATCTCGCGCTGCGGGAATGGCGGGCTGACACCGGCCTTGTCGAAGGCCTTCTTGATCAACTCCAACAACTCGCATTTGGTCGCGAAGTTGTCGGCGTTGTTGGTATGGCAGCGCACGCCCAGCTCCACGCTGTTCTCGCCCAGGGCGTACACCAGCACGCTGGGCTCGGGATCGGCAAAGACGCGCTGGTCGGCATGCATCAATCGCAGCGCAATATCACGTGCAACATCGATGTCGGCGGTGTAGCCAATGCTGATGACCAACTCGACCCGACGCATGTTGTCGGGGGTGAAGTTGATGATCGATTCGCTGGTGATCAGGCTGTTGGGCAGGATGATTGTCTGGTTGTCCGCGCCGCGCAGGCGGGTCTGGAAAATGCTGACCGCCTCGACCGTGCCACTCTCATTGTTGATGTTGACCACATGACCTACCCGGAACGGCCTGAGCGTCACCAGCATCACGCCCGAGGCGATGTTCGACAAGGAGTCCTTCAGCGCCAGGCCGATCGCCAGGCCGGCGGCACCGAGCACCGCGATCATTGAAGTCATCGGCACGCCGATCACCTGCAACGATGCCAGCGCCAGGACGACCGTCATCAGCACTGAGGCGACCTTGCTCAGGAACATCGCCGCAGTCGGGTCCATCTGGGTGCGATTCATGCCGCGTGTTGTTGCAGTGGTGATCCAGGCGATGAGATAGCGCCCCGCCAGAAACAGCAACAGTGCCAGCCCCAGGCGGATGCCGATCCCGACGAGCGCCTGGGTCCATTCGCCGGCACGTGCGTGCGCGATCCAGCCGGTTGATACCTGGATTGTGGCGGTCGGATTCATTCCAGCTTCCTCATATGCGACGCCCCGCATCAAGCGGGGCGTCCAGTGTCGTCTAAAGCCTAGCGGCTACGCCGTTAGCAGGTTGTCAGTTTTCAGCCGGCCTTGGCTTTCGCCTTGGCCAGGCGCAGCCAAGTGTCCACGACTGTATCGGGATTCAGCGATACCGAATCGATCCCCTGTTCCATCAACCATTGGGCCAGGTCGGCGTGGTCGCTGGGGCCCTGGCCACAGATGCCCACGTACTTGCCCTTGGCCTTTGCGGTCTGGATCGCCATCGACAACAACTTCTTGACCGCCGGGTCGCGCTCATCGAACAGGTGGGCGATCAGCCCCGAGTCGCGATCCAGCCCGAGGGTCAACTGGGTCATGTCGTTGGAGCCGATCGAGAAGCCGTCGAATATCTCCAGGAACTCCTCGGCCAGCAGTGCATTGGACGGCAGCTCGCACATCATGATGATCTTGAGTCCGTCCTTGCCCTGTTCCAGCCCATTGGCGCGCAGGACCTCAACCACTTTGCGGCCCTCGTCCAGCGTGCGGACGAACGGGATCATCACCCAGCAATTGGTCAGCCCCATCTGCTCGCGCACCTTGAGCACCGCGCGGCATTCCAGCGCAAACGCATCGCTGAAGCTTGGGTCGAGATAACGGGCAGCGCCGCGGAAGCCGATCATCGGGTTTTCTTCATGCGGCTCGTATCGCGAACCACCAATCAGGTTGGCGTACTCGTTGGACTTGAAGTCCGACAACCGCACGATCACCGGCTTGGGGGCGACGGATGCGGTAATCGTCGCGATGCCCTCGGCCAGCCGGTCGACGTAGAACTCGACCGGATCACCGTAGCCGGCGATCTTGTCGTCGATCTTGCGCTTGGTCTCCGCATCCTGCTGGTCGTATTCGAGCAAGGCCTGCGGATGGATGCCGATGTGGCTGGCGATGATCATCTCCAGCCGGGCCAGGCCGATGCCCGCGTTGGGTAGCATGGCGAAGTCGAATGCGCGGTCGGGGTTGCCGACATTCATCATTATCTTCAGCGGCGCTGGCGGCATCTTGTCCAGATCGGCGACATGGCGCTCGAAGGGCAGGGCGCCGTCGTAGATGAAGCCGGTATCGCCCTCCGCGCAGCTCACGGTGACCGTCTGGCCGTCCTTGATCGTGTCCAGCGCGTTGCCGGTGCCGACCACGGCGGGGACACCCAACTCGCGTGCGATGATCGCCGCGTGGCAGGTACGGCCGCCACGATTGGTCACGATCGCGGCCGAACGCTTCATCACCGGCTCCCAGTCCGGATCGGTCATGTCGGCGATCAGGACGTCGCCGGGCTGTACACGGGCCATGTCTTCCATCGAGCGCACCACGCGAGCCACGCCGCTGCCGATGCGCTGACCGATCGATCGACCCTCGCAGATCACCGGTCCGCGCTCGCCAAGCTGGTAACGCTCGATCTGGGTGGCTTTCGCGCGTGATTTCACGGTTTCCGGGCGGGCCTGGACGATGAACAGCTTGCCGCTGACGCCATCCTTCGCCCATTCGATATCCATCGGCCGGCCGTAGTGCTTCTCGATCACCAGCGCCTGTTTGGCCAGCTCGTGCACTTCCTCGTCGCTGATGGAGAAGGTACCGCGCAACTCCGCGGGAGTGTCTTCGGTGCGTACACGCTCGCCGGGCTGGTCGGAATACACCATGCGCAGCTGCTTGGCACCAATCGAGCGACGCAGGATCGCCTGCTTGCCCTGGGCCAAGGTGGGTTTGTAGACGTAGAACTCGTCGGGATTGACCGCGCCTTGCACGACCATTTCCCCGAGGCCGAAACTTGAGGTAATGAACACCACTTCGCGGAAGCCCGACTCGGTGTCCAGGGTGAACAGAACGCCGGACGAACCGACATCGGAGCGCACCATCAATTGCACGCCGGCGGACAGGAACACGTCCTCGTGCTTGAAGCCGTGATGCACGCGGTAGGCGATCGCGCGATCGTTATAGAGGCTGGCAAAGACTTCCTTCACCTTGACCACCACGTCGTCCTCGCCGGTGACGTTGAGGAATGTCTCCTGCTGCCCGGCAAAACTTGCATCCGGCAGATCTTCGGCGGTGGCCGAAGAGCGAACCGCGACGGCGACATCGCCGCCACCGTTCTCGGAACACAATTGCCGGTAGCCGTGGCGGATGTCGGCATCGAGCGATGGCTGCAGCGGCGCACCGATCACCCAATCGCGGATCTGCTTGCCGGCCTCGCCAAGCGCGCCCACATCCTCGACGTCCAGCGGCGCCAATCGGTCGAAGATGCGTTGCTCCAGATCGTTATGGGCGATGAAGTCCTTGAACGCCTCCGACGTGGTCGCAAAGCCACCTGGCACCGATACCCCGAGGTTGGCCAGGTTGCCGATCATCTCGCCCAGCGACGAATTCTTGCCGCCCACCCGGGCGAGGTCGTCAAGGCGCAGCGCATGCAACCACAGGATGTTGTCGTTCAAAACGGGGTATCTCCGTAGACTTTGAAGCGCGTAGGGCGCGGCGAAGCCGCTATGATCGCCCTTGCGCCGGATGCACACAAGGTTGATCTGGCCGGCATTTTCGTATGGATGACCAACAACGACAGGGTGAGTGATGGCAGAGGTACGACCGGTTTTCTATGTTTCCGATGGCACCGGCATCACCGCCGAGACAATCGGCCACAGTTTGCTGACCCAGTTCAACGGGACGCGCTTTGAAGGCGAACGCATTTCCTTCGTGGACTCGGTGGCTCGCGCGGAAGACGCCGTTGAACGTATCCGCGGGGCAGCGGAGCGTTCCGGCACCCGACCGATCGTCATCAACACCTGCGTGGATGAGACCGTCAGCGCCACGCTGGCCAACAGTGGCGCGCTGATGCTGGATGCATTCGCTCCGTTCATCAAGCCACTGGAGCGTGAGTTGGGGCACGCACGCCAGCACCACGTCGGACGTGCCCACGCGATCGTGGATTTCGACAGCTACCACCGCCGCATCAACGCCATGAATTATGCGTTGACCCACGATGACGGCATTGCCATCGACTACAGCGATGCCGACGTGATCCTGGTCGCCGTGTCGCGTGCCGGTAAAACACCAACCTGCGTCTACCTGGCGATGCAGTACGGCATCCGGGCCGCCAACTATCCGCTGACCGCCGAAGACCTGGATCACGACCGCCTGCCGGCCCAGTTGAAGGCGTCCCGCGAGAAGCTGTTCGGGTTGACCATCGATCCCGTACGGCTGCAGCAGATCCGCCAGGAGCGCCGGCCGGACTCGAGTTACGCCAAGCTGGAGACCTGCAAACGCGAGGTGGCCGCCGCCGAGGCCCTGTTCCGCGGGGAGCGCATCCCGACCCAGAGCACGACCAATACCTCCATCGAGGAAATCTCCAGCAAAGTCATGTCGACATTGGGCATTCGGCGGGAGATGTACTGACCTGCCACGTGTAGCATCGGGGCATGGACGCACAGGCAACCCGCACCACCCACATCCCCACGCTCAGCCGCTTTGGCTGGTTGATGGGGCTGTACACCGAAAACCATGTGCGGCTGGGACGCGTCATCGCGCCCGCCGAGCTGGAAGTAGGGCGATACATATCCAGCGTCGGTGACGGCCTGGACCTGCAGGTAGACGTGTTGGAGCAGCACCGTTACACCACCGAACTGCGCCTGACCTACGGCATGCCGGACCCGGTGACCGGACAGCCCGACCCGTCGGCCTATCTGCGCCAGTACCATGACGCCCGGCAGCTGGAGGCGACGCATTGCTACATCGGTCGCCGTTGGCAGGATGTCATCGGCATGCATCCGCTGCCCGCCGAATTGATCAGCCACCGGATGCGGATGAATACGTTTTTGGGGAAGTGGCTGCAATACCTCGCCGAGCGCGGTCATTGCGTCGCTACATTGACGGCAATTACGGCCGGTCGTGAGGGAAATTCACACGAAGTAGCAAACATGGCTTGACGGTTTCAGCAGGCGCCTCTAAGCTTGTCGACTTTCCAGCCCGTGGGGCCATAGCTCAGCTGGGAGAGCGCCTGCATGGCATGCAGGAGGTCGGCGGTTCGATCCCGCCTGGCTCCACCATTTTCAAGGTTCTTCGTTACTCGACCGAGTGAAAGCGGTCGGCAAAAGTCCGAAGTTCCCGCGTGTCCCCATCGTCTAGAGGCCTAGGACACTGCCCTTTCACGGCGGCGACAGGGGTTCGAATCCCCTTGGGGACACCATTTTTTACCCAACGCACAAGGCCACCTTCGGGTGGCCTTGTGCGTTGGCGTGTCGGCATCGCAGGCGTCCAACGCCAGCAGATGGACTTTACAGCCAGAATCGACCAATTGATGCCGGCCCGTAACGAGAAAACCCCGCAAGGCGTGAGCCTTGCGGGGTTTTCGTTTCGCACTTCTGAATTGGTGGAGGTGGGGGGAATTGAACCCCCGTCCGAAGGCACTCCATCCCCGGCACTACATGCTTAGTGCTCCGTTAAGTCTCATCCCCGGACAGCACGGCGCACAAAGCGCATCCGGGGACCAGCCTGCTTTAGGTTAACCGGGTGCTGGCAGGCAGCCACTCCCGGCGATTCCGTGATGATGACCCTACGTCGCGAGCACGGACACAAGCGATTTCGGGGCTTAGGCCTTAAGCGGCCAGTGCGTAGTTGTCGTCGTTCGCAACTAGAGTTTTGCAGCTGGATTTACGAGGAAAGCTACCCCCTCGGCATGCGCCAAGCGATTTCGCGACCCCCGTCGAAGCCAGTGCACCCCCGGGGACTACAAGATTGCTGACACCGGCAGTATAAGGCGCAAAGGTCGTTGCACAAGGTTTCCCCGTGAATTTGCTCCGCCGCGTTCAGCTGCTTCATCTGCAGCGACGAGCCGACGGCGTCCTTGTATGCTTGACCACAATGGACAATGCGCCCGGTGATAGCCCCAAACGCTCCTTTGCCAGCCGGTTGAGACCGTTACGCGGGCACCTGCTGGCGTTGGTCGTGTTGTTGGCGTCGCTGGTGTCGGTACTGCTGTTGTGGCGGGTCGCCTACGAGCGGGAGCTACGCAGCAGCGAGATCACCTTCAGGAGCGAAAGCAACGATATCACCGAGCTTCTGCAGCAACGGATGATCAACTACGAACTGGTTGCCGGCGGCGGCATTTCGCTGTTTGCGGTCACCCGGCCGACACCTGAGCAGTGGGCCAGCTATGTGGGGGGGTTGGAGTTGTCACGCCGTTTCCCCAGTTTCGTCGGGCTGGGCTTTTCAGGATACCTGCGCAAGACGCGCATGGTTGACCTGCAGCGGGAATGGCAAGAGGCAGGTTGGGGCCAGTTGGACGTGCGTCCGCAGGGTGCTCGGCCGACGTACGGGCCGATCCTGTTCCTGGAGCCGCGCACTGCTGCCAACGTGGAAGCCATTGGCTATGACATGTTGTCCGAGCCAACTCGCGGTGCCGCGATGACGGAAGCGATGGTGACTGGCCAGTCGGCATTGTCGGGGCCGGTACACCTGATCCAGGACGGGGCGGCGCAGAACGTCGGTCTGTTGCTGTACGTACCGGTATACCGCGGTGTCCAGCGGCCCGACACGCCGGCTGCCCGACGTGACTCCATGCTCGGCTGGGTATACATCCCCTTCCGGCTGGAATCGCTGGTGTTGGAGGCGGTCGGCGACCGGCAATCGAGGTTCCAGATACTCGACGTCACCGATGAGGATGTCGAACTGCTGTATGTCACACCTGGAGAATCATCGGACCAGGCACCCGCGTTCCGATATCACACCACGTTTGAGAGCTATGGACGGCAGTGGCGGTTGGAGTTCCAGTCCAAGCCGGTCGCCTCGGCGGTGCCGCGCCTGCAGGGCTTGCGGAACATGCTGGTCTTTGGCCTGCTCGCCTGTTTGCTCATGTATGGCGTTGCCTGGATGCTGGCGCGCACCGAGTCGAGGGCTCAGTCGATTGCGCTGCGGATGAACGAGAATTTCCGGCGCAGCGAGGAGCGCTTTCGTACCGCCATGGCGTATTCGGCAATCGGCAAGGTCCTGCTGGATAGCCACCACTGCATCGTCGAGGCGAACGCGGCATTTGCCGCGATCGTGGGTCGCAGGTCCGAGGAACTGGTCGGCACGAAGCTGGAGTCACTGCTGGAAGACGAGGTGGAATCGGGCGATGGCGCCACGCCTCGACATCGTGGGGATGCAAGTGGCGTGCGCCGTGAGACGCGTCTGGTACGTCGCGCAGACGGAGAACCACGCCATGTCCATCTGACGCGTGCGCCGATACCGGGCAGCGTCGGCACCGATATCGCCGGTCTGGTCCAGGCCGAGGATGTGACCGAGCGTCTGCGCGCGGAAGCCGCAGTGCGGGCCCTGAACCGGACCCTGGAGGCGCGCGTCAGCTCGCGCACGCGCGAGCTGAGCCAGGTCAACCAGGAGTTGGAGTCGTTCGCCTACAGCGTCTCCCATGACCTGCGCGCACCACTGCGCGCGATTGCCGGTTTCAGCAAGATACTGACCGAGAAATATGGCGACCAGCTGGACGAGGCGGGGCAGGGTTACCTGATGCGGACACGCAATGCCGCCGGTCGCATGGGTGAGCTGATCGACGCACTGCTGCGCATGTCGCGACTGAGCCGCAGCGAGCTGACAATTGAACCGGTAGCACTGAGCCAGGTGGCGGCGGAAGTCATCGATGACCTGCGGGGCGCGGATCCGGAACGCAAGGTCGAGGTTGAAATCACGCCTGGACTTCGCGTCAACGGCGACCCGAGCTTGCTGCGCAACCTGCTGACCAACCTGCTGGCGAACGCATGGAAGTTTAGCGGCGACCGGGACCTGGCCCGGATCCAGTTCGGCCGTGAAGGCGATGAGTTCTTCGTCCGCGACAACGGCGTCGGCTTCGGCCAGGCCTATGTGCAGAAGTTGTTCCGCCCGTTCCAGCGCCTGCATGCGCAGTCGGCATTCGAAGGCCATGGCATCGGCCTGGCGTCGGCGCGACGGATCGTCGAACGCCACGGCGGCACGATACGTGCGGAGGGTCGCGAAGGGGAGGGCGCGAGCTTCTACTTCACCTTGCCCGGCGCCACCGCGGAATAGCCCCGTGACTGCCTGCTGATGCCGTGCAGGCGCCCTGGCCGGGGGATCGTCAAGCGTTCTTGTTGTGTGAGCGCATGGTGCGTTGCTTCTCGCGCTGCCAATCACGATCCTTGTTGGTCTGGCGCTTGTCGTGATCCTGCTTGCCCTTGGCCAGCGCGAGCTCGATCTTGACCTTGTTGCCCTTCCAGTACATCGAGGTGGGCACCACCGTGTACCCGTCGCGTTCGACCCGACCGATCAGGTTGTCGATCTCGCGCCGGTGCAACAGCAGCTTGCGGGTGCGCAGGGCCTCGGCGACGACGTGGCTTGAGGTGGAGATCACCGGAGTCATCTGGGCGCCGAACAGGAACATCTCCCCACTTCGGATCACCGCGTAGCTCTCGCCGATGTTGGCGCGCCCGGCACGGATCGATTTCAGCTCCCAGCCCTGCAACGCCAAACCGGCTTCGAAACGCTCTTCAAGGTGGTAGTCATAGCGGGCACGCTTGTTCAGCGCGATGGTGCCCCCGCCTGCCTTTCCTTTATCCTTGCCAGCCTTGTTGTCTTTATTTTTCGTCATTGCGCCTATTGTGTCCGATCCGGGGCGCTGCGGGCGACATCGGTGACGTCAGTTGCATGCCATGACCACTATCCAACGTTCCGCCCTCGTCGATCACTCCAGCAACCGCATGTTCGCGCTGGTCAGTGACGTGGCCGCCTATCCGCGCCGGTTCGACTGGTGCAAGGACGCCCGGGTGCTGGAATCCTCCGACACCCACATGGTCGCGCGCCTGGACCTTGGCCTGGGCAGGCTGAGCACCTGGTTCACCACGCGCAACACCTATTCGGCACCACACCATATCGACATGGCCCTGGTGGACGGGCCGTTCCGAAAGCTGTCGGGCCGCTGGGAGTTCCACGCGCTTGACGAATCGGCTTGCAGGATCGGGCTGACCTTGAGCTTCGAGCCGACGGTGCGTTTGCTGGGTCCGGCAATGGCGCTGGGCTTCCAGAAACTCGCCGACCGCATGGTCGATGATTTCGTCCGTGCGGCGGACCGCGGAGCCCAATGAAAGTCGAGGTCGTGTGCGCATGGCCGCAACGGTGCCAGCGGGTGAAGCTCGAGCTGCCGCCCGGCGCCTGCCTTTCGGAAGCCGTGCGGGCAGCAGACATGGATCGCATCGAGGGCGTCAGCGCTTACGCGGTATTTGGCACCAACGCATCACCGGACACGCGGCTACGTGATGGGGATCGCGTCGAGTTGCTGCGGCCGTTGCTGATCGATCCAAAGCAGGCACGCCGGCGTCGCGCCCAAGACGGTCTAAAGCAGGGCAGTGGAAAGTAGCCCCGGTACTCGTTAGTTGCTCTTGTCCTTGGCCAGGTTTGGCCCGAACTGCTTGCGGGAGTTCTGGGATATCTCAAGATCCTGTTCCGGGAAGTACTCGCCCTCCCAGGTCACCAACGCGTCGTTCTCGAACCACAAGGTCAGGTTCTTGACGTGGGTGTGGGCCAGGCGGTCCAGACGTTGGGTAGCGGTGTAATCCCAGCGGTCATGGTGGAACGGGTCCTGGACGGACGGCGTGCCCAGCAATCCGAGTACCTGCTGCTTGCCCATGCCCTCTTGCAGTTGCTCCACCGCGGTCGATTCCAGCAGGTTGCCCTGGTAGATCGGCTGGCGGTAGACGATGCCGCAACCACTGGCGATCATGGCGACGGAAACAGCAAGGAGGAAAGTACGGATCGGGTGCTTTGGCATCGGTTTCTGCGGCAGGCGGATGACGACGGCGATGATACACTGACACCCTGCCGTGCGTCCGCCCCCCTTGCTGCGTTCAGCCGGTGTTGCGGGACGCGTAACACCGCAACGGACCCCGCCAGGAGCCCACGATGGAAACAAAAAATCTCAGGGACGTCGGACTCAAGGTGACCCATCCACGGATGCGGATACTGCAGTTGCTCGACAGCGCCAGGCCCCGGCACATGACCGCTGAGGACATCTATCGGTTATTGCTTGACCAGGGCGAGGACATCGGCCTGGCAACGGTCTACCGGGTGTTGACCCAGTTCGAGGCGGTCGGCCTGGTGCTCAAGCATAATTTCGAGTCCGGCCAGTCGGTCTATGAGCTCGATCGTGGTGGGCATCATGACCACATGGTGGATGTCGATACCGGCAAGATCATCGAGTTCGAGAGCGAAGAAATCGAACGCCTCCAGCACATCATTGCCGAGCGCTACGGCTACCTGATCGAAGACCATTCGCTGGTGTTGTACGTCCGCAAGAAACCCTGAACGGTGGATCCTGAACGGCGCGTCAGACAACGTCGCTGAGCAGTCGCTTGGCCGCCGCACGCGCTTCGCGGGTCAGTTCCACCCCGCCCAGCATGCGCGCGAGTTCTTCCTGCCGTTGTTCCATATCCAATAGCTGCACCTGGCTCTGGGTGACGCCGTCTGCCGCTGCCTTGCTGACCCGGTAGTGTGCGTGGCCCTGCGCCGCGACCTGCGGCAAGTGGGTCACGCATAGCACCTGGCGGCTGGCACCAAGCGCACGCAACTTCTGGCCGACGATATCGGCCACGGCGCCGCCAATACCCGAATCGACCTCGTCAAACACCATACTGGGCACGGCGTCCAGGCCCAGCGCGGCCACCTCGATCGCCAGCGAGATGCGCGACAGCTCGCCGCCCGACGCGACCTTGCGCAGGGCGCGTGGCGGCTGGCCAGGGTTGGCCGCGACCAGGAACTCAACCCGCTCACCGCCCTGCGGGTCGGGCTTGTCGCCCTCGACCGCCTCGATGCCAATCTCGAACACCCCGCCACCCATCCCCAACTCGGCAATCAGCTCGGTGGTGGCCTGGGCCAGCGTGAGCGCTGCCGCGCGGCGTTTGTCCCCAAGCACGTCGGCCGCCTTGCGCCAGTGGGTGCGGACGGTGTCGATTTCACCATCGAGTTTCTGCAGTCGCGCTCCGGCACCGCGCAGTTCCTCCAGCTCCAGGCCCAGCGCTTCGCGTCGGGCGGCCAGCTCCTCGGGCTGCACCCGATGCTTGCGCGCCAGTTCGTGCAGCCGTCCAAGACGCTGTTCGATGGCGCCGAAGGTCGACGGATCGATATCCAGATCGCCCCGGATCCGGTCCAGCAGCGCGGTCGCCTCGTCCAACTGGATCGCAGCGGCGTCCAGCATGGCGTCGACCTCGGTCAGCCGGGGCTCATGCTCGGCCACGCGTCGCAGTTCGCTGCGCACCTGTTGCAGGTTGTGGGAAATCGATGCGCCATGGTCGCCGCTCAGCTGCGCGAACGCGGCGTCGCTGGCATCGATCAGGTCACTGGCATGGGCCTGGCGACGGTGGTCGAGCAACAATTGCTCGATCGACTCGGGCTCCAGGGTCTCGCGGTCCAGCTCGTCGTGCTGGTGTTCCAGCCAATCGATACGTTCGGACAGGTCACCTTGCGACGACAACTGGTCGCGCTCGCGCAGCAGGTCGGTCCAGCGTCCCGCGGCGTCCGCCACCTTCCGTCGCTCGGCGCCGGTACTGGCGTACGCATCCAGCAAGGCCAACTGACTGGGCCGCGACAGCAACGCCTGGTGCTCATGCTGGCCGTGGATCTCCACCAGCAGCGTGGCCAGTTCGCCCAACTGGCCCAATGTCACCGGATGACCGTTGACCCAGGCCCGTGAGCCGCCGTCGGCACGGATCACGCGCCGGATCAGGCAGTTCGTGCTTTCGCTATCGGACGGCTCATCGAGTTCATTACGACGTAGCCAGTCCGCCGCCGCGGGTACGTCATCCAGCGAAAACTCGCCCACCAGCTCGGCGCGTTGCGCACCGTGACGGACCACGCCGCTGTCCGCACGTAGGCCGGAAAGCAGGCCCAGGGCATCGACCAGCAAGGATTTCCCGGCGCCGGTTTCACCGGAAATGACCGTCAGTCCGGGGCCGAAGGTGAGTTCGGCCTGGCTGACCACGGCAAAGTGCTTGAGTGACAGGTGAGCGAGCATGTGGCGAACAATCTGGTTGAGAAGGGATGTTGCGCAGGGATAAAGCGTGGCAGAACCGGGTCTCGCATGCTGAGCCAACGGCATTTTGGTTGCCAGCATCTTGAATTGCGAATCGCCGACCCCAATTGCTGGTGCAGTCACGGATAACGCGCCCGAAGGCGCCAGGACCAGAGCAAAGCATGTCCACTGAACCCAATCCAGATCTGGCCAACCAGGCCGCTGAAACCGACCCGTCCATCGACGACGACAATCCGATGGCCGTCGAACTGGCCGCCGCACAAGCCGAGCTGGCACAACTGCGCGAGAGCACGTTACGCGACCGCGCCGATATCGAAAACCAGCGCAAGCGCCTGACCCGCGATATCGAGATGGCGCGCAAGTTCGCCAATGAGCGGCTGCTGGGCGCACTTTTGCCGGTTATTGACAGTCTGGAGGCCGGTTTGGGCGCGGCACAAGGCGATGCCAACGCACTGCGTGAGGGTATGGAACTCACTCTCAGGCAGCTGCTGAAGGTCGCCAACGACAATGGAATGGTCGAGGTGAATCCGGTCGGACAGCCTTTCAACCCCGAGCACCACCAGGCGATGAGCACGGTCGGCAGCGATGAGCACGCGCCGGGGCACGTGGTGCAGGTTTACCAGAAAGGGTGGCTGCTTAACGAGCGTCTGTTGCGTCCGGCCCTGGTGGTGGTGAGCGAGCAAGGTTGACGAAGCCATTGCCGCCGTTCCTGACTCCCGGGCCTGAGGGTTATCGGTCCGGTTCTTGAACTGCCGCGCAGTAACCCCCAGATAACAGTCATTGGCAGCATCACCGCCACAAAACATTCGCAGTACATCCAGGATTCCAGAGGAAACAAGACCATGGGCAAGATCATCGGTATCGACTTGGGCACCACCAATTCATGTGTGGCAGTCATGGAGGGCGGCAAGGCGAAGGTCATCGAGAACGCCGAGGGTGACCGCACCACGCCATCGGTGGTCGCCTACACCAAGGACGGCGAGATCCTGGTAGGTGCCTCGGCCAAGCGCCAGGCCGTCACCAATCCGCAGAACACCTTTTATGCCGTCAAGCGACTGATCGGCCGCAAGTTCACCGACGCCGAGGTGCAGAAAGACCTTGACCTGGTGTCCTACGGCATCGTGGCGCATGACAATGGCGATGCCTGGGTGCAGACCGGCGACGACAAGAAGATGGCGCCGCAGCAGATTTCCGCCGAAGTGCTGGCCAAGATGAAGAAGACCGCCGAGGCCTATCTGGGCGAAACGGTCACCGAGGCGGTCATCACCGTGCCGGCCTACTTCAACGACAGCCAGCGCCAGGCCACCAAGGACGCGGGCAAGATCGCCGGGCTGGACGTCAAGCGCATCATCAACGAGCCCACTGCGGCGGCGTTGGCCTACGGCATGGACAAGAAGGGCGGCGATCGCAAGGTGGCGGTATATGACCTGGGCGGCGGTACCTTTGACATGTCGATCATCGAGATCGCCTCGGTCGACGATGAAATGCAGGTCGAGGTGCTGGCGACCAATGGCGACACGTTCCTGGGTGGCGAAGACTTCGACAAGCGTGTCATCGACTACCTGGTGGAGCAGTTCAACAAGGACCAGGGCATCGACCTGCGCAAGGACCCGTTGGCCCTGCAGCGCCTGAAGGACGCCGCCGAGCGTGCCAAGATCGAGTTGTCGACCGCGCAGCAGACCGAGGTCAACCTGCCGTACGTCACCGCCGACGCGTCGGGCCCGAAGCACCTCAACATCAAGCTGACCCGCGCCAAGCTGGAGTCGCTGGTGGAAGATCTGATCAAGAAGTCACTCGAGCCGTGCCGCATCGCGCTCAATGACGCCGGCCTGCGCGCCAGCGACATCAACGAAGTGATCCTGGTCGGTGGCCAGACCCGGATGCCCAAGGTCCAGGAAGCGGTGACCGAATTCTTCGGCAAGGAGCCGCGCAAGGACGTCAACCCCGATGAGGCGGTTGCCGTGGGTGCCGCGATCCAGGGCGGCGTGCTGGCCGGCGATGTCAAGGACGTGCTGCTGCTCGACGTGACCCCGCTAAGCCTGGGCATCGAGACCCTGGGCGGCGTATTCACCAAGATCATCGAGAAGAACACCACGGTGCCGACCAAGGCCTCGCAGACCTTCTCCACCGCTGACGACAACCAGTCCGCTGTCACCGTGCACGTGTTGCAGGGCGAGCGCGAACAGGCGCGTTACAACAAGTCGCTGGCCCGCTTCGACCTGTCCGGCATCGAGCCGGCGCCGCGCGGCATGCCGCAGGTCGAGGTGTCGTTCGACATCGACGCCAACGGCATCGTCCACGTGACCGCCAAGGACAAGAAGACCGGCAAGGAACAGAAGGTCGAGATCAAGGCCGGTTCCGGCCTGTCCGAGGACGAGATCCAGAAGATGGTGCAGGACGCGGAGGTCAACCGCGAGGAGGACCAGAAGTTCCACGAACTGGTGCAGGCCCGCAACCAGGCCGATGGCTTGATCCACATGGCCCGCAGCACCATCAAGGAACATGGCGAGAAGTTGCCGGGTGACGCGATTGGCGCCACCGAGACGGCCATCGCCGAGTTGGAAACGGCGATGAAGAATGACGACAAGAGCCAGATCGAAGCCAAGAGCAAGACGTTGGAAGAGTCGGCTCAGGCATTGCTCGCCGCCGTACAGGGGCAGCCCGGTCCGGATGACGCCGACGCGGGCGCCAACGCCAACGCCGCCGCCGACGATGTGGTCGATGCCGAGTTCACGGAAGTCAACGACACCGACGGCGACAAGAAGTAGGTCGACCCGGTCTCTCCGCTGGAGGGGCCTGACGCGAGGGTCCGGGATCGCCAGGCGTTTCCGGACCCTTCTCGTTTCACCAACACCGCACCCCGGGCTGCCGTCGGATGCGGGGGAAACCGTAGCAAATGAGCAAACGCGACTATTACGAAGCCCTGGGTGTAGCCCGCAACGCCGATGGCGATGAGCTGAAAAAAGCCTATCGTCGTTGTGCGATGAAATATCACCCCGACCGGAATCCGGGGGATGCGGCCGCCGAAGCTTCGTTCAAGGAGTGCAAGGAGGCCTACGAGGTCCTCTCCGATAGCTCCCGTCGGCGCTTGTATGACCAGCACGGCCATGCGGCATTCGAGCACGGAATGGGCGGCGGCGGTGGCGGCGGTGCGGGCCAAGCCGACATGGGCGATATTTTCGGTGACATCTTTGGCAACATCTTTGGCGGCGGCAGTGCGCGAGGCCCCAGGCGCGGTGCCGATATCGGCTACGTGATGGAGTTGTCGCTGGAGGAAGCGGTCGGCGGCGTCGAGAAACAGATCCAGATCCCGACCCTGGATGAGTGTGATCACTGCAACGGCAGTGGCTCGGCCGATGGCAAACTGGAAACATGCGCCACTTGCAGCGGCCGTGGCCAGGTTCGGTTCCAGCGCGGTATTTTCTCGATGCAGCAGGGTTGCCCGCATTGCGGCGGTCGTGGCCAGACCATTGCCAATCCATGCGGTGATTGTCACGGACAAGGCCGGATCGAGAGCACCAAGGACCTTCAGGTCAAGATTCCGGCCGGGGTCGACAACGGCGACCGCATCCGATTGGCCGGGGAGGGTGAAGCAGGCCCCGCCGGGTCGCCGCCGGGTGACCTGTACGTGGAAGTACGTGTGCGTGAGCACGACATATTCCAGCGCGATGGCGATGACCTGCATTGTGACCTGCCAATCCGCCTGGGCCAGGCTGCCTTGGGCGACATCGTGCGGGTCCCGACGCTGGGCGGCGAGGTCGAGTTGAAGGTGCCAGCCGAGACCCAGACCGGGAAGCTGTTCCGGGTCCGCGACAAGGGTGTGCAGTCGGTGCGCAGCCGTCGCCCCGGTGACCTGTACTGCCGGGTCGTCATCGAGACCCCGGTGAACCTGACCGGTGAGCAACGTGAGTTGCTGGAGAAGCTTGAGGCGACCTTTACCGGTGAGGACGCGCGCCGCCATTCGCCACGATCATCAACATTCATCGATGGGGTCAAGGGCTTCTGGGACCGCATGACTTCCTGAGTCATCAGTGCTTGTCGCCCCACCGCCAGCCCGATAGCCTGCGGTAATGAACAACGCACCCGTCCGCATCCTTATCCACGGCGCTTCCGGTCGCATGGGCCAGGCCTTGTTGCGCCTGGCACCCAGCCATGACCGGTTGCAAGTCGTCGCCGCGGTCGCACCCGACAAGCCTGGCCAGCGGGTGATTGATGGCGTGCCGCATTTCTCGGTCCATGAGTTGAACGGCGTGCCGGAGTTCGACGTCGCCATCGATTTCAGTCTCCCGGCCGGCTTCGACGCCGTCCTGGAGCTGTGCGCCGACCGTGGTGCGGCGCTGGTGTCGGGCACGACCGGGCTGGAGCCGGTGCAGCGCGAGGCGATGGAAGCGGCGGCGGCGCGTGTTCCGGTACTTTGGGCCGCCAACTTCAGCCTGGGCGTAGCGGTCCTGGCCGAGCTTGTGGAACGCGCCGCACAGGTCCTTGGGGACTGGAGCTGCGACATCGTCGAGTCCCATCACGCGCAAAAGCTGGATGCTCCTTCTGGCACTGCGCTGGCGTTGGGAGCGCGCGCGGAGCAGGGAGGCGCGCAGCCTCGTTATGTCTCCTTGAGGGCCGGTGACATCATCGGCGAGCACATGGTCCAGTTCACCGGATTTGGCGAGCGCCTGGAGTTGACCCACCGCGCCACCAGTCGCGACGTCTTCGCCAGCGGCGCACTGCACGCCGCCGCGTGGATGGCCAGCCAGGGTCCCGGGCGCTATTCGCTGCGCGACCTGCTGCCGCCTGCTGCACGGCAGGGAACGGACGAAAAGCTGGCGCTGGACCCACTTCATCGCTAGAATTCTCGTTCGCCTGAACTCCATTTGTCGGACCGGCCCCCAGCCGCGTCCGCGCTTTGCTGCAGCCTGAGTTTCGACCCGCGCCGCGCTTGATGGAATCAGCATCCCCTGGCAGCCAAGGCGATCACCGTGACCCAACCCGCAATTCTCGCGCTTGAAGACGGCACCATCTTCGAGGGCATTTCCATGGGCGCACCCGGCCTGTCGGTCGGGGAAGTGGTGTTCAACACCGCGATGACCGGTTATCAGGAAATCCTGACCGATCCATCGTATGCGCGCCAACTGGTAACACTGACCTATCCCCATATCGGCAATACCGGCATCAATGACCAGGACGACGAGTCGAGCCAGGTCTGGGCGGCCGGGCTGATCGTCCGCAACATGCCGCGGCGGCCGAGTAGTTGGCGTAGCCAGCTGTCCCTGCCAAGCTGGTTATCCCAGCGCGGCGTGGTCGCGATCGCCGACGTCGACACCCGCAAATTGACCCGCATGCTCAGCAGCCATGGCGCCCAGAGCGGTGCGGTGATGGCGGGCGACAACATCGATGCCGAGCAGGCCATCGAAGCGGCACGCAAGTTTCCCGGCCTGAAGGGCATGGACCTGGCGAAGGAAGTCAGTACGCGCGAGCGCTATGAATGGACCGATGGCCAGCTCGACCTCGACAACAACGTGTTCTCGAAGACCGACGGCAGATTCCATGTCGTTGCCTACGACTTCGGCATCAAGCGCAACATCCTGCGCATGCTCGCCGAGCGTGGCTGCCGGATCACCGTGGTGCCGGGCCAGACGGCGGCTGCCGACGTGCTGGCGCTCCAACCCGACGGCATCTTTTTGTCCAATGGTCCGGGCGACCCGGAGCCGTGCGACTACGCTATCAATGCAATCCGCGAATTCATCCAGCGTAGGATCCCGATGTTCGGCATTTGCCTGGGGCACCAGTTGCTGGGCCTGGCCAGTGGCGCGCGGACGATGAAGATGAAGTTTGGCCATCATGGCGCCAACCACCCGGTGCAGGACCTTTGCGGCGATGGTCATGATGGTGGCCGGGTAATGATTACCAGCCAGAACCATGGCTTTGCGATCGACGAGGCCACGTTGCCGGAACACGTCCGGGTCACCCATCGTTCCTTGTTCGACGGCTCCAACCAGGGCATCGAGATCCCGGGTGCGCCGGTGTTCGGTTTCCAGGGTCACCCGGAGGCCAGTCCCGGTCCGCAAGACGTCTCCCCCTTGTTTGATCGCTTCATTGCGCTGATGCAAGACCAACACGCCGAGAACCACTGACATGCCAAAGCGTACCGACATCAAGACCGTCCTGATCATCGGCGCCGGTCCGATCGTTATCGGACAGGCGTGCGAGTTCGATTACTCCGGCGCGCAGGCCTGCAAGGCCTTGCGTGAGGAGGGTTACCGGGTAGTGCTGGTGAACTCCAATCCGGCCACGATCATGACCGATCCGGAAATGGCCGACGCGGTCTACATCGAGCCGATCAACTGGCAGACGGTTGAGAAGATCATCGCCAAGGAGCGCCCCGACGCGCTGCTGCCGACGATGGGCGGCCAGACCGCGCTGAACTGCGCGCTCGACCTGGCCGATCACGGCGTGCTGGAGAAGTACAACGTCGAGCTGATCGGCGCCAAGCGAGAGGCCATCATGATGGCCGAGGACCGTGAGCTGTTTCGAGTCGCGATGGCCGAGATCGGTCTGGAATGTCCGAAGGCCGCGGTCGCCAGGACGTTCGAGGAGGCGGTCGAGATTCAGGCGACGGTCGGCTACCCGACCATCATCCGCCCGTCCTTCACCCTGGGTGGCAGCGGCGGCGGCATCGCCTACAACCGGGAAGAGTTCGAGGAGATCATCAAGCGTGGCCTGGAGCTGTCGCCGACCAACGAGGTGCTGGTCGAGGAGTCGGTGCTGGGCTGGAAGGAGTTCGAGATGGAGGTGGTCCGCGATACGGCGGACAACTGCATCATCGTGTGCTCGATCGAGAACTTCGACGCGATGGGCGTGCACACCGGCGACTCGATCACCGTTGCGCCTGCCCAGACCCTGACCGACAAGGAGTACCAGCGCCTGCGCGATGCTTCCATCGCGGTGCTGCGCAAGATCGGCGTCGATACCGGCGGCTCCAATGTCCAGTTCGGCATCAACGCGCAGACCGGACGCGTGGTGGTGATCGAGATGAATCCGCGCGTGTCGCGTTCCTCGGCGCTGGCGTCCAAGGCGACCGGTTTCCCGATTGCGAAGATCGCGGCCAAGCTGGCGGTCGGCTACACCCTGGATGAGCTGCGCAACGACATCACCGGTGGTGCCACCCCGGCGTCGTTCGAGCCGTCGATTGATTACGTTGTCACCAAGATTCCACGATTCGCGTTCGAGAAATTCCCCCAGGCCGACTCCCACCTGACCACCCAGATGAAGTCCGTGGGTGAGGTGATGGCGATGGGCCGGACCTTCGGTGAATCGCTGCAGAAGGCGCTGCGTGGCCTGGAAACCGGCAAGGTCGGACTGGACCCTACCGGCCTGGATCTGAGCAGTCCGGAAGGCATGGCCGAGGTTCGCCGTGAGCTCAAGGAGCCCGGCCCCGACCGCGTGTTCCATATCGGTGATGCGTTCCGCGCCGGCATGAGCGTGGAAGACGTGCACGCGTTGTCCTTCGTGGATCCTTGGTTCCTTGATCAGATGGAAGAGATCATCTCGGCGGAGACTGAAGTCGCCAAGGCCGGCCTGTCGGCGCTGGATGCCACTCGCATGCGCGCGCTCAAGCGGCTGGGCTTCTCCGACGCGCGGCTGGCACAGCTGACCGGCACCGACGAGACCGCCGTGCGTTCCCTGCGACGCGCGTTTGGCGTGCGGCCGGTCTACAAACGCGTGGATTCCTGCGCCGCCGAGTTCGCCACCACGACCGCCTACATGTACTCGACCTACGAGGACGAGTGCGAGTCCAAGCCGACCGGCCGCGACAAGATCATCGTGCTCGGCGGCGGCCCGAACCGGATCGGCCAGGGCATCGAGTTCGACTACTGCTGCGTGCACGCGGCGCTGGCACTGCGCGCGGATGGGTTCGAGACCATCATGATCAACTGCAATCCGGAAACCGTGTCCACCGATTACGACACCTCCGACCGGTTGTACTTCGAGCCGCTGACGCTGGAAGACGTGCTGGAGATCTGCGACCTGGAAAAGCCCAAGGGCGTGATCGTCCAGTACGGCGGCCAGACGCCGCTGAAGCTGGCCGAAGCCTTGGAGGCCGCCGGGGTGCCGATCATCGGCACCAGCCCGGACAGCATCGACCTGGCCGAGGATCGCGAGCGCTTCCAGCAGCTGGTCGACAAGCTCGGCCTGAAGCAGCCACCCAACCGTATCGCACGCAATCCGGAGGAGGCCTTGCTGCTGGCCGGTGAAGTGGGCTATCCGTTGGTGGTCCGCCCCAGCTACGTGCTTGGCGGCCGCGCGATGGAGGTGGTGCATTCCGACGCCGACCTGGAGCGCTACATTCGCGATGCGGTTCGGGTCTCCGAGAAATCGCCGGTGTTGTTGGACCGTTTCCTCGACAACGCGATCGAAGTCGACGTCGACATCATTGCGGACAAAGACGGCAACGTGCTGATCGGTGGGGTGATGGAGCACATCGAGGAAGCCGGCGTGCATTCGGGCGACTCGTCGTGCTCTCTGCCGCCGTACTCGTTGTCGGCCGATACCCAGGCCCGTTTACGCGAGCAGGTTGTCGCTTTGGCCAGGGCGCTCAACGTGGTCGGGCTGATGAACACCCAGTTCGCCATCCAGACCAACGAGGCGGGTGAAGACACGATCTACCTGCTTGAGGTCAACCCGCGTGCGTCGCGTACGGTGCCGTTCGTATCCAAGGCCACCGGCATGCCACTGGCGAAGATCGCCGCTCGCTGCATGGCTGGCAAGACACTGGCCGAGCAGGGCACAACGGTGGAGATCATTCCCGGCTACTACTCGGTCAAGGAAGCCATCTTCCCGTTTGCCAAGTTCCAGGGCGTCGACCCGATCCTGGGGCCGGAGATGCGTTCCACCGGCGAGGTCATGGGCGTCGGCCTCAACTTTGGTGCGGCAATGGCGCGCGCCCAGGAGGCCGGTGACATCAAGGCGCTGCCCAGCAGCGGCAAGGTGTTTGTTTCCGTTCGAGACCCCGACAAGCAGCGGGTTCTTCCGGTGGCGCACGACCTGGTCCGTCGTGGCTATTCACTGGTGGCCACCGGCGGCACCGCCCGGTTCCTGCGTGATCAGGGCCTGGAGTGCCAGTTGGTGAACAAGGTCAATGAAGGCCGCCCGCACATCGTCGACCTGATCAAGAATGGCGAGATCGTCTATATCGTGAACACCACCGAGGGCCGGCAGGCGATCGCCGATTCCTTCTCGATCCGTCGCGAGGCCCTGCAGCAGCGGGTGACCTATTCGACCACGATCTCGGGGGCCCGCGCATTGCTGTTGTCGCTTGATTACCGCAACACCGGTCCGGTGCTGTCGTTGCAAGAGCTGCATGGCAAGGTCGCCGACGCCGTCTAGCTTTGCCTCGCGCGATCCGGGCACAATCGTCGCTGCGGAACCACCGATTGTCGGACTAACTACCGGCAGCCCTGCGGCTGCCAAGGATCCATCAATGCAACCACCAATCACCAGCAAGGGCGCACAGCGCCTGCGCATCGAGCTCGAGGAGCTCAAGTCGGTCCAGCGCCCCGCCGTGATCCATGCGATCGCCGAAGCACGCGCCCACGGCGATCTCAAGGAGAACGCCGAGTACCACGCCGCGCGCGAGCAACAAGGGTTCATCGAAGGCCGCATCAAGCAACTCGAAGGCGAGCTCTCCAACTCCCAGATCATCGATATCAGCGCCCTCAACGTGGGCAGTAAGATCGTGTTCGGGGCCACGGTCGACCTGGTGGACCTGGATACCGAAGAGAAAAAGACCTACCAGATCGTTGGCGACCTGGAGGCGGATATCAAGCTGGGCCTGATTGCGATCTCCTCACCGGTCGCGCGGGCACTGATCGGGCGCAACGAGGGCGACGAGGTCGCCATCGACGCCCCGGCCGGCACTCGCGAGTATGAGATCGCCGCCGTTCGCTACATCGATTGAGATGACCACCAACGCGGTCACCTTGCTGCTGTCGGCACGAAGCCGGTTTGGTGGCCAGCGGTTGTCGGAAAGCGCCGGGCGATGGTTTGGGCGCGCTGATCAGTCGCGAGTCGAGGGCGATCAGGTGGCACGTCAGTTCGACATCCTGCCGCGGGGTTGGCCGGTAGCAGCGATAACCCGCCAGGTCGACGCTGGCGACGCAGTCGGATCCGCATGGCTTCGGGCCGACCCGGTCTACATCCAGCCCGACATCAATGGTGCCCGGCTGCTGTCGCATGGGAATGCCTTGTCGCTGAGCGCGGCCGACAGCGCCGCGTTCCTGCCGGCGCTCAAGCCACTGTTTGGTGACATCGGTTTTCCGATCGATGCGCCGCATCCCAGCCGTTGGTACCTGCAAATGCCAGCGGGTGCACCGCTGCCGGTGATGGCGTCGCTCGACCAGGCACTTGGTGCGGACTTGTTCGATCAGCTGCCGGAAGGTCCGGAAGGCCGTCGTTGGCGCGCCTTGCTGAGCGAAGCGCAGGTAGTCCTGCACAATCACCCACGCAACATCGAACGTGCGTCGGCGGGGTTGGCACCGGTCAACTCGTTGTGGTTCTGGGGGGCGAGTCGCGTTCCGCATTCCGTCCGAACGTCCCACGCAAGCCTGTTCAGTGACGACGACACCCTGATCGCCTTTGCGACCGCCGCCGGTGCCCACAACGGGCCGTTACCGTCGTGTTGGCAGGCAGGCGAGGGCGGGCAGCTGTTCGACCTGCGTCACCTGCGCGACCTGGCCGTGTTTGATCGCGATTGGTGGTTGCCCCTGCTGGTCGATCTGCAGGCCGGCAAGCTGGCGCGCGCCACGATTGATTTCGCCGACGGCCACCAGCTCCTGCTGACACCCCGGCAGCGCTGGCGGTTCTGGCGTCGTCCATGGCGTTCGTTCGTGGCCGCCCCATCTGCCACGTCGGAATGACGCCCATCAGCAAATTGTGCCGCCGGCCGGTGGTGGATTCCAGCTCGTGGCCAGCGCAGGTCCCGCCGCTATTGCAACGCATCTACGGTGCCCGCGGCGCAACCTCCATTGACCAGGCTCGTCCGAAGCTGGCCAACCTGCTGCCGCCCGATACATTGCGCGGGCTGGACGCGGCAACCACGCTGCTTGCCGACGCGATTGCGGGTGGTCGCCACATACTGGTGGTCGGGGATTTCGATTGCGACGGAGCCACCGCGTGCGCCGTCGCCGTGCGCGGCTTGCGGATGCTGGGCGCCCGCCATGTGTCGCATGCCGTGCCCAACCGGATGACTCATGGCTACGGGCTGTCGCCGGGGTTGGTAGCCGATCTGGCCGCGCTGCAGCCCGACCTGCTGGTCACCGTTGACCACGGCATCGCCTGCCACGCCGGTATCACGGCTGCCAAGGCGTTGGGTTGGCAAGTGCTGGTAACCGATCATCACTTGCCGGGCGACACGCTTCCCCCGGCTGATGCCATCGTCAATCCGAACCAGCCCGGCGATGGCTTCCCCAGCAAGATGCTGGCCGGCGTCGGGGTGATGTTCTACGTGTTGCTCGCACTGCGCCGGCGGTTGCGCGATGCCGGAAAGCTCGATGTCGGCATCGACGGCAAAGGCCCCGATCTGAGCCGGCTGCTTGATCTGGTCGCGGTGGGCACCATTGCCGACCTGGTGCCGCTGGATGCGAACAACCGTGCCTTGGTCGCTGCCGGCCTGCGTCGCCTGCGCGCCGGGCAGGGCTGCCCCGGCCTGCGTGCGCTGATCGACGTCGCCAAGCGCGATCCCGCCCGGCTGAGCGCGAGCGACATCGGCTTTGCGATCGCGCCGCGCCTGAACGCCGCGGGCCGGCTGGAAGACATGGCGCTGGGCATCGAATGCCTGCTGACCGACGACATGAACCAGGCGCGCGAGATCGCCGATACCCTCAACCGGATCAACACCGAGCGCCGCGCCGTCCAGCAGCAAATGACTGAAGAGGCGGAAGTTGCCTTCGCCAAAGTGACGCTGGACACCGCGACGTCGCCGCTCGCGGTCTGCCTGTCCGACCCGGATTGGCACCCGGGCGTGGTAGGGCTGGTCGCATCGAAAATGAAGGAGCGGCTGCACCGTCCGGTGATCGCGTTCGCCCCGGCTGAGCCCGGTGGCGCGACGCTGCGCGGCTCGGCGCGCTCGATTCCCGGCTTCCATATCCGTGACGCACTGGCGATGGTCAATGCGCGCCACCCCGGTCTGGTCGAGCGCTTCGGCGGTCACGCAATGGCGGCCGGCCTGTCATTGCCGGCCGCATCGATGAAGGCGTTCGCGCAGGCATTCCGCGACTGCGTCGCCGCGACCCTGGATGCCGAACTGCTGCAATCCGAGATCCTCAGCGACGGCGAATTGGCGAGCGACGAGTTCACCCGTCGTAGTGCCGACGCACTGCGTGATGGCGGGCCCTGGGGGCAGGGCTTTGCCGAGCCGCAGTTCGATGGCGAATTTGACGTGCTGCGTTGGCGCGTGGTCGGCGAGCGCCACCTAAAACTGGAACTCGGTCTCGGACGCACGCGCCTGAACGCCATCGAGTTTGGCGGCTGGACCGGCGAGCCGCCGTCTGCACGAGTCCGCATCGCCTACCGGCTGGAAGCCGACGACTACCGCGGCGGCGACGCTATCCAATTGGTCGTGGTGCACCGCGAAGCCGCTTGAGCGATATCGGTGGCCGTTTGAGGCCGAACAGCGGCCGCAACACGGCCGTGCGTCGGATCACGAACTCGTGCAGTACCAGGCATCCGGCGATCGTCGACAGGATGACCAGGATCGGCTCCAGCCAGGGCCCGAGCCTCAGCGGGATCAGCCAGTACGCAGCCAGCACGATCAGGCTCTGGTGCAGGATGTACCAGGGGTAGACGGCTTCGGTGGCGTACGGCAGCCAGCGCATCGGGCGATTCAGGTACGCATGGCCCCAGCCGAAGATCGCCAGTAGAGCCGTCCACATGTACAAGGCGCGTGCGGCGCGTTCGATCAAGCCCCACGGCAGAGGTTGGAGCGCAGCCGGGATTTCCCCAGCCGGCAAGTATTGGCTGGCCGCTTTCAACGCCAACTCCACCAGGATCGCGGCGATGGCCAGTCTCGTCATCGGCCACCGCAATTGTGCCAGTCGCTGCCAGAGCGCCGATTGGTCGGCAATGATGTAACCAAGCAGAAATACCGAAAAATATTCGGCATGCAGGTACCAGTCCCCAACGAGCGCGTGGTTCTCCGGAAACCGGGGCTTCAACACCAACAGGTACGCGAAAAACAGGGCAGCAGGTGCCAACAGCAACAGTCCATGGCGCGGACGACCCAGCCAGGCCAACGTCCGCTCGCCGTGGCTGGACCGCAGCACCGGCGCGAGCGTCACCAGGATCAATGTGTATACCCACAGGTAGGCCAGGTACCACAGATGGTTCCAGGTGATCCCATGCGACGCTCCGGTGAACGTCCCTTCTGGCCAGGGTCGCACTTGCAGGTAACGCCATTGGAAGTTCCAGAAGCCGGGTGCCAATGTGCCTTTGCTGACACCTTCGCAATACGCCTGGACCGATACGATGAACAGCATGCCAAACGTCAGTGGCAGCAACAGCCGCCAGGTCCGCAGCAGTGCGAACCGGAGTGGGTTCTTGCCCGGAAACGAAAGACCTATGGCAACACCGGAAATTGCGAACAGCAACGGCATGCGCCAGCGGTTGAACACGATCCGGACGTAGTCCAGCCATTGGTTCTGGTAACTGCTGACGATGTGGAAATCCGCATCGACCTGATACACGCCGCTGACGTGGTAGAGGATCAGGATGGTAAAGGCGATGACGCGCAAGGCGTCGATGTCGTGTCGGCGAGGCATGCGAGAGTCCGCTATCGAGTCCACCAACCGTATCCGCAGGACAACCGCCAAGCCGTCGGCAAGTGATTGATCGCGCGGGGTTTGTGACCAACAGTGGACTACAGGGACGAACCGCGGCGTGCCGGCGCGGTGGTTCCGTATGATGCGCGGATGCAGGATGCCTCCGCCAACACTTTGAGCTCAGCCGAACGGTATCTCGCTCACCGCCGACCATTCGAGATCGGCTACTGGGTCGTGAGCTGCTGCCTGGGCGCACTGGGCGGCAGCTACGCGAAATGGGCCGATTACCAGCGACTGGAGTTGGCGCTGGACTGGTGGGAGCCGCTGACGTGGTCATGGAGCAGCGGGTTGCTGCAGTTGGCACTGGTGCCGGCGCTGCTCTGGTTCACCCGGCGTTGGCCACTGCACCTGGACACCTGGCGCCGCCACCTTGCGTGGTATCTTCCCGCCAGTGTCGTCTGGTCGGTGTTGCATGTTGCGGGCATGGTGGCGGTTCGAAAACTGGTGTATCTCACCCAAGGCTTCAGTTACGACTTCGGCAACTGGCCGGCCGAATTGCTTTACGAGTACTCCAAGGATGTCCGTACCTTTATCGGCATGGTGTTGTTGATCCACGGCTACCGGTTGCTGGTATTGCGATTGCAAGGTGAGGCCAGCGTGCTGGATGTACCCGACGGCGGACTCGCGGTGGAGCCGGTCGAGCGACCCGAACGCTTCCTGGTGCGGAAGCTCGGTCGGGAATTCCTGATCGCCGCGGCGGACGTGGAGTGGCTGCAGGCTTCGGGCAACTACGTCAATCTGCATTTGGACGGACGCGACTACCCGCTACGCAGCACCATTGCCGGCATCGAGTCGAAACTTGACTCCACGCGGTTCGTGCGTATCCACCGCAGTTACATCGTAAATTTCAACCAGATCGCCTCGATCGAACCGCTCGATAGCGGGGACGCGCGGGTACACCTCAAAAACGGTGCGCCGCTGCCGTGCAGTCGTCGTTATCGCCAGACACTCAGAGAGCGGCTCGACCCCGGTACCGGGACTTGATGGCCACTTGAGCGTTGGATAGCCCCAAGCGCCGGCAAGCCTCGCGCCTGCTAGAATTGGCGGTCATCTTTTGCAATGAAATCACGGACATGATCGAACTGAATCCCGTCCACGAGCGCATCGTCGATCTCAAGGATCGGCTGGATGCGCTCAGGGGGTATCTTTGACTTCGACACCAAGGTCGAGCGTCTTGAAGAAGTAAACCGGGAGCTGGAAAGCCCCGATGTCTGGAACGATGCCGAGCGTGCCCAGGCACTGGGTCGCGAGCGCGCGTCGCTGGACAAGGTCGTCAACGGCATCCGCCACCTGACCGAAAGCGTGACCGGCGCGGAAGAACTGCTGGAGCTGGCGGAGCTGGAAGGCGATGACGACACCGCCCAGGCGGTGATTGAGGACATCGAAGCCTGCGCCAAGGATGTCGATGAGCTCGAGTTCCACCGCATGTTCTCCGGGGAGATGGACAACGCCGCCGCATTCGTCGACATCCAGGCCGGCGCCGGCGGTACCGAAGCCCAGGATTGGGCCGAGATCCTGCTGCGCATGTATCTGCGCTGGGCCGAGTCGCGCGGGTGGAAGGCGGAGCTGATGGAGGTCAGCGGCGGCGATGTCGCTGGGGTGAAGTCGGCAACGTTCCGGGTCGAAGGCGACTTCGCCTACGGCTGGTTGAAGACCGAGACCGGCGTGCACCGTCTGGTGCGCAAATCGCCATTCGATTCCGACAACCGCCGCCACACCAGTTTTACCTCGGTGTTCGTGTCGCCGGAAGTCGACGACAACATCGAGATCGACATCAACCCGGCCGACCTCAAGACCGACGTGTATCGCTCCTCCGGCGCCGGTGGACAGCACGTCAACAAGACCGAGTCGGCGGTGCGCATCACCCACGTGCCCACCGGAACCGTGGCCGCCTGCCAGACCGAACGCAGCCAGCACGCCAACCGCGACCGTGCAATGAAGATGCTGTCGGCCAAGTTGTACGAGTTGGAAATCCAGAAGCGCAATGCGGTACGCGATGCGGTGGAGGCCACCAAGTCCGATATCGGCTGGGGCAGCCAGATCCGCAATTACGTGCTTGACCAGAGCCGGATCAAGGACCTGCGCACCGGCGTGGAACGCAGCGACACCCAGAACGTACTTGACGGTGACCTGGACGAGTTTGTCTCGGCCAGCCTGAAGGCGGGGCTCGAAGTCGGCGCCAAACGCAGCGACGCGAGATAGTGTTTGCCTGCCTGCAAGCTCCCTTATCCGTAACTTGAAATGACCATGACCGACACCGCCATGCCCCACGATGGAAATCACCAGGCCGACGAAAGCCGGCCGGACGAGAACAAGCTCATTGCCGAGCGCCGCGCGAAATTGACCACGCTACGCGGGCAGGGGGTAGCGTTCCCGAACGACTTCCGTCGTGCGGACTATGCCGGCGACCTGCAGGCGGAGTATGCCGATGCCGGGCAGTGGACCGCCGAGGCGCTGGAAGCCAAGGGTCATCGCGTCGTCGTCGCCGGCAGGCTGATGCTCAAGCGCGTGATGGGCAAGGCCAGCTTCGTGCAGATCCAGGACGAGTCCGGACGGCTGCAACTGTTTCTGCAAGCCAATGTGTTGGGCGATACCTACACCGCATTCAAGGGCTGGGATGTCGGCGACATCATCGGCGCGCATGGCGTCCTGACCCGTACCCGCACCGGCGAGCTGTCGGTCAAGGTCGACCAGTTGCGCCTGCTGACCAAGTCGTTGCGCCCGTTGCCCGACAAGTTCCATGGCCTGGCCGACGTGGAACAACGCTATCGCCAGCGGTATGTCGATTTGATCGTCTCGCCCGAGGCGCGCGAGGTGTTCGTCAAGCGAAGCAAGATCATCCGCGCGATGCGCGAGTGGCTCGACAGCCGGCGCTTTCTCGAGGTCGAGACGCCGATGATGCATTACATCCCCGGTGGCGCCACGGCCAAGCCGTTCACGACCCATCACAACGCGCTGGATCTTGACCTGTACCTGCGCGTCGCGCCCGAGTTGTACCTCAAACGGCTGGTGGTCGGCGGGCTGGAGCGGGTGTACGAGATCAACCGCAACTTCCGCAACGAGGGCGTGTCAACCCGGCACAACCCCGAGTTCACCATGCTCGAGTTGTACGAAGCCTATGCGAGCTACAACGAGGTCATGGACCTGACCGAAGCCCTGATCCGCGACATCGCGACGTCCGTGCTCGGGACCACCCAGTTGGAATGGGATGGGCAGTCAATCGACATCGGCCCGGCGTTCCGGCGCTGGACGATGAGCGACGCGGTGCTGGAGCACAATCCCGAGATCAGGTGCGAGGAGCTGCGTGACATCGACGCGATGCGCGCCCATTGCACGCGGTTGAATGTCGCGGTCAAGCCCGGCTATGGCTGGGGCAAGCTGCTACTGGAGATCTTCGAGAAGACCGTCGAGCACACCCTGGTCCAGCCGACCTTCATCACCCGGCATCCGGTCGAGGTCAGTCCACTGGCCCGCGCCAGCGATGACGATGCGGGCATGACCGACCGTTTCGAGCTGTTCGTGGGTGGCAAGGAATTGGCGAACGGCTTTTCCGAACTCAACGACCCCGAAGATCAGGTGGCACGCTTCCTGGCGCAGGTCGAGGCGAAGGAGGGCGGTGACGACGAGGCGATGCATTTCGATGCCGACTACATCCGCGCGCTGGAGATCGGCTTGCCGCCCACTGGTGGTCTGGGCGTGGGTATCGACCGGCTGGTGATGTTGCTGACCGGCTCGTCGTCAATCCGCGACGTGTTGTTGTTTCCGTATATGCGACCGGAGGGGTGAACAGGCAAAAAAATCCCCTCATCTAGAGGGGACTGGACAGTCGCGATTTTGAATCAGTCGATCACTCGGTCGGCTCGTCGCGCAGCTCGCGGCGCAGGATCTTGCCGACGTTGGACTTGGGCAATTCGGTGCGGAACTCGATCACCTTGGGCCGTTTGTAGCCGGTCAGGTTCTCGCGTGCGTAGGCGGTGATCTGCTCGGCGGTCAGCGACGGGTCCTTTTTCACCACGACCAGCTTGACGACCTCGCCGGAGTGCTCATCGGGCACGCCGATCGCAGCCACTTCGAGTACGCCGGGCATCATCGCAACCACGTCCTCGATCTCGTTCGGGTACACGTTGAAGCCTGAGACCAGGATCATGTCTTTCTTGCGGTCGACGATGTAGAAGAACCCCTTCTCGTCCATCTTTGCGATATCGCCGGTATGCAGCCAGCCGTCGGCGTCGAGCACCTTGGCCGTTTCCTCTGGCAGCTGCCAGTAGCCCTTCATCACTTGCGGGCCCTTGATACACAACTCGCCGATCTCGCCGGTGGCCAGGGTGTTGCCGTCTTCGTCCTTGATGGAGGCGTCGGTGGACGGGATCGGCAGGCCGATCGCGCCGTTGAATTCACTCAGGTCCATCGGATTGATGCAGGCCGCCGGGGAGGTCTCGGTCAACCCGTAGGCTTCGATCAAGGTGCATCCGGTGGTCTTCTTCCAACGCTCGGCGACAGAACGCTGCGCCGCCATGCCGCCAGCAAGGGTGAGGCGAAGCTTGGAGAAATCGACCTCATCGAAACCCGGCGTATTGAGCAAGCCGTTGAACAGCGTGTTGACGCCGGTGATGGCCGTAAACGATACCTTCTTGAGCTCCTTGACGAAGCCGGGCATGTCACGCGGGTTGGTAATCATGTAGTTCAAGCCACCGAACTTCATGAACACCAGTCCGTTCGCCGTCAGCGCGAAGATATGGTAAAGCGGCAACGCGGTGATGATGACTTCCTGGCCCGGTACCACGTTGGTTCCGACCCACGCAGCGGCCTGCTGCATGTTCGCCACCAGGTTGCGATGGGTCAGCATTGCGCCCTTGGCCACGCCGGTGGTGCCACCGGTGTATTGCAGGAAGGCGATGTCGCCGGACTGTACTTCGATCTTCGGCAGGGGGTGCTTCTGGCCCAGCTTCAGGGTCGTGGCGAACCGCACCGCGCCGGGGATGTTGAACTCGGGCACCATTTTCTTGATGTACCTGAGCACGAAATTGACCATTACCCCCTTTGGGCCAAGCATGTCGCCCAGGCCGGTGGTGATGACGGTCGTGATCTTGGTGTCGCTCAGCACTTCCTCGACGGTGTCGCCAAAGTTGTCCAGCACCAGCAGCACCGTTGCACCCGAGTCCACCAGCTGATGGCGGAGCTCGCGCGCGGTGTACATGGGGTTGGTATTGACCACGGTCAATCCGGCCCGCAGCACGCCAAAGGTCGCGATCGGGTATTGCAGGCAGTTGGGCATCATGATCGCCACGCGGTCGCCCTTCCTGAGCTTCAGCTCGCCCAGCAGGTAGGCGGCAAACTGTGCGCTCAGGGTGTCGATCTCGGCGTAGGTGAGCGTCTTGCCAAAGTTGGCGAACGCGGGGCGATCGCGGAAATTGGCAATGGCGTTTTCCAGTACCGCAACGATCGATGGATATTCGTCAACATCGATCTGCTCGGGAACCCCGGCTGGATACTGGTCAAGCCACGGACGTTCGACACTCATCGCGATCCCCTTGTCTGCACTGCGTTGTTGGTACTGGTCGTCCAAAGATTGGAGCATGACGGGGGTCAAAGTTCCAGCAGCGGTTGAATCTGTTCCAGGTTGGCTTGTAGCTGTTCTTCACGGCCGCTTTCGCACAACAGCACGAACACGCGGTCCAGCAGGTGCTGCAATGCCGACTGATAGAGCAGGGGCTGGATGTGCACGCGATCATCGTGCGCAGATACCAGCAGGCTCAGGTCGGCATACGCCCGCAACGTATTGGAGGTATGCCGGGTTACCGAGATAACGGTGCCTCGGCGCTCACGAAAACAACGGGCCAGATGGCATAGCGGCGCTGCCTTTCCATGCTCGGAAAGCACCAGCAGCACATCACCGGGCGTGGCGGCGGAAACGCTGGCAGCCATGTGGGCTGGGTCAAAATTGTGTACGGCAAGGATCCCCAGCAGGGAGAGCTTGAGGGCGAACGCGCGAGCGCGGATATCGTCGGCGCCCAATCCGATCAGGAAAACCTTGCCACCCTCGGCCGCGGCCGCTATTGCGGTAGCCACCGCGGCAACCGATTGCGGCGGATTGATCGAGCGGGTTTCCTGCTCCGCTTCGGTCTTGCGCTGCCACAAGTCGCCCGCTGCCGAGCCGTCGGGATCGGCGTCGCTCCCCTGGTCATCAACCTGGTTGTCGCCATTGCTGGCCCGGACGATGGCTTCGCCGACTGAATACTTCAGGTCCGGATAACCCTTGAACCCCAGCTTCTGGCAAAACTTGACCACGCTGGACTGGCTGATCCCCAGTGCGTTGGCGATCTGCTGGGAAGAGTAATCACGCAGCAGCTGCGCGTTGTCGAGGACAAAGTCGGCAATGCGACGCTCGATCGCCGACATCTGGTCGCGCTCGGCACGAATCTTCAGCAGGGCGGACACGGCTCAGGCCGCCACGACATCGCTGCCAATCGGCTCCATTCCGCGGATTTCACGGATCCCCAGCCCGGGTGCATCGGTGATCGATATTTCCGACTCGTTGAAGATCACGCCACCCTCGACCGGGTTGAACAGGCACAGCGACGGGCCGTCCAGGTCGACCTTGGTGATCACGTCGGCCTTGGCCACGGCAACATGCACCGCCGCCGCCACGCTGATGCTGGTTTCCAACATGCAGCCGATCATGCACTGGATCTGATGCATCGCGGCGATATCGGCGATGCGGATGGCATTGGAGATGCCGCCGGTCTTCATCAGCTTGATATTGATGATGTCGGCCGCGCGCATGTTGATCAGCTTGATCACCTCCATCGGTCCGAACACGCTTTCATCGGCCATGATCGGCGTGTGCACGCGTTCGGTGACATAGCGCATCCCCTCCAAGTCGCGAGCCTTGACCGGTTGCTCGACCAACTCCAGCCGCACGCCCGCATCTTCCAGGCCGCGGATCGCGTACACAGCCTCCTTGGCGGTCCACCCCTGATTGGCATCCAGTCGCAGCAGGGCGCGGTTCTCGACCGCGGCGTAGATCGCCTTGATCCGTTCGATGTCGACGCCGATGTCCTTGCCCACCTTGATCTTCAGCGAGTCGAAACCGCGCTCGACCGCGCTGATGGAGTCGGCGACCATCTTGTCGATGGTGTCGACGCTGACGGTGATGTCGGTGGTGATCACCGGATCACCGCCGCCGAGCATCTTGTACAGCGGGGCATTGTAGAGCTGGCCGAACAGGTCGTAGATGGCGATCTCCACCGCCGCCTTCGCGCTGGAATTCTTCTCCATCGCGGTCTGGATCAGGCGGGTGATCCGGTTGAGGTCGGCGATGTCCTCACCTATCACACGCGGGGAGATGTAATGGCGGATCGCGTCCACGATCGAGCCGTGCGTGTCGCCGGTGATCACCGCCGTCGCGGGCGCCTCGCCGTAGCCGACATGGCCGGTGTCGGTGTGCACCATCACCACGATGTCCTCGACTTGCTCCACGGTACGCAAGGCGGTCTTGAACGGGGTCTTCAGCGGTACTCGGAGCATGCCGAACTTTATTTCAGTGATCTTCATGGGGTTCGTGCCCTGGTTCCGGTCAGTGGGTTTTCGTTTTCGGCGACGGCACCAGTTCGCCGCGCACGTCCTGGGGACGCACGATGCTGGTGATGCGGTCGACGTAATCCTGGTTTTTGTTGAACATCATCGGCAGCAGCGGGGTTACCGACACGCCGTTGAGGGCCATCGACTGCAATGTGCCGTCGGCGCCCAGGTAGCTGCCGCCGTGAGTGTCATGAATCATGTAAGGCGCGCCGTCGATGCGGCCGATCATCATCATCACGTGACCGGGGATGTAGACCAGGTCGCCGACCTGCAGTTCCGCCACCGCGGCCATGCGCGCGGCGCGGTTGTCATCCTGGTCGAACAGCACGTGATGCAACGCCGGGCTGACGGCTTGCGCGCTGGTGTTGCGCGGCAACTTCACCCCCATGCTGCGGTAGATCTCGGACACGAATCCGCTGCAATCGCGCGTGCCGTAGGCGTGTCCCCAGCCATAGCGCTCACCCAGGAACTTGAAGCCCTGCCGAACCAGGTTGGCCGGAGTCAAAGGCAGGTAATCCGCGGCGCTGTCGGCGCGTTTTGGCAGCAGTGCAGGGGAGAACGCCAGCGTGCCGTCGGGGTCGCGGACCGGCAGGCGAAGCACATGGGCGGTGTACGGGTGCTGGCCATTCACCGACTGGTCCAGCGGCACGTCCGCCACTGGCAAACGAATCCCCATGTCGAGTTGCAGCCGGGACACCCGCGGCTCCTCGCGGGTGAAAACGGTGTGCTCGGTGCCGCCGGTGATAACCCGGTACGGCGTGTCATCGACATAAGCAAACACGTCCGCGGCAGTGCCTTCGGCGACCTGGCGCTTCTCGATCCACGCCGCGTAGCGCGGGCTGACGACGAACAGCCAGTCGCCATCGGCGCTCTGGTGGGCGATCACCACCGGCGTGCCAGGGAACAGCGCACTCTCCTGCAGCCGATCGATATCGGTATCACCCTGGCGGCTGAACATCCGCTGCGCGGTGGGAAAGCCGCGCAATGCGGCACGATGGACGACCAGTCCATAACGGGTCGGTTGTGATTCCGCGATGGCCTCCAGTGCGAGGTTGTCGACCATCGCCTCCAGCGTCGCGGGGGCAACCGGAACGCCGTCGACATCCCAGCGGCTCGTGGTCGGGGCGGTCGATATGGCATCGATCCAGCCGCGCACCGTCGCCTGGTCCAGATTCGGGGGCAGGGCGCGCAAATCATGCATCGACGGGTCGAGCTTGAACAAACGATCGTTCTGGGCGCTGATCGCATCGAGTTCCCCCAGTACCCGGTCGGGATGATCCATTCGTGCGACCCAGAACCCGGGGGCCAGGTAGGCGTCCTCAACCCCGATTACACCGTGGGCCGGGATGCCGTCGGTCATCGGCGCAACCGCTGGCGCGTGAACCTCGCGTGCCGGCAACGGGCAAGCAGCAAGCGCGATGGCGACGCCGAGCGCGAGGGAAAGGGACTGCAATCGCATCGTCATACCTTCATGGGCTTGTCGGGGTGAATGGGTCGGAATGATCGCGTCAAACGCTTATTGTGCACTGCGGAATACATCATTCTTATATCACGATAGTCGAGAATATATTATTGCTTATCGGTGGGGGCCGTGCTAAACAGCTCTCCATGGGGGTCAAGCAGGAGGGGTTCGAGGGATGGGTCAGGTTCTGAACAAGCGCGCGTCAACCAGCACGGAGCGAGGCCGTGAGCAAGCCTGTGGGCCGTGGTTGGGAGCCGTGCTGTTCGCCTTGCTGGTGGTGTTCCCCATGCTGGGTGTCGCCGCCGAGGCGCCGGATAAACCAGCGCAGGATGAACCAGCATTGCCCGCGGTCATCGCCATGGTCGACGACGGTCACTTCCGCGAGGCCGAGGCCGCCATCGTCGCAGCGCTGCGGGACGACTCCATTGACGCCGGCGCCGAGCAGGCGTTGCGATTTGAACGCGAGCGCATGCGTCGCATCCTGATCGACTTCCATCTGCAGGAGGAGGAAGTACTGGAGCGCCTCCGCAAGCAGATACCCGACCTGCAAGCCGATGAGTTCGCACGCTGGAAGCAGGCCAACCTGATTGAACACCGCGTCATCGACGCAGAGACTTGGTACTTCGACCGCGCGGTGCCAAACCTGTTCCGGCTCAGTGACCAGGCGGCTGCGCGCCGCGCCAATCCCAAGCCTTTCAGCGAAGGCCCGATGGAGTCGGCCAACGCCCATCACGCGGCCATTCGTGCCCAGGCGCAGGCCAGCAACCAGACCAGCGTGCTGCCACGCCGGGTACGGGTAACCCAGAAACTGAGCGTGCCCGCCGATACCGTCCCAGCCGATGAGATGGTTCGTGCCTGGATCCCGTTTCCACGCGCGATTGCCGGTCAGCAGGAAGCCATCGACCTGCTGGACAGTGAGCCCGACGACGCGGTCATCGCTCCCGATTCGGTTGCCCAACGCACCGTCTACCTGGAAAGGCCCGCACGGGCCGGGGAGCCGACGAATTTCTCGATCAGCTACGAGCTCACCTTGTACGCGCAGTACCACGCGGTCGACCCTGACCAGGTCCAGCCAGCGCCTGCAACGACCGAGCTGGCAGCAAGCCTGGGTGAGCGCCCCCCGCACATCGTGTTCACCCCCGCCTTGCGCGAGTTCTCGCACAAGGTCGTTGGCGACGAGACCAACCCGTACCGGATCGCCCGGAAGCTGTTTGCTGCCGTCGACGAGATTCCCTGGGCCGGTGCACGCGAATACTCGACCATTTCCAACATCAGCGATTACGCGCTGCACGCAGGCCATGCCGATTGCGGGCAACAGACGCTGTTGCTGATCAGCCTGCTGCGGCTCAACGGGATTCCGGCGCGCTGGCAATCGGGGATGGTGTTCGAAGGTGGCGAAGGCCCCGACGACGACTACTGGAACCTGCACGACTGGGGCCAGCTGTATCTGGCCCCTTATGGCTGGGTGCCGATGGACGTGACGACGGGGCGATTGCAGGGCGCCGTCGACGACCAGGGCAACAGCCTGGAGTGGTTCTACCTCGGTGGCCTGGATGCCTACCGGATCGCCTTCAATGACGATTTCGGCGGTGATTTCTATCCCGAGAAACAGTTTTTCCGCTCCGAAACGGTCGACTCACAAAGGGGAGAGGTCGAGTGGAGCGGAGGCAATCTGTACTTCGACCAGTGGGATTACAGCTTTGAAGCACAGTTGCTGCCGCAACCTGATGCAAACCCGTAGATACGCCTGACAAACAACTTTTTGCCGGAGGGGTCATGAATAACAAGAAAGTGTTGCGAACAAAAGTACTAGTAGCCGCGTTGGGTCTTTGCCTGGCGTCATTGGCTCCGGTGGCCATGGCCCAGAGCGTCACTGGTGCCGTGGCGGGTAGTGCCGAAGCAGGCACCCAAGTCACTATCACCAACACCTCGACAGGGTCGGCGCGCTCCGCGACGGCGAGCGCGGACGGCAGCTATCGCATCGGCCAGTTGTCTCCGGGCCAGTACACCTTGACCGCCGGGTCGGGCGCCCCGGTTTCCGTCACTGTTTCCCTGGGTGGCACCACGACCGTCAACCTGGGCAGCGGTGGCACGGTGAACCTGGCCGCCGTGCAGGTGATCGGTTCCAGAGTGGTCAACCGCGTGGACGTCAATTCCACCGAGTCCTCCACCAACGTCACCCGCGAGGAGCTTGCGCGGCTGCCGGTGGACCAGAGCCTGGGTGCCGTCGCGCTATTGGCGCCGGGCGTGGTTGCATCGGGCGCCAGCTTCGGCGGTCTGTCCTTCGGTGGCTCGTCGGTGGCGGAGAACGTCGCCTACATCAACGGGCTGAACGTTACCGACCCCTATCGCCGTCAGGGATTTTCATCGGTCCCCTTCGGGTTCTATGATGAGTTCCAGGTCAAGACCGGCGGTTATTCGGCGGAATTCGGCCGTAGCACCGGCGGCGTCATCAATGCCGTGACCCGCTCCGGCGGCAACGAGTTCAAGGCCGGCGCCGAGGTGACGATGGAACCGGCGGCCTGGACATCCTCGAGGAGGGACCGGTTCCACAAAGACGGCACCCTCGTTGAGGTCGACCGCATGAGCCGCGACGACGGGTCGTTCTACAAGGCCAACGTCTGGGCATCCGGCGCCCTGGTGCAGGACAAGTTGTTCTTCTTCGCGATGTACGAACAGCGCGACAGCAATCCGAGGGACATCGACACGATCGAGGCCTGGTACACCGACAGCAACAACGACTTCTGGGGCGGCAAGCTCGATTGGCAGATCAATGACAATCACTCGCTGGAACTGCTGGCCTTCTCCGACAAAGCCGAATCGGCGACCAGCAACTATGATTACGACTGGGATAGCGCCACGCGTGGCGCAAAAGCTGGTGAAAGCCATGACGGCTCCGGCGGCGACAACTGGTCGGCCACCTATACCGGGCACTTCGGCCAGAATTTCGTCGCCAAGGCGATGTATGGCGTGAACGAGCGTAGCGCCACCGGCGGTAGTCCATGGGACGGGGGCTGCAGCATCGTTACGCGGACTGGCGGCTACACCGACGCGTTCGGTCCGGAAACCACGCGGGAAGGCTGCCACCCGAGCAACAGCAGCATCAGTAGCCGGTTCGACAAGCGCGAAGCAGCGCGCCTGGACTTCGAGTGGACGATGGGCGACCACCTGCTGCGCTTCGGCGTCGACCAGGAAGTCTCGGACTCCAACAGTTCCAGGGTGTATCCGGGCGACGGCGTGAGCTATCAGGCGCAAGCCGCTACACCAGGTGGAGTGCTTCCCAATGGCGCGGTGATTCCCGGTGGCGTCACTCGGATCATCGACGCGCGTCATTACATCACCGGCGCCCCGGTCTCGACCAAGGTGCAGGCGATCTACGTGGAAGACAACTGGAATGTCACCCCCAACCTGCTGCTGAACATCGGTGTGCGCGCCGACAAGTTCGAGAACACGCTGGCTTCGGGCGCGACCTTCGCCAAGGCCGATTTCAGCGACATGATCTCGCCACGCCTGGGCTTCAGCTGGGACGTCCAGGGCGACGGCAGGACCAAGGTGTTCGGTAACGCGGGCCGCTACTACACCCCACTTACCAACAAGCTCACCGACTATTTCGGCGGCGGATCCACCGATGAGCATACCTACTACGAGCTCAATGGATGGGTCGAACGTACCGACCCGGTCACCGGTGGCACCTATCTGTTCCCGGACATTGGCGCCCAGCTCGGTGCGGTCAACACCGATGGCAACGTTCCCGCGCCCGACGACGTCCGCACGGCAGTCAGCCGCGATCTGAAGCAGGTATTCCAGGACGAGTTCATCCTGGGCTTCCAGCAGGCGATCGACAACGCGTGGTCGTATGGCGTCAGCGCCACCTACCGTGAGATGACCCGCGCCGTGGAAGACGCACGCATCAATCATGTAGAAGGATGCCCTTGGTATTCCGGTGACTGGCCCATCATCAATCCCGGCGAAAGCAATACCCTGTGGTGCCCGGACACGGAGGAGTGGGTTGAATTCGACAGCTCCAAGGACGGCTATATGGCGCTCGGCAGCGGCGCCATCATGGGTTACAGCAAGCCCAAGCGCACATACAAGGCCCTGGAATTCCAGCTGGACCGCGCCTGGGACGACAAGTGGGCATTCAATGCCAGCTACCTGTGGTCCAAGTCCGAGGGCAATATCGAAGGACCGGTCAACTCTGACACCGGCTACAACGACACCAACCTGGTGCAGTACTTCGACCACCCGGCCGTCAACGAGCGTTACGGCGTCCTGTTCAACGACTCCCGTCACCAGATCAAACTGCGCGGCAGCTACAAGCTCAATGAGATGTGGAGCTTTGGCGGCACACTGTCCTCACGGTCCGGCGGTCCAATCACCGCTTTCGGCGTGCGCTGGCCCAACGATGATCGCAGTGCCGGCGGGCCCGGTGAATACAGCGGCGGCGGTTCTGGCTGGCTGTGCGTGGCGAACTGTGACGACTGGCAGACGCGGGAACTGGTGTTCACCGAGCAGGGTGCATTCGGCCGGATGCCCTGGGTCACCAACCTGGGTGCCAGCGTGACCTGGACGCTGCCGTCGGAAAACGTTGACCTGAAGGCACGCTTCTCCGTCTTCAACCTGTTGAACAGCCAGACCGCAACCCGGGTGCATTCCCGCTACGAAAGCACCCCCGGCAACGAAATGCCGTACTTCGGGGAAGCGCTTGGCTGGCAGTCGCCGCGTTACGCGCAGTTGGTCGTGACCTACGTATTCTGAGTCACGCCCCAATCGGCGGCCCGCTTGTCGGGCCGCCATCCGCTCAAGGCCACCAATGATTTGGCCATGCTTGCGGACAAGTAAGCATCGGCAAACGCCCGGCCGAGGCCGGAAGGAATACATGAATACTCGTATTGGCATAGTTTGCGCGGCGCTGGCCGTCTCACTTGCGGGCTGCGCTCAGCAGCCCGTCCTTACCGCGTTACCCGGTCCGCTGACCATCGACACCCACGTCGATATCCCGCTGGACTACATGCGCGACCCGCGCTTCGACGTCGGCACCGACACCGAGCTGCGGGTCGACCTGGGCAAGATGGAACGTGGCGGCCTGGATGCGGCGTTCTTCGTTATCTATACCGAGCAGGGGCCATTGACCGACGCCGGCTATGCCGACGCCATGGCGCAGGCGGAGCGCAAGTACTCGGCGATCGAGATGATGCTGGAGCGGTATCCCGACCGCATCGCCCTGGCGACCACGCCCGAACAGGTGCGCCAGCACAAAGCCGACGGACTGCTGTCGGCGATGATCGGCATCGAGAATGGCTACTCGTTGGGTGATGACCTCGACAACCTCGACGCAGCATATGCACGTGGGGCGCGTTATCTCGGTTTGACCCACGTCGGCCACAACGCCATCTGTACCAGTTCCAGTGGGCGTCCGGAGTTCGGCGATGCGCCGCCCGGGGACGTGGGCTTGAGCACCTTCGGGCGCTCGGTGGTGCAACGCGCCAACCAGTTGGGGGTCATGGTCGATGTGTCCCACACCTCGGATGCCTGCGTGCGCGACGTGCTGGCGGCATCGACCGCGCCGGTAATTGCATCCCACTCCGCAGTCAACGCGCTGGCCGACAACCCGCGCAACCTGGACGATGCCCAGTTGCGGGCCATCGCCGACCATGATGGCGTCGCCGACATCGTCGCCTACACCTACTTCCTGAAGTCCGACCCCGCACGTGCGGCGGCCGAGGACGCACTGCAGGCGGAAGTTGCCGAGCAGGCCGGCGCGGCGGAGTTCGACAGTGAGCTGCACGAATCCCTGCCCGCGTACCAGGCCGGCATCAAACGTATCAAACAGCAATTTCCGATCGCCGACCTGGACGATTACCTGGATCACATCCAGCACGCCGTCCAGGTCGCCGGCATCGACCACGTCGGACTGGCCTCCGACTTTGATGGTGGTGGCGGCATCACCGGGTGGAACGACGCCTCGGAGACCGCGAACGTAACGGAAGGATTGCGTCGCCGTGGATTCACCGAAGCACAGATCGCCCAACTCTGGGGCGGCAACCTGTTGCGGGTCTGGAGCGAGGTCGAGCAGGTTGCGCAGCGGATGAAGGCCACGGATGACTGAGTCCGTGCGTCATTCGCGATGGTGGGCGATGGCGTTGTCGGCTGTGGGATTGCTGGCTGCCGTGACGTTTCCGGCCGCAACTGCAACTGGCGACTCGTCGCCGCCAGCGATGGATGAGGCAAGACCGGTCGCTGATCCGGCCCCGAGGCTCGACCGCGTTTTTGATGCCGTGATGGATCGCTATCAGTTGCCAGGGCTCGCGGTGGGCGTCATTGAAGACGGCCAGGTCGTCTACGTGCGCACCGCCGGCGAGTTGGCCGAAGGCTCCGGTCAACCGGTCACGCCAGACACCCTGTTCAAGATCGCCTCCAACACCAAGGCGATGACCGCCGCCGTGCTGGCGCGTCTGGTCGATGCCGGCAAGCTGCGCTGGGACGACCCGGTGGTCAAACACCTGCCACAGTTCCGCATGCACGACCCGTGGGTCACCAAACACATGCAGGTCCGCGACCTGCTGGTCCACAACAGCGGCCTGCCCGAAGGCGGCGGCGACCTGATGCTGTGGCCGCAGCCGAACCTGTTTGATCGCGACGACATCATCAATGGCCTGGCCCACATCAAGCCGGCCTACGGCTTCCGCTCGGGCTATGCCTACGACAACCTGCTGTATGTCGTCGCCGGTGAAGTGGCGGCCGCGGTGGGTGGTGCGTCCTATGAGGAGATGGTCCGGCGCGAGGTGTTCCAGCCGCTCGGGCTGGACCGGTGCAAGGTCGGCGAGATCGATCGCGCGGCGGTCGGCAATATCGCCCAGCCACATCGCCGGGAGGACGGTCGCAACATTCCGGCCGCGGTCGACGACGAGATCATCCCGGCGATCACGTCGGCGGCCGCCGGCGGCATCCGTTGCAGCGTCGGCGACATGCTCGACTGGGCACGGAACTGGCTGGTGCCGACCGAACAACAGCTGCAATGGTTGTCGCCGGAGCAGCGCAAGGCGATGTGGACAGCGCGCACGCCGATGCCGATCTCACAGCGCAGCCGCGACTGGAACAACACCCATGCCTCCGCCTACGCGTTCGGTTTCCGCCTGGCCGATGTCGATGGCGCCTGGACGGTCTCGCATACCGGCACGCTGTCGGGCATGTACTCGGTGATGACCCTGTTGCCGGATTCGGATTCCGGCTTCGTGGTGCTGATGAACGGTAATGCCGGCGAGGCCCGGACGGTGATCAACCAAGTGCTGCTGAAGCACTTCACTACCCCGCAAGAGAATCCTACGGTCGCTGACTATGCGGCGCGCATCGCCAACCAACCGGCGTCGGCCGGCGATTCAGTGATGCCTGACACCTCCGCCCGTGTCCCGGCCACGGCCGCGACGCTTTCCAACCATTTGGGTCGTTACACCGATCCCTGGTTCGGCGAGGTTGCGGTATGCAAGGGCGACGGTGACGTGCGCTTCACCGCGGTCAAGTCGCCGCGCATGCGCGGCCAGGTGATGGAAGTGGGAGAGCGATTGCTGGTCGAGTGGGACGGTCCGGGTCTGGATGAAGCCTGGCTCGACTTCGCCGAAGCAGGTGCGTCGCCCGCGCTCTCGATGGCCAAGGTAGATCCGAATGCCGATTTCAGCTCCGACTATGAGGACCTCGCTTTTGAACGCACCGGTGATTGTGACTAGAACGCTACTGCGACTCGCCGCCGCGGCCTTGGTGGCGGCGCTCGTTGGCGCCTGCGCGTCGACCGCCTCGACTGCTTCGACCGCGTCGACGCCGCAGCTGTCACCGGCGCAGACCCACGCCGAAGCCGGCCTGGTCGATATCCGCAGCCTCGTCCCCGACATGGTCCAGGAAATCCGCTACGCCGGCAGTGAGAACTTCGTCGGCGTGCCGATCGACGGTTACCAGGCCCCGCGCTGCTACCTGCTCGAGCCGGTCGCCGAGGCGTTGCAAAAGGTCGAGCAGGAGCTGCGCCAACAGGACCTGCGCCTGAAGATCTTTGACTGCTACCGGCCAACCCGCGCCGTCGCGCACTTCGTCCGCTGGGCCAACGACCCGGGCGACGTGCGCAACAAGGCCGACTACTACCCCGACATGGACAAGCCCGACCTGCTGAACGGCTACATCGCCGCGGTATCCGGACACAGCCGCGGCGCGACGGTCGACCTGACCCTGCTGCAATGCGAGGGCGAGACGTGCGAACCGCTCGACATGGGTACCGGTTTCGACTTCTTCGGCCCGCTCGCCAACACCGACTCGTCTTTGGCCACGCCGGCCCAGCGCGCCAATCGCGAACGCCTGCGTGAGGCGATGGAGCGCCACGGGTTCGCCAACTACCCGATGGAGTGGTGGCATTACACGCTGCGACCGGAACCGAGCCCGACGCTGATGTTTGACGTACCCGTGTCCCAACCCACGGCGGACCAGTTGATGGGGCGCTATGACGGCGACGTGCCCGGCGCATCGCTGCTGGTGATCAAGGATGGCCAGCCGGTGGTGCGACGCGGCTACGGCCTGTCCGATCTCGAGAGCGGCACCGAGGCCGGCCCGGCGACCAACTACCGGCTGGCATCCGTTAGCAAGCAGTTCACCGCCGCCACGATCCTGCTGCTGGCCGAGGACGGCACGCTCGACCTCGACGACCCGTTGCGGCAGTGGCTGCCGTCGCTGCCGGATGCCGCCGACGGCATCACCCTGCATCACGTGCTCAGCCACACCTCCGGATTGATCGACTACGAAGACGTGATCCCGGAAAACACGACCGGGCAAGTCCATGACGCCGACGTGCTGCGCCTGCTCGAAGGCCAGGACCAGACCTACTTCGAGCCCGGCACCGACTACCGCTACAGCAACAGCGGCTACGCCTTGCTGGCGTTGATCGTGGAGCGCGCTTCCGGCCTGGACTACCCCGCGTTCCTGCGCGAGCGGATATTCCTGCCGCTGGGCATGCACGACACCCTGGCCTACGTGCAGGGCGGCCCGGAAGTCCCCAACCGGGCCTTCGGGTACAGCCAAGTCGACGGCCAGTGGATCCGTACCGACAAGAGCCAGACCAGCGCGGTGCTCGGCGATGGCGGCATCTACTCGTCGATCGACGACCTCGCCAAATGGGACGCCGCGCTGTACGACGACCGCCTGCTCAGCGACGAGTCACGCCGTCTCGCCTTCACCGCGGTGACCCCGACCGATGATCCCGCAGTTGAATACGGCTACGGCTGGCGCATCACCGACGACAGCCTGTGGCATTCCGGCGAGACCATGGGCTTCCGCAACGTGATCGTGCGTTACCCACAGCAGCGGTTGACGGTGGTGCTGCTCAGCAACCGCAATGATCCCGAACCGTATTCGACCGCGCTGGAGATTGCCGAGCTGTTCAAGCGATAAGCAAAAAAAAGCGGCCGAAGCCGCTTTTTTTCAGGTCGGAAAGGCCTTATGCAGCCTTTCTAGCCAGGTCGCGCAGCACGTAGTGCAGGATCCCGCCATTGCGGTAGTACTCGGTTTCCTTCGGGGTCAACAGCAGCACGTCGACCTCGAAGCGCTTCTCACTGCCGTCGGCCTTCTTCGCGACCACGGTAGCGGTCTTGGAGGCGCCGTCCTGCAGGCCAATCACGTCGATGACCTCCGAGCCGTCCAGGCCGTGGGTACGTGCGGTTTCGCCATTCTTGAACTGCAGCGGGAGCACGCCCATGCCAACCAGGTTGGAACGGTGGATGCGCTCGAAGCTCTCCGCCACGACCGCCTTTACGCCCAGCAGGATGGTGCCCTTGGCCGCCCAGTCACGCGAGGAGCCGGTGCCGTATTCCTTGCCAGCAAATACCACCAGCGGGACGCCGTCGGCCTTGTACTTCATCGCCGCGTCGTAGATGTCCATCTGCTCGCCAGCGCCGCCGTCGGTGCCGTAGTACCTGGTGAAGCCGCCTTCCACGCCGTCCAGCATCAGGTTCTTGATGCGGATGTTGGCGAAGGTGCCACGAACCATCACGTCATCGTTGCCGCGACGCGAGCCATAGCTGTTGAAATTGGCATGCTCGACGCCGCGTCCCAACAGGAAGCGCCCCGCAGGCGAGTCCTTCTTGATCGCGCCGGCCGGTGAGATGTGGTCGGTGGTGATCGAGTCGCCAAACAGGCCCATCACACGGGCGCCATGCAGGTCATCGATCGCGGCCACATCCATGGTCATGCCATCGAAGTACGGCGGGTTCTTGATGTAGGTCGAGGCCTCGTCCCAGGCGAAGGACTCGCCGTCGGGCGACTCGATCTCGTTCCAGCGGGCGTCGCCCTTGAACACGTCGGCGTAGTTCTGCGCGAACAGCTCGGGACCGACCGTGGCGGCGATCATGTCGCCGATCTCCTGGTTGGTCGGCCAGATATCGCGCAGGTAGACGTCGTTGCCGTCCTGGTCCTTGCCCAGCGAATCATTGACCAGGTCCAGATCGATGCTGCCGGCAATCGCGTAGGCGACGACCAGCGGTGGGGAGGCGAGATAGTTCATCTTCACCTCGGCGTGGATACGACCTTCAAAGTTGCGGTTGCCCGACAACACCGCCGCGACGGCCAGGTCGTTCTCCGCGATGCCCTTGGACACGGCGTCAAGCAGCGGACCGGAGTTGCCAATGCAGGTGGTGCAGCCATAGCCCACCACATAGAAGCCAACTTTTTCCAGGTCCTCAAGCAGGCCCGCTTTCTGCAGGTAGTCGGTCACCACGCGCGAGCCGGGACCGATCGAGGTCTTGACCCAGGGCGCGGCCTTCAGACCCCTGGCCGCCGCCTTGCGTGCGACCAGGCCCGCGCCCAGCATCACCGCCGGGTTGGACGTGTTGGTGCACGAGGTGATGGCGGCAATCACCAGCGAGCCATCGCTCAGGGCATGGTCCTGGTCGTCCAGGCGGATATTCGAGATCGGCTTTGCCGCCAGGTGTTCGGCCTGCGGCTGGGCACCACCTTCGTCCTTCAACTCCTCCACCGCACAACCCACGCGGTTGGCGGTGAAACCCTTCACGTTGGTGGTGAAGTTTTCCTGCATGTCGCTCAACAACACGCGGTCCTGCGGACGCTTGGGGCCCGCCAGCGACGGCTTGACCTCGGACATGTCCAGTCCGATCACCGAGGAATACTCGGCTTCGGGCTGGCCCACCTCGTGCCACAAGCCCTGGGCCTTGGCGTAGGCCTCCACCAGTGCAATCTGCTCCTCACTGCGGCCTGACAGGCGCAGGTACTTCGACACCTCGGCATCGATCGGGAAGATACCGCAGGTGGCACCGTACTCCGGCGACATGTTGCCGATGGTGGCGCGGTCGGCCAGCGGCAGGTTCTGCAGGCCTTCGCCGAAGAACTCGACGAACTTGCCGACCACGCCATGCTTGCGCAGCATCTGGGTAACGGTCAGCACCAGGTCGGTCGCCGTTGCGCCCTCGGGCAGCTTGCCGGTCAGCTTGAAGCCGACCACCTGCGGGATCAGCATCGAGGACGGTTGGCCCAGCATCGCGGCCTCGGCCTCGATACCGCCAACACCCCAACCCAGCACACCGATGCCATTGATCATCGTGGTGTGGCTGTCGGTACCAAATACCGTGTCCGGGAACGCCATCAACTCGGTCACGCCCTGGTCGTTGGTGACCTCAGTGCCCATCACCACGCGGGCGAGGTTCTCCAGGTTGACCTGGTGGACGATGCCGGTGCTGGGCGGCACGACCTTGAAGTTTTCCAGCGCCTTCTGGCCCCAGCGCAAAAATCCGTAGCGCTCCTTGTTGCGCTCGAACTCGATCCGGCCATTGATGTCCAGCGCGTCGGGACGGCCATACACATCGACCTGCACGGAGTGGTCGATCACCAGCTCGGACGGGATCTGCGGGTTGATCTGGCTCGGGTTTCCCCCCAGCTTGGCGACGGCATCGCGCATCGCGGCCAGGTCGACCACGCAGGGCACGCCGGTGAAGTCCTGCAGCACCACGCGGGCGGGCATGAAGGCGATCTCGCTGGAAGTCTCCGCCGCCGGATCCCATTGCGCGACTGCCTCGATATGCTCTTTGCCGACAGTGATCCCGCCATCTTCGTTGCGCAGCAGGTTCTCAAGCAGGATCTTCATCGAATAAGGCATCTTTGCCAGATCGAAGCGCTTGCCCAATGCGGGCAGGCTGAAATAGGTATAGGACTTGCCGTTGACGTCGAGTTGCGCGCGTGTGGCGAAGGAGTCGGCCATGAGGAGCTCCGTAGCTGGAAAAACATGGGGGAGGGCAGCGCGACAGGCCCTTGGCAAATGATCACGCCCAGGACAGCCGCCGCAGTACGATCTTCCTATTATGCCGGAAATCGCTATTTATCGCCTGCGGCGGCCCGTTGGGAGCGGGCCATGATCGCCTAGCGCAGCAACGTTTCCACCTGTGCCGCCATGTCACGACGGCGCAGCAGGAAGTCCCACATGCTGCCGCCCAGCTGCCGCCACAACACGGCCGAGCGCACCGCGGCAAGCAGCACCGCGCGCACTTCGGCGACGACGGCGGGCTGGCCCAGGTAGTGGGGGTTGCCCTGCACCAGTACCCGTGGACGCAGGTGGCTGAAGGTGTCGGCGTACAGGCTTCCCAGTCCCGACAACACATCGGGATGACTACGGCCAAGCCGTTGCGCCGCTTCGGCCTGGACAAGGATTCCCTGCTGCACGCGCTGGGCCATGGCACCGTCGGCGACAAAGCGGCGTTCAAGCTGGATTACGGCCAACGCCAGCCGGGGCAGGTGCTCATCGTGGCTTTTCTTCTTGGCAAAATAGTCGCGCAGCAACGTCAGCCCCGGACGCAGCGACGCGCGACCGCCATAGACTTCCTCGGTGGTTGAGGCATCTATCCGGAACACCGAGTCGAGCATGGTGTCGACCACGTTGGCGTTGGATTGGCCGGTATCGGCAATGCGGCGCACCTGGGCCAGCGCCTGGAGCATGCCGGCCAACGCGAGTACGCGTTCGCCAAGGGGGTTGTCACGGTGATCAGTCATGCAGCATTGGCCCTCAGGCGTTGTTCAAGTGGAGCGTCAGTGGTCGCGATGATGGCACCGCCCAGGCAGACCTGTCCGTCGTAGAGCACCAGCGACTGACCTGGAGTCACCGCACGCTGGGGCCGGTCAAAGCAAACCGCCAGGGTGCCGTCCTCGTTTACCGTGACCTCGCAATCCTCTTCGGTCTGGCGATAACGGGTCTGGGCGGTGCAGGTGAACCGCGACGCTGGTGCGCTCCCGGCAATCCAGTGTGCGGCTTCGGACCATAGCAACCGCGACGCCAGCCATGGTGTGTCGCTGCCCTGTTCGACATACAGCACGTTGTTGGCGATGTCCTTGCCCACCACGTACCACGGCGCCTGGGCAAACCCGCGTACGCCACCGATGTTGAGGCCTTCGCGCTGGCCCAGGGTGAAGTAGAACACGCCGGGATGATGGCCGATGATTTGCCCGGCAGGGGTGCGCAGCTCGCCGGTGCGGGCGGGGATATAGCGTCCGAGGAACTCACGGAAGTCGCGCTCGCCGATGAAACAGATCCCGGTGGAGTCCTTCTTGGCGGCGGTAGCGAAGCCGGCATCGCGCGCCATCTGCCGCACGTCGGCCTTGTCCAGCTCACCCAGCGGAAAACGGGTGGCCGCCAGTTGGGCCTGCCCGAGCTGGTGCAGGAAGTAGCTCTGGTCCTTGTTGCTGTCTACCGCACGCAATAGCTGGCAGCGTCCGTTATCGCGCGTGATACGGGCGTAGTGTCCAGTGGCGATGAAGTCCGCACCCAGGTCGCGGGCCGCGTCCAGGAAATGCTTGAACTTGATCTCCCGGTTGCACAGCACATCGGGATTGGGCGTGCGCCCGGCGGCATACTCGGCAAGGAAATGTTCGAACACGCCGTCCCAGTACGCGCCGGAAAAGTCGCGGAAGTGGATCGGGATGCCGAGCCGGCCACATACCGCGACCGCATCGCGGCGGTCGTCCTCGGCCCGGCAGTCGCCACTGCCATCCTCCGCCCAGTTCTGCATGAACAGCCCGGCGATTGGTTCACCGGCATCGCGCAACAGCAATGCGGCCACCGACGAGTCGACACCGCCGGACATGCCCACGATGGTGCCGGGAGTGCTCACGCCAGCTGCTGCACCAGGGACAGCGGATGACGGCGGCCAGCCAGGTAGTCGACAACGGCGCGCCAGACCAACGGGCTGCGGTGGCGGTCGAGCTGGTTCTGCAGGTCGGTCGGGGCCAGCCACAGTGCCCGCGCGATACCGACATCCAGTTTGCGGTCGGGATCATGGGCGACCGGCTCCGCGGCAAACGCAAAGCGCAGGTAATGGCGGCCCTCGCCACCATCTGGGCCGGGTGGCGCTTTCCACTGATACGCACCGATGAAACAGGTCAGACGCACCTCCCAGCCGGTCTCCTCGCGTGTCTCGCGCAGCGCGGCGTCCTCCAGGCTCTCGTCGGGCTCCAGATGCCCGGCAGGCTGGTTCAATACCAAGCGTCCGCGGGAAGCTTCCTCGACCATCAACAACTGCCCGTCACGGACCACGACGGTGGCCACGGTCACGTCGGGTTGCCAGAAGCGGCCTTCGCGATAACTCAAGATTCATTCAACCAATGGTGTTTCGCCCATTTTGCCGGTGCTCCGGCCGGGCGTCCATCGTCCGGCCATCCGCCCACCGCGGGCGCGAGCATTTACAATGCGGCCATGTCCAGACCTGCCGAACACGAACACGACCATGGCCATGGCACGATGGTCGAGGCCGCCAAGCCCGAAACCGCCCGCCCACCGCTGTATTCGGTGTTGCTGCTGAACGACGATTACACCCCGATGGATTTCGTGGTCGAGGTGCTGATGCGGTTCTTCCCGATGACCGCCGAGAACGCCACCCAGATCATGCTCCACGTGCACACCCGTGGCCGTGGCGTATGCGGTGTGTTCACCCGGGAAGTGGCCGAATCGAAGGTAGCGCAAGTCAACGAATTCTCCAGGCTGAATCAACACCCGTTGCTATGTACGATGGAGAGGGCGTAACCGATAGCCGGCATGGAAAAGCGGGCTGGCATCCCCATCTTGGGTAGCAGTAGCTTTTCGGAGGCATCGCTTCATGTTCAGCAAGGATCTCGAGTTCAGCATCGGCCAGTGCTACAAGCGCGCCCGTGAGGCGCGCCACGAGTACATGACGGTCGAGCACCTGCTTCTGGCACTGCTTGACAACCCCTCTGCGGAGGCCGTGCTCAAGGCGTGCGACGCGGACGCTCCGCGCCTGCGCGGCGATCTGGAACAGGCCATCGCGACCTCGGTCTCGGTGTTGCCCGACGAGATCGATCGCGACACCCAGCCGACGCTGGGATTCCAACGCGTACTGCAGCGCGCCGTGTACCACGTGCAATCGTCGGGCAACAAGGAGGTCACCGGCGCCAACGTGCTGGTGGCGATCTTCGGCGAGAAGGATTCGCACGCGGTCTACTACCTCAACCAGCAGGACATCGCGCGGCTGGACGTGGTCAATTACCTGTCCCACGGGATTGCCCGCCAGGGTGACGATGGCGACAGCCAGCCGGTCGACGGCGAAGCCCGGCCAGCGGACGGCGATGCGGATGCCAAGGCCGAGGCACTGGACGAGTTCGCCGTCGACCTGAATCAGCGCGCCCGCGATGGCAAAATCGACCCGCTGGTGGGCCGGATGGACGAGGTGGAACGCACCATCCAGGTGCTGTGCCGCCGCCGCAAGAACAACCCGTTGTATGTCGGTGAGGCCGGCGTCGGGAAAACCGCGATCGCCGAAGGCCTGGCCAAGCGCATCGTCGACGGCGACGTGCCCGAAGTCCTTGCCGACGCGACCATCTATGCGCTGGACCTGGGCGCATTGGTCGCCGGCACCAAGTACCGTGGCGATTTCGAAAAGCGCCTCAAGGCGGTTCTTGCGCAGATGAAGAAGCATCCCGGTGCGGTGCTGTTCATCGACGAGATCCACACCATCATCGGCGCCGGCTCCGCGAGCGGCGGCACGATGGATGCGAGCAACCTGATCAAGCCGGCACTGTCCTCGGGCGACCTGCGTTGCATCGGCTCGACCACGTTCCAGGAGTACCGCGGCATCTTCGAGAAGGACCGGGCGCTGGCACGGCGCTTCCAGAAAATCGACATCGTCGAGCCGACCATTGGCGAGACCGTCGAGATCCTGCAAGGGCTCAAGGCGCGTTACGAGGCCCACCACGGGGTCACCTACGACGATGACGCGCTGCAGGCGGCGGTAGATCTGTCGGTCAAGCACATTGGCGACCGGCTGCTGCCTGACAAGGCGATCGACGTAATGGATGAAGCCGGGGCACGCCAGCGCCTGCTGCCGGAAGGCGTGCGCAAGGTGACCATCGACGTGGAGGAGATCGAGATGATCGTCGCCAAGATGGCGCGCATCCCGGCCCGCCAGGTCTCGGCAACCGACAAGGACGTGCTGCGCAACCTGGAGCGCAACCTGAAGATGGTGATCTTCGGCCAGGACCCGGCCATCGATTCGCTGACGTCAGCGATCAAGTTGTCACGTTCCGGCCTGGGCAGTCCCGACAAGCCGATCGGCAACTTCCTGTTTGCAGGCCCGACCGGGGTCGGCAAGACCGAGGTGACCAAGCAGTTGGCGCTGCAGTTGGGCATCGAGCTGGTCCGCTTCGACATGTCCGAGTACATGGAGTCGCATTCGGTGTCGCGCCTGATCGGTGCGCCTCCCGGCTACGTCGGCTTTGACCAAGGGGGCTTGCTGACCGAGAAGATCGTCAAGACCCCGCATTGCGTGTTGCTGCTGGACGAGGTGGAAAAAGCCCACCCGGACATCTTCAACATCCTGCTGCAGGTGATGGACCGCGGTGCGCTGACCGACACCAACGGCCGGGAGGCGAACTTCCGCAACGTGATCGTGGTGATGACCACCAATGCCGGGGCCACCCAGGCCGCCAGGCGGACGATTGGCTTCACCAAGCAGGATCACAGCACCGATGCGATGGAGGCAATCCGCAAGGGTTTCAGCCCCGAGTTCCGCAACCGGCTGGACGCCGTAGTCCAGTTCGATGCACTCGGTTTCGAGCACATTCTGCGCGTGGTCGACAAGTTCCTGATCGAGCTGGAAGCCCAGTTGCACGAGAAGGGCGTCACCATGACGGCGACCCCGGAAGCGCGCGAATGGCTGGCCCAGCATGGTTTCGACCCATTGATGGGTGCGCGACCGATGACGCGGGTCATCCAGGACAAGATCAAGCGCCCGCTGGCGGACGAGTTGCTGTTCGGCAAGCTGGTGGCTGGTGGCCGGGTAACGGTCCAGGTAAAGGACGACGAGCTGGTGATCGACGCGCAGCCCGAGCCGGAAAAGCTGCTGCCCGTTACCGTGGAATAGGCGGGTACGGAGCAGGCCGCCAAACGAAAAAGGCGACCCATGGGTCGCCTTTTTTACGCATGCACCACCGCGATTACTTGTTGCGGTAGGTGATCCTTCCCTTGGTCAGGTCGTACGGGGTCATCTCCACCTTGACCTTGTCACCGGTCAGGATGCGGATGTAGTTCTTGCGCATGCGCCCGGAGATGTGGGCGATGATCTCGTGCCCGTTTTCGAGGCGCACGCGGAACAGGGTGTTCGGAAGGGTTTCCGCCACCGTGCCCTCAAATTCGATCACGTCGTCTTTTGCCATGTGTTTCCTGCGTTTGTTGCGGGCGGCGCAAAAATGCAGCCGCGAAGCCGAGCATCATGACACGGTTGCTGTGTCGAGGCAAAATTCTGATGTCGTGGATGTACCCGGCGCGTATCAAGTCAACGGCAGCGCAAGCTCCCGCGCACGGAGCGTGCCAAATCGTGGCGCCCACGACGTCGCCGCCACGGGGCGCGAGACCAGCAACCGGACCTGGGTGAGGAACCGCTCGCGTGGCCACGACATCCCGCCCAGGCTCAGCAGGTGTGGATTCTCAACCTGTGCATCGAATAGCGGCCAGCGCCATTGATGCAGGCGGGCGGCGAGGGCAGCCAAGGCGACCTTGGAGCCACCCGACGCCAGGCTGACCATGCTTTCGCCAAAGAACATCCGGCCGATCGAAACACCGTACAGGCCTCCCACCAGTTCCGAGCCGTTGCGCACCTCGACGGAGTGGGCGTGGCCGAGGCGGTGCAGATCGCTGTAGGCCTGGCGCATCTCCGCGGTGATCCACGTCCCGGGCTGGCCCGGACGTGGTGCCAGGGCGCAGGCCCGGATTACCTCGTCGAACGCGCCATCGGCGGTGACCTGCCAGTCGGACTGGCGCAGCGATCGCCGAAACCGGGAGGACAGGTGCACCGCGTCGGTACGGAACACGGTGCGCGGGTCCGGCGACCACCACAGCAACGGCTGGCCATCGGAGTACCACGGGAATATCCCGCCCGCATAGGCGTTGAGCAGCCGCTGTGGGGACAGGTCGCCACCCATCGCCAACAAACCGTCCGGTTCCCGCAGGGCCGTGCGCGGGTCGGGGAAGGGCGAGCCGGGGTCAGTGGCCAGTCGGGGCAGGTGGATCGGCATGGTCGATATTGTCGCCGGACGGCTGCTTGAACGGCGAGCGGCCGGCCAGGGTCGTCGCATGGCGATTGATCACGGCGCGCTCCTGCTCGCACCAATGGCCCAGCGCGTTGCGGAACGAGGGATGAGCAATCCAGTGGCGGCTACGCACCAGCGCGGGCAGAAACCCGCGCGCCAACTTGTGCTCCCCTTGTGCGCCCGGCTCAAACCGGGTCAGCCCTTCGCGCAGGCAGTAATCGATGCCTTGGTAGTAGCAAGTCTCGAAGTGCAACCCGGGAATCGCCTCGGTCGCGCCCCAGTATCGGCCGTACAACGTATCGCCACCGCGCAGGCACAGGGCGCCGGCCACGGGACGCCCATCGCGCTCGGCAAAAAACAGCACCAGTGAGCGCGGCATGGCCTGCGCCAGGTGGCGAACGAACGCCAAAGTTATGGTCGGGTGGTTACCGTAATCGGCGAACGTGCACAGGTAGAACCGGTGGATGTCGGCCAGGTCGGCAGCACTGGCGTCACCGCCCTCGACCACCCGGAAGGTCACGCCCGCACCGGCAACCCGGGCGCGCTCCTGGCGGATGTTCTTGCGGTGCTTGTGGTCGAATGCTGACAGGTAGTCCGAAAAATCGGACCAGCCTGCGCGGTTATGCCAGTGGTACTGGATGTCGATGCGTTGCAACCACTCACCGCTGGCACCTGGTGGCGTGGAGCTTGCCGGCTCGAACGCCGCATCTTCGTCCTTGTCGTTGAAATTGACGTGCGCGGAAGACACGCCTTCGTGTGCGGCCAGCTCGGCCATCGCCTCCAGCAACAACGACCGATGCGCCGGGTCGCGCACCAGCAGGCGTGGTCCGGTGACGGGCGAGTAGGGCACGGCGCACAGCCACTTGGGGAAGTAATCCAGCCCGTGCTCGGCGTAGGCATGCGCCCAGGCATGGTCGAACACGAACTCGCCGTGGGAATTGTCTTTCAGGTATCCCGGCGCGGCGGCGAGCAGCTCATCGCCTTGCCACAGCGTCAGGTGCCTGGGCGACCAGCCCCACTCCGGGCGCACGACACCGTGTTGCTCCATGCCCGCCAGGAACGCATGGGCAACGAACGGGTTGCGGCCGTCGTGCAGCGCGTCCCATTGCCTGGCGGGGACGTCGTTGAGGCTCGCGATGATGCGGGTTCGGCTACTCACCCTGGTCGAGGAACTTCTCCGCATCCAGCGCCGCCATGCAGCCGAAGCCCGCCGAGGTGATTGCCTGGCGGTAGACCTGATCGGCCACGTCGCCGGCGGCATACACGCCGGGGACCGAGGTCTGGGTCGCATTGCCATCCAGCCCCGACTTGATCTGCAGATAGCCGCCCTTCATCTCCAACTGGCCCTCGAACAGCGAAGTGTTCGGGGTGTGCCCGATGGCGACGAAGAAGCCGTTGACCGGGATATCACGGAAGCTCTGGTCGCCCTTGGTCGAGCGCAGGCGCATGCCGGTGACGCCACTGTCATCACCCAATACTTCTTCGACAGTGTGATCCCAGACCAGTTCGATCTTGCCGGCTTGGGCCTTGGCGAACAGTTTGTCCTGGAGGATCTTCTCGGCCCGAAGGCTGTCGCGACGATGCACCAGGTAAACCTTGCGCGCGATGTTGGACAGGTACAGCGCTTCTTCAACCGCGGTGTTGCCGCCGCCGATCACCGCCACTTCCTGTTCCTTGTAGAAGAAGCCATCGCAGGTCGCGCAGGCTGAGACGCCCTTGCCCATGTACCTGGTCTCGGACTCGATACCCAGGTACTTGGCACTGGCGCCGGTGGCGATCACCAGCGCATCACAGGTGTATTCGCCGCTGTCGCCGATGAGGCGGAATGGCCGCTGAGACAAGTCGGCCGAATGGATCTGGTCGAACACCACCTCGGTATCGAAACGCTCGGCATGGGCCTGCATCCGCGTCATCAGGTCTGGCCCCTGCAGGCCGTGGGCATCGCCGGGCCAGTTGTCGACGTCGGTGGTGGTCATCAACTGCCCCCCCATCTGCAACCCGGTGATCAACAATGGCTTGAGGTTGGCGCGGGCAGCGTAGACGGCCGTGGTCCAGCCGGCCGGGCCGGAGCCCAGGATGATGAGACGGGCATGCTTGCTTGGGGTCATGGGTATAATCGCAACGGTTGGGAGTGCGCCGCATCGGCGCAGGACAGGGCCGCATCGGCGACCGGCATGGCCCATAGCTTGGAGGCGGCGTCCCGGCAACACAAGGCGGACACGAAGACGCAGCGTTGCAGTGGGGCCGTGTGGGGCAGGGGTCGGTTGACAACGGTTTTTCGCGTATATTCAATGACTAACACAACCTAGCTAAGGCAGAACATCACGGTGGCGCAAGCGTCCACAGCAGCACGCAAGAAAAAAGCGACGACCACTCCGAGGGCGGACGCCACACCGTCGCCACGGCGGCAGCGGTTGATGCGCGACATTGCGATGATCGTGATCGCGCCGCTGTTGCTGTACCTGCTGGCGAGCCTGGTCACCTTCTCGCCCAATGATCCGGGCTGGTCGCAGTCCGGCAGCATCACCGCACCACTGCACAACCTGGGCGGCCGGGTCGGGGCGTGGCTGGCGGATGTTTTGCTGTATTTGACCGGCTACGTCGCGTTCCTGTTGCCGGTGATGCTTGCCCTGGTGGCGTGGATCGCCTTGTTCGGCATGGACGTGGATGGTGATGGCGACGCCGACCTCGGTCCGGCGTTGCGACTGGTTGGCATTGTCGGCTTCCTGGTATCGGCCACCGGGCTGCTGCAACTGCGCGTGGGCTCGGTGATCGATTTTTCCGCCGGCGCAGGTGGCATCCTCGGGCAGCTGGTCGGCCGCTCGTTGTACAGCGGCTTCGGCCCGGTCGGAGGCAATCTGTTCCTGCTTGCCTTGCTGCTGGTGTCGGTGACCTTGGCGACCGGGATCTCGTGGCTGAACGTGATGGATCGGGTGGGCCAGTGGGTATTGGCGCTGGGGCCCGTGCTTTCGCGCCTGTTCCGCCGGGGCAGCCAACAAGCCAGCGAGTGGCAACAGACCCGAACCCTGCGCGAGGAGCGCGGCGAAGTACGCAAGGTCGACAGCGAGCTGCGGGCCAAGCGAGCGCCGGTGAAGATCGAGCCGCCGGCACCGGCCGCCGTGGAACGTAGCGACCGCGCCCAGCGCGAACAACAGATCCCCCTGCTCAACGTCAGCGACGGCACCGGCATTCCGCCGCTGTCGTTGCTGGACGATCCAAAGCCGCAGCCCAAGGGCTACAACGCAGATACGTTGGAGACCCTGTCGCGGCAGATCGAGTTCAAGCTCAAGGATTTCCGCATCGACGCCACCGTGGTGGGTGCGTATCCGGGCCCGGTGATTACCCGGTTCGAGATCGAGCCGGCGCCGGGGATCAAGGTCAGCCAGATCAGCTCGCTGGACAAGGACATCGCTCGCGGGCTGTCGGTCAAGTCGGTGCGCGTGGTCGACGTCATCCCGGGAAAGGCGGTGATTGGCCTGGAAACGCCGAATACCCGGCGCGAGATGATCTACCTGTCCGAGCTGCTGCGTTCCAAGGAGTACGACAAGGCAAGCAGTCCGCTGACGATCGCGCTGGGCAAGGATATCGGGGGCCGTCCGACGGTCGCCGACCTGGCCCGGATGCCGCACCTGCTGGTTGCCGGCACCACCGGCTCGGGCAAGTCGGTCGGTGTCAACGCGATGGTGTTGAGCTTGCTGTACAAGGCGTCCGCCAAGGACGTGCGGATGTTGATGATCGACCCGAAGATGCTGGAACTGTCGGTATACGAAGGTATTCCGCACCTGCTGGCGCCGGTGGTCACCGACATGAAGGAGGCCGCCAACGGCCTGCGCTGGTGCGTGGCCGAGATGGAACGGCGCTACAAGCTTATGAGCGCGGTGGGGGTGCGCAACCTGGCGGGTTTCAACAAGAAGGTGCGCGACGCCAGCGACGCCGGGCAGCCGATGAGCGACCCGCTGTTCAAGCCCAACCCGGAGATCAACGAGGTTGCGCCGCTGCTGGAGCCGTTGCCATTCATCGTGATCTTCATCGACGAATTCGCCGACATGATGATGATCGTCGGCAAGAAGGTCGAGGAGTTGATCGCCCGCCTGGCGCAGAAGTCCCGCGCCGCCGGCATCCATCTGATCCTCGCCACCCAGCGCCCGTCGGTGGACGTCATCACCGGTCTGATCAAGGCCAATATCCCGACCCGGATCGCGTTCCAGGTATCGAGCAAGATCGATTCGCGCACCATCCTCGACCAGTCCGGCGCCGAAACCCTGCTGGGCAACGGCGACATGCTGTACCTGCCGCCAGGCACGGCAATGCCCGAGCGCGTGCACGGCGCGTTCGTGTCCGATGAAGAAGTCCACCGCGTGGTCGAGTTCCTGAAGCAGACCGGTCGCACCGACTACATCAACGGTGTTCTGGAGGATGTGCAGACGATGGGCGATGGTGTCGTGGTGGGCGCCACCGGCCTGCCCGAGACGGCCAGCAGCGGGGACGAATCCGACCCGCTGTACGACCAGGCCGTGCGGGTGGTCACGGAGACCCGGCGTGCGTCGATTTCCGGCGTGCAACGGCGGCTGAAAATTGGATACAACCGTGCGGCGCGCTTGGTCGAGGCCATGGAAGCGGCCGGCATCGTCACCCCGCCGGAGCACAATGGCGACCGCAGCGTCCTGGCACCGCCACCGCCCCGCGATTGACTCCCGTCCGGCCGCGCCACGCTGAATGTTGACGATCACGTCGGGCACGCATTCAGCTTGACCACTACACACTCGTAACCAGACTACGACTGGAGATCGACTGCATGAACCAGATGATTCGCTGGAGTACCGGTTTGCTGCTGGGCACCGTTGTCGCGGGCAGCGCACTGGCTGGCGCGCGCGACGATCTCGATACGTTCACCAAGGGCTTGGAAGGGCTTGATGGCCAGTTCACCCAGCAGGTTTACGACACCCAGGGCAAGCTCAAGGAAACCTCCACCGGTCATGTGCAGCTGTCCGTGCCGCATCTGTTTCGCTGGGAATACGTGAAACCCTATCCCCAATTGATTGTTGCCGATGGTGAAAAGGTCTGGATCTACGACCCCGACTTGGAGCAGGTGACGGTGCGTCCGCAAGGCGTGGAAGAGCGCAGCAGTCCCTTGGCGGCATTGTTCGAGCCGGCCAAGCTGGACAAGCAGTTCGTGGTCAAGGAGCTCGGCGCCACCGATGGCCTGGAGTGGTTGAGTCTGGCACCCAACGACGACAACCAGGCCAGTTTCCGTTCGGCCCGACTGGGTTTTGACGACGGCAAACTGGTGCAGATGGAAGTGAACGACGCCGTCGGCCAGCGCACCGAGATCACCTTCAAGCAGTGGCAACGCAACCCTGGCTTCCCGGCGGACACGTTCCGCTACACGCCCCCGGAAGGCGTGGATGTAATTGGGGAGCGCTGACGAAGCCCTTGTTTGTTCCGTGAGCCCGGCGTGAACAGACAAACCGTTCATATTCAATAACTTGGCGTCACGATCTGTCGACGGCTACGGCGCCATGCTGGTCTCCAAGGTATCTCCCGGATACCGCAGGAACCGCCAGATGCGCCATCACTTCGCCCACTTGTCTATCCGCCCGCTTGCGGTTGTCGCGATGACTGCCGCCGGGTTGTTCTGCACCACGGCCCTTGCCCAGCGCCCGGTGCCGGTGCCGGTCGTACCGCAGCTTCAGGCGCAGGCGCTGCATGCCCCCGAGTCGCGTGGTGAAGGCGGGCAGGCGATGGATAGCGCGGTGGCAGCGGCACTGATCGGCGCGATCAGCGATCAGTTCGGTGCGCGCAGGGTTGAGGTCACCCTGGACAAGGTTCATGTCGCACCACTCAGCGTGCGCGACCGCAGCGTGTCCGGCAGCGGTCGCTTGCGCATTGGCGATGCAACCGACTGGATCGCGATGAGCTTCGACGCGTTGTACGACACCGCCACCGCAAGCGTGAGCCGTCCGGTGCTGGTGCTCAACGATGGCCAGGCCGGCGAGGTGCTGCAACTGGATTCCGATCTCGCGCGCGCACTGGACCGCAAAGTGAACTCCGCCCTGGCCAGTGAATTTTCCCAGCAATCGGTGCAATTGCTGATTGAACGCGTTACCACGACCGCTTCCGACCAACGTTTCGTGCAGCTGAAGGCACTGGGCATCGCTGAATTTTCCGGTGAAGGCACTACGCCGGCCCAGGTTTCCGCGTTGTACGACCGCGACACCGGGGAATGGCTGCGCGTGGACTACGAGTTGGGTACGTCTTCAAACTGGGCCGAACAAGCCGAGCCCGCCGTCGCCAGCAACTAGCTCGACGGTGGGTGCCAGCGCGCACTCGAGATGCGCGTCCTTTGTTACGCTGGTCGACGCCCACCCGACTACTTGAGCGGCATGAAGTTGCCCAGAATCCGTTCACCCAAGATCGATCTCGCCGGTCCCCCTGCAGACCTGCTCAGCGTGGAAAACCGGGCAATGCGACCGCTGGCCGAGCGCATGCGACCCGACACATTGGACGAGATGGTCGGCCAGCGCCGCCTGTTTTCCCCTGGTTCCGCATTACGCCGGGCGGTCGAGTCCGGCCACGCCCATTCGATGATCCTGTGGGGGCCGCCGGGCTGTGGCAAGACCACGTTCGCGCTGTTGCTCGCGCAGTACACCGACGCCGAATTCCGCGCGATATCCGCCGTGCTGTCCGGCTTGCCGCAGGTCCGGGTGGTGCTGGAAGAGGCGGCACAGCGATTCGCCGAAGGTCGGCGCACGGTGCTGTTCGTCGATGAGGTGCATCGGTTCAACAAGACCCAGCAAGATGCCTTCCTGCCGCACATCGAGCGCGGCACCATCTTGTTCGTGGGCGCGACCACCGAGAACCCTTCTTTCGAACTCAACTCCGCGTTGCTGTCGCGCTGCCGCGTGCACGTGATGGAGGCGGTGTCCGCCCAGGACATCGCTGTCGCATTGCAGCGGGCCCTGGATGACGCTGAGGACGGACTGGGCGGGCAGGGCCTGAAGGTGTCCGACGAGGCGTTGATGCAGATCGCCGGCGCCGCCGATGGCGACGTCCGTCGCGGCCTGACCTTGCTCGAGATAGCCGCCGAGCTTGCGTCTGGCGAGCAGGGCGAGATTACCGAGGCCACCCTGAGCCAGGTGCTGGCCGACCGCACCCGGCGCTTCGACAAGGGCGGCGAGCAGTTCTACGACCAGATATCGGCATTGCACAAATCAGTGCGCAGCTCTAACCCGGATGCCGCCCTGTATTGGTTCACCCGGATGATCGATGGCGGCTGCGACCCGGCCTATCTCGCCCGTCGACTGACCCGCATGGCCACCGAGGACATCGGCCTAGCAGATCCGCGCGCGCAGCAAATGGCGATCGATGCCTGGGACACCTATGACCGCCTCGGCAGTCCGGAAGGCGACCTAGCGTTGGCGCAACTGGTGATCTACCTGGCCAGCACCGCCAAATCCAACGCGGTTTATGTCGCCTTCAATACGGCCAAGAAAGACGTGCGCCAGTACGGTACCCAGGACGTCCCGCTGCACCTGCGCAATGCACCCACCAAGCTGATGAAGGAGCTGGGTTACGCCAAGGGCTATCAGTACGACCACGACGCCGACGGCGGGATCGCGCTGGACCAGACCGGTTTTCCCGATGCGATGGGCGAGCGCGTGTACTACCAGCCGGTGGCGCGGGGCATGGAGGTCAAGCTAAAAGAAAAACTCGACCGACTGCGCGCCGCGCGCAAGGCGGCGCGTGCGGACCCCGGTGCCGACGAAACATGATTGATGGGAACGCTCAGCGGAGATTGGGCGGTAATCTCCGGTGCACGGCGGTTGCAGCAATGGCGGCGTGACCCACCGCGACACTGATCTGGTTGAGCGCACTGACCACGTCGCCGATGGCAAAAACGCCTCGGATTCCGGTTTCCATGTGCTGGTCGACGACCAAGGCGCCTTCATCGTCTATCTGCGCCCCAAGCGCCGACGCGAGCCCCGACTGGACGTTCGCGCCGAGCACCGGGTAGAGCGTGTCGAAACGACGACGGGCGCCGTCATGAAAACAAGCTTCGTACGCGCCCTCAATCAACTCCCAACGCGCCGGCGTGGGACAAAGAGCGATCCCGCCCGCATTCGCGCGCCGGTGCAAAGCCGTATCGCCGGCGAGGTCGTCGGTCGCGATCGCGGTGACACTGCGCGAGAACGTCCGTAGAAATTCGGCATGACGGACGGCATCCTGGCCCGGGGCCAACACCGCGATCGTATCGTCCTTGGCCTCGTAACCGTCGCACACCGCGCAAAGGCGCATTGCGCCGCTGGAAATTGCGTCCTGCACACCGTCCAGATCCGGCAGGCGGTCGACCACGCCGGTGGCCAGGATAATGCTGCGTGCTCGCCATTGCCGATTCCCGGCGCTGACGACGAAGGTCTCGCCTTGAAGCTCCAGCACTTCGATCCGTGCGTTCAACAGCGGTACCCGGTACTCCTCGGCATGGGCACGAAACTTCGCCAGCAGTTCATTGCCGGCGACACCGAAGGGAAAGCCGGGGCAGTTGTGGCTGGCCGGTATCAACCCGGCGCGGCTATCGCCCGCGTCGACGACCACGACGTTGCGGCGGAACCTCGCCAGGTAAGTCGCCGCGGTCAGTCCAGCAGGGCCGGCGCCGACCACCAGACAATCCAGGCAGCTCGTATCAGGGCTATCTACAGTCATTGCATGACCTCATGGAACAGGCTGTCGACTGGCGAATATTCGCCCCGCGCCAACGCGACGGTGTGCGCATTAACGTCGCGATACATGCGGGTTACCGCGCACATACCAACGCCAGGGTTCGGTGACCGCTCGCGTGATGCCGACGCGTGTGGTCACGAACGGGTTGTCGGGCGGGGGCGTGCCGTCGTCGAGTATCCGGTAGGGCCCAGCCAACAGGTCGTCGCCGTCCTGCGCCTGGCCGATGCCCATGGCCTGGGTGAGGCGGGCCGGGCCGCTGCACAGGTCGCGCTCGCGCCTCGCCGCTGGTCGGGCGTCGTACATCAGATCCAGCCGCTGCAGCGGTTCCAACGCTCGCAGCAGCACGGCGACCCCTTCGCCCGGGTCGCCACACACCGCGTTGGCGCACCAGTGCATGCCGTAGGTGAAATACACGTACAGGTGTCCCGGCGGCCCGAACATCGTCGCGTTGCGCGCGGTCCGGCCACGGTAGGTGTGCGCGGCGGGATCCACCTCGCCGCAATAGGCCTCGACCTCGACAATACGTCCGCTGCGCCCGTCCGGTCCCGCCAGGACCTTGTTGAGCAGTTCCGGGGCAACCTGACGCGGGTCGCGCCGGTAGAACTTTCGCGGCAGCGCGGTACGGCGGCGGACAGGGGCACTCAATCTTGCGAGCTTGATCGGGTCTTCGTCTTGGTGGGGTCGGGTCGCTTGGCAGCCACGAATGGCGAGACCGGATCACTTGCGGGAAAGGTTTCCTCCAAGGCCTCATCCTGGTTCTCGTTCTGGTGTTGCTCGCGTTGCCGGCGCTCCGCCGCTGATTCCGGTCCCTGCGGCGGGCGCGGTTTGGAATCGCTCCCAGGCGGGTCTTTCTGGTCTCGATTGCTCATGGGGAAACTCCCGAATGAAATCGATTAAAACCTACGACAGCTCCCGGGACCCGGGTGTGAAGGTGCGACAGCCAGGCGGCGTTCGCTGGCCGGGAGCGGCTCAGGTCACGAGTTCAAAACGGATCCTGCGCGTCACCGGGTCCGCCTGTGCAAGCCGCACGCGTACCTTGGCTCCCAGTGGCAGATCGGAATCCGCGCTCACGCGTCCCAGCACGGCCGGATCGCGCAACATGATCTCACCCTGGGCCGGATTCTTCGGATTGACCTCGACAATCGCGCCGGCGAACGTTTCACCCACGCGCGGCGCCAGCGCCGTCGCTTCGGCCAGGTCAAGCACGGCGTTCTCGTAGCGGCTTGCACGCCGTGAGGACTCCTGCATCGTCGCCGGCAGGCCGGATAGGGCATCCAGCACCCATTCCGGTACCGCTGTTCCTGCACATAGCGCGACACAGGTCTCGCCGGTGTAACGGTCCACCAGTCGTCGCAATGGCGCGGTGACGTGGGCGTACTGGGCCGCCAGCGCCGAATGCCGCGAATCCTCGGGCACGCTGCCGGTGAACGCGAGATAGCCCGCTCCGCGCAATACCGAGGTGCACGCGGTGGCCATCGCCACGTCGCGTGGTTCGCGTGGATCGAGCGAGCGGATGAAGTCGGGATAGGAGAGTGTTTCGGGCCAGTCAATCTCCAGCGCGTCGGCGGTGCGGTGGAGCCGGGCGATGGCGCGCGGATCGGCATCGGGCAGGGTGCGCAGCAAACCGACCCCGGCCTGCACCATCAGGTGGGCGGCCGCCATGCCGGTCAACAGCGAGATCTGCTCGTTCCAGTTCTCGACCGAATGACGGGCACGGAATTCAATCGTCCACGCACCACCGTCAATACGAACCTCCTGCTCCGGCAGTGGCAGGCTGACGCCACCACGACGTCGCTCGCGCATCTCCCGCAACTCGCCAATCTCACGCAGGACTGCCCACATCGGGTCAGCCTTGCCGCTGTCGATCTCGTGCTGCACGCCGGCGTAATCAAGCTTTTCCCGACTGCGGACCCGGGCACGATGCACTTCCACGGCGACGCCTTCGCCGCCGGCGTCCAGGTCGATCGTCCACAGCAAGGCCGGCCGCACCTGCCCGGGCAGCAGTGAGGCGGCGTCTTCGGACAACGCCTTGGGGTGCAGCGGAATCTTGCTGTCGGCGCCATACAACGTCTCCCCGCGACGGTTGGCCTCCAGATCGATCGCATCGCCGGCGCTGACAAATGCGGCGACATCGGCAATCGCATAGTGGACCCGGTAGCCATCGCCATTGCGCTCGACAAACAGCGCCTGGTCCAGGTCCATCGCGTCGGGCGGATCAATGGTGACCAGCGCGATATCGGTGCGGTCCTCGTCGGGCAGTCGCGCGTTGGCTGCCGCGGTTACGGCGGCGCGCTCGACCTCAGGCGAAAACGAGCTCGGCAGCTCGAGTTCTTGCTGGAGCATCCGCATGCCCCGAACCAATACCGGATCCTGCGGAGTACCAAGGCGTAAGCGGCGTGTCGTCGGCACTGGCTATCCTTCTGCTTGAGGTCAGGGTCGGTTCGCAACGTAGCCGCCAAAACTTCCGGCTGCGCCCGGAAACACTACCGGACTCTCCGCACCGTTTTTGCCGACGGCCGAGACGCCGAAGAAGTAGTTGTCGATGACGACATTCTCCAGCGTGTGCTCGGTAACATCGCCTACGTAGATGCCGTGGGTCCACTGCGGCTCGGTCGTGAGTCGCCAGTGGATGCGGTAGCCCACGAGGTCCGGGGCCTGGTTCGCAGGCGGTCGGGTCCAGCGCAAGGTGGTGTCGGGGCTGACCGCGCCCTCGATCTCGACCTCGGCCGGCGGTGGCGGCGCCCAGGCCATACCGGCCAGGCTGACCGCATTCAGGGCGGTCAACTTGGCGGCATAGGCGAAGTCCACGCCGTCGATGGTGTCGCCATAGGCGATGCCGTCTTCGGTGCGCAGGTCCTGGTGCTGACGGTGGTAGTTCTCGTTGGTCTCCATCACCCGGACCGCCGGCGCGCCAATATCGTTGAACGGGCGGTGGTGGCCGCCGCGGCCGAAGCGGTCGAGCCGGTAGACCATCATCACGTCCAGGTTCGGCACGTACTGGTCGGCCATGCGATCGATGTAGCGGGCGAGGTTGCGTGAGGGCGAGTCGACCTCGCCGCCAGTGAAGCGGCGCGCGCGTGCTTCCTCTGGCGTCTCGTTGACCCGCGTGCCCTCGGAGAACACGCGTGCGGTGGTGTTGTCGATGACGCCGTTGATGCCCGCGATATTGCCGATCATGTCGTTGTTGAGCATTGCCTCAATCCGCCAGCCGTTCTCCAGCGCGTACTCGCCCAGGATCTTGCCGCCGAACAGACCCTGCTCCTCGCCAGCAAGCGCGGCATAGACAATCGTGCCGTTGAACTCGTACTGCGACAGCACCCGGGCAGCTTCCAGTGTTCCGGCAATGCCCGAGGCGTTGTCGTTGGCCCCGGGCGAATCGGAGGTGTAATCCATCACGTCCGATACCCTTGAATCGATATCGCCAGACATCACCACCACGCGCTTGGGATCGCTGCTGCCACGCTGGATTGCAATCACGCTGACGACCTCGACCGGGTCGGGGATGCGTTCCTCGCCCGATACGGTGTCGCCAACCACCATCACCTCCAGACAACCGCCGCAGTCGCGCGAGATCCGCTCGAATTCGGCCTTGATCCAGCGCCGCGCAGCCCCTATGCCACGGGTGTCGGACTTAGTGTCGGACAATGTGTGACGCGTGCCGAAGTCGACCAGGGCGCGGATGTCGGCCTCGATCCGGGTGGGCGAGGGCGCCCGTCCGATGTCGTGCAATTCCGGGACCGTGGCCGGAGGAGTCGTCCCCGTGGCAGCCGTCGCTGGGGCACAGGCGAGACCGGCAGCGGCGGCAAGCAAGTATCGATACATGGATGGCGTCCGTGGTTGGCTGTATGAGCTGACTTTTGAACTCTACCGGAGACAGTCCACTCGCCGCACCCGCCGGCCTTTAGCCATGTGCCCGGTCAATACGAACCACGAGCTTGCCGAAATTGCGGCCTTCAAGCAGGCCGATGAACGCCTGGGGAGCGTTCTCCAGCCCATCGACGATGTCCTCGCGAAACTTGATCTTCCCTTGCTTGACCCACCCGCTCATTTCCTTGAGGAACTCGCCGTAGCGGTCGCCGTAGTCGTCGAAGATGATGAAGCCCTGCATCCTGATGCGCTTGGTCAGCAGCGTGCGGGTCAGCAGGCCCAGACGATCCGGACCGGGCGGAAGCTCGGTGTCGTTGTAATGCGCGATCAGACCGCACACCGGGATCCGGGCCTTGGTATTCAACAGCGGCAACACCGCGTCGAACACCGCGCCGCCGACGTTCTCGTAATAGACATCGATGCCATCCGCGCAGGCCGATGCCAGCTGCTGCGGAAAGTCCGTTGCGCGATGGTCGATGCAGGCATCGAAGCCCAACTCGTCGACCACGTAGCGGCACTTCTCCGCGCCACCGGCGATGCCCACCACGCGGCAGCCCTTGAGCTTGGCGATCTGGCCAACCACCGAGCCGACCGCGCCGCTGGCAGCGGCCACCACCACCGTCTCGCCGCCCTTGGGCTGGCCAATGTCGAGCAGGCCCATGTAGGCAGTGAAGCCGGGCATGCCCAGCACTCCCAGGGCGAGCGAGGGATGCGCCATGTCCGCATCAAGCCGGTTGAGGCCGCTGCCGTCGGACAACGCGTAGTCCTGCCAACCGCCTTGGGCGAGCACCAGGTCTCCGACCCGGTAATCGGGGTGAAGCGAGGTTTCCACCCTCGCCACGGTGCCGGCACCCATCACCTCGCCGATGCCCACCGGCGCGCTGTACGACGGGGCGTCGCTCATACGGCCGCGCATGTAGGGATCCAGCGACAGATACACGTTGCGCAACACCAGTTGGCCCTCGGCAGGCGTCGGCACGGGAGTTTCCAGCGTCTTGAAGTTGTCGGCGGTCGGGGCGCCGACCGGACGCGAGGCCAGCGTGATCTGGCGATTGACGGTTTCGGAGTTGGACATGGTGCTTACCTCGGAGGGCGAGACTGGGATGGAAAAGGAGGCTGGAGTAAATTCTCCTGCATCGGTTCGCGGGCGCGGGTTTTCCCTGAGCCCTTCAACGAATACCTCCAATGAGAGCAAACCATGAAGAAACGATGGGTGATAGTCGGGTTGTCGGTGGCCCTGGGGTGGTTCGGCATGGCCCAGGCGCAAGTGGACCTGTCCGTGCTGGACAAAGACATGGCCGGCCCGCGGGCGCAGGTGCTGGTACTGGGTAGCGTGCATCTGTCCGAGATGGCGGCGGACTTCCAGCCCGACTCGCTGGAGCCGTTGCTGGACCGGCTGGCGGCCTTCAAACCAGACATCATCACCATCGAGGCAATCTCCGGCGAAAGCTGCGATCTGATGGCGCGCCACCCGACGGTTTACGACCCGGAAAGCGTCTCGCCGTACTGCATCGAGACTGATGATGCCAAGGCCGCGACCGGCCTGGATGTCCCGGCGGCCATCGCCGAAGTGAGCGAGACATTGGCGGGATGGCCGGATCAACCGACGCCGCCCGAGCGCCGGCATCTGGCGGCGCTGTTCCTGGCAGCAGACGACCAGACCTCGGCATTGACCCAATGGCTGCAACTGGCGGAAGTCGAGCGGCGCGTCGGCGACGGTCTGAACGATGCGCTGGTGGCGCGGCTGGACAAGCTCGCAACCACCAACAGCGAGAACTCACAAATCGCGGCCCGGCTGGCCGCCCGGCTGGGATTGCAACGGGTGTTCCCGATTGACGACCACACGGGCGACAACGTGGCGATACCGGATGCGGAGGTGGGCGCTTACGCCAATGCGATCCGGCAGGCGTGGAAGTCCGCCGAGACGCAGACGCAGCCCCTGCGCAAGCACGAGGACGAACTCACGAAGCGCGGCGACATGCTGGCGCTGTACCGCTACATCAACCGTCCCGATGTCCGCCGCGTGCAGGCTGACAGCGATTTCGGTGCCGCGATGAGGGAGACGTCGCCGGGACATTACGCGCAGATCTATGTTGCCGGCTGGGAGACCCGCAACCTGCGTATGGTGGCCAATATCCGCGCGGCGTTCCGCGAGCAGCCGGGTGCCCGTGTGCTGTCGATCGTCGGCGCGTCCCACAAGCCGTGGTTCGATAGCCTGCTGAGCCAGATGCAGGGCGTGGACGTGGTCGATGCGGAAACGGTGCTGCAGGCGCCGGCCAACTGATATCTGTCGGTATTTCCGCCGATGGCACTCGTGCCCGTTCGATGACTCACGGATAATGCGGCATCCAGGAACGGCACGCCCCCATGTCTGATCGCTCCACTCCCGCCACAACGGCGTCGCCGGCCTCGTCGGCCTCGTCGGCCCTCGAGCCGCGCGTGCTGATCCCGGTAGCCCTGTTCACGCTATACGTGGTCTGGGGTTCCACCTACCTCGGCATCCACTTTGCGCTGGAAAGCTATCCGCCGTTCCTGTTGGCGGGTTTGCGATTCCTCGGTGCCGGCGTAGCGTTCTACGCGTTCCTGCGCTGGCGCGGGCACGCGACGCCGACCCGCCTGCAATGGCGCAATGCGGCGATCACCGGTCTGCTGTTGCTCGGGTTTGGCAACGGCCTGGTGTGCTTCGCACAGGAGCGGGTGAGCTCGGGCATCGCGGCGGTTGCTGTATCCAGCATGCCGCTGTTCGCGGCGGCGTTCTCCGGCATGTACGGGCAATGGCCGACGCGCCGGGAAACCATTGGCCTGCTGGTGGGGTTCGCCGGCGTGATCGTACTCAACATGGGCAGCGGCCTGTCCGGCGAGCGTCTGGGTGCGATCGCCCTGCTGACCGCGGCGGCGTGCTGGGCATTCGGTTCGGTCTGGAGCCGTCGCCAGGACATGCCGGTCGGACCGATGAACACCGCGGCGCAGATGCTGTGTGCCAGCGTCGCCCTGCTTGGCGTGGGCTTTGCCAGCGGCGAAACCCTGCCGGCCGCGCCGACCCTGCGCGCGACGTTGGCGCTGGTCTACCTGGGGGTGTTCGGCTCGATCATTGCCTTCAGCGCCTACCTGTATGTGCTCAAGCACGCACGGCCGGCGGTCGCCACCAGCTATGCCTATGTCAACCCGCCGGTGGCGGTGCTGTTTGGCGTGTTGCTTGCCGGCGAACATGTCGGCCGTTATGACCTCGTCGGTATGGCGATCATCCTGGCCGGAGTGGTCATCATTACCCTGTCGAAGACAGCGAGAACCCGCAACGCTCGATGAGGCCGTGGCCAAGGGGAGGCGCTCCGCACTTGGAGTCACGGTGCTTGACGCTCGGGTTCGACGAAGGGGACCGGCTCCACCCGGGTCCCCTCACGGTTCTGGAAAAGCTTGTCCATCCCGGCCCGATCGTCGTTGCTCGACACTTCCAGGGCGAAGCGTTCGGCATCGCGTGTACGGATGTCATCGGATACGGTCTGGGCCGCGAGCACGTTCACTCCAAGCAACTCGAGCGCACGGCGCCCAAACAGCATCGCCGACTCGAAACCCTCCCGGACTTGCACGTCGACTCCGGCGTGGACCAGCTCGCGGGCGTGCGCCCGGTCGTAGGCGCGGACCATCAGGACTGTGTTCGGAAATGCCGAGCGCACCAGTTCGGTGATGCGCGTGGCGGCCTTCGGGTCGTCGATGCAGACCAGAACGGCACGTGCCTTTTCGGCGCCGGAAGCCTGTAGCACGTCCAAGCGCGATCCGTCGCCGTAGTAGACCTTGAAGCCGAAGCGCTCGGCATTGCGGATCCTGTCCGCGTCGTTGTCGATGATGCTCACGTCCATGCCGCCGGCCAGCAACGACTGGCTGGCTACCTGGCCGAAGCGCCCGAATCCGATGACCAGCACGCTGGCGCGCAGACTCTTCGCCGGGTCGATGCCCTCGAGCGAGGGCCCCCCGCGACGAAGCAGAGGTCGAACGACAATCAGCATCAACGGGGTGAGCACCATCGACAGGACGACGATCGCGGTCAGGTTGGCGTTGACGCTCGCATCGATCAGTCCGACCCCGGCGGCCGCCGCATAAAGCACGAAAGCAAACTCACCGCCCTGGGCCATCAGCACCGAGCGGTCGAGCGCTTCATGGTGCGAACTGCGCAGCAACCGTGCCACCAGGTAGATGCACACACCCTTGGCCAGCATCATCGCCGGTACCGCAACTGCGATCAGAACCCAGTTGGCTGTCACCACCGTCAGGTCCAGCGACATGCCCACCGCCAGGAAGAACAGCCCCAGCAGCAGGCCACGAAACGGCTCGATGTCGGCTTCGAGCTGGTGCCGAAATGTCGACTCCGACAACAGCACACCCGCCAGGAACGCACCCATTGCCATCGACAGCCCGCCCAGTTCCATCAGTAGGGCAGAGCCCAGCACGACCAGCAGCGCCGCGGCGGTCATCACCTCGCGCGCCTTTGAGGCCGCGAGGATGCGAAACAAAGGATTGAGCAGCCATAGCCCGGCCACAATCAGCGCCAGGATGGCACCGAGTCCCCAAAGCACCTCCATCCACCGGGCTCCCGCTGAAGCTTCGGGCGCGGCGGGCGCCATGAACGCCACCAGTGCCAGAAGCGGCACGATCAGCATGTCCTCGAACAGCAGCACCGAAACCATCTTCTGGCCAGCAGGGGTGGCCAGGTCGCCGCGCTCGCCCAGCACTTGGAAGACGATGGCGGTCGAGGTCAGCACGAAGCCGGCCCCACTGACGAAGGCGACTGCCGGGGGGAACCCCAACGCCATGCCTACGCCAGACAGCGCGGCAACGGCCGCGCCGATCTGCAGGGTGCCCAATCCGAAAATTTGGCCCCTCAGCTGCCACAGGTGGCTCGGACGCATCTCCAGTCCGATGACGAACAGGAACATCACCACCCCAAGTTCGGCGATGTGGAGGATGGCGCCCGGATCTGAGAACAGCGCCAGCCCGAAGGGGCCAATGGCGAGGCCGGCTGCCAGATATCCCAGCACCGACCCCAGGCCGATTCGACGAAACAGCGGTACGGCGATCACCGCGGCAGCGAGCAGCGAGACCAGGCGGATCAGGTCACCTGCGCTGTGCCCGGTTTCGATGGTCGCGATATCCATTGTTCAGACGTGCACCTTGCGCGGTACCCGCGGGACGCCGACGTCGCATTCGAGCGCCTGCCGGTCCCATCCGGCCAGGTCCGCGGCGGCCTTGTAGGTTGATTGCAGGAAGCGCATCAGGTCGCCCTCGGGATCAGCGCTGGTTCGCACGGCCTCGTAGGGCAGCACGAACTCACCAAGCTTCTTGTCGAAGCGGGCCGCCGCCGGCTCGACGGAATGGTCGGCAAAGCCGTCGGGCGCTGGATAGGCGTAGGAATAGAACATCGCCTCGTCCACACCGCCGCCGCCTGGCCAGAACCCGGCGGAAGATACCTCATGGCTATAGGCCTCCCGCGTAACGTCATCGGGAAGCGCCGGAACCTTGCCCGGATGAAGGGGCGCCTTGCGGCCTGAGAACCGGGTGACGGCCAGATCGAAAGATCCCCAGAACAAATGCACAGGCGAAACCTTGCCGAGAAAGCCGGTGCGAAACCGCGTGAAGACCCGGTCAATCTGCAACAAGGCCTTGTGGAACCGCCGGACGGCCTCCCGGTCGTACGGCCGGAGCGCGGTGTCCTGGGCAAACGGCTTCGCATCCGGGATCTCGTTGGGAGCGCCATGTATGTCCATCCGCCCGCCAAGCCGCTCCACCATGCGGGTCGTGCGTTCCAGGAACTCGCTCACGCTCATCGCCTCCAGCGGGAAGCTCTCGCGCCCATCGCGCGTTTCACCTACAAGCGCGTGCTCGTGGAAATCGAACGTCAGCGTGACGTCTCCTTCGTCGTCGGGAACGGCACCCGTCGTGAGACCACGCGGCGTGACGTAGAGCGTGGCGTGCCAGGAGTGATTCACCCACGGCGTGTGCGCGAACCGGTACTTGCCGACGATCTGGGTCCACAGATGCAGCGCGGTACAGGTTTCCGCCCAGGCGTCGTAGGGTAGGGAAGGCCAGTTGTTCTGTTGCCGGTTTCGATCAGTCATCCGATCAGCTCCATCGATTGGCGCGCGGGGAAGTCCCCTCAAGTGTGTAACTTCTCATCCGGCTGCTGTGCGCGGTAGCACTGTTTCGCGTCAAGCTGTGTTGCACACGCAGGAACACTGGAACAGACAATGGTGTGCCAGACTTTATCCTGATAAACAGCCTGCTCCGGAGGAATCCCATCATGACCAAAGCATCCGATCTCTTCATCCAGTGTCTGGAGGAAGAGGGGGTGGAGTACATTTTTGGGGTTCCTGGCGAGGAGAATCTGGACATGCTCGACAGCCTCAGCCGCTCGACCAGGATCCAGTTCATCCTTACCCGGCACGAACAGGGCGCAGGCTTCATGGCCGCCACCTATGGCCGGCATACCGGCAAGGCCGGGGTATGCATGGCGACACTGGGACCGGGCGCGACCAATCTGGTCACCCCCGCCGCCTATGCGCAGCTTGGCGGCATGCCGATCCTGATGGTCACCGGGCAAAAGCCGATCAAGAAGTCGAAGCAAGGCCGCTTCCAGATCCTCGATGTGGTCGGCATGATGAAGCCGCTGACCAAGTTCACCCATCAGCTCGCCAGCGCCGACAACATCCCCAGCAGGGTGCGCGAGGCTTTCCGGCTCGCCGAAGAAGAGAAGCCCGGCGCGACTCATATCGAGTTTCCCGAGGATGTCGCCAACGAGAAGACCGAATCTTTGCCGCTCAAACGCAGCCACACGCGGCGCCCCACTGCCGATGTGAAGTCGATCCGCGCTGCGGTGCTTGCGCTTGAAAACGCCAAGTCGCCGATCCTGGTGATCGGCGCAGGCGCCAACCGCACCATGACCAGCCGGATGCTGCTCCAGTTCGTCGAGAAGACCGGCATCCCGTTCCTTACCACTCAGCTCGGCAAGGGCGTGATCGACGAACGTCACCCCAGGTTTGTCGGCTGCGCGGCTCTGTCAGCGGGCGATTTTGTCCACCGCGCGGTCGAGTCCGCCGACCTGATCGTCAATATTGGTCATGACGTGATCGAGAAGCCGCCGTTCTTCATGCATGCGGGCGGCGCGCAGGTGATCCATGTCTCGTCGAAGACCGCCGAGGTCGACCCGGTCTATTTCCCGCAGATCGAAGTTATCGGCGACATCGCCAACGCGATCTGGCAGATCAAGCAGGACATCGTTCCCAATGGGGGCTGGAAGTTCGACGCGATGCTGGCGGCGCGCAAGCGCCAAGTCGCGCACACCGCGTCGATCTCGGGCGATGCACGCTTCCCCATCACCCCGTCCTTTCTGGTCGAACAGGTCCGCGCGGCGATGCCCGAAGACGGCATCATTTGCCTCGACAACGGGATATACAAGATCTGGCTCGCACGCGACTATATGGCGTACCGCCCCAATACCGTGCTGCTCGACAATGCGCTCGCCACGATGGGCGCGGGCCTGCCCTCGGCCATGGCGTCGGCGATGGTCTATCCCGATCGCAAGGTGATGGCGATCTGCGGCGATGGCGGCTTCATGATGAACAGCCAGGAAATGGAGACAGCCGTTCGCCTGAAGCTCAACCTCACCGTGCTGATCCTCAACGACAACAGCTACGGCATGATCCGCTGGAAGCAGGCGGACATGGGCTTCAAGGACTGGGGGCTGACCTATGGCAACCCCGATTTCGTCAAGTACGCGGAAAGCTATGGCGCATTCGGCCATCGCGCTGAAAGCGCGGAGCATCTCAAGCAGTTGCTCGCGCAAACCCGCGACACGCTTGGCGTCCATCTGATCGAGTGCCCGGTCGACTATTCGGAGAACGACCAGATCCTCAACATCGACATCAAGAAGCTGTCGAAAGAACTGTAATCGCTGTCCCGCTCCCCGGCTTTCGCCGGAAAGCGGGATGCGACCAAGGAGTTTCGAATGACCAAGCTCAAGTCCATCTATCCGCTCTATCTCAACAACGTGGCGCAGCAGCCGAACACCGATCTCGCAGTGACCGACAAGTTCACCGGCGAGGTCGCGTTCCGCGTCGCGCGGGCCGATGTCGCGACGATCGATACGGCAATCGCGGGCGCGGTCGAGGCGGCAGAACCGATGGCGCGGATGGCGAGCTACGAGCGCCAGGCGGTGCTCACCCATTGCGTCACCCGCTTCACCGAGCGGTTTGACGAGCTCGCCTACGCGCTGTGCGTCGAGGCGGGCAAGCCGATCAAGGACAGCGAGGGCGAGGTCGCCCGACTGATCGACACCTTCCGCATCGCCGCCGAGGAGTCGGTGCGGATGAACGGCGAGGTCCAGACGCTCGACATCTCGGCGCGCGCCAAGGGCTATCAGGGCATGTGGAAGCGTGTGCCCATCGGACCGTGTTCCTTCATCTCGCCGTTCAACTTCCCGCTCAACCTAGCCGCGCACAAGATCGCCCCGGCGCTCGCGGTGGGCTGTCCGTTCGTGATGAAGCCGGCGAGCCGGACCCCCTTGGGCGCGATCATCATCGGCGAAGTGCTTGCCGAGACCGACCTGCCCAAAGGCGCATTCTCGATCCTGCCCGCCAGCCGCGACGGCGCCGACCTGTTCACCACCGACGACCGGCTCAAGCTGCTCTCGTTCACCGGATCGCCCGATGTCGGCTGGGAGCTCAAGACGCGCAGCGGCAAGAAAAAGGTAGTGCTCGAACTCGGCGGGAATGCCGCGGTGATCGTCGATGCCGATGCCGATCTCGACGACGCGCTCGAACGCGTCGTCTTCGGCGCCTTCTACCAGTCGGGGCAGAGCTGTATCGGGGTGCAGCGCATCATCATCCATGCCGATGTCTACGACCGCTTCCGCGACATGCTGGTCGCCAGGACGAAGACGCTGGTGGCGGGCGACCCCAAGCTGCGCGACACGTTCATCGGCCCGATGATCGATGCCAAGGAAGCGACACGGCTCGAGACCTGGATCAACGAGGCGGTCGCCGCCGGCGGCACTCTGCTCTGCGGCGGCAGCCGCGACGGCGCGATGCTCGACGCCACCCTGCTCGAAGCCGTGCCTGCCGACACCAGGATCGTCACCGAAGAGGCCTTCGGCCCTGTTGCAGTGCTGTCGAGCTTCACCGATTTCAGTGCCGCACTCGCCGAAGCCAACGCCTCGAAATTCGGATTGCAGGCAGGCATTTTCACCCGCGACCTGTTCAAGATGTTCGACGCCTGGGATCATCTCGATGTCGGCGGCATAGTGATCAACGACGTGCCCAGCTACCGCGTCGACAACATGCCCTATGGCGGGGTCAAGGATTCGGGCCTGGGCCGCGAAGGCGTGCGTTTCGCGATGGAAGACATGACCGAAATCCGCAACTTGGTGATTCGCCGACCGTAAGGCGCGCCTGCGGGAGCGAAATTCAAGGCAGCAGGGCTAATGTCTTGGTGAATATCAGGACCGATCAGGCGATTGCGCCACCGTCGGCGGTCAGGATGGCGCCCGTGATCACGCTCGCCGCGGGACTTGCAAGAAAAACTACGGCGTTCGCGATTTCGCGCGGCTCGCCATAGCGCCCCAACGACGTCAGGCTTCGCTGGAGATCGGCAGCCGCGCCGTCCGCCGGGTTTGATTCCGTATTGGTCGCCCCGGGCTGCACGAGATTCACGGTGATACCACTGGGACCAAGTTCGCGCGAAAGGCCGCGGGTGAAGGAGGTAAGTGCCGCCTTGGACATCGCATAAAGTGTTATGCCCGGGAAGGGGACCCGCTCACCCAGGGCCGAACCGATGGTGACGATGCGTCCCCCTTCGGAGAGGTGCGGGATTACCGCCTTCGCAAACAGCACTGGCGCTCGTACGTTGACATCCATCACGGCCTGATATTCGCTCACATCAAGGTCGGCGATCATTCCGTTGTGGCCGATGGCCGCGCTGTTGACGAGAATATCGAGCCCGCCGAGCGCTGAGACGGCTTCGCTCACGGCGCGCGTGATGGCGTCCGGATCGGCGCTATCGGCCTGGATGGGGGTTGCACGCCGCCCTGTGCCCTCGATGGACTTGGCCAGCGCTTCAGCTCTTTCGGCCGAACTCTGGTAGGTGAAGGCGACGTCGGCGCCGTTCTCTGCGAGCCCCAGCGCGATCGCGGCACCGATGCCCCGTGATCCACCGGTTACCAATGCACGCTTCCCATTCAAATCGATCATAGGTTCGTCCTTTTCAACATGGTTGGTTCAAGGACCCACGTGAATTGTTCTCGCTGTGGGAAGGTTGATGGGTGAACCTTCTCATCCAGCTGCTGTGCGCGGTAGCCCTGTCTCTCGTCAGGCTGTGTTGCACAAATGGGAACGCTGGAACGAACAACGACTTGTCAGACTGGGTCCCAAGTAGTCGAACTACTGCCGTCCCTGGAGTAGGTGACAGGACGCATCGTGCCGGCGTGGGGGAACTTCCCCTGACGATAGGCGGAATAGTAGCCGGCTAGTTCCTCCTGGGACCCCGCGATGAACGGTCCCTTCGCAACCACCGAAATGTTTTGTGGCTGGCCGGCGTAGAGCAATACTCGAGCGCCACCTTCACCCGCCCGCAACGCAAGCAGGCTGTCGCCGTCGCCCATAGGTCCCGTCCAGCCCACCGTACCTTTGGCAAGTATCTCGGCTGTGACGCCGGCCTCCACCTCACCGTCGATCACCACCACAAACGTGTTGTAGGAGGCAGGGAGATGCGATGCGAAGGTGGCCCCTGGCTCCAACCGGATATCGATCAACGTCACCGGAACAGCGTTCATCGCAGGTGCCGCCGCGTCCCCTGACTTGCCGCTGTAGACCGTTGCCAGGACGCCTGGCTCAGCGTGCACAGGCATCTCGGCGCGGCGCAGGATCTGCACCCGTGGCGGCATGTTGCGCTGCGCCTCGGGCAGGATCAGCCAAAGCTGGAACAGACGCATTCCGGTGGAGACCATCGCGTTCTCGGAATGGACGATGCCGCTGCCAGCCGTCATCCATTCGACATCGCCTTCCTCCAGCCGCCCGCCGGTGTCCGCCATCGTGCCGTTGAGCATGAAGGTCACCGTCTCGAGCCCGGCATGAGGGTGCGACTCTCCAAAACTTCCACCGCGCGTGATGTTGTCATCGGCCATGAGGAAGAAAGGATCGGTCGCGGGCAGATCGCCCGGTGCAATTACCAAGGCAGCCTTATGCCTGTCGCCGCCGAAGCCTGGGCCCAGCGCGGGTATCCGGATGACACGATCAATCGATCTCTCAAACATTGGCCAAGCTCCTCTCGTGGTTCGGGGCGGATCTCGTCATGAACTGACACCGCCTCGGTATCGCTGCCCATCATCCCGGACCTACCTGACTTTGATCTAGATACGCGTTCGAGAACCCAGCATTGCTCAATGCGCAACCCAAAGATTGGCGGCCGGCCGTCTATCGTTGCGTGATGCCAGATCACCTCGACAGCCAGCGTGAGCGTCGCCCATTGCCCAGTCGATCGACAGCCGCTGGCGACCACCTAGCCCCAGTAGCGCTTCTGCCGTCGCGTTTACCGCCCTTGCATTGCTTGGTGTTGCGCTGGTTGTGGCAGCTTGGCACCTGCCGGTCTCAAGCGCAGTCGATCTGCTCAGACCTCCGGGGTGATCCTGTCGTACAGGAAGTTCACCAGCGCTCGCACCCTGGCGATACGGGATCGGGCAGCCGGCATGAAGATATGCAGATCGGCGCCTTCGTGTGGATAGGCAGGCAGCACCACTTCCAGTTCGCCTCGCGCCAGCGAATCCGCAACCGTGAACCTCGGGACGAGGGTCACGCCCAGACCCGCACGTGCGGCGGCCAGGAGCATATGCCCGTTGGTGGTGCGGAAGCTGGAACTCATGCGTACGTGCTCCCAGCCTCCCGGACCCTGGAAGCGCCAATGACCGATGTCCATGGCATGGAGCAGGGCGTCGTGCGCGGTCATTTCAGCGGGTGTGTTTGGTCGTCCTTGTGTATCCAGATAGTCCGGGCTGGCGACGATGACCCAATGAACGCTGGCGAGTTTGCGCGTGATGAGTGCCTGGTCCGAGACAGCACCCACCCAGAGCAAGAGGTCATAGGCTTCAGTATTCATGTCCACCTGACGATCCTCGAAGCGGATGTCGAACTGGACGCGCGGATGGAGCCGCGCAAACTCGGCTAGCAGTGGCGCAAGCACAAACTCGCCGAACGCGGTCTGGACCAGGATGCGGAGCTGGCCGGAAACCTCGCTCGTCAGCTTGTTGACAACTTCCTGCGCCGACTCCAATTCAGCCAGGCCGGCGCCAGCGCGTACATGGTACTCGCGGCCGATATCGGTCAGCGTCGTACCTCTCGGCGTTCGGATCAGCAATTGAGCGCCGAGGACGGCCTCCAGGCGACTGACGCGGCGGCTGACGATGGACTTGGCGATGCCAAGGCGTGCGGCAGCATTCGTAATGCTTCCCGTCTCGACCACCTCAACGAACGCAACTACATCCAGCAAGTCAACGGGCGCGTGTTCCGACATCAGCAACTCCAGCTTCCATATTATGTGGCTAGCGCAACACTACAGAATCGCTAACCTGACCGAAAGGTTGCGCAGGCACAGCCTCCAGACCCAGGTCACTTCCCGACGGAGACCGCCGATGACCCACTCAAGAGAATCGAACATTCACCTGTCTGCCAAGCGCGTGCATGCATGACCACTCAAGCACGCGCAGCCGTGATGGAAACAAGACAATTCTGTTGCCCGTCTACGTCGCCGCAGGCGTTTGTTGCCGCAGAACCAATCTCCCGTACAACACCAGAGAATGCTATGACGAGTGAAACGATTCGCAATCCCCAGACCGACCAACTACTGACACCCGAGAACTCGGCGTTCATCATCATCGACTACCAACCTGTCCAGGTCTCGTCGATTCGCTCGATGCCGCGCGACGAACTGGTGTTCAACATCGTGAGCACCGCCAAGGCGGCGGTGAATTACAATCTTCCGATCATTCATTCGACCGTCAATATCGCGACGGGTCGCAACAAGCCGCCGATTCCAGAACTGCAGGAGGTGCTCGGACACCTGCCGACCTACGACCGCACGTCGATCAACAGCTGGGAGGACACGGGGTTCATGGAGGCGGTCAAGGCGATTGGCCGCCGGAAGCTCATCATGACCGCGCTTTGGACCGAAGCGTGCCTGATCTTTCCTGCGCTCGATGCGATCCAGGAAGGTTATGAGGTCTATGTGCCTGTCGATGCGGTCGGCGGCACTTCTCTGGCTGCGCATGAGGCGGCGCTACGTCGCATGGAGCAGGCGGGCGTGAAGCTTATCAGCCGGGTACAGATGTACTGTGAGCTGCAACGCGACTGGTCGCGTGAGGCGACGGTCCCGGGCTTCATGGGTGTTTTCGAGAACTTCGGTGGTTTCAACGCCGAAAAGGCGGCCGAGGAATCCTCCAAGAAGTAGGCGAACGTCTGACATCTGCCGGTGGTAGTTGTCGCTACTTCGACTACCACCAAGCAGCCTGCAAGGAGAAATGCGAAAGAGCGAACTATTCATCGCTCTGAGCCGGTCCCGCGGTGGCGCGTGCCGATCGGGTGTGTAGCCATCCTATCCATCATGTTCACAGAGGCTGAAATGACCGAGAAACCTGCAGTTCGGATTTCATACGAGGATAAAGGCCACAAGGGTCGCTTTGTCGCCCGCATCACTGGTATCGACGGAGAGGGCGAACTGACCATCTCGAAAGTTTCGGATGTGCTGGTCATTGCAGATCACACCTTGGTGCCCGATACGCTCCGCGGCACGGGCGCCGGTTTGGCGCTGGTCGAGGCCCTGATCGCGGATGCCCGCGCCAAGGCCTATCGCGTCATGCCGCTTTGCCCCTTCGTGCGAGCGCAGTCGCTGAAGCATCCGGAGTGGGCCGATGTCATCCAGCATTAGGTGGGTGACGCACTTTTCGATCGTGATGCTGTTCCTCGCGCGTGCGCGCCTCGGAACACTCTGCGGCGAGTGATGGTTCCTGGCGGCGAGCCCGTCGGAGAGCGGTTCCGAATCCAGTTGGTCGCGCAGTGCAGGGCAACTGTGGTCCAAACGTTCAGGGACAAAAACTCATTGCTGGGGCGTTTCGACCCCTTGTGCGGTCAAACGTGCGTATCTTTGGCGACGGTCGCCAGGGCTTTGGTGAGCGTATTCATGATGAACTCCGTCAGGTCTGTACGGGGGAGGGGTAACCGGCAGCCCGCATCGATGTCAGTTGGTTGTGACCGTGTGCCTGCCACCCCGAAGCTGCCGATCGGCAACAACCAGCGGAGGTGCGTGTTATGCCGCCTCTGCTGCAAGACGCGTGTCGATCGCGACACCACTCTTGATCGCCAGCGTCACCGGCGTGCGTTCGGCGATATCGGCGAGCTTCGCCCGTTGTGGGTCGTCCAGTCCGACGATCTCCAGCACCCGCTCGATACGATCCGCACCGTCCTCGCGAGGCCGCAGGTAGCGCAGTTGCACGTCCAGAGCGACCAGCGGCCACTGCTTGCGCTCGGCATACATCCGCAGCGTCATCAACGTGCATGCGCCAAGCGCGCCGAGCAGCAGGCCGAACGGTCGGGGGCCAGCGTTGTGCCCGCCCAACGCCTCGGGTTCGTCGGCGACGATCGCGTGCCCATCGATACGCATCGTCACCGCATAAGGCACATCGCCGATACGGGCCTGTGCCCGGCCGAGGGTGAGGCTGGCATGCCGTTTTGTGTCGTCTTTCATCGCAGGCCTCACTAAATGGCGGGCGCGGGAGGCGCGGGATCGTCGGGCAGAGGGGTGAACTCGGCGTCGTCGGCATCGGGCAGCTTCATGCGGCCGGCCTTCCAGTCCGCTGCAGCCTGCGCCAGCCGCTCCTTCGATGACGACACGAAGTTCCAGTAGAGGAAGCGCTCGCCGACGGGCTCCCCGCCGAGCACCATCACCGTCGAATGCTCCACGGCCCGCAGCCGTGATGCGTCCTTGCCCAGGACCAGCATCCTGCCGGCGGTATAGGTGACGCCGTCGAGCTCCACCGCACCGGTGGCGATGTACACGGCGCGCTCGGAATACCCGGCGGGGATTTCCGCCGTCGAGCCTGCGTCCATATCGAGGTGCGCGTAAAACTGCGGCGAATGCGTCGCTGCGGCCGCGGTGAGGCCGTAGGCGGTGCCTGCGATGAGCTGCCCGTGCACACCACCGTCGCTCCACTGCGGCAGGTCGTCGCCGGCGTGGTGCGAAAAGCCAGGATCCACCTCTTCGTACTCGGCCGGCAGCGCGACCCAGGCCTGGATGCCGTGCAGGTGGTCGCCCTGTGCCCGCGCGCGCTCGAACCGTTCGCTGTGCGTGATGCCGCGGCCGGCGGTCATCCAGTTGACTTCCCTGGGGCGAATCGCCTGCTCATACCCCAGACTGTCGCGATGCATCATCTCCCCGGAGAACAGGTAGGTGACGGTGGACAGGCCGATGTGTGGATGCGGGCGCACGTCCGCGCTGCGGTCCACACCGGCCGGGATGTCCATGGGACCGATATGGTCAAAAAAGATGTACGGTCCGACCATACGGCGTTCGGCGAAGGGCAGCACGCGGCCGACCTCCATGCCGCCACCAAGCTGCCGGCGCCGTTGTTCGATGATCAGTTCAACCATGTCGTGTCTCCGTTCGCACGTCGCCGGCTACGTACCGGCTCAGGTGTCATCCCGCGCTGCCAGCGACGGGCGTATCGAGCAGCTGCTGTTCCCACAGGAACGCAATGCCGCTACCCGCGGCGTGATGCTTGAGCACCTCTACGAACTCGGCGGCGTGCTCGGTTCGTGCGTGGTCTCGATACCATTCGGACGCAAGCGCCAGCCAGGTCATCACATTGGCGCCGGCGGCGATCATGCGCTGGATGGCCACCTCATGGGATTCGACGGAAACCCCGCCGCATGCATCGGTGACCACCGTCACGTCCCAACCTTCGCCGAGGGCCTGAATCACCGGCATCGCGACGCAGATCTCGGTGTAGAGGCCTGCGATGATCAACTGCTTGCGGCCGGTTGCCTTCACGACATCGACGACCTTCTTGTCTTCCCAGGTGTTGAGGGTGGTGCGATCAATCACCTCCTGGCCGGGGAACACATCGGTGATCTGGGGGAAGATGTGGCCGCCACGGTCCTCGACCACGCTGGTCAGGATGGTCGGCACGCCGAATGCCTTGGCGGACTTGGCGAGCGCCGCGGAGTTGTTGACCACCATGTGCGGGTCGTGACTGTTGAGGTTCGCCAGTTGGAAGGGCTGATGGTCGATCAGAACGAGCACCGAGTCTTCGGGACGAAGTAGAGAGTCAAGACCGTTACGGAAGGGCATGGTTACATCCTCTGCAGGTAGAGTGGGGGAGACTGATTTTTCTCCAAGGCGTGCGCGGACTGGTGCGCTGCCTCAGGGGAGATACGTTGTCACTCCCCTTCGTGGATCGGTAGCCCGTTCTCGCGTCATGCTGTGTCGCATAAGCCGGAACGCTGGGCTGGTACTATCCATGTCAGGCTGTGTCGCGAGATTGAGAGAACCGAGGTGGACATCGAAGATCTCAGGACATTCGTGGAAGTCGCCGATGCGGGAGGGGTTTCCCCAGCAGCGCGCCGGCTTGGAGTTTCGAAGTCCATCGTCAGCCGGCGATTGGTCCGGCTAGAGGCGGAACTTGGTATCCAGCTGCTGGCACGCACCACGCGTGGCGCGGCGCTTACCGAAGCCGGGAGTACGTTTCGGGATGCTGCGGCCAAAGCCTGCAGCGAGATCGACCTGGCCAGGGAAACCATCCTGCCTGACGGGGATCTGTTCGGGCGTTTGCGCGTCGCCGCGCCGCTTTCGTTTGGCCCGACGCACTTCGCGCCCGTGCTCGCGCAGATGGCGCAACACCACCCGCACCTCCACATCCATACCAGCTACACCGATGTGATCATTGATCTTGTCGCCGAGGGTTTCGATTGTGCCATTCGGGTTGGCTATCTCCCGGACTCCAACCTGATCGCAAGACGCGTCGGGCCGGTCTATGCGAGCCTTGTGGCTAGCCCTGAGTACGTCAAAGCTCACGGTTCCCCTGAGGCGCCGGACGAGATCCTGGCCCACGAGGCCCTCATGCAGGGAACCGAAGCCTGGAAGTTCATGCATGGCGACGAGCTCGTCACGGTGCACCCAACAGGGCGTTTCAAGGCTGACAACGCGACTGCGCTCGTTGCCGCCGCCGTAGCAGGACTCGGTATCGCGTGGCTACCCGATTCAATCATCAGTGAGTATGTGGCGTCCGGCAGGCTTGTCCGGATCATGACGTGCTATCCGCCGCCGCCGGCAGGCATTTTTGTTATCCGCCCGCCAGGCAAGCATCCAGCACGGAAAGTACGGGCTCTGACCGAATTGCTCATCGAATGCTTTGAACAGTCGTCGCTGGTGCCGGAAACTGCCCCTGTCTGATTACGTCACGATCTGCGCCGGTCGAGCTGCCGGCTTACCAGGGGGCCGCCGATGTTGTTGCTTGGCGCTGCGCCCGCGATGACTGCAACCTTGTTCTTGAGGCCTTTCATCTTGGTCTCCTTTCTCCGGTTCGCCGGAGCAGACGGTCTTATTGCGATCAGCTGCCGCGTCATTGGAGACTGACAGCGTTCCAGCACACACGACATCCCCATACGGGTCTGTCGTCGCTCCCTCGATCCGGGGTGTTCGAGCGCATTTCTCCGGGCGTGCTGGCCGGCATCGATAAACTCGCCAGCATCCCGTAGCTACCTGATTGCAAGGTCATGCCGGACCGCTATTGGCCGGAAGCGGTCATCGCTTTGAGTGGCGGCTTGCGACCCGAAGCGGACCCTGCTCACATCGCCGTGTGCCTCATCAAGACAGCCGCTCAGAATGTCCGGGCTACGAAGAGGGCAATGACGCAACTGACAGACCCACAGCTCCAGCATTGCGAAAACATTGGCGTTGGAGTTGCGTAGGATGTTGATTCGAACCGATGATCCTGTGACAAAGTTGTAGCAGCGCGTGGCCTTCCACTGGAAGAGTTGGTAGGAAGTTTTCCGTCTATGGCGGATCCGCGTCCCTCAGAACGCGACGTCGTTTCGCTCGGCCTGTTGCTTGAGCCAAGCGATGACGGCCAGCGTTCCGGTGCGGATCGGTCGATGCCGAGGAAGCACGATCCAGTAGGCGGGCCCGAGCGCCACGCCCGCACCCTCGATTGGCCTGACGAGTGCACCGGACGCGACGTCGTCGAACGCAAGCCGATGGCGGGCGAGGGCGACACCTTGACTCTGCATCGCCGCCCGCAGCACAAGGTCGGACGACGCGAAGCGGGGTCCCGCCAACACATCGAGTGATTTGGGGCCATGCGCTTGTCGCCACGCCTCCCACGACGCGTGCGGGTCGCGGTCGTGCAACAGCCGCATGCCAAGCAGGTCCGCCGGTTGGCGAGGACCGCCCGAGGCCTCGAACAACGCAGGGCTCATGACCGGATACAGCGCGTCATCCATCAGTGCCTCGCAACGCACATCAGGCCAGGGACCACGCCCCATCCGGATCGCAAGATCGATGTCGCCGGTCGCCAGGTTGTCGATCTTCTGGTTCACGACCACGGACACCTCAAGGTGCGGATGCGACTGCTCCAGCCGCGGCAGACGGGGCAGCAGCCAGCGTGCCGCGACGGAAGGCGCGGCCGATATCGTCACCGAACGAGCCGACCGGGATTCGCGCAGAGAGGCCACTGCGTGCTCGATGTCGCGAAAGCCGGCCAACACCGCCTTGCCTAGCGCCTCGCCCTGCGGCGTGAAGGAGATGCCGCGCCGGCCAGCGGGTTCGCTGATCAATGCGACGCCCATCCAAGCATCCAGTTCCGCCAAGTGCCGGCTGATCGACGAATGCGCGATGCCGAGTTCGCGCGCGGCCGCGCGTACTCCGCCTTGGGCATAGACGGTGGCGAACGCACGCAAGGCATTGAGAGGCAGTTTCATAACGGACTCGATAATAGACCATTGATCGCGCTCTTGAGACCACGATTCACTTGCAACATATCCCCACTGAAACCACCGGGTATACTCATGGGAATGCTGATTGAAGGGCGCTGGACGAACGCCGATTCAACCATCACTGATGGTCGCTTTGTAAGACCTGCCAGCGTGCACTCCGCGACGCTCGATGACGTCGCCGGGCGGATGCGCGCGCAACCCGGCCGCTACCACTTGATCGCCTCATTGAGTTGCCCCTGGTCCCACCGCACCTTGATCGTGCGCGCGCTCAAGGGACTGGAGAGTTGTGTGCCGGTGCAGATCGCCGGCGGCGACCGGACCGAGGGGTACTCGATCGCCGGCGGCGCGACCTGGATCGTCCCGGGGACCGACCGGCGAGTCCGACACGTGCATGAGCTCTACACCTTGACGGACCCTGTCTATTCCGGCCGGGCGACGGTTCCCTTGCTCTGGGACAGCCACGCAGGGAGGATCGTCAGCAACGAATCAGCGCAGATCATCCGTGCGTTCGACGCGGCCGACGCGGCAGAGGAGGGTGCGTTCACGCTCACCCCGCTGGCGCTGCGCGATCGGATCGACGCCCTCAACGCCGACGTGCAGGCCGAGCTCTCCAACGCCGTCTACCGGGCCGGGTTCGCGCAGCGCCAGGACGCCTACGACGAGGCGGTGGAGAGCGTGTTCTCCACCCTCGACAGGCTCGAGCAACGCCTCGGGAAGGCTCGCTACCTGTTTGGTCAGACCATCACCGAGACCGACTGGCGGCTGTTCCCGACGCTGGTGCGGTTTGATGCCGTCTATCACGGCCACTTCAAGTGCGCACGCCGACGCCTGGTCGACCTGCCTCATCTCTGGGCTTACGCGCGTGACCTGCACGCGTGGCGGGGCGTGGCCGCCACGGTCGATCTGGCTGCGATCCGCGAGGGCTACTACGCCCACGATCGCAGCATCAATCTGTTCGGCATCGTCGCGGCGGCAGTCGATGCCGACTGGTCTGTGGCACATGGCCGCGAACGGCTCGGGCAGGCCCGGGTAGCACTGGTTTCGGGGCGTGAGGTCGAGATCGAGCCCACCACGCTGCAGCTTTGCTCGCAGCGGGACTGAACTGATGGACGCACTGATGATCGGTGCCGCCGGCCTCATCGCTGTGGCTGCCATCACACCTGGACCGAACAATCTCATTGTCATGCGTGCGGCTTCCCATTCAGGATTCATGGGGGCGTTGCCGGCAATCGGCGGCATCGTGGCCGGCGGACTGGCGATGCTGCTGCTGGCGACGGCCGGCGCGGGCGTGGCGTTCGCAGCCGCGCCGCGCCTGCAGCACGTGATCACCGTCGGTGGCGCGGTGTACCTGTGCTGGTTGGGGGTCAGCCTTGTCATGGGCAGCTTCGCCAGGCCAGACGCGCACGGCATGACCTCCGCTCGCTCGCTGCCCGCCGGCACCGCGGCGCTGTTCGGCTTCCAGTTCCTCAATCCAAAGAGCTGGGTCATGGTGCTGACGGTGACCTCTGCAGTCCGCGACGGCGCGGAGGCATCGCAGGTCTTCTTGCCGTTGGCAGCGTTGTTCACGGTCATCCCGGCTTTATGCCTGACGCTCTGGTGCGCCCTTGGCGCCTTGATGGCGACCTGTCTGCATCGACCGCTTGTCCGCAACTGGCTGGACAGGGTGATGGGCGCGCTCCTGTTCGTGTCGGCACTCCTGCTCGTTCTCGTCCCTTCCGATGCACCGCTTTCGTAGGAGCGGCACCAGTGCTTGCAACCTCGACGCCACCACAAGGACCTTCAACGATGACAAACCTGTCCGTCCCCCACGACTCTTCCAGCGCCGGGCAACCCGGCAAGCGCGTACTCGCCATTGCCGGCAGCCTCCGTCGTAACTCGTGGAACCTGCGCCTGCTCGAAGCAGCCGCCGAATGCGCACCCGCCGGAATGACCATCAGCGTCTATCGCGACCAGATGTCCATTCCGATGTTCAACGAGGATCTCGAGCAGCCCGACGGCGGCCCGGACGTCATCCGACGACTTCGCCGTGACGTCGCCGCCTTCGACGGCTTGTTGATCGCAACGCCCGAATACAACCAATCGATACCAGGCGTACTGAAGAACACGATCGATTGGCTGTCCCGAACCGCACCCGACGAGGTGCTGGCCGGCAAGCCGGTCGCCATCATTGGCGCATCGGGTGGGCGCTGGGGCACGCGTCTCGCCCAGCACGCCCTGCGCCAGACCCTGTATGCAACAGAATCACTGGTCATGCCTGCGCCGGCGTTATTCGTCCGGGAGGTGGATGGAGTGTTCGATGCCGCTGGCCGGCTAAGTGACATCCCGACGCGCAGGTCGCTTGAGGACGTCCTTGGCTCATTTTCGAACTGGATCGATCTCGTCGCACACCGCTTTCGCCGAAGACCTTGATCCGAGCACGGCGACCCTGCTTGTGCCGTGATTTCGCAGACGAGACTGAGTGACTGGCGCGAGCAGCGTATCGGGATGCGTCATGGTCAGCGCGACACGAGCGCGGTCTATCCCGGTTGGAGCACAACCGGCCCGCCAGCCCACTATGCGATCACCTTGCCTGATGCCGCGATCGACGGAGAAATGGAAGCACTGCAACTGGCTATTCCTGCGGCATCGCTGGCGACAGGAACCACGGATGGGCAGTCACGAATCCACCCGCCCCGCGTCCTCGCCCTATGTGACCGAGAATCTCACCATGGCCCCCACCACCGCGCTGTTCGAACATCATCGGTCCCGGCTGTTCGGCCTGGCCTATCGCATGCTCGGCACGCCGGCCGATGCGGAGGATGTGTTGCACGATGCATGGCTAAGGCTCCACGCGCAGGACGTGGCTACGCTCGACGACCCGGAGGCCTGGCTGGTCACCGTGACGACGCGCCTGGCGCTGGACCGCCTGCGCCGGGCACGGCACGAACGCGAGCACTACACCGGCCCGTGGCTGCCCGAGCCGCTGGTGCCGGATGCCGAGCACCCGGATACCGCGCTCGAGCGCAGCGAGTCGCTGACGCTGTCGTTCCTGCTGCTGCTCGAGCGCCTGGGCCCGGAGGAGCGTGCGGCATTCCTGCTCCATGAGGTGTTCGATTACAGCCACGCCGAGGCGGCGGCGATCCTGGACATCGCGGAAGACGCCTGCCGCCAGCGCGTGCACCGCGCCAAGGCTCGCCTGCGCGAGGGGCGGCCGCGCTTCAGCGTGGACGAGGCCGCACAGCGCCGTCTGCTGCAGCGCTTTGTCGACGCGATGGCGGAACCCACGCTCGATTCGCTGCGCGCGCTGTTCGCCGAGGACGCCATCCACATCAGCGATGGCGGTGGCGTGGTGCGCGCCACGCTGCGACCGCTGCACGGCGCCGATCGCGTCGCCCGGCTTTACCTGCAGGTGGCGCGCAACCTCGGCGGCCCGGGCACGCGCTACGTGCCGGCCACCCTCAATGGCGCGCCGGCGCTGCTGCTGCGGGACGGTGAGGCGCTGCTGGCGGCGATCTGGATCGAGTGCGACGGCGGCCGCATCACCGCGATCCACGCACTGCGGCATCCGCGCAAGCTGGCCCGCTGCTGGCTGTCACGAAACCGGCGGCGGCTGCGTCCTTGCATTGACGTGGCCGAATCGCGACCACCCAACCGAGGAGCATTGCCGTGACGCGTTTTTCCGTGCAGAAGCACTACGCCGCCCTGCAGCCGCTGATCGCGCTCAATGATGCTATCCACACCGCTGGCCGGCTGGAGCCTGCCCTGATCGAGCTGGTGCTGATGCGCGTCTCGCAGGTCAACGGCTGCGCCTACTGCCTCGACATGCATAGTAAGGATGCCCGCGCCGCCGGCGAGACCGAGCAACGCTTGTACCTGCTGCCGGCATGGCGTGAGACAAAGCTGTACAGCGAGCGCGAGTGCATCGCCCTGGCCTGGGCCGAGGAGCTGACCGAACTCGCCTCACCCGAAGCGGTGTCCGACGCGCTGTACGAACGGGCGCGCCAGCACTTCAAGGAGCCCGAGCTGGTCGACCTGACGCTGCTGGTGGTCGCGATCAACGGCTTCAACCGCATCAACGTCGCCGCACGCAGCATCGGGGGCCACTACAAGCCGGCGGCGCGGCACGCACGAACGTCTTGACCGTTCATTCGCAAGTTAGAGCGCACTGATGCATCTACGACATTTTGGAGCAATCGATGACTGCTTATGCTGTTGCTGTGATACGCGAAACGCGGTTTGGTGACGAGATCAAGGAGTACTTGCAACGCATCGACGACACACTGGCTCCTTTCTGTGGCGAGTACCGCATACATGGCGGTCCCTATCAACCGCTTGAGGGCGCATGGTCCGGCGACTTAGTTGTCATTGAGTTCCCCTCCATGGAGCAAGCCCAAAGTTGGTACGAGTCCGATGCTTACAAGGCAATTCGCCCCCTGCGTACCGAGCACACAGAAGGTGACGTGCTTTTGGTTCCAGGCGTACCAGAGGGTCACAGAGGCGCAGACATTCTTGGCTAGCAGCCCGGGGTGCGCTCTAACAATTCATTCAAGCCGACGCCGCTTCGCGGCGCGGCTTAATTCAGGCGTTAGGTGTCTGCAATGTTGCTACTGAAGCTTCTAATGGTCCCTCTCTTTCTCGCCGGCATCTCCGTCGCGGCTCGCCGCTGGGGGCCCCAAGTGGCTGGACTGCTTGCCGGCTTCCCTGTGGTTACGGGCCCAATCCTCTATTTTCTATCCCAAGAGCAAGGGGCACTTTTTGCGGCCAAGGCGGCACAAGGCTCATTGCTTGCCGTGATTGCCTGCGTCGTTTTCGGCATCGCCTATTCTCATGGCAGCCGCAAGCTCGGGTGGCCCCTCACAGTCGTTCTGGGCCTTTCAAGCTGGGTTGTTGTCGCGTTTGTCCTCTCGCACCTGCCAGCGAGTCTTCCCTTGGCAGCCGGCTTCGCATTGCTAGCCTTGGTGACAGGCCCGTTCTTACTGCCGGCCATACTTGATACGGCGCAACCCGCGCAGCCCCTTCCCACGACGGAACTCGTCGCCCGCATGGTCGCTGGTGCGGTCCTGGTCGTCGCCGTCACGGCGGTCGCAGGGGCTGTCGGCACTCGCTGGTCAGGCCTCATGGCCATGTTTCCGGTACTGGGAACGGTGCTTGGGCTGTTCTCGCATAGACGTAGCGGGCCGCTGTTCGTCGCCCGGCTTTTCCGCGGTATGTTTCGTGGTTTCTATTCGTTCGCCACATTCTGTATCTCGCTTTCGCTGCTCCTACAACTCCTGCCTGTCGCGGGCGCATTTTTGGCATCGGTAGTGATGGCGATGCTCGTGCAGCCCGGTGTTCACTGGGTCACGACGCCCAACAATTCGTTCAAGCCGAAACCGAAGCCGCTTGGCGGCGCGACTTGATTCAGGCGTTGGGCAAGCACCGGGCAACTCCCGCACAGCGGTACTTTGAAGGCGTCTGCGGTGCCCCGAAAAAGGATCCTGCCCCATGACATTTATTCGTCATCATCGAGAAACCCACTCGCCGGAAATCCGGCCCCTATCGCACGTCACCGTCGCGGCGGGCGAGGCCACGGCTGCAAAACTGTTCGAGGCCAGCGGCTGGCAACCGTCATGCAACGAGGCGACGCTCCACGACGCCGACACCATCCATCAGATCAGCTCGAACAGATGGATGTACCTGGGGGTCAGGGTAGCGGGCAACCTGCCTGAATCACCCATTTCCATGTTCCACGGATGGCGCTCGCATGGATAACGACCCCATCGACGTCACTGCGTACTTGCGACGCATCAACTACACAGACGCGACCATACCGACCGTGGACACGCTGCGTGCGCTGCAGCTACACCATGTCGCGGCCATCGCGTTCGAGACCTTGTCCCCGATGCTGCATGACCCGGTGCCACTCGACCTGCCGGCGTTGCAGCGCAAGGTGTTGCACGGGGGCAGGGGTGGCTACTGCTACGAACTCAACCTGCTGTTCATGCAGTTGCTGCAAGCGCTCGGATTCGACGCGAAAGGACTCACAGGACGCGTTGTCATGGGCGGGCCGGAGGATGTTGAAACACCGCGCACGCACATGCTGCTGCTTGTGACGATTGCCGGCACGCGCTACATCGCCGATGTCGGATTCGGCGGCATGACGCCTTCGGGCCCGCTGCTGCTGGACAGCGAAGACGTCCAGGCCACGCCGCACGAGCCCTACAGGGTGACGCGGGTCGACGGACGTTACACGCTGCGCGCGCAGGTGCGTGGCGAGTGGCGTGCGCTCTACGTCTTCGACCTGCTCCCGCCGATGGACGTCGATTACGAGGTCGGCAACTGGTATGTGGCCACGCACCCCGATTCGCCTTTCAGAGGGCAACTTGTCGCGGCTCGTGTTGAATCGCAGGCGCGGCACACCTTGCACAACGGCGATTACGCGATCCACCACCTCGGTGCCGCCAGCGAGCGACGGCATCTCGACAGTCCGGATGAGGTGATCGAGCTGCTGCGCACGGTGTTCAATCTTCCCGTCCCGGAAGATCCGCGCCTACGCGCCACTCTGGAGCACTTGATCGCACAGACGTGAAACCCGCATGCGATTCAAGGTGGTGCGTCGCCTGCACGCTCGGCGATCGGCCTGACCTGTTGCACCAGGGTAACCAGCGTCTTGCCCGGCTCTTCATTCATAACTTCATGAGCGGACTGTTCGAACCAGACCAGTTGCTTCTGCGGTGCCTGCAGCGTCTCGAACCACTCGGCAGCCAGCGCGGATGACACGTTGTGGTCATGGCGACCCAGGAACAGGAACAGAGGCGTCTCGATCTTGCGCACCGTCGTCATGTTCAGCGTCAGGACGTCGGCCAACAGGTGCTCCATCGAGAACGCGTTGCCTTTCCAGATGCCGGCCACGTCGAGGTCCGAGTACTCGGGCGACAGTTTCACCGCAGCCGCTTCGGCATCGCCACCTCTCCGGTTGTGGACCATGCCACCGTAATGATTCAGCCATTTGCGCTGTTTGAACAAGCTGTCGAGTGCAACAGGCGCGCTGCCCTGCGCATAAGGCGCGAGCGCTTCGAGTTCGGCCACTGCCTGCGCGTTACCGTCCCGCTGCGCCTGCTGCAGGGCCCACGACCAGCCGCGACGCTCACTCTCGGGCGCATTCGTGATCTGCCCGATGCCGATGTACGCGTGCAGCCACTCGGGCCTGCGCTGCACCAGTTCAAGCCCAAGATAGCTGCCCCAGGATTGACCGAGCACGAAGATCTTGTCTTTCTGGAGCTCCTTGCGCAGCCAGGCGACCATCTCTTCGGCGTCAGCGACCATGCGCTCGCGCGTCATGGTCGGTGCGACCGTGGTCGGATCGTTGGCGACATAGGTCTTTCCAGCGCCGCGCTGGTCCCATTGCACGACAGTGAAGTACTCCTCCCAGCCTCGCTGGAAGTACCAACTGGTCGGCATCGCGACCCATCCCGGACCACCGTGCAGCATCAGCAGCACCGGATTGCGACGATCGCTGCCGCGAATCGATATCCACTGGTCGATGCCGCCGATACGGATCTTCTCGAGTCGCTCGACGCCGTTGTCGGTCACGACCCGGCGCATGTCCGCAACGATGCGCACAGCGTCCGCGCGATTGTTTGGCGCAGCCGTTTCGGCGGCGGGTGCCGGCATGCACAGGCCTGCGATGGCGATGGATAGCAGTCCAGAAATCAGCATTCTCATCGTCAGCATCATCGAGTGGGAACCATGCGGTGATTTCGGATTTTGTCACGTCCTGCCACTGGCGGTTTCATCCTCCTGTTCACGGCGCCGGCTAAAGTTGCGGTCCGCAATCGCGAGACTGGCGATCGCGTTTTCGTCACCTTTGTCGACGTGGCGCTTAACGTCCAACCCCAGCCAGCGCAGGCCGGGTGTTGTATAAATCAGGCCCGGCCGCGTCGCAGCAACATCGACGCTTCCGCGCCGAGCACGCGTCGCAAGCAGCGCACCATATGGCTCTGGTGGGAAAATCCCGCTTCCAGTGCGACCTGACTGGCGGGAATACCCCGCGCCAGCAGCAAGCTCCGGGCGCGCTCCACTCGGCGTTGGACAACATATGCATGGACCGGCAGGCCCATCGAGCGCTTGAACAGCGTCTTAAGGTGCGAAGTGCTGATGCCGGCTACCCCTGCAATGCGTGCCAGGGACAGATCCTGGTCGAGGCCAGACTCGATGTAATCGGTGACTCGTCGCAACTGCGGTTTTGACAAGCCTCGTAAGGGCGGTTGTGGGACGCGGTGGCGGCTGACCAGGTATGTCGCCAATGCTGTGGTGAGGCTATCGACATACAACCTCCCGCCAGGGTTCCCCGCCTCGCGGTCGGCATCCAATGCCCAGGCAATGTGCTCGATCTGTGAGTCGCGCAACTTGTGCCGCGGAATGAGGCCTACCCGCGATCCATCCAGGCCCAGTTCGTCGGCGACCCCCACCAGCAGCGACGGTGGGAGTTGCAACATCACCGATGTGCTGCCGGTGTCCTCCTCCCAATGATCCGAACTGCCTGCAGGAAGCAGGTCGATGTCACCGTGGTCGTAGCGAAATCGGTTGCTGCCGCAACTGCCGGTGACGGGCGCACCGGTATGGACCTTGACCCGGTGGTACGGGACGGCCGCCAGGATCACTTGGCCTGGCCGGGTGACATGGCGTCCGATCCGCATAGCACTTGCGTGGATCGAGCTTGAGACGGAGAGGTCTGTGGTTGCCATCGGACGGGGCCGCGCTCGGAATCTGCACTGATTGTCGGTGTTCAATTGGCCCATGGGGACGAAGACAGCATCCCATTGTCCGAACGTGCTCCAGCCGCGGCCGATTTGGAGCGACCCCGATTCCCGACCACCGCAGGATGGCTCCTCCAATCCAACGTGTAGGGGGAATCATGAAAAGTGCAACGGTGATCGGACTCGGGCAGATGGGCAGCACGTTGGCCCGGCTGTTGCTGGACAGCGGCTATCGGGTGAGCGTGTGGAACCGGACCGCGGCGAAAGCGGAACCACTGGTAGCCCGGGGTGCGGTGCGCGCACCCACCGCGCTGGCGGCGGTGTCGGCCAGCACGGTCGTGGTGGTTTGCGTGCATGACTATGCGGCGACGCATGACATTTTGGGAGCGGACGACATTGCCGCTGCCCTGGCAGGAAAAGTGCTGGTGCAGTTGACAACTGGCAGCCCCGTCGAGGCGCGCGAGGGCGATGCTTGGGCACGCGCTCACGGAAGCGACTACCTTGATGGCGCCATCCAAGCCGCCCCGAGCCAGATGGGACGTCCGGACACACCGATCCTGCTCTCCGGCACGGAAGCTACCTATCGCGAACACGAGGCGCTATTGCGGGTATTCGGTGGCGGACCCCGCTACCTGGGCCCGGATCCCGGCGCCGCCGCCGCGATCGACATGGCAACGCTGTCGTACATCTATGGCGCCTCGATCGGCTTCTTCCATGGCGCGCGTATCGCAGAAGCCGAGGGTTTCCCGGTGGACCAGTACGGTGCCCTGGTAGCGGACATCGGTCCAACCTTCGCCGACTTCCTCAAGTACGAGGGCGAGGTAATCCAGTCCGGCGACTTCAGTGTTGGGGAGAGTCCACTGAGCATTTCGGTGGAAACCACCGAACGGATCGCACGCGCGGCGCGCGCGAGCGGCATCAACGACGAGTTCCCATCCTTCGCTTCCGATCTGTTCAAGCGCGCTGCCGAGGCCGGACTCGGCGGCGAGGAGATTGCAGCGATCGTCAAGGTGCTGCGCGTGACGTAGACGCTTCAGAGCTGGGCACGCGCATAACCGCGCTGTAAGGACGATAAGGTTGCGTCGGCCGTAAATCGATTGGCGTCGATCTCTGGGTGAGCACCAATTGACGCGACGCCTCTCCACGCCAGGCGACCCCGGTTACGATCGGTGCACCGCATACGAGCTATGTGGCTCTGTCCCTACGAACGTAGCGAGGTATTCGTTTTTCCGGCTTCGAGCGCTATCCACCTGTGAAACGCTCCTATGCGAGCCTCTTTCACCCGATCCTTCCGGCGCCCAATCCAATAGAAAAACGGGTCAGGAATGCTTATAGCGAACGGTGTCGTAAGCCGTCCTGATCGAAGAGCGTCCTGAACCAGAACGGCGGGAGCGAGCGCAATGCCGCGCCCAGCCATCGCTGCTTCCAGTGCTAGCTGCGTACTGTCGAAAAGCGGACCACGCTCCGCCGCGCGTGTCGCGACGGTACCCGTCATGCCCGCTGCTGCAAACCAGGCCAACCAATCGGGCCGTCCCGCAATACCAGTCCCCTCTGGGGGCACCGTCCGCAGCAGCGCATGAAGAACAAGATCTTCGGGGCAATCGAGGGCTCCGCTGGCAGCTAAAGACGGCGCACATACGGGAAACACCTCACCCGAAGGCCAAAGTCGTTCCACTTCCAGCTCGTCGCTATAAGACCCCGGACCGTAGCGCAACACGACATCGACACTTACGTCGCGCGCCAGATCCACAATCATGTTGTCAGCTGCAAGCCGGAGCTCGATTGCCGGATGCAAAGCTTGGAAAAGATGCAGTCGCGGCGCGAGCCACATCGCAGCGAAAGAAGGAACGGCGCTGATGCTCAAGGTCGAGGGCCCCGCGGCGAGCCCATCAGACTTCAACTCCATCAGCGTTCGACCAATATCCTTGAACGCCTGCTGTGTGGTGGCAGCCAACCGCTCGCCAGCGCTTGTCAGTCGCACGGCGCGATAGAGCCGGTCAAACAGTACTGCCCCCAGATAGGCTTCGAGCGCCTTGATCTGATGACTTACCGCAGCCGGCGTCACAGCGAGTTCTTCGGCGGCGGCTTTGAGGCTACCGAGACGGGACGCCGCCTCAAAAGCGCGGATCGCGGCGAGTGGCAGGCTTGAAAGCGGAGCACGCGGTTGCATCAAATGTCTTACAAGTTAGTTTATCTAACCTTACTCCCTAAAAACATCATTTGGCGAGCGTGTGGCGTGGAGGCACCCTTCCGTTGTTGAACTTCAACCACCTAGGAGATGATTCATGTCCAAGCTCGACTTTGCCATCATCGATGTGTTCGCGGAGAGCCCTCTGAGCGGCAATCCCTTGGCCGTCGTGAGCGGCGGTGATGCTCTGCCAGATGACGTACTTCGTGCAGTGGCGCGCGAGTTCAATCAAGCGGAAACCACTTTCGTTCATGCACCTATGGCGGCGGGGGCCGACCGGAAATTGCGTTCCTTCACTGCAAGTGGAGCGGAGGTATTCGGTGCCGGTCACAACGCTCTGGGAGCGTGGCTGTGGTTGGCCGAAACCGGGCAATTGGGCGACTTGAGTACAGAGCGGGAATTCTGGCAGGAGATAGGGCCGCTTGTGTTGCCGGTGCGCATCAAGGTTGAAGGTGGGCGCGCCAGTGCGGTCATGACGCAAGGCCCACCGGAGTTCCTCGCCTACGGCGCAGATATGGCGGGCCTTGCGGATGCGCTCGGGATTGACCCGCAGGATATTTGCTCTCCTCCGCCACAGGTAGTGTCGACCGGAGCGCCTCACTTGCTCGTGGCCGTGCGAACGCGCGCGGATGTGGACAAGGCGCGCCCCGATGCGCAGCGCCTTCTCACCCAACTGGGCGCCGCTGATGGTGAGGGTTGCTACCTCTTCTCGATGGAATCCAATGGAGATGACATCACGGCGTACGCTCGGTTCTTCAATCCGACGGTCGGCTTGTGGGAGGACTCGGCGACGGGCACCGCGGCGGGACCGCTCGCAGCATCCCTCGACGTCCATGGGCTCGTTGAGAGGGGTCGACCGATCGTTATCGAGCAAGGCCGATACATGGGCCGCCCCAGCAGGCTCAACCTCGATCTCCGGCACGGAGTAAAGCTTTCCGGCAGCGGAGTCATCGTGATGACGGGTGCACTAACGCTCTGATGCGCTGGTGCATCGAATCGATCGGCAAGGCGCCGACCTGCACCTGATCACCGGATTTTCAGCCTCGCGCACTCGCCGACTGGCTGTGTCCTTTTTTCCTTTGCTCTTCCTTCGCAGACCGCCACACATGACTTCCCCACATGGCCTTGCGGCCGACCCCAGCGTGAACCTACGCCCGCTGCATTTGATCAACCATAGCGATCTCGCCCGCTGGAGCGAGCAGCAACCGCCGAAGATGACGCAATGGCTGATGGCGAACGGCTTCGATGCCACCCCCGGCTCGTGGCTGGCGTTGCCCGGCGACGACGGAAACCTGGCGGGCGCGGTGCTAGGCGTCGGTGACGCGCTTGACCCCTATAGCTACGCACATGCGCCTTATGCGCTGCCGACCGGCGACTGGCGGGTGGTAGGTGAACTCGACGAGGCCACAGCCGCCGCGCTGCAGCTCGGCTGGGGCCTGGGCAGCTATCGCTACACACAGTTCAGTGGTCCGCCGCGTACCCCGGCACGGCTGCTGCTCGACGTGCCGGACGCCGAAACCTCCGATGTGCTGGCCGCCTGCACGCGTGTGCGTGATCTGGTCAATACGCCGACCGAACAGCTGGGTCCCGAACAGCTTGAGCAGGTCGTTCGGGAAATAGCGACAACGTATGGCGCGAAGTTTGAGAGCATCGTCGGTGACGCATTGCTACAGCAGAACTTCCCCGCGATCCATGCCGTCGGTCGCGCCTCGCACCGCGCGCCGAGACTGATCGAACTGCAGTGGGGCGACGCTGCGCACCCGCACGTCGCGATTGTCGGAAAGGGCGTTTGCTTCGACACCGGAGGTCTTTCCATAAAGGCCGCCGACGGCATGCGCAACATGAAAAAGGACATGGGTGGGGCGGCGCACGCGATCGCGCTGGCCGAACTTGTCATGGCACGCAAGCTGCCACTGCGGATCACATTGCTGGTACCTGCAGTGGAGAATGCAGTCGGCCCGGAGTCCTTCCGTCCGGGCGACGTGGTCCATACCCGCGGCGGGGTGCACGTGGAGATCGACAACACCGACGCCGAGGGCAGGGTGGTGCTCGGCGATGTGCTGACGTATGCCGGCGAACAGTCGCCCGCGCTGTTGCTCGACTTCGCCACCTTGACCGGTGCCGCGCGTGTCGCGCTTGGACCCGACCTGCCAGCGCTCTATGCCAACGACGATGCCCTTGCCGATGCCTGGCTTGATGCGGGCAAGCGCGTGCGCGATCCGCTTTGGCGCATGCCGCTGTGGCGACCGTATCTGCGCTACCTCACCAGCACCATCGCCGACATCGCCAACTCCAGTGCAACGCGGATGGCCGGTAGCGTCACCGCCGCGTTGTATCTCGAGCGCTTCGTGCCTGTACAACAGAAATGGGCGCACCTGGATGTCTACAGCTGGAACGACAACGACCGTCCCGGTCGTCCGACTGGCGGTGAAGCACAGGGCATGCGCGCTGTGTTTTCGATGCTAAAGCAAGATTTTCGTCGGGAAAGGCTAGAGACTCCGTGACGTCAACGGAGTTGAAGTCGACGGACAGCGGGTCGAGCCCGTGGCAGTGCTCACCCCCGGCAAGGCCGTCACCATCGCCGCCCTCGACGATGCCGTGATCATGGCCCTGGGCGGCGAGCCGGTGGGGCCGCGCTATATCGACTGGAGCTTCGTGTCGTCGTCGAAGGAGCGTATCGACCAGGCGCGTGAGGACTGGAAGGCCGGGCGCATGAAGCTGCCCGACCTCGACAACTAGAAGTAGGCGCGCGCGGCTTCATCCGCTTGCGCACGGTATTCCGGGATCTGCGCGGCGTCCGCCTTGGCCAGGGCGGCTTCAAGTCCCGCGGCATCCAGATCCTGGCAGTACGCCGGTGTGCCTGGCTGCTGCCGCCAGGAGTCAGCGAGCGAACCGGCGTCGACGCCATCAAAGCCAATCGCGTCGATCAAGCCCAGCGTCAACTCCTTGGCGTGCTTATCGTCACCGGCGACGGAAAGGCTGATGCGCCCTGGTGTGCCCGCTGGCGCGCCGCGTGACGCAAGACTACTGGCGAGACTATGTTGTTGAATGCCTTGACGACAGGTCGACCGAGCACCCCCGTGACCCATTCGCTTTCGGTCAATCCGCCATCGATCTCGGCGATGCGACCGTCGCGGGACGGGTAGTAGTTCCCAGTGTCGACAACCACAGCCGATGTGGTGGCGAGGCTATCGCGTGGCAGTTGCGGAACCGCTTTCTCCGGGACAGTGATGATGACCAAGTCTTGCGCGCGTGCTGCCTGCTCCACCGTCACTGCGGTTGCGCGCGTTTCCGCGGCCAGCGTCGCCAGCGAGGCGGGGCCGCGCGAGTTGGCGATCGACACCTGGTGACCGAGACCCGTGAGGTGGCGCGCGAGAGTGCTGCCGATGTTCCCCGAACCTATGATTCCAATGTCCATGTTCATTTCCTGTGCCAGCGGAGTTGGCATCCAAACACCTATATGGGGGCGCACATCGGGCTGCGAAAGGCCATCTACGCAGGCTGCTTGAACCGCCGCGAAAAAATTAGCCTATTGGCCAACCTTTGGGTGAACGCGCATGACGGCACAGTCGACCCGCCAGCAAAGGATGGCCGCTTCTGGTCGGAAAACGGACACCGGCCGCAGGAAAGGGCCAGCCGGTCTTGTCGGGGTAGGGAAGGCAGCTTCCGACCCTCAGCAGACATCTCGAGATGGGCATATAGCCAATCAGCGTCTCGGGCTCGACAATGAGCGTTCCTGACAACGGATGTTGAAAATGCGTCGTGCAGCCTTTCTGCTCCTCTTGGCCTCTTTCGGCGCCGATGCAGTCGTCATCCGCGACGACGTCCCGGATCTACAGTATCGGATGGCTGCATCCGAGTTCCCGGCGCTGGCGGATCTACCTGGCGAGGGCCATGGAGTCCTCATCGCGCCCGAATGGATTATTACGGCTGCCCACGCGGTCAGCTGGCAGCACTCGGTGGATGTGGTCGTTGTCGGTGGCACTCCCCGTGCCGTCAGCCGTGTCGTAATCCACCCGGGTTACAAGAAGGCGCCCCAAGCGATGATCGACGCCGCTATGAAGTCAGGTGATTGGGCGGGTTTCTTCGACTTCATCGTGTCGTCCGACGATATCGCGCTGATTCAGCTCGCCGAGGCGGTTCGCGACGTTACACCTGCCCGGATCTACAACGGCTCGGCATTGGGGCAGGTCGTACGAATCATGGGGCGTGGGGCCACGGGAACCGGCTCCAAGGGACACCCTCTGCACGGTCCTAACCGGACTGACCTGCGTCATGGCTATAACGAGGTCTCTATCTCGGACGGTCGATGGATCGGATATACCTTCGACAAGCCGCCGAATGCGCTCCCCCTCGAGGCAACGACCGGTAGTGGGGACAGCGGCGGGCCGATCTTGGTCGCCGTGGATAACGAGTGGCACGTTGCAGGGATCACTGCATGGAAGCGTGCCGAGGTCAACGGTACGGAACTCTGCCCAGGCAGGTACGGGGAGACAAGTTACGGCGTGCGGCTGGGCAACTACGCTGACTGGATCGAAACGACAATGGCCAAGGGCAGCGCTGTCGGAAAGGCGCGCTGAGCATCAACACAGCGGCAGTCCAAGATCTCTCGATCCCTATGGAAAGAGCTTTCAAGGCGCCCAACCGGACGCCGCCTAGTGGCAAAGTTCAACTCAGGTGTCGACTGGCACGACAATGGCCGCTGTTGGCGGCGGTTTCATACGATCGATGCAACACGTCGAAGGTTGTGAGTTACCAGACAGACCGTTCACATCGTACGGAACAGGTGCAGATAGCTGCGGCTGACCGGTAGCACCTCACGGCGCCCCTTCAGGTGGATGCCCCGGCGGTTTCGTTATCGCCGCGGACGACATGGCTGATAGCCCGGAGATTGACCACGACGGATCGGTGGATCTGCGCGAAGTGTGCGGGGTCGAGCTGTGCGACCAATTCCTTGTTTCTGCGCCGGCGCTCCTAACATCTCTGCGATGAACACGTAGTTTGATGAAAACTGGGGCGGCAGGCACCTTCTTGCGGGGCCTTCGTACTTCGCATAATGCATATTATGTAAATACACGTAACAGAAACGTCACTTGGTTGTTCCCCTCCCGTCACCTCTCACAACGACCATGAGCCCTGTTCATGAAGCGGCGAATGCGCCATACCGCGCAACGCCTGAAGTCGCCCGACTCGGATGAGGTATGCCTCCGGCCAGCCCTGAGGGGATGCAACGAATGAAAATTGGAACTCTTGCCTGCGGTTTGTTGCTCGCGGGTCTGTCTGGTTGCGCGCTGCATCAGGGCCAGGTGCTTGAAACCGCCGGTGCGGCGGATCTGGTCTTCGATACCGGCGAGCGGCGCTGGCTGGCCGGCGATCACCACATCCACAGCGAGTTCAGCGCCAAGTACGTCGACAGCACGAATCCGGGCCAGCCACCCACTCCGGTGTTCGGTGGCGACGGCCGCTATTCCATTACCGACAATGCACTGAAGGCGCGTGAGCATGGACTGGCCTGGATGGTCTCCACCGACCACGGCGGCCCCAACCACTCCAAGATCAACCACGATGACGCCTGGCCGGCGCTGCAGCAGGCTCGGCGGGAAGTGCCCGAGGTGGTGCAGTTCTTCGGCATGGAGTTCGATACGCCGGGCGGCGATCACAGCAGCCTGATCATGCCGCACAGCCACGACGAGCGAAGCCACCTGCACACGATCGAATCGCGTTGGTCGCAGCGGGATGCCTGGCCGCGCGACCCGGCCCGCGACGCCGAGCCGAAGATGCTCGAAGCGCTGGAGCACATGCGCCAGTTGGAGGCACCGCCGGTGCTCATCGCCAACCACCCGTCCCGCTCAGCGACGGACGTGGGCGTGTACGGCAAGTACGCCCCGGCCGAGTTCCGGGCCTGGAACGACACCGCGCCGCAGGTCGCGGTCGGCATGGAAGGCGCGCCCGGCCACCAGGCCGCAGCCATTGCCCCGGATGGCGGCATCGACCCCGAGGGCGCTCGCGGCGGTTACAAGAATGCGCCGACGATGGGCGGCTTCGACCAGATGACCGCGCGTCTGGGCGGGTTCTGGGACTCGATGCTTGGCGAGGGCCGGCGCTGGTGGGTGACCTCGACCTCCGACGCCCACCGCCACTGGCGCGAAGGCGGCAGCGACTTCTACCCCGGCGAGTACTCCAAGACCTACGTGTTGGCCGAGCACGGGCACGACGACATTCTCGACGGCATCCGCAACGGTCGCGTGTTCGTCACCACCGGCGACCTGATCTCGGAGCTGGATGTGGTCGTGCGCAGCAGCACCGAGCCGGACACCCGCGCCGGCATCGGCGGCAGCCTGCACGCCCATTCCGGCAGCGACGTCGAGGTCGCGATCCGGGTTCGCGATCCGGCCGGCACCAACTACGGCGGCCACTCGCCGGAGGTTGCGCGCATCGACCTGATCATCGGCGAGGTCACCGGCCCAGCCGTTGACCGCAGCAACGACTCGAATCCAACCACCCGCGTGGTGCGCCGCTTTACTGCCACCGACTGGGTGCGCGACGGCGAGTACCTGACGATGACCCACACCCTGCCCGCCATCGCGACGCCGGGTTACCTGCGGGTGCGCGGCACCAGCACCACCGACCTCGAGCCGGCCGCCGACCCGCGTGGCGAGGACCCGTGGACGGATCTGTGGTTCTACAGCAACCCGGTGTTCATCGACGTCCATTGACCCGGGCGGTCTCAACGACTGCCCCGCCCTCTCCTACCGCACTCCGCATCCCGCTGGTCACCCGATGACCGGCTCCACTTCCGTACAACTTCACTCCAGGGAAAATCACGATGTTCAGGACCACCTCGCTCGCCACGGCGCTGGCTATCGCGCTGACCATGCATGTCCAGGCGCACGCCCAGACCGTTTCCGGTCCGTCTCCGGATCCGGCCGGCATGGGTGACCCAGCCTCCCGCGCCGAGAGCGGCACCATCTCCGGCGTGGTGTCCGACAGCGGTCGCGGCGGCTACCTCGCGGGTGCCGAAGTCCGCGTGAGCGGACTCAACGTGGTCGCGGTCACCGGTTCGGACGGCCGCTTCACCCTGCACCGCGTGCCCGCCGGCCAGCACCAGCTGACCGTCAGCTACGTCGGCCGCCCGGACGTGCGTGAGAACGTAACCGTCACCATCGGGCAGACCACCCCGGTCAGCCTCGACGTGGCCGCCAATGGCAACGCCACCGACCTGGACAGCGTGGTAGTCACTGCGCCGCGCCCGATCGCCGAATCCGAGTACGCCGCACTGCAGGCTCAGCGTGCTTCGACCTCGCTGGTCAACGTGGTCGCCGCCGACTCGATCGGCCGCTTCCCCGACCAGAACGTCGCCGCTGCGCTCAGCCGCCTGCCCGGCATCGCGGTCGAGCGCGATCAGGGCCAGGAACGCTACGTCAACCTGCGTGGCGCGCCGTCGCGCTGGACCACCATCGCCTTCGACGGCGTCAACGTGATCAGCCCGGCCGGCCGCACCGCGCGCCTGGACACCATCCCCTCCTCGATCGCCAGCCAGGTCATCGCCCGCAAGGCGATCACCGCGGCCATGCCCAGCGAGACGCTGGCCGGCAACATCGACATCATCACCCGCAGCCCGTTCGACTATGAAGGCCTGAAGGTGGGCGCCGACATCGGCATCGGCTACAACGACCTGGGCGGCGGCAAGCAGTACAACTGGGGCGGCTTCATCTCCAACAAGTTCGCCGACGACCGTTGGGGCGTGCTGCTGTCCGCGTCCAAGTACTCGCGCGACATGGTCACCGACAACTTCGAGTCCGATCCCGAAGTCGCCAGCGAGGACCAGGAGCCGGGTGGCGATGAGCGTGTGTGGTTCGACGCCCACCAGAACAAGCTCTACCGCCTGACCCGCGAGAACGAGTCGGTCAGCGGCCGCCTCGAGTTCCGCCCGAATGACCAGCACCGCTTCTTCCTGAGCTCGATCTATACCGAGTTCAGCGACCACGAGATGCGCAATGCGATGGAGTTCGACCTGGACGCGAACGCGGTCAAGACCTCCGATACCCGTCCGCAGTCCGAGGCGCAGCGCACTGGCTATGCCGACGTCCGCACCGGCAACACCCCGTGGAGCGGCACCGTGTATGGCGTGGAGATGGACAGCACGCTCAACATCAACAACACGGTGCAGAGCATCTTCACCACCACCCTGGGCGGCGACCAGGACTTCGACGCCTGGCGCACCAGCTGGCGCCTGAACTACACCAAGGCCGAGGAGGACAAGGGGCCGTCGTTCAACTCCAGCTGGGTCAGCCCCGCCGAGCGCACCCTGCGTCCGACCGTGGACTACGACTTCACCAACCGCGAGCTGCACCGCGTGACCCTGTGGGACACCATCCGCAACGCCGATGGCTCGTTCTCCAAGGGCAACCTCAAGCGTTCGCTGGACTCACACGACTACAACTTCGTCAATCTGCGCAGCAACCGCGGCCTCGCGGTAACCGACTCCTATAGTGGGCGCATGGACCTGTTCCGTGACACCGAGCTGTTCGGCCGTCCGACCGAACTGCAGTTCGGCGTGCAGTACGACGACCGCACCAAGGAGAACAACCAGAGCCGCTTCGAGATAACCGCCGCGCAGCTGTCCGCGATGGGCATCGCTCAGCCGACCATGGCCGACTTCGCTTCCGACAAGCCCTACAAGGGCAACCTGCCGCTGGGTTACAGCTTCCGTTACCACGACGAAGGACGCGCCTGGGACCTGCTTGACGACCTGCGCGGGCAGGGTGCCGGCCGGATGGTGGACAGCGTGGCGATGGACGAGTGGTACGAGGTTTCGGAGAAGATCGGTGCCGTCTACGGCATGGCCACCACCCACTTCGACTGGGGCAACATGGTTGCAGGCGTGCGCGGTGAGTACACCCGCAACGAGTCCTCGGCGTTCATGGAGGACGACAACGGCTACGAGCGGATCACCGTCAGCGATAGCGGCGTGGAGTTCTTCCCCAGCGTGCATGTGAACTGGGATCTCAACGACGAAATGAAGTTGCGCTTCTCGGCTAACACCGGTGCCGCGCGCCCGGACTACACCGACCTGCGGCCGAACTTCGCCATCAGCGACGAGGACCAGGAGATCGACGGCGGCAACCCGTATGCCGACACCGAGAAGTCGATCGGCTTCGACGCCTACTTCGAGTGGTACATGCGCCCGCAGGGCTTCTTCTCGGCCGGCGTGTACTACAAGGACCTGCGTGACGTGCTGTTCGACGTGGCGATTCCGCAGTTCGGCAGCAACGACCTCAACACCCCGGACATCGACCGTTCCGAGTACACGTATTACACCCTTGCCAACGGTGGCGAGGGCTACCTCCAGGGCCTGGAGCTGGCCTACTCGCAGAAGTTCGGAGGGCTGGCCGAGCGCTTCAACCTGCCGATGTGGGTCGGTGACTTCGGCATCACCGCCAACGTCAACTTCAACGACAGCGAGGCCACGACCCCGGACGGCCGCAAGGTGTCCCTGCCGGGCACCTCGGACGTGATCTACAACGCCTCGGTGTACTACGAGGCCCACGGCCTGTCGACCCGCCTGAGCTGGCAGCACCGTGATGAGTGGATCGACGGCATCGGTGAGGGCGGCGTGATGGGCGACGAGTATTGGAGCGACGTCGGTCGTCTCGACTTCTCGCTGCGCTACGCGTTCAACGACAACGTCGAGATGTACTTCGACGCCAACAACCTGCTCAACGAGTCGGGCATCCGCTACCAGGGCGATCGTCAGCGCACCACCGAGTTCGAGCAGTTCGGCAAGCGCTTCATGATCGGCGTGCGGATGAACTTCTGATCCGATTCCGCGCCTCCTTCGGGCCGGGCCGTGCGGTGGATGCCGCCTGGTCCGGCCTTTTGCGTATTTCGCGACACCCGTTATGGAGACCTCTGATGAACCTGCACCCCACCCTGCGCTCGCTGCTTTCCACCGCGCTGGCCATCGGCCTGCTTGCCGCCTGCTCGCCCGCACCCGACAGCGGCGCCACGCCGGAAGTCACCGCGGTCGTAGCGGCCAATGCCGGCGTCGAGGCGGCGACTCCGGTCACCGCCGCGGTTGGCGCGATCCGCGCGCGCATGCTGCAGCAACTGCCTGCCGTCGACCTCGCCGATGCGGGCGTGGACGACGTCCTGCCCTTGCTCACTCCGGACGAGCTGGAACTGCTTTCGACCGGCTTCCTGCACTTCACCGTCGACGCGCCGGCCAGCATTTACGTGATGCAGTCGCCGGACTCGGAAGCCGAGCCGTTCTGGCTTGAAGCCCAGGGTTTCGAACGCGCCGCCCTTGATGCCGTTGTCGATGGCGACGACACCTACATCGCGTGGCGCAAGCAGGTCCCGGCGGGTCCGGTCGACCTGGGCGTCCCGTCCATCGAGGGCGGGATCAAGCCCTACTTCGTGCTGGTCGGCCCGGCCGAAACAGGCGGTGCCGCACCTGCGGTCGTTGCGATGCAGCCTGCCGCAATGTCCTTGGGCACCGCTACGGTCGGGGAACCGGTCTACGCCGACGAGGAGGACGCGCTCGACCGGATCGATCCGGCACTGGACGGCCTGACCCTGGTGCGCACGTTGGAAGATCGCGAGGACGAGGCGCGCCTGCTGGGCTGGTTCCGCAACACGCCTCACCCGAGCAGCGCCGATGCCGACCATGTGGTGCTGACCTGGAACGGCGACCCGCGCACCACCCAGTCGGTGCAATGGCGGACCGCGCCGGGCAGCGCCAACAGCCGCCTGCGTTACACCGTGGAAGGCAGCGATGCGGCCCCGGTTGTGATCGAAGCCGATAGCCATGAGATCCACACGCCCGACGTGGCCAACGACCCGAAGGTCACGCGCCACACCGTCGCGCTGCAGGGTCTGCAGCCGGGCACCGCTTACCACTATGCGATCGGCGACGGTCAGGCATGGGGCGAGACGCGTCGCTTCACCACCGCACCGGCGCAGGACGAGGCCTTCAGCTTCGTCTATATGGGCGACGCCCAGAATGGCCTGGATACCTGGGGCGGACTGGTTCGCAAGGCCCGCACCGCGCACCCGGAGGCCGCGTTCTACGTCATGGCCGGCGACCTGGTGAACTGGGGCGAGCGCCGCGACGACTGGGATCTGCTGTTCCAAAACTCCGGTGGCGTCTACGACAATCGCCCGCTGGTGCCGGCGCTCGGAAACCACGAAGTCGACCAGGGCCGCGCCGCGCTCTACGTCGACCAGTTCGACCTGCCTCGCAACGGCCCGGCCGGCGTCGAACCCGAACGCGTCTACGCGATGGAGTACGCCGGCGCCCAGTTCGTGGTGCTCGACTCGAACCTGCCGCCCGAGCATCAGACCGAGTGGCTGGATCGGACCCTGGCCGCCTCGGACGCACAGTGGAAATTCGTGGTCTACCACCATCCGCTGTATTCGACCAAGCCCAATGACCGCGGCCAACCCGAGCTCAAGGCGGCGTGGGGACCGGTATTCGAGAAGCACGGCGTCGACCTCGTCCTGCAAGGTGACGACCACGCCTACCTGCGCACCTTCCCGATGAAAGGCGACCAGGTGGTGTCCTCGCCGGCCGAGGGCCCGGTCTACATCCATGCGGTGGCCGGCACCAAGATGTACAAGCAGTCCGACGCCCCGTACATCGCCAAGCGCTTCACCGACACCTCGACCTATCAGGTGATCGACATCGATGGCGGGCGTCTGGCTTACAAGGCCTATGACCTCCAGGGCAACGTGCTGGACGAATTCACGATCGAAAAGTAGCAGCGGCATTGCTGGCGGCCTCTCTCATCGTCAAGACGATGCTTCGGGCCGCCAGTTCATCCGATCTTTGCCAACGCGCGGAATAGCCGACCAGGCACGCGCAGGTCAGTTCGGATGTTTCTTCCTGGTACTCACGGCGATGTCAGGTGTCTGGGGACTTAGCCGCCTTGCGCCACGCGACGGACCTGCCGTTCCATGAGAGCCGACAGCCGTCCAAGGGAGGCCAGATGCAGACTGACCAGCGAAAGCCAGCCCTTGCGATGCCAATCCACGATCGTCGCCTGGTCCAGATCCCTGAAACGATCCGGATCGACGACCTGGAAGCCATCCAGCGCGTAGCGTCTGCCGTCGGCAAGCGTCGCGTCCGCCCGCTTGTCGATCAGAAGATCGTGGTCCCGAAGCGCGGCAACGAAGGACTGCGTGCCCACGAATTCCGCCTGATAGGCCTCGCAGAACTGCAGGGCCTGACCAGTGAGATGGCTGGGGCCGCCCTCCTCGAACAGCGGCATGCCCTCCTCACCCTCGCGGACGACGCGTTCGGACGCCGTATCCAGGGCCAGCGCAAAGCGCTCCGATTGCGGAATCGAGACAAAGCCGAATGGATAGCGCCTCACGTAGGCGGGAACATAATGTTCCGGGGCCCATGTGCTCTCCTCGACGAAGAGATTCTCTCCTTCGCAGAGTCCCAGGATCACGACGGGAAGGAGTGTGTCGCCGGCAAAGACCACCGGATAGCTACGGCTGGCCTCGCCGATTTCGCCTATGACGATCGGCACATACGGCGTGCTGGCGGCAAAAGCCGTATCACCGTCCTTCAACCGCCAGCTTGCGTGCGTTTCCGAGTGAAGAACCGTGGGCTTGCGGTAGAACAGCGGCAGTGCTGATGCCGCGGGAGTATCCGTAGTGTTGGCGAAACCGGTGGTCATAATGTCTCCTGTAGATGTTGAGTGCTTCAGGCGCTCGCTCAGAAGCTGGCCCTGATGCCGATGGTTCCCTTGAAGCCGTATGCATTACCGAAGTCGGCGATGGGCGTGTCGGCAGAGATTTCAGTGTAAATCGTGTATGCGCCGCGGCCCCAGTTATAGCTGCCGCCGAGGCCCAGTTCGCCCCACATCCTGCGATCGCGGCTGCCGATCGACGTGCCGGAGACATCGACGCCGGTGCCGTCGCGCCATTCGTAGGTCAGATTGGCCAGGCCATACAGATGCGTGCGACGGACGTCGCCCGAGGCGCTGCTCCAGCTCGTCTGGTGGTCGAGCGAGACCCCCCCGCGGGTCTTCAAGCTGCTGCCCTTGTCCGCCGAAACGATTGCGCCCGCCGGGTCGGCATAGCGATCGAAGTCGACATGGGCATAGATCGCCTGGAACTGCGGCGTCAGCGCAAGCTCGTCGCTCACCGCGTACCGCTTGCCGACCTCGACGCTGACCGCTTCGCCCTTGCCGTTGTTGCTTTTGACGAGATTACCAAGCGTGGCTGAGTTCAGGTCACTTGCGAACCAGCTGAGCTTCGTCTGGGCATCCAGGTAGAACCCCTGTGGGCCGTACCATGTGAGCGTTGCGCCAAGACCATGGGCGTGGGTATCGATCGAACCGTTGCCGAAGATCGAAGTGACGCTGGCATCGGCCCTACCATCGTGCACGCTGACCCCGCCAATCAGCACCGAGCCATCCTCACGCTCGGACACGAGCGCATCGATGCCCATCTGAATTTGCCGGCTGTCGATGTTCCGATCGGCACCGCTGGTCGAGGAGATGGGCTCCGGGCGCTGATTACTGGACTCCACCCGGCCCCAGATACCCACGCCGGCTCCGACGAGTTCCACCCCCCAGAAGCGGTTCCCGACCCGCTGTTGCAGGGTCGAAAGGTTACTGAGCGCAAGCAGGGTCTGCGAATAGCCTTCATACACCGGGACGCCAGGTTGGTAGAGCGTATCCGTGTCCGGATCGCCGGGCGAGGAACCGTCGAGCAGCGACGAACGCAAATACCAGTCGCCGTCCCCGGGCTCAGCAACGCCGTTCTTGTAGAGGCGATAGCCGAAGGCGCCGGCGATCACCGCCTGCTCGCCCTGGAACACGTAGTCGCCATCCAGTGCGAACGCGCCGTTCGAGGCGCCGGCGACATCGACGATCTTGATGCCTTCGACGGTCTGCGCGCCGAGCCCGCCGCGGTTGATCACGGTGACCAGGGTGTCGCCGGAGGTGGCGCCGTTCACCACCAGCCGGTCCGTGGCCGAAAGATCGTCGCCGAGCGCGGCCTCGATCTCCAGCGTGCCGCCGCTGCCCACATAGTCGCCCGCGACGGTCAGCGTGCCGATACTGCTGCCGGGCGCCACGACACCCGCGTTGGTGATGCTGCCGACCCGACCGGTTCCTTGAAGGCGTCCGTTCGTCTGCACGTTCAACTCACCTCCCAGGCTGCCCTGCACATCGAGCGTGCCGGCGGTAACCGCCGCCATGCCGGCAAAGCTGTCGTTGTCGCCGGTGACGAGCAGCGTGCCTGCTCCGGCCTTGGACAATGTCCCCGAACCGGAGAACAGTCCACCGAAAGTGAAGGTCGTATCCGTCGCGGTCGCGATCGTCCCGTTGCCCGCGAGTTCGATCCCGCGTGCGCTGGTGAGGTCGGCGCTCGTCGCCAGCGTACCGCCGCCGAGCGTGACGTTGCCCGCCGCCGCACCGAGATTGGTATCGCTTGCGATCTGGAGCGTGCCGCCGCTGATCAGCGTGCCGCCGGCATAGCCGTTGTCCGCCGTCAGCACCAGCGTGCCCGCATCGGTCTTCACGAGCCGGGCCTCGCCATCGAGCACCGAATCGATGGTGGCGGTGTAGCCAGAGCCGACCGTGGTGCCGTCACCGACCCGGATCGTCGCCTCCAGTCCGGCAAGGGCGATGTCGTCGCCGACGATCGTGTAGCCATCGGCCGCGAACTGCATGCCGCTCGCCGAGACGGCGCCCAGGCCGTTGTCGACTTCGACAGTACCGCCGGTGCCACCGAAGACCGCGAAAGCGTCGTCGGTGTACGGTGCATTCACCGCTCCGGTCGCATTGGTCCAGTTGTCATTGCCGGCGCTGTTCTGCCACACGCCGCCGCCACCATTGATGACGCTATCGTTCTTCGGACCGGCCGCACCGTCCCAGAAGTTGAGCGTGAGGCCCGCGCTGTTGACCAGGTTGACCTGCCCCGTGATCGAGGTCTGCACCGCCGCGTTGCTGCCATCGGGCAGCGTGCCGAGCTCGAGGCCGTTGTTGGTCAACGATCCACCGTAGTTGAACACCCGGTAGACGCCGGCCCCGAAGTCGCCGCCTGCCGGCACGGACACGTCGATCATGCCGTCGAGCACGAGGTCGCCGCCTACGTTGACGAGGTCATTGAGCGCTCCGCCTGCTACGTTGGCTTCGCCGAACTCGAAGGCAAGCAGGCTGCCGGAGGCGAGCGAGAGATTGCCGTCGATGGTGAGCGTGCCCGGCCCGCCTGCCCCTGGAGTGAGGACCGCGCCGTCGGCAAGCGTCACATCGCCGCCGATCGTGCCGGTGCCACCCAGTGTCGCCCCCAGCAAGACGTTGGTCGGACCCGTCGCGGCCGCATAGTTGCCGTTGAGAAGCAGCGTGCCTGCATCAACGCTCATTCCGCCGCTGTTGCTGCCTGCTCCGGACAGCACCAGCGTGCCGTCACCGAGCTTGGAGAAGCCGCCCGCGCCCGACAGTGCGCCGGAAAGTACGAGCGAGGTGTCCGCATCGACATCGGTCCCACCTGCGCCGGTGAGCACGACATCGCGGCCCGATGCCACATCGGCCGTCGTATGAAGCGTGCCGCCATCGAAGCCGAGCCCGCCCGCCACCACGCCGAGGTTGGCGTCGTTCGAGATCTGGAGCGTGCCGCCATCGATCAGCGTGCCGCCCGCATAGCTGTTTGCGCCCGACAGGACCAGCGTGCCGGCGTCGCTCTTCACCAGTTGCGCCGAACCGGCCAGTTCCGCCGCGATGGTGGTGGTGTAGTCACTCCCCTGGTCGGTGCCGTCGCCGACGCGGAGGATCGCCTGCGACCCGACCAGATCGATACGGTCGCCCTCGATCTCATAGCCGTCGGCCGCGAACTGCATGCCGGTGACGTTGATGGCACCCAAGCTGTCGTCCACGGTGACGGTGCCTCCCGTCCCCTGAAAGATCGCGAACGCGCTGTCGAGGAACGGCGCGTTGATCGAGCCGTCGTCGGTCGTCCAGTTGTCGTTGCCGGCCGTGTTCTGCCAGATGCCGTCGCCGCCGGTGATCGTGCCGTCGTTGCGCCCACCTGCGGCACCGTCCCAGAAGCGCAGTGCCAGGCCGCTGGTGTTGATGAGGTTGACCTCATGAGCGACTGACGTCTGCACATAGAAATCCGTGCCCGACGGCAGGGTGCCCAACGTCAGGCCCGGCCCGCTCAGCGCGCCTCCGTAGTTGAGCACGCGGTAGATGCCAGGTCCGAAGCTGCCGCCGGCGCTCGTGGCGACGTCGAGGGTACCGCCGAGCACCAGATCGCCACCGACGTCGATCAGGTCGTTGAATGCGCCACCGACGACATCGGACTCTCCGAAGTCGTAGTTGAGCATGGCGCCGCTGGCGAGCGACAGATCGCCATTGATCGTGAGCACGCCGGGCGTTGCGCCGGCAAGACCGGGGTTGATGCTGGCCCCGCTGGCGATGGCAACGTCACCACCGATAATGCCCGCGCCACCCAGCGTCGTGCCGCCACTCGCCGTGGTGGCGCCGGTCGCCGCCGACTGGTCGCCGTTGACCAGCAGCGTGCCGGCGTTCAGTACCGTCGCGCCGCCATAACTGTTATCGGCCGTCAGCGTGACGACACCGGAGCCGTTCTGGACGACTACGCCGCTGCCGGAAACGAGACCGGTGAAGGTCGCGTCGTCGGATCGGTCGAACTCCAGCGTGCCGTCGTTGGCGACATCGCCCAGGATCCAGCCGCTGGTGCCGCCCGCGCCGAGTTGCAGTGTGCCGCCCGCGATCGTCGTGCCGCCGCTGTAGTCGTTGTCGGCGGTCAGCGTGAGGATGTTGCCGCCCTGCTTCACCACCGTGCCGGTGCCGGAAACGAGACCGGCGAAGGTCACGTCGTCGGAACGGTTGAACACCAACGTGCCGTTGTTCGCGACGTCGCCCAGAATCCAGCCGCTGGTGCCGCCCGTGCCGAGCTGCAGCGTGCCGCCCGCGATCGTCGTGCCGCCGGCATAGTCGTTGTCCGCCGTCAGCACCAGCGCGCCTATGCCCGCCTTGGTGAGATCTCCTGCGCCAGAGATCGTGCCGCCGACTTCGAAGCTCGTGTCGGCGTCGGTCAGGATCGTGCCCGCATCCGCGAGTACCGCACCGCGGCCGCTGCTGATGTCGGCCGTCGTGTTCAGCGTGCCGCCGTCGAACGTCAGTCCGCCGGTGACGGCGCCGAGATTGGCATCGCTCGAAATCCGCAGCGTGCCGTCCGCGATTGTCGTCCCGCCGAGGTAGCCGTTGATGGCGGTGAGCGTGAGCACGCCGCCGCCCTGCTTCACGACCGCGCCGTCGCCGGAAATCGTTCCGTCGAAGGCCAGGTCGTCCGAGCGGTTGAACGCCAGCGTGCCGTCGTTGGCGACATCGCCCGTGATTGAACCGGTGGCGCCGCCATTGCCGATTTGCAGCTGGCCGCCCGCGGCGATCGCCGTTCCACCCGCATAGGTGTTGGTGCCGGTCAGGACCAGTGTCCCCAGGCCTGTCTTGGCAAGTCCGCCCGCGCCCGAGATCGTGCCGCCGAGTTCGAAGGTCGTACCCGCATCGGTCAGGATCGTACCCGCGCCCACGAGTACCGCATCTCGGCCGCTGGTGATGTCGGCCGTCGTGTTCAACGTGCCGCCGTCGAAAGTCAGTCCGCCCTCGGCGGCGCCGAGATTGGCGTCGCTCGAAATCCGGAGCGTGCCGCCCTCGATCGTTGTCCCGCCCAGGTAGCCGTTGGCGCCGGCGAGCGTGACGACACCGCCGCCCTGCTTCACCACCCCGCCACTGCCGGAGATGATCCCGTCGAAGCTCACGTCGTCCGAACGGTTGAATGCCAGTGTGCCGTCGTTGACGACATCGCCCAGGATCGAACCGCTCGCGCCGCCATCGCCCAGCTGCAGCGTTCCTCCGCTGATCCTGGTGCCATCCGAATAGGTGTTTTCGCCTGTCAGCACGAGCGTGCCGAGGTCGGTCTTCACCAGCTGCACGCCGTCGCCGACAAGTTCCGCCGCGATGGTCGTGGTATACCCCGCACCCGCCTCGGTGCCGTCACCGACACGGATCACCGACTCCGCTTCGGCCAGCGTCAGCGCGTCACCGGTGATGACATAGCCGTCGCTCGCGAATTGCAAGCCCGACGCCGTGACCGCACCGTCGCCGTTGTCGATCGTGACCGAGTCACCGACGCCGGCGAAAACCGCGAAGCTGCCGTCCGCATAACCGGCGTTGATGGATCCGTCCAGACCCGTCCAGTTGTTGTCGGTGCCGCCCAGGTGCCAAGTACCCGCACCGCCATCGACCATGTCATTGAACTTCGGACCGGCATCGCCGTCCCAGAAATTCAGTTCCAGCCCCGCGGAATTGACCAGGTTGACCTGACCGGCCACGGATGTCTGGACCGTGACTTCGGCACCAGCGGGCAGCGTGCCGAGGTTGAGGCCGTTGTCGGCCAGCATGCCCCCATAGTTGAAGACACGGTGGATGCCGCCACCGAAGTCGCCGCCTGCGGACACGCTGACATTGATCGTGCCGTCGAGCGCGAGGTTGCCGCCGACCTCGACGAGGTCGTTGAGCGGACCGCCAACAACATTCGCTTCGCCGAATTCGAAATCCAGCACGGAGCCGGTGGACAGCGACAGGTTTCCGCCGATCGTCAGCGTGCCGACGCTGTCGCCTGGCGACAGGGTGCCGCCATTGTTCACGACGACGTCGCCGCCGAGGACGCCGAAGCCGCCCAGCGTCGCACCGGAATTGACCGTCGTCAGCCCGGTCGCCGCCGCCTGGTCGCCGTTGACCAGCAGCGTACCGGTGTTAAGCACGGTCGCCCCGCCATAGCTGTTGTCGGCCGTCAGCGTGACGACACCGGAGCCGTTCTGGATCATCCCGCCGCTGCCGGAAACGAGACCGGCGAAGGTCACGTCGTCGGAACGATCGAACACCAGCGTGCCGTTGTTCGCGACGTCGCCCAGGATCCAGCCGCTGGTGCCGCCCGCGCCGAGTTGCAGCGTGCCGCCCGCTATCGTCGTGCCGCCGCTGTAGTCGTTGTCGGCGGTCAGGGTGAGGATGTTGCCGCCCTGCTTCACCATCGTGCCAGTGCCGGAAACGAGACCGGCGAAGGTCGTGTCGTCGGATCGATTGAACACCAGCATGCCGTTGTTCGCGACGTCGCCCAGGATCCAGCCACTGGTGCCGCCCGCTCCGAGCTGCAGCGTGCCGCCCGCTATCGTCGTGCCGCCGGCATAGTCGTTGTCCGCCGTCAGTACCAGCGTGCCCGCGCCCGACTTGGTGAACGCGCCCGCGCCCGAGACCGTGCCGTCGAGTTCGAAGGTGGTGCCCGCATCGGTCAGCACCGTACCCGCACCCGTCAATGTCACGTCACGACCGCTGGCGATGTCGGCGGTGCTGCGCAGCGTGCCGCTGTCGAACGTCAGCCCGCCTGCGGCGGCGCCGAGGTTCGCGTCGTTTGACATCTGCAGCGTGCCGGCGTTGATTGTCGTCCCGCCGGCATAAGTGTTAGTGCCGGTCAGGATCAGTGTCCCGAGGCCCGCCTTGGTGAGATCACCTGCGCCAGAGATCGTGCCGCCGAGTTCGAAGCTCGTGTCGGCGTCGGTCAGGATCGTGCCGGTGTCCGCCAGCGTCACGTCGCGACCGCTGGCAATATCGGCGGTGGTGTTCAGCATGCCGCCGTCGAACGTCAGTCCGCCAGTGACGGCACCGAGATTGGCATCGCTCGAAATCCGCAGGGTGCCGTCCTCGATTGTCGTCCCGCCGAGGTAGCCGTTGATGGCGGTGAGCGTGAGCACACCGTCCCCTTGCTTCACCACCGCGCCGTCGCCGGAGATGGTTCCGTCGAAGGCCATTGCATCCGAGCGGTTGAACGCCAGCGTGCCGTCGTTTGCGACATCGCCCGTGATTGAACCGCTGGTGCCCCCATTGCCGAGTTGCAGCTGGCCGCCCGCGTCGATCGTCGTTCCACCCGCATAGGTATTGCTGCCGGTCAGAATCAGTGTTCCGAGGCCTGTCTTGACGAGATTGCCCGCGCCCGAGATCGTACCGCCGAGTTCGAAGGTCGTACCCGCATCGGTCAGGATCGTACCAGCGCCCGCGAGTGCCGCAGCGCGGGCGCTGGTGATGTCGGACGTCGTGTTCAGCGTGCCACCGTCGAAGGTCAGTCCGCCGCTCGCGGCGCCGAGATTGGCGTCGCTCGAAATCCGGAGCGTGCCGCCCTCGATCGTCGTCCCGCCCAGGTAGCCGTTGGCGCCGGCGAGCGTGACGACACCGCCGCCCTGCTTCACCACCCCGCCACTGCCGGAGATGATCCCGTCGAAGATCGCGTCGTCCGAACGGTTGAATGCCAGCGTGCCGTCGTTGACGACATCACCCAGGATAGAACCGCTGGTTCCACCGTCGCCCAGCTGCAGCGTGCCTCCGTTGATCCTGGTGCCGCCCGAATAGGTGTTCGTGTCCGTCAGCACCAGCGTGCCGAAGTCGGTCTTCACGAGCCCCGCGTTGCCGGCGAGTTCGGCCGCGATGGTCGCTATGAATCCGGCGCCAGTCGCGGTGCCGTCACCGACACGGATCACCGACTCCGCTTCGGCCAGCGTCAGCGCGTCACCGGTGATGACATAACCATCGCTCGCGAATTGCAAGCCCGACGCCGTGACCGCACCGTCGCCGTTGTCGATCGTGACCGAGTCACCGACGCCGGCGAAAACCGCGAAGCTGCCGTCCGCATAACCGGCGTTGATGGATCCGTCCAGACCCGTCCAGTTGTTGTCGGTGCCGCCCAGGTGCCAAGTACCCGCGCCGCCATCGACCATGTCATTGAACTTCGGACCGGCATCGCCGTCCCAGAAATTCAGTTCCAGCCCCGCGGAATTGACCAGGTTGACCTGACCGGCCACGGATGTCTGGACCGTGACTTCGGCACCAGCGGGCAGCGTTCCGAGGTTGAGGCCGTTGTCGGCCAGCGTGCCACCATAGTTGAAGGCGCGGTAGATGCCGCCGCCGAAGTCGCCGCCCGTGGGCACGCTGACATTGATCGTGCCGTCGAGCACGAGGTTGCCGCCGACCTCGACGAGGTCGTTGAGCGGACCACCGACGACATTCGCTTCGCCGAATTCGAAATCCAGCACGGAGCCGGTGGACAGCGACAGGTTTCCGCCGATCGTCAGCGTGCCGGCGCTGTCGCCTGGCGACAGGGTGCCGCCATTGTTCACGACAACGTCGCCGCCGATGACGCCGAAGCCGCCCAGCGTCGCGCCGGTATTGACCGTCGTCAGCCCGGTCGCCGCCGCCTGGTCGCCGTTGACCAGCAACGTGCCGGTGTTAAGCACGGTCGCGCCGCCATAGTTGTTGTCGGCCGTCAGCGTGACGACACCGGAGCCGTTCTGGATCATCCCGCCGCTGCCGGAAACGAGGCCGGCGAAGGTCACGTCGTCGGAACGATCGAACACCAGCGTGCCGTTGTTCACGACGTCGCCCAGGATCCAGCCGCTGGTGCCGCCCGTGCCGAGCTGCAGCGTGCCGCCCGCGATCGTCGTGCCGCCGCTGTAGTCGTTGTCCGCCGTCAGTACCAGCGTGCCCGCGGCCGACTTGGTGAGGGCGCCCGCGCCCGAGGCTGTGCCACCCAGTTCGAAGGTCGTGCCCGCATCGGTCAGCACCGTACCCGCACCCGTCAATGTCACGTCGCGACCGCTGGCGATATCGGCGGTGGCGCGCAGCGTGCCGCCGTCGAACGTCAGCTCGCCTGCGGCGGCGCCCAGGTTCGCGTCGTTCGAGATCTGCAGCGTACCGGCGTTGATCGTCGTCCCGCCCGCATAGCTGTTGGTGCCCGTCAGGATCGTCGTGCCCGAGCCGTCCTGGGCGACTGCCCCGCCGCCGGAGATGACACCGTCGAAGGTGTAGTTGTTGTTGCGGTTGAAGACCAGCGCCCCGTCGTTCACGACATCGCCGACGATGCTGCCCGTCGCCCCACCATCGCCGAGCTGGAGCGTTCCCGCGTCGATCGTGGTGCCGCCCGAATAGCTGCTCGAGCCGGTGAGAACGGTCGTGCCCGTCCCCGCCTGGAGCAGGGAGCCGGTGCCTACGATCGAGCCGCCATAGGTGATGGCATCGCTGCGATTGAAGCCCAGCATGCCGAAATTGTTGATCGTGGCACTGGCGACCGAGCCAGTCGTGCCGCCATTGCCGATGAACAGCATGCCGCCGTTGACGTTGGTCGAACCGGTGTAGCTGTGGTTTCCCGTCAGCACCCAGGTGCCGCTGTCGTTCTTCGCCAGCGTGGTGACGCCGGTGCCAGCGTTTCCGATCGATCCGGCAAGCGTGTTGAGGCCGGTGTTGGTTCCGCCCAGCGCGATCGTGCGCGCCTGGTTGTTGCCTTGGAGCGTCACCGGACCGGTGTCGGTGAAGACGATCGCGCCCGTACCGGAGGATTCGATGAAGGTGACGCCAGAAGAGAGCGTGAACAGGCGGTTCGTGGTGTCGCCGGAGCCCGTGTAGCGCAAGGTCGAGCCGTTGCCGATGACCAGGTTCGCGGCGTCCGCGGAGGATGCGCCGATGCTGCTGGCAACGCCGCCGTCGGAAAATTTGTCCACGCCGAGGACGCCACCGCTGATCGTGGTGATGCCGGTGTAGTCGCTGGCGGAATTGGTCAGGATCCAGGTGCCCGCACCGGTCTTGCTCAGGCGGGTGACACCGGTTCCGTTGTCCGTGATCCGGGCGGCGAGCGTGTTGTCGCCGGTGCTGGTGCCACCGAGCGTCAGCGCCTGCGCAGTGTTCGGGGTCGAGAACGAGATCGCCGATGTATCGGTGAAGGCGATCGCCCCGGCTCCGGATGCGTCGAGCCCGCTCGTGGCCGATGGTCCCAGCGTGAACTGCCGGTCGGTGCTCCCGCCCGCGCCGATGTACTGCAGCGTGCCGCCATTGAGGACGAGATTGCTCGCCGCAGCCGAGGACGATCCGATCGAACTGTTGGCCCCGCCATCATCCAGGCATGCCACGGCGATCGTGCCGCCATTGATGGTGGTGACGCCGTCGTAGCTGCTGGAGCAGCCCGACAACTGCTGGATGCTTCCGCCATTCTTGACGAGGTCGCCGCTGCCCGTGATCGCGCCCGCGTAGTTGGCGTTCGCGTAGCTGTTGCCGGCATTTATGGTGAGCGTCGCGCCGTCCAGCTCGATGTCGCCGCCGTTCGCGCCGCCGCCGGCGAGAAAGCCGACGCTGTTGTCGAAGCCGTCGAGGTCGAGCAATACGCCCGCGGCATTGTCGAGCGTGAGCGCGCCGCTGCCCAGCGCCGTGGTCGACCCCGCGCGCAGGATTCCGCCGGTGACCCGGGCATTGCCCGTTGAGCTGTTCACGCCTGACAGGACGAGCGTGCCGGGACCATCCTTGCGCAAACCGCCCGGACCCAGGATGTCGCCGGTGAACTCGAGCGTCGTCGCGGCGGAATTCACGCGCATGGCGCCGGTGCCGGCCACCGTGAAGCCGCGATCCGTGATCGCCGTGCCGCCGGTGTAGTTCAGGATTCCGTTGCTGAGCACCAGGCTGGACGGTGCGTTGCTGGACGCGCCGATGCCGCTTGCCGCGCCGCCATCGGCAAGGCAGTCGGTGGCGAGCGTGGTGCCGTTGGTGATGGTGGTGGTGCCGGTGTAGGTGTTGTTGCAGCCGTCGAGGGTCAACGTGAACTGGTTGGTTCCCGAGCGCGTGAGTCCGCCGCTGCCGCTGATCGTGCCGGTGAACGTGCCGCCGCTATTGACGGTGAGGGTGGCCGAGCCGAGATCGATGTCTCCGGCTCCGTTCAACGTGGTGACCGCGTTGTTGAAGTTGTCGAGGTCGAGCAAGGTTCCAGCGGCGACGCTCATGCCGCCGCTGCCGAATACGTTTTCGGATCCGGCGCGCAGGATACCCTCGTTGATCGAGGTCCCGTTCGCGTAGGTGTTGGCTCCGCCGAGCACGAGCGTGCCCGCACCCGTCTTGCGCAGGCTGGTGCCAGTGAGAACACCGGAGAGCGTCAGTGTGCTGGCGGCATCGGTCACGCCGATCCCGCCGCCGCCGGCTCCGAACGTCATCCCCCGGTTGCTGCCGGTCGTGGCGCCGGTGTAGGCGAGCGTTCCGCCCGCGAGCACGATGTTAGCGGGGTCGTTCGATGCCGCGCCGATGCTGCTGGCGACTCCACCGTCGGTGAGCGTGGTCGCGGCCAGCGTGCCGCCGGTGACCGTGGTCACGCCGACGTAATCGTTCGCGGCGTTGGCGAGCGTCAGCGTCCCCGCGCCGGTCTTGATGAAGCCGGCGTCGTCCGGGCTGGTCACCTGCCCCGTGAACGTCAGGTCGGTCGCGCCATTGGAGACTTCGATCGTCCTGGAAGGGCTGCCGTTGACGAGCGTGAACCCGCGGTCGGTGGTGGCGGTCGCTCCCCCGTACTGAAGGGTTCCGCCCTCAAGGACGAGATTCGACGATGCCGCCGTGGACGCGCCGATATTGCTCGCGACGCCGCCGTTGCCGATGCTGCCGACCCGGAGGGTGCCGTCGGTCAGCGTCGTCGTACCGGTGTAGGTGTTGGCACCGGTCAACACCGCCAATCCGGCGCCGCCCTTGGCGAAGGACGTAACGCCGGTGTTGTCGACGATCGTCGAGCCGATCGTGAAGGTGCCCTCGCCGTTCTGCTGAAGCCCGAGCGCACCCCCACCGATGCCGCTGGTCAGGGAACCGCCGGTGATGGTCTGATCATTGTCGGCCACACTGGGCGCGACGATGATCGTCCCGTCGACGCCGAGCGTGTTTCCTGCCCCGATCGTGACAGTGGAGTCCGCGGCGGCGGTATAGCGCAGGCCGCCCAGAGCGACATCGCCGCCGACGGTGCCGAAGAAAGGCGAATCGGCAAGGCCTTCGGTGTCGCTGATGATCTCGCCGGTCAGCCAGGTGCCGGCATCGTCCTTGTCGGTGTAGTCGGTCTCGTCGAACGCGACGATGTCCCCGCCCACAACCTTGGCGTAGTCGGTTCCGGCGATGGTCGCCCAGCCGCCAAGCAATCCGTCTGCGTTGGTTGTGGAAATGGCACCGGCGGTCGGCAGTACGAAGTTGACGAGTCCGCCGGCGCGGGTGATCGCGCCGAGGCTGAGGTCCACCGACCCGCCCGCGCCCGCGATCGCGCGCACCGTGTTGCTACCCGCGTTCACCGTCAGCCCGTTGAAGGCCTGGCTGTTGTTTTCCCCTGCCGCGCCCAGGACGTCGAGGACGCCGCCGGACAGGACCAGGGGCGACGATGCCGAAAGAATGTTGTTGGCGGGGCCGCCGGCGCCGGTGAAGTCAAGCGCGAGCCTGCCGCCGTTGATCGTCGTGGCGCCACTGTAGGTGCTGGCGCCGGTAAGGGTCAGCGTGCCCGCACCGCTCTTGGTGAGACCGCCGCTACCAGCGATGCTGCCTGCATAGCTCTGCGCTGTGGTCGCCTTGACGGTCAGGGTGGCGCTGCCCAAAGCAATCGACCCGCCGGTTCCGGCAATCGAAGGTGCAATGAGATCGAAGCTGTTCAAATCCAGCGTGCCGCCGTTGACGGTGAAGCCCGTCGCCTCCCCGAACGCCGAGGCATTGCCGGCACGCAGGACGCCGTTGTTGACCGTCACCGACCCAATGAATGTGTTCGCGCCGTCCAGGCTCCAGGTTCCCAAACCGGCGCTGACCAGGTTGCCGTTGCCCGAGATGATCCCGGAGAAGCTGTTGTTGCCCGCGAAACTACCGCCAAGTGTCAGGGTGTCGATGGCTGGATTGCCGGGATTGAAGGCAAGACCCCCGCTCAGTGCCAGCGCGCCGCTGCCATCGTTGAGGATGCTGTTGGCACCGTTGACGCCCCATGTCCGGTTGCTGCTCGAACCGCCTCCCGTATAGCTGAGGATGCCGTTGCTCAGGTTGATGCTTGTCCCCATGCCCAGCGAACTGGCGCTGCCGACGTCCGCCAGCACCGATGCCCGCACCAGCCCGCCGATGCTCGCCGTGCCGGAAAACGTATTCGCACCGGCCAACGTGACGGTACGGCCGGGATTCGCGATGAAGTTGTAGTTGGCCCCGCTCAGGACACCCAGCAGTTCGATGTCCGCACCTTCCGCGTTGAACGCTGCGCCCGCGGAAACGTCGACATCGCCTGTGATCGTCAGGGTGCCCGTGCCGCGATTCCGGATCTGGGCGGCGCCGCCATTGATATCCCAGTTCCTGTTCGAACTGTCGCCGTCGCCGACGTAGATGACGTTGTCGCTGTACTGGCTGGCTTGGTTGAAGACGATCGTGCCGTCGACAACGGTCGTCGGCGCACCGAGCGAGCTTGCCAGGCCAAGATCGGCGATCGAGGTGAAATACGCGCTGCAAACGCCGTTGCAGCCGTTGAAGATCGTTGCGCCGGTATAGCTGTTGGCGTCATTCGTCAGCTGGACGATGCTGAGTGCATTGTTGGAAGGCGCGACATTGACCCTGCCATTTCCGCTGATCAGGGCCGAGCCGACGCCGGCACCACTCACGGTCAGGGTGCCGCCATCTCCGATCGTGATCGACCTCGCGGTTCCCGCGCCGTCTATTCTGAGGCCGACAGTGGTGCCTGCCGCGGTAGTGATGTCGTTGCCCGCCGCACCGAGTGCACCGTCGGTGACGCCATACAGGGTGCCGCCGAGAAGGGAGATGCCGCCGCTGTATGTATTTGCGCCCGACAGTTGCAGCGTCCCGGCACCGGCCTTGGTGAGACCCGATGTGCCGGCGATGATCGAATTGATCGTGGCGCTGCCAGCCGTGGTGATGGTGGGCGATGCGCCGCCGAGCGTCAGCGTACCGCCGGTGAGGACATAACCTGCCGTATTGAAGTTGAGGTTTTGAACCGCGATCGGATCACCCAGGTTCACGGTTCCGGCGGTGCCGCCGAAGATCGCGTTGTCGAGCAGCGCGTTGCTCCAGGGAAGCGCGAAAGGACCGCTGACGCCGTCGCCGTTGGGACTCCAGTTGAGGTTGCTCAGGTTCCACGTTCCGGAACCACCGGAACCGACAGCCGTGCCGTTCGCATCCCAGTAACGATCTTCCGCATGGGTGACCGATGGAACGCCGGCAGCCAGGACCGCCGCGAGCGCAGTGCACAGCAGACTCTTCGAAAGCGTTCTCGAACCACGAGTGCGTTGAATCTGCTTCGTCCTGTCGGCCATGGATTTTTCCCCTGTAGTGCAGCAGGCCTCATTCCACGAGTGGGCATGATGGCGGGATTGGTAAAACTCACCATCTAGGTGAGATGAACTGGATCAGTTCGACTGTCGAAAGCAATGGCACCGGGCCTTATCAGACCGGCGACTGTGACGATTTCTATCGTTCCCATTTTCCCCGCATACCGCCATCGCCGATCCCCGGAAAATAACCGAGTTGGATATTCCATCGTCGTCGACGTTTTTTACGTTAACCGATCGCCTTAGCTGGGTGTTTGTCTGGCGTCACGCTGGTGTTTGTCAGTCGTCACACTCCGCAACTCCCCTGAATGTCGACGTGAGTTTTCGAAATCAATGGTGATTTTCTCTCATGATCAGGATCAATGAGAACTCGCAAATGCTCCTGAAAATTCCATTCCAGATCATTTTTTTCGAAAAGCGCTGGGCCGCATTACCGCTTTATCGCCGGGACGCGGCACACTCGCGACAGTGAGTACATGGGATCCGACCAATCCCGAGCGCATCCCGATACAACCGCCATCGTGACGAACATCCATCCAGGCCACTCGTGACCACCGCACAAACGCCCCTGACAGCGGCTCTACACGCCTTGCAATCCAATGAACTGGCAAAAGCCGAGGCGCTCGTCCGCTCCCGTTTGGCGGAGGCGTCCGATGACGTCGAAGCCTTGCGTCTGCTCGCCATGACCGCAGTCAGAACCGGACGTGCCGCGGATGCCGAACGGTTGCTGCGAAGCGCCATCGCCTATCGACCAGATTTCGTCCTCGGTCATGCGGATCTGTCGTCGCTGCTTTGTCGCATGGGGCGGGACGATGAAGCACTCGTGCTTCTCGACCTCGAAATAGTCCGGCACCCGGCCAGCATCTGGCCGCTGTCGATCAAGTCGGGCGTACTCTCGGCCGCGCGCCGGATCGAGGAGTCCCTTCACGTCCACGAGGAATTGGTGGCGCGAGCGCCGGACTCGTCCGTGTTGTGGATGAACTATGGATACGCCCTGAAAACCATGGGCCAGACCGAACAGGCCGTAGCGGCCTATCGCAGGTCATTGCAGCTGGATCCCGAAAATGGCGCTGCATGGTGGAACCTTGCCAATCTGCGCACGATCCCGCTGGGCGCGGACGACATCCGGATGATGGAACAGGTATTGCCGGAGGCCCGCGATCCGTTTCAGAAAGTCCAGTTCCAGTTCGCACTTGGAAAGGCGTTCGCCGACCATGGGCGGTTCGAGCAGTCCTTCGGCCATTACCAACAGGCAAATGCTCTGCGTGGAACGCTCGTCCCTTACGATCCACGAAGAATCCGAGAGCTGGTTGTGTCCCATGAAGAAGCACTTTCTCCTTCATTTTTTTCCGAACGCCATGGTTGCGGACATCCGGCCGACGATGTGGTCTTCATCGTCGGCATGCCCCGCTCCGGCTCTACGCTCGTCGAACAGATGCTTGCAAGCCACCCGATGGTGGAGGGTGCCGGGGAGTTGTCCGAGCTTCAGGACATTGCGGCCTCGATCTCCGGCAATGATACGACAGGGGAATCGCTGCCCGGCGCCATGGCAAGGCTCACACCGAGCGAACTGGAGGCACTGGGGCGACGCTATCTTGACGCAACGCTTCGACACAGAAGAAGCGGCCGCCGCTATTTCACCGACAAGATGCCGGCCAATTGGCGATTCATCGCGCTTATCCGGCTGATCCTGCCGAATGCCAGGATCGTGGACGTCAGGCGAGACCCTTTGTCGTGCTGTCTTTCGACTTACTTCACTTATTTCAATCGGGAAAGCAGTTTGCCTGCCAATCTGCACGATCTGGCCCGATATAATAATGACTACATTCGAATGATGGATTATATCGACGCGATCCTTCCAGGGCATGTCTATCGACTGCACTACGAATCGCTGGTGGAAAACCCGGATGCGGAGATTCGCCGTCTTCTCAACTATATGGGGCTGGACTTCGATCAGTCCTGCCTCCGTTTCCACGAGAATCGCCGACCCGTTCACACTCCGAGCGCCCAGCAGGTCCGGCTCCCGATCAACCGGTCCGGACTGGATCGCTGGCGCAATTACGAACCGTGGCTCTCGCCGTTGATCAACGGCCTCGCATCAGTCCGGTAAGGCAGGTTCCAACAATCCGTCTCTGCATGACAAGCGCATTCACCGCAGCTTCGGCTGCAGCGATGGAGGCGATCACACCATGGGAGGATCGGTCTCACGCTCGGGGTGGCGATGGCGGGAAACAGCACTGATAAAACCCTCAATGCTGCGACCAAGCTTCTTGACACCCCCGATTACAATCCCGGGATCGTCTTCACCTGTCGGCAATGTATGGGGCACTCCGGCGCTCTCCAGAAGCGCCAGCGATTCACCCAATGCCAGGATCGCCTTGCCGTGACGGTACTGGTCCTTGATGAATTCGGCCGTGTGCCCGTCCTGTTTCAACGCTGCCACCCCGGCAGCACCATCGGGCAGCACCAGCGCGTCGAACAACACCGCCGGCTCATTCTCCATTGATGCATCCGCGTCGAGCATGTCGCCCGCCGCAGTCTTGAATGGGCCGATGCGACTACCGACCAGGCGCGGCACCGCGCCGGCCGCAAGCAATGCCGCCTGCACGGCGGTCACGGCCTCGCCGTCAACGCCGTCGGCGACCAGCAGCGCGACCTTGCGCGTGCGGATACCGCCATCGCCCGGGCGCGCCAGCAGTGACAGCGCGGGCGACCGATCTACTTCGGGCTTGGGCGGTTTGGCCAGTGCTCGCGGCATGGGCGCCGGCATTGCCATGCCCAGACCCTGCGCAACACCGTTCGCCAGTGGGTCGGACACGTTGCGCAACATCGACACCACGCGCTCACGGATCGCCGGCACGGTGCATTTGCTCAGCTCGAAACGGAACGCGGCGATGATGTGCGCCTGCTCGGGCGGGCTCTGGCTGTCAAAAAACAACGCCGCCTGGTTGTAGTGTTCGGCGAACTTCTCCGGCTTGCCGCGTACCTCGTCCTGCTGCACCGGTTCCGGGAACGACACGAAACCCGCCGTACCCGCCTGGAATGGACAACCGCCGCCGAGGCTGTTGGGCTCGTAAGCGGCAGCGCCACGATGGATCGCCTGCCGATGCATGCCATCGCGCTGGTTGTTCTGCACCGGCGCGATCGGCGCATTGATCGGGATCTCGTGGAAGTTCGGCCCGCCCAGTCGCGTCAACTGGGTGTCGACATACGAATGGATGCGGCCGGCCAGCAGCGGATCGTTGGTGAAATCAATGCCGGGCACGACGTGCGCGCTGCAGAACGCGACCTGCTCGGTCTCGGCGAAGAAGTTGTCGGGGTTGCGGTTGAGCGTCATGCGCCCGATCGGCGTCACCGGCACCAGCTCTTCAGGCACGATCTTGGTCGAGTCGAGTACGTCGAAGCTGAACTTGTTGGCCTGTTCTTCGGTGAATACCTGCACGCCCAGTTCCCACGATGGGTACTCGCCTGCTTCAATCGCCTCCCACAGGTCACGACGGTTGTAGTCCGGGTCCGCGCCGGCAATCTTGACCGCCTCGTCCCAGACCAGCGAGTGGGTGCCGAGCAGCGGGTTCCAGTGGAATTTCACGAACACCGACTCGCCGGCCTCGTTGACGAAGCGGAACGTGTGCACGCCGAAGCCCTGCATCATCCGGAAGCTGCGCGGGATCGCGCGGTCGGACATCAGCCACAGGATCGTGTGCATGGACTCGGGCATCAGCCCGACGAAGTCCCAGAACGTGTTGTGGGCCGAGGCGGCCTGTGGCATTGCGTTGTTCGGCTCGGGCTTGACCGCGTGCACTAGGTCGGGGAACTTCATCGCGTCCTGGATGAAGAACACCGGCATGTTGTTGCCGACAAGGTCCCAGTTGCCTTCGTCGGTATAAAACTTGACTGCGAACCCGCGCACATCGCGCGCAGTGTCCTTCGAGCCACGCTCGCCGGCGACAGTGGAGAAACGCACGAACACCGGCGTGGTCTTGCCGGCGGTCTGGAACGGCGCCGCGCGAGTGAGTTTGGTCAGCGGCTTGTAGCACTCGAACACCCCATGCGCACCCGACCCACGCGCATGCACGACGCGCTCGGGGATGCGCTCGTGGTCGAAGTGGGTGACTTTCTCGCGCAGGATGAAATCCTTTAGTAGCGCGGGGCCACGTAGGCCGGCCTTGAGCGAATTCTGGTTGTCGGCGACCGCCACGCCCTGGTTGGTGGTCAGGCGCTGGCCGCTGCCATCCACGCGCACGCGATCCAGCGGACCGACGGTCGGGTTGCTGCCCGCTACGGCCGGATTGCCGGTCTTGCTGGAGCGGTTCGCTTCGGCTAGCGTGCTGGCGCCGACGAGGTCGGATGGTGGTTCGACGTGCAGGCCTTCGGGTGGCGCGAGTGCATTTTCGTGACCGTGTTCGGCAGCCTTGTTGGCGTTGTGCGGCATAGCCGCGACGGTGGCCTCGACATCTGCCGCCCGTTGGGCGAGCGCGTCGCCGGTGCCCGAAGGCGGCGCAGTCGAGGCGCCGCTATCGGACGCTCGCGCTGCCGATTTTCCGGCAACCTTCTTCGCCTTGCCGTTGGAACGGGTACGCTTCGAAGTGGTCATTGGATTGGTCCTTTGCGCGTTCCTCTGGAGTACCAGAGTCGGTGACGGTGCACTCAACTTGAGCGGCTGGGCGTGACGCCAACGCGAAGCATTTCCACGGAGTAACGACCGCAGGCATGCCCCATTACCCCGGGTGAAATGGATCGGGCAATTCAGCCCAGCTGAATACGCACCTGGTGCTCCGCGCCGTCGTCCATCAAGGCGATCACCCCACCCCGCTGACCGTCTTGTTGCGATGGCACGACGACACCATCCAGCTCCGCCGTGGCAACGCCGTGGCTGACCCCATCCGGATTCTCCACGTTGATGACATACCGCGACGCACCATACCGATAGCGGATAGTGAAACCCGGCCATGTGGTGGGAATGCACGGGTCGATCAGCAGATGGTCGCCGCGCAGGTTGAAGCCCAACATCGCTTCCAGGCCGGCACGGTACAGCCATCCACCCGAGCCGGTGTACCAGGTCCAACCGCCCCGCCCCGCCAGTTCGTCTACCGAGTACACATCGGCGCAGGATACGTAGGGTTCGACCTTGTAGTGCTCGGCAGCGGCTGCGGTTTTGCTGTGGCGGATCGGGTTGAAGATGTCGAACAATTCGCCGGCCTTGTCGCCGTCGCCCAGTTTCGCCCAGGCAAAAATCGCCCACAGCGAGCCGTGGGTGTACTGGCCGCCGTTCTCACGGATGCCCGGCAGGTAGCCCTTGATGTAGCCGGGGTCATTCGTGGACTTGTCGAACGGTGGAGTGAACAACATCGCGACCTGGTGCTCCCGGTCGACCAGGTGCTTGTCCACCGACGCCATGGCCTGCGCGGCATGGGCCGGGTCACCCATGTCCGAGATGACGCTCCACGATTGGGCGATGGTGTCGATCCGGCACTCCTTGCTGGTGTGCGAACCCAGCGGGGTGCCGTCGTCGTAGTACGCGCGGCGGTACCACTGGCCGTCCCAACCGGCGGTTTCCAGTGCGGCCTTGACGGTCGTAGCGCAATCACGCCAGCGCGCAACCCGTTCGTGGTCGCCACGTGCTTCGGCGATCGGCGCAAAACGCTGGATATTGTCCAACAGGAACCACGCCAGCCAGATGCTCTCACCCCTGCCCTGCTCGCCCACCCGGTTCATGCCGTCGTTCCAGTCGCCGGTGCCGATCAGCGGCAGGTCGTGCGGGCCCAGCGACAGGCTGACATCCAGTGCCAGTGCGCAATGTTCGTACAGGCTGCCGTGCTGGTCGGACACCTTGGGCAGGAAGAACGCCTCGTGCTGGCCGTCCTCCAGCAGCGGCCCTTCCAGGAAAGGCAAGTCCTCATCAAGCACGCCGGTATCGCCGGTGGTGTCCATGTAATGCATCGCGACAAACGGCAACCAGATCCGGTCATCGGTCATTCGCGTGCGTACACCCTGCCCCGATGGTGGCAGCCACCAATGCTGCACGTCGCCTTCCACGAACTGCCGGGCGCCTGCGCGCAACAACTGTTCGCGCGCGATATCCGGCCGGGTGATACACAGCGCGGTGACATCCTGCAGTTGATCGCGGAACCCATAGGCGCCGCTGGACTGGTAATACGCCGTGCGCGCCCACATCCGGCACGACAGGGTCTGGTAGAGCAGCCAATCGTTGAGCAGGATGTCCATCGCCCGGTCCGGCGTCTGCACTTGCACCTGGTCCAGCACGTCGTCCCACAATGCCGTGACGTCCGCGAGCACGCGTTCGATGTCCTGGTCACGGTAGCGGGCCAGCAACTGCCGCGCCTCGCCGGCCGATGGCGCGTCGCCGAGCAGGAACATGACATCGACCTGCTCGCCAGGGGCCAACTCGATGCCGGTCTGCAGCGCGGCACATGGATCCAGCGCGGCGCCCACGTGACCAGACAGCGCCGCATCGGTCATCAGCGCGGCGGGCGCATCTACCGATCCCAGCCTACCCAGGAACTCGCCGCGGTCGCCGGTCCACGATGTCTGCCGGCCGCCCAGGTCGGCATAGGCAACGCGTTCGGCAAACTCGGCGCGCCAGCGGTTGCAGGCAAACACCGCGCCGGTCTCGTCGTCGTGGCGGGTGACCACGTACGGTGCCGGCACTTTCCCGTTTGGCCCCAACGCCCATTCGACATAAGCGGTGATCGACAATCGCCGTGCGTTGCCCGATGGGTTGCTGATGCGCAGTCGCGACAGCTTGATCGGGTCAGCTGTCGGCACGCATTGCAGCAATTCGATTTCCAGCTCGTAGGCGGTATGGGTGTAGCGGGTCCAGCCTTTGCCGTGCTCGCTGGTGTAGTCCGCACCCGGTACCCGGATCGGAGACGGCGTCGCGCTCCACAGCTCGCCACTGTCCAGATCACGCAGGTACAACACCTCGCCGGGCATGTCGCTGACCGGGTCGTTCGGCCACGGCGTCAGCGGGTTCAGCTGACTGGTTCCCGAGAACGTGTGCCCGCCCCCCTCGGCCGTTGCCATGAAGCCGAAGTCGGGATTGGCGACCACGTTGGTCCACGGTGACGGCGTACACCGACTGCCGGACAGACGGATTGTGTAGTGACGACCCTTGCCGGTGAACCCCCCGTATGTGTTGTCGAACTCGATCCCGGCAATCGGCGTTGTAACCGACCGTGGTTCGGGTTGGGTGTCAGGTCCAGACGTGGCCTGGCGTTGGTCGCTATCGCGCAGGTGCCCGTCGCCGGCTCGGCTGGGCTGTGCCCTGGACTGACCTGCCACGGCAGGACTCGCTTCTGCGTGATCCAACTTGGCCGCATCGCGATGTTTGCCACCCGTACCGGCGTCCAGGATCACCCGCGCAGCCGTTGCCAGGTTGTCGCGCTGCGCCTGATCGGTCTGGTCGCCGCGCACGAGGAACACACTGGCATCGACACCGCGACCCGCCGCCGTGGCATCGGATTCCAATGTCCCGGCTTGCGCCTCGATCCTGCTGGCGAGGGATTCTTGCAGCGTGTCGCCGTCATCGCCGGAGGCGCCGTTCAACAGCACGATGTCAGCGCCGAGTCCCTGCCAATGCAGGTAACGCTGTACCCGCAGCAGTTGGTCGATCCCTTCCAGGTCGGCCGCGCTGGAAACATGCAGCAACACGATGGGCCGGTCGCCGGATATGCCCAATGGCCACAGGCTCGGTTGGCCGCCAGCGCCCCGCTCGATCTGCTGCGCTGGCGCACGCCATGCTGGATCGGCATACAGCAATGGCGACGCAAGCTCACGGGCGCGATTGCCAGCGGCGTCATCGATACCGAACCGCTCACGCTGCTTGCGCGCCTGGGTAACTCCCGCCTCCAAGGTCTGCTCGCACCGTTGGCGGCTGCCGAGGCCATCGGCCAGCCTGCGCGCGGTTTCCAGCACCGCGTCCCGGTTCGGCCCGACACAGGTCCAGAACGTGATCCGCGCCGAGGAGCCCGGCTCGACGGACACTCGTCGGCGCAAGCTGAACACCGGGTCCAGCACCGAGCCGGCGGTGTTCGACAACGCCACGCCATCCTGCATTGCCGCCGCATTGCGCAATGTCCGGCCGCGGCCGAGGAACCGGGCGCGATCGCTCTCGTATTCACTGGTCGTGCTGCCCTGCCCTTCCACCACTGCCACGTGTGCCGCCCAGGTTTGCGACTCGCCGGCATCGCGGAGACGCCGGGTCGCCAACAGGATGCCGGCATCGGGCAGCCATTCGGTCTGCACGAACATCTTGGAAAAAGACGGGTGGGACGCATCCCCTGCCGCCGAGCCAAGGATCAGCTCCGCATAGGAGGTCAGCTCGACAACGCGCGCTTGATCGCCAGTATTGACCAGCCTGATGCGTCGCAGCTCCGCATCGACACCTTCCGTATCGAAGCCGGCCGCGACGGCAACCTGCAGGATCGTGTCCAAGCTCCCATCGCGTCGTTCAATGCGGAACATGCCATCTTCCGCGAACGTCTCGTAGCTATCCGGCCGTCCCGCGCAAGGCTGCAAGCCGGCCGACCATGAGGCACCGTTGCCGACGTCGCGCAACAGGATGTAGTTGCCCCACGGGTCGCGGGTCGGGTCTTCGCGCCAGCGGGTGACGGCCAGCCCATTCCAGTGACTGAAACCCGACCCGGCATCGGTGATCATTACCGTGTAACGGCCGTTGGACAGCAGGTTGGCGCGCGGCGCGGCGGCGACAGGCGGCATCGTTGGCATGGCAATCGGACCTCACTGAACCCGCTTTCCATCCTACGCGGCGGCCGTGACGGTTCCTTGCACGCCACTCCGCTACGCTCCGTGAATGGCGAACTTCGCTCCCGATGACGATGCGTTGCTGGACCAGTTGCAACACGCGGCGTTCGGTTACTTCCAGCAAGTCTTCAATCCGCTCAACGGATTGGTGGCCGACACATCGCGGCCCGGCTCTCCCTGCAGCATTGCGGTAGTGGGGTTCATGCTTTCGTCCTGCCCGGTTGCGGTTGAACGCGGTTGGATGGACCGAAGCGAAGCCACTCACCGCTGCCTGGCGTCACTACGGTTTTTCGCTGGCAGCGACCAGAGCGGGAGCGAGACGGCCACCGGCTATCGAGGCTTTTATTACCATTTCCTGGATATGGATACCGGCGCTCGCATGTGGCGCTCCGAGCTGTCGACCATCGATACCGCCCTGCTGATGGCCGGCGTATTGCTCGTGGCGGAATACTTCGACGCGGACAACCCGGATGAGACCGAGTTGCGGCAGCTCGCCGACACCCTGTATCGGCGCGTGGAATGGGAGTGGGCACAAGGCGGCAAGGCCACCATCCGGCATGGCTGGAAACCCGAATGCGGGTTCCTTCATTACGGCTGGGATGGTTATGACGAGGGCATCATCCTGTACATCCTTGCACTCGGATCACCCACGCATCCCATTGACCCGAAGCGCTACGACGCGTGGACGGCTACCTACCAGTGGGAGAACCTGTACGGCCATGAATTCCTGTTCGCCGGGCCGTTGTTCGTGCATCAGTTCTCCCACACCTGGATCGATTTTCGCGGCATCCAGGACGAGTTCATGCGCCAGAAGAATTGTGATTACTTCGAGAACACGCGACGAGCGGTGGCGGTCCAGCGTGAGTACGCATGGCGCAACCCGCGCTGGTTCCGCGGCTACGACAGGGACTGTTGGGGCCTGACCGCTTGCGATGGACCCAACGAGGGCACCGCCGCGGTCGTCCAGGGAGTGCAACGCCTGTACGGCTATGCCGCCCGCGCCGTGCCGTATGGCCCTGACGACGGCACCTTGAGCGGCTGGGCGGCGATCGCCTGCATGCCCTTCGATCCCGCCGCCTCGCTGGCCGCGGCGCGCCATATGCTGAAACGCTATCCGGAGATGCTGACGCAGGGCAAGTACGCGAGCAGCTTCAACCCGACCCTGGGCGGTGAGCAGCCGCCAGCATGGACATCGGATGGGTACTTCGGACTCGATCAGGGCATCGTGGTGCTGATGATCGAGAATTATCGTACCGGCCTGCCCTGGCGGCTGATGCGCGACTGCGACTATCTACAGCCCGGCTTGCGCCATGCCGGATACCGTGGAGGCTGGCTGGAATGAGCACGATGCATACGCCCAGCGTCAACGAGCGCGATCGGCTCGACAACCTGCGCCCGCCGGATTGGCGTAATCCCCCACCGGCGATGCGGTATGACCTGGTGGTGATCGGCGCGGGACCGGCCGGTCTGGTTGCCGCCCAGGAAGCCGCGGCACTCGGGTTGAGGGTCGCCCTGGTCGAGCGCGAAATGCTCGGCGGCAACTGCGTGAATACCGGGTGCGTGCCGTCCAAGGCAATGCTGCGTACGTCGCGGGTGTACGCACAGATGCATGAGGCAACCCGGTATGGCGCGCAGGTGCCACCGGAGATGCCGGTCGATTTTGCGGCGTTGATGGAGCGCATTCGCGGGGTTCGCGCGCGCATCAGTCGTGCCGACGCGGCGCACCGTTTGGCGCATGCCGGCATCGATGTGTTCTTTGGCCAGGCACGCTTCCTTGGCAACGACTCGGTTGAGGTGGACGGGGCGACATTGCGGTTCCGCAAGGCGATTATCGCAACCGGCGCGCACGCACTGATCCCTGACATTCCGGGTCTCGCGGCGGCCGGTTACCTGACCAATCACAACGCGTTCGAGATCACCGAACTGCCTCGCCGGCTGCTGGTCATCGGCGGCGGCCCGTTGGGTTGCGAGTTAGCGCAGGCGTTCTCCCGCTTTGGCAGCCGGACCACGATTGCCCAGCATTGGCCGCTGTTCCTGCCCAGGGAGGAGCGCGACGCCGCGCAGGTCCTGTCCAGCGTACTGGCCCGTGATGGGCTGGAGATCCGGCTCAATACCCGCGCCGTCCGGGTCCGGGTGGAGGCGGGACGCAAGCTCATCGACCTGGTCAGCGACGATTTCGAAAGCACGGTGGAGGCCGATGCCATTCTGACCGCAACCGGCCGCGCACCAAACGTCGATGGTCTGGAGCTGGAAGCCGCCGGGGTTGAATACGACCCGGACCGGGGGATCCATGTCGATGACTTCCTGCAGACCACCAACCCGCTGGTTTATGCGGCCGGTGATGTTTGCCTGGAGCACAAGTTCACCAATGTCGCCGAGGCTTCGGCACGGATCGCACTCCACAACGGTCTGTTCGATGCCGGCGAGAAGTTGAGCGAGCTGGTCATCCCCTGGTGCACCTACACTGATCCCGAGATCGCCCACGTCGGCCTGCACGTGCGCCGTGCCCGCGAGCTTGGCATCCCGGTGACCACCTTCACCGTCCCGATGCACGATGTGGACCGCGCGATTACCGACAACGAGGAGGTCGGCTTCGTGAAGATCCACGTCCGGGACGGCAGCGACCTGATCATCGGCGCGACCATCGTCGCCCGCCACGCCGGCGAGATGATCAGCGAGATCACCTTGGCCATGGTGGCGGGGATTGGCCTGAGCACGCTGTCCCGGGTCATCCACGCCTACCCCACCCAGGCCGACGCGATCAGGAAGGCCGCCCAAGCCTACGTCGCCGGCCTGGCCACCACATCGACAAGGAGACAATCATGAAACTTGGAATGATCGGATTGGGACGAATGGGCGCCAACATGGCCGAACGGCTGATGCGCGGTGGCCATGAAATCGTCGGCTTTGACCCCAGGCCCGAGGCGCGCACCGAACTGGAGGACAAGGGAGGTCAGTCGGCGGCCTCGTTGGAGGAGATGGTAGGCAAACTCCCGGCACCGCGAACCGTGTGGATGATGGTGCCGGCCGGCGACATCACCGAAAGCACCGTCACTGCCCTGTTGAAGCTGCTGCAGGCTGACGACATTGTGGTGGACGGGGGCAACTCCAATTACAAGGACACACTGCGTCGCGGCCAGCTGACGGCCGACAGGCAGATCCACTACGTCGACTGCGGTACCAGCGGCGGGGTCTGGGGGCTGGCGGAAGGGTTCAGCCTGATGATCGGCGGAGAGAAAGAGCCGGTCGAGCGGTTGCGGGGCGTGTTCGAAGTGCTGGCGCCGGGCAAGGACCAGGGTTGGGGCCACGTCGGCCCGGTTGGTGCCGGCCATTTCACCAAGATGGTTCACAACGGCATCGAGTACGGAATGATGCAGGCCTACGCCGAAGGCTTCTCGATCATGGAGCACAAGAAGGATTTCGGTCTGGACCTGCACCAGGTAGCCGAGATCTGGCGCAGCGGCAGTGTGGTGCGCTCCTGGCTGCTGGACCTCACCGCCCGCGCGCTGGACAAGAACCCGAGCCTGGACGGGATCGCACCATGGGTCGACGACTCCGGCGAGGGACGCTGGACGGTGGCCGAAGCCATCGACCTGGACGTCTCGGCACCGGTCATCACCTTGTCGCTGTTGCAGCGTTTGCGCTCGCGCGATACCGACTCCTATTCCGACAAGCTGCTGGCGGCGATGCGCCACCAGTTCGGCGGTCACGCGGTGAAAAAAGAATGAGCATCGTCGATGCAGCCGGCCCCCTGCCCCAGCGGGTGCGCTGGCATCAGGTCGAGGGTTCGGCGGTACTCACGCAAGCGGCCTGTCTGTGGGTCCTGGACGCGTCGAAGCGCGCCATCGCCGCACGGGGACAGTTCGTACTCGTCCTGTCCGGGGGCCGCACGCCACAGGATGTCCATGCGCTTCTGCGCACCGCCGACACCGACTGGTCACGCTGGGAAATCTGGTTTGGCGACGAGCGTTGCCTGCCGGTGGGCGACCCGGGGCGCAACAGCCTCATGGCCAGTGACGCCTGGCTCTCGCATGTCCCGATACCATCGGGCCAGGTCCATGTGATGCCGGCCGAACTGGGTGCCGAGGCCGCCGCGGTTGCCTATGCCGAAGCCCTGAAAGCGCCAGGGCCGAACGGATCGCCGCCGGCCAGTGCCGAGCCATTCGACCTGGTGATGCTGGGCATCGGCGAGGACGGACATACCGCCAGCCTGTTTCCGGGGCACGACTGGGGAGTACCGGACAATGCCGACGACGTATTGGCCGTCTTCGACTCGCCCAAACCGCCGTCGCAGCGGGTGTCGCTCAGCGCCGCCCGGTTGAGCCGGGCTCGCGAGGTGCTGTTCCTGATCGAGGGAGATTCCAAGCGCGATGCCGTGGCCCAGTGGCGAACGGGCAATGACTTGCCGGCCGCGGCCATCTGTCCACCCGCCGGAGTCGATGTGCTGCTGGACGCGTCGTTGCTGCCGTCGACGGGACACCCGGCATGAGCTGACAATTGGTCAAGCTACGATCAGCAACAGTATGGTCATACCTTGTCGAGATCATAGCTGCAGCCACTGGTTACGGCCGTTGCCAAGCGTAGGATTGCGGGCAGATTGAGGGTCAAGTGAAGCGATGGCAAATATCAGTACGAACCAGCTCTTCCTGCCGGCGGTATTGGGCATGCTATTGGCGACACCAAGCTTCGGATCCGAGCGTATAGCGCCTGCAGGCAACTGCCTGGATACCCGATTGGTCAATGAAGTGTTCCAGGCGGATGAGCGCACTCTTGCCGTGGCGGCATCCGACGGGCTGCGTTATCGATTGAGCTTCGCGGATGCTTGCGGTGACGTCACCACCGCCTCCGACGCGAAGATGCTGGCCAAGGACGGGTGGATGTGCGGCACCGGCAACGAGTTCATCGCGATGAACGATCGTCTCTGCCCGGTAGACAGTGTCGCCAGGATCAGTGCTGCCGAGTATGCCGAGCACGCCCGGGCCAGTCATACCAGCCCGGACGGCACCGTAACGCTGTCCACCGTCAAGGTACAGGGCGAACGGCGACGTGGATTCGCAGCCTCTTCCAACTACTGCATCAACCCTCGATATATACGGGGCTGGTCGGAAGACCCCGAAGGCGTGGTTGTGGAAATGGACCCACGCCGCTCCGGCGGTAACCGGTTCTATCGGGTGGAACTGACCGGTTCATGCCCTCAACTGTCAGGCGGCAGCGCCATGTCCATGCGTTCCGGCATGGGTATCGGTCTGGTTTGCGGAAACCCGGGGGACACGATCCAGGCTGGAACCCGCGCATTTGCCGGCGGTAGGCCGCCGGATTTCCTTATGACGGGAAGCGACCGACTGCAGATACTGGGGGCAAAGTTTGGATGCCCTGTCCGGTCCGTTTACCCTATGGATGCCCACTGATTCGAGCGATCTGCAGTCGGCGCGATACATCAGCGCCGCAGCGCCAGCGCGTGCTGGCAGACGTTGTCCACGGTCAACCCGTACTCACGCGCAATGTCAGCCGCCGGTGCCGAGGCTCCGAAGCGATCGACACCGATCACATCGCCGCCATCACCCACGTAGCGGTGCCAGCCGAGGGAACTGCCCGCCTCTACCGCCAGCCGCGCCGTGACTGCCGGCGGCAATACACCATTGCGATAATCCTGCGGCTGCGCATCGAAAAGATCCCAGCTGGGCATCGACACACACCGCACCACGATGCCCTGCTCGCGCAGACGGCTGGCCGCTTCCACGATGAGGCCGACTTCCGAACCGCTGGCGATCAGGATCAACTCGGGCTTGCCGTCGTCGGCGTCGCTCAACACGTAGGCGCCCTGCCGTAACCCGTCGGCGGATGCGAACTGGTCGCGGTCCAAGGTAGACAGATCCTGCCGGGTCAACACCAGTAATACCGGGCGTTCCTTCGTCTCTATTGCGACCCGCCAGGCCACCGCGGTCTCGTTGGCATCCGCGGGGCGTATCAGGGTGAGGCCGGGCACGGCGCGCAAGCCGATCAGTTGCTCGACCGGCTGGTGGGTCGGGCCGTCCTCGCCGAGCAGGACGCTGTCGTGGGTGAACACGTGGATGACGTGCAAACCCATCAGCGCCGCCAACCGGATCGGTGGCCGCATGTAATCGGAGAAGATCAGGAAGGTCGCGCCATACGGGATGAAACCACCATGGGCGGCCATGCCATTGACGATGGCGCCCATCGCATGTTCGCGGACGCCGAAGTGGACATTGCGACCGGCATAACTCCAACCACCACCGTCCGACCCTTGCAGGTCCTCGCCGGTGGTGGCGGGTGGATTGAAGTCGCCCAGACCTTTGAGCGCGGTCTTGGTGGACGGGTCCAGGTCCGCCGAACCACCACTCAGGGCAGGCAGCTTGGGAGCGATGGCGTTCATGACCTTACCGCTGGCGGCGCGCGTCGCCATGCCCTTGGCGTCGGCCGGGAACACCGGAATGTCCGCATCCCAGCCCGAGGGCAATTGAGCACGCAAGCTGCCCTGCAACTCCTTCGCCAGCTCGGGAAACGCTTGCGCGTAGGCCTCCATGCGCCGGTTCCATGCATCCTCCCCGGCAGCGCCGCGATCAAGCGCTCCGCGCATATGTGCCAAGGCCTTGTCGGGCACCAGGAATGGCGGTTCGGTCGGCCAGTCCAGGTTCTCCTTGGTCAGGCGGACCTCCTTCTCGCCCAGCGGTGAACCGTGCGCTTCGAAAGTGTTGTGCTTGTTGGGGGAGCCGTAGCCGATCACGGTGCGCACCAGGATCAGCGATGGACGCGTCGGTTCTTCGTGCGCCGCCTTCAGTGCGGCATCGATCGCGGCCACGTCGTTGCCATCGGCGACCGACACGGTATGCCATCCGTACGCCCGGAAGCGCGCCGCGCGGTCTTCGGAAAACGTGATATCCGTACCGGCGGCCAAGGTGATCTGGTTGTCGTCATACAGGCAGGTCAGCTTGCCCAGCTTCAGGTGCCCGGCCAGCGAGGCTGCCTCCGAAGCGACGCCCTCCATCAAGTCGCCATCGCTGGCCAGGACATAGCTGCGGTGGTCAACGATCGCGTGGTCGGGTCGGTTGTAGCGCGCGGCCAACTGCGCCTCGGCGATTGCCATGCCGACTGCGTTGGCGAAGCCCTGCCCCAACGGCCCGGTGGTCACTTCCACGCCGGGCGTGTGCTCGCGCTCGGGGTGACCAGGCGCCTTGCTGCCCCATTGGCGGAAGCTCTTGATGTCATCCAGTGACAAGTCGTATCCACTCATGTGCAGCAGGCTGTAAAGCAACGCCGAGCCATGTCCTGCCGAGAGCACGAAGCGATCGCGATCCGCCCAGGCCGGATTGCGCGGATTGTCCTTGAGCCACCGCGTCCACAACACGTAAGCCATCGGCGCGGCATCCAGCGGCAGCCCGGGATGTCCGCTCTCCGCCTTCTGCACCATGTCCACGGACAGGAAGCGCAGCGTGTTGATGCACAGTTGGTCGAGTTCGGCGGACATGGCGGAATCCTCTTGTGTGGTTACGTGTCGGCCAGTGCAGCGTCCACGATCGCTTGGGCCTCCTGCAGCAGGCGTTGCAAATGGGCCTCATCACGAAAACTTTCTGCGTAGATCTTGTAGATATCCTCGGTGCCCGAGGGGCGCGCGGCGAACCAGCCATTGGCGGAGGTCACCTTGATGCCACCAATCGGCGCGTCGTTGCCCGGCGCCTTGTCCAGCACGTCGACGATGGGATCGCCTGCCAGTTCGGTCTGGGTGACTTGCGCCGGCGCCAGCTTGGCCAGTACACGCTTCTGGGCCGGGTTCGCTGCCGCTTCGATCCGGTCTGCGAACACCTCGCCGTAGCGGTTGCACAGATCCCGGTAACCGATCGCAGGGTCCGCGCCGTTGCCGGCAGTGATCTCGCCAGCCAGCAATGCCGCGGCGATGCCGTCCTTGTCAGTGGTCCACGTCCGGCCGTCGCGACGGAGGAACGTAGCACCGGCGCTCTCCTCGCAACCAAAGCCCAACGAGCCGTCGAACAATCCGTCCACGAACCATTTGAACCCGACTGGGACCTCATGCAGACGGCGACCCAGGCCAGTCGCGACCCGATCGATCATCGCGCTGCTGACCACGGTCTTGCCGACCGCGGCGTTGTCGCTCCACTGCGGCCGGTGACAGAACAGGTAGTCGACGGCCACGCTGAGGTAGTGGTTGGGCGGCATGAGGCCAGCCTCGGGGGTGACGATGCCGTGGCGGTCGTGGTCGGTATCGCAGGCGAACGCGATGTCGTAGTGATCCTTGATACCGATCAGGCGTTGCATCGCATACGTCGATGAAGGGTCCATCCGGATCCGGCCATCCCAGTCCAGGCTCATGAAACCGAACTGCGGATCGACCTGCTCGCTGACGACCGCCAGGTCGATCCGGTAGTGCTCCGCGATGCGGGCCCAGTAGTGCACCCCCGCCCCGCCCAGCGGATCCACGCCCATGCGCAGGCCGGATGCGCGGATCAGGTCGAAGTCGATCACGTTGCCCAGGTCAGCGACGTAGGCGCCGAGGTAATCGTGCGCGCGCGTGGTGGATGCAGCACGCGCCCTTTCAGCCGGGATGCGTCGCACGTCTTTCAGCCCGGCCTCCAGGATGGCGTTGGCGCGCTGCTGGATCCAGCCGGTCACCTGGGTATCGGCCGGTCCGCCGTTGGGCGGGTTGTACTTGAACCCACCGTCGGCGGGCGGGTTGTGCGATGGCGTGATCACCACGCCGTCGGCCTGCCCGCTCGTGCGCCCCAGGTTATGGCACAGGATCGCGTGGGAAATTGCAGGGGTCGGCACATACTCGCCGCCCTGCGAGAGGCGGACTTCGACCTCGTTGGCCGCCAGCACTTCCAGCGCCGTGTCCAATGCGGGCCCCGACAATGCGTGGGTGTCGATGCCGATGTACAACGGCCCATCGATCTTCTGGCCAACGCGATACGCGCAAATCGCCTGGGTGATGGCGAGGATGTGGTTCTCGTTGAAGCTGCCCTCCAGCGATGAGCCCCGGTGCCCCGACGTGCCGAACGACACTCGCTGGGCGGCAGTCCCCGGGTCGGGCTTCACCTGGTAATAGGCATCCACCAGCTTGCCGATATCGACCAGGTCTTCCGGGCGCGCGGGAGTGCCGGCACGTGGGCTGACATCGGTGCCCATCAACGCGCTACCCGCACTTTTCGATAACGCCGGATCAAGGCGTTGCTGGAGCTGTCATGGGACAGCTCAGGCTCGGCTTCGGCGGTCAGCTCGGCCGCAGTCGCCTTCGCCAGCTGCTTGCCCAGCTCAACACCCCACTGGTCGAATGAATCGATGTTCCAGATCGTGCCCTGCACGAACACACTGTGCTCGTACAGCGCGACCAGCGTTCCCAGCGAGAATGGCGTGAGCCGTTCCGCGAGGATCGTGTTGCTCGGCCGGTTGCCCTCGAACACCCGATGCGGCACCACGGATTCCTCGGTGCCTTCAGCGCGTACCTGGGCCTCGGTCTTGCCAAACGCGAGCGCTTCGCTCTGCGCGAACAGGCTGGCCATCAGCAAGTCGTGCTGATCGCCCTCGGCGGTGGGCAGCGGGTTGAGCGGCTGGCAGAACCCGATGAAATCGCAGGGAATCAGCCGCGTGCCCTGATGGATCAGCTGATAGAACGAATGCTGGCCGTTGGTTCCCGGCTCGCCCCAGTAAATGGGGCCGGTCTGATAATCCACCTGTCGGCCATCGTTGGTGACGTGCTTGCCGTTGCTTTCCATCGTCAGCTGCTGAAGGTAGGCGGGGAAGCGCTTGAGGTACTGCGCGTACGGCAACACCGCAACGGTATCGGCGCCCAGGAAGTTGTTGTTCCAGATCGCCAGCAGGCCCATCAGCACCGGCAGGTTGCGTTCCAGCGGTGCGTGGCGAAAGTGCTCGTCCATGGCGCGGAACCCGGCCAGCATGTCCCGGAATCCATTGGCGCCGATGGCCAGCATCGTCGACAGACCGATTGCCGAATCCATCGAATAGCGCCCGCCCACCCAGTCCCAGAACTCGAACATATTGGCGGTGTCGATGCCGAATGCCTGCACACCGTCGGCGTTGGTGGATACGGCGACGAAATGTTTCGCGATTGCCGTCTCGTCAGCCAGACCCTCCAGGCACCATCGGCGCGCGGCATGCGCATTGGCCAGCGTCTCCAGCGTGGTGAAGGTCTTGGAACACACCACGAACAGGGTCTGGGCCGGGTCGAGGCCACGTGTCGCTTCCACGAAGTCGGTGCCATCGACGTTGGACACGAAGCGGAAGTCGATATCACGCTGGCTGTAATCGCGCAGCGCCTCGTAGGCCATGACCGGGCCGAGATCCGAGCCTCCGATGCCGATGTTGACCACATGGGTGATGCGCTTGCCGGTGTGTCCGGTCCACTCGCCGCTGCGGACCTTGTCGCTGAACCCTGCCATCCGCTCAAGCACCGCGTGCACGTCGGCAACCACGTCGTGACCATCGACGCGGATGCTTGCATCGACAGGCGCGCGCAGGGCGACGTGAAGCACCGCCCGCTGCTCGGTGGCGTTGATAACCTCGCCGCCGAACATCGCATCGCGGCGTTCGGTCACGCCGCATGCGCTCGCCAGCTGCAACAGCAAGTCGAGCGTCTCGTCGGTGATCCGGTTCTTGGAATAGTCCAGGTACAGCCCGGCCGCCTCTGCCGCCATGCGTTCACCGCGTTGCGGATCCTGGGCAAACAGCTCGCGCAGGTGTCGGGACTGGACCTGCGCCAGATGCTGCTTCAGCGCCGTCCATTGCGGTCGCGCGGTAAGTGGGACTGGTGTCACGCGCCGCCCTTCCCCGCCAATGCCTGGCCCTTGGATTCGATGCAGCCCATGAGCTCCTTCCATGAGTCGACGAACGACTGCGCACCTTCGTGCTGCAATTGCGTTGCCAGGGCGTCGATATCGACCCCGGCCTTGGTGAACTCCGCCAACGTCGCTTCCGCATCGCCGCCATCCACGGCCATCTCGTCACCGAGCGTGCCGTGATCCTGGAACGCGCGCAGGGTTTTCTCCGGAATGGTGTTGATCGTGTCCGGTGCGGCGAGCGCTTCGATATACAGGGTGTCGGACGCCTTCGGGTCCTTGGTCCCGGTGCTCGCCCACAACAGCCGTTGCGGCAACGCGCCTTGCCCGGCCAACCGTTGCCAGCGATCGGATGCCAGTAGTTCGCGGTAGGCGCGGTAAGTGCGTTGGCCTACCGCGATGCCCAGCCGGTTGTGCAGGCTGTCATCCACCTGGTCGGCCACCGCCTTGTCCCAGCGGCTGACGAATAGCGACGCAACCGATGCGACCTTGGGGTCGAGACCGGCCTGGAGTCGGCGCTCGATGCCGCGCAGGTACGCCTCGGCGGACGCCAGGTACTGGTCGGTCGAGAACAACAGGGTCACGTTGATCGGCACCCCGGCGAAGATCGACTCCTCGATGGCAGGAACGCCTTCCGGTGTGCCCGGAATCTTGACGAACAGGTTCTCGCACGCCGCCTCGTCGTGGATCTTGCGCGCGGCGGCGATGCTGCCCTGGGTGTCGGCGGCAAGCAGCGGCGAGACCTCCATCGAGACCCAGCCATCAACGCCGTTGGTGGACTGGTGGATCGGCTGGAACAGCTTGGCGGCCCGTCGCAGGTCCTCCAACGCGAGCTCGATGAACAATGTCTCGCCGGACTTCCCCGATGCCACCTTCGACCGGATTCCCTCGTCGTAGGTGTCGCCGCCGCCGATCGCCTGGTTGAAGATGCTCGGGTTGGAGGTCAGCCCGGTAATGGAGAACTTCTCGATGTAATCGGCCAATCCGCCGTTATCGAGCAGCTCGCGGGAGATGTTGTCCAGCCACAGGCTCTGACCCAACTGGTGCAGTCGTTCGGTGGTGGTGATGGGTGCATTGATCGTGCTCATGTGTCCTCCGGTGGATGCCGTCTGGACCCATGGTAGATCACGCAATGACGACTGGAAGGTTACGCCTGGCCATCAGCATGGATGGCTGGTCTCGGGCCTGGGGTCATGCCAGCCTTCGTCGCCGACGACAATATCCGACGCCGTCGACGGACCCCAACTGCCCGGCTCATAGATAGTGATCGGGGCGGCGTGATCGCCGTGCGAATCGGACAGCACCGGGCCCACCACGCGCCAGGCCTCCTCGACCGAATCATCGCGGGTAAACAGCGATGCATCGCCACGAATCGCATCGCCCAGCAACTGCTCATACGGTGATTTTCCCGCATCGGGGCGGCTGCGCGCGACGAGCTCCACTTGCTCGCCGACCATGGCTTCACCGGGCTTCTTGACCTGTGCGCCAGTGGCGATCACCACCTCCGGGCCGAGCCGGAAGCGGAAGTAGTTGGACTGTTCGACCGAAATTTCATCGAAGATCGGCAACGGCGGGCGTTTCAGGTCCACCACCACCTGGGTGCTCGTCAGCGGCAGGTGCTTGCCGGCGCGGATGTAGAACGGCACCCCGGCCCAGCGCCAATTGTCGATATGCAGCCGCAGCGCGACAAAGGTCTCCACCTGCGAATCGGGCGCGACACCCGCCACATCGCGGTAGCCGGCAAACTGACCACGCACCACCTCGTCCAGTTCCAGCGACCGGATGGCGCGGAACAGGCGCAGCTTTTCCGCGCGCATGGAATCGGGGTCGCCGCCAACGGGTGCGTCCATCCCGAGCAATGCAATGACCTGCAGCAAGTGGTTCTGGACGACGTCGCGGACCGCACCGACCTCATCGTAGAAGCTGCCCCGGCCTTGCACGCCAAAAGACTCGGCCATGGTGACCTGGACGCTGGCGACATAGTTGCGGTTCCATATCGGCTCCAGGAAGGTGTTGGCGAAACGGAAATACAGCAGGTTTCGCACCGCTTCCTTGCCCAGGTAGTGGTCGATGCGGAACACCGACGACTCCGGAAACACTTCATGCAAGGTGTGGTTGAGGGCCGCGGCGGAGGCCTGGTCGCGCCCGAAGGGCTTCTCCACGATCACCCGCGCATCCCTGGTGCAATCCGCCTGGGCCAGACCCTTTACGACGGCGCCGAACATGCTCGGCGGAATCGCCAGATAATGGATCGGCCGCGCCGCGTCCTTCAGTGCCTGCTTGATCTGGACGAAGGTCGACGCATCGTTGTAGTCGCCGTTGACGTACTGCAGTTGTGCGGACAGCTGGGCGAACGCCGCAGGATCCACGTCGCCGTTGTCGCGCAGGCTGTCATGCACGCGTTGGCGCAGCTTCTCCAGTGTCCAGTCGCCCCGGGCCACGCCAATCAGCGGCATCGACAAGCCACCCTGCTTGATCATCGCCTGCAGTGCCGGGAATATTTTCTTGTAGGCAAGATCGCCGGTGGCACCAAAAAACACGAAGGCATCCGAGCTGGGTATCGTCATACCGATTCACCTGATAGTTGGCTGACGCAAACTACAGTCTGCCCGGTGGCGCGTGATGAAATCCGAAAAAATCGCCCCCGGCCAGGCTGGCGCTGGTCATCGGACGTAAGCTGTCATCCATTGATAAAAGGGGGAGCCCGCATGTCGATCCAGTCCAAAGCCAAACGTGATGCGAACCGGAAGAAAGCGGCCCGCCAACGGGTGGTTACCGGCACCCTGCGCCCGGCGATCGAGGCACATGCCGAGCTGCGCCACGAAGACGGCACCCTGCTTGGCGGCATTGCCAGGCGCGATGGCGATTGGGAGCTCGGGCTGGACGGCAAGATGGTTGGCGGTTCCACCAGCGCCGCCACGATCCTGGCGATGATCAAGCGCGCCGCGGCGATGCTTGAGCGCACCGGCACCAAGGTCACCTTGAATTTCTCCGACGCGCTGCGCGACGCCGCCAACGAGGAGGCGCGCGCGCAGGGCCTGAGCCTGGAGCAGTTCGAGGCACGACTGGACGACGACATGACCGGGAGCCGGCCGGCCGCGACATCCGAGCAATCCGGATCCGCGGCCCACTGAAGTCCGGCCCGAGCGGGAGCTGCGCGGCCTGCACCACCCGGCGAGACACGTCAGGCAGCGACCTCCAGCTCCTCATCCTCGTCGGCTGACGCCATCGATGCGGCTTTCCCCTGCCGCGCCTCCATCGGATCAACCGCCTTCTGCTCCCCGCATTGGCGACGATTGGGACACAGGGTCTGCATGTAGTCGGCGTCGAAGTTGAGGCGTTCGACCAGGAAGTCGACGAACGCGCGGACCTTCGGCGAGGTCACCTGGCCGCGAGGGAACAACGCGTTGAGTTCGAGTTCCGGGCCGGTCCAGCCGGCCAGCACCCGGCGTACATAACCCTTCTCAGCGTAGTCCTTGACCATGATGTCACTGGCCAGCATCAGGCCTTCGCCGCACACCAATGCGCCGCGCACGCCGGCCGGGTCATTGGCGATCATGATCGGATCGATGCGGTACTCAACCGTGCTTTCGCCATCGCTCAGCGGCCAGTGGAAATGGCCGTTGCGACGCATCTTCTGCATGCCCAGGGTTCGATGGTGCTGCAGGTCGTCCGGATGCAGCGGTTCGCCGTGGCGTTCGATATAGGCGGGGCTGGCGTAGACCTGGGTGCGCAACACCGCAAGCCGGCGTGCGACCAGATTGGAATCAGGCAGGGTGCCGAGCCGCAGGGCGACGTCGATCTCCTTGCCGATCAGGTCCAGCGATTCGTTGGCCAGCAACATCTCCACCCGCACCTCGGGATGGCGGGCATGGAACTCGCCCAGCAACGGCGCGATGCGTTCGATGCCCAGCGAATACGGGGCGGTGATGCGGAGCCAGCCGCGTGGGCCGCCCTGCAACTGGCCGACCGCGTTCTCTGCTTCGGCGAGGTCGCTGGCAATGCGCTTGCAGTGTTCGTAATAGATATTACCGGCCTCGGTCAGGCCAAGCTTGCGGGTAGTGCGGTGCAGCAGCTGCGCACCAAGACGGGATTCCAGTTCCTGCACCTTGCGGCTGACGGTGGTCTTGGGCAGGCGCAGCGACCGGGCCGCGGCGATGAAGCTGCCGTGCTCGATCACCTGGACGAAGATCAGGGTGTCGTTGAGATCGCGGGCCATGTGGGGGCTCCTTTAAGCGCGTGCCAGCATTGGCCCGCAGCCGGGACAATTATTCCCCGATTTGCTGACTAATCAAGTGCCGGTTTCACCCCTAGGCTGTGTCGCATCCGAACAGGAAGTGCCGCAGGCCGTCTCGTGAACCTTATCCCGCTCAACCAGTTTGCCCCCACCGGCTCCATGCAGGCGGAGCTCGTTCCACGCGTTATTCGACGCCGGAACGGGTCAACAGCGGGTTCTGCCGCCCTCGACGGGCATCGGTGGCGGACGGCGGCATCGCTATCCAACCGCGGGGCGTTTGGCCTTTCGTGTCCGACGAATCACCTGTCGATGAAATATTCCGCGTCAATTTTGGGAGAGAAAATCCCGGGAGCGGGACAATGAAGGCCGCTCTCGTCATTCTCGGCGCGAGCGGCGGCATCGGCCGGGGTGTGGTCCAGGCAGCGCTCGAGCGCAAACATCCGGTGATCGCGGTGGCGCGCCACGCAGATGCCCTCGACGCTTTGGCGCTCGAAAACCCCGGCACCGACCTCACCACCCTGCCCGGCTCGGTTGCCAGCGATCTCGAAGGCGCCACCTTGGCCGATCGGCTGCGTGATCTCCAGCGCCCATTCGCCGGCATCGTCGCCTCGGTCTGCGGCAGCGCCAGCAGCGGCCGGGTACTCGACCAGCCCGCCGATTTCCTGCGCCGCAAGCTCGACGAGGACCTGCTGCCGCACCTTGCCGCGGCCCGACATCTGCTGCCATTGCTGTCCGAGGCCGGGCACGGCAATTACCTGCTGATCGGCGGCCCCGGCAGCGAGAGCCCCTGGGCCGGCTACGGCCACCGCTCGATCGGCGCGGCGGCGTTGCGGATGCTCGCCTGTGTCCTGCACGACGAGGCCCGTGCACTGGATGTGCGGGTGCAACTGCTGACCGTCGACATGCCGGTCTGCACCGGCGCCAACCGCAAGCACGCCTGCGATCGCTGGCCCAGCGCGCTGGCGATCGGCCAGCAGGCGGTGGCGCTGATCGAACGGTCCCCGCCCGACACCCCAGTGGTGCGTTACGCACCATCACCCGAAACCTCTTTTCACTTTGGCCCGGACAGCGCACCTCCCCCACCGGACAGCTGCCCCTCCCTCGTCGCCGTCCGCGCGCTGCTGGGCCGTTTTTCTTCCCCTGGTTCCAAAAAGGATATTTCGCCATGACCTCCCCCCTGATCAAAAAGCACGCCGCCCGGTTGAACCGCAGCGCCCTGCCCGAACTCACCCTCGCCATCGTCGCTGCCTTGCTGGCCCTGGGCCTGTCAGGCTGCGGCAGCCAGGCCGCCCCTGTTGACGCCATGCCGGCGCCTGCAGTCAGCGTTGCCCAGGTGATCGAGAAACCCGTCCAGCAATGGGACGAATTCACTGGCCGGATCGAAGCGGTGAAATCGGTCGAGTTGCGCCCGCGGGTCAGCGGCTACGTCGAACGCGTTGCTTTTGACGAGGGCGAGGAAGTCGCCAAGGGCGACCTGTTGTTCGTGATCGACCCGCGCCCGTACAAGGCGGCGCTGGCGCAGGCCCAGGCCAATCTGGAGCGCGCGCGCAGCGAAGCCGGACTCGCTCGGGCACAGAGCAAGCGCGCACAGACGCTGGTGGAAGCCAAGGCGATATCGCGCGAGGAAGCCGAAGCCCGCCGGGCCGGTGCAGCCCAGGGCAGTGCCGCAGTGCGCGCCGCCGAGGCGGCGGTCGCCACCGCGCGGCTCGACCTGCAGTTCACCGAGATTCGATCACCGATTGACGGCCGCGCGGGACGTGCGCTCATCACCGCCGGGAACCTCGCCCAAGCCGATTCCACGGTGCTGACCAGCGTGGTCTCGCTGGACCCGGTCCACGTGTATTTCGAGGGTGATGAGCAGACCTACCTGAATTATCGCGAGTTGACCCGCAACGGCGACCGCGCCAACTCGAGCAACCCGGTCCGGGTCGGCCTGGCCAACGAGACCGGTTTCCCGCATGAGGGCACGGTCGACTTCGTCAACAACCAGGTCGACCCGGCCACCGGCACCATCCGCCTGCGTGCGGTGCTGCCCGATCCGGAGCACGTGTTCACCCCGGGCCTGTTCGCCCGCGTGCAACTGGCCGGCGGCAACAAGTCCGAGGCGCTGCTGATCGACGACAAGGCGGTCATGACCGACCAGACCCGCAAGTACGTCTACGTGCTGGGCGAGGACAACAAGGCTGTGCGCAAGGACGTGCAACTGGGCGACAAGGCCGAGGGCCTGCGCGTGGTGACGGCGGGGTTGACTGCGAAGGACAAAGTAATCGTGCACGGGGTGCAGAAGGTGTTTTTCCCCGGCATGCAGGTCGATCCGAAGACCATCGCGATGGGCGGGCCACCGGCCGGAAAGCCGGTCGTGGAGCCGGTCGACCAGGTGGCCACCACGGCCGGCTCGAAGTGATGCCCTCGCCCACCTGACTTCCGTCCTCACCGTCATCCCCGCGAAAGCGGGGACCCAGTGACTTTGGCGCTCGACGTGGCACTGGATTCCCACCTTCGCGGGAATGACGGCCCTTCGCAATGACGACCCCTTCGCAATGACAGCTCCTCCGCTTTCGCTGAGGCACTGAATTCCGCTTTTTCCCGGCAACGACGGCTCCTCGCTGACACCACAAGCCCGAAACAGGACATCCCCCATGGATTTCTCCAAGTTCTTCATCGACCGGCCGATCTTCGCCGCAGTGCTGTCGATCGTGATCTTTGCCGCTGGCCTGATCGCGATCCCGCTGCTGCCGATCAGCGAGTACCCCGACGTCGTGCCGCCCTCGGTGCAGGTGCGCGCGGTCTACCCCGGCGCCAACCCCAAAGTGATCGCCGAGACCGTCGCCACGCCATTGGAGGAAGCGATCAACGGCGTCGAGGACATGATGTACGTCAAGTCGGTCGCCGGCTCCGACGGCGTCCTCGTCACCACCGTGACCTTCCGCCCCGGCACCGATCCCGACCAGGCCCAGGTGCAGGTTCAGAACCGGGTCAGCCAGGCGCTCGCCCGGTTGCCCGAGGACGTACGCCGGCAAGGCGTGACCACCCAGAAGCAGTCGCCAACACTGACCATGGTGGTGCACCTGATCTCGCCGGACGGCGAGTACGACTCGCTGTACATGCGCAACTACGCGACCTTGAAAATCAAGGACGAGCTGGCGCGCATTCCCGGCGTCGGCCAGGCCTCGTTGTTCGGTTCCGGCGACTATGCGATGCGGCTGTGGCTGGACCCGGACAAGCTCGCTTCCCGCGGCCTGACCGCGAGCGACGTGGTCAACGCGGTGCGCGAGCAGAACGTGCAGGTCTCGGCCGGCCAACTCGGCGCCGAGCCGACTCCGAACGACAGCGACTTCCTGATCTCGATCAACGCCCGCGGCCGCCTGCAGACCGAGCAGGAATTCGGCGACATCGTGATCAAGAGCGGCAACGACGGCGAGATCGTGCGGTTGTCCGATGTCGCCCGTATCGAACTGGGCGCCGGTGACTACACCCTGCGCGCGCAGCTGGACAACAAGGACGCGGTCGCGATCCCGATCTTCCAGTCACCCGGCGCCAACTCCATCGAGCTGTCCGACGCGGTGCGCGCGAAGATGGCCGAGTTGTCGACGCGCTTCCCCGAGGGCATGGAATACAAGGTCGTCTACGACCCCACCGTATTCGTGCGCGACTCGATCAAGTCGGTCGTCACCACCCTGCTTGAAGCGGTGCTGCTGGTGGTGCTGGTGGTGATCCTGTTCCTGCAGACCTGGCGCGCCTCGATCATCCCCCTGCTGGCGGTACCGGTGTCGATCGTCGGCACCTTCGCTGCGTTGTACCTATTGGGGTTCTCGATCAACACGCTGACGTTGTTTGGCTTGGTGCTGGCCATTGGCATCGTGGTCGATGACGCGATCGTGGTGGTCGAGAACGTCGAGCGCAATATCGAGGAAGGCAAGACTCCACTTGAAGCCGCACACCAGGCCATGCGTGAGGTCTCCGGGCCGATCGTTGCGATCGCGCTGGTGCTGTGCGCGGTATTCGTGCCGATGGCGTTCCTGTCAGGCGTGACCGGCCAGTTCTACAAGCAGTTCGCGGTGACGATCGCCATCTCCACGGTGATTTCGGCGATCAATTCGCTGACGTTGTCGCCGGCGCTGGCTGCTTTGCTGTTGAAGCCGCGCGGCGCGGCCAAGGATGCGCCGACGCGATTGATCGACCGGCTGTTCGGTTGGATCTTCCGGCCATTCAACCGCTTCTTCGGCAAGAGTTCCGAGCGTTATCAAAGCGCGGTGTCGCGTTCGCTCAACAAGCGTGGTGCGGTGTTCGCGGTCTATGCGGTGCTGCTGGTAGCCGCCGGCCTGATGTTCCAGGCGGTGCCCGGTGGCTTCATCCCGACCCAGGACAAGCTGTACCTGCTCGGTGGCGCCAAGTTGCCCGAAGGCGCATCGCTGGAACGTACCGACGCGATGATCCGCAAGATGAGCCAGATCGCATTGGAGACCGAAGGCGTCGATTCCGCGATCGCATTCCCCGGCCTCAACGCGCTGCAGTTCACCAACACGCCCAACACCGGCACCGTGTTCTTCGGCCTCAAGCCGTTCAGTGAGCGCGACCGCACGGCCACCGAGATCAACGCCGAGCTCAACCAGAAGATCGCCGGCATCCAGGAAGGCTTCGGCTTCTCGATCATGCCGCCGCCAATCCTCGGCCTCGGCACCGGCTCGGGCTATTCGTTGTTCATCCAGGACCGTGCGGGATTGGGCTACGGCGCGCTGCAGGATGCGGTCAGCGGCTTCCAGGGCGCAATCTCGCAAACGCCGGGCATGGGCTTCCCGATCAGCAGCTACCAGGCCAACGTGCCGCAGCTCGACATCGAGGTCGATCGGGTCAAGGCCAAGGCACAGGGCGTGTCGCTGACCAACCTGTTCGACACCTTGCAGACCTATCTCGGCTCGGCCTACGTCAATGACTTCAACCGCTTCGGCCGCACCTACCAGGTGATCGCGCAGGCGGATGGCCAGTTCCGCGACGAGATCGGCGACATCGCCGACCTGCGCACGCGCAACAACAACGGCGAGATGGTGCCGATCGGCAGCATGGTGAAGATCAGCCGCACCTTCGGTCCCGACCCGGTGATCCGCTACAACGGCTATCCGGCCGCCGACCTGATCGGTGACGCGGATCCGAGCGTGCTGTCGTCGAGTGAGGCCATGGAGACCCTCGTCGCGATGGCGCCGCAGGTGCTGCCCAATGGCATGGAGATCGAGTGGACCGACCTGAGCTTCCAGCAGGCGACCCAGGGCAATTCGGCACTGGTCGTGTTCCCGCTCGCGGTCATGCTCGCCTTCCTCGTGTTGGCCGCGTTGTACGAGAGCTGGACGCTGCCGCTGGCGGTGATCCTGATCGTGCCGATGACCCTGTTGTCGGCCCTGGTCGGCGTGTGGATGACCGGCGGCGACAACAACGTGTTCGTGCAGGTCGGGCTGGTCGTTCTGATGGGGCTGGCGTGCAAGAACGCGATTCTGATCGTCGAGTTCGCCCGAGAACTGGAGATGCAGGGCATGGGGATCGTGGAGGCCGCGCTGGAAGCGTGCCGCCTGCGCCTGCGCCCGATCGTGATGACCTCGATCGCCTTCATCGCCGGCACCATCCCACTGGTATTGGCCACCGGTGCCGGCGCGGAGGTGCGCTCGGTCACTGGAATAACCGTCTTCGCCGGCATGCTCGGCGTAACCCTGTTCGGCCTGTTCCTGACCCCGGTGTTCTATGTCGCCCTGCGCAAGCTGGTGTCGCGACGTGCCGGCAAGCGGGCGCACAGCGAACTGAAGGAGATCACCCATGCGTAACTTCAACCCCGCGGCGCGAACCGCCTCGCGCGCCTTTGCAATCGCGCTGCTGCCAATCGCCCTCGCCGCCTGCATGGTCGGTCCCGACCATGTCCGCCCCACCCTGTCGGTGCCAGAGCAGTTCGTCCGCGACGACACCAATCCCGTCGCGGTCGCGCCACAGCCCCAGCCGGATGCGGACTTCTGGAACGCCTTCGACGACTCGATGCTGACCCGGCTCGTCGATGAGGCGCTGGTGGCCAACTACGACCTGCGCATCGCCCTGACCCGCTTCGACCGCGCCAATGCCCTGCTGCGCGGCTCAGGCTTCGACCGGTTGCCGGCCGTTACCGCCGGCGCCGAGGCGAGCGATGGACGCGCCAGCGCCGACCAGACGCCGGGCCTGTCGCGCGAGCAACGCGACAGCGAAAGCTACTCGGCAGGTATCAACGTGGTCTGGGAACTCGACCTGTTCGGCCGCATCCGCCGTGGGGTCGAGTCGCAACGCGCCGAAACCGCCGCGACCGCGGCCGACCTCGCCGCGCTGCAGGTCGCCATCGTCGCCGAGGTCGCGCGCAGCTACATCGATCTGCGCGGCCTACAGGAGCGCCTCGATGTCGCCCGCGAAAACGCCGACAACCAGCGCGAGACCCTGCGCATCGTGCAGGTCCGGCTCGACGCAGGTAGTGCCACCGGCTTCGATCGCGCCCGCGCCAGCGCCCAGTTGCAGGCGACCCTCGCCCGCGTGCCGGCGCTGGAGGCCGACGCCGCGGTAATGATGCACCGACTCGCGGTGTTGACCGGCAAGGCACCGGGCGCTCTCGTCGTCGAACTGGAACAACCCGCCAACCTTCCGGCCCTGCCCGCCCCGATCGATCCCGGCACCCCCGGCGAGTTGCTGCGCCGTCGCCCCGACATCACCGCCGCCGAGCAGCGCCTGCACGCCGCCACTGCGCGCATCGGCGTCGCCACCGCCGACCTGTTCCCACGCTTCACCCTGGGCGGGCTGATCGGCAGCCAGGCCATCGACACCGGCAACCTGTTTGAACGCGACAGTGAAACCAGCCTGATTGCACTGGGCATCGACTGGTCGTTCCTCGACATCGGCCGCGTCCGCGCCCGCATGGCCGCCGCCGATGCCGATGCCGCCGGTGAGTTGGCGGCATACCAGCAGACGGTGATGCTGGCGCTGGAGGAAACCGAAAACGCGCTGGTCCGCTACGCCCGCACCCGCACCGAGGACGAGCATCTGCAGCAGGCCGCTACCGACAGCGCTCGCGCCGCTGAACTGGCCCACGTCCGCTACGACGCCGGCGCGACCAGTTTGCTGGAAGTGCTTGATGCCGAGCGCACGAAACTGCAGGCACAGGACGCGCTCGCCGATGTCCGCACCCGGGCAGCGACCAGCGCGGTAGCGCTCTACAAGGCCATGGCCGGGGGCTGGCCGAGCCGCATTCCGCTGCGGGAGGACGTGGCAAGCGCCGATTGAGCCCCCGGTGAATCAGGCGCTCGACAGCCTTGGTTGTGTTGCTGACCCCGCCGGCGGGCCTACTGCTGGGCGGCGCGCTGATCATATTGGGTGCGCGCACGCCGTCCGAAGCATTTCACTCGCCTTCAGTCCAGGCACTCCCATGGTGGAGTGTCGCCCCACCGCTCGGCGAGGAAATCGACGAACGCGCGCGCGAAACGACGGAGAGTTGCCAACCAGATGAGGCGAACCGGTAATCCCCTGGAGCGCGCCGAGGACGACATCCAGCTGCATCCTACCGACCTTGCGCGAACAACTGATCGAGTCTGTCCTCGTACGCGTGATAGTCGAGAAAATCGTAGAGTTCGGTCCGCGTCTGCAGCGTTTCCACGATGCTCTTCTGCGTGCCCTCGCGACGTACCGTCTCATAGAAGTTCAGCGCGGCCTTGTTCATCGCTCGATACGCGCCGCAACAGTAGAGTGCAATGTCGATCCCGGCATCCCCAAGTTCGCCGGTGCTGAAGAAAGGAGTCTCGCCAAACTCGGTGAGGTTCGCTACCACCGGCACCTTCACCGCCGCCTTGAACCGGCCGAAGTCCTCCAGCGTACTGATTGCCTCGGGGAAAATCATGTCGGCACCGGCCTCCACGTAGGCCGTCGCACGCTCGATCGCCGCATCAACGCCTTCGGCTGCCGCTGCGTCGGTGCGCGCCATGATCACGAACCCATCATCTGTGCGCGAATCCACCGCCGCCTTGATCCGGTCGACCATTTCCTGTTTCGTCACGACTTCTTTGCCAGGACGGTGGCCGCAGCGTTTCTGGCCAACCTGATCCTCCATATGAACCGCAGCGACGCCGGCGTTAATGAAAGAGCGGATGGTGCGGCCAATGTTGAAGGCGCCGCCCCAGCCGGTATCGATGTCGACCAGCAACGGCATCTGCGTGGCATCGACAATGCGACGCGCGTCCGTGAGCACATCCTCCATCGTACTGATACCCAAATCGGGCATACCCAGAGAGTTGGCTGCGACACCGCCACCGGAAAGATACAACGCCTTGTAGCCCGTACGCTTGGCCATTAGGCCGGCGTAGGCAGTAATGGCACCCATCACTTGAAGCGGGGACTCTTCGGAAACGGCTGCGCGAAAACGTGCGCCTGCAGAAATTGGGGTCGACATCAATGGTGTCCTTGTAAAATGCGCATGAAGTCAGCGGATTCAACTTTGAAGTGCGCGCTGATCATGGCTGAAGAATACCTCGCTCGGGGTCAGGCAACCGATATGTAGCCGAGTTGATCTATGCCTGGCGTCCCATCCCGGGGACTCACATTGCGGCCAACTTCCAATACGTCGTCCACCCGGGCGGCAACAGCCGCAACAGCGACGCGCTCGTGGTCGGACTCAAAAGCAGCCTCGTCTTCTGAGCGTCGAACGCTTGTATACATCTCGCAGACGTCCGCTGCGGGAAGGTTGCAGGGCCATCACCGGAGGAAATCACTGTGCCAGATACCCAGTCGCATCGCGCCCCCATGATCACCGGCGCCGTTTTCCTGGTGATCGGCTTGGCCCTTGTGGGCGGCGGCGGGTGGCTGGTGCTGCTTGGCGGGTCCTGGTATTACCTGCTCGCCGGCCTGGGTTTCGCATTGGTAGGGGTGCTTCTGTGCATGCGCCGCCGGATGGCGCTGATCCTCTATGCCTTGTTGATGCTGGCCACGCTGGTCTGGGCGTTGTGGGAGTCGGGGCTGGACTGGTGGCCACTGGCCAGCCGGCTCGGGGTGCCTTTCCTGCTCGGTATCTGGCTGTTGCTGCCCTGGGTCCGCCGCGGGCTGGATCAGCACCACTCCAGGATCGCCGGACCTGACCGGCAACCTGCTCCGCGCAGCTCCTGGATACCCCTGGCGGGCGTCGTCACCGCGACCTTGTTGCTGTCGGTTGCCTCGTGGTGGAACAACCCGCATCGCATCGAGGGCAATGCACCCGGTCCGCGACCCGCGACCGGCGCCCTCACCGAGGCCGTGCCCACCGACGAGTGGCATGCCTACGGACGTACCCAGCAGGGCCAGCGCTACTCACCACTGACCCAACTCACCCCGGCCAATGTGGCCGACCTGGAGGTCGCCTGGACGTACCGCACCGGCGATTTTCTGGGCCAGCCCGGCGACCCGGTAGAAACCACCTTCGAGGTCACGCCACTGAAGGTCGGCAATCGCCTGTTCCTTTGCACGCCGCATCAGTCCGTCATTGCCCTGGACGCCACCACCGGCGAGGAGGTATGGCGGCTGGACCCGAGGATCCAGGGCAAACTCGCACTGCAGCACCTGACCTGCAGGGGGTTGTCGTACGCTGCCAAGCCCGCTGACACGGGAGATAACGTGGATAACGCGGCGACTAGCGCAAGCCCGGGCGACCATCCGGAACTGGCTGGTGATGCGCTCGCCGCCGATGATGGCACCTCGCCTGTGTCCGGCACGCAAACCGATGCTGGCAATGATTCCGCGACGTCGCAGCGCACCTCCTCCGGCGCGCCCGTCGCCGTCACCCATCTGCCGATAGCCGACGGCTGCAGCGCTCAATTGTTCATGCCCACCGCTGATGGGCGCCTGATCTCGATCAATCCCGAAAATGGCAAGGTCTGTCCAAACTTCGGCGACGGCCGCGGCCAGATCGACCTGTGGCAGAACATGCCGAACGTCAACCCGGGTTCCTATTACTCCACCTCGCCGGTGGTGGTGACCGACTCACTGGTCATCGTCGGCGGCACGGTGCTGGACAACGTGAGCGTCAACGAAGCGTCGGGCGTGATCCGCGCGTTCGATGTCGATACCGGCGAGCTGGCGTGGAACTGGGATTCGGGCAACCCCGACGACACCGCGCCGCTGGCCCCCGGCGAGACCTACACGCCTTCCTCGCCCAACAGCTGGTCCATCTCCAGTGTCGACGAGGCGCTGGGGCTGGTGTACGTACCGCTCGGCAACCAGCCGCCCGACCAGTGGGGCGGTGATCGCAGCGAGTCGGTCGAACGTTTCTCCTCCAGCGTCGTCGCGCTCGATCTCGCTACCGGACAGGTGCGTTGGGTATTCCAGACCGTGCACCACGACCTGTGGGACTACGACGTACCGGCCCAGCCGACATTGATCGACCTCACCGTGGATGGCCGCACCGTCCCGGCGCTGGTGCAACCGACCAAACAGGGAGAATTGTTCGTGCTCGACCGCCGCACTGGCGAGCCGTTGTTGCCTGTCACCGAGATGCCCGCGCCACAAGGTGCCACGGAAGGCGACTGGACCGCCTCGACGCAGCCGGTGTCGGCGCTGTCGTTCAATCCGCCGCCACTGACCGGCGCCGACATGTGGGGCGCGACCCTGTTCGACCAGCTCGCCTGTCGGATCGCGTTGCGCAAGCTGCGTTACGAGGGTCGCTACACCCCGCCGTCCGAGCAGGGATCGCTGATCTACCCGGGCAACTTCGGCGTCTTCAACTGGGGTGGCATAGCGGTGGATCCGGTGCGTCAGATCGCATTCGCCATGCCGACCTACCTGGCGTTCACCTCCACCCTGGTTCCGCGCGAAGACGACGAAACGCTATACGTGCAGCCCGGCGGCGCACCTCCACATGGCGCGCTACCGAGCCTGAACGAGAACTTCGGCGCGCCATTCGCGGTCGAGATGGGGCCATTCCTGTCGCCCATCGGCCTGCCCTGCCAGCAGCCGCCATGGGGCTACGTGGCCGCCGCAGACCTCACCACTGGCGAGGTCATCTGGCAACACCGCAACGGCACCGTGCGCGACCTCTCGCCGGTGCCGCTTCCCTTCCGGATGGGCGTGCCCGGTATTGGCGGTCCGATCATGACCGGCGGCGGCGTGGCGTTCCTGTCCGGCAACCTGGATGATTACGTGCGCGGTTACGACGTCACCACCGGAAAACAGTTGTGGCAGCAGCGCCTGCCCGCCGGCGGACAGGCCACGCCGATGACTTACACCGGAACGGATGGGCGCCAGTACCTGGTGGTGGTCGCCGGTGGGCACGGCTCGCTGGGCACCACGCCGGGTGATTACGTGATCGCCTACGCGCTGCCGTCTGCTCAATGAACCCTTGAACCCCGGTCCGTCCGGGCGTCATGGGTTCTCGACCGCTCACATACAAAAACGGGCTCCCTGGGGAGCCCGTTTGAAGTTGCGCTGCCGGGGCAAGCCCGGCAGACACGCCCGTTAGATCGGTCAGGAGCGCAGCGGCACCAGCGTTATCTCGACGCGGCGGTTCTGCGCGCGACCCGAATCGGTGTCGTTACTGGCAACCGGACGGCTCTCGCCGGCACCGGTAATGATGAACCGGTCACGTATCACTCCCCTGGCCATCAGGTAATCGCCCACCGCGTCCGCCCGACGCACGGACAGTTGCTGGTTGTAGGCATCGGTACCCTTGCTGTCGGTATGGCCGGCGACCTCGATGATGGTCTGGTTATACTGGGTCAACGTGCCGGCCAGGTTGTTGAGCACCGGATAGAACTGGGCCTGCAGCGATGAGCTGTCAAAGCCGAAGGTGATGTTGTCCGGCATGCTCAGGGTGATGTTGTCGCCCTGGCGCACGATATCCACGCCGGTGCCCGCCATCTGGTCACGCAATGCGCGTTCCTGGCGGTCCTGATAGTTGCCGATCGCACCGCCGGCCAGGCCGCCGACACCAGCGCCGACCAGCGCACGCTGGCGGCGTTCGGTGGCGTCGCCGCCGCTGAGCAGGCCCGCAACCGCTCCCGCCACCGCACCGATGATCGCGCCCTTCTTGGTGCGGTCATTGCTGGGGTCGGTCTGCTGTGCATACGGGTCCTGCGGTTGGCCGTAGTACCCGCCGCCGCCGGTAGCGCAACCACCGAGCAACGCGGTCGTCATGGCAACGGCGAGTACGATCTTGACTGGGTTTTTCATGGGAGTGTCCTTCCTGACAGTGAGCCTGAGAAACATACGGCGAAGCTAACCACGTTCCTGTATGAACAAGGTGACGGCGAATTTTACCTGTTCAGCATTCGGCAGGCATAGCAGCCGGCAAGTTACTCGAAGCTGCCGATTGAATCGTGCGACAGGTTGTCGAATCGCGTGTACTCACCGAAGAACTTCAGCTTCAGCGATCCGGTCGGGCCGTTACGCTGCTTGCCGATGATGATCTCGGCCAAGCCCTTGTCGGGCGAGTTTTCCTTGTTGTAGTAGTCATCGCGGTAGATGAACATGATGACGTCCGCATCCTGCTCGATTGCGCCGGACTCCCGGAGGTCGGCCATCACCGGGCGCTTGTCGGCGCGGGTTTCCAGCGAGCGGTTAAGCTGCGACAGCGCGATCACCGGCACGTTGAGCTCTTTGGCCAAGTGCTTCAGGGAGCGTGAGATCTCGGAGATCTCGGTGGCGCGGTTTTCGGTATTTCCCGGCACTGCCATCAACTGCAGGTAGTCGACCACCACCAACCCCAGGTCGTGCTCGCGCTTGAGCCGACGGGCCTTGGCGCGCAGTGCGTCCGGCGACAGGCCGGGCGTGTCGTCGATGAATATCTTGGATTCCTTCAACATCCGGATCGCGCTGGTGACCCGGCTCCAGTCTTCGTCCTCCAACTGACCACTGCGCAGGCGCTGGGCATTGACGCGTCCGTTGGAGGAAATCAGGCGCAATGCTAGCTGGCTGGCCGACATTTCCATCGAGAACACCGCGACCGCCTTCTTGCTCTTGATCGCGGCGTACTCGGCGATGTTCAGCGCCAGCGTGGTCTTGCCCATCGCAGGACGCGCCGCCAGGATCAGCAGGTCGGTCGGCTGCAGTCCGGCGGTCATCTCATCCAGCTCGGTGTAACCCGTCGGCAGGCCGGTGACCGTGCCGCCGGCGGCGTAGCGCGTCTGCAGGACATCGAAGGCTTCCGACAACGCGGAGTTGATGGCGGTGAAATCGGTGCGGCCCCGCGCACCGGCCTCGGCGATCGCGAATACCTGCTGCTCCGCCGAAGACAGCAGCTCGCTGCTCTCGCGGCCCCCGGGCTGGAAACCATCGTTGACGATGGTGGTGCCGACCTCGATCAATTTGCGCAGCACGGCCTTGTCGCGGACGATTTCGGCGTAAGCCTTGATGTTGGCCGCCGATGGCGTGGTGCTGGCCAGCTCGATCAGGTAGGCGCCGCCAGCAACCTGCTCGCCCTCCCCCATCGATTCGAACCACTCGCCCAGGGTGACCGCGTCGAAGGGTTTGTTCTTTTCGGCCAGCTCGCGGATCGCGCGGAAGATCAGCTGGTGGTCGCGCCGGTAGAAGTCATGTTCGGCGAGGCTGTCAGCGACCTGGTCATAAGCGTCCGGAGCCAGCATCAGGCCGCCCAGCACGGCCTGCTCGGCTTCGATCGATTGTGGTGGAATCCGCAACTGGTCCAATCGTTGGTCGGAGCGGGTCTCGAAGCGCGAATCACTGCGCTGTTCACCGCGGAAGCCGGGGCGTGCACTCATCAAGGACAGGTTCCTGGCAGTGGCCGTGCGGCAGGGACGCGCGCAGGTCGAACAAGCATCCTAGTGCGGGATGCGCGTGAGGGTTGCAGACAAGTCTGTGGATAACTGGTGGATAGCGCGGGACAAGTCGGCAAAAACACGAAAGGCGCCTCGCGGCGCCCCTCGCTTTATCAGACAAACGTGCCCAGCGTGCGGACCGGGGCGAACCCCCGGGCCGGCAGCAATCAGGTGACGTCGCCTTCGACAATCACCGTAACGGTGGCTTCGACATCGGTGTGCAGGTGCACCACGACTTCGTAGGTGCCGGTGTGGTGGATGGGACCCTTGCCCATGATCACCTCGGACTTCTCGACCGGCTGGCCCAGCTTGGTCAGCTCCACGGCGATATCGTTGCTGGTGATGGAGCCGTACAGCTTGCCTTCGGCGACGGCGTTGGCGTGGATCGTGATGGACACGTCCTCGAGGCCGGCACGGCGGGCTTCGGCGTCGTCATGGCGCGTCTTGGCCTTGGCTTCGTACTCGGCACGACGGGTCTCGAACTCGGCCAGGTTGGCGGCGGTAGCCGGCGTGGCCTTGCCCTGGGGGACCAGGAAGTTGCGCGCGTAGCCCGGCTTGACGTCGACCTTGTCGCCGAGCCTGCCGAGGTTCTGCACGTTTTGCAGGAGGATCAATTGCATGGTGTTGCTCCGTATTCGTTAGCGGGACGCGAGGCCCCGCAACTGGTGGCTGTCCGAATGGTCTCAGGCGTGGTGGTTGTCGGTGTACGGGATCAGGGCCAGGAAACGGGCACGCTTGATCGCGGTCGCCAACTGACGCTGGTACTTCGCCTTGGTGCCGGTGACCCGGCTGGGAACGATTTTGCCGGTCTCGGAAACGTTCTGGCGCAAGGTATTGAGATCCTTGTAATCGATCTCCTTGACGCCTTCGGCGGTGAATTTGCAGAACTTGCGACGGCGGAAGAATTTGGACATGGGTGCGCTGCTCCAGGAGGGCGTGATCAGGCGGTTTCGGTGCTGTCGTCGGACGTGGCTTCCGGCTCGGCTTCAGGCTTGGCGGCGGGCTTGTCGCCGGCGCCGTCGTGGCTGCTGCCTTCGTCGTCGCGACGACGACGATCGCCACGGTCGGGCTTGTCACCCTTCTCGTCCTTGAACTTCATGATCAGCGACTGCTCGGTGTCCGCCTCGTCACGCTTGATGACCAGGTGGCGCAGGATCGCGTCGTTGAAGCGGAAGCTGTCGACCAACTCGGCCAGCACGGTCTGGTTGCACTCGATGTTCATGAGTACGTAATGGGCCTTGACCAGGTTCGCGATCGGGTACGCCAGCTGACGCCGGCCCCAATCCTCGAGGCGATGGATCTTGCCTTCGCCGCCCTCGATCAAGCCCTTGTAGCGCTCGATCATGGCCGGCACCTGCTCGCTCTGGTCGGGATGGACCAGGAACACGACTTCGTAATGACGCATGGTGTTGTCCTTGTGGATATCGGCCTTGTTGGCCGGTCAGCCCCCCGTGGCCGTGGCTCGACACGCGGTGGGGCAAGGTTCCTGCGGCAAGATGCCGAAGGAAGCCGGCGATTATCGCAGTTTTCCGGCATGGGAACCATAGGCGCGCTTCCACCTGGCAACCCGGCCCGCATGGCGAGCCGCTCCGGTACTTGCGCGCGGGTTCCGGCGCGCGCGGTTTCGTCTAGGCGAGGTCGGCGCTGGTGGTAAAACTTTCCCCACAGCCGCATTCGGCACTGGCATTGGGGTTGCGGAACAGGAACTGCTCGCCCAGGCGCTGCTTGACCACGTCAATCTGGGTTCCATCGACTTGCGGCAGGCTGAGCATGTCCACGTAGACGCGCACGCCGTCCTGCTCGAACACGGTGTCGCCGGGACGCTCTTCGGTGGCCAGGTCAGCATGATGCTGCCAACCCGAGCACCCGGTTTTGGCGGCCCCGAAGCGCAGGCCGATGGCATCCGGGCTGTCGCCGAGAAAGCGCTGCACGCGAGCCAGCGCGGCCGGGGTCATGGTGACGCTCATAAAAAAACCTCCGTTGATGCTGCCATTATAGGTGAACGGCAACGCGATGCCTCGCAAGCACGCCGGCCCACCCGTAAACTCCAACTCCCAACCATATCGGCCCCCAAGGGCAAGGAATCAAGGCATGACGGCGGTTTGCGCATGACGATAACCAGCGTCCAGCACGCGCTCGCAGGCCAACTGCCGGTCGGTGGTGAAATCACCGTCCGCGGCTGGGTGCGCACCCGACGTGACTCCAAGGCCGGCCTGAGTTTCGTGAATGTCAGTGACGGCTCCTGTTTCGCGCCCATCCAGGTCGTCGCGCCCGCCACCTTGTCCAACTACGAGGACGAGGTGAAGCACCTGACCGCGGGCTGTTCGGTGATCGCCACCGGTGAGCTGGTCGCCTCCCAGGGCCAGGGCCAGGGGTTCGAGATCCAGGCCCACAAGCTTGAGGTGGTCGGCTGGGTCGATGACCCAGAAACCTACCCGATCCAGCCCAAGGCCCACTCGCTGGAGTTCCTGCGCGAGGTCGCCCATCTGCGCCCACGCACCAACCTGTTTGGCGCCGTCACCCGCATCCGCCACTGTCTGGCCCAGGCCGTGCATCGGTATTTCCACGAGAACGGCTACTTCTGGATCAGTACGCCGATCATCACTACTTCCGATGCGGAGGGCGCCGGACAGATGTTCCGGGTCTCGACTCTGGACGTGGCCAACCTGCCGCGCGACAAGACCGGTGCGGTCGACTTCAGCCGCGACTTCTTCGGCAAGGAGACCTTCCTGACCGTGTCCGGGCAGCTCAACGCCGAGGCCTATGCGCTGGCGCTGAGCAAGGTGTATACGTTCGGGCCGACCTTCCGTGCCGAGAACTCCAACACCACCCGCCACCTGGCCGAGTTCTGGATGGTCGAACCGGAGATCGCGTTCGCCGACCTGATGGAGAACGCGCGGGTCGCCGAGGACTTCCTCAAGTACCTGTTCCGCGCGGTGCTGGACGAGCGCGCGGACGACATGGCCTTCATCGACCAGCGCGTGCAGAAAGGTGCGGTGGATCGGCTGGAAGGATTCATCAACGCGCCGTTCGAGCAGATCGACTACACCGATGCGATCAAGTTGCTGCAGGACTCCGGGCACAAGTTCGAGTTCCCGGTCGAATGGGGCCTGGACCTTCAGACCGAGCACGAGCGCTGGCTGACCGAGCAACACGTCGGCCGGCCGGTGGTGGTGACCAATTATCCCGAGCACATCAAGGCCTTCTACATGCGCCTGAACGACGACGGCAAGACCGTCGCCGCGATGGACGTGCTGGCGCCGGGCATTGGCGAGATCATCGGCGGCAGCCAGCGCGAGGAACGGCTGGACGTGCTTGACGCGCGCATGCGCCAGTTCGGGCTGGATCCGGAGCATTACCAGTGGTACCGCGACTTCCGTCGTTATGGTTCGGTGCCGCACGCCGGCTTTGGGCTCGGTTTCGAGCGGCTGGTGGTCTACGTCTGCGGACTGAGCAACATCCGCGACGCGATCGCCTTCCCGCGCGCGCCGGGCAACGCCGAGTACTGAATGCCAATGACCCGCCGAGGTGGTGATTCGTGATCCTGTTCTTTGCCCTGCTTTGCCTTGCCGTCGCCATCGCCGGCGCAACCGCGTTCGTCATCTTCTGGCCACTGACGCTGGTGCACATGCGTGATCGCCAGCCGGAACTGCTGGAAAGCCTCGGTCCCAACGCGTTTGCCCGCCCGCCGGCGTGGTTGTGGTTGCTGCGCGGCCACTATCGCTCGGCCGCCGACCACAACCTCAATGGCCTTGCCACCCCGGCACGGATCGCACTGCTGACCATCGTCGGCGGATTGCTGAGCTCCGGCGTGTTGACGCTGATCGCCAAGGCCGCGTCATGAGCGCCGGACAGTGGTGGCTGGCGACGCTTGGACGCACGGTGGTCTGGGCCCGGATGCGGGTACTGGAGGCCGGCACCGCAGAAATACTCGACAGCGATGGCAATACCCTGCCCTTCGACAGTGAGGACTCCGCCCGATCGACGTTGATGGATGCCGAGTTCGCGGAGCTGTCCGGCATGGACGAGGACGATGCCAACTCACGCGGCTTCATGCTTGCCGAGCTGATTGCGCCCCAGGCCGACGATGACGGGCAATTGCGCGCGCGGATGGTGCAGACGCTCACATCCAGACCAAAGGGGAACTGACATGGACATGGATCTCGGCGGGAAGCACGCGTTGGTGTGCGGTGCCAGCCAGGGCATCGGATGGGCCACCGCCAAGGCGTTGGCGCAGCTGGGCGCCGATGTCACGTTGCTGGCGCGCCGCGAGCCATTGTTGCGCGACTTGACCGCACAACTACCCATGCCTCGCAGCAGCCAGCAGCATGGCTGGATCGCGGTCGACGCCGCCGATACCGGGCGATTGCGCGCCCAGGTCGAATCGCTGGTTGCCGCCAGGCCGGTGCATATCCTGGTCAACAACAGCGGCGGGCCGCCGCCCGGAGCCGTGCATGGCGCCGACGTCGCCGCGTTCGAGTCCGCACTGCGCCAACACCTGCTCGGCAACCATGTGCTCGCCGAGGCGGTGATCCCGGGCATGCAGCGCGACGGGTTCGGCCGCATCGTCAACGTGATCTCGACCTCGGTAAAGGAACCGATCAAGGGCCTGGGTGTATCCAACACCACCCGCTGGGCCGTCGCCAGCTGGGCCAAGACCCTGGCCGGTGAGCTGGCACCGTCCGGCATTACCGTGAACAACGTGTTGCCCGGCTCGACCCAGACGCCACGCATCGAGCAGATCATCGACGCCACCGCGACCCGTAGCGGCCGCAACCGCGAAGAGGTCGTCGCCGACATGGTCTCTGCAATCCCGATCGGGCGCTTTGCCAAGCCGGAGGAAACGGCTGCGGCAATTGCGTTCCTGTGCTCTCCGGCGGCCAGCTACATCACCGGCATCAACCTGCCCGTGGACGGCGGCCGCACGCGGTCCCTGTAACCGAGCTGTCGCTGGCGGTAAGCTAGCCCAATGCACCTGACCCACTGGATCGACGGCAAACCATCCGGCCCTGCTGGCGATGGCGACATCGATGTGTTTGATCCGGCAACGGGACAGGTTTTCGCCACGGTTGCCGGCGGCGACAGCGCGGTGGTCGGCACCGCCGTCAGCGCCGCACAAACCGCGTTCCCCGGTTGGGCGGGCCTGCCCAATTCCGAACGATCACGCTGGCTGGAAAAGCTCGCCAACGCGCTGGAAGCGCGCGCCGAGGATTTTGCGCTGGCGGAGTCACGCGATGCCGGCAAACCCATATCGCTGGCACGCGAGGTGGAAATCCCACGGGCCATCAGCAACCTGCGTTTCTTTGCGCATGCCGCGACCCAGTTCGCCAGCCAGTCCCACCACGGCCAGGCCGGATTGAACTACACCCTGCGCCCGCCACTGGGCGTGGTGGCGACCATTTCACCGTGGAACCTGCCGCTCTACCTGCTGACCTGGAAGATTGCACCGGCGCTGGCCGCGGGCAACACCGTTGTCGCCAAGCCCTCGGAGATCACGCCTGTCACAGCGAGCATGCTGGGCGAGCTGGCGGCGGAGATCGGCTTTCCTCCCGGTGTGCTCAACATCATCCACGGACACGGCACTGCAGTTGGCGAGCCATTGGTGATCGACCCCCGTGTGAAGGCCGTGTCGTTCACCGGCAGTACCGCGGTCGGGCGCCGGCTCGCCGGCTTGACCGGCCCACTGTTGAAGAAGACCTCACTGGAGTTGGGTGGCAAGAACGCAACGCTGGTGTTTGCCGACAGCTCCTGGCGCGAGGACCTGGACCTGCTGGTGCGCTCCGCGTTCCAGAACTCCGGCCAGATCTGTCTGTGCGGTTCGCGGATACTGGTCGAGCGCGGCATCCACGACGAGTTTCGCGATGCCTTCGTCGAGCGTGTAAGCCAGCTGCGGATCGGCGAACCGGCTGCCCGGGACACCCAGGTTGGCCCGCTGGTCTCCCAGACCCATTTCGACAAGGTCGTCGCTGCGATCGAATGCGCACGCGAGGAAGGTGGCTCGATCAGGTGCGGCGGGCATGCGCTCGACCGCCCCGGCTGGTTCGTCAGCCCGACGGTGATCGAAGGCCTGCCGCCCGATTGCACAAGCAACCGCGAGGAGATCTTCGGCCCCGTTGCCACGCTGCAAACGTTCGACGATGACCAGCAGGCATTGGACCTCGCCAACGCAGGCGACTACGGATTGGCCGCCTCGCTCTGGACCCGCGACCTCAACCGCGCCCATCTCCTGGCCGCCCGGCTGCAGGTCGGCATGGTCTGGATCAACACCTGGCTGCAACGCGACCTGCGCACGCCGTTCGGCGGCATCGGCAACTCCGGGCTCGGCCGCGAAGGCGGCTTTGAGGCCATGCAATTTTTCACCGACGCCAAGAACGTCGGTCTCCACATCGGATAACCCTGCATGAACTCACTGAAAGACCTGCTCCACAAAAACCGCGAATGGGCCGACCGCATCAGCGCCGAGGACCCCGGGTTCTTCGAGCGACTGTCCCGCCAGCAGGCGCCGGAGTTCCTCTGGATCGGCTGCTCGGATTCGCGGGTGCCGGCCAACCAGATCATCGACGTCTCACCGGGCGAGGTGTTCGTCCACCGCAATATCGCCAATGTCGTCGTCACCACCGACCTCAACTGCCTGTCGGTGATCCAGTTTGCAGTCGACGTTCTCAAGGTCAAGCACATCCTGGTGGTCGGCCACTACGGCTGCGGCGGCGTGCACGCGGCCCTGCACGACCAGCGGCTGGGGCTGTCCGACAACTGGGTGCGACACGTCGCCGACGTCGCCGAGAAGCACGAGGCCAGCCTGCTCGCGTTCGAAGACGACGAGTTGAAGCATGACCGCCTGTGCGAGCTGAACGTACTGGAACAGGTGGTCAACGTCTGCCACACCACCATCGTGCGCGACGCGTGGGCACGCGGCCAGGCGGTGTCGGTACACGGCTGGGTCTATACCCTGCGCGATGGCCGCGTGCACGACCTCGGCGTCGACGTAGCCGCAGCCAAGAGCCTGTCCTCCATCTATGCCGAAGCGTTGGCTCGCATCCGCGCCGACCGGGAGGATCGATGAGATGAGCGGCGCAATACGCGCAACCGGCGCGCCGCGGCCGGTCGGCCTGTATCCACACGCGCGTCGTGTCGGCAACCTGCTGTTGCTGTCGGGCATCGGACCGCGCGATCCCGTCAGCAATGCGATCGTCGGCAACGTGCATGATGCCGACGACCGCCTGATCAGCTACGACATCGACGCCCAGACGCGTGCGGTGTTCGCCAACGTGCGCTCGGTGCTGGAGGCCAGTGGCGCGCATTGGCGGGACCTCGTCGATGTGACCGTCTACCTGACCGACATGGACGCCGACTTCCCACGCTACAACGCGGTCTGGGCCGAATACTTCCCCGACATCGACACCGCACCATGCCGCACCACCGTGGGTATCAGTGCCTTGCCGACGCCGATCGCCATCGAACTGAAGTGTATTGCTGCCCTGAAGGAGTAAGCCATGCTGCCCAGCCCACTCAACCTGCACGCCTGGATCGAGGAGCATCGCCAACTGCTCAAGCCGCCGGTCGGCAACAAGGTGGTCCACGATGGCGACTTCATCGTAATGGTGGTCGGCGGCCCCAACGTACGCAGCGATTATCACTTCGACGAGGGACCGGAATGGTTCTACCAGATCGAGGGCGAGATGATCCTGCGGATCCAGGAGGCTGGCGCGGATGGGCGTTGCGCGGTGCGCGACATCCCGATCCGCGCCGGTGAGATCTTCCTGCTGCCACCGCGGGTACCGCATTCGCCACAACGCATGCCCGGCTCCATTGGGCTGGTGGTCGAGCGCAAGCGGCTGCCCCACGAGGACGACGGGCTGATGTGGTTCTGCGAGCGCTGCAACCACAAGTTGTACGAGGAATTTTTCCACCTGGAGGACATCGAGACCGATTTCCCGCCGGTCTTCGAGCACTTCTATGCCTCCCGTGAGCACCGTAGCTGCAAGCAGTGCGGCCACCTCAACCCGGCGCCCGACAAGTACGTCATGGCCGACACCTGACCTGCACGGATAGACTGGACTCATGCTCAAGATCGATACCCACGCGCACTACCTGCCACGCGACTGGCCCGACCTGGCGCGCAAGTACGGCGAGCTGCGTTTTCCGGTGATCCACCACACCGAAGACGGACGGCACCGCATCTACAAGGATGGCAGGTTTTTCCGCGAGATCTGGTCCAACACCTGGGATCCGCAGGAGCGCGTGGCGGACTACGCCAAGTTCGATGTGCAGGTGCAGGTACTGAGCACGGTACCGGTGATGTTTTGCTACTGGGCGCGGCCGCACCACGCACTGGAACTGCACCAGGCGCTCAACGACCACATGGCCTTGACCTGCCACGACTATCCGCGGCATTACGCCGGCATCGGCACGGTACCGATGCAATCACCGCGGCTGGCGGTTCAGGAGTTGGAGCGATGCATGGACCAGTTGGGTCTGCAGGGCGTGCAAATTGGCAGCCATGTCGGCGACTGGAACCTGGACGCGCCGGAGCTGTTTGAATTTTTCCAGGCAGCCAGTGAGCTGGGTGCGGCAATCCTGGTGCACCCCTGGGACATGATGGGCGCCGACAGCATGCCCAAGTACTGGCTGCCGTGGCTGGTCGGCATGCCGGCGGAGCAATCACGCGCGGCCTGTTGCCTGGTCTTTGGCGGCGTGCTGGAACGACTGCCGAAGCTGAAAATCTGTCTGGCGCATGGCGGCGGCAGCTTCCCGTACACCATCGGCCGCATCGAGCACGGCTTCAACATGCGCCCCGACCTTGTCGCCACCGACAACCCGCGCAATCCCCGCGAATACCTGCGCAGGCTGTATTTCGATTCCTGGGTCGCCGACGATGCCGCCTTGCGTTATCTGCTCGATGCCTGCGGCGCGGACCGGGTGATGCTGGGCACGGACTACCCGTTCCCGCTGGGCGAGCAAACGCCGGGCGCGGGCATCGATGCGCTGGGACTGGATGAAGTCCAGCAAGCCCGGCTGTACCACGGCACCGCGCTGGAATGGCTGGGACTGCCAAAGTCGCGTTTTGCATGACCGCCACTGCCCGCCTTCCTTCTTCGAGGACCCTGACCAAGTGACCGATATCCAATCCCCGGACCATGCCCGGGCGCTCGATGCCGCCGATCCGCTGCCCAGCCTGCGTGACGAGTTCCATATCCCGCAGCACGAAGGCGGTGACCAGGCCTATTTCGTGGGGAACTCACTCGGCCTGCAGCCGCGAGGCGTGCGCGCCCAGGTCGATGACGTGCTGGACAAGTGGTCGATGGAAGCGGTCGAAGGCCATTTTCGCGGCAATTCGCAATGGATGAGCTACCACCAGCTGATGCGTGAGCCCTTGGCGCGCATCGTTGGCGCCCAGCCCGAGGAAGTGGTCGCGATGAACTCGCTGACCGCCAACCTGCACCTGATGATGGCCAGCTTCTACCGGCCAACGCGGCAGCGACCGGCAATCCTGATCGAAGCCGGCTCGTTTCCATCGGATCGCTATGCGGTGTCCTCGCAGATTGCGCTGCACGGATTTGCCCCCGAAACCGAGCTGATCGAACTGGAGGCCGACCAGCCCGGCGGCGTGTTCTCCATGGCGGCGATTGAGCGGGCGATCACCCAGCACGGCCATCGCCTGGCGCTGGTGCTGTGGCCCGGCGTGCAATACCGCACCGGGCAGGCTTTCGACATCGGCGAAATCACCCGACTCAGTCATGCAGCCGGTGCTGTGTGTGGAGTCGACCTGGCCCACGCGGTCGGCAACACCGAGCTGGCCTTGCACGACAGCGGGGTCGATTTCGCGGTCTGGTGCCATTACAAGTACCTCAACAGTGGCCCGGGCGCCGTCGGCGGCTGCTTCGTCCATGAGCGCCATGCCCACGCGAGCGTCCCGCGCATGGCCGGTTGGTGGGGCCATGAGCCCTCGACACGCTTCCAGATGGGCCCGCAGTTCGTACCCACGGCCGGCGCGGAGGGCTGGCAGTTGAGCAATCCGCCGATCCTTGCCCTGGCGCCGCTGCGTGCGTCGCTGGATCTGTTCGATCGGGTCGGCATGCACGCGTTGCGCGAGAAATCACGACGGCTGACCGGCTACCTGGAATCACTGATCCAGCACCATCTCGACGGCGTGCTGCAGATACTGACTCCCACCGACCCCGCGCAGCGCGGCTGCCAGTTGTCGATCCGGGTCCGTGGCGGTCGCGAGCACGGTCGCGCCTTGTTCGACCACCTCGCCGCCAACGGCGTGCTGGGTGACTGGCGCGAGCCCGATGTCATCCGCATCTCGCCGGCACCGCTCTACAACACCCATCAGGACGTCTTGCGCTTCGCCCACGGCGTCGAGACCTGGCAGCAGGCACGCTGACGGCACACCGCTTCGAAAGGCAGGCCTTCCCCAATGTCAGACTTCGATCCGACCGATTCCACAAAACACCTGACCATCATTGGCGCCGGCCTTGCCGGCGCCCTTCTCGCCACCCTGCTTGCCCGACGTGGCTGGCAAGTCGACGTTTACGAGAAGCGCGGCGACCTGCGCGAACTGGGTTACGAGCGTGGCCGATCGATCAATCTCGCCCTGGCCGAGCGCGGACGCCATGCGCTTCGACAAGCCGATGCGGACGATGCGGTAATGGCGCAGACGGTGATGATGCGCGGCCGCATGATCCATTTCGACGATGGTCGCGTCGACCTGCAGCGCTATGGCCGCGACGACAGCGAGGTGATCTGGTCGGTCCATCGTGGTCAGCTCAACGAGGTCCTGCTGAACATCGCCGAACAGGCCGGCGCCCGTATCCACTTCCACCACCGGCTTGACAGCGTCGACTTCGACCACTGCGTTGCCCGGTTTGGTGACGACCGTGGTGACGGGGTCCGCGAGATCCCGTTCCAGACCCTGGTGGGTGCCGATGGGGCCGGCTCATCATTGCGACAGGCGATGGCCGCTGCCACCGACCTGGGCGAGCGCGGCGAGTTCCTCGACCATTCCTACAAGGAGTTGGAGATCCCGCCCGGTCCGGACCAGGGCTTCCAGATCGAGCCCCATGCGCTGCACATATGGCCTCGCGGGCGTTACATGTGCATCGCGCTGCCCAACAGCGAGTCCACGTTTACCGTGACCTTGTTCCTGCCCAACCACGCGGCCGGCGAAACTCCCGGGTTCGACACCATCCGCACCGGCGCCGAGGCGCGGGCGCTGTTCGACCGGGACTTCGCAGATGCCTCAAAACTGATCCCGGAGCTGGAACACGATTTCGACCACAACCCGACCGGCGTGCTGGGCACCCTGTACCTCGACCGCTGGCATCTGGATCACCGGGCGGTACTGATCGGCGACGCCGCCCACGCCATGGTCCCGTTCCACGGCCAGGGCATGAACTGCGCCTTCGAAGATTGCGTGTCGCTGGCGAACCACCTGGCCCGCAGCGAGGACCGCGCCGACGCCTTCGCCGGCTTCCAGGCCGAGCGTCTTCCCAACGCCCGCGCAATCCAGCACATGGCACTGGAGAACTACCTGGAGATGCGCGATCGCGTCGACGATGAGGATTACCTGTTGCAGCGCCAACTCGAACATCGGCTGGCCGAGCGCCACCCCGCCCGCTTCGTGCCCCGCTACGCGATGGTCACCTTCCGCCACATGCCCTACGCACTGGCGCTGGAACGCGGCAACCTGCAACGTGAATTGCTGGTCGAACTGACCCGCGGCCGCGAAAACCTCGAAGGCCTGGACTGGGACGCCGTCGATGCCGCCGTCGTAGCACGCCTGCCACCGCTACCGCCGGAAGACTGAATCGATGCCCGCGACGTTCCTGTTCTACGACCTGGAAACCTTCGGCGCCGATCCTCGCAGGACCCGTATCGCCCAGTTCGCCGCGATCCGCACCGACGCCGACCTCAACCCGGTCGACGAACCGATCAGTATCTTCGTCAAGCCCGCGGACGACCTGCTGCCCTCCCCCGTCGCAACCCTGATCACCGGCATCACCCCACAGCAAGCGCTGCATGAAGGGATGCGCGAATGTGATGCGTTGGCGCTGATCTCCGAAGAAATGTCGCGACCGGAAACCTGCACGCTCGGCTACAACTCGCTGCGTTTCGACGACGAGTTCGTTCGACACGGCTTTTTCCGGAACTTTTTTGACGCTTACGAGCGCGAATGGCGCGGCGGAAATTCGCGCTGGGACTTACTTGACGTGTTCCGTTTCGCCCACGCACTTCGCCCCGAAGGCCTGGTCTGGCCAAAGCGTGAGGACGGCGCCACCTCGTTCAAACTGGAGCACCTGGCTGAAGCCAACCATGTCCGTGAGGGTGATGCCCACGAGGCACTGTCAGACGTGCGCGCGTTGATCGGCCTGGCCCGCAAACTCAAAACCGCCCAACCCCGGCTGTGGGACTACGCGCTGCGGTTGCGCGACAAGCGCCATGCCGCCAGCCTGCTCGACGTGGTCGCGATGACGCCGGTGTTGAATGTATCCCAGCGCTTCCCCGCCAGCCGCCTGTGCGCCGCACCGGTGATCCCGCTTGCGCGACATCCGTATATCGACAGCCGGGTGCTGGTGTACGACCTGACCCAGGATCCCGAGGCCTTGCTCACACTGGATGCGGACACGATTGCCGCACGCCTGTATGTACGTGCGGCGGACCTGCCCGAGGGGGTGGAGCGCATCGCGCTGAAGGAGATCCACCTCAACCGCAGCCCGGCCCTGTCGGCCTGGGATCACCTGCGGCCGACCGACTTCGAGCGCCTGGGCATCGACCGCGAACTGGCTGAGCAGCGGGCCCGGCGTTTGCGCGACGCCGGCCCGGCATTGGTGGAGAAGGTACGCGCCGTGTTTTCCCGCGAACGCGAGTTCGACACCCCTGACGTCGATGCCAGCCTGTACGACGGGTTTGTCGATGGCGCCGACAAACGATTGTTCTCCGACATCCGCAACACGGCCCCGGAAGCGCTGGGCGCGCGCAGGTTCGACTTCCGCGACCCACGTCTGCCGGAACTGCTGTTCCGCTACCGCGCCCGCAACTTCCCCGAGCATCTCGATACCGACGAACGCATCCGCTGGGACGACTATCGCCGCTCTCGCCTGCAATCGGGGACGACGTTGTCGGAGTACAGCTTCGCCAGTTTTGATGCCGAGCTGGCAAGCCTGCGCGATCAGCACTCGGCTGATCCAGCTCGACTGGCGTTGCTGGGCCAGATCGACCAGTGGCGTCAGGATATCGAACGCAGTTTGTCGCCCGCCGGCACGCCGCCGCGGCCTGCCGAACCCGCATGAACGCCTATTTCAGTCCCGCCACCTTCACGTTTTTCCGTGGTCTGGCGCGCAACAACTCACGCGACTGGTTCCATGCCAACAAGGCCCGCTACGAGAAGCATGTACGCGAGCCGTTCCAGCGCCTGCTGGACGACCTGCAACCCGTGCTGGCCGAGATCAGTCCGCATTACCGCGCCGAAAGCCGGAAAGTCGGCGGCTCGCTGTTTCGCATCCACCGCGACATCCGCTTCGCCAATGACAAGTCGCCCTACAAGACCTGGCAAGGGGTGAAGTTGTTCCATGAGCGCAGCCGCCAGATCGAAGCGCCGTCGTTCCACATCCATGTGCAGCCCGGCCGTTGCTTCATCGGCAGTGGCCTGTGGCACCCTGAGTCGGACACCTTGCGCCGAGTGCGCAACTTCATCCTCGACAATCCCGCCGGCTGGAAGGCCGCCGCGCACGGTACAAGCTTCCGCAAGCGATTCACCTTGGACGACAGCGAGATATTGATACGGATGCCGCGGGGTTTCCCCGCCGAGTTCGAGTTTGCCCAAGACCTGCGGCGCAAGAATTTCATCGGTTCGCGGGCACTGGAGGACAGCGTGGTCACTGGCCCCGACCTGTTGGAAACCCTCAAGACCGACCTCGCCGGCCTGGCCGGCTTCACCGATTACCTGTGCGCCGCCGTCGACCTGGAGTTCTGAGTCATGAGAAAGCTGCTTGTATTGGCGGGTCTGCTCGCGATCGTGTTGCTGGGCTATGTCGCCGCCGGCCCGTATCTGGCGTATAGCGCCATCCGCGACGCGGTGGAGACCAAGAACATGGCAAAGCTCGACAAGCATGTCGACTTCCCGGCCCTGCGCGAAAACCTCAAGCTGCAAATCGATGATTACGTGGTGCGTCGGGCCGGACCGGATCTGCAGTCCAGCCTGCTGGGCGCGGTCGCCACACGCATGGCCAGCGGCATGGCGGGGGTGGCCGTCGACACCATGGTCAGCCCTGCGGGACTGGCGGCGTTGCTTGAGGGCCGCAGCACCTGGCATCGGATCGTCGGCGATACGGGCGACAATGCCTTCACCCCGGAGCCACCGGCGAACCCGCTGCGCGAACCCAGCTACCGGTTCCAGTCGCCGTCGCGCTTCACAGCCACCGTCCACTCAGACGGCGGCGAGCCCATCCGGTTTGTCCTCACCCGGGATGGACTGCGCTGGAAGCTGACCGATATCCGCCTGCCCCTGGACGGCACGGAAATGCGGCACTACTGAACGACGCAGCCCGCGCGCGCGAAACTGCCGTCAGTACGGGTTGGCAACCCCATGCGGAACATGACCGGCTGTAACCAGTCCACGCGCAGATTCGATGTTGTGCTCGGAATCGTCGAAGAAAATGTCGGCGCCGAACGCTTCCAGGAAGGGCCCTTTCGAGCGTCCACCCAGGAACAGGGCCTCGTCGAGTCGGATACCCCAATCGCGCAGGGTGCGGATTACCCGTTCGTGCGCCGGTATCGAGCGAGCGGTAACCAATGCGGTCCGGATCGGCGCATCCTCTCCCGCCGGAAAGGCCTTCTGCAAACGCTGCAGGGCATCCAGGAAGCCGCGGAATGGCCCGCCCGACAACGGCACCCCGGCATGGCTGCGCTCATGCTCGGCGAACGCGAGCAGGCCTCCCTCCCGCGATACCCGCTCGCCCTCATCACCAAAGATCACCGCATCACCATCAAACGCGATGCGCAGTTGGTCCTGTCGCTGCAGCAGCGCCTTGGCCGGCAACAAGGTCGCCGCCGCCACTCCCGCGGCCAGCGCATTGCGCACATCCTCGGCGTGGGTGGACAGGAACAGGTCGGCCCCGAATGGGCGGATATAGGGGAACGGCGGCGCACCATTGCTGAATGCGGCACGTTGGATCGACAAGCCGTGGTGTGCAATGGAGTTGAATATCCGCAGGCCGGTGTCGGCCGAGTTGCGCGAGATCAGGATCACCTCGACCCGCGGCGCCTCCGGTGGTGAGCCATCGTTGAGGCCCAGCAGCTTCCGCACCAGCGGGAACGCGACGCCCGGCTCCAGCAGATCGTCTTCGTGGCTGCGCTGATACGTGGCGTAGGCTTCCAGGCCCTGGCTTTCGAACAGGGCGTGGCCATCCTCCAGGTCGAACAGGGTCCGCGAGGAAATGGCAACGATCAACGGGTCTACATGGTCTGGCATGACCCCATTGTGCGCGATCCCCGTCGCAGCCGATGAGATCGTCATCCACTGATGAACTGCTCGGCCAGCATCCTCTCCTCAAGGTTGTGTTCTGGGTCGAACAGCAGCGTGACGGTGCGGTCGTGCGATTCGCGGATGGTCACCTCCACCACGTCCCGGACCTCGTGCGAATCTGCGGTGGCGCTGACCGGCCGCTTGTACGGGTCCAGCACCCGGAAGCGAACCTCGGTATCGGCCTTGAGCACCGCACCTCGCCAGCGCCGCGGCCGGAACGCAGCAATCGGGGTCAACGCCATCACGTTCGCGCCCAGTGGCAGGATCGGCCCAAGCGCGGAAAAATTGTAGGCGGTGCTGCCGGCTGGGGTTGCCACCAACACGCCATCGCAGATCAGCTCCTCCAGGCGAATCTGGCCATTGAGCTCGATCGACAGGTGCGCGGCTTGCCGGGTCTGCCGCAACAGGGATACCTCGTTGTAGGCCAGCGAGCCCACCGATACGCCGGACTCGGTGTGCACCACCATCTCCAGCGGCCGCAGCACGGCAGGCTCGGCGGCATGGATGCGCTCGACCAGCCCGTCCATCTGGCAATGGTTCATCAGGAAGCCGACCGAACCCAGCTTCATCCCATACACCGGCTTGTTCAGTCCGCCGTGGCGATGCAGCGTCTGCAGCATGAAGCCGTCACCGCCCAAGGCCACCAGCGTGTCGGCTTGCTCGGGCGGATGGTCGCCGTGAATCGCGGCCAGCCGTTTGCACACCGCCTGCGCGTCGGCGGTGGGACTGGCAAGAAACGCAATGCGGGATGTCGCGGTCATCGGCGGCTCCGGAAGGTCGCCTGCAGGATAGCGCGAGTGGTGTCATGACCAGAAAAAACGGCGGCCCTGAGGCCGCCGCTGCGTGTGCATCATCAAACGAACCGCTTACGCGCCGGCTGCGGCTACCTGCGCCAGCCGACGTACCGCGACCGAGACGGTCGGGTAATCCAGGGTCTTCTGGGTAGTCAGCTCATCCAGCATCGACTGGGCAAAGCGCAGGCTGGCGTCGTCGCGTTGCAGCCAGTCAGCTACTTTCGATGCGGCCGGCTTCTTGCCGCCACTGGCAAGAATCTGGCTGGCCAGAACGCGTTGCTGGGTCGCAAGCTCGTCACGCAAAGCCCCCCGCGCCAGCGCCTGCCAACGACCGTCCACCGGCAATGCATCGATCTGCTCGTGCAACCAGGGCAGGTTCAATGCCGCCCCCAGGTCGAAGTACGCCTGCGATGCCTCCACCGGGGACAACTTGCGTGCGTTGGCGATCTCGATGATGTCGCAACCAAACTCGAGTGCCGGCAGCGCCGCCAGTTGTGCCGCCAACGCGCTCGGCACACCCTTGGCCTTCCACTCGGCCAAGTGGGTGTTGAAGGCCTCCTGGCGAACCGGAGACATGGTGTCGGGCAATGCCGCATGCACCGCCTTCAAGCCATCGCCAAAGCGAGCCATCGCCGTGGTGATCTCGGGCATCGGGCCGGGACGGGACAGCAACCAGCGCGACACCGAACGCAGCAGGTCCCAGACCGTCTGCAGGGCATCGATCTGGACCGATTCCATGACCTTGCCGTCCATCGCGTCGATCTTTGCCCACAGCGCCCGCGCATCCACTGCCTCGCGGGCAATGGTGTAAGCCTCGGCCACTTCGCCGGCGGAACGGCCGGTGTCTTCCTGCATGCGCAAGGTGAAGGTGGCGCCCATCCGGTTGACGATCGAGTTGGTCACCGCGGTGGCGATGATCTCGCGCTTCAGGCGGTGGTCCTGCATCGCCTTGGCGTACTTGTCCTGCAGTGGCACCGGGAAGTAGCGCACCAGCTCCTTCGACAGGTACTTGTCTTCCGGCACGCTGGAGTCGACCAGTTGCTGGAACAACACCAGCTTGCTGTATGACAACAGTACGGCCAGCTCGGGCCGGGTCAGGCCCTGTCCGCGTGCCTTGCGTTCGGCCAGTTCCGCATCCGAAGGCAGGTACTCGATCTGGCGATCCAGCAGGCCTTGCGACTCCAGGGTCTGGATGAAGTGCTGCTTGGAGCCCAGCCGTGGCGCGCTCATGCGCTCCATCAGGCTGATCGCCTGGTTCTGGCGGTAGTTGTCCACCAGCACCAGCCCGGCCAGCTCCTCGGTCATCGAGGCCAGCAACTTGTTGCGAGCCGGCAGGGTCAGCTTCTTCGACTTCACCAGCTCGTTGAGCAGGATCTTGATATTGACTTCGCGATCGGAGGTGCCCACCCCGGCCGAGTTGTCGATGAAGTCGGCGTTGAGCAACGTGCCCGCATGGGCCGCTTCGATCCGCCCCAACTGGGTCATGCCCAGGTTGCCGCCCTCGCCGATCACCTTGCAACGCACATCGCGACCGTCGATACGCAAACCATTGTTGCCGCGGTCGCCCACATCGGCATGCGACTCGCTGCTGGCCTTGATGTAGGTGCCGATGCCGCCGTTCCACAGCAGGTCGACCGGCGCCTTCAGGATGGCGCCCATCAACTCGTTGGGGCTCATCGCGGCGACGTCCGGGTCGATGCCAAGCACGGCCTTGACCGGCGCGGTCAGCGGAATCGACTTGGCGCTGCGCGGGAACACGCCGCCTCCCTTGCTGATCAGGTCCCGGCTGTAGTCATCCCAACTGGAGCCGGGCAGCTTGAACAAACGCTGGCGCTCCTTGAACGACGTCGCAGCCACCGGATCCGGATCAAGGAAGATGTGACGATGGTCGAACGCGGCCGCCAGGCGAATGTGTTTGGACAGCAGCATGCCGTTGCCGAATACGTCACCTGACATGTCGCCGATACCCACCGCGACGAAGTCTTCTTTCTGGGTGTTGACCCCGAGCGAGCGGAAGTGGCGCTTGACCGACTCCCACGCGCCGCGGGCAGTGATGCCCATGCCCTTGTGGTCATAACCCACCGAACCACCGGACGCGAATGCATCGCCCATCCAGTAGTGATGGTCGGCGGAGATGGCGTTGGCGGTATCGGAGAAGCGCGCGGTGCCCTTGTCGGCGGCGACCACCATGTACGGGTCGTCATCATCGTGACGCACCACGTCATCGGGATGCACGACCTTGCCGTCCACCAGGTTGTCGGTGATGTCGAGCAAACCGTTGATGAACATCTTGTAGCAGGCCACGCCTTCGGCTTGCAGCTCGGCGCGATCGGCCGGCGGACGCTTGACGATGAAGCCGCCCTTGGCACCGACCGGCACGATGATGGTGTTCTTGACCATCTGCGCCTTGACCAGGCCCAGAACCTCGGTACGGAAATCTTCGCGACGGTCCGACCAGCGCAAGCCACCGCGTGCCACGGGACCAAAGCGCAGGTGGATGCCTTCCACGCGCGGACCGTAGACGAAGATCTCGCGATACGGAACCGGCTTGGGCAGGTCGGGGACCAGTGCAGAATCGAATTTGTAGGCGACATAGCCACAATCGGCGCCGCCAATACCGTCCTGGTAATAGCTGGTGCGCAGGGTCGCTTCGATCACGTCCATGAAGCTGCGCAGGATGCGGTCCTCATCAAGGCTGGAAACCTGGTCCAGCAGCAGTTTGAGGGCCGTCCTGGTGGCGTCCAACTGGACGGCCCGGCTGCCGCTTCGTGCGCTGACAACCGGCTCCAACGCGGCGCGCAAGGCCTGGTCATCCCCACACAGGCGCCTGAGCTGGTCCTTGAACCGCTCTATCCCGGCCTTGACCTCGGCCTTGGACTCGCGACCGGTGGAAGGATCGAAGCGGGCTTCGAACAACTCCACCAGCAAGCGCGCCAGGGCCGGATAGCGGGCAAAGGTCTCTTCCACGTAACTGTGTGAGAACGGCACGCCCACTTGCTGGATGTACTTGCTGTAGGCACGCAATACGGACACCTGGCGCCAGGTCAGGCCAGCGGCCAGGATCAGGCGGTTGAAGCCGTCGTTCTCGGCATCACCGCGCCAGATCCGCCCGAATGCATCCTCGAAGTTCTCACCGACGCCCTCGATATCGGTATTGGGGTTGCTGGTCTCGACCTCGAAATCCTGGATATACATCAGGTTGGTGCCGGCATACATCCGGTAGGGGTGCTCGGAGATCACCCGCAGACCCATGTTTTCCATCAGCGGCAGGGCATCGGAAAGGGAGATGTCCTCGCGTTGACGGTAGAACTTGAAGCGCAACCCGCCAGCTCCGGGGCTGCGACGATACAGGCTCAGGCGCAGGTCGTCGGGACCGTCCAGCGCGGCCAGGTGCTCCACGTCGTCCGCCGCGACCGCCACCGACACGTCCTCGATGTAGCCTGCCGGCAACGCTCGTCCGTAGGTCTCGGCAATGCTCAGGCCGCGTTCCTCGCCGTGGCGCTGCACCAGCAGCTCGGCCAGGTCGTCACGCCAGTTGCGCACGATTTCCGCCAACTCGACCTCGATCGCCGCGTTATCGACCTTCACCATCCCACCCGGACCGGACTGGCCGGTCTTCGGTCGTACCAGCAAGTGCAACTGGGCCAGCGGTGATTCGCCCAGCAGCACCGTGGTGTCGATGCGTTCGCCGTGCAGGACGCGTTTCAGCATGGCCTCGATGCGCAGGCGCACATCGGTGTTGAAACGCTCGCGCGGAATGTAGACCAGCCCGGAGAAGAACCGGCCGTAACGGTCGCGACGCAAGAACAGCTTGCTGCGCACGCGCTCCTGCAAGCCGAGGATGCCCTGGGCGGTCTTCAGCAGTTCCTCTCCAGATGACTGGAACAGCTCGTCGCGCGGCAGCGTTTCCAGGATGTGGCGAAGCGCCTTGCCACTGTGGCTGTCTTCGGCCAGGCCGGACTGCTTCATCACGTATTCGTGGCGCTGGCGCACCAGCGGAATGTCCCATGGCCGCCGGGTGTATGCGCTGGAGGTATACAGGCCCAGGAAGCGCTCTTCGCGCGTCGGCTTGCCGTTGTCGTCGAAGCTCAGCACGCCGATATAGTCCATGTACCCGGGGCGGTGAACGGTGGCGCGCGCGTTGGTCTTGGTCAGGATCAGCGCATCGACCGATCCGGAATGGGGCATGTAATGCGCGGCCAGGGTGGCCAATGCACGTGGCTTGCCCGTGTCCTTGCCGCGCAGCAGGCCCAGCCCGCTGCCCTTGACGGCGCGCAGGAGGTCCTCGCCGCCCTGGTCGACCACGTCGTATTCGCGGTAACCCAGGAAAATGAAGTGGTCGTCGGCGGCCCAGCGCAGGAATTGCTGGCCTTCCTCGCGACCGGCCTCGCTGACCGGAAGCTTTCGTTCCGTCAGGTCGTCGGCGACCGAAACCATCTTGCCGTGCATTTCGGCCCAGTCACTGACGATTGCCCGCACATCGGCAAGCACGCCTTGCACCGCCTTCTCGATATCCGGCATCGCCTCGTGCGGCAGGCGGTCGAGCTCCAGGTGCATCATTGATTCCGGCTCGCCCTCGCCCACTTTCAGCAGCTTGCCGGTCTTGTCACGCGAGACCTGGATGACCGGATGGCCCAGCACATGCAAGCCGATATTCTGCTCGGCCAATGACATGGTCACCGAATCGACCAGGAACGGCATGTCGTCATTGGCGATCTGCAGCACCGTGTGCGGCGATTCCCAACCATGACTGGCCCGGGTCGGGTTGAACAGGCGCACCAACGCCACGCCAGGCTTGCGCTTGCGCGCGAAATCGAGCATGTCGGCAGCCAGTGCCGCCCAGCCCTCAGCAGTATGTTTGGGCAGCTCGTCATCACCCATGCGCTGGTAGAAAGCCTTGGCGAAGGCCTCGCCCTCGGCATGCTGCGCCTTGGGCAGGCGTTTGCGGATTGCGGCCAGGATGGGCTCCAGCGTCACGCCGTCGCTCGTGTTGCGCGGTGCGGTCTTTGCGGTCTTGGTCGCGACTGTTTTCTTGGTGGTGGCGGTCTTGCCGGCAGCGGCGCGCGCGGGGGCTTTTCGTTGAGTGCTCATGCGATCGTTGGGTCCAATGCAGTGAGGCCCACGCAATTGCGTGGGCCAAGGCTCGGGAATCAGTAGACAGAAAATGGCATGCAGGCAGCGTCCGGGACCCGTAAACGGACCCCATTGCCAGCTGCAACGATCGGGATATCGCGGCGATCGCAGCCGCGCTGCCCATGGAAGGCAGCGATCAAACGACAGTTATGGAAGTGCCGGGTCTGCATGTCAGCGCAGGCCAGTCTCGTTGCGCGCAATCACCAGGCGCTGGATCTCGCTGGTGCCCTCGTAGATCTCGGTGATCTTGGCGTCGCGGAAATAACGCTCGATCGGCATCTCTTTGGAGTAGCCCATGCCGCCGTGGATCTGCAACGCCTGGTGGGCGATCCACATCGCCGCCTCGGACGCGGTCAGCTTGGCGATGGCGGCTTCATTGCTGAAGCGCGCCCCGCCGTTGTCGAACTCGCCCTTCTGCCACGCCGCACGCAACGTCAGCAGCATGGCGGCGTCGAGCTTGCACTTCATGTCGGCGATCTTCGCCTGGGTCATCTGGAAGGCACCGATCGGCTGCCCGAATGCCTTGCGCTCCTTGACGTAGTCCAGGGTAGCCTCGTACGCCGCACGGGCGATACCGATCGCCTGGCTGGCGATGCCGATGCGGCCGGCGTCCAGCACCGTCATAGCGATCTTGAAGCCCTCACCTTCCGCGCCCAGCACTTCGTCGGGCTGGACCACGTAATCGTTGAACTCGATCTCGCAGGTCGCCGAGGCGCGGATGCCCAGCTTCGGCTCGGTCTTGCCACGATGGAAGCCGGCACGCTCGCCATCGATCATGAAAGCAGTGATGCCCCGCGCGCCCTTGTCGGGATCGGTCATCGCGAACAGCACAAAATATTTCGCGACTGGGCCGGAAGTGATCCAGCTCTTCTTGCCGTTGACCACAAAGCTGCCGTCCGCCTGTTTGGTCGCCTTGCAACGCATCGCCGTAGCATCGGAGCCCGATTGCGGCTCGGTGAGCGCGAACGCGCCGATCTCCTTGCCCTCCGCGATCGCGCGCACGTAAAGCTGCTTTTGCTCCTCGGTGCCGAACTTGAGGATGCCGTTGCAGAACAACGAGTTGTTGACCGAGACGATGGTGGAGTGCGCGGCGTCGGCCGCGGCAATCTCGATCATCGCCAACACATAGGAGATCGGGTCCATGCCGGCGCCGCCGTACTCGGTCGGCACCTCGATGCCCATCAGGCCGTTCTCGCCGAGGGTGCGGATATTGTCCAGTGGAAATTCGCCGGTGCGGTCGTGGTGCTCCGCGCTGGGTGCGATCTTTTCGCGGGCGATACGCCGCGCGACATCCTGGATCATCAACTGCTCTTCGCTGAAACGAAAATCCACGCTGATACCTCTGCTGGTCACGAATGCTGCAATTGTAGCCCTGCGCGAGAATTAACCGAACCCACAACCGGACTCGTGACTGAACTCCTCGGCGCGTCCCTCGCTTGACCCGGGCCCCACCACGGCAGCAAACTTATCGCTATATCGCGATAGGTGCATATGTATGGATCTGGAAGGCTGGTCATCACGCCTCAAGGTATTTGCCGACGCCACCCGGGTGCGGCTGCTGGCGCTGCTGGAGAGCGAGGAGTTGACTGTCGCTGAACTGTCGGCCATCACCCGGCTGGCACAGCCACGCGTTTCCACCCACCTGGCCAAGCTCAAGGAAGCCGGTCTGGTGCGTGATCGCCGCGCCGGGGTGTCGGCGTATTACCGGTTCGACGGACCGGCTCTGGACCCGGCGCAACGCGCGTTGTGGACGACCCTGCGTGAGGGTAGCGACGACCCGCTGCTGCGGCAGGACGCGGAACGGGTGGCGGATGTGCTGGCGATGCGCGCGGCCGACCAGAACTGGGCCGATACCGTGGCCGGTGACATGGAGCGCCATTACTCGCCCGGCCGGACCTGGGAGGCGATGGCACGCTCGGCGTTGCCGCTGCTTGAGCCCGGCGACGTGCTCGACGTCGCTTCCGGCGATGGCGTCCTAGCCGAACTGCTGGCGCCGCATTCCAATCGTTACGTGTGCCTGGACTCCAGCACCAAGGTGGTACTTGCCGCCTCCGAAAGGCTGCGCAAGCTCGAGAACGTGGAGGTGCAGGAAGGCGACATGCACGAACTTCCGTTTGCCGACGCCAGCTTCGACCTGGTGGTACTGATGCACGCGCTGACCTACGCCGATCATCCCGCCCACGCCGTCGCCGAGGCAGCGCGTGTGCTGCGTCCCAACGGTCGCCTGTTGTTGACCAGCCTGGCCAGCCACGAGCATCGCTCGGTGGTGGACGCGTATGGCCACGTCAACCTGGGTTTCAGCGAGAAGGAGCTGAGCCGGTTCGCCAGCAAGGCCGGCTTCGCGATCGAGAGCTGCGAGTCGGTGACCCGGGAGCGCCGCCCGCCACATTTCGAGGTGATTGCGCTGCTGGGCCGAAAGCCTGCAGACGGTAAAAAACCCAAGTCGACCAAAACCACCGCACCCACCAAACGTTAGCCAAAGCGAGATACCGCGATGACGACCCTGCCCTGGCTCAACCCCGACCGTGCCGAAACCCTGCAACGGGTCCTGCAAGAACGCATCCTTGTAATCGACGGGGCGATGGGAACGATGATCCAGCAACACCGATTGGAGGAAGTCGACTACCGCGGCGAGCGTTTCGTCGATGGCTTCGACCGCGATCACTCGATCGACGGCCACGCCCACGGCCCCGATTGCGGCTGCGTTCGCGACCAACGCGGCAACAATGACCTGCTGAGCCTGACCCGACCGGACCTCATCGGCGCGATCCATGCCGAATACCTCAATGCCGGTGCCGACCTGGTCGAGACCAATACCTTCAACTCGACCACCACGTCGCTGGGTGACTACGGCCTGCAGCACCTTGCCCGCGAGTTGAACGAGACCGGCGCACGCCTGGCTCGTGACGCTTGCGACGCGGCCGAGGCAACGACGCCGGAGCAACCACGCTTCGTGATCGGCGTAATCGGACCGACCAGTCGCACCGCGTCCTTGAGCCCGGACGTCAATCGTCCCGGCTTCCGCGCGGTCAGCTTCGACGACCTGCGGATCGCCTACCGCGAAGCCACCGATGGCCTGATCGACGGCGGCGCGGACGTATTGATGGTGGAAACGGTGTTCGACACCCTCAACGCCAAGGCCGCACTGTTTGCGATTGCCGAGGCGTTCGAGGCACGTGGCGCCCGCCTGCCGGTGATGGTGTCGGGCACGATTACCGATGCCTCCGGGCGCACGCTCTCGGGCCAGACCGCCGAAGCATTCTGGTACTCGTTGCGCCATGCCGAACCGCTGTCCATCGGCTTGAATTGCGCCCTTGGCGCCAAGGAGCTCCGGCCCCACGTCGATACCTTGTCGCGGATCGCCGACACCTGCGTCAGCGCCCACCCCAATGCCGGGCTGCCGAATGCGTTCGGCGGCTACGACCAGACGCCCGAAGACATGGCCGGGATGCTGGGCGAGTTTGCCAGGTCCGGGTTGTTGAACCTGGTAGGCGGCTGTTGTGGCACCACGCCGGCCCACATCGCCGCGATCGTCGAGGCCGTGCGCGGCGTTGCGCCGCGGCGGCTGCCGAGCCTTGCCGACGCGGCCGTCCCGGCATGACGACCGTCGAGGCCGCTGGAATGAATTCGCCCATCGCCCGCCAGACCCGCCTCAGCGGCCTGGAACCGCTGACGATCACGCCGCAAAGCAACTTCATCAATGTCGGTGAACGCACCAACGTCACCGGCAGCGCGCAGTTCAAGAAACTGATCAAGGACGACCGCTTCGACGAGGCGGTTGCCGTGGCGCGGCAACAGGTGGAGAACGGCGCCCAGGTGCTGGATGTCAACATGGACGAGGGCCTGCTGGATTCCGAGCAGGCGATGGTCACCTACCTCAACTTGATTGCCGCCGAGCCCGACATCGCCCGCATCCCGGTAATGGTCGACAGCTCCAAGTGGAGCGTGATCGAGGCCGGGCTGAAGTGCCTGCAGGGCAAGGGCATCGTCAACTCGATCTCGATGAAGGAAGGCGAGGACGAGTTCCTGCGGCAGGCGCGGCTGGTGCGTCGCTATGGCGCGGCGGTGGTGGTGATGGCGTTCGACGAGGAGGGCCAGGGCGACACCGTGCAGCGCAAGGTCGATATCTGTTCGCGCGCCTACCGGCTACTGACCGAGGAGGTCGGATTCCCGCCCGAGGACATCATCTTCGACCCCAACGTGTTCGCGATCGCCACCGGTATCGAGGAGCACAACGACTACGCGGTCGCGTTCATCGAAGCCGCCCGTGAGATCAAGCGTCGTTTCCCATACAGCCACATCTCCGGCGGCGTCTCCAACGTCAGTTTCTCGTTCCGCGGCAACGAGCTGGTGCGTCAGGCCATCCACGTCGTGTTCCTGTACCACGCGATCAAGGCCGGCATGGACATGGGCATCGTCAACGCCGGCGCGCTGCCGCTGTACGACACCCTCGACGCCGAGCTTCGTCACGCGGTCGAGGACGTGGTGCTCAACCGCAATCCGGAGGCCACCGAGACGCTGCTGGCGCTGGCCGAACGCTATCGCGGCAAGAAGGGCGAGAAGCGGGTCGAGGATCTGTCCTGGCGCGAGCAACCGGTGCGCGCGCGGCTGAGCCATTCGCTGGTGCAGGGCATCGACCAGTGGATCGTGGAGGACACCGAGCAGGCGCGCGCCGAAGCCACCCGCCCGCTGGACGTGATCGAAGGCGCGTTGATGGATGGCATGAACGTGGTCGGCGACCTGTTCGGCGCCGGCAAGATGTTCCTGCCGCAAGTGGTCAAGTCGGCGCGGGTGATGAAGAAAGCCGTGGCCTACCTGCTGCCGTTCATCGAGGCCGAGAAGCTGCGCACCGGCGACACCGGCAAGACCAACGGCAAGATCGTCATGGCCACGGTCAAGGGCGACGTCCACGACATCGGCAAGAACATCGTCGGCGTGGTACTGGCATGCAACAACTTCGAGGTGATCGACCTGGGCGTAATGGTGCCTTCCCAGGTCATCCTGGACCGCGCCATCGCCGAGAACGCCGACATGATCGGCCTGTCCGGCCTGATCACCCCGTCGCTGGAGGAAATGGGCCACGTCGCCCGCGAAATGCAGCGCCAGGGCTTCACCATGCCGCTGTTGATTGGCGGTGCGACCACGTCGCGGGCGCACACCGCGTTGAAGATCGACCCGTTCTACAAGCCGGCCACGATCTGGGTGAAAGACGCCTCGCGTGCCGTCGGCGTGGCCCAGACCATGATCAGCGCCGAACAACGCGCTGCCTTCGTGGCCACCACCGCATCCGATTACGCGGAGATCCGCGAGCGCCATCGCAAGCGTGGCAACGGGAAGCGGCTGGTATCGCTGGACAAGGCGCGCAGCCAGCGTTTCCAGGGTGGCTGGGACGACTACACCCCGCCCGCACCGAAACAGCCCGGCCTGCATGTATTCGACGACTACCCGTTGACCGAACTGGTTGAGTTGATCGACTGGACCCCGTTCTTCCAGGCTTGGGAACTCGCGGGCCGCTATCCGGCCATCCTCACCGACGAGGTCGTCGGTGCGTCCGCCAGCGACCTGTTCCGCGATGCCCAGGCGATGCTCAAGCGGATCATCGACGAGAAATGGCTGACCGCGAAGGCCGTGTTCGGACTATGGCCAGCCAACAGTGATGGCGACGACATCGTCGCCCAGGTCGATGGCAAGCCGGAAACGATCCATTGCCTGCGCCAGCAAGTCGACAAGCCCGTTGAGCGCCCGGATTTCTGCCTGGCCGATTTCATCGCCCCACAAGACAGTGGCAAACAGGACTGGATCGGCGCGTTCGCGGTGACCGCCGGGATCGGGATCGAGCCGCATATCCAGCGCTTCGAGGCCGACCACGACGACTACAACGCGATCCTGCTCAAAGCGCTCGCCGATCGTCTCGCCGAAACCCTGGCAGAGCGACTCCACCAGCGGGTGCGCACCGAGTTCTGGGGCTACGCGCCGGATGAGTCACTCGATGCCGAGGCGCTGATCGACGAGAAATACCTCGGCATCCGCCCCGCCCCCGGCTACCCGGCGTGTCCCGAGCACAGCGAGAAGGCGACGATCTTCCGCCTGCTCGACCCGACCACCAACGCCGGCATGACCTTGACCGAAAACTTCGCGATGACGCCGGCCGCGGCGGTCTCTGGCTTCTACTTCAGCCACCCGCGCAGCCAATATTTCGTGGTCGGCCGGGTGTCCAAGGAACAGGCAGTCGATTACGCCCGCCGCAAGGGCGTCGACCTGGCCCAGGCCGAACGCTGGCTGGCATCGAACCTCGACTACGACCCGGAATGAGGTTCCTCGCCCGACGGGCCTGCGCTTCTGGAACCACCGCCACGCTGGAACGACGGGTGCGAATGCCCTTGGGTGTGAAATAAAGGAGGAGGCACCGGCTTCATCGGTGCCGGGGGACATTCGCACCCAAGGGCATTCGTTCCCGGCGCCCCCGCCACCCCGCAGATGGATCGAACCGGAGCTGAAGTATCACCAGACCAGGTCGTCAGGCACCTGGTACTGCGGGTCGGCGTAGGAACCGTCGGCAACAGGCGCATCCGGATCGACCTTCAGGGCGACCGAAGGCGCGAAGACCTGCTCGGCCTGTGCCAGCAACTCGGCGGTAACCAGCAGGTAACGTCCGTCCATCTGCAGCACCCCCAACTCACCGGCATTCAGCGCCTTGAGCTGGTCGGCGGTGACGTGGATGCGCTTGATCTTGCCGCCGTAGGGGAAATGCCGGGCGATGTCGGCCGCTTCAGCATTGAGGGCCTTGCCTTTCAACAGCTCGGCCAGCTTCGCGCGCGCCTCACGCCGCAGGCGCGCTTCGTCCTGCTTGACTTTTTCCGCCGCGATACGCTCGTTCTTCTCGCGCTGGGCGCGGATGGCATACGCCTTGGCCAGATCGATGTCCTCGCGCGAGCGCGGGTTGCCCGGCTTACCTTGCCCTGGCTTGCCCTGCCCGCCACGGGATTGCCCTGCCCGGCCAGGCCCCGGACGAGCTGCTCCGGAAGGAGGCGGACTGGACGGCTTCCCAGACCGGTTCGCTGCGGTGCCCGAGCGGTTCTGCGCACCTGGGCGCCGCTCGCCACGGGCATCCGATGCTTTTCGATCCGGGCGGCCGTCGCGCGTGTGGCCCGCAGGACGCTTGGGTTCGGGCGCAGGCTTGAAGCCCAGCCCCAGCAGCTGATCGCGAAGAGTGTCGTTCATAGGGGTCGTCGGGTCCGGCGCGAAGCCGGGACGCGGCCTTCAATAATGAGGTGGTGGTGGTTCGCTGGACGGATCAGCCGAAAGCGGATTGGCGGCAACCGAGACCCGCAATTGCCTCAGCTCCTGCAGCGCACGATGCAATAGCAGTGCATTGCCTGCCTCCTCGTCGCGAGCCGCCGCGAGGGCATCGCTGAGTTCGCCAATGCTGTGCTCCTGGAACGACAGCCGCGTTTCCAGCTCGACCAGCCGTTGCTCGACACTGGTGCCAGGACGATCGCTCATCGGGGCACCCTGCCCGCCGGACCGGCATCATGATCGCCCGCCGCCAGGATCGAGCGGCCACGACCAATGCCGTAATAGGCGATACCCGCCGTTTCCACTTCGTCTGGCGGATACAGGTTACGCCCGTCGAAAATGACCGCGTCGGCAAGTTCCTCGCTGAGGCGGGAGAAGTCCGGGCTGCGGAACTGCTTCCACTCGGTCACCACCACGAGCGCATCGGCACCGGACAACGCGGCGTACTCCGAATCGCACAACAGCAGATCCTCGCGATCGCCGAAGATGCGGCGGGTTTCGGCAGCCGCCTCGGGATCGAACGCCTGCACCTTCGCGCCGACCGACCACAGCTGTTCCAGCAATCGACGGCTGGGCGCGGCGCGCATGTCGTCGGTATTGGGCTTGAACGCCAATCCCCATACCGCAACGGTCTTGCCCGCCAATGCATCGCCGTAGTGACGTTGCATCAACTCGAAAAGATGATCTTTCTGGCGCTCGTTGACCCTCTCGACCGCATTCAGCAGCTGAGGCTCATGACCATGTTGGTGGGCAGTGCGGGCCAATGCCTGCACATCCTTGGGAAAGCACGAACCGCCGTAACCGGCGCCGGGATAGATGAACTGCCAACCGATACGCGGGTCCGAGCCGATGCCCTGACGCACCATTTCGACATCCGCGCCGACCCGTTCGGCGATGTGGGCGATCTCGTTCATGAAGGAAATCTTGGTCGCCAACATGGCGTTGGCGGCGTACTTGGTCAGCTCGGCCGAGCGCACGTCCATCACCACGAAGCGGTCGTGACTGCGCACGAAAGGCGCATACAGGTGCCGCATCTTATCCACGGCATCGAGATCATCGGTGCCCAGGATGATCCGGTCCGGCCGCATGAAATCGTTGACGGCATCGCCTTCCTTCAGAAACTCGGGATTGGACACAACCTCGAAATCAATCCGGACGCCGCGTTTGTCCAGCTCGGCCGCGATCGTCGCGCGCACGGTGTCCGCGGTGCCTACCGGGACGGTCGACTTGTCGACCACCAACGTCGATTGCGACAGGTGCTGGCCGATGGTCGCCGCCACTGCCAGGACGTATTGCAGGTCCGCGCTGCCATCCTCGTCGGGCGGCGTGCCCACGGCGATGAATATCACCTCGCCATGAGCAATCGCATCGACCGCATTGGAGGTGAACTGGAGTCGGCCGGCCGCGTGGTTGGCTTGCACCATCGGGGTCAGGCCCGGCTCGAAGATGGATACCTCGCCGCGGTTCAGCCCGTCCACCTTGGACTGGTCGATATCGACGCAGACCACGTCGTGACCCACCTCCGCCAGGCAGGTACCGGTTACCAATCCGACGTAACCGGTCCCGAAAATACTGATCTTCATATACGCCCCGTTCGACACCGCTGCCGCAGCGGTGGTGGCTCATCTTATTCGGTCGGTGCCTGGACGATTTCCTGCAGCTCGACCTCGAACACCAGCACCGCGTTCGGGCCAATCGGGCCACCCGGGGTGCCAGTAGCGCCATAGCCCAACTCACCGGGAATCCAGAAGCGGTACTTGCTGCCCACCGGCATCAATGCGATCCCCTCCTGCCAACCCGGCACCACCTGCTGCAACGGGAAGACGGCCGGCTCACCACGATCGTAGGAACTGTCGAAAGTCTCGCCATCCAGCAAGGTGCCCTTGTAATGCACCTTGACCAGGTCATCAACGGTCGGTTTCGGACCCGTACCCTCGGTCAACACCTGGTACTGCAAACCCGACTCGGTCGTCTTGACGTCCGGCTTCTTGGCATTGGCGGCAAGAAATGCGGCGCCCTCGGTCTTGTTCTTCTCGGCCGTGGCAGCAGCTTCCGCCTCACGCTTCGCCTGCAGGCGCTCGCCGAACGACGCTGCAACGTCACTCGCCTGCTCGTCGGTCATCAGCGATTGCCCCCCATCCAGATGGGTCTTGATCGCTTTGGCGAGCGTGTCGACGTCGATCTCGTCCTTGATCTGCTCCAGCGACTTGGCCATGTCCATGCCGATCATGTAGCTGACCTGGTCCTTCTGGGTGGGCAGGCCCTTGATCTCCAGTGTCTCAGCCGATGCGCCGTCGGCGGCCTTGTCAGCGGTCTCGGCGGTGGTCTTGTCCTCCGGCTGGCACGCGGCAATGGCGAGGGTCAGGCTGGCGGCGGCCAGTAGGGCTGTGGCGGGACGGGCAAATCGCATCATCGGGTCGTAACTCCTGGTGTCAAAAGGCGCGGGCGGCGTTGTCGCCGACGCGCGCAAGCGTCGTACTGTGTCGCCCCGGGGCTGAACATGCCCCATCGGACGACCGCGTTGTCATACCTGGTTTGCTAGTCGAGGATCGACTGCAACTCGACATCGAACACGAGGGTCGCATTCGGGCCGATCGGACCACCGGGCGTGCCCTGACTGCCGTAAGCCAGGTTGCCGGGAATCCAGAAGCGGTACTTCGCACCCACCGGCATCAGGCCCAATCCCTCGGTCCAACCCGGAATCACCTGGTTCAGGCCAAACTGGGTCGGCTCGCCGCGCTCGTAGGAGCTGTCGAATACCGTGCCGTCAAGCAGCTTGCCCTCGTAGTTGACCTGTACCCGGTCGCTCGGCTTCGGCCGTAGGCCCGCGCCCTGGCGCAGGACCATGTACTGCAAGCCGGATGGGGTGCTGAAAACCCCCTTGACCTGCTTGTTCTGGGCCAGAAACTTCTCGCCTTCAGCCTGGTTGGCGCCTGCCTGTTGCTCCGTGCGTGCCGCCATCTCACCTTGCATCCGCTGCGCGAACGCGTCGCGCACGCTGGTGAGCTGGCCCTCGTCCAGCAACAACGTTTCACCGGAGAACGTGGCGCGCACGCCCTGCAGCAACACCGGCAGGTCCAGCTCGTCCTTGATCGTCACCAGCGAGCGGCCGACATCGGCACCGACCAGGTACGCCACCTTCTGCTTGTCGACCTCGGGGATCGTCGCATCCGCCGGCGCCTTGCCCGCCCGCGAGGCAATACGCATCATCAGCGCGCGCCCGGTGTCCTGCGCCTCGCCTTGGTCGATCAGCGGCTCCTTGCCCTGGAAGGCATTGCCAATGGCGCGCTCGAATGCCGCCAGGTCGATGTCCGGTGCGGCCGGAGTAATGGAGCGGGCAATGTCATGGCCAACCATGTAACTGGTTTTTGCGCGATCGGTGCTGAGCACGGCGTTATCCTGGGTTGAGACGCCCTGCGCATGGGCGGTGGTGGCGGAAACCATCGCAACACAGGACAGCGACGCGGTGGTCAAAAACACGGCAACGCCGCGTAGGAAGGGTGTCATCCGGTGTGCTCCTGTCGAATCGCAAGAATGGTGACGAAGGTGGCGACGTAAAGACGCCATTGTCGCGGCCGGAGACGATACCCGCAATCGTGAACGATAAACGGATCCGCGCGCCCCTCCCGAAAAACATTGTTGACAAGGCGTGTTCTGGTGTTATAGTTGCATACAACACCGACTGACCAAAGGCAGTGTCCCATGAACCGCAAGCTTCACAACACGCTCCCCGCGCTGACGGCCAGTGCTGCGTTGCTGGTGTCGGGACTGATTGCCATGGCGCCGGTGATGCAGCCGGAGGCGTCGGAAAACGCGACGTCAACGCTCGATTCCGCCGTCACGGTACAGACGGACGCCGATTCGCCGCGTACCACCACAACCAAGTCCAATCACCTGCGGATGTTCGCAATGCCTTATTTCTCATTTATCCCGCGGGGTTGACCCAATGACCGCATTCCAATGGAGCGATGGCGCTCCGATCTATCGCCAGCTGAAAGAACGCGTCGTGGCAATGATGCTCGACGGCGTGCTCAAGCCCGGCGACGCCCTGCCCTCGGTAAGGCAGGTCGCCGCCGAGTACCAGCTCAATCCAATCACCGTCTCGCGCGCCTACCAGGAGTTGGTGGACGAGGCACTCGTCGAAAAACGCAGGGGTCTGGGCATGTACATGACCGAAGGTGCGGCAAAAAAACTGCTGGCAAGCGAGCGCGATCGCTTCCTTACCGAAGAATGGCCCCTGGTGCTGGAGCGCATCGCGCGCCTGGGACTGGCTGTGGAAGAGTTGCTGGGCCCAGGTCTGTCCAAGGAGAACGCGCAATGAGCCCCTCATCCTCTCGCTCGGCTGTGGCAACGACCGAGCCGACGTTGGCCGGCACCGTGGTCAGCGCACGCAACCTGCGCAAGGCCTACAAGAACAAGCTCGCGCTCGACGACACCACGTTCGAGATCCCGGCCGGACGCATCGTCGGCCTGATCGGCCCCAACGGCGCCGGCAAGACCACCGCACTCAAGGCGATGCTCGGCCTGATCCCGTTCGAAGGACAGATGACCGTGCTCGGTCGCGACCCTCGCACCTCGCGTGACGAGTTGATGCGTGATGTCTGTTTCATCGCCGACGTTGCCGTGTTGCCGCGCTGGATCCGGGTGCGCGAGGCGATCGAATTCGTCGCCGGCGTGCATCCGCGCTTCGATCGAGCCCGCTGCCAGCGCTTCCTGAAAGGCACCCAACTCACACCGAAGATGCGCGTGCGTGAAATGTCCAAGGGCATGATCGTGCAGCTGCACCTGGCGCTGGTGATGGCGATCGACGCCAAGCTGCTGGTCCTGGACGAGCCGACCCTGGGCCTGGACATCCTGTACCGCAAGCAGTTCTACCAGCGCTTGCTGGAGGACTACTTCGACGAGGACAAGACCATTGTGATCACCACCCACCAGGTCGAGGAAGTCGAGCACATCCTGACCGACGTGATGTTCATCAGTGACGGCAAGATCGTGTTGAGCAGCGAAATGGACGCCGTCGGCGAGCGCTTCACCGAAGTGCTGGTCAGCGCCGACCATGCCGATGCGGCCCGCGCGCTGACGCCGCTGGATGAACGCTCCCTGCCGTTTGGCAAGACCGTGATGCTGTTCGACGGCGTACCACGCGAGCAGTTGGCCGGCCTCGGCGAGATCCGCACTCCGGGCCTGGCCGACCTGTTTGTCGCCACCATGAAGGGGACCTACGAATGAACGCTGTCGTCCAAACCCAAGCACCCCAGCCCAACCCGCCGGTAGCGGCGTCCCACACCACCCATAAATTCAAGTTGTTGCTGCGGCGCGAATTTTGGGAGCACAAGGGCGGATTCCTGTGGGCCCCATTGATCGCCGGCGGCATCTCGTTGTTGTTGACGTTGATGGCGGTCATCGTCGCCGAGGTCGCCGCTCGACGCGCCCTGGGCCGGGGCGACCTGATGATCGACGGCGATATCGTCGTCAACGGGTTGGACATTGGCGCGCTGACCGGCAAGCTCGACGCCGGGCACATGCAACAACTGGCCGAAGGACTGGACCTGTCATTGCTGCTGTCGTCGTTCTGGCCGTTCATCGTGTTGGCGTTCGTGGTGTTCTTCTACTGCCTGGGCGCGCTTTATGACGACCGCAAGGATCGCAGCGTCCTGTTCTGGAAGTCGCTGCCGCTGTCCGACACCCAGACCGTGTTGTCCAAAGTCGTCAGCGCCACGGTCGTCGCCCCGCTGCTGGCCATCGTGATGGCGTTTGCCACGATGGTCGGGTTCATGGTGCTGGTGAGCGCGCTGGTGCTGCTGCACGGCGGAAACCCGATCACCCTCTTGTGGGGACCGGCCAACCCGCTGTCGGTCAGTGCAAGCCTGTTCGCCGCCCTGCCCGTCTACGCCTTGTGGGCGATGCCGACCGTCGGCTGGCTGCTGCTGTGCTCGGCATGGGCCCGCACCAAGCCGTTCCTGTGGGCCATCATGATTCCGCTGTTCGCGGGCATCTTCGTCAGCTGGTTCGACCTGATGGAACTGTTCGACCTGGACAGCTCGTGGTTCTGGTCCAACGTCGTGGGTCGCATGTTGCTGGGTACGATGCCCGGTATTGATCTGGCTTATCGCAACAATGTGCTCGATGTTTCCGGGCCGGACGGCGCCCAGGCGTTGTTGCATACCTTCTCCGCGCAGAACGTCCTGTCCAGCCTGTCCATGCCCGGGTTGTGGATCGGCGTGATCGCCGGCGCGGTAATGATCTTCGCCGCGATCCGCCTGCGCCGCTGGCGCGATGAAGGCTGATCCGATCTCAACACAGAGAACCATGACATGAACCTATCCGTCATCAATTTGAGTCTCGCTGCGGCACTGGTCGCAACCCTCGCCGCGTGCGAGCCATCACCAACGCCGGCACAGAATGCGCCGGCACCGGCCGCCGTCACGATGCCCGATGGCGAGCCGCAGACCGTGCTCGGCAAAGCCGCCCAGCGGGGAATCGAAAAGGCGCGTGACGAACTGGCACGCTCCAACATCAACCTCAACAACGAGTTCCGGTACGACGGCGACCGTGGCCAGACGGTCGCCAAGACCAGCGACAAGGATCCGGCCGATCCACGCGCCAACGCCGAACTCACCCCGCAAGGCGAATTGCTGCTCGATGGCCGCAAGGTCGAAACCACCCCTGCGCAGCACGCATTGCTGGTGAAATACCGCCAGCAGATCATGGACGTGGCCGAGACCGGCATGGCCCTGGGCGTGCAGGGCGCCGACCTGGGCGGAACGGCGATCCGCGAGGTCGTCAATGGCCTGCTGAGCGGCAATCCCGGTCAGATCGACGCCAAGATCGAGGCCGAAGCGGCCAAGCTTGAAGTCAATGCGAAGCGCCTGTGCATGCAACTGCCCCCGCTGCACGAGACTCAACAGCAACTGGCCGTCGCACTGCCGGAGTTCAAGCCTTACGCGACCATCGAGAAGGAAGACCTCGAGGACTGTCGCGGCGGCAGCTTCACCACCCAATGAACCCCGCCCGGGCTCCATTGCCCAGCTTTATCCCAAAGGAAAAAATCATGCGCAAGATCCTGCTTGGCTGCGTGCCTGACCATGCCCGGGTTGTGGATCGGCGTGGCCGCCGGCGCGGTCATGATCTTCGCCGCGATCCGCCTGCGCCGCTGGCGCGATGAAGGCTGGCCATGAACGCGTCGCAACCCATCACCTGCCGAGATCTGACATGAACATCAAACTTTTTCCAATCCTGGTCCTGCTCGCGTGCACGCCTTGGTTGAGCGCCTGCGGCAAGGACGAGCCGGCGCAAGAGCCGACGCAATCTACGACCGGCGTATTCGCCGAAGTCAGCTCGGAGATCCAAAAGGAGATGCAGGGCGTCTCCCGGGAAGTACGCGAGACGATGGCCACCGAGAACCTCGACATCGCCGACGACAGCGAAACGCCCGCCGAGATCACCCCCCAGGGTGACCTGTTGATCGACGGCCGCACGGTCGACATCACCGCCGAGCAGCGCGCACTGCTGCTGGAGTACCGGGGCCAGATTGCCTACATGGCCGAGACTGGTGCTGCCATCGGCATGCAAGGCGCGAGCCTGGCCACCGATGCGATGGGCCAGGCTTTCGCCAGCGTGTTTTCCGGCAACACCGAAAAAATGGAAGCCGACATCGAGGCCAAGGCGGGAAAAATCGCGCAGCAGGTCCTGACCGAAGTGTGCGGCAGGATGCCCGCTTTGATGCAGACCGAGCAGCAACTAGCCGCGTCGCTGCCGGAGTTCGCTCCGTACGCCGACATCACCCAGGCCGACATCGACGACTGCCGCGACGGCGACGGCCACTTCAGCACCTGATGAAGCCCGCCCTGTCTTCAATCCCCACTTTGACTCCATAAGGAAAAATTATGCGCAAGATCCTGCTTGGCTGCGTACTGATGCTGCCCCTGGCGGCCTTCGCCCAACAGAAGTGCGAGCACACACGGGCGTTCGAACTAAGCCCCGACCTGGCCGGCATCGAGACCGTGGTGTTCGAGGTCGGCGGCTTCGATCTCGACCTCAAGGCCGCGGCCGGTGCGTCGGCACAACTGCAAGGCAAGGCCTGCGCATCCAGCGCGGAGAAGCTGGAGCAATTGCAATTCCAGCACCAGCGCCGCGGCGACAAGCTGGTGGTGTCGATGGACGGTGACGGTGACGGTTGGCAGTTCAGCCTGTTCGGCAACAACTACGCCTACATGCAGCTGACGGCCACCCTGCCCGACAATGTGGCGGTCCAGGTCGACACCGGTTCCGGCGATGCCAACATCGACGGCGTGGCCAGCCTCGACCTGGTGGTCGGTTCCGGCGATGCCGATGTGCGCCGCGTTCCCGGATTGGTGAGCGTGGTGGTCGGCTCCGGCGATGCCGAGTTGGCCGACATCGGGCCGCTGGAAGTCGGATCGGTGGGATCGGGCGACCTGGAGGCCAGCGACGTGGCCGGCGACGTCAAGATCGGCAGCATCGGTTCCGGCGACATCGACCTGGCCCGGGTGAAAGGAAGTGTCCAGGTCGGCACGATCGGTTCGGGCAGCCTGGACGTCGATACCGTCAGCGGCGACCTGCGCGTACGCAGCATCGGCAGCGGCGACGTCAATCACCGCGATGTGGGCGGGACGCGCGATCTGCCGGGACAGGGCTGACTAAACCAGAGCTGATCGTTGCAGGCGCGGCTTCGGCCGCGACCTGCCTGTCCCGCAACTATTTGTGGATACCGCCGCGGGTCAGCGCGACCGGATCCAGCAGCCGGCGCAGTGCCTGCTCGGTCATGCCGGTGACTTCCATCGCCACCTCCAGCACCGGACGCTGTTGCTTGTAAGCCTGCTTGGCAATGGCCGCCGCTTTCTCGTAACCGATCACCGGGTTGAGCGCGGTGACCAGGATCGGGTTGCGTTGCAGCGCATCGGCGACCACGTCGCGACGCACCTGCAGGTCGGCGATCACGTTGTCGGCCAGCAACCGCATCGTGTTGCCCAGCAGCCCGATGGAGTCCAACAAGTCCAGTGCGATCAGCGGCAGCATCACGTTGAGCTGGAAGTTACCGCTCTGGCCGGCTACGGTAATGGCGGTGTGGTGGCCCATCACCTGCGCGCAGACCATGCAGGCAGCCTCCGGGATCACCGGATTGACCTTGCCCGGCATGATCGAACTGCCCGGCTGCAAGGCCGGCAATTCGACTTCGCCCAAGCCCGCCAGCGGACCGGAATTCATCCAGCGCAGGTCATTGGCGATCTTCATCACCGCCACCGCCAGCACACTGAGCTGCCCGGACAATTCCACCGCATCGTCCTGCGATGCCAACCCTTCGAACTTGTTCTCGGCCGACTCGAACCGGGTTTTGCTCAGTGATGACAATGCCTTCGCCATCGCCTTGCCGAAGCGCGGATCGGCATTGATGCCGGTGCCGATGGCCGTGCCACCGATGGGCAGCCGTCGCAGACGCTTGAGTGCGTCCTCGATCCGCGCCTGCGCCGAGGCCAGCTGCGCCGACCACGCGCCGAACTCCTGACCGAAGGTCAATGGCATCGCATCCATCAAATGCGTGCGGCCTGTCTTGGTGACCTTGCCCAACGCCTTGCCGCGGCGGTCGATCACCCGTCGCAGGTGCTTGAGCGCCGGCAGCAACGACTCGACCGTCGCCAGCTGGGCCGACACCCGCAGCGCGGTCGGAATCACGTCGTTCGAGCTCTGGCCCAGGTTGACGTCATCATTGGGATGCACCGCCTTGCCACGCACCGAACGTGAGGCGAGCGTGGCGATCACCTCGTTGGCGTTCATGTTGCTGGAGGTGCCGGAGCCGGTCTGGAACACGTCGATCGGGAACTGGGCGTCGAACTCGCCGCCGGCCACGGACAGGGCCGCCTTGCGGATCGCCGCCGAACGTCCCTTCGGCAGCAGGCCCAGATCACCATTGACCTGCGCCGCCGCCGCCTTGACCAGCCCCAGTGCGCGGATGAATCCACGCGGCATCGGCCGGCCGGAGATCGGAAAGTTCTCCACCGCGCGCTGGGTCTGCGCGCCCCACAAGGCATCGGCGGGCACCTGGAGCTCGCCCATGCTGTCGTGTTCGATGCGGTAATCCTGCTTGGCCATGACGTCCTCCGTATGAGAAGCCGAGGATACGCCGCCGCGACTCCCGCCTCGCGCTAGAATGCGTGACTGCCACCCACACGCCCCAAAGCCATGCCCGCCAACGTTGAATCCCAGCTGCTCGCCCTGTCCCCGCTCGATGGCCGTTACGCCGGCAAGGTCGATGCGCTGCGGCCGATATTCTCCGAGTTCGGCCTGATCAAGGCACGGGTCAAGGTCGAGGTGGAATGGCTGCTGGCACTGGCCAATGAACCCGGCATCGAGGAACTCGCGCCGTTCTCGGCCGAAGCCACCGTACGGCTGCGCGAGCTCGCCGACGGGCTTTCGGTGGAGGACGCGGCGCGGGTCAAGGAAATCGAACGCACCACCAATCACGACGTCAAGGCGGTCGAGTACCTGATCAAGGAGCGACTGAAGGACGATGCCGAACTGGGCCCGGCGCTGGAGTTCGTGCACTTCGCCTGCACCTCCGAGGACATCAACAACCTCAGCTACGCGTTGATGCTGAACGAGGCGCGGCAGACGGTGCTGCTGCCCAGGCTCGACCAACTGATCGAGAAATTGCGCGCGATGGCGCACGAACACGCGGCGCTGCCGATGCTCTCGCGCACCCACGGACAGACAGCGTCGCCGACCACCGTTGGCAAGGAGCTGGCCAACGTCGTCGCCCGCCTGCGGCGCCAGGGCGAGACCCTCGCTGCCGCGCCGATGCCGGGCAAGATCAACGGCGCGGTCGGCAACTACAACGCCCATGTCGCCGCGTACCCGGACGTCGACTGGCCGGCTTTCTCGCAACACTTCGTGCACTCACTGGGCCTCAATTGGCAGCCTTACACCACCCAGATCGAGCCGCACGACGGCATCGCCGAGATCTGCGATGCCCAGCGTCGCATCGACACCATCGCCATCGACCTGTGCCGCGACATCTGGGGCTACATCTCGCTGGGCTATTTCAAGCAATCGGTGAAGGCCGGCGAAGTCGGCAGCTCGACCATGCCGCACAAGGTCAACCCGATCGATTTCGAGAACGCCGAGGGCAACTTCGGCATCGCCAATGCCCTGTTCGGGCATTTCGCGGTCAAGCTGCCGATCAGCCGCTTCCAACGCGACCTGACCGACTCGACTGTATTGCGTGCGCTGGGCACCGCGTTTGGCCACGCCCTGATTGGTTACGACGCATTGCTGCGCGGCCTCGACAAGCTGACCGCCAACCCGGAGCGCCTCGCCGCCGACCTCGATGCGAGCTGGGAAGTGCTGGCCGAGGCCGTACAGACGGTGATGCGCCGTCACGGCCTGCCCAACCCCTACGAACAGCTGAAGGCGCTCACCCGCGGCCACGGCATCAACGAGGCCTCGATGCGCGAGTTCATCGATGGTCTCGAGCTGCCGGCCGATGCCAGGCAACGCCTGCGCGGTTTGATCCCCGCAACTTACATTGGCCTTGCAGAAAAGCTCGCAAAGGAAATCTGACGCATGCGCGCTGCATTCGCTCTTGCTGCGCTGCTCGCGTTGCCCGCCTGCGCAGATTCCTCACCGCAACCTGCAGTCGAACCTGCGCTACCGACTGTCACACCGGCCAACGTTCCAGAATGCCCTGCTGATGCCGGCGTGATGGACGGTTGGAACGACCGTGCGCCACCACGCAAGATTTTCGGAAACGTGTATTACGTCGGAACCTGCGGCATCACTGCATTGCTGGTGACTTCGTTGCAAGGCCACATACTGCTCGACGGCGCCACCGAGCCAGGCGGCCCGGCGATTGCCGCGAACATCGAAGCGCTGGGCTTCAAGCTCGCGGACGTAAAGTTCATCCTCAACTCGCACGAGCATTCCGACCACGCTGGTGGCCTTGCCTATCTGCAACGCGTCACCGACGCGTCGGTTCTGGCGCGCGAGCCGTCCGCTGCGACGCTGGAACGCGGAGCGAGCGATCGCGGCGATCCTCAGTTCGGTGTGCTGGAAAAATTCCCGCCAGTGGCGAACGTGCAAGTGCTGCCCGACGACCAGACCGTCCGCATCGGCGATCTTGCACTAACCGCACACGCCACCCCAGGCCACGCCCCGGGCAGTACCAGTTGGACGTGGGCTTCCTGCGAGAGCTCGCATTGCCTGCAGATGGTTTATGCGGATAGCTTGAGCGCGGCTTCGGACAAGACCTACCTTTTTTCCGATCACGCGGATTACCTCGCCGCGTTCCACCGCAGCATCGACACGGTTGCGTCACTGCCCTGCGACATCCTGATTTCGCCACATCCACTGGTCTCCGATCTGTTCGCACGCTTCGACGGCAAGGCGCCGTTGATGGATGCCGACTCATGCAAGCGCTACGCCGACGACGCGCGCACCAACCTCGAACAACGCCTGCAAGACGAAAAGCAACACAGCGACCCATGATCGAAGTCCACGCCACCGCAAAGCATTTCCTCGGTATGCCGCCAGCGAAGTTCCTTCGCGAGTACTGGCAGAAGAAGCCGCTGCTGATCCGCAACGCATTTCCGGATTTCGACTCGCCGATGCAACCCGATGACCTCGCAGGCCTGGCCTGCGAGGACGGCGCCTTGTCGCGGCTCATCTCCCACGACAAGCCCAATGACCGGTGGACGGTCAGCCACGGGCCATTCCCTGAGGAGATGTTCCCGGGCCTGCCGCACCAGGACTGGACCTTGCTGGTGCAGGACGTGGACAAGTGGGATGCGGACGTCGCCGAACTGATCGGCCACTTCAATTTCCTGCCGCGCTGGCGGATCGACGACGTCATGGTGTCGTTTGCCGCGCCTGGCGGTTCAGTGGGCGCGCATGTCGATCAGTACGACGTGTTCCTGCTGCAAGCGGTTGGCCACCGCCGCTGGCAGGTCGATGCGAGCGACAGCCCGCCGATGGACTTTCGCGACGACGTCGAGCTGCGGTTGCTGCAGCAGTTCACGCCCAGCCACGACTGGGTGCTCAGCCCCGGCGACATGCTCTACCTGCCGCCGGGAGTGCCCCATCACGGCATCGCCGAGGATGCCTGCCTGACGTTTTCGTTTGGCATGCGTGCACCGTCGGCTTCGGAGCTGTTGGGCGACCTGGCCGACACGTTGACGGTGGATGCGGACGAATCACTGCGCTACCGCGACCCCGACCTGGCACCCGCGGATGACCCGGGCGAGATCGATGCTTCCGCGATGACCCGGGTGGTCGCCGCACTGGACCTGTTGCGCACCAGCGACCCGGAGCGGCTGGGCGACTGGTTCGGCAACTTCATCACCGTGTACCGCAACGCCGTCGACGTGGTCCCGGCGCAACTGCCACCCGGCGAGCTTCCCCGCTCGCGGATCGAGGTCGAATGGGACCTGCAGCACGGCGCCACCCTGCATCGTCATCCTTACTCGCGCATGGCCTGGCGCAAGACGACCAGCGGCGCACGATTGCATGCCAATGGCGAAGGCCACTCGCTGCCGGCCGCCGACGCGAGCCGGATTGCCAATACCACCGTCCTGGATGGCGCGACTTACGCCGCCCTGTCCGAAGGCGGCCGCAACTGCGTCCTCGGCCTGGTGGAAGCCGGCCACTACCACCTCGCGCTCCTGGAGGACGAAGACGAGTGAGTCCGACACCGGCTTTCCACGTCGAGGCGATCGATTACGCCAGCGGCCTGTCCGACCTGCGCACGGTCCGGGAATCCGTGTTCGTCCACGAACAGGGCGTTCCGCTGTCGCTGGAATGGGACGAGCTGGACCCGCGCTGCCACCATGTCATCGCTCGTGACCTGGAAGGCAAGCCTATCGGCACCGGCCGGCTCACCCCGGATCATTGCATCGGCCGGATGGCGGTGTTGAAACACTGGCGCGGATGCGGCGTTGGTGACGCACTGTTGGGCGCCCTGATCGAGCAAGGCCGGAGCCTGGGCTGGCGCGAGCTGTCATTGCATGCCCAGGTACAGGCGATCGACTTCTATGCGCGCCACGGTTTCCTGCCGCACGGCGAACGGTTCCAGGAGGCCGGCATCGAGCATCAGGCGATGCGCGTCAGTCTCGCTAACTGAACAGGGGCGAACCCAGAGCCGGCGTTATCGGCAACACCGCGTCTTTTTCGTGCCTGTCAAGGGCCTCCCCGCGGGTTCTAACGGCTATAATTCGAAGCCTTGGGTGTCTGAATAGCCGCAAGCAGGCCAATCCGGCGCTCTCAACTTCCCTCCCTGACGAGTTTCGCGACGCCATCGTGGCCAATCTCCTGAAGCAGTTCTCGCAGTCATCACAACTGGGCGCCAGCGGCGCATACATCGAAGACCTCTACGAGCAGTATCTGGTCTCACCGGAAAGCATCGAACCTGGTTGGAAAGCCTATTTCGACGGCTTTCAGGGTCGCCAGGCGGGTGACGTACCACATTCGGCCGTCATCGCCAGTATCACCGAGGCCGCCCGGCACGCCGGCAAGTCCAGCGCCACTGGCACCGCAGACGAGCGCGAACGCTTCGTGGGCAAGCTGATCACGGCGTATCGCTCGCGCGGCCACCTGGGTGCGAACCTGGATCCGCTCGGCTTGTTGCAAAAGCCCGATGCGCCCGACCTGAACCTCGGATTCCATGGCCTGTCCGGCAGCGACCTGGCCGACGAGTTCAGCACCGGCGGCGTGGCTGGCCAGGACCGGATGAAGCTGGGTGACCTGCTCAGCCTGCTGCAGGCGACCTACACCGGCTCGATCGGCAGCGAGTTCATGCATATCGCCGATGCCGAGCAACGGCGCTGGCTGTACAGCCGGCTGGAAAAAGCCGCCGGCAAGTATCACCGCAGCGCCGAAGACAAGAAGCGCATCCTGGAGCGGTTGACCGCCGCGGACGGGCTGGAGCGTTACCTGCATACCAAGTACGTCGGCCAGAAGCGATTCTCGCTGGAAGGTGGCGACGCGCTGATCCCGCTGATGGACACCGTCATCCGTCGTGCCGGCGAGCAAGGCACCCAGGACGTCGTGATCGGCATGGCCCATCGCGGCCGCCTGAACGTGCTGATCAATACGCTGGGCAAATCCCCGCGCAAGCTGTTCGACGAGTTCGAAGGCAAGTTCGACCATGTCGAGCTCGCCCACACCGGCGACGTGAAGTACCACCTCGGCTTCAGTGCCGACGTCGCGACTCCCGGCGGTCCGGTGCACCTGGCGCTGGCGTTCAACCCGTCGCACCTGGAGATCGTTGACCCGGTGGTCGTCGGTTCGGTTCGCTCGCGCCAGACCCGCCGCAGCGACACCGGCCGCACCCAGGTGTTGCCAATCCTGATCCATGGCGACGCCGCGTTTGCGGGACAGGGCGTGGTGATGGAGCTGTTCCAGATGTCGCAGGCCCGTGGTTTCCGGGTCGGCGGCACCGTCCACATCGTGATCAACAACCAGATCGGCTTCACTACCAGTGACCACGAGGACGCGCGTTCCACGCTGTACTGCACCGACGTGGCGAAGATGGTCGGCGCGCCGGTCCTGCACGTGAACGGTGATGACCCCGAGGCGGTGGCATTTTGCGCCGAGCTCGCGCTCGATTTCCGTAACACCTTCGCCAAGGACGTGGTCATTGACCTGGTCTGCTACCGCCGCCACGGTCACAACGAGGCCGACGAGCCTGCCGCCACGCAACCGGTGATGTACCAGGCGATCCGCCAGCACAAGACGCCGCGTGAGCTGTATGCCGACCGGCTGATTGCCGAAGGCACCCTGAGCGCCGACGATGCCAAGGCCGTGGTCGACCAGTACCGTGACAAGCTCGATGCCGGAGAGGTCACCACCGACCTGGTCACGGTCAAGCCCGATGAGTTCACCGTCGACTGGACCAAGTTCCTCAAGGGCACTCTGGCCGACATCGTCGACACCACGTTCGACCGCGACAACCTCAACCAGCTGGCCAAGCGGATCAACACGATCCCCGCCGACGTCAAGCTGCACCCGCGCGTGGCCAAGATCTACGAAGACCGTCGCAAGATGTCGGCCGGCGAGCAGGCCGGTGACTGGGGCTTTGCCGAAAACCTGGCCTACGCGTCACTGCTCAGCGAGGGTTACAAGCTGCGTCTGGTCGGCCAGGATTGCGGTCGCGGCACATTCTTCCATCGGCACGCCATCCTGCACGAGCAGACCAGCGACGAGTACTACCTGCCGCTGCGCGAGCTGGTGCAGAACCCGCTGGACGTGGAAATCATCGACTCGCTGCTCAGCGAGGAAGCGGTGATGGCATTCGAGTACGGTCACGCCACCGCAGACCCGGACACCCTGGCCATCTGGGAAGCGCAGTTCGGCGACTTCGCCAACGGCGCCCAGGTGGTGATCGACCAGTTCCTGTCCTCTGGCGAAGCCAAGTGGGGCCGGCTGTGCGGCTTGGCGCTGTTCTTGCCACATGGTTACGAAGGCCAGGGCCCGGAGCACAGCTCGGCACGGCTTGAACGCTTCCTGCAACTGTGTGCGCTGGACAACATGATGGTGTGCACGCCGACTACCCCGGCGCAGGCGTACCACATGATCCGCCGCCAGATGCGCATGCAGACCCGCAAGCCATTGGTGGTGATGACTCCCAAGTCGCTGTTGCGCCACAAGCTGGCGGTATCGTCGCTGGACGAGCTGGCCACCGGTGGTTTCCAGACCCTGATCCCGGATGCCAAGGCCGACCCGAAGAAGATCAAGCGGGTCGTGGTGTGCGGCGGCAAGGTCTATTACGACCTGCTGGAAGATGCCACCAAGCGGGGCGCCGATGACGTGGCCATTATTCGCGTGGAACAGCTGTACCCGTTCCCGCGCGAGGCACTGGCCGCCGAACTCAAGCGCTTCTCATCGGCCCGGGAAGTGATCTGGTGCCAGGAGGAGCCGCAGAACCAGGGTGCGTGGTATCAGATCGGCCATCACCTGACCTTCTGCCTGGCACCGAAACAGACCTTGCACTATGCCGGTCGCCTGCGATCACCCTCACCGGCGGTCGGCCACATGAGCGATCATCTCGCGGAACAGGCCCAGCTGGTCGCCGACGCGTTGGTGAATCCCGCCCAGGGCAACCCGGCTCCCGAATAACCGCATGCTTGTTCCGCTACTCTCAACCCTTCGCCATTCGTCCCACTTTCAAGTTACCCAGGATGTCTTTCCATGAGCACCGAGATCAAAGTTCCGGTCCTGCCCGAGTCCGTCTCCGACGCCACCATCGCTACCTGGCACAAGAAACCAGGCGATACGGTCAAGCGTGATGAGAACCTGGTCGACCTCGAAACCGACAAGGTTGTATTGGAGGTCCCCTCCCCGATTGATGGCGTGCTCAAGGAAATCAAGTTCGACACTGGCGCGACGGTGACCAGCGAGCAGGTACTGGCGGTCATTGACGACGCCGCGGCGCCCGCGGCCGACGCCGGCGACAAGAAAGCCGAGAAGATCGACAGCAAGAACGATGCCGCTGCGACCGACGTGGCCCAGCCGGTACAGCCCAAGGACGAGGCACCCAAGGCGGCCAAGGCTCCTGCGGCCGCCGGCAAGTCCGCTGACCTGCCTCCCGGTGCACGATTCACCTCGAACAAGGAAGGCATCGATCCGGCCAACGTCGACGGCACTGGCCGCCGAGGTGCCGTGACCAAGGAAGACCTGCTCAACTACGCGAAAAATGCAGGCGTCGGCAAGGCCGGTGGTGCGCGTCCGGAAGAGCGCGTCCCCATGACCCGGATGCGCGCACGCATCGCCGAGCGCCTGATGGAATCAAAGAATTCCACCGCGATGTTGACCTCCTCCAACGAGGTCAACATGAAGGCGGTCATGGACATGCGCAAATCCCAGGGCGAAGCGTTCAAGAACGCCTACGGGATCAAGCTGGGCTTCATGAGCTTCTTCGTCAAGGCTGCCGCCAACGCGCTGCAGCGCTACCCGCTGGTCAACGCGTCGGTAGATGACAAGGACATCATCTATCACGGTTACGCGGATATCTCGATCGCAGTGTCGACCGACCGGGGCCTGGTCACGCCGGTGCTTCGCAATGCCGAGTCGATGAGCTTCGCCGAAGTCGAGCAGGCCATCGACGGTTACGCCAAGGCCGCCCGCGAAGGTGGCCTGAAGCTGGAGGACCTCCAGGGCGGCACCTTCACCATCACCAATGGCGGCACGTTCGGCTCGTTGTTCTCGACCCCGATCATCAACCCGCCACAAAGCGCCATCCTGGGCATGCATGCCATCAAGGAACGCGCGATCGTGGAGAACGGCCAGGTGATCGCCGCGCCGATGATGTACATCGCATTGAGCTACGACCATCGCATTGTCGATGGCAAGGATGCGGTGCTGTTCCTGGTCGACATCAAGAACCAGCTCGAGAACCCGCATCGCATGCTGCTGGGCATGTAACCAAAGGATCATTTGAGATGAGCGAACAACAGAATTTCGACGTCGTGGTGATTGGCGCCGGTCCCGGCGGCTATGTGGCCGCGATCCGCGCCGCGCAGCTTGGCCTGAAGACCGCGTGCATCGACGCCGGAGTGGGCAAGGACGGCAAGCCCGCGCTGGGCGGGACCTGCCTGCGGGTGGGTTGCATCCCGTCCAAGGCATTGCTGGACAGCTCGCGCCAGTTCCACAACCTGACCCACATGTTTTCCGACCACGGCATCTCGGCCGACAAGCCGAAGATCGATGTCGGCGTCATGGTGGGGCGCAAGGACAAGATCGTGAACCAGTTCACTGGCGGCATCACGATGCTGTTCAAGGCCAACAAGGTCACCCCGTTCTACGGTTTCGGCACCCTGCACCAGGGCAACGTGGTCAAGGTCAAGCAGCACGACGGCTCCGAGATCGAGCTGAAGGCCGCCAACGTCATCATCGCCGCCGGTTCGGACTCCATCGAGTTGCCGTTCGCGAAGTTCGACGGCGACAAGATCGTCGACAACGTCGGTGCCCTGGATTTCGACAAGGTACCCAAGCGCCTGGGCGTGATCGGTGCCGGTGTGATCGGCCTGGAGCTGGGTAGCGTCTGGAAGCGCCTGGGCTCGGAAGTCACCATCCTAGAAGCCCTGCCCGGCTTCCTGGCGGCCGCCGACGCCGACATCAGCAAGGTCGCTGCGCGTGAATTCAAGAAGCAGGGCCTGGATATCAAGCTCGGCGCGAAGGTCAGCAAGGCGGAGATCAAGAAAGACGGTGTCCACCTGTCCTACAACGACGGCAAGCAAGAGCAGTCGCTGGTGGTCGACAAGCTGCTGGTGGCCGTTGGTCGCCGCGCGGCAACCAAGGGCCTGCTGGCCGACGACACCGGGGTCAAGGTCAGCGAGCGCGGCCAGATCGAGGTCGACGAGCATTGCCACACCGGCGTCGATGGCGTCTGGGCGATAGGCGACTGCATCCGCGGTCCGATGCTGGCGCACAAGGCGTCCGAAGAAGGCATCGCGGTCGCCGAGCTGATCGCCGGCCTGCCCGGTCATGTCAACCTGGATACCGTGCCGTGGGTCATCTACACCGAGCCCGAAATCGCCTGGGTCGGAAAGACCGAGGCCCAGTGCAAGGACGAGGGTATTCCCTACAAGACCGGGAGCTTCCCGTTTGCCGCCAACGGCCGTGCCGTAGCGATGAATGAACCCGCCGGCCTGGTCAAGGTGATCGCCCATGCCGAAACCGACCGCATCCTGGGCATGCACCTGTGCGGCCCGAGCGTGTCCGAGCTGGTCCACAGCGGCGTGATCGCGATGGAGTTCAATGGAGCGGCCGATGATCTGGCACGGATCTGCTTCGCGCATCCGGCGCTGAGTGAAGTAGTGCATGAGGCTGCCATGGCAGTCGAAAAGCGCGCCATCCACAAGGCAAACTGATCGCGTCATCATTGATCTGCGAACCAGAACGGCGCACCCAGGTGCGCCGTTCTGGTTTGGAAGCCCCCACCTTCGGAGCAAATACCACCATGCGGTCCATCTGCGTTTACTGCGGATCCAATCCCGGTGCCCGCCCCATCTATGCCGAGCGCGCCGCACTGCTGGGCACCCAACTGGGAAGCCAGGGCCTGACGGTCGTTTACGGTGGTGGCGATGTCGGCTTGATGGGCATCGTCGCCGATGCCGCGCTGGCGGCTGGCGGCGAGGTGATCGGGGTGATTCCCGAGCAACTGGTCAACCTGGAAGTTGCCCATCGCGGCCTGACCAGGCTCGACGTCGTGGCCAACATGCACGAACGCAAGAAACGCATGTTCGACCTGTCCGATGCTTTCGTCGCCCTTCCCGGCGGTTTCGGGACCATGGACGAGATGTTCGAGATGCTGACTTGGCGACAGCTCGGCATTGGCGACAAGCCATGCGCTTTCCTTGACGTGGATGGATTCTTCGCTCCGCTGATCGCAATGATGGATCGCATGGTCGCCGAAGGCTTCGTCCACCCCGGGCAGCGACAGGACCTGTGGCATGGCGAGGACATCGACACGATGTTGGACTGGATGCGCGCCTATACGCCCGCCCATGCAGAGAAGTGGCTGGAAGCGAAACGTCGCAGCGCCTTGCGCTAGCGCCATCGGGATATGATCCGGCAGACCTGTCCCACGCAGTAGCCGGCGGTTGCCGGAAGGAAGAACCACATGACGATCCCGGCCACCTTCAACGCCTTTCGCATCCATGATGACGAGGCAGGCTATCGCAGCGGTATCGAGCCGATCTCGCTGGATGACCTCGCCCCCGGCGAAGTCGTGGTCAAGGCCGTGCATTCCTCGGTCAACTTCAAGGACGCGCTGGCGGGCACTGGCAAGGGCAAGATCCTGCGGCGATTTCCGCTGGTCGGCGGGATCGATGTTGCCGGCCATGTGGTGGCCTCCACCGATCCGTCTTTCAAGGAAGGCGATGCCGTGCTGGCGACTGGCAGCGGCCTGAGCGAAACCCGCGACGGTGGCTACGGACAGTACGCCCGGCTGGAGGCGAAGTGGACCATTGCGTTGCCCGATGGCCTTGACCTGCGCGAGAGCATGATCCTGGGTACTGCCGGCTTTACTGCGGCACTGGCGCTGTTCCGCATGACCGAGAACCGGCAGCGACCCGAGATGGGACCGCTCGCGGTAACCGGCGCGTCCGGCGGCGTGGGCTCGTTGGCGGTCGATATTTTCAGCCGCGCCGGCTTCGAGGTACATGCCATCAGCGGCAAGGCCGACCAACATGCCTACCTGAGGGAAATTGGTGCCAGCCAGGTCCTGGGGCGTGACGCGTTGGCCACGACCCGGCCGATGGAGTCGGCGCGGTTCGGCGGTGGCCTGGACAACGTCGGTGGTCCGATGCTGACCAGCCTGCTCGCTCAATGCGCGCCGTACGGCAATATCGCCAGCGCCGGGCTGGCCGCTTCTGACGGACTCGATGCCACGGTGATGCCGTTCATCATCCGCGGCGTGTCACTGCTTGGTGTTGCCTCCGCCGGCACCGCACGTGCTATCCGTGAGGCGGTCTGGCAACATCTGGCCAGCGACTGGAAACCGAGGCACCTTGATCGCATCTGCACCCGCGAAGTGTCTTTGGCCGAGTTGCCACAGGTATTTTCGAACATGCTCGGCGGCGGTTCGCTGGGGCGCACGCTGGTGACGATGTGAGCCATTTGCGGCGTCGTCATACGAAGCTACAATCAAACCGATCTCCTGGGGGAAATACATGGCGCGCATCCTGATCGTCGACGACTCACCGTCACAACTGATGGGCATCCGCCGCATCGTCGAGAAACTGGGCCACGAAGCCCTGACTGCCGAAGACGGCGCCGCCGGGGTCGCCGCGGCCAAGCAGGAACTGCCGGACCTGGTGCTGATGGACGTGGTGATGCCCAACCTCAATGGGTTCCAGGCCACCCGCGCGATTTGCCGAGACGTCGATACCAAGCATATCCCGGTCATCCTGGTTACCACCAAGGACCAGCAAACCGACCGCGTCTGGGGCATGCGCCAGGGTGCGAAGGCCTACATCACCAAGCCGTTCAGTGAGGCCGATCTGGCCGAAGTGCTCGGCCAACTGCTACCCGGTTGAAGCAAGCCCGGTTGAAGCAAGCCCGGTTGAAGCAAGCCCGGTTGCAGCAAGCCCGGTTGCAGCAAGCCCCCGCGCCGAGCGAGCGCTACTCTCGGCGCCAATCCTCGCCGAACGCATCGCGCATGGTCTGATAGGCGTCGCTCTGTGCGTCGGTATGCGGTCGCGGCGCCAGCACTTCCAGCTCCACGATCTGGTCTCCTGCATCCGGCTTGGCGGGCAGGCCGCGGCCGCGCAGGCGAAGCTTGCTGCCGGCTTCCGAGTTGGCCGGGATCTTCAATTCCACTGACCCACCCAGGGTCGGCACGCTGATCGTCGCGCCCAACGCCGCCTCCCACGGCGCGATCGGCAGGACGTGGATCACATTGCGGCCGTCGACCTCGAACTGTGGATGGGCCGCGTAATCGATTTCCAGCAGCAGCGCACCGCCGTTGCTGCCCTGGCCACCCAACCGGATCGATTGCCCTTCGCGGATGCCCTTGGGCACGCGCACATCCAGGGTCTTGCCGTTGATCCCGACCCTGACGCTTGCGCCGGAATATACCGTCTCCAGTGGGACCGAGAGCTTGGCACGGGTATCGGCGTGCGGATTTGCACCCGGGCGCGGGGCGAATCCGCCATTGGCGCCAGCCGGGCCTCCTCCGCCCGGCCCACGACCGCGCCCAAACAGTGTCTCGAAGAAATCGCTGAAACCACCGCCCGCCCCACCGCCGGCAAATATCTCTTCGAAATCGACCCCCGAGCCACCCTGCCCGCCAAAGCCGCCGGCCGGCTGATGCACCTCATCGCCCGGACGATACCCACGCGTGCGCAACTGGTCGTAAGCCGCTCGCTTCTGCGGATCACGCAAAGCCTCGTAAGCCTCGTTGACGGCTTTGAACTTCTCCTCCGCACCCGCCTCCTTGCTGACATCCGGATGGTATTTTCGCGCCATCCTGCGATAGGCGGTCTTGATCTCGGCATCACCCGCGCTGGGTTCCACGCCGAGGGTTTGGTAATAGTCCTTGAAATGCATGGATACTCCGGAAATGCCCTTGACCGCAGCGTTGCGGGGCGTATGAATTTCAACGAGCGTTGACGTGCATTCTAGAAGCGTAGCCCTACACTGTCACTGCGTACATGCGCCAATCCGCGCGCCAGACAAGGAAACAAGATGACCATCCAGGTGGGAGAACGCCTCCCGGAAGCTCCGCTGCAACGTATTGCCGATGGCGTTGAAACCGTTGATGCCTCGGTACTGTTCAACCAGAAAAAGGTGGTGATATTCGCCGTCCCCGGCGCTTTCACCCCGACTTGCTCGGAGAAGCACCTCCCCGGATTTGTCGCCCATTACCAGAAGTTCCGCGACAAGGGAATCGATGTGGCCTGTGTGTCGGTCAACGACCCGTTCGTGATGCAAGCCTGGGGAAAGAGCCAGGACGTGCCAGAAGGACTGATGATGCTGGCCGATGGCAACGCCGAGTTCACTCGCGCCCTAGGTCTGGAGCTCGATGCCAGCTCCTACGGCATGGGCGTGCGTTCCAAGCGCTTCGCGCTGTATGCCGAGGACGGCGTGGTGAAGCAGCTGTACGTGGAGGCACCGGGTGAGTACCGGGTATCCACCGCCGAGCACATGCTTTCCCAACTGGCCTGACCCGCACCAAGCCCCTAGCGCCGGTAGACCCACGAAGAAACGCCGCCCTCAAGGGGCGGCGTTTCTTCTTGTCAGACCGATCAGTCCGGCGACTCTGGGGTGTGCGCGTCGTCGGCACGCGGGCCAACTACCAACGATGGGCCGGTAGTCGCCGCAATCCCCTCGTCGTCGCCCGTCCCGTCACCGAGTTCGTCGTCCAGTGATGCATCCAGACGTTCAACGGCCTGCAAGGTCTCGTTGGCCGCCAGCTTCATCAAAGTCACCCCTTGGGTGTTTCGGCTGACCTGGGATATCTCCGATGCGTGGGTACGCACCAAGGTGCCGCCGTCGGATATCAGCAACACCTCGTGGTCGTCGCTGAGCTGGATCGCACCGACCAGCTTGCCATTGCGCTCGGTGGTCTTGAGTGCAATCACGCCCTGGGTGCCACGCCCCTTGCAGGGGTATTGCTCCAGCTCGGTGCGTTTGCCGTAGCCACGCTCACTGGCGGTCAGGATATCGCCGTCGCCCTCGACCACGATCAGGCTGACCACCTTGGCGTCCTCACCCAGGCGCATGCCACGCACGCCCCGGGCGGTACGTCCCATGGAGCGCACGTGGCTCCCGGCGAAACGGACCGCCTTGCCCGCACTGGAGAACAGCATGATGTCGCAGCTGCCATCGGAAAGGCCGACGCCGATCAGTGCATCGCCCTCGTCCAGGTTGATCGCGATCTTGCCGCGTTGCAGGCGATAGGCATATTCCGTCAGCGGCGTCTTCTTGACGACGCCATTGCGGGTCGCGAAGAAAACATACCGACCACCGTCGTAATCACGCACCGGAACCACGGCCTGGACCTGCTCGTCAGGTTCCAGCGGGATCCAGTTGATGATAGGCCGCCCGCGGGCATTGGGCCCCGCGTCCGGCAGCTGGTACACCGGCAGCCAGAACACCCGGCCGGCACTGGTGAACGTCAGCAAGGTGTCGTGGGTGTTCACCAGCCACAAGCTGTCGATGAAGTCCTCATCCTTGGTCGCCGCCGCGTTGCGCCCCCGGCCACCGCGCTTCTGCGCGCGGTAACTGCTGACCGGCTGGCGCTTGGCATAGCCGGAGTGCGACAACGTCACCACGACGTCCTCGGGTGCGATCAGGTCGAGGATATCGAGGTCTTCCTCGCTCTCGCGGATCTCGGTGCGGCGCTCATCGCCGAACTCGACCTTGACGTTGTCCAGCTCGGTGCGGATCACCTCCAGCAGCACGTTGGGGTCTACCAGGATCTCGATCAGGCCACGGATGGCCTCCAGCAGCAGCTTGTATTCGTCGGTCAGCTTCTCCTGCTCCAGCCCGGTCAGGCGGTGCAGGCGCATCTCCAGGATCTGCTGGGCCTGGATTTCAGTCAGCTGGTATCGGCCATCAACCAGGCCGACGCCCTTGGGCAAGTCGTCCGGACGCGAGTCTTCCGCCCCGGCCGCGCCCAGCAGTGCACCGACCAGCCCGGGCTCCCAGGTCTTGGCCAGCATGCGCTCGCGAGCTTCGTTGGGATTGGCCGAGGTCTTGATCAGCTCGATCATCTCGTCGATGTTGGCCAGCGCGACAGTCAGGCCTTCCAAAATATGTGCACGTGCGCGAGCCTTGCGCAGCTCGAAGATGGTGCGACGGGTCACCACTTCGCGGCGATGGCGAACGAACGACTGCAGGATCTGCTTGAGATTCAGCAGCTGCGGGCGGCCGTCTACCAAGGCCACCATGTTGATGCTGAACGACGACTCCATCTGGGTCTGTTGATAGAGGTTGTTGAGCACCACGTCGGCCGAGTCGCCACGCTTGATCTCGATGTAGATGCGCATGCCGTCCTTGTCGGACTCGTCACGCAACTCACTGATGCCTTCGAGCTTCTTTTCCTTGACCAGCTCGGCGATCTTCTCGATCAACCGCGCCTTGTTGACCTGGTACGGGATCTCGCTGACCGCGATCGCCTCACGGCCGTTGTCGGCCACTTCAATCTCGGCCCTGGCGCGCATGCGCACGCGACCGCGACCGGTGTGGTACGCGTTGATGATCCCGGAGGTGCCGTTGATGATGCCGGCAGTCGGGAAGTCCGGGCCGGGCACGTGCACCATCAGCCCATCGATGTCGATCTCGGGGTTCTCGATCAACGCGATCGTCGCGTCGATGATCTCCGACAGGTTGTGCGGCGGGATGTTGGTCGCCATGCCGACCGCAATACCGGCCGAACCGTTGATGAGCAGGTTCGGGATCCGGGTCGGCATGACCGTCGGCTCGAATTCCTTCTCGTCGTAGTTCGGCTGGAAGTCGACGGTTTCCTTCTCGATGTCCGCCATCAACTCATGGGTGAGCTTGGACATGCGCGCTTCGGTGTAGCGCATCGCCGCGGCGGAGTCGCCATCCACTGAACCGAAGTTGCCCTGGCCATCGACCAGCATGTAGCGCAGCGAGAACGGCTGCGCCATGCGCACCAGCGTGTCGTAGACCGACTGGTCGCCGTGCGGATGGTATTTACCGATCACGTCACCGACGATTCGCGCCGACTTGAAGTACGGCTTGTTGGAGTGGGCACCCAACACGCTCATCGCGTACAAAACGCGTCGGTGCACCGGCTTGAGCCCGTCCCGAACGTCCGGAAGCGCGCGTCCGACGATCACGCTCATGGCGTAATCGAGGTAGCTGCGACGCATCTCGTCTTCGAGGTTTACCGGGATGATTTCCTTGGCAAATTCGGCCATCAGGTTTCCGTGTTTTGACAGGGGTTAGAGCGATATCGATCGCTGCCCGCGCCTATCGGAAACCACCCAAGCAATTCTTCCTGCGCGGCGATTTCTCGATCCGCGACAAGCAGATGAAAAAGACACTGAATCATAGCACAAAACGCGCTCTGACGCCCCGCTATTTTCCCCGGAAACAATGACTTAGCGCGGTTTTACGGTCGAATCGGACGCTGACGGAGACTCGCGCCGCTCAATCGGGAAATGCGAGCCGCATCGCAGCCTCGTCCGGACGCTCGATCACCCCACGCTCGGTAATGATTGCGGTGATCAGATCATGCGCCGTGACGTCGAAGACCGGGTTCCAGGCACGGATGCCATCGGCCGCCGTACGGGTCCCGGCGACGCCGAACAATTCGTCGGGGTCGCGCTCTTCGATATGGATGAAGTCGCCCGACGCGGTGTCCATGTCCACCGTCGATGACGGCGCGACCACCATGAACCCGACCCCGTAATGCCATGCCGAGATGGCGAGCTGGCAGGTACCGATCTTGTTGGCGACATCGCCGTTGGCGCAGATGCGGTCCGCCCCCACCACGACCCATTGCACCTTGCCGGTTTTCATCAGGTGCGCGGCTGCCGCGTCGGCGATCAGGGTCGGGGCAATACCGTCCTGTTGCAGTTCCCATGCGGTCAGTCGCGCGCCCTGCAACCATGGGCGGGTCTCGCCCGCATACACCTCCTCGATTCGCCCCTGGGCGACGCCGGCACGAATCACCCCCAGCGCGGTGCCGAAACCGGCGGTTGCCAGCGAGCCGGTGTTGCAATGGGTCAGGACGCTGCTACCGGGTGCGATCAGGGCCGAACCAAGCACACCCATCTGGCGATTGGCCGCCAGATCCTCGCGGGTGATTGCCTCGGCCTCGGCGGCGAGGACCCCGCGCCACTGCTCACCGGCACCGGTGAGGACGCGCCGCATCCGCGCCAACGCCCAGGCAAGGTTGACCGCCGTGGGCCTGGCCGAATTTAGGTGGGCGATGGTCGGGGTGAGCTTGCCGGCTGCCTCGGGGCCATCGGCCGCGGTGATCTCACGGGCCGCCAGCACCAAGCCCCAGGCGGCAGCGATTCCAATGGCAGGAGCACCACGAACGACCAGCGTGCGGATCGCGTCGAATACCTCGTCACTGGTGTGGCAGGTGACGTATTCCACGTGGAAGGGAAGCTTACGCTGATCCAGCAGCTCCAGTGCGTCACTGGTCCAGCGGATGGGCCGGACTCGGTCATAACGGTCGAAATCGAAGGTATCGGTCATGGCGCTCTCAAGCTCGAAAAAAGTCGAATGCCAGCACGTCGGCGATCCGGTCGGTACCCAGCATCGCCATCATCAGCCGGTCGACACCGAGGGCGACCCCGGCGCAATGGGGAAAGCCGGCGGCCAACGATGCAAGGAAGCGCTCGTCCAATTGCGGCACGATATCCCCACGACTCGCACGCACCTGCCGGTCCCTCTGGAAACGCGCCGCCTGCTCCACCGCATCGGCCAGCTCGTGATAGCCATTGGCAAGCTCCAGCGGCCCCAGATACAACTCGAAACGCTCGGCGACCGGTGGCTCGCCATTGCCGTCATCGCGCAGGCGCGCCAACGCGCATTGGCTGGCCGGGTAATCGTGGATTGCCAGCATCTGGTCGTCATCGAAGTGTGGCTGCAACCGGTGAGTCATCAACAGGTCCAGCCAATCGTCACGCACCAGCCCGCGCGGATCGATAACGACCTCACCCAGCGCGTGACGCAGCTCGTCTTCGCTGGCGGTCATCGGGTCCAGGCCCAGCCGGTCGCGATAGAGGTCGCGGTAGCGAACCTGGACCAACGGGACCTGGCGACCGATCAGCGCCAGGGCGGCATTGATCACCTCGGCGGTTTCCGCAATCAACGCACGATGGTCCCAGCCGAGGCGATACCACTCCAGCATGGTGAATTCCGGATTGTGGCGGACACCGGCCTCTCCATCGCGAAACACCCGGCCCAGCTCGTAGCAATCGCCAAAACCGGCCGCCAGCAGGCGCTTGAGCGGGTACTCGGGGGAGGTACGCAACCATCGCGTTGGCGGCGCGCCATCGGTGCGGCCGCTGAATTGCAGCGAGAACGAGGCGATATTGGGCTCGGTGTTGCCGGCCCCCGACATCATCGGCGTCTCGACCTCAGTGACGCCACGCTCGGCGAAGAACGTGCGGATGCAGGCGTTGAGTGCGGCGCGCAGGCGCAGCGCGTCGAAGCTCGCCGTCGGCGGCCAGTCCGACGTCATGACGATCTCATTCGTGTGCAGCCAGGTAGGCGATCAGCTTCGCCTCGTCCCAGATGGCGACGCCGAGCTCCTCGGCCTTGGCAAGTTTGGAGCCGGCAGCCTCGCCGGCGACGACAAAGCCGGTTTTCTTCGACACGCTGCCGGCGGACTTTGCGCCCAGGGCTTCCAGCCGGGCCTTGGCCTCATCGCGGGTCATCGACGACAAGGTTCCCGTCAGCACCACGGTCTGGCCGTCCAGCACACCGGTAACGCGTGTCTCGTTCTGCGGAACCCGCGCCTCCAATCGTTCCACCGCAGCGGCCGACGCGGACAGCAGCCCGGCGTTGCCGGCATCCTGCAACCAGTCGAACAGCGCCGTCGCGGTATCGTTCGGCAAACCGGCGGTAACAAAGTCATGTTGCGGCGCCTTCAGCAGGCGCGCCACCGCAGCGGTGGGCTGATCCGCAAGCGGAAATGCCGCTGCCACCTGTTCGGCGCGAATGCGGGTGATCTTCGGGATATCCAGGTCGACCAGCAGCGTCGCCACGCCCAGGTCATCGCGCAGCTTCGGCGACGGCTCATGGGCATCGTTGATGGTGACGCCGCGCGCCAACAACTCGTCGATGACCTGCTGGTTGCCCGGCTGATCCAGGAAATGGCCGATGGCACGGGCAACCTCACCACCTATATCGGGCACTCGCTTGAATAACGGCCACGGCAAGTGACGGATTATTTCCAGGTCGCCGAACCAGGTCGCCAACGCCTTCGCGGTGCTCTCGCCGACATGCTGGATGCCCAGACCGAACAGAAAACGCTCCAGCGTCGTGTCGCGGCTGCGGTCAATCGCCTCGATCAGGTTCTCAGCCCATTTGGTCGCGACCTTGGCCGGCTTGCCGTTGCTTGACGCGGGCACGTCCGTCGGCGCTTCCGGCAGCGCCCCCTGCGCGTCATCACCGCGGCGCTTCATCTCCAGCAGGTCATCGAGGGTCAGTTTGTACAGATCGGCAACGGTCGTGACGTAATCGAGATCCGACAGGTACTCGATGTAGCGCTCGCCGAGACCATCGATGTCCATCGCCCGGCGCGAGGCGAAATGCCCGATGGCTTCCTTGCGCTGGGCCGCGCAGGTCAACTCGCCCGAGCAGCGCCAAACCACGCCGCCCTCCTCGCGGACGATCTGCGAGCCGCAGACCGGGCACTGGGTCGGCATCACCCATGCCGGCACACCGGGCGCGCGCTGGTCAGGCACGACCCGGACGATCTCCGGGATCACATCGCCGGCGCGGCGCACGATCACCGTATCGCCGATCCGCACGTCCAGTCGCGCGATCTGGTCGGCGTTATGCAAGGTCGCCTTGCTGACCACCACGCCAGCGACCTGCACCGGGCGCAAGCGCGCCAGTGGCGTTGCCGCACCGGTGCGGCCGATATTGATATCGATCGCCTCAAGCACCGTCGACTGCTCCTGGGCGGGGAACTTGTGCGCGATCGCCCAACGCGGTGCGCGTGAGACAAAGCCCAACTCGCGCTGTCCCGCGTAATCGTCGAGTTTGTAGACCACTCCGTCGATATCGAATGGCAATCCGGCACGACGCTCGCCCAGACGCTCGTAATAGTCGAGCAGGCCCCGGGTTCCGGCCACCACCGAGCTTTCAGCACTGACCGGCAAGCCCCATTCGCGCAACCGCTGCAATGTCTCCGAGTGGGTTTCGGGCAGCTCGCCGCCTTCCACCACCCCCACCGCGTAGGCGTAGAACGCCAGTGGGCGGCGCGCCGTGATGCGTGGATCCAGCTGGCGCAGCGAGCCGGCAGCCCCATTGCGCGGGTTGGCAAGCACCTTGCCGCCCTCGGCCAATGCGCGCTCGTTGTAACGCTTGAACCCGTCCAGCGGCATGTAGACCTCGCCGCGCACTTCCAGCACGTCGGGCCAGTCCGCGCCACGCAGCTGCAACGCGATCGCCTTCACCGTGCGCAGGTTGGCGGTGACATCCTCGCCGGTGGCACCGTCGCCGCGGGTCGCGCCCTGGACGAAGCGGCCGTGCTCGTAGCGCAAGCTGATTGCCAGGCCATCGAGCTTTGGCTCAACCGAAAACAGCGGGTTGTCCCGGCCGGTCTTGTGCTCGATCCGGCGCACGAAGTCCGCCACTTCCTGTTCGGTAAAGGCATTGGCCAGCGACAACATCGGCACTGCGTGTCGTACCGGCGCAAAGGCGCCTGACGGTGCCGCCCCGACACGCTGGGTGGGCGAATCCTCGCTCGCCAGCGACGGAAACTCCGCTTCCAATGCCTCCAACTCGCGCAACAGCCGGTCGTACTGAGCGTCCGCCAGCGCCGCATCATCAAGCACGTGGTACCGGTAATTGGCGTCATCAAGCTGGCGGCGCAGCTCGGCGATACGGTTTTCAGCTTCAGCGGTGGCGGCTGCGGACATGACTTTTATGCACGGGACGGCGGTGCCAGGACACGGCTTACCAGCGCGTCGGCTTGCTCAACGGCGGGGCTTCGCGCTGGCGATCGTAGGCACGCAGCTCGTCGCGGATATGGCCGATACGCTGGCGCCCGAGGTTGTTGCGTTGCTCGTCCAGCACGATGCCGTCGAGCAGCTCGGCCATGCGCTCTGCGGTCGGCAGCATGGTCTCCCAGGCGTCCAGCGCGGCAATCGGCGCCGGCAGGGTCAGGAAAAACGCAATCGCCGGGGTTTCCAGCTCCTGGATGTTCGCCATGTCGAAGTTGCCGGACTTGGTGATATTGGCAACGCTGAACACCGGCCCGCGCTCGGGTCGTTGATCAAGCAGCCGGTGGAACACGCCCATGTGGCCGTACACCAGGCCGGCCTTCTCGGCCGCCACCACGATGTCGGGACCGCGGAGCTTGTGGCCGGCGCGGGCTGCCAGGTAAACGGTCACGATCTTGTCGAACTCGTCGCTGACCCGGCGCCCCAGCTCGGCGCTGGCGATATCGGCCGTGCCGTCGAGGCTGCGCTCAAACAGCTCCAGTTCTGCCTGACTGGTGGCATCACCGGTGGCGGGCAGCTCGCCAGCCAGCTCATCTTCCAGTTGCTCGCCCAAGGTGGGCTCGCGACGCTCGCCCGTCGTTTTGGCATCGCGGGGAACCCGCCTGCCCTGTCCGGGTTTGCGCGGGCGACCGAAGAATACGATCGCGCCAATCAGGATCAGGCCGGCGATCAGGATTCCGATCCGCAGCAGGGTCATGTCCGACATTGTTTCGCTACTCCTTGCTGGTGCGGTTGTACGGCAATGGTGCGCTGCCGATCACGCTGCGCCGGCCAGGCGGGTGGCCTCGGCCAGGTCCACCGATACCAGGCGGCTCACACCAGGCTCGCGCATGGTGACGCCAGCCAGCTGATGCGCTGCTTCCATGGTCGCCTTGTTGTGGCTGACGAACAAGAACTGTACCTGTTCGCTCATCTCGCTGACCATCGCCGCCAATCGTCCGACGTTGGCTTCATCCAATGGCGCATCCACCTCGTCGAGCAGGCAGAACGGCGCCGGATTGAGCTGGAAGATCGCGAACACCAACGCCACCGCGGTCATCGCCTTCTCGCCGCCAGACAGCAGCGAGATATTCGATACCCGTTTGCCGGGCGGCCGGGCCATGATCGCCACGCCGGCATCGAGCAGATCCTCGCCGGTGAGCTCCAGGTAGGCGTGCCCGCCACCAAACAGGCGCGGATACAGCTGCTGGACGCCGGCATTGACGCGGTCAAAGGTGTCCTTGAAGCGGCCCCGGGTTTCCCGGTCGATCTTCCGGATCGCCTCCTCCAGGGTCTCCAGCGCGGTGGTCAGGTCGGTGTCCTGGGCGTCCAGGTAATCCTTGCGCTGGGCGGCTTCGGCATGCTCGGCGATCGCGGCCAGGTTGACCGGCTCCAGCCGGCGCAGTTTGGCGTCCAGTTCGCTGACCGTCTTCTCCCATGCCGCTGGTTCCATCTCGTCGGTCAGGGTATTGGCGACATCCTCAAGCACGAAACCGGCCTCAACCACGTCCTCGGCCAGCGATTCGGCCTTCAGCACGATCGCTTGCTGGTCTAGCCGGCGCTGGCCGATCGCCTCGCGCTGCGCCAATGCCTGCTCATCGCGCTGCTGGCGGGTCTGCTCGAACCGGCGCAGATCATTGTCGATGCCATCCACGGCCGTACGCGCCGCGGTGAGCTTGTGCTCGACCTGAACCCGCTGTTCCAGGGTGGCTTGTCGCTGCTGCTCAAGCTCCAGCACCGGGTCGTCACCTGCGACCAGTTGGCTGGCCAGTTCACCCAGGCGCAGGTCGAGCACGCCGCGTTGGCCGCCCATCCGGTCCAGCGCCTGGGCCAGCGAGGTGACCTGGGCGCGTTGCGACTCCAGGGTCAGTGCCAGCGCATGGCTGGCGTCGCGCGATTCATGGGCCAGGTTGCGGGCCTGGTCGCGGGCTTCCATCAGGTGGCGGCGCTCGCCATCCAGCACCAGCCGCGCATCCTCCAGCTCGGTCATCCGCATGACCGCCTCTTCCTGGCGGTTGCGCGACTCGCGACCCTGCTCCCGCGCGTCGTCCAGCGACCCGACCAACTGGGTCAGTTCAACCTCGATCTTCTCGATCCGGCCGCGCGCCGAATCCAGTCGGCCCTGCTGGCTCTGCAACCGGCCAGCCATCTCCGAGACGCTGCGATGGGCCGTGTACAGGCTGCGCTGGGCGTCTTCGCGCTGCTGCTCGGCCGCCAGCAGGCGATCACGCAACTGGCTCAGGCCGGAGTCCAGCTCGCGCTCGCGCTCCTGCAAGACCTCGATCTGTTCACGCAGCGACTGGATCTCCTTCTCCCGGAGCAACGCGCCCTGCTGGGCCGCGCCCGAGCGCAATACCTGCATCCAGCCAGCGCCCAGGCGTTCACCATTACGGGTGATGACCGACTCGTCCGCAGCCAGTCCAGGCAGCAGCGCACGCGCGGCTTGCAGGTCCTCGGCCACATGCAATCGGGACAAGAGCCGGCGAATCGCCACCGGGCCGCGCACCTTGGACGCCAGCGAAGTCGGCGCGACATCAAGCGGGTCGGCTTGGGATGACACCAGCGATAGACGACCCTCGCCCAGCTCGCCAATCGCCGCCACCAACGCCTCGGGCGATTCGACCAACACCCCTTCGATCAGCTGGCCCAGCGCGTCTTCCACCGCGTTTTCCCAGCCCGCGTCGACCTCCGCCGCTTCGCCAACACGGGTTGCCGAGTCCAGCCCACGTGCCTGCAACCAGGCCGTCGCAGCGCCCTGCTCCTGGCCCAGCGCGGCATTCTGCAACGCCTCCAGGGACGACAGGCGACCACGCGCCGCCTGTGCCTGCTTGCGCACGTCGGCCAGCCCGGACTGGGTGGCGCGTTGTTGCTCCTGCAATCCGTCGACGCTGGATTTCCGGCCCTCCACGGCGTCGGTCAGGCTGTCCAGCGACAGTTTGTGGGTCTCGTGCTGCTCTTCCAGCTCGGCAAACGTCGCGGCCAGCGTGGTCAGGTCCAGGCCGGCACGTTCGGCGGTCAACGCCTCGCGACGGCGATCCGCTTCCAGCGCCTGGCGGTCCAGATGCTCGATCCGGGTACGTTCGACATCGGCGGCACGGGTCGCTTCGGACTGGGCACGGGTGTGCTCATCCCAGCGCTGCTGCCACGCTGCCAGCGCGGTCTCGGCTTCGCGCAGGACGTCCTGGCGGGCGACATCCTCCTCGCGCATCTGCTCCAACCGTGGCTCATCACTCTCGATTGCCGCGGCCAACACATCCAGGCGGGATTGATCGCTGCCGATATGCTCGGCGATCTGCGCCAGTTGGGTCTGCGCCTCGTCGCGCGCTTTCTGCAGCCGGGTCGACATCTCGCGTTGGTGCTGGATCTGCTGCTCGATCCGGGCCAGCGCGCCGCCGACCTCGTAACTGTTCGCCTGCGCCTTGCTCAGCGCCTCGGCGGCTTCTTCCCTTCGTACCCGGCCGGTCTCGATTTCACGCTCGGCCTCGCGCTGCTCCGCGATCAACTGCTGCAGGCGGGTCTCCTGCTGGGCCAGTTTTTCGCGTTGTCCCTGCAGCTTGCGGTCCAGCGCGCGATGCTCAAGCGCCTTCCATTCCGCGTCCCGGATTCTCCGGTCGGTCTGGATGGCTTGGTACTGCTCGGCCTGACGGGCCTGGCGGGCAAGATGCTCCAGCTGCTTGCCGACCTCCTCGCGCAGGTCGCTGAGCCGGTCGAGGTTCTCCCGGGTGTGCCGGATGCGGGTCTCGGTCTCCTTGCGACGCTCCTTGTACTTGGAGATGCCGGCCGCCTCTTCCAGGTACACGCGCAGATCCTCGGGGCGGGCCTCGATGATCTGGCTGATCATCCCCTGCTCGATGATCGAATAACTGCGTGGACCGAGTCCGGTGCCCAGGAACAGGTCGGTGATGTCGCGTCGGCGGCACTTGCTGCCATTGAGGTAGTACTGGCTGCCCCCATCGCGGCTGACCAGGCGCTTGACCGATATCTCGTCGAAGGCGCCGTACTCACCGGTGATGGTGTGGTCGGAGTTGTCGAACACCAACTCGACGGTGGCCTGCGACACCGGCTTGCGCGCCGAGGAGCCGGCGAAGATCACGTCGGTCAACGAATCCCCGCGCAGCCGGCTGGCCGAGCTTTCGCCCATCACCCAGCGCACCGCGTCGATGATGTTGGACTTGCCGCAGCCGTTCGGCCCGACCACGCCGGTCATGTTGGACGGCAGGTGCAGGGTGGTCGGATCGACGAAGGACTTGAAGCCGGACAGCTTGATCGTGGACAGACGCATGCGTCGCGGGAACCTCTTGAGCGCCACACGGGCGCTTCCATTAATGCCAAATGAGTTTAACTATATCGCCCAAGCTATTGAATCCTATGAAACAAGATCCTAGAGAAGCCTGCGCCCATCGGCAAGTATAACGGGCGAAGGCAAACGGCCGAACCACAACAAACCGTCATCCCCGCGAAGGCGGGGATCCATGGACTTCAAGCCCATCACCGTCCAGGCGCTCGCCGCTGTCGGGATCAAAGAAGTGGACGCTGCGCGGGGCAAGCGACAAGGGCAGCTTCTCCCCCACCTCGGGCAGTTCCTGGGGCGGACAGCGCGCAACCAGCGCATCGGAACCATGACGCAGGTTGACGAAGATCTCGTTGCCGACCGGCTCAAGCATCTCGATCCCGGCCACGAAACTCGGGCTGGCTCCATCGGTCGCCGGCTGCAGGTGCTCGGGCCGAAAGCCGATCGTCACGTCGCGCTGCAGCCATGGCGTCGGGACGTCTCCCGCGGCCTCGTCCAAGCCGATGCGATCGCCTTCGGCGGTACGCAGCGACAACCCCTGGTCGTCACGCAGCAACCGGCCGTGCAGCACATTCATTGCCGGGCTGCCCAGGAACGTGGCGACAAACAGGTTCGCCGGCTTGGCGTACAGGTTCATCGGAGTGTCGATCTGCTGGATCAGGCCATCGTTGAGCACCACGATCCGCTGCCCCAGCGTCATCGCCTCGATCTGGTCATGGGTCACATACACCATCGTCGCGCCCAACTGGCGATGCAGACGGGCGATCTCCACCCGCATCCCGGCGCGCAGCTTGGCATCCAGGTTGGACAGCGGCTCATCCAGCAGGAACACCTGTGGCTGTCGAACCAGTGCCCGTCCAAGCGCCACCCGCTGGCGCTGGCCACCCGACAGCACGGCCGGTTTGCGCTCCAGCAACTCGTCCAGCTGCAGCATCGTGGCTGCCTCACCGACCCGGGCGCGGATCTCGGCCTTGGCCATCCCGCGCAGCTTGAGCCCGAAGCCCAGGTTCTCCGCCACCGTCATGTGCGGATACAACGCGTAGCTCTGGAACACCATCGCGATGTCGCGATCCTTGGGTGGCAGATCGTTGACCACGCGCTCGCCAATCCGCAATTCGCCGGCGGTCACGGTTTCCAGCCCGGCGATCATCCGCAGCAGCGTTGACTTGCCACAGCCCGACGGCCCCACCAGCACCAGCAATTCACCATCGGCGACCACGAAGCTGGCCTCGGCAACGCCAACGTGACCATTCGGGTAGACCTTGCGCACACGCTCCAGGCTGACCTTGGCCATGCACCCTCCTGCGGTTGTGACCCAAGGTTACCGCGATGGGCCGGCCGGCGACCCGCCTGCCTCGGCTATCCTGCCACGCAACCACTTCACGCCTCCCGTCGATCCCGTCGCCGGGCCGCCATTTCCCAGAGATCCCGTATTCATGAGCGATGCACGCGTTTTCCCGGACGGCTTCCTGTGGGGCGCCGCCACGGCCGCCCACCAGATAGAAGGCTCGCCGCTGGCCGATGGTGCCGGCGCAAGCATCTGGACCCGCTTCGCCCACACCCCCGGCATGACTGTCGACGGCGCCACCGGTGATGTCGCCTGCGATCATTACCGGCGCTGGAAGGAAGACGTGGCCTTGATGCGCGAACTGGGCCTGACGGCCTACCGCTTCAGCGTGTCGTGGTCGCGGATCCTGCCGGACGGCACCGGCCGGGTAAACCAGGCCGGGCTGGACTTCTACTCCAACCTGGTCGACGAACTGCTGGCCAACGGCATCGAGCCGATGCTGACGCTTTACCACTGGGACCTGCCGGCGGCGCTGGACGACCGCGGCGGGTGGCTCAACCCGGACAGCGCCGACTGGTTCGCCGAGTATGCCAGCGTCATGTATCGCGCCCTCGACGGTCGGGTGAAGAAGTGGGTGACACTCAACGAGCCGTGGGTGATCACCGATGGCGGTTACCTGCACGGTGCCCTCGCCCCCGGCCACCGCAGCCGCTACGAGGCGCCGATTGCCAGCCACAACCTGATGCGGGCCCATGGCGCGGCGGTAAAAGCCTACCGCGACATCGGCCAACACGAGATCGGCCTGGTGGTGAACATCGAGCCGAAATACCCCGCAAGCGACTCACCCGACGACCATGCCGCCGTCGCCCGCGCGCACGCCTACATGAATGGCCAGTACCTGGACCCCGCCCTGCTCGGTCATTACCCGCCCGAGATGAAAGAAATATTCGGCGACGCGTGGCCGGATTGGCCGGCGCAGGACTTCGAGTTGATCCGGCAGGAGCTCGACTTCATCGGCATCAACTACTACACCCGCAGCGTCACCCGGGCCGACGACAGCTACCCGCTGAACGCCGGTGCCGTGCGCCAACCGCTCGGCACCTACAGCGAGACGGGCTGGGAGGTGTTCCCGCAAGGTCTGGTCGACCTGCTGTCCTGGGCCAGGGACCGCTACGGCAACATCCCCACCTACATCACCGAAAATGGCGCCGCGTTCTTTGACCCGCCGGTAGCCGAGGATGGCCGTGTGCGCGACCCGTTGCGGACCGACTACCTGCGCAAGCACATCGGCGCCGTGCACCAGGCGATAGCGGCCGGCTGCGACATCCGCGGCTACATGCTGTGGTCGCTGATGGACAACCTGGAATGGTCACTGGGCTACACCAAGCGCTTTGGCATGGTGCACGTGAACTACACCACCCAGCAGCGCACACCGAAGGACAGCGCCCGCTGGTATTCGAAGGTCATCGCCAGCCACGGCCGCCACCTGGAGGAGCCGTTGCCGTGACGCTCGCTCTGACGCCCTATTCCCCTTGTTCGGTAATGTCCCGGACACGCTGCACGCGCCTACGATACTCACCGACGTTGTCGCCATCGATACGTGTCTTCTGCGTGCCTTTCAGCTCTTTGACCTTCTGGTCCGAGCCGGTCACCGGCTTGGCTTCGACGGCGGTATCGCGTTCGAAGGCATGAGATTTATCGGTGTTGCGGTAATACCGGTACAAGGCCCAGTACAGGCCGGTGGCGCCGGCCGGGCCGAGCAGGAGCAGCCATAGTCCGCCATCGTCGCTCATCACTAGTTCCCCATCATGATCATGAGTGCAATGCCTTCGAGAAAGCTGCCGGCGGTGAGCGCAGCCAACAGAAGCTTCCATTGCTGCACCGGCACGCTGCCCATGGTCTCGCCGGTGCGACCGTTCACCGCGATGTAGTGCAGCATGCCGCCGTTGCTGCCCGGCTGGTGGTACGAGTACAGCCAGACCGGCAGGTACATAGCCACCCAGCGGGTGCCGTGAACGGTGAGGCCTTCCTGCTCCCAGCGCACGCCGCGATCGTAACGGTCTACCGATTTTTCGACCTGGGAGCGGGCGATCGACAGCAACTGGTCTTCCAGGCGTGGGCGCAGGTGCTCCACGTCCCGGTCGCGCTTCTCCGAGCTGAAGCCGGCCAGGAAGGAAGCGTTCCACTTCACGGCGTTCTTGGTGTCGAACGGCAGGATCGTGTTGATGATGTTGTTGGTGTTGGTGCCCGTGTCGAGGTTGCCGCGCTCGGTGGAGGATTCCATTGGCAGGTCATCAACGGTGAAGTCCACGTGCCGATCGATCTGGTACACGTCGGCGTCGTAGTAGGTCTCTTTTTTGTCGCCGCTGCCGCGCGTGTAACGGCGCGTCTCGATCTCGCCCTGACCAGTGACGTCGGCGCTCGCATTGCCATCGACGATCATGTACGGCAGGTAGACGCCAACAACGTTATCGGGGGTGAACTGCTCCTTGAATTCCTTCAGCGCGAACATTCGCCGTTTGTCCACGAACTGGCGGATGCGCGCGACCGCATCGTCCTTGCCGATGTGGAAAGGCAGCACCGCATCGGGCACCGCGCCGTTGGCCACCTGCTCGTTGACGCCGAAAACGTGACGACACCAGTGGCAGCGCGCCGTCATCGCGTTTTCGGTATTGATCGTCACCTCGGCGCCGCAGCCGGTGCACTTGAAGCTCATCAGGCTGGCGGCGTCGGCCTCGATCTCCCGCGCACCCGACGCGATCACCGTGCCGGTGAGTTCGTCGAGGCCTTCGCCGAGCCCGAATTCCTCCTCGACCCGCATGGCTTGCCATTGGTGGCGGCAAAAGAGGCAGACCAACAGGTCGCTGCCGGACTTTTGCCGGACCTCGGTGGCGCCGCATTTGGGGCAGCGGTTGAGGCCGTCCTCAAGCTCGGTGGCAGAGGTATCGATGGCGACCGGATCGGGCGCCAGCAATTCGTCTCGGATCGGTTCGGGCAGCGTGGCCGGGTCGACAGGAAAACTGCCGGGTGGCGGCGGCACGTCCTGCGGCGAGCCGGGGCCGGTATAGGGCGGCACCGGCGGCGGCGATGGCGTAGTGGTATCAGGCATGGTCGTTCTGCGAGTGCGGCCTTACAGGCCCAGTGCCTTGGCTTTGGCCGCGTCGTAGTCCGCCTGCGTAATCAGGCCGAGATCAAGCATTTCCTTCGCCTTCTTCAATTTCGCAATCGGGTCATCGGCGGCTGGCGCGGCTGGTGCCACCGGTTGCTGCAAGTTGCCGATGCCGCCCATCATTCCGCTCGCCATCCCTATGCCCATGACGCCTGCAGCACCGCTGGTTTCGCCTGCCGACTGGATGCCCTGCGCAACGCTGGCCTGCAGGTTGGAATTGCCGCGCGCACCGGCCAGCGCGTCGGCGCGCTGCACGGTCTTGAGCAGTTCCCGCGTATTCGGGTCGTACTCAATGGAAATGATGGCGGTCTTGAAGATGGCCAGGCCACGGTCGGATTTCCACTGATAGGCGTTTTCCACCGCGTCGGACAGGCTCTTGGCAAAACCAATCGAATCCTGCTGCAGCTTGGTGATGCGATTGCCCTTGGCCGGATCGTTCGTGTACAGACTGAAGGCCGGCGCGAGTGAACCCACCACTTCGTTGAACAGCTGGCTGGCGGCGGCATTGTCGATGTCGGTGAAATCGAAGACCTGGCCCGGCTGGAGATAGGCGGCCGGCACGAAGTTTTTCACGAACAGGATCGGATCGACGATCTTCAGCGTGTAGGTGCCACGCGTCACCGCGCCGACCTGCGTGCCCAGGAAGCCATCGTCCCAATAGATTTCCGATTGGGTACCGAAGCGGTTGTTCGGCAGTTCCTTCAGTGAGACGAAGAAAGCGGCCTGCTGCGAGCCGGGCTGGCCGCCGAACTTGAAGCGCTCCCAGCTCTGCTTGATCAGCGAAGAGACAAGACCGTCGCCTGCGAAGACCGACTTCGAGTTGAGGTCATCCGATCGCCATTCATAACCACCCGGCTCGGCCGCGAAGCCGGTGATCGCGCCGTCCTGGAACAGCAACAGCCCGTAACCCTCGGGCACGATGATCTTCGAACCGTTGGTGATGATGTTCGAGGACGCCTTGGTATTGGAGCCGCGCCCTGCATTGGTGCCATGCGGCACCGCGGCGAACAACGCCGCAGTCGACGGCAAACCCTCCGGCACCGTGTAGAAGTCCTTCCACTGGTCGGCGAGCGCACCACTGACCGAACCCACCACTGCTTGAATAAGCCCCATGCCAACTCTCCCCTGATTCCTTGCCGGGTACTGTACCCGCCATGCTGCGGGCAACTATACCTGCGCATAGTTATCAGTCAGGAAACCGCCATGAAAATGAATGGGTGCAAGCGATTTGTTCGCACCGGCCTGGCATATTGCATCTGCGCACTACTTCGGCGACACCCTAACCTCCACGTCTGCTTGCAATCGGTCGATTCGCAGCTCGCTTCCCTGCCACGTGCGCGGCTCGCCATCGATGCGTGCATTGCCGCCGGTCATCGGCTTCGGCAGCTGCAGCACCACGCCGCCGGGCGGCAGCCGGATGCCGGGGTGCAGCTTGAGCCGGACCGTGTCGCCATCGCGACGCAAGGTGTAGCCCAACTCGCCATACGGCGTGCGCAGGCCGTCAATGGTGATCCCCTGCCCGTCCAGCCAACTGGCCGGGATGCCGGCGGCGATCACCAGCGATTGGTCGATCTCGCGGCTGTAGGCAAACAGGTCCAGCGCGGAACGCACGTAGTCCGATGCCACCCAGGCGTGCGGCAGGTCACCGAGGAAAAACGGTTTGCGCGGCGTACGCGAGACTACCTCGGCCCACTGGTTCCAGCCTGGCGGCTGCTGGTCGGCGAAGAAGAACGCGAGCGCTTCATGGGCGCGCTCGCGCCAGCCCAGGCGGACGAAGGTACCGACGGTCCGCAGCTCATACGGGGTGTAGTCCTTCCAGTCCCGGGTGCCGTCACGACGACCCACAAACTCGCGCCAGTAACGCTCGAAGGTGTTCTGCAATAGATCTGTTGGCAGCCGACCCTGCTCTCCACCCGGCGCCAGCGCGATGGTGGTCGAGGTTGCGTCGAAATCGCCCAACTCGGCCGCGCCGGGGATGTAATCGATATCGTGTTGCCCGGTCGCCGCCTTGATGGAGGCATACAAATCGGCGCGGAACTGGTCGCGCGACGCCGCGAAACGCTTGGCATCGGCATCACGGCCCAGCCATTGCGCGATCAGCACCGCGTCCTTGTAGCCACGCAGCGTCCAGAAGTTGTCCCAGTACGAGTGCATCGGCTTGGCCGAGTAGCCCTCGTGGCTGATCGAGGCCGGCATCATGCCGTAGAACGCCGGGTTGATGGCACGGTTGGCCGCGGTGCGCTCGCTCAGGCGCAACTGGTCCATGTAGGCCACCGCAGCCGCCACGTGGGGCCACAGGTCTTCGAGCAATTGCCGGTCGCGGCGATGGCGGTAGACCTCGGCGATGGTGAATATCAGCTCGCCGTGGCTATCGTTCTCCGGCACCGGATCGCTGCCGCGGCCGTCGACGCAACACGGGACTTTGCCGCTATCGAACTGATACGGCGCGTACCAGCGCACGAAGGCTTCGGCGACATCCCCGCGGCCCAGCCGCAACAGGCCCTCGGAAATCATCGCTCCATCGCGGATCCAGGTCCGGGCGTAGGAACGAGTGCCCGGTCGCAGCTGAGGGCCATTGCGGCTGATCAGCATGTGGGCCAGCCCGGTGCGCAGGGTATCGACCGCGTGCTGGCCGGCAGCAGGCACCTCCAGGGTCACCCGGTCCAGTTTGTCGTGCCAGTCGATCGCCGCGCGCGCCTGCCGGGCCGCCGCATCGCCGGCCAGAACGCCGTCGACCGCAAGATCGCCGGTCAGTGGTGCACGCCAATCGAAGCTGCGGCTCTCACCCGCTGCCAGCCGGACCCGGTACAGCATCGCGCCCGACGCCAGGCCGGTGGGGTCGTGCTCGACCCGGGCACGGATTCCGACGGGGCCCGAATCGTCGCGTGGCTCGGGATCGGTCTGGAATCCGGCCGCCGCCCTTGCCCCGAGTCGCTCGACGACCGTGCCGGCATCGAAGGTGGAGGCGATGGTGGCATCGGGTAGTTGTGACGGTGCGATTTTGCGTTCGTCATTGACGGTCCAGACGCCCGCCTGCGCCGACAACGGGCCACCCGGAGCGTCGAATGCCAGACGGTTGATCGGGCTGACGCCACCGGGCGTGCTCAGGAACTGGGACGGCGGATTGACCTGCAGCGGCCGCAGCGCCAACGCCAGGGTGTAGTCGCGGGATTGCCCGCTGGTATTGGTGAGCACGTAACGGGCACTCAGCTGCGATTGCCCGGGCTGACCTTCGGCGAAGGCGGTGATCGCAAGATCGAACTGCGGATGACGCCACCCGACGGTCGGGATCGGCAGATAGCCATCGAGCAGCGACTGACTGGCCTCCACATCCGCCCAGCTGACCAACTCGCCATCGCTGATCACGAACGGTTCGATGCGCAAGCCGCCGCGCGCCACTTCCACCGCGCCATCCTCACCGATCAAGCCCTGCTCGGCGCCGCCGTCGGTCCCGACCACTGTCCAGTACGGCTGCACGCCAACGAAGCCGCGCGGGTAATGTCCACGTGGCTGGGTCGCGGCGATGGCGCGGATGAAATCGTTCGGGGTCGATGCAAACCCGAGTGGTTCGATGGTGATCCCGGCCAGCGCGAACGCCGCGCCCGTGCCGCCCATAGGTCGCAAACGCAGGTAGCGCGCCTCCGACTCCGGCAAGGCGATCCAGTCCTGGCCTCCGTTGCCGTCGGTCACCCGGCGGACGTCGCGCCACTGCCGGCGGTCGCTGGACAAGGCGATGGCGTAATCGCGGGCATGCCGGCCACCCCATTGCAGGCTGAGTCCGCCGAACTCGCGGAGGCGGCCGAGGTCCAGCACCAGTCCGGCGCCATCCCGGAAACGCGCCTGCCAAACGGTTTCGGGGTCATCGTCGGTGACGGCGTCCACGGCACCGACCGCAGGCTCGCCCTCGCCCACGCCCTTGCCTGCTTCGACACTTGCGGTGGCGGTCAACGGTGAGCCGTCGTCCGGCGTCCGCTCCCGGAACACCAGGCTATCGAAACAAACGGACCCGGCGCCGCCGGCGCTGCTGTAGACCGTGAACTCGATGCTGGCGCTGCGGTGCAATGCCGGATCGGGGGACGGCCCCCATGCCCGACTGATGTGGCGCTTCTTGTAGACCACCGGTGTCCACTGCGCCGGCAGTTCGACCTTGGGCCGGTTGACCCACCACACGTTGTCGCCGCTGGCATCCACCAGTTTGAACTGAAGGTCATTGACGGGTGCATCGCCGCGCAACTGGAACGAGAACTGATAATCCGCGGGGTACTCCATCGGCAGCTCACGTTGCAGACCAACGTAACCGGAGACGCCATTGAAATCGTAGTCCAGGCACAGTGCGCGACCCTGGACGCCATCGACTTCACGCAAGCTGCCACTGACCTGGTCGGAGGTGACGACGCTCCAGTCGGCCGCATGGTCGAAGCCATCCAGCGTGCGCGGCTGGCCGTGGGCAAGCACTGGCAGCGACTGCGCCGATACAAGCAACAGGCCGAACGCAAGCAGGACCCGCCGGCGAGTCTTCCCGCCGGTCGATTCCGGGTCAACACGACTGGACATATACATTGATCGTGCCTCCTTCAGCCCTTGACACTGCCCACCAGCAATCCCTGCATGTAATAGCGCTGCAGCACCAGGAACAACACCAGTACCGGCAGCACGGTGACCACCGAGCCGGCCATCATCAGTTCGTTGTCCTGCACGTGCTCGCGCGACAGCGACGCCAGCGCCACCGGCAGCGTGTACAGATCGGCATCACTAAGCACGATCAGTGGCCACATGAAGTCGTTCCAGGCGGCCAGGAAGCTGAAAATCGCGAGCGTCACCAGGATCGGCTTGAGCGCCGGCAGCACGATCTGGAAGAAGATCCGGAACTCGCCGGCGCCATCGATCCGCGCGGCCTCCAGAAGTTCATCCGGGATCGAGCGCGCGTACTGGCGCACCAGGAAAATGCCGAATATACCCGCCATCCCGGGCACGATCGCGGCGGCATAGGTATTCACCAGCCCGACCTGCTTGAGCATCAGGAACAGCGGCATCATCGCCACCTGCGCCGGGATCACCAGCGCCGCCAGCAGCACCCGGAACACCGGCTCGCGGCCGGCAAAACGCAGCTTCGCAAAGGCGTAACCAGCCAGGGTGTTGAGCAACACGGCGATCAGTGTGGTCAGCGTCGCCACCAGGAAGCTGTTGAACAGGTAGCGCCCCATCCCGGCCTTGGCGAACAGTTCGTGATAGTTGCCCCACGTCGCCGCGGATGGCAACAACGGCGGTGGAAAGCTGCTGGCCTCCCCGGGCTGCATGAATGACACCGACGCCATCCACAGCAACGGCGCCAGGCTCAACACCCCCAATGCCAGCATCAGGCCATTGACGATGCTTTGGGCGATGCGCGGGCTCATGCGCCCTCCCCGGCCCGCATCATTCGGCTCCCTTGCGCCGCGCGAACCACAGCAGCGCGCTGGTGATGGTGGTCATCAGCACGAACAACAGGAACGCGACCGCCGATGCGTTGCCCAGGTTCCACCACTTGAAGCCCTCCTCGTACATCAGGTACAGCACGCTGACGGTGCTCTGCAGCGGCCCGCCCTGGGTCATCACGTAGGGCTCGGCGAACAGTTGGAAGTAGCCGGCCAGGGTCAGGATGGTGACCAGCAGCATCACCGGCCCCAGCGTCGGCAGGGTGATATGCCAGAACTGCCGCCAGCGCGAGGCACCATCGATGCGCGCGGCTTCGTACAGATCCTCCGGGACCGCCTGCAGGCCGGCGATAAAGATGATCATGTTGTAGCCGAAGTTCTTCCACACCGCGAACGCGATGATTGTCGGCATCGCCCAGTGCGGGTCGCCGAGCCAGTCGACCGGGTTGATGCCGAACCCCGACAGCGCCCAGTTCACCAGTCCGTAGCGGGTATGGAACAGGTACCGCCAGATCACCGCCACCGCCACCACCGTGGTCACCACCGGCGCGAAAAATGCCGTGCGGAACAGCGGCTTCAGCAGCCCGAGCTTCGAGTGCAGCAGCAACGCGGCGCCCAGCGACACCGCGATCGACAGCGGCACCCCGACCACCACGAAGTACAGGGTATTGCCCAGCGCCTTCCAGAACAGCGGCGTTTGCAGCAGCTCGATGTAGTTGCCCAGGCCCACGAAACGCAGGTTGCCGATGTCGGCCAGGGCGTAGATGTCGAAATCGGTCAGGCTCAGCGCGAATGCGGCGAACACCGGCAGGCCGAAAAACAGGCCGATGACGATGAGTGCGGGCGCGGCGAAGATCCAACCGGCGGTTGAGGACTTCATGGCGCAACCTGCGCCGGGCCGTTGTCGTTGTCGCGATCACTTTCGCGGTCCAGCATCCAGCGGCGCTTCTCCAGTATCGCGTCGGTGCGACGGTCAAGCTCCGTGGCGGCTTCATCCACGCTCAGCCGGCCGGCGACCATGCGTTCGCTGACCACCAGCATCTCGTTGGCGATGCGCTCCCATTCGGGCACCTTCGGCGTGGGTTTGGCGCGTTCCAGTTGGTCGCGGAAGGCACGCGCGTAGACATCCTCGACCAACGCATCGCTTTGCCATGCGCTGCGTCGCGGTGGCAAGTCACCGGTGCGGGCATGGAAACGGGCCTGGATCTCCGGGCGCGACAGGAAACTGATCCACTCCCATGCCGCGTCCTTGTGCGGGGAGTCGCTGAAGATCACGAAGCTGGCCCCGCCGGCCACCGATGCACCGGGGCCGTCGGGGCCGGGCAGCGGCATGGTCATCCACGCCTCCGCCAGCTCGGCCGGCAGACGCTTGCGGAACTCGGCGATATTCCAGGGCCCGTTGATGTAGAAGGAGAAAAAGCCACGCCCGAACTCATCCCAGACGTTGGAAATCTGCGTGTTCGCGACCTGCGGTGCCCAGCCCTTGTCGAACATCTCCTTGTAGAACGCCAGCGCTCGCTTGAACCCGGGGCTGCGGAAGTTGCCGTAGCGGCCACCGTCGCGCAGCAGCGGCTCGGGCTGTTGCATGGCCAGGTTGAGCAGCGGTTCGGACTCGTTCAGTGGCAACAGGATCGCGTACCGGTCGGGGCCGACCATCTGCTTGACCGCGGCCATCGCGGTACGCCATTCGTCCCAGCTGGCGGGCGGCTGGTCGATCCCTGCCTGGCGCAGCAGGTCGCGCCGATAGAACGGCAGGCGGGTCTCCACGTACCACGGGACCGCGTAGGTATGGCCATCCACCACGCCGCTGTCCCAAGCACCCGGGAAATAGTCTTGCGGCTGGAGTTGCGGGGTCGCCACGATGTGCGGTTCCAACGCCGTCAACGCTCCCAGCAACGCGAACTCGGAAATCCAGGTGTTGCCAATCGCGCATACATCCGGCAAGGAATCGCCCGCGTAAGCGGTCAACAGCTTCTCGTGGGCGGCGGTCACGGGCAGTTGCTGCAACGCAATGCGGATGTGCGGGTGTTCGCGCTCGAACAGGGGCACCAGTTCGGCGACGACTTCGCCTTCGTACCCCATCGCCCAGAACTCGACCACGGTACGGCCGTCGTCCTGGCGCGCGCAGGCTGACAGCAACAAGAGGCCCAGGACCAGCGAGAGAATGCTACCGACGCAGGCCGTATCCGATATCCACCGCTTCATGCTCACTCTGGCATCTTCATGCCACTCACGGCACCGGCAACGGTACCGGGGCGGGTTCGGCAGGCGGACGCCGCGAACGTGCCTCGGCCTGCCCCATCGAGCGGGCGGCGCCGGCTTGAGCGTCGGCTTCCTCTTCGGCGGGCGTCGGCTCTGGCTCCGGTGCCAGCCAGCCACCGGTAAACCCGGCGTGCTCCAGACCGGCGCGGATGTACTTGTTGCGTTTCATGACATCCCAGACGAAATCATTGCGGTAGTTCGCGATCATGGTCAGGATCGGCCCCTGGTCGATCCCGATGTAGTCGCTGGACACCCAGCCCTTGCCCGGCACGATGCGTCCGTTCTTCAACGGGATCTCATAGTTGAAGCTGGGGTTGAACGCATCCAGGAACCCATAGCTCGAGTACAGGAAATCGCCGTAGCGCTTGTGCATCTCCACCGTTGCCGGGATCACGATCTCGGGCGCGAACGGCAGCGACGCAATCGCCGCAGTCGGCGCGATCGTGCCGTCGTCGAAGTTGATGCTCAACCCCGCGCCACGGGCGGTGTAATGGTGGAACTGGCGCTGCTCACCGGCATACTCCTGCAAGGTGTTTTGCGGACCGTCACTGGCAGTCAGTCCCCAGACGTTCTCGCCATACCCTTTCCAGCCCATCGGGTTGGCAATGGCGTAAGCGCGGTGGGCGTAGGCGGCGCGGCGGCTGTTCTCGAAATAATCGATCCCGCGCTCACGCATGTACTCATCCCGGATGCCCCGAAAGTCGATCCAGACGTGGCTGAACTGATGGCCGAACAATGGGCCGAATGACAGGTATTCCTCGCCTTGATAGACGCCCCAGACCTCGTTGTAGGTCCGGGTCCAGACCGTCCATGCCTCCGGCTCCACCGGGTGGGTGGGCGAGCCCAACGCCAGCACGTACAACAGCATCGCCTCGTCGTAGCCCTTCCAGTCGTACTCGATGAAGCCGCTCTCGGGATACCAGCCCATCGATATCAACGGTGGGTTGCGCTGCAGCCAGGTCCACTCAACGCGGCGGTACAGCTCATCGGCGATCTCGCGGATCTCCACCGCCCGCGGATCGTCGCCCTCGTAGTACGACTGTGCAAACAGCACGCCCATCATCAGCAGGCCGGTATCGACGCTGGACAGCTCGACCCAGCTGGAATAACGCTCACCGCTGTCGATATCCAGGAAGTGATAGAAAAAGCCGTGCCATGCGCCGTTGCCCGTCGCCTCCTTTCCGCTGGGAATGTCGCGCAGGAACTTCAGCGTGGTGAGGGTACGGTCGAGTGCCTGGGTACGGCTGATCCAGCCGTTCTCGATTCCGATCGGGTAGGCGGTCAGTGCAAACCCGATGGCGGCAACACTGGAAAACGGGCGCGACGGGTAACGGTCCGGGGTCAGGCCGTTGCGCTCATTGGTGGTGTCCCAGAAAAACTGGAACGTACGCCGCTCGATATCGTCGAACAGCTCGGGCAGCACCGGCTTTTCCGGCACCGCCTCCACCACCGGCTCGGCAGGCGGCGTGACCTGCACCTGTTGTGCCTGCTGGATCTGCTCCTGGCGCGCCTCGACCGAGGTCTTCGGCGGCTCGGCTGGTTTGCACGCAAACAGCAGCAGCGAACACAGCAACGCTGCAACCAGCCGGCCCGCGCCGCCACGGCGTGACTCAATGGCTCCCGGCGGCGAAACGGGCGATACCGTCATGCGTTACCAGTCCAGGCCAAACGACAGTTTGAAGGTGCGCGTTGGCAGCAGGATGCCGTCGCCGTTGCGGTCCCCGAATGCCATGTTGGGGTCGTCGGGTCCGCCACGCCAATTGTCGTAATCGGTCCAGTTGCGCCAGTTGAAGGCGTTGATCAGGTCGGCGCGCGCCCACAAGCGCAGTTCGCTGCCGGTATCCCATTCCTTCTGCAACGCCAGGTCGAACTGCTTGAACCCGATCGACTCATCAGGGATGAAGGGATCGAAATAGCAATTGTCGAAGGTCGCCGCCGCGTAGCAGTTGGTGGCATCGCGAGCGACCGGACTGGCCAGACTCAGCTTCGCCGATACGGTGATCCCCCACGGCGCATCGTAGATGCCGGTGGTCACCAGGCGATGCTTGGCGATCCCCACCGAGCGCAGGAATGGCTGCCCCACCAGGTCGCCGTAGTCGAACAGATAATGCTCGTCGGCATTGGCCGCGTTGAGGCGGTTCTCCTTGGCGTCACTGTAGGTATAGGCGATGGTCACCCCCCAGCCCGAGTCCTGGGTATAGGGCTTGTTCATCGATACCAGCAGGCTGTTGAGCTTGGTCTCGATGCCATTGCGGGCAATCAGCAGGGTGCCGTAACCCGGGATCGGATGGCCCCACGGCTGGCTTCCCCAGGTGGCGTCGGGCTTGGCCGGGTCGCGAAAGTCACCGTTCGGATAACGGTTGCCCAGCGCGAAATAGATGCCGTCGTAGCTGCGGATATGGGCCACGGTGACCGAGCTGTCCCAGTCCTGGCCGCCCAGGGTGATCATGTTGCGCATGCCCAGGCTGTACTGGTCCGAATAGGGCGTCTTCAGGTCGTTGTCGATCAAGTTGATTTCCACCCCCTGGTTGGGATTTGCCGCCACCAGTTGCGCCAGCCGGTCCGGATCCAGGTACGCCGCGTCCCATTCCAGGCAGTTGTCGACGCCAACCACGCAGGGGTGTTGCGCGGTGTCGAACCGGTACTGGTAGCTGGGGAAGGTGTGCTTGGCCTGCTCCAGCGCCAGGTAATCAAACAGGTTGCGGTCATAGGAGCGGCCGGCTCCGCCGAAGATCACGTGGCGGCTGTCGGCGTTGAGGTCGTAGGAAAACCCCAACCGTGGCTGCCAGGCATTCTTGAACGCCTTGCGGTTGTTGCCGGTGGAGATGAAATTCTCGATGTCGTAATTGGCGCCGTCGAGGTTGCTCCAGTCGCGCAACGCCGCGGCAATGCCCGGATCGGTCTGGTAATCCAGGAACCCCGGCGTCTGCTCGTAATCCCAGCGCAGGCCGAGGTTCAGGATCAGGTGCTGGTTGACCTCCCAATCGTCCTGCACGTAGACACCAAGCTGCTTGTTGCGGGAGCTGATCGCGCGGTCGCCGGTAACGGTGCTGGCATTGAAGTTGACCTGGTACGGCAGCATCGGGTCGCCGGCGATGTCGTAACGGAACTGCGGGTTGTACGGCTGTTGCTCCAAGGAGCTGACCTCGACGCTCTTGAACTTGATGCCGGCCTTGACCGTGTGGCCGGCCCAGCCCAGGAACGTGAAATCGTTCTGCAGCCCGTACCCTTCCTGGCCCTTGTCCTGGTAATCGCTGCCACCGCCGGAGGCCAGCACCAGCCGCTCCTGTGGATTGCCGGCATCGTCCAGTGGCCAGGTGTAGAGCAGGTAGCCGGGCGCGATCACGTTCGAGCGTGGGCTCCAATAGCTCTCCTCATAGGTGAGATGGACGTCATTGAGCCAGTTCTCGGCGTTGAACTGGTGGCGCAGGTCAATCCGCGTCTCCTCGTTGTTGTCGGTCTTGGCGCGGCTGGCGGTATTGACCCCGCTATCGAGCAGCAGGCCCTCCTCCACCCGATGCTTGGCGGTCAACTCGACCAGTTGGCTGTCACTGGCCTGCCAGCTCAGTTTCCCGAAGTACAGGTCCTCGTTGAAGGTGGCCTGGTTATTGCCAATCAGCGGGCGCAGGTGCGCGGGCAACTGATCCACGGTGAAGTTCTCGCCGATGCGCACTTCACGTGGCTGGGAGTAATCCTTGGCCTCGTAGGTGACAAAGAAATGCAGCTTGTCCTCGATGATGGGGCCGCCAAGGGCAAAGCCGTATTGCTCCTCGCTCGAGGGCACCTTCTCGCCGGTCTGGCTCTCGCGCACGGTCGGCGCCCGCCATTGATCCGACGTGCGGTCCCAGAAGAAACTGCCGTCGAACTGGTTGCCGCCGGACTTGGTGACCGCCGTCACCGCGGCGCTGCTGATCTGGTCGTATTCGGCCTTGTAGTTGGAGGTGATGACCTTGTACTCGCCGATCGCCAGCTGCGGGAACGGGTTGCCCCGGCTGCTGTCCTGTCCACTGATGCCGCCCTTGAGCACGTAGTTCTTCTGGCCGACGCCATCGATGAATACATTGATGCCGTTGGACGACTGGGCGCCGCTGCGCAGACTGGTGTAACCACTCTCCCCGGAGCCCGTGAACTGCATGCCCGGGACCGTGTCGGCGAAGGCCAGGAAGTTGCGCGATACCTGCGGCAACGCCTCGATCTGCTTCTGGCTGACGTAGGTCGCCACCTCCGAGGTCTTGGTCTCCACCAGCGCGTGCGCCGTGACCTGCACCGCCGCCACTTCGGTCGCCTCGCCCGAGGGGCCAGTCTCGGCCAGCCCACCCGCCGCCAGGTCCAGTGTTGCCGTCTGGCCGACCCTCACGGTCACCACCTGGGAATTGCTGCGGTCACCGGCGGTGACTTCGACCCGGTAGTTTCCTGGTGGTAGTCCTGCCAGCGAATAGCGGCCGTCGGCAGAAGACTGGACGCTACGGGTCAGTCCGCTGGCCAGGTTGGTCGCCGTCACCTGGGCATTGTCGGCCGGAGCCGCATCCAGGGTGACCTGGCCACGGATCGTGGCGGCGGTGCTCTGCGCAAGTACGGTGGGGGCGGCGAACGCGAGACAACTGGCCAATGCACAGGCGAGCAGCTTCGGGGTCGGACGGCGGAGACGATGCGGACACGGCTTCATTAGCAGTTCCTCGATCCAGCGTTCAATCGACTCTAACCGTTTTACACCCAATGTTTTCGCCAGATGCGGGGCAATACCGATTCTATGGATCAGTCGGCATCTGTCTCTGCCCCCGTGGTCAGGGCAATACCGGGTTGAACGGTCGCACCTCGGTGCGCACGTAAACCTTCGCGCCCACGTAGGGATCGGCCTGCGCCCAGTCACGGGCGGCCTCGAGGGATTCGAATTCGGCCACCACCACGCTGCCGCTGAAGCCCGCCGGGCCGGGGTCTTGTGCATCGATCGCCGGACACGGGCCGGCCAGCAACAATCGGCCCGCGTCACGCAGCGCAGTCAACCTAGCGAGGTGTTCCGCCCGCGCCTTCTTTCGTTGCGCCAGCACATCGTCACCGTCATACCCCTCGATCACGTACCACATGGCCTGTATTCCTCCTGGATGTCGCTGAATTGTAGGTCACACTGTCGCAAAAGCCGCTGGACAGCGGTTTCCCCAGCCCGTACCCTACGATCAACCTGAGGCCACTGAGCCGTTTGCCGAAGACGTCCGCGCGCCCAGCGTGGCACTTGTCTTCCACGGCCCACGTTCAACGCCACAGCGCGACACTCCAAGCCCGGGATTTCCGAAACCGTTTGCTGCCACGCTGCCACGTGGTGCGTATACCGGGGTCGCTGGAACGATTTCCCCGGCCGTGTTCCGTTCTTCCGATATTGCAGCGCCACGACCCAGAGGGGGTCGGCCCCGCATGACAAACGATCCCGCGCCCGACGCGAGCATGCAAAATTTGACGCTGGTCCAGGATGGGGACGCCTCACGGTTGGTACCACCGCGCCAGCAGGAAATGCCGCTGGCAATGGTGCATGGCCAGCCGGTGCTGCAGATTCCGCAGGACCTGTACATTCCTCCGGACGCGCTGGAAGTCATCCTCGATGCGTTTGAAGGCCCGCTGGACCTGTTGCTGTACCTGATCCGCCGGCAGAATCTTGAGATCCTCGACATTCCGGTGGCCGAGATCACCCGCCAGTACGTCGACTACATCCAGGCCATGCATCACTTGCGCTTCGAGCTGGCCGCCGAATACCTGGTGATGGCCGCGATCCTGGCCGAGATCAAGTCGCGGATGTTGCTACCGCGCGCCATGGCCGAGGAGGACGTGGAAGACGACCCCCGCGCCGAACTGGTACGCCGGCTGCAGGAGTACGAACGTTTCAAGAAGGCGGCCGAAGACATCGATGCCCTGCCCCGGCAGGATCGCGATACCGTTCCTGCGAACGCGTTCGTTCCGGATCGGGCATCAATCAAGCTGCCGCCGGAGGTCGACCTGCGCGAGATGTTGTTGGCCCTGCACGACGTGTTCAAGCGCGCCGAGCTGTACACCGAACATGCCATCAAGCGCGATGCGCTGAGCGTGCGCCAGCGGATGGCGGAGCTTCTGGCGCGACTGGAAGATGGCGCATTTCACCGTTTCGAGAGCCTGTTTGAAGTGCACGAAGGCCGGCTCGGCGTGGTGGTCACGTTTCTCGGCCTGCTCACTTTGGCCAAGGAACAGTTGGTCGACATCGTCCAGGAAGCCGCATTGGCGCCCATTTATGTCAAGTCACTTGCGCTTGGTACCGACCCGTCGGAGATCCAGCTCAGCGACGAGTTCGACCAGGCGGCCAACGACGACGCCACACCCTGAGCGGCATCGCCCGCGCACGGCCCCAAAGCTATTTTTCACCACAGAATCATCGCCATAGAATCATCCATGGACCAAATCCTGATTACCCGAATCGTCGAGGCTGCATTGCTCGCCGCCAGCCAGCCGCTGACGGTGGCCCAGCTCAACGAGTTGTTTGCCGCCGACGTCGCCACCGGTGAGCCGTCCCCGACTGGCAGCGTCGCCCAGGCACTGGAAACGCTGCAGGCCGCCTGCGCCGATCGGGGCGTCGAACTGGTGGAGCTGGCGTCGGGATTCCGCTACCAGGTCAAGGCCGACGTCCACCCCTGGGTCGCGCGCCTGTGGACCGAGCGCCAGACCCGCTACACCCGCGCCACGCTGGAAACGCTGGCGTTGATCGCCTACCGGCAACCGGTCACCCGCGGGGAGATCGAGCAGGTGCGCGGCGTGGCGGTCAGCAGCAACATCATCCGGGCGCTGGAAGAACGCGAATGGATCCGCGTCGTCGGCCATCGGGATGTCCCCGGTCGGCCGGCCTTGTTTGGCACCACCCGGGGTTTCCTGGACTACTTCGGACTCAAGCGGCTGGACGAGTTGCCGCCGCTGTCGGAGCTGAAGGAAATCGGCGAGCTGGAGCCACAACTGCGCTTCAACGACAAGGACGCGCCAAACCCACCACAGACAATCGATGCCGGAAGCATCGGTGTCGACGACACCGCTACCGACACTGCCCCCGCGCAGGACGCACGGGATGCAGACGAACCCACCACCGCCAACCCGGCCATCGACGCGATGCCGGGAACCGCACCACTCGAAGAAGACGACGCCTTGCTGGTCTCGTCGGAGCAACAGAAATGACTGAAGAAACCCGCGGAAAGCTTTCCCTCAAGCACGGCAACGACGCCGGTGACAACCCCGCTGTGCGCATGCAGGAACGGCTGCACAAAGTGCTCGCGCAAGCCGGTCTCGGCTCGCGCCGGGCACTGGAACAACGCATCGCCGATGGCCTGGTCAAGGTCAATGGCGAGGTTGCCCAGGTCGGTGTATCCATCGGCAGTGGCGACAAGGTCGAGATCGACGGCCGCCACTTCATCGCCAGCGCGCTGACCGAAGCGTCCCGGGTGTTGATGTACAACAAGCCCGAGGGCGAGGTCACCACGCGTGAAGATCCCGAAGGCCGTCCGACCATCTTCGACGCCCTGCCCGCCCTGAAGGGCGCGCGCTGGATCGCGATCGGCCGTCTGGACATCAACACCACCGGCCTGCTCATGCTGACCACCGATGGTGAGCTGGCCAATACCCTGATGCACCCCTCGTTCGAGGTGTCGCGCGAGTACGTTTGCCGGGTGCGCGCGCCCGAAGGCCAGGACCACGTTGAAGATTCCACTGCCGACCGCCTCAAGCGTGGCGTCGCACTGGAGGACGGCCCGGCAAAGTTCGATGAGGTCGAACGCATCGGCGGTGCGGACTCGCACGACTGGTTCCGGGTCGTGGTGAAGGAAGGACGCAACCGCGAAGTGCGTCGCCTGTGGGAATCACAGGGGTGTCAGGTCAGCCGCCTGAAGCGGATCAAATACGGCTCGGTCGACCTGCCCCGCGAATTGCTGCGCGGCCAGTCGCAGGAGCTGACCACCGAGCGTGTCGAGAGCCTGCGCAAGGGCTTGGGACTGGAAGACGGCGCACCGTCCGCGCTGACCCTGCAGCCGGTGATTGGCCAACGCAAGGCGGCCCGCTCGACCATCAACCTCACTGGCAGGGCACAGAGTCCCGGCTACGTCGGTGGCCATGTCACTTCGGCCGACGAGGGCCGCGAGTTGCGCCGTTTCGACAATGTTCGCGAGGACCGTGGTCGCGGCCGTGGCGCGCCCAAGCGGCATGGCGGATTGACCGTCAGCGGTGAAGCCGCCGCCAAGCAGTCGCAAAAGCCCTTCAAGCAACGCGCTCCCAAGGGCCAGAAGCCATTGCCGGACGGCAACCCCGCCGCATTCCGCAGTTGGTACGTGCCTGACGGCGTGAATACCGGCCCCACCGGTCACCGCAACGCGGATGGCCGCACCCCGAAGCCGTATGGCAAGCCGGGTGGCGGTCATGGGCGTCCGGGCGGCGCGGGTCGTCCGGGCGCTGGTCGTCCGGGCGGCGGCCAGGGACGCAGCGAGCGCGGCCCTGCCAGTTCGCCGAGCTTTCCGTCTGATCATGCCAACCCGGGCGGGTTCAATCCCTACGGCGACAAGTCACGTAGTTCGCGCGCTCCCGGCGGCAATCCGGGCGCACGGGCACCGGGCGGTCGACCGGGCAACAAACCCGGTGGGAATCGTTCCGGCGGTCCGGGTGGTCCGCGCCAGGGCGGGCCACACAGTGGCGGACGCGGGGGTTCGCGCGGCGCCTGAGCATCGGTAGTGCTTGATCGAATGCCGCCGCGCGCGGCATTCGATCATCAGGCGACGGCGATCAGCGTGGAATCGCCAGGTGGCGTGCTTCCAACGGATTCCCCGCGCCGCGCGGGATGGTCTCGATCACGGCGTCTGCCGGCATCGGTGCTCCTGCCTGCAGATGCGCCCAGGTCTGATCCAGTGCCTCATGGACGTACGGCAGCAACGGCAGGTACTGCGCGCCGTAGACCGGCAGGCCGAGGAATCCATCGAAATGCTGTGCGTTGCGCACCTGCCAGTAGTGCACGTCGCGACCCGCGGCCTGCGCGGCGGCGACATACGGCGCGCTGCTGAACGCCGGTGGGATCAGGCCGTCGTCGAGCCCGTGGATCACCATGATCGGCAGGTCCGCGCGCGGCAGGCTGGCGCGCACGGCAGCGATGCCATCGCGTACGCGTTCGGCGTCCGCACCTTCGCCGTCCCACAACCCGCGCAGGCATTGCAGCTGAGCCAACGGGGCGTCGGGATCGAGCGCCGGCGCGATGATGGCGACACCGGCTCCGGGCGGGATACCACCACCATCCGCCGACCAGGCGGCGCGTTCGACAGCCGTCGCGGCGCGTGGCGCGCCCTCCGGGGCCTGCGCGGCAAACGAATATCCACACGGATGCTCGGCCACGCCGTAGCGACCATAGGTGGACGCGTAGGTCACCGCCACCGAGCGCCACAAATCGAACGCCACGCTGATTGAGCCGGCCCGCAATGCCGCGGCGGTCCAGCCATTCGCGTGCAGGGTGTCGTACGCAGACTTCTGCTGCTCTTCGATGGTCGCGCCCGTCACCAGACCGGCTTCGGCCAACGCCTCGCACTGGGCCGCGGCCGTCGGCATCGGCGGGATGCCCAGCGCTGGCAACGCACAGGGCATCAGCAACGCCGCCTCGGTGGTGTAGTCATACAACGGGCGCGCACCTGCCACTTGCACGTTCGGCTCACCGGCCACCACCGCATCCAGCCAGTCACCGTCAAGCTCGGCCGCGCGCAACACCGCGCCGCCGCCATTGGACAGTCCGACCGCGATCACCGTGGTGTTGTCGAACTGGAACGCGGGCGAGTCCGGGAATGCCCGGTCCAGCGCCAGCAGGGCGAACTCGGCAGCCTGCTTTACGTGCCGGCCCCAGTCCGCCTCGGGGTTGTCACGCGAGTGCGCATGCTTGACCGCGACGCCGTGACCCGTCGCCGGTTCCGGCACGAAGGCCAGGCCCTCGTCCGGGCTGCCCACGGTTCCGTCGAGCCGGACCCCCAACCCTGCATCCAGGTCGAAGTAATCGTTGCCGCCACCCTTGTCGGTATAGGCGACCGCGCAACCCTTCGGCAACGCCCACGGCCCCGCAACCGCGATCGCGCCGAGCACTCCGCGCGACCCCGACGCCGGCGCCACCACAATGCAGCGGGTCTCATGGTCGAAGTTGTCGGGTACCTGCACCAGCACGCGATGCGGCTGGCTCGCGTCAGTGATCCGTGCGAATGCCTGGTACTCGCGACCCGGTACCGACGCGACGCTGCCGTAAAGCTCGCCATAGCCCCCGCCCGGTGCCAGGTCGGCGATGCCACGCCAATTGCTCCACATCGCACGACGGCGCACTTCCTCGACCGTCGGCGCAGCCGGGTCGGCGAATGACGGCGGGGTCATCGCGCGCAAGCCGTCCAGACCGAGACCTGCGGTCAGCAGATCATCATCGGGGCCGCGATGCTCGCTGACTCGTATCGATCCGAATGCCGTCGCGTCGGACTGGTTGGCGGAACTGACGTCGACAGGCGTGCTCCCGGTGTGATGGGCAGGTGTCGCGCAACCGGCCAACACGGCCAAGGCGGCAACCACGGATAACTCAAGCATGGAAAGGTTCATTTGCCGACCTTAGCAAGACCGGTGCTCGCCGCCATCGTACTTTCGTACCGTCCGCAATTCCCGGCCGCTTGCTAGGCTGAGCTACTACCTGTCCGACAAATCGTCCGATGCCCACCTTGCTCATTGCCGACGACCACCCCCTGTTCCGGGCCGCCTTGCGCGGCGCTGCGGTGGATGCGGTCGAGGATATCTCGGTACACGAAGCCGAATCGCTGGATGGCGTGCTGGCCGTGCTGGAAGCGCAATCCGATGTCGACCTGGTTCTGCTCGACCTGCATATGCCCGGCAACCACGGGTTGGCCGGCCTTGCCGCGATTCGTGCGCAGTACCCGGGTGTCGCCGTCGTGGTGGTGTCGGCCAACGACGATCCACGGGTGGTGCGTCGCGCGCTCGACCATGGTGCCGCGGGCTACCTGCCCAAGAGTTCCGGGCTGGACGAACTGCGCGACGCGATCCGCGCCGTGCTCGGCTGTGAGCAGTGGCTGCCGCCATCATTGCGGGCCGCTGTCTCGCGGACGCAAAGCTCCCGGGATGACGCCGACCTCGCCGCGCGGCTGGCGAGCCTGTCGCCGCAGCAGTTCCGGGTGCTGACCCTGGTCGCCCAGGGCTTGCTGAACAAGCAGATCGCCGATCGGCTGGACGTACAGGAACGCACGGTAAAGGCGCATCTGTCGGCCATTTTCGAACGCCTCGGGGTGCGCAACCGGACCCAGGCTGGCGTGGTGCTGCGCGAGTTGGAGCTGACCGATCCGTCGCGCCGAATCGCGGACTGACGCCCCGAAGGAAGCCCCCTTGGGAGACGTCGCTCCTAGATCCTGGCAGCGGGACGTATCTCGGTGGCGGCAATCAGCCGATCCAGCACCGACTTCAGCGCCAACGGCTTGAGTGGCTTGGCCAGCAGCGAATAGCCCGCTTCCAGCACGGCCCGGCGCACCGCGTGGGTACCATCGGCGCTGAGCAACAGGGTCGGACGCGGACCATGCCGTTCACCGAGGTAGGCAGCCAGCGCGATACCGGTATCGCCGTGGTCCAGGTGATAGTCGAATAACCACAGCGACGCGGGAGCCTCCACCACTTGCCGCTCCGCACTCTCGCGATCCACCGCCGCCGCCACCTCGCAGCCCCAGCCGCGCAACACCCCGGCAAGTGCATCCAGCGCCTGGGGGTCGTTGTCGACCAGCAACACCCGCAGGCTGGCGAGACTGCGCACGGCACGGGGCGCGACCACCGCAGCCGGCGTCGGGGCCTGCACCACCCGCATCGCGAACACCGTGCCCCGGCCCAGCGTACTGCGCAACGTCAACGGAGCATGCAGCAACTGGGCGATTCGATCGGCGATCGACAACCCCAGGCCGAGGCCCTGCCCCGGGGCATTCTCGCCACGCCGGAACTCCTCGAAGATCGCATCCTGCAGCGCCGGGTCGATACCGGACCCGGTGTCATGCACCTCGATCCGCAGGCCGCCGTGGTCGCGGCGAACCCCGAACAGGATGCCGCCGGCGTCGGTATAGCGAACCGCATTGGCAAGGAAGTTCTGCAGCGCGCGGCGCAGCAATTGGGGGTCACTGCGGACCCAGGCACTGGTGCGCACGAAACGGAACCGCAGTCCCCGCGCCGCGGCAATCGCGTTGAACTCCGAGGCCAGCGGCTCAAGCACCTCGGCCAACGGAAAATCCCGTAGCTCGGGTACCAGCCCACCCGCCTCCAGCCGCGACATGTCGAGCAGCCCGGTCAGCAGGTCACTGGTGGAATCCAGCGCACCGCCGATCTGCGCCAGCACGTCGCGCTGGGTTTGCCCGGCCAGCTGGGTGGTCAGCGCGTCGGTGAACAACTGCGCGGCGTGCAAGGGCTGCATCAGGTCGTGGCCGATGGCGGCCAGGAAGCGGCTCTTGGCATCGTTGGCGCGCTCGGCCTCGCGGGTGGCTACCTGGAGATCGGCGGTTCGCTCGGCCACGCGCTGCTCCAGGGTTTCGTTGGCTTGCAACAGGCCCCTCTCGGCATGGCGAAAATCAGTGACATCGGTGAAGGTCGCGACGAATCCTCCGCCGGGCATCGGGTTGCCGCGGATCTCGATGATGTTGCCGTCGGGCAGTACCCGTTCGCTCAGGTGTGGGGTACGGGCGCGCATGAACGCCAGGCGTCGTTCAAGCGCCCGTTCGAGGTCGCCCTTGGGAGGCAGTTTCCCCAGCGCCCAACGCGACAGGTCAGCGATTGGCCGGCCCACCTGCAGCAGCTCGGCGGGATACTGGAACAGCTCGGCGTAGCGCCGGTTCCATGCCACCAGACGCAACTGCGCGTCGACCACGCTGATGCCCTGGCTCATGTTCTGCAAGGCGGCCTCCAGAACCCGCTGGTTGAAGCGCAGGTCGGCCGAAGCCTCGCCGACGATTGCGGCGACGGTATCCAGGCCGCGGCCGCCCTCACTGCGGGCGGCATCCAGCAACACCCGGGCCGATGCCGAACCCAACACCGCCGCCAGCTCACGTTCGATCCCGGCCTCGATCGGCACTGGCACCGCGCCAACCGCTGGTACGCCATCCAACAACTGCAGCACCCTTTCCCGTGGCAGGAACCGCAGGCTCGCATCCCGGAGCGTCTTCGCATCCAGTCCACGATAGCTTTGACGCGGTGTATCGCGTCGCCAGATCCAGCCCAACACCGTGGCGATCGTCCCCAGGAACAGGCTCGCCCCCACGGCTCGTCCGAGCCGGCTCCAACCGGTCAATCCAAACAGCCCATCGGGCGACAACAGGGCCACGCCGAAAGGTCCGGACTCGATCCACGCCGGTGGCCTGCCGCCCAGCTCGAACATCGTCGGCAACAGCAGTACCCAGGCCCACGCCGCAAACCCGACCGCGACGCCGATCACGGCGGCGCGCGGCGGCGTCTGCGGTCGCCACACCGCGAACGCCAACGCCGGCGCCAGCGTCGCCAGCGCCGAGAACGACACCGCACCGACATCCGCCAACGCCTCGCTGCCACCGACCAGACGGCTGTAGCCCCAGGCCAGCAGCATGATCACCATGATGCCGCCGCGACGCAGCAACAACACGCTGCCGCGCAGGTCGCTGCCGTCGTTGCGCGACCACGCTCCACGCAACAACCCCGGCGCGAACCAGTGGTTGCCAATCATCAGGCCCAGGGTCAGGGTGCTGACCACGACCATCCCCGTGGCGGCGCTCAGGCCGCCCAGGAATGCGAACAGCGCCAAGCCTTCGTGGCCCTGCGACAACGGCAACGCGAGCACGTACATGTCCGATGGCACGCTATCGCCCAGCAGCGCCGCACCGGCGGTCGCCAGTGGCAGTACCGGCAGCGCGATCAACACCAGGTACAAGGGGAACTGCCAGCGTGCGGTGCGCACGTCGTCCTCGTCGCGGCATTCGACCACGCCGATATGGAACTGGTGCGGCAGGATGAACATCGCCAATGCACCCAGCAGTACCAGCGGCACGAAGCCGCCGGATGGCTCGGCCGGGGTCGCCGCAGGCAGTTGACCCTGCAATTGCTCCAGGCCCGCCGCGGATCCGATATCCAGGCCGAACCAGACGAATACCCCAATGGCCAGCATCGCGGCCAGCTTGAACAACGACTCGAACGCGATCGCCAGCACCAGCCCGCGATTGTGCTCGGTCGCGCTCGCGCGCCGGGTGCCAAACAGCATTGCGAACACCGCCATCGCCAGGGCGACGTACAACGCGCTGTCCTGCCAGGCCGCCGCAGTACTGCCGGCATCGCTGGTGGTCAGCAAGGCAAAACTCATCGCCACCGCCTTCAACTGCAGCGCGATGTAGGGAATCAGGCCCAGCGCGGCCACCAGGGTGACCGTCGCCGCCAGCCACGCATCCTTGCCCAGTCGGGTGGCGATCAGGTCGGCGATCGAGGTGGCGTTGGTCTCGCGCGCCAGCCGCACCAGCTTGATCATGAAGCCGACCGCCAGCGCGTACAGCACGATCGCGCCCAGGAACGTCGGTGGTAGCGGCCAACCGTAGCGCGCGGCCTGGGTAACGGTGCCGTAGAACGTCCACGAGGTGCAGTGCACCGCCAGCGACAACGCGTAGACATGTCGCCAGTGCCGCGCGAACGCGGCCGGACGGCGCTCGCCGTACAGCGCGGCGCCGAACATCAATGCAAGCCAGGCCAGGCTTGCCAGGGCGACAGTGGTCAGACTCAGCATGCAGCGAGGATACCCAAAAACAAAACAGCGACGACGAGCCGAAGCCCGCCGCCGCCGGACCGGGGGTCAGCCGGAAGCGGGTTGCCGGATGGATACCGGTCAGAAGTTGTAGCGCACCGACAGGTAGTAGTTCCGTGGCAGGCCGTAGTACGCCGTCTGGATGTTGCCGACGCTGGCGAACTCCTGGCCCTCGGTCATGTAGACCTCGTCGGTCAGGTTGCGCACACCGGCACGGACCTGCCAAACGTAGGCCGGAGAATCCCAGACGCCATAGGCGCCGGCCACGGTGTAGGCGTCCTGCTTGAGCACGTCGCGGTTGTCCACCGACAGCCAGGTGTCGGCGCGGTACGAGATGTCTGCGCCCAGGGTCAGCATGCCCGCGCCATCCAGCTGGAACCCATGTTGCAGCGCGACGCGCCCGGTGAACTCCGGCGAGAACGGCACGTGATCATGGTTCAGCGCCGGGTCGTAGCCGGGGTACGTGGGATCCAGGCGGAAGTCATCGAACCGTGCGTACTTCGCGTCCAGCCAGCCCAACTGCGCGCTGAGGGTGGTCGACTCGCCCAGCAACGCGATGCCCTCGAACTCGATACCGCTGATGTCGAGCTCGGCGGCGTTGAGTACCGGGAAGGTGCCGACGTCCTGCGAGACCCGCGCCTGGAAGTCGCTGTAATCACTCTTGAATGCCGCCACGCTGCCGCGCAACCGATTGTCGGACGAACTCGCCTTCAACCCGACCTCGTAAGTCCAGACGTACTCGGGGTCGTATTCGGCGTTCAGGGTGTCATAGACGGTGTTGGCGCGGCCGTTGAAGCCGCCCGACTTGAAGCCGCGGTTGGCCGATACGTAGCCCATCACATTGTCGCTGAAGGCTTTTTGCAGGCTCAGCGACGGCGTCACCGCAGTCCAGTCCGCCTCCGCGCTGAAGGCGACGGTCTCGTTCAGCGCCGGGAACGGCAGGAAGCCACCAAACAATGAAGTGGAATTCCAGAAAGTGCTGGTGGTGCGGTCGTATTCCTTGTTGTCACGGGTCCAGCGCACCCCGGCGGCGAGCGACCAGGTCGGCACGAACTCCCAGCTGGCATGGGCGAACGCGGCAATGCTGGTGGTGGTCAGGTCGTCGTCGATCGTGCGCAAAAAGTCCACCGGAACGCCAGCATTGGCGAACAGGTCATCGGCATAGGCCTCCTGGTGCGACGGCACGTTCTCGCGCATGTAGTAGGCGCCGAAAGTGGCCTGCAGGTTGTCGCCGTTGTCGTACTGCAACTGGAATTCCTGGCTGACCTGGTCCTGGTCCAGCGCCACCAGTACATCGCCGAGCTCGAACTCGGAGGCGTCGATGTCGATGAACGAATGGGTCGATAGTTCGCGGTAGGCACTGATGCTCTTGAACAGCCACTGGGAATTCAGGTCCCACTCCATCGCCAGCGACGCGCCGGAGTGTTCGAGGCTCTGGCCGTGTCCCGGCGGGGCAAACGAGGTGCGGGAGCGGTAGTCCCACTCACCCGTCTCCGCCGGGCGCAGCACGACCGGGCCAAACGCCAGGTCAGTCTGCATCAGTGGCGCCATCGGCCGGCCGAGGGTCGGCGCAACGTCCTGCTTGCTGTGGTCCAGTGACAACGTGGCGCGGAACCCATCACTCGGACGGAAGGCGAACTTCGCGCGCAGCGACTGGGTGTCGTCGTTGTTGAAATGGCGGCCGGTATCGGGGTCGCGGACATAGCCGTCGTTGCGGACAAAGGCGCCGGCGAGGCTGGCGGCGACCGTCTCGCTCAGCTGGTGGGCGACATAGAAGCGGCTTTCCAGGCGACCGTAGTCGCCGGCCGTCAACTCGACCGAGCCCCCGGTGTAGTCGAACGGATCCTTGGTGGTGACCTTGATCGCACCGCCGGTGGAGTTCTTGCCGTAAAGCGTGCCCTGCGGACCGCGCAACACTTCGATCTGGGCTATATCGAACAGCGAGAACATCGAGCCGTTGATGCGCGAGTAGTAGATGTCGTCGACATACATGCCGACACCCGGGTCGAAGGTCTGCAGCGCGTCGGGCTGGCCGATGCCGCGGATGAACACGTTGGTGCTGTTGGCCGAGCCGCGGCCCTGGACGATATTGAGGTTGGGCACCGCTCCCTGCAGGCCGGTCACGTCACTGGCCTGCAGATCCTTCAGCGAATCCTCGGTGAAGGCGGTGACAGCCACCGGCACGTCCTGGAGCGATTCGGCGCGCCGGCGCGCGGTCACCGTGACCTTGTCCAGCGTCAACGCCTGGTTGTCCGGTGCGGCATCCTCGCTCGTCGGGCTTGTGGACGACTGCGCCCAGGCACATGGCGCGAGCAATGCGGCAACGATGGCGACGGTCAATTGCTTGCGGTACATGCGGTGTCTCCCCTGGAAACTGTCGAATACGGATTGCGTGACGGACCCATGCCGTCATGGCAGCAAGATTAGGAGAGGACGCCCGTCGGAACAGTTGTACCTTCGGACAATGCCCCGATGGAGGCCCGACGCGGACACTCCATCCCCATTGGTCTGGCTTGGGGTGTGGCGTATGGATTTCCTGATCGTGCTGGGCGCACTGGCGTTCCTGATGTTCGTGGCCTACCGCGGTTACAGCGTGATCCTGTTCGCCCCGGTGGCGGCGTTGGGGGCGGTACTGCTGACCGAGCCAAGCCTGGTCGCGCCGATGTTCACTGGCCTGTTCATGGCCAAGATGGTCGGTTTCCTGCAACTGTATTTCCCGGTATTCCTGCTCGGCGCGATCTTCGGCAAGGTGATCGAGCTGTCGGGTTTCTCCAAGGCAATCGTCGCCGCGACCATCCGAATGTTTGGCGCGAGCCGGGCGATCCTGTCGATCGTGGTCGTCTGCGCGGTGCTGACCTACGGCGGCGTGTCGTTGTTCGTGGTGGTGTTCGCGGTGTACCCGTTCGCCGCGGAACTGTTCCGCCAGAGCGACATCCCGAAACGGCTGATCCCCGGCACCATCGCGCTCGGTGCGTTCACCTTCACCATGGACGCCCTGCCCGGCACGCCGCAGATCCAGAACATCATCCCGACCACATTCTTCGGCACCAACACCTGGGCCGCCCCGTGGCTGGGCACCATCGGCGGCGTGTTCATCCTAGCCGTCGGACTGGCCTACCTCGACTGGCGCCGGCGCGTCGCGCTCAAGGCCGGCGAGGGTTACGCGGGTGATGCGGTTCTGGTCAACGAGCCGGTTCCCTTCACCGGCGGCCACCTCGCCAATCCGTTCATCGCGATCCTGCCGCTGGTGCTGGTCGGTGTCGCCAACAAGCTGTTCACGATCTGGATCCCGCGGTTCTATGGCGAGAGCCATTCGTTCGACCCGGCAGTAATCGGCGACGCCGCACCCATCGTGCAGACCATCGCTTCGGTGACCGCGATCTGGGCGGTCGAGGGCGCCCTGCTGGTCGGCATCATCAGCGTGATCGCCTTTGCCTGGAAGCCGGTCATTACCAGCTTCGCGACCGGCACCAAGGATGCGATCGGCGGCGCCTTGCTGGCCGGGATGAACACCGCTTCGGAGTATGGATTCGGCGCCGTGATCGCCGCCCTGCCCGGCTTCCTGGTCGTCGCCAATGCGCTCAGCACGATTGACGACCCATTGATCAACGAGGCGGTCACCGTGACGGCGCTGGCCGGCATCACCGGCTCCGCATCGGGCGGCATGGGCATCGCCCTGGCGGCGATGGCCGACACCTTCATCGCCAATGCCAATGCCGCCGGGATCCCGATGGAAGTGCTGCACCGCGTCGCCGCGATGGCGTCCGGCGGCATGGACACCCTGCCCCACAACGGCGCGGTGATCACCCTGCTCGCGGTGACCGGTTTGACCCACCGGCAGGCCTACAAGGACATCTTCGCGATCACGATCATCAAGACCCTGGCGGTGATGGTGATCATCGGCGTGTTCTATGCGACCGGGATTGTTTGAGCGGCGCCAATCAGAGAGTCAGGACTTGAGCTGTTGGCAAGTACCGGAGACGTGATATCAACTCATCAACGCGGGCCCAGGACGGTGGCCAGGTCTTCCGGGCGTGGCATCCCGGCGCGGCGCTGCAGCAGCCCTTCGGCATCGAGGAACAGGATGCCGGGTGTTCCCTGGAAGCCCATCTCAAGCATCAACAGCTGGTTGGAGTCGAGCTTCTTGCGTACGGCTGCCGGCACCGTTGCGGCCGGCTTGATGCCACCGTTCGCGAACGCGCGCTCGTTATTGGCCAATGCCGCTTCGGGTGAAGGCGCGGCAAGTATCGCGGCCACCTTGTTGGCACTGTCCTGGCGGATAACGCCGACCATGACGTGGCGCAGTTGCACCTTGCCGGAGTCCACCCACGGCCGGGCGGCTTCCCAGAAACGGTTGCAGTAGGGGCAGTTCGGGTCGCTGAAGGTGTAAACCACGCGCGGCGCCGTCGCCTTGCCGTCGGCGATCCAGGTCGAGACCTCCAGCTTGTCCCAGGAGCGCTCGGTCATCGGCTTCATCACCAGTTCCTTCACCGCTTGCGCACCGACATCCTCACCCTTGGCATTGACCAGAGAGCCGACCAGCGCGTGCTGGCCATCTTCGGTCACGTAGACGGCGATGGGATTCTGGCCAGCCAGGCCGGCATAGCCGCTCAGCCCGGATGGCGCGTCGAATTCACCGATGACTTCAAGCCCCTGGGCCTCCAGCGCCTGGATCGGCGCCGGCCGCTCCTGCGCCTGACTGCAACCGGTGACCATCAACAAGGCCGAAGACAGCAACAGCCAGTGTGGGGTAATTCGAGCCATTACGGCATCTCCTCGGAGGGGTCGGCAGGCGCGCCAAGCTCGAAGCGCTGCAGTTTCTGGGTGAGGCTCGCCGCGGACAACTCGCCCATGTGGGTATCGACCAAAGTGCCATTGGCATCGAAGAACAGCGTGGTCGGCAAGCCGCGCGAACCCACTTGCTGCATCACCGATGAAAACGGGTCCAGCAACACATTATCCAGCACCAGGCCTTCCGCCCGCAGGTAGTCCCGGATCTCGTCGGGCCCTTCGCCCTGGTTGACCAGGACGATGCTGACATCGGCGTACTGCTGCTGCGCCTGTGCCAGTGCCGGCATCTCGCGCCGGCACGGCGGGCACCAGGTGGCCCACAGGTTGACCACCATCGGCCGGCCGGACATTGCCTGCAGGCTGGTCGAGCCGCCATCCAGGGTGTTGAGCGCCGTGGTTGGGAGTGCTGCCGATGAATGCTGCAGCAGCGTCAGGGCGCCGCCGAGGAAGGCCCATGACAGCAGGCCCGCCACCACACCGGCCGCCAGCGGACGACGCAGTGACGGCAGCTTTCGAATGCGCCAGACACCCCATCCGATCGCTGCGACAATACCGGCCCAGAGCGTAAAACCGCCATCGCCAATGCGTACCATCGACCATGGATCTTCCAGGTATTGCGGCAACCACTGGACGATGAAGGCGACCCGGGCCACGACGACCCCGATGAATGCCATGTCCACGATGATCGAACCTGGGCGGGCTGATCCAGAACGAGTTGATGCGGAACCGGCTGATCCGGAACCGGCCGTCGGGCCACCATCGACGGTGCGGCGGTGCAACCAGCGCGCCGACAGCACCGCAGACGCCAGCGCAATCAGCAGCACGACCAGTGACATGGGAAATGGACCAACACTAAGCATCCGCCAATGGTGGCGCATGCCGATTAAGTGAGCATTAAATGAGAGTTCTGGTAGTCGAAGATGACGCGCTGATCGCCCGCGGGATCGTCGCGGGCCTGAGGTCGCACGGCATCACCGCAGACGCCGTGGGCACTGCCGGCCAGGCCGAGGCGGCGGCAGCCACCGGGCACCTGGACGTCATGGTTCTCGATCTGGGCCTGCCCGATGCCGATGGCACCGAGTTGCTGCTGCGCCTGCGCGATGCCGGCCATACGCTGCCCATCCTGCTGCTGACGGCCCGTGACGCCGTGGAAGACCGCATCGCCGGTCTCCAGGGCGGCGCGGACGACTACATGGTCAAGCCGTTCGATCTGGGCGAACTGGTCGCCCGCCTGCACGTCCTGTTGCGGCGCGCCGGCGGGCGCAGCGTCAACCTGCTCGAATCCGGCCGACTGGCGATCGATCCCGCCAGCGGCGAGGCTTGGCTGGCCGGTGAACCCTTGTCCCTGTCGCGGCGCGAAACGGCCCTGCTCACCGCCTTGATGGAAGCCGGCGGCCGCTGCTTGTCCGCCAACCAGATCAAGGACAGCCTGTACGGCTATGAGCAGAATGTGGGCAGCAATGCGGTCAACGTCCACATCCACAACCTGCGGCGCAAACTCGGCGCCGGCGTGGTGGAAACCGTCCGCGGCATCGGCTACCGCTTTGGCGGTATGCCGTCATGAGCCCGCTGTCATGAGCCTGCGACTGCGACTGGCGCTGGGTATCGGCCTCGCCCTGACGGTGTTGTGGGTAGCAGCGGCGCTATGGATGCTGCGTGACCTCGACCATAGCCTGCAGCGCACCCTGGATGACCGGCTGGCGATGTCCACGCGCATGGTCTCGGGGCTGATCGAGCAATCGCTGACGCCGCAGGAGGGTGGCAACCTCGCGATCGACCAGGCAGTGACGGTGCCCGGCAACCGCAGCATGGCCTGCCAGGTGCGCTCATTACGCGGCGAGGTCATCGCCACCACCCGCGGCGCCGCCGGGTTGCCGCTGGACGGCAGCACCCCGGGCTACGACACCCGCCTGGCCGACGGCACCTACTGGCGTACCTACACCTTGCAGACCGACCACTTCAGCATTACCACGGCCGACCGCATGGACGAACGCGACGAGCTGCGCAAGAACATCGCCCTCGCCGCCGGCCTGCCATTCCTGATCGCGGCCGTCGGCGGATTGCTCGCGCTGTGGTTCGGGGTTGGCCGGGGCCTGTCGCCGCTGGAACGGCTGCGTCGCACCGTCGCCGCCCGCGAACCCAACGCCGTTACACCGCTGGATGCAGGTCCACTGCCCAGCGAGTTGCAGCCGCTGACCGACGCCCTCAACCATCACCTGCGCCACACCGCCGAGGCGATGCAGCGCGAGCGCCACTTCACCAACGATGCCGCGCACGAACTGCGCACCCCACTGACTGCGATCGACACCCACCTGCAAGTCGCGCGGATCACCAGCGGCGAGACCCACGAGCAGGCCCTGGAGGATGCGGAAGAAGGCGTGCACCGCATGCGCTCCACGCTGGAACAGCTGCTGCTGTTGGCGCGAGTCGAAGGACGCGTGTCGTTTGACCAGTCCGAAGCCATTGACGCCAACCAGGTACTCGACCGCGCGATCGCCGATGGCACCGAGGGCGCCGCCAAACGCATCGTGCGCCGAGCTGAAGACGCCGCGGTGATGGTCGCGATACCACCGGCGCTTGCCGTCACCGCCCTGCGTAACCTGACTGACAACGCGGTACGCTATTCGCCGCCCGACACCGCCGTGGAAGTTGTCATCGACACCGTACCGGGCAGCGTAATTTTCACCGTCATCGACCACGGCCCGGGACTCGGCCCTGATGTCACGCGCGTCAAGGAACGCTTCTGGCGTGGAGGCATCACCGGCGCCGGAACCGGCAGCGGCCTGGGCCTGACCATCGTGGAGGCGATCGCCTGCCGCTACGGCGGGTCACTCGAGCTCTCGCCCGGGAGCGACGGCGGCACCAGGGCGCGCCTGACTCTGCCGCGCCCATCGATGCAAGCGTAGCCGTTCGCCCCAACAGGGACGCGGCCAGGTCGTCCTTGGTGCCTGGCGCCGGCCTGCTACCTGACTCGATGACCACTCTGATCGATAACCACTTCGCCGTCTTCCTTGGCGAACGGACGGGTCACTGCCGGCAGAATGTCGAGCACGACCTCCGAGGGTCGGCACAAGCGGGTGCCCAGCGGCGTTTCCACGAACGGTCGGTTGATCAGGATCGGATCGGCCAACATCGCATCGAGCAGTTGCTCGTCCGACAGGGCCGGATCGTCCAGCCCGAGTTCCACGTATGGCGTGCCTTTCTGCCGCACAGCATCACGCACGCTCAGGCCCGCCGCCGCAATCAGCTCGATCAGGCGATCGCGCGCAGGTGGATTCCGCAGGTACTCGATGATCGTGGGCTCGATGCCCGCATGGCGGATCAGCGCCAGCGTGTTCCGCGAGGTGCCGCAGTTCGGGTTGTGATAGATCATCGCGTTCACGGCCGGTTCCTCAGCTGCAGGTCGATGTGGTCCCGCAACATGCGGCTCGCGCGGGCTGAGCGACGTCGGCATCCAATGCGGTCTCCGCCGAGGTTGCGGGCGCGATCGTCATAACCGGGGGCACGGTAACCGCGCCGGAGGCAGCGGCCAGCGTCGCGGCGGCCAGGTCGCCCTTGCGTTCGCTGTAGCGGTTGGTCAGATAGTCGCTGCGGTCGCGCACCAGCAGGGTGAACTTCACCAGCTCCTCCATCACGTCGACCACGCGGTCGTAGTACTGCGAGGGCTTCATCCGCCCGTCGTCGTTGAACTCCTGCCAGGCCTTCGGTACGGATGACTGGTTGGGGATGGTGACCATGCGCATCCAGCGACCCAGTTGGCGCAGCGCGTTGACCACGTTGAACGACTGCGAGCCGCCACACACTTGCATCACCGCCAGGGTCCGGCCCTGGGTCGGGCGCACCCCGGCCAGCTCCAGCGGCAACCAGTCGATCTGGTTCTTGAACACCGCCGTCATCGTGCCATGGCGCTCCGGGCTCACCCAGACCTGGCCTTCGGACCACTGCGACCATTCGCGCAGTTGCTGCACCTTGGGGTGGTCCGCACCCACACTGTCCACCATCGGCAGGTCGTGCGGGTCGAACACCCGGGTTTCCGCGCCGAAGTGGCGCAGCAGCCTCTCTGCTTCCAGCGCGAGCTTGTGGCTGACCGACTGCGGCCGCAACGCGCCGTACAGGATCAGGATCCGTGGCGGGTGCGTCGCCCCGTGAAGACCAAGCTTGTCATGGGCGGGGATGTCCACCGCCGCTGGGACAAGATTGTCGAGGTCGGATGTCGTCGAGGTGATTGCTTCATTCGGTTTCATTCCAGTATTCTAGAAACATGGAACTAAAGAATGCAACCACCGCATTGGCCGCCCTAGGGCAAACCACGCGGCTGTCCGTCTTCCGCCTGCTGGTCGAGGCCGGTCCCGAGGGGCGGATGCCCGGCGAGATCGCCGAAACGCTATCGCTGCCCGGGGCGACCTTGTCGTTTCACCTCAAGGAACTCACCGCGGCACGCCTGATACAGGGCCAGGCGCAAGGTCGCCACATCTGCTATCGCGCCGATTTCGACGCCATGAATGGCCTGATCGAATTCCTGACGCACAACTGCTGCAACGGCGACCAGAGTCGCTGTCTTCCTGTCTCCCGCCCCTCCCCCAAGGGTGCGCAGAAAGTGGGCAAGGTCTGAGCCGTGCTGGTTGCGCTGCTGATCTTCGTCGCCACCATCGTCCTGGTCATATGGCAGCCGAAAGGTTTGGGCGTTGGCTGGAGCGCCATGCTGGGTGCCGCATTGGCACTACTGACCGGCGTGGTGGGGCTGGCGGATATCGCAACGGTCTGGGGCTTTGTCTGGAACGCCACGTTCACTTTCGTGGCGGTGATCATCATCAGTCTGGTGCTCGATGAAGCCGGGTTTTTCGAGTGGGCAGCGCTGCACGTGGCGCGTTGGGGCAAGGGCAGCGGGCGCAGGCTGTTCGTGTTCCTGATACTGCTCGGCGCGGCGGTCGCGGCATTGTTCGCCAACGATGGCGCCGCGCTGATCCTGACCCCGATCGTCATCGCCATGCTTCTGGCGCTCAGGTTCACTCCGGCGGCAACGCTCGCGTTCGTGATGGCGGCCGGGTTCATAGCCGACACCGCCAGCCTGCCGCTGGTCGTTTCCAACCTGGTCAACATCGTCTCGGCGGACTACTTCGATATCGGCTTTGCCGAATATGCCTCGGTCATGGTGCCGGTCAACCTGGTCTCCGTTGCCGCGACGCTGGGCATGCTGATGTGGTTCTTTCGCCGCGACATCCCGGACAACTACGACGTGACCCAGTTGAAGGACCCGCGATCGGCGATTGTCGACCGCACCACCTTCAACGCAGGCTGGGGGGTGTTGGTGCTCCTGCTGGTGGGATTCTTCGGGCTGGAGAGGATTGGCGTGCCCATCAGCGCAGTGGCTGGCGCCGGGGCACTGGTGCTGCTGGCGGTGGCGGCGAAGGGGCACGTGATATCGACCCGCAAGGTCGTCCGGGAAGCGCCGTGGCAGATCGTGGTGTTCTCGCTCGGCATGTACCTGGTGGTGTATGGCCTGCGCAATGAGGGTTTGACCGACCATCTGGCGAAGCTGCTGGACGTTTTTGCCGGTTACGGCTTGTGGGGAGCGACGATCGGGACCGGCCTGCTGACGGCGTTCCTGTCTTCGGTCATGAACAACATGCCCACCGTGCTGGTTGGCGCGCTATCCATCGACGCCAGTCAGGCCGAAGGGGCCGTGCGCGAGGCGATGATCTACGCCAACGTCATTGGCAGCGACCTGGGTCCGAAGTTCACCCCGATCGGCAGCCTGGCCACGTTGTTGTGGTTGCACGTGCTGGCACGCAAGAACATCAGGATCACCTGGGGCTATTACTTCAAGGTCGGTGTCGTCCTGACGCTCCCAGTGCTGCTCGTGACCTTGGCGGCTTTGGCGATCCGGCTGAGCCTTGCGTGATGCGCTGACCGCTGCGATTGCCCAGTCCTACGAAAGATCGTTTGCTCGCCTGCGCGACACGACCTCAACGCCCGATAGCTGCTGCCCTCGAAGGAATCGCCTGAGCTGATCAGTGCATCTTCGATGCTATCGGCATCATCAATCCAGCTTGCCGACCTCCTCGCCCAACGCGTTGCCCTGCGGCGTGACCAGATACCACTCGCCCCACTCGTCATCGCGCTCATGCCCCAGCGTGCTGCCCGGCCGCGTGTCTCCCACGTAGTGGTACAGCGGGTGGCCGTTGTAGGTGACCTGTTTGGACCCGTCGGCGCGATCGATCGTGCCTACCAGTACCGGTGCGAGGTTGCCGCTGACAGTCGGTTCGGTGGTGGGCGGAAACAACGGCGCCCACTGGCGCAGGCAGGCATCAACGCACTGGTTGCCATCGGTATCGCCTTCCAGCAGGTAGACCGCACGACGGCTGTCGTCGGCCACGTAATCGGCCGGCCCGCCGACGGACATCACCGTCAAGCTGCCGGCGGCATCCGCCGCATCGGTCACCAGGGTGCCGCCCTCGCCCACGATTGATGGGGTTTCATCGGTTGCCTGCGCGGGCGACGGGTCCCCCAACGAGTTGCCTTCGCCGGGCTCGTTGCAACCGGCCAGACCGATGGCCAGCGCGACGCTCAACCATGCGGCCATCGGGCCCGGACCCACGCGGGGCCAATCCACCTTGCGTGAAATCGTCACGACATCTCCTTGCGCGGACCTTGCGTCCGCCTTGCAACCGACACTGCGGTCGTTGCATCGAGTGATAGACGGGCCGGCGTTAAGACCCGGTCGAGACCCAGTGACCGCTGATGATCACCACGGCTCCCGCAAGGATCAGCCCGCCGCCAAGCAGGTCGAACACACCCGGCCGCACGCCGTCCACCGCCCACAGCCACACCAGCGCGGTGGCGACATACACCCCGCCATACGCCGCATACACCCGACCCGAGGCCGCCGGGTGCAAGGTCAACAACCACGCGAACGCCGCCAAGCTGAGCGCCGCAGGCACCAGAAGCCACGCCGCACCTTCCGGCTTGCGCCACATCAGCACCAGCCAGCAACCGACGATCTCGGCGACCGCGGTCAGGGTGAACAGGCCAAGTGTTTGCAGAAGCGGCATCAGTCGTTGCTCAACGATGAAAGCAAACGGGCGTCGGAATACGCCGCCCTGTGGGGAGCCACGATATCCCAACCGTTTCCGGATCGACTGCCAGCGACGGAAAATGAGCGAAAAGAAAGGACGCCATCGGGCGTCCTTTCCGGTATCACCAAGCCGCGCCGATTACATCGTCGAGGCGGTCTTCGGACCAGCGTAGTCAACCACCAGCGCGACGCGGCGGTTGTCCTGGCCGGCATCACCGGTCGCACCCGGACGGACTTGGCGGTTCTTGTCTTCGCCATAGCTCACGGCACGGACCTGTTCCGCAGGCAAGCCGGCGGTGACGAGGTAGTCACGCACGGCGTCGGCGCGGCTTTGGCCGAGACGCTTGTTGAGCGCGGTCGAGCCGGACGGATCGGCGAAACCCTCCACGGTGATCAACGCATCGGTGTGGCTGCTGCTGATCGCGCGCGCAAAGTCATTCAGCAGCGGCTCGGCCTGTGCGCCGAGAGTCGCATCACCGACGCTGAAGTAGGCAGCGGTATCCACGCGGGTACGGCCGGCCAGTTGGGTCACCAGGGCGTCGTACTTCTGGCCCATGGTCTGGATCTGCGACTCCAGGCGGGCATCGGTGGCACGAAGATCGGCGATGGTGGCGTCGAACTCATCGCGTTTGATGAAGCTGCTGCAACTGGCAAGGGTCACGCTTGCCAATGCGACCGCAAGGACCGCTTTACGGGACAGGGAAGTGGCCATGATCTGAATCTCCTGGGTTCGGTGTGGCGCCCTGGCGCGAACTGCGCGCGCTAATCGGGGGATGGCGCCGGAACCGAAGCTAGCCGGGTGACTCTTTGCGTCAGGTGAACGGAGAACCCTGCCCTGCAAGGCATGGCGAGAAACGTGACAGAGGCCCTTGAAAGTGGTTGTAACCACAAGCGGACCGAAATCCATTTGCGAGCCACCGATGGGCATTACCGACACATCCGGGCGATATACGGGGACGAAGAGCTGACCGAGGGGCAACTTGTAAGGATTACTTACAAGTTCAAACCGAGGGCGTACTCCCGGTAACTATTTGCGTCAGGTGAAACGATCAGCTCGCCGTGCACTGGATCGGCACCATCCGGCCGATCTCGACCGTCAGGTCGTCGCCCTTGCCGCGGATCGTGTTCGGGCCGTTGCTATAGATGAAGCCCGAGCCGCTGGGCATCTGTTTCAGCTCGATCGCGTCGCCGTGGCGCGTCATGATCGCGACCTCACGTGACGTGATGAACCGCACTGACAGGGTCTCGTCGTTGTCGCAGGAGAACGTCACATCGTGCACATCTGCCGACCCGCTGCCGGGCGGAACCGTGCTGGCGCAGCCCGCGCCGATGACCGCCACCATTGCCGCTACGAGGACCTTCATGCCGCGCTCCTTCCGATATTGGGACACCGGTTATAACCGGGCGCATGTCGATCCGCAGTGAGCCTCGCGGCGCCAACGACTCATTCGCGCGGTGGCGCTTTCAACCGCGCCAGCATCGGTTCCACCAGGTCCAATGGCAGCGGGAAGACGATCGTCGAGCTCCTGTCGCCGGCGATCTCGGTCAGGGTCTGCAGGTAGCGCAACTGGATCGCGCGCGGGTCGGCACCCAGCAGCTTGGCGGCCTCGACCAGCTTCTCGGCGGCCTGCTGCTCGCCCTCTGCGTGGATGATCTTGGCCCGGCGCACGCGCTCGGCTTCGGCCTGGCGGGCAATCGCGCGGACCATGGTCTCGTTGATATCGACGTGCTTGATCTCGACGTTGGCGACCTTGATGCCCCAGGCGTCGGTCTGGCTGTCGAGGATGGTGCGCACGTCGTGGTTGAGCTTGTCGCGTTCGGCCAGCAACTGGTCCAGCTCGTGCTGGCCGAGCACCGAGCGCAGGGTCGTCTGGGCGAGCTGGCTGGTGGCGTCGTAGAAGTGTTCGACCGCGATGATCGCCTTCTCCGGATCGACCACGCGGAAGTACACCACTGCGTTGACCTGCACGGAGACGTTATCGCGGGTGATCAGGTCTTGCGATGGCACGTCCATGACGATGGTCCGCAGGTCGACCCGGACCATCTGCTGGACGATCGGGATCAGGAAGATCAACCCCGGCCCCTTGACCTTCCAGAAGCGTCCCAGCTGGAACACTACGCCGCGTTCGTACTCACGCAATATCTTGATGGCACTGAAAAAAAACAGCGCGATGACGATCAGGATCGGGAGAAACACGAGCATGTTCATGGACGAACTCCGGGTTCTGGGGTGTGCACGGCAGGCGATTCGACAACCGGGGCGACCTGCAGGACCAGGCCATCAAGGGCGAGTACCTGCAGCGTTTGGCCACGGGTGACGGGCGTGGTTGATACGGCCTGCCAGATCTCTCCGCGAATCCGCACGTGGCCGTGGCCGTGAAAGTCCGCGATCGCGGTTGCGTGGTGGCCGACCATCTCATCGGCGCCGGTGGTCACCGGTTTGGCGCGTGCGCGCATCGCCAACCAGATCAGGCCCATGAAGCCCAGCCCGCTGGTGACGCCAATCGCGGCGATCAGCTGCCCGGGCACGCCGAACCCGGGCACGTCGGTATCGAACATGATCAGCGAGCCGATCATCAACGCAATCAAGCCTCCTATGCCGAGCGCGCCGAAGCTCGGCATCGCGAACTCAAGCCCCATCAAGACGATACCGAGCACAATCAATCCCACCCCGGCGTAGTTCACCGGCAGCACCTGCATCGCATACAGGGCCAGTAGCAGGCAGATCGCACCGACCACGCCCGGCAGCACCGCGCCGGGGCTGTAGCCTTCCAGCAGCAGGCCGTACATCCCGGCCAGCAACAGCATGTAGGCCACCGTCGGGTTGGTCAGCACCGCGAGCAACTTGAAGCGCCAGTCGGGCTCGATGCTGGTAACCGACTGGCCTGCAGTGTCCAGGGTGACGGTGGCGTGGTGCAGTTTGACCTGGCGCCCGTCGGCCTGGGCCAGCAAGCTGTCCAGGTCGTTGGCGACAATTTCGATCACGTTGCGTTGCAGGGCCTGCTCGGCGGTCAGGGTGGCCGCTTCACGCACGGCACGCTCGGCAAAGTCGGCATTGCGGCCGCGCAACTCGGCCAGGCTGCGCAGGTAGGCGGCAGCATCATTGACGACCTTGTGCGCCATCGCGCCGCCGGCACCTGGGGCTGGTTTGGCCGCGACTGGATCGCCTTGGACCGGATTGTCTTGCGTCGGATTGTCTTGAGCCGGATTACCCTGGCCGGGACTGTCCCGACCAGGGTCGCTCCCGGCGGCACCTGCGGATGGTTCGTCTTCGGATTGCCCATTTCTGTCCCCGGGAACGATGTCCGGCCCACCACCGCCCATCGATACCGGCGTAGCAGCACCCAATGCAGTCGCCGGCGCCATCGCCGCCAGATGACAGGCATACAGGATGTAGGTACCGGCACTGGCGGCACGTGCGCCCTGGGGCGCGACCCAGCCGATCACCGGCACCGTGGACGCCAGGATCGCCTGGTTGATGTCGCGGGTGGACAGGTCCAACCCGCCTGGCGTGTCGATCCGCAACACCACGGCGACGGCGTTCTGCTCGGCAGCGCGATCCAGGCCACGCTTCACATAGTCGCGCGTGGCCGGGCCAATGCCGCCCTGAACCTCCAACAGCACCACCCCGGCGCGTGTCGTGTTACCCGGATCGAGCGCAGGCGTCGGCTCCGCCGACTGGGACACTGCGGCCAATGCCGGCAGCGAGACTGCCAATCCAACGCTGAAGATCAATAACCAGAACGCTCGTGCGATCAAGTTCATGACGCCCCCGAACCGCGGCGCGACTCCGCCCATGACCCCAGTTGACACTGATGGGTGTTAGGACAGTGGCAACACCGTGAATGCGGACACGCAAATCACCCGGCTCAAGCCGTAAGGCGCAATAACCGAAGCGCATTACGCCGTGCCGAGACGACGGTATTGCCTAAGCCCCGGCTCAAGTGATCTCGAACGCGTCCCCGTCCAGCATTGCCGGAAATCGCTCGCGGTGAGCCTGCAGTTCGGACGCAAGCAAGGTCGTGGTGGTGGTCATTTCCGAGTCGGTGCATTCGCTCAGCGCGTCACCGACGAAATCAATCACCGAGCTGTCGCCCGCATACGCAATGCCGTTGCCATCGGTGCCGACACGGTTGAGGCCAGCGACATAGCTCAGGTTCTCGATCGCTCGGGCGCGCAGCAACGTCTTCCAGGCGTGGGCGCGGGCGGCGGGCCAGTTGGCCACGTACAACGCCAGGTCGTAATCCGGCAGGCCCGGGCGCTCCACATCGAAGCGATTGCGCGAGAACACCGGGAAGCGCAGGTCGTAGCAGACCAGCGGACAGATGCTCCAACCCTTCCATTGCACCGTGATTCTGTCGCGACCGGCCGCGTACCGCTTGTGCTCGCCGGCGTAACGGAACAGGTGGCGCTTGTCGTAGGTGTGCAGCTCACCGTCGGGCTTGGCAAACAGCATCCGGTTGAACACCTGGTCGCCTTCGCGGATCTGCAGGCTGCCGGTCACGGCGGCATCCAGGCTCGACGCCTGCTCGCGGATCCAGGCGACCGTCGGGCCGTCCATGGTCTCGGCGTCCCCGATCGCGTCATTGGAGAAGCCGCTGGTGAAGGTCTCCGGCAGCACGACCAGATCGGTCAGTCCGTGCAACGGCGCTGCCAGCGCGCCGTAATAGTCGCGATTGCCGGCAGGGTCGTGCCACAGGGTGGAACCCTGGATAAGGGAGATACGCAGGTTCTTCATAATTTCCTCAGTCGTTCGATGGCCGCATCCAGGGTTGTCTCACTCTTGGCGAAACACAGCCGCACCAGACGCTGTCCCTTGGGCGGCGTGCCGTAGAACGGCGACAGCGGAATCGCGGCCACGCCATGCTCCACCGCCAGCCAGCGGCAGAACTCGGCATCGTCCAGATCGCTGACGGCGGAGTAGTCCACCAGCTGGAAATACCCGCCCGGCACCGGCAGCGGCTTGAACCGGGTGGTCAGCAATTGCTCGCGGAAACGGTCGCGCATCGGCTGGTAGAACGCGCCCAGTTGCTCATAGTGCTCCGGCTCGTCCTGGATCATCTCAGCGAACGCAAACTGCGCCGGGGTGAAGGTGCAGAAGGTGTTGTACTGGTGGACCTTGCGGAACTCGACGCTCAAGGCCGGCGGCGCAATGCAGTAGCCGGCCTTCCAGCCGGTGCAGTGGTAGGTCTTGCCGAAACTGGAGACCACGAACGCACGCTCGCGCAGCTCCGGATAGCGCAACACCGACTCGTGGCGGGCGCCGTCATACACGATGTGCTCGTAGACCTCGTCCGACAGCAGGATGATGCTGGTGTCGCGCAGCAGCTCGGTCAGCTGGCGGATGTCATCGGTGCTGAACGTTGCCCCCGATGGGTTGTGCGGGCTGTTGATCATCAGCATCCGCGTCTTCGGCGTGATGGCGTCGCGAACCAGATCCCAGTCGGGGGCGAAGGTTCGCGGATCCAGCGGCACATGCACCGCGATGCCGCCGGCCAGCTCGATCGCCGGCTCGTAGCAGTCGTAGCACGGGTCGAGCACGATCACTTCCTCACCCGGCCGCACCACCGCATGGACCGCATCCAGGATCGCTTCGCTGCCACCCGAGGTCACGGTGATCTCCGCCTCCACGTCGGGGCGATAGCCGTAGCAACGCTCGGTCTTGGCCGCGATTGCCTCGCGCAACGCGGGGATGCCGGTCATCGGCGAGTACTGGTTGCGGCCATCGCGCATGGCCCGGGTCAACGCCGACGTCAGTCTCTCCGGCGGGTCAAAGTCAGGAAATCCCTGGCCCAGGTTGACCGCGTCGTGCTCGGCGGCGAGCTGCGACATCACCGTAAAGATGGTTGTGCCGACCTTTGGCAGCTTGGTCTGCAAGTGGGGCGTCGCCGTATCTGGAGTCATCGGTTGTCGATCCGCGGAGTTGGGCTCCTTAGTCTACGAAATACCGGCCTCCGGGGATTTTGCCTTCCGGCACGCACCCTGGCCCGCGGCATGTGTTGAAATACAAGGAAAAAACAAGGTTCCGGACTTGCATCCCGGCCGTGACCGCCAGACACTGCGGAAATGCGAGAACTTACCGTCGTCGACCCCATCGAATTGTCCGCCGCCTACGCTTCAGCGCGATACGTGGTCAAGCTGGACGGCGATACGCTGCCGCTGCAGGTCGGCCATCACGCGGCTGACCTGGAGGCGTATTGGCCCGCCGGGCGTTACCTGTTCATCACCGCCTGGAATCCTGCTTCCGAACCGCGCTCGGACACGGCCAATACGGCCGCTGACGTCGTGCTGGAAACCCGACTCGACGCTATCGGTGCCGCGCGCCTGCGCGCCTGGGCCGAAGCTCCGGACGGCGGCTGGCAGGAACCGGGCTGGCTGTTGGCCGATATCGACGACAACACGGTCGATCGTCTCGCCAGCGAGTTCGGCCAGGCCGCCGTGCTGGCATGGTGCCGTGGCGAACCGGTCCGGTTACGGATGTCGATCGAGCGTCCGCCCGGTCACGATCCCGAGGAGGCGTTCGGTTCGCACGTCGACTGGATCGGCGAACGGGTGAACCCGGCGGCGACCGCGTAACATGGTCGTTTCGCATTCCGTTGGCTCCTGTCCCTGTCGATGAGTCCTCCTGATCGATCCGCCCCGCCGCTGCTCGCAGCCCGCGGGTTGTCCTTTGCCCGCAATGATGAACCGGTTTTCGGGCCGCTGGATTTCTCGGTCGATGCTGGCGAGGCGTTGCTGGTGCAAGGTGACAATGGCGCCGGCAAGACCACCCTGCTACGGGTACTTTCGGGCCTGTTGCGCGCCGATGCCGGCGAGGTGGATATCGACGGTCAACGCGCACGCGTGTCGCGACGTGCACGGGCGATCGCCTACATGGGCCATCTGCCCGGCTTCAAGGCCGACCTGAGCACGCTGGAGAACCTGGAGTTCCTGTGCGGTTTGCAAGGCCGGCGTCGTAACCAGAACTCGATCAACGCGTTGGGCATCGTCGGCTTGTCAGGTTATGAGGATGCGCTGGCCCGGCAACTGTCAGCGGGCCAGAAGCGACGGCTTTCGCTGGCACGGCTGTGGTTATCGCCGGCACCGCTGTGGCTGCTTGATGAGCCCTACGCCAACCTGGACTTGCAAGGCATCGAGCTGGTCAACCGCATGGTCCAGGCCCATCTGCGCGGTGGTGGCGCGGCGCTGGTCACCACCCACGGCGCCTACGCGGCGCCGCCGGTCCGCACCCGGATGCTGACCCTGCTGAAGCCGGCCGCGGAGTACACGGCATGAGTCTCGCGACTCCCGGTTTGGTCGGTTCGGCCAAGGCCCTGTTGCTGCGTGACCTGCGGCTGCTGTGGCGCCGCCGGGGCGATGCGCTGCAGCCGGCGCTGTTCGCGCTGTTGGTGGTGGTGCTGTTTGCACTGGCGCTGGGCGGCGAGGCGGAGACCTTGTCCCGGGTCGCCGCCGCGGTGCTTTGGGTCGCGGTATTGCTGGCCGGCCTGTTGTCGCTGGACACTCTGTTCCGCGGCGATGCCGAGGATGGCTCGCTGGAGCAATGGATGCTGGCACCGGTGCCACTGGGCTGGCTGGTCGCGGTGCGCACCTTCACCCATTGGGCGACCACGGCTTTGCCCCTGCTGCTGGCCACGCCGTTCCTGGCCGAACTGATGCACTTGCCACACCAGCAATTGCCGGTGCTGATGGCCTCGCTGGCATTGGGCACGCCGCTGTTGAGCCTGCTGGGCGCCGTAGTCGCCGCGCTGACCGTCGGCATGAGGCGCTCCGGTATACTGGTTGCGCTGTTGGCACTGCCCTTGTACGTGCCGGTATTGGTGTTTGGCGCAGGCAGCGTGGCCGCATCAACCCAGGGATTGGATCCGGTCGGCGCACTGCTGTTGCTGGGCGCCGGACTGGTTGTCGCGTTGGTACTGGCGCCGTTGACCGCCGCGGCCGCGATCCGGATCGCTCTGAATTGAGGCATATGAATCCAATCATCCTGTGGTTCCACAAACTGGGCTCGCCACCTAATTTCGACCGGTTTGCCGCGCGCTGGGCGCCATGGGCGTATGCGCTCGGCCTGGCGGTCATGGCCTGGGGCATGTACGGCGCGCTGTTCGTGGTCCCCGCCGATTACCAGCAAGGCGACAGCTTCCGCATCCTCTACATCCACGTGCCCAGTGCCTGGATGAGCTTGGCGGTATTCGGACTGATGGCGATTTATTCGGCGATTGCACTGATCTGGCGGATCAAGCTGTGCGAAATCCTGGCCATGGCCTGCGCGCCGATCGGCGCCGGGTTCACCCTGATCACCCTGTTGACCGGCGCGATCTGGGGCAAGCCGATGTGGGGTACGTGGTGGGATTGGGACCCGCGCCTGACCACCGAGCTGATCCTGCTGTTCCTCTACCTGGGCGTCATCGGTCTTTACAACGCGATTGACGACCGCCGCGCCGCCGCCCGCGCCGCCGGCCTACTGGCGATTGTCGGGGTGGTGTTGCTGCCGGTGATCCGATACTCGGTGGTGTGGTGGAACTCGCTGCACCAGGGCCAGACGATCCGCCTGTTTGGCGAGTCGACGATGGACGCGAGCATGGTCCAGCCGCTGATCTGGATGCTGGTCGGGACCAAACTGTGGTTTGTCGGCGCACTGCTGGTGCGTGCGCGGGCGGACAACCTGCGCCGCGAATCCGGCAAGGCCTGGGTGGCCGCGCTGGCCACCGGAAAACCTTCCATAAGGCGCGGAGCCGGATCGTGAGTTATCTGAATTACGTCATTGCCGGTTATGCGGTGTTCGTGCTTGTGCTTGGCTGGGATTTTCTCGCCAGCGCGTGGCAACTGCGACGGGAGCTGCGCAATGCCCGTCGCCGCGCGGCCAGGCAGGCGGCAAGAACCGATAATCAAGCCAGCCAACCTCCCATTTCCAATGAGTTGACCCGATGAATCCGATTAGACGTCGCCGCCTGATGTGGATACTGGCCCTGGTGGCAGCGGCTGCCGTTGCGACCGCGCTGGTCGCCATGGCACTGCAGCGCAACGTGGCCTACCTGTACACGCCCAACGAGATAATCACCGGTGAGGCCGGTGCCGAGGTCGCCTCTGGCCAAGCCCGGTTCCGCCTGGGCGGGATGGTCGCGGAGGGATCCCTGCAACGTCAGGAAGGAACGCTTGAATCGCACTTTGCCGTTACCGACGGCGATGCGCAGATGCCGGTGACCTACACCGGCATCCTGCCCGACCTGTTCCGTGAGAACCAGGCGGTCATCGCGACCGGCCGCATGGACGGCAACCGCTTCGTCGCCGAGGAAGTGCTGGCCAAGCACGACGAGGCCTACATGCCCAAGGAGGTTGCCGACAAGATGGGCATCGCCCACCAGAAGCATGACGTTGACAAGCCTGACGTTGACAAGCACGAAGTCGACGCACCCGCGGCGGGGCAATAACGATGCTGCCTGAACTCGGCCAGGTGGCCCTGCTCCTGGCGCTGCTGGTCGCGATGGTGCAGACGGCGCTGCCGCTGGTCGGCGCCCATCGCGACATTGGCAGCTGGATGGCCGTTGCGCGTCCGGCGGCATACGCCCAGTTGCTACTGGTCGGGTTGGCGTTCGTGATCCTGACCCTGGGCTTCGTCAACCAGGATTTCTCACTGCGCTATGTCGCCGAGAACTCCAATTCAATGTTGCCGGTGGGGTATCGCTATACCGCGGTGTGGGGCGCGCACGAAGGTTCGCTGCTGTTGTGGGCGATGGTGTTGGCATTGTGGAGCGGTGCAGTCGCGCTCTTTTCGCAGCGCTTGCCGACCCCGGTGATCGCCCGCGTGCTCGGCGTCATGGGCATTGTCAGCATCGGCTTCCTGGCGTTCCTGATCTTCACCAGCAACCCGTTCGAGCGCCTGTTGCCGGCGGTCGTCGAGGGTCGCGACCTCAACCCGCTGTTGCAGGACCCGGGGATGATCATCCACCCGCCGATGCTGTATTTCGGCTACGTCGGGTTCTCGGTGCCGTTCGCGTTCGCGATCGCCGCGCTGCTCGACGGCAAGGTCGATGCGCGTTGGCTACGCTGGGTCCGGCCGTGGACCAACGTGGCCTGGGCGTTCCTGACCTTCGGCATCGCATTGGGCAGCTGGTGGGCTTATTACGAACTGGGCTGGGGTGGCTGGTGGTTCTGGGACCCGGTCGAGAACGCGAGCTTCATGCCGTGGCTGGCCGGCACTGCGCTGTTGCACTCGCAGGCGGTGACCGAGAAGCGCGGCAGTTTCCGTGGCTGGACCTTGTTGCTCGCCATCGCGACCTTCTCGCTGTCGTTGCTGGGCACCTTCCTGGTCCGCTCGGGTGTCTTGACCAGCGTGCACGCCTTTGCCGCCGACCCGACCCGCGGCTTGTTCATCCTGATCTTCCTGGGCATCGTGATTGGTGGCTCGCTGGTGCTTTACGCACTGCGGGCCCCGAGCGAGGCAGATGGCAAGCCGTTTGCGGTGTGCTCGCGCGAGACCCTGCTGCTGGGCAACAACCTGCTGTTGTCGATCGCGTGCGCGATGGTGCTGCTGGGCACCCTGTACCCATTGCTGGCCGATGCGCTGGAACTGGGCAAGATCTCGGTCGGCCCGCCCTACTTCGCCCTGTTGTTTACCCTGCTGATGGCGCCGTTGGTGCTGCTGTTGCCGTTCGGCCCACTGACCCGCTGGCAACGCGACCAGGCCTCCAGGCCGGCGGCGATGTTGTTGCCGTGGGCCGGTGTGGCCGTGGTCATGGGCGTGGGCGCGTTCTTCCTCGCCCCGCAAGGTGGCTGGAAGGTCGTTGCCGGCGTGGCGGGTGCCAGCTGGGTGGCCTTGGGCACGTTGCGCTTCGTGTGGACGCGGCTGAAGGGCCGCGGCACGCGGATGACCGCGGAGATGCTGGGCATGACGCTCGCCCACCTTGGCGTCGCGGTATTTCTGGTCGGCGCCTTGCTGGTGGAAGGACTGGAACAGCAACACGAGACTGCGGTGAGGCCGGGCCAGACCATCGAGCTGGATAAGTACTCGTTCCGCTTCGATGGCGTAGCAGAGCGTAATGGCCCCAATTTCCAGGCCAGCTACGCCACCGTGCAGGTATTCGTCGGCGACAAGCCACTGGCCCTGCTGCACCCCGAAAAACGCACCTATCTCGGTGGCCAGGTGATGACCGAGGCCGCGATCATTGCCGGCGTCACCCGCGATGTCTTTGTCGCCATCGGCGAGCCGTTGGGGGGTGGTGCCTGGGCGCTGCGGGTGCAGGTAAAGCCATTTATCCGCTGGGTCTGGGCCGGCGCCATCCTGATGATGCTCGGTGGCCTGGTGACTGCGGCCGACAAGCGCTTCCGCCGGACCTCCGGCCCGAAGCGTGCGACCGGCAACGAACAGGAGGCTGCCAAATGAGCCCCCCAACCAGGCAACCGCCAAAATCGGCGATGCGCTGGCTGCCGCTGTTGGTATTCGCGCTGCTGGCCGCGCTGCTGGCGGCCGGGGTGAAGATGAGCCGCAACCAGAACCGCGACGCCCTGCCGTCTGCGTTGATCGGCAAGCCTGCGCCGACCTTCGAACTGCCGGTACTGCACGAGCCGGGGCGGTTGGTATCGTCCGAAGAATTGAGCGGCGAGCCCTACCTGATGAACGTATGGGGCAGCTGGTGTCCGGAATGCCGGGTCGAACACCCGATCCTGACCCGCTTCTCCGAGACCAAACGTGTGCGGGTGATCGGCTACAACCTGAAAGACGAACACGCCGACGCGCTGCGCTGGCTGGAGCAATACGGCAACCCGTATTGGCTGGTGCTGACCGACTACACCGGCGAGAAGGCGATCGACTGGGGCATTTACGGTGCGCCTGAGACATTCCTGGTCGACGGTGAAGGCATCGTGCGCTGGAAACATGTCGGCGCGGTCAGCGAGGAGATCATCCAGACCGAGATAGTGCCGCTGTTGGCCCGGATCGAGGCGGAACAATGAACCGCTACCTGGTGATGATCGTCCTGCCGGTCCTGCTTGCGCTGCTGCCGACCGTGGCACTCGCCCAGGCCACCGGTGACCGGACGCCAATCGAGTTCAGCGACCAGGCAGAGGCCGACCGCTTCCACGCCCTGACCGAAGAACTGCGATGCGTGAAGTGCCAGAACCAGTCGCTGGCGGACTCCGATGCGCCGATCGCCCACGACCTGCGCCACGAAGTGCTGACATTGATGCGCCAGGACAAGACCGACGGCGAGGTCAAGCAGTACCTGGTCGCCCGTTATGGCGAGTTCGTGCTCTACCGCCCCCAGGTCGATGCCAGCACCTGGTTGTTGTGGTTCGGCCCAGCGGTACTGCTGCTGTTTGGCGGCCTGGTGGTCGTCAACGTGGTGCGCAAACGCAGTGGCAGCAACAAGACCGCCAATGAGGCAATCAACGAGGACCAGGAATGGTGACCACCGTGTTCGTGATCGCCAGCGTGGTGCTGGTATTGCTGGTACTGGGCTATGTCCTGCAACCCATCTGGCGGGCCCGGCCCGCGGCCGGGATCGGCGCGATCGTGCTGATCGGCATCAGCGTCGGCCTGTTGTACACCGTGGTCGGCACGCCGCGGGCGCTGGACCCGGCCCAGCGGGCGATACCGGAGACCTTGGCCGATGCGATCACCCAGTTGCAGACCGAACTGGACCGCGACCCCAACCAGGTCGAGGGCTGGCGATTGCTGGCCCGGGCCTACCTGGCCCAGGGCGACATGAGCGAAGCCGGCGATGCCTTCGGCCGCGCCCTGAAACTCGCCCCGGATGATCCGGACATCCTGACCGAGGCCGCGGAGGCGCGCGCATTGGCCTCCGATGAACGCAGCTTCGACCAGCAGGCGGTATCGATGCTGCAGCGCGCACTGTCCTTGCAGCCAAACCACCAGCGGGCGCGATGGTTCCTGGGCATCTCCCAGCGCCAGGCCGGGGATGCGGCGGGGGCGGCCAAAACCTGGGCGCCATTGCTGACCCAGGTCGACCCGGCGACCGCGGCGACCCTGCGACCGCAGATCAACCAGGCACGGGTCGATGCCGGACTCGACCCTCTGCCAGAGGTGGCCGTGGCGGACGCGTCGCCGGTCCGGATCACCATCAGCGTGTCGCTGGATCCGGCATTGGCAATGCAGTATCCGCAGGGTGCCAGCGTGTTCGTGATCGCCCGCCAGGCCAGCGGCGCGCCAATGCCGGTCGCGGTGGAGAAACTGCAGGCGACGCAGTTCCCGTTCACCATCGTCCTTGACGACAACGACAGTCTGATGCCGACGATGAAGCTGTCGCAGCTCGACCAGGTCCAGCTCAGCGCGCGGATCTCCGCCAGCGGCGATGCCAGCGCGCAGCCGGGCGACTTCGAATCGGCCTCGGTGACCATCGATACCGGGCCGGAAGCCGCTGCGGCGCTGTTGATCGACCAGGTCGTTAAATAACCAGGGAAGGCAATCCGACGTGACCGAGTTCATCCCACCAGGTACCCGCTGGATCGACCTGCCTTCACCGTTTCCGATGAAGCGTGGCGGTGAGTTGCACGGCGCGCGCATGGCCTACGAGACCTGGGGCACGCTCAACGCGGCACGCGACAATGCGGTGTTGATCGTCCCCGGGCTGTCCCCCAACGCGCACGCCGCGGCCAACCCAGCCAACCCGGAGCCGGGCTGGTGGGAGCCGATGGTCGGTCCGGGCAAACCGATCGACAGTGATCGCTGGTTCGTGATCTGCACCAATTCGCTGGGCAGCTGCAAGGGCTCGACCGGGCCAGCGTCGATCAACCCGGACAACGGCGCACCTTATCGGTTCGACTTTCCCGAGTTGTCGATCGAGGATGGCGCACAGGCGGCGGCCCACGTGGTTCGCCAGCTCGGCATCGAGCAACTGGCCTGCCTGGTCGGCAACTCGATGGGCGGGATGGCCGCACTGGCGATGCTTGCCCTGCAACCGGGCATCGCCCGTACCCACCTGAATATTTCCGGTGCCGCCCGCGCGCTGCCCTGGTCGATTGCAATCCGCTCGCTGCAACGCGAGGCCATCCGGCTGGATCCCAACTTCAACCAAGGCACTTACGACGATGAGCACTACCCCGAGTCGGGCATGCGGATGGCGCGCAAACTTGGGGTGATCACCTACCGTTCCGCGCTGGAATGGGATGGCCGGTTCGGCCGCGTGCGCCTGGACTCCGATGACACCGACGACGAACCGTTCGGGCTCGAATTCCAGGTCGAGAGCTACCTGGAGGCACACGCCCGTCGCTTCGTGCGCCACTTCGACCCCAATTGCTACCTCTACCTCAGCCGCTCGATGGACTGGTTCGACCTGGGCGACCATTGCCCGCAGGCCAGCGGCGACAACCGGGCGCGCACGCGTTCCGGCCTGGCCGCGATCCGGATCGACAAGGCGCTGTCGATCGGTGCCGAGAGCGACATCCTGTTCCCCCTGCAACAACAACAGGAGATCGCCGACGGCCTGGCCGACGGTGGTGCCGACGCGCGCTGCCTGCCGATGCCTTCGCCGCAGGGACACGATGCCTTCCTGGTCGACTTCGACCGTTATGGCCCCGCCGTGCGCGGTTTTCTCGACAGCCTGTAGGGTCATTCAGCCATCGCCTGTCACGCGCGCCTGTCTTGCGTAGAATCAATGCCATGACCAACCAAGCCCTGCCCGACGTTGCCTTCACCGGCCGCGCCAAACTCGTTACCGCCCTGGACGCCGCCGTGGCTCATGGCGACGAGCACGAGATCACCGCCGCACTGCGCAACACCTTGTGCCGGATGATCCGCGATCGCGATATCCAGCTGCCCGAGTGCGTCTTCGAACCGATCGAGTCCCACTACGCCCGCCGCGAGATCTATCGCAGCCCCGAGCACGGCTACAGCGTCGTGGCGATGACCTGGGGGCCCGGCCAGGGCACACCGGTACACGACCACTGCGGCCTGTGGTGCGTGGAGGGGGTCTGGGATGGCGGGCTGGAAATCACCCAGTACGAGCTGCTCGAACGCGATGGCGAGCGCTTCCGCTTCCGTGGCGCCGGCGGCATGGTCGCCGGCCCCGGCAGCGCAGGCAGCCTGATCCCGCCCCACGAATACCACTCCATCCGCAACAGCAGCAACGACGAGATCGCGATCTCGGTGCACATCTACAAGGCCCCGATGGAAGCTTGCTCGATGTTCGTGCCCGATCAAGGCGAGTGGTTCACCCGCGCCGCGCAGGCACTGGAAACCGACGAGGCCGGCTGAGACCCACCGCATTACCGCCTGACAAACAAGAAAGGCCTGCGATCGTTCGCAGGCCTTTCTTGTTTGTCTCTGGTGCCGAAGGGGGGACTCGAACCCCCACAGTGTCTCCACCGGCGGATTTTGAATCCGCTGCGTCTACCGATTCCGCCACTTCGGCCAGCCCGGAAGTATAACGGACCCATGGGGACACACTCCAGCTTTTTGCCGCACCGCGTCCAAGATCTATGTCCGATGCGGCGGCAGCGGCGGTGCCGGCCAGGGCCACCAACCCTGCCCGCTCATGGCGTAGCGATCCGCCGCCCGCTCGAACCGGTTGTGCACGCTTACTGCGCCACACAGCAGGTATAGCGGCAGGAACAGCACGCCCAGCGCCATGTATTGGTAGACGTGGGCGCGTTCGTGATCGCCCAGACGCACCGGCGGGTCTTCACACAACCCGGCTCGATGCGCGTAGGTCCGACAAGTGCTGTCGAGGTCGCCGCCGGTATGGATGATCACATTGCCCAGCGTGAGCGCACCACCCGGCCCCCAACGCCAGCCATGGAATACCACCGCCAGCTCAGCAGGTTGCCAATGCACATGCGCGCCAGACGGCATCCCCGCAACACCAAGCAGTAATCCGACCAGCGTGTTGGGCGACGTCCACGCCATTCCCAGGACCAGCGCCACCCGCCGCCATGACACTTCCGTCAGCCAGCCTCTTCGGGCATCAGCAGCCACAGGATCAGGTACGCCAGGATGCCGGGGAACGCCGCGGAGGCGATCGAGACGATCACGAAAACGACCCGCACCAATGTCGAGCTCCAGCCGAAGCGCCGGGCAATGCCACCCATGACGCCGGCCAGCATGCGATCGTGACGCGATCGGGTGAACGGACGTGATGAAGATTCCATGCGATTTCGGGGTCAGCGGAGGAGTAAAACCAGTCTAGCGCGGCAAGGTGACGACCGCGTCGCGCCGGAGGACCGTTCGCTACCCACTGCGCGACGCCAGCCAGTCGTGGATCGATTGCGGGACCTCGCGCTGGGCGCGGCTGGAGACGTAGATGCCGATATGACCGCCACGGAATGACAGCTCGCTGTAGTCGTCGCTGCCGACCAGGCCACCCAGCGCCTTGGACGAAGACGGCGGAACCAGATGGTCGTGCTGGGCGAAGACATTCAATACCGGCATGTCGACGTCGGCCAGGTCGACCGCCTTTCCGCCGATCTCGATCCCCCCATTGAGGAACCCGTTGGCCTGGTAGAACTGCTTGGCGAACTGGCGGAATGCCTCACCAGCCTGGTCGGGCGAATCGAAGATCCAGTTCTCCATGCGCAGGAAATCCTCCAGCGCATCCCTGTCATCGAGGATGTCGACCAGCCCGACGTACTTCTGCACGAACAGCCGCCACGGCTTGAGCGTCAGGTAGGTGAAATTCATCATGTCGGCCGGGATGTTGCCCAGCGCGTCGACCATCGCGTCGACGTCGATCCCGCGTACCCAGTTGGCGAGCATGTTGTCGTCGGTGTGGAAATCGACCGGGGTGACCATGGTGACCAGGTTCTGCACTTTCCCCGGGTTGAGCGCGGCGTAGCACAACGAGAACGCACCGCCCTGGCAGATGCCGAGCAGATTGATGGCATCCAGTTGGTGCGCAGCGCGCAGATGGTCAACCGCGCCACCGAGGTAGCGCTGGATGTAGTCCTCCAGCTCCAGGTAGCGGTCGGAACGATCCGGATAACCCCAGTCGAGGATGTAGACGTCCTCGCCGCGCTCAAGCAGCCCGCGCACGATCGATTTGTTGGCCTGCAAGTCGACCATGTAGGGACGATTGACCAACGCGTAGGCGATCAGCAATGGCACCTTTGCCGTCGGCGCGCGCCCGCCCTCCAGCGTGGCACCCTGATAGCGATACAACACCACCTTGCCGTCGCGCCAGACCTCTTGCCTGGGCGTTGCGCCATAGCTGATATCACCCACTTCATGCAGCGTGTCGAGGCCGGCGCGCAGCCTGGCCTGCATCTGGATCGCGTCCTTCGCCATCGTTTCGGGGCTGAAGTCGAGCGGGCCGGTGTTGAACATATTGGGCTTGTCCATGTCAGCGTGCCTTTGCGGCGGACTTGGCTACCCCGCGTCGTGATGCGGACGCGGGCTTGCCGGTTGTGGATTTCGTTTTCTTCGCAGCCGGTTTCTTGGCAACCGGTTTTTTGGCCGTGGATTTCTTTGCCGGTGCCTTCGTGACTTTCTTCACGGTCTTCTTCGCGACCTTTTTCACCGGCTTCGCTTTTGCGGCCTTGTTCGTCGCCGCCGTCGAAGGCGCACGCCCGTTATTGGGACTGGGCCTTGTCGGTGGCGACCCGGTCGCGCCGGAAGCCAGCTGGTCGCGCAAGCGACGCAGCTCGCGTTCCAGCTGGACGATCTTGCGATGCACCGTATCCACCTCGCTGCGGGTGGGCACGCCCATTGCCTCACCAACCTGTTCGATCTCGCGTTGCACCGCGGTGCGCAGCCGCATCTGCGAGTTCACCATCGCGCCGTAGGCCTCACGGAAGCGCGGCGACAACGCGATCTCGGAGTACGTCTCCTCAGCGGCATCAATCCACAGGTCAAACAGTGCCCGCGCGGATTCAAGCTTCTTGCCGGGCTCGCTGCACTCGGTCAGTTTCTCTTCGAAACGCTTGAATGCATCCTGCAACGCCTGCGCCATCAGTGCCTGGTACGCCCGGCCCTGCTGCTGGTGGTCTTGCTGCGCCTGGGCAAGCTGCTGCCAGCGCTGCTGGTGCTCGCGGGTGAATCCCACTGCGGGCGTGCCCAGCCAGGTTTGCCCACCGGCCTGCATTTTCTCCAGCCACGGAGTCACCTGCTCGAACCATTGCTCGAAGCCTTGCTGACCCGGTCCGTGCATGTCCCGCAGCGCATCGGCAAACGGGTTGCCACCGGCGCCGCCGAGGATACTTTTCCAGGCCTCCGCGATCTCCGTCGCGCCCGCATCCTGGCCTGCGAATCGGGTGGCCAACTGCTGCATCTGCGCGAACCAGCCGCGTGTCTGGTCGGTAAAGCGCTCGACGGCCGCATCGGCCGGACCCTTGCCGCCACTGGCCAGTTGCGACCACCATGCGGTCGCCTCGTTCCAGCCCGGCATCGCGGCTGCCGCACCCGGAGACGCCGCGCCTGCGAAACCGGCACCCGGGAAACCTCCGCCGGGAAACCCGGCGGCCGAGACTCCTGGCATCGACGGCGTCGTCGCGGGCGCGGCGCGCAACATCTCGCCCCAGCGACTCCAATACTGCCGCGCCAGCGACTCGAAATCGTCATTGCCGGAACCGCCTCCGGCACCACTGCCAAAACCCCCGGGCGAAAAGCCACCCGTACCGAACCCGTGATTGGCCATTTCATCCTCCAAGCGTGAGCTTGATCATAACAACGCGACACCTGGATGCGTGGTGGATGCCTAGGGTTTGGGAATGCGCACCGTCTTGCTGATCATCAAGGTGCCCGACAAAGCGAACATCAACACCAGCGGATGGAACTGCCACGGCCCCAGCTTGACCATGCCCAGCCACAGGTCGGCGCCGATTGCGCCCTGCCCGGCCGCGATCCACAGCACCACCACCAACACCAGGCTGGTCGGGATCGGCGTGCCCTCGAAGAACTTGACCTTGCCCTCGGCGCCGGACAACTGCTCGGCTGTGACGTTGTAGCGCGCCAGCCGGCTGACCCCGCAACCGACGAAGTAACTCAGCACCACCCAGTCCCAGCCACCCTGAAGACCACAGGCGTAAGCCAGTGCGGCGGGGGCGACCCCGAACGAGATCACATCGGCCAGCGAGTCCAGCTCCCGGCCCAGGGTGGACGCCGACTTGCGCCAACGCGCGATGCGACCGTCAAGCGCATCGAATATGAAAGCCAGCGGGATCAGCGCCATGCCGATCATCAAGTCGAACACGATCCCTTCCTGGAGGAAGCGCATCGCGGCAAAAACCGCCCCGGTGCCGCAGAAGGCGTTGCCGAGGGTGAACCAGTCCGCGAGGGCGAATTCGCGAAGCATCGAGAAATGGCGGCGTTGCTGCATTCATTGGCTCCCGTGTGGTTCGCCATCATCGCGCAAACCGAGGCGTCCAGCCTGCCAAATGGCGGGTGAAAGCAAAATCATCCCGTCGATCCACCCGCATGGCCCGAGCGTTGCGGGAGCGACGTCAGCCGCGATCACAGGGTCGGTGCGCGCGATCCACCATCCGATCGCGGCTGAAGCCGCTCCTACAATAGGTTTCGAAGGACGCTACCCGGAAACAGTATCGCGATGGCCCCACCCCGCAAAATCCTGCATGTCGACATGGATGCGTTCTACGCGTCGGTCGAGCAGCGCGACGACCCTTCGCTGCGCGGTCGACCGGTGGTCGTCGCCTGGCGAGGCGGGCGCTCGGTGGTGTGCGCGGCCAGCTACGAGGCGCGCAAGTTCGGGGTGCATTCGGCGATGCCCGCGATCCGCGCCGAGCGGCTGTGTCCGCAGGCGGTATTCGTACCGCCGGATTTCGTCCGTTACAAGGCGGCATCAAGGCAGGTGCGCGAGATCTTCGCCCGCCACACCGACCTCATCGAACCGCTGTCGCTGGACGAGGCTTACCTCGACGTCACGGCTGCCAAGACCGGTCTGCCGTCGGCCACCGCGACCGCCGAGGCGATCCGTGCCGCAATTTTTGATGAGACCGGGTTGACCGCCTCGGCCGGGGTTGCGCCGAACAAGTTCCTGGCCAAGATCGCCTCGGACTGGAACAAACCCGATGGCATCTGCGTGGTGCGCCCGCGGCAGGTCGATGCATTCCTGTTGCCGCTGGCCGTCGGTCGCTTGCCGGGAGTCGGCAAGGTGATGCAGGGCAAGCTGGCCGAACTGGGTATCGCCACGGTCGGTCAGTTGCGCTCGCTGCCGGCGGCCGAACTGGAGTTGCGTTTCGGCCGCTGGGGGCGACGCCTGCACGAACTCTCGCTCGGCATTGACGACAACCCCGTGCGCTCCGAGCGCCCGACCATGCAGATCTCGTCAGAAGACACCTTCGAGCACGACCTGCTGCTGGATGCGCTGGAACCGCACATCCGACGCCTCGCCGAGAAGACCTGGGCGGGTTACCAGCGCGAACGCACCCGGCACCAAGGCCGGCTTGCCCGCACCGTGGTGCTCAAGCTCAAGACCCATGACTTCCGCACCCTCACCCGCAGCCTGACCCCGGCCATGCAACCGACGACACTGGAAGTGCTGGCCGACATCGCCTGTGAGTTGCGCACGCGGGTGGAATTGCCGGCGGGTACGCGTTATCGACTGGTGGGGGTCGGACTGTCCGGTTTCGTCGACCAGGACGATGTGCGCGTCCAGTCGGACCTGTTCGAGCACGACTGACTTCCTCCTTTCGTTGTCTTTCGTCTTCGCCGTCTTTGGTGGCGCACGACGATTCCCGGCAGTCTCATGCATTGGGACGGTCGACGGAAATACTGGACTGACGGAGGCAACTGCCTTCGGCTTCTACCAGGAACGTCTGGACCATTCGGCTTTTGCCCGCCATGCCCGCGAAGTTTGCCCGTCATTCCCGCGAAGGCGGGAATCCAGAGTCCGTTCGCGGGGATGATGGCCACAGATCAGAATCCACCTTAACTTTAATATTCAACTAATTGATTTTAATGACTTCTACTTCTATCGCCTGATTGTTACTAGAATTAGTACCATGCATCTGACCGATACCCAACGCCGCCTGCTCGACTTCCTCCGCGAACACATCGCCGAGCACGGCTATCCGCCGTCGCAGATGGACATCGCCCGGGCGTTCGGGTTCCGCCAGAACCGTTCGGCGCGCTATCACCTGGAGGCGCTGGCCCAGGCGGGATTGATTGAGCTGTCGGCCGGGCTTGCACGCGGCATCCGGCTCACGTCGCCGCGTCGCACTTCCGCCGTCAACGCCGGCCTGCTGCAGGTACCTTTGCTCGGCCGGGTCGCTGCAGGCACACCAATCGGCTCAGACCCCGAGATACGGCGCGAAGTCACCCTTGATCCGTCATTGTTCCGCCTGCGCCCGGACTACCTGCTGGAGGTCGAGGGCGAGTCGATGCTGCTCGACGGCATCCTGCCCGGCGACCTGATCGGGGTGCACCGCATTGTCCAGGCGCGCAACGGCCAAACCGTGGTCGCGCGGGTCGAGGGCGAGCTGACGGTGAAACGGCTCGACAACGGCGGCTCCGAGACCGGCAGCCGGCACCTGCGCCTGCTACCGCGCAATCCGGCCTATGCACCGATCGAGATCGATGCGAGCGTCACCGATTTCGCGATCGAAGGGCTGTTTGCCGGATTGGTGAGGCCAAGCTGATGAGCGCCGTGGTCGCCCTTGATGCCTTGCTGAAATCGCGTCAGGTCTGGCGTGGCCAGCCGGCGCCGCGCGCACCGTCGCGACATCCCACCGGCTTCGCGCTGCTGGACGACGCCCTGCCCGACGGCGGCTGGCCCGAAACCGCATTGACCGAACTGCTGCTGCCGGCCGACGGCGTAGGCGAGTTGCGCCTGCTGTGGCCCACCCTCGCCCGGCTGTCGCGCGCCGACGGCATGGTCGCGCTGATCGCACCACCGTACTTGCCGTTTGCCGCCGCCTGGGCAAGCGCCGGAGTGCAACTCAACCGCTTGCAGATAATCCGCACCGACCCGCGCAATGCATTGTGGGCCGCCGAGCAGTGCCTGCGCTCGGCCGCCTGCTCGGCCGTGTTGTGCTGGCCACAAAACGCCAACGACCGTGCCCTACGTCGCCTGCAGGTCGCCGCAGAAACCGGCCAGTGCCTCGGTTTCGCGATGCGCCCAATGAAGGCGGCAACGAACCCGTCGCCGGCCGCGTTGCGGATCGCAATCGACGTCGACCCGGCGCAACTGCGCGTACTCAAGTGCCGCGGCGGCAACCCGCCCACGCGAGCCATCCCGTTTGCGCAAGCCACGGTTTTATCTGCTCAACCGCCAGCAGTCACTGCTCTTCCCATCCAGTCGCCCACGACAATCGGACAGGGGGTGGCCGCCCCCATTCCCTTCCGCCCCCGCGCCCTTCCGACGCAGGCGCAGTGAGCACGACCGATGCTCTGGGCCTGCATCCTCCTGCCGCAACTGGCGCTCGACGGCGTCCTGCGCCGCCACCACGACTCCGACGCCCCGCTGGTATTGGTGACCGGGCCGGCGCAACGCCGCGTGCTGCGCGCAGTCAACACCGCAGCGAAAACCGCCGGTCTGCGCGCCGGCCAATCGTTGGGCGCGGCGCAAGCACTCTGCAGCCGATTCACTGCCGCCGAGCATGATCCGGCCGAGGTCGAGCGCTGGCATGACTTCCTGGCCGCCTGGGCGTACCGCTACAGCTCGCTGGTCAACCGCACCATGCCCTCGGCGCTGCTGCTGGAGGTCGAAGCCAGCTTCAAGCTGTTCGGCCCGTGGCCACGGTTCGAGACCCAACTGCGCGCAGACCTGACCGAACTCGGCTTCCGCCACCGCATCACCCTGGCGCCCAACCCGTACGCCGCCCGCGCACTGGCCAACGTGCACGACGGCCTGGCGATTGCCCACGACATGCCGCTGCACAATGCGCTGGGCCAGTTGCCGGTCGAACGCAGTGGACTGGCCCCGGAAGTGGCGACCAGCCTCGCCCGCATGGGCCTGCGCAAGCTGCGGCAAGTCCTCGTCCTGCCCCGCGCCGCGCTCGGCAAACGGGTCGGCAAGGACGCGCTCGCCCACTTGGACCGGCTGACCGGCGCGCTGCCAACGCCGCTGCGCTACTACCAGCCACCGGACTCGTTCACTTCACGGATCGAGCTCAACTACGACGTCGAATCCAGCCAGGCGCTGCTGTTCCCGCTACGCCGGCTGACCGGCGACCTGGCCGCCTACCTGGCCGGTCGCGACGGCGGCGTGCAGCGTTTCACCCTGGTGCTGGAACACGAACGCTGCGCCGACAGCGAGCTGGTGGTTGGCCTGCTCGCACCCGAGCGCAACCCGGCGATGCTGTTCGAACTGGCCCGCAGCCGACTCGAGCAGATGCGGGTGCCCGCCCCGGTACGCGGCTTGCGATTGATTGCCTGCGAGCTGCCACCGTTCGTGCCCGCCGGCCGGGATCTGTTTGACACCCGGCCGCAGCAGGCGGTGCCGTGGGAGCAACTGCGCGAACGCCTGCGTGCGCGCCTCGGCGACGAGGCGGTGCATGGCCTTGGCATGCGCGCCGACCACCGCCCGGAACGCTCATGGCAGGCCGAACCGGCACGCGTGATTGATGTCCCCACTACACCACGCCCCGGCTGGCTGCTGTCGAAACCACTGCCGCTGCGGGACCGCCATGTCCGCATCGTCGCCGGCCCCGAACGGATCGAGACTGGCTGGTGGAATGGCGACGTGCGCCGCGATTACTACCAGGTCGAGACCAGCCACGGCCAGCGCGCCTGGGCGTTCCGGCAGGCCGGCGATGCCGCCGGTGACGGGCGCGCCGATGGCTTCATGCTGCACGGGTGGTTCGGGTGAGGCGGGGATCCAGTGCCTCGGTTGCTGGCAGAGCCAAAGTCGCTGGGTTCCCGCCTTCGCGGGAACGACGGGGGAGCGGACGCACATGATCCCCTTACCCGCCTACGCCGAACTGCACTGCCTGTCCGCCTTCAGCTTCCAGCGCGGCGCCTCGACCGCTCCCGAGCTGTTCGAGCGCGCCAGACAGCAAAGCTACACCGCGCTGGCGATCACCGACGAGTGCTCGCTGGCCGGCATCGTGCGTGCGCTGGAAGCTTCCGACCGGTTCGGCGTGAAGCTGATCGTCGGCAGCGAAATGCAAATCGAGGACGGTCCCAAACTGGTACTGCTGGTCGAGGACGCCACCGGTTACACCGCGCTGTGCCGCCTGATCACCCTCGCCCGCCGCCGCGCGCGCAAGGGAGAATATCGATTGCTGCGCGAGGACTTCGTCGACACCGACGGCCTGCTTGCACTCTGGCTACCCGGCGAACAGCCCGACAGGGCGCACGCAGGCTGGGTGAAGACCACCTTCCCCGACCGCGCCTGGCTTGCGGTCGAGCTGCACCGCGGCCCTGACGACGAGGCGCGGGCAGCGCAACTACGGCAAGCCGCCGACTGCCTCGGCCTGCCGCTGGTCGCCGCCGGCGACGTCCACATGCACGTGCGCGGCCGTCGCGCGTTGCAGGACACGATGACCGCGATCCGCTACCACGTCACCGTTGCCGAAGCCGGCCACCGCCTGTTCCCGAACGGCGAACGTCATTTGCGCAGCCGTCGCGCGCTGGCCGCGATCTACCGACCCGACGACCAGGCCGACCTGCTCGCCGAAACCCTGCGCATCGCCGATCGCTGCAGTTTCAGCCTGCGCGACGACCTTAAATACCAGTACCCGCACGAACTGGTCCCATCCGGCCATGACGCCACCAGCTGGCTGCGCCACCTGGTTGAGCAAGGTGCGCGCTGGCGCTGGCCCGACGGCATGGATGACAAGGCCCACGCATTGATCGACAAGGAACTCGCCCTCGTCACCGAGAAGCGCTACGAGTCCTACTTCCTGACCGTGCACGACATCGTCCGCTTTGCCCGTTCGCAGGGCATCCTGTGCCAGGGCCGCGGTTCGGCCGCCAACTCGGTGATCTGCTACACGCTGGGCGTGACCGAAATCGATCCTGTCCGCATGAACATGTTGTTTGAGCGATTCCTGTCGAAGGAACGCGACGAACCGCCGGACATCGATATCGACTTCGAGCACGAGCGCCGCGAGGAAGTGCTGCAGTATGTGTTCAACCGCTACGGCCGCGAACGCGCCGCGCTGACCGCGGTAGCCACCCAGTACCGCGGCCGCGGCGCGGTGCGCGATGTCGGCCGCGCGCTCGGCCTGCCGACCGACGTGGTCGGCGAGCTGGCATCGACGATGGATCGCTGGGGCGGCCACGCACCCATCGCCGAGCATCTGCGCGAACGCGGCTTCGACCCTGACTCACCGCTGCTGCACCAGGTGATCGCGTTGACCGCCGAGTTGATCGGCATGCCCCGCCACCTGTCGCAGCATCCCGGCGGCTTCGTGATCTCCGAATACCCCTTGCACACCCTGGTGCCGGTGGAAAATGCGGCAATGGACGACCGCACCATCATCCAGTGGGACAAGGACGACCTCGACGAGATCGGCCTGATGAAGGTCGACTGCCTTGCGCTGGGCATGCTGACCGCGGTCCGCAAGACGTTCGACCTGTTGCGTGGATCCGGTCGGCGCGACATGGCGGCGCTGGCCGATATCCCGCCCGAGGACACCCAGACCTACGAGATGATCGGCCGGGCCGACACTATCGGCGTGTTTCAGATCGAATCGCGGGCGCAGATGGCGATGTTGCCGCGACTGCGTCCCAAGGAATTCTACGACCTGGTGATCCAGGTCGCGATCGTCCGCCCCGGCCCGATCCAGGGCGACATGGTCAATCCCTACCTGCTGCGCCGCACCGGCAAGGAGCCGGTCGAATACCCCTCCGAAAAACTGAAGGCCGTGCTGGAACGCACCCTCGGCGTGCCGCTGTTTCAGGAACAGGTGATGCAGATTGCGATGGCCGCGGCCGATTACACCCCCGGTGAAGCCGACCAACTGCGCCGCTCGATGGCGGCCTGGAAGCGCCGTGGCGGACTGGAGCCGCACCGCGAGCGGTTGATGACCGGCATGCTCCGCAATGGTTACAGGCGCGAGTACGCCGAGCGTATCTTCGAGCAGATCAAGGGCTTCGGCGACTACGGCTTTCCCGAGTCGCACGCGGCCAGCTTCGCCCTGATCGCCTACGCCAGCAGCTGGCTCAAATGCCACGAGCCAGCCGCATTCGCCTGCGCGCTGATCAACTCCTGGCCGATGGGCTTCTACTCGCCCGACCAGTTGCTGCAGGACGCTCGCCGGCACGGCATCCGCACCCTGCCCGTGGACGTGCGCCACAGCAATTGGGATTGCAGCCTGGAAGCGTTGCCCTCCCTGCTCCCGTCGCCCCCCTCATTACCGTCATCCCCGGCACCATCACCCCCGATGCCGTCATTCCCGCGAAAGCGGGAACCCAGCGACTTGGATACCGCGGGTCCGCCAGATACACCAAAGTCACTGGATCCCCGCTTTCGCGGGGATGACGCACGACAACCTGCGATCCGCCTCGGCCTGCGGATGATCCGTGGCTTCCCGCCCGACGCCGCGGGCCGCATCGAGGTCGCGCGCAAGCAGCGCGCGTTCACCGACGTCGCCGATCTGTGCGCCCGCGCCGCACTCGACCGCCGCCAGCAATCCCTGCTCGCCGATGCCGGTGCCCTGCGCGGCCTCGCCGGCCATCGCCACCGCGCCCGTTGGGCGATCACCGGGGTCGAGCCGCAGTTGCCGCTGTTCGCCGACACCCCGGCGACGCGAGAAAGCGAGACGATCGTGTTGCCGCTGCCCAGTGCCGACGAGGACATGCGTGCCGACTACGCGATGATCGGCACCACCCTTGGCCGCCATCCGCTGGCGCTGATCCGCAAGCAACTGTCGGCACGCCGCTACCAACGTTCCGGCGAAGTCGCTGCATTGCCGCACGGCCGCCACGTCCGCATCGCCGGCCTGGTCACCCTGCGCCAGCGCCCGCAGACCGCCAGCGGCGTTATCTTCATGACCTTGGAGGACGAGGACGGCATGACCAACGTGGTGGTCTGGCGCGACCTCGCCGAACGCCAGCGCCGCGAGTTGCTGGAGTCGCGACTGCTCGCGGTCGAGGGCCGGCTGGAGTGCAAGGACGGCGTGCAACACCTGGTCGCGAAGCGGCTGCAGAACCTGAGCGGACTGCTCGGCGACCTCGACACCCGCTCGCGCGATTTCCATTGATTCCGCGACTTTTACCCATCGCCTTGACCTCGGCGCCGCCCATCCGTGGCCTATTTTCCCTTCGCTCCACGTTCGCCGGATAACAGGGAGCTGCGCGTTCAGGAGACAAAGACCATGGTCAACGGCCTCGTACACGACCGCCGTCGCGTGACCCCCAGTGATGGGCACAGCTTGCGTAGTTGCCTCAACGAAGCCCAATGCGGCGCATTGCGTGCCTTGGAATATTTCGGCTGGACGTTGCGTTTTGTACGCAATCCGTCCGCGCCGATACCCGTGATGTTCGCCACCGACAACACCTTTCTGGTAATCCGCGCGGATGGCAGCATCGATGACCGCGCCAAGCTCGCGGTCCGGAAGCAGGCCGACGGCTGATATCGCCATCGACGCGGCGACCGTGCGCGCACGAAAAAGCGGGCCGAAGCCCGCTTTTTCGTGACGATGATGCGTGCGCGGCTTACTCGGCCGGCGTGCCCTCGCCGTCGTTGACCGCCTTCATCGACAGGCGGATACGGCCCTGCTTGTCGACTTCCAGCACCTTGACCTTGACCACGTCGCCTTCCTTGAGCACGTCGCTGACCTTCTCGACGCGATCGTTGGAGATCTGCGAGACGTGCACCAGTCCGTCCTTTCCGGGGGAGATGGTGACGAACGCGCCGAAGTCCATGATCTTGGCGACCTTGCCTTCGTAGATGCGGCCCGGCTCGACGTCGGAAGTGATCTGCTCGATCCGGTCCTTGGCCGCCTGGCCGGCAGCCGCATTGACGGAGGCAACGGTGATCGTGCCATCGTCCTGGATGTCGATCTGGGTGCCGGTCTCCTTGGTGATCGCCTGGATCACCGAGCCGCCCTTGCCGATCACTTCGCGGATCTTGTCGGGGTGGATCTTGATCGTGATCAGGCGCGGTGCGAATTCGCTGAGCTCGCCACGCGGGGCGGTCATTGCACTTTCCATCTCGCTAAGGATGTGCAGGCGGCCTTGCTTGGCCTGGGCCAGCGCGGCTTTCATGATCTCTTCGGTGATGCCCTGGATCTTGATGTCCATCTGCAGGGCGGAGATGCCCTCGCTGGTGCCGGCGACCTTGAAGTCCATGTCGCCGAGATGATCCTCGTCACCCAGGATGTCGGACAACACGACGAAGTCGTTGCCTTCCTTGACCAGGCCCATCGCGATACCGGCAACCGGCGCCTTGATCGGCACGCCGGCGTCCATCAGCGCCAGCGACGAGCCGCAGACCGAGGCCATCGAGGACGAACCGTTGGACTCGGTGATCTCCGAGACCACGCGGATGGTGTACGGGAACGCTTCCATCGTCGGCATCACTGCCAGCACGCCGCGCTTGGCAAGGCGGCCGTGGCCGATCTCGCGACGCTTCGGGCCCATCATGCGACCGGCTTCACCCACCGAGTAGGGAGGGAAGTTGTAATGGAACAGGAAGTGGTCCTTGTACTCGCCCGCGACGGCGTCGATGACCTGGCCATCACGCGCGGTGCCCAGGGTGACCGCAACGATGGCCTGGGTCTCGCCGCGGGTAAACAACGCCGAGCCGTGCACACGTGGCAGGATGCCTACCCGCGAGGCAATCGGGCGCACGGTGTCCAGCGCACGGCCGTCGATACGGACCTTGCTGCTCAACACCGAGCCACGCATGGTGCCGTACTCGAACACGCTGAACTGCTTGGACAGGTCAGAGGTCTTCCAATCGTTGGCTTCCGCCTGCGGCGCCAGTGACGCAATCACGTCTTTCTTCAACGCCGAGATGGCGTCCTTGCGCTCCAGCTTGTCGCTGACCGCGAAAGCCTGGGTCAGTCGATCACCAATGGCGGTCTTGAGCGCGTCAACCAGAGCCGGATCAGCGGCCGGTGCGGCCCAGGTCCACTTCGGCTTGCCGGCTTCGGCAACCAGCTCGTTAATCGCATTGATCGCGACCTGCATTTCCCTGTGGCCGAACATCACCGCGCCGAGCATCACGTCTTCCGACAGCACGTCGGCTTCGGATTCAACCATCAGCACCGCATCGGCGGTACCGGCGACGACCAGCTCCAGCTGGGAATCCTCCAGCTCGGTCTTGGTCGGGTTGAGCAAATACTGGCCGTCCTTGTAACCGACCTTGGCGGCGGCAATCGGGCCGTCAAACGGGGCACCCGACAACGCCAGCGCGGCGGATGCACCCAGCAGCGCCGGGATGTCGCCGTCGATTTCCGGGTTCATCGACATCACGGTGGCGATGATCTGGACTTCGTTGCGGAAGCCGTCCGGGAACAGCGGGCGGATCGGGCGATCGATCAGACGCGAGATCAGGGTCTCTTTTTCAGTCTGACGGCCCTCACGCTTGAAGAAGCCACCCGGGATACGGCCACCGGCGTAGAACTTCTCCTGGTAGTCGACGGTCAGGGGGAAGAAATCCTGACCCTCGCGCGCAGTCTTGTTGGCGACGGCGCTGACCAGCAGCACGGTGTCCTCGATGCGAACGATCACGGCGCCGCCTGCCTGGCGCGCGATCTCACCGGTTTCCAGGGTTACCTGGTGATTGCCGTACTGAAAGGTCTTGGTAATTTTCGCCACGTTGGTTTCCTATCGGTGCTGTGCGATCCGGTCATGGCCCTTGCCTTGCCCGGTCGGTCGCCGGCTCGCGACCTGGTGGGTCTTGCGACCCCGAAAACAGTCGCGGCGCATCACTGCGCCGCGAGGGAATACTTCGATCAGCGGCGCAGACCGAGCTTCGCGATCAATGCCTTGTAACGCGTGCTGTCCTTGCGCTTCAGGTAGTCGAGCAGGCGGCGGCGACGGTTGACCATCATCAGCAGGCCGCGACGGCTGTGGTGATCCTGCTTGTGCTCCTTGAAGTGGCCCTGGAGCTGCTCGATGCGACCGGTGAGCAGGGCGACCTGGACTTCCGGGGAGCCGGTGTCGTTCTCGCCGCGCTTGTTGTCTTCAATGATCTTGCTGGTGTCAATGGACATGGGTTTGCCTCGTTGATGCGCGACCCGCAGAACGCGTCCGATGCCGGGCAATGCCAGCACCGGCGCACCGCCTGGTCCGCCGCTTGTTTACAAAATTGGATGATGAAACGTGGGTTTGCTTGGGAAAGCCCGCAAATTGTAGCCCTCTGTCCCCGGGACAACAAGGCGCGTCAGCGCTTTCGCTGCAATCAGCACGCTGCCGGCGTGGCCCACGCGAACAATCGCTGCGGATGCAGCAATCCGGTCTCGTCGACTCGGCCCAGGCCCAGCACCCGGTCGTCCTGATCGTGAACCGCTACGACCACCGGGCCCGGCAGCGCGACGTCCGGGCGGACTGGCTGGCCATGGCCCAGGGATTGCGCTTGTTCCGGGTCCAGGGTGATCCGGGGATAATCGGCCAGCCCCGCCTCGATCGGCAACAAGCAGGCATCAAGAAGGTCCGCGCCCTGCCCCGCCAATGCCTCCAACTCGGGGAGTGAATACATCCCGGGATCAGTGAACGGCTCAACCCAGAGCCGGCGCAGGACCTCCACATGCGCCCCACAACCCAGCGATTCGCCGATCTCGCGAACCAGGCTGCGCACATAGGTTCCTGAACCGCATTCGATCGACAGCACCAAGCGCGGCCCATCGTGCTCCAGCAGTTCAAGTCGGTGTACCTCGACATCGCGAACTGGCGCGTCGATCGGCTCGCCACGTCGGGCCTTGGCATACAGCGGCTCACCGCCCTGTTTCAGGGCCGAATAGATGGGTGCACGCTGGCGGATGTTGCCACGCAGCGGCGCCAAAGCCGCTTCTATATCGGCGGAGTGCAATGACGGAACCGGTCGTTGTTGCAGCACCAGGCCATCGGCGTCGTCGGTGTCGGTGGTGGAACCCAGCACCGCGGTGGTCTGGTAGGCCTTGCGTGAGCCCAACAACAAACCCGCGATCTTGGTGCCTTCACCAAAACAGATCGGCAGCAGACCGGTGGCGAGCGGGTCAAGACTGCCGGCATGGCCAGCCTTGCGGGCATGAAACAACCGGCGAACCTGTTGCAAGGCCTGGTTGGAACTCAGTCCGGCGGGCTTGTCGAGCAACAACAGCCCGTCGACTGGACGGAAGTTGGCACGGCGACGCTTGCTCATCGATCCGATCCGCTCCGATCCATCTGGATCAATCAGGCAGGGTCTTCGGTGTCGCCTACCGGCGGATTCTCGCGCAGCAGGTTCTCGATGCGCTCACCACGATCCACCGAGTCGTCGTAATGGAAATGCAGTTCCGGCACGTGGCGCAACTGCATGGCGCGCCCGAGTCCGTAACGCAGCGGCTTGGTCAGCTCTTTCAGCCCTTCCATCGCCTCTTGCGCACGCTCTGGCTGCAATGCCGTCACGAATACCTTGGCATGCGCCAGGTCGCGGGTGACTTCAACGTCGGACACGCTCACCGACGGCAGGCCATGCTCGCGAACGGCCTCGTGCACGAGGGTGCCCAGCTCACGTCGGAGCTGGGCGGAAACGCGATCGGTACGATGGAAAGTCTTCATGGCATCACAGCGTGCGCTGGACCTCGATGCGCTCGAAGCACTCGATCATGTCGCCCGGCTTGACGTCGTTGTACTGCTTCACGCCGATGCCACACTCGGTGTTGACCCGGACCTCGTCGACGTTCTCCTTGAAGCGGCGCAGCGATTCCAGCTCGCCCTCGAAGATCACGACGCTGTCGCGCAGCACGCGGATCGGTTTGGTCCGCTTGACCACGCCCTCCACCACCATGCAACCGGCGACGGCGCCGAACTTGGAGCTGCGGAACACATCGCGAACCTCGGCATTGCCGATGATTTCCTCGCGGATCTCCACACCCAGGATGCCCGAGGCAACCTGCTTCACCTGATCGATCACGTCATAGATGATCGAGAAGTAACGCAGGTCCACGCCGTTGGTCTCGATGACCTTGCGGGCGGACGCGTCGGCGCGCACGTTGAATCCGATGATGGTGGCCTTGGAGGTCGATGCCAGCTGCGCATCGGACTCGTTGATACCACCGACGCCGGAGCCAATGACGTTGATGCGGATCTCGCTGGTGGACAGCGCGGTCAGCGCCTCGCGCAGTGCCTGCACCGAGCCTTGCACATCGGCCTTGATGATCAGTGGCAGGCTGAGCTGGTCTCCACCCTGACCCAACTGGGCCATGATGTCTTCCATCCGGGTGCCACTCTGGGCAACCAGGCGCGACTCGCGACGCTGGGCATCACGTTGGCCGGCCACATCCTTGGCCAGGCGCTCGTCCTCGACCACGACGAAATCGTCACCGGCATCGGGAACACCCGACAAACCCAGTACCTGCACCGGAATCGAGGGGCCGGCCGAATCGACCTGGGCACCGGTCTCATCGAACAACGCCCGCACGCGGCCGTACTGCACGCCGCAGACCAGATAATCGCCCTTCTTCAGCTCGCCCTGCTGGACCAGCACGGTGGCCACCGGGCCTCGACCCTTGTCGAGCGCCGACTCGATCACCACACCGTTGGCGCGGCCTTCGGCGACGGCACGAAGCTCCAGGAATTCCGCCTGCAGTGAAATCGCGTCCAGCAATCCGTCGATGTTCTGGCCGGTCTTCGCGGACAACTCGACGAACTGCGTCTCGCCACCGAATTCCTCGGCAACGACTTGTTGTTCCAGCAGCTCGTTCTTTACCCGCAACGGATCGGCGCTGGGCTTGTCGACTTTGTTGATTGCCACGATCAACGGCACGTTGGCAGCGCGGGCATGTTGCACCGCTTCGATGGTCTGTGGCTTGACGCCGTCGTCGGCGGCCACCACCAGCACCACGATATCGGTCAGCTGCGCGCCTCGCGCCCGCATCGAGGAGAACGCCGCGTGACCCGGCGTATCCAGGAAACTGATGATGCCCTTGTCGGTCTGCACGTGGTACGCGCCGATATGCTGGGTAATGCCGCCAGCCTCGCCGGTCGCGATCTTGGTGCGACGGATCTGATCCAGCAACGAGGTCTTGCCGTGGTCGACATGGCCCATAATGGTCACCACCGGTGGACGCGCCACCTGCTCGCCATCGTTGTTTTCCACGTGCGCCAACAGGACGTTTTCAACGTCGGCTGCATCGGCGCGGACCACGTTGTGGCCAAGCTCCTCGGTCACCAGTGCCGCGGTGTCATGGTCGATGCTCTGGGTGATGGTGGCCATCACGCCCATCTTGAACAGCGCCTTGACCACCTCCCCACCCTTCAACGACATTTTCTGGGCGAGGTCGGCAACCGTGATGGTCTCGCCAATCGCAACATCGCGCACGATGGGTGCGGTCGGCTTGCTGAACCCGGTACCGCTGCGCGCCTGGTTGCCCTGGCGCCGCGGCGTCGAGCGCCCACGGGTGTTGGTGCTGCGACGCGCACGGTCGGACGCACTCAAGTGCATCTGCCCGGCGAAACGCTTGTCGCGTCCATCGTCGTCGGCGCCGGCGGGAGCGGCATTGGAACCACGCTTGTGGCGTGAAGTCCCGCGCTCGTCGCCAGCCCGCGGCGCGGCGGGCTTCGGATGGCCGTGACCATGGGTCACAGCGGGCTTGGGCTCGCCCTCCACGGCTGCCTGAGCCGCGGGTGCCGCCGCAGCAGCAGCCTGCTCAACCTTCAGTTGTGCGGCCTGCTCGGCTTCACGCTTCACCCGCTCGGCTTCGTCGGCGCGGCGCTTGTCGGCCTCTGCCAGTGCCTTTTGCTCGGCGAGGTTGCGCTGCCTGGAAGCTTCCAGCTTGCGCAGGATCTCGGCGCGCTCGTCGGTTGGCTCACCCTGCTTCTCGTCGGGGCGGATCACGGTGACCTTCTTCCGTACCACCACGTCAACCGTGGCGCGGCTTTTCCCGCCTCCGACCGTAAGCTCCTGCTTGCGGCTCCGGCTGAGAGTGATCTTCTTGGCAGGGCCGCCAACGGCGAGGGGCGCGTTGCCCTTGCCATGGGCGCTGCGCAGGAAGCCGAGCAGCTTGCCCTTCTCGGCGCTGGTGACCGCCTGGTCAGGCCCGTCGAAGGGCATGCCAGCCTCGGCCAACTGCTCCAGCAGCTTCTCGACCGGCGTATTCACCAGTGCGGCCAACTTGCGGATAGTGGTTTCCTGCGACATTCGGTTTCCGTGTCCTGTGGCACGGACCAATGCCCGTGCGTAATGATGCATTCTAACGGCTGGGTTTCTGGAACCCGTTCAACAACCTTTACCGTTCTACTCGGCGGCCTTGTTCGGCCGTCCTACTCAAACCAATGTTTGCGCGCTTCCATGATCAGTGCCGCGGCCCGGGCCTCGTCCACGTTTTCCAGCTCGGCCAGCTCATCGGTCGCCAGATCGGCCAGATCATCGCGCGTGACCACGCCTTGCGCCGCCAATGCGAACGCCAACTCGTCGTCCATGCCTTCCAGCGACAGCAAGTCTTCGGCCGGATGATGCTCGTCCAGCACTTCCTCGGCCGCCAATGCCTCGTTCAGCAACGCATCGCGGGCGCGGGCGCGGAGTTCCTCGACGATGTTCTCGTCGAAACCCTCCACTGCCAACAACTCCCCGACCGGGACATAGGCGATCTCCTCCACCGTGTTGAACCCCTCGCTGACCAGGATCGCGGCGATTTCCTCGTCGACCTCCAGCCTGCTCTGGAACAACTGCCGCGCGACGGCCTGCTCGGTCTCGGTCTTCTCGATGACCTGGTCCTGGGTCATCACGTTGAGCTGCCAACCCGCCAGGCGGCTGGCCAGGCGTACGTTCTGGCCGCCCTTGCCGATCGCCTGGGCGAGACGATCCTCGGCTACCGCCAGGTCCATCGAGTGCTTGTCTTCATCAACGATGATTGACTGCACCTCAGCCGGTGCCATGGCGTTGATCACGAACTGCGCCGGGTTGTCCGACCACAGCACGATATCGACCCGCTCACCGTTGAGCTCGTTGGTCACCGCCTGCACGCGTGAACCGCGCATGCCGATGCACGCGCCGATTGGATCGGTGCGGTTGTCATGGGCGAGTACCGCGATCTTGGCGCGATCGCCTGGATCACGCGCGCAACCCATGATCGACACCAGGCCCTGGCCGACTTCCGGAACCTCCAGCTGGAACAGCTCCATCATGAATTCCGGAGCCGCGCGGCTGATGAACAACTGCGGCCCACGTGGCTCGGGGCGCACGTCATACAGGTAGCCACGAACGCGGTCACCGGCGCGCAGCACATCACGCGGGATGCCCTTGTCCTTGGGAATGATCGCCTCGGCGTTGCCGCCCAGGTCGACATAGATATTGCCGCGCTCGACCCGCTTGACGATGCCGGTCACCAGCTCGCCGACGCGATCCTTCCATGCGTCGATGACCTGCGCACGCTCGGCGTCGCGCACCCGCTGCACGATGACCTGCTTCGCGGCCTGGGCTGCAATGCGGCCGAAGCCGGGGTTCTCGATCTGCTCGTCGATGTAGTCGCCAACCTCGACCCCTTCGACCTCGTCGATGGCGTCCATCAGTCGCAGCTGGCGGTCAGGCGACTCCATCACCACGTCGTCGGCAACCACTTCCATCCGGCGGAAGGTTTCGTAACTGCCGTCCTCGGGATTGATCTTGACCCGGACCAGCACGTCTTCATCGTGGTAACGCTTCTTCGCCGCAGACGCCAGTGCCGCCTCGATCGCTTCGAGGATCACCGATTCCGGCACGCCCTTTTCATGGGCTACCGCATCAACGACCAGCAACAGTTCCTTGCTCATCTGCTTACTCCGCCGAGGACGGCTTTGCCGCCGGCTTGTTGGTTGGTGTGTTGGTTGGATTCTTGCGCTGTCCCGGTTTGGAGCCGGGCTTGCTGGGCTCGAGTCCCAACCCCGCCCAGTCCGGGACCAGGCGAGCCTTGTCGACATTGTCCTGCTGGATCACCAGCGGCGCGCCGTCGACCAGGAAGGTCATGTCGTCGTCGGTGACCTGTGAAATCACACCGGTCAGGCGACGACGACCGTCTTGCGGCAGCCGCAACGTAACCTTCGCAGTTTCACCGATAAAGCGGGTGAAATGCGCGGCGGTGAACAACGGCCGATCAAGCCCGGGGGAAGACACTTCCAGGGTGTAGTTGCCGCTGATCGGATCTTCCACGTCGAGCTGGGCGGAAACCTCGCGGCTGACGGCCTCACAGTCTTCGATGGAGACCGCTCGTGGCGCACCGTCATCGGTGCCATCGTCACCCGCCTGGGCGTCACCGTTGGCCTGCTCGCTCGCGGGCAAGTCGATATACAGCCGGACAACCGCCCCACCCGGGGACGGGAGGTACTCGATGCCCAACAGTTCGACACCCAACGAAGCAACCGTGGGGGCCAGCAATTGAGAGATTTCGGCCGCTTTGTCCGTCACGCGTTCCTACTCCTGCGATTGGCAACTGGCGCGTCGATCCGCGAGTCAATACTGCAAATGCAACAAAGGGCCCATTGGGCCCCTTGTCCGTACCGCTGGATGTCGGTGTGACGCGCGAGCAGAACGCGTCACCAAGCCCGAGCTGTTGGCCAAAAAAGAAAGCCTCTAAACGAGGCTTTCAGCGAACTGCCCAAACACTGCAGTCCCGGCCGAAGCTGGTAGCGGGGGCAGGATTTGAACCTGCGACCTTCGGGTTATGAGCCCGACGAGCTGCCAGACTGCTCCACCCCGCATCAGGCCGCCCATGATAGCGGCGGACTTTGAACTTCGCAAGCCCGATCAGGCTTTTTCTTTGCTCGACACTACTAGTGCCGATCCAACCCGGGGCCCCATTTCATGGCCTCGCCCCGGTTGGGGGAGGCAGAGCTTAACCGACCCACGCACTTGTTGCAAAGCTTGCCGCACAAGCGCGTCCCGCGAGTGCGGAAACGCGGCCAAACCCCGTTAATCAGGGCCCGAATGAACGCTGGCACCACTCCATGATCGGGCTCCAAGCCAGGCCAAGCGCCAATAGCGCGACGGCATTGACGCCAAACACGATCCGCAACGGACGATTCTGCGACGGCGGCGGCATCTCGCCGATCGGCTCATCGAAGTACATCATCTTGACCACGTGCAGGTAGTAGAACGCGCCGATCACCGCAAACACGATGCCGACGATGGCCAGCCAGAGCATGTCGCCCTGGATCGCCGCCTGCAACACAGCCAGCTTCGCCCAGAAGCCAATGAAGGGCGGCACGCCGGCCAACGAGAACATCACCAGCAGAACCATTCCGGCCATCCACGGGCTACGGGCATTGAGTCCCTTGTAATCGACCAGTTCATCGGCTTCGAAACCACGGCTGGACAGCACCACGATTGCACCGAAGGCCGCCGCGGCCATCAGCGCGTAGCTGATCGCATAGAACATCGCCGCGGCAAACCCGATCGCTCCGGCACCGGCAAATCCCATCAACAGGAAGCCGACATGGGAGATGGTCGAGTAGGCGAGCATGCGCTTGAAATTGCTCTGCATCAGCGCGCCGAGGTTGCCAATCGCCAGCGACATCACCACCAGCGCGGCCAGCATGATCCGCCAGTGGTCATCGGCCGATCCAAGCCCCTGCTCCAGCAGGCGGAAGGTCATCCCGAACGCCGCCAGCTTGGGCGCCGAGCCGATGAACAGGGTGATCGGGGTCGGCGCACCGTGGTAGACGTCCGGCAACCACATATGGAATGGCGCGGCACCGAACTTGAAACCGATGCCGACTACCGCGAACACCACGCCGGTGACCAGCATTGTCTGCGACGAGGTGGTCTGCGCGGCAAGCGCGATGGCATCCAGGTCCAGAGTGCCGGTGGCTCCGTAGATCAGCGACAGGCCGTACAGCAGCAGGCCCGATGCCAGCGAACCCAGAACGAAATACTTGATTCCCGCCTCCGAGGCCAGCGGGTTGTCGCGGTCGATCGCCACCAGCGCGTAGGAGCACAACGCCAGCATCTCCAGCCCGACGTAGATCATCACCAGGCTGCCGGCAGAGACCAGCAGCATCATGCCCAGCGCTGCAAACAGCATCAGCACCGACATCTCGCCCTTGTAGATGCCGCGGTCACGCATGTAGGGCCACAGATAGACCATCGACAACGCGGTCGCAATGGCGATGCCGACCTTCAGTACATCAGCCATGGTGTCGCGCACGAACATACCGCTGAACACAGTGGCGTGGCCGCCGACCCCGCAGGCGATCAGGCCAGCGGTGACCAGCAACAACACCATCGCCAGGACATGAACCATCACCCGGCGGCGGTCGGACAGGAACAGGTCGAGCATCAGCAGCGCGAAAGCGCCGCCGACCAGCACCAGTTCCGGCAACAACGGCATCAATTCGGCGGCGGAGCGTACGTGGATCATTGGCAATCTCTGATAGGTCGGTGCTTATGGCACGAGCGCCCGACTGGGCGTGTCTACAGTTTGGAGGCAGCGATCTGCATCGCCAGGTTGGCGATGGACGGTTCCATCATGTCGGTCAACGGCTTCGGCCATACGCCTATAAACAAGGTTCCGGCCGCGAACACTCCCAGCACGAACAACTCGCGGGCGCCGATGTCCTTCATGGTCTTGACCGGCTCGTTGACCACCGGTCCCCACAGCACGCGCTTGACCAGCCACAGGCTGTAGCCGGCGCTGATGATCAGCGTCAGTGCCGCGCCGAGCGCGATCAACGGATTGCTCTGGAAGCTGGCCAGGATGACCATGAACTCGCCCACGAACGCGGACGTCCCGGGCAAGCCGGAGTTGGCCATCGCGAACAGCACATAGAACACCGCGAACATCGGCATCATTACCGCCACGCCGCCGTAGTCCTTGATGCTGCGCGTGTGCAGGCGGTCGTACAACACGCCGATGCAGGTAAACAGGGCCGCCGAAATGAAGCCATGACTGACCATCTGCACCATCGCGCCCTGCAGGCCCAGCCGCGCGGCGTCCATGTCGCCGAAGTCGCGCACCAGTCCGAAGGCAATGAAGGTACCCAGGGTCACGAAGCCCATGTGCGCGACCGACGAGTACGCCACCAGCCGCTTCATGTCCTCCTGCACTAGGGCGACCAGCCCGACATAGATCACCGCGATCAGGCTCAACGCGATCATCAGCCAAGCCCATTCCGCACCGGCATCAGGCACGATCGGCAGGGCAAAACGCAGGAAACCGTAGCCGCCGATCTTCAACATGATGGCGGCCAGGATCACCGAGCCGGCGGTCGGCGCCTCGACGTGGGCGTCGGGCAGCCAGGTATGGACCGGGAACATCGGGATCTTGATCGCGAACCCAAGCAGGAAGCCGAAGAAAATCCAGGTCTGTTCGCCCGCCGACAGCTGCAACTGGACCATGTCGGCGATCTGCCAGCTGCCACCCTTCATGTACAGGTAGATCAGCGCGATCAGCATGAACAGCGAGCCGAGGAACGTGTACAGGAAGAACTTCATCGCGGCGTAGACGCGACGCGGCCCGCCCCAGACGCCGATGATGATGAACATCGGGATCAACATGCACTCGAAGAACACGTAGAACATCATCGAGTCCAGCGCGCTGAACACCCCGATCATCAACCCTTCCAGGATCAGGAACGATGCGTAGTACTGGCTGACCCGCTTATCCACGCTCCAGGCATAGACCAGCACCAGCATCGATGTCAGGGCGGTCAATCCGATCAGCGGCACCGAGAACCCATCAACCCCGAGGTGGTAACGCACATCGAAAGCCGGGATCCAGGCGTTGTTCTCCACGAACTGCATCGCTGCGGTGCCGGAATCAAACCCGGTGAACAACAACACGCTCAGCGCCAGGGTGACGGTCGCCACCGCGGTGGCAAACCAGCGCGCGGCGTTGGCGCGTTCATTGCCCAATGCGAGGGTCAGCAGGCCGCCGATGATCGGCAACCAGACAATCAGGCTCAGCAAAGGCAGCGCGCTGTGTAAAGGCTCTGGGGTCACGTCGCGGTCCTTCTCAGATCAGGTTGCGGATGAGTGCGGCCAGCAACACGATCAAGCCGATAATCATCACAAAAGCGTAGTGGTACAGGAAGCCGGACTGGATCCGGCGGCTCAGGTTGGCGATCAGCTCGACTACGCGAACACTGCCATTGACGGCAACGCCATCGATCAAGCGGCTGTCGATCATTCGTGACGCCTTGCCCAACTGGACGCTTCCACCGGCAAGGCCCTTGATCCACAGCGTGTCGAAACCGTATTTGTTTTCCAGTACCCGGACCGGCCACGCAAAGACCCTGCGTGCCTTGGCGTGCAGCTCGGGCTTCCACAGGTACATCACCGTAGCCAGCGCAAAACCGGCAAACGCCAGCCAGAACGCCGGCGCCCTGAATCCATGCAGCGCGAAGGCAACCGGGCCGTGCCAGACCTGGCTGGCAAGCGTTGCCACCACGTCACGCGCCGCCGCCACGTCGATCGAGCCGAGGAAGAATGGGAGCTGCGCGATATCCCCATTCCAATTGGTCCCGAACAACACCGGACCCGCTGTGAAGAATCCGATCACCACCGAAGGGACCGCCAGCGCGATCAGCGGCACGGTCACCGTCCACGGCGACTCGTGTGGTTCGTGGTTGCCGTGGTCCTCGCCATGGTCATCATGGCCGGCCTCGTGCACCGCTGGCGCATCACGGAACCGTTCCTTGCCGTGGAAGGTCAGGTACAACAGACGGAAGCTGTAGAACGCGGTCACGAATGCGCCCGCCAGCACGGCCCAATAGGCGTACTGGGCAATCCATCCACCATGCTGGCTGGCGTGGTGCGCCGCCTCGATGATGGTGTCCTTGGAGTAGAAGCCGCTGAAGAACGGCGTACCGACCAGCGCCAACGTCCCCAGCAACATGGTCCAGTAGGTGATCGGCATGTACTTCTTCAGCCCGCCCATCCGGCGCATGTCCTGCTGATGGTGCATGCCGATGATCACCGAACCGGCCGCCAGGAACAGCAGCGCCTTGAAGAACGCATGGGTCATCAGGTGGAACACCGCTGCGCTGTAGGCGGACACGCCCAGCGCAACCGTCATGTAGCCCAGCTGCGACAGCGTCGAATAGGCGATGACGCGCTTGATGTCGTTCTGCACGATGCCGATCAGGCCGGTGAAAAACGCGGTCGTCGCGCCCAGGAACAGGACCAGCTGCAACGCGGTATCGGACAGCTCGAACAGCGGCGACATCCGCGCCACCATGAAGATGCCGGCGGTTACCATCGTCGCAGCGTGGATCAGCGCCGAGATCGGGGTCGGGCCTTCCATCGAGTCCGGCAGCCACACGTGCAACGGAACCTGCGCCGATTTCCCCATCGCGCCGATAAACAGGCAGATGCAGATCACCGTCGCGATCGACCACTCGTGGCCGGCGAAGACCGCAATGGATTCCCCTACCAGGCTTGGCGCGTTGGCAAACACGGTCGCGTAATCGAGCGAATCGAAATGCCACGCCACCGCGGCAATACCCAGGATGAAGCCGAAGTCACCCACCCGGTTGACCATGAACGCCTTGAGGTTGGCGAACACCGCACTGGGGCGCTTGAACCAGAAACCGATCAGCAGGTAGGACACCAGGCCCACCGCTTCCCAGCCAAAAAACAACTGCAGGAAGTTGTTGCTCATCACCAGCATCAGCATTGAGAAGGTGAACAGGCTGATGTAGCTGAAGAAGCGCTGATAACCGTCGTCGCCAGCCATGTAGCCGATGCTGTAGATATGCACCAGCAGCGATACCGAGGTCACCACCACCAGCATCATCGCGGTCAGCGTGTCGACCATGAAGCCGATGTGTGCCTCGAACCCGCCGACCTTGAACCAGGTGTAGAGGTTCTCGTTGAACGGCGCCGCGCCCTGCCCGACCAGTTGCCACAGCACCCACACCGACAGCGCGCAACTCACCGCCAGCCCGGCGATGGTGACGCTGTGTGCACCGGCGCGACCGATCCTGCGGCCAAAGAAGCCCGCGATGATCGTGCCCAACAGCGGTGCCAGCGCGATGGCCAGCAGCACCCACTTGGAAATGGCGAACTCCATACCCGACATCCGATCAGCCCTTCAACGAGTCAATTTCGGCGACATTGATCGTGCGCCGGTTACGGAACAGCGTGACGAGGATCGCCAGGCCGATGGCGGCTTCCGCCGCGGCCACGGTCAGGATGAAGAACACGAACACCTGGCCAGACGGGTCACCGAGTTCACGCGAGAACCCCACGAAGTTGATGTTGACCGAAAGCAGCATCAGCTCGATGCACATCAGCAACACGATGATGTTTTTGCGGTTGAGGAATATCCCGGCCACGGAGATGCAGAACAACACGGTTCCCAAGGTGAGGAAGTGGCCCAGCGCCAAGCCTGAAGCGAACATATCCATTACTTGCCCTCCCCGGGATTGCCCGTGCTATCGACGTCATCCAGCGGTCGCGGCTTGACCGCGTCCATCTTGACCACGCGCAGCCGGTCGGCGGCGCGCACCCGCACCTGGTCGCCGGGGTTCTGCTTCTTGCCGCCCTCACGCGGCGGGCGCAGCGTCAGCGTCACCGCCGCGATCACCGCCACGGTCAGGATCACCGCCGCGGTTTCGAACGGCAGCAGGAATTCGGTGAACAATGCATGCGCCAGCCATTCGGTATTGGGCAGGCCGGCAGCGGCCGCGCCATCGACCGGGAACGGCGTGTCCATCAGCGCTTTCGCGCCGATCAGTACCAGCATCTCCACCAGCATCACTACCGCAACCAGCAATCCGACCGGCAGATAGCGCACATATCCCTCACGCAGCGGAATGATGTCGATATCGAGCATCATCACCACGAACAGGAACAGCACCATCACCGCGCCGACATAGATCAGCACCAGCGCCACACCGAGGAACTCGGCGTCGCCGATGATCCACACGCAAGCCACCGAAAAAAACGTCAGTACCAGCGACAGCGCGGAATGCACCGGATTGCGGACGCTGATGACGGCGGTTGCCGCCGCGATCGCCGCAAGGGAAAAAACAATGAAGGCTATGAAGACAAAATCCATGGGGGCACTCAGCGGAAGGGTGCGTCGGTGGCACGACGTTCTGCGATTTCGGCTTCAAGCCGGTCGCCGATGGCCAGCAGCTGCGGCTTGGTGAGGACGTTCTGGCCGCGCTGGTCGAAGTGGTATTCGTGGATATGGGTTTCCACGATCGAATCCACCGGGCACGACTCCTCGCAGAAGCCGCAATAGATGCATTTGAACAGGTCGATCTCATAACGCGTGGTGCGGCGGCTGCCGTCTTCGCGCTTCTCCGAATCGATCGTGATCGCCAGTGCCGGGCATACCGCCTCGCACAATTTGCAGGCGATGCAACGCTCCTCGCCGTTGGGATACCGGCGCAGCGCATGGATGCCCCGGAAACGGGGCGACTGCGGCGTCTTTTCCATCGGATACATCAACGTGTACTTGGTCTTGAACGCGTACTTGAGCGTCAATCCCATGCCACGCAGCAGCTCGATGAGCAGCAGGCTTTTGAAGAAGGAAACGATGCGATTCATGGCTCTACCTTATTGCCCCGGCTCGAACACGCCGAAATACGCCATCAGCGCGACCACGACGATCCAGAAGATCGCCAGCGGAACGAATACCTTCCAGCCGAGGCGCATGATCTGGTCGTAGCGATAGCGCGGAAACGAGGCGCGGAACCAGACGAAGCAACTGGCAAAGAAGAACACCTTCGCAAACAGCCACCACCAGCCATCCACCGACAACAGCGGAATGCCCCAGCCCTGCAGCGGGCTCAGCCAGCCACCAACGAAGAAGATCGAGACCAGGAAGCTGATCAGGATCATGTTCGCGTATTCGGCCAGGAAGAACAGCGCGAAACCGGCACCGGAATACTCGACCAGATGGCCACCGGTGATTTCCGACTCACCCTCGACCATGTCGAACGGCAGCCGGTTGGTCTCCGCCACGCCGGACACAAAATAGATCACAAACAACGGCAGCAACGGCAGCCAGAACCACTCGAACAGGCCCGCATTACCAGACTGCGCCATCACAATTTCGGTCAGGTTCAAGCTGCCGGCGGCAACCATTACCCCGACCAGAGCGAAGCCCATCGCGATCTCGTAGGCGACCATTTGCGCCGCGCCGCGCATGGCGCCCAACAAGGCGTACTTCGAGTTGGTTGCCCAGCCGGCGAGAATCACTCCGTAGACCCCCATCGAGGTCATGGCCAACAGGTACAGCAGGCCCGCGTTGGCGTTGGACAGCACGACCTGGGCGTCAAACGGGATGACCGCCCACGCCGCCAGCGCCGGAATCAGCGCCAGCATCGGCGCCAACTTGTAGAGGAACGGCGACGCAGCAGCCGGCTGCAACAACTCCTTGAACAGCAGCTTGAACACGTCGGCGAACGTCTGCAACAGACCGCCAAAACCGACGTATTTCGGCCCGACGCGGACATGCATCCAGCCGATCAGCTTGCGCTCCCAGAGCACATAGAAGGCCACCGCGATGATCAGTGGCACCGTGATCGTCAGGATCATCAATACCAGCCAGGCCACGGTCCCTACCGCCCCGAACGAGCTCAGCCAACCGTGGAACGGAGTGATCAGGTCATTCATCACGCTCACGCTCCCCGTACCTTGACGCGCCCGGCGCCCATGGGTGCGGTGGCGCCGTAGCCGCTTTCAATCCACACCGTGCCGGCGGCGACCTGGTCGCTTACCAGAACAGGCAAGCTCGCAATGCCGGCAGTGGTATCGAACTTGCCGGTAGCACCGTCTTCCAGCCCCAGAGGCCCGGCGTCGGAAGGATGAATCATCGCTCGCGGACCTACATTGAGCGGATGGGCCTGCAGCGCGGAAGCGCGGCGCACGACTGCATCGCAGCGATAGATCGCCACGCTGGTGGCAATCTCCAGACCCTCACCGGAAGCATCGACGGACACGCTCTGGCCGGCGACCGGCTTGACCTCGCGTTTGACCAGGCTCGCGCGCAGGCCCGCCAGGTCGGTGAATTCAAACCCTTGCACCGCGGTCTGCCCGCCAAGTTGACCGCCCAGGGCACGCAACACGCGCCAGCCGGCACGCGCCTGGCCCGGGAGCTTCCCAGCCGCTACCGCCGCTTGTTCGCGGCCATCGACGTTGGTCAGGGTGGCGTCGATTTCGGGCAATAGACCGATCGGCAGGATCACGTCGGCGACCGCACGGGTCGACTCGCACGCAAAGTGACTGAACGCGACGACCTGCGCGCTGCCCAACGCCTTCAAGGCGGCGGCGGTATCGGCAAAATCCAGGCCCGGCTCAATCCCGTACAGCAGGTAGGCGGTACGCGGCTCGCGCAGCATGGCGCCAGCGTCGCGCGCGGTGGGCAGCACGCCATGATCGGCCAGTCCAACGGCATTGGCTCCCTGTGGAATGCGGCACAGGCGCGCACCCGTGGCTGCCGCAAAATCGGCTGCGGCGGCCCGGATCGCGGAGGCATGCGGGCTGTTCTCGGCCAGCGCGCCGATAAACACAACGGCGCGCGAAGCCGTCTTGGCCGCATCGCGCAACCCGGTATCGGCAAGCGCTGCCGCCAACCTGGATGGCGCCACGATCTGCTTGCCGGCAAGGTCGAAGGTCTGATCGAAATCAACCGGGTTGACCACGTGGACCTTGGCGCCGTTCTGCCACGCCTTGCGTACCCGTGCATTCACCAGCGGCAGTTCGTGCCGCAGGTTGGCGCCGACGATGAGCACCATGTCCGCCTGTTCGACATCGGCGACCTGCATCTGGAAAACATCGGCGATCGCGGCGTCGGACAGGTCGCACTGACTGAGTCGATGATCGATGTTGCCGGTTCCCAGCAAGTCGCCAAGACGGGTCAGCAAAGCACCCTCCTCATTGGAGGTCGCAGGGTGCACCAGCATCCCCAACTGGTCCGCCGCGTTGTCACGCAGGATGGTCGCGGCTTTCGCCAGCGCCTCCTCCCACGTGGCATCACGCCACTGGCCACCGTCCTTGATCATCGGCTCCAGCGCGCGGTCACTCGCGTACAGGCCCTGATGGGAATAGCGATCGCGATCCGACAACCAGCACTCGTTGACCATGTCGTTGTCACGCGGCACGCTGCGCATCACCTCGCTACGGCGCACGTGCAGGAACAAGTTGCTGCCCAGCGCGTCGTGGTAACCCAGCGACTCGCGCGCCTGCATCTCCCAGGCGCGGGCGCGGAACTGGAATGGCTTGTTGGTCAGCGCGCCGACCGGGCATACATCGATGACGTTGCCGGACAACTCGGTCGTCAACGGCTTGCCGTCGTAGGTGCCGATCTGCAAGTCCTCGCCTCGATACATGCCACCCAACTCGTAGGTCCCGGCGATCTCGGCGGTAAATCGGACACATCGCGTGCAGTGGATGCAGCGGGTCATCTCGGTCGCCACCAGCGGCCCGATGTCCTCATCGGCGACCACGCGTTTGCGTTCCGCGAAACGACTCACCGAGCGGCCGTAACCGAGCGACAGGTCCTGCAACTCGCACTCGCCACCCTGGTCGCAGATCGGGCAGTCCAACGGATGGTTGATCAGCAGGAACTCCATCACGTTGCGCTGCGATTTCAGCGCCTTCTCGCTGCGGGTGCTGACCTTCATGCCATCCATGACCGGCGTGGCGCAGGCCGGCGCGGGCTTGCCCATCTTCTCCACGTCCACCAGGCACATCCGGCAGTTCGCCGCGATCGACAATTTGTCGTGGTAGCAGAACCGCGGGATCGGAATGCCGACCTTGTCCGCGGCCTGGATGATCATCGAACCCTTCGGCGCGGTGGTGGCGACGCCATCGATCTCGATCGCGACATGCCCTTCCGGCACTACTGGGGCGACGCTGGTGTTTTCCGCTTCGGCGCTCATGCCACCTTCTCCACGCGCCCGTCGCGCTGGTCATCCACCAGGAAACGCTTGTTCACGATGGCGTACTCGAACTCCGCCCAGTAATGGCGCAGGAAGCCCTGCACCGGCCATGCCGCGGCTTCACCGAATGCACAGATGGTGTGCCCCTCGATCTGTCCGGCGGATTCGCGCAGCACCTGGAGATCCTCCACGGTCGCGCGCATGTCGACGACGCGGCTGATCATGCGGTACATCCAGCCGGTGCCTTCGCGACATGGCGTGCATTGACCGCAGCTTTCCTTGTAGTAGAACCGCGCGATGCGTTGGCAGGCGCGCACCATGCAGGCGGTCTCGTCCATCACGATCACTGCGCCGGAGCCAAGGCCGGAGCCGGCCTTCTGCAACGCGTCGTAATCCATGGTCAGGCCCATCATGGTCTCGCCCGGCAGTACCGGCATCGAGGATCCACCGGGGATCACCGCCTTGATCTTGTGGCCTGGGCGGATACCCCCGGCCATCTCCAGCAACTCGGAGAACGGTGTACCCAGGCGGATCTCGTAGTTGCCCGGTTTGGCGACGTGGCCGGACACCGAGAACACCTTGGCGCCGCCATTGTTCGGCTTGCCGAGGTTGAGGAACCATTCCGGACCGTTGCGGATGATGGTCGGCACCGAGGCGTAGGTCTCGGTGTTGTTGATCGTGGTCGGCTTGCCGTACAGACCGAAGTTGGCCGGGAATGGCGGCTTGTAGCGCGGTTGGCCCTTCTTGCCTTCCAGCGACTCCATCAATGCGGTTTCTTCACCACAGATATAGGCACCCGCACCCAATGCATTATGGATGTCGATGTCGATACCCGAGCCAAGGATGTCCTTGCCCAGCCAGCCGTTGTCGTAGGCTTCCTTCAGCGCCTGCTCGATACGCTCGAACGGCTCATGGTGGAACTCGCCGCGCAGGTAGTTGTAGGCCACCGTCGAGCCGGTCGCATAGCAGGCGATCGCCATGCCCTCGATCACCGAATGCGGGTTGAAACGCAGGATGTCGCGATCCTTGCAGGTGCCCGGCTCTGATTCGTCGGAATTGCACAGGATGTATTTCTGGACCTCGTCGCCCTTGGGCATGAAGCTCCACTTCAGACCGGTCGGAAAGCCCGCGCCACCGCGTCCCCGCAGACCGGACTGCTTGACCATCTCGACCACGTCGGCCGGCGCGATCTTCTCGTCGAGGATCTTGCGCCAGGCGCTGTAACCACCGGTCTTGAGGTAGTTGTCATACGACCACGGCGTGTCGTAGTGGAGCGTCGTGTACACGACACTGTGCTCCTGCGGAGCAGGACCGACCGGACCGTAGCCCTTGGAATAATCGTGGTGCGCCATGTCCCCTCTCACTCCAGCCCGTCGAGCAGCGCGTCGACCTGCGCCGCATCGAGCTTCTCGTGGTAATGGCCGTTGACCAGCATCACCGGTGCGCCGCAGCAGGCAGCGACGCACTCTTCCTCGCGCTTGAGGAAGACGCGGCCGTCGGCAGTGGATTCACCCAGCTTGCAACCGAGCTTGTTCTCCGCGTGGGCGACCAGGTCTTCGGCGCCGTTGAGCCAACAGCTGATGTTGGTGCAGAAAGCGACGTTGTTGCGGCCCACCGGCTGCAACACGAACATCGAGTAGAAACTCGCCACTTCGTAGGCATGCACCGGCGGCAGGCCCAGGTACTTGGCCACAGCGCAGATCAGCTCGTCGCTCAGCCAGCCATGGTTCTGCTCCTGGGTTGCGAACAACCCCTGGATCACGGCCGAACGCTTGCGCTCGGGCGGGAACTTGGCCACCCAGTGATCGATCTGCGCGCGGGTGTCATCCGACAACGCAACCATCGGGTCGACGTTCTTGCACGCCTCGAAATTTCCAGTCGCTTTCATGCTTTCAAATCCTCAGCGATCGCCACGATCAGCGATCCACCTCGCCGAACACGAGGTCATAGGTACCAATCATCGCCACGGCGTCGGCCAGCATATGGCCCCGGACGACCGTGTCCATTGACGACAGATGCGCGAAACCAGGCGCGCGCAGCTTGACCCGGAAAGGCTTGTTGGCGCCGTCCGATACCAGATAACAGCCAAACTCGCCCTTGGGTGCCTCCACTGCGCAGTAGGTCTCGCCGGCGGGCACGCAATAACCCTCGGTGAAGAACTTGAAGTGATGGATCAACGCTTCCATCGACTCCTTCATTTCCTCACGTTCTGGCGGCCGCACCTTGTAGTTGTCGACCATCACCGGGCCGGGATTCACCCGCAGCCATTTGACGCACTGCTGGATGATCCGGGTCGATTGACGCATCTCGGCGATACGGACCAGGTAGCGGTCGTAGCAGTCACCTTCGGTGCCCAGCGGGATATCGAAATCCATCTCCGCATACTTCGCGTACGGCTGCTTCTTGCGCAGGTCCCAGGCAACACCCGAGCCGCGCAACATCACCCCGGTCATGCCCCAGGCCTTGGCCAGCTCCGGGCTGATCACGCCGATTCCGACGGTGCGCTGCTTCCAGATCCGGTTGTCGGTCAGCAGGGTTTCATACTCGTCCACGCGATGCGGGAAATCGTTGCAGAACGCTTCCAGGTAATCGAGCATCGAGCCATCGCGCCAGTCATTGAAGCGCTTGAGCTTGGCACCCTTGCGCCACGGCGACTCCTTGTAACGCGGCATCTGCCCCGGGAGGTCGCGATAGACGCCGCCGGGCCGGTAGTAGGTCGCGTGCATGCGCGCCCCGGATACCGCTTCGTAGCAATCCATCAACTCCTCGCGCTCGCGGAACGCGTACAGCATCACCGCCATCGCACCCAGGTCGAGGGCGTTGGAACCCAGCCACATCAGATGGTTCAACAGGCGGGTGATCTCATCGAACATGGTGCGGATGTACTGCGCGCGCTCCGGCACCTCGATATCCAGCAGGGTCTCGATCGCACGCACATAGGCGTGCTCGTTGCACATCATCGACACGTAGTCGAGCCGGTCCATGTAACCGATGGACTGGTTGAACGGCTTGGATTCGGCCAGTTTCTCGGTACCGCGATGCAGCAAGCCGACATGCGGGTCGACACGCTGCACGACCTCGCCGTCCATTTCCAGGATCAGGCGCAGTACACCATGGGCGGCCGGATGCTGCGGGCCGAAGTTCATGGTGTAGTTGCGGATCTCCGGACTGCCCTTCAACCCTGAAATCGGGCTGGGGTCGAGTCGGGCCTGGTTGACCAGCGGCATCTGGTGGGTGGGCGTGCTCATGGCTTGACCTCGCGACGGGCCGCCGATTCACCGACAGCAGTCTGGTAACGCGAGTCGTCGCGGATCACACGCGGCACCAATACCCGCGGCTCTATCGATACCGGTTCGTAGATCACGCGCTTCTTTTCTGCGTCGTAGCGGACCTCGACGTTGCCGATCAGCGGGAAGTCCTTCCGGAACGGGTGGCCGATGAAGCCGTAATCGGTAAGGATCCGGCGCAAGTCCGGGTGGCCCTCGAAAATGATGCCGAACAGATCGAACGCCTCACGCTCGAACCAGTTCGCGCCCGCCCAGACCGAGGTCAGCGAGTCCACGACCGGCATCGCGTCATCCGCGGCAAAGGTACGCAGGCGAAGCCGTCGGTTGTGCTGATAGGACAACAGGTGGGCGACCGCGGCAAAACGGCGATCCGGCGCGTCGGCCGCACCGTTGGGCGACTCGCCCCAGACAAAGCGCCCCGGGCCTTTGCCTTCGACGCCGCGCGAGAATCCCTCGAACGTGGCTTCGGTATTCCACTCATCGCTGCCGTAGCTCAGGTAGTCGACGCCGCTGACATCGGTCAGCTGCTCGAAACCGAACTCGTCGCGCAACGCCAGCGCAGCCGCCAGCCACTGCGTCGGATCGACATCCAGGGTGATCTCGCCACGCGGCTCGGCCACCGTCACCAGGCCATCGGCGAAACGCTCGCGCAAGCGATCGGCATACGCTGCAACCGACTCACTCATCCCGCACACCCTGCTTGGCCCCACCAAAGTTGGTGCCACGACGGATCTTCTTCTGCAACTGCAGGATGCCGTACACCAGCGCCTCGGCCGTTGGCGGGCAACCCGGCACGTAAATATCCACTGGCACGATACGGTCGCACCCGCGCACGACGGAATAGGAATAGTGGTAATAGCCGCCGCCATTGGCGCAGCTGCCCATCGAGATCACCCACTTGGGGTCGGGCATCTGGTCGTAGACCTTGCGCAGCGCCGGGGCCATCTTGTTGACCAGGGTGCCGGCCACGATCATCACGTCGGACTGGCGCGGAGACGGGCGGAAGATCACGCCGTAACGGTCCAGGTCCAGGCGCGCCGCGCCGGCGTGCATCATTTCCACCGCGCAACAGGCCAGGCCGAACGACACCGGCCACATCGAGCCGGTTCGCGCCCAATTCCACAGCGCATCCAGGTTGGTGGTGACGAAACCCTGCTGCATCAACGGGTTGTCAGCCTCGGGAAGCAGGATGTCATCAAGGCGCCCTACCGGCACCGGATTGTGCATCAGACCCGAGATGGTCTCACTCACTCCCATTCCAGCGCCCCTTTCTTCCATACATAGATGAAACTCAACAGCAACATGCTGACAAAGATCGCCATCTCGACCAGGCCGACCAGGCCAAGATCCCGGAATACCGTTGCCCACGGCACGATGAAGATGATCTCCAGGTCGAAGATGATGAACTGGATCGCGATCAGGTAGTAGCGCACGTCGAACTGCATGCGCGCATCTTCGAATGCTTCGAATCCGCATTCGTAGGGAGACAGTTTGGCCAGACTCGGGCGCCTGGGGCCGAGCACGTAGCCGGCGACCAACAACACCACGCCAATACCGGTGGCGACAATAAGGAACAACAGGGTCGGCAGATATTCGCCCAGCACTTCCGTTCTCTCTCGGCTACGCCGCGCGAACGCGGACTTGGCTCGGCGGCACCAAACTGCGTAGGTACCGTTGACTAATGCAAACTGGAGTGGTGCCCAAGGGGGGACTCGAACCCCCACGACCTAAGCCGCTACCACCTCAAGGTAGTGCGTCTACCAATTCCGCCACCTGGGCACAATCTCCAAAACCTCCTTCGTCCCTGATTCCGCGCCCCACTCACTGGCAACGACGGTTTTTGGTCATCATGACCGGACACCCGGCGCTCCATGCCGGACGTCACTTTTGCTCCTATTGTATCGCGCTGCCTCAGTTGCCGACGGGTTTCGGTGTCTCTGCGTCGGCGGGGACTGCTGGCACGCCGTCGGCATCGATCGGGGCCTGCACGGGCACGGGTGTCGCCTGCTCCGGCGTTGCGGGAATGGTCGCGGGAACGGCCGCATTCTCCTGGGGCAGTGCGGGCGCAACCGGCACCTGCGACATCACGCCAAGATCCTGACTTGCCGCGGCTGGGCCGAGCACTTTGGTCGCCTGCCACGCCATGAACATGCTGATGCAGAAAAACGTGATGGCCAGCCATTTGGTCGACTTGGACAGGAAACTCGATGCACCGCGCGCGCCGAACACGGTCGCCGAAGCACCGCCGCCAAACCCTGCGCCCGCTTGCGCACCTGCGCCGCGCTGCATCAGGATCATGGCGATCATGGCGATCGCGATAATCAAATAGATGACGTTGAGGAACAACAGCATCGGAAAGCTCTTCAGTCAATCGTCCGGGGTGAACCGGAACCGGTCAGGGCACCAACGCAGCCGCGATGGCGTTGAAGTCGGCAGCTGCCAGTGCGGCGCCGCCAATAAGGCCGCCATCAACGTCCGCTTGTGAAAACAGTGCGGCGGCATTGTCGGCCTTCACGCTACCGCCGTACAGGATCGGCAGCGAGTCAGCGATTCTAGCATCGTGGGCAGCGACTTCGCTACGGATGAATGCATGAACCGCCTGCACCTGCTCCGGAGTCGCGGTCTTGCCGGTACCAATGGCCCATACCGGCTCGTAGGCCACGATCGCGCCATCGAACGCACCGGCTCCGTCCTTGAGCAACGGAGCCAGCTGTTCTTGCAGCCGCCACTCGGTCTGCCCGTCCTCCCGCTCGCTCAGGCTCTCGCCGATGCAAAGGATCGGGGCAAGCCCGGCAGCCTTGGCCGCAAGGAACTTCCCGGCGACCAGTTCGCTGGTTTCATTGTGGTACTGGCGACGTTCCGAATGACCCACCAGGCCATAGCGCGCGCCGATATCGACCAACATTGCCGCGGAAACCTCACCGGTGTAGGCGCCTTTCTGGTTGCGACTGACGTCCTGCGCGCCAAAGACCAGTCCGCGACTTGCATAGCGCGCCACCAGTTCACCCAGATAGGGCATGGGCGGCAGGATGATCCGCTCGACCCCGGGCGAAACGCTCGCAGCGCTGATGGCATCCAGCAATTCCGCGGCGAAATGACGATCACCGTGCAGCTTCCAGTTCCCTGCGACGATCTTGCGACGAGCCATGCCAACTCCGATGTTGAAAGCCGCGATTGTAAAAAACCGCGATTTTGAAGACCGCGATTCTACCCCAGTACCCACTGCGCCGGTTGCGGGACTAGCCAGCGACGGGACTACTTCAAATTGATTTCACGCAAACGCTGGTCCAGGTAATCCTGCGCGCTAATCGGCTCGGGATAACGGCTGGGGTTGTCGGCGGTGATCGTGCCGGGCAACACGTCGATCAGGAAGTCGGGATTCGGGTGCAGGAAGAATGGAACCGAGTAGCGTGGCTGGCGCGCCGCCTCCCCCATGGGGTTCACCACCCGATGTGTGGTCGAGGGATACACGTGGTTGGTCAAACGCTGCAGCATGTCGCCAATGTTGACCACGATGGTGTCGGCCTCCGCGGTGAATGGCACCCACTGCCCGCCGCGCGAGAGCACCTCCAGGCCTGCGGCGCTGGCGCCCACCAGCAACGTGATCAGGTTGATGTCTTCGTGCGCACCCGCGCGCACGTTGGGCACTTGGGCGGAGGTGATCGGCGGGTAATGGATCGGCCGCAGGATCGAATTGCCGGAGTCGATCTTGTCGTCGAACCAATCCGCCGGAAGGTCGATATGCAACGCCAACGCGCTGAGCACCTTCGCGCCCAACCCGTCAAGCGACTGATACAGGCCATAGGCGATCCGATGCAGCTCGGGAATCTCCGACGGCCAGATATTGGGCGGCATGACGCCTGCGTGCCTGGAGTCGCGCGGGATCTCGCGACCGATATGCCAGAACTCCTTCAGGTCATGATGGACGGCACCCTTCGCGGTCTCGACTCCGAACGGCGTGTAGCCACGCGCGCCGCCGCCGCCCGCGACGTGATACCCCCGTTTGACGTCGTCGCGCAGCGCAAACAGGCGCTGGAACACGTCGTAGCTTTCGGCGATCCGGTCAGCCGGGATGCCATGGCCGCGAATCCCGGCAAAACCCCATTCGCGGTAGGCATCGCCGAGCTGCGCGACGAATCCGTCACGTTGCGCCGGATCATCGAAGCGTCGGATGTCAAAAACGGGGATGCGGGTCTGGCTCATGTCCTATCCATTGCAATGAAGCGCTGTGTGGAACGCAGCGCGAACTACTTTTCCTGGGGGCTGCCCTGCTTCGCAGCCTGGCGCACGGCCTCGGCCAGGCGGTCGAGCGTGGATTGCACGAGTTCGGCGCCATCGGCCTCGACGGTGACCCGAACCACCGGCTCGGTGCCCGAGGGCCGCAAGAATGCACGTCCGCGCCCTTTTACCGCCAGCTGCGCGTCGGCCAATGCCGCCTGCACCGATGCCGCCTCGGCAGGACGGGTGCCATTGCTGAAGCGGACATTGACGGTCCGCTGGGGCACCTTTTCCAGCCCGGCCAACGCTTGGGCCAGCTCGACACCACGACGATGCAGCACCTCCAGCACCTGCAACGCGCTGACGATGCCATCGCCAGTACCGCTCTGGTCCAGGCACAGCAGGTGGCCCGAAGCTTCCCCGCCCAGCACCCCGCCATGCGCGACCAGTTGCTGGTGTACGTGACGGTCGCCCACCTTGGCCCGGACAAAACCAATCCCTTCACTCTCGAACGCGCGCTCCAGTCCGTAATTGGTCATCACCGTACCGACCACCGGGCCGCGCAGGCGACCGCTCTGGCGCCAGTCATTGGCCAGCACGTAGAGCAGGTCGTCACCATCGCAAACCTCGCCCTGGCGGTCGACGAACATCACCCGGTCACCGTCACCATCAAACGCAATGCCCAGCACCGCGCCGGTCTCGCGCACCCGTCGGGCCAGCGCCTGCGGGTGGGTCGAACCGACCCCGTCATTGATATTCAGGCCGTTGGGCTCGACCCCGATTGCGTCAACCTGGGCGCCCAACTCACGCAACACCAACGGGGCCAGCTGGTAGGTCGCACCGTTGGCACAATCCAGCACGATGCGCATGCCGCCCAGGTCGAAACCCTTGGGCACGGAGTTCTTGCAGGCCTCCACGTAGCGACCGATCGCGTCGCGGGTGCGCTCGGTCTTGCCCAGTTCCTCCGAGGGCACGGTACTGAAAGGCTCCTCCAGCGATGCCTCGATCGCCAACTCGGTAGCGTCGTCCAGCTTCTCGCCATGCGCGGAGAAAAACTTGATGCCATTGTCAAAATGCGGGTTGTGCGACGCGGAGATCACGATCCCGCCGTCAGCGCGCATCGAGCGGGTCAGATGGGCGACCGCCGGGGTCGGCATCGGCCCCATCAACTGCACATCGACGCCGGCCGCGACCAGACCCGCCTCCAGCGCGGCCTCGAACATGTAGTTCGAGATCCGGGTGTCCTTGCCGATGATCACCACCGGCTTGCGCCACGCGCGCTCGCCCTGCGCCGCGCGCTTGAGCGCAAAGCCGTAAGCGTTGCCCAGCCGCAGCACGAAGTCGGCGGAAATAGCGCCCTCGCCGACCCGGCCACGGATGCCGTCGGTACCAAAATATTTACGACTCATCAGATTTCACTCACGTCATGCCACGTGACGTCATGCCACGTGAAGTCATGCCACGACTTCGGCATCGTCCTGCGGCTGGGGTTGTTTCATCATCATCGCCAACAAGTCGGCAAGCCGGTCGCGCATCTCGCGACGGTCGCAGATCTGGTCGATCGCACCGTGCTCAAGCAGGAACTCGGCGCGCTGGAAGCCCTCAGGCAGCGTCTCGCGCACGGTTTGCTCGATCACGCGCGGGCCGGCGAAACCGATCAACGCCTCCGGCTCGGCCATGTTGATGTCGCCAAGCATCGCAAACGACGCCGACACGCCGCCGAAGCTGGGATTGGTCATCACCGAAATATAGGGCAGCCCGGCTTCACGCAAGCGCCCCAGCGCCGCGGAGGTCTTGGCCATCTGCATCAACGAGAACAGGCCTTCCTGCATGCGCATGCCGCCACTGGAGGAAAAACACACCAAGGGCGAGCCGTCGGCCAGCGCCTGCTCGGCGGCGCGGGCGAAGCGCTCACCGCCGACCGAGCCCATCGAGCCGCCCATAAAGGCGAAGTCCATCGCGCAGGCGACCAGCGGGCGCTGTTTGAGCGTGCCGCGCAAGGCCACCAGCGCGTCGCGTTCGCCGGTGGACTTGTGTGCGGCCTTGAGCCGGTCCGAGTACCTCTTTTGATCCCTGAACTTGAGCACATCGACCGGCGCAAGCTCGGCGGCGATCTCGCTGGTGCTGCCAGGGTCGAACAAGGCCTTGAGCCGTACCCGGGCACGGATCGCCCGGTGGTGGTTGCACTTCGGACAGACCTCCAGGTTCTCCTCCAGCTCCGGCCGGTACAGTACCGCGCCGCACCGGTCGCACTTTTCCCACAAGCCTTCGGGCACGCTGCGACGCTTGGCAGCAGCGGCATCGGTCCGGATGCCGGACGGCATTAATTTCTTGAGCCAGGACATGCGTTTACGAGATTTCCTGTAACGGGTGGCGGGAGCCGGGATCGCCGGCCAACATGCGAGTTTAGCGCAGCGCGCCCTCAGGCCGGACCCGATCCATCGATAGCCTGCCGCAACGGCGCCAGGAAGGCGCCCGCGCGCCGCGCCGCGTCGGCCGGGTCGTCCGCCCCTGCCATCGCCGCGACCAGTGCACTGCCGACCACGACACCGTCGGCCTGGCTCGCCATTGCCGCGGCGCTGGCCTCATCCTTGATGCCGAAGCCGGCAACTACCGGCACCTTACCCAGTGCCCGGATCGCACCCAGGCGATCACTGGCCGTTCCCGAATCCAGATGGTCGGCCCCGGTGACGCCGGCGTAATTGACGTAGTAAAGATACCCGGTCGCCAGCTCGCACAGTTGATCCATGCGTGCCGGCGAGGTCGTGGGCGCCGCCAGCAGGATCAGGTCCAGTCCGCACGCGGCAAACGCGAGCCGGTACTCGGCGGCCTCCTCGGGCGGCAGGTCAACCAGCAACGCACCGTCGATGCCGGCGCTCACCGCCTGCGCGGCGTAGCGCTCGGGCCCACGGACCTCGACCGGGTTGAGGTAGCCCATCAGCACCACCGGCGTCTCATCATCGGTTTCGCGGAACCGCCGCACCGTCTCGAAGACGTAGTTCATCCCGGCCCCGCGGCTGAGCGCACGCTCGGAGCTGTGCTGGATGGTCGGCCCATCCGCCATCGGGTCGGAAAATGGAACTCCGATCTCGATCACGTCGGCCCCGGCGGCCACCAGGGCGTGCATCACCGGCAAGGTCGCCTCCAGCGACGGATCACCGGCGGTGATGAACGGCACCAGCGCCTTGCGGGCGTCGGCTTTCAACTTGGAAAAACGGCTTGCAATACGGCTCATAGCACCATCCCCTCGCGCGCCGCGATGGTGTGCACGTCCTTGTCGCCGCGACCGGACAGGTTGCACAGCACGATCGCGTCTTTGGGCAGTTCACGCGCCAGCTTCACCGCCTGGGCGACCGCATGGCTGGACTCCAGCGCCGGCAGGATGCCTTCGGTACGGATCAGCTGGTGGAAGGCCTGCAGTGCCTCGTCATCGGTGACGCCGATATAGTCGGCGCGCCCGGTTTCCTTCAGGAACGCATGCTCAGGGCCGACGCCCGGGTAGTCCAGGCCGGCCGAGATCGAATGGGTGGGGATGATCTGGCCATCGTCATCGCACAACAGATACGTGCGGTTGCCGTGCAGCACCCCCGGCCGTCCCGCCGCCAGGGACGCGGCATGGCGACCGGTATCCATGCCCTCGCCCGCCGCCTCGGCACCGACAATCCGCACCCCCGGGTCATTCAGGAACGCATGGAAAATCCCGATGGCGTTGCTGCCGCCGCCGACGCAGGCGGTGATCGCATCGGGCAGGCGACCGTACTCGGCCAGCATCTGCTCGCGCGCCTCGCGCCCGACCACGGCGTTGAAGTCGCGCACCATGCGTGGGTACGGGTCGGGCCCGGCCACGGTGCCGATGATGTAGAACGTGTCGGCGACATTGGTGACCCAGTCGCGCATGGCCTCGTTGAGGGCGTCCTTCAAAGTCGCCGGGCCGCTGCTCACCGGCACCACGGTCGCGCCGAGCAACTGCATCCGGTAGACATTGATCTTCTGCCGCTCGATGTCGGTCGCGCCCATGTAGACCACGCATTCCAGCCCCAGACGGGCCGCCACGGTGGCCGATGCAACGCCGTGCTGTCCGGCGCCGGTCTCGGCGATGATCCGGGTCTTGCCCATGCGGCTGGCCAGCAGGGCCTGGCCAATGGTGTTGTTGATCTTGTGCGCGCCGGTATGGTTCAGGTCCTCGCGTTTGAGCAGGATGCGCGCGCCGCCGACCTCGTGGCTCAGCCGCTGTGCGTGGTAGATCGGGCTGGGTCGGCCAACATAATGGGCCAGGTCGCGCTCGAACTCGGCCACGAAAGCCGGGTCGATGCGGGCGGCGTCATAGGCGGCCGCCAGCTCCTGCAAGGGGCCGACCAGGGTCTCGGCCACGAAACGCCCGCCGAAGCGGCCGAAATGTCCGGATGCGTCCGGGAAAGCGTGGTAATCAACGGCGCCAGGGGGCGCCGAAGAGACGGGGGTGGAAGGGTTTATCGCAACGTTGGCAGCGAACCGACCGGGGGGAGATTGGAAGGGCATTTCTCGCTCGTCTGTGGGCCCGGCATCATCACCGCCGGGAGGGTAATCAGTCACCGCGCCAGCTGGCGCAGGTCAGTCTGGCTGGGATCACTCTGGCTGGTAACAGTCGGCGCGCCGAACCTGTTCAACGAAATGTCGCATCTTGTCGCCATCTTTCACACCCGGCGCGCTCTCAATGCCACTGGACACGTCCACGCCCCACGGCAAGGCGGCCTGGATCGCGTCGAATACGTTATTGGCCGACAAACCGCCGGCGAGCACGAATGGTTTCTGCACACCGGCCGGAATCCGCCGCCAGTCAAATACCTTGCCGCTGCCACCGGCGCCGCCGACGTCGTGGCTGTCGAACAGGAATCCGGCGGCGGCGGGATAGCTGCGATGCAGCATCACCGGATGCTCCCGCGCAATCGGACTGCCCATCGGGATCGCCTTCAGGTACGGGACGCCAAAGGCGCTGCAGAAGGCGTCGTCCTCGTTGCCGTGGAATTGCAGCAGGCTCGGTCGGACCTGGCGCACGACCTGGCGGACTTCATCGGCCGGGTTGTCACTGAACAACGCGACCGCATCGACCAGCGGCGCCAGTGCCTGGCGCATCGCACGCGCCTGCTGCGGCGCAACCCGACGCGTGCTTTGGCTGGCAAACACGAACCCGATCGCATCGGCACCCAGTTCGCATGCCAACCGCACGTCACCGGGGCGGGTGAGGCCACAGAACTTCACGCGGGTGCGGAACAGGATGCGGCTCAAGATACGGCCCTCACAATGTGACTTCGGCAGGAAGCAACCATTGTGCAGGGTAGCGCGGCCCGAGAAACACCAGCCCGGCGGAAGGGGCCGTCGGGCCGGCCAGCGCACGATCGCGGCCAGCCAGCAGCTGCGCGATCCATTCTCCCGGCCGCTCGCCACGGCCTACCGGCAACAGGCTGCCGACGATATTGCGGACCATATGGTGCAAAAATCCATTCGCCTGCACCTCGATCGTCACGATGTCGTCGTGTCGGGTGACGCTGATGTCCTGCAAGTCACGTCGCGGATGCGGGGCTTGGCAGTGCACGGTCCGGAACGCAGAAAAATCATGCATGCCCCGCAGTGCCTGGGCCGCCTCATGCATCGCCTCGGCGTCCAGCGGCAGGCGCTCCCAACTCAGGTATTGGCGATGCAGGGCGGGGCGCATCGCGCGGTTGAGTATCCGGTATTGGTAGCGCCGGGCGCGTGCACAGTAGCGGGCATGGAACTCAAACGGAACCGGCACACACCACCGTACGCAGACCGAGGGCGGGAGCCGGCTGCTGGTGCCCAGTACCCAGCTACGGGGTTCGCGCTCCGCGGGACCATCAAAGTGAACCACTTGGGCGGACGCGTGCACGCCCGCGTCGGTCCGGCCCGCGCAGACCGCCGTGATCGGCACGTCGGCAACAAACGACAAGGCCTTCTCCAGCGCGGCCTGGATGGTTGGCTCGCTACGTCGCTCGGGCTTGCCGGGCTTGTTCAACCGCTGCCAGCCGGAAAACCCGCCACCGTCGTACTCGACACCCAGCGCCCAACGTTGCAACGAGGTCGGTAACGGCTCCGGAATCACCGCTCCTGGCCGATCTCGCGCAGCAGTTGCTCCGCCTGCTGGCTGGTAGCCACGTCCCCGCTGAGCACCAGTTCGTCCAGCAGTTGGCGGGCGCTGTCGCGGTCACCCAGCTCAAGGTAGGCACGAGCCAGCTCCAGTCGTTCCAACCCGGGCGCGTCGACGTCGAAATCCGTCTCGGTAGCGGGCGCGGACGAAGGACGATTCAGCTTTTGATCGTCGGATCCCGCATGCCAGACCGGCACTGCAGCGGCCCCGGCCATCAACGACGAGTCACTTGAACCCACCGGCACCTTCGACGGCGACGGCTCGGAACCGGCGGCCGCATTGTCGTTCAGCGGTTTCGGCTCATCCGGCGCACTATCGGATCGGGATGGACTCCGGCCATCGGGGAAACCGCTGGCCAAAGTCGATGGCGCCTGGGCCGTGGTCGAAGGCACACGGAACTTCGGTACCGCGACGGCACGCCGACGCGACCACCAGACGCCCAGCAACACCAGCACCAGCAACCCAATGCCGGCCAGGATCCAGGGCAGCCCGGAAACCGCGCCGCCAGCCTCGGCCGCCTGGGCCTGTGCAAGTTGCTGCTGCACCGCGGTCAACTCGCTGTCCTTCATGGTCAGCAATTTCTGCTGGTCGACCTGGAGTTGTTCGAGTTCAGCGATCCGGCTCTCCATGTCTGCCAGCTGTGCATCGCGTGCGGCCAGCGTCTCGGTTGTCTGTTGCAGTTGTTGTCGCACCATGTCGCCTTCGCCTCCGGCACTGATGCCCGATTGTGGCCCCGTCCGGGTCGCGTCGCTGGCGCCCGGCGGAACGATTTGCAGCCGCGCACCGCTGGCTGCGGCCGACGTCGTCGTTGCCTCTGCGGCGGAGGCCGGGTTGGGTTCGCCTTCACCATCGACCAGGGTCGGTTGTGGCACCGGCTGGCTGGCCATCCGCCAGGCCCGGGTCTGTTCGCGGACCTTCGCCATCGCCTGGGCAGCGTCGATGTCCAACACCTCGGCGGCATCGGGGATCCGCAACACCACGCCTTGTTTGAGCAAGTGGATGTTGCCGCCGATGAACGCCTCCGGATTGGACCGCAACAACGCGATCATGGTCTGGTTGAGATTGCCGCCAAGATCCAGCTGTTGCGCGATCTCCGACAACGTGTCTCCGGCCTGGACCTCGGCGGGGTTGCGTCTGGCCGCAGGCGCAGCCGGCACGGCCGTGGTCGCAACGGACGTGGGCGCCGTTGCGATCGCGCTGGCAGCCAGCTCTGCCGGCTCCTCGGCCGTGGCATTCGCATTGGCATCGGCATCCGGAGCCGCGCCCTGCACCATGGATTCGGGCGGACGCAAGATCGTGTTGGAAGGCGTTACCACCGGTGCATCGACCTGTGGCTGCAACGGTGCCGACACGGTGCGCGGCGCGTCCAGCAGCGTCGAGTACTCACGAACCATCCGACCCTGGCCCCAATCGACCTCGACCAGGAAAGTCAGCAGCGATTCGGTGATCGGTTGGGAACTGGTCACCCGGATCACCGGGTTGCCGGCAGCGTCCAGCGCAGACACGAACTGGAGTCCCGCCACCACCCCTTCGGGCGGGCTGAGCCCCACGCGAGCGAACGTTTCCGGCGACGCCAACCCGACCCGCAACTGTTCCAGCTCGCCGGGATCGTTGGAGATAATTGAAATCTCGGCCAGCAATGGCTCGCCCAGCTTGGACTTCACCTCGATCTGGCCCAGACCCAGCGCAGCCACCGAGCTGCTGGCCAGAGCCAGCATCATTATCAGCACCACGCGCATGAATCGCTTCACCGTCACCCCCGACTAACCGTTGATCGCGACTCTAACGGCCGCACGCACTGGCGGCAATGCAACCTCCTATTCACCCGGCGCCAGCTCGGCCATGACCAGTTCGGCCAGCTGGACGGCATTGAGCGCCGCGCCCTTGCGGATATTGTCTGCCACCACCCATAGCGACAGCCCGCGCGGATGGGAGATGTCCTCGCGGATGCGACCGACATACACCGGATCGGTGCCGGAGGCGTGGGTCACCGCCGTCGGGTAACCGCCATCCACCGGCTCGTCGACTACTTCTATCCCGGGTGCGTCCTGCAGCAGCTTGCGCGCATCTGCCGCCGTCAGCTTCGAACCGGTCTCGATATGCAAGGCCTCGGAGTGGCCGAAGAACACCGGCACCCGGGCCACGGTCGCGTTCACCCCGATCGAGTCATCGTCGAGGATCTTGCGGGTTTCCCAGACCAGCTTCATTTCTTCGGTGGTGTAGCCGTTGTCAGTGAACTCACCGCCCTGGGGAATCACGTTGAACGCAATCTGCACCGGGTAGACCTTCGCCTCGACCTCGCGAAAATTGAGCATCCCGGCGGTTTGCCGGCCCAACTCTTCCAGCGCCTGTTGACCGGTGCCCGACACCGACTGGTAGGTCGCCACGTTGATGCGCTCGATGCCCACGGCGCGGTGGATCGGCGCCAGGGCGACCAGCATCTGCATGGTCGAGCAGTTCGGGTTGGCGATGATCCCGCGTGGCCGGTTGCGCGCGGCTTGCGGATTCACCTCGAACACCACCAGCGGCACGTCGTCGTCCTGGCGGAATGCCGATGAGTTGTCGATCACCACCGCACCGGCAGCCACGAACTTCGGCGCATGCAGCTTCGACACCTCGGCGCCGGCGGAGAACAAGGCAATATCCACCCCGGCCGGATCGAACGTGGCCAGGTCCTGCACGACCAGTTGGCGGGCGCCGTACTCGAGCTTCTCGCCAGCGGAGCGCTCACTGGCCAATACATGCAGCTGACCGACCGGGAACTGACGCTCGGCAAGGATCTTCAGCATCGCGGTGCCGACAGCGCCGGTGGCGCCAACGACAGCTACGTTCACGGTCTTGCTCATCGAATTACCTGGGAAGTAGGAAGGAACATCATTCGGACGCGGTGCCCGGGATACGCGGAGAAACGTCGCCGACATCGCCGCATTGCGCACGGTGGCGCAGCGCCTGGTCGATCAGCACCAACGCGACCATCGCCTCGCAGATCGGCGTGGCACGGATACCGACGCAAGGGTCGTGGCGGCCGGTGGTGACCACCTCTACGGGGTTGCCGTGCACGTCCACGCTGTCCACCGGCAGGCGCAGGCTGGAAGTGGGCTTGAACGCGACCGAGCAACGCAACCGCTGGCCGGTGCTGATGCCGCCCAGGATCCCGCCCGCGTGATTGGATTCGAACCCGGACTGGCGGATGGCGTCGCGATGCTGGCTGCCCTTCTGCCCGACACAAGCGAAACCGTCGCCAATCTCCACGCCCTTGACCGCGTTAATGCCCATCAACGCGCCAGCCAACTCGCCATCTAGCTTGCCGTAGATCGGCTCGCCCCACCCCGGCGGCAGCCCGTCGGCGATGACGTCTATCCGCGCACCGACCGAATCACCGGACTTGCGCAGCGCGTCCATGTACGTCTCCAGCGCCGGTACCTGCGCGGCATCCGGCCAGAAGAACGGGTTGTCTTCGATCACCGACAAGTCAATGGCGCCGGGCGTGATATCGCCGATCTGCGACAGGAATCCCTGCACCCTCACGCCATATCGATCAGCCAGCCACCTCTTCGCGATCACCCCGGCGGCGACCCGCATCGTGGTCTCGCGCGCGGACGAGCGGCCGCCACCGCGCGGGTCGCGGATCCCGTATTTCTGCCAGTAGGTGTAGTCGGCATGACCCGGGCGGAACTGCTCGGCGATCTTCGCGTAATCCTTGCTGCGCGCATCGGTGTTGCGGATCAACAGCGCGATCGGGGTCCCGGTGGTGACGCCTTCATGCACGCCCGAGAGGATCTCGACCTCATCGGCTTCATGCCGGGCGGACGTATGCCGGCTCTTGCCGGTAGCGCGACGGGCCAGGTCGTGGCGGAAGTCGTCCGCGGCAATCGCCATGCCCGGGGGACAGCCATCGATCACGCAGCCGATCGCCGGCCCGTGGCTTTCGCCGAAGGTGGTGACCGCGAATATCTTCCCGAAGGTGTTGCTGGCCAATGGCTACTCCGCGCTGACCCGACGCCGGACATCGGCCAAGGCCTTGATCCTCGCATGGTGGGCGAGCAGGTCCGCGCGCTCGGCCACGAAGATGCCCATCTGGCCCACCTTGAACTCGACCCATGCCAGCGGCAATTCCGGCAACAGCGCCACCAGCGCACGCTCCGCTTCTCCCACCTCGCACACCAGCAGGCCGGCCTCGGAAAGATGCTTCGGCGCATCGCGCAGGATCTCCAACACCAGGTCCAGGCCATCGTCGCCGGCCCGCAGGCCCAGCTCGGGTTCGTGGACGTACTCGGCCGGCAGCGCGTCGGTCTCGTCGTTGGTCACGTAGGGCGGGTTGGTCACGATCAGGTCATAGACCTCGCCGTCCAGGTCGTTGAACAGGTCCGACTTGCGCAGGGTGACGTTGTCGGCCAGCAGCCGCGCCTGGTTCTCGGCTGCCAGCGCCAGCGCGGCGTCGTCGATATCGACCCCGTCGACGTGCCACTGCGGATGGTAGTGGGCGGTTGCAATGGCGATGCAGCCCGAGCCGGTGCACAGATCGAGCACGCGGTTGATCTCGCGCCCGCCCAGCCAGGGTTCGTAGCTGGTCTCGATCAACTCGGCGATTGGCGAACGCGGTACCAGCGCGCGCGGATCGCTCTTGAAACTCAGCCCGGCAAACCACGCCTCACCGGTCAGGTAGGCCGCAGGGATACGCTCGTTGATGCGACGCTCGAACAGCGCCAGCACCTCGCGCTTCTCGTCGCTGGTCACCCGCGAGGCGCCATACACCGGGCTCAGGTCGTGCGGCATCCGCAGCACATGCAGCACCAGTTGGGTCGCCTCATCCAGGGCGTTGTCGTAGCTGTGGCCGAACGCGAGGTCGGCGTGGCCGAAGCGGCTACCGCCAAAACGGATCAGGTCGATGATCGAGACTTGCTCGAAGCAGGCGGAGCCGAAATCGGCGCGTTCGACGGTCATGGCGAGGGGTTCGACGGATGGGCGGCAATTATAGCCGCTGCGGCCCGCTATCATGGGCGTTGCCTTCGCCTCAAGACGGTCAACCATGTTCAACCGCAACACCATCATCATCCTCGTCATCGCAGTCGCCATGGGGCTGGGCTTGTGGGCCTCGCAAAGCTATTTCAGCCAGTCGGGTTCTCCGTCCTGGCCGGAGACCCGGGCGGTGAGCCTGTTCGATCCGCCACGCAACCTGCCCGACTTCAGCCTGCGCCAGTCCGACGGCACCCAGTTGGTACCCGGCGAACTGAAGGGCCACTGGACCCTGGTATTCCTGGGTTTCACCCACTGCCCGGACGTGTGTCCGCTGACCCTGACCCAGATGGCGCAGGCGCAGCAGCAATGGGAGTCGATCCCCGACGCGATCCGCCCGCGGGTGCTGTTTATCTCGGTCGATCCCGAGCGCGATACCCCTGACCGGATTGGCGAGTACGCCAATGCGTTCCACCGCGACACGCTTGCCGCCACTGCCGACATCCCGGCGCTGGAGAACTTCGCCCGCTCGTTGAGCCTGGTGTTCGTCAAGGTGGCGCCGGAAGATGGCGCGCCCGCCAACCAATACTCGGTCGACCACAGCGCCACGATGGCGGTGCTGGATCCCCAGGGACGCATGGCCGGTGTACTGCAACCACCCTTCGAGCCCAATGCGATCGCCGCCGACATGGCCGCGCTCACCAGCGCCGCGGCACCCTGAGCGATGAGCTTGGCAACCCGCATCACCCACCTGCTGCCGCATCGCCTGCTGTCCGGGCTGGCGCGACGGATCGCCTACTCCGACCATCCACGCACCAAGCAATGGCTGATCGACACGGTGACCCGCAAGTTCGGGGTCAATCTCGATGAGGCACTGCAGTCGGATCCGAGTGCCTATCCGACCTTCAATGCATTCTTTACCCGCGCCCTGAAGCCGGGGGTCCGCGTGGCCGATCCCGATCCGCGCGCGTTGCTGATGCCCGCGGACGGGCGCATCAGCCAATGCGGGCCAATCGGCAGCGCGGGTGAGGATGCCGGCAGGATCTTCCAGGCCAAGGGCCAGTCATTCACTGCCGCAGAACTGCTGGGTGACGAGCAGGCGGCGCGGGCATACGACGGCGGCCTGTTTGCGACCGTGTACCTGTCGCCGAAGGACTACCACCGCGTGCACATGCCATGGAGCGGGCGGTTGCGCGAGACCGTGCACGTACCGGGACGGTTGTTCAGCGTCGGTCCGGCCGCGGTGCAACACGTGCCGCGCCTGTTCGCCCGCAATGAGCGGCTGGCCTGCCATTTCGACACCGAATTCGGCCCGATGGCCATGGTGATGGTCGGCGCGATGCTGGTGTCAGGCGTGGAAACCGTGTGGAGCGGCGAAGAGATCCCGGCATATGGCCACGCCATCAAGCACAAGGACTACCGCGGCGAGAACATCACCGTGGCGCGCTTCGAGGAGATGGCCCGGTTCAACTATGGCTCGACAGTGATCGTGTTGCTGCCACCGGGGGTCGCCGAACTGGCGCCGGGCCTGTCGGCGGAATCCCCGGTACGGCTTGGCCAGCGGCTGGCGACCCTGCGCGGCTGAGTTTCCTCAGCCGCGACAACCAGCAAGCTCCAGCGATTGCCCGGGACGAAGCCGATGTTGCGGACCCTTGATGTCGTTGGCCCGCACCAGTTCACCCACGTCACACTGGAACTTCTTCGCGATCGAGGCGACTGTCTCGCCGCGCTGGACCTGGTAGTGCCGCGGCGCGTCCGCTGCCGGGAGCGCTGACGAAACTGCGGCAGGCACCATCGGTCCCACCTGGACCACAGGCGCAACCTGCCCGCTCACGATGGCCATTGCCGGGTCACTGGCCACCAGCTCGCGCGCCATGTCCGCAAGCCGGCCATCCACGCACTGGCGCTTGTACAAGCCAACGATCCGGTTGGTGGCCTCCAGGACGGTGCCGGCGGGCAGCCAGTCATCGGCGCGATAACGCGGGTTGAGGTTGCGCAATACCCGCATGTAGCCCTCGCGCGCTCGCCGATTGCCCAGGCAAATGGTCAACTGGTAGATCGACGCAGGCTGTTCCAGCCGCAGCTGTGAGGGCTCCGGGTCAAGCTTCGGCAAGGTCAACCCATACTCCCTGGGATGCAGGAACAGCCAGGCGGCCGCAATCACCATCGGCACGTAGTCCCGTGTCTCCGGCGGAAACTGATGGTAGACATCCTCGTGCCAGAAGCTTTTGCCGGGGTTGGCCTGGTGGATTCGCCGCGCCCGCCCTTCGCCGCCGTTGTAAGCCGCCAGTGCCAGTTCGATATCACGATTGAGCTCACCCATCCGCTCGTTGAGATAGGCGACGCTGGCCTCGGAGGCCGCATACGGGTCGTAGCGGGTATCGAAGCCGGTGCCGTCGTCGCCCAAGCCAAAACGCTGGCCGGTGGCGTACATGAACTGCATCGGCCCGGCCGCGCCAGCGCGCGAGGTGGAATGCACGCGGCCGTTGGACTCCTTGGCCAGGATGCCGAACAACAACGCCTCCGGCAGCCCGGCACGCTGGTACTGCGGCCACATCAGGTGGCGCATGTGCTGGTAATTCTCATAACTGGTCAGGAACGCGCCGCGCATGTCGGTCAACCAGCGGCGGATCCCCTCCTGGACGGCCGGGTTGTACTGGACCATCCGGTCGAAGTGGTGGCCATTGTCGGCCCCCAGCAAGCTGGCAGCGCGGGCGGCTTCCGGCACGTCGCCGGACACCGTGCCGGGGGCGCTGGGCAGAACCGACGGATCGATGTGGTGCCCGATCTCCCGCTGCGCCAGAGACTCCTCGGCCAGCAAGTCCTCATCAGCTTCCAGGTCGGCGTTGAGCTTGAGCAGGCGCTCGTAGGACGTCAGCAACGACGGTACCGAACACCCCCGCTGCGCCGCGCAGGCCACAACCACGTCCTCCATGTCTTCCAGCGCCGTATTGGCCTGTGCAGGACCCGCCGGGTCGGCGTTGCCGATCTTGACCAGCGCGTCGCGGTAGCCGGACTCCGCCACTTGCATGCGCTGATGGATGTCATCAACGGCCGCCTGGTCCCGACTGGAAATCGCGCCTGCATCAAACGGGACCAACACCAACAAGGAGACGACAAGCAGCGCCGCAGCGCGCGGAAAACAGGCATTCACGGACATGGATGGCAACAAGAGGGATTCGTGCTTCAGAGTAGTCGGGCCGATGGGATGCCGCAATTGCAGGGACGCAGCAATTCCGGTGACCCGTCACAAGCCATAGAATCAACCGCAATCCATCAAGGAAGTCGATATGCCACCCATCCCCGCGCCGATCCTGGTCGGCAAAGCCGTCACCACGCCCGATTCATTGCCCGAAAGCCGTGGCCAGGTATTCCTGCAGCCGCGGCTCGCCAACCGCCATGGCCTGGTCGCCGGCGCGACCGGCACCGGCAAGACCGTGACGCTGATGACGCTGGCGGAGGGGTTTTCGAGGATAGGGGTGCCGGTGTTCATGGCCGACGTCAAGGGTGACGTGGCCGGCCTTGCCATGCCCGGCACGACCAGCGAGAAGCTGCAGGCCCGGCTCGACCAGATCGGCATCGACGATTACGCCAACGAAGGCAACCCGACGGTGCTGTGGGACCTGTTCGGCAAATCCGGCCACCCGGTCCGGGCGACCGTGAGCGAAATCGGCCCGACGCTGTTGTCGCGCATGCTCGAGCTGAACGACACCCAGTCCGGCGTGCTCGACATTACCTTCAAGCTCGCCGACGACCGCGGGCTTTTGCTGCTCGACCTGGCCGACCTGCGTGCGCTGCTCAACCTGGTAGCCGAGCAGCGCAAGGCCATCTCGACCGAGTACGGGCTGGTCAACAATTCATCGATTGGCGCGATCATGCGCGCGCTGCTGCGACTGGAGTCCGACGGCGGTGAGATGTTCTTCGGCGAACCGGCGCTGGAGCTGAGCGACCTGATGCGCACCACCACCGACGGTCGCGGGGTGATCAACATCCTGTGTGCCGAGACCCTGATCCTGAAACCCCGGCTGTACTCCAGCTTCCTGCTGTGGCTGTTGTCGGAGCTGTTCGAGCAGTTGCCCGAAGTCGGTGACCTGGACAAGCCGAAGCTGGTGTTCGTGTTCGACGAGGCACACCTGTTGTTCGAGGACGCGCCCAAGGCGCTGCAGCAGCGGGTCGAGCAAGTGGTACGGATCATCCGTTCCAAGGGCGTGGGCGTGTACTTCTGCTCGCAGTTCCCCGACGACGTACCCGACGACATCCTCGGCCAGCTCGGCAACCGGGTGCAGCATGCCCTGCGCGCCTTCACCCCGCGCGACCAGAAGGCGGTGCGGACCGCGGCGCAGACTTTTGTCAGCAACCCGGCATTGGACGTTGCCGAGGCGATTGGCCAGCTGGGTACTGGCGAGGCACTGGTATCGACGCTGCAGGACAAGGGCATCCCGATGCCTGTGGAACGCACGTTGATCGCGCCCCCACGCTGCCGCATGGGGGCGCTCAGCGAACTGGAACGCACCCAGGTCCGTGCCGGCAGCCCGGTCGGCGCGAAGTACGACCAGCGCGTCGATCGCGAATCGGCGATGGAAATACTGGCCGGCAAGGCGGAAGCGGCGACCGAGCAAGCCGAGGCGCCGCCGGCCAAGGCGGTCGAGGATGATGAAGGCGGTTTCGGCACGGCCATCCGCAACGCCGTGTTCGGCACCAAGCGTCGCCAGGGCATGGTCGAAACCATGGCCAAGCAGACCGCGCGCACGGTCGGCAACCAGATCGGCCGCAAGATCCTGCGTGGCGTGCTGGGCGGCATCTTCGGCGGCAGCCGCTGACGTCGGCGTTTCATTCACTTACGCGCAAGTACGTTCACCCGCACCAAGTTCCCACCGAAAGGAGTCACTACATGACCAAGTCGCTGCTTGCCCTCGCCTGCCTGACCGTGCTCACTGTCGCCGCCTGCAAACCCCAGTCGGCCGAGCCGGCCGCGGACACGCCTGCCGTCACCGAAACCACGCCGGCCGCAGTCGATGTCGTTTCCACCGGCGACAACATGCCCTCCGACAACCAGCCCTCCGACAACGCCAACTTCGACATGCGCGGTTTTGCCGGCACGTTCAGCGCGACCCTGCCGTGCGCCAGCTGCCCGGGCATCGACACCACTCTGGTGCTCAACGCCGACGGCAGCTACGAGTTGAGCGAGACCTACCAGGACGAGGACGGCGCACCGGTCAGGACGGATGGCACCTGGACGGTCCTGGCCAAGCAGATCCGCCTGGATCCCAACAGCAAGTCCGAGCCGGACCGGCTGTTTGCGATCACCTCGCAGCAGGAGATCACTTTGCTTGATGCGTCGGGCCACATGGCGGAAAGCGGACTGGATTACAGCCTCGACCGCCAGGCCGAAAACTGACGGCGACTGCGTGTTTCCAGACCAGCTGATGCCAGCGCCTGCCAAGGAGTGAAACCCGTGCAACCTGCTCCTGTCCCTCCCGCGCCCGCGGTACCCTTCTGGCATCGCCTGCGCGAAATCAGCTCGTACCCGGTGCGCGGAGCCGCGTTATACAGCCTGCTGGCGTTGACCTTTGCCAGCTTGCTCGGATTGATCCCAGTGATCGGCTGGGTGGTCCTGATCCTGGTCTGGGTTGGAGCCTACAAGTACGCGTTCGAGATCCTGCAGGCCACTGCCGACGGACGCATGGAAGCGCCCGAGGGGATGCTCGGGGTCGACAACGGCGTCGTCCTGCGACTGCTGCTCATGCACCTCGTCTTCCTGCTGGTAATCGTGATCGCGATGGAGGTTGGCGGCCCGGGCATCGGTCTGGCAACGATCGCCTTCATCGCGTTCCTGCAGCCCGGTTGCGTGATGTCATTGGCCATCGACGGCAGCCTGCCACATGCACTCAACCCGGCGACTCCCTTGCGGCTGGTCCAGCGGATCGGCTGGCCATACCTGGCGGTGGTCGGCTTGCTGTTCGTGATCCAGGCCAGCAAATTCACCGCGACCGTCTGGCTCGCCAAAGTAATGCCGCCGGTGCTGGTCGACCTGGCAACGACTGCGGTCGCGTTCTGGGGTCTGTTCGCCGCCTTCCACCTGATGGGTTATCTGGTCTACCAGTACCACGAAGTACTGGGCTACCAGCCAGTTGGCCCACAGGCGCTGCCGGGTCGCCACACCCCTGACGCCGACCTTCTGGCCGAGGCCGAAGGCTACGTGCAGGACGGCCAACTCGACACCGCGCTGGAACTGTTGCGTGGCGAGATCCGCAGCCGTGCGGTCAGTGTTGAAACCCACGACCTGTACCGTCGCTTGCTGCTCCGCAACGGCGATGCTGCCGCAGTATCGGAGCATGCGCGCGAGTACCTCAATGTGCTGTTGCTGGAGAAGCAGGATCGGCGCGCACTGGGCTTGTTGCGCGAGTCGCTCGACGCCAATCCCGATTTCGTGCCAATGCAGGTCGAACATGCCGAGCACCTGATTGAGCGTGCCCGCCTCGCCGGCCAGAACCAGCTTGCGCTCGACTGTCTGCAGTCGCTGCTACGTGCCCATCCACGGCACCAGACTGCACCGCGCTGGGGCCTGGACGCGGCGCTGCTGATGGTTGACAGGATGGACCGCGACGAAGAGGCACGCGCATTGCTGCAGCAGGCGCGCGAGGGCTGCCAGGACAGCGGGGACGACGGGTTGCTGACCAGGATCGAGGCCGCTCTGACCGCCTTGCAGGTGCCGGCAAACGGCTAGGACCACCCGGCAGTCATGCCGTGGATGCCCCATCACCATGGCCCGCCACCAAGCCGGCCAGCAGGAATTGCGCCTTGGTCGCCTGCGGCTGTTGCGGGTAACGCTTCACCAGCATCCGCAGCGCCCGGGCATGGGCCTCGGCCTGATGCTCATCGCGCCGGGCCAACGCCAGCTGGAACCACAGCCGTGCATGCTCCGGTGCGTCCGCGGCCGAGCCGATGGACGCCAGCCCCGCCTCGGCGGCGTCGAGTTCACCGGCCTCCAACCAGCGCCGCACGAGCGTCATGCGCAAGCCCTGCTCCAGGACAATTCCGGCATCGTCCAATTCCAGCAACACGGTGCGCTGCGCCGCGACTTCATCAGCATCGACAACAGGGAGCTGGAGCAGCCCGGTCGCGCGCTGCGCCACGGCCCCGGCTTGCTTGCCATTGCACGCGACCCGATAAAGTGCCAGCCGCACCTCGAACCGTTCGGGTTGTTCCCGCGTCAACTCCAGCAGCAGCGTTTCGGCCTGCAGCAATCGCATACGGCCAAGATCGGCTTGCGCGCGCTCCCAGCGATCATCAGGTAGTGCGGCCGCATCATCCTTGCCGATGAACCCGTTGCGCACCTGACCCAGGCCCACCAGCACCGCCCCCATCAGTGCGCCGCTGATGATCCCGCCCGCGTGGGCGTCGAACCCGACCCCGAGATCTTCATTGACCAGCAGGTTGTAGACCTCCCAGCCCAGCCACAGCGGCAGCAACCAGATTGCCGGCGCACGCACGTAGTCGAATACCACCCCGAACCAGTAGAAGAAGCGCACCGGCTGGCGGCCCCAGACCACGCAGAACGCGCCCATCAACGCCGCCACCGCGCCCGATGCCCCCAGGCCGCCACTGGCTTCGCCCCAGCGCCACAACAGCGACACTGCACTGGAGGCGAGCGCGCCAAGCAGGTACACACCCAGGAAGCGACCCGAGCCAATCGCACCTTCGACCAACAACCCCAGTGCAAGCAGGAACAGCATGTTTCCAACCAGATGCATCAGCCCGCCGTGCAGGAACGCCGAACTCAACATCCGCCACGGGTCGACCTCGGAACTGCGCAGCAGGTGGCGCAGGGTGAATACCTCGCCCAGCAACGCGTCGTACTCCACCCGCAGCGGCTGCCATGCCTGGAAGTCGGCAACCTGTTCGAACCCCTCGCCCGACTGCAGCATGGCGACAAATGCGACGTCGGTCAGCGTGATCCTGGCCACGTAGGCCGGTCGCGCCGACGTCGACACCCGCTCGAATTCCACCAGCGCATCGGTCTGGCTGGTCCCGAGCAAGTGGCGCTCGTAGGCCGGGACTTCGTAACGTCCCAGATCCGCATCCAGGTAGTGTTGCTGCGCGCGCAGCATCGTGGCGTTGTCGCCGACTTGCCAGCCAAGGAACACCAGCGCGTTGATCGCGATCAACACCACCGTCACGAACGGGAACGTTGCGCGGGTGAGCGGGCGATGGAGTGGCAGGATCAGCATGAAAGACGACAATGGCCGGGCAGGACGCAAGATTCCGCGATTCAACCGTCAAAGCGCAAGCCACCGCGCCGGGATGATCGTCCGCCCTTCAAACCTTTTTCACCGACCGCATGGAGTCCTGATGGGCCGTTGGCGTCCTCCCGCAGCAAGCAGTACTGCCCTGATCACCCGCCAGGGCCATGATCGGCTCAAAGCCGAGCTGGAGCAGCTGTGGCGATTCCAGCGCCCGGAGGTGGTCAAGGCCCTCGCGGCTGCCGCGGCCGAGGGTGATCGCTCGGAGAACGCGGAGTACACCTACCGCAAGAAGCAGCTCGGCGAGATCGACCGGCGCGTCCGCTACCTCAGCAAGCGACTGCCGGCACTGCGGGTGGTGGAATCCACACCATCCAACCCGGAAGCGGTGTACTTCGGTGCCACGGTCGATGTCGAAGACAGCGGCAGCGGCGAGACCTTCCGCTACCGCATTGTCGGCCCTGACGAAACCGACGCGAAGCTGGGGTGGATCAGCATCGATTCACCGCTCGCACGGGCGATGCTGAAGAAGTGCCTGGATGACGAGATCCAGGTGCAACTGCCGGCCGGTCCGCAGCATCTGGTGATCGTGCAGGTCCAGTACCCGGGCTGACCGCACCATTGCGCCATGTCACACGTCAGTGCTTCCGGTCGCTCGACACCAGCATTTCCCGCCGGCCCTCAAGCTCGAACAACGCCAGCGGGTCCGGCGTGCCGGACAGATATATCGGCGCAGCCAGCCGGACAGAGCGCAATTCGGGGCCGTAGACGTAGACCTGCTGGCCGTTATCGAGCGTCGCCGGTTCACTGCGCACCACTATCTGCTCGCCGCGATCCAGGTCCCAGCTGATACGCAGGGTTCCCTGCCCGGCCGCATCGTCGTACTGCTCGACGGACAACTCGACCAGCCGCAGCTTTTGCACGGCGGCATCATAGCGATAGCGGTAGCTGCTCACGCGGACGGTGCCCTCACCGGCGAACTGCTCCACCAGCAGCTGCCCGTTATCGACACTGAGCGACACAGAGGATTGTGGCGTGGCCGCCAGCGGGGTCTCACCCAGCAAGTGCGCACCCAGGCGTGCGGGATCCCCGCGACCTTCGATGACGCCCAGCACCCGCTCGTCGCTGTCGGTGGCGACATAGACCAGCTCCGCCCGCCCATCGCCAGTGAGGTCCACGTCCAGCCGCGCCCCCAGCTCCAACGCGCCCAGGTAAACCCGAATGTCCTCATCGCCGATGGCCGCCGAGCCGTACGCCAGCGCCGGCAACAGCAGACCGGCACAGCAGGCCACACAGGGCACCAGCAACCACTTCATGCTGCCTCCACGGCATGCGGTCGGCACGCGCCAGGCCGTGGCCCGGTGCGTGCATTGTCGACCCTACATAAGCAGATACGCGGTGTGCGCCCGTGTCAGGCCACCGGTAGTTCAATCCCCGAAGGAAACCTCGCCGAACAAGTCGTGCTCGTCGCTGCCCATGATCTCCACGTCGGCAAAATCACCCGGCTTCAGGCCGGCGAAGTAGCCGTTCTGGATTTGCACCACGCCGTCGATTTCCGGCGCATCGGCCATCGAGCGGGCAATGGCCAGTTCGCCATCGACGGCATCAACGATGCAACGCTGCACGCTGCCGACCTTGGCCTCAAGCTTCTCGGCGGAGATCCCGGCCTGGCGCTGCATGAAACGCGCCAGCCGCTCCTGCTTCACGTCCTCGTCGACCGGGTCCGGCAACTCGTTCGCCTTGGCCCCGGTGACCGGCGAATAGGCAAATGCACCAACCCGATCAAGCTGCGCCTCGTCGAGGAAGTCCAGCAACTCCTCGAACTCCGCCTCGGTCTCGCCCGGGAAGCCGACGATGAACGTCGACCGGATCGTCAGCTCGGGGCAAACCTTGCGCCAGTTCTGGATGCGCGCCAGTGTCTTGTCGATCGCTCCCGGACGCTTCATCAGCTTCAGCACGCGCGGGCTGGCGTGCTGGAACGGGATATCCAGGTAGGGCAGGATCTTGCCATCCGCCATCAGCGGAATGATGTCGTCCACGTGCGGGTACGGATAGACGTAGTGCAGTCGCGTCCACAGGCCCAGCTCGCCCAGCCCTTCGCACAGCGCCTTCATCCGGGTCTGGTAGCTCTTGCCGCGCCACTCGTGCTCGGCATAGCGCACGTCCACGCCATAGGCCGAGGTGTCCTGCGAGATCACCAGCAGCTCCCTGACCCCGCCCATCGCGAGCTTCTCGGCCTCGCGCAGCACCTGGTCGATCGGCCGCGACACCAGGTTGCCGCGCATCGAGGGGATGATGCAGAAGCTGCAACGGTGGTTGCAGCCCTCGGAAATCTTCAGGTACGCGTAATGCTTCGGGGTCAGCTTGATGCCAGTGTCCGGCACCAGGCTGATGAACGGATCGTGCCGCGGCGGCACGGCGGCATGCACGGCGGTCAGCACGCTGTCGTAATCCTGCGGGCCGCTGATCGATAGCACGCCCGGGTGCGCCTCGCGAATCACCTCGGCGCGCTTGCCCAGGCAGCCGGTCACGATGACCTTGCCGTTCTCGGCCATCGCCTCGCCAATCGCGTCCAGCGACTCGGCTACGGCCGAATCGATGAAGCCGCAGGTGTTGACCACCACCACGTCGGCATCGTCATAACTGGGCACCAGGTCGTAACCCTCCACCCGCAACTGGGTGAGGATGCGCTCGGAATCGACCAGTGCCTTGGGGCAACCAAGGCTGATGAAGCCGACTTTCGGGGTTTTGGACAGCGTGTCTTGCAGGGGCATGTTGCGACCAGGTAGCGAAGGTTTTCCGATGCGAATTATAACCTTGGCGTTAGAATCAACCCGAAAGACCACCCAGCCAAGCTGAACGGAGCTGACATGAACCGCTGGATTGATCTGGAAACCCCCCACGGTCCCGTACGTGCGCGGCGCTGCGAGCCGGCCGGACCGTCACGCGGCGCGGTGGTGGTGATTCAGGAGATCTTTGGTGTCAACCGCCATATCCGCCATGTTGCCGAGCAGTTTGCGCAGGACGGCTTCATCGCCATGGCCCCCGCGTTGTTCGATCCGATCGAGAAAGCGGTGGAGCTCGATTACGACGCGGCGGGTATCGCCCGTGGCCGAAAATTGGCCAACGCTGTGGGCATGGAGACGGCAGTGGACGTAGTCGGCACCGCCGCCGACCAGTTGCACAGCGAGGGCTTGCGTACCGCGGCGGTAGGGTTTTGCTGGGGTGGCACCGTCGCCCTGCTCGCCAATACCCGCCTCGGGCTGCCTGCGGTCAGCTACTACGGGGCCCGCAACGTGCCGTTCCTCGATGAGCCGCTACGCGCGCCCATCCAATTCCACTTCGGCCAGCGCGACCGCAACATCTCCGCCGCTGACGTGCAGCTGCACCGTGACAAGCATCCCGGCGCAACTGTCCACGTCTACCCGGCCGGACACGGCTTCAACTGCGAGCTGCGCGATGACCACGAGCCTGCCAGCGCAACCCTGGCCTGGCAACGCACCACCGGATTTCTGGCGGAGAACCTGCGATGAGCCACCGACAAGACCACGGCTGGCAGCTCGACCCACGGCTGGCCGATGACACCCATCCCGTCGCGATGTTGGAGCTGAGCGAATTGCGCCTGATGGACGATGCCAACCACCCCTGGCTGATCCTGGTGCCACGGATCGAACACATGGTGGAGTGGATCGACCTGGATCCCGACCAGCAAGCGGAACTGACCCGCGAAATCGCCCTCACCAGCCGGGCGCTGCAGCAGGCCTTCCGGCCCCACAAGCTCAACGTCGCCGCCCTCGGCAACCAGGTCTCGCAATTGCACGTGCATGTGATTGCACGTTTTGAAAGCGACATCGCGTGGCCTCGGCCGGTCTGGGGCAGCGCTACCGCCCGACCGTATTCGCCAGAACAGCTGATTGCCCGAATCCGGCAATTGCAGGCCGTCCTGCCGGACTGACCGCGACTGGCTGATCAGGTGCGCGGCAACGTGACCCCACGCTGGCCCTGGTACTTGCCACCGCGATCCTTGTAGGACGTCTCGCAGACGTCGTCGGCGTCAGCCTGGAAAAACAGCATCTGCGCGACGCCTTCGTTAGCGTAGATCCGCGCCGGCAACGGAGTGGTGTTGGAAAATTCCAACGTCACGTGGCCTTCCCACTCCGGTTCCAACGGGGTCACGTTGACGATGATCCCGCAACGCGCATAAGTGCTCTTGCCCAGGCACACCACCAGGGTGTCACGCGGGATGCGGAAATACTCGACCGTGCTGGCCAGCGCGAACGAGTTGGGCGGGATGATGCACTCGTCGGCCTCGATGTCCACGAAACTGCGCGGGTCGAAGTTCTTCGGGTCGACGATCGTGGAATTGATGTTGGTGAAAACCTTGAACTGGCGCGAGCAGCGCACGTCGTAACCGTAACTCGACGTGCCGTAGCTGACGATGCGCTCGCCGTTGAGCTGCTTTACTTGACCGGACTCATATGGCTCGATCATTGCCTGCTGCTCGGCCATTTGCCGGATCCAGCGATCGGATTTGATGCTCATGCAGTACTTCCCCGTGCGGTCGCGCCAAGCCCACGCGGCAATCCCCGCAGGCGAATGCAGACGATTGTAATGCCTACAACAGCGAAGCCGAGATCGACGGGGTGACCCGCGGCCGCATGGCCAGGCGTATCGCGATCTGACGGGCCGCATCGCGATAGGCTTTCGCCGCCGCCGAGTCCGGCTGGGCGAGCACGACGGGCACGCCGGCATCGCCCTGCTCACGTATCAAGCGCTCCAGCGGCAGGCTGCCCAACAGCGGCACGTCGTACTGGCTGGCCATGCGTTGACCGCCGCCCTCACCGAACACGTGTTCCGCATGACCGCAATTGCTGCACACGTGGACGGCCATGTTCTCGATCAGGCCCAGCACCGGCACCTCCACCTTTTCGAACATCTTCAGTGCCTTCTTGGCATCCAGCGTCGCCACATCCTGCGGAGTAGTAACGATGACCGCACCGGCGACCGGGATCTTCTGCGCCAGGGTCAGCTGGATATCGCCCGTACCCGGCGGCAAGTCGACGATCAGGTAATCCAGGTCGCTCCAGCGCGTTTCGTTGAGCAACTGGGACAACGCCGAAGTCGCCATCGGCCCGCGCCAGATCATTGGCGTGTCCTGCTCAACCAGAAAACCGATCGACATTGCCTCCACGCCATGGGCCCGCATTGGCTCGATCGACTTGCCGTCCGGGCTGTCCGGGCGGCCACTGATGCCCAGCATCATCGGCACGCTGGGGCCGTAGACGTCGGCATCCAGCACCCCGACCTTCGCGCCATCGGCCGCCAATGCCAGCGCCAGGTTCACCGCTGTGGTCGACTTGCCCACGCCGCCCTTGCCCGAACCCACCGCGATCACGTTGCGAACCTTCTGCAACGGCGACAACTTCGGCTGCACGGCGTGGCTGCTGATGCGCTGGGTCAGCTCCAAGCGGGTCAAGGACAAGTCCTGCTCGAGCAGCATTGCCTTGACCGCCGCCTCCAGCTCATCACGCAGCCAGGCGATCGGCACCCCGAGGTCAATCGCCACCGCGACGCTGCCATCGGCCTGCGCCACCCGTACGCGCGCGCCAAGCGCTGTCAGCGTGGTATCGCTGCCCGGCAACAACAAGCCGCCGATGCGGCTCTGCAACAGATCAGTCACTGGAAATCCTCGTCAAATCCGCGTCTGGGAGGCCATTGTCGCAGGCTCATCAAGATGCGGACTGATGTGGGTCAATCAGGGACCAAAAGGACAGTGCGCACACACGTTAAATGCCAATCCGCAGCGTTCAGGCAAAGGGATGATGAACGTACGCACAACATTGTGGCTAAAGTATTAACGTCATGTTAATGTCGAATTTGCGGCAAATTTTGTGATGACCGCACGGTTGGGGATGGCCGAAGCACCAGTAAAAACTAACTTTTAGGGGATGAAGAATGTCGAAAAGTAGCTTGGGGCTGCAACGCAGCCGATTGAGTGCCGCACTGTTTGCCGCGCTTTTGATACCGATGACAGGCACGGTATTCGCTCAGGACACCGCCGACCAGGAAGACCAGCAGCCGGCAACCTCGCAGCAGAAGGCGACCGATATTGATGCGGTCACCGTGGTCGGTTCGCGGATCAAACGTACTCAAATCGAGGGTCCCGCACCGGTCACCGTGATTACGCGAACCGACATGGAGCGCGAAGGGCACCAAACGGTATTCGATGCACTGCAGACCCTGACTCAGAACTCCACTGATGTTCAGGGCGAGATGTTTACCAGCGGCTTCACTCCCAACGCCAGCGTGATCAACCTCCGCGGCATTGGTCCCGGCTACACCCTCCTGCTGGTCAATGGGCGTCGCATGGCTGAGTACCCCCAGCCCTACAACAGCCAGAGCAACTTCGTAAACGCCGCCGCCATTCCGTCATCGATGATTGAGCGGATTGAAGTCCTTGCCGGTGGTGCATCAGCCATCTACGGGTCTGACGCCGTAGCTGGCGTGATTAACGTGGTTTTGCGTTCAAACCTCCAGGGCGACGAAGTCCGCCTGACCGGAGGCACCACCACCGAGGGAGGTGGTGACTCCGGTCACGTGCAGTGGACTGGTGGCCGATCCGGCGATCGCTGGAGTGTCACCTACGCTCTGGAGCACCTGGAGCGCGAACCGATCTTCGGAACCCAACGCGACTTCATCGACTCGGTCTTCGACGGCCCCAACGCGAATCCCGGCCCTTCACTTGCGCTTATTGCCATCGACGCGGTCGGAGGCGTGGGCCCTGTCGGACATGCCGCCTATTATCCCGGCGCGGAGACGTGCGGAAAATTCGGCTATCGCACCTTCGAATCGCAGACTCGCGGCCTGATCTGCGGCCCGGATGACGATGCCGCCCTGCAGACAATCCGCCGCAAGCAGTCCAATAGCGCCGGCTATCTATATGGCACCTTCGACATCACCAACAGCACCCAGATGTGGGCCAGCGCGATGGCCTGGGATTCCGAGGCCATCTCAAGTGGCGGCACCGAGTGGTGGGGAAATACCAGTGACCCGCACAGCGGGTACTTCTACGAACCCACACTTGGAACCATCGTCCAGTTGCAGCGTATCTTCCGGCCTGAGGAGTACGGCGGGCTGGATAAAGTTGCCGCTACTTACAAGGAGCGGGCAACCGAGTTTGCCGCTGGAGTCCGCGGCACCATATTCGAGGATTTCGATTGGGACCTCACGGTGGCCCAGTCCCGGTACAAATACGAGAACGACCGCCCTCGCCTGCTGGCCCAGGCTGCCCACGACAAATTCCTGACCCGGGTTCCCGGCGAGGTCGATCCGTTCTTCGGGGCATACCCGGTCTTTGATCTGGACTTCGATGCTTGGCATAACCCGCTGACACCCGAGCAATATCGCGCGATGTCCACTCGCGTCGTCAACAAAGGGACTTCCAAGGCAACCACCGCGAACTTCGTTGTCTCCGGTGATCTGTTCGACTTGCCTGCCGGCCCGCTTGGCTTTGCCGCCGTGATGGAGTGGGCGTCACAGGAATATGATCTCAACGCCGACCCGCGCATCCTGCCTTCCTACCCTACGACCGCACCCGACAAGCCGTTCAACCTCACGGGAACCGGCGGCGGCGGTGAGCGTGATCGTTATGCCGTCGGCGCGGAGTTGAGCATCCCCATCTTCGACAGCCTCCGCGCAACCATGGCCGGTCGCTACGACAAGTACGACGACGTTACGTCCGTAGACGGTGCCTCCACCTGGCAAGCGGGCCTGGAATGGCGCCCGTTTGACAGCCTGCTGATCCGCGGCAACTACGGCACGAGCTTCCGTGCACCCGACATGCACTATGTGTTTGCCGAACAAAGCGGCAGCTTTTCTACCGTATTCGATGAATACGCGTGCCGAGAGGCCGGCAGGACGGTATCGGATTGCAACATGACCGGAGACCCCACCCTCTACAGCGCTTTCGGGCTCCGCGAGGGAACCCGGGGACTGCGAGAGGAGACGGGCAACTCGTGGACTGCCGGATTCGTCTGGGACATCATGGAAGGCATGTCGACCACGGTCGACTACTACTCGATCGAACTGGAAGACCAGGTGGGCGATATCACCAACTCCTGGATCATGCAGCAGGAAGCAGACTGCCGCCTGGGCGTGAAACGCGACGGCAGCCCGGCTGACAACCCGCTCGGCTCGAGCTTCTGTCAGGACATCCTGGCGCGCATCACCCGCAACGTTGAGCCGGGCACAGCCTTCGACGGTAGGGTTGATGAAATTATCCGTGGCCCCATCAACCGAGCCTATCGCAAGGTGGATGGCCTGGATGCCACTTGGAGCTATCGTCTGGTAACCGATCGCCTGGGCTCATTCAATACCCAGCTTGCCTACTCGCATATCCTGGGATCGGAAAGTCAGGAGCGCTCGGACACCCCAAGGGTCCAGTTGCGTGACCACATGCAGAACTTCGAGCACCGTAGCCGGGTTCGCGGTGCGATCACGTGGCAGATGGATGACTGGACCACAACGCTGTTCGGACTGCGTTACGGCTCGATCCCCAACTGGGGTGAAACCAGCCGTCTCCCGCCGTACATCACCTGGAACTTCAACGTCGGTAAAAAAATCACCAATGACCTTAAGGTGACGGTGTTGGTCAACAACGTTTTCAACAACACCCATCTGAAGGACTCCTCCCACACAAGCTGGCCATATTTCAACTTTTGGGGAGGACAGAGCCCGATCGGACGCGAGGTATTCGTGCAAGCGGACTACCGGTTCTGATACACCACTAAAAGTACCTTCGAAGCCCGGCGCAAGCCGGGCTTCTTTTTTTGGTGCGTCCAATATTCAAACCGGGAATCTGTAATTTCGGCTGCCCGGAAGGTGCGACGTACGATGGGAGCGGAAAGACGTCGCCCCCATCACGATCTGCTTTCGCCCTACCTCGGCGACACAGACATCGCGCCGATCTATTTCATCCCGATGTGGCGATCAAAGAAATCGAGCATCTCGGTATAGAGCTTGAGATTGTTCTCTTCCTTGTAAAAACCGTGCATCTCCCCCGACTGGATGATCATTCCTTCGGGTACGTTGCCCGCTGCAGCCAAAGCCTTATACATGGCTTCGGTATGTTCGGGCGGGCAGCGCGGGTCACGGGCACCGGCCGCCAGATATACGGGAAGCTTGATCTGGTCTACATGATTGATCGGCGACATTGCATCCTGTTCGGCGCGGCTACTGCCAAACGCCCGCAACAGGTAGCGCTGTCCGTCGTTACTTTTGCTCGTATCGCTTCTCGTCATCTGGATCTGGGCGTCATAGAGACCCACGTAACCGAATGCACACTTGAACATTCCAGGCGCGCGCGCCGGTGCCATCAATGACGCATAACCACCAAAACTGCCCCCATAGATGCAGACCCGCTCGGCATCGGCATGACCTTGCTCAATTACCCACTTGGTCGCATCAATGACGTCATTCATGATTCCCTCGGCCCATTGCCCATAGGCCTTGTCCTGGAATCCCTTGCCAAAGCCACCCGAGCCGCGGTAGTTGACCTGCATCACCATGTAGCCACGGCTGGCGAGCAACTGCGCCTCTGAATTGAAGCCCCAGTTGTCGCGGGGCCCCATCGGCCCACCGTGCGGATTGACGATCATCGGCAGATTCTTGCCGTCAGAACCATGCGGAATGGTCAGATATCCATGGATCTTCAAGCCATCGCGCGTCGTCAGTGAAAACGGCTTGACGCTTCCCATCTGCTCCGCATCCAGCCACTGGCGGCCCTGCATCAAAAATTGCGCCTGGCCACTGTCACGGTTGTAGAGGTACAACTCACCGGGGTTGCGGTCGCTCGATACCGAAACGACGATCTGCTTGCCGTCCTGCGTAGCGCTGCTGAAATTGACGAACTGCCCCGGGAATGCTGCCGCCAGCGAGCTGTAGATCAGCGCATCCGAATGGGATTCCTCAATGAGCTGGACCCTGGGAGCGCCTGCCTGGGTAACCACGCCAATCACGGTTTCGCCATCGGTAGCCATGATCAGGCTCGAAGGGTCCGATACCGGGTCATGGAACAACTGCTCGAATTCACCGGTTTCCTGATTGATAATTCCGAACGCTGACGTTCCCAAGCCATCGCGCTGGGATGCGTACACGCGACCATCGCGGGAAGTGCCCATCACGAACAGCGTCTTGCCGGATGACTTGGAGCTGTTGACCAATGTCCAGCGGCCATCTTCGCCACGACGATACAGTTCGCTATGGGAGTCGTATTCACCCTGCTCGTTCTGCGAATCGTGACAAATCGCAAATCGCGCTTCCTTGTCGGCATCCAGCGCAATCGAGCAATTCTCGCGTGGCGCGCGCGCCAGGACCTTGTGGCGCCCGGAAATGGTGTCGAACAGCACCACTTCGGTCCCCATACCTTCCGATGATCGCGCGTAGTTGGCTTCCATCAATACATTGACACCGTCATTTTCCAGCGTATCCAGCAGGCTGAAACGCTTGTTGCCGGTCTGCTTTCCCCTTTCGGTGACATTGCGGGTACCGGAGAAAACCAGCGGCTTTGGGTGGCTGCCGTCCGCATTGACCGCATACCACTCACCCGTCGAGAACGGTTGTGCATAACTTCCAAATTTGCGGATCGAGTTGAACATCAACCGATCGGAACTGGTCCAGTAGAAGCTGCCGACGCTCTTGGAATCGGGCAACTGATTGACCTTGACCAGCGACAGGTCTTTGGTCCTGAGCACAGTGAGCACATCCTGCTCACCGCGGTCCACCGTCATCGCCAGGTACTCCCCGCCTGGTGATATCTTCACGCCACTGTAAGTCGGATGACGTACGAAATCCTCGATCGAAGCCGCAGCACTTGCTGCTTGGATGGTGGAAAGCAGTCCCAACCCCATGATCATCGCGCAAAGCCTTTTCATGCCGCACACTCCCCTTTGATAGTGCTCGCAAAAAACAAATCCCCACTGGGATTTTATCCCAACACCGAGGGGCCCACACATGTTCACCCCGATGCAGCAGCTCGGCGCCGCCGGCTGGCTTACACATACCCTCAGGAGCTCCGGAAACGGCTTGCGTTGCTGGGTCTTCGCGCTGCCCCTGCTGGCGGTGCCGCTTTCCGCCGCCTTCAATCGCGACACTTGATGAACCGCAGCGGCGGGTTATCGCGGATTATCGGCCGGATGCGGTATAAAGATCCGCACTGTCCCCTGCTTCCGGAGGAAACAATATGCGTATGAAGTTGCTCGCGTTGCTGCTGGTACTGCCGATGTCTGCACTCGCCCAGCAAACCCCGATTGGCACCTGGACGACCATCGACGATGACACCGGCAAGGCCAAGTCGACGGTGGAAATCTACCAGGCCGACAACGGCACGCTCTCCGGCCGGGTGCTCGAAGTGATGCAGTCCGCACAGGGCGACAACCCGGTTTGCAGCGAGTGCGACGGCGAACGCAAGAACCAGCCCATCGAGGGAATGGTGATCCTGTGGGATGCCAAGCAGGACGGCGCCGTCTGGAAGGGCGGCAAGATCCTCGACCCGGCCAAGGGCAAGGTCTACTCATTGAAATTGCAGCCGGTCGATGACGGCGCCAAGTTGGAGGTCCGCGGCTTCATGGGCTTCTCGTTGCTCGGCCGCACGCAGACCTGGATCCGCAGATAACGCCGATCGCAAGCGTTTACGCGCAAGGTTTGCACCCCTCGACGGCCCGCTCTTGCGGGCCGTCTTCGTTGGCGCGGGTGCCGGACTGGCGGACACGAACCGGCCGTTGCCTGACGGGTGGGGCAGCTGCTGGCGCATGCGACAATGAAGGTTCTGTCACCGCCGATCCCGCCCATGTCCCGCGAGCTCCTCGTCACCTGCGCCCTGCCCTATGCCAATGGCCCGCTGCATCTGGGCCACCTGGTCGGTTACATCCAGGGCGACATCTTCACCCGCGCGCAGCGCCTGTCCGGAAACACCGCCCACTTCGTCTGTGCCGACGACACCCACGGCACCCCGATCATGCTGGCGGCGGAAAAGGCGGGAATGACGCCTGAGGCCTACATCGCCGGCATCCAGGCCAGCCATGAGCGCGACTTCGCGGATTTCGGAGTGGCCTTTGATCATTACGACTCGACCAACTCGCCGCGCAACCGCGCCTTGACCGAGGCGATCTACACCAAGCTCGACAACAACGGCCACATCAAGCGGCGTTCGGTCGCCCAGCTGTACGACCCAGCCAAGGGCATGTTCCTGCCCGACCGCTTCGTCAAGGGCATCTGCCCGAAATGCGGTACGCCGGACCAGTACGGCGACAACTGCGAGCACTGCGGGGCAACGTACTCACCGACCGAGCTGAAGGAACCGCGCTCGGTGGTCAGCGGCGCGGAACCGGAGCTGCGCGAGTCGGAGCACTTCTTCTTCGAGGTGGGCGATTTTGATGCCTTCCTGCGCGACTGGCTGTCAGGCGACGTCGCCAATCCGGGTGTGAAGGCCAAGCTGCAGGAATGGCTGGACGCCGAGGGCGGCCTGCGCGCCTGGGACATCTCCCGCGATGCGCCCTACTTCGGCTTCCAGATCCCCGGCCATCCGGGCAAGTACCTGTATGTCTGGATCGACGCGCCGATTGGCTACCTGGCCAGCTTCCAGGCGCTGTGCGAGCGCGAGGGGCTGGATTTCTTCAGCTATCTTGCCCGCGACAGCCAATCGGAACTGCACCACTTCATCGGCAAGGACATCGTCAACTTCCACGGCCTGTTCTGGCCGGCTGTTCTGCATGGCGCGGGGTTCCGCGCGCCGACCCGGCTGCACGTCAACGGCTACCTGACCGTGGACGGCGCCAAGATGTCCAAGTCACGCGGCACCTTCGTGATGGCGCGCACCTATCTCGATGTCGGCCTGGAGCCGGAAGCGCTGCGCTACTACTTCGCCACCAAGACTTCCGGCGGTGTGGACGACCTGGATCTCAACCTGGCCGACTTTACCCAGCGGGTAAACGCCGACCTGGTCGGCAAGTTCGTCAACCTCGCCAGCCGCTGCGCGGGATTCATCAGCAAGCGCTTCGACGGTCAGCTCGCCGATGCCTTGCCCGACCCGGCGATGTACGCGCGATTCGTCGAACAACTGGCGCCGATCGCAGCCGCCTACCACCGCAACGAAGCTGCCACCGCGCTGCGGATGACGATGGCCCTGGCCGACGAGGCCAACCGCTATATCGACGAGCACAAACCGTGGGTGATCGCCAAGCAGGAAGGCGCGGATGCGCAACTGCAGGCGGTGTGCAGCCAGGGCCTGAATCTGTTCCGCGTGCTCAACACCGCGCTCAAGCCGGTGCTACCCCGGGTCACGACGCAAGCCGAAGCGTTCCTCGATGCGCCGGTAGCCGATTGGCGCACGCTGGACGCGCCACTTGTTGGCCACCGCATCCACGCCTATTCACCGTTGTTTACCCGGATTGACCCGAAGCTGATCGATGCCATGACCGAAGCCAGCAAGGATTCCATGAAAGCACCCGATGCCCCGCAAACCCCGGCGAACGTCACGCCGACATCCATCGCCCAGCCCGCTCCGGCCGCTACTGCGAAGCCGGCAACGCCCGATGCATCGCAGGCCGCCACGCAGGCCGTCACCATCGGCATCGACGACTTCGCCAAGCTCGACCTGCGCATCGGCAGGGTGCTGGTCTGCGAATTGGTCGAAGGCTCGAACAAGCTGCTGCGCTTCGAGCTCGACGGCGGCGATCTGGGCACCCGGCAGATCTTTTCCGGTATCCGCGCGTCGTACCCGGAGCCAGGCAAACTGGTCGGCCGCAACGTGGTGTTCATCGCCAACCTCACGCCGCGCAAGATGCGGTTCGGGATGAGCGAGGGCATGATCCTCTCCGCCGGTTTCGACGCCGACGCGCTGGCCTTGCTGGATGCCGACAGCAGCGCGCAGGCTGGCATGCCGGTGCGTTGATAACGTTCCAGGCAACGCCATGGCCGACCTGACCGAGCGACTCGACCGCCTGTTGCCGCAAACCCAGTGCGGCCAATGCGGTTATCCGGGCTGCCGGCCGTACGCCGAGGCGATGGCGGCAGGCGATGCGGATATCGACCGCTGCCCTCCCGGCGGCGATGCCGGCGCACTGGCGCTGGCCCGGGCGCTCGGCGTCGAGCCCAAAGCCTTCGACCGCCATCGCGGCGAGCACAAACCGGCCCAGGTCGCGCTGGTCATCGAGGACGACTGCATCGGTTGCACCAAATGCATCCAGGCCTGCCCGGTCGATGCGATCGTGGGCGGCGCCAAGTACATGCACACGGTGATCGAGCCGCTATGCACCGGTTGCGAATTGTGCGTGCCTGCCTGCCCGGTGGATTGCATCACGATGGAGTTTGTGGCCCCTCTGGCGGCGGAATCGAGTCGCTGAGCGCGGCTTCACAAGCCGAGCAGATACGCTCGACCTGGTAACCGTGATCGCGCAGCAGCTCCACGACACCGTCATCCCCGAGCAGGTGCAAGGCACCGACCACCACCATGACATCATCATGATGATTCTCATCGAGCATCTGTCGTAGCTGGGGCAGCCACGACAGGTTCCGCTCCTGGTTGATGGCCCGGTAGGTCTGCGGGGTCTTTTCCAGCATTTCCTGCCGGGTCAGGGCATCCAGCGCTTCAATGTCACCGTCGCGCCAGACCTGGTGCAGATCGGCCAGCATCGCGGGCATCTCCTGCGGGCGGTCGATAAAATCCTTCAGCCCGATCACCTGCTCGTGCATCGGCGCGGCGTCCAGCGCCTGCAATTGGTCATCAATCGACTCAAGCCCGGAGGTCGGTTTGCCGGAGCTGGCCGCGCGCTCCATCAAATGACGATCCAGCCCCAGCTCGGCGCTGAAGCCCAACGATCGTGACAAGCCCAGCATCAGCGACAAATTCACGAACCAGGGGTTGTACTGGTTCACCTGTTCGAGCCCGCTGCCCTGCCGGGCCAACAGTCGGTGCAGCTTCTCGCGCAGTCGCGGCGGCAGCACGTCGGCGAGCACCCGTCCGTCCTCATAGCCGGCGGCCTCAAGGAATTTTTGCCCCGTCGTCGGGTCATCAAGCTCGGCAGGCGCAACCTCGAATACGATCCGGTCCGCCAGCTCATACGCGGCATCAATATCGCCCGATAGCGGGTAGTCATCCTGCTTCAGCAAGTGGAACGATCCCAGCAGGTAGATCGCGTTGTCGGCATCGGAGACTTTCCACAGCAGCGGCACGGGCGGGCTGTACGGCGGCAGCTCGGCAATCTCCACCCCGGGCGGCGGCAAGGTGTCCTGCAGCGCCTCCACGGTACCGACGGCTCCCGCCGACACCGTGGCGCACACGGCCAGCAGCCCGGCCAGCACGATCTTCACTGGTTGCATGTCGCTACTCGGCTTGTGGCGCGGCTGGGTTTCAGGGAGCGTCCCCGACGACATAGGATTTTTCGCCGGCGGTCACCGCCAGGTCCAACCGGTTTTCCAGCGGCGGCAACGGGCAGGTGGCAAATGCGGTGAAAGCGCAGGGCGGGTTGTAGGCCTGGTTGAAGTCAACGACCAGTCGGCCGTCAGCGTCGGGCTTGGGGACATACACAAAGCGACCGGCACCGTAGCTGCCGTGCCCGTTGGTGCGGTCGGCGAAGACAAGGAACAATGTGTCACCGCCTTCGTCGATCGCTTCCAACTGGTAGCTCACCCCATCACGCTCGAACTCGACCAGTCCCGGATTGGCCACCTCATCGAATGCACCGATGATGTTGGCAATCTCCATCGTCTGTCCTGCCGGGTGCGGAACGAATCGCGCCGGCACCACCCATTCGGGGTCTGCCGGCCAATACTCCAATCCGGCAAACCCGGTCCTTGTGGGCGCCTGGGCATGACGGACGCGCAGCGCAAGCCGATCATTGCGCTTGATTACCACCGCGCGCCCATCACCACCGTCGAACCCCAGCGTGGTCGGGCCGGCAGGATCATCGTCCGCGCGCAGCCAGGCCTCACCGGTCAACGGCTCACCGTCCACCGTCAACGCCACGCCGGCCTCGGGCACCAGGCGGACCTGGTCGCCACGCAACTCGATCATGCCCATGTGCTCCGGACCCATCGCCAGGCGCATGCCGTTGTCCGCATCGCTGCCCAGATAGTGCGCGCCCGGCTCGATCCAGTGCAGGCCCACCAGGCTGGTCCAGCCGTCAGCCGCAACCAGCCCGACACGACGCTGCTCACGCCAGGCTTGCTGGCTTTGCTTGAAGGCAAACTCTTCGGCGGACATCGAAACCTCATCATTGGTGGAAGACAGATTATTGCGCTCGCAGCCACCCAGGGCCACGCCGAGAGTGGCCAGGCACAGCAGCACGAGCAGTTGGTGGAGTTTTGTCATATCAGCGTCCGCGCAGGAACCAGTGATCGATCTGGGACAGGTTGAACGCCGCCCAGGTGGGCCGGCCATGGTTGCACTGGCCGGATCGTTCGGTGACTTCCATCTCGCGCAGCAACGCGTCCATCTCCGGCAGGGTCAGGCGCCGGTTGGCGCGCACGGCACCGTGGCAGGCCATGGTCGACAGCAATTCGTCGCGCGCCGCGGCGACCCGTATCCCGCCCAGTGGCGAAGCACCACCATGCTCGCGCAGGTCGCCGATGACATCGCGCAACAACGCCTCGACATCCCCGTGGGCCAGCAGCGCCGGCACCGATCGCAAGGTCAGCGACTGCGGACCGGCACGGGTCACTTCAAACCCGAGCGCGTCCAGCGTCGCCGCTTCGCTCTCGGCGACATCGGCTTCGGGCTCCGATACCGCCAGCGTCGCGGGCACCAGCAGCGGCTGGCTGCGCAGGCCCTCACCATCGTGCGCACGCTTGAGCCGCTCGTACCCGATGCGCTCGTGGGCGGCGTGCATGTCGACCACGATCAAGCCGTCACGCGATTGGGCAAGGATGTAGATCCCGTGCAACTGGGCGATCGCATGGCCCAGCGGTGGCAGCGTCGGCTCGCTGCTGGCAGGCAGGGAGCCGCCGGCCGGGAAGGTCGATCCCGGGGACTGGGCAACAGGGAACGCCGATGCTGCGCTCGCTTCGCTGCTTCCATAAAGTGCCGCGAAACCGGCACGCGCTTCGGCCACCTGCAGCCCCAGCGGTGCCTGCGGCGGGTGCCAGCGCTGCGCAAACCCCTGGTCCTGCTGGGCACCGGCCGCCGCGCCGCCATCGCCCTCCGCTGATGCTCCGGTCATGGCCGAGCCCGCCAGGCCGGCACGCGTCCCGGCGAGGGCGGTCTGCACGGTCCTGTAGACAAAATCGTGGATCAGTCTCGAATCGCGAAAACGCACCTCATGCTTGGCCGGGTGCACGTTGACGTCGACCCGGACCGGGTCGAGCTCCAGGAACAATACATAGGCAGGTTGGCGCCCATGGAACAGCACATCGGCGTAACCCTGCTTGACCGCATGGGCAATGCTGCGGTCACGGATCGCACGACCGTTGCAGTACAGGTACTGCTGGTCGGTACTGGCCCGGTTGTAGGACGGCTGCGCAATCCAGCCATGCAGGCGCAAACCTGCCCCTTGATGGTCCAGGGGCAGGACGTTGTTGGCAAATTCCTCGCCCAGGGTCTCGTGCAACCGTGCGTCCGACAGCCCGGCCTTGTCGAGCATGTCCACATCGCCTTTCCAGCGCCGTGACGGCTTGCCGTTGTGCGACACACGCAACTCGACATCGGGGCGGGCCAACGCCAGTTGCCGCAGCCACTCCTCGATATGGGACAGCTCGGTACGTTCGGCACGCAGGAACTTGCGCCGCGCCGGCACGTTGAAGAACAAGTCGCGGACCTCGACGGTGCTGCCTTGCGGGTGCGGTTTCGGGCCGACTTCTCCAACCCGGCCACCGTCGACTTCCAGCATCGAGCCGTGTTCGGCCCATGCAGTCCGGGAGACCAGGATGAATCGGCTGACCGATGCAATCGATGGCAACGCCTCGCCGCGGAAGCCCAAGGTGAGCACGCGCTCCAGGTCATCAAGGGAGGCGATCTTGCTGGTGGCATGGCGCGAGATGGCCAGCGCCAGCTCTGCGGCGGGGATGCCTGCACCGTCGTCCCGGACCCGGATCAGCCGGGCGCCGCCTTCCTCAAGGTCGATGTCGATCCGCTGGGCACCGGCGTCAAGAGCGTTCTCGACCAGCTCTTTCACCACCGATGCAGGACGCTCGACGACCTCGCCCGCAGCAATCTGGTTGATCAGTGTGTCAGGAAGCGGCTGGATCGGCACTGTGGCGGGAGGTCCGTGAGTGGGCTGGCAGACCTTCGATCATAACCGAGTGTCGCCGCCAACCGACCCCGTCCGGAAGCTACGGACTGCCGCCAGCGGCTCCCGCCGAAGCCGTCGTGACGGCCGCCCGAGCGGCATACATCGTGCCTGGCGGTGGCTGCCGGGTGAAGAATGTATTGACGCCGTCGAGCACCGCGCTCGCCAACTTGCGCTGGAACGCGGGTTGCTGCAGACGGATCTCTTCGGCCGGGTTGGAGATGAAGGCGGTCTCCACCAGCATCGCCGGCATGTCGGAGGTCCGCAGCACGGCGAAGTTGGCGCGTTCGATGTGCGGCTTGTGGATGTTGCCTACCCGCTTGAGGCCATCGAGGATCTCCTCGGCGGCGTCCGCGGAGGCCTTCATATGACCACTCTGGGTCAAATCGAGCAGTACCGAAGCCAAAGTATTGTTGGTCTGTGCCAGGCGTACCCCGCCCACCAGGTCGGAGGAGTTTTCCTTGTCGGCCAACCAGCGTGCGCGCTGCGAAGAGGCACCGCGCAGCGACAGTACGTAGACCGAAGAGCCGTCAGCCCCGCGGTTCTCGGCGGCATCGGCGTGGATCGAGATAAACAGGTCGGCCTTGGCCGCGCGCGCCAGGCGGGCACGCTTGTTCAACGGAATGAATACGTCGTTATCCCGGGTCAGGTAGGACTTCAGGCCGGGCGTGGCGTCGATCTGGCGCGCCAGCTCCTTGCTGATCGCGAGCACGACATCCTTCTCGCGCGTACCATTCTTGCCGATCGCACCGGGATCCTGGCCACCGTGCCCGGGATCGATCGCGATCACCAGCGGACGCATACCGCGACCCTGCATGATCTGCTCCAGGGTCTTCACCGGATCGCTCGCCGCTCGGGCGGGAGCCGCTGGGACCGCAGGCTTTCCAGTGGCAACCCGGGTAGGAATGCCGGTGGCAACCGTGGTCGGAACCACAGCTGCGGTCGTCGGTTCGGCAGCAGCGACGCGCGCCGCAATTTGCGATATCAAGCGACTGGTCGCCTCGGCGGATGCTGCCGTCTGGTCAACCGCTGGCGCGTCGGAAACGGGAGCGGCGACAGCCTGGGCAACGACAACATTGTCGACCACTGCCTGCGGCTCGACGCCGGGCTTGTTGACCGGCGCAGGAGTAGACGCAAGCGCCGCCGCACCGTCGCCCGGCCATTGCACTACCAGACGCGGGCCTGAAGGACCCGATTCGATCCGTGGCGTGATCGCGGTAATCGATTGGCCAAGATCAAAGACAATCCGGACGGTGCCGGGAACCGGCTGACCGGTACGGACGGCCGTGACCACGCCGGCGCCGGCCGGAACCTGCAGGTTTGCCGCCAGCGACGATGCCGGCAGGTCGATCACCAGCCGGTCCGGGCCGGCCAGGCTGATGATGTTGAACTCACCTGCCTTGTCCAACGCGATCTCGGCACGGGTGCCGGTCGCACCATTGCTCAACTGCACGCCCTGAACCTGGCTGGCGCCCGCGATGCCCCAAGCCGACGCCGATACCAGCGTCAAACCCAGCAGGAAATTCTTGAAGGTGGCGCCATCGACTCGCATGGGCGGTAGTCAATCACTGCTTCCCTTCGATTGCAAGCACTTTTTCCCTTAAGAATCCGACACCTGCCGCATACTCTTGTGGAAACGTTCAGGAGTTGATCATGATCGGGGGGTGATTTTCCATCCGATCCAGCCAAGCCTGCCCCACCGGCGTTTGCGGCAGCAACTGCACGCTCCGGCCATCTTTCTGCACCGCCAGCTCGATCAACAGGTCCGGCGACGGCAGGTGACCGCTGCCACGTTCCGGCCACTCCACCAGCCACAGAACCGGGTCCTCGCCATCCAGGCCCAGGTATTCCAGCTCACCGGGATCGCCAATCCGGTACAGGTCGAGGTGCCAGGCCTCACCGCCGCTGGACAACGGATACCGCTCAACCAGGGTGTAGGTGGGGCTGCGGATTGCCCCCTGCACGCCGAGCCCCCGCAGCAGAGCACGGGCAAGACTGGACTTGCCGGCACCCAGCTCTCCGCGCAGGTGCACCACCGCTTGCGGCGGGAGGGACGCCGCAAGCGACCGGCCAAGCTGATCGGTACTGGACGGGTCGGGCAACCAGAACAGGCTCATCGTGGCAATTCCGGATTGGCGAGCTCGCGCAACCAGGGCATCAGGTCGCTCGGCAACAGTCCGCGCTCACCGTCCCGGGCGGCCGCAGCATCTCCGGCAGCGGCATGCAGCAGCGCGCCACAACTGGCGGCATCGAAGGCCTCCAGGCCTTGCGCGCGCAACGCGGCGATAACCCCGCTCAACACATCGCCCATGCCGCCAACCGCCATCCCGGGATTGCCGGCATCAATCAAACGCGGCGTCCGGCCTGGTGCGGCAACGATGCTGCCGGCTCCCTTCAGTACCACCACGGCGTCGAACTGCGTCGCCAGCGCGGTGGCGGCGGCAAATCGATCCCGCTGGATATCGGCGGTATCGCAATCCAGCAAACGCGCCGCTTCACCCGGATGCGGGGTAAGCACCGTATTGGCTGGGGTCGCAAGCGACTGCTTCGCGATCAGGTTCAGCGCATCGGCGTCCAGTACCAACGGCTTGGGTGATTGCAGAACCTGTTGCAGCAACGCACGCGCCCAGTCGCCCTGCCCCAGGCCGGGACCCGCCATGACCACGTTGGCACTGGCTAGAAAATGGCTATCCAGCGCATCGGCATCATCGGCATGACCGTGGACCATGGCCTCGGGCAACCTGGCCAGTAGTGCAGCCACATGCGCGCTGCGGGTCACCACGTCGACCAGGCCTGCACCACTGCGCAGCGCCGCCTCGGCGGCCAGCATGATCGCCCCGCCATGGCCGTGCTCGCCACCGATGCACAGCACCCGGCCATTGCGGCCCTTGTGGCTGTCGCGGCGTCGCGGCGGCAGCCACCGCTGCAGATCGATGGCCTGCAGACGCTCGGCCATCGGGGTGATCCCGTCAAACAATCCGTCGTCCAGCCCGAGGCAGAAGCGCTGCACTTTGCCGACGTGATCGCGTGCCGCGCCGGTGCGCATGCCCGCCTTGGAAACGATGAACTCCAACGTGCATGCGGCATCAACCGCTTCGCCCGCCACCGCGCCGGTCGCCGAATCCACGCCGCTGGGCACGTCCAGCGCAAGCACCGGCGCCGGATGCCGGTTGATCGCCCTGATCAACGCCACCGCCAGCGGGTCGGGCGTCCGTGTCAGGCCGATTCCGAACAGCGCGTCCACCACCAGCTCGGCCGCCGGCAACGCGTCCTCAAACTCGACCACGGCGCCGCCAGTGGCCAGGTAAGCCGCGGCGGCGAGGCGCGCCGGGTCGGTCCTCGGCGAATGGCCTGGCAACCGCACAACCTGGACCTGCCTGCCCGCTTGCCTGGCATGGTGTGCGAGCACGTACCCATCGCCACCGTTGTTGCCTGGGCCGCATACCACCAACAACGACTGGGTCGCCGGCCAACGCTGCAGCACCACTCGCCATGCGCCTTGACCGGCGCGCTGCATCAACTCGGCACTGTCGCCCAACCCCGCCAGCGCGCGGGCCTCGACCTCGCGCACGGCGGCGACGGAAAACAGGGCGGCGGCAGCAAGCATGCAGCGATTCTATACTTGGCAAGCCGTGACCCATACCCGACTGCCCACCGCCCTGCCCCCGGCCACGCCCAGTGACGCTGCGCTGGCGCCCGACTACTCCGCAGTCGCCCAGCGTATCGGCGAGCTTGCCCGCGAGTTCGGGTTCCAGCACTGCGGTATCAGTGGCATCGAACTGGGTGAAGACGAGGCCCACCTGCGTGACTGGCTCGCAAAGGGCCTGTATGGATCGATGGAATGGATGGCGCGCCATGGTGATGCACGGTCACGCCCGGCCGAGCTGATTCCGGGCACGTTGCGGGTGGTATCGGTCGGCCTCGACTACGGACGTCGCGACGACGAAGAGGCCTGGCAAACCCTGGACGATGGCGAGCGCGCCTACGTTGCCCGCTACGCGCTGGGCCGCGATTACCACAAGCTCATGCGCCAACGCCTGCAGCGGCTGGCAACGCGGATCGCCGATCTGGTCGGCCCCTTCGGCCACCGGGTGTTCGTCGATTCCGCCCCGGTGCTGGAGCGGGCACTGGCGCGAAACGCCGGACTGGGCTGGATCGGCAAGCACACCTGCCTGATCGACAAGGATGGTGGCTCGTGGTTTTTCCTGGGCGAGATCTATCTCGACCTGCCGCTGCCCATCAGCGAGCCGGCTACCGCCCATTGCGGCACCTGCACGCGCTGCATCGATGTCTGCCCGACCGGTGCGATCACCGCGCCCTACCGGCTCGACGCGCGGCGCTGCATCTCCTACCTGACCATCGAGCACGAAGGGTCGATCCCGCTGGAGTTTCGCGAGCCGATCGGCAACCGCATTTTCGGTTGCGACGACTGCCAACTGGTGTGTCCGTGGAACAAGTTCGCCAAGCGCACCGACGAGCCCGATTTCCGCGCCCGCAACCATCTGGACCAGGCCAGCCTGGCAGAGCTGTTTGCGTGGACGCCGGAAGAGTTCCTGCAACGCACCGAAGGCTCGGCAATCCGCCGCAGCGGGCACCAGCGCTGGTTGCGCAATATCGCTGTCGCGCTGGGCAACGCACCGTCGACACCGCAGGTTCTGGCCGCGCTGGAATCACGCCGCGACAGCGAAGACCCACTGATCCGCGAACACGTCCAGTGGGCATTGCAGCAACACGCCGCCCGGGCGCAGACCATGGCGCCCGACTGACCGACTCGGCGACGGGCGTGCTACCGCCGCAACAAGCCCGTCAGGCAACCGCCTGGGGCGGAATCGAGTTGTTGGTGTGAGTCAGCCGATTGTCACTGTCGACATAGACCAGGGTCGGCTTGTACTTCGCCGCTTCGGCCTCGTCGAACTCGGCGTAGGCACAGATGATCACCAGATCGCCGGGCTTCGCGCGATGCGCGGCCGCCCCGTTGATCGAAATCACCCCGCTGCCTTCCTCGCCACGGATCGCATAAGTGATGAAGCGCTGCCCGCTGTTGATGTTGAAGATGTGGATCTGTTCGTACTCACGGATGCCGGAAATATCCAGCAACCGGCCGTCAATCGCGCACGAACCTTCGTAATGCAGTTCGGCATGCGTGACGGTGGCACGGTGGATCTTGGCCTTGAGCAGGTTCAGTTGCATTGCGATGGCTCCAACGCGGCGCGCAGGTGTTTCAGGGCATTGAAGTTTACCAGTCGATGGCGCGGCGCAACATGAGCGCGCGCCAAACACCGGTTGCGATCAGCGCCTGAATTCGAGGTTGTCGATCAGCCGGGTGCTGCCCAGGCGCGCGGCAACCAGCGCGACCCGGGCATCCGGGTCATCGGTACCGGGTGACTGCGCCGACTGCGTGGGCGTCGGTACGGTCAGGTCGGGGCGCCTGAGGACCGCGTAATCCACTTCGAAGCCGGCCTCGGCAAGGCGCTGCACGGCATCGGACTCCACCGTTTCCCGAGCCTGCCCGGCCTGGCTGGCGTGCCGCATCGCCTGCAGGCACGACTGGATCTGCGCCGCGACCGGACGCTCGCTGGCCGACAAGTACTGATTGCGCGAACTCATCGCCAGCCCGTCGGTCTCACGCAGGGTGGGAGCCGCCAGCAGCTCGACCGGAAATGCCAGGTCACGGACCAGGTAACGGATCACGGCCAACTGCTGGTAGTCCTTGCGTCCGAATACCGCCACGTCCGGCTGGACCTGATTGAACAGACGCGACACCACGGTCGACACACCGTCGAAATGGCCCGGGCGACGCGCACCCTCCAGCACTTCGGTCACGCCGGGCACCCGCACCTGCACGGTGGCCTCGACGCCGTATGGGTACATGGTCGGGACCGATGGCAGCCACATCAGGTCGGCGCCGGCGGCGTCCAGCCCGGCCGCATCGGCATCGGCGGTACGCGGGTAGCGATCGAAGTCCTCGTCGGGACCGAACTGGGTCGGGTTGACGAACACACTGGCGATCACCCGGTCGGTACTCTGGCCGGCGAGTTTCACCAGCGAGTGGTGGCCGGGGTGCAGGTTGCCCATGGTCGGCACGAAGCCGACCCGCAGGCCCGCGCGCTTCCACTCACCGACGCGCTCGCGCAGCGCGGACAGTTCCGTGACGGTCTCGATCATCGCGTCTGCAACCCGTCAGGCGTAGGAATGCGCGGCGTCGGGGAACCGACCTTCGCGTACCGCGGCCGCATACGCCTGCATCGCGCCAAGGACGGATCCACCCTCGGCAAGAAAATCCTTGACGAACTTGGGCCGACGCGAGCCGCCTGCCAGGCCGAGCATGTCGTGCAGCACCAACACCTGGCCATCGCATTGCGGGCCGGCGCCGATGCCGATGGTCGGGATTTCCAACTCGGCGGTGATGCGTGCTGCCACCGGGGTTGGCACGCACTCGAGCACCAGCAACTCCGCACCGGCCGCAGCAACGGCGCGTGCATCCTCGAGCAATTGCTCCGCCGCTGCGTCATCCCTGCCCTGCACCCGATAGCCGCCCAGCCGCAGCACCGACTGCGGGGTCAGGCCGAGGTGGGAACACACCGGTATCTCGCGTTCCACCAGGTAGCGGATCACGTCAAGCTTGGGCCCCGCGCCTTCGATCTTGACCATGGCCGCACCGGCCTGCAGGAACCGGGTCGCCGCATCCAGCGCACGCAGCGGCGTGGCGTCGGACTGGAACGGCATGTCGGCCACCAGCAAGGCGGTCGCCAACCCACGTCGGACGCAGGCGGTGTGGTACGCAATGTCATCGACCGTCACCGGCAAGGTGCTGTCGTGCCCCTGTACGACCATCCCCAGCGAGTCGCCAATGAGAACCAGGTCGATACCTGCGGCGTCCACCACGCGGGCAAACCCGGCGTCGTAACAGGTCAGCATCACCAGTTTTCGGTCATCGTTCTTGGCCGCGCGCAGCAACGGAACGGTCCAGGGCTTGCGGTCAGCCGGAACGGCGGCGGAGGTATACATGATTGCGCTCTTCGCTTAACGAGCCGCGTCAGTCCGCGGCGGGAGTGCATACGGTAGCGCTTCGATGTCGTCGGTGGCCATCGCGGCGAGCAACTCACGCGCCAGGCCCCGGCCGGGAATCCGGGCATCGGGCGCGATCTCCACCAGCGGCAGCAGCGCAAACGCACGCTCATGCAGGTGCGGGTGCGGAACCTGCAGGCCGGGTTGATCGATCACCTGGTCGCCATATAACAACAGGTCGAGATCCAGTGTGCGCGGGCCCCAGCGGTCGCGGCCATCATCGCGGCGTGTCCGGCCGGCGTCGCGTTCGATGCCCAGCATCGCCGCCAGCAGTGATTGCGCGGCCGATGTGGTTTCCAGCAACGCCACTGCGTTGAGGAAATCCGGCTGCGCGGTCAGTCCCCACGCCGGGGTGCGATACAGGCGCGAGGCCTTCAACACACGGGTGCCGGGCAAGGCGTCCAGCGCGCCCAGGGCGGACCCGATGATGGTGGCGCTGTCGCCCAGGTTGCTGCCAAGGCCAACGAACACCGCGACGCCGGGGTTCATTCGTCGGCAGCCGCCGTGCGCCGACTGCGCCGTCGTGGCCGTGGCTTGGAAGGCTTGCCGGCGTCGGCCGAGTCACCTGGGTATGGTTCGTCGTCCCCGTCGTGCTGGGTTGCCAACAACGGCCCGTACTCCTTTTGGGCCTGGAGCCAGAAATCGACATCCTCGGCGTGCTCGTCCGACACCCCGAGCCGAAGCGTGAGGAAGTCGAACGCGGCGCGAAAACGCGGGTGGGAGAGCATCCGCGACACCCGCTTGCCCTGGCGAAGTGAGAAACGCGATTGCAGCAGCCAGATTTCCTGCATCGGGATCGAGAACCGGCGCGGCAACGCGACCATCGCCAGCTCGTGCACGGTGACGCGGTCGGCTGCGCGGCGCTGGGCCTCGATCGCCTGCACCCCTTGCGCCTGCAATGCCATCAGTGTCCGGCAATACGCCGGCCAAAGAAGCAAGGCAAACAGGAACGCCGGCGACACCGGCTCGCCATCCGCGACACGCTGGTCGGTTCCGCGCAGGCCGTCGAGTACCATCTTGCGCAGCGCGCCACTGCGGTTGGCCGTCAGTGCAGCAGCGCTTTCGGGCAACAGCATCGGCAGCAGGCCGTGTTTTTCCAGGCCCAGGAAGCTCTCGACCGCGTGACCGGACAAGAACAGCTTCAAGCACTCCTCGAACAAGCGCGCCGGTGCCGAGTCGGCCAACAGCGGTGCCAGCGGCCGGATCGGTGCAGCGGTGGCGGGCTCGATCTGGAAGCCCAGCTTGGCGGCCAGCCGGACAGCGCGCAGCATCCGCACCGGGTCTTCCCGGTAGCGTGTTTCCGGGTCGCCAATCAGCCGCATCAGGCGGTTCTGCACGTCCTCGAAGCCACCGGTGTAATCGCGTACCGAAAAATCCTCGATGCCGTAATACAGCGCGTTGGCGGTGAAGTCGCGGCGGACCGCGTCGTCCTCGATGGTGCCGTAAACGTTGTCACGCAGCAGGCGGCCGCCTTCGTGCTGCTCGCGGTCGCCGCTGCCATCGTCGGTGTTGGCGCGGAAGGTGGCGACCTCGATGATCTCGCGACCGAACACCACATGCGCCAGCCGGAACCGGCGACCGATCAGGCGGCAGTTGCGGAACAGCTGCTTGACCTGTTCGGGTGTCGCCGCGGTGGCGATATCGAAGTCCTTGGGCGCGCGGCCAGCCAACAGGTCGCGCACGGCGCCGCCGACCAGGTAGGCAGCGAAACCACCATCGCGCAGGCGGTAAAGCACCCGCAAGGCATTGGGACTGATGTCCTTGCGCGATACGTTGTGCTGATCGCGAGGGATGATCCGCAGGGCGGGAACGGGAAGTTGATTTTTGTCTGGCATCGGGCGGGCGTCGCCGCAGTTGGGAGGACAGTTGGGAGGATCGGGGAAATATTTCATGAATAGCCGTTGCCGATGGCTACGGCGCGCCATATACTAGCAGGCCGCACAACGGTGAGAGTCCGGTGCGGGCTTGCTCCCTTCGTCTAGAGGCCTAGGACGTGGCCCTCTCACGGCTAAAACACGAGTTCGAATCTCGTAGGGAGCACCAACACCGAAAGCCCGTGCAGCGATGTACGGGCTTTCTTCTTTTCCGCCCTTGAGCCCGACCAAACGGGGAGTCCGATCAATGCCCTTCGTCGTCACCGAGAGCTGCATCAAGTGCAAGTACACCGATTGCGTGGAGGTGTGCCCGGTGGACTGCTTCCACGAGGGTCCAAATTTCCTGGTGATCGACCCGGACGAATGCATTGATTGCACCTTGTGTGAACCCGAGTGCCCGGTCAATGCCATCTATCCCGAGGACGACGTCCCTGGCGGGCAGGAGGAGTTCGTGCAGCTCAATGCCGAGCTTGCCAAACAATGGCCGGTGATCTCGATGCGCAAGGACGCCCCGGCCGACGCGGCCGAATGGGACGACAAGACCGGCAAACTGCCACTGCTTGAGCGCTGAGGCGGCCGACAAGCGCCGCCCCCGCTTGGGCCTCGGTTACTGGCCGCCCAACGCCGCCTTCAACGCGGTGATCAGCGCTACCGGCGCCTCGTCGACCGCCGGCATGCCACGCGGATCAACCGCGGACACATACGCACCGGCTTCGGTTTCACTCACCCGGACCAGAAAGTTGCTGTCGCGGTAGTTCACGTCAAACGCCCCCAGCAACTTGGCCCGGCTGGCAACGGTAACCCCGTCGACTTCAGCCAGCGCCGCGTCGACCTGGGCGAAGACCTCGTCACGACTGCCCGGGACGACAAACCCGGCTCCCGCCGAGCCCATCTGCGCCGGTGCCGCAGTCGCGGCCGAACCCGGACTGGCGGCCGCTGCCGCGACGGTTTCCGACGCCGTTGCCGAGCCAACCGGCATTTCCACCGCCGCGCCGGTACGCGGCAAGTCAAGGTCGGGCGGCACTTCCAACGGGCGGGTTTGCTGGGCATACAGCTCATCGGTCTTGGAAAACCAGCTGCAACCGGAACCGGCGGCCAGGCCAACCAGCAAAATGCCGGCGACGGCGGCTTGGGACAACGAAATGGTGGAACGCATGGGCAATCTCCAGGTCAGTCCGCGACGGGGTCGCAGGCCAGTTCAAGTTCGCGGATGATCGCAGCAATCCTGGCTGCAGTCTCATGATGGGATGGCGATAGTGGCAGCAGTGGCAGGCGCAGGCCGCAACCCACGCCTTGCGCGGCAAGCAGGGCCTTGATCGGGATCGGGTTGGACTCCACGCCGAGGAATTTATACACCGCCGCCATCCGCCCGTCCCAGGCCTGCGCCGCCGCTTGCTTGTCGTGGCGCGCCAACTCACACAGGCGCCGGAAGGCACGCGGCAATACATTGGAGGCGACCGATACAACGCCGTCGGCACCGGCCAGCATCGCCCGGCAAGCGGTCGGATCGTCGCCGCTGAATACCACAAAGTCCGCCGACTGCAGGGCCAGCAGGTCCGTCATGCGTTCCGGCTCCGGCTGTGCCTCCTTGACGCCGATGATGCGCGAATGGCCGGCCAGCGCCGCCACGGTCTCGGGCAACATATCGCTGCCGGTACGTCCCGGTACGTTGTAGAGCATCACCGGCAAGGCGCCGTCGTCGGCAATCGCACGGTAATGGGCGACCAGGCCGGCCTGGGTCGGACGGACGTACGGGGGAGTCACTACCAATGCCAGGTCGGCGCCCAATGCCTCGGCGCGCCGGGTCTGCTCGATCGACTTGGCGGTGTTGGACTGCCCGGTGCCCGCGATGACCGGGACTTGCCCGGCGACCACTTCCACGGCGGTGCGCAACAGGAGGTCGAACTCCGCGTCATACAACGCGGCCGCTTCCCCGGTCGAGCCAGCCACCACGACCGCCTGGGTCCCCGCTTCCAACTGCGTCCGGACAAGGCGTCGCCACGCATCCAGGTCAAGTTCGCCATCAGCGCCAAAAGGTGTCGCCAACGCGGTGATACTGCCGGAAAGTCGCAAGTCGAGGTCCTGTGATGAATTCAATGGCGAGGGTGCAGTCAAAAGGGCCGTCGCAAGTTGATGTTACTTGCGGCGCGAAAGCACGGGCAAGTATGCTGCTTCCAGCCCCGGCCCGTTTGCGGTCCGCCGTTCAGCCTCCGGGCGATGCAGTCCGCGCGTCGCGCCGAAGCCAGTCATCTCCTTGCAGGCGCTGCCTTGACCGACCCCAATCCCCGACCGTCACCGAACGAAAACCACCTGTTGATCAATGCCTGGTCGACACATCCGGAATCCCCCCTGTTGCCGGTCTCCCGGCGGATCAACGACAGCGGCTGCAACCTGATCGATGCACGTCTGTCGACCGTGGGGCGCGATGTCTCGGTGACGGCGCTCGCGCTGGGCTCGTGGGACGCGGTGGCCAAGCTGGAAGCGATGCTGGTCCGGTTGGAGCGCGAGGAGAAAATCAAGCTGGTCTGGTACCGCACCGACGAGAAGCAGGTACAGACCAACTTGCTGCCGTATATCGTCGAGGTGGTGGCGGCCGACAAGCCGGGCATCACCTTCCAGCTGTCGGATTTCTTCGATCGCCAGGGCATCACCATCGAGAGCCTGCATTGCACCCGGTACCGGGCCATGCAGACGGGTGCCGAGATGTTCTCCGCGCAGATCACGATCGGGGTGCCGGCAAGCATGCACATTGCCGCGTTGCGTGATGACTTCCTGGAGTTCTGCGATCACCTCAATCTTGATGCGATCCTCGATCCGATGAAGTTCTGACCCGATAAAGTCCTGACCCGATGAAATCCTGAGGAGTCACATCGATGCTTGATACCGGTGACAACGTTCCCGCCGACCTGCCGTTGAAGCTGTCCAGCGACCAGACCGTGAGCCTTGCCGATTATCAGGGCCAGTGGCTGGTGTTGTATTTCTACCCCAAGGACAGCACCCCGGGCTGCACCACCGAGGGCAACGACTTCACCGCACTGCTGCCGGAATTCGCCAAGCTCGGCGCGACCGTGCTCGGAGTGTCGCGCGACACGGTGAAGTCGCACCAGAACTTCCGTGCCAAGCAGGGTTTCACGTTCGACCTGGTCAGCGACCAGGACGAGGCCCTGTGCAACGCGTTCGGCGTGATCCGGGAAAAGAACATGTACGGGCGCAAGGTGATGGGAATCGTGCGCAGCACCTACCTGATCGACCCGGAGGGTGTCATCGCCCGGTCATGGCAACCGGTCAAGGTTCCGGGCCACGCCCAGGCAGTACTCGACGAGCTCAAGGCTGCCGTCACCCGGTGACCCGGCCCGCTTCACGCCCCCTCGCCACCCCGCCTCTCGGGCGTGTGCCGTCATTATTTCCCACCCGGAGCTCGCGATGACAAAAGGCAAGCGGATCTACGTGCTCGACACGAACGTGCTGATGCACGACCCGACCGCGCTGTTCAAGTTCGAGGAACATGACGTCTACCTGCCAATGCAGGTCATCGAGGAGCTGGACAACGGCAAGAAAGGCACCACGGACGCCAGCCGCAACGCGCGCCAGGTAAGCCGCTTCCTCAACGAGTTGATCGAGGCCGAAGGCAGCGACCGGATTGCGTCCGGGATCCCGCTGGTGCAGCCGCACGGCTTGAAGCTGCGTGACGCCGGCAACATCGGATGCCTGCGCTTCCAGACCGGCAATTTCGATGCCGGCAAACGTTTCGGCGCGGTAGTACCCGACAACGCGATCCTCGGTGCGATCCTGGCGTTGACCGAAGCCGAGCCGGAAGCGTCGGTGGTGTTCGTCTCCAAGGACATCAACCTGCGGATCAAGTCCGCCATTGCCGGCATCATCTCGGAGGACTACGAGAACGACCGCGCGCTGGATGACTTCAGCCTGCTCTACACCGGCGCAACCGAATTGCCGGAGGATTTCTGGAAGCGCTACGGCAAGGATCTGCGATCCTGGACCGACGGCGGTCGCACTTACTACGAAGTATCCCGGGTGGAAGGCGATGACTGGTATCCCAACCAGTTCCTGCATCTGCCGGGCGACGACGAGGCCGAGCTCAAGGTCACCGGCGTCGACGAGAACAAGGTTGTGCTGCGGATCGTGGATGATTTCCGCCACGGCCAGCACGCGGTGTGGGGCATCACCGCGCGCAACCGCGAGCAGAACTTCGCGCTCAACGCGCTGATGGATCCGGAGATCGACTTTGTCACCCTGCTGGGCACCGCCGGTACCGGCAAGACCCTGCTCGCACTCGCCGCCGGGCTGGCCCAGACAATGGACCAGCAACGCTACCGGGAGATCATCATGACCCGCGCAACGGTGAGCGTCGGCGATGACATCGGCTTCCTGCCCGGTACCGAGGAGGAGAAGATGACGCCCTGGATGGGCGCGCTGACCGACAACCTCGAAGTGCTCACGCACAACCAGGAAGGCGGCAGTTGGGGGCGTGCGGCGACCAACGACCTGCTTGCCAGCCGGATCAAGATCCGCTCGTTGAACTTCATGCGGGGGCGCACTTTCCTGAGCCGGTGGCTGATCCTGGATGAAGCGCAGAACCTGACCCCCAAGCAGATGAAGACCCTGATCACCCGCGCCGGCCCGGGCACCAAGATCATCTGCCTGGGCAACGTCGAACAGATCGACACGCCTTACCTGACCGAAACCACCTCAGGCCTCACCTACGCGGTGGATCGCTTCAAGCACTGGCCGCACAGCGCACACGTGACCCTGCGCCGGGGCGAGCGTTCGCGGCTGGCCGACTATGCCTCCGAGGTGATGTAACCCGGTGGCAAGTCGATTTGCCACGTGGGTCTGGGTCGGCGCGGCGGCCCTGGCCTGCGTGGCGGGTATCGTCAACGTGATCGGCTTCCTGGGCTACCAGCAGCAAGCCATCACCCACCTCACCGGCAACACCTCGTTGCTGGGTGCGGCACTGGTCGCCGGCGACACCCTGGCCACCACCCACCTGGCCGGCATGATCGTCGCCTATGTGGTGGGTGCGATGTTGAGTGGCCTGATCGTCCAGGACAGTACCCTGCAGTTGGGGCGGCGCTACGGCGTGGTACTGACGATCGAGTCGGTCATGCTGCTTGCCGCGATCCCGTTGTTCCGCCAGCAACACCTGGCCGGCCCCCTGCTGGCCGCCATGGCCTGCGGCCTGCAGAACGCGATGACGACTACCTACAGCGGCGCGCTCATCCGGACCAGTCATTTGAGCGGGATGTTTACCGACCTGGGAATCATGCTCGGCCATGCCATGCGCGGACTTGCGCTGGGTCGACGGCGGCTGGCGTTGTGCGTGCTGATCATCAGTTTTTTCTTCATCGGCGGCTTGCTGGGCGCATGGTTGTTCGCACGATTCGACTATGGCGCGCTGTATTTGCCGGTGATCCTGACCGGTTGCACCGGCGTGGCGTATGCCCTCTACCGGCATACCCATCCCCCCGCGGCGCTGTAGCGACCAGGCGCACCATCCCCGCACCCGGCCGCGTGCGGCAGAATCCGTGACAATGGCGCCATGACCATCGACCAAGACCTTCGCCCGACCTGCGCACTCACGATCGCCGGCTCCGACTCCGGCGGCGGCGCCGGCATCCAGGCGGATCTGAAGACCTTCGCCGCACACCGCGTCCACGGCCTGAGTGCGATCGCCGCGCTGACCGCGCAACACACCCGCGGAGTGATCGCGGTGCATGTGCCCGACACCGGCTTCCTGCGTGCCCAGATCGATGCCTGCTTTGATGACTTCCGCATCGGCGTGGTCAAACTGGGAATGTTGGCCAACGCAGAAGTCATCCACGCGGTCACCGATGCGCTGGAGCACTACCGCCCAGGGCACATCGTGCTGGACCCGGTGATGGTCGCCACCTCCGGCGCACGTCTGTTGGAGCCCGCCGCCCTGGACGCGCTGCATAACCGGCTGATGCCGATCGCCAGCCTGATCACTCCAAACCTGCCCGAGGCAGAGCTGCTGCTCGGCCACCCGATTACCACCCTGGAGGCCATGCGGGCGGCCTGCGACGAGTTGTTGTCCACCGGAGCCAACGCGGCATTGCTCAAGGGCGGCCATCTGCACGATGGCGGCGATGTCATCGACCTGCTTGCCGCCAACGACACCATTCTCCCGATCCAGCACCCGCGCCTGACGCTCGAAGCCCATGGCACCGGCTGCACGCTGGCGTCCGCGATCGCCGCCAACCTCGCCCTGGGCAAGACCCTGGTCCAGGCGTGCATCGACGCATCCGATTACGTGCATGCGGCGCTGCTCGGCGGATATCGGCCGGGCCACAGCGATATCGTGGTTCTGGACCACTTTGCGCTGGGTCACTTTGCGGCGACCGCATCCCACCGGGCCGATGCCAGCAGTGGACAGCAGTGATCCAGGCACGGGAACTGCCGGTCGAGGCCGGTGATGGCCACCGCTGGAACCTGCTGGCACGCATCCCCGACCGACCGTCCTCCAGCCTGTTATGGCTACCGGCGCTCGGCGTGGCGGCGCGTCATTACCTGCCCTTCGCCGACGCCCTGGCCACGCGCGGCATCGCGGTATTCCTGCACGAGTGGCGTGGCCACGGCAGCAGTAGTCGACGCGCCGGGAACCAGTGCGATTGGGGCTATCGGGAGTTGCTCGACAGCGACCTGCCCACCAGTGAGGCTGCATTGACGGAACTCGTGGCGACCGGGTTGCCGGCGATCATCGGCGGGCACAGCCTGGGTGGCCAACTCGCCAGTTGCCGCATCGCGATGACCCCCGGACTGGAGCGCAGGCTGTGGCTGGTCGCGAGTGGTGCGCCGTACTGGCGGGCGTTCCCGTCGCCCACGCGGTGGTGGTTGCCGTTGGCCTATCGCTTCCTGCCCTGGCTGGCCGGCCGGTGCGGCGCCCTGCCCGGCCGCCGCATCGGCTTTGGCGGCCTGGAAGCCCGCGGCGTGATCGAGGACTGGTCGCGCACCGCACTCAGCGGACGTTATGCCGCCCGCGGCCTGGACACCGACCTGGAGGCGGCACTGGCCATCTCCACGCCGCAAATCCGCGCGGTGGTGTTGACGCACGATTGGTTGGCGCCCGCTACATCACTGCGTTTTCTGCTGTCGAAGATGCTGCAGGCCGACGCGACGGTCGACCAGCTTGGCCAGCAAGCGCTGGGCGTTGCCGCGGACCATTTCCAGTGGATGAAGCAACCCGGCGCGGTCGCGTCCGCGTTGCTCGACTGACCGGCGTTTCCGCCAGCAACCCGCACTCAACGCAACGCAACCGTCTCGACCGGTTGTCGTGGCGTCGCCATTGCATGGCGTGCCACCACGGGTCGTTCCGTGGCGGGTGCGACGTCACTGTCCGCATAGCCGTCCGGGTTCATCCATTGCCAGCGCCAGGCGTCCTGGCACATCGCGTCGACGCCGAGTTCGGCGCGCCAACCCAATAACTGCCGAGCCAGGCCCGGATCCGCGTACACCTCGGCCACGTCTCCCATTCGCCGATCAACGATCTGGTAAGGAACCCGCTTGCCCGATGCACGCTCGAATGCCTTGACCAGCTGCAAGACACTGATGCCGTGGCCGGTGCCGAGGTTGATGGTCGCGCTGCGGTCCTCGCGGACCATGAATTCCAGCGCATCGGCGTGCGCACGGGCCAGGTCCATGACATGGATGTAGTCGCGCACGCCGGTGCCGTCAATCGTGGGCCAGTCGCCACCGTATACCGCCAGTTGCTTGCGTCGACCAACCGCGACCTGGGAGATGTAGGGCATCAGGTTGTTTGGCACGCCGCCGGGATCCTCGCCTATCAGGCCCGAGGGATGGGCTCCGACGGGATTGAAGTAGCGCAGGTTGACCGCGCGGAAGCTCGAATCGCGCTCGCACAAGTCCTCGATCAGCTGCTCCATCACCAACTTGCTGCGGCCATACGGGTTGGTCACCCGCAGCGGCGCGTCCTCACGGACCGGCACCGACTCGGGGTCGCCGTAGACCGTCGCCGATGAACTGAACACCAGGCGGCCGACGCCGGCGGCACGCATCGCCTGCAACAGGTGGATGGTGCCGGATATGTTGTTGTCGAAGTAGTCCAGCGGTCGCTCGCAGGACTCCCCCACCGCCTTGAGGGCGGCGAAGTGAACGACTGCGTCGAAACGGGTCGTGGCAAACAGTCCCGACAAGGCATCCGCGTCCCGCAGGTCCAGCTGATGCGCCACCAGCGGCACGCCCGTGAGCTGCCGCAGCCGCGGCAGTACTGCCGGCGAGCTGTTGACGAAGCTGTCGGCAATCACCACCCGGTGTCCGCGTTCGACCAACTGCACGCAAGTGTGGCAACCGATGTAGCCCGCACCGCCAGTCACGAGGATATGCATCTATTCCCCTCTGTTCTGCCTGAATGACGGATACAACGGAAAAGGACACCTTTGCCGGCCCTGAACCTTCGGGGTCCGCGAGGGTTCCGCTACGACATGGCCGGGTTGAGCCGGTTGCATCGTTCAAAGTTGCGTACCCGGGGAAAACACCAAATGATGATCCAGCGAACCTTTGCCGTTTTATACCTGCCGACCTGTCTGTGCCTGCTGTTGGCCGCCTGTGCCAGCGGCGGTCGCTCCCAGGCCGCGGCGCCGCCGGCCGAACTGCCGAACGCGATCGACTCCTACCTGATCGGCGTCGACGACATCGTCCAGGTCACGGTGTGGCGCAACCCGGAACTGGGTATCACCGTGCCGGTCCGCCCCGACGGCAAGATCTCCGTGCCGCTGATCGGCGACGTCGCCGCCGCCGGATCGGCGCCGGAGGACGTGGCCAGGGATATCCAGCAAAAGCTGGGCGCGTTCGTCCGCGACCCCCAGGTTGCGGTCATCCTGACCGACCTGCGCAGCCACGAATACCTGTCCCGCGTGCGTGTCACCGGGGCCGTGCAACAACCAGTGTCTATCCCGTATCGCCAGGGCATGACCGTCCTCGATGCCGTGCTGGCCGCCGGTGGCGTCACCGAGTTCGCCTCACCCGCCCGCTCCGACCTGCATCGCAAGAGCGACGATGGCTCGCAGACCTATGGCGTACGGCTGGACCTGATCCTCGACCGCGGCGACCTGGCGACCAACTATCCGGTCGCGCCCGGCGACGTGATCACGGTACCGGAGCGCACGTTCTGATGAACTCGGTCGCGCTTCCTGCCAGGCGCTCCGCGGCGGCGACACACGAGGTGCTGCCGCCGAACGAGCTGGTCCCGGTCCTGTTGAAGGAGTGCCGGCGGCACGCACTGCCAATGGCGACGACCTTCGCGGTGGTCGCGATGATTACGTTGTTGATCGGGCTGTTCCTGCTGCCCCGGAACTATGTTGCCTCGACCACTATCCTGGCGCGCGAGAGCGACATCATCCAGCCTTTGCTGGAAGGTCGAGCCGTGGCGACCGGGGTGACCGACCGCGCCGGCATGGCGCGGCAGGTGATATTCAGCCGCAAGGTGCTCGAGGACATCCTGCAGACCGGCGGCTGGCTGGCGGGTGACCCCTCGCCAATAGAACGCGATCGCCTGATCGAGCAGGTCCAGGATCGCATCCGGGTCACCGGTCCACGGGTGGACCTGGTGCATATCGCCTACAGCGATACGGACGCCGAACGGACCTTTCAGGTCACCGAGCGGCTGGCCGAGCTGTTCATCGCCGAAAGCCTCGCCACCAAGGAGCGCGAGAGCCGCGATGCCTACCAGTTCATAGACAGCCAGGTACAGGCCTACCACCGCAAGCTGATCGAGGCCGAGAACAGCCTTCAGGCCTATCGATCAAGCAATGCCGACGCCCAACCGGACAGTTCGGCCGACGTGAACAGCCGGATCTCCACTCTGCGAACACAGCTCAGCCAAACCCGCATGACACAACTCGAACAACAGTCGCGCGCGGCGGCCCTGACGTCACAGCTTTCGACCGAGTCGGCAGTCACTGCGGTGCAGACGCGCGCCAACCTCTACGGCGCGCAACTGGTGGAGTTGCAGAGTCAGGTGGATCTTCTGCTGTTGAGCTATACCGAGCAATATCCGGACGTGGTACGGCTCCGAAATCAAATTGCCGATATCAGGAAAGCGATGCAGGAAGAAGCGCAGCGTCCCGAGTCATTGGTCCAGAGCGGCACGCCCTTTGAAAGCGCACAGCTCAATCCGCATTACCAGGAGCTCCGGCAGCAACGTGCCGAAACACTCCGCGAGATGGCCGCCACTGGCGCGCGCCTGGGCGTGTCGCAGTCGATGTTGGATGACGAGCTCGGTCGGCGGCGCAACATTGTCAACGCCGAGGGCGCGCTGGCGGAGCTGACCAGGGACTACGAAGTCAATCGCGACCTTTATCAGGACCTTTTGCGACGCCGTGAGAACGCACGGGTCTCGATGCAGCTCGACCAGGAGGAACGCGGCCTGACATTGCGTGTGCAGGATCCCGCCACTATGCCGTTGCGGCCGACGGGCCTGCGGTTCATGCATTTCGCGGCCGGCGGGCTGCTGCTGGCCATCCTGCTGCCACTGGGCGTGGTATTCCTGCGCGCACGCTTCGATCCGCGTATGCGCTCCGCGACGCACTTCTCCCGCCGCATTGGCATGCCCTTGCTGGCCGTGATCCCGACCTACCACACGCCGCACGAACGGCGTCAACAAATCGTCCGCATGACGCTGAGCTTCGCGATCATCGCGGCGGTCTTCGTTACCTATGGGCTCGTCTATGGGTACAAGCAGCTACACGCATGACATCAACGCCATGACCAAACCAAGCCTCAAGCAAGTCCCACTGGCCTCGGTTGTCGACGGTGCGGGAGCAATCCGGGACCCGGCACCCGAGCCCCGCACCCTCGCGCGCTTCACGGGGCCAAATGCACTCAGCGTGCAGAAGCTCGAGGAGCGTCGCCTGATCCACCGGCACGATTCCGTGCGGGTACAGGCCGATGCCTTCCGCGAGCTGCGGACCCGTCTGTTGGCGCTGGGAGGGGACCAGAGTTTCGTCACCCTGGTCGCTCCGATCGGCCGGGGATGTGGCGGCAGTTTCGTCGCGCGCAACCTGGCCGCCGCCTTTGCGTTCGATGAATCGAAAAAGTCGCTACTGATCGACTGCGATGCGCGGTACCCGGCGCAGCACACCGCCCTCGGCATCGAGGCCACCGAGGGCGGCTTGATGGACTACCTGGAAGATCCGTCGATCGACGTCAGCGACGTCCTGTATCCGACCGGCTTGCCGCGCCTGGACATGATCCCAAGCGGGCGTACACGCGAGATCACCGGCGAGTCGTTCACCTCGTTCCGCATGCGCGCAATGATCGATTCCCTGCGTGGTCGCTACAACGACCGCTACGTGATCCTCGACGGCCCGTCGGTACAGGGTTCGCCCGATGCTCGGATCCTGTCGGACCTCGCCGATTTCGTGGTGCTGGTCGCGGGTTACGGCCGCGTCACCATGGCCGCGGTCGAAAAGACCATGGGCAGTTTCCCACCGGAGAAGCTTGCCGGCGTGGTGTTCAACAACAGCCCATGAATTCGCAGGAACCAGGGAGCAGGTACATGCGTGGAAAGCGGCTCGGCACGACCACTGCATTCGCAACCGCGCTTGCGGTCCTGCCCGGCATCGCCACCGCAGTCCAGTTGGACTATAGCGTCGATGTCGGCGTGGAGCGTAACGACAACGTGGTAATGAGCGAGGTCGATCCGATCGAGGAGGACATCCTGCGTTCCGGCCTCGGCTTCGAGCTGACCCATGACACCTCGGCTATCCAGAGCAGCATTGCCGGGCGCGCCGAGTACCGCAGCTACCTGGGCGATACCTTTTCCGATACGGTCGACGGCACCCTGGAAGGCCGCTTCAACTGGTTCGCGCTGCCCGAGCGGCTCAGCTTCACGGTCGAGGACAGCCTCGCAGTACAGGCGGTGAACACGCTCGCGGCAAACACGCCGGGCAATCGCCAGCAGGTCAACGTGTTGTCACTTGGGCCGAACCTGTACTTCGATCTGGGCAACACCCTTCGAGGCCGGGCGGAACTACGCTACACGGACAGCGACGCCGAGATAACCGACGAATTCAACTCACAGCGGCTGGGCCTGGCCGTCCGCACCGTCAAGGAACTGAGCCCAACCAGCCAGGTCTCGCTGAACCTGCAGGGACAACGCGTCGACTTCGCCGATGACGTCGTGGCCCGCGATTACACCCGATACGACATCTTCGGCCGCTACGTCCGCGACTTGGCGAACTTCAGCCTGGGCCTGGATGCCGGTTACTCCCAGCTCGCATACCGCACCGGCGACGGCGACCGCTCGGAGCCGCTATTGCGCACCAACATCGACTGGGTCCCGAATGATCGGCATCGTTTGTCCCTGGCCGGCTCCCAGCAATTTTCGGATGCCGCGACCGACGCACTGGTCGGCATCGGTGAGGCCGCGGCCGCAACACCGGGTCCATCGCTTGTGGGCGACGCGGTGGTCAACGCGTCGCCCTACAAGGAGCGCCGGCTGTCGCTGGGTTATACATTCACCGGGACGCGCCTCGGTGTGGCGATCGAGCCCTACGTGAACAAGCTCGACTATGTCGATGCCGACGAGTTCGACCAGGAGGGTCATGGTGCCGCTCTCAGCGTCGGCTGGCAGTTGCGGCCGCGGCTGTCCGTCGGCGCCTTCGCCAGCCTCGACCACATCGATTATCTGCAACTCGGGATCGAACAAGAGACCCGGCGCTACGGCATCCACCTGCAACGCGACTGGTCCAGGCATTGGAGCAGCCGCATTGAATGGGCGCGATACGAGCGCCGGAGCAGTTTGCCGGGCGATGACGCCGACCAGGACCTGCTTTACCTGAGCGTCACCTACCACCGCTAAGGAGAAGTGCCATGTCTTCGGATCAAGTACCGCGCGCGCGTCACGTCCATAGGTCTGGCGTATTTGTCTGGCGCGGCAGAGCAGCAGTTCTGCTTTATCTCGTGTCGTTAGCTGCCGCGTGCGGATTCCCGGAAACCGGCAACCCCGGCCCACCGGTGACATCACAAGAGCCGGACCCCGCCGCCCTCACCAAGCCCATGACGCCCGCGTCCGACGATGACATGGAGCCCGGCATCCCGCTCGACCTGTCTTACGTGGACCTCAACTCGGACGAGTACCGGCGTTTCAAGTCGTTCGTGGACAGCGCAGTGGGCGGGAACCCCGGTTACGCGTTCGCAGCCACGGACGCGGCCCTGATGTTCCGCCTGTCCAGCAAGGACAAGTACTGCGAGCTTGCGGTGGCAATGGTCGAACAGCAGGTCGCCGAGGCTGAAGTCGCGATCGCGCGTGGCGACCGTCCCGCAGTCGCCGGCGACTCCTATCTGCAGGTCGGACCGATGATTTCCGACCTCTCGCTGACGCTCGACACCTGCGCCGCAGGCGTAACCCCCGAGCAACACCAGCGCTGGTCGGCCTATGCCGAGCAAGCAGTCTGGAACGTGTGGCACCACATCCGGGCGCATTGGGGCAACCGGCCGCACCCATGGACCGGATGGGCCACCGACAACCCCGGCAACAACTACTACTACAGCTTCCTGGAAGCCACCATGTACTGGGCCCTGGCCAGCGGCAACGCCGGGTGGATGGCCGAGCTGCGCGAGGACAAGCTGCCGCCGCTGCAGGCCTATTTCGCCAAGCTCGATGGGGGAGGCAGCCGCGAAGGCACCGGGTACGGCGCCGCGCACATGCGCCTGTTTTCGCTATACCGCCTGTGGCGCGACGCCACAGGCGAGGACCTCGCCAATGCCAACAGCCATGCCACCGACAGCATCGACTACTGGGTCCATGCGACCGTCCCCACGCTCGACAGGTTCGCGCCGCTCGGCGACCAGTCACGCAACTCCGTGCCCGAACTGTATGACTACCACCGCCGGCTGGTACTGGAAGCGCGCGCACTGACCACGGATCCAGGCCCCCGCGAAACGGCGGCGTGGTGGCTGCGGAACATTTCCGTCCCGGAGATGTCGTCTGGCTTCAACTTTCGCCACGATCTGCTGCCCGCCGGCGATGCCGAGGCGCCGCCCGCCGGGTTGATCCACTATGCCAAGGGCACAGGGCACCTGTTCGCGCGCACCGGTTGGGACGACGATGCGATGTGGATCGCGATCGTCGCTGGACCCTACGAGGAAAGCCACGCCCATCAGGACCAAGGTGGGTTCACGCTGTTCGCGGACGACTGGCTCGCCGTCACCGAGAACATCTGGAGCCACAGTGGCATCCAGCAAGGCACCGAGGTCCACAATGTGGTCCGGTTCGAGCGGACGAACGGGGACGCGCGGCAATGCAACCGGCCCGCCGGTGACACCGTGGTGCATCAATGCGCGCCCACCCGTTCAAGCATGACCGTGAACCCCGGTCCCGACGGATCGTTCTCCGCGACCGCCGACCTGACCGAGGCCTACGCCGGCAACCCCGCGGTGCACGGCTGGCAGCGTCGGTTCGATTTCGCCGACCGCCGCCTTACCGTGCGCGACACGTTTGAACTGGGCACCGGCACCCGCGCGATATTCCAGATCAACGTACCAACCCGGCCCGAGATCAATGGCAACGAAGCCACGGCCGGCGGCCTGCGGGTCAGGGTGCTCGAACCGGCCAATGCCGTGCTGACCGCGCATGACTGGAGCAGCGTGGACGCGCAGGAATTCAGGCGCGGCTGGCGCATCGACATCAGTGGCAGCGATACCGGCTACGTGGTCGAACTCAGCGAAGACTGACGCGCAAGCAGCGTCAGTGCCGCTTGGCCAGTGCGTTGACTCCGTAGTGCAGGAAATACCGGCAGGCGTCGGCCCAGCCGAGCTTCTCGACCTCGCGGTAGATATGCCACTGCCACCGCGCCGCCTTGAACTTGTCGGCCGAAAGCGAGCCTGCGCGCACCCGGTAGAACGCGAGCGGTTCCGGGTGCATCGCGCAGACCGCGATACCCGCCCGACGGACCATCTGCAGCCAGAACACATAGTCCTCGTGCCCCACGCGCTGGAAGCGGCCATCCCCGAGACTGCGGTCGTACAAGCCGGTTAGGTTCCCGATGCGGTTGCTCTTGAGCATGTCGGCATACCGCACGGTCGCCGGCGGCCGCACCGTCGACAGCGGTTTGCCAGCCTCGTCCACGCGCTGGTAACCGGCGTAACTGACCCGCGCCCCGGCCGCACGCATCTGCACCAGCTGGACCTCCAGCTTGCCCGGGTGCCACCAGTCGTCGCTGTCGAGGAATGCCAGGTAGTCGCCGGTGGCAGCCTGGATACCGGCGTTGCGCGCCGCCGCCACCCCGCCGTTGCACGGCAAGCGCAAAATCGCGACCCGCGGATCGGTGCGGGCGATACCCTCCACCACCTCCGCTGAGCCATCATTTGAGCAGTCATCGATCACAACCAGCTCCAGCCCGGCGTACGTCTGCTCCAGGACCGATCGCATGGATTGGGCTACGGTGTCGGCGGCGTTGTAGACCGGCATCACCACGCTCACTTTCGGGCTGCCATCCGTTCTCGAGCGGCCACCCGGCCCGAAGCCGTCGCTCGAACTGGCGTCGATATCCGCCTGGCTCACGAGCCCGCCCTCGCCCCGGCCCATGATGAACGCGGCGGCGGCAGCACATGGTCGCGATACTGTCCGGGGTCACCCTCCAGTCCGGCCTCGGCCGCCTTGACGATGTTGTAGACCTCGCGCGCGGTCACATAATGCAGCACGTGGTGCACGCCATCGTTGTAGCGATGCTCAAGGTGCGTGTGCATGGCATCGACCTGGGCGCCCAGCAGGGTATCCATGTCGTGTTCCTGGGTGCCATGAGTGTGGATCTTGACGAACACCCAGTCCGGCCGACCTTCCACGTGGACTGCGGTTTTCACCCATGCATCGACCCGAGCCGGTGTCGGCGGGCAACTGTGGCGCACGTCCGCGTTCTCGATGCGCGGCATGATCCCGAAGCGGCGCTCGCGCCAGTTCAGGCCCAGCGGCCCCTGCACCAGCATCAGGTCACCTTCGGCACGCCCGCCGACCCGCACCGGCACGCCGGTGTCATGCGACTTGGGGCGTATCGGGTCATCGGTGGCGTAATAGATCGAGTTGATCGTGCGGGTCTGGGTATCGCTGGGCGCCGACGGCAAGGTGAAGTCCGCATAGCAGCCCAACTCGCGCAACAACACCAACTCGTTGTCGATACCGCACCAGCGGCCATCGCAGCGCGAGTTGTCCAGGCTCCAGTTGCCGTGGATGAAGCCGAAACGAAGCTGTCCGGTGTCCGGGTCGCGCGACAACGCACCGTGGCGCTCGTGCAGGATGTGTCCGAAGCGGGTGATGCATTCGCGGAAGTTGGCCTCGGTGTCGTTGTCGTGGTGCAGGTGGATCTCGATCTCGCCATAGCCGTCGGCACACAACGCCGCCAGCTTGTCGAGGTGTTCGGGGGCGTACTCCTCTTCCGGATAAAAGAAGCTGTGCTGGGGTGGACGACCATCGGCATCGCGATGACGTGACGCCATGACCCGATAGTCCCGACACCAGCGGTCGACCCGGGCACGCTGGACCTGCAGGTCCGCGCCGTGCCACATCGGTTCGAAGTGGTCGACGAAGCAGAACATCACGTGCACCGGACGACCAGCCACCCGCGTAACCCTTCGCCGCAGGTAGCTGCCGATCCACACCTGCATGTTGCGCGCGCGCAGCAGCTGCCATCCGACCAATCCTGCCGCGACCACGGCCAGCATCATCAGCAACGCGAGCCAGCCGAGCACGCTCAATGGACACCTTCCTTCCGGCTGGCGCAATTACGCATGGGGCGCCATCGCCTCGAACGTGAAGCCTCGCGCGCTCCATTCGGGAACCAGCGTTGCCAGCATCTGCAACGAGATCGTGCTGTCGTCGTGCATCAGAATGATGTCGCGCCCCCGCGGCGGATGCCGCCGTGCAATGTCGATCAATCCCGGCGCCGGTTGGCGGCCGTAATCGAGGCTGTCATAGGACCAGTACGCAATCGGGCGGCGATCCCGGACGAAATGCGCCAGCAGCGGCAGCGGCAGCACCCCACGCGGCGGCCGGAACGGATGGCGCGGGCGGCCGTCGAACCGCGCCAGCAACGCATCCGTCCGGTCGACCTGGGCCAGTTGTTCCGCCAACGACAGCCGTTCAAAACGCGGGTGGTCGTAGGAATGGTTGCCCAGCGTATGTCCCGCCGCGACGATGCGAGCCACCAGCGACGGGTGCCGCTCCACCTGGTTACCGACCAGGAAAAACGTCGCGCGGGCACCGTGGCCAGCCAGGAAATCCAGCACCGGCAAGGTGTGCTCCGGATGCGGCCCGTCATCGAAACTCAGGTACAGGGGCTTGCGTCCGCGCGGGCCTGCCGTGGTCACCCAGGCTCCGGGAAGCCAGCGCAGCAGGTGCAGCCGCCGCGGCCTCGGCGTCATGTCACTCATCGTCATGGCCTGTCCTGTCCCGCATAGATCCTCGCATATCGTTCGGCCATGCTGCGAAATGAACCTTGCTCCAAGACCCAGGCCCGGCCGGCCAGCCCCATGCGGCCGGCGAGATCAGGATCTCCGAGTATCGCGAGGATCGCCTCGGCTAGTGCGATCGGGTCCGACGCGGGCACCAATCGCCCACTGACGGCGTTCTGCACGATCTCGGCATTCCCGCCGACGTCGGTGGCAACAATCGGCAACCCGGCGGCGCTGGCTTCGAGCAGGGCGATCGAGTAGCCCTCGGATACCGACGACATCGCGAAAAGGTCGAGTCCCTGCAATAGCACGTCGACGTCCGCGCGATCACCGAGGAAATGCACCGAGCCGTGGACGCCTTCTGCATGCGCGATCGCGGCCAGTCCGGCGCGTTCCGAGCCATCGCCGATCAGTAGCAAAGCCGTGGCCGGCATCGCATCATGAACCCGACGGAACGCCCGGATCAGCGACGCTTGGTCCTTCACCGGATTCAGGCGGCCGACGGTGCCGATCAATGCCGTGCCGGCAGGCAGTCCCAGGACTTCCGCCAATTGCCGTCGCGATGTCGCGGAGGCCGGCTGGTACCGGCCGAGCTGTATGCCATTGGGAATGGATACCAGCTTGGTGCGGGGGCCGACACCCCCTGCCTCCAATTGCAGGCGCGCGGCCTCGCAAACCGCCACGCAGACATCGGTCAATCGCATTGCCTGGCGGTACAGCCACTCGCGCCGGCCGGCGCCCTCGCCTACGGGCATCGCATGGCGCGTGTTGACCACCCGCCGCAACGACAGCCCCACGGCCGCCAACACCGCGTAGTAATGGGCAACGGCATTGTGGGTATGCACGATCGCCCCGGGCTCCTGCCTCAACAGCACGCGCATGCGGCGCACGGCGCGCAGGTCGGCGCCATTGCGCTTGCCGCAGGCCTGTACATCCACGCCGTCGGCCAATAGCTCGTCTGCCAGCGGCCCTTGTCCGAACAGGCAAATCACTTGGCAACGCATGCCCATCGCACACTGCGCACGGATCAGGTCGATGACGACGCGCTCCAGCCCGCCGCGGTTGAGGTTCTCGACCACGTGGATGACGGTCTCCCGGCGGTTCTCCCCGGAACGATCGCCGAGGTTTACCGTCGGCATCCTCCGACATGCATCCGCGCTCATGGCACCTCCGAAATGGTCACCCGCAGCTTCCCGGTCGGCGTCAGGGGAATGGTGTCGGCATAGATGAAATTGCATGTCACGCTCGAACCCAAGACCCTGGCCAGTTCCCGGCGCACCAGTGCCAGCGTGTGGTCGCCGAAGCCGTGGTCGCGCACCAGGATGATGTCGAGCGTGTCCAGGCGCCGCTGGATCACCTGGTAGCGCTTGATCCCGCTTACACCCAACAACGCGTAGACGATGAACTCCCCCGGCACGAAGCGACCGTCGGGCGTACGCAGCGCATCCAGCTTGCGGCCGTCCACGCTTGCCAGTCGGGGCAGGCCGCGTCCACAGCCGCAAGTGCCGTCGAGCGCGGTCCCGAGGTCACCGTTGGCATACCGCAACAGCGGCATACCGTAATTGTGCAGATCGGTGATCAGCAGTTCCGACGGGCCATTGCCCAGGGTCGGATCCAGCGGCGCTCCGAATTCGACCTTCAGGTGGTCGGCGTTGAGATGCAGTCCGGTCCTATGTTCGCATTCCGCAGCGATCAACATCACCTCGCGGCAGCCGTAGGTGTTGTACACGGGGCAGTCGAACGCCTGCTCGATCAGCTGTCGCTCAGGTGGATGCAGCGCCTCGGCGGCGGTGAGGATCCGCTGCGGCGGCTCGATACCGCGCTTGTTGGCGATCAGCCACTTGGCCAGGGCCACCAATGGCGCCACGTAGGACACCACCACCTCGGGGCGATACGCCGCCATCGCGTCGGCGTAGGAGGACATCCGGGCATCGGTCAGCAGGAAAGCATTGAGTACCTTGCGGTTGAACGCGGCGTGGTACAGGTCGTCCTTCAACTTCGGCAGCCCGGTCGCGCTCAGGGACGCACCCCACAGATACAAGGTGCGCTGCCCGAGGCGTGCGCCGGTCCAGCCATATCCGCGATGCATGGCCGCCATGCGTCGTTCGTAGCTTTCGCGGGTATAGCCGAATCGCATCGGTTCGCCGGTGGAGCCGCCGGTCGCCTTGTACAGGAGTCCGTCACGAAACGAAGGTGCGATCAGCTGCTCGAAGTTGTCGCGCACATCCTGCTTGGTCAGTACCGGCAATCGGGCATAGTCATCCGGACCGCGGATGTCCTCCGCCCCGGCGAGTCCGGCGCGCCGCCAGCGCTCGCGGTAATAAGGCACGTCATTCCAGCAATGTTCGACCAGGCGCTTCAGCTTGGCCCATTGCAGCGCCGCTATCTGCTCGGTCGACAGCCATTGACTGGCCTCGTATTCGCGCAGGTAATCGAGCGTGCGGCGCCGCCGCAGCACGGATTCGTACGCGGGGAACAGGACATTGCGGAACAACGGCTCGTAAAGGCTCATCGGCCACCTCCCTCGGGCGCGCGTTGGTATGCCCATTCCAGCAAGCGTGCGCTGATACGTGGCCGGCCCGCCACGAATCGCTGGTGGAGTTGTTGCAGGTATTCGATGTCGCCGCGGCTCCAGCAACGCAGCAGCAAGGTCAGCGGTACATAGACCAGCCCCAGCGCAACGACACCGGCCGCCACCTCCACCAGCGGCAGCAACTGGCCGCGCAAGGGCAACACGATGAGTGCGGCCAACGCCGCAGCGAAGCAGATGCGTGCCAGACGTCCCCAGTCCGGCGCCGCGCCGCTGACGCGAATGGCCAGTACCATCATGGCCACTGCGCTGGCCAGCGACACCGCCACGTAGGCGACCGCCGCACCGGCGAGTCCGAACTGCCGCACCAGGATCGCATCAAGCAGCACCTTCAGCAGGCCGCATCCCACGACCACCGCGAGCACGCTTTGCTGCCGGTCGGCGCTGATCAGCAAGCTCGACCCGCCGCCGGTCATTGCGGTGATCGAAACACCCAGCAGGCAGGCAGCAAACACCGGGGCGGCTTGCAGGTAGGCGTCGCCATACAGCGCCTGCACCGCTGCTGCGCCAAACACCGCTCCGAACGCGACCAGCGGCGCCGCCAGCAATGCCAGGTAACCGGTGGTTGCGACAAAGCGCCGGCCGGCGACATCGCGCCCCTGGCCAAGTGCGTTGGCCATCATCGGCAACAGCAACGCACCGAACACCCCCGGCACCAGCGCCGCGGCGCCGACCGCCAGCTGGTAGGCAACCTTGAACTGACCGGCCGCCTCTGCATCGCCGTACAGGTTGAGGAACAGGACCTCGACCTCGCTCGCGGCGACGAAACCCACGCTGACGATCATCGCCGTCAGCCACATGTGCCGACGGATCCGCGCCCGCAACTCCGGCGCGAGTACGCGGGACCCGGCCGCCATCGGCGCACGGGAGGCGATCATCCTGTGCGATACGCCGTAGAACACCACACTGGATACGACGAATACCCCCAGCAGCCATTCCACGGACGCGCCGAACTGCCAGGCCGCGATCACCATCGCCAGGTTGAGTGGGGTCGAGACCAGGGAAATAATGGCGGTGGCCCGGAAGTCCTCGAACCCTTTCGCCACGCCGATGTTGAACATGTAGCCCGCGCGCAGCGCAACCGCCACCACCAGGAAGGCCAGCAGCATCACGTGGTCCAGTCCCGCGGCTATGTGCTCGCCGGCCACCGCGAACACCACTGCACCGATCCCCAGCACCACCAACAGGAACAGGCGCTGGGCCCGTCGCAGGTAGGCCAGCAGCGCGGGAATGTCGTCGTCGCGCCCCGCCCCGCGAAATTCCGCGACGAACTTGATCGCGGAGCTGGCAGTGCCTGAATTGGTAGTCGCCACCCCCGTCGCCACCAGCCAGATCACCAGGCTGTAGACGCCGAAACCGTCGGGCCCCAGGTGGCGGGCGATGATGATCGACGTCAACATTCCCAGCAGGTACTCGGTATACATGCCAACCGAGGAGAATGCCGTGTTGCGCAAGGTGATGGACCGCGTGTTCATACCATCCCCAGCAGGACCTTTACCATCAGGTAAAGGCCGACGATCCCGACCATCGACCACAGCGGCCAACGCAACATGTCGTTTTCGAGGCGGAACCGGGGCAATCCCGCGTAGCGCGCCTGCATACCGGAGTAGTGCCCCACCACCAGCGCCGCCAGCAGGTAAAGGATGACCACGTAGCTGCGGCTGAGAAAAAACGAGGCGGCAAAGAAGCCCGACAACGACAACAGCAGCGTCATTGCGATGGCGCGGTCCTCCTGCCACTGCAGTGCCCTGCCGTCATCAAACTCCGGATCGGCATCCAGTCCGGTGATGGCATGGACATCGCCCCCATCGGTGTCGAGGTCGAGGTCGTCCTGGTGCTTCAGTACCGCCAGCACCATCCGAAAGCAGTAGCCGATGAACGCCAACCAGATGGTGAAACCGATGATGCCGGTCTCGGCCAGCACCAGCACGAAGGAGTTGTGCGCGGTCAGGTTGTACATGTCCGAATAGCCGTCGGCGCCGATCCCGAGCAACGGACTGGAAATGAACATTTGCAGCCCCTCGTACCAGGACTCGACGCGGCCCTGCGCGGATGCTTCGCCCACGTCCAACTCCTGCATCCGCGATGGCAACAGCATCAGCACAGTCAGCGCAGCCGAGCCCAGCACCCCGGCCGTGACCAGCCCCCGACACTGCCACACGTACACACCGAGCAGCACTACCAGCGACAGCATCGTGCCGCGCGAGTCGGTGAGGTAGATGCCATAGAGCAGGACTCCCGCGACCACCAGCCAGAACAGCCGGCGCAAACCCATGAGCCCACCGCGCTGGCTGAGGTAAACGCTCATCGGCAAGCACATCACGAACAGCATCCCGAGGTCGTTGGGGTCGTTGAAGATGCCGACGTACTGGATGCGGGTTTCCTGTGACATGGTGACCCCGGTCCAGCCGATGCCCGTCCGCGACTGTTCAATGCCGTGCAGCGCCAGCACGCCCGCGCAGACCGCGAACACCGCCATCACGGCAACGACCCGCTCGCGGGTATCGACTGCGTTGGCGAGTAGAACAAATGCCATCACCACCGGCGCGAACTTGGTCAACTGGACGAGCGCGCCGCCGGTCCAGCCATTGACGACCTTCGACAACATCAGCACCAGAAGAAAGCACAGCAGCAACAGGTATTGCGGCGCCGCAAGCGACTTGCGTGCCGAGAACAACCAGAACAATGCGGCCATCATCAGAACGATGGGCTGCCACGGCAGCCCGGCGGACTCCAACACCGCTGGATAGTCCTGCGGGCGAATCAGCACCAGCACCAGGTAGGCGACCATGAAGAGGAACATCGGCCGCACCCTCAGTACGCACGCCGGCGCGAGGGGAAGCCGAACACTTCCGGCAGCGAAACCATCGACTCGAACCACGCGGCGTCCATGTCCCGCTCCACCGGCAGCCGGTTCAGTGCGTATCGCGACTCACGTACGACCGGGTTGGTGCCCGAGATATAGCTGCATGCCATCCGGTAGCCCGCCTCACGGGCCGTCTCGATCACCTTCGCGTCGAAGGCATCCGGACCCCCGACCGGATAGGCCAGCACCTCGACGGATGTGCCGAGCTCACGGTCGAGCGTCGCCTTCGAACCCTGCAGTTCCTGGACAAGGTCGTCGATCGACAACTTCGCCAGCATCCGGTGAGTGACCCCGTGCGACCCGACTTCCATCCCGCCATCACGCATCTCGCGCAACTGATCCCAATTCATCGGCCGGCAATCAGGATGGCCGTCGGTGCGAGCGATGCCCCATTCGCGTTCCAGTCGCGCGATCAACGCCGTCTGCGACGCGTCATCCAGTGACTTGAGCCGGGTCAACAACTTCCGCACCAGTTGGCGCCGTCCATCCAGGCCTTCCGGCAATGGTGTCTCCAGCGCGAGCTCGGGAACGCTGAGCCTTCCCGCCGGGATGCTGCAGACCATGTGCACCAACCAATCGTAGGAGAACGGCAGCCCGGAATCGACATGGCCGGTGGACACGAAGAACATCGCCGACATTCCCAGGTCGTTGAGGATTGGGAACGCAACGCGATGGTTGTCGTCATAGCCGTCGTCGAAGCTGACCAGGACGGCGCGGGACGGCAGTGGGCGCCCGGCTTCGACCCGCTCCAGGACCTCGTCGAAGCGCATCGGATGGAACCGTCGGCGCAGGAACGCCATCTGATCGTAGAACCGCTCGGCCGATGCACTGATCAGGTCGACGTCGAAATCGAAGCCTGCGGGGTCGGCTGATTCCAGCACCCGGTGATACGCCAGTATCCGCAGGTCGTCGCGCAGCAACGTGCGTAGCCGCGCGAGCGGGGCCGTCACCTGCGCACCGTGGCAAAGGCGCGCCAATGCCTGCCTTCGGCCGTAGCCGGTAGCGGGCATTGTTGCCGTTACCTTCGAGGTGATCATCAGACTACCCACTCTTGTTGGTTGCTCCCCCTGGCAGTCCCCGACTTGTCGGAATCTGGCAGACCTCTTTTCCTGTTAACGCAAGCCGGCGCGATTCGAGGCCGGCTGTATCCGCAGCTGCGACGGCGAGCGCATCGTCCACGAGGGCACGACATGGGGGTCGACAACGACGTCAATGAGCTCTACCGCGAGTTGGGGGTCACCCCCGACTGCACCATCGAACAGTTCAGGCAGGCCTACCGACGACGGGTCGGCAGCCTGCACCCCGACCGCATACGCACCGATGGCGGACTCACCCGGCTGCAGCAGTTGAACGGGTCTTACGCGTGGGCCACCGAGTTCCATCGATTGCACGGACGGCTTCCCGGCGCCCGTATCCAGATCCAGGGGGCTCGCACGGTGTACGAACCTGCACCGGCGGTTGCGCGTGATGCGCCCCCGATGGCCGGAAACTCACATCGCGCCCGTTACTCAGTCTTGGTAGCGCTGGTAGCGGTGACACTGTTGTGGCTGCACGGGAGTGGATCCCTCGGCCCGCGGGTGGCTCTGGGCATGGACGCCGACGATATCCGGGCTATCCAGGGTGAACCCGCGAGGATCACTGGATCGCGCTGGGAATATGGCCTGTCGTGGATCGAGTTTCGTTGCGGCAAGGTTGTCGACTGGTACAGCGAGTCGGGGCAGCCTCTCCGGGTCCACGACAATCCGGTCACGGGGGGCAAACCCCTGCATCCGGACACTGCGCTTGACTGCTGAGCACGATCAGAATCGGGGAAAGGCATGTTTGCAGCGACTGGTCAACTACTGAGCAAGGCACAGCGGCGCTTGTGGATGAAGTACGCATTGCGCGGCGTTGGCGGCAACGACAACCATTCGCGGCTCGACCTTGCCTACCGTCTGGAAGACCCCTGGAACATGGATTCCACGATGGAGCGGACGCGGTTCGAGACCACCAATCAGGTCATCGAGCGAGCCTTCGGCCGGGTTGGCTCAATCCTCGAACTGGGCTGCGGCGAGGGGCATCAGAGCCGTCATCTGGCCTTGCTGGCCGACCAACTGTATGGGGTCGATGTCAGCGCGCAGGCAATCGGCAGGGCCCGCACACGGTTGCCGGACGCGCAGTTCGCGGTCGCCGACATCTTCAGTCAGCCGTGGGGCACGGAGCGCCACCGGTTCGACCTGGTGACGGCCTGCGAGGTACTTTATTACCTCAGCGATCCGGTCGCGACCATCGAGCGGATGCGACGATTGGGCCGCAACGGGCTGGTCACCTTCTTCGCACCCGCGTCGGGCCGTATAGGGCCATCGCTGGAGAACGTCCCGGGGCTGCACAAGGACTGGATTCACGCCGGTGCGACTTCGTGGCTGGTGGGATGGTGGACCGATGCCTGACCCGGACGCATCGATCCAGGACTTGGGAGTCGTCTACTTCGGCAACGACTGGCATGCGGAAAATCGTACCAGCAGCCATCACGTGGCGGAACGGCTGGCCGCGAAATTCCCACTGCTCTATGTCGACTCCCCCGGGATGCGCGCACCCGGCGCATCCGGTCGCGACTTCAGGCGTGCCCTCAGCAAGCTCGCCGCGACCTTCCGTGCGCCGGTGCGGACTCCCCAGGGCTTGTGGCATTGCACCGTTCCGCAGCTACCGTTCCGGCGCGTGCCCGGCGTCGACGCCTTCAACCGGCTGTTCGGGCGCTGGGCTGTGCGGCGGGCGTTGCGACGGGTTGGCATCCAGCGCTGCATCTCATGGTTCGTCGTGCCCCACCCGGGCTTCATGGCCCAACGACTGGGCGAGGAACTCTGCGTGTACTACTGCATCGACGATTATGCGGCGCACCCGGGGGTCGACGCGCCCCTGATTGCACAACGAGACCTCGACCTCAGCCGGCGCGCCGACCTGTTGTTCGTGGCGCCGCCGGCGCTGCTGGATGCAAAGCGCAGCATCAACCCGAGTACGATTTTCTCACCGCATGGCGTCGACGTGGCGCTGTTCGGGCAGGCAAGCGATTCGGCGACGCAGGTGCCCGAGGAAGCACGTGGGCTGCCTGCGCCGGTGATCGGGTATTTCGGCTCCGTGCACGAGTGGATCGACCTGGACCTGATCGAATGGCTGGCACAGTCGCGCCCCCGGTGGAGTTTCCTGCTGGTTGGGCACGCCGCGACCGATGTGGGCGCGCTGCGGGCGCTGTCCAATGTCCATCTGGTCGGCCCCAAGCCCTACCCTACCCTGCCGCAGTGGGCCAAGGCGTTCGATGCCTGCATCATTCCGTACCGGCTCAATCGCCAGGTGGCCAACGCCAATCCGTTGAAGCTGCGTGAGTATCTGGCCACCGGCAAGCCCGTGGTCAGCGTGCGCAATCCCGAGATCGAGAAATTCGCGCAATGGGTGCATATCGCCGACAGCCGCGATGAGTTCCTCGCCGCACTCGAACAGGTGCTGTGGAATGATCCCGTCGGCGGCGCCGCGGATCGCATCGCCGCCGTTGCCGACCAGACCTGGGACCGGCGCGTCGACGCGGTGCTGGAAACCGTGCGGCAGGCGCTGGCTCGGCGCGCGGCGACCCCGAAATCCACTTCCGAGGCAGCACCATGTCAGTAGCGCCCACCACCCGGCTGCGCGTCGGCATCGTGGGGGCCGGCTACGTCGCCGGCCACCATCTGGCCGCGCTCAAACGCCTTGATTTCGTGGATATCGTCGGCATCTGCGATACCGATCTCGCTGCCGCGGAGGCGCTGGCAACCCGCTTCGGCGGCGTGGCCGCCACCCATCTGGCCGACCTTGCCCACCTCGTCCCGCAGGTCGTGCACGTGTTGACCCCCCCGGCATCGCATGCGGCACTCGCCATCGAAGCACTCGACATGGGTTGCCATGTATTGGTCGAGAAGCCGATGGCCGACTCGGTCGCCGACTGCGAGGCGATGAGCGCCAAGGCCCGCGAGAAGAACCTGTTGCTCGGCGTCAATCACTCCGACCTGTTCGACCCGGTGGTGATGAAAGCGCTGGAGGTCGTGCGTTCGGGCCGGATCGGCGAAGTCGTGTCGGTCGACATCGTACGCAATTCGGACTACCCGGCCTACGCAGGCGGCCCGTTGCCGGCGATGGTCACCCAGGGTTCCTATCCGTTGCGCGACCTCGGCGTGCATGGCGTGTACACGCTCGAGGCCTTTCTCGGACCGCTTGAATCACTGGAGCTGGATTATCGGGCGAGCGGCACCGACCCCAACCTGAAGTTCGGAGACTGGCAAGCGCGCGTGGTCGGCCGGAACGGCGTCGGCCGCCTGCTGCTGTCGTGGACCGCACGGCCGATGGAGAACCGCCTGTTCGTGCGCGGCACCCGCGGCCTGGTCGAGGTTGATCGATTCCTGCAGACCTGCCGGATTCACCGCGTGTTGCCGGGTCCCAAGTTCATCGGCATCGTCGCCAATGCCTTCCTGCATGCAGCGGCCGATCTGGTGCGCATTCCCTGGAACGTGGTGCGCTTCGCCACCGGCCTGCTCAGGCCGTCGCCGGGGATCCAGCGCGGCGTGGAGCAGTTCGCGCTGGCGGTGCTGGACAAGGCGGCGCCGCCATTCAACGCAGAGGACGCATTGCGGGTGGCGCGCTTGCTGGAACCGGCCTGCGCCGAGCCCGATGCCTCGCGACTGCGAGAGTTGGAGGCGCGCTACGCATCGCTGGAACCGGTCGACGCACTGGTCACCGGCGCCGGTGGCTTCCTCGGCCGCGCCCTTGTAGCGGCCTTGCGTGCGCGTGGCCAGCGTGTGCGGGTCCTGGTCCGACGCCCGGTCCGCACCCATGAGGACCCCGGCGTGCAGGTGGTGGTGGGCGACCTCGGCGATCCGCGCGTCGTCGCCCATGCCGTGGCCGGCGCGGACACCGTTTATCACGTCGGTGCCGCGATGCGCGGCGGCCCACGCGAGTTCGAGGCAGGCACGGTCTGGGGCACGCGCAATGTCGTCGCCGCATGCCGCGAGCATGGCAGCAGGCGGCTGGTGTATGTCAGCTCGTTGAGCGTGCTCGACCATGCCGGCCGTGACCCCGCCTCAACGGTGGACGAGGCCTCCGCATACGAGCCGCGGCCTGGCCTCCGCGGCGCCTACACCCGGACCAAGCTCATCGCCGAACGGATGGTCGTCGAGGCCGCCCGGGAGGGCTTGCCAGCAGTGGTCATCCGGCCCGGACAGATCTTCGGACCGGGCGCCGAACGGGTCACGCCCAACGGCGTGGTGGCGCTCGCCGGTTACTGGATCGCGGTGGGCGATGGTGCGCAGACCATTCCGCTGGTCTACCTGGACGATGTGGTCGATGCGCTCGTGCTGGCGGCCGATGCCCCGGGCGCGGTCGGGGCGATCGTCAATGTTGTGGACCCGCAACCGGTGACCCAAGCCGATTACCTGGCACGCTGCCAGCACAAGCTGGGCAGTGACCTGCGTATGTTCAGGGTGCCGACCGGTATTTTCATGGTGTTGGGCACGGGTGTGGAACTGCTCGGCAGACTACTGCGTCGCGAAGTGCCACTGACCCGGTACCGCGTTCGCTCGCTCCGGCCGCTGGCGAATTTCGATGGCGCCGCGGCATCGCGGCTGCTGGGCTGGAAGCCGCGGACAGGCGTGGTACACGGCCTGGATCGCACGTTCGGGGCGCCATTGGTCGCGCAACCTTCGGCAGCTTCGCCACCGCGGTCCAATTGAACCTTCCTCGTTTACGCCGGCGCCAGTCGCGTCCGATGCTGGCGCCACGCCATTCGGATCGCGAGCATGACGGGACGCTCCACCCGCCAGGTGACCAGGGTCGCCAACGCAAGTGCCACGACAAGCGCCATCGCCACCGTCACCATGCTGGGCACCCCATGCTGCTCAAGCCAATGGATCAACGCGATGCCTATGGTCTGGTGAAGCAGATAGAGCGGATAGGAAATCGCCCCCAGCCAGGCAAACGGCCAGATACAGAGGAAGCGCAAGTGGCCGCTCACAAAAAGCGCGAAGACCGCACAGCAGGCCAACCCCACCAGCAGCAACACGCCCCCTTGGGCAATGCCGATCGCGACCAGGCTCAACCCGATCATCACCAGGTTCAGGCCACGCTCGCCGGCCTTGTCGTGCAAGCGGTAGAACAAGATGCCCAGGGCGAAGAACGGAATGTGCCGCAGGATCAGGAGTTCGCGCACCGAGTAGGAGAAATGCAGGCCTCTATCCATGACCACGCCCTGGATTGCCGCAAGCACCAGCCATGCCCCGATGATCCAGTGGATACGCCGAAGCTGTCCGACCGCGAACCAGAACAGCATCTGCGCGTAGAAGAACAACTCGACCTGCAGGGTCCAGTAGGATCCATCCAGGTGCCCGGCACCCAGGAACTGCTGGACCATCGTCAGGTTCAGCAGCAACTCGCGGGGCGCAAGCTGCTGGTCGGGAAGCCCGATCGCGGACACCACCGCGCCGGTGATACCCATCGAAACCCAGTAAGCCGGGTACAGGCGCGAGAATCGCGACACCACGAAATCCATCGCGTCGCGGGTGCGCTCGAGTGTCATGAAGATGACGTACCCGCTGATCAGGAAGAACAGGTGTACACCGTAGTTCCCGGCCGCAAAGCCGAACGGCAATGGCTCCACATGGCCGACCTGCTGCGCATACGACGTGGTGTAGTGGAACGCGACTACCGCCAGTGCCGCCACCCCCCGCAGCGCATCAAGCTCACCCAGCCGGGCGCGTGGCGCTGGCGGCCTCGAACTTTCCACGATGACCTGGCTTGGAATACTCGTCATCCGCCACTACTCGATCTCCGGACAGCCTTTCCGCCTCGATGCGTATCCTGATTGCCACATCGCAGTTCCCGATCGCGGGCGAACCCAACCGCGGCCGCCCGATCCTGCAGACCATCCGCGAACTGGCGCGGCTGGCGACCGTGCAGGTGGTCAGCCCGACCGCTGCCTATCCCGCCTGGGCGCGTCCACGCAGCTACCTGTTCCGACCGCCGCAAGCGGATGACCGAATCGATGGCTGCGATGTGCAGTACGCCCCATACAACGCGCTGCCGGTGATCTCACGGCCATTCAATGGCTGGCGCTGCGGCCACGTGCTGGATCACCCGATCAAGGCTTTCGCACCCGACCTGGTGCTGTCCTACTGGCTCTATCCCGACGCCTACGGTGCGATGCTGGCTGCACGCCGCGCGGGCGTTCCGCTGGTCGCCGGCGCGCGTGGATCCGACATCCGGGTGCGCGATCCGATCAGCCGCCAGCTGACCCGTGCGGTGGTCGGCGCGGCGCGGCGGTTGCTGGTCGTGAGCGAAGATCTCGGGCGCATGGCTGTGCGCGACTATGGCGCCGAGCCGGGACGGGTCCGGGCGATTCCCAACGGCTGCGACGCCGCGCTGTTCCAGCCCGCCGATCGCGCGGCGGCGCGCCACGAACTGGGCTTGCCCGGCGATGCCGAGATCGTGCTGTATGTCGGCCGCTTGGTTGCCGAAAAAGGACTGCGCGAGCTGGTCACGTCCACCCGCGTCCTGTCGGCGCAGCGCCCCGGGTTGCAAACCGTACTGGTCGGCGAAGGGCCATTACAGGCGGAGCTGGCGGGTGCCATCGCGGCGGCGGATCCGTCTTTGCCGCTTCGGCTTGTCGGCAGCCAGTCGCCGTCCCGGGTCGCACGCTGGATGGCGGCGGCCGATGTGATCACGCTGCCCAGCTACTCCGAAGGCCACCCCAACGTGCTGGTCGAGGCGCTCGCGTGCGGGCGACCCGTGGTGGCCACGGACGTGGGTGGCATCCCGGAGGTGGTGGACGGCCACTGCGGAGTACTCATCCCCACGCGCGATGCGGCGGCACTGTCTGCAGCGCTGGTCCGGGCGCTGGAGTTCAACTGGGATCCGCCGGCGCTCGCGCGCAAGTTCTCGCGGGGCTGGCATCAAGTCGCACGGGACACGCTGCTGGCGTGCGAGGAGGCGGTCGCGGAGTCGCGCCGCTGAACCCAGTACCGGCTGCTTCGTGCCCGGCGCACGTCCGCAGGTGCTCCGCCAGCCGCAGGCCCAACGCCACGATCGTGAAAGTCGGGAAGGCCCAGCCACCGGCAGGAAATACGGAACTGCCAACCACATAGAGGTTGTCGACCCCGTGCACCTTGCAATGCCGGTCGACAACGCCCGTCCTCGGATCATCGGACATCCGGGTCGTGCCGAGATGATGCGATGTGCCGCGCAATGGCGGCATGGACTCGCTGCCCTGTTCGAGCCAGGGCGCGAGCCTGAACCGCCCCCGGGATGCGCGTGCGAGCTCGCTGCCTGCGATGTTCGCCGCAGTACGGTAGGTGTGCCAATCCAGTGGCGTCAACCGCCAGTCGACGCAGACCTTGCGCTGCCCCAAGGCATCGACCTCGGGACCCAGGACGATCCGGCTGTCGCGGTTCGGGGCCTGCTCGAAGAACCCGACCACGTCGACATGGTCGGTGTGCACCACCGGTTTTCCGACCAGCTTGCGCCCGACAGCGCGGGCAATATCGCCAGCGCCCAAGCCAAGTCGCAGTGCAAGCCGGCCCAAATCCGGGGGTGTGCCCGGTCCGCAACTTTCCGACCCACAGGCAGTCATCTGCCCTTCCAGCGCCTCGTCACGCGAGGGATGGCGCAGCGCGGCCCGAAACCCCCGCAAAGCCTGGATCCCCGCTGGCACTCGCCGTTCGACCGCGATCGGGCGGATCCGCCCCGCCAGGATCCGATGCCTTCGCGTCGCATCGTCGGAGAGGCACAGCTCGGGGAATGCCGGTGCCGGACCCTTGCCGCCGGTACGGTCGTAGGGTCGACACAACCGGTCCGGGTCGTCGGCAACAAGTTCTCCCAGCTTTCCGCTGGGATGATCCATGAAAAACCGGCCTACCAGGTCGCGGTCGTTGCCGAGGCCGTGCCGGGCAACCGAGTCCGACAACAGCAACAGCCGCGCATTCTCGATCCCTCCACACGCCAGCACGTAGTTCCGCGCCCGGACCACGCCCCGGCGCCCATCGAGCGAACCGATCCTGGCCGCGCGAACCGCTCCCGCAGCCTCCCTGGTTTCCAGCTCGAGCAGGTTGGCGTGCAGCATGACGGTGATATTCGCCGCCTGCTCAAGCGCCTCCCGGTACGTTTCGCCGAAGAACACCGGACTGAGGACGAAGTTCTGGTTGACCAGTTTGGCGGCATCGAATTCCGGCGGCAGCCTTGCCGGCAAGGTGTCGAACGAACCCGGTCTGAAGGTGTGCCACTCGATCCCGCAATACGCCAGCGCCTGCCGGTAATGCGGTTCGAGCTCTGCGTACGGGAACGGCCAGCCGCTGTGTGGAACCCATTCCCTGCAGGCCAAGTCCGGCGCACCCAGTGGAATGCAGCCACCGCCCCAGACATTACCGCTGCCGCCGAACGCGCGGACCCGGCAGGTCGCCGGGTCGAACGGAACCGTCCCGACCGCCGTACCGCCGTAGAGCGCCTGGCTGTCCGGCTCGCCGTCGAGGCCGCCGCCCTCCAAAACGCACACGCTGACCGTCGTGCCGATGAAGGATCGCGCAATGGCGATGCCGGCCGGACCGGCGCCTACCACGCACAGATCCACCTCCACTTCGGTCGGAGCCGATGGTTGCAGAAAGTCGACGATCATTCGCGTTCCCTGTGCCTGCTCATTCGCACATCGCCTTGTTTGGTTTGGCCGTCGGCCACTGGAGTTTATAAACGCGAGGCTCACGCGTAAGCGGCCGTCACAGCCGTAGCGTGGCCGATTCTTGCCGTTTCGCGCGTCTCTGATTGGGTATGGCGCCGATCACGGCGCGTTGACGGGGATCGCCACCACGTGTGCGGAATTGCAGGCTTCATCGGGCCGGACGTAGTCTCGGCACTCGCGCGGCCGGTACTGGAACGGATGATCCAGACCCTCGCCCATCGTGGCCCGGATGGCCATGGTTTCCATGCCGAGCCCGGCGTGGGCCTGGCCCACGCGCGTCTGTCGATCATCGATCTGGCGACGGGTGCGCAGCCCCTCCCCAATCCACGGCGCACGGTGTGGACGGTGTTCAATGGCGAGATCTTCAACTATGTCGAATTGCGCGCCGCGCTGGAAGCGCTCGGGCACCAGTTCCGCACCCGCTCCGACACCGAGGTCATCGTTCACCTGTACGACCGCTACGGCGACCGTTTCGTCGAACACCTCAACGGCCAGTTCGCGATCGCGCTGTGGGACAGCGAGCGCAGGCGGCTGGTGCTCGCCCGCGACCGCGCCGGTATCCGGCCGCTGTTCCATGCGCGTGGCGGCGGGCGGGTGTGGTTCGCCTCGGAGATCAAGGCACTGCTTGCGGTGCTGCCCGAATGCACAACCCTCAACCCATCAGGACTGGTGCAGGCTCTGACCTACTGGTCGACGGTGGATCCGGACACCATCTACGACGGCGTACAGAGCCTGCCGCCGGGTTGCCTGCTGGCGATCGAACACGACGGTCGGGAAACCCTGACCCGCTACTGGGACTGGACATTCCCCGACGCCGCCGAGACCGCGCCGTCGCGCTACCCGCGAAGCATCGAAGCGGCAACCGAGGAGCTGCGTGAGCTGCTGGTCGATGCCGTACGCCTGCAACTGCGCGCGGACGTCCCGGTCGGGGCCTACCTCAGCGGCGGGCTGGACTCATCCGGCATCGTGGCGCTGGTGCGTGGCTTCACCGATACGCCGGTGCGGACGTTCTCGGTCACGTTCGAGGATCGAGAGTTCGACGAAAGCGCTCACCAACAGGCGATGGTCGCGCACTTGGGCACCGATCACACCACGCTGCACTGCACCCGGCGCGACATCGGCGAAGCATTCCCGCGGCTGGTGCGCCATGCCGAGACGCCGGTGCTGCGCACCGCGCCGGTGCCGTTGATGCTACTGGCCGGCTGCGTGCGCGAGCATGGCTACAAGGTGGTGCTCACCGGCGAGGGCGCGGACGAGGTGTTCGGTGGCTACGACCTGTTCAAGGAGGCCAAGGTCCGACGGTTCTGGGCGCGCCAGCCCGACTCGCGGTTGCGACCGCTGCTGCTGCAACGCCTGTACGGCTACCTGCCCAATTCGCCGGTGCGCAACCCGGCGTTCGCGCAGTCGTTCTTCGGCCAGGGCATGGAACACCTCGATCGCCCGATTTTTGCGCATGCGCCGCGCTGGATGACGTCCGGGCGTGCGCTGGCAATGCTGTCGCCCGAACTGCGCGCGAGCGTCGCCGGCTGGGATCCGCTGGAGGCCTACGAACGGTCGCTGCCGCCGGGGATGATGGCGTGGAGCCCCTTGGCGCGCGACCAGTATGTCGAGGCGAAGTCGCTGCTTGCCGGCTACCTGTTGTCCTCGCAAGGCGACCGGGTGGCGATGGCCAACTCGATCGAGGGCCGGTTCCCCTATCTCGACCATCGCCTGATCGAGTTCGCCAACCGGCTGCCCCCGAGCTGGAAGATCCGCGGCCTGACCGAGAAGTACCTGCTGCGGCGCGCACTGGCCGGGTTGCTGCCGGAGGACATCCTGCAGCGCACCAAGCAACCCTATCGCGCCCCCGACTGCCAGAGCTTCTTCCACGATGGCGAGCCACTGGACTACGTCGCCGACCTGATGGGAGCCGACCGCATCCGCGCCGCGGGCTACTTCGATGCCGCGGCGGTCGGTCGCTTGTTCGACAAATGCCGCGCCGGTCGGGCCACCGGGTTCGCCGACAACCAGGCCTTCGTCGGCGTGCTGTCGACGATGCTGGTGCACCACGAGACCGCGACGGCCGCGGGACGATAACGATACGCCGCCCAGCGGCACGGGAACGCAGCGGAGAACGACATGCATTGGCGAATCAAGGGACTCATCCAGAAACTCCTCGGCATCCATCCGGCCGGCGCCGGCCTGCATTACCAGTTGCAGCGCAGGTTTGGCGGCCTGACCGACTTCAGCCGAGAACTGGCGACCAAGGTCGACGACTGGACCATCATGGTCGGCCACCTGCGTACCGCCGGCATCACGATCGATGGTGCGCGAATGGTGGAAATCGGTACCGGCTGGTATCCGACCTTTCCGCTTGCCTGCTACCTGGCTGGCGCGGCGCGCGTGACCACCTTCGACCTGACGCACCACCTGCAACCGCAACTGTTGCATCGTTGTGTTTCGGAACTGGAAGGCTTCCTCGACGTCATCGCCGACGCGTCCGGCACCGACGTCGCCACGATCCGCGACCGCCACGCCCGTCTACGGAGATCACTGGATTCAGGCGCCACCCTGGGTCTGTCGACCGGCGGCGTTGTCTGCTATCGCGCACCAGCCGATGCGACCTGCTCCGGCCTCACCAACGGCGAGGTCGACGTGGTGTTCTCCAACAGCGTGCTCGAGCACGTGCCGGCCGAGGTGATCGCCGCGATGTACCGGGAATCACGGCGGATACTCGCGCCGGCGGGACTGATGTTCCACTCGGTGAACTGTGGAGACCACTATGCCTACGTCGACCGCAACGTCAGTCAGCTGAACTACCTGCAGTATTCGGATCGCGCCTGGCAATTCTGGAACAACGCCTTCCTCTACCAGAACCGGATGCGCGCCCACGAGTTCGTCGACCTTGCCGCCGAATCCGGGTTCGACATCCTGCTGGATACCTCGATTGCACGGCCGCAGCGGCTGGAGCAACTGGCCGCCATCCGCGTGCATCCGCGCTTCGCCCATTTCCCGGCGGAGCAGCTGTGCATCACCAGCATCGACTTCATCGCCCGTCCGGTAACCACCAACCCGATCGGGGCAACCCACCGTGGATCACGGCACGATGGCGGTCGCCTGATTCAACCCGTCGGCGCCGACGCCTCCACCGGAGGTTCCGGCGAGTCGGCCACCGCCCCGTCACTCGGCGCCAGGCGTAACAGCTGGCCCTCGCTGGCATGGTCCACCAGCAGGTACAGGGCCCCGTCGGGACCCTGCCGCACGTCGCGGATGCGCTGGCCACGCTCCGACAGCAAACGCTCCTGCCCCACGACCTCGTCGCCGTCCAGTTCCAGCCGGATCAGTTCGCTGGTGGCAAGCGCGCCGAGGAACAGGTCGCCCTTCCATTGCGGGAACCGGTCGCCGGTGTAGAACACCATGCCGCTCAAGCCCGGTGACACCGACCAGACATGGTGTGGCTCCTCCATGCCTGGTGCCGACGTGCCTACCGACCCCGGTACCAGCTTGCCGTCATAGTCCCTGCCGTGGGTGATCACCGGCCATCCGTAGTTGTGGCCGGCCTCGGGGATGTTGAGTTCGTCGCCGCCCATCGGTCCGTGCTCGCTGATCCAGAGTTCGTGGGAGCCGGGATGCAGCGCCGCACCCTGCATGTTGCGATGGCCGTAGGACCATATCTCCGGCCGGGCGTCGTCGCGCCCGACGAACGGGTTGTCCTCGGGGATGCTGCCGTCCGGCCAGATCCGCACCAGCTTCCCCTGCAGCTTGTCGAGCTCCTGCGCGGCCGCGGCAGCCACCCGGTTCTCGCCCTGGGTGACGAACAGGTGTCCGGCGCCATCGAACACCAGCCGCGAACCCAGGTGGGTGCCGGCGGACAGCTTGGGCTCCTGCCGATAGACAACCTCGACGTCCCGCAGGCTCCCGCCCTCCAACCGGCCGCGCGCCACCGCGGTGCCGGCCAGGTTGCCGCGGAAATTCGGCTCGGCGAACGACACGTAGACCAGGCGGTCGTCGGCGAACGTCGGCGACAGCGCCACGTCGAGCAGTCCGCCTTGGCCGTCGACGAAGATTTCGGGCAGCCCGCCAAGTGGTGCCGACACCTGTCCATCAGGGGTTATCCGGCGCAGCCGACCCGGCCGTTCGGTGACCAGCATGCTGCCATCGGGAAGAAACGCCAGCGCCCACGGGTGTTCCAGCCCGACGACCAGTTCGGTGACGGCAAGGGCACCTTGCCGTGAGGCATGGCTAACCGGTGGCGAGTCTCCCACCCAGCGCGGCGATACAACCGGCGATCCGCCCGGAACTGCGTCTCCACAGCTTGCGACAACAAATACCAACCACGTGATCAACAACCAACGGTACATAGGTACTCCGAGCAGGGCGGTTGACCAGTACAACGCAAACTGGCCATCGCGCAGGCCGGACGACACCCACGATGACGTCCGTGACGAATGACCGTTTCCAGGTCGTCGCACCGTTGGCAAGAGAAGCGTCACTAACGTAGGGGCAATCTCGCGCGAGTTGCCACATCCAGATATGAGCTTTTCCGGAAAACCTCCAATCGACGTCTAGAGACTAGTGATGAAGCTTGCATTCGACATCGGCATGTACGACGGTTCCGACTCCAGGTACTTCCTGGAAGAAGGTTTTCGTGTGATTGCCGTCGAGGCAAATCCCGCGCTGGTCGACCAAGCCAGGCAACTATTCCAGCAGGACATCTCAACGGCGCGGTTGACGCTGGTCAACCGTGCGCTTGCAGGCGGGTCCGGCGAAATCGACTTGGTCCTGTGCGGTGACGATCTGGGCGCCAGCACAATATTCGAGAACAAAATCGCCCATCGGAATCCATCCAGAGCCTGCACAGTGCCGATGGTCACATTCGCCGAACTTGTTCAACAGTACGGCGTGCCCCACCACGTCAAGGTCGACATCGAAGGCGCCGATCGATACTGCATCCTGGCACTCGATCGAGGTAACCGCCCGCAATTCCTGTCGTTCGAAGCCGACGACGATCTTGAGGAACTCGTCGCGCACGTGGCATCGCTGGGTTATTCGCGATTCAAGTTGATCGGTCAATGCAGCTTCCTGGAGTTGGACAACGAAAGCAGCCTGGAAGCTCGAATCAGGTGGAAATTGATGCGATGGCTGGGATTCGATGAGCCGTCGCGGGTACGCCGGTCGGGGCGATGGTTCCAACTCATGCACAGCAGTGGACCGGCGCCGTGGGCAAGCGACGGTAACTGGTGCACCGCAGCCGCGTTACTAAAGAAATGGAAGCACGCGAGAGATCGGAATCGGCTAATTGGCTGGTATGACGTGCACGCTTGCCTGTGAGAACCAAGCTGGTCACATCATCGAAGTAGAAACCCATCCCTACCACGTCGGTCGCGGTGATGTGGGGCGGTGATCTTGACGATCGGCTCCGCGTCGTGGCGGTCCGCGAGGGACCCGATGGTACTGGTGAACCGGTTGGCGGTTGGCCGGTGACGTTCGTCCAGAACGTTAACCACCAGTGCGAGCACCACGGGCGTCGCATGACACGTCGTGGAAATCCGGCCAAGGGGAAATGTCCGACATGGAACAGCAACGCAGGATCAAGCAATTCGTGCTCCAGAACTTCCTGTTTTCCGAGGACGAGAGCGCCTTGGGGGACCAGGACTCGCTCATTCGCGGCGGGATCGTGGATTCGACCGGCATCCACGAGTTGATCCTGTTCCTGGAAGAGAACTATCAGATCTCGGTGTCGCCGGACGAGATGATCCCGGCGCACTTCGATTCGATCGACTCGGTCAACCAGTTCGTCACCCGCAAGCTCGCGGGGTGAAAGCCGCCGTGGACTCGTTGACTTCACGAGTGGCGGCGGTGGCGGACGCGACGCCGGGGCGGACCGCGATCGTCGATCGCGAACGGCAGGCCACTTACGGCGAACTGTGGTCGCAGGCCAAAGCGTTTGCGGCCCTTTTGCGAGGTCACGGACTCGTGCATGGCGACCGCGTCGCGATTGTGCTGCCCAACCGGATCGAGGCGGTGGTGGCCTGGTACGGCGTGTGGCTCGCCGGCGGCGTGGTGGTCGCATTGAACGTGCAGGCACGGGTGCGCGATCTGGTGCCTTGGCTGGATCATTGCGGCGCGCGATTCGTGGTCCACGAGCGCGACCATGCCGATGCCTTGCAGGCACTGGACGCGATCTCGGCACGGCCACTGGCCTTTTCCCTGGGCGAGGGGGACGCCGAGTTCCGGATCGCGCCTGCCGAAACGACATGCGAATGCGCGAGCGATGGCAACACCGGGCCCGACGCAGTGGCCCTCATCCTCTACACCTCCGGCACCACCGGTGCGCCCAAGGGCGTGATGCTCAGCCACGCCAACCTGCTGGCCAACGCGCAATCGGTAATCGCCTATCTCGGCCTGGGCCAGGACGACAGCGTGCTCAGCGTGCTCCCGTTCTATTACGCCTACGGCGCCTCGGTCCTGCATACCCATCTGATCAGCGGTGCACGGGTGGTGCTGGCACCGAACCTGCTGTTCCCGCACCTGGTGGTGGACGATATCGCCCGCGAGCGGGTCACCGGCTTCTCCGGCGTGCCGTCCACCTTCGCACTGCTGCTGGATCACGTCGCGCTGCATGAGTACGACCTGTCGTCACTGCGCTATCTCACCCAGGCCGGCGGCGCGATGACGACCACCTTGGCGAACCGGCTGCGCGCGGCGTTGCCGCATCCGCGGCTGTTCGTGATGTACGGCCAGACCGAGGCCACCTCGCGCCTGACCTGGCTGCCGCCGGAACGGCTGGACCAGAAGCCCGGCTCGGTCGGCGTCCCCATCGATGGAGTCTCGCTGAAGATACTCAGCGAGGACGGCAGTAATGCCGCCACCGGCGAGGCCGGGGAGGTCTGGGTACACGGCCCGAACGTCATGCAAGGCTATTGGAACAACCCGGCCGCGACCGCAGCAGTGATGCGCGATGGCTGGCTGCGCACCGGCGACATCGGTCACCTCGACGACGACGGATTCCTGTTCCTCGCCGGCCGCCGCAGCGACATGATCAAGACCGGCGCCCATCGCGTGCATCCCGACGACATCGAGCAGGCGATCGCCGAGATGGAGGGCGTGATCGAGGTCGCGGTGGTTGGCATCGACGACGAGGTCCTCGGCCAGGTCATCAAGGCCTTCATCGTCACCGAGACCCTGCCCGAGCGCGGCGTCGAACGGGTCAAGGCGCACTGCCGCGCGCGCCTGGCGCCCTACAAGATCCCCAAGCACGTCGAATTCGTGACCGCCCTGCCCCACACCGCATCGGGCAAGGTTCGGCGCATCCAACTCACCGAGCAACAGGTAATCCCATGAGCCCACTGGACTGGACCGTACTGGACATCGACCTCGAACAGGAAGCCGACGGGATCGCCGCGCGCCTGCGCGACATCACCGCGCGCGAGCTGCATCGACGCGGACTGGTGGTGGCAATCTCCGGCGGAATCGACAGTTCGGTCAGCGCCGCGCTGGCGGTGCGGGCGCTCGGCCCCGACCGGGTATTCACCCTGATCCTGCCGGAACAGGATTCGTCGGACGACAGCGCCGAGCGCGCGCGGATACTCGCCGCACACCTTGGCGTGCGCAGCGAGACCATCGACATCGCTCCGACCCTGGCGGCGATCGGCTGCTACCGCGCGCGCGATGCGGCGGTGCGCAGCGTGCTGCCCGATTACGGCGACGACTGGAAAATGAAGATCGTGATCGACGGAGGCACCGAGGGCCGGATCAACCGGTTCCGCCTGATCGCCGAGGCTCCCGACGGACGCCGCCACGAGCGCGACCTCGGCCTGTCCGAATACCTCACCATCGTCGCCGCGACCAACTTCAAGCAACGCATCCGCAAGACCCTCGAATACTTCCATGCCGACCGCCTCAACTATGCCGTGGTCGGCACACCCAACCGGGTCGAGTACGACCAGGGATTCTTCGTCAAGAACGGCGACGGCTCGGCCGACGTCAAGCCGATCGCCCACCTGTACAAGACCCAGGTCTACGCGATGGCGCGTCACCTCGACCTTCCCGAACGGCTATGCACTGCCCAGCCCACGACCGACACCTACAGCCTCAGCCAAGGCCAGGATGAATTCTATTACGGCCTGCCGTACCGGCAGATGGACCTGGCGTTGTGGGCACTCAACCACGACCGACCCGCGGCGGAGCTGGCGTCGGCATTGCAGGTCAGCGAAGCGCACGCGCGCGCCGTCTACGACGATATCCGCAACAAGCGGCGTACCACCCGCTACCTGCACCGCGCCCCGGTACTGGCAACCGAAGTCGGGGAGCTGGAGTCCGCATGAACGCCGTGTTGCAGGTGCCGCTATACACGGCGCAGACCGGTGATGTGGAGCGTGATCGCGACACAGTGCTCTCGATCTGGCGTGACAACCTCGGGCAGGCACCGCTGATGGCGGCCAAGTACGACTGGTTCTACCTGCAATCGTCCGGCGACCCACCGCTGTTGCAGTTGCTTCGGCACGAACCCAGCGGCACCGCGATCGGTGCGTGTTCGGCCGGTCGGCGGCGGATGTCGTGGCGGAATCGCGACATCCGGGCCGGCGTGCTGGTCGATCTCGCGGTCACGCCCGAACATCGCTCGCTGGGTCCGGCACTGATCCTGCAGCAGGGTCTGGTCGCCGCCGGCAAGCGCGATCTTGACCTGCTGTACGGCTTCCCCAATCGGAAGGCCGCACCGGTGTTCAAGCGGGTCGGCTACCGCCACCTGGCCGATATCGTCCGGCATGCGAAGGTGCTCCGCCACGCCGGCTACCTCGCCAGAAAGATGCCACTGTTTTTGGCCCGGGTGGCCGGCGCCGCGATCGATCTCGCCGTCCACCTGGCCGACACCCTGCGCAGCCTCGGCGGCCCGCGCCTGCATGCCCAGTGGAGCAACCGCGCCGACCCGCGCATGGATGCACTCTGGTCCGGCTCGCCGCATGGCCACGGCCTGCTCGCGATCCGCGATGGCAGGCACGTACGCTGGCGCTTCGATCAATGTCCGCTGGGCAAGACCCGCCACCTGCTGCTGAGTGAGCCAAACGGATCTTTGTCGGGCTGGTTCGCGACCCAAAGCATCGATGGCACGCTGCATGTCCGCGACTTCTGGACCCGCGACGCTGCCGAGGGTGTCGGTCGCCACTATCTCGATGCGCTGTTGCGCGCGGCACGCGCCGCAGGGCATGTCGCGGTATCGGTGGAACTGGCCGCGCCGGACTCGCACCTCGACGCCTGGCATTCGCGCCGCTTCGTCGAACGCGGCCGCCGCCCGGTGTTCGGCCAGTGGAGCTGGCCTGACCCAGGTGGCAACGACCCGGCGTTGTTCCTGACCGCCGCCGACGAGGACGAGTGAATCCGTTGCGCCGCCGCGGCGGCTCAGACCAGCCGCCGTCGCTCGCGGCGGAACAGGTACAGCGCCAGCCGTTCCGGCCGGAAACGCCCCTGCGAATCGACCACGGCCCCACTCTCGAAACCGGTGCGGCCAAGCAACCACCCAGGTTCGGGCCGAGCAGGGTTGAGCACCGGTACGCTGGTGAATGCCAACTCGTAACCGGATTCGCGGACTCGTCGTGCTACCACCGGGTCGTGCACACCATGCGGGAACGACATCGACTCTCCCACCGGCTGCTCGGACCCCAAGTGGGCCGCGAGCACGGTACGGGCGCCAGCGAGTTCCGAATCAAGGTCAGATCGCTCGGTCAACGCCTCATGGGTCTTTCCATGCAGGCCCAGTGCGACCCCACCGTGTTCCAACCGCTGCAGGTCCTGTACGTCCACCATCTGGCGCAGGCCGTCATCAAGCACTTGCGCGAACGGCGCCAGCACCGCATCCCGCTGCACCGGGTCAAGTGCTTCCAATTGCGCAATGACCGTGCGCAGCGCCTTCAAGCTCTCTCCTGCCTCCGGATCAGCGGAGGTATCGGTCGCGGGTGCATGGGTCGGCAGCGACGCCGACAGGTCGGCCACCTTGATCCTCCCGCGCCGCCATGCCCCCACCAATTGTTCCTGGAAGAAAGGTTGTCGTCGCCCGATCACGTCCGCGACCACGAACAGCAACGCCGGCACGCCGGCACGCTGCAATTCCGGCAGGGCAAACTCGGCGTTGTCGGCCCAGCCGTCGTCGAAGGTGATCAACAACGCGCGCGACGGCAGCGGTTCCAGCCCGCGCCGCGCCGCCAGCACCTGCCCCAGCGATACCACGTTGTAGTGACCCTTGAAGAACGCCAGCGAGTGCGCCAGCAGTCCGGTCGATATCGTGTAGTCCGGGTCGCAGGATTGCCAGCGCGGGTCACGCGGGTCCAGCACCCGGTGGAACATCGCGACGGTCAGCGTGTCCGCATTTCGGACACGGTGGTACAGGCCCAGCGCACCGCACCCATAAAGAAGCCTTTTCGCGAGTTCCGGCAGCATGACTGACTCAATCCAGGTTTCGGCGATCATACCGACGTTCAACCGGCGCGAACTGGTGAGCCGGGCGATCGAGTCGGTGCTCGCGCAGACGCGCCGCGTCGACGAAATCGTGGTGGTGGACGACGGCTCCACCGATGGAACTACAGCAGCGTTGCGCGAGCGCTTCGGCGATCGCGTGCAGCATGTCTGGCAAGCCAATGCCGGGGTTTCCGCGGCGCGCAACCATGGCATGGCCATCGCCGGCGGTCGCTACTTCGCCCTGCTCGACAGTGATGATGAATGGCTGCCGGACAAGACCGCCCGGCAACTCGCCTGGCTCGAATCGCACCCGGAAGCCGGCATGGTCCTGTGCGACGTCGCCCGCGTCGACGAGCAGCACCGCGAGATCGACGTGTTCCGCCGACGCGACGTAATCCGGGAGGATGGTTGGGTGCTGCGCTGGATCCTGCACAACCCGGCCCTGGTTCCGGCATCGGTGATGATGCGACGCGAAGTGTTCGATGACATCGGCGGGTTCGACGAGTCGCTGCGTACCGCTGAGGACATCGAGTACCACTTGCGCGTCGCCAGGCGCTGGCAGGTCGGAGTAGTCGACCAGGTGCTGGTGCGCGCGATGCGCGGCCATGATGACGGGCTGTCGGCGCTGCCCCATACCTACGATGATTACCTGGGGGTGATGGAACAGGCATTCGAGGACGCACGTGGACAGGTCGACGAAACCGAACGCCGGCACGCGTTTGCCGCGGTCAACCTGCGCATCGCCCGCGGCATGCTCATCCATTCCCGCTGGGCCGACGGTTGGAGGCTGGCGTCCAGCGCGTGGCAGGCGACATCCGAACCCACGCTTCGGCGGGAGGCGCTCGGCCTGCTGCCGTTCGCGCTGAAGCGCGCCGCACGCGGGCTGCTCTCGCGGTAGCGCGGCACGGCCCGACGGGATCAACGCGCACCACGCCGGAATAGCACCACCTCGACCGTCTGCAGCAGGATCAACATGTCGAACACCACCCCGTGGTTCTTCACGTAGAACAGGTCGAACTTGAGCTTTTCCTCGGCATCGCGCACCGACGCCCCATAGGGATAGCGCAGTTGCGCCCAGCCGGTCAGTCCCGGCTTCACGCAGTGCCTGACCGCGTAGTAACGGATCTCCGTGCTGAGCTGGTCAACGAACTGTGGCCGTTCGGGACGAGGACCGACAAAGCTCATTTGGCCCCGCAGCACGTTGAAAAGTTGCGGCAACTCGTCCAGCCGCGTGAGCCGGGTAAAACGTCCTACCCGGGTAGCACGGTCGTCATCACTGGCTGCCCACTGCGCCACCCCATCGGTTTCCGCGTCAACCCGCATGCTCCGGAATTTGACCAGTTCGAAGTGCTGACCCCGCTCCCCCACGCGAATCTGTCGATACAGGATCGGTCCGCTCGACTCCAGACGGATGCACGCCGCCACCAGCAGCATGAAAGGCCACGCGACCAGCAACAGCGTCGATGCCGCCACGAGGTCGAAGAACCGCTTGCACAACCGTCGAACGATCGAGTTCTCGAAGCCTCCGGAAAACACCAGCCAGGACGGGTCGGCGACGTTGAGGGTGACCACCCCGGCCTCGCGTTCGAAGAACGTCGACAGGTCGGTCATGGCGATACCCCGCTGGGCGCAGGCCAGCATCTCCTCCATCGGCAGGCCGCCACGGCGCTCGTCCGGCGCGACCACTATCTCGAACGCGCTGAGTCGGGTCGCCAGTTCGACCAAGCTGTCGCCCATGTCCACCAGCAGTTCCTCCGGCACCGCGATAGCCTGTCCCGGCACGGGCACGAATCCAACCACCACCAGCGAACGGCGATCCGATCGCCGGCGCAATCGGCGATTCACCAGGTTGGCATTGTTACCGGCTCCCAGCACGAGGACGCGTCGCTTGAAGGCTTCAGCATCGAACAGCTGCTCCCACAACCAGCGCGTGGCGATGACACCGATGAACCCCAATACCAGCGACAGCAACAACACGCCGCGACCGATGTAGGTCACCGGCACCAGGTAGTACAGCACCAGCAATCCAACACCACCGAACGAGAACGACAGCAGCAGGCGAAGCAGGAAGTCCTGCCGGTTGTGCCGCACATGCACCTGGTACAGCCCGAATGCGGTCATTACCAGGGTGACCATCAGCGCGACCAGAAGCCGACGCGCCGGCGCGGTCTGGGTGAACGTGACGAGTCCCTCGTAGTCGTCGACGAACCGCAGCCACGCCGCCACCGTGACCGCCGCAACGATGACCATCAGTTCCAGCAGCCACAGCAACAGCAACACCCGGTTTTTGCGGCTGACCGACAAGAAACTCATGGCAGTGGCACCCGGGTGATAACGGTGAAGTCCCCGCACTGATCCGCCGAAGCGCGCATTGCGTTCCCCTGTCGTCGTACCACTTCCCCAAGGCCCGCGGCCAATGCTGCGGTGGGTCTGATCTAAACAACGGGGGAAACCGCGCGATCCGGACGTGACAACGCGGAAAAGCGCCGGTGCATCAGGAATGAAACGTCCGTCCGCGTGGAAGTCGCACACAAAAAAAGGGCCGACGAGTGCTGCTCGTCGGCCCTTTTGTGCTCTTGTATGGTGCGCCCGGAAGGATTCGAACCTCCGACCCCCAAGTTCGTAGCCTGGTGCTCTATCCAGCTGAGCTACGGGCGCGCAGTCGGAGAATTATGACGATCATTCTCAATATCGTCAAATTTTCCGGCGCTGCTTTTGCAAATTGGCGGAGAGTGAGGGATTCGAACCCTCGATGGAGTTTAACCCCCATACTCCCTTAGCAGGGGAGCCCCTTCAGCCACTCGGGCAACTCTCCGCGACACACACGATGTGCGGGCGGGAAGCATAACGGCTCACCCAACCTGGGGCAAACTTTTTGTCACTCGATCTCGCTTTTCCCCGGTTCCACCTCGGCTTCGCCACCGCGTACCTCGGGCTCTTCGCCGCGTTGGATGCGCTGGTAGATCTCTTCGCGGTGGACTGCAACATCCTTGGGCGCGGTGATGCCGACTCGCACCTGGTTGCCCTTCACCCCGAGCACGGTGACAGTCACCGAGTCGCCGATCATCAGGGTCTCACCGACGCGACGGGTCAGAATTAGCATGGGTAAGTCTCCTTGTACCGGTGCATCGTGCCCGGTAGGTTGCGCCCACGCAATACGTCAGGCGCTTCCAGTTTCAGTAAACGGAAAGTATCTGCTTGACCGGACAAAGTCCGCAAGCGAAGAAAGTCATGGGTCGAGGGATTCGTTCAGTCCCAAACACGTACCAACCCATGCGGGTACACCCGCAAGCGCCGCGGCCAATGACGGGCTGTCCTCGCCCCCGCCCTGCGCCATGTCTGGCCGTCCGCCGCCCTTGCCATTGATCTGACCCGCAATATGCCCCAACAGTTCCCCCGCCTTGACCTTGCCCAGTGCGCTACCGCTGACGCCCGCCACCAATGCCGCCTTGCCGCCCCTGGCACCGGCCAGGACGATCACCGCATCACCCAGCTGGTTCTTCAGCCGGTCCAGGGCATCGCGCAGGGCCTTGGCATCAAAGCCCTCCAGCCGCACCGCAAGGACCTTGACCCCCGCTACGTCCACTGCTGATCCCGCCAGGTCGGCGGTCGCACCCGATGCAGCCTTGGCCTTGATCGCGTCCAGTTCGCGCTCGAGCTTTTTCTGCCGCTCCAGCAAATGCCGCACCTTGTCGGTCAGGTCGGCCGGACTGCCACCCAGCAGGTGCGCGACTTCACCCAGGCGCTGCTCTTCACCGGCGATGTGGTCCAGCGCGCCCTGCCCGGTCAGCGCCTCGATCCGACGCACGCCGGATGACACGCCGCCCTCGGAAACAATCTTGAACACACCGATGTCGCCGGTACGCGAGACATGGGTGCCGCCGCATAGCTCGGTGGAGGTATCACCCATCCGCAGCACGCGCACCTGGTCGCCGTATTTTTCGCCGAACAACGCCATGGCACCGAAATCCAATGCCGACTGCATGTCCATCTGCCGGATTTCCGCTTCATGGTTGGCGCGGATCTCGGCATTGACCCGCCGCTCGATATCGGCCAATTCGTCGCTGGTGACCGGCTGGAAGTGCGAGAAGTCAAAGCGCAACCGTTCCGGCGCCACCAACGAGCCTTTCTGCACCACGTGGGTACCCAACACGTTGCGCAATGCGGAGTGCAGCAGATGAGTGGCGGAATGGTTGAGCACGGTCGCGCCGCGACGGACCTGGTCGACCGACCCGGCCACCTTGTCACCGCGCACCAGGGTGCCGGCCGCAAGCGTGCCGATGTGTCCGTGGAACTGACCGGCAAACTTCAGCGTGTCGTGCACCTGGAATCGGGCATCGCCGATGACCAGTGAGCCGGCATCGCCGACCTGGCCACCACTTTCCGCGTAGAACGGTGTACGACCCAGGATAACCACGGCGTCGTCGCCAGCCTGGATCGATTCCACTGGGCGACCCTGCTTGAGCAGCGCGAGCACTTCCAGATCGCGCTCCTCCAGACGGTCATAGCCAAGAAATTCGGTGGCCGGCAGTTGCGCCGCCAACTCGGCCGGCAACGTGGTGGCATTGCCGAATTTCCCCGCCGCACGCGCCATTTCGCGCTGGTGCGCCATGGCCGCATCAAAACCCGCCATCTCGATCGTCAAACCGCGTTCACGCGCGATATCGGCGGTCAGGTCAACCGGGAATCCGTAGGTGTCATACAGGCGGAAGGCATCGGCCCCTGGGATAACGTCCGTGGAGCGCGCGGCAACCTCATCGAATATGCGCATGCCCGAATCCAGCGTCTCGGCGAAACGCTCCTCCTCGGCCAGCAACGACTGCTCGATCAACACCCGGTCCCGACTCAGCTCCGGGTAGGCGTCGCCCATGACCTCGATCAACGGCGCGAGCATGCGGTGGAAAAATGGCTGCTTCTGGCCAAGCATCCAGCCATGGCGCAAGGCACGCCGGATGATCCGGCGCAGCACGTAGCCGCGGCCCTCGTTGGATGGCAGCACGCCATCGACAATCAGGAAGCTGCAGGCCCGGATGTGGTCGGCAATCACCCGCAATGACTTGTTGTCCAGGTCGGTAATGCCGGTCAATCGGCCAGCGGCGGCGATCAGGTGCCGGAACAGGTCGATCTCATAGTTGCCGTGCTTGCCCTGCAGGATCGCGGCCAATCGTTCCAGGCCCATGCCGGTGTCGACACAGGGCGCCGGCAGCGGGGCGAGACTGCCGTCGGGCTGGCGGTCGAACTGCATGAACACCAGGTTCCATATTTCAATAAAGCGGTCGCCATCTTCGTCGGGCGAACCCGGCGGGCCACCAAAGTGCGCCGGGCCGTGGTCGTAGAAGATCTCGGTGCAGGGGCCGCACGGACCGGTATCGGCCATCTGCCAGAAATTGTCGGAGGCGAACGGCGCACCCATGTTGTCGCCGATCCGGATGATTCGCTCGGGTGGCAGGCCGATCTGCTTGTTCCAGATCTCGAACGCCTCGTCGTCGGTGTGATAAATGGTCGCAAGCAGCCGCTCGGGCGGCAGCTTCCAGACTTCGGTCAACAGCTGCCAGGCCCACTTGATCGCGTCTTCCTTGAAGTAATCGCCGAACGACCAGTTGCCGAGCATCTCGAAAAACGTGTGATGACGCGCGGTGTAGCCGACCTGGTCCAGGTCGTTGTGCTTGCCGCCGGCACGCAGGCAACGCTGGACGTCGGCCGCACGCACGTAACCGGGCTTCTCGCTTCCCAGGAACACGTCCTTGAACTGGACCATCCCGGAGTTGGTGAACAACAACGTCGGATCGTTGGCGGGTACCAGCGGCGCCGAGGGCACGATGGTATGTCCGCGCTCGCGGAAGAATTCGAGGAAATCGCGACGGATATCGTTGGTACTGGGATGGGGAGCGTTATTCATGACTTGCCACGGCTGTCGAAGGGCTGGGCACGCTGGCGCTGCGCCGGTCCCCGCAAGATGGGGGTTCCGGGACGCAGAGACAACTGCGCGAAGCCGACAAGCGTATCAGGGGCCGAACCTCGACACGAACATGGTCTGCTTGCCCTGCGACGGTGAACCACCAGCCAGCGCCCACCGTCGGAGCACCACGCTAATCGTCTGGATCGTAGCGAGTCGCCGCCCTGACCACATCACCGGGGAATCCGCGGCGCATCAACATGTCTGCTGCCTTGCGACGCAGCGGCAGGTCCTCCGGGACCGTATCGCCATAGCGACGACGGACCAGGTCACGGGCATTTTCGGTCCAGTCACCTTCAAAGGTATCCATCGCCGTGAGGATGGCATCGCTGTCCAGCCCGTGCGTACGCAGTTCTGCGCGGATATGGATCGGCCCGTAGCTTCCCCCGACGCGAGCCCGGACCAGACTTTCCGCAAAGCGGCCGTCATCTTGCCAGCCCGCCTCGGTGAGCTTGTCCACGACGACGAGAACTTCGTCCGCATCCAGCCCGCGCGAGGTCAACTTCGCGATCAGTTCCTTGCGCGAGTGCTCGCGGCGCGTCAACAGCCCAAGCGCCCGCTCGGTCACGGTGGCCGGTGGGCGCTTGCGGCGCCGACCCGGACCCACCGCCGAGCCGGTGCCGGTGCCTGTTCCAAACAGTCCGCCATCGCGGCCGTCGTCGGAGCTTTCGTCCTGCATGATTCCGTCGTGAGAGGCGATCAAGCCTCCGCTTTCTCCGCTTTACCGGCCTTGCCGGATTTCACCGGCTTGCGACTCGCGACACCGTCCACTGGATCGTCCGATTCGGCATCTGCCGCCACCGCCGGGTTGGCCTCCGCCGGCACCAGTAGTTTGCGCAGCGCCGCCTCCAGGCCCTCGGCCAGTGCCGGGTTGTCCTTGAGGTATTGACGGGCGTTCTCCTTGCCCTGGCCGATACGCTCCTCACCCATGCTGTACCAGGCACCCGCCCTGTCGACCAGTTTTGCCTCCAGGCCCATCTCGATCAACTCACCCTCGCGCGAGATGCCTTCGCCGTACAGGATCTCCGTGAATACCTGCTTGAACGGCGGTGCCAGCTTGTTCTTGACCACCTTGATCTTGGTCTGGTTGCCGATGATCTCATCGCCCTTCTTGACCGCTCCGATGCGACGGATGTCCAGGCGTACCGATGCGTAGAACTTCAGCGCGTTGCCGCCCGTCGTCACCTCGGGGCTCTGGCCCGGCATCATCTGGCCGATCTTCATGCGCAACTGGTTGATGAAGATCACCAGAGTGCCCGAGCGCTTGATGTTGCCGGTCAGCTTGCGCAATGCCTGGCTCATCAGACGGGCTTGCAAACCCGGCAACTGGGCGCCCATCTCTCCTTCGATCTCCGCGCGCGGAGTCAGCGCGGCGACCGAGTCGACCACCACGATATCGACCGCCGCCGACCGCACCAGCATGTCGGCGATTTCCAGCGCCTGCTCGCCCGTGTCGGGCTGCGACAGCAGCAGGTCGTCGACGTTGACACCCAGTTTGGCGGCATAGATCGGATCGAGTGCGTGTTCGGCGTCGATGAACGCAGCCGTGCCGCCGGCCTTCTGGCACTCGGCAATCGCTTGCAGGGTCAAGGTGGTCTTGCCGGAGGATTCCGGGCCGTAGATCTCAACCACCCGGCCCTTGGGCAAGCCGCCGATGCCAAGCGCGATATCCAGCATCAACGAGCCGGTACCGATCACCTCGGCAGCTTCGACCACCCGGTCGCCCATGCGCATGACCGAGCCTTTGCCGAACTGTTTCTCGATCTGCCCCAGTGCCGCGGAAAGAGCTCGCTTCTTGTTCTCGTCCATTGTGGGTTTCCTTGCTGCCATCAGTTGAGTGAATCCAGATTACGTGGGGCCGGTCGCACGGATTGCGACACAGCCACGACTACGACACTAAGATTGGTTCGCGGTACCGGCCTATCATCCCCGGCGCCGTCTTCGGGTCGGAAAGTGCCGCGCCCCGACTCGGAATCAGCGTTGGTTTATCTGCCACGACGCACCAGTCCGCAATACAGCCCCTCAATGGCAAAGTCCTGGTCCGGCTGGACCTCGATGGGCTGGTAATCGGGATTGCGTGGCAACAGCCGGATCCGGTCCTTGCCGACCTTCAGCAGCTTGACCGTGATTTCATCGTCGATGCGGGCAACGACGATTTGCCCATTGCGCGCCTCCGGGGTGCGATGGACGCCAATCAGGTCGCCATCGAAAATCCCCTCGTCGCGCATCGAGTCACCCTGGACCTTGAGCAGGTAGTCCGGCGACGGGAAGAAGATGTTGCGATCCATCAGTACGTAGTCATCGGACCCGATATCCGCACCAATCGGTGTGCCTGCCGCGACCCGTCCCAGGACCGGCAGCCGCAACGCATCTTCTACCGCCGGCACCGGCATGCCCGTGGCATCGCCACTGCCGCCGTCATCGCTGGCTTCGGACACGGCCGGGCCAAGTACCCGGATCCCGCGGGCCTTGCCAGGCAACCGGCTTATCGCCCCTGCCTGCTCCAGAGCGTCCAGATGGTATTGCGCGGCCCGTACGCCGGCAAAACCCATCGCCCGGGCGATTTCGACCTGCGACGGGGGCACCCCTTCCTCGGCGATGCTATCGACGATCAAGGCAAGGATGGCTTGCTGGGTTTCAGTGAGTGCGTTCATTAGCAGTAATACTACTAACGATGGTCATGGCGATGCAAGCGTTGCCCGGTATCCGGCGATGACGGCGGTGCAACGGGTCAGGCGGCCAGGTCGAGCAACCCATGCAGCGCCGCCGCAACGGTCTGTCGACGCACCGCCTCGCGGTCTCCGTCGAAATGGAACACCAGCGCGGTCGGATACCCGCCCCGCCGCTTCCAGGCAATCCAGACCGTTCCCACTGGTTTGTCCTCGATCCCGCCGCCAGGGCCGGCGATGCCGGTCACCGCCACGGCAAGACTCCCTCCGGAATGCACCAGGGCACCGGAGACCATCTCGATCGCGGTTTCGCGACTGACCGCACCATGTTCCTCCAGGGTGCTGGCCTGCACTCCCAGCATCGCCTGCTTTGCCTCGTAGCTATAGGCGGCAATGCCGCACTCGAACCACTCCGAGGAACCCGGGATATCGGTCAGGGTCTTGGCGATCCAGCCGCCGGTACAGCTCTCGGCGGTCACCAGTCGATGGTGATGCTGGCGTGCCGCCGCGGCGACTTTCCCGGCGAGGAGATGAAGGGCGGCGTCGGAGGCGTCTTTGCTCATGGGACGGACTATAGCGGGCGGACGCCATCACCACGCAACAAAAAACCCGCAGGAGCGCGATCAGGCGCTCCTGCGGGTCAATCAACCACGCCTGTCAGTCACGCCTGTCAGTAACGTACGCGAAAGGTCACGCCGTAGGTACGCGGCGCCCCAAGAAAGGCGTTCCACGCGTCCGCCTGCAAGGGGGCGTCAAAGCCGACCTGGATGTAGTCCTCATCGGTCAGGTTGTCCGCCCACAGCTCCAGCATCCAGCTGCGGTCGCTGGCACCGATGCCCACGCGCATGTTGGCGGTCGTGTAGGCGCGCTGCACCTTCTGCGGATCCAGATCGGAGCCGGTGTTGGAGTCGGACGTGTGCTTGGCGCCAATGTTGAAACGGCCGATCAGGTTGGTGCCAATATCCTGTTCGTAAGTGACTGATGCGGTGCCCGACCACAGCGGCGCGAAGCTGGCACGACTGCCGGGCAGCAATGCCAGGTCGGCATCCGGCAGCGGATGGTTCCCGTACTGGGTATCGGCATACATCAACCCGCCCTGCAGCAGCAGGCCGTCAATGCCGGTCTGCCAGATCATCTCGGCGTCGACGCCCTGCGACACGACTTCCGGAATCGCCCGCACCACGAAGCTGGTGCCCAGGAAGCTGTTGAGCTGGAAGTCGGTGTAGGTTTGATGGAACAAGGTCGCGTTGAGCAACAGGTCGCCGCCGGCCCAGGTGGTACGTGCACCCAACTCGTAGCTATCGACAAACTCACCCGGGAACGAGGTGTCGTCGACCGGCGTGATTCCGTTGGTGCCGCTGGACAGGCCATTGGACGACTGCACCCGGTCCAGGTTGAAACCGCCGGCCTTGTAACCGCGCGCGGCCGACAGATAGGTCATCACCTGCTCGTTCCAGCGGTAGGCGGCCTTCACCGTTCCGGACCATTCGCTTTCATCACGCGACTGATCGGTCACCCGACCGTTGTGCAGGGCGTTGGCCCAAGGCAGGCACATGTAACCGGCGACCTGCGGCGCCGCGCCGGGGACCACGGCACCCAGCAACGCCGCCTGGGTTGCCGGTGGCAAACTCGCGAACCCGTTTATGCGCGAGGCGATCGCAGCGCCTACGCGCCCGCCCGGGTTGGTCAGGGCCGCGCCGCAACCCACAGAGCCATTGGGGTTACTGTAAATCGACGAAAGGTCTTTCTCCTCGCGGGTGTAACGCAAGCCCAGGGTCAGGTCCAACGCGTCGGTGGCGTGCCAGGTGTTGTTGGTGAACAACGCCAGCGTACGCGACTCCTGCTCATACAGGTCCAGCGCGCCAAGACCGGCGAAGTTGGTTCCGAATGGCTGGCCGCTGACCTGCGACATGAACAACGCCGGGTTCGACATGTCCACCGTCAGCCCCATCGGCGCCAGGCCGGCAGCGACCGCGCCCAGCACCTGACTGCCCACCAGGGTCGACAAGTAGGGCTCGTAGGCCGCGCCGATCCGGTAGGAGTCGTTGCGATCCAGGTCCTCGTTGGCATAGAACAACCCGACCATCCAGTCGACACTGTCGGTCGCACCGGTCAGGCGGAATTCCTGGCTGAAGGTCTCGAAGCCGGTGAACGACTCATCCGGGTCGGCCTTGCGATACAGGATGTCGGCACTGCTGAAGTCGAAGTCCAGCCCATTGATCGCCTCCCAGCTGCGAAAGGCGGTAATCGAGGTCAACTCGGCGCCGCCGGCCCATGGCGTCACCCAATTGGCCTCGGCCGAGATGCCCTTGTCCTTGATGTCCTGCTCGGTGCTGCGGTTGCTGTAGGCGATCCGCGCGAACGGATCCACGGTCGGGCTGACACCTTCGCCACCGGCCAGCGCGTTGATCACCTGCATGGGCGCGTTGTACGGCAATCCCGGGGTCGGATTGCGGGCGATGGTGACGCCGGTGCAGCAGTTTTCCTCGCGACTGGTGAAGTCGGCGATGAAGTTGATGTCGAAGGTGTCGCTCGGCTCGAACAGCAACTGACCGCGCAACGAGTGGAAGTTCTGGTCGTAGTCGTCGGTCTCGGTGCGCGGGCCTGGCCCGGCGCGCACGTCCATGATCCCGTCGCGCTTGCGCTTGGCGGCGTAGATATTGAACGCGGCGTTATCACCAATGGGCGAGTTGAACGAGGCGGCGGCGCCGAGCGCGTTGTAGTTGCCGAAGGTCAGCTCGCCCTCGACCTCGGTGGTGTAGCTGGGCCGGCGGGTAATCACGTTGATCACCCCGGCCGAGGTGTTCTTGCCGAACACGCTGCCTTGCGGGCCTTTCAACACCTCGATGCGCTCGATCTGGCCGAGGTCGCCAAAACCGACACCGTTACGCGGCCGGTACACACCGTCGATCACCACCCCGACCGACGACTCCAGCCCCGGGTTGTCACCCACCGTGCCGATGCCGCGGATCCGCGCGGTGGTCTGCACGGCGCTCTGGGTACTGGTAACGGTCAAGCCGGGAACCAGCAATTGCAGGTCCTTGATGTCACGCACCCCGGTGTCCTGCAGCAACTGCTCGGGCAATACGGTGATCGCGATCGGCACGTCCTGCAGGGCTTCCTCGCGCTTCTGCGCGGTGACGGTGATACCGGCCAGCGTAGTGGCGCGTTCGTCGTTGGTCGTCGTCGTGGCCGAATCCGGTTCGGCTGGTGCTTCCTGCGCCATCACTGGCGCATTGGCCAATGTGGCCAGCGCTACCAAAACCGATGTGGCAAGCAACGTACGTGCAGGCTTTGCAGTTCCCATGGTGTCCCCTCCCAAACGGCGATCAAATCAAGTGCGCGCCATCTCCGCGGCGGCAATGTACGGACCACTTGTCACCACTGGCCACGTGGGGGACTTGGCCAATGGCGGCGTGATGAGAGGCCCGCAGGCGAACCGTAGCACGTTCCATACGCAACGGAACGGTGTCACACAATGTGGCTTGACGGTGGCCGGCGACCATCGGCTGGCATACTTGCCAACCCATGGCCGATTACCTCGAGCGCCATCCGGCCCCCACCGCCAGACCCCGGAAATCCGTGCCCATCTCGATCACCGCAACCGCCCGCGACAACGACGCCCATACGCCGCTGATGCGCCAGTTTTTCAGCGCGAAGTCAGAGCATCCCGACGTCCTGCTGTTCTTCCGGATGGGCGATTTTTACGAGCTGTTCTACGACGACGCCCGCAAGGCGGCGCGGCTGCTCGACATCACCCTGACCCAGCGCGGCAACTCGGCCGGGCAGCCGATCCCGATGGCCGGCGTGCCCCACCATGCGGCCGAAGGTTACCTGGCGCGGCTGGTGGCGTTGGGCGAGTCGGTGGCCATCTGCGAGCAGATTGGCGACCCGGCGACGAGCAAGGGGCTGGTCGAGCGCAAGGTCGTGCGCATCGTCACCCCCGGCACGGTCACCGATGAGGCGTTGCTGAGCGAGCGTCGCGATACGCTGCTGCTGGCGGTGTCACGCAACAAGCACGGGTACGGGGTCGCCTGGGCCGATCTCGCCGGCGGCCGCTTCCTGGTCAACGAAGTCGCCACGGCGGACGCACTGGAAGCCGAGCTGGCGCGGCTGGATCCCGCCGAGACCCTGTGTCCCGACGAAGATGGCTGGCCGGATTTCGTGACCGGGCGTCGCGGCACGCGCCTGCGCGCGCCGTGGCTGTTCGATGCCGACAGTGGCCGTCGCCAGTTGCTCAAGTTCTTCGCCGTGCATGACCTGTCCGGGTTTGGGCTGGAAGACAGGCCATTGGCGATCTCCGCCGCGGCCGCGCTGCTCGGTTACGTCGAGGAAACCCAGAAGCAGCGCCTGCCGCACCTGACATCGATAGCGGTCGAGTCCGGCGACGGTGCCATCGCGATGAATGCCGCGACCCGCCGTCACCTGGAGCTGGACTCGCGCATCGATGGCGACAACCAGCACACCCTGCTCGGTGTACTCGACTCCACCGTCACCCCTATGGGCGGGCGCCTGCTGCGACGCTGGCTGCACCGTCCGTTGCGCGACCACCCTGCCCTGCGCCACCGCCACCAGGCCATCCAGACGCTGGTTGAATCAGCAGCCGACCAGTCCGTGCGCGAGCGGTTCCGCGCCCTTGGCGACCTGGAGCGCATCCTTACCCGTATCGCCCTGCGCAGCGCGCGCCCACGCGACCTGTCCACCCTGCGCGACGGACTGGGCCTGCTGCCGGAGCTGCGCGGCGTGCTCGCGCCGCTGGACTCGCCGCTGCTCAACGAGCTGACCGCCGAGCTTGGCGAGCATGACCAGCACGCCCACCTGCTGCAGTCCGCGATCGTCGATCAGCCGCCGGTGCTGGCCCGCGATGGCGGTGTGTTCCTTGCTGGCTATGACAGCGAGCTGGACGAGCTGCGGACGCTGTCCACGACCGCCGACCAGTTCCTGGTCGACCTGGAAGCGCGCGAGCGCGAGGCCAGTGGCATCCCGACCCTGAAGGTCGGCTACAACCGCGTGCACGGCTATTACCTGGAGGTCAGCAAGGCCCACGCGGCCAAGGCACCGACCCACTACACCCGGCGCCAGACCCTGACCAACGCCGAGCGCTACATCACCGAGGAACTCAAGGCGTTCGAGGACAAGGTGTTGTCGGCCCGCGAGCGCTCGTTGACGCGCGAACGATTGCTGTACGTGCAACTGCTGGACATCCTCGCCGGGCAACTGGAACCACTGAAGCGCTGCGCGGCCGCGTTGGCGCAGCTCGATGTGCTGGCCTGCCTGGCCGAGCGGGCGCAGGCACTGGACTGGTCGCAGCCGGAGTTGTCCAGCCAACCCGGCATCAGCATCGAACGTGGTCGCCACCCGGTGGTGGAGGCGGTGCGCAGCGAACCGTTCGAGCCCAATGACCTGATGCTGCATGAAGACCGCCGGATGCTGGTCATCACCGGCCCCAACATGGGTGGCAAGAGCACCTACATGCGCCAGAACGCGCTGATCGTGCTGCTGGCCCATATCGGCAGTTTCGTGCCCGCGTCACGTGCCGTGATCGGCCCGATCGACCGCATCCTGACCCGCATCGGCGCCGGCGATGACCTCGCGCGCGGCCAGTCGACCTTCATGGTCGAGATGAGCGAGACCAGTTACATCCTCCACCACGCCAGCGCCCAGTCATTGGTCCTCATGGACGAGATCGGGCGCGGCACTTCGACCTACGACGGGCTGGCGCTGGCGGAGGCCTGTGCGCGCCACCTCGCCCACGACAACCGCGCCTACACCTTGTTTGCCACCCATTATTTCGAGTTGACCGCCCTTGCCGGCGAGCCCAACAACACCGGCGGTAGCGGTATCGCCAACGTGCACCTGGATGCGGTCGAGCATCGCGACCGCAATGGCGGCGACACGCTGGTATTCCTGCATGCAGTCAAGGACGGCCCGGCCAACCGCAGCTTCGGCTTGCAGGTTGCCGCGCTGGCGGGGCTGCCGCGATCGGTGATCAAGCAGGCACGCGGGCGATTGGCCGAGCTGGAACAGCAAAGCCGGGATGCCCCCAAGCCCTCGATGTCCGCCGCAGCGCTTGAACAGCCGCAACAAGCGGCCTTGTTCGCGCCGCGCTCGGCCGCCCTGGATGCACTGGCGACGCTTGATCCCGACGAGCTGAGCCCCAAACAGGCGCTCGAAGCGTTGTACCGGATCAAGTCGCTGACGTGACGGCGCGGGCATACGTTCGCCGTTAGGATGAATGTTCCAACCCCACAGGTAACCCTCCCATGACCTCCCTCACCAACGATCTCATGCAACAGTTGCAGGGCCAGCCCATGTCCCAGTTGAGCCAACAGCTCGGCCTGGACACCGAACAGACTGCCAGCGCGGTGTCGGCGGCGTTGCCGCTGCTGATGGGCGCGCTGGGCCGTAACGCCAGCCAGCCAGAAGGCGCACAACAACTGCTGGGTGCGCTGCAGCGCGATCACAGCGGGCTGGACCTGGGCAGCGTGTTGGGCAGTGTTATGGGCGGAGGCGGCAACGGCAGCGATATCCTCGGGCACGTACTGGGCGGGCGCCAGCAGACGGCCGCGCAGGGGCTGGGCGCCGTCACCGGACTGGATGGCGACCGCGCCGGATCGCTGTTGAAGATGCTCGCACCGCTGGTAATGGCCTTCCTCGCCAAGCAGATGGGCAGCGGCGGCAACGCGGCGGCCACCCCACAAGCGCTGGGGGGCCTGCTTGGCCAGGAACAGGCGCAGATCCGCGAACAGGGCGGAGTCGGCGGCGGCCTGCTCGGAGCGGTGCTTGACCAGGACGGTGATGGCCAAGCCGGCCTGTCCGATCTGTTGAAGATCGGCGGCTCGCTGTTCGGCGGCAAGCGCTGACGGCGCGACGGTTACCCAACGCGACATTGCCCAGCGTGATACCACGCCGCGTGGTGTCGCCCGCCACGGGTTACAGCGAGTCGATATCCCCCAGCGCCCGGATCAATCGCCGGGCGCGTTTGTCGGGCTTGGACTTGGGCGCCTCGTAGCCGGTCCGCGTCGCCGCTCGCACGGCCCGCACTTCAGCCCGGGCCAGTTGCGACGCTTCGGACTCCTCGTACAGACCCTGCGCCACACTGGCCGCGCCACGCTTGCCACTGAGCGCCCGCACCGTCACTTCGAAGGTTTCCTCGGCGCGCGTAATCCGCAGCGCGTCGCCGACCCGGAGCGCGCGCGCCGGTTTGGCCCGCTGCCCCTCGACCTGGACCTTGCCGGTCTCGACGGCCTGTTTTGAAAGCGCGCGATTCTTGTAGAACCTGGCCGCCCACAACCACAAGTCGAGGCGGACGGTTGCAGCGGATTGATCAGTTGTCATCGCCGACAAATGTAGCCCACCCCAGGTCAGAATTCAGCGGCGAGCCTTGACCCACACAGCACTTCGATCCACGACACTCGACCCGGCCGGATCCGAAAACAGAAAAAGCCACCTCGAAGGTGGCTTTTCCGGGAATCGATACGAGACCGAATCGGATTACTTTGCGGCTTCTTCCTTGGTGGCCGCGGCCGCAGCGGCCTTCGCCTCTGCTTTGAACTTGGCAGCACCAGCGAGATCTTCCTTGATGCGCGCCTTGCGACCTTCCAGGCCGCGCAGGTAGTACAACTTGCCGGCGCGAACCTTGCCGCGACGCTTGACCTCGACCGAGTCGATCACCGCGCTATGTGACTGGAATACGCGCTCGACGCCGAAACCGTGTGAGATCTTGCGCACCGTGAACGCCGAGTTCAGACCGTTGTTCTTCTTCGCGATCACCACGCCCTCATAGGCCTGGACGCGCTCGCGCGTGCCTTCCTTGACCCGGACGTTGACGACGATGGTATCGCCGGGGCCGAACACCGGCAGTTCGCGCTTGATCTGCTCGGATTCAAACTCTTGCAGCAGCGTATGGATCGAGGGCTTGTTCATGGACTTGGCCTGTTGGAGTAGTTGTAGCGCGAGTGCACGTGGACCCGCGTCTGGCGTGATTGCAGCTAAGCCCGCAATTATAGCGGGGATTTCCGTCCGGATGCCACTCCATGGAGGGAAGGGCCGTGGCGGTCGCGCAAGGTGGCGAGAAACTGTCGATCCGCCGGCGACAGGTCTGCTTGGTCGAGCAACTCCGGCCGGCGTTGCAATGTCCGCAACAATGATTGTTGCCGCCGCCAATTGGCGATGTGGGCGTGATTGCCCGACAACAGCACCGGCGGTACTGCTCCCAACTCATGCTCCACCGGACGCGTGTAGTGCGGGCAATCGAGCAAGCCATCCTCGAAGCTGTCCTGGACGGCGGACTCGGCGTCGTTCAACGCACCCTCCTGCAACCGCGCAACCGCGTCGATGAGCACCGCCGCGGCCAGCTCGCCGCCGGACAGGACGTAATCGCCGATCGATATCTCCTCGTCGACCTCGGCTTCCACCACGCGCTCATCAATACCTTCGTACCGCCCGCACAGCAGCACGATCCGGTCGCGCTCGGCCAGCTCGTGCACCTTGGCCTGGGTGAGTGGTGCGCCTTGCGGGGTCAGGTAGATCGTCTTGACGGGTGCCGGATCGGCGGCACGGGCAGCGCGCAGGACGGCGCGCAGCGGGTCGATCAACATCACCATCCCGGGACCGCCGCCAAATGGGCGGTCATCGACGCGGCGATAGCTGCCTTCGGCGTAATCCCGCGGGTTCCAGCCATGCAGCGACAGCAGGCCGCGCTCTCCCGCCCGACCAGTCACGCCAAACGCGGCGCATTGGGCGATGAAGTCGGGGAACAGGCTGATGACGTCGATGCGCATGCGGATGATCGTAAGGGTTGTTGACCGACGGTGTGACACAGCGGCGTGGGAAAGGGGTTCGCGGGTCGTTGAGGCATGGTGTATTATGGCGTTCCGCCTAATACACCGTTGCCGATGACGCCCACTCCGCAAGATCGGGCATCAGTAAGCCACGAATCCCGTTAAAACTCCGGGTCCCAGTCGACGGTGATCACTCCCGCTGCGATGTCGATCGCAGTGACGTATTGCGGTTGCACGAAGGGGATCATCCGTTCGCGCTCGGCATCGCGGGCCACCAGGACGTCGTTGGCGCCGGTCGAGAACAGGTGCGAGACGCGGCCCAGGTCGGCGCCCTCGACGGTCACGACGCTCAGCCCTTCCAGATCCGCCCAGTAGAACTCGCCGGGTTTCGCCGTCGGCAATGCGTCGCGGGGAACGTGGATTTCCAGGCCCTTCAGCAGTTCGGCGCCATCGCGATCGCTGACACCGGGAAAGACCGCGACCACGTGCTTGCCGGTCTCGCGACCTTGCACACCGCTGATCTCGCGCTCATTGCCATGCGCATCGCGCAAGGTCCAGGGCTGGTAGCCGAAGATTGCGGCCCGCGGCTCGGTCCACGACTCGAGCCTCACTTCACCGCGCAAACCAAGGGCGCCAAGCACCCTGCCAAGGAGGATGCGGCGCCCGGAGTCGTTCATCATTCAAACGGTCGCGCGCAGGACGCGCGACCTGCAACTCAGGCGGCGGTCGCAGCCGGCACTTCGGCCGGCGCATCGGCCGACTTCAATGCTTCGCGGTACAGCACGGCGACCTTGTCGGTCAGCTGCGCGCCGGTACCCAGCCAATGCTGGACGCGCTCGGTGTTCAGCTCGATACGCTTCTCGCCACCAGCAGCAACCGGGTTGTAGAAACCGACGCGCTCGATATTGCGGCCGTTGCGGGCGCTGCGGCTGTCGGTGACGACGATGTGGTAGAAGGGGCGCTTCTTGGCGCCGCCGCGAGCCAGTCGAATCTTGACCATGATCTGTTGTGTCCTGTGGTGCCCAGTCGCCAGGGTGGCGAGGTAAGCCTGCGATTATATAGGGGTCTTGGGCGCTAGGGGAAGCCTTTGCTCGCTTGCCGCATGCCCTCATCCGCCCTTCGGGCACCTTCTCCCGCGAGCGGGAGAAGGGAGTCAGGACCAGCGGGAGAAGGAATCGGACGCCTGTGGCGGCGCCTAGAAGGGCATGCCGCCGCGGCCGCCCATCATTCCCTTCATGCCACGCATCATGCCTTTCATGCCGCCACGGCCCAGCTTGCCCATCATCTTTTCCATCTGCTGGTACTGCTTCATCAGCTTGTTGACGTCGGCCGGGGTCACTCCGGCACCACCAGCGATGCGCTTGCGCCGCGAGCCATTCAGCAACGCCGGGTTGCGACGCTCCTTTTTCGTCATCGAGTTGATGATCGCCACCAGCCGCGGGACTTCCTTGCCGGTCACCTGCGCCTTCACCGAGTCCGGGATCTGGCCCATGCCGGGCAGCTTGTCCATCAGGCCGGTGATGCCGCCCATGTTCTGCATCTGCTCAAGCTGGTCGCGCATGTCTTCCAGATTGAACTTCTTGCCCTTGGCGACCTTCTCGGCGAGCTTTTGCGCCTTGTCCTGGTCGACCTGCTGCTCGACCTGCTCGACCAGCGACAGCACATCGCCCATGTCGAGGATGCGACTGGCGACGCGCTCGGGATGAAAAACGTCCAGGCCGTCGGGCTTCTCGCTGACACCGATGAACTTGATCGGCTTGCCGGTGATGTAACGCACGCTCAACGCCGCACCGCCGCGCGCGTCACCGTCGGTTTTGGTCAGCACCACACCGGTCAACGGCAATGCCTCACCGAAGGCCTTGGCCGTGGTTGCCGCGTCCTGACCGGTCATCGAATCGACCACGAACAGGGTCTCGACCGGCTTGGCTACGGCGTGCAGCGCCTTGATCTCGGCCATCAGCGCCTCGTCGATCGCCAGCCGGCCGGCGGTATCGACGATCAACACATCGGCGTAGGACTTGCGTGCGTCCTCCATCGCCGCGCGCACGATCGTTTCGGGCTTCTGGTCGGCGCTGGACGCGAAAAACAGGACATCGACCTGTTCGGCCAGGGTCTTCAACTGCTCGATCGCGGCCGGGCGATAGACGTCGGCCGACACAACCATCACCTTCTTCTTGCGCTTGTCCTTGAGGTGCTTGGCGAGCTTGGCCACGGTGGTGGTCTTGCCCGCGCCCTGCAGGCCGGCCATCAGGATCACCGCCGGGGCGGGCACGTTGAGGTTGAGCTCACTGGCCTGCGAGCCCATCACCGTGGTCATCTCATCGCGAACGACCTTGATCAGAGCCTGGCCCGGCGTCAGCGACTTCAGCACTTCCTGGCCGACCGCGCGGACCTTGATGCGCTCGATCAGCGCTTGCACCACCGGCAACGCAACGTCGGCTTCCAGCAGTGCGATGCGGACTTCGCGCAGCGATTCGCGGATGTTCTCCTCGGACAGGCGACCGCGCCCACGCAAGCGTTCGATGGTGCCGGACAGGCGCTGGGTCAGGGATTCGAACATGCGGCACTACCTGCGGAAAGGAAACAAAAGCGGGCCGAAAGTATAGCCCGTGGGCCACCGTCACCGGCGACCGCCCCACCCCGCAGCGAGGCACGGAAAGCGGATCTCCCGGCGCCATGCGAACATAAACGGGTATCCCGCAGGCATCACGATGGACCCGACCCCAGCCACTCCCCCGGTCACGCCCGGTTTGCCCACCGCCTCGGACCCGTCCCTGCCACCGGCGGGTTTGACCGGCGCCACCGGCCTGGCAGGCTTGTCGCCCGCCTACTTCGGCATGGTCATGGCGACCGGCATCGTCTCGCTGGCCTGCCACCTGCTCGGGTTGCCGCGCATCGGCCAAGGCCTGTTCGCGCTGAACGCGATCCTCTACGTCGTGTTGTGGGGCTTGTACCTGACCCGGCTGGCCCGTTACCCGCAAGCCTTCCGTCGTGACCTTGGCGACCATCTTCGCGGGCCGGGGTTCTTCACCATCATCGCGGCGACCAGCGTGTTGGGCAGCCAGTGCCTGGTCATCGGCAACAGTGTGCTCGGCGGGCTACTCGCGTGGGCGCTGGCGTGCCTGCTGTGGCTGGGCTTCACCTACACGATCTTCGCCCTGCTCACGGTCAAGAAGGCCAAGCCGACCCTGGACCGCGGCATCAATGGCGGCTGGCTGCTGGCGGTGGTGGCTACCCAGTCGGTGGCCGTGCTCAGCGCCCTGCTCGCCGGCTACATCGGGCCGCCGTGGCAGCTGGAATTCAACTTCCTGGCCCTGTCGATGTGGCTGTGGGGCGGGATGCTCTACATCTGGATGATGTCGCTGATCTTCTATCGCTACACGTTCTTCGCCTTGCGGCCCACCGACCTGGAGCCGCCGTACTGGATCAACATGGGCGCGATGGCGATCTCGACCCTGGCCGGCTCGCTGTTGGTGGTCAACGCCACCGACGCGCCGCTGCTGCTGTCGATGCTGCCATTCCTGAAAGGGTTCACGGTGCTTTACTGGGCCACCGGCACGTGGTGGATTCCGATGCTGCTGGTGCTGGGGGTGTGGCGCTACGTCCTCAACCGAACCCCGGTGCGTTACGACCCGTTGTACTGGGGCGCGGTGTTCCCGCTGGGCATGTATGCCGCTGGCACCCACGAAATGATCCTCGCGCTGGACCTGCAATTCCTGTCCTGGCTGCCGATGACGTTCATGGTCATCTCACTGCTGGCATGGACCGCGGCCTTCGTCGGTGTGCTGCATGGCATGGTCCGGCGACGCAATGGCTATGCGACACTGCCGCGATGACAATCGTTCTCATCGCCATCGTGCTGTATCTCGTCGCCACCGGCCTGGTGGTCGCCAGCATCAGTCGCACGGAGCGGCCGGGCGGCAGCTGGTCGTGGCCAGCCGCGATTGCCGTGGCACTGCACGCCGCCGCGCACCTGATCGCGTGGCGCGGTACGGGCGGTGCAGACATGCATTTTTTTGCCGCCCTGTCGCTGGTCACGCTCGGCATGGCGCTGCTGACCGTGATCGTCGGCATGAAGGGACGGATGGCCACGCTCGGCGTGGTGGTCTTCCCGCTCGCCGCGATCACCCTGGCCGGCTACCACATCCACGGACACCTGCCGCCGGAACCGCTCGACTGGCGCCTGCAGCTGCATGCCTGGACCGCCCTGCTCGCCTACGCCACCCTGGCGATCGCCGCATTGCTGGCGGTGATGTTGTGGTTGCAGGAGCGCGCTCTGCGCCGGCGCGAAGTACATGGCTGGTTGCGCGCCTTGCCTCCGCTGGCGGAACTGGAAACCCTGTTGTTCCGCACCATCAAGGTTGGCTTCGTGTTGCTCTCGGCAACCTTGCTGACTGGCATGCTGTTCGTCGACAACCTGCTTGCCCAACACCTGGTCCACAAGACCGTGCTCAGCGTGCTGTCGTGGCTGGTATTCGGCGCCCTGCTGCTGGGCCGCTGGCGCTATGGCTGGCGTGGCTCGGTCGCGGTGCGCTGGACGCTGACGGCGATGGCGCTGCTGGTGCTGTCGTTTTTTGGCAGCAAGTTCGTGCTGGAATTGGTGCTGGGAATTCCGGGCGCGTAAGGCGGTGCGGGGTGGTGCAATACGCTTTGCTATTGCACCCTACGTTGCGGCCGCTTCCACCGCCTCGGCCAGCCGCTCCACCGCAACCACCTGCATGCCGCCGATCTTGCCGCTCTTGGGCGCGTTGCCTTTGGGCACGATCGCGCGCTTGAAACCATGGGTGGCGGCCTCTTTCAGCCGGTCCTCGCCGTTCGGTACCGGACGGATCTCGCCGGACAGTCCGACCTCGCCAAACGCGATCGTCTGCTCGGCCAGGGGGCGATCACGCAAGCTAGATAATACCGCCAGCAACACCGGCAGGTCCGCCGCGGTTTCCTGCACCCGGATGCCGCCGACCACGTTCACGAACACGTCTTGGTCACCCACGCCCACTCCAGCATGCCGGTGCAGCACCGCCAGCAGCATTGCCATCCGGTTCTGGTCCATGCCCACCGCGACCCGCCGCGGGTTCGACAACGGCGACGCATCCACCAGCGCCTGCACCTCCACCAGCAACGGCCGCGTGCCCTCGCGGGTGACCATCACGCAACTGCCGGGTTGCGGCGTGCTGCTGCCGGACAGGAAGATCGCCGACGGATTGGACACCTCGCGCAGGCCCTTGTCGCCCATCGCGAACACGCCCAATTCGTTGACCGCACCGAAGCGGTTCTTGAATGCGCGCAGGACCCGGAACCGGCTGCCCGACTCACCCTCGAAGTACAGCACTGCATCGACCATGTGCTCCAGCACCCGCGGGCCGGCGATGCCACCCTCCTTGGTCACGTGGCCGACCAGGAACACCGCGGTGCCGGTCTCCTTGGCATAGCGCACCAAGCGCGCCGCACTTTCGCGGACCTGGCTGACCGAGCCTGGCGCTGCGTTCAACGACTCGGTCCACAAGGTCTGGATCGAGTCGGCAACGATGAGCTTGGGCTGGGTCTCCACGGCCTGTTCGAGGATTCGCTCGACCCCGGTTTCGGCCAACGCGTACACCCCTTCCAGCGACAAGCCCAGGCGCGCGCCACGGCCTGCCACCTGGGCCAGCGACTCCTCGCCGGTGACGTACAAAGCCGGCAAAGACCCGGCCATCTTTGAAACCGCCTGCAGCAGCAGGGTCGACTTGCCAATACCCGGGTCGCCGCCGACCAGCACCACCGACCCCTGCACCATCCCGCCGCCCAGCACCCGGTCCAACTCGACGATTCCGGTGGAGACCCGCGCCTCGCCGGTGTGACTGACATCCTTCAACGCCGTCACCTTGGGCGGATCCACCTTGCCCGCCCAGCCACTGCGCCGCGAAGGTGCGGAGGCCGCCTTCAACGACGCCGCCGACTCGATCACAAACTCACTCAGCGAATTCCACGCATCACACGCCGCACATTGGCCCTGCCACTTGTTGTGGTCGGCACCGCACTCGGAACACACGTAGGCGACCTTGGCCTTGGGAGCTGGCTTGGCAGATGACTTACTGGAGAACGAGGACATGGACGCGAAGACCGAATAGACCGGCCATTACTTTAGCCTGCACGCGTCGCAGGGTATGAGATTGGGGGGGTGCGCCCCGCCGCCTCATCCCTCGACGATCTTCGCCACCAGGCCCTCGGCGAGTGCCTCGGGGGCCATCTGCGCGGTGTGCAAGTGGACATCCGGCTGCACGGGCGGCTCGTAGGGCGAGCTAATTCCGGTGAAGTTGGGGATCTTTCCCGCGCGCGCCTGCGCATACAGGCCTTTGACGTCGCGTTGTTCCGCGACCTCCAGCGCCGTGTCCACGAATACCTCCACGAACTCGCCTTCGTCGAACATGCTGCGGGCCATCTGTCGCTCTGCGCGGAACGGCGAGATGAAACTGACCAGCACGATCAGGCCCGCGTCGACCATCAACTTCGCCACTTCCGCCACCCGGCGGATGTTCTCGACCCGGTCCCCATCGGTAAAGCCCAGGTCTTTGTTGAGGCCGTGGCGGACGTTGTCCCCATCCAGGAGGTAGGTGTGGTGGCCCATCGCCAGCAAGCGCTTCTCCACCAGGTTGGCAATCGTGGACTTGCCGGATCCGGACAGGCCGGTGAACCAGACGCACCTGGGCTGCTGATCCTTGATCCGCGAACGGGCCGGCTTGTCGACATCGAGGTGTTGCCAGTGGATGTTGGAAGCACGTCGCAGCGCAAAGGCGAGCGTCCCCGCAGCGACCGTGGCATTGCTCTGGCGGTCGATCAGGATGAAGCCACCCAACTCGTGGCTGTCGGCATAACTTTCAAAGGCGATCGGTTGGTCAAGGTGAAGATTGCAGTAGCCCACTTCATTCAGCTCCAGCGTCTTCGCGGCCAGCTCCTCCTGGGTGTTGACGTCGACCTTGTGCTTGATCTCGGTGACCTGGGCGCCAACCGTGCGGGTGCCAATCTTCAACCAATAACGCCGACCCGGTAACAATGACGTCTCGCCGAGCCACAGCATGTGCGCCGCGAACTGGTCGGCGACCTCCGGCAGGTTGCCGGTCGCCGCAATGACATCGCCGCGGCTCACGTCGATCTCGTCGGCCAGGGTCAGGGTCACCGCCTGGCCGGGCCGGGCGAAATCCAGGTCGCCGCCCGCAGTGACGATCGCGGCCACCCGCGAACGCAGGCCAGAGGGCAACACCGCGATTTCGTCACCCACCACCACCGGGCCGGAAACCACGGTGCCTGCAAATCCACGGAAGTTCTGGTCCGGGCGGCAGACCCATTGCACGGGCAAGCGGAAGCCGCCGGTCCTGGTCGCGTCGCTGACGTCGACGGTTTCCAGGTACGGCAACAGCGGCACGCCCTGGTACCACGGGGTCGCGGCCGAACGCTCCAGCATGTTGTCGCCGTTGAGCGCCGACAGCGGGATGCAGGTGACATCGGGAATGCCCAATTGACCGGCCAGCACACGATAGCTCGCGGCGATGTCATCAAAGACCTTCTGGTCGTAATCCACCAGGTCCATCTTGTTGACCGCCAGCACGACGTGGCGGATGCCCAGCAGCGAGACGATATAGCTGTGTCGACGGGTCTGGGTCAGCAGGCCCTTGCGCGCATCCACCAGCATGATCGCCACGTCGGCAGTGGACGCACCGGTGGCCATGTTGCGGGTGTACTGCTCGTGGCCGGGGCAGTCGGCAACGATGAACTTGCGCTGGTCCGTGCCAAAAAACCGGTACGCGACATCGATGGTGATGCCCTGCTCACGCTCGGCGGCCAGGCCATCGACCAGAAGCGCGAAGTCGACCCCGTCGCCCTGGGTACCGAACTTGCGACTATCGGCGGCCAGCGCGGCTACCTGGTCGTCCAGCAGGCACCGGGTGTCATGCAACAGTCGCCCGATCAGCGTGCTCTTGCCATCATCGACGCTACCGCAGGTGATGAGGCGCAGCAGGCTCTTGGTTTCGTGCTGTTGCAGGTAGGCGGCGATGGCGGCCTGGTCGGTCGGGGTGCGCTCAGGCAGGTTCATCAAAAATACCCTTCCTGCTTCTTCTTCTCCATCGAGGCCGATGGGTCCTGATCGATCACCCGTCCCTGGCGCTCGGAGGTGGTGGACACCAGCATCTCGGCGATGATCGCCTCCAGCGTGGTGGCCTCGGACTCGATCGCGCCGGTCAGCGGGTAGCAACCAAGGGTCCGGAACCGGACTTTCTTCATCATCGGCGTCTCACCGGGCCGCAATGGCAGCCGGTCGTCATCGACCATGATCAGCGCACCATCGCGCTCCACCACCGGACGTTCCTTGGCGAAATACAGCGACGGCACCGGGATGTTCTCGCGGAAGATGTACAGCCAGACATCCAGCTCGGTCCAGTTGGAGATCGGGAACACGCGTACCGACTCGCCCTTGTGGATCCGGTTGTTGTACAGGTTCCACAACTCGGGGCGCTGGTTCTTCGGGTCCCAGTAGTGCTGCCGGTTGCGGAAGCTGAAGATCCGCTCCTTGGCGCGCGATTTCTCCTCGTCCCGGCGGGCACCGCCAATGGCCGCGTCGAAACCCCACTGATCCAGCGCCTGCTTGAGCGCCTGGGTCTTCATCACGTCGGTGTGCACGGTCGCGCCGTGGCTGATCGGGCCAATGCCCCGGGCAACCCCGTCGGCGTTGGTGTGCACGTGCAGCTCGACCCCCATCTCCCTCACACGCTGGTCGCGGAACGCAATCATCTCGCGGAATTTCCAGCCGGTATCCACATGCAGCAGCGGGATCGGCGGCCTGGCCGGATAGAACGCCTTGACCAGCAGGTGCAGCAGTACCGAGCTGTCCTTGCCGACCGAATACATCATCACCGGATTCTGGAACTCCGAAGCCACTTCACGAAGGATGTGGATGCTTTCGGCTTCGAGGCGGTCCAGATGGGAGAGATCGGGCGTATCAGGCATCAATGTAATAGCCCCGATACCACTTCACGAAGTTGGCCACGCCCTCCTCCACCGACACCCGCGGCCGGTAGTCCACGGCCTTGACCAACGCGGACACATCGGCTTCGGTGTCGGGCACGTCACCGGCCTGCAACGGCAGCAGTTCCATCTTCGCCTTGCGGCCCAGGCACTGCTCCAGCACTTCGATATAGCGCAGCAACTCGACGGTATCCTCGTTGCCGATGTTGAACAACCGGTACGGCGCGTTGCTGGTCGCCGGGTCCGGGGTGGTGGCGTTCCACCCGGGATTCGCCACTGGCGGGTTGTCGAGCGCGCGGACCACGCCTTCGACGATGTCATCGACGTAGGTGAAGCTGCGCTTGTGGTGGCCGTGATTGAACACCTTGATTGGCTCGCCAGCCAGGATCGCCTTGGTGAACAGGAACAGCGCCATGTCCGGCCGCCCCCACGGGCCATACACGGTGAAGAACCGCAACCCCGTGCTCGGGATGCCGTAGAGGTGCGCGTAGCTGTGCGCCATCATCTCGTTGGCCTTCTTGGTCGCCGCGTACAACGTCAACGGGTGCTCGGTGGACTGGTGTTCGGAGAACGGCATGGTGGTGTTGGCGCCATAGACCGAACTGGTCGAGGCGAACACCAGGTGCTCGACGCCGTGATGCCGGCAACCCTCAAGGATATGCAAAAACCCGGTGACGTTGCTGCTGACGTACACATGCGGATTCTGCGCCGCATAACGCACGCCCGCCTGCGCGGCCAGGTTGACCACCCGCTGCGGCTTGTGGGTCGCGAACGCCGCCTCGACCGCCTCGCGGTCCGCCAGGTCGGCCTGGATGTGGGTGTAGCGCGGATTGTCGGCAAACCGCGCCAATCGCGCCTGTTTCAGCGTCACATCGTAGTAGTCGCTGAGGTTGTCGATGCCGACGACTTCATCGCCGCGTTCGAGCAACTTGAGCGCAACGTGCGAGCCGATGAACCCGGCGGTGCCGGTGACCAGTACTTTCAATGTAATCCACTCTTTTTCATTAGTTTTTTGCCTACAGCCGGCCGTCGACCGATTCGCGCGGCAGCACGTACTTGACGTCGTAGACGACGGAACCCGGTTTGCCGAGTGCGCGGATGCCGTCGGCTCCGAGCGCGCGGAACTCATCATGGGCGACCGCCAGCACCACCGCGTCATAGACGCCCTGCTCTGGCGTAGCAACCGGCGTCAGGCCGTACTCGTGCTGCGCCTGGGCCGCATCCACCCACGGATCGAACACATCCACCTGCGCGCTGTAGTCCTGCAGCGCCGCGACGATGTCGACCACCCGGGTGTTACGCAGGTCCGGGCAGTTCTCCTTGAACGCCAGCCCCAGCACCAGCACCCGCGCGCGCACCGGATTGATGCCCTTGCGCACCATCAACTTGATCACCTGGTCGGCAACGTAGCCGCCCATGCCGTCATTGGTGCGGCGGCCGGCCAGGATCACCTGCGGATGATGGCCAACCTCCTGCGCCTTGTGGGTCAGGTAATACGGGTCGACGCTGATGCAGTGGCCACCGACCAGGCCGGGCCGGAACGGCAGGAAGTTCCACTTGGTGCCGGCCGCTTCCAGCACCTCCAGCGTGTCGATGCCGAGCTTGTTGAACAGGATCGCGAGATCGTTGACCAGCGCGATGTTGAGGTCGCGCTGGGTGTTCTCGATGACCTTGGCGGCCTCGGCGACCTTGATGCTACTGGCCTTGTGGGTGCCGGCGGTGATGATGCTGGCGTACAGGCTGTCGACGAAGCTGGCGACTTCGGGCGTGGAACCGGAGGTCACCTTGAGGATGTTGGTGACGCGGTGAGCCTTGTCGCCGGGGTTGATACGCTCGGGGGAGTAGCCGCAGTAGAAGCCCTGGTTGAACTTCAGCCCCGACACCCGTTCAAGGATCGGCACGCAGACTTCCTCGGTGCAACCAGGGAAGACTGTGGACTCGTAAATGACGGTATCGCCGTCTCGCAGCACGCTGCCGATCGCCTCGCTGGCCTTGATCAACGGCGTCAGGTCCGGTCGCTTGGCCGCGTCGATCGGGGTCGGCACGGTGACGATGTAGACGTTGCAGCGCGCAATACCGTCAAGTTGCGACGTAAAGCCCAGCCGCGTGGCCGATGCCAGCAGCTCCGGCTCCACCTCCAGCGTGCTGTCGTGACCACCAGCCAACGCGTCCACCCGCGCCCCGTTGGTGTCGAACCCAACCGTGTCGTACTGCTTGCCGAACTCCACCGCCAGCGGCAGGCCGACGTAGCCCAGGCCGACGATGGCGATGTTCGCTGTGTCCAGCGCGAAGCGGTGCTGCATGGTCTGTCCCCGTTCGGCCGCATGCCATGACGCACGCTGCGCCACGATCGATTATGCGTTACTTCACAAACGGCATGATCGTCCCGACCCCGGCCAACCTGGCACCGCCAAGAAAACAACGCGTCTTGATTCGACTGTCGGCTCGGCGTCACGCCGACGATTGCAGGGACATTTGCCCGTGGGCGCCAAGCACGCCCTCGACGAAAAGACCCGCCATAGCGGGTCTTGGGAATCCGGCAAGACCGCAGCCTTCGGATCATTCACCAACGGCCAAAAAAGCCGCAGCAACAACATGGTGCCGGAAATAGGAATCGAACCTACGACCTACGCATTACGAATGCGCCGCTCTACCAACTGAGCTATTCCGGCAAGGGGCTGGATTGTAGTGTTACCGGGGTTGCAGGGTCAATCAACAGGTTTGAGCCGCAGCTCCTTGGGCAGGGCGAAGACCATGTTTTCCGGCTCGCCGCGCAAGGCGCTGAGGTTGCCGGCACCCAATTGGCGCAGGCGCTCGATGACGCCTTGCACCAGGATTTCCGGGGCGGAGGCGCCAGCGGTGATACCGATCTGCTGGCGACCGACCAGCCAAGCCGGGTCGATCTCCTCGGCGCCGTCGATCAGGTGGGACTGGACGCCCTCGCGCTCGGCCAGCTCGCGCAGGCGGTTGGAGTTGGAACTGTTGACCGAGCCGACCACCAGCATCAGGTCGCACCGCGCGGCAAGCTCACGCACCGCGTCCTGGCGGTTCTGGGTGGCGTAGCAGATGTCGTCTTTCTTGGGTCCCTGGATCGACGGGAAACGCGCCCGCAGCGCACTGATGATCGCGCGCGTGTCGTCCACCGATAGCGTGGTCTGGGTGGTGTAGGAGACGTGTTCGGGTTGATCGAGGACCAAGTCGGCAACGTCCGCCAGGTCTTCGACCAGATAGATCTGACCGTTGCCCTCCTCGCGCCGCCATTGACCCATCGTGCCTTCGACCTCGGGGTGACCTTCGTGGCCGATCAACACCATGTCGCGCCCCGCCTTGCACTCGCGCGAGACCTCCAGGTGAACTTTGGTCACCAACGGGCAGGTGGCGTCGAACACTTTCAGCTCGCGCCGCTCCGCCTCGGCACGCACCGCGCGCGATACGCCATGGGCGCTGAAAATGACGGTGCTCCCGTCGGGGACCTCATCGAGCTCCTCGACAAAGATCGCCCCGCGCTGCTTGAGGTCATCGACCACGAACTTGTTGTGCACCACCTCATGACGCACATAGATCGGCGCGCCATATAACTCCAGCGAGCGGTTGACGATCTCGATCGCCCGGTCGACGCCAGCGCAGAAACCACGGGGATTGGCAAGAATCAGATCCATACCATCATTTTACGCCGTAACCGCCCCGCTTACCCAACTGCGCGATGCGCCGTCTACCGGGTTGGGCGACCGGCGTCCTTGCTTGGCTGTGCCCCCAAGAGGCCGAACAGGGCGATGCCGAGGGCGCCGCCGACTATGGAGGCGTCGGCAATGTTGAAGGCGGGCCAGTACCAGTCTTGCCAGTGCCATTGGATGAAGTCGACGACGTGGCCGTGGATAAGGCGGTCGACCACGTTGCCGATTGCACCGCCGATCACCAGCGCGTATGGCAGCGCTGTCTTCCAGTCACCGCGGCGGGTCCTGGCCAGCCAGTAGCCAAGCAGGCCGCAAATGCCCACGGCGAGCACCACGAAGAAATACTTCTGCCAGCCGCCGGCATCGCTGAGGAAGCTGAAAGCCGCCCCGGTGTTGTAGGTGCGGTACCAGTTCCAGAAGCCGTCGATGACGGGGATGGCGGTGTACTCGGGCAGTGAGGTCAGGACCCAGTACTTGGTCAGTTGGTCCAGGACGATCACGACGGCCGAAAGGGCCAGCCAGATGAGGGCGTTGGGTTTGGGAGTTGGCATTGCGTCTTAGAACCACTTCCGGTGTTCGCCGTTGCCATCGACGTTGTCGATGCAGCGGCTGCACAAGGTTGGGTGCGACTCGTGGCTACCCACGTCGGCGCGGTGGTGCCAGCAGCGGCCGCACTTGGGCTTGGTGCTGGGCGTGGCGTGCACTTCGAGTTCCTTGGTCTGGTCGTCGGCGATCATGCTGACGTCGCCGCTGATGAACAGGAAACGCAGTTCGTCGACGAACGGCGATAGCCAGTTCTGATCGGTGACGCCGCAGCGCAGGCCGATCTCGGCGTCCAGTGCGGCGCCGATCTTGCCTGCGGCGCGCATCGGCTCGAGGATCTTGCTGACCTGCTCGCGCAGGGCAAGCAGGCGCTTGAAGTCTTCGGCCGTCAGCGGGGCGTCGTCGGGCAGTGGGGCCAGGCCGTCGTACCAGGTGGCGAACAGCACGTTGCCTTCGCGCGGGCCGTCGGCGGTGACCGGCGGCAGGTGGTCCCACATCTCCTCGGCGGTGAAGCTCAGAATCGGGGCGATCCAGCGCACGAACGCCTCGGCGATGCGGTACATCGCGCTTTGCGCCGAGCGACGCCCGGGCGATTCCTCCTGCATCGTGTACAGGCGGTCCTTGGTGACATCCAGGTACAGCGAGCCCAGGTCGACGCTGCAGAAATTGGCGAGAATCTGCACGATCTCGGGGAAGTCATACGCCTCGCAGGCCTTGATGATGCGGCCCTGCAGTTCGTGCGCACGATGCACGATCCACCGGTCCAGCTCGACCATTTCGTCGACCGGCAACAGGTGCTTGGCCGGATCAAAGCCATGCAGGTTGCCGAGCAGGAAGCGCGCGGTGTTGCGGATGCGTCGATAGCCGTCGCCGCTGCGCTTGAGGATCTCGTCGGAGACCGACATCTCGTTGCTGTAGTCGGCCGAGGCGATCCACAGCCGCAGCACGTCGGCGCCCATTGCATCGATGACCTTCTGCGGTGACACCACGTTGCCCAGCGATTTGGACATCTTGCGCCCGGCCGCATCGACCGCGAACCCGTGCGTCAGCACCTGCCGGAACGGCGCAACGCCATCCATCGCGACCCCGGTCAACAGCGACGACTGGAACCAGCCGCGATGCTGGTCGGAACCTTCCAGATACAGGTCCGCCGGCTTGCGCAGGCCATCTTGCGGACGCTGGGCGAGCACGCATTCGTGGGTCACGCCCGAATCAAACCAGACATCCAGGATGTCGGTGACCTTTTCGTAGTCCGCCGCCTCGCCGTCCAGGAGGCTGGCCGGGTCGAGCGCATGCCAGGCATCGATGCCGCCGGTCTCGACCAGTTCAGCCACCCGGTTCATCAACTCGACCGAGCGCGGGTGCGGCTTGCCGCTGATGCGATGGATGAACAACGCGATCGGCACGCCCCAGGTGCGCTGGCGGCTGATGCACCAGTCCGGCCGGCCGTCAACCATGCCGGCGATGCGCGCCTGGCCCCACTCGGGGTACCACTGCACGTCCCCGATTGCCGCCAACGCGTCATCGCGCAATCCGGCCTGCCCCATCGAGATGAACCATTGCGGCGTGGCCCGGAATACCACCGGGGTCTTGTGGCGCCAGCAATGCGGATAACTGTGCTCGATTTTGGCGAACGCCAGCAGGGTGTCGTTGGCGCGCAGGCCGTCGACGATCACGTCATTGGCCTTCCAGATGTGCAGGCCTTCCAGCGCGGCATCGCCCATCGGCGGCGTCCCCGGCAGGTACACGCCGCGTGCGTCGACCGGGTTGAGCTGGGCGGCGGTGTAGTGCTCGACAAGGCCGTACTGCTGGGCAACGGCGAAATCCTCCTGGCCATGACCGGGGGCGGTGTGCACGTTGCCGGTGCCGTCCTCGTCGGAGACGTGGTCGCCGAGCAGGATCGGTAGATCACGGTCGGCGTAGAACGGGTGCTGGACGACCAAGCCGTCCAGGTCGGCTCCGCTCGCGTGGCCGTGAATTACGACTTCATCCACCCCGTACCGGGCCAGCGACGACGCCGCAAGCGCCTCGGCCAACACCAGCCAGCGACGGCCTCCGTCCGCGCGTAATGGGCCTTCGACCAGCACGTAATCCAGCTGCGGACCGACGCTGATGGCGAGGCTGGCCGGCAGGGTCCACGGGGTGGTGGTCCAGATCGGCACCGACACCTGGATCCCCGGATCGGGGACCGCACCGAACGCGCTGGCCATCTTCTTGCCTGACTTGGCCGGGTACGCGACATCAATCGCGGGCGACACCTTGTCGGCGTACTCGATCTCCGCCTCGGCCAGCGCCGAGCCGCAATCAAAACACCAGTGCACCGGCTTGGCGCCGCGCAGCAAATGACCACGATCGATGATCCTGGCCAGCGAGCGCAGCATGTCCGCCTCGTAACGTGGGGCCATCGACAGGTAGGGGTTGTCCCAGTCGCCGATCACGCCCAGGCGCTTGAAATCGGTGCGCTGCAGGTCGACCTGTTCGGCGGCGTACTCACGACATTTCTCGCGGAACTGCGCAGCGTCGAGCTTGACCCCGACCTTGCCGTACTTCTTCTCGATCGCGATCTCGATCGGCAGGCCGTGGCAATCCCAACCCGGCACGTAGGGCGCGTCGAAGCCGGACAGCAGCTTCGACTTCACCACCATGTCCTTGAGCACCTTGTTGACCGCGTGGCCGATGTGGATCACACCATTGGCGTACGGCGGGCCGTCGTGCAGGACGAAGCTTTTCCCGCGGCCGCCAACCTTCTCGCGGATGCGGGCATACAGGTCGTCCTGATCCCAACGCGCGAGCGTGACCGGCTCGCGCCTGGGCAGGTCGCCGCGCATCGGGAACTGCGTCGATGGCAGGTTCAGGGTGGATTTGTAGGGATTGGGGGCTTTGTTATCGCTCACGCGGTGACTCGAGGTTCTTGTTGCGTTAAAAGTGCGCGCGCCTGCTCGGCGTCACGGTGCATCTGCGCGGTCAGCGCTGGCAGGTCATCGAACTTTTCCTCGTCGCGCAGCCTGGCGACGAATTCGACCTCGATCCGGTGACCGTACAGGTCGCGGTCGAAATCGAACAGGTGGGTTTCCAGCAGCGGCTCGATGCCGTCCACCGTCGGCCGGGTACCGAGGCTGGACACGGCGGGCAGCGGCGCCTCGCCGATGCCGTGCACCCGGGTCGCATAGATCCCCGACAGGGCTGGGGTCTTGCCGGCAAAGCGGAGGTTGGCGGTCGGGTAACCGAGCGTGCGTCCCAGCCGGGCACCGCGCACGACCCGGCCACCGATCGAATAAGGCCGTCCGAGCAGGCGCGTGACGGTGGGGAAATCGCCGGCCTGCAACGCTTCGCGGATGCGGGTGCTGGAGACCCGTTCGCCATCGAGCAGGACCGGCTCGATCTGGCCGGCAACGAACCCCTGACCGGTCTGGGCAAGCTCGGCGCCCATCCGTTGCAGCAGGGCGAGATCACCGGCGCGACCCTTGCCGAAGTGGAAGCCCGGGCCGACCCAGACCTCGTCCACTGCCAGCAGCTTGACCAGCACTTCGCGCACGAAGTCCTCGGCGCTCATCGCCGCCAGTTTGGCCTTGAAGCGCAGCAGACCGACCTGGTCCACCCCGAGGCAGAACAACCCCTCGGCCTTGGCCCGCGGCGACAACAATCGCGGCGGCGGGTCGCCCCGGGCGAACAGCTCACGCGGCAGCGGCTCGAAGCTCAGCGCGACCGACGCCACGCCAAGCGCGCGCGCCCGTGCCACCGCGTGGCGCACCAGTACCCGATGCCCCAAATGCAGGCCATCGAAGGCGCCGATGCAGACCACACTGCCGTGCGGGCATCGGGGCCCGCCGTCGACGTCTCTAAACAGCCTGCTCATCGGCGCAAGTATAGCCGGCTCGCGGCGATACCCTCTCTATTGCCGCAGGTGCCTCGGGCGCAGCCCGGCGATCAACAGCACCACGCCATAGGCACCGGCGCCGGCGGCGATCACGGCCAGCAGCCAGATCCAGCGCCACAATCCGCGCATCGCGGTCCAGTCGCCAATCCACTCGCGCATCAGCACCACGACCACCGCCATCGCCACCAGCCCCAGGCCGATGCGCAGCAACCAGCGACCCCAGCCCGACTGCGCCTGATAGACGCCGTCGCGGCGCAGGTAGCGCCAGAGCAAGGCGGCGTTGATGATGCCGGCGATCGCGGTCGCAGCGGCGATGCCGGCGTGGGCGAACGGCACTCCCATCCACCACAACGGGGTCACCAGCGCGATCGTCAGCAGGACGTTGGCGATCACGGTGATGATCGCCGCGCGCATCGGCGTCCGGGTGTCCTGGCGCGAGTAGAACGCAGGCAACAGGACCTTGCTGAGCATGAAGGCGGGAATGCCGATGCTCATCGCGGTCAGTGCGTAGCTGACCATCCGCGTGTCTTGTGGGGTGAACGCGCCATAGCGGAACAACGAGGCGGTCAGCGGCTCGGCCAGCAGCGCCAGGCCCAGGGCGGCAGGCAGGCCGACCAGCAGCACCATCCGCAGGCCCCAGTCGAGCGAACGCGTATACCCGTCGGTGTCCTTGTCGGCGTGATGGCGCGACAGCTGCGGCAGGATCACGGTGCCAATCGCAACCCCGAACAAACCCAGCGGCAGCTCGGTCAGCCGGTCGGAGTAATACAGCCACGACTGGGCGGCGGGCACCAGCAGCGACGCGAACACGGTACCGACGAGCAGGTTTACCTGGGATACCGACGAGGAAAAAATCGTCGGCAGCATCAGCTTCATCACCCGCCGCACGCCCTCGTGGCGCAGGTTGAACTTGAACCGTGGCCGCAGCCCCAACCGCCCCATCGCCGGCCACAACACCAGCATCTGCAGGATGCCGGCGATCAGCACGCCCCAGGCCAGCGCCTTCTCCGGCACGTCCAGGTAGCCGGCCAGAAACAACATCGCGCCGATCATCGCCAGGTTGTGCAGCACCGGGGTCAACGCCGGCAAGCCGAACTGCTTGAAACTGTTGAGCACTGCGCCGGCCAGCGCGGTCATCGAGATGAACACCAGGTACGGGAAGGTGATCCGCAGCATCTGCGCGGTCAGTGGTATCAGCTCCGATTCGCTCGGGTCGGCGAAGGCGAGAAACAACCTGGCCACCCACGGCGCGGCCAGGATGCCCAGGCCGCTGACCACCACTACCACCGCCAGCAGCGCGCCGGCAACGTGGTCCAGGAAGTCCTGCAGCGCCTCACCGTCGCCTTGCTGCTTCAGCTCCGACAACAACGGCACGAAAGCGGAGGCAAACGAGCCTTCGGCGAAGATCCGGCGCAGGTAGTTGGGGATCCGGTAGGCAACCACGAACGCGCTGACCGCCGGCCCGGCGCCGAACAGGCTGGCCTGGAGCCAGTCGCGCAGGTAGCCGGCAATGCGCGAGATGAACGTCATCGCACTGAATACGGCGGTGGAGCGCAACATGCCGCTTTGCCGGCTGCCGCGGCCGGGCGCAGGCATGTTCAATGCTGGCTCCTTTTGTTGACGCAAGCCACTGAATCCCCCATACTTTCAGGTCTGATTTTCCGCCGTACCATATTCTCTCTTACCCGCAGCAATCAATTTTTCAGGAATACACAGTGGCAAACATCAAGTCCGCCAAGAAGCGCGCCAAGCAGACCGTCGTGCGCAACGCCCGCAACGCGAGCCAGCGCTCGATGCTGCGCACCTCCGTGAAGAAGGTGCTGAAGGCCCTCGGCGAGAACGACGCCGCTGCCGCCGAGGCCGCCTACAAGGTTGCCCAGCCGATCCTCGATCGATTCAGCTCGCGTGGCCTGATCCACAAGAACAAGGCCGCCCGTCACAAGAGCCGCCTGACCGCCCGCATCAAGGCGATCAAGACCGCTGCCTGAGTCGGGTTGCCCTTCCGGGGCAATCAAGCCGCATGAAGAAACCCGGCCCAGGCCGGGTTTTTTCATGGGCGATCGAAATACGGCGAGCAGGCAGACGCGCAGGTCGTTTCCACGAAAGCCCGGGGCTTCAACCGACGGCATCATTGTTGACATTGGCTTCCGCCACGGCTTCAGCTTCAGCGGCTGCCTCCAGCGCATCGGCTTTCTGGCGGTCGAAGAACGCCATGATGTCGAGCATGATCGGCCAGGTGCCTTCGCGGCCAATGGCCGATGCCAGGAACCAGCGGCCCTTCCAATCCAGCTCGTCGACAATCGCCTTTACCGTAGCCTCACGCTCCTCTTCCAGCAGCAGGTCGGACTTGTTGAACACCAGCCAGCGCGGCTTGGCCAGCAGCTGCGGGTCGTGCTTTTCGAGCTCGCGCTCGATCGCGCGCACCTGTTCGGCGGGACTGATCTCCACCCCGCCTTCCATTGGCGCAACGTCGACAAGGTGCAGTAACAGGCTGGTGCGCTGCAGGTGGCGCAGGAACTGGGCGCCCAGGCCGGCACCATCGGCGGCGCCCTCGATCAGGCCGGGGATGTCGGCGATCACGAAGCTGCGGTACTGCTCCACGCTGACCACGCCAAGGTTGGGATACAGGGTGGTGAACGGGTAATCGGCGACCTTGGGCGTCGCCGCCGAGACGGCTCGGATCAAGGTGCTCTTGCCCGCGTTGGGGAAGCCCAGCAGACCGACATCGGCCAGCAGCTTCAACTCCAGCTTGAGCACCCGCTCCTCGCCCGGTAGCCCAGGCAGCGCCTTGCGCGGGGCGCGATTGACCGAACTCTTGAAATGCATGTTGCCCAAGCCACCCTGCCCGCCCTTGGCGACCAGCAGGCGATCGCCGTGGCTGACCAGGTCGCCGATGGACTCGTCGGTCTCCACGTTCATCACCACGGTCCCGACCGGGACGGTGATAACCAGATCCCCGCCGCCCTTGCCATACATTTGCCGGCCCCGGCCGTCCTCACCGCGTTCGGCGCGGAACTGACGCTGGTGGCGAAAATCGACCAGGGTGTTGAGGTTCTCGTCGGCAACGACCCAGACACTGCCGCCGGCACCGCCGTCGCCACCATCGGGGCCGCCGAGCGGGATGTACTTCTCACGGCGGAAACCAACGCAGCCGTTGCCGCCGTTGCCTGCTGAGACCTGGATTTCGGCTTCATCGACGAGTTTCATGCAAGACCTCGGTAAATATCTGGATGATGCGATTGCACGGTGGGCATCGGATACCACGGTGCCCGGGACAACAAGATATCCCGGAAACGAAAAGCCCCGCCGCAGCGGGGCCTTTCACGGGTGACTCGTCACCAGGTCAAGCCGTGGCCTGACCGGCGTGGGTCACGCCGAGATGACGCTCACGGTGCGGCGCTTCTTCAGCCCCTTCACCGAGAAATCAACCTTGCCATCGACCAGCGCAAACAGCGTGTGGTCGCGGCCCAGGCCGACGCCCGGACCCGGATGGAACTGGGTGCCGCGCTGGCGAATGATGATGTTGCCGGCATCGATCGCCTGGCCACCATAGATCTTGACGCCGAGGTATTTCGGGTTGGAGTCGCGGCCGTTGCGGGTCGAGCCTCCGGACTTTTTATGTGCCATGGCTGCTGCTCCTTACTTCTTGTCGCCACCGGCAATGCCGGTGATCTCGATTTCGGTGTAATGCTGACGGTGACCCATCTGCTTGCGGTGGTGCTTGCGGCGACGGAACTTGACGATGCGGATCTTGTCCGCACGGCCGTGGCCGATGACCTTGGCGCTGACGATGGCACCCTTGAGCGCATCGCCGAGCGTGGTTTCGCCCTCGCCATCGCCCAGCATCAGGATGTTGTCGAGCTTGATCTCGCTGCCGGCTTCGGCTTCGAGCAGTTCCACGCGCAGGGTCTCGCCCTGCATGACGCGGTATTGCTTACCGCCGGTGACTACTACTGCGTACATGACCAGTTTCCTCTGTAGTTATTTTTGGTCCTTGCCATGCCGTCGAGGGCAGACAGAAGCGGAATTGTAGGCCCTTCAGGGGGTTGCGGCAACCCGTACCGTCACTGACCTGCTGGATGAACCGGACAGGCACAAATCCACCGTGGTTCTTCGGTTTCCACGATTTGCCCCCATTTCAAGCACTGGCTACGCTTACCGGTTCGCCGGCTGCGCCGACGGCCTTCCCCCATTTTGCAGGTCTTTCGATGGCGATGGAATTCATCAGCATCCGCGGTGCGCGGACGCACAACCTCAAGAATGTCGATCTCGATTTGCCGCGCGACAAGCTGATCGTGATCACCGGCCTGTCCGGCTCGGGCAAGTCCTCGCTCGCGTTCGACACCATCTATGCGGAGGGCCAGCGTCGCTATGTCGAATCGTTGTCCGCCTATGCGCGGCAGTTCCTGTCGATCATGGAAAAGCCCGATGTCGACCTGATCGAGGGCTTGAGTCCGGCGATTTCGATCGAGCAGAAATCGACCTCGCACAACCCGCGTTCCACGGTTGGCACGATCACCGAGATCTACGACTACCTGAGGCTGCTGTATGCGCGCGTGGGCACGCCGCGATGCCCCGACCACGGCTACCCGCTGGCCGCGCAGACCGTCAGCCAGATGGTCGACCAGGTAATAGCGCTGGGTGCGGATCCCGCCACTGCCGAACAACGCTACATGCTGCTGGCGCCGGTGATCCGCGAGCGCAAGGGCGAACATGCCCAGGTGTTTGATCAGCTGCGCGCGCAGGGTTATGTCCGGGTCCGGGTGGATGGCCAGTTGCACGAGATCGATGCGGTGCCACCGTTGGCATTGCGCGGCAAGCACACCATCGAGGCGGTGATCGACCGCTTCCGCCCGCGCGAGGACATGAAGCAGCGCCTGGCCGAGTCCTTCGAGACCGCGCTGAAGCTGGGTGACGGGATGGCCCAGGTGATGTCGCTGGACAACACCGATGCCACACCGCTGCTTTTCTCCTCCAAGTACAGCTGCCCGGTGTGCGAGTACTCGTTGCAGGAGCTGGAGCCACGACTGTTCTCGTTCAACTCGCCCGTCGGCGCCTGCCCGACCTGCGATGGCCTGGGCATGGCGGAGTACTTCGACCCAGCCCGGGTGGTGGTACATCCCGAGCTGGCGTTGTCGGCCGGCGCGGTGCGCGGCTGGGACCGCCGCAATGCGTATTACTTCCAGTTGATCCAGTCGCTGGCGAAGCACTACCAGTTTGACGTCGAGACGCCCTGGAACCAGTTGAGCGAAAAGATCCGCCAGGCGGTGCTGTTCGGCAGCGGCGACGCGACGATTTCGTTCACCTATCTGACCCAGGCCGGCAGCCGCCACCAGCGCAAGCATCGCTTCGAGGGCATCGTCCCAAACCTGGAACGGCGCTACAAGGAAACCGAATCGTCGGCGGTGCGCGATGAGTTGAGCAAGTACATCAGCGAGCGCGCCTGCACCGATTGCGGTGGCCAACGGCTGAACCGCGCGGCGCGCAATGTATTCGTCGACGGCCACGCCCTGCCCGAGATCGTGGTGTTGCCGATCGACGAGACCCTGGCCTTCTTCAAGCGCCTGCACCTGCCAGGCTGGCGCGGCGAGATCGCGGTCAGGATCGTCAAGGAAATCGGCGACCGGCTGAAGTTCCTGGTCGATGTCGGACTGGATTACCTGACCCTTGAGCGCAAGGCCGATTCGCTGTCCGGCGGCGAGGCGCAGCGGATCCGCCTGGCATCGCAGATCGGCGCCGGTCTGGTCGGGGTGATGTATGTGCTCGACGAGCCGTCCATCGGCCTGCACCAGCGCGACAACGAGCGTCTGCTGGGCACGCTCACCCGCCTGCGTGACCTGGGCAACACGGTGATCGTGGTGGAACACGACGAGGACGCGATGCGGTTGGCCGACTACATCGTCGACATCGGCCCGGGCGCCGGGGTGCACGGCGGCGAGGTGGTCGCGAAGGGCTCGTTCGAGGACATCATGGCCGCGCCACGCTCGCTGACCGGGCAATACCTGAGCGGCCGCAAACGCATCGAGATCCCGGCCAAGCGGCATAAGCCGAACCCGAAGCAGATCCTGCACCTGCGTGGCGCCACCGGGCACAACCTGAAGGATGTCGACCTGGCGATCCCGGCCGGCCTGCTGACCTGTGTCACCGGGGTGTCCGGCTCGGGCAAGTCGACCCTGATCAACAGCACCCTGTACGAACTGGCCGCCACCCAGCTCAACGGCGCCTCACGCACGGTCGCGCCCTACCGGTCGGTGGAGAACATGGACTTGTTCGACAAGGTCGTCGACATCGACCAGTCGCCGATCGGCCGTACCCCGCGCAGCAACCCGGCGACCTATACCGGCCTGTTCACGCCGTTGCGCGAACTGTTCGCGCAGGTTCCCGAGTCGCGCGCACGCGGTTACGCGCCGGGACGTTTCAGCTTCAACGTGCGCGGTGGGCGCTGCGAGGCCTGCCAGGGCGACGGGCTGATCAAGGTCGAGATGCATTTCCTGCCCGACGTGTACGTGTCCTGCGATGTGTGCAAGGGCAAGCGCTACAACCGCGAGACGCTGGAGATCCTCTACAAGGGCTACAGCATCAGCGACGTGCTGGCGATGACGGTGGAGGACGCGCTGGAACTGTTCGACGCGATCCCGTCGATATCGCGCAAGCTGGAAACCCTGATCGATGTCGGCCTGAGCTACATCAAGCTGGGCCAGTCGGCGACCACGTTGTCGGGCGGCGAGGCGCAGCGCGTCAAGCTGTCCAAGGAGCTGTCGCGGCGCGATACCGGACAGACGCTGTACATCCTCGACGAGCCAACCACCGGCCTGCACTTCCACGACATCGAGCATCTGCTCGCGGTGTTGCACCGCCTGCGCGATGACGGCAATACGGTGGTGGTGATCGAACACAACCTGGACGTGATCAAGACCGCGGACTGGATCATCGACCTGGGACCCGAGGGAGGCCATCGCGGGGGTACCATCCTGGCTACCGGCACGCCCGAACACATCGCTTCGCTGGAACACTCCTACACCGGCCGCTTCCTGGCCCCGATGCTGGAGCGATCGCGGGCGAATGACGAGGCGGCCGGCACTCTGCCCAAGGTCACCTCGACCGGGCCCAAGACCCGCAGGAAGAAGACTGCCGCATGAGCGATAACGACGGATCCAGAAGCACCCCCGGAAAGCCGGGCAAGGTTGAGCAGCCGGCCAAGCCGCGCAAAGCTGCGGCGAAATCGGCTGCAACAAAGCCCGCTTCAGAAGCAGCGGTAAAACCGGCATCGGGCAAACGCGAACCGGCGAAAACCGCGACCTCAAAAAAGCCCGCCAAGCCGGCGGCGAAAAAGCCCCGTGCCGAGCCGAAACCGGCAGCGACGAGCACAATCGAAACCAGCGCCGCACCCTCCCCGCGCGGACTGATCCAGGTACCGATGCCGGTGCGCTGGCGCGACCTGGATGCGTTCAACCACGTCAACAACTCCAAGTACCTCAGCTACCTGGAGGAAGCGCGCTTGCAGTGGATGCTCGGCGTGCCCGGCCAGGGCATGGACGACCATGTCGCCCCGGTAGTTGCCGCCGCCCAGCTCAACTACCGTCGCCCGATCACCTGGCCGGCACAGGTGTCGATCGAACTGTTTGTCGAGCGGCTGGGCAATACCAGCGTGACCGTCGGCCATCGCATCGTGGATGCCCAGGACCCGCAGATCCTGTATTGCGACGGCAACGTGGTGATGGTGTGGATCGACCGCGACAGCGGCCAGGCCGCCGCGCTGCCCTCGAGCGTGCGTGAGGCCTGCCAGGCCCAGTAGGTTCCAGACGTCTGTCGCCCGGCTGGCGCAACCTGGACTTGATCACCTGGACTTGATTACCTGGACTTGCTTACCTGGAACAGGCCGCGCACCTGGGTGCCATCTTCCAGTCGGAAGTCGATCACGACCGTATCGTCGGCCTGCAACGGCGCGTGCGGATCCATCAGCATCAGATGCAGGCCACCGGGCTCGAGGCTGGCATGATCATGCGCAGGAATTACCAGCTCCGGCATCGCGCGCATCTTGCTGATGCCGTCCACGATGCGCGTCTCGTGCACCGATACATCGGCAAACGCCGGACTGCTGGCGGCAACGATCTTTGCTGGCGCGTCGCAAGCGTTATCGATGGTGCCAAACCCGGCCAGCATCGGCATCGAAATGGGTGGCAGACGCACCCATCCTGCGGTTACTACCGGGCTGCAATCGGCGGCGATAACCGGCGGCGTGCTGAACGCAGTTGCCAATAGGACAGCGGCGAGGGGGACGCGGAGGGGCTTCATCGGCTTATGATACCAACAGGTTGATTCCGGAGTTTCCGATGCACCGCACCCTATCGTTGCTCGTCGCCGCCTGCGCGCTCGCCGCCTGCTCCCAGGATCCCGCGCCCAGTGGCGCTGATGCGCTGCCGGTGGCGCCACCGGTCGTGCCCGCCGACAAGGACGCCGCCGCCGCGGAAGCCGGCATCACCCAACTGAGCATCTACAGCGGTGCCTACGACGCACTCGCCGGGACCGGCCAGGCCCATGCCGGCATGCCCGGCTACGCCTTGGTGGAGCGGCCGCTGCATTACACGCTCACCGAAGGATTGAATTCGATCTCCGCCACCAGCGTGCCACCGTCGATGGACGTGGAGGCTGCGTTGTTGCGCCCCAAATCGACCGGCGTCTCGATAACGTCACAACGCTACATTGCCGGTCTGGAAAGCACGCAGGATGTCATCGCCCAGATGATCGGCCACCGAATCGTGGTCGAACACACCGCCGGCAACGCCAAGCAGACCGATACGGGCGTGTTGCTGGCCGCCAATGCGGGACTGACGCTGGCAATGGGCGATGGCCGGGTCAAGGTCATCAGCGACTACGACAACTTCAGCGTGCTCGACGGCACCCGCCTGTTTCCACAACAGGCGGAACTTCGATGGACGGTGCGGGCGCAGAACGCCGGCGACGCCGACTTCCTGCTCAGCTATCCGATGGGCGGGATGGCATGGCGCGCCGAATACGTGGCGACGCTGGACCCTGCCGACGCCCCGGGCTGCAAGCTGGCGCTGGATGGCGCCGCGATGGTCATCAATCGTGCCGGCGTGGGTTTCGCCGATGCCCGGCTGACCCTGATCGCGGGGGAACCCAACCGGGCGCCGCTGCAGACCCAGCACTATGCGCGACGCAGTGTCGCTGAGGACACCATGGCCCTCGTCGCTGCGGCACCGATGCCTGAGCAGCGGACATCGGGCGAGTACCACGCCTACCAACTGCCCGATACCGTCAGCCTGAGCGACGGCGGAACCGAGCGCTTCCCGTTGTTCGCCCACCGCGCCGCGATCGCGTGCGAGCGCGCTTACGTGGTCGATGCCGGTGGACAGCAATGGCAGCCACCAACACCGTTGATCCAACCCGATCGCCACGGCCAGACCGGCACGCTGCCGGTCAACGCGACAGTATCGGTGGACAACACCGAGGCGGCCGGGTTGGGCCAGCCCCTGCCCGCCGGGCGGATCCGGGTATTCGATGGCGCTGATTTTCTTGGCGAGTCGATGCTGCAACACACGCCCGCCGGGGCCGACATCCGGCTGGAAGTCGGCAAGGTGTTCGACCTGACGGCCAAGCGGGAGGCCACGGATTTCGAGCTGGACCGGGCCGGCCGCACGATCACCGAGTCGTTCGCCATTGTCCTGGGCAACGCCAAGAAGTCCGATGCGACCATCGAGGTGGTGGAACAACTGCCGCGGTGGAGCGATTGGGAGATTGTTGCCAGCAGCGTACCCGCGACCAAAAAAGACGCCAACCACGTCGAGTTCCAGGTACCGGTTGCGGCCGGTGGCGAGAGCCGATTGACCTATACCGTCCGCTATCGATGGCGCGCCGGGGACAACCCTTGACCCTCATCGAGCGCGTCGAACACGGCAACATCATCGAGTTGAAGCTCGCCCGGCCGCCGGTCAATGCGCTGGAGCCGGGCCTGTGCCGCGAACTGCTGCACGAGCTGAATGCCGCCGTCACCGCTGTGGATATCCACGGCATCGTTCTGTCCGGCCAGCCGAAGATATTCTCGGCCGGCCTGGACGTGCCCTACCTGCTCACGCTGGGCGATGACCGGGGCGCATTGACCGATGCGTGGCAGGCGTTCTTCGGCGTCGCCCGGGCACTGGCCTCGTGCCCGATACCGGTGGTGGCGGCGATCTCCGGCCATGCGCCTGCCGGTGGCTGCGTATACGCACTGTGCTGCGATTACCGGGTCATGGCCGCCGGCGATTACCGCATCGGCCTCAACGAGACCCAGGTCGGCCTGATCGCCCCGGAAGGTGTCCAGCGATTGCTGCGACGCGTGGTCGGCCCACACCGCGCCGAGCGGATGCTGGTCGCCGGCGAGATGGTCGACGCGGCGCGCGCGCTGCAGATCGGGCTGGTAGACGAGCTGGTCGCAATGGACCCGGTCAACGATCCCGATGCCGTCAGCCGACGTGCCCGCGAATGGTTGCAGACCCTGCTGGTGCTGCCGCCCGAAGCGATGCGACACACCCGCCAGATCGCACGCGCCGCAGTGATCGAAGCGCTGCAGCCCGAACACATCGAGCTGGAGCGCTTCGTCAACGCATGGATGGAGCCCGGCACCCAGGCGGCATTGCACGCCATGGTCGCCAAGCTCAAAAAGTAACCCAGGGAAGAACTACTCCTGTCATTCCCGCGAAGGCGGGAAGCGCTCCACAACAGCCCAATGGGCTGGTCATCTATGGGCGTTACGTGCCGAACGATCAAAGTCCATGGATCCCCGCCTTCGCGGGGATGACGAGTTGTCCGGGGTTTTCGGGGTCCGGGGTTTTCGGAGATGACGAGTCGTCCGGGCCTCTCCTAGCGGGCTTCACCCTGGGCAATCGGGCGCCTGGGATCCTCGATCCAGCCACTCCACGAACCGGTGAACAACCGTGCACCGGGAAGGCCAGCGAGTTCCATCGCGAGCAGGTGGTGGCAGGCGGTGACGCCGGAGCCGCACATCGCCACCACGTCCTGCGGCGTCCTGTCGCCCAGCAAGCCGGCGAACTCGGTTGCCAGTTCCGCGGCCGGCTTGAAGCGACCATCACGCAGGTTTGCACTGTAGGGGCGATTGATCGCTCCGGGCACATGGCCGGCGACCTTGTCGATCGGCTCCACCTCGCCGCGAAAGCGCTCTGGCGCGCGCGCGTCAAGCAGCATGCCGCCCTTGGCCAGATGCGCCTGCAGCTGCGGGGCGTCGAGCAGGCGATTGCGGTCGAACTGCGCGACGTAGCGGCTCGGTTGTATCTCGGGCAGGCCGGACTCGGTCGGCAGTCCCAGCGCGATCCAGCCGGCCCAGCCACCGTCGAGCACGGCCACGTCGCGGTGACCCAGCGCGCGCAGCAGGAACCAGGCGCGTGCCGCCGACAGCGCGCCGTCACCAGCGTCGTAGATCACGACCTGACCGGTCGGTTCGACACCCCACGCGCCCAGTCGTGCGGTGAAATCCGCAGCATCCGGCCATGGGTGGCGGCCACCGGATTTTCGATGGTCGGACAGGTCGCGGTCCAGGTCGGCGAATCGTGCGCCCGGGATATGCGCCTGTCGGTATGCCGCTTCGCAGCCGGCCGGATCGGCCAATGACGAGCGCGCGTCAAGCACGATCACGTCGTCCCGATCCAGTGCCGCCGATAGCGCCTTGGCCGAAACCAGCGCCTGCCACCTTGGCGCGCTTCCGCCACGACCCGAATGCGTGCTCATTTCACGTTCTCCAGCCGCTGCCGTAGATTCAACAGGATAAACGCGGTGGCGCCCCAAATCCGTCGCGCTGGATAGCGATACTCGTGGAGCAGGCGGGTCCGCCCTCGATAGTCGACCTTCAGATCGACCAGGTTGGCCGGATCAAGCAGAAAATCCAGTGGCACCTCGAAGACTTCGGCAACCTCACCCGGGTCGGGGCGGATCACGTGGACCGGGTCGATCACCGCCACCACCGGCAACACCCGGAAGCCGGTGATGGTCAACAACGGATCCAGCAAGCCCAGCGGTACGATCTGGTCGGCGCCGACACCGATCTCCTCACCGGTCTCCCGGATCGCCGCGGCAATGGCGTCCTGGTCCCCGGCCTCCACTCGTCCGCCGGGAAAGGCGACCTCGCCACCGTGATGACGCAAGGCATCCGTGCGCAGGGTCAGGATGACCTGGGTCGCGTCGGGTCTTGGTACCAAGCCAACCAATACCGCCGCATCCGCATGCACGGCCGAAGCCGGAAACAGGTCGGACAGCCCTTCCTGGTTCCAGCACGGACCCGTGGGTGGCGCCGCCAGCGGGTACAACGCACGCTCCAGGCGAGACGCCTCGGGCAGGCGGGCGACCAGGGGCGATCGGTTCATCCCTGCCCGGCTTCGCGCAACGGCAGCACGTCCTCGATCAGCCGCAACCGCTCGTCATCGCCCAGCGTCGACCAGCGCGCGATCTCGTCGCCGGTGCGGTAGCAGCCTTCGCACCGGCCATGCTCGTCCAGGCAACACACGCCGGTGCAGGGACTGAGCATGACGGGGAAAGGGGCATTCATGGCAGCTCACTCATAAAAAAATCGCGCCGGGCAAGCCGGCGCGACGGAGACTACGACTTGCAGAAGCACCTGAACGTACTGCTCCAGTGTGTATTACTTGACGCCGACCAGCTTGATCTCGAACTGCACGGCCATGTTCGGCGGGATCCCGCTACGTGGGTCCGCACCGTAGGCCTTGTCGGACGGGACGGTGACTTCCCACTTGGAGCCCGCTGGCATCTGCTGCAGCACTTCACGCATGGCCGGCATTTCGACTTCGCTGAGCTTCATCGCCGGCATGGCACGGGCCTGTGCGGCTTCACCCTGGGGGCGCTCGCCCCACGGGAATGGACCGGCGACCAGCAATTCCACGCTGCTGGCGGCGGTCGGCTTGGCGCCGTTGCCGCTCTCGATCACCCGGTACTGCACGCCGCTGGCCAAGGACTTGACGCCGGACTTGGCCTTGTTCTGGGCGATGAAGGTATCGCTCTTGGTCTTGTTCTCACCGGCGAGCTTGTTCCACTCCGCCTGCGCCTGCTGCGCGCGCGCTTGCTGGCGTTTCTGGAAATTCTCGAACACCGGGCGCAACTGGTCGGCGGGAACGGCCGGCTGGGTCTTTGCCATGGCGTCCTGCAGGCCCTTGGCCACGGACGCAGAGTCCAGTTGCTCCCCCGACGCTGCGAGTTGGGCAAAATCATTGCCCGCGTCATAACCCAACGCGTAGCTCAACTTACCTTTCTCGGATGAGATGTCCTGCGCGAAGGCTTGGCCCGCGGTCAGGGTCAGGGCCGCTACGGCGACCGCAATCAAACGCAACTTCATTCGGTAAAACCTCCGGTGATGGCGCGAAGCGGCGACACCGCCCCGATAGGATGCCCGTATCGGTCAACAGCCCCGATAGGACGCGCTAGGATAACGACGCCAGCGCTTAACCGCCACTGACGAACAAATCAGACCGCACGCTGGGTTTGCAAGTTCCATTGGCCACTGTAAACGACCCTTCACCGGAAAACGCCGTTCATGTCAAATGCTCCTCCGCCCGATTCCATTGTCACCACCGCCGACCACGACGCGGTTCGCATCATCACCGTCAATCGCCCGGACAAACTGAATGCGTTGAACGCGGCGACGCTGGACGCACTGCACTTGGCGTTTGACGCGGCCGCAGACGATGCCGGCGTGCGCTGCGTGGTGCTGACCGGCGCTGGCGGCAAGGCGTTCGTCGCCGGCGCCGATATTGCCGAGATGAACGGCCTGACGGCGGTCCAGGGCCGTGACTTCTCGCTGCGGGGACAACGACTGATGCGACGGGTGGAGAAAATGCCGAAGCCGGTGATCGCGATGATCAATGGCTTTGCGCTTGGCGGCGGCCTGGAACTGGCGATGTGCTGCCACCTGCGCATCGCCGCCGATACCGCCAAGGTCGGTCAACCCGAGGTCAATCTTGGCCTCATTCCCGGCTTCGGCGGCACCCAGCGACTGCTGCGGCTGGCCGGCCGGGCCGCGACCATGGAGTTGTGCCTGGTGGGCGCGCCGATCGACGCGACGCGGGCGCGTGAACTGGGCATCGTCAATCGCACTGTGGCCGCCGCCGACTTGCTGGCCGAAACAATGAAGCTGGCCGCACAGCTGGCCGCGTCGGCGCCGCTGGCACTGCGTGGGGTGATCGACTGCATCAATGTCGGCGGCGAGTGCGGGATTGAAGAAGGTTTGGAGTACGAGACTGCGCAATTTGGATTGATGTTCTCCACCGACGACATGCGCGAGGGCACCAGCGCGTTCCTGGAACGCCGCAAACCGGCGTTCCAGGGCAGCTGACAACTCATGGCCGGGGCCTGCATCTGCGGCTGTGAGGACCCATGCGGGGCCAGCGTGCATCCGGTCGCCATTGCGTTGATGGATGGCGACGTGGACTGCGCCTTGCAGCTCGGACTGCTCAAGGCGATGCCGTGCCCCGGCTGCAGCGTGGACTGCCATACGCGCCTCGTGGCTGCGCGCGCGGACCGCATCCGCGCCCTGGCCGCGCGCGAACGTTTCCGCGCCCGCGATGCGCGTCTTGAGCGTCGCCGCGCCGAGCGCGCGGCGCAACGCAGCGCGCCGGCGCGACCAGCAGAGGCCGATGTGGCTGCGACAGCCGGAACCGCCGGCGTGGACCCGTCTCAGCCGGCCCTTCCGGTCGCGGTTGCCGCTGCCCTGGCGCGGGCGAAAGCCAAAGCCGCCGGCAACCCGGGAACCGGCGGGGCCGGCCGTTGACCCGCCCAACCCCCCGCAAGCGGCCGGCGCGATCACGGCTGACCAAGGTCGAAATCGATGCGGTGTTCGCACGCTTGCGACAGCTCAATCCACACCCGACCACCGAGCTGGAATTCACCACACCCTATGAACTGCTGGTGGCCGTGACGCTGTCGGCGCAAGCCACCGATGTGGGCGTCAACAAGGCCACCCGCAAGTTGTATGCGGTCGCCAACACGCCGGAGCAGATCGCGGCTCTTGGCGTGGACGGGTTGAAGCCGTACATCGCCACGATCGGCCTGTACAACACCAAGGCCGCCAACGTGGTGGCGATGGCGCAGTTGTTGCTGAACCACCACGACGGCGAGGTTCCGCATAACCGCGCCGCGCTGGAGGCGCTGCCCGGCGTGGGCCGCAAGACCGCCAACGTGGTGCTGAACACGGCATTCGGGGAGCCGACGATGGCGGTCGATACGCATATCTTCCGGGTCTCCAACCGCACCGGCCTGGCGCCCGGAAAGACCGTGCGTGCGGTCGAGGACATCCTGGTGCGCGCGATCCCGGAGGAGTATCTGCGCGATGCCCACCACTGGCTGATCCTGCACGGCCGCTATGTCTGCAAGGCGCGCACGCCGGACTGCCCGCACTGCGCGATCCGCGACATCTGCCGCTACAGGGACAAGACCCCGGGCGAACCGGTCCCGGCCACCACGGCCACCTGACGCATCAATCGTGGCGGCGTTCGCGCAGCCACTTGGTCGCGATCCACTTCTCACCCTCGACCACCGGCGCGCCCGCATGCAGCGAGCGCGTCATCGGGTGCGGGCGGTCGTAGCTGAAGAACACCGCGTTGCCCTTGACCGCGGCGACTTCGAGATTGGCCTCGGGGAACGTGGTCGCGCCACCGCGCTGCGGGGTGTTGAGGTACATCACCAGCGAGCCGACCCGCTGCCCGCCGCGCGCCAGCGATGCCGCCGAACCCGGCCAGGCCGGGTCGAAGTAGTCGTGGTGCGGCCGGTACTGCGCGCCCGGCCCGTAGCGCAGGATCTGCAGCGCTTCGCCGTTCTCCAGTGGCCAGTCGAGCAACGCCGCGATGCGTGCCTCGATCCGTCTGCACAGGGGGCTGCCGCCGCGCGGGAAGAACGTGCCAGCGCTGGTGCGGTCGACATGCACCTCGTCGCCGCCACTGTCCGGATCGAGAATGGTCGAGCGCTTGAGCTTCGGCCGCGACATCTCCACCAGCTCGTCGCATTCGTCGTCACCCAGCAGGCCGCCGAACACGATCACCCGCGGCAGCAGCAGACTCGCCAGGACGCACACCTCGTGGTCGCCCACCTGCAATGCCGACGGCCCGTTGAGTTCGATCGGCGACGGCACCGGCACCGACGGCGGCAACCCGCTCCCACGCGCGTGCGAATCGAGCCATTCGCGCACCACCGACTCGACCGCCTCGGTCGCTTCGCCCTGCTCCCAGCCGTCCTCCAGCAAGGGTTGCAGCAGCGTGTCGGGTGGCTGCCCCGCGCGTGCCTGACCAAGGATCCATTCGACGGTGTCGGGGGCGAGTTCTCGTTTCATGACGCCAGTGTGACAAAGCTTGATTGCAGCTTCTTTACGGCGGCGAATTTTATACCGGCGACCCGACCAGGGTTTCATCGGCTGGCTCAAGAAACCGCGCTTACTGAAGCCGAGCTGTCACAAACCGGGCCTATAAAGATTTCCTGAAACTTCGCTACGGGACGCGGAGAGCACCCGGTCGCAATGGAAAGTGCCGGTTGACCGATCTGTTTCCCGTGGATTGACCCAACCCGTGATCGGAGAGATCGTGCAAATGGCTGCTTCCAGCAATTCCAAGACCCTGTTGATGACCCTGGCCGCGGCCTTCGCGCTCAGCGCGTGTGGTGGTGGTTCCGACAACGTGGCCTCGCCGGGCGAAGGCGCGTTCCCGCCGCCGCCGACCATCCCGCCGCCGACCACCCCGCCCCCGACCACTCCGCCGACCACCCCGCCGCCGACCGCGGCCGAGTGCCCGACCGGCACCAGCGATGTCGGCGAAGTCGCCGGCCTGCTCAACTGCCAGCTGCCCTCACGCATCGTCGGCGAGTTGCTGGTCCCGAAGATCGACGGGGTGGTGTACTCGGTCAACGGCCGCACCGATGTCGGCATGGACATGGGCGGTGACGCCGCCAACCCGGCACCGGGCGCGAACAAGGGCACGCTGACCCTCGAGCCGGGCGTGACTGTGTTCGGCTCCGCCGGCGCCGACTTCCTGATGGTCAACCGCGGCTCGCAGATCTTCGCCGAAGGCACCGCGACCGAGCCGGTGGTATTCACCAGCCGCCAGAGCGTCGAAGGCAGCACCGACATCGACTCGATCGGCCAGTGGGGCGGCCTCGTGCTGCTCGGCCGTGCCGCGATCAGCACCTGCCCGGGCACCGCACAGCCGGGCACGGCCACCTGCGAAGCGCAGGTCGAAGGCGCCAACGGCTACTACGGCGGCAACGACGACGCCGACAACACCGGCGTGCTGAAGTACGTCCGCGTGATGCACTCCGGCTTCGAGGTCCTGCCAGACGTCGAGCTCAACGGCATCACCCTGGCCGGCCTCGGCACCGGCACCACGGTCGAATACGTGCAGGTGCACAACAGCTCCGATGACGGCTTTGAGTGGTTCGGCGGCACGGTCAACGGCAAGTATCTGGTCGGCACCGGCAACGACGACGACACCTTCGACACCGACTCCGGCTTCCGCGGCGGCATCCAGTTCGGCCTGGTCGTGCAGCGCGCCGGTGGCGGCGACCGCATGAACGAGATGAGCTCGCAGGACCTGCCATACCGCTCGATGCCGAACCTCGCCAACGTCACCTTCGTCGGCGCCGGGCATGACAACGCGGTGGTGCTGAACCAGGGCACCCTGGTCGGTTACTACAACGCGGTGATCACCGGCGGCGCGCCGGCCTGCGTCGAGTTCCAGTCGGCCACCACCGAAGGCACCTTCGATTCGACCTTCCTGTCGTGCGCAGAGCCGTTCGCCGCTGGCGCCACCGGTGCCGAGGCCATCGCCTTCAACGCCGGCAGCAACAACTCGACGGGCGCCTCGACCCTGACCGCCGGCTTCATCAACGGCGCCACCGAGGCGGCGGTACCGGCCTACGCCGGCCTGGCCGCGATCAACGCGTCCTTCGTCGACGTCGACTACATCGGCGCGGTCAAGGATGCGAATGACACCTGGTGGCAGGGCTGGACCTGCGGCCTGACCGCCGACGACTGCTGAGCGGCGACAACGGGCGTGGCAGCCGCGGCCGCCACGCCACGGGAAACGGGGTCGGTGTCCGCGACCCCGGGCCCCCATCGATGCCGCGGCCGGGCCGCGGCATCGGCTTATTCGGACGCACCGAACCCATTGAAAGGCTGCCACTCATGAAGCTCACCACCGCCCGCACGGGCCTGTTTCTGGCCATCTCGGCCCTGCTCGCGCCCAACATCGCGCTGGCGCAGACGGTCTCCAACGCACCGCCGCAGTCCGCCCCCGCCCCCGCCGCCACAAGCGCAACCGCCGCAGCCGCCGCGCCGATGCAGGCGACCGAACTGGACGCGGTCCAGGTCCAGGGCGAATACATCCCGGAGCCGATGCTGCTCAGCTCAGCCGTCATGACCCACGTCTCCAAGGAAGACCTCGAGCGCCAGGGCGACAGCACCGCTGCCGATGCGCTCCGGCGCGTGGCGGGCATCAGCCTCAACCATGGCCGCTACGTCTACGTGCGCGGCCTCAACGAGCGCTACTCCTCGGCCCTGCTCAACAACTCGCCGCTGCCCAGCCCCGAACCGCTGAAGCGCGTGGTGCCGCTGGACCTGTTCCCGACCAACGTACTGCAGACCATCGAGGTGGTGAAGACCTACTCGGCGAGCATGCCCGGCGAGTTCGGCGGCGGCACCATCAACCTGTCCAGCGCGGTGATCCCCGAGGAGCCCTTTCTCGACTTCAAGATCGGCACCGGCGGCAACAGCGAGACGACCTTCCAGGCCGGCCTGACCCATTACGGCGGCGGCGACTCCGACTACTTCGGCTTCGATGACGGCACCCGCAAGATGACCGCCGAGCTGAAGGACGCGATTGCCACCGGCAACCGCATCACCCCGGGGCGCGACTTCAGCAGCGACGAGGTCAAGAAGATCGCGCGCAGCTTCACCAACGCCCCGCTCAACCTGCTGCAGGCGACCGACAGCATCGACCCGGATTTCAACGCCGAGATCAGCATGGGCAACGCCTATGACGTCGGCGACGACGTGCGGCTCGGCCTGGTCGCCACCGCGGCAATGAAGAACAGCTGGCGCACCCAGCTCGGCGTGCAGCAGGACGGCGCGGTCGAGAACGGCGCGATGGCGGTGCAGAGCGACTACGAGTTCATGTCGACCACCAACAACGCCACCATCAACGGACTGCTCGGCGCCGCGGTCGACTGGGACGGCCACCGGGTCGGCCTGATGACGATGTACGTCCACGACACCGACAAGGAGACCCGCAGCAGCGAGGGCTACAGCCTGCTGACCGGCGACAACGTGCGCGACGACACCACCCACTGGTTCGAGCGCGAGATGATCAACACCCAGCTGACCGGCGAGCACGCGTTCGGCGAATACCGCGACCTGGAGATCGACTGGCGCGCCAGCCACTCGCGCGCCAGCCGCGACGCGCCGTACGAGAAGGGTTTCCGCTACCGCGAGGACGCCGACGGCTTCTGGCAACACGACGCCTCGCAGGCGCAGAACTACACCCGCTTCAGCCAGGTCAACGAGCGCGTCGACAACGCCGGCGTGGACGTCAGCTGGCGCCTGCCGACCGAGCGCGATATCACCGTGAACTTCGGCGGCGCCTGGTCCGAAACCGAGCGTGATGCGGTCTCGCGCGAGTTTCGCTTGCTGTCGCTCGGCAACCTGCCGTTCTACGAGCGCTACCAGCGGCCCGACTACCTGCTGTCGGACTACAACATCAGCCAGGGCTACCTGACCCTGCGTGAGACCACCGGTGGCACCGGCGCGGCCGCGTATGACGCCTCGCTTGAAACCAGCGCGGTGTACATCGAGGCCGAGTCGCAGCTGACCGGCACCGTGCGCGCCACCGTCGGCGTGCGCTACGAGGACGCGACCCAGCAGGTGCGGCCAATCGACCTGTTCAACGAAGGCCAGCCACTGCCGACCGCGGCGCCACTGGAAAACGACTACTTCCTGCCGGCATTCGCACTGACCTGGAACTTCGCCGAAAACCAGCAATTGCGGTTCGGCGCGTCGCAGACCATCGCCCGCCCGCAGTTCCGCGAACTGGCGCCGCAGCAGTACCTCGACCTCGACAGCGACCGTCTCGTCATCGGCAACCCGTTCCTGGTCGACAGCGAGCTGCTCAACCTCGACCTGCGCTACGAGTGGTACTTCGACCAGGGCGAGTATTTCAGCGCCGGCCTGTTCTACAAGGACATCGAGAATCCGGTCGAGATGGTGCTCAACGGCCGCTCGGGATCGAGCTGGCAGCAGAGCTTCATCAACGCCCCATCGGCGCTGGTGTACGGCCTGGAGCTGGACTTCCGCAAGTACTTCGGCAGCCCGTTCGACTGGGCCGGTGACAGCCGCCTGTTCCTCGGCACCAACTACACCTGGTCGGATTCGGAAGTGCAGGTCGAGGACGGCGACGTCGCCTACACCCTTGCCGGCAACGGCCGCCCGCAGGCCGCCTCCGAGCTGGTACTCGATGGCAGCCGCCTGCAGGGCCAGTCGGAGCATCTGGCCAACTTGCAGCTGGGCATCGAGAACCCGGAAACCGGTAGCCAGGCCACGCTGCTCGTCGGCTACGCCAGCGAGCGCATCAACGCCCGCGGCATCAACGGCTACTCGCCCGACGGCACCGTGGTGGTCCAGCCCGACTACATCCAGGAGCCGGGCACCACGGTCGACCTGGTGCTGAAGAAGGGCTTCCGGCTCTGGGACACCGACATGACCTTGGGCTTCGAGGCGCGCAACCTGCTGGGGGAGGAATACAGCGAGTACCAGGAGTTCGGTGGCGGTCGCGCCGACGTGATGCGCTACGACCTGGGCACCAGCTATTCGTTCGAGATCAGCGCCTCGTTCTGAGGCATCGCGTGCCGTGGCCGGCGCTTGGGGAAGTGGCCGGACGCAGCGGCCCGGCGGGGAAACCTGCCGGGCTTTTTATTGTCCGCCGCGGACCATGACAGTCGCCGCAACCTTATGTGTCAACTGCAATCAAACCGTAACCAAACCATCTCATCCTGTGCGCACGCCTGAAATATCGGTGTCCCGGCCTCCGCAGGACCCATGCACTTGCTTCCCAACCGGCTTTCCCCTGACCAGTTCACCCAGTGGCGCGCCCGGCTTCCAGTCGGGGCGGAACTGGTGCTGGTGACACTGCTCGCGCTGCAGGTAGCGCGGTTGGCGTGGTTGGCGCTGACCCCGACCGGGCCGATCGGTGGTGCGATGACCGGGCCCGCGGTTGCCCCTCCGGCCCCGCCATCCCTGCCGCTGACCGATGTGTTCTTCCGCTCCGCCCGGGCGCCCAGCACCGCAAGCCGCGATGCGCTCGGCTACACCCTGTTCGGCGTGCGCAGCGACGGTGGCACTGCTTCGGCAATGCGCGGGTCGGCGATCCTTGGCAAGGATGGCGACCAGGCGTCGTACGCGGTAAGCCACGAGATTGCGCCGGGCATCGTGCTGGAATCCGTCGGCACCGAGCACGCGGTGCTGGCCGCCAATGGTGCCCGGCACCGGCTGGAGCTGCCGCCGCTTGCCACCGCGGGCGCCACGCCCGCAGCGAAGACGCTGCCGGTTGGCAACCTCAGGCCGACGGCGCCGCCAGCCGCGACCGCACCCCCCTTCCCGGCCGCATCGACCGGTACCCCTGCGATGCCGCGTCAATCATCGACCGCAACCGGCCTCATCGAGAGCCAAGGTGGCGGCTACGCAATCACCGCCGGCGCCGGCGCCGCGCTGCTGCAACCGGCCGGCCTGCGACCCGGCGACGTGGTGCTGTCGGTCAACGGACGCCCGCTCGACCCCGCCCGGCTGGCGGGATTGCAGGACGAACTGAAAGGCCAGGCCCAATTGACCATCCAGTACCAGCGCGACGGCAAGACCCACACCACCACCCTGCAGGCACCCCGATGAGCCGTCCCTTCCTCGCCGCCGTGCTTGCATTCGCGCTGGCGCTGCAACCCATGCACCCGGCGATCGCGCAGTCGGCCGCCGAGCCGGAGGCGTTCAACGTGCGCAACGCCGACATCCGCGCCTTCATCCAGGACGTGGCCCGCGCCACCGGCACCAACTTCATTGTCGACCCGCGTGTGCAGGGCACGGTCAACTTCTCCAACGACAAGCCGATGAGCGAGTCGGAACTGCTCGGCGTGCTGCTGACGATCCTGCGCGCCAACGGCCTGATCGCCGTGCCCGCAGGCGCCGGCACCTACCGCGTCGTCCCCGACGACACCGCCGCGCAGCAGCCGCGCTCGGCGGGCGGCGGCGCGACCGGCTTCGCGACCGACATCATCGCCCTGCAACGGGTCGACGCGCGGATCGCGGCGGAAACCATCAAACCGCTGGTCGGCCGCGGCGGCGTGGTCATCGCCACCCCCCAGGGCAACAGCCTGCTGGTGGCCGACTACGCCGACAACCTGCGCCGGATCCGCGGGCTGATCGCCCAGATCGACACCGACCGCGCCTCGATCGACACCGTCACCCTGCGCAACAGCTCGGCGCGCGAGATCGCCGCCACCGTCAACCAGTTGTTCGGCATGGGTGGGGCCGAGGGCGGCAACGCGGCGATGTCGATCCTGCCGGTGCCGAGCAGCAACTCGATCGTGGTCCGCGGCAGCCCGGAGGTGATCCAGCGCGTGGTGCAGATGGTGCTGGAACTCGACCGCCGCGCCGAAAGCACCGGCGACCTGCACGTGGTCCAGCTGCAGCACGCCAGCGCGGAACAATTGTTGCCGGTGTTGCAGCAACTGGTGGGGCAACCCACCGACGCGATGGGCGACACCGGTGCGCAGACCCAGGTCAGCGCCAGTGCAGCCGGCGTCAGCATCGATACGAACCAGGGCCAGCTGATCTCGGCGGTGCCCGGCAAGCGCCCGACCCTGGTCCGCGCGCCCGGCCAGAACGCGCTGATCATCAACGCCGACCCCGAAACCCAGCGCACCCTGCTGAGCGTGATCAAGCAACTCGACGTGCGCCGCCAACAGGTGCTGGTCGAGGCGATCGTGGTCGAGATTTCCGACGATGCCGCCAGCGAGCTCGGCGCGCAGATCGCCGCCGCCAACAAGGACGGCGTGCCGTTCGGAATCAGCCAGTTCCGCAACTCCGGGCCGGGCATCACCGAGCTGGCCGGCGCGGCGCTGCTCAAGGACGACGACTCCAACCTCGCCGAGACCGCCCGCAACGCCGCGATGCAATCCTTGCTCGGGCTGACCGGCGGGCTGGCAGGCATCGCGGGCAGCGCCGGCGACACCCTGTTCGGGCTGATCATCAATGCGGTCAAGAGCGACAACGGTTCCAACCTTCTGTCGACGCCGTCGATCATGACCCTGGACAACGAGCCTGCGCGGATCCTGGTCGGCCAGGAAGTGCCGATCACCTCCGGCGAAGTACTCGGCGACAGCAATTCCAATCCGTTCCGCACCATCGAACGACAGGACGTCGGCATCCAGCTGGAGGTCACCCCGCAGATCAACGCCGGTGGCGGCATCACCCTGCAGTTGCGGCAGGAAGTGTCGTCGATCGCCGGGCCGGTCTCGGCCGACTTCAACGAGCTGATCCTCAACAAGCGCGAGATCGAGACCCGGGTGCTGGTCGACGACGGCGCCATCGTCGTGCTCGGCGGCCTGCTCGACCAGGCCGAGCGCAGTTCGGTCGACAAGGTACCGCTGCTGGGCGACATCCCGATCCTCGGCAGCCTGTTCCGCTCCACCGGCCGGTCCAAGGACAAGACCAACCTGATGGTGTTCATCCGCCCGACCATCGTCGGCGGACCGGAGGATGCCCAGCGCGTGACCGCGCCGCGCTACGACTACATGCGCAACTCGCAGCTGCAGCTCGATGACGGCAAGCAGCGCGAGGCGGCACTCGACGTGCTGGTGCGCGACTACCTGCGCACGAATCCACCGGTGGCGCCGCCGGTCGGAAGCAACCCGGCGCCGGCCGCCGGGGCCGTGACCCCCGAAGCCCTGCCCACCCCATGACCGCCGCCCTGCCGTCGCTGCCCTACGCGTTCGCCAAGCGGCACGGCGTGGTCGTGCTCGACGGCGCGGCCGATACGGAATCGATCCATGTCGGCCTGCGCGACGACGCCACGGCGACCCCGCTGATCGAGGTCCGTCGCACGCTCGGCCGGCCACTGCAGGTCGCGCGGCTGCCGCGCGCCGCGTTCGACCGCAAGCTGTCGGAGGTCTACGCCGACGCCGGCCTCGGCACCACCGAGGCGGTCGACCAGCTCGACATGCACGGCAGCCTGGATTCGCTGGTCGAGGACATCCCGGCCACCGCCGACCTGCTGGAAAGCCAGGACGACGCCCCGATCATCCGCCTGATCAACGGCCTCATCGCCGAGGGCGCGCGGCTGGGCGCTTCCGACATCCATATCGAGCCGTCCGAGGCCGCGTTGCGGGTGCGCTTCCGGATCGATGGCGTGATGCGTGAGGCGGTCAGCCTGTCGAGCCGGATCGCGCCGTTGCTGGTGTCGCGGGTCAAGGTGATGGCACGGCTCGACATCGCCGAGAAGCGCATCCCGCAGGACGGTCGCATCTCGGTGGCGATGGGCGCCAAGGCGCTCGACGTGCGCGTGTCCACACTGCCCGCGCGCGGCGGCGAGCGGGTGGTGCTGCGAATCCTCGACAAGGACCAGGGCACGCTGACACTGGAACAGCTCGGCATGCCGGCCGCGGTCGAGGCCGCGTTCAACAAGGCCTTGCACGTGCCCAACGGCATCGTGCTGGTGACCGGCCCGACCGGCTCCGGCAAGACCACCACCCTGTATGCCGGACTGGCCCTGCTCAACGACGGCAGCCGCAACATCCTCACCGTGGAGGATCCGGTCGAGTATGCGATGGACGGCATCGGCCAGACCCAGGTCAACACCAAGGTCGGCATGACCTTCGCCGCCGGGCTGCGCGCGATCCTCCGGCAGGATCCGGACGTGGTGATGGTTGGCGAGATCCGCGATCCCGAGACCGCGCAGATCGCGGTGCAGGCCAGCCTGACCGGCCACCTGGTGCTGTCGACCGTGCACACCAACGACGCCGTCGGCGCGATCACCCGGCTGCGCGACATGGGGATGGAACCGTTCCTGCTCGCCTCGACCGTGCGGCTGGTGCTGGCGCAGCGGCTGGTGCGGCGGTTGTGCACGCATTGCCGCGCACCGCGTCCGGCCGATGCGTTGGGCCTCCGACTGATGGGCCGCGACTTCGACGGCATGCTCTACCAGTCCGTCGGCTGCGCGCGCTGCAACCACACCGGTTACGCCGGACGGATGGGCGTGTACGAAGCCATCGCCATCGACGACGAAATGCGCCGACTGATCGGCGACAACGCCGACGAGGACACCCTCGCCCGTGCCGCGTTCGCCCGCGCCGACCGACTGGCGGGATCGGCGCGCGCCGCGGTCGCCAGTGGTGCGACCACGCTGGAAGAAGCGCTGCGCGTGACCCGCGACGACGACAACCACCCGATGCCGGCTGAGGGCGCCAGCCATGCCGGCGTTTGACTACGACGCGCTCGACGAGCGCGGCCGCAACCGCAGCGGCCGGCTCGACGCGGCCGACCCGAAAGACGCCCGCGCGCGGCTGCAACGCCGGCGCCTGGTGCCGGTCCGGCTGGAACCGGCCCGCGTCGGGGGTGAGCCGGCGCCCGGCGGGTCGCTCGCGGGCGTCTTCGACCGCTTCACCACCAAGGACGTCGCCCTGGTCACCCGCCAGCTGGCGACCCTGGTCTCGGCCGCGCCACTGGAAGAGGCGCTGCGCACGATCGGCGCGCAGGCCGAGAAGCGCGCGGTGCGTCGGGTGCTGATGGCCACCCACGCGCAGGTGCTTGAAGGCTTCCGCCTGTCCGACGCTATGGCGCGCCAGGGCAAGGCGTTCCCGCCGCTGTACCGGGCGATGGTCGCCGCCGGCGAAGGCTCCGGCGCGCTGCCCGACATCCTCGAGCGCCTCGCCGACCTGCTCGAACGCGAGCAGGAGGTCCGCGGCAAGTTGGTCACCGCGCTGGTCTACCCGGCGGCGCTGGCGCTGACGGCGGTCGCGGTGGTGATCGCGCTGATGGCGTTCGTGGTGCCCAAGGTGGTCGAGCAGTTCGACTCGATGGGCCGCGAGCTGCCGATGCTGACCAGGATCGTGATCGGCATCTCCGACTTGATGGCGAACTGGGGCCTGCTGGCGCTGGTGCTGCTGGCCCTGGGCGTGGTGGCGTTCATGCGGATGCTGCGACGCCCGCCGTTCCGGCTGCGCTTCGACGCGCTGGTGTTGAAGACGCCATTGCTCGGCCGCCTCGTCCGCGACGTCCATGCCGCGCAGATGGCGCGCACGCTGTCGATCATGCTCGCCAGCGGCCTGCCGATGATGGAGGGCCTGGTCATCACCGCACGCACCGTGCACAACCGGGTGCTGCGCGCGGCGACCGACACCATGGTCGCCTCGATCCGCGAAGGCGGCAGCCTGTCGAGCGCGATGCGTCGCGCCGGGGTGTTCCCGCCGACGCTGCTGTACATGACCGGCAGCGGCGAGAACAGCGGCCGCCTGGCACCGATGCTGGAGCGCGCCGCCGACTACCTCGAACGTGAATTCAACACCTTCACCTCGGTCGCGATGAGCCTGCTGGAGCCGATCATCATCGTCGTCCTGGGCGGCGTGGTCGCGGTGATCGTGCTCGCGATCCTGCTGCCGATCCTGCAGTTCAATTCCCTGGTCCTTGGTTGAGGAAACCCCATGCAAGCCACCCCCACTCCGCGCCGCCGCAACAACGCCGGTTTCACCCTGGTCGAACTGATGGTGGTGATCGTCATCATCGGCCTGCTCGCCACCGTGGTGATGATCAACGTCATGCCCAGCCAGGACCGCGCGATGGTCGAGAAGGCCCGCGCCGACGTGTCGGTGCTGGAACAAGCCGTCGAGACCTACCGCCTCGAGAACCTCGTCTACCCGCGCACCGAGTATGGCCTCGATGCCCTGCTGCGCGCGCCCTCCGGCCTCGCCCGACCCGAGCGCTACCGTCGCGGCGGCTACATCCGTCGCCTGCCGACCGACCCGTGGGGCAACCCTTACCAGTACCGCCAGCCCGGCGAGCGCGGCGCGTTCGACATCTATTCGTTCGGCGCCGATGGCGCGGCGGGTGGCGAAGCCGACAACACCGACATCGGCAACTGGAACTGACCGTTGTCGCGCCAGCCCACCTGTTCGCGGCTCCCTGCGCGCCTGCGCGGCTTCACGTTGGTGGAGCTGATGGTGGTGCTGGTGATCGTCGGGTTGATGGGCGTGGCGGTAGTGCTGACCGCGCCGGGTGACGCCGGCACGCTTGCGCGGGAAGCCGACACCCTCGCCGCGCGGCTGGTACGCGCGCAGGAGGAGGCGATCATGACCACCCGCGCGGTGCAGGTGGTCGTCGACGCGCGGGGTTACGCCTTCGCGCGGCAAAACTTCGGTCAATGGGAGCCGCTGGACGAGGGCGCGTTCGGGCCGGTGGCATGGGCCGATGGCACCGTCGCGATGCTCGATGGCGACCGCGAGCAGGTCAGCTTCCGGTTCGAACCGACCGGTGGCGGCCGCGAGGAGCAGGTGCGGCTGGCGCGCAACGGCCAACAGCTCCGGGTCGGCGTGGACGCCGCTGGCGAGGTGAAGGTCGATGCGCCGCGCTGATCGGCCCGCGCGGGGCTTCTCGCTGATCGAGATGCTGGTCGCGATGGCGGTGTTCAGCCTGGTCGCGCTGGCGTTGTTGAACCTGGCCGGCGAGAACACCCGCACCGCCGTGGTGATCGAGGAGCGCGTGCTGGCCGGCGTGGTCGCCGACAACCGCGCGGTCGAGGCGATGCTGGCGACGCCCTCGCAACTGGCTTCGCAATCCGCCGGCACCGAGTCCGCCGGAGACCGCGAGTGGCGCTGGACCCGCACCGTAAGCCCGACCGACATGGCCGCGATCGTCCGGATCGACGTCAACGTGATGCCCGCCGGCGATGACCGCGTCACCGCGGAAGCCAACGTGTTCCGGAGCGTGCAATGAATGCACGCGGCTTCAGTCCGGCCACGCAGCACAGCGGCGCGGCGTTCAGCCGGCTTGGCGGCGATGCCGCCAGGGCAGCCGGCTTCACCCTGGTCGAGATGCTGGTCGCCCTGCTGGTCTTCGCCTTGTTGTCGGCGGTCGGGGTCTCGGTGATGGCGTACGCCGCCGACAACCAGGGCGTGGTGCAGGCGCGGATGGATCGGCTCGGCGAGTTCCAGCGCGCGCGCGCCCTGCTCAAGGCCGACCTCGCCCAGGCGGCCGTGCGCCGGGTGCGCGAACGCGACGGCACGCCCGCGCGCAACGCCTTCGTCGGCAGCACCGCGGGCGAAGGCCGGGCGATGTCCGGCGCGGCGCCACTGTTGGCATTGGTCCGCCGCGGCTGGACCAATCCCGACGCCGAACCGCGTGCATCGATGCAGTACGTCGAGTACCGGCTGGTCGACGGCCAGCTCGAACGCAGCGTCCGCACCGCGCTCGACGGTGCCGCGCCGGGCGTGCCGCAGGTGATGCTCGCGGGGATCGAGTCGGCGACGATCGGCTACCACTACCGCGGCCAATGGATCGACGGCTGGCCCGGCGGCGCGACGGCGATGCCCGATGCCATGCGGCTGCAGCTGCAACTGGAAGGACTGGGTCGGATCGAACAGTTGTTCCTGCTGCCGGGCGGCAGTTCGTGAAGCGCCGGTTCGTGAAGCGGCAGTCGGGCGTCGCATTGCTGACCGTATTGCTGCTGGTTGCGGTGATGTCGGTGCTGGTGATGAGCGTGCTGGACGACATCCGCTTCGGCCTGCGCCGGGCATCCAACGCGCAATCGATGGCGCAGGCGCAGTGGTACGCACGCGGCGCGGAAACGCTGGCGATGGCGCAGATCGACCGGCTGTCGACGCGCGACCCGGGCCGCACCACGCTGGTCGGCGACTGGAACGACCGGCCGTTCGTATTCCCGGTCGAGCACGGCGCGATCAGCGCGCGGCTGTCCGACGCCACCACCTGCTTCAACCTCAACAGCGTGGTCAAGGGTGCGCCCGAGCTGTGGCAGCGATACGACGAGGGCAGCCAACAGTTCGGCGCGCTGCTGCGGGCGCTCGACGTCCCCGCGCATCAGGCCGACGCACTGGTCGACGCGCTGGTGGACTGGATCGATTCCGACAGCGTGCCCGGCGCTCTCGGCGCCGAGGACGCGACCTACCTGTCGCGCACGCCGGCCCAGCGCACCAGCGGCGCGCTGCTGGCCGAACCCAGCGAGCTGCGCGCGATCGCCGGCTTCGACGACGACACCTACACCCGCCTGCGCCCGCACGTGTGCGCGTTGCCGACCGACACACTGTCGCCGATCAACCTCAACACTCTCGAAGAAGACGATGCCGTGCTGCTGGTGATGCTGACCGACGGTGCGCTCGGCCTGGATGCGGCACGCCGGCTGATCCGCGCGCGCCCTCCTGGCGGCTGGCCGGACGCCGACACCTTCTGGTCGCACCGGCTGCTGGACGGGATCAAACCGCTGGCGTCGGCGAAGGAACAGGTCGCGCTGTGGACGCGGTTCTTCGCCCTGCAGTCGCAGATCGAGTACGCCGGCGCGCAGGTGGTGTCGAGCGCGTTGTTCGAACACGACGCCGGCCGCACCTGGCTGGTCGAGCGCCGCCTGGCGCCACTGGAATAACCACATGACGACCCCGCGTGAGCCCATCGCGATGAACCCCAGCACCCTCTTGCTGTTGCTCCCGGCAACGCCCGCAGCCGCGGCCACCTGCCTTCAGGTCGATGGGGGCGGCCGCGTGCTCGCGCGGCGCACGGTCGACGACGGTACGCCCCTGACCACCGCTGCGACCCAGCCCCCTTCCCGGCAGGTGCTGGCTGTACCCGGCATCGAATGCCTGTCGACATGGTTGGAGCTGCCGACGCGCAATCCGGTGCAGGCGGTGGCGGCGGCGCGCGTGCTGGTCGCGGAACATGTCGCCGGCCCGGTCGACACGCTGCATCTCGCGATCGCGCCGGCCGCGGACGACGGCAGCCGCCAGGTGGTCGCGGTCGAGTCGGCGACGATGCAGGCCTGGCTCGACCGTGCCGCGGCGCTCGGCATGACGCCCGACTTCGTGGTGCCGATGCCTATGTTGTTGCCTTCGACCGACGACGCGTCCGCGGGCGACGCCGGCGAGGTCGTCACCGTCGACATGGATAGTCATTGGCTGGTCCGCGGCCAACGGCTGGCCTTCGCCGCCGAACCGGCACTGGCCGACCAGGTCATCGGCGAACGGCCGCGCCGCGTCCTGACTGAAACGGAAGCCCAAGCCGCGTTCGCCGTCAATGCGCTGGCGCCGCCGATCGACCTTCTGCAATACGCCTTCGCCCGCAAGACCACCCACCGCGAGGGTTGGCCGGCCTACCGCCGCGCGGCAATCCTGGCCGCCGTGCTGGTGGTGTCACCCTTGGTGTTGCTGGCCGCGCAGGCGATCCGCCACGAGGTCGCCGCGCGCGACCTGCAAGCCCAGGCCAACACCCGCGCCCGCGAGGTGTTGCCCGCTCTGGACAAGGACGCCGACCCGCTGCCGCCGGTGCGTGCACGGCTGGCCGAACTACAGGCCGGCGACGGCTTTGCCCGCGCCGCCGCCGCGTTGCTGGCGGCGGTCGCGGCGACCGACGGCGCCGAACTCGATGCCCTCGCCTACGCCGACGGCGAACTGCAGGCCACCCTGGTGGTACCTGCACCGGCCGCACTGGAACGCATCCGCACCGCGCTGGCCGAAGCCGGATTGGAGCTGGCCGAGACCGGCCGTCGCGACGCTGGCGGCCGCGACCAGTACGCCATCACCGTGAGGCCATCGGCATGAGCACCTTCGACAAGCTCCGGCACGGTTGGCAATCGCGTGAACTCCGCGAGCAACGGATGCTGGCGGTGATGTTCGCCGCGATCGCCGCGTTCGCGCTGTGGTTCGGTGTGGTCGCGCCCCTGCAGCGCGCCCGCGATGCGGCGCGCGACCACCTTGACCGCGCCACCGCCGACCTGCGCGAGGTCACGCGTGGGGTCTCTGCGATCCGCACCCTGCAGGCCCAGCGGCCCGCCGCATCCGCGCCCGACGATTTTGCCCGCGCCATCCTCGATGCCGCCGCGGCCGCTCAGGTGCCGGTCAGCCGCCAGCGCATCGACGAGGCCGGCGTGCTCGAAGTGGGCATCGACGCGGTCGACGCACCGGCGTTGTTGGGCTGGCTCGACGGACTGGTCCAGCAGCACGGCATCGCGCCGATGGCCGTCGACATCGCAGAACGCAACGGTCGCCTGCAGGTACAAGCCAGTTTCCGGTCGCCATCGCCATGAGCCGTCGCGCGCTGGCGTTGTGGTTCCTACTGGCCCTGGCGCTGATGCTGCTGGCGACGCTGCCGCTGCGGCTGGTATTGGCGGCGGGCTCCGGCATCGACCCGGATGCGCTGGGCCTGTCGGCGGACGGCGCATCCGGGTCGATCTGGTCCGGTCGCCTGCGTTCGGTCGAGTGGCGCGGGCAGACGCTGGGTGATGCCACCCTCGCGCTGGAGCCGCTGTCGCTCCTGCTGGGCGTGCAACGGCTCGAGCTGGCAACGTCCGGCCTGTCCGTCGACCTGCTGCGCGGTCGCCGCAGCGGCATCGACCACAGCAACGGGCAACTGCAACTGGACATCGACCAGCCGCTGCCGGGGCGGGTCGCGCACCTGTCCTTCGACAACGCCAGCCTGGTGTTCGCCGGTGGCCGCTGCCAAAAGGGCGGCGGCGCAGTCGAGGCGGAACTGGTCGTTCCTGGCCTCGCCGAGACGATCCGGTTACAAGGGCCGGTGCACTGCGATGGCGACAGCGGCTCGATCGTGCTCGCCTCGATTCCGACCACTACCGACGCCCCACGCGTCGAGGCGAACTTCACCATCAACGGTAACGGTCGCTATCGGTTACATTCGCGGGTGCAGCCTTCCGACGACCTGTCCGGGCTGGCGCTGCAGGCGGCCGGGTTCCGGCAAACGCCGGCCGGACGGGTCCGCATCGACGATGGGACATGGCCGGACTGACCAACAGGTCGCCATGTCACCGGGGGAGGACACCTCCACACAAATGCAATCAAAACGTCACAAAATTGCAGGGATGTCACATTTCTGTCATTTGCGGCCTTTAACCTGCGCGTACTTCCCCAGTACTGACATCACATCGCAATGAAACTTAAACCCAACCGTCTTACAACGCGGATCCTTGTCGGCCTGTCACTCGCCGCATTGACACCACTGATCCACGCCGGCGTCCCCATCGACACCATCGGCGGCTCCGAAATCAGTTTCGAGGGCATGGTCCAGACCGACGGCAGCTGGTACGACAACGACGTCGCCAACCTTGATGGCGATCCCGGCGACGGCAGTGACCACGACTACGAACTGCGCCGCGCGGAACTGGTGCTCAAGGGCAAGGGCCCTGGCAACGTCGACTGGGTGGTCGGTTACGACGCCAAGTCCGACAAGTGGCTCGATGTCAACGTCGAGTACGGCTTCGGCGATGGCCACACGCTGCAAGCCGGCCAGTTCAAGCAGCCCAGCAGCCTGGAGGAGCTGTCGTCGAGCAAGAACAACGACTTCATCTCCAAGGCGATGACCACCAACACCTTCGCGGTATCGCGTCGGCTCGGCGTGGCCTATGGCTATGGCCAGGACGACTGGAGCATCACCGCCAGCAGCTTCGGTCGCGAACTGACCAGCGGCGGCGCCCATGGCAGTGGTTATGGCGTTCGCGGCACCTTCGCGCCGATCAACCAGGACGGCAACATCCTTCATTTCGGCCTGTCCTACGTGAACCAAGACACCGACGCTGACACCCTGCGCCTGCGCACCCGTCCGCAGGCCGACCTGGCCGGCGTGCGGCTGGTCGACTCCGGCACGCTCACCGATACCGATCGCCTCGCCACCACCGGCGCCGAGGCGTTCTGGGTGCGGGGCCCGTTCAAGCTGCAGGGCGAGTACATGCAAGGCGAGGTCAGCCGCCACGACAACGCCGACTACAGCGCCAGCGGCGGCTACCTCAGCGCGCTCTACAACCTGACCGGCGAGAGCTGGAGCTACAAGGGCGGAGTGCCCGGTACCGCCAAGCCGGCCGACCCGGCCCGCGGCATGTGGCAGCTTGGCCTGCGCTACGACACGATCGACCTCGACGACGGCACGGTCGAGGGCGGCCAGATGGACGCACTGACCGCCGGCGTCAATTTGTACTGGCGCAAAAACTTCAAGTTCGCCCTGAACTACGTGCAGGTCGACAGCGAGCGTCTTGGTGTCAGCGACGACCCCAATATCGTCGAGGCGCGTGCGCAGTTCTATTGGTAGCGCTGTAACAAAGCCGCACGACTGTCATACACATGTAACAAAAATATCATTTCATAGGCTCAACCCGCTGGCATCAAGCCGGCCCTTTCCGTCACGGAGTTACCCATGAACCCGACACCGGCCCGATTTATTGTCCGCACCGCTGCCCTGTCCCTCGCCCTTGCGGTCGCTCTGAGCGCCTGCTCGGGCAACGATTCAGCCCCGACCACCGATACCGGCACCACCGCCGGTTCGACGGCCTCGGCAGACGCCACCGATCAGGTTGCCGCGCAGATCACCGGCGCCGGCGCGACCTTCATCTTCCCGCTGATCTCCAAGTGGTCGGCCGACTACCACACCGCGACCGGCAACATGGTCAACTACCAGTCGATCGGTTCGGGCGGCGGCATCGCCCAGATCAAGGCCGAGACAGTGGACTTCGGCTCCTCCGATGCACCGCTGGACAGCGCCGAGCTAGCCGAGGCCGGCCTTGGCCAGTTCCCTTCGGCCATCGGCGGCGTGGTGCCGGTGGTCAACGTTGAAGGCATCGAGCCCGGCGAGTTGCGCCTGACCGGCGCGCTGCTGGCGGACATCTACCTGGGCAAGGTCAAGACCTGGAACGATCCCGCGATCGCTTCGCTCAACCCCGGCGTCGAACTGCCGGCGACGAAAATCAACCTGGTCCAGCGCTCGGACGGCTCGGGCACCACGTTCAACTTCACCAATTACCTGAACAAGGTCAGCCCGGCATGGAAGGATGCGGTCGGCGAAGGCAAGTCGGTGCAGTGGCCCGACGGCGTCGGCGGCAAGGGCAATGAAGGCGTGGCGTCATACGTGCAGCAGATCGATGGCTCGATCGGTTACGTCGAGCTCGCCTACGCAATCCAGAACCAGATGTCCCATACCCTGCTGCAAAACGCCGCCGGCAATTTCGTCGCCCCCAGCGCCGAGTCGTTCCAGGCCGCCGCCGCAACCGCGGACTGGGCTGGCGCGAAAGACTTCAACCTGGTCATCACCAACGCCCCGGGCGCCGAGGCATGGCCGATCACCGCGACCAACTTCATCCTGATGTACAAGCAGCCCAAGGATGCCAAGCGCAGCGCGGACGCGATGGCGTTCTTCAAGTGGGCGCTGGAGAACGGCCAACCGCAGGCATCGCAATTGCATTACGTGCCGTTGCCGGCGGAGCTGGTGGCGCAGGTCGAGGCGTATTGGGCGGCGGAGTTCAAGACCCCGTGATTGGTTGGGGTTCGGCGTATTACGGCTTCGCCTAATACGCCCTACGCACGACATCGGAACGTAGGGCGCATTAACAATGCGCCCTACGACCACTTGGAGTTTTCCTGGACTGATGAATACCGTTGCCTTGCCAACCAGTACGCGTGATTCCAAGGATGCGCGCAACGATCGCTGGTTCCGCTACGCGCTGGTTGCGACCGTCGTGTTCGTGTTGCTGGCGCTTGCCGGGGCGGCGCTGTCGATGCTCTGGGGCGGGCGCCAGGCATTGCAGGTCACCGGGCTGGATTTCTTCTTCAGCACCGATTGGAACCCGGTGGAAAACCGCTACGGGGCGCTGGTACCGATCTACGGCACCATCGTCACCGCGGCGATCGCGATGCTGTTTGCGATACCGGTCAGTTTCGGCATCGCGTTCTACCTGACCGAGGTCGCGCCGCGCTGGCTGCGCGGGCCGGTTGGAACCGCAATCGAGTTGCTGGCCGGCATCCCCTCGATCATCTACGGCATGTGGGGCCTGTTCGTGCTGGTGCCGGTGATGACCAAATACGTCACGCCGTGGGCCAACGAGCACCTGGGCACGCTACCGGTGATCGGCCCACTGTTCCAGGGGCCACCGATCGGCATCGGCATGCTCACCGCCGGCATTGTGCTGGCAATCATGGTGGTGCCGTTCATCTGTTCGGTGATGCGTGAGGTGTTCCTGACCGTCCCGACGCGGCTGAAGGAATCCGCCTACGCGCTGGGCTCAACCAAGTGGGAGGTCAGCTGGGACATCGTGTTGCCGTACACCCGCTCGGCGGTGATCGGCGGCATCTTCCTCGGCCTGGGCCGGGCACTCGGCGAGACGATGGCGGTCGCGTTCGTGATCGGCAATTCGACCCGTTTCACCGCCTCGCTGCTGGAGCCGGGCACCACCATCGCCGCGCTGATCGCCAATGATTTCGGCGAGGCCACCGAAACCTACCGCTCCGCCCTGCTGCTACTGGGCTTTGTGCTGTTCATCGTGACCTTCATCGTGCTCGCGATCGCGCGCCTTATGCTGGCCCAGTTGTCGCGCAAGGAGGGCAACTGATGGCCGCCTCCACTACCTCCCCCAAGCGCGCATCGGCGCGCGTCGCCGATTCGCTGTACCGCCGCCGGCGCATCGGCAATGTGGTCGCACTGGGATTGTCCTGCGTGGCCACCGCGATCGGCCTGCTGTTCCTGGGCTGGATCCTGTGGACGCTGGTCGCCAAGGGCATCGGCGCCATCGAGTGGTCGTTGTTCAGCCAGGACACCCCGCCGCCCATGGCCGAGGGTGGCCTGCGCAATGCCTTCTTCGGCAGCGCGGTGATGTGCCTGATGGCGATCGGGATCGGCACCCCGCTGGGCATCGCCGCGGGCACCTGGCTGGCGGAGTATGGCCGCAGCACCCGGATCGGCACAGTGGTCCGCTTCGTCAATGACATCCTGTTGTCGGCGCCGTCGATCGTGCTGGGCCTGTTCGTGTACACCCTGATCGTCATGCAGGCCGGCGGCAATTTCTCGGCCATTGCCGGCGCGATCTCGCTGGCCTTCATCGTGCTGCCGGTGGTATTGCGCACCACCGACGAGATGCTGCGCCTGGTACCCGGTCAGATGCGCGAAGCCGCGCTGTCGCTGGGCGTGCCGCAGTGGAAGGTGATTGTGCAGGTGATGTACCGTTCGGCGATGCCCGGTATCGTCACCGGCATCCTGCTGGCGCTGGCCCGGATCTCCGGGGAGACCGCACCGCTGCTGTTCACCGCCTTTGGCAACCAGTACTGGAGCACCGACATCACCGGTCCGATCGCCAGCGTGCCGGTGGTGATGTACCAGTACGCCGGCAGTCCGTACGAGAGCTGGCAGGACCTGGCCTGGGGCGGCGCGTTGGTGCTGACCGGGTTCGTGCTGCTGATCAGCCTCGTCGCCCGCGCCATCATCTCCCGCCACCGGGTGTCCAATGACTGAGCTCCTGCAACGCCCCGCCCTTTCGCGTACCCACAAGGCCCCGGCCATGACCAACGCAATGTCCCCCGCAGTCGCCATCGATGCGACGGCCAAGCTCGCTGCGCGCGGGCTGGACTTCCACTACGACAAGTTCCATGCGCTCAAGGGGATCAATCTGTCGATTCCCGAGAAGCAGGTCACGGCGCTGATCGGCCCGTCCGGCTGCGGCAAGTCGACCCTGCTGCGGGTGTTCAACCGCATCTACGCGCTGTATCCCAAGCAGGACGCCAGCGGCGAGGTACTGCTGGACGGGGAGAACATCCTCGATCCGAAGTACCCGATGAACCGGCTGCGCAGCAAGGTCGGGATGGTGTTCCAGAAGCCGGTGCCATTCCCGATGACGATCTTCGAGAACGTTGCCTACGCGATCCGCCACCACGAGAAGTTGTCTAAGGCGGAGATGGCCGTGCGCGTCGAACACGCCCTGCACCAGGCCGCGCTGTGGGACGAGGTCAAGGATAAACTGGGGGCCAGCGCACTGGGCCTGTCGGGTGGCCAGCAACAGCGTCTGTGCATCGCCCGCGCCATCGCGCTGCGCCCGGATGTCCTGCTGCTGGACGAGCCAACCTCGGCGCTGGACCCGATCTCGACCAGCCGCATCGAGCAGCTCGTCGCCGAGCTGAAGAACGATTTCACCATCGTCATGGTCACCCACAACATGCAGCAGGCCGCGCGCGTGTCCGATTACACCGCCTTCATGTACCTGGGCGACCTGATCGAGCACGACGTGACCAGCACCATCTTCTCCAACCCGTCCAAGCGCCAGACCGAGGACTACATCACCGGCCGTTTCGGCTGAGGACATTGACATGACACCGATTCCCAGCGAACACATCGTCAAGAGCTACGACGAAGAACAGCAGCGCCTGTTCGACGAGACCCTGCGCATGGGTGAGATGGCCGCCGCCCAACTGGAAGCCGCGCTGGACGTGGTATCCCGTCGCGACGACTCGGCTGCCACCCGGATCATCGACAACGACGAGGCGATCGACCAGCTCGAGCAGGAAATCAGCCACGACGTCATGAAGCTTGCCCTGCGCGGGCCGATGGCGCGCGACCTGCGCGAGATCCTGGCGGCGATCCGCATCACTTCCGATATCGAGCGCATCGGCGACTACGCAGCCAACGTCGCCAAACGCTCCACCGCGCTGAACCTGGCACCACCGCTGCCGCATATCAGCGGGTTGCAGGTGATCGGGCGGCTGGCAGTGACCCAGTTGCGCGACGTGCTGGTGGCCTATCGCGACAGCGACGTGGCCGCCGCCAAGCGCGTGCGCGAAAGCGATGTCGCGATCGATACCGCTTACACCGCGCTGTTCCGCGAACTGCTGACCCACATGATGGAAGACCCGCGGGTGATTACCCCGTGCACCCACCTGCTGTTCATGGCCAAGAACATCGAGCGCATCGGCGACCACGCCACCAACATCGCCGAGAACGTCTGGTTCCTCGTCCATGGCGAGGACGACCTGCCCCCGCGCCCGAAGGCGGATGACAGCAACACGTTGGCGCCCCGACCGGGAGCCCCCGGCACGCGTTGATCCACCTGCGTCGTAACCGCGCTAGCATTACCACCACCGCGGCGCGGCCGCTAATGACGAGACAACACCATGTCGCACAAGTCGAACAAGCCCGTTTTCGCCGCCAGTGCCGCCCTCGCCGGCAGCCTGGTCTTCACTGGCGCCGTTCTTGCCAGCTCCGCATTTGCCGCCACCCCGCTGGCGCAGGGCTACATGCTCGGCGCACAGGACGCGGCAGCTACCGAGAAAACCGCCCACGAGGGCAAGTGCGGCGAAGGCATGTGCGGCATGGACAAGATGGATACCGACAAGGACGGCCAGCTGTCCCCAGCCGAATTCGCCGCCGCACATGATGGCGACAGCAGCAAGTTCGCCGCCCACGATGGCAATGGCGACGGCTTCATCGACGCCGATGAGATGAAGGCCCACCGCGCTGCAAAGAAGGCCGACATGCCTGCCAAGACCGACACGGAAGGCAAGTGCGGCGAGGGCAAGTGCGGCTCGATGTAAGACCCGCCATGGCTGCCCCATCGCAATGACCTCCACCGCCACGCTCGCACCCCATGCCGTCGGCCTGGGGCTGCGGCGCGGCTTGCTGCCGGAGTTGCGGGTGGCGCCGGTAGGCAGTTTCGACTTCCTCGAAGCCGCGCCGGAAAACTGGATCGGCGTCGGTGGCGCGCTGGGTGAGGCCTTTCGGGAACTCGTCTCGCGCCATCCCCTCGTGTGCCATGGGCTATCGCTTTCACTCGGCGGGCCCGGTCCGCTGGACGACACTTTCCTGGGCAAGCTGCGCCGGTTCCTGGACGCACACCAATGCCCGATCTACAGCGAACACCTCAGTGCCTGCAGCGACGATCAGGGCCAGCTCTACGACCTGATGCCGTTGCCGTTCACCGATGCTGCTGTCCACCACGTCGCGGCGCGTATCCGCCGGGTCCAGGACGCACTGGGCCGGCGCATCGCGGTGGAGAACATCTCCTACTACGCCACCCTGCCCGCGCCCGATGCCATGCGCGAGATCGACTTCATCCGCGCCGTGCTCGACCGCGCCGATTGCGACCTGCTGCTGGACGTCAACAACCTCGTGGTCAACGCGACCAACCACGGCTACGACGCCCTCGACTTCCTGTACGCGCTGCCCGGCGAACGCATCGCCTACCTCCACGTCGCCGGCCACTTTGACGAAGCCGCGGATCTCAAGATCGACACCCACGGTGCGGCCGTCAGCGACCCGGTATGGGCGTTGCTGGCGCATACCTACCGTGCATTCGGCCCACGCCCGACGCTGCTGGAGCGCGACTTCAACCTGCCGCCGCTGGATGAGTTGCTGGGCGAGCTGGATATCGTGCGCCGGCATCTCGATCCGCACCGAGCAGAGCAGCGCGAACCGCCGCATGGCCAGGCCTCCCGTGTCGCCTGAGGACTCCATCACCAACGGTGCAGGCAACCGCAGCAACATCGAGGCAGCGACCGGCAGCAACGCCCAGCGCGCACTCAGCGACTACATCCGCGATCCTGACAACGCGCCGCCGCCCACCGGTATCGAAGCGCGCCGGCTGAAGGTCTATCGCGAGTTGTTCTTCAACAACCTGCAGTCGATGCTGGCCGGCAACTTCCCGGTGATCAAACGGATCCTGGGCGGTGCGCCCGATACCGACCGTTGGTCGGCATTGGTGCGCGACTTCTATCGAGACCATCCTTCACGCACCCCTCTGTTCACCGAAGTGGCGCGCGAATTTGTTCGCTACCTGGAAACCCGCATCGTGCAGGACGACAACCCTGCCGGAGCGCACGCCCATGCACCGGGACGCGACACCCCGCCCTGGCTGCCGGAACTGGCCCATTACGAGTGGGTCGAACTGGCCCTGCAGATCAGCGAAGCACACGCCGACGATATCGCCCCCGATCCCAACGGAGGCTCCGGTGCCCTGCTCGACGACCGCCCACTGGTGTCGCCGCTGGCGTGGCCGCTGTCGTACACATGGCCCGTGCACCGGATCGGCCCCGACCATCAACCCGACACCCCACCGACCGAACCCACCTGCCTGTTGCTGCAACGCGACGCCGCCGGAAAGGTCCACTTCCAGCAACTCAGCGCGCTGACGTTCCGCCTGCTGCAGAGGCTGGAACAACAGCCCGCATTGGATGGCCGCAGCCAGCTGCGGGCTCTGGCCGCGGAAGCCGCGATTGCCGCCGACGATGCCTTCATCGAACAGGGCCATGTGATGCTGCAACAACTGCGAGCGAGCGGCGTCATTGTCGGCACCCGAAAAAAAACGCCAGTCCAAGCCTGACGCACCCGTCTGCTACGCTTCCGCGATGACAACTGCTGCAACACCCTCCCCCGCCGCGCCGCCTGACGCGTCAACGGTCTCGCCACTGGCCACCCGCTTCCGCGGCTTCCTGCCGGTCGTGGTCGATGTGGAAACCGGCGGCTTCGACTGGAACCGCCATGCCCTGCTCGAAATCGCGGTACTGCCGCTGGATATCGATGAAAACGGGCTGCTGATCCTCGGCGAGACCACCAACGCCCATGTGGAGCCCGCGCCCGGCCTGGATATCGACCCCAAATCGCTGGAGATCACCGGCATCGTGCTGGACCACCCGTTCCGGCTCGCCAAGGAAGAACGCGCGGCGCTGGACCACGTGTTCGCCCCGGTGCGCGCGGCGTGCAAGAAGCACGGCTGCCAACGCGCGATCCTGGTCGGCCACAACGCCCACTTCGATCTCAACTTCCTCAATGCCGCGGTCACCCGGGTTGGTCACAAGCGCAACCCGTTCCACCCCTTCAGCGTATTCGACACCGTGACGCTTGCCGGGGTGGCGTACGGCCAGACCGTGCTCGCCCGCGCGGTGCAGGCGGCCGGCTTCGAATGGGATGCCAACGAGGCCCACTCCGCCGTCTACGACACCGAGCGCACCGCCGAGCTGTTCTGCAAAATCGTCAATGCGTGGCCGGGACCGATGGCCGGTGTAGCTCCGCTGGCCCGGATGCCGTCCTCGCCGTAAATAGCCACCATGCCGCTGCGGCGGTGAAGGCTACGGCGTGGCCAGCTTCAGGCCGACCAGCCCCGCGATGATCAGCAGGATGCTGCCGACCCGGAGTGCATTCACCGGCTCGTCGAACAGCACCACGCCCAGGATGACCGTGCCCACTGCGCCCACACCCACCCAGATCGCGTAGGCAGTCCCGACCGGCAGCGACTTCATCGCGATGCCGAGCATGCCGACACTGATCGCCATCGCGGTCAGGGTGCCGACCGTCGGCCACAGGCGGGTAAATCCTTCGGTGTATTTCAGCCCGATCGCCCAGGCGATTTCAAACAGGCCGGCGAGTAGCAGGATGATCCAGGCCATGACGTTCTCCGTATCGATGGGGCCGTCCCCGGATGAACTGGAGCGGCGGGGTCGTCCCCGCGCCCTGCAAACTCAAAGCCGCTGACGCACCGCTTCGAACAAGGTTACGCCGGTGGCGACCGAGACGTTGAGGCTCTCGACACCGCCGCCGTCGCCGCCGGGCATCGGGATGTTCACCAACTGGTCGCAGTTCTCGCGCGTCAGCCGGCGCAGGCCATCACCCTCGCCGCCCAGCACCAACCCGACGTTACCGCGCAGGTCGATCGAGTACAGCGACGCCTGCGCATCGCCGGCCAGGCCGTACAGCCAGACGCCGAGCTTCTGCAGGTCCCGCATGGTCCGGGCCAGATTGGTTACCGGCACCACTGGCACGCTGTCGGCGGCACCCGCGGAGGTCTTGCGCACAGTGGCGTTGACCTGCACCGACTTGTCCTTGGGGATGATCACCGCGGTCGCACCGGCGGCAGCCGCGCTGCGCAGGCAGGCACCCAGGTTGTGCGGATCCTGCACGCCATCCAGCAGCAGGATCAGCGCGCGCCCTTCGGCAGCGGCGACGAGATCTTCCAGCTCGTCCTCACTCCAGGTCTTCGCCGCCGCGTAACGTGCCACCACGCCCTGGTGACGCAGGTTGCCGACCACGCCGGCCAGCGCCTGCTGGTTGACCCGGCGTACATCGATTCCGAACCGGCGCGCAGACGTCTCAATCTCGGTCAGGCGCGGATTCTTCGCCCCGGCCTCGATCAGCACCTCGCGCACGTTGTCGGCGTCGTGCTCGATCGCGGCGGTAACGGCATTGATGCCGGCAATCCATTGTTTCTGGCTCATGCGGGTCGGGAAATGGCGGTAGGGCCGGCCATTGTAAGGCGCGGCGGAGCAGACAGCCGACTAGCGGCTGCCAGCACCGTTGATGACGCCGAGCAGCTTTTCAAGCGTGTCAGACGTGTAGCGCACTTCGCTCGGAGTATCTGGCAACGGCGGACGATCGTCTGCTTGCCTCAGCGCTTCCGTGAGGCCGCTTGCAGTCCCATAAATAGGGGCCGCAACTGTGAGCGGGTTTGGCCTGGGGGCGGAACCGTGGAGCGCCTGATGAACAAGCATGGCGTTCAGCAGCGCCAGATCTTTCCCCGGATGCATGCCGTCAGCGGCGAACCATGTCAGCTCAGGCGCCACGCTACGCAACTGCTGTAGCTTTTCGGAAACCTCGACGTACATGATTCCCGCCTCCTCAGCCGCCGCGGCCTCCTTCTCGACCAAGTTCCGGGACACGACCGCATTGGGCTGGTAGGTGCCCAGGAGAACAACGGCCACGCCTTGTTCCCTGGCAAGATTTGCGAGGGTTTTGATCGCTGCCCGGGACTCAATGCAGGACTCAGGCCCGAATGAGCAGATCAGGTCGCCGCCGCGCTCTTGAAGAACAAGGGCTGTGTATTTTCCCGCGGCGAGCGCACGCGCCGCTGAACCATCAGCGACGCGCTGGGAAAGCGTTGCTCCGCCGCGCACGATCATGTCGCTGGTGGCAGGGTGCCCATTTGCCACCGCAAGCGCAGAGTAGATAGCAGGAACGTTCCCTACATACGTGAGGCTGTTGCCAACGAAAAGAACTCGTTCTGGCTGTTCGTGCGGATCTATCACGCGACACGACGCGCAGACAACGAGGAATAGAAGAGCTAGAGCGAGGATGCGCATAGTGTTTGCTCAGCTAACGCCAGAACCAAGCCGTCGTATGCAGGTACCGCGATGCAGATTCGATCATTATCCGGAGCCATGCCGCCCTTCCTGCATCTGGCTTTGACGGCGTCATCGCGAACGTCCATGGATCCCCGCCTACGCGGGGATGACGGCGGGGAGGCGGGGAGGCGGGGATGACCGCGGGTAGAGGCGATGCGTCAGGCCTCTCAGCGCTTCTGCTTCTTGCGCTTGGCCGGCTCGGTGCGGGGCGGCTCGGGTTTGGCGCCGCCCGTTTCCTCGGCCAATCGGAAGTCGATCTTGCGCTCCTCCAGGCTGGCCTTCATCACGATGATGCTGGCGCGGTCGCCGAGGCGGAATTCGCGGCCGTTGCGCTCACCTGTGAGGGTCTTGCGAATGGGATCGAAGCGGTAGTAGTCGTTCGGCAGCTGGGTGACGTGGACCAGGCCGTTGACCTTGGAATCGTCCAGCTCCACGAACAAACCGAAGCTGGTCACGCCGCTGATCACGCCGTCGAACCGGCTGCCCACGTGCTGCTCCATCCAGGCGGCGCGGTAGCGGTCATCGACCTCGCGTGAGGCCTCGTCGGCGCGGCGGCCACGCTCGGAACTCTGCAGCGACAACTGCGCCATGTCGCTGGGCGAGTAGCGGAAATGCTCCGCCTTGGCGCCGGTGAGTGCGTGCTTGATCGCGCGGTGCACCAGCAGGTCGGGATAGCGCCGGATCGGCGAGGTGAAGTGGGCGTAGGCCTCCAGCGCGAGACCGAAGTGGCCGATGTTCTCGGGCTGGTACACGGCCAGGCTCTGGCTGCGCAGCAGGACCGACTCGATCAACGGCCCATCGGCGCGTTCACGGGTGTTGCGCAGCAACTGGGTGTAATCGCGCGGCTGCACCTTGGACCACGGCGGCATCCGCAGCTGGAACTCCTTGAGGAACTCCAACAGGTCTTCGTACTTCTGCTCCGGCGGCCGGTCGTGGGTGCGGTACGGCGCGACCACCTCGGCGTTGATCAGGAACTTCGCCGCCTCCACGTTGGCGGCGATCATGCATTCCTCGATCAGCTTGTGCGCGTCATTGCGCACCAGCATGCCGGCCTGCACCACCTCGCCGCGCTCGCCCAGCACGAAGCGCACTTCGCTGGACTCGAATTCGATCGCGCCGCGCTTCGCCCGCGCCTTGGCCAGCACCTGATACAGCTGGTGCAGTCGCTGCAGATTGGGCAGCAGCGACCCCACCTGTTCCAGCGCCTCGTTCCGGGCGTCTTCCTCGATGCCGTCGCCAATCGCGCTCCAGACCTGGTTGTAGGTCAATCGCGCGTGCGAGTTCATCACCGCTTCGTAGAATTTCGCCTCGGTCACCTGGCCATTGCGATCGACCTGCATGTCGCAGACAAAGCACAGCCGGTCGACCTTGGGCTTCAGCGAGCAGATGCCGTTGGACAGCACCTCGGGCAGCATCGGCACCACGAAACCGGGGAAATACACCGACGTCGCGCGATTCTGCGCCTCCTCGTCCAGCGACTGGCCCGGACGCACGTAATGGGACACATCGGCGATCGCGACCACCACGCGGAAGCCGTCGCGGTTGGGCTCGCACCACACCGCATCGTCGAAGTCCTTGGCATCCTCGCCATCGATGGTGACCAGTGGCAGGTCCCGTAGGTCGACGCGCTTGGCGGTCTCGGCCGGCAATACATCCACCGGGATCGCGGCCGCCTGGTCGAGCACTTCGGGAGGGAATTCATACGGGATGTCGTGGCCGTGGATCGCCGCCTGCACCGCCAGCGAGGCGGTCAGGCGGTCCCCCAGGACGGTCAGGATCCGGCCCAGCGGCGGCCGGCGCGCATCCGGGGAGCGGGTCAATTCGCAGACCACCAGGTTCCCGGGCTGGGCGTCGCCGCGCGCCTCGGGCGGAATCAGGATGTTGCGCTGGACCCGGCGGTCATCGGGTTCGACATAGCAGACACCGTCCTCCAGCGTGAAACGCCCGATCAGACGATTGAGCCGGCGTTCCAGCACCTCCACGATCGCGCCTTCCTGGCGGCCGCGGCGGTCGACACCGGTCACGCTGGCCAGCACGCGGTCGCCGTGCATCACCTTGCGCATCTCGTAGGGCGGCAGGAACAGGTCGTCGCCGCCGGCCTCCGGGCGCAGGAAGCCGAAGCCGTCGGGGTTGGCGATCACGCTGCCGGCGACCAGGTCGACTTGCTCGGCCGGCACATAACCGTCGCGGCGGTTCTGCAGCAGCTGGCCGTCGCGAACCATCGCGCGCAACCGCGCGGTCATCGCCTCGAAACGTTCCGGCTCGTCCAGGCCCAGCCGGGCCGCCAGCGCCTCGGCGTTCATCGGCCCGTCGGAGTCAACCAACACCTGCAGGATCATCTCGCGGCTGGCGATGGGCTGCTCGTAACGGGCGGCCTCGCGGGCGGCGTGAGGATCATTCAGCCTGCCATCGCTTGACACGGCACTACCGTGCAACGGTGCCAACGGCGGCTTGCGGGCACCGCTCGGTGGCGGCTCGGGCAGCCAACCTGGCTTCTTGCCGCCAGCCTTGGCCGGCCCTCGACCAGCTTTTCCGGGCTTGGCGCTGCCGGCAGATTGCGAGGTTCCGGCCTTGCCGGTCGATTTTTTGGCGCCACGGCGCTTGCTGGGAGGCTTGTTCATCGCCGAGATGTTACAGGTGCCGCGTCAACAGGCTGTAGGTAAAATCGCCGCCGAGCAGTGAGCCAACGGGCTGGACAGGCTATCGGCAATAAAAAAACCCCGCCGGGGCGGGGTTCTTGTTTGTCCGACATGGTAGTCGTCGAACGGTGTTGGTGCCCGGGAGAGGACTCGAACCTCCACGGAGTTGCCCCCGCTAGCACCTGAAGCTAGTGCGTCTACCAATTCCGCCACCCGGGCAAACCGCAGAACCAATCTGGCTGTGCGGGCCGCGTATGTTGCGATGCGCGGAAAGTCTTGTCAACGCCCCGCATGCAAATAAAATTCCAGAAAAGTGGGACAATGCATCCAGGAAGGGCTCGACGGGCCGCTCCTGCCATCGCAGTTGATGCGCGCCCGATTCAGAGCTAACTTCAACCCACCACGACAGATTCCCGCGGACGACGCGCGTTTTTCGATGCGTCGTCCGCATTGCTTTTGGAGCCATGAAGCATGAACGCTACCACCACCCCGCCGCTGTTGCTGTCGCGCTTGGACTACGAGCGTCTGGAGTCCCTGCTCGAGCAACCGCTGGCACAGGGCCTGAACACCGACGCATTGCGCCACGAGCTCGATCGCTCCGAATTGCTCGAGCCGGCCGAGATGCCCGATGACGTGATCACGATGAACTCGACCGCCCGTTTCCGCGACGTCAACAGCGCCGCCGAGCGTGAGCTGACGCTGGTTTACCCGAAGGATGCCGACGGCAGCCCGGAGAAGGTGTCGATCCTGGCGCCGGTCGGCAGCGCATTGCTTGGCCTGCACGTGGGTGCGGTCATCGACTGGCCGGTGCCCGGTGGCCGCACGATCACCCTTGAAGTCCTTTCGATCCGCTACCAGCCCGAGGCTGCAGGCGAACTGCACCGCTGAGGCCGTCGCACCCAATGACTGATTCCGTACGGCCCGTTTTCCACGGTTACGAACAAGTCCCACTGCGTGAATATGCCGAGCGCGCGTACCTCGATTATTCGATGTACGTCGTGCTGGACCGCGCGCTGCCATTCCTCGGCGACGGCCTGAAGCCGGTGCAGCGGCGGATCATCTACTCGATGAGCGAGCTGGGCCTGAATGCCTCGGCGAAGCCGAAGAAGTCCGCGCGCACCATCGGCGACGTGATCGGCAAATACCATCCGCACGGCGACAGCGCCTGCTACGAGGCGATGGTGCTGATGGCGCAGCCGTTCTCGTACCGCTATCCGCTGGTCGAGGGCCAGGGCAACTTCGGCTCCAGCGACGACCCCAAGTCGTTCGCAGCGATGCGCTACACCGAGTCCAAGCTGACCCCGATCGCCGAGGTCCTGCTGGCCGAGCTGACCCAGGGCACGGTCGACTGGGTTCCGAACTTCGACGGCACCCTGGAAGAACCGTCGTGGATGCCTGCGCGGCTGCCGCACCTACTGCTCAACGGCACCACAGGCATCGCCGTCGGCATGGCCACCGACGTGCCGCCGCACAACCTCAACGAGGTGGTCAGCGCCTGCATCCGCCTGCTGGAGGATCCGGACGCGACCACGCGCGACCTGTGCGAGCACGTACTCGGTCCGGACTACCCGACCCCCGCGGAGATCATCACCCCGCGCGCGGACCTGTTGCAGATGTACGAGACCGGCCTGGGCAGCGTGCGCACCCGCGCCGTGTACGAAAGGGAAGGTCCCAACATCGTCATCACCGGCCTGCCCCACCAGGCCTCGCCGGGCAAGATCATCGAGCAGATCGCGACCCAGATGCGGTCCAAGAAGTTGCCGTGGTTGGAGGACATCCGCGACGAGTCCGACCACGCCAACCCGACCCGGATCGTCTTGATTCCGCGCAGCAACCGGATCGATGTCGAGCAGCTGATGGGGCACCTGTTCGCGACCACGGATCTGGAGAAAAGCTTCCGGGTCAACATGAACGTGATCGGCCTGGACGGCCGCCCGCAGGTCAAGGGACTCAAGCCGTTCCTGACCGAATGGCTGACGTTCCGCACCGACACGGTGACCCGCCGGCTCAACCACCGGCTGGCGAAGGTCGAGCAGCGTCTGCACCTGCTGGAAGGGCTGCTGGTCGCGTTCCTCAACCTGGATGAAGTGATCCGCATCATCCGCAGCGAGGACGAGCCCAAGCCCGCGCTGATGCAGCGTTTCTCGCTCAGCGAGGAACAGACCGACTACATCCTGGAAACCCGTCTACGCCAACTGGCGCGACTGGAAGAGATGAAGATCCGCGGCGAGCAGGACGAGCTTGCGAAGGAGCGCGAGCAGTTGATGGCGATCCTGGGCAGCAACCGCAAGCTGAAAAAGCTGGTCAAGGATGAATTGCTGGCCGATGCGAAAAAATTTGGTGACGACCGCCGCTCGCCGTTGGTCGCACGCGGCGCCGCGCAGGCGCTGTCGGAAACCGACCTGGCGCCCAGTGAACCCATGACCGTGGTGCTCAGCGAAAAGGGCTGGGTGCGCGCAGCGAAAGGGCACGACGTCGACGCGGCAACGATGAATTACCGCGACGGCGACCAGTTGCTGGCATCCACCCGCACCCGCAGCAACCAGCAGGTCGCGTTCCTGGATTCCAGCGGCCGCAGTTACTCGACCGTGGTCCATGGCCTGCCTTCCGCGCGCGGCAACGGCGAACCACTGACCGCGCGTTTCTCCCCCGCCGCGAAGACGTCATTTCAGGCCATCGCCAGTGGCGACAACGATCAGCGCTTCGTACTCGCCAGCTCGCACGGCTATGGCTTCGTGACCCGCTTCGAGAACCTCACCAGTCGCAACAAGGCCGGCAAGGCGATGCTGTCGCTCACGCCCAACGCCAACGTGCTGCAACCGGCCGCGGTGAGCGACCTGGCGCAGGATCGCGTGGTCGTGGCAACCAGCGCCGGCCACCTGCTGGCCTTCCCGGCCTCGGAGTTGCCGGAGCTCGACAAGGGCAAGGGCAACAAGCTGATCGACATTCCCCGCGCCAAGCTGGGCACCGAGCACGTGGTCGCGGTGGCCGTGCTCGCACCGGGGGCATCGCTCAGCGTGAAGTCCGGTGCGCGCACGATGACCGTGACCTGGAAGGATCTGGAGGCCTACCTGGGTGGACGCGCGACGCGCGGCGGGTTGTTGCCGCGTGGGTGGCAGAAGGTTGAAGGGCTGTCGGTCGAATAGAGCGCCCATGATCGAGGCAACTGCACGTGCGCGGCTTTGGCCAGCGCCGGATCCAGTGGTGCAACCCCGCCTGCAGGACGATGCCACCATCGTTATCCACGCCCCCGGCCACGGCATGAGCCCTGAACAGATCAGCGCGATCTTCGGTTGAAACCCCCGTCTACGTGACCATCTCAGGTCAAAGGCCCGCAACCGCGACATGGGTCCAACCAGGAGCATGAAGTGAACAACAGCAAACGCATCCGTGTCGGCATGATCGGCCTCAACCCGGGCATCCACTGGGGCGCAACGGCCCACGTCCCGGCGCTCGCCGCCCTGGTCGACGATTACGAGCTGGTCGGCGTGGCGAACACCAGCCTTGCCAGCGCTGAACGTGCCGCCGAAGCGTTCGGGTTGCCGCATGCGTTCGCCAACGCCCAGGCGCTGGTGGAGTCGCCCGAGGTGGACCTGGTCGTGGTCACCGTGAAGGTGCCGCACCACCATGCGCTGGTGACGGCGGCGCTGGAGGCCGGCAAGCACGTGTATTGCGAATGGCCACTGGGCAACGGCCTGGCCGAGGCGCGCGAGCTGGCCGCCCTGGCACGGGCGCGCGGCGTGGTGGCAGCGATCGGCACGCAGATGCGGGTGGCTCCGGAGATCGAGCACCTACGCGACCTCATCGCCGGTGGTTACGTCGGCGACGTGCTGTCGACCACGCTGGTCGGCAACGGCGGGCAATGGGGCGGGGAAACCGATGCCGCGCATGCCTACCTCTACGATGCAGGCAATGGCGCGACGCTGTTGACCATCCCGCTGGCGCATACGCTGGCCGGACTTTGCGAGGTGCTCGGTGGTATCCACAGCCTGTCGGCGCGCCTGGTCCGCCACCGGGACACGGTGCACGTCCAGGACACCGGGGACGTCATCGCGAATACCAGCCCGGAGCAGGTGCTGGTGCAGGGCACGCTCGAGAGCGGCGCGGCATTCTCGATCCACTATCGCGGCGGCGTCTCGCGCGGAGTCAACCTGCTGTGGGAGATCAACGGGACGCAGGGCGACATCCAGGTGACCGGCGCCAGCGGCCACGCCCAACTCGTGGACCTCGCGGTGAGGGGTGGCAATGGCGATGCCCCTGGACTGGCGCCGTTGATGCCGCCTGCCACCGCCTACGAGGGCTTGCCGGACAACGCGACCGCACGCAACGTGGCGCGCATTTACGCCCTGCTCGCGCAGGATATCCGGCAGGGAACGCGACGGGCGCCAGGCTTCGAAGACGCCGTCGTGCTGCATGAACTGGTGGATGCGATCGAGCGGTCGGCTGCAGAGGCGGAGCCGGGACTCTAAATCGACCCGGCAGACCGGCTTCCTTCAATCGCAGACGGCGACAGTCTTCGACCGCTGATCGATCAGAACCACCGCATCCTGGAGCGCATGTGCACCGACGAGCAGTTCCGGGAATTGTGCGGAGACGCGTACCTCCACGTCGGAAACGCTTACCTCTCCGACCCGGAAGGGCCCATGCACCGTGGCGCGTTGTGTCTCGATCTGACCATTGGTGAGCTGTGCGCGGCCTGCCTGCTCCAGCGGACCCGCAGCGACCTTCTCGTACAACGCTTGGGGAAGCACGAAGCTGATATTGGCGCCCGTATCCAGGTGTCCCACGGTCTGCAGTGCACCGATCGACACCGGTATGCGAAAAGCACGCTCGTAACCGAGGGCATTATTTCCAGACACCGACAGCCGCAGCGCGCGACTGAACGTCAGGGTCTTGCGTGGGTAATCGATAACCAGCAGCCCGTCGGAAAAGAACTCGCGAGCGATGATTCCCGAAAACACTGCATCCGGAGCGTTGCGGCTGTTGTAGTCGCGCGCGATGACCTCTAAATCGCGTCGGACAACGCCGCCGAGCTCAAGCGAGTCCAGGCGGGTCGTCTCCACGTCCGCGCTTTTTACCCCGTCCGACGTGGTGGTCTCTCCATGCATCGACAGGCCCAGCAAACTGACCAGACTGGCATCCGCACGGGCCATCCCACTTGCACCTGTATCAACCGCGAACCGGAATGGCCCGCGCCCATTGACCCGGGCCTGGACGTAGATGCGCCCGTCCACGGTTTCAAACGGGACATGCACCAGCGCGTCCGACAATGGAACGTCCGCGAGCGCGCAGGCATCGTCCAGTACTGTTGGAACAGGAGTCGCTGCTGTTGCGACAAATACCGCGGTCAGCAGGGTGGACACCGCCACGACCTTTCCAAGTGCAACGACGCAGCGGGCGCTGCTCCTTTGCTCACCGTGCGCCGGCGGGGTCGGCGTCGTGCGATCGGGTCGGGCCTTACGGTCGAGCGGATGTCGCTGAGGCATCGGACTTTCCTTATAGAAGGCGAAACTGCGGGTCGGCGTTCGCGATAGCCGGGCGCAGGGGCTGCAGCGGTTCTGAGCAGGGTCGCGCACGAGCAGGCTGCCCGCTACGCGTCCCGAGAGGGAGCACAATGCGATGAAGCAGGCGCATGGCCGACGGAGGCCGGAAAATTCGGACTAAAAGAGCGGGGGCTCTGCCACTTGGGCCGGCTTTTTTTTGACGAGCCCGCTATCGATGGCTCGAAAAATTACCCATGCTGGTTTTCAGGCCGACGTCCGCTTCCGGCCAGCACCGGCTATTGGCTCCTTGACGGAGCGTTCGCCTTGTCTCAGGCGGAACGCGCAGGAAGCGCCGGGCCAAAGGCCCATGCAGCGTTGACAGGTTGGGCGTCATTCCTTCTTATCTTCAAGGTCCTGGATGTCCCCTGCATCCTTCGGCACTGCGGACTGCTCGTCTTTGGGCAGGATCGACGGTGTGAGTACCGATGCGGTATCGCTCTCCGAGGAGAAGGTGAGGAACGCGAGGTGGGTCTCGTATCGCTCAAGCACGTCGTCGATCACCTGCTGCTTGGTGAGACCCATCAGGTCATAGCCGCCCGAACCGGTCTGCGTGAACACCTCGAGCCGGTAGTAGACATCGGTCTCGCGCGACATCCGGCCACTGAACATCGGCACCGGCGCCTCGACGATGGCGACCTGGTAGTGGAAGGCGCGGAACGTGTCCATCGACACCCGCAGCAGCGGCTCCTCGATGCCATGCGGGTTGGTCATGGCGCTGCGCTCCACCTGGTAGCCCTGGTTCTGGAACTCGGCGGCGACCTCGTCGAGCGCCGGCCGCACCGTGCGGTCGAGGAACTGGGTGACCTGCCGCAGTGACGGAAACGCGCGCAGCTGTTCCAGCCGCTGCTTCCACGACCGCTCCGGAACGTGGCCGCCGATCGCGGCCATCGACGGCCTGCGTAGCACCTGGCCCTCGCGCTCGGCGCGCTCCATGCGCAGCACTTTGTAGAAGGACGCCATCACCAGGTAGGCGATGATCGTCACCGGCAGCGCGAAGATGAGCGTCGCGTACTCCATCGTCGTGACGCCGCCCGCCAGCAGCATCGCCACGGTGAGCACTGCGGTGAGCACGGCCCAGAAGATGCGCAGCCACTTCGGTCCGTCGTGCGACGGATCCGGGATCGAGGCCGAGAAGTTCGACATCACCATCGCGCCCGAGTTGGCGCTGGTGAGATAGAACAGCAGGCCCGACAGCGTGGCCAGGCCGATCAGGAACATCGGCCCCGGGAACATCTGCAGCAATGCATACCAGCCCTGTTCCGGGCTGGTGACCGACAGTTCGGCGAATGCCGTGTTGCCCTGCATCACCTGAAACAAAGCCGAGTTTCCGAAAAACGAGACGATGATGAAGTCGCACAGCACAGGTGCAGTGATCGCCGCAATCACGAACTCGCGCAGCGTGCGCCCGCGGGAAATACGGGCCAGGAATACCCCGACAAAAGGCCCCCACGCGAGCCAGAATGCCCAGAAGAACAGCGTCCAGCCACCCATCCAGTCGGCGCCGCCGGGCTCGTAGGCGAAGGTCTGCAGCGTGCGCGCCGGGAACGTGACGATGAACCGGCCGATGTTCTCGACGAGGGCGTTCAAGAGGAACGCCGTCTGTCCGGTGACGAGGATGTAGACCATCATTGCCACGGCGCTCCAGAGGTTCAGCTCTGAGATCCAGCGGATGCCGCGGTCGACGCCAGACGTGGTGGCCGCGATGGTCAGAACCACCGCGCCTATGACCAGCGCGATCTGCAGCGCGAGACCCTGCTCGAGGCCGAAGATCAACGAGAAGCCGACGTTCAGCAGCACGACGCCGATGCCCATCGAGGTGGCCACGCCGAACACAGTGCCGACCAGCGCGATGATGCTGATGCCATCACCCAGGGGGCCGCGCACGCGCTTTCCCAGCAGCGGGTACAGCGCCGCGCGGATCGACAGCGGCATGCCCCAGCGGTAGGCGAAGTAACCCATCGCCATGCCGAGCAGCGCGTACATCGACCAGCCGGCAATGCCGTAGTGGAACATCGTCCAGACCACCGCATCCTGCATCGCGGCGGCCGAGGCGCCGTCACCGGAAGGCGGGTACAGGTACTGCACCACGGGGCCGGTCACCGAGTAAAAGAGCATGTCGATGCCGACGCCCGCGGCGAACAGCATAGCGACCCAGGTGGTGAGCTTGTACTGCGGCCGCGAATGATCGGGGCCGAGCCGTACGTCGCCCTCCTTGGAGAACGCCACCCAGAGCACGAAGACGATCACCAGCGTCATCGTGAGCACGTAGTACCAGCCGAGATTCGCCGCGATCCAGTCGACGACCGTCTTCATCGTCGTGCGGGCGTAATCGGGCACGAGGATGGCCCAGATCGAGAAGGCGATGATCACCACCGACGAGATCACCAGAACGCGCCAGCTGATGCTGGCCGTGCGGTGCTCGAGCAGTTCCTGGGGCCCCTTGCTGAGGTCGCTGCGCGATACCGGGGCGTCATCGTCAACCGGACGCTCATGCCGGCGTTGCGTTCCGCCGAACCGGCTGCGCTCAAGCGGCGGATGCGACGTCGCCGCCTTCTCGTTCGGGGCCTGCCCGCCGGGCTGGGCGACTTCTGAGCGTTCTTCCGGTGGCTCAATCGGCATGGGTTTACTCGCTCCTCGGGCGCCTGGGGTTCGGAAGCGGGCCAGTCGCAATCAAAGCCTCGCACTTCCAATTTCAACAAATCTGCAGAGCTGCTGGAGCAGTGTGACTTACTGCGAAGAGTAAACGGTCACTCAATGCCCGCTTCCGCCGCCAAAAGCAGCCGCGCGCGACGGCCGTCCGTCAGTGCTGCAGCGACGCCCGATGCACCCCCGCCACGGCCCGCCCGGACGGATCGGCGGCATCGGAGAACGAGGCATCCCAGGCAATCGCGGCCGGTGATGAGCAGGCGATCGACTTGCCGCCCGGCACGGTCTGCGCGCACGCCTCGCCGGGGAACAGTCGCTCGAAGATCCGCCGGTAAAAATAGGCTTCCCGGCTTTGCGGTGGATTGACCGGAAACCGGTTTGCCGCGGCCGCCATTTCGCGATCGCTTACCTGCACTGCGGCGTGCGCTTTCAGGCCATCGATCCAGCCATAGCCGACGCCATCGCTGAACTGCTCCTTCTGCCGCCACAGGATCGAATCGGGCAGGTAGCCCTCGAAGGCTTCACGCAGCACGGCCTTCTCTATCCTTCGCGCCCCGTCGGCTCGGGTCCCGACCATTTTCGCGGTCGCGTCCATCCTCATCGCTACTTCGAGGAATTCGACATCCAGGAACGGCACCCGCGGCTCCACGCCCCAGGCCATCATCGACTTGTTCGCGCGCAGGCAATCGTAGTTGTGCAGCGCGTCGATCTTGCGCACCAACTCCTCGTGGAACTGGCGGGCATCGGGTGCCTTGTGGAAGTACAGGTAGCCGCCAAAGATCTCGTCGCTGCCCTCGCCCGACAACACCATCTTGACCCCCATCGCCTTGATCCGGCGCGCCAGCAGGTACATCGGGGTCGAGGCGCGGATGGTGGTGACGTCATAGGTCTCGACATGCCGGATCACCTCCGGCAATGCGTCCAGACCTTCCTCGATGGTGTAGGTAAACCCGTGGTGGACGGTGCCCAGCGCCTCGGCGGCGATCTCGGCAGCGGCCAGGTCGGGTGAGCCTTCCAGTCCGATGGCGAACGAATGCAGGCGCGGCCACCAGGCTTCGGAACTGTCGTCGTCCTCGATGCGCTTACGCGCGAACCGGGCCGCGCAGGCTGCTACCAGCGAGGAGTCCAGGCCGCCCGACAGCAACACGCCGTATGGCACGTCGCTCATCAGTTGCCGGTGCACCGCGGCCTCGAAGGCTTCGCGCAGTTCGCGCGGACCGACCTCCACGCCGACCGTGGCGTCATGATCGCGCCACGGCCGCTGGTAATACGGAACCAGCCGGCCCGTCGCGCTGTCGTGGTAATGTCCTGGCGGGAACTGGGCGACATCGTTGCAGATCTCCACCAGCGCCTTCATCTCCGAGGCCACGCACAGCCGACCGGTGGCGTCGTGACCCCAGTACAGCGGCACCACGCCGATCGGGTCGCGCGCAATCAGGTAACGCCGGTGTTCCCGATCCCACAGTGCGAACGCGAATATCCCGTTGAGACGGTTCAACCAGTCGCCGATGTCGGCATCCTGCCGGTACAACGCGCTGATCACTTCGCAATCCGATCCGGTCTGGAAGTCGTAGGGCTGCTCCAGCGAGGTCTTGAGCTCGCGGTGATTGTAGATCTCGCCATTGACCGCGAGCACCAGTTGCCCATCGGCGGAGCGCAGCGGTTGCGAGCCGCCGGCCGGGTCGACGATGGCCAAGCGCTCGTGGACCAGGATCGCGTCATCGTCCAGATACACCCCACTCCAGTCCGGACCGCGGTGGCGCTGGCGCTGTGACAGTTCCAACGCCAGCCGCCGCAGTTGCGGGAGGTCGTCGCCGGGCTGCAGGCCGAAGATGCCGAAGATTGAACACATGACGTGGGCTCCGTGACGCTGGGTGGCGGAAAACAAAAAGGCCCGCACTTCGCAGTGCAGGCCTTGGGGATCGATTGAGCGTTTGTCGCGTTCGCTAATCGCCGGCCTGCGGAAGGCTGACGTTATTATTCGAATTGAGCTGCGCAGCAGAATGCGCCGCACACGAACCGGAGCCGGTGACAGCGGACGCGAATGCAAGCTGGGAGAAAACGAGGATCATTGGCCGATCCTGCTCCTTATGGATACCGCGCGCAAGCACTTACCTGGAAGGTGCCTGCATCTGCGCAGGTGTCCCGAGGGCTCAGTCCTGATCAAGCTGCTCGAACCGCATCGCAAGGTAGTCGATCAGGCTTCGCACCGAGGGCAGCAGTCCGCGCCTTGACGGAAACACGGCATGCACGATGCCGCTTCGTGACGCCCATTCCGGGGCGATCTTCACCAGCGCGCCCTGCTTCAACGCGTCACTGACCACCATGGTCGGCAACTGCGCGATGCCGACGCCACGAATCGCGGCGACACGCAGGGCATTCATGTCGTCGGTGACCAGTCGGGGCTGGTGCGGGATCGCGACCGAGGCGCCTTCCGGGCCTTGCAGCGACCAGACATGTTGCGGTTGCGGCGGACCGAGATCCACGCTCGGCAGACCGGTGAAATCGACCGGCATCATTGGCAACGTACGTCCGACCAGCAACGCCGGGCTGCCCACCAGGCACCAGGTCCGCTCGGCCAGCACCCGCATCACCAGGTCGCTGTTTTCCAGTGGCGGCGTGCGCGCGCGGATGGCCACGTCGATGGATTCACCGATCACGTCCACGCGGCGGTTGGTGGCCTCCAGATGGACGGTGACGCCGGGATTGTCGGCCATGAAGTCGGCCACCATCACGCCGACGTTGGCGTCCAGCAGGGTGATCGGACAGGTGACGCGGACGATGCCACAGGGCTCGGAGCGGGTCAGGTCGATGGCCTCCTGCGCCGCTTCCGCCTCCACCAGCATCGCCTTGCAGTGGCCGTAGTACTGCTGGCCGATTTCGGTGACCGAGAACCGGCGTGTGGAGCGCTGGATCAGGCGCACGTCCAGCCGTTCCTCCAGCATCGCGATGCGGCGGCTGAGCTTCGACTTCGGGATGCCCAGCGCGCGTCCCGCCGGCGCGAAGCCGCGATGATCGACCACCTGCACGAAGTAGTACAGATCGTTGAGATCCTGCATGGCGGTCGCCTCATCGTTCTTTAAACAGGACGATGAGGATAAGAAATGGGGGCTTCCGGATCAATCGTCATGAAACTAAGGTGGATCCCATCGGCCCAGACCCATTCAGGCCGAGACAATCAGGAGATCAGCATGAAGAAGGTCCTCGGCATCTACAGCGCCCCCAAGCCGCATTGGGTGGGCGACGGCTTCCCCGTCCGCTCGATGTTTTCCTACAACAGCCACGGCGCGCACCTGAGCCCGTTCCTGCTGCTGGACTACGCCGGGCCGATGAAGTTCGACCCGGCCGCGCAGCCGCGTGGCGTCGGCCAGCACCCGCACCGCGGTTTCGAGACCGTCACCATCGTCTATGAAGGCGAGGTCGAGCATCACGACTCCACCGGCGCGGGCGGCAAGATCGGTCCCGGCGACGTGCAGTGGATGACAGCCGCGTCCGGAATCCTGCACGAGGAGTTTCACTCGCACGAGTTCACCCGCACCGGCGGCACGCTGGAGATGGTGCAGCTGTGGGTCAACCTGCCGGCGAAGGACAAGATGGCCGCGCCGGGCTACCAGACCTTGCTGGATGCCGACATCCCGTCGGTGGCCCTGCCCGGCGACGCCGGCCGGGTCCGGGTGATTGCCGGACAGTACGCCGGTCATGCGGGACCGGCACACACGTTCACCGCGATGAACGTGTGGGACGTGCGACTGGGTCAGGGCCATTCCAGCGAATTCCTGTTGCCCGAAGGCCACACTGCGGCGCTGATCGTCCTGCGTGGCACCGTGCAGGTCAATGGCGAGCACATCGCCCGCGAGGCACAGATGGTGATGCTCGACCGCAACGGCATGGACGTGCTGCTGGAGGCCAACAGTGACGCGACCATCCTGCTGCTCAGCGGCGAGCCGATCGACGAGCCGATCGTCGGCCACGGGCCGTTCGTGATGAATACCCAGGACGAAATCCACCAGGCGATCACCGACTTCAACAGCGGTCAATTCGGCCGGATGCCGCACTGACGGACAGCCGGCCCCGATCCTCCCGGGCGGGGCCGGCTGTTCCATTTCGATTTAGATACTCTCACCTCAACTTTAAAACCGCCCACCCATAAGGAGCACCACTTGAAACCCCAACTCCATGTCTTGATTGCCAGCACCCGCCCGGGCCGTGTCGGCCCCGCCGTAGCGCGCTGGTTCAGTGATTTCGCTGCCGAACACAGCGCGTTCGACGTCAAACTGGTCGATCTGGCGGACTTCAACCTGCCGGTCTACGACGAGCCAACCCACCCCGCCATGCAGCAGTACGAGCACGCGCATACCAAGGCCTGGTCAGCCAGCGTGTCGGCGGCCGACGCGTTCGTGTTCGTGACCCCGGAATACAACTTCAACCCGCCGCCGTCGTTCGTGAACGCGTTGAACTACGTCTACCGCGAGTGGAACTACAAGGCCTGCGGCTTCGTCAGCTACGGCGGTGTGTCCGGCGGCCTACGCGCGGTGCAGATGGCCAAGCAACTGGTCACCACCCTGAAGATGATGCCGATGGTCGAAGGCGTTGCCGTGCCGATGGTGGGCCAGTCACTGGATGAGCAAGGCACGTTCGTTTCCAACCAGTTGATCGACCATTCCGCGCAGCAGATGCTGGACGAGTTGGCCAAATGGACTGGCGCGCTGGCCTCCCTGCATACGCCCGCTGACACAACGGCATAAGTCGCGCGTGGATGCGCTGATCCACCTGATCGAGAACTACGGCCTGTGGGTCGTGTTCATCGCCGTCCTGCTGGACCAGGGCGGCGTTCCGGTGCCAGCGTATCCGCCGATCGTCGTGACCAGCGCCATGGCCGTGCAGTCGGGCGACAGCCTGTGGTCGATCCTGCTGGTCGCCACCGTCGCAGCCGTGCTGGCCGATGCGTTCTGGTACGCCGGCGGGCGCCGGTTCGGCGGGCCGATGATCCGTTTCATCTGCCGCCTTTCACTTTCACCGGACTCCTGCGTCGGCACCACCCAGGGCATCTATTCGCGCTGGGGCGCGCCATCGCTGATCGTCGCGAAATTCATTCCCGGCTTCGCCGCGCTGGCCACCACGTTGGCGGGCCAGACCCGGACCGGCCTGGGCCGCTTTGCCTTTTACGACGGCATCGGCGCGGCATTGTGGGCGAGCGTCGCGGTTGCCACCGGGGCGATCTTCCACGAGGCCGTGCATGAGGTCCTGATACAACTGGAATCCCTCGGGCGGATCGGTCTGATCCTGCTGCTGGCCGCCATCACGATATTTGTCCTGCGCAAAGTCTGGAAGCGGCAGCGCTTCATCCGCCTGATCCAGATGGCACGCATTTCGCCGGCCGAGCTGCACGAGTTGATGGGCACCGGCATCAATCCACTGGTGCTGGATGTGCGTCCGGCGGATCAACGCCAGCTGTCGGGCTGGATCCCCGGCGCGATCGCAGTTTCCAGCATCGCCGAGCTGGACATGGCCGCCCAGCCGGAAGTGATCATCTATTGCGACTGTCCCAACGAGGCGTCAGCGGCACTGCTCGCCCGGCAGCTGAAGAGCCGCGGCTTCAAGCACGTGCGTCCGCTGGCGGGTGGGTTCGAGGCCTGGAATGCCCACGGCTTGCCCATCGCGCAGGCGTCGTAGGGCAAGCGTTGAAGCACCCCCTGCCGCGCTGACCGTCGCCGCGGTGCATGCCATGACGGGTGCAGCCGGATCACGGCTATCATCGGCAGGCCGTTTCCGGTGGGCCTGGGGAAGAAGATGCCGCACACGACACCATCCATTGGCGCGGGTCTGCGCGCAGCCCGGGCTCGACTGATTGGTACTCGGCCAACTGGTGCTCTACCAACTGGTGCTCGACCGACTGGAGCAGGGCCGACCGGCTCGCAACTGGCATCGACCATCCTGCTGACGTTGTTCGTGCTGGTCGCGGGATTGTCGCTGCGTGGCAACCGGCCGCCGGCTCCGCTTGGCATGGATGCGCCGACCGAGGCATTCTCGGCCGCGCGGGCGAAGCAGGTGCTGGTCCGCATCCTCGGCGATGAACGCCCCCACCCGACCGGCAGCACCGCCAACGCCGCGGTGCGCGACCGGATCGTGGCCGAGTTCGCACGGCTGGGAATCGATGCCGAAGTCCAGCGTCGCTTTGCTTGCGGCGGCAGCGCCTGCGCGACGGTCGACAACGTCGTCGCCAAGCTGGCGGGTGCGAGTGCCGAAGACGCGGTACTGCTGTCGGCCCACTACGACTCGGTGGCCGCCGGGCCGGGCGCCTCCGACGATGGCGCCGGGGTCGCGGCGATCATCGAGGTCGCACGCGCACTGCAGGCTGGCCCACCGCTGCCGCGCGATGTCTGGCTGCTGGCCAACGATGGCGAGGAGTTGGGCCTGATCGGCGCGGAAGCCTTCGCGCGAGAACCGGAGTTCAAGCACATCCGCTCGGCGGTGAACCTGGAGGCCCGCGGCACCACCGGTGCGAGCCTGCTGATCGAGACCCAGCCGGGCAACGCCGCAATCGTCTCGACCGTGCGCCGTGCGCTGTCGCGACCGGGCAGTTCATCGCTGGACTACGAGATTTACAAGACCCTGCCCAACGACACCGACTTCACCGTCTACCGGCGCGAGGGCCTGGTCGGGGTCAACTTCGCCTGGGCCCGGGGCGCAGCGCGATACCACACGCCACTGGATGACATCGCCCATCTGGATCCCGGCTCGTTGCAGCAACATGGCGACAACGCACTGGCCATGGCGCGCGCGCTGGCCAGTACCACAGTGCCGCTGAAATCCAGTCACGACGCGGTGTTCTTCAACGTGTTCGGGGCCGCGCTGGCCGGCTGGCCGGTCACCTGGAATGTCTGGCTGTTGGTACTGGGCCTGGCCGCCTGGCTGGCGCTGGCGGTGCGTCTGGTGCGCCGCGAAGCCGTTCGGGTCTTGCCACTGATCGGTGCCGGGGCCGGCATGTTCGCCGGACTGGCCCTGCTGGGCGGGATCGGCTGGGCGATCCACTCGCTAATGCAGGCTTTGGGGGCGATGCCGGCGGCATGGACGGCCCAGGGCGGAATTCTTGTTGCGACCTTCGTGTTGCTGGCGCTGCCGGTGACCGTGCTGGCGGGATGGCTGCTCCAGCGATGGTGCGGCGAGGCGACCACAGCCGCCGCGAGCTTGCTTCCTTTTGCGGCCATCGCAATCGCCACCGTGATGGCGATGCCCGGTGCCAGCCACATGGGCCTGTTGCCGCTGTTGGCCGGCGCACTGTGTGGCCACGCCTGTCCTGGGCGTCCTCGCGTGTGGGCCGGGGTCGCGGCGGTGGTCGCCGCGGCCTTGTGGTTTCCCTATGCGGTGGACAGCTACAGCGCCATCGGCCATCCGGGCTTGCCGGCAGCGACGCTGCTGACCGGTCTGGTGTTGCTGCCACTGATACCGGCGTTGAGGTCGCTGGGCCGCGGTGAAGTCGTGCTGGGTGGCGCGGCGTTGTTGGCGACGATTGCATGCGCCGTGCTGGCACTCGCGCGGCCAGCGTTCGATGCCGATGTCCCGCGACCGATGAACCTGGTCTACGTGGGCACCGATTCAGGCGCGCGGGTGTTTCTGCAACCCAGAGCAGACCTGCCCGCCGGCTTCCTGCGGGAGAACGGATTTGCATTGGAATCGGAACGCGTCTTGCCGTGGTCGGGCCGCGGCTTCGCGGGTCCCGATGGCCCGGCATTGACGCCACCGATCCTTGAGTTGGAACAAGACGCCGTAATCGACGGCAAACGCCAGCTGCGGATCCACCTGCGCTCCGCCCGGGGCGCGGTCGAAGGCGGGCTGGTCCTGCCCGGCAGCGTCGACGTCGCATCGATCCGGGTCCGGGGCCAGACGCTGGCTCCGTCGCGTTGGCACGCGCAGGAAACCACGTGGCGCAAGATCGCGCTGGTCGGCTTGCCGGACGAGGGCGCGACATTCGAGTTCAAGGCCGCTGCCGGCGAGCCCGTCACCCTCTACGCCTATGACCGATCGCACGGTGTGCCGGCCGGGCTGGTCGAGATGGTGCATGCCCGCGACGCGGTCAGCGTGCCATCCGGTCCCGGCGACTCGAGCTGGTCGTGGACCGAGCTGACGCTGGAGGACTAGCGGCGGTGGTCACCGGCGCCCATGCAGCTCACGTGTCGGCGGCGCGACCGCCGCCACCCGAATACCGGGATTCCACCTTCGCGATTCTCCAGTAAGCGGATGCCGCGAGCCAGGTAAAAACCAGGATGGCCACGATCACATAGCCCAGGTTCTCGATATCCAGAGCCGCGATCCAGCCCAGCAATCCGGAGCTACCGGGAAACGCTTCCGCGGCAAGACCGATGAGCCCGAGTCCGCCGACCAGGAACGCGACGGCGACCGAGATGATGGTGATCGTCAGGTTGTAATAGACCTTGCGTACCGGCGAGGCAAACGCCCATGCGTAGGCGTGATGCATGATTACGCCATCGAGCGTGTCGACCAGAGTCATGCCCGCCGTGAACAGGATGGGCAACACCAGCACCACGTACCACGGCGCGGTGAGAGCGGCCGTACCACCAATCACGAACAGGGCAATCGTCGTGGCGGTATCGAAGCCGAGCCCAAACAGAAGCCCGACCACGTACATCTTCCACGGCTTGTCCACACGCCGCGCGACCGGACCGAGAATCCGGTTGAGCACGCCGCGGTTGGTCAGCAGGCGTTCGAGTTCGGCCTCGTCGAGTTGCTGGCTGTGCATGTTACGGAATACCCGCCAGATGCCCTGCAGCGATACCAGGTTGATGAGGCCGATCAGCAACAGGAACACGCCGGAAACGAGCACGCCCCACACGCTGGCGATCGAGGTCAGTGTCGAGTGCTCAAGCGTGATCTGGCTGGCGAGCACATTGAGTCCCGCCACGAGCAGCAAGACCGTGACGACGACGACGGTGGAATGCCCGAGCGCGAACCAGAAGCCAACCGTGACCGGGTGCTGGCCGTCCTCCGCGACGAGTTTGCGTGTGGTGTTGTCGATCGCCGCGATGTGGTCGGGATCGAAACCGTGCCTCAGCCCCAGCGTGAACGCGGTAACCGCCAGACCGGTCCCGAACACGACTTGCCCGCCCATGATGTAGTCGCCGGGCAGGACCACCAGGAAGAAGGCGCCCCAGCCAAGGATGAAAAGCGCCGCGTTGACGACACCCATCCCGATCAATGCCGTGAGTTTGCTGGATGTGGGCGGCGCCGATCGCATGACGAAAGCTCCCTGGCAGTTCCGGCAAGGCCGGAGCGTCGTTACCGGTGTAGGTGCGTATGGCCGCCGTGTTCGTGACTGTGAACGTGCCCGCCGTCCTCGCTGGCATGGTGGTGCGGTGCCATGGGGCCGGGATCGCTTGGCGAGTGGGTGCCGTTGACAAACGCGGTGTGAAGTTGCCTGACCCAGTCGCACAACTGCTTGTCGGTTTCGCGGCGATTCTTCGAATGCGCGAGCACCGGCCTGTCGTCACGCGCGGCCCGCGCATCTTTCAGCATCTGCTCGACATCGACATCGACGTACTCGGCCAGGTCGACCTTGTTAACGATCAGCAGGTCGGCGCGGGCGATGCCTGGCCCACCCTTACGTGCGACATCACCGCCGCCGGCCACGTCGAGGACGAACAACTGCGCATCGACCAGCGCGGGCGAAAACGTTGCTGTGAGATTGTCGCCACCACTTTCGACCAGGACGATGTCGAGCGGAGCGAAGTCCTTCTCGAGATCTTCCACGGCCAGCAGATTCATGGTCACGTCGTCGCGAATGGCGGTGTGCGGGCATGAGCCGGTCTCGACCGCACGGATCCGCTCGATGGGCAGCACTCCGGCCGAGCGCAGGAACCGGGCGTCCTCGTCGGTGTAGATGTCATTGGTGATCACGCCAATGCGGAATTCCGCGTTCAAGTTGCGGCACAGCGTTGCGATTACGGTGCTTTTGCCGGTGCCGACCGGACCGGCGACGCCGAGGCGCAGCGAGCGGGTTCGCGTGGTGTTCCGGGGATCAGTCAAGACAGTCTCCAGTGGCCGATGCGGTGGCCGGTGCCCACGGCTCCCCGAGCAGCGTAACACCGTGGTCGAGCTGCCGGCGCAGCCCGAGCGTGTCGTCCGCCAGGGCACTCACCAGGATGCCGGGACCCTCGAGGGACAACAGCGCCGCGTCATGCCCCAGCACGCGCGTGCCGGGTGTGCGGGTGTGCCATGCGGGGTCAACGACAAGCACGCTGCCGATGCATTTGCGTGCCCCCAGCACGGCGGAACTTCGCCATCCTTTCGCTGCCGGGTCGAGGACAAGCTGTTGTTGAAACAACGAACGACCGGCTCGGCGCACGCGCACGTGCTGGGTCAGATGCCCGGGCTGCTCCCGGTGGCGCCCGAGCAACAGCTCCTCGCGCAGGAACAGACGTGCATCGGCGGCGAGCGTGATGTCGATCTCATGCAGATGATCGCACCCGCGTGCGGCGATGACCGGCTCCGGCAGCCACAAGAACGTTGCACCCTCATCGACCCTGACGGTGATACGCATGTGCGAGCGCCCTCCCCGCGCGCCCGGAAGCAACAGCGTGGCCGAGATCTCGTTCAGGACCAACGTGCTGCCCGCGCCAACGTGGATGTCCAGCGCGAAATCGTCGCCCCCCAGGGGGCCGGCGGCGCTGGTGGCCAACGACACCCGCGCGATGCCGATCATGCGATAAACCAGCGGTTCGCGGCCTTTCGGCAGCGTCGGTCGCAGCATGAGGGGGGCGTGGGATCGCAGCACGCGCACGCGGCTCACTGCGCGGCCGTTGTCGCTCACGACCTGCTCGGTCGCCAGCGATGCACGCGCGATCATCGTGGTTGCGCTGCGGGCTGCCGGCTCAGGAGGCAAATAGCCGCACCTTCCAGCGGTGGTGATGTTCAGCGGCGATATCCAGCAAGGGTGAGCCCATCGCCGGCAGTTCCATGGGCGGCGTCCGCGCATGGCGGGCCGCCTGTGCGGTCAACTCGTCTAGAAAACCTGTCAGCCGCACCAGCGCCGCGTGTACGGCAAACGGGTCCAGGCTGAGCACCTTCACTGCTGCCGAGGCAGGCCCGGCAACCGCATCGTGCAGCACGACCTGGGCGGCATCACGGGCACCAAGCCCCAGCGCAGCCGCTGCAACCCCATAGACCACCGGTTGGTGTGGACTCCCTTGCAGACCCGCGAGCAAAGCGTGCGGGTGGATGCTCGAGGCCGCCCGCAGCAACTGGCGACCCAGGGCGCGCGAAACGGCGCGTGCCGTGGGCGACGGCATGCGGGCATCCAGTTCGCTGTCCAGTTCCTTCAGCACCAGCGCATTGCCCGCGCGGGCAGCCTCGCATGCAGCGGCCGCAAACGACGCGGCGACCAGACCGGTGGTCGCCGCCCGGCCCTCCAGGAAGCGTTCCACGTCGGCGGCGTCCTTCAAACCCTGCATATGGACGACCGGTTCGAGACCGCCGGAATGCGCGTAGCCGCCGGCGGGCAACCGTCCATCGGCGAGCAGCAGCAGGGCAGCCTTGGACGGCATCCTGGCCGCGTCAGAACAGGAAGTAGCGCTGCGCCATCGGCAGCTCGGTGGCGGGCTCGTGCTCGATCAACTCGCCGTCCACCCTGACCGCATAGGTGTCGGGATCGACTTCGATGTGCGGCAAGGCCGTGTTCTCGGGCAGGTCCTTCTTCGTGCGTCCCCGGCAATTCTCGATCGCAACCAGCGGGCGATTGATGTTCAAGCGGCCGGCGAGGCCGTCGTCGATGGCAACCTGGGATACGAACGCGACGCTGGTGGATGCGGCCGCGCGGGTATGCACGTTGAATCCCAGCCGTTCGAGCACGGGTTGAGGCGTGGGGATCGACGCGTTGGGGTCGCCGAGGGCGGCGACGGCCGCCATGCCGCCCTTGAACACCAGTGCCGGCCGCACACCGAACAGGGCCGGCTGCCACAGCACCAGGTCGGCCATTTTCCCCACTTCCACCGAACCGATGTGTTTCTCCAGCCCGTGTGCAATCGCAGGGCAGATGGTGTACTTGGCGACGTAGCGGCGTGCCCGGTGGTTATCGGCACGGCCATCGCCGGGCAGGCTGCCGCGGATCTGCTTCATCCGGTGCGCGGTCTGCCAGGTGCGGATGACAACCTCGCCAATGCGGCCCATCGCCTGCGCATCGGAGGACATGATCGAAATCGCGCCGAGGTCATTCAGGACATCCTCCGCGGCGATCGTGCCCGCACGGACGCGGCTTTCGGCAAAAGCCAGGTCGTTGGGCACCTGCGGATTCAGGTGGTGGGCAACCATCACCATGTCCAGATGCTCGTCCAGCGTGTTGTGCGTGAACGGACGGGTGGGATTGGTCGAAGCCGGCAGCACGTTGAGCTCACCCGCAATGCGGATGATGTCCGGCGCGTGGCCACCACCCGCGCCCTCGGTATGGAACGAGTGGAAGGTGCGCCCCGCCACCGCCTCCAACAGGTCTTCGACGAAGCCCGCTTCATTGAGGGTGTCGGAGTGGATCGCGACCTGGACGCCGGATTCTTCCGCCACCGACAATGCCGCGTTGATGGCCGCCGGCGTGGCGCCCCAGTCCTCGTGGACCTTGAATCCGCCGACACCGCCGCGCAGTTGTTCCCACAGGGCCTCGCGCGAAACGGTGTTGCCACGGCCGAGAAACAACACATTGAGGGGCCACGGATCGAAGCCTTCCAGCATCCGCTGCATCCACCAAGACCCGGGCGTGGCCAGGGTGGCCTTGGAACCTTCGGTCGGCCCGGTGCCGCCGCCGACCACCGTGGTGGTTCCGGAGGCGAGCGCGATCTCGAGCATCTGCGGACCCACGTAGTGGACGTGGGTGTCGACCGCGCCGGCGGTCATGATCAAGCCGTTGCCGGACATGATCTCGGTGCAGGGGCCAATCACGAGATCGGGATGCACGCCGTTCATGGTCTCGGGGTTGCCGGCCTTGCCCAGTGCAACGATGCGGCCGTCACGGATGCCGACATCGGCCTTGATCACCCCCCAGTGATCGAGGATGACCGCACCGGTGATGACAAGATCCGGCGTGCCCTCGGCGCGGGTCGCACTCGATTGCCCCATGGATTCGCGGATGGATTTGCCGCCCCCAAAGACGGCCTCATCGCCACCCGCGCAACGGTCTTCCTCCACCTCGATCACCAGGTTGGTATCGGCAAGGCGGATGCGGTCGCCCTTGGTGGGGCCATAGGAGGCAACGTACTCGGCGCGTGCAATCTTAGTCATCGAGCTTGCCTCCACATAACCCGCGCAAGCCGAAAACAACGCGTTGCCCCTGGATCGGCACGAGCTCCACTTCCTCGACGGCACCGGGTTCGAACCGCACCGAACCGCCCGAGAGCACGTTCAAGCGTTGGCCCCAGGCCACCGACCGGTCGAACTCGAGGGCGGCATTGACCTCGGCGAAGTGGAAGTGCGACCCGACCTGTATCGGCCGGTCGGCTCCGTTGACCACCCTGATGGTGGTCACCTCGAGCCCGATGTTGATCTCGATGTCGCCCTCCCCCAGCAGCACCTCGCCGGGGATCAGCGGATCGGACTCCTTTAGTTCACTTGCCGACTCGCGCCGTGGCGCCTGCCGCTCACCGGTACCCGGGCGACGCGGCTCGCTTGGCCCGCAGATGCCCGACGACCGGGTCCGCCCCTCGGATTCGGACGTGCCTTCCGGATAATCGCGGCCCGGGTCGTCCGAGGCATGCTTTCGCTCGCCTTGATCCGCGGACAGGAAGTCTGGATTCTCGAACGGATTGGAGATCTTCATCGCACCGGATCCGTTACGGTTACCAGCTTGGTGCCGTCCGGGAATGTCGCCTCCACCTGGACCTGCGCCAGCATCGCGGGCACGCCCTCCATTACGTCATCGCACCCGAGCACGTTGCGGCCCGATTCCATCAAGTCGGCGACGGTCTCGCCGTTGCGAGCGCCTTCCAGCAGGAACGAGGTGATGACGGCGGTGGTTTCCGGCAGATTCAACTTGAGTCCCCGAGCCTTGCGCTCCAGGGCAAGCTTGCCGGCCAGGTAAATCATGAGCCGTTCTTGTTCGTGCATACTCAGGAACATCGAACCCTCCCACGCGCAGGCCACGACAAGCACACGCCGCGCTGCGAACAGGTGGCGTGACTTCAGGCCATCGGTATAACCAGAGCCGCGTTAAAGGTACGTCGTCGAGTTCGTGCACCCGGTTTTCGCCCGGGCATTGACGCCGGGATGGGGCAACCGTTACTCGCTGCCCCGCAGGCGCAGGGTCAATCCCTTGAGGAAATTGCGCAGTACCTGGTCCCCGCAACGACGGAAATGCTTGTGGTCGGCCTGGCGGAACAGTGCGGTCAACTCCGGCTTCGAGATCGGGAAGCCGGCGGCGTCGAAGACCTGGTGCATGTCGACGTCCTTGAGCTGGAAGGCGACACGCAGCTTCTTCAGGACGATGTTGTTGGTGATCCGCTTTTCCACCGGCCGTGGCGGCAGGCTCTCGTCGCGGCCGCGACAGTGCAGTACCAGCCCGTCCAGGAAGTGCGCGAGGACGTCGTCGGGACACTCGATGAAGTCCGCGTCCTCGTCCTTCTTCAGGAACGCCTGCACATCCAGCTTCTCGATCGGGAAATCCGGATCGGCCAGTCGGGTGATCTCCACCACCTTGATGTCGCTCAGGTCGAGCATGAAACGGATACTGCGCAGTACGTCGTTGTTGATCATGGTGTCTCCGCGAGCAGCAACCGCTCGATCAGGGCCAAATATAGTCCGGGCAAGGCTTCCAGGTCCGCCACGCTCAGGTGCTCATCGACCTGGTGGATACTGGCGTTGACCGGACCGACCTCGATGCACTGGGTGCCCAGGGTCGCGATAAAACGCGCATCGGACGTGCCACCACCGGTGCTTTCTTCCGGTGCGGCGCCAGTGAAATCGGCCAGCACGTCACGGGCGGCGGCACGCAGCGGGCCTTCGGGGGTATGGAACGGCTCGCCGCTGCGATGCCAGTGAATCGTGTAATCCAGCGCGTGGGCCCGCAGTACCGCCTCGCAATGACTCTCCAACTGCGCGGCGCTCCAGGTCGGGTTGTATCGCAGGTTGAACTGGACGTGCAGCTCGCCGGGAATCACGTTGCTCGCGCCGGTGCCGGCCTGCAGGTTGCTGACCTGGAGACTGGTCGGCGGGAACGATTGGTAACCGTCGTCCCAGACCCGCGCGGCCAGCTCGGCCAGCGCAGGCAGCGCCTGGTGGATGGGATTTCGCGCCTTGTCGGGATAGGCGACGTGGCCTTGCACGCCGCGCACGGCCAGGGTGCCGGTCAGGCTGCCTCGACGCCCCACGCGCAACAGGTCGCCCAGTACCGCAGTGGATGACGGCTCGCCGGTGATGCACCAATCGATGCGCTCATCGCGCCCGCGGAAGGTCTCGGTCACCCGGCGCACGCCGTCGATCGCATCGCCTTCCTCGTCGGAGGTCAACAGCAATGCGATGCGGCCGGGGTGACCGGGATGGGCTGCAACAAACTGCTCGGCGGCGACGACAAATGCGGCCACGCTGCCTTTCATGTCGGCGGCGCCACGCCCGTACAGGACGCCGTTGCGGATCTCCGGAACGAATGGATCACTGGACCAATCTTCCCGCGGTCCGGTCGGGACGACGTCGGTATGGCCCAGCAACAGCAGGGTGGGAGCAGCCGGATCGCCGTGGGTCGCGTACAGGTTCTCGACGGCGCCAAAACGAAACGACTCGCATACGAACCCGGACCTCGCCAGGCGCGAGGCGACCAGCACCTGGCATCCGCCGTCATTCGGTGTGACGGAGGGCCGCGAGATCAAGTCGCAGGCAAGATCGACAACGTCGCTCACGGGTCGATCCCGAACCGCGCCTTGAACCCGTTGTCGCTGAAGCGCTGGCTGACCTGTCCGTCATCGGTGACCACCACCGGGCGCCGGATCAACTGCGGGTACTCCTTCAGCAGCAGCTTCCACTCGGCGTCCGAACCGGGGGCCTTGCGGCTATCGGGCAGCTGGCGCCAGGTGGTGGAGGACTTGTTGATCATCGCTTCCCAGCCGCCCAGCTGCTCCTTCCATTCGACCAGCGTCTCTGGCGTCTGGCGCTGGTCGCGGTAATCGACGAACGCGTGCTCGATACCAAAGCGGTCGAGCCATTTGCGCGCCTTGCGGCAGGTGTCGCAGTTGTTGAGGCCGTAGACAGTGGTCATGTTGGTCATTTCCGTTGTTCGCGATCCGGGCGATCGTAGGGTGGATTAGCCGGAGGCGTAATCCACCGTTTTTCGATGTGCCCGGCTAATCCGCCAGGCCGCGCAACAATTCGTTGACGCTGGTCTTGGAGCGGGTCCTGGCGTCGACCTGTTTGACGATCACCGCGCAGTACAGCGAGTGCGAACCGTCCTTCGACGGCAGCTGCCCCGACACCACCACGCTATATGGCGGCACCGAACCGTAGCTGATCTCGCCAGTGGCACGGTGGTAGATCCGGGTGCTCTGGCCGAGGAAGACGCCCATCCCGATCACGCTGTGGTGGCCGACGATGAAACCTTCGACCACTTCCGAACGCGCGCCGATGAAGCAGTGGTCCTCGATGATCGTCGGCGTCGCCTGCAGCGGCTCCAGCACGCCGCCGATGCCGGCGCCACCGGACAGGTGGACTCCCTTGCCGATCTGGGCACACGAACCCACCGTCGCCCAGGTGTCGACCATGCTGCCCTCGCCCACGTACGCACCGATATTGACGAAGCTCGGCATCAGCACCACGTCCTTGCCGATGTGGGCGCCGCGACGAACGATCGCGCCAGGCACCACGCGCGCGCCGAGTTGGCGGAACGCAGCCTCGTCGAAGTCGCCAAAGCGCGCCGGGATCTTGTCCCAGAACGGTGCGGGGTAGGACTCCACCACTTCCATGTCCTGGGTACGGAAGTACAGCAGCACGGCTTTTTTCAGCCACTCATTGACCTTCCAGCCGCCGTCGCCATCGGGCTCGGCCACCCGGAACTCGCCGTTCTCGAGGCCTTCGATCACCCGTTCCACGACCGGTCGTGTAGAGCCTTCGATTTCCGCCGAGGTCAACGTGGTGCGCCGCGCGAAGGCGCCTTCGATGGTGGCCTTCAACTCATCGGTCGCGGAAATGCCTGGACTCACTGGTGTTCTCCTTCAATGCAGGCGAGCAGCGCCGTGCTCAACGCCTGCTGGCGGTCCTCGTCCAACGGCTGGTTGTGGCCGTCGGCATCGGTTGCGGTGATCTGGAACACGTCCTCGGCGCGGGCGCCAAAGGTCGCGATACGTGCGTCGTGCACGCGCAGGTTCTGGTCGCGCAGGGCCTGGGCAACATCGGCGAGCAAGCCGGGCCGGTCGGTGCAGACCAGGCTGAGCGTGCTGCGGCCATCGCCGGTATCGTTGAAACCGATGCTCGGCGGTATCCGGAAATGACGCAGGTGGCGGGGCAAGGTGCGTCGGGCCGGCCGGATGTCCTCCAGCGCGCCATCCAAGGCCAGCGCGAGGCGGTTGGCCACCGTATCGGCGACCGGTGCATGACGCGGATCGACCGGGACCACCTCGAAGGTATCGAAGATCGTGTGGTTGGGGCCGTCCAGCACCCTCGCCTGCTGGATCGCCAAGCCACAGCGGTCCAGCACGGCGACGATCGCCGCAAACAGCCCGTCGCGATCCGGCGAGTGCACGAACACCTCCAGCGCACCGGTGTGGGCGGCCACCGCACGTACCCGGACGCGCGTATCACCGGCGGCCACTCCGCGCAGGGAGGCCGCCTGCCAGGCCAGTTGCTCCGGCCGGCCGCGCTGGAACGACAACACCGGCATGCGCTCGAACAACTCAGCAACCCCGGCATCATCAATGCCGAACGCGCTCAGCATCGAATGCACCGCACGGCGCGTCTCCGCGCTGCGGTCGGCGGCGTCCAGGGGATTCTCCAGGCCGCGTCGCAGCGCCAGCCGGGTAGCGGCATACAGGTCGGCCAGCAACCGGTCCTTCCACGCATTCCACAGCTTCGGCGAGGTGCCGGCGATGTCGGCGCAGGTCAGCAGGTACAAGTGGTCCAGTCGTTCGCGGTCGGCAACTGCGGTGGCGAAGCGGTGGATCACGTCCGGGTCGGCAATGTCCTGTTTCTGCGCGGTCATCGACATCAGCAAATGCTTGCGTACCAGCCATTCGACCAACGCGGTATCGACCTCGGTCAGGTCCATGGCGGTGCAGAACACTCGCGCATCCTCACCCCCCAGCACCGAATGATCACCGCCACGCCCCTTGGCGATGTCGTGGAACAACGCCGCCAGCAACAGCAGTTCCGGCTTGCGCAATCGTGGCCAGACCTCGTGGGCCAACGCAAAGCGGTCACTCGGCCCGCCGGACGCGAACGACGCCAGGTTGCGCAGCACCGCAAGGGTGTGCTGATCAACGGTATAGACGTGGAACAGGTCGAACTGCATCCGCCCGGAAACCTGCAGGAATGCCGGAATCCAGCGCCCCAATACGCCCAGCCGCGCCATCCGGGTCAGCGTGCGGACCGGTTGCGTACCACGCAGCAATTTCAGGAACTGCTGCCGCAGCGCCGGTTCCGCATGACCGAAATCCGGGAACGTCGGCAGCGCCTCGGCCAGCGCCCGCGCGGTATGCGAATGCAGGCCGCTCAACTCACCGCGCGCGGCCCAGGTCGCGAACAGCGCAAACACCTGCTCGGGGGTGTGCGGCCACTCGGGGTCGCGCGCGGCGAGGTAGCCCCGGCGCAATTCGAACAGGTCATCCAGCGGCTCGGGCTCGGCTTCGCCTTCCAGCTGCTCCTCGAAGCGCTGCAGCAGGCGCTCGCCAATGCGCAGCACCAGCGAGGCGTTGCGGTAGAAGCCCTGCATCATCTGCTCGACCGCCAGGGTGCCGCCCACATCCTCGAAGCCCAGGCGGGTCGCAAGCAACTTCTGGTAATCGAAACGCAACCGCTCCTCGCGCTTGCCGGCCACCAGGTGCAAGCCGTAACGCAACCGCGCCAACGCACGTCGTTCGCGCTCCAGGGTGGCGACCTCATCGGCGCCAAGCTGGCCAAAGGCGACCAGCGACTCCATGTCGGCGGTACCGATGATCCGCAGCGCCATCCAGTTCAGGGTCTGGACGTCGCGCAAACCGCCCGGGCCTTCCTTCAGGTTGGGCTCCAGGTTGTCGGCGGTGTCGTCGAAACGTTCGTGACGCTCACGCAACTCGGCACGCTTGGCTTCGAAGAACTCCTGCGGCGGCCACACCAGCCTGGGCGATACCGCGCCTTGCAACTCACGGCGCTCATGCTCGTTGGCGGCCAGCGGACGCGCCTCCAACAGCGCCGTCAACACGGTGATGTCCTCGATCGAGGCCTCGGTGCACTGCTCAAGCGAACGCGTGCCATGGCCGACCGGCAGGCCGCAATCCCACAACACCGCAAAGAACCGGGCCAGCGAATCGGCGTGGGCCCGGGACGCGGCCGGCTCGGCCATCACCAGCAGGTCGATATCCGATTGCGGGTACAACTCGCCACGGCCGTAGCCGCCCACGGCGAACAAGGCCAGCTCCGCGTCTACGGGAATACTCCGCTGCCACGCCGCCTGCACCACGACATCCACCGCCGCCGCGCGCTCGGCCAGCAACCGGTCGATGTCGGCGTCAGCGTCGAAACGGGCCGCAAAACCGGCGTCGTGCACGGCCAACTCATCACGGGCACTGGCCGCCCATGCCGCGTCCTGTTGCCCGCCCTGAATGGCGCCAGGGTCGGGGTCGCTCATAGGTCGTTGTCGTCGCCTGGCAGGCGGGTCAGGATCTCCACTCCATCATCGGTGACCAGCACCGTGTGCTCCCATTGCGCCGACAGCGAACGGTCCTTGGTGACCACCGTCCAGCCGTCCGGCAGTACCCGGGTATGACGCTTGCCGGCGTTGATCATCGGCTCGATAGTGAAGGTCATTCCCGCCTCCAGCACCAGCCCTTCGCCAGCGCGCCCGTAATGCAGCACCTGCGGTTCGTCGTGGTAGACCTTGCCGATGCCGTGACCGCAATACTCGCGCACCACGCTGAAGCGCTCGGACTCCGCGTACTGCTGGATCGCATGGCCGACATCGCCCAGCGTGGCGCCGGGCTTCACCACCCGGATGCCGCGAAACATCGCCTCGCGGGTGACATCGACCAGGCGCTGGGCCAGCACCGAAGGGGTTCCGACGATATACATGCGACTGGTGTCGCCATGCCACCCGTCTTTGATCACGGTGACGTCGATGTTGACGATATCGCCGTCCTTGAGCACCTTGGCCTCGTTGGGGATGCCGTGGCAGATGACGTTGTTGACCGAGGTGCAGACGGTCTTGGGGAAGCCCTTGTAACCAACGTTGGCCGGGATCGCCTTCTGCACATTGATGATGTGGTCGTGGCAGATGCGATCAAGCTCATCGGTAGTCACGCCCGGCTTTACGTGTGGGGCGACAACCTGCAGGACTTCGGCGGCCAGGCGGCCGGCAATACGCATCTTCTCGATGTCTTCGGGGGTTTTGATATTGACTGGCATCCGGACATTATCGCCCATTTCCGCGACGGCCCAAATGGAAGGCGTAACGGGGGGCGTGAGTGTCGGCCGCGATTAGGGTGGACATCACCCAAACGATCCGATTGCAGTCACAGAACCGAGCTCTTTTACGAAACTGTCATCTGACTTAATGTGACGCGCCTCCCGACTGAATGTGACGCAGTCGGTCATTTGTCATCTCGCGCCAATTCCCCGCCACACCGCTGAGTCAATGATTCGACACCCGATAACGGCTGTCGAAAAGTTGGCACGGCACTTGCGTCAGGACTTTGGCAGCCCTTCCCGTAACGCGCCACGAGCGCCGGAGCCGATAGTCCAATGAACCTTTTCAAGACCAGCCTGCTTGCCACTGCCCTGATTGCCGGCGGCGCGATTGCCCCGGCCAATGCGGCCGACAACATGAATTTCGATGTCACCATCACGATCGACAAGTCGTGCGATGTGACCTCGACCAGCGATGTTTCATTCAACAGCCGCTTTGCCAGCGCCGGCACCGTGTCGACCAATGGCGGCGTCACCATCCAGTGCACGGTTGATGTTCCCTACAACGTCGCATTGAATGCCGGCAACAACGGCGGCACCGACATCACCGCCCGCAAGATGCTGATCAGCGGCGGCGGCACCGACACCATCGCCTACCAGCTGTACCAGGACACCGCCCAGACCGTGTGGGGCCAGACCGTCGGTACTGACACCGTCACAGGCACCGGCATCGGCTTCGGTGCCGCCGCGACGTTCAACCAGCCCCATACCGTCTACGCAGAAGCGACCATCGTTGGTACCGAGCCGGTGGGTAGCTACAGCGACACGATCACCGCAACAGTGAAGTTCTGATTTGGGGATGGGCGGCAGCAATGTCGCCCATGTCGCTCGCTTCCCGATGACAGTCCTCTCGTCCGGTCCCCTCAGCCATGAACTCCATCAAATCGGCGTTTTGCGTCGCGATGTTGGCCGCTTGCGCGGTGGCCGGACCGGCCCGGGCCGGATCGTTGGAGACGCAATTCGAGGTCTATCTCGATGTCGTTGCCAGCTGCACCTTCGTCAGCGCCGCCAACGTCGCCTTCGGCAGCCAGATCGTGATTCCCGGGCAGCCGCTTGAAGCCTTCGGCTCGCTGAGGGTCAGCTGCAACCTGCCAGTGGCCTATCAGATCAGCCTGGACCAGGGCTTGCATGGCAGCGGTGCCAACGACCGGAAAATGGCCAACAGTGGCGGCGACACCATTGCTTACCAGCTCTACAGCGGCGACATCGGAACCACCAGTTGCAGCGCCACTGTCGGCACCCAATGGGGCAACGCCACCGCCGGCTGTGTGTACGGCGACAGCTACGGCAGCGTCGAGCAGGACATCCAGATCCACGGCAAGTTGACGATCGACAACCCGCGCGCAGGCAGCTACAGCGACACCATCACCGCCACCATCACCTATTGAAGTTACGCAGATTGCCTTGAACGCCATGAGCCGATTGATTCCAACACGCTGGAAAGCCCTGATGCTGCTGGCACTGCTTGGCCCCTGCGGCCCGGCGTTGGCGGCGAGCCTGCAAGTCGCACCGACCTCGGTGGAACTGCACGCCAATGAAAAAGGCGAAGCGGTCTGGCTGAGCAACACCGCCACCGAAACTCCGGTGCGTGCCCAGGTCCGGTTGTTCCGCTGGACCCAGCAGGACGGCACGGACACCCTCGAACCCACCACCGATCTTGCAATCAGCCCGCCACTGCTCGAACTGGCCGGCGGCGCGCGTCAACTGGTTCGGGTCATCCGCACCGGCCCGGCACCAACGGGCACCGAGACCAGCTATCGGATCATCGTCGACGAAGTGCCCAGTGGCGAGACAGCCGACCAGACCGGGCTGAAGTTCCTGCTGCGTTATTCGATCCCGGTATTCGTGCTGCCGACCGGCGACACGCCGATCACCTACGACCTGCACCCGCGCCTTGAGCGCGCCGACGACGCAGCAACCCTGGTGGTCAGCAACCGCGGGCGCAGGCATGCGCAGCTGGCCGACCTCGCCTACATGGATGCCGGCGGCAAGCGCCACGAACTGATGCCAGGCCTGGTTGGCTACGTATTGCCGGACCAGACCATGCGTTGGGTGCTTCCGGCGTCCGCATCCCGGTATCTCGACAATGGCAGCTTCAAGGTGCGGATCAATGGCGAAGCCGTCGAGCAAACGCTCACGCTCGACCCTGCGACGCGTTGAGCCCCTGCTGCTGCTCGCCTGCTGCCTGCCGACCTATGCCCTGGCGGCGGGCCCGTCCGTGCCTGCGCTGGGTCCGGTGCCCTCGGCCCAGACCGACCTGCCGCTTTATCTTGATGTCGAACTGAACCAGCAACCAACCGGCCTGCTACTGCCGTTCGTATCACGCGATGGCCGCCTGTTTGCCCGCGCCGACACCCTCGCCCAGCTCGATTTCCACCTGCCCGATGCCGCGTCCAGACAACTGGTTGCGCTGGACGAACTGCCCGGCGTACAGGTGCGTTACGACGCCGCGCTGCAACGGGTGTCGATCACCGCTCCGCTGTCGCAGCTCGACCTGGAGACCACCGTGATCGCTCCCGACCGCGACCAGATCATGCCCGCCACCAACTCGCCGGGCCTGCTGCTCAATTACGACCTCTATGCCAACCATGGAAGTCGCTCCAGCAACGCCACCGCCTACGCCGAGTTGCGCGTGTTCGGCGGCCATACCGGCGTGTTCAGCACCACCGCAGTCACCCGCGCGTTCCGCAGCGATGCGAGCGAACGCTGGCAAGGTAACAGCGTCCGGCTGGACTCCAGTTGGGAGTGGTCATTTCCGCGATCGATGCTCAGCCTCAGCGTCGGCGATACCACTACCGGCAACCTGGGCTGGACTCGCGCGGTCCGCGTCGGTGGCATCCGCATCGGCCGCGACTTCGGCCTGCAGCCGTACCGCGTGACCACCCCGCTACCGGCGTTCCTTGGCGAGGTTGCCGTGCCGTCGGAGCTGGAGCTCTACGTCAACGGCGTCAAACAGTATTCCGGCGAAGTCCCCGTCGGGCCCTTCCAGCTGATCTCGCAGCCGAACATCAACGGCGCCGGCAACGCACAACTGGTCATCACCGACGCGTTCGGTGCGGTGCGCACGCTGAACTTTCCGTTCTACGCCAGCCAGAATCTGCTCGCCGGCGGCTTGTCGGACTGGTCGGTCACCACCGGCCTGATCCGCGAAGACTACGGCCTGCGGTCGTTCTCCTACGGCAATCGTCCGGTCGTCAGCGGCGAATGGCGCTATGGCCTGAGCGATGTCTTCACGATCGAGGCCCACGGCGAAGGCAGCGAGAACCTGCGCAATGCCGGCGCCGGTGCGGTGTGGTCGCTGGGCCAGGCCGGCGTGGTCAGCGCCTCCTACGCCGGCAGCGACTGGCACGACCAGACTGGCTCGCAGACGGCGCTGGCCTACAGCTGGAACAACTCGCGCTTCAATCTGTCACTCAGCACCCAGCGCACCCACGATGACTATCGCGATATCGCCTCCGGCTATGGCCAGGCGCCGGCGCGGACCAGCGACCGTGCCCTGGTCGGCTGGAACTCCGGGCAACTGGGCAGCTTCGGCGCCAGCTACCTGCGCTTGCAATACCCCGAAAGCGAGGCCAGCCGCTACGCCAGCGCGTACTGGAACCGCAGCTTCGGCCGCGACTGGGCGCTCAACTTCAGCATCAACCAGAACCTCGACGACGGCGACGACCGCAGCCTGTACCTCGGCATTTCGGTCAACCTCGGCGAGCGACGTGCGCTCAATACCTCGTTGCAACGCAACGCCGGCCGCGACAGTGCCAACGTCGACATCAGCCAGTCGGTGCCGACTGTCGGCGGCCTCAGTTGGCGTGTGCGTGCCAGCCATGCCGACGGCAGTGGCGGCAGCAGTGGCCTGGCCGAAGCGGGTTGGCTAGGCGATCACGGCCGGGTCAACGGCGGCGTGGCCGGCTCGGCCGGCAATTGGTACGGCTATGCGGGTGCCAACGGCGGACTGGTGCTGATGAGCGGCGACGTGTTCGCCTCGCGCAATATCAACGATGCATTCGCGGTGGTATCCACCGGTGGTATCGCCGAGGTGCCGGTCAAGCTGGAGAACCGCCTGATCGGCACCACCAATGACAATGGCCTGCTGCTGGTCACCCCACTCAACGCCTGGCAGCGCAACCGGTTGGCGATCGACCCAATGGACCTGCCGGCCAACATGCGCCTGGGCCAGGTAGAGATGTTCGCCGTGCCCAGCGACCGCGCCGGCACCAAGGTACCGTTCGACGTGCAGCCGGTACGCGCAGGAGTCGTGGTACTACACGATGTCACCGGCACCCCGCTCGCAGCCGGCAGCAGTGCCGCTCTGGTCGGCAATTCCGCCTCGGCGACCTTCGTCGGCTACGACGGTGAGGTTTACCTCGATGCCCTCGGCGACCACAACACCCTTCGTATCTCGACGGCGACCGGCAACTGCCAGGTCAGCTTCGACTACCCCGCCACCCCGGCGCCGATTCCACGGATCGGGCCGCTGACCTGCACCCCGGAGACATTGCCATGAACCGGTTGCGCTTCCTGATTGTTCTGACGCTGGCCCTATCTGCGCTGGTTACCCCACCTGCCGCACACGCCGACGCGACCTGCAGAATTCTGGAAAGTGACCTGTCCTTCGGGACGGTGGAGGCATCGGCGCTTACCGACGTGAGGGGTTCCATCAGTTACCAATGCGATGTTTCCGGCCCCGGGAACTCGGGAAAATCGGTGTCACTACAGGCTTGCATCGGCCTGGGCATCACCACTTCGGGCGGCGGCAACGTATATGACCGTCGCTTGGCTGGGATGGGCGACGCGAATGGTCCGAACCCCGACACATTGCCGTTCCAGCTGTACACCGACGTGGCGAGAAGCCAAGCATGGGGCGAGTCCAGCACATCCACGCCACCATACTTTGTAACGGCGCCGGTCACCGTCACTCCCCCCGGCAACGGATCCACGAGCGTAACCGGCATTGTGTACGTCTACGGGCGAATCCCATTATCAAACACGTTGGTGGCCCCCGGCACCTACGCTGGCAGCGTTTCCGGCAACCTATACTTCGGGTCCGAGCATAACGGCAAGATTGCCGACTGCATGAGCGGCGGGGGCAGCTTCCCATTCTTCCTCCCCGTTAGTGCAAGCGTTCCCGGCCACTGCAGCGTCGTCACCGCCAGCGACATGAACTTCAGCCCCGGCGGCATGCCGCTTTCGGGCACCAGCACCGGCCTCCTGACCAGCAGCTCGACCATCGATCTGACCTGCACCAATCGCACTGCTTGGCAGATTGGCTTGGACGATGGCATGAAACCCAGCGGCGGCAGCAGACAGATGTGCAATCCCGGCGGCGCCTGTATTGCCTACCAGCTCACTCAGCCCGGCGGCACCGTCCCGTGGGGTGATGATCTGGACACCAACACGGTGGATGGCCTCAGTAGTGGCGACCCGCAGACCCTGACCGTGAACGGTCGCGTCAACGACCAGCCACTGACCCAGGCCGGGCGCTACACCGACACGGTCAAGGTCATCCTCACCTACTGACAGCCCATCCAGGAACGTGGGGAATGCCTCACTACAGCCAAATACGCGGCACAAGTCCGCAATAGCCGCCCGTCGCTCGTGACGGGGTTCACAACTTCGCCACCAAGCGACCAATAACCTGCAGGCGTGCCCGATTCCGACTCAAGCTTTCCCGGAATCGGCCGTCATATTGACTAACCCGTCTCACCGCATTGCGGCGAGCGCAACGGAGTAGTTGATGCACGCACGCAGAATCGCAGTTGCCACCGCCCTGCTTGGCATGGCCTTTGCGACTCCTTTTGCCACGGAAAGTGCATCGATCCGTGTCGGGATCACGATTGTCCAGGCATGCAACATCCAGACCACTGCCTTTGACTCCGAACGCGCATTCAATCCTATGCAGGCCGATTGCTCGGCCAAAACCCCCTATAGCATCGCCCTTGGGGATCGCTCCGTGCACGATGACGGCCGTTCTCGGCCCGCGATCGTTCCCGATGACAACGCCGTCCCGAGTTCGCCTGAGCAGCCACTCCCGGTCGCAACGTTCACGCTCTGATCGATGCGCGATGCTTGGGATCGATGCCGTTGCAGGTGTCGCTTTCGCCGCGACCGGATGGTTGGCGGGCGGCCCGGTCTCCGTCCGCTTCTTTGACAGCAGGCTCGTCCTTGCCCGTGCGCCCGGACGCGGTTACAATTTCCCGGCTGCGTAGGCCGTATGCCTTCACTCCGCCCACGCCGGGCGTCACCGGCGAATACACACCTGCTGTCAAAGCCCGTGCCGGGGTGCTTCAAGGCTTGTTGCCTCGAGGTTCGGTCACGGAGGCAGCGGGGAAGTCCAACCCCGGAATCCTTGCCTCGGTTCACGCCGAGACAGCCGCCATACCCTATCCGGCGGCCGGATTCCCTTATCGGAGTTACACCTAATGCCCCAGATCACGATGCGCCAGATGCTGGAAGCCGGCGTCCATTTCGGCCACCAGACCCGCTACTGGAACCCGAAGATGAGCCCGTACATCTTCGGTGCGCGCGGCAAGATCCACATCATCAACCTCGAGAAGACCGTCCCGTTGTTCAACGACGCGATGAACTTCATCTCCGGCGTCGCCCAGAAGCGCGGCGTCATCCTGTTCCTGGGCACCAAGCGCAGCGCCCGCGAATCGATCAAGGAAGAAGCCGAGCGTTGCGGCATGCCGTACATGACCCAGCGCTGGCTCGGCGGCACCCTGACCAACTTCGCCACGGTGAAGAAGTCGGTGGCGCGCCTGAAGGAGCTGGAAGCGGCCGAGACCGATGGCACCTTCGAGAAGCTGGTCAAGCACGAAGTGCTGGGCCTGCAGCGCGAACGCGAGAAGAAGCTGGCCTCGCTGGGCGGCATCAAGGAAATGAACCGCCTGCCCGACGCGATCTTCGTGATCGACATCGGCCATGAAGACATCGCGATCAAGGAAGCCAAGAAGCTCGGCATCCCGGTCATCGCCGTGGTCGATACCAACTACGACCCCAACCTGGTCGACTACGCGATCCCGGGCAACGACGACGCCATCCGTGCCGTGCAGTTGTACGCCCGTGCCGCCGCCGATGCCGTGCTGGAAGGCAAGGCGGCTGCGCCGTCGGCTGCCAGCGTGCGCGAGGAAGACTTCGTCGAGGGTGACACCGACAAGGGTGGCACCGACAAGGCGCCGCGCCGCGCTCCGGCCAAGAAGGCGGCAGCGCCGAAGGCTGCTGTGGAAACCGACGACGCGCCGAAAGCCGCTGATGCAGAAGTGAAGGCCGATACCGCCGAAGCTGAAGACGTTGCGCCTGCAACCGACGCCAAGGCAGCCGAAGACCAGCCGGCCAGCGACACGCCCGCCACGAAGTAAGGCCGCTGTCACGCCGTCGCGCGACACTCGCGCGACGGCTCTATCCCCCCAGAACACCGAGGTAAAACCCCATGGCAGAGATCACCGCCTCCCAGGTCAAGGAACTGCGCGAGCGCACCGGCGCCGGCATGATGGAGTGCAAAAAAGCCCTCATCGAGAACAATGGCGACATCCAGGCATCCGCGGAATGGCTGCGCAAGCAGGGACTGGCGAAGGCCGACAAGAAGGCTGACCGTGTCGCCGCCGAGGGCCGCGTCGCCGCCGCCCAGGCCGATGGCAAGGCGGTACTGGTGGAGATCAATTCCGAGACCGACTTCGTCGCCAAGGATGAGAACTTCATCAACTTCACCGAGACCGTCGCCAACGCCACCCTGGCGGCCGCCGACATCGACGCCCTGAAAGCCACCAAACTGGCTTCCGGCGAGACCGTTGACGAGGCCCGCTCGGCACTCATCGCCAAGGTTGGCGAGAACCTGCAGGTCCGGCGCATGGCCCGCATCGACAGCGAAAACACGCTTGCCGCGTATGTCCACGGTGGCCGCATCGGCGCGCTGGTCGAGCTGAAGGGCGGCAACCCCGGTTCCGACCTCGACGCCCTCGCCCGCGGCCTGGCCATGCACGTCGCGGCAATGAATCCTCCGTATATCTCGCCGGCCCACGTCCCCGCCGACTTCATCGCCAAGGAGAAGGAAATCGCCCTGGCCCAGGTCAAGGACACCGGCAAGCCGCCTGAAATCCTCGAGAAGATGATCTCCGGCAAGGTCGCCAAAACTATCAACGAGTTGTGCCTGACCGGCCAAGCGTATGTGCTGGACACCAACCAGAGTGTCGAGCAGACGCTCAAGGCTGCCGGTGCCGAAGTGGTCAGCTTCGTCCGCCTCGCCGTTGGCGAAGGCATCGAGAAGCAGGCCGACGACTTCCACGCCGAAGTCATGAAGCAGGCCGGACTGGCTTGATCGAAATACCCAGGCCACGTTGAACAAGACCGCGGAGAGATCCGCGGTTTTTTTTGCCTGTAAAAAAGTCGGGATAAAAAAAGACCGCCCGAAGGCGGTCAGGATCAATCTGAGTAGAGAGAACATCACAGATCAGGCGTGGCTAGTTTCTCCGCCTTCGTCATCGCGATCATCGCCGGATGGCCGACGATGATCACTTGCATCAGTTACTTGAAGTCGTAACGGATCGCAAAACGCACGTTCCGTGGAGTCGAGTAGCTGATCACGCGACCAGCATGCGCGTACGGCACACCGGGGCCGCCGTTTTCGCCGTACTCGATCTGGTTCTGCGCGGTCTGGTCGTCAAACACGTTGAACACGTCGAACGAGAATTCCAGCGCGTTGTCGGCAAAGGCCGGAGCCCAGGCGACACCGAGATCCAGCGACTTGGTCCACGGCATCCGACCCTGGCTGCCACGCGGGGTCGGCTCACCGTTGCAGTAGAAGTAGTACGGGCCGCCGTATGCATAGTTCGTGTTGAAGTCCTCATTCTCCGGCGTCTGCGGGTAATACCCCATGCAGTTCTTGGGCCGGCCAGAGTGCGCCGTAAGCGCGGCAGAGAATCGCCACTCGGGAGTCATCTGATAGAAACCATACGCCTTCAAATAATGTCGACGATCATTGGGCAGGTAACCATTGGAGTGATCCATCAATTCCGGGTGATCCCAATCCTGGGTCTGCGAAACATCCTGCTGGCCAATATCGGACTTCAGCTGCCCCTCGGCGTTGCCGTAGTTCCGCGACAACGTGTAGTCCACGCGGCCATACCACTTGCCGTCGAATGGATGCTCGACGAAGAAGTCGATCCCCTGGTACATGCGCTTGAGTGTCGGGAAGCCGAGATCCGCGGCGCTCAGCGCAACCGGAACCAGCGTACCGCTCCCATCATCAAGCATGAAGGTGTTGTCATCACCGGGGTTGAACAGGCGGCATGATGCCAAAGAGTTGCCAAGGTTGTTCGCTATTTCCTCCGACATGCCTTGGCCAATTGCCCAATTGTAGGCGGGCCGGTAGTCGCACATGTCGTCAATGGCGGCCTTGAGGTCACGGTGGACGTAGCGCGCACCACCGTTGAGGCTGGCGGTAATGCTTTTCTCGAAACCGAGCACGAACTCGTCCTGATAATGTGATTCGAGATCCGACGCGGTCACCGACTGCGGATCGGGCGCCTGGCCGTATTCGCGGTTTGCCGAGTATGGGCCATCACCCAACGCGACTTGCCCCAGGGGTTCGCCAGTGGTCGGGTCGATACCGGTGAAAGAGAAATACTCGTTGGTATAAAGCGACCCTGCCGCGCCACGCAGTGCGACGTTGTTGGGCATCGCCAAATGGTAGCGACCCGCGTTGGCATAAACCTTGAGCGAGGCATCGCCGAAGACATCCCAACTTGCGCCCAAACGCGGGGCCCACTGGTCTTTCTGCTCTGCGTAGGTTGCCCCGTCGGCATTGTAGTTTTCGAACGATTCGTTGCGCAGTCCCAGCGTCAGGAGTACCTGATCGGTAACCTGCCAGCGGTCCTCGAAATAGTAGGCAATCTGATCGACGCTGAAGGTACCGCCGTTGGCGTACTGGTACTTGGACACATAATCGCCATTGCCGCCGGGACAAACTGCACCGCCGCCGCCAGGAATCGATTCACCACCGGCACCGACGCCGCAAGTGCTGTAGATCCAGCGATAACCAGTTGGGCCGGCGGTGACTTCGCCCGCCTGCGAGGTCGAATCCTGACGGTCATAGCCAACGCGCAGTGAGTGATCACCAACACGCCACTCGAGATCCACACGGAAGCCCGTGGTCTCGTCGAAGGCATTGGGGTCGTCAAGCTGGCCAAAGGTGCCGCGTTGGATCGGGTTGGCGATGGAGCGGTCGTCGCTCACGTACACGACGCTGGGGTCGTACCCGAACGGGTCAGCAATATGCGTTTTCGTCTGCTCGCCATACAGGGCTGTAAGCGTCAGGTTGTCGGTCAGGTAGCCGGTGTACTTGCCGATATACAGCTCGCCACCATCTTCATAGTAGTAGCCACCGGTTTTCTCGTTGCCGATCGGGCTGGTGTCATTGGTGCCCGGCTCATAGGTGAATGAGTGATAGTCGATCGATTGTTTGGTGATGTCGGAGATCGCAGTCAACTCGACGATATGGTTGTTGGTGATGTTCCAGTCAACTTTGGCCAGCCAACGCGGGATTTCGAAATGCGAATCGCGAGCACCGTTGGTGGTGCCACCCGGACGTGCCACGACGTTGTTTTGATCCTGCTCCTCAATTTCGCCAGAAGCGTAAATGAACAAGCGATCCTCGATGATCGGACCGCCGGCATGAACGCCGTAGCTCCAGGAGTTTACGTGCTCAAGCGCCTTCTTCTCCTGCACCAAGCCATCGTTGGGGGTCCCGTTATCCGGATAGTAGATATTCCGGTAGTCGGCACGCATGCTCTCCGGGCGGTAGGTGAGCAGGCCACCGAACTGCCATTCATTGGTGCCGCGTTTGGTCACGATATTGACCACGCCACCGGTGGCACGGCCGAACTCGGCACCGTAGCCGCCGGTCAGCACCTGCATCTGTCCGATGCCATCAAAGGGTAATGAGGTGGAACCAAGGTTGGTCAACGGGTTGGTGACCGCGTAACCATTGATGTAGAAGGCATTTTCCGAAGCAGACGAGCCTCCAAACGACGCTGCACCGGGGTAGCGCGAATCAGCCTGGACAACGCCAGGCGCCAGCAGTGCCACCGCTTCGATGCTGCGTCCGACCGGAATCCGCTCCAGCTCGGCCGCAGTGAACGTCCTGACCGTATCGGTTGAAGACACGTCGATATACCGTGCAGCGGTACCGGTCACCACAATGCGGTCCAGTTCAGTGGCATCAGCACCGCTGCCGGTGCCAGCACCGGAGAACGAAACTTCCCTACCGCCACCCACGGTCAATTCGATGTTTTCCTGGGTCGCGAGGACCTGCCCCCCACTCTGGAGCATGACCTTGTATTCGCCGGTCGGCAGCGCAGTCGCGCTATAACGCCCGCTTGCGTCACTGGTCACCTGACGGGTGAGGCCGGTATCGATGTTCTCGATCACGATCGTCGAGTTGGGCTCGCCGGTGGAGCCGAAGATGGTGCCGGACGTGTTGGATTGGGCGGTGGCCACGCCGGAGGCGAAGCACAGACCGAGCGCCACTGTGAGTGCGCTGCGGCGAAAGACGTAATTAATGGATGTTCTGGACAATGTAGTGACTCCCCATGCGCTGCGACGGAAACCCTGCTGGGCGCGACAACGATTACGCCGGTAACAGTCTGTTAACAAGCGTTCAGTAATTTCGCTTCTAGTTATATGACGCACGTCACACTATATATTGAACTTTACTGATCTTTGTCACTGTGCTGTTACACAATTTTGTGCGCACGCACAATTCACGGGCTTCCCAACGCCCGGCCGTAAGCCGCTGCGCGCAACTGGGGCCGGGTTCGGTATCCAGTACACTTCCTCCCACTTTCTCCGCGTTCCACTCCCTTCTGCCACCGAGGCCTCCATGTCCCAGCTCGCCTACCGCCGCATCCTGTTGAAGCTGTCCGGCGAGGCGTTGATGGGTTGCGAGGACTACGGCATCGACCCGCTGGTAATTCATCGGCTCGCGCGCGAGGTGATGGAGGCGCAGGCCGCCGGAGCGGAGGTCGCGCTGGTAATCGGCGGCGGCAACATCTTCCGCGGCGCAGGACTGGCAGCCGGCGGGATGGACCGGGTTACCGGCGACCAGATGGGCATGCTGGCCACGGTGATCAACGCCCTGGCCATGCAGGACGCGCTGGAGAAGCTGGGCGCAAAGGCCCGGGTAATGAGCGCGATCAAGATCAATGACGTCTGCGAGGACTACATCCGCCGGCGCGCGATCCGCCACCTGGAAAAAGGCCGGCTGGTGATCTTTGCCGCCGGCGTCGGCGCACCGTTCTTCACCACCGACTCGGGCGCCGCGTTACGTGCGATCGAGATCGGGGCGGACCTGTTGCTCAAGGCCACCAAGGTCGACGGGGTGTACGACAAGGACCCGAACAAACATGCCGATGCGGTGCGCTACGACAAGCTCACCTATGACGACGTCATCAAGCGCAACCTGCAGGTAATGGATACCGCCGCGTTCGCATTGGCGCGCGACAGCGACCTGCCGCTGCGGATCTTCGACATGAGCCAGCCGGGCGAGCTGTTGAGGATCCTGCGTGGCGAGGACATCGGAACCCTGGTACAGGGCCGCAGTTGACCCGATGACCACCGCGCGGCAGTAGCCGCGGTGGTGCAATAGTGTCCGGCACGGCTGCGTGACAGGATCGGCGCATGCACTCGCATCCGCATTCCCACGCGACCCGGACGTTCGCGGTCATCACCCTGGTCAACCTGGCCTACACGGCGCTGGAGGCCGGGTACGGCTTTGCCACCAACTCGCTGGTGCTGCTGTCGGACGCGCTGCACAACCTGGGCGACGTGCTGGGGCTCGGGTTGGCCTGGGGCGCCGCGGTGCTCGCCAAGCGCGCGCCAACCGACACCCACACCTATGGCTGGCGCCGGGCCACCCTGCTCTCGCCACTGGCCAACGCGATGCTGCTGGTGGCGTTCTCCGGCGCCCTGGGGTGGGAGGCGATCCGGCGTTTTGACGCGCCGCCCACGGTGCCGGCACTGCCGGTAATGCTGGTGGCGGCGCTGGGCATTGCCGTCAATCTGGGCGCGGCCTGGCTGGTGCGCGATGGGCACGAGCACGATCTCAACCGGCGCGGGGCGTTCCTGCACCTGGTGGCCGACGCGGCGGTCTCGCTGGCCGCGGTGCTGGCGGGAGCAGGCATGTGGTGGCTGGGCTGGGCGTGGCTGGATCCGGCCACCGCGCTGCTGGTCGGCGTGGTGGTGGCGCTGGGCGCATTCGGGTTGCTGCGCGAAAGCTTCAACGCGGCGATGGATGCGGTACCGCGTGCAGTGGACCGCGCCGAGGTGCTCGAATTCCTGCGCGGGCAACCCGGGGTGAGTGCGATCCACCACTTGCACATCTGGTCGCTGGGAGCCGGCGAGATCGCGATGACGGCACACCTGGTACGTCCGGCCAGCGATGACCACGACCAATTCATCGATGCGCTCAACCACCAGTTGGACCAGCGTTTCGGCATCAACCACCCGACCTTGCAGATCGAACATGGACAGTCGTGCGAGCACGACCTGCACGATCGCGCACCGCACGGGCACTGACTCCGGCGGCCGGGATGGGGCGGGGTTCGCTATACTTCCGCGATTACCGCACAGCACCGGAGCCGGCGATGCTCAACGAGATCAAGAAAGACGCCCAGACCCGCATGAACAAGAGCATCGATGCGCTGCGCCAGTCCATGACCAAGGTCCGGACCGGCCGCGCATCGACCTCGCTGGTCGACCATTTGAAAGTCAACTACTACGGTTCGGAGATGCCGCTGAGCCAAGTCGCAAGCATCGCCGTCAACGACGCCCGCTCACTCACCATCACCCCGTGGGAAAAGCCCATGGTCGCGGCGGTGGAAAAGGCGATCATCAACTCCGATCTTGGCCTGACACCCAATACCGCCGGCACCGTGATCCGCATCAACCTGCCAGCGCTGACCGAGGAGCGCCGCCGTGACCTGTCCAAGATGGTCCACGGTGAAGGTGAGGATTCGAAGGTCGCGATCCGCAACATCCGCCGCGACGCCAACCAGCAGGTCAAGGAACTGCTGAAGGAAAAGGAAGCCAGCGAAGACGACGTACGGCGGGTCGAAGACGAAATCCAGAAGTTGACCGACACCGCGATCAAGGACGTCGACGACGTGGTCAAGGCCAAGGCACAGGAGTTGATGGCGGTTTGACGAGCGCGTCCGTCACTGCCATGCCTTCGCCGCCAATTACGGGTGCACGCATCCCCCGCCACCTTGCCGTCATCATGGACGGCAACGGCCGCTGGGCGGAGCGTCGTGGCCGACCACGTGTCATCGGACACCGCGCTGGCGCGCGCGCGGTCAACGCCTGTATCGACTTCTGCATCGACAAGGGCGTCCAGGCGCTGACCCTGTTCGCGTTTTCCAGCGAAAACTGGGGGCGACCGGAGGCCGAGGTCGGCGCCTTGATGAAGCTGTTCATGAACGCACTGGAGCGGGAGGTCGACGAACTCGACCGCCGCGGCGTGCGGGTGCGCTTCATCGGCGAGCGTGGGCGGTTCAGCCCCGGCATCGGGCAACGAATGGACGCCGCCGAGGCCCAGACCCTGGCCAATACCGGTTTGCAGCTGACAATCGCGGCCAGCTATGGCGGACGCTGGGATATCACCCAGGCGGCGCGCTCGCTTGCGTTAGAAGTCGCCGCCGGCCAGCTGGACCCGCAAGCGATAGACGAGACGATGCTGTCATCGCGTATGTCGCTGGCGGACCTGCCGCGGCCGGACCTGTTCATCCGCACCGGGGGCGAGCAGCGGATCAGCAATTTCCTGCTGTGGCAGCTGGCCTATACCGAATTGTGGTTCACCGACTTGTTGTGGCCGGAGCTGGATGCGGCAACACTACAACGCGCACTCGACCATTACGCATCCTGCGAACGCCGCTTCGGCCTCACTGGCGCGCAGGTCGCAAACTCCGACGAGATGCCAAAATGACCCGTATCCGCCTGATCGCCGCATTGGTAATGGCATTCGTCGCGATCTCCGCGATCCTGCTGCTGCCGACGGAATGGTTGATGGCACTGGCTGCGGTCGTCTTCCTGCTGGGCCTGTGGGAATGGTTCGATCTGGCCGATATCGAGGACACCCTCGCCCGCACCGTCCTGCTATTGGCTCACCTGGCCTTGATGGTCGCCCTGGTGTGGGCATCGCGCTCGACCCGGGGTTTCAGTTTTGCGTTGCTGGAGCTGATGACCCTGATCGGTGTGGTCTGGTGGTTCCTGGCGCTGATGTGGCTGGGCCGTCATCGATTCGCCAGCGACCATGCCACCCATGCGCGGGTATTCAAGCTGTTTGCCGGCGCGCTGGCGATGATTCCCGCCTGGTGTGCGCTGGCCTGGATCCATGCCAGCACGCCCAATGGCCACTTCTGGCTGCTGACCGCGCTGATGGTGGTGTGGGCGGCCGATAGCGGGGCCTATTTCGCCGGGCGCCGGTTTGGCAAGCACAAGCTCGCGCCGCTGATCAGCCCCAACAAGACCATTGAAGGCCTGGTCGGCGGCGTGGTCGCCGGGGTCACTGCCGGCGTGGTGATGTCGTTGCTGGCCGGCGCCACCACCGAGCAGTTGCCGGCGATTGCGCTGGTGGCACTGGTTGCCACGCTGTTCTCGGTGGTCGGTGACCTGTTCGAAAGCCTGCTCAAGCGCCACGCCGGGGTGAAGGATTCGGGCAACGTCATCCCCGGCCACGGCGGCATCCTGGACCGTCTGGATGGCGTATTGGCTGCCCTGCCCGCGTTTGCGCTGGGCAAGGCCGTGCTGGGCTTCTGATGCCGGTCGCACCTGCCATGCGTGAGGTCGCCGTCCTGGGCGCCACCGGTTCGATCGGGGCATCGGCGCTGGACGTGATCGGGCGCCATCCCGGGCACCTGCGCGCGACCGTGCTGGCGGCGGGACGCAACGTGGAAGCGTTGCTGGAGCTATGCCGGCGGCATCGGCCTCGCCATGCCGCGATCGCCGATGAGGCCTGTTTCCCGGCGTTGCGCGACGGCTTGCGCGAAGCCGGTCTCGACACCCGGGCGCACGCCGGCGCAGAGGCGATCGAGGCATTGGCGTCCAGCGATGCCTGCGACACCGTGGTCGCGGCCATCGTCGGCACCGCCGGCCTGCCGTCGACCCTCGCCGCGGCACGTGCGGGCAAACGCCTGCTGCTGGCCAACAAGGAGTCGCTGGTGTTGGCCGGCGAACTGTTGATGGCGGCCGCCCGCGAAGGCGGCGCCACCATTGTGCCGATCGACAGCGAGCACAACGCGATATTCCAGTGCTTGCCGGTTGACGGTCGACAACCCGACGCTGCCGACCCGGCAGGCACGCCGGCCAGCTTCGGCCTGGCCAGGATCATCCTGACGGCATCCGGCGGGCCGTTCCGGGGCCGTTCACGCGAGTCGCTGGGCGATGTCACCGTCGAACAGGCGATCCGCCACCCCAAATGGTCGATGGGACCAAAAATTTCCGTCGACTCGGCCACCTTGATGAACAAGGGGCTGGAGGTGATTGAGGCGCATCACCTGTTCGGCGTGCCCGGCAACCGGATCGAGGTGCTGGTGCATCCGCAAAGCCTGGTGCACTCGATGGTGGAGTTCATTGACGGCTCCACCCTGGCCCAGCTCGGCCTGCCCGACATGCGCACCGCGCTGGCCGTCGGATTCGGCTGGCCACGGCGCATCACCTCGGGTGTCTCCGGCCTGGACCTGCTGGCCCAGGGCGGTCGACTGGATTTCGAGGCGCCCGACCTGGCGGCGTTCCCGTGCCTGCAGCTCGCGTTCGACGCACTGGCGGCCGGGGGCACCGCTCCGGCAATGCTGAATGCCGCCAACGAGGTCGTGGTTTCAGCGTTTCTTCAGCGACGCATAGGCTTCCTGTCCATTGCCGCGCTGGTCGAAGACACCCTCGCGGCGATCCCTGCCACGGCAGCGGATTCATTGGAATGCCTGCACGACGCCGATGCCCGGGCCCGCCGCCATGCGAGTCAGGCCGTGGCGGCCAACGGCGACATGAACCGGGAATCGACGCATGACTGAACTACTCGGTTCGATCTGGTGGCTCATCGTCAGCCTCGGCGTGCTGGTCACGTTCCACGAGTTCGGCCACTACTGGGTGGCGCGCCGCTGTGGAGTGAAGGTGCTGCGCTTCTCGGTCGGCTTCGGCAAGCCGCTGTGGATGCGTCGCGGCGCCGATGGCACCGAGTACGCCATCGCCGCGATCCCGCTGGGTGGCTACGTCAGCATGCTCGATGAGTCGCGGCTCGACGAGCAGGACGCCGCGGACCTGCCACCCGAGCAACTCGCGCAGGCATTCAACCGCCAGTCGGTATGGAAGCGGATCGCGATCGTGATCGCCGGACCGCTGGCCAACCTGGTCCTGTGCGTGGCGCTGTTGTGGGCGATGTTCGTGATCGGTCGTCCCGATTACCAGCCGGTGGTCGGTCACGTTGACGGAATCGCCGCGGCGGCCGGACTGCAACGCGGTGACACCATCACCCGGATTGGCGAGCGCCAGACGCCGACCTGGAGTGACGTCCAGCTGGCACTGATTCCGGCGGCCCTGGATCACGCCGACATCCAGTTGCAGGTATCCACCGACACCGGCGGCGAGGCAACCCGCACCCTGGCATTGTCCGAGCTGCCGGCGCAGTTCGACGAGCGCCGTGCGATCGAGGCGATGGGCCTGACCCCGCAGCATCTGCTGGTGCCGCCGCTGGTCGGCCGCGTCGCTCCGGACACCCCAGCCTGGGGCGTGCTCGCCGAGGGTGACCTGATCCGAGCCATCGACGGCATTCCCGTCCATGCCTGGGGCGACCTCGGCCCGCTGATCCAGGACCTGGGCGAGCGCGGTGGTGAGGCCATGATCGAAGTCGAGCGCGATGGCGATCGACTCGCGCTGGAATTGCAGCCAAGCCTGACCCGGCCTGCCGACGGCGGCGATTCCTACTGGGCGCTGGGCATTGCCGCGGCGCGGCCGCCGATACCCCCGATGGACGCGGAACTGCAGTACGGCCCGGTGGCGGCGATCCCTGCGGCGCTGCGCGAAACCGCCCACCAGACCAGCGAATTGCTTGCCATGATCGGCCGCGCATTCACCGGCCGGGTCGAGATAGAAAACACCATTGCAGGCCCGATTACCATCGCCCGGGCGGCCAATGCCTATGCCGACCAGGGCCCCGCGTGGTTCCTGTCGCTGCTGGCCATGCTCTCGCTGAGCCTGGGCATTCTGAACCTGTTGCCAATCCCGATCTTGGACGGCGGTCACCTGCTGTATTACCTTATCGAGTTGGTCAAGGGCAGCCCGGTCAGCGAACGGACGATGGCGCTTGGCCAATATATCGGTCTTGCATTGATCGTCGGCTTGATGGGCCTGGCTTTCTACAACGACATCGTGAACAACCTGGTGCACTGATGTCGACCAACTCTTCCAACCCGCCTGTCCTGCTGCCGGTCCTGACCGCGCAACCGCACCCCCAACCGGACGTGATGATGACGCGACCCATTCCCCGCCGCCTGCTTGCCATTGCACTTGCCTCGGCGTTGTCCACGGTACCGACGTTCAATGCCACGGCACAGACGACTACCGCACCATCAACCACGACGGCACCGCCTGCCGCGGCGGATCCCGGCAGCGCGTTCACGGTCAGTGATATCCGCGTCGACGGCCTGCAGCGCATTTCCGCAGGTACCGTATTCACCTACCTGCCGATCGAGCGTGGCGACACCGTCGACCCGGGCAAGGCCGGAGAGGCCATCCGCGCGCTGTACACAACCGGCTTCTTTGAAGACGTCCGGATTGGCCATCAGGGCAACATCCTGGTGGTCACGGTCACCGAGCGGCCTGCGATCAACAAGCTGACCCTCACCGGCAACAAGGACATCAAGACCGACGACTTGATGAAAGGCCTGAACGACATCGGCCTGACGGAAGGCAACACCTTCGATCGCCTGAGCCTGGACCGCGTCACCCAGGAGTTGACGCGGCAGTACAACAATCGCGGCAAATACAACGTCAAGATCAGTCCCAGCGTGTCCAACCTGCCCCGCAACCGGGTCGACGTGACCATTGCCGTGGACGAAGGCAAGGCGGCCAAGATCCGGCACATCAACCTGGTCGGCAACGAGCTGTTCGACGAAGAGCAGATTACCGAGCGTTGGGAGTCCGGCGAACACAATTGGCTGAGCTGGTACCGCCGCGATGACCAGTACTCGCGCGAAAAGCTCTCGGGCGACCTGGAAAAGCTGAATAATTTCTACCTCGACCGCGGCTATGTCGATTTCAGTCTCGACTCGACCCAGGTGTCGATCAGCCGCGACCTGCAGGACATGTTCATCACCGCCGGCGTCACCGAGGGTGAGCAGTACAAGATCTCCGAGGTCGAGATCAGCGGCGATACCGTGCTGCCGAAGGAAGAAATCGAGAAGCTGGTATTGGTCAAGCCCGACCAGATCTTCTCGCGCAGCCTGCTCGAGATCACTTCCGACTCGATCACCGCAACCCTGGGCAACGTCGGCTATGCATTCGCCCAGGTAAATCCGATCCCGAGCGTCAACGCCGAGGACAAGACCGTCGCCATTGCTTTCCAGGTGGTGCCGGGCCCGCGCGTGAACGTGCGCCGGGTGGTGTTCAAGGGCAACTCGCGCACCGCCGACGAAGTGTTACGCCGGCAAATGCGCCAGTTCGAGGGGACGTGGTACTCACAGGCGGCCATCGACCGCTCCAAGATCCGCATCCAGGGCCTGGGCTACTTCGACAAGGTCGACGTCGAGACCACGCCCGTGCCCGGCAGCCATGACCAGGTCGACGTCGTCTACACCGTCAACGAAGTAGCCGCCGGCAGCTTCATGTTCGGCCTTGGTTACTCCCAGCTGACCGGATTGAGCACCCAGGTCCAGGTCTCGCAGAACAACTTCCTGGGCAGCGGCAACCGCATCGCGGTACAAGCGCAGCGCAACGACTACCTGCAGCGTTATGACTTCTCCTTCCTGAACCCGTATTTCACCGATAACGGGGTCTCGCTGGGCTACAACCTGCGCTGGAGCGAGTTCAACAACTCCAACTTCAACACCGCACGCTATTCCTCCACCAGCGGCATGGGCCAGATGGTGCTGGGCGTGCCAATCACCGAGACCGACAGTTTCACCGCGATGCTCGGCATCGACAGCAACCAGATTTTTGCCTACCGCGGGGTCACGCCCGACTCCATCGTGGATTACATCGATGCGGTGGGCCAACGCACGTTCCACGCCTGGCGCGGCGAGATCGGCTGGGCCCGCAATACGCTCAACAGCGCATTGACCCCGACCCGCGGCTCAACCCAACGCGTGTGGCTGGAAGCCGCGCTACCGGGATCAACCGTTGAGTACTTCAAGCTCAACTACAGCTTCTCGAAGTTCTGGCCAATCTCACGCCACCTGGTGCTCAATACCCGGATGGAACTGGGTTACGGCGACAGCTACGGCGATTCCTTCGTCCGCGACGTCTGCTACACCGCCCCGACCACGGTCGATCATGACAACGACCCGACGACGCCACCGGTCTTCACCCCGGGCGCGGATCCTTCCGACCCCTGCGGACCGGACTCTCCGGATTACGTCAAGACCATCACCGCCGACGGCCTGCCGTTCTTCGAGAACTTCTACGCCGGTGGTACGCGCTCGGTTCGCGGCTTCACCGACAACACCCTGGGTCCGCGCGAGTCGGCAAGCAACACCTCTTACCTGCAGCCCATCGGCGGCTCGCTGAAGACCGTCGGCTCGGTGGAAATGATCTTCCCCACGCTGATCGACAGTTCTGCGGCACGGGCGTCGGCGTTCGTTGATTTCGGCAACGTGTATACCGATATCGACGCCTTTGACGCAGGCGAACTGCGCGCTTCCACCGGCCTTGCCCTGATGTGGCGCTCGCCGATGGGGCCGATCACGATCAGCTACGCCTTCCCGATCAAGAAGGAAGACAGCGATGACCTGGAGCGCTTGCAGTTCACCTTTGGCGGCTCGTTCTAAGGTCGCTGATAGAGGACATGCAACCCACCCATCATTCCGCCGCCGAGCTGGCAGATCGTTTCCTGCTCCGACTTCAGGGCAATGGCGACACCCGGGTCGACGGCGTCGGCACCCTTGCCAACGCCGGGCCGACCCAGTTGGCGTTTCTCGCCAACCCGAAGTACCGCGCCCAGCTGGCTGCCAGCCGGGCCGGCGTGGTGGTGATGCGCGAATCGGACGCCGCAGGATATGACGGCACCGCCTTGCTGGCCGATGACCCCTACAGCGCCTTCGCCAAGCTGGCCGCCTTGTTCGAGCGGCCGGCTTCACACCCGCCGGGTATCCATCCCCTGGCTGAAGTCGATCCCAGCGCCACGATAGATCCCGGTGCGCACATCGGTGCGTTTGCCAGTATCGGAGCGCGCAGCCGCATCGAGACGGGCGTCGTGATCGGACCGGGTTGCGTGATCGGTGACGATTGCGTGGTCGGTGACGACAGCCAGTTGAGTGCCCGGGTCACCCTGGTCATGCGGGTGCGGCTGGGCAAACGCGTACGGATTCATCCGGGCGCAGTGTTGGGTGCCGACGGCTTCGGCCTGGCCATGGACCGGTCGCCTGATGGCGAGCAACACTGGATCAAGGTGCCGCAATTGGGCGGTGTGCTGGTGGGCGATGATTGCGAGATCGGCGCCAACACCACCATCGACCGCGGCGCCATCGAGGACACCGTGCTGGAAGACGACGTGCGCCTGGATAACCAGATACAGGTCGGCCACAACGTCCGCATCGGGGCACACACCGCAATCGCCGGCTGCGCCGCAATTGCCGGCAGCAGCACGATCGGCCGCTACTGCCAGATCGGCGGTGGCGCCGGCATCGTCGGGCATCTGGAGATCTGCGACCGCGTCGTGGTCACCGCAATGAGCCTGGTCACCCGTTCGATCCGCGAACCCGGAGAGTACTCGTCGGGGACCGGACTAATGGACAATCGCAGCTGGCGCAGGAACGCGGCGCGGTTCAGGCAACTGGACAAGATGGCCCGTCAGTTGCACGGCCAACAGAACAAGGATCAGAAAGAATGAGCGACACCCTGAAACTGCCGATCGATGTCACCACGATCCAGGAGCTGCTGCCCCACCGCTACCCGTTTCTGCTGGTCGACCGGGTGGTCGAGTTCGAAGCCAACAAGCGCGTGCTCGCCTACAAGAACGTGACCTGCAACGAGCCATTCTTCAACGGCCATTTCCCCGGACAACCGGTGATGCCCGGGGTACTGGTACTGGAGGCACTGGCCCAGGCCGGCGGCTTGCTGACCCAACTGTCGATGGGCCGAACCGCCGAGAACAAGCTGTTCTACCTGGTCAAGATCGACGCGGCCAGGTTCTCCAGGATGGTCGTGCCCGGCGACCGGCTTGATCTGGAGGTCATCCTCAAGCGCACGATCCGCAACATGGCGTTGTACCAGGGCATTGCGCGGGTCGATGGTGAGCAGGCGGCCAGTGCCGACATCCTGTGCGCCGAGGTCGTGCCGAAGTCATGAGTAGCGCTCCCATCCATCCCAGCGCAGTAATCGAGCCGGGAGCCCGGCTTGGCGCCGGCGTGCGGGTGGGTGCGTTCAGCTATATCGGTGCCGAGGTCGAAATCGGCGACAACACCCACATCGGTCCGCATTGCAGCGTGCATGGTCCGACCCGGATTGGCCGCGACAATCGAATCCTCGGCCACGCCGCGATTGGCGGCGACCCGCAGGACAAGAAGTATCGCGGCGAGCGGGTCGAGTTGGTGATTGGCGACCGCAATACGGTGCGCGAGTTCGTCACCATCAACCGCGGTACCCACGGCGGCGGCGGGATGACCCGGGTTGGCGACGACAACCTGCTGCTGGCGTATACCCACATCGCCCACGATTGCCTGGTGGGCAACCATTGCGTGTTCTCCAACAACGCGACCCTGGCCGGGCACGTTGTCGTGGGCGACCACGTCAACCTCAGCGGGTTTGCCGCGGTGCACCAGTTCTGCCGGATCGGCGCCCACGCGTTTATCGGCATGGGCGCCTTCGTCAACGGCGACGTGCCACCGTTCGTGATGGTTGCCCAGGAGGGCTACAGCCGGCCGCGGGGCATCAATGGCGAAGGGCTGAAGCGGCTTGGTTTCGATCCCGAGCGCATCAGTGCGATCAAGCGTGCGTATCGCGCCTTGTATGTGTCAGGCGCATCGCTGGAAGAGGCTCACGCAAAGCTGACCGACCTCGCCGGCGACAGCCCGGATGTGCGCATGTTGCTGGAGTTCATCGACAGCGGTGAACGGCCCCTGCTGCGATGAGCGTCGCGCCCGCGGTGGATATCTTCAACGACCCGGTCCCGACCCGTGCCAAGCGGGTCGCGCTGGTCGCCGGGGAGGCCTCCGGCGATCTGCTCGGCGCTGGGCTGATCAGTCAACTGCAACAGCGATGGCCGGGTGCGGAGTTCGTCGGCATCGGCGGGCCGGCCATGCGTGAAACCGGGATGGAAACCTGGTTCGACGCTTCCGAGCTATCGGTAATGGGCTTGGCCGAGGTGCTTCGCGACCTGCCGCGGCTGCTGCGATTGCGCCGCGAATTCCGCCGCCGCGTATTGGACTGGAAGCCCGATGTATTCATCGGCATCGACGCACCGGACTTCAACCTGGGTGTCGAAAAATGGCTGAAGCAACACGGCGTGCGCACCGTGCATTACGTCAGCCCCTCAGTCTGGGCCTGGCGCGAAAAGCGCGCCGCGAAGATCGGTAGCAGCGCCGACCGGGTGCTGTGCCTGTTCCCGATGGAGCCGGAAATCTACGCGCGTCACGACGTCGACGCACGCTTTGTCGGCCATCCGCTCGCCGATGAAATGCCACTGCAACCCGATCGCACCCTGGCGCGCCAAGTGCTCCAGCTGGACCAGGAGCGGCCACTGCTGGCAGTGCTGCCCGGCTCGCGCGTGGGCGAGATCGAGCGGCTGGGCGCGGACTTTCTTGGCGCCGCGGCACTGGTGCTCGCCGCCGAGCCGAAGTTGCAGATCGTGGTGCCGATGGCCAATCCACAAGCGCACGAAGCTTTCCAACGCGTGCTTGCTGCCCATCCGGACCGCGAGGCGCTGGCACCTGCCTTGCGCGAGATCACTGGCCGTGCCCGCACCCTGATGGTCGCCAGCGACGTGATCCTGTTGGCGTCGGGTACCGCCACCCTCGAAGCCATGCTGGCGAAGCGGCCCATGGTGGTCGGCTACAAGGTCGCCCCGCTGACCTATCGCCTGGTCAAGGGCCTGGGCATGCTCAAGGTCGACCATTACGCGCTGCCCAATGTCCTGGCCGGCACCGAGGTCGTACCGGAGTTGATGCAACACGACTGCACCCCGGAAAAACTTGCCGCCGCGACCTTGCGTTGGCTGCACGACCCCGCGGCCGCCGAAGCATTGCAGCCACGCTTTCTCGCCTTGCACCAGACGCTGAAGCGCGAGGCGTCTGCACAGGCCGCCGACGCCATCGTCGACCTGGTGTCCGAGGCAAATGGCTGACATCGTCATCCAGACCACGCTCGACCTGGCGGTTGCGCCCCGCGCCCAACGCATTGCCGGCATCGACGAAGCCGGGCGCGGCCCGCTCGCCGGACCGGTGGTGATCGCCGCGGTGGTGCTGGGACCTGGCCGCACCCCGGTCAATGGACTCAACGATTCCAAGCAACTCAACGCCAAGCGCCGTGAGGCCCTCTACGACCGCATCGTCGAGCGCGCACTGGCCTGGCACGTGGTCGCAGTGGAGGTGGATGAGATCGACCGCATCAACATCTTCCAGGCCACCATGGTCGGCATGCGCCGCGCCCTGGAGGGCGTGCTGCACGTGGCCGAACTGGCGCGCATCGACGGCAACGCATTGCCGCGTGGCCTGCCCTGCCCGGCCGAGGCCTGGATCGGTGGCGACGCCCGTGACCGCGCGATCATGGCGGCGTCGATCCTGGCCAAGGTCACCCGCGATCGCCTGATGGCCGACCTGCACCGGCACTACCCGCACTACGGTTTCGACGCCCACAAGGGGTATCCGACCCCGGCTCACCTGGCCGCGCTGGCTACCCACGGACCCTGCCCGCACCATCGGCGCAGCTTTGCCCCGGTGCGCGCCGCGAGCGCCCAGCCGCACGCATCTGACATGCAGCACCCAGCCTGGGCGTGATTGCTGCCCGACCCACTAACGGATGATGATGGCCGGATCGATGCCGCCAAGGCGGGTCTGGATGTCGTACTCATAGGTGTCACTGGCGTTGCCTGCGGTGATCATCACTTTCTGCCGGCCGTCCTGCTCCGACGAACCCACGCTCAGGGGCATCCCACGGGCGCTGGGGCTGGCATCGGTGAACTGCAACTGGAACGCCTCGCTGCTGCCTGCGGGCGCACGCCAGGTGATCTCGGTGCCCCGGTCCACGGTGCAGACCGCATCCGGCGTGCTCACCGCGTTGCCGTCGTACTCCACGTCAATGTGCACGGCAGTTGCACCGGCTGAGTCCTGGCAGGCCACCCCATCGGGATCGGCGGGCGTTGTGGGCGAGCCGTGACCACCCGTGGTCGGACCGGTGCTGCTGCAGCCTGCCGCGACCAGCGCGATGGTGATTGCCATCAATTTCGGTTGCATGACGCACTCCTTGGTGGGTGCCTGCACCGTGCAGGCCGTTTAGGGATCGTCTGAGTCATTGCCGTCATTGCCGCGGTTGGCCCGCAAGCAATTCGTGCAGCACCGGGGACGCCTCGAGCCGTTGCTCGGCGATGCCCTCCCGACGCGCCTGCACCAGACGTTTGCGCGCACCGGCGGTGTCACCCAGCAACACCAGCGACTGGGCATCAATGAACGCGACTTCGCCGCGCTCGGTCGCCAGCGCCTCCGCCTTGCTTATATGGTCCAGCGCCGCCGCCGCATCACCCAGACGCGCGTAATAGAAGCCCAGTAGCGCCTGGGCCTGCGCATCATCGTCCTTGACGGTCAGATAGTCCTGGGCAAGCTGCACGGCATGCCGGTACGGCGCCTGCGCCTGCCCGGCGGTAGCAGGCTGGGCGGCCAGTGCATCGCCGATGTTGCCCCAGATGCGGAAGTCGGTCGGATCCAGATCCGCGGCCTGTCGATACAGCCGGGCGGCATCCGCGTAGGCACCCTGTGCATACCTTAGGGTTCCCAGGTTGCTCAACGCCGCATAGCTGGGCTTGATCGCCAGCGACTGCTGGAACGCATCGGCGGCGCGCACGTTGTCGCCGTCGCTCAGGTACAGGCCGCCGAGGCTGCTCCACAGGCTGGGGTCGTCGAGCCGCAAGGTGGTCGCGGTGCGAAACGACTCGATCGCCCCGTCAAGATCATCATTGAGGTACTGGTGGTAGCCACGCTCGCGGTAGACCTGCGCGTCACCGGGCCGCAACTTGCGCGCCAGCTCGAAATACTCCAGCGCAAGGTCATTGTTGCCCTGCACGCTCTGCACCCGCGCGAGTCCGATGTAGGCCGCCGGGCGCAAGCCGAAGTCTTCCAGCGCCTCGGTATAGAACTCATTGGCCTGCACATAATCGCCCCGGGCCCGGTGCAACTCACCGAGCGCCAGGCTGACTTCGCGCAGTGCCGGATCCATCGTCGCCGCGCGCATGCAGGCATCCTGCGCCTGGTCGAACGCCGGGGTATCGTGCGCAGCCTCGAAGCGGATGATCCGGGCCCGGCAAATCCCGGCCTGGGCACGGGCGAAGTTCGGGTCTGCAGCCAAAGCCTCCCCGAACAATCCGATGGCCTGGTCAAGGTAGCCATCATTTGCCGAACCCAACAGCAGTTGCTGTCCTTTCAGATAGGCCTCGTAGGCGCTCAGGTCATGGGTGGGCGCCAGCTTGTCCAAGGCGCGGGGATCGACCTTCAGCACGCCGGGCAACGCGTGCACGACCTGGTTGGCGATTTCCCTCTGGACGGCAAACACATCATTGGCCTTGCGGTCGAAGCTCCTACTCCACAACGTGAAACCGGTGGCGGTATCGGACAGCCGCGCATTCACGCGCAGCCGGTCGCCGTCACGCCGGACACTGGCATCCAGTACGGTCGCCACCCCGAGACGGCGGCCCAATGCCTCGATGTCGGGGGGATCCTGGCTTGCTCCGGGGCGTACCGCGGCCACCTGCAGCCCCGGCATGCCAGCCAGCGCGTTGTGCATCTCCACCGCCAGGCCTTGGGCGAAGTAGCGGTCATCCGGGTTATCGCTGAGGCTGGTGAAGGGAAGCACCGCAACCGAAGCATCCGCCGGTTGCTGCGACAGCATCCCGCGGTTGAACCAGGCAAACGCGGCCATCGCGATCAGCAGCAGGACAGCGGCGGCGAACCAGGCCGATTTGACGCCACCGCGGACGCGGGCCGGCGTCGCCTCATCCATGCCGACATGGCCATGCGGGGAGGACAAGTCTGGCGGATCTCGCGCCACTGGCAGGGGCGCGATCGTCGTTTCACCTGACGCCGGTGGATCCGCCAGCTTCGCCAAGGTCGCGGCGGCCCCGACCGGTGCCGGCTCGGGGGACGGTTGCCCAGCCTGAACGGATTGCGGGCCGGGCGCCGGCGGAGGGTCGACCGGGCCCGTGGATTCCACAGCCTCCAACTCGCCGATGAACCGGTAACCAAGCGCGTGCTGGGTCTGGATGAATCGCGGTTGGTGCGGATGGTCATCCAGGGCGGCCCGCAGCTGCGCGATCGCGCGGGTAAGGACACCGGGGGTGACGTGGCGGTGGCCCCACACCGCATCGAGCAGCGTCTCGTGCTCGACCAGCTCATCGGCGTGCCGCAGCAACACCAGCAGCACCGCGAACGCCTTGGGTTCGATCGCCTGTGGCAACCCGTCCCGGGTCAGCGTATGCGCGACCGCGTCCACGACGATCCCGCCGAAGTGGAAGCGGACGCCGGGCAGTCCTCGCTCTCCCGTGATTCCTGACGGATTCATCGGTGAAACCTCATGAAGACCTCGCCAACCTGTGCCAAAGGTGGCGAAAGACTCCCCCGGACATCATGACCCATTCGGGCGTCGAGCGGAATCTGGACCTGCGCCGAATCCCCAGCGCCTGACCCGGAGAATTGTCATGAACGCCATGCTTACCAGCACCATGCTCGCCACCGCCGGTTCGTACCCCGCCGCCCTGGACCTGGTAGCTGCCACCACGACAGCGTCCCCTCACCAGATGCGGCGCCGCACCATCAACGGCTTTTCCATCGACCAGGCCGAAGTCGACCGCTTCAACGGCCTGCTGTCACGTCTGGGCCGGACCCAGGCCCCGTTTGAGCGCGACCAACTGGCCACCGCCGGCCGCGAGTTGTGCGACGGCAGCGTCAATCCGCTCCCCGGCATCGCGCAGCGGATGCGCCGCGCCGCCGCCGCTGCCCTGATGGTCACCGACCCGGCATGGGAAACGGCCAACGATGCCGCGCTACTGGCGACGTTGGTGGTCGAATACATCCGTGCGAAGAACGACCTGCTGCCGGATCGTCTGCCACGGGTCGGTCGGCTCGACGACGTGATCGTGGTCGATACCGCTTGGCCGGTACTGGGTGACGAAGTGGACAACTACCTCCACTACCGTCGGCTGCGCCGGATCGAGGCGCGCCTGCGCGGCTGCAACTACGGCGACTTCGAGTTCAGCCGGGAGCAGTGGCAACAAGCACTGCAGGCCGAGATCGCGTTTGCCGCGGCCCATCGCGACGCCCTCGACCATTTCCACGTCCCAACCCATGCCGTGCGGTTTCAGGTGCATTGACGCCATGGCGGGCGGGCAGGGTCTGTCAAGCCTTGTCCGCCCCGGCGGGACTGATACTCTGGTCACTGTCCCAGCCGGTCAGCCAACGGCACGATGCCAGCGCGCTTCATACACCTCCACCTGCATAGCGAATTCTCGCTCGTCGACTCCACGATCCGGATCGACGAGCTGGTAAAGCGCTGCGCCGCCCTGGGCCAGCCCGCGGTTGCGGTCACCGACGTCAACAACCTGTTTGCCGCGGTCAAGTTCTACCGCAAGGCCGAGGCTGCCGGGGTCAAGCCGATCCTCGGCGCCGACATCGACCTGGCCGACGGCAACGAAACCCCCTCGCGCCTGACCCTGCTGTGCCGCGACCGCACCGGCTACCTCACCCTGTCGCGGCTGCTCAGCCGGATGTGGATGGAAGGCCACCGCGTCGACGGTGTTGCGATGCGCCCGGAATGGCTGCGCGAGGACAACACCGGTCTGTTCGCACTGGCCGGCCGGAGAAGCCTCGCCGGGCGGCTCGCGACCGGCAGCCGCCCGGAACTGGCCGAAGCGTGGGTCGCCGACTTGCAAGGCACGTTCGGCGACCGCCTGCACCTGGAGTTGACCCGGGCCGGGCATGGCGACGAGGACGCCTTCAACCGCTTTGCCCTGCACACCTCCGGCAAACGCGGCTTGCCGGTCATTGCCAGCAACGATGCGCGCTTCCTTGATGCTGACGGCTTCGACGCACACGAGGCGCGCGTGTGCATCTCCACCGGCCGTGTGCTTGACGACCCCAAGCGCCCCCACGACTACACCGCCGAGCAGTACCTGAAGTCGTCCGAGCAGATGGCCGAGCTGTTTGCCGACGTGCCCGATGCGATCGACAACACCGTGGCGCTGGCAACGCGCTGCAACGTCGAGATGACCTTCGGCCAGTACGCACTGCCGGCGTTCCCGGTGCCCAGCGAGCACACGATCGAGAGCTGGCTGCGCAACGCCGCGCGCGAGGGGCTGGAAAAGCGACTGGAAACTGCCCCGCTGGCCGAGGGCAAGAGCCGCGAGGTCTACGACGCGCGGCTGGAAACCGAGCTCGACGTCATCATCGAGATGGGCTTCCCCGGTTACTTCCTGATCGTTGCGGACTTCATCAACTGGGGCAAGGAGCAAGGCATCCCGGTCGGGCCCGGTCGCGGTTCCGGTGCCGGCTCGCTGGTCGCGTGGTCACTGGGCATCACCGACCTGGACCCGTTGCCGTACGACCTGCTGTTCGAGCGCTTCCTCAACCCCGAACGCGTGTCGATGCCCGACTTCGACATCGACTTCTGCATGGACCGGCGCGACGAGGTGATCGACTACGTCTCGCGCAAGTACGGTCGCGACCGGGTCAGCCAGATCATCACCTACGGCACCATGGCCGCCAAGGCCGTGGTGCGCGATTGCGGCCGCGTGCTCGGCCACCCGTATGGCTTCGTCGACGGCATCGCAAAACTTATTCCGCTGACCCTCGGCGTCAGCCTGGACGACGCACTGGGCGAGTCGGAGGCGGCGCGCAAGAACCCAGCGTTGGTCTCGACCGAGCTGATCGAGCGCTACGCCAGCCAGGACGATGTCCGCGACCTGCTCGACCTCGCCCGCAGCCTGGAAAACCTGACCCGCAACGCCGGCAAGCACGCCGGCGGCGTGGTGATCGCCCCGAGCCCGCTGAGCGACTTTTGCCCGCTGTTCGCCGAGCACGACGGCGAAGGCCACGGCAAGAGCCCGGTCACCCAGTTCGACAAGGACGACGTCGAGGCCGTCGGCCTGGTCAAGTTCGACTTCCTCGGCCTGCGCACGCTGACGATCATCGACTGGGCGGTGAAGGCGATCAACGTCCGCCGCGCCAAGACGGGCGAAGAACCGCTCGACATAACCACCCTCCCCCTCGACGACAAGCCCACCTACGAGCTGTTCGCCCGCGGCGAAGGCGTCGCGGTGTTCCAGTTCGAATCACGCGGCATGCGCGAGCTGCTCAAGCGCGCCAAGCCCGATTGCTTCGAGGACATCATCGCCCTGGCCGCGCTGTTCCGCCCCGGCCCGCTGGGTTCGGGCATGGACAAGGACTGGGTCGACCGCAAGCACGGCGTGGCCGAGGTCAGCTACCCGCACCCCTCGCTGGAGCCGGTGCTGGCTCCGACCTACGGCGTTATCGTCTACCAGGAACAGGTGATGCAGATCGCCCAGGTCCTGGCCGGCTACTCGCTGGGTGGCGCCGACCTGCTGCGCCGCGCGATGGGCAAGAAGAACGCCGCGGAGATGGCCAAGGAGCGGGCCAAGTTCGAAACCGGCTGCGAGGCGCGCGGGATCCCCGGCAAGATCGCCAGCCCGATCTTCGACCTGATGGAGAAGTTCGCCGAGTACGGCTTCAACAAGTCGCACTCCGCGGCGTATGCACTGGTCGCCTACCAGACCGCCTGGCTCAAGGTGCACTACCCGGCCGAATTCATGGCCGCGGTGCTGTCCAGCGACATGGACAACACCGACAAGGTCACCGGCTTCCTCGACGAGTGCCGGGTGATGGGCCTGACCGTGCAGCCGCCGGATGTGGGCGCCTCCGCCTACATGTTCGAGGCGATTGACGCCCCGGCGACCGGGCCGGATGCCATGGCCGACGACACCGCCGTGCAAGCCGACGGCAACCGCCCTGTCGCCGCCCACACCATCCGCTACGGCCTGGGCGCGGTGAAAGGTGTCGGCCACGGCGCCTGCGATGCGATTGTCGAGGCCCGCCGCGCCGGCCCGTTTACCGACCTGCTGGACTTCTGCAAGCGCGTCGACAGCGGCAAGCTCAACCGCCGCGCGCTCGAAGCACTTACCCACGCCGGCGCCCTGGACAAACTCGGCCGCAACCGCGCCAGCCTGATGCTGCAGTTGCCCGAAGTGGTGCGCGCGACCGAGCAGCTGGCGCGTGAACGCGACGCCGGCCAAGTCAGCCTGTTCGGCGGCGGCGAAAGCGCCCCCGCGCTGCGGCTGGAGCTCAAGGAAACCGACGAATTCCCGCTCGGCCAATTGCTGGCCCGCGAACGCGAGACCCTCGGCCACTACCTCAGCGGCCATCCGTTCGACCCCTATCGCGAAGAACTGCACGACCTGGTCGGCTTTGATCTCGGCGACCTCGAGAAGATCTGGGAGAACCGCCCCCAGTCCGCCCGCAGCGGCTGGCGCCCCGAACTGGAGACCGCCGTCGCCGGCCAGGTGGTCGCCATCCGCAAGAAGGGCGACAGCCAGATGTTCGTGCAGATCGAGGACGGTCGCGGCCGCCTCGAAGTCGCCTTCTTCTCCGAGACCTACAGCGAGTACGCCACCCTGCTGACCCGCGACCGCCTGTTGGTGATCCAGGGCGGCCTGCGCGAGGACGCCTTCAGCGGCGGCTTCGCACTGAAGGCGGCGCGCTGCTGGGATTACAGCCAGATCTGCGCGCAGCATGCGAAGCGGTTGTCGCTAAGACTCGACTTGCGGGTGCCGGGGGTCTGGAATCAAGTAGATGAGTTGCTGGCGAAGCACCGGCCTGGCTCGACGCCGATTCGTGTTGACTTGATAAGGACGGGCGCTGCGGGGATGCTGGACCTCAATGGGAGCCACTCGGTACGGGTGGATGCAGAGCTGGTGGGGACGTTGAAGGCGGTGCCGGGGGTCAAGGCGGTGAAGTTGGCTTTGGGAAGGCCTTGGGGTTGATAGGTTCAGTCAGCAATCTGTGAGGTCAGAGCAACCTACCCCTCTGCTAGCAACCTGTCTCATATTTACGTGGATTCTCTACCCACCCAGGCCGGAGTTTGTACACGGCGAATGGAACGACGCTCCGAATAGGACACTTTCAGGGGGAAGACATGCCGGATACAACAAAATTAGAAGCTAAACTCCATCAGTTTGATGAAATAGATAAGCGACTTCTGATCCAACGTACTGAGTGGGGCAGCATCGATTTTAGCGCCGCGGCGAATGACATTGATTCAGTATATGAAATCGTATCTATTCTGCAGGGCCTGCCGTTAGAGCGACTGCCCGCCAATGCTATATCTGAGATTTCCAACTCGCTTGATCAAGTATGGGTCTGGATAGAGAAGAGCAATAAGTTCACCTTGGGCGATGGAAACCCAGCCGGAACACGAGACAACATTGTAAATAACATTGCAGCTGTACAACAGGCTCTATACATAACGACACATCAATGGATTCCATTTCTTGCATATTTGAAGGGTGACATTCCGGCCCAGCTTGGACAGATAACGTCGTCAGTCACGCTAGCCGAACAAGCTAAGGGTGATTTCGATGAATACTTATCCACACAGCGAACAGAGCTCGACAACATCATACAAGCAACACGGGAAGCCTCAGCAGAAGCTGGCGTCGGTGAATTCACTCAGGATTTTGCCAATGATGCGGTAGATCGCGAATCCGATGCAAGGACTTGGCTTACCCGTTCATCAGTCGCAGCAGTTGTAACGCTTATCGCGGCATTTATCTTCTTTTTCTTACGTCCTGACCTAGACAACCTATCTGTAATTCAATATACAACTTCGAAAATTGTGATCCTTGCAATGCTTATTGCAATGACCGCCTGGTGCGCGGGAAATTATAAAGCAAACAAGCATCAAGCCGCCGTGAGTCGACATAAAGCCCACGCGCTGAAAACATTTCAAGCCTTTGTGCAAGCCAGTGACAATCCATCGGTTAAGGATGCCGTGCTGCTTGAAACGACTCGTTCGATATTCACTCATGCGCAGACTGGATTTCTGAAGAGCGACTCGCCACCCGATGGGTCAGCGCGAATCTTAGAGATCATTAAATCAGCCGAGAAATAGACGGAGCTTCGGACCATTCATGGAATCGAAGTGAACGGGGTCAGGTCCACCTATCGTGAGAAGAAAGTGCATCTGACCCCGTTTTTGGCTTGCTGACGCACAGATAAAACCTCCCTCGCGGCGAAGCTTGACTCAGGCGCCTAGCCTTCTTGGAAAACAGACATGCTTTCAAGGTTTCTAAAAGTATCTTTCGTGCTGGTCATATCCTTCGCCTCATATTTGGGGTCAGTTGAGAATGCTGAAGCCCAAGCAAACCGAGACGCTATACAGGATGTTCTGGAGCACGGACGTAAAGAGCAACAAGCAATTAGAGAAAAATACGTGCGAGATATTCAGAATATTACTGATGAATCCCGGCGACAAGCACTTGCCAACGCTCCACGGTATCCGATACATCACAACCCTTCTTTCGGCGTGTTTTTCGCTAAGGGTTCATTTTTTTACTTCACATGCGAGAAGGCCGACGAGCTTATCAGAGCCAAAAATCTTCCGACGTACCCTAAATTGGAAGGTTTTCAATCCCTTTCGATGGGTGACCTCATAAGCAGTCGTGAAGGTCTTGGCTATTTGAATTGCGTAAAACTTAGACTCAAGGCGTCTCAACGCACTGACAAATACGGAACCGCTGACGATTTGATGAAACGACACCTGGGCAAATAGTTTAGCAATCTTGGCGTCCCAACTGGCCCGTAAGGATCTTCCCAACCCCTTCCGCGCGAAACGGGCTCTGGTTCACTTATCGTGAGAAGGAAGTGAACCTGACCCCGTCTTTGGACCAGCCCAATGCGGTTGTGTCCCGAAATTTGGTCGAGAAGGAGGCCGCGGTTGCTGAGGAGGCGGGGGTCATGTACGTCGAAGTTTCAGAGAAGCTACAACGGTCGCGTAGCGCGGCGCCTGAGCTGACATGGTTCGCCACTGACGGCATGCACCCCGGGAAAGACTTGGCGCTACTGAACGCAATGCTTGTCCATCAGGCACTCCATGGGTCCATCCCAAGACCAAAGCCGCTCACAGTTGCGGCCCCATCTACGGAACTACAAGCGGCCTCACGGAAGCTCTAAGGCAAGCAGACGATCGTCCGCCACTGCGAGATACTCCAAGCGAGGTGCGCTACAGGTCCGACACGCTCGAAAAGCTGCTCAGTGTCATCAACAGTGCGGGCAGTAGCTGACAATTCATTCAAGCCGAACCCGCTTCGCAGGTCGGCTTAACTCAGGTGGTTAGCTAAAAGGAGTTCATGACTTGAAGATGCAGTTAGAGCGGCGCGCCCTCGATAAAATTTACAAGAGGCGTGACCGATACGAGATTCCCGATTGGCAGCGCGAAGCGGTCTGGGGAAAGGAAAAAAAGCAAAAGTTGATTGATACGATTCTTCGAGGCTGGCGGCTTCCAAAACTCTACCTGCTGAAGACTTCGTCGAAACCCGCGGAGTATGAGGTTCTTGATGGGCAGCAGAGGCTTACTGCCATCTGGGAGTTCTTCGACGGCGACCTTGAACTGAGTGAGGAAACCGCAGCCTTTGGCGGAGGAGCAAGGACTTATGAACAACTCCCAGACAACATCTCAGACGCTTTTGACGATTATGAGCTTGACTATGATGAGATAACAGAGGCGGACGAAGAGGACCAGAAGGAGTTCTTCCTGAGGCTTCAAGAAGGATTGCCGCTAAACAGCAGCGAGAAACTTAATGCTGTTCACAGCAAGCTACGGGACTTCTGCAATAAGTTAGCGAAGCACAAGCTCTTCTCCGAGACGACAGCAGTGCCTAGCCGGCGCTACGCATATTTTGATATCGCTGCCAAGGTCATGGTAATCGAGATTGAGGGACTAGGTGCAGGCCTACGCTTTGCAGATGTGAAGAATATATTTGAAGCGCAAAGCAACTTCCCCACGACTTCAGCAAACGCCAAGAGGGCCCAGAAGGCGCTCGATCTTCTGCATAAGCACCTGCCGCATCCGTCGACACATCTCCGAAACAGGACGATGGTGCAGTCCGTCATAACCATGACCTGCCATCTTCTTCGCGTAGGAGTGCCGGAGAAGCGCTTCAAGGAAGTCGTTGCGTTCATCGAAGCATTCGGGAAAGAGCTTTCTCGTCAGGTTGAGCTTGGGCAGAACGCCAATGACTATGATTACCTGGATTTTCAGAGGACAGTCAACGCGAATCTCCGCTCTGGTGCCGACACACGCAACGCGATCCTGCTTAGAAAGCTTTTCAGCATGCATCCTGATCTTTACTCCTCAGTTTCTGATGGGGTTGCGGTTGCAAAAGGTGTGGAGGCGGATATTGGCTCGAAAGCGTCCGGTATTTCTAACTTAATCTACCAAGTTAACGAGAGGTACGCGGCAAAGAATGGAAAAGATCTTTTTAAGATAACCAACAAAACCGCGAAAGCCCTTACTACTGACATGGGTGGAGTGGTTCGCAGCTCTGGAAAATACAAAGAGTTCGTTGAGGGTCTTTATTTCATTTTTAGAGAAAGCATAGGCCAACGCTTGGAAGGCGAGCTGCCCACGTCGTTTGGACACGTGAATGACTTGAGAACCCTCAATGAGCACGATGTGGACCATGGAAAGGACTCGAAGGTAGCAAAGAAGAGAAAAGCTTTGGCGGATACGTTCCGCCTGTACGCGGGAGCGCCAACGCCAGATTCCATCGATCCTTCTGCTTATTGCCTCATGCAAGCCAATATTCTTGGGGCTCTTGAGAACGACCTGCGCGTGCTCGCGAAGAAGTACGCAGGAAGCTAACAACGTTCGAGCCGACGCGGACGCCGAAGCGGCGCCCACGCGGCTCAACCGCAACGTTAGCCGCTTATGAAAATTTCCCGCGCTCTCACAATTCCGATGCTCGCTCGGAGAAACAGGGTCAGGTTCACTTATCGTGAGAAGAAAGTGAACCTGACCCCATTTTTTAAGGCGGTATCGGAGTCAAGGCCGTTAAATTGGCTTTGGGGAGGCCTTGGGGCGGATAGCGCGGCACCTGCGTCGTGTTTAGCTAGCACGTCACCGATGCAGTAGTTCCGCGCGCAGCTCAGGCCACCCTACTTTTTGGCTTTACTAAGAGCTAGGCCGCACACAGCAAGCACGTGCGCCTGATGTTGCTTTACAATCCAACAAAATCAACAGTTCAAGGGAGTGGGATTTGTGGCCGTAGTACAAGATCGAAAGTCCATTATGCTGGACGCAACTGAGTACGATGCAATCTCGGCAATCGCAAAGAAGGCGGGAGTGGTTAGGCCGCACGTCATTCAAGCTCTGATAGAGGTAGCGGACGAAGCGGAGGTTATCGTCAAGGCCCGCCAACTCAAAGCAGAGCGGAAGGCCGACGGCGCGGAGTTGAAGAAGAAACGGGATGCAATCGCCAAGCTCGCGTCCACCTTAGATATCGAGGATATTGAAGCCCTACTAAGGCAGATCAAAGGTGACCCCACTCACCCGCAATAATCTTTTGGGAATGGTACTCGCCGGATCACACGCCAAGGGCAAGCACGGCCGCTTCACTTTTCCTTACGGGATCGTGGCATAACAATTCATTCAACCCGAACCTGCCGCGCTTCACCAACAACATGGCGAAAAAAGCCTGCCACATTGTCATCTACGCTACGCATCCGGCTTAACTCGGGCGTCTGATACCAAGGGGAGTTCGTGGCCATATCAAGCCTTCAAGAAGCAATATCAGTCCAGGCCAAGATTAATAGGTTCCTAGCCTCCAATGGGATCAAGAATTTGGTCGGTGACTATGGGGAGCTGCTGATCCATAAGGCTTTGGGCGGCAATCGTAAGAATGCAGTGAATCGTGGGTTTGACATAGAGCACCCCGATCTGCAACGAATAGAGGTTAAAACACGCAAGTACGAGCTGAAGCGAGATGGGACGATTACAAGGGAGAGTCGTGCTGTTGGCTTCTCTGGTAAGAAAAACAGTTTTGAATGGCTTGCTCACGTCGTTCTAAATGTCGACTTCTCCGTGGTAGGTGCCTGCTTAGTTCACTATGATGACATTTGGCCAGAGATTGAGAGAACCACTAAAAAAGTAGGTTTTCCTACGTCGTCAACGTTACCAAGCAGTCGAGATATCACGCAGATGCTCCGCGCAACTCAGCAAGATATGGGCTTTAGCATCTAAAAGTTTTAAACGGAGTTTGGAACGGGGTCAGATTCACTTATCGTGAGAAGAAAGTGCATCTGACCCCGTCTTTGGTCAGTCGGCAGCTAATTTCCATTCTCAAAGGGCGTCGCGTGTTCGATATTGCTGCGCCAGCCAGTCGATGAAGACGCGCAGGCGCGGCGAAAGCTGACGTGTGTGGGAATAGAGCGCATGCACCGGCAGGGGCGGCGGCGGGTAGTCCGGCAGCAATTCGACAAGCGTACCCTTGGCAAGCTCGGAAACCACACCGTAGCGCGGCACCTGCACGATGCCGAGGCCGGCACAGGCCGACGCACGGTTCGTGTCCGGTCCGGTGACCGTAAGAACACTGGGCAACATCAATTCCTGGACCTTGCCCGCAACGGTGAATGCGAGCGGCCTGATGGACGATGAGTCTGGGGCCAGCAGGCCCATCATTCTATGGCCGTTGGCGAGATCATCGAGCGTGCGTGGCGTCCCGAAGCGAGCGAGATAATCCGGACTGGCGAAGGTGCCGCGCTTTAACTCGGCTAGCTTGCGGTAATAGAGCGAAGAATCCGTCAGCGTGCCGGCGCGCACGATGCAGTCGTAGCCTTCTCGTACCATGTCGAGCGGCTGGTGAATTTCGCTTAGATACAAGTGGATGTCGGGATAGCGCGCAAGAAAGTCCGGCAGGCCGGGCAGCAGGAAATAGCGCGCCTGCGTACCGTGGACATCGACGCGCAGCAGGCCCGAGGGCTTGGCTCCACTGAAACCCGCTTCCGCATCCTCCAGGTCGGCAATCAGGCGAACGCACCGCTGGTAATAGGCTTCCCCGTCCAGCGTGGGCCTTACAACGCGCGTCGTTCTTTCAAGCAGGCGTACACCCAACCGCCGTTCCAGGTGCTTGACGGCATCGGTGGCGGTCGAGCGCGGCACTCCCAGATCGTCGGCCGCCAATGTGAAGCTGCGCCGCTCGGCGACACGGGTGAAGATGCGCATGGCATCGAAGCGATCCATATTGTTTGTTCGCTAATTTCGGATAGTAATGCCAGTTTACATGGGATTATCCGAGACTTTGAAAAGCACAGACTCTCCTTTGTCAGCAACGCACTCACAAAGGAGAACTCGAATGACTACGAACACCAACAAGGTCGCAATCGTCACCGGAGCCTCGCGTGGCATCGGTGCAGCGATTGCCCAACGCCTTGCCAAGGACGGTTTCACGGTCGTCGTGAACTACGCCGGCAATGCCGGCGAGGCCGAGCAACTGGCAGGCAAGATCGAGGCTGCCGGCGGCAAGGCCCTCACCGCGCAAGCCGATGTCAGCGATGCGGCGGCGGTGGCACGTCTGTTCGACAAGACCGAAGCGGCTTTCGGCGGTATCGACGTTCTGGTCAACAACGCCGGCATCATGCGCCTGGCGACGATTGCCGATGGTGACGACACCCTCATCGACAGCCAGATTGCTGTCAATCTCAAGGGGAGCATCTACACCCTGCGCGAGGCCGCACGGCGTCTGCGCGATGGTGGCCGGATCGTCAATCTATCGACCAGCGTCGTCGGGCTCAAACTCGAAACTTATGGCGTCTATGTCGCCACCAAGTCCGCCGTCGAAGGGTTGACTGGCATCCTCGCCAAGGAACTGCGCGGCCGCAACATCACCGTCAATGCCGTTGCGCCCGGACCGACCGCGACAGCGCTCTTCCTCGACGGCAAGTCGCCGGAACTGATCGAGCGCATGTCGAAGATGAATCCGCTCGAACGGCTCGGCACGCCCGAGGACATTGCGGCGGCCGTCGCCTTTCTCGCCGGACCCGATGGCGCCTGGATCAACGGTCAGGTGCTGCGCGCCAATGGCGGCATGGTCTGACCCCTCATCCCCTCAGTCACGCGCCCAACAGCGCGATTAATTGAAAGGAACACTGTCATGTCCAAGAAGATCATCCTCATCACCGGCGCTTCCAGCGGCTTCGGCCGCCTGACAGCGGAAGCGCTCGCCCGCGCGGGCCACACCGTCTATGCCTCGATGCGCGACATCGCCGGGCGCAACGCGAAGAACGCGACCGAACTGGCGGAATTGTCGGCGCGCGAAGGCGTGGACCTTCGCTCCGTCGAACTCGATGTGCAGTCGGAGCCCTCGACCAATGCAGCCGTCGAGGAGGTCATCGCTGGAAGCGGACGGATCGACGTGCTCATCCACAATGCCGGCCATATGGTGTTCGGCCCGGCCGAAGCCTTCACGCCGGAGCAATATGCCCAGCAATATGACGTGAACGTGCTCGGCACGCAGCGGGTGAACCGCGCTGCGCTGCCGCACATGCGCGCCGCCAAACAGGGCCTGGTGGTCTGGGTATCAAGCAGCAGCGTGGCCGGCGGCACGCCGCCCTACCTTGCACCCTACTTCGCGGCGAAGGCGGGAATGGATGCGTTGGCGATTCAATATGCCCGCGAGTTGTCACGCTGGGGCATTGAAACCACGATCATCGTGCCGGGGGCTTTCACCAAGGGCACCAATCACTTTGTCCATTCGGGCCGGCCGGCCGACGAGCAGCGCGTGGCGGAATACGAGGCCGGTCCATACAAGAACTTTGCCGAGGAACTTCAGCCCAAACTGGCAGCGACCGTGCCGGACGATGCCGATCCTGAAGGTGTGTCGCGTGCGATCGTCGGTGTTGTCGATACGCCCTTCGGTGAACGCCCCTTCCGCGTTCATTACGATCCGGCCCAGGACGGTGCGAACGTCGCTTTCGCGGTGATTGATCGCGTCAAAGCTGAAATGCTTCACCGCATCGGGCTTGCCGATCTGCTCAAGCCGGCGAAGCTGGCCGGAGGTCTTTGAATCATGCAGCAGGTTGTCGATACAGTCGTTGTAGGTGCGGGCATTGCCTGAAACGGGGTCAGGCTTCCGGGCCTGCCTTCACGGCAGGATGCCTACAATCGGTATCCCCCGTGCAGGAGAGTCCGCCATGTCCCTCGCCATCTCCACGGTTCCCGTGCCCGTCAACGAGCCGGTCCGCGCCTACGCGCCCGGATCCCCCGAACGCGCCAGCCTGCAGGCGACGCTGGCGCGGATGTCGGGCGAGACCATCGAGATGCCGCTGGTCATCGACGGCAAGGACGTGCGCACCGGCAAGCTCGGCCAGGCGGTGATGCCGCATCGCCACGCGCATGTGCTCGGCGACTTCCACCAGGGCGGCGCGACGGAAGTGCAGACGGCGATCACCGCCGCGCTGCGTGCGCAGAAGGACTGGGCCAACCTGCCGTGGGAAGCCCGCGCATCGGTGTTCCTGAAAGCCGCCGATCTTCTGGAAGGTCCGTATCGCGACGTAATGAATGCCGCGACCATGCTCGGCCAGAGCAAGACCTGCCACCAGGCCGAGATCGACAGCGCCTGCGAGTTGATCGACTTCCTGCGCTTCAACGTCGCGTTCTACGAACAACTGTTGCGCGAGCAGCCGCAAAGTTCGCCCGGCATGTGGAACCGGCTGGAGCATCGGCCGTTGGAAGGCTTCGTGTTCGCGGTCTCGCCGTTCAACTTCACCGCCATCGCCGGCAACCTGCCGACCGCGCCGGCGCTGTGCGGCAACACGGTGCTGTGGAAACCGGCCAGCACTGCCGTCTACAGCGCGCACTTTTTGATGCAGGTGCTCAGAGAAGCCGGCCTGCCCGACGGCGTGATCAATATGGTCTCTGGCAGTGGCGCGGACATCGGCGATCCCGCGCTGAAGAACAAGCACCTTGCCGGCATCCATTTCACCGGCTCGACCAAAGTGTTCCACCAGATGTGGCGCACGGTCGGCAACAACATCGACCAGTACGCGAGCTACCCGCGCCTGGTCGGCGAAACCGGCGGCAAGGACTTCATCATCGCCCACGCCAGCGCCGACCCGGTCGCGCTGGCCACGGCCATCGTGCGCGGCGCGTTCGAATACCAGGGCCAGAAATGTTCCGCCGCCAGCCGCGTCTATGTGCCGAGCAACCTTTGGCCGCAACTCAAGAACCTGCTGGTGGAACAAGTCGAGAGTATCGCGATGGGCGACGTGGCCGACTTCAGTAATTTCATGGGCGCGGTGATCGACGCGGCGAGTTTCAAGACCCAGAAGGCCGCGATCGACGAGGCGAAGGCATCAGGTGACGCGGAAATACTGGTCGGTGGCGACTACGACGATGCAGACGGCTATTTCGTGCGCCCGACCATCATCGTCACCAGCAACCCGGACTACCGCACGCTGCGCGACGAACTGTTCGGGCCGGTACTGACCGTGTACGTGTACGACGAAAACAAGTGGCTCGACACGCTCGACCTGGTCGACCGCACCAGCCCCTACGCACTGACCGGCGCGATCTTCGCTCAGGACCGCTACGCCATCGAGCAAGGCCTGGAACGGCTGCGCAACGCCGCCGGCAACTTCTATATCAACGACAAACCCACCGGCGCCGTGATCGGCCAGCAACCCTTCGGCGGCGCCCGCGCATCAGGCACCAACGACAAGGCCGGCTCGATCCTCAACCTGATGCGCTGGATCAGCCCGCGCACGATCAAGGAGACGTTCGTGCCGGCGACGGATTACCGGTATCCGTTTATGGGGGATGGGAAAGTGTGAGTGGTTGCTGCGCGCCTGCATCGCCGCGTCCAATGACACCCCTACGCCGACCGTTGATTGGAGAAACGCGTCGCACCCGCCAACGACCGCGGCTTGCCCCGGGACGGCTGCCACTAACCGGTACAGGAGGATTCCCATGCCAGCCAACACGCCACGACCGCCCTACTACGCCGTCATCTTCACCGCGCAGCGCACCGAAGGTGACAACGGCTACGAGGAGATGGCCACCCGCATGGACGAGCTGGCGGCGCAGCAGCCCGGCTACCTCGGCATCGAAAGCGCCCGCGGGGCGGACGGGGCCGGCATCACCGTCTCCTATTGGGAGAGCCTGGAGTCGATTGCCGCGTGGAAGCGCAACTCTGATCACCGGCTCGCCCAGGCACAGGGCCGCGCGGACTGGTATTCGCAGTACACGGTGCGGATCGCGAAGGTCGAGCGGGTCTACGGACGGGAAGGCTGATATCCGCCCATGGCCACCACCCGCGAGTTCATTGACTACATCGCCGAGCAGGCCGACCTCGGCGCCGCGTTCACCCACAAGCGGATGTTCGGCGAGTACGGTCTGTACCTGCACGACAAGGTGATCGCATTCGCCTGCGACAACAGCCTCTTCATCAAGGCCACGCCGGCGACGGAGGCGCTGACCGCCGGACTGCCCCGGCGGCCGCCATACCCGGGGGCTAAGCCCTACCCGGTGGCCGACGAGTTGCTCGACGATGGCGATGCATTGCGCGCCCTGCTGGTGGCGACTGAAGCAGCGTTGCCAGCGCCAAAGCCGAAGAAGGCCAAGGCAAAGAAGCGCAAACCGGCCTGAGCCTCACGGCGCGGCAAAACGGGACTGACTGGATATGACCAAGACCACGTCAAGCATCCACTTCAAGACCAGGCTCCTGCGGCCGGCAGAACCTGCGAAGGCCACCTGGACCTTCCTCATCCTGCCCAAGGCCGCCAGCGGCAAGCTCCCCACGCGCAGCATGACCACCGTCGACGGCACGCTCGGCGGCGCGCCGTTTCAGGCCACGCTCGAGCCGGACGGCCAGGGCAGCCACTGGCTCAAGGTAGACAAGAAGCTGCGCGAGGCGGCGGGTGCCAAGGCCGGCGATGAGGTCGCGCTGGAGATCAGCCCGGTCGAGCAGGAACCCGAGCCCAAGGTCCCGGCCGACCTGCGCAAGGCTTTGGCCGACACCCCGGAAGCCCGGACGGTGTGGAAGGACATCACGCCGGTCGCGCGGCGCGACTGGGTCCACTGGATCACCTCCCCCAAGCGGCCGGAAACCCGCGTGCGCCGGATCGAGACCGCCTGCGACAAGCTCGCCAGCGGCCAGCGACGTGCCTGCTGTTTCGACCGCTCGGGGATGTACAGCAACAGCCTCGCCCCGCCCGAGGCGGCGGAGGACTAGGCGGCGGATCGTGGCGTGGTCACGTACGGATACGGTAGCGTAAAGCCCCCTAACGCATGGAGCACTCCGCATGAAAATATCCGTCCTTGCCGTCCTGGCGCTGTCCAGCCTTTGCACTCCAGCCTTCGCCGCCGAACGGGTGGACGATACGGTTGGCTTCGGCTCCGGACAGGCGATCCCGGTAACGCTGTCGTTGAACTTCTCAGAGAAGGGCCGCGACGCGCGCATGACGCCAATCCGCGACAACTACCGTCCCAAGGTCCGCTTCGGCGGTCGCGATGTGGTGTGCATGTTCCACCTGCCCGAGTCGCTCGAGAAGATCGCGCCGGGTGAATCCGGCGAAGTGTCGGCCACCTGCAAGGAACCGGTATCGGTGTCCCGCGCCAGCACGCAGTTCACCGTGGTCGAAGGCGGGAAAACCGTCGGCTCGGTGATCGTTCACCTGCCACCGCCGCCAGCCGGATCGTGATGCTGCACCCCGTTCGGCTCCGGCACCTCCGCACCCTGCTGGTTCTTGCCACCGCCATCATGGTGGCGCCGGTCTTGGCCCAGGACAAGCGGTCCGACTGGCCGGAAGGAAGTTCGATGCACACCGGTTTCCTGATGGCCGAGCGGCGCGATGCAGCCGAGGCGCAACTGGAGCAGCAGCAAGCCCGATTGATGGCGCTGGTGATCGGCAGCCGGACCCGGTTCCCCGACCAGCGACTGGTTTCAGCGCTCCAGTCGCAGCACGCTGCGTGGCTGGTGTACCGGACCGCCGAGTGCGAGCTGTTCGGGGCGCTGACCGGCGCCGGCGGCACGTGGCCCACTACCCATGCGCTCGGTTGCGATGGGCAGCAGACCGAGCAGCGCGTCGAGGAGGTGGCGATGGCCATCGCCTGCATCGAAGCGCTGCCGGCGGAGGAACGCGAGTTTAGCCAGAATGCCTGCCTGTACCCGCTGGCGCCAATCAGCGGCGAGGACCGGGAGATGTATTGATTCAGAAACTCAAGATATAACGCATTAACTGGGGGATATAACATGCGATTTCTTTTAGCAACTCTGCTCGCAACGACTATGTGCATTTCTGGTTGCGTATCCATTCCGCTTTCAACCATGATGAGCCTGTCGCACATGTCTCCGCGCTCATTGGCGCAAGTCGATCCGGCACAACTTCGGGTCAGGCTTTCGGTGCCTCAAGGCTTCGAAGTCGACGTGGCGGCGACCCATCTCAATTTCTCGATTAAAAATCCGTCCGTTGCCCACTCAAGCGAGATGGGCGTTAACGCCTTGAATGTCACAAAGGAAACGCGTCCCGGTGGGTTTTTGAGTTCGGACCTTCCGATCACGACATATCTGTTTGCGCTCACTGTTGAGGGCCAGGCCGAGCTGCGATCATTGCAACAAACCCTGCAACAGGTCGAGCACGGAACCTTCGATGCCGGTTTTAAGACACACTTCGCCAAGCGTCCGCCTGGGGCCGAAAAAATTACCTTCTGGGTAGACCTCAAACTTTCCGCCTCCGAGCCCTTTATGCCGCTGTTGGATGGAGCCGAAGTGGAATTTAAAGACTCATAGTCAGATAGCCGAGGGGGTTCAACATGTTCATTGCGGCTTTCATCTGGGAACCCGGCGTCTATGACGAAGAGTTCCATCGCCTCAACGCCATGGTGGAAGAGCTGGCTCAATCCATGCCAGGCTACCTTGGTGTTGAGTCATGGCAGTCGGCGGACGGGAAACGCAAAAATGCTACCTACTACTGGGACAGCCTCGATACATTGAAAGCATTCTCGGAGCACCCAACCCATCAAGAAGCCAAACGAAACTACTCACGCTGGTACGCTGGCTATCACATTGTGATTTCAGAAGTTATTCGATCGTATGGGGATAGTGCGTTCAGCCATCTCACTCCCAACGAGCGGCGCAAACATGACTGATCTTCAACGGATCGTTGATGAGGCCTGGGAGGCATTCTGTGCAACATCGTGAGGCGGCTCCAATCATTCGCTGGGGCATGATCGGATGCGGCGCGGTGACCGAGGTGAAGAGTGGCCCGGCGTTCTACAGTACCGCGGGCTCTGCCCTGACCGCCGTAGCGTCGAGAAGCTTCTTGTCGGCCCAAGACTATGCACGACGCCATGGCGTCCCATTTGTTTATGAGAACGTAGATGACCTGATTTCGGCTAAAGAGGTGGATGCCGTCTATGTGGCCACTCCACCTGCAAGTCACAAGGAGTTGGCACTGAAAGTTGCGCGTGCAGGGAAGCCTTGTTGCGTTGAAAAGCCAATGGCGCTCGATCACGAGGAATGCCTGAGCATGGTTGATGCTTTCGCAGCGCGGGGGCTACCGCTATTCGTTTCCTACTATCGCCGTTCGTTGCCACGCTTCACGGAACTTAAGTCATGGTTATCGCAGGATCTAATCGGCCAAGTTCGAGAGGTACACTGGCATCTTGTAAAACAGCCCTCCCCACGAGACCTGAGCGGGGAGCCGAATTGGAGGACCGATCCCCTGGCAGCACCGGGAGGATACTTTTCTGATCTTGCGAGTCATGGCATCGACTTGTTTCATTTTCTACTGGGAGACATTGACGCCGCGTCTGGTATCGCAGTTAATCAACAAGGCCTGTATCGAGCTGAGGACGCGGTGAGTGCATGTTGGAGGTTCGCGAATGGGGCGCTTGGGAGTGGCAGCTGGATTTTCGGCGGCGCAAGCAGGAAAGATGAAGTTAAGATTATCGGAGAGAGGGGCACGATAATATTTTCCGTGTTTGATGAGATGCCCCTGGAGCTGCATGTCGATGGATCGGATAGATCAGTATTCATTGAAAACCCTTTACACATTCAGACTTTTCATGTCGAAAACATGATCAAACACTTACAGACCGGCTCTCCGCACCCATCTTTGGGCGTGGAGGCTGCAAAAACCAACTGGGTCATGTCTGAGATTCTTGCTGGCGCACCTACCAAGTAGGCGACCGGCCGCACCACATGAGGCCGCCCGCAGGGGCGGCCCTCTTCGTTCCGGGGCGTAGTAGCACGGAACACGCATTTGGCAATGCCGCCGATTTGCCCGACGCTTCGGTGCAATCAGGAAGCCCGTGCGAACTCCGTGCCCCTGCCCACGCAAACAGAGAACAAGGCCAATGAAACACCCTGGATTGCAGCAACTCATACCGCCAATAACCTGGCTCAGACTGCTGGGTTCGTGGCTGGTGGTAGGGTTTTTCATGGTGTTTGGGGCGGAATGGCTTGGCGAGCCACTGAGCACAACGACGGCAGCCATCGTCTTCATCGTGCTCTTTATTACCATCCTGGCGGCGTCATTTGGTGTCGTGCGTGAAGCCGACCACCTGGCGCATCAACTGGGCGAGCCCTATGGCACGCTGATTCTTACGCTGTCGATCGTCTTGATCGAAGTGATCCTGATTGTATCCGTGCTGCTTGGCCCCGGAACGTTTCCAACCATCGGGCGGGATTCCATTTTCGCCGTGATGATGATCATCCTGAACTTGGTGACAGGCATCTGCCTGATTGCTGGTTCGGCTCGTCATGGTGATCAGGAGTTCAATGCCCAAGGCGCGGTCGCCTACCTCTCAATGATCGTCCTTCTCACCGGCGTAGCGCTGGTGCTGCCCAATTACACAAGCGTCGCGGGAGAGTTCTCGGCAACGCAGGCGGTTGGCATCTCGGTTCTGACCACGCTCTTGTACGGAATTTTCCTGTGGATGCAGATGCGCAGCCATCGACGCTACTTCGTCCAGCCACCGCAAGGATCGATGACGATCAAGGCCGCCACCAATGCCCCCCAGGCGGAACAGGATGCCAGCATTTCCGCATCCGGCTCACACTCTGCGCGCGCCCTCGTGATTCGCTCCTGCGTTCTGCTGGCCCTGATTCTCCCGATCGTTCTGCTTGCTCACGACCTCGCTATTGTCACGGACTTTGGCATTGCTGCCTCCGGCGCGCCCGTCGCCGTAGGCGGGGTTCTCATCGCCATCATTGTTTTTACGCCAGAGTCGATCACGGCGGTCAAAGCAGCCCTGAACAATGAGATGCAACGGGCCATCAATCTTTGCCTGGGCGCCTTCGTGTCCACCGTTGGCCTAACCGTTCCGGCGGTTCTGGTCATTGGCTTGATCACCGGAAAACAGGTGATCATGGGCATCACCAATGCGGATACTGTGCTTTTCCTCATCACCGCAGCGTTGAGCATGCTGACCTTCAATGGGCAGCGTACGTCACCGATTCAGGGGTACATGCACCTCACCGTATTTGCCGTGTTTGGTCTGCTGCTGTTCTACCCATGAGAAGGTGATCGCATTCGCCTACGACAAGCTCGCCAGCGGCCAGCGACGCACCTGCTGTTTCGACCGCTCGGGGATGTATAGCAACAGCCTCGCGCCGCCCGAGGCGGCGGAGGACCAGGCTCCGGATCGCGTTAAGCTGCGTCGGATTCGGCCAACTCCCGGGGAGCGCATGAGAAATACTGGATTGATTTCCTTCTTGCTGGCGGTGCTGTGCCTGCCGTCGCAGGTTCAGGCCCAGACGCCGGAGTGCGGCGAGCTCTGCGGCAAGATGCGCGAGGCGGTCGCGGACCTTGGCCGCATCGTCGCGCCCGACGGCGTGCAGGAGACCTACAAGACCCGTATCGGCGGCATCGAGCAGTGGATCAACATCCGCGGGCAGGACCGCGACAATCCGGTGATCCTGTTTATCCACGGCGGCCCGGCGTCGCCGACGATGCCGACGGCGTGGCAATTCCAGCGGCCGATCGAGGAATACTTCACCGTCGTCCACTACGACCAGCGCGGCGCCGGCAAGACGTTCCTGGAGACCGACCCGGAGACGATCAGCGACACCATCCACATCCCGCGCTATGTGGACGATGCGATCGAGATCGCCGAGCACGTGCGCGAGCGGCTGGGCCAGGACAAGCTGGTCCTCGTTGGCCACAGCTGGGGCACGATCGTCGCAATGAACGCGGCGTTGCAACGGCCGGACCTTTTCCACGCCTATGTCGGCATCGGCCAGGTCATCAATACGCGGCTGAACGAGAAGCTAAGCTTCGAGTACGGCCTGCAGCGTGCGAAGGCGGAAGGCAACGAGGCGGCGGTGCGCGAGATGGAGTCGATCGCGCCGTATCCAGGCGACCAGCCGATCACCCGCGAGCGGATCATCACCGCGCGCAAGTGGTCGCAGCACTACGGCGGCATGAGCGCGTACCGGTCGGAGTCGCCCTATTACTACCGCGGCCCGTGGCTGTCGCCGGTGTACGACGCCGAGGATGTGCACGCGATCGATGCGGGCAACGTGTTCACGTTGGGGCGGATCCTGCCGGAGTTCCTGGCGGTGGATTTCAGCGACGTTGAGTCGTTCCCGATCCCGGTGGTTATGTTCATGGGCCGGCACGACTACACCACGCCCTCAGCGCCGACCGCGGCATGGATCGAGAAGGTTGACGCGCCGTGCAAGGCGGGCGTGTGGTTCGAAAACTCCTCCCATATGATCCCGTGGGAGGAGCCTGGCAAGACCCTGGTCAGCCTGCTGGGGATGGTACGGCCGCTGGCGACCGGCGGCGGCTGTCGGGCGTCGATGGGACTCTTGGTTTTATCAAGGTGATGCAGATGATGACGCGATACTGGTTGTTCCTGGTGGCGTTGGTCCTGTGCTCTAGCGCTGCGGCGCAGGGCCCAGTGACTGTTGTGGATCATCACGATGATGCGGCTTTGTTTATCGTGCCGACGGCCAACGTGGTTGAACCGGCCCGGCCGGTCGAAAGCGTGGCCGAGTACGTGGCGGTCTACGGCCGTTCAAGCGGGACGGATTTTGGGGCGCTGGCGGCCGCGCAGTTTTTTGCCAATGGGGGCCACCGTTTGTATGCGATCGATCCAGGCGGAAGTTCGGCGGGGGATTTTCGGCGGGCGCTGGCCGCCAGCACAGCCTTGCCTGTCAGCCTGGTCGCGCTTCCGGGAGCCTCCTGTTGCATCGGCGATCCGGCAACGCTGCGGTCGGTGATGAAGGCGCTGATCCAGCACGTCGCTACCAGCCCCAACCGCTTTGCCGTGATCGATGCGCCGGAAAACAGTGGCGCGGCCGGGTTGAAGACGTATCGGACCGGACTCGACAGCACATACGCCGCTCTGTATGCGCCGTGGCTGGTCGTGGATGATTCCAGCGCCAGCGCGGGCCGCCGCCCGATGCCGCCGTCTGCGGCGGTGGCGGGAGTGATCGCGCGCACCGACCGCACCAGGGGTATGTTTAAAAGCCCCGCGGGGACGCGTGCGGAACTTTCCGCCATCTTGAACCCGGCACTGGGACGCGACCTGGGGCCGGTACTCGATTATTTGAACCCCAAGAGCATCAATGTGCTGCACCAGATTACCCCGGGCAATAACCCCATGATCTGGGGCGCACGGGTACTGGACCCCGGCGGCCAACCGTATGTCTCGCGATACCGTTACCTGCGCCATCTTGAGCACTCGATCGATACCTCGTTGCGCGCCTGGCTCACAAGCGCAGCACCGGGCCCGTCGATTGCCGCCGCTGCGGAAGCCAGCATCAAAACCTATCTCGACACCCAGTGGCGCAGGGGTGCCTTGCAAGGGGCCAACCCGCAGCATGCCTATTTCAGCAACTGTCAATTCACCGGTTCGATCCTTGATTGCCAGGTGGGCGTGTCGCTGATCAAGCCGGCGGAGTTCGACGTCTTTAATGTCCAGTGGCGCAGCGCGAAAAAGCTGCAAAAGCGGATGGAGCAAGTTGAACCCCGTCGCAATCTGCGTCCACGCGCAAAGGCGGTTCAAGCCGGCGCACGTGCACGTTCAGAGAGATAGCGTGTCGATCGACCCTGCGCAGCTCACCACGCACGCCCGTACTGCTCCGGCGGGGTGAGTTCGGTGCCGAGCGCGTGCGCCGCGCGGCGCGGGAAGTACGGATCGCGCAGCAGCTCGCGGGCAAGCAGGACCACGTCGGCCTCGTTCTCGGTGATGATCCGCTCGACTTGATCGGGCGCGGTCAGCAGGCCAACCGCGCCGGTGGCGATGCCGGCTTCGCGGCGGATGCGGCAGGCGAACGGCACCTGGTAGCCCGGTTGCAGCGGGATCTTTGCGTTGGGCACGGCGCCGCCGCTGGAGACGTCGATGAGGTCGACGCCGCGTTCGCCGACCAGCCGCGCCAAGGCGATGCTCTGCTCGATGTCCCAGCCCTGGCCGTCAACCCAGTCGGTCGCCGAGATGCGCAGCCACAGCGGCAGCCGCTCCGGCCAGATCGCGCGCACGGCGTCGATGACTTCCAGCACCAGGCGGATACGGTTGTCGAAGCTGCCGCCGTAGTCGTCGTTGCGCCGGTTCGACAGCGGCGACAGGAACTGGTGCAGCAGGTAGCCGTGCGCGGCGTGCAGTTCGACCAGTTGGAAGCCGGCGTCCAGCGCTCGCCGGGTCGCGGCGACGAAATCCTCGATGACCTTGGCGATGCCGGCCGCGTCCAGCGCGTCCGGCACCGGCGAGCCGGCGTCGAAGGCCAGCGCCGAGGGTGCAACCGGCGTCCAGCCGCCCTGCGCCGGCGCCACCGCGCCACCGCCGCGCCACGGGGCGTCGGTGCTGGCCTTGCGGCCGGCGTGGGCGAGCTGCACCCCCGGTACCGCGCCCTGGCCGTCGATGAACCGGACGATCGGGGCCCAGGCCTGCGCCTGCGCGTCGTTCCACAGCCCGGTATCGGCCGGCGAGATCCGGCCCTCCGGCGAGACCGCGGTGGCCTCGGCGATCACCGACGCGGCGCCACCAACGGCACGGCTGCCCAGATGCACCAGGTGCCAGTCGTCCGGCACGCCGTCGCGCGAAGAGTATTGGCACATCGGCGAGACCATGATGCGGTTGCGGAAGGTCACGTCGCGCTGGGTCAGCGGGTCGAACAATCGGGACACGTTGTCACTCCTGGGTGGGTGTGTGGCGACAGTAGACACGCCATGGCGTCACCGCGATGTCAGCAGCGGGGGGCCAGGCACGCCTCGGTACGGCCCGGGCCGGTCGGATAGACTGTGCGCTTCACAGCCTTTACTGGCTGCCATTGGCCCTGGTCCACGCATGAACCCGAATTATCTCGACTTCGAACAACCCATCGCCGATCTGGAAGCCAAGATCCAGGAGCTCCGGCAGGCCAGCCGTGGTTCGGCGGTCGACGCCGACACCGAGGTCCACGCGCTGCAGGACAAGCTGCGCCGGCGGACCGCGCAGATCTTCCGCGATCTGAGCCCGTGGCAGGTCTCGCAGCTGGCGCGGCATCCGGCGCGGCCGCACACCAAGGACTACCTCCGGGTGATATGCGACGAGTTCCAGGAGCTGGCCGGTGACCGCGCTTACAGCGACGATGCCGCGATTGTCGGCGGGCTGGGCCGGATTGACGGCCGCAGCGTGGTCATCATTGGCCATGAGAAGGGCCGCGACACCAAGAGCAAGGTCAAGCGCAACTTCGGCATGCCGCGTCCCGAGGGCTACCGCAAAGCGCTGCGGCTGATGAAGCTGGCCGAGCGCTTCGAGCTGCCGATCCTGACCTTCATCGATACTCCCGGCGCCTATCCCGGCATCGGCGCGGAGGAGCGCGGCCAATCCGAGGCGATCGCGCGCAACTTGCTGGAGATGGCCGAATTGAAGGTGCCGGTGATCTGCACCGTGATCGGCGAAGGCGGCTCCGGCGGCGCGCTGGCGATCGGCGTCGGCGACTGCACGGTGATGCTGCAACACAGCACCTACTCGGTGATCTCGCCGGAGGGCTGCGCGTCGATCCTGTGGAAGGACGCCGGCAAGGCCAAGGACGCCGCCGAGCAACTGGGCCTGACCGCCGTGCGCCTGCACGGGCTGGGACTGGTCGACAAGGTGGTGCGCGAGCCGACCGGCGGCGCCCATCGCAATCCCAAACAGATGGCAATCCGGTTGAAGACGGTATTGATGAACGAGCTGGACACCCTTGAAGCTTTGCCCACTGCCGAACTGCTGCAGCGTCGCTACGAGCGCCTGCGCGGTTACGGCGCGTACGCGGCGGCCTGATCTCATGCGTAATGCTACCTACGCGGCGTTGTGGGCCATCGCCGGCGCCGTGATGGTCGTCGGTGCGTTGGCCAGCCTGGAGGTCAACGTGATCTTCGCGATGATGTTCACCGGCTTGGCCATCGCGCTGTTCCTGGTCGCGCTGAGCTGCCTGCTGCTGGATCCCAGGCCACGCGCCAGAACGTCCGGGGGCGACCGCAGCACCGATGACGAGCCCACCGGTGACGGGCGCCATGACGGCGATCAGCGCCGCAAGTGGGGCCCTCGCTGAGGGCGGCGATGCGCGATGCGCCCGGTCGCTGCCCTGCTCGCTGAAGCCCTGCAAGCGCCCACTGACGGGCCGGTGTGCGTAGGTCTCAGTGGTGGACTGGACTCGACGGTGCTGTTGCACGCCTTGGCGGGTATCGCGGCGGTCCGCGAACGTGGCCTGCGCGGCTGGCATGTCCACCATGGGTTGCACCCCGACGCCGACCAATGGGCCGGGCATTGCCAGGCATTTTGTGACGCGCTGGCGATACCGCTGACAGTGTCCCGGGTAACGGTGTCGCGCGGCGACGGACAGGGGCTGGAAGCCGCGGCACGGCATGCGCGTCATGGCGTCTTTACGCGAGGACTGGCCGATGGCGAGATCCTGGCCTTCGCCCATCACCTGGACGACCAGGCCGAAACGTTCCTGTTGCGCGCGATGCGTGCCTCCGGCCCCGACGGTCTCGGGTCGATGCAGCCGTGGCGAAAGTTTGGCCGGGGTCATCTGTGGCGTCCCCTGCTTGGCTTGTCACGGGCCACCCTGGAAGCCTACGCGGCCGAGCATCGCCTGCACTGGATTGAAGACCCCAGCAACGCCGACGAGTCCTTCGACCGCAACTTCCTGCGCCAGCGGGTGCTGCCACTGTTGCAGGAGCGCTGGCCACACGCGGCCGGCTCATTGGCGCGCTCGGCGGCGCTGTGCGAGCAGGCCGCCACGCTGCTCGACACGCAGGATGCGGTGGCGTTGTCGGACGTTATCGCCGACGAACCAGCAATCCTGTTGCGTTCGCGCCTGTCGCAACTGCCGCCGGCCCGGCGCGCGCGCGTGTTGCGTCACTGGATCGGCACGCTTGGCCTACCGCCACTACCGGCCGCGGGCATCGCGCAGATCGAGTCCGCGCTACTGCCCTCACCCGCCGACGCATCGGCCAATTTTGTCTGGCACGGCGCGGTCATCCATGCCTGGCGCGACCTGCTTCATGCCGGACCGCGGCAACCGCCGCTGCCGGACCAGTGGCAGGCGAGTTGGGACGGCGCCGCGCCGCTGCCGTTGCCCGGTGGCGGAACACTGGCGCTTGATCCCGCCATCCCCGACGGCTTTGGCCGCCGCCTGCTGGTTCACGCGCGCCGCGGCGGCGAGCGGATTACCCTGCCCGGGCGTCGCCACAGCCATGCACTGAAACAGGTGCTGCAGGACTTTGCGATACCGCCGTGGCAACGCGTGCAGCTGCCCCTGTTGGCCACTGCTGAAGGCGAACTGCTGGCGGCCGGCGACCGGATCCGTTCCGCCGCGCTGGACCAGTGGCTGCGCGACCACGACGCATGCCTGCAATGGCATCCGACGGCGCCGGAGCCATCGCTCGATTGACCATCCCCGAGCCCGGCGGCACACTTGCACCATGCCACGCAAAGCCACCCCCGAAGCATCACCGGTCGCCGATTTTGAAACCTCGCTCGACTCGCTCGAGCAACTGGTCGAGAAGATGGAACTGGGCGAGATGAACCTGGAAGAATCGCTGGCCGCCTACGAGCGCGGCGTCGGGCTGTATCGCCGTTGCCAGGTCGCACTGGAACAGGCCGAACTGCGCGTACGCCTGCTCAGCGACCCCCAGGATCCCGCCAGCGCGGAAGAGTTCGCTCCACCCTCTGCGCCCGATGCTTGACCCGCAACTGGTCGTCTTGCGCGAGCGCTGCGACGCCGCGCTGGACGCGGCCTTGCCCGCACTCGACACCCAGCCCCAGACCCTGCATGCCGCCATGCGCCACGCCGCGCTACTGGGCGGCAAGCGCATGCGACCACTGCTGGTCCACGCCAGCGGCGCGTTGTTCGACGCAGACCCGGCTGTGCTCGACGCACCTGCGGTCGCGATCGAGTTGATCCACGCCTATTCACTGATCCACGACGACTTGCCGGCAATGGACGACGACGCTCTGCGCCGCGGCCAGCCCACCGTGCATGTCGCCTTCGACGAAGCCACCGCGATCCTCGCCGGCGATGCGCTGCAATCGCTGGCCTTCGCGGTGCTGGCGGAGACGCCGGTCGATGCCGAGGTACGGGTCGAATTGCTGCGCACGCTGGCGTTTGCCGCGGGCAGCCGCGGGATGTGCGGCGGGCAAGCGCTGGACCTGCAGGCGACCGGCAACGGCCACGGCATGACCATCGCCGACCTGGAGCAACTGCATGCGCTCAAGACCGGCGCCCTGATCCGCGCCGCGGTGCGGATGGGTGCGCTTTGCAGCGGTGCCGGCCAGGATGCGCTGCAAGCGCTGGACAGTTACGCCGACGCGCTCGGCCTGGCGTTCCAGGTCCGCGACGACATCCTCGATGTCGAAGGTGACACCGCGGTGCTCGGCAAGAGCACCGGCAAGGACATCGCCCAGGACAAGGCCACCTTCCCGGCGCTGATCGGCATGCAGGCCTCCCGGGAGCGGTTGCAGGAACTGACCGTCGCCATGGACGACGCGCTGGCACCGTTCGACCAACGCGCCGACCTGTTGCGGTCACTGGGACGATTGGCGGTACAGCGCGACCGCTGAATGATGGCCACCCGCCCGGCGGGCCTTACTCTCCGGACGGCATCTGCATGCCGCGTGCGAGGTCGGCCATATCCATCTGCTGGTAACCTTCGGGCAGCTCGAAGCGGGTGTCATCGATATCGCCCGGCTGCAGGTCATATTGCTCCACTATGGTGTAAGCCGGCATGAAACCGCCGCCCGCCGCCAACGTCTCGTGGTTCACCGTCACCGTACGCACAGGCACACCGTCGCCCAGTTGTTCCATGTGGCCGAACGGGCTGAGGTCGGTCCAGACGTCGAAGACCGCACCAATTTGCGATCCGAGGTCCTCCGACATCCAGATCGTGACGATGCTGTCATCCAGGAATTCGAAACGGTAGCCGGTCGTATCGAAGCCACGAATCTCGCGTTTTCCGAGCGTCTCGATGTCGGGCGCCACTGGACTGGACTCTTCTCCGTTCTTCCCAGCCGCCATTTCGTCCGGGCGCATGGTCATGATCGTGCGGTTGTCGCCATCCACCACGCGTATCGCCTGCTGTTCACCATCGATGATGGTGTAACCCGACTGGCCTTCGTACTCCACCCGGCCCATCGGACCGTCGATCTCCACTGTCGATTTTTGGATCGACTCGGCTTCCACCTCCCCGTTGTTGACGGCCTCGATGACCCGGTCGGGCGAGAGCGCAAGAATGGCTTCCAGATCGCTGCTGCCGGCAATCGAGCTGATCGCATCAGGCCCCAGCGAGATCATCAACTGCTGCATGGTGCCTTCGAAATCCGCCGGCGCACGCGCCTCCGATTTCGTCGCCGGTTGGGACGATGTTGACGTTCCGGGCGTCGCTGATACATCCGCGCTTGCGGACTCGGGAGTGCCACCGCTGCAACCGGCCAGCATGCCGGCAGCAATCAGCGCCAGTGGCAGCGTCGCCCTGCGCAGTGGTTCAAATGTCGTCACTTTCATGGAGTTGCTCCTGTGCATGTGCTGTGCGTAATAACTAGTGGCCGCGTGATCGCGCGACGTCGACGCGCTGCCACTCCACGTTGCCAGGGGCTTCCAGCCGCTGGATCCAGCTCGCCGATGTGGCGTCATCCATCAACGCGGTCAAGTGCATCAGCGCGCTTGAATTGCGCTCTTGCCCGCTGCTGTTGAGGCCGATCAACATGGTGATCTCCGGCCGCTCCGGCGTGGCGCCCTCGTGCAACTCGTCATATTCGCCGGTGGCCAGCTGGAACAATGCTTGGGCGATGCGTGCCGGCGCGGCAATGGCGAACTCCGGCTCGCTCTGGGAAACCGTCGCCCCACGATAGATCGCGGGGGCAAGCTCCGGTGCCGGCATCGGCTCAAAATCACCTGCATCAGTCGGCTCCATTGGCTCGAGTGCCAGACACGGCCGTCCCAGGCACATCGCCTGTGATGCTTCGTCCGGCGTGATCACGCGACGGCTGGCGGCGACAACGGCGGCACGCTGCCCCATCACCCCGGTCGTGACCAGGCGCCAGCTGACATGAGGAAGCTCCCTGGCCGGCCCGGCCGGTGCCGCGCGATCGCCGTATTCGGCGACCAGCATCCGGTGCCAGGACGGCGCCAGGTTGTAGCGGGTGATCTCGATGTAGGAATGCCGGACGTCAGACCAGTCGTCGCCGAGCGAGCGTTGATGGCGGGTGATGCGGTAGCGGGCCCTGGCCGGGATACCGTCCGCGCCAAGTGGCGCCTCCCGGCTGTCGAACAGCAGCATGCTGCGCGTGACCGGGTCGAGGTCGGCGTCGGGTAGCAACGCCGACTCCCCGGCATTGGGGAAACGGGCGTACCAGTCCTGGTCCACCATGGACTCGACATCCAGTTCCTCATAACCCGGCGCGGCGACGAAGGCATCGATGCGCTGCTCCAGTTGCTGCCCGAGCTCGGCCGGAAGTACTAACGAGTGAGCAGCCGGCGCGACACCGGCCATCAGCAGGAATACAAGCACCGAAACCATCTGCTTCATCGTGATCTCCTATCACCAGGCGCGCCCAACCATTGGCCGCGCCGCATCAACCGCGTTATTGGCCCGTGCTGGCAAAGCCATCATTCAGCCGGAAGGATCCCAGTCGCATCGCCTGCATCACGGCCTCGACCGACTCCTGCATGTCGCCCGGCTCGGAAGACGAGGCGTGCTGGGCCTTTGTGATCTTTCCTGTTTCGAAGTCGACTTGTTGGAGTTGCGTGTCGTAGAAGACATCAAGCGACTGCCGGCTGCTGGTCTGGGTGCCGTCGGGATTTTTGGTCACCCGCGTCATGGTCGTCGGCCTGCTCCCGGAGCCGGTATCGACCAGTTCGAAGGCGGTGAAATAAAGAAACGAGGCGGTGGGCACATACTCGCGTTCGCCTTCGACGCAGCGCGTGTGATCCATGGCGTAGTTTCCCGGGTCGGGCAACAGGCTGCCGTCGTTTGCCACGCGCAGCACGACGCGCGTCTTGCCGTTGACCCGGGACGCCGGCACGAGCGTGAGATAGTCGCGCAACGGTTTGTCGGCCGTCTCCACCACGCGCTCACCCACCACCGCCAGCACGGTCTCGAACAACTGCTTGCCGTTGGCCAGCGCACGCGCTTCCTCGGGGGTCTTCGGGTCGTCGATCTTGTGTTCCTGCCGGCCGTCCTTGCAGTCGGCGGCCAGCAGTTCCATGGTGCCGCTCGGCAGCGGGCGCAGGTAGGTCAGCGTGCCGGTATGGGTCGCCTGGCCGTTGAAGTCCCAGGTCACGCTCATCTGCCTAGGTGTCTGCTGCCGGTAATCTACCGCCAGTGTGAATCCACCTTGTTGCTCGGTCCGGGAATAGGTATTGGGCAACCGCGACGTGCGCGAAAACGCCGCCGGCTCGTTCGTTCGGGTCTCGTAGGCCTGCAACCGCTCGCCGCAATTCCAGAACTCCAGTTGCATCTCGGTCCGGTCCATAAGCCGACCATGCGGTCCATACATGGCGCCATCCCAAACCCCGGAACAGGGCAGCGCCGAGCCGGCGCCGGCAATGGCCGGCAGCGACATTGCCACCGACAGCCCAGCCGTCGCCATGACGGTCGCCAAGGTGCGCTGATACTGCTTCATTGATGACTCCTGTCGTTTCGCCTCATGAGTCGGTGTACCCATCGACCAGTCGGATTTCGCTACCACCACCTGCTCAGCGGTAGCCGCCCCCGGGCGGCGCATGCTGGTACCTGAGGCGACTGACCTCGCGCTCCAGGAAGCTGCGGTCGCGATGCAGGTCACGCAGCTCCCGCAGCAGCCGGGCCCGCTCCTTGTCGCTGGTGTCCTTGTCGTCGATGCGGAACTGGCGGGTCTTGATCTCGCGCTGGACGTCGTCCAACGCTTCCTGCGCGTCGTGGATGATGCTGCCGCTGCGGTAGCCGGCCATGAAGTCACGCTCGGTATCCAATGGGCACACGTTGCGGTAGGGGTGGCCGTCGCGTCCCTCGGTAAAGCCCTTGTACGGTGTGCAATACAGCAACAATCCAGCCTCGCGTCCGGCGTCGTAGGCCACCGGATCGGGACGGGCGCCGTATTCGGCACAGGCCTTGTGATGCTCGAACAGGCGCGAAGTTGTCATGCCGCGGCTGCCGTCATTGCGCCCCACCGCGTACCAGTCGCCGGTCAGGCATTCGCCCTGCGACAAAGTGGTGCAACCTGACAATGCCGCGACGATGGCAAGTGCAGCGAAATAGTGACGACACGTCATGAAATCTTCCTTGTGAACGGTGCGGATCCGAACCGCCTATCCGTAGCATCTGTTACCGGAAAAGCCGCACGGACAGGACAGGCGGATATGGAATCGCCTACTGCTGCTCGTCCGCACCCTTCATCGCGGCAAGGCCTTTCAGGTCGAGGCTGCCAACAACTCCCTTGAGCTGGTCCATGCTGTCGACCTGACCTTTGGCCTCGACCTGGAAGCGGCCGCCGACCGAGATGCTGTACTCGCCACGCTGGGATTTGTTGTTCCACTGCTCGTGGATCCGCTGACCGTCGAGGGTGTAGGTCTTTTCGTAGCCGTCAGCACTCTGGCTCTCGGACTCACCGCCGCCGCCAAACGCGTTGGCCATCGCCATCAACCCGCCCGTAGCAGGCGCATCAGTCAGTTGGAGGTCCACGCGTTGACTGCGGTCGGCATTGGCGTAGCCGGCTTTGGCTTCAGTGATCTGCATGCCCATGGCGCCATTGCGGCTGGACGACAGGCTTTCACGCGTGAGATTGCCGATCGATTCGGGCAGGAATGCCTTGAGTTGATCGGGCGTCAGCGAAGCGGCGACCTTGCCATCCTTGCCGCCGAGCATGGCGCCCATCATCGCGCCCATGGCTTGTTCCGCCTGCGCTTGCGCATCGCCGCCTGACCCACCAGAGCTGGAGCTGGCACCAGCATTACCGGAATTATCGGAACCGCCATTGGCTGCTTCGGCCTGCGCCTCGGCTGCCGCCTGCATGCGCTGGCCCATTGCGGCCAGTCGACCGAGCTGGCTGTCCTCGTCGAAGGTGACGTTGTCGCCCCCCCGTGCGCTGCCATTGACCGCAGCACCGGTCAGGCCGGCCATGCCCATGAATCCGGCGACCACCACGCCCAGCAACACGCTCAGCACCACGGCAATGATCACGCTGACGGCGGTGTAGCCTGCCGCCTTCTCCGGCGGGCACTTCATCGTGTGCGGCAGGCCAAGGTAAAGCAGATAGATGCTGTAGATGCCGCCCGCCAGCGCGATCAGCCAACCCAGCCACGGGATGATGGTCGCGATGCCGGCAATCCAGGCCGCAGTCCACGCATAACCAACGACCTTGAGCGCCTGCAACTGGTTCTTCTGGCCGCCGAACGTCGGCGCCAACGCGTTGATGATCAGCGCGATGACATACAGCACCACCAGGCTCAGGATGTAGCTGACGACCATCCCGAACAAGCCCGCCATGATCGATGTCGTCACCGACACGCCGAACGCACTGTGGCCAATCAGGCTGCCCTTGATGAAACCGAACACGGCCGGTATTGCCGCCAGGATCATGATGTAGCCGGTGTACAGGCTCTTGACGCTGGCCGGCTCGTCGGCGATGACCGGCCACTCACTTTTGGGTGAGAACAGGATCGACGTGACGCGCTCTACGAGCTTTCCGATATCCATTACGGTCGTACTCCCCTCTGGTGTTGCATGGAATGTGTTGGCGCCATGCGCCCTCCCCGACCAACCAACGTGCAACCGACATTAAAACGGCCGCCAGGCGCCGAAAGCGCCCGCACCCATTTATGCCGGACAGGCAACTCGTCGTTTGATCCCCGGCCCGACAGTAGCAAACATCGTCCGTGTGGACCTGTCACACGACGCTTGCACTGCCGCCTGCCCGATGCGTCCGGGATGAGGTTCGTACGGGCAGGCGACAGCACAAACAGATCCGGCCAAGCGTGGGTTGCCTGCATGTCACTGCCCGCAACCCGCGCCCTGCCGGCGTATTACAAGTCGACGCCGATACCGATACCGGCCGATGACTCCGAGCCGCTGAACGCACCACCGAAGTTGATGCGCACGCGGTCACTGACAGCCTTTGCATAACCGACCGCCAATGCGGCACGTCCGTCCTGGAAGCCCACGCCCGCAGCCAAACGACCATCGCGACTCGCGCCCGCGCCGGCCATGGCCATCTGCATCGACGCCGCGCTCATCGCACCTTGCCGGCTGATGCGGTCATCGGTGCGATAGAAACGGTCGTCCACCTGATTGCGGAACTCGGTCAGGCTCTGGTCCCACGCCAGGACCTGTTGGTCGGTGTAGTTGTTCGCCGACTGCAAGGTCGCCGCATCGCCGGTGTCGGCATAGTCCTGGGTGGTTGCCAACGTCGCGACATCACCCGCATCTGCATAGTCCTGGGCCGTCGACAACGTCGCCGTATCACCCGCATCCGCATAGTCCTGAGCGGTCGACAACGTCGCCGCATCGCCCGCGTCGGCATGATCCTGCGCCGAGGTCAGGGTGGCTGCGTCGCCGGCATCAACCCGGGCCTGCACCTGGTCGGGTGTAATCGCCCCGGCGGCGATCACCTGCGCATCCGAGTACGCCTTGGCGTCGGCCAGGGCCTGCGCATCACCGGCATCCATCTGGCCCTTGTTGACCGCGTCGGTGGCAGCGGTGCCATCGGCCACGTTGACCACGCGGCGCTCGTTGCCGGCACTGCCGACCGAGACCGTATCGGCCTGATCGGCCACCGCCCCCTGGCCCAATGCCACCGCACCGGATGCCGTTACCGAGGCACTCTCGCCCACGGCCACCGCGTTGGTGGCGGCCGCGTCGATCACGGTATTGGCACCGACTGCGGTGCTACCGTCCGCGTTGACCTTCGAATTGCCGCCCAGCGCGGTGTCGTTGGCGCCAGCCGCATAGCTGTCGGCACCGATGGCCGTACCCAGCGCGCCACCGGCTTCGGCGTTGGAGCCCACCGCCACGCCACGTGAACCGGCTGCCACGCTGGCGGCATCGCTGCCGTCCCCGGCACCGTCGGCGCTTACATAGTCGAGCGTGCCGGCTGCACCCTGTAGTGCGGCAATATCACCTTCCACGGTGGTCACGCGCCCGTCGATGGCGGTGACATCGCCCGCCACGCTGGCGACCTGTCCGCCCACCGCATCGAGCTGGCCCTTGTTGACCGCGTCATCTACCGCCACACCGTCAGCCAGATTGTGGATGCTGGTGCCGCTAGTGCCGGCCAGGGTCAGGTCGGTATGCGCGGTGCCGTCGTAGGCCACCGCGTTGGGCGTGCCACCACCGCCAACAGTCACGCCGGCAATGGCCGCATCAAGTTGCCCCAGGTTGACCGCGTCGGTGGCATTGACGGCATCAGCCACGTGGATCAGGCGGCGGTTGAGGTCGCTGCCGTAGGCGATGCCGATGCTATTAAGATCACCGGTGGCATGGCCGAACGAGACCACATCCGCACTGCCGGCTACCGAATACGCACCCAGGGACACACTGTTGATACCCGTCGCACTGCTGCCGTTGCCCAGTGCCATGGCCGCGTCGGCATCGCTGAGAGCAAAATTGCCTATGGCAACGGTGAGTTCGCCACTGGCATTGCTGCCGTAACCCGCCGCTACACTTGCCTGGCCAGTCGCATGGCTGCTGTACCCCGTGGCCGTACTTCTGTGCCCAGTCGCATCACTGTCTGCACCCGTCGCGGTGCCGCCATAGCCACTGGCCTGGCTACCTGCGCCCGTGGCTGTACTGAACTCACCGGTCGCCTGCGCGCCGCTGCCGAAGGCGCTGCTGCCGGTGCCTGATGCCAGGGCCCTTTCAGTGGAATTGACGATGTTGTCGCCGTTCTTGTCGGTCCAACTGCCCACGGCGGTGGCGGATTCGCCGGTGGCTTGGCTGTACGAGCCCAGTGCCGTGGCGAAATCGGCATCGGCCAAAACGCCGGTGCCCACTGCCGTGCTGTGGGAATGGGTCGCAGAGGCTAACGCGCCGATAGCAGAGCTAAACGACCCGGAAGCACTGCTGCGGATGCCTGCTGCCAGTGAGCCAAGAGCAGCATGGCTCCTTGTACCCAAGGCAGTGGAGTCGAGGCCCACTGCCTGCGCGCCGCTGCCGAAGGCGCTGCTGTTTGTGCCCGATGCCAAGGTCAGTTCATCAGCGTCGACGACGCCGTCGCCGTTGTTGTCCCTCCAGCCGCCCACCGCCGCGGCACCCTCCTGGTTGGCGATGCTGTGATTGCCGACGGCCACGCCGTTTGCACCGGTCGCCGACGAGCTGAAGCCGAGCGCCGTGGCACCGTCAGCCGTGGCCTGCGCACCATGCCCGAGAGCGCTGGCCTGCGGTGCTTGCGCGTTCGCACCATGGCCCACGGCGACACTTTCGCCCTTGGCCGCGCTGTCGAAGCCGATTGCGGTGCTTTCGCCATCGGCGGCGCTGCTCACGCCCACCGCGGTGCTGCCGCCCAAGGCGAGGGCCGGCGTGGTATCCGCGCTGTCGTCAGCGGCGAAATACGGCGAGCCGCCCGCAGCCGCCAGGGAAGCGTTGAGCTGGGCGACGTTGACCGCGTCAGTGTCGTTGATACCAGTGGCAACGTGCATCAGGCGACGGTTGAGATCAGTGGCGTAAGTTCCGCCACCGGGTTGCGCGTCACCGGCGGCGTGGCCAAAGGAAACACTCTGGAAGTCGTTGGCTACCGACCTACTGCCAATGGCCACCGAGTCGGTTACGCGGGCATAGGCGAAGGCGCCCAGTGCCGTGGACTGCTGGTCGGCGGCACTGGCACCTTCACCGATACCCACGCTGGCCAGGCCAGCCGCGTTGGCAGCCTGGCCGATCGCAACCGCCTCGTCACCTGCAACCGCCCTCCTGCCAACGGCCACAGCCCACGCGCCCGCCACTGCTTCATCGCCGCAGGCCACTGCGTTGGAGCCGGCCACACCGGCCGGGTTGCCGGTGGTGTCGGTGCACTCCACCGTGGCGGCGTGGGCGCCGGCGGACATGCCCAGAGCGAGCAGACCAGCGACCGCCAACGCCAGTTGGTTGCTGCGCGGAGTGACGCGCTGTTCGTTGCCGATCTGGCGGTGAGGAATGCGACTGATCATGTGGTGTTCTCCCTTTTTGGTGAGTAGTGACGTTGCCCGGCCACCCGCGGCTTGAAGCCGACGCGAGCGCCCCATGACAACGTCTTCCCCATCCATTACCGGGAAACCACCCGGGGGAGGACATCGGATTTTCCCACACCTTTTCTAACGGCGACCTCTCTGCTTGTGCACGTCGTAGGTGATGTTGGTGGTGCCGGGCGTGTCACCCGTCGAGTAGGTCATGATGATGCCGTAGCCATCCTTGGACGCCACGACCTGGCCGACGCCTTCCTCGTTCAACGGCGTCTCGGAGACTTCGGCGCCCTGCGCCTTGTAGTCATCGGCAAGCGATGCCGCGACGACATCGACGCTATCGCCGGTCTGTGCCGTGACCATGTACTTGAGCGTCGCGCCGGACCCCATCTTGAAGACGTGCGTGATCGTGGAGGGCTCGTAAATCGGCGCAGCATTGTCGGGGTATCCCTCCGGCAAAGGTTTGGACGCCGGCTCGGGCATTGCCGTATCCGATGTGGGCGCGGCGTCGGGCCGGACGCCGTCTGCGCTGGCTACGGGCGGTGCGCTGGCCGGCTCGTCCTGGCCGGCGCCAGAGCAGCCGACAAGGACGCCACCGGCGATGAACGCGACGATCATTGGAATGACGATCTTTGCGCCGCGGTTTCTACTTGATTTGTTCATTACACACCCCTCGGATGAATTGATTTGCGTGACAAGAATCTTTTTCTTACTGGCATGCCACTAAGCGGGAGTGCCACCGTCGCGACAATGGCAGAAAGGCAGGATGGCCTCATTGGTGTTCTCCAGTTCGATAGGTGGTGTCCAACCCATTACTACCGAAAAGCCGTCCAAGAGAGGACATCGGATTTGCTTTTGCGTTTCCGGGAGCCTAAGTTGGCGGCGACCGAGGGGGTACCACCGAACACCATGTCCGCATTGCCTGCACCCATCGAGGGCGACGTGACGCGCCTGCTCAACGCCTTGCATCGAGGCGAGGAGCTGGACGCGGACGCGCATGACGAATTGTTTGCGCGTGTCTATGACGCGCTGCAAACCATCGCACATCAGCAGCGCGCGCGATGGAATGGCAACGAGACCCTCAACGCGACTGCCCTGGTGCACGAGGCCTACCTGAAGCTGGTGGGCTGTGGCGGCGAGTACGAGAACCGCTCGCACTTCCTGGCCGTCGCATCGCGTGCCATGCGGCATCTGTTGATCAACTATGCCCAACGTCAGGCATCGCAGAAACGCGGTAGCGGCGAGGCACACTTGCCGCTGGAAGAGGCGCTGCTGATACCGGAGCAACGCAGCGAGGAGTTGCTGGCACTGGACGAAGCGCTCGAGCGATTGAAGGATGTCGACCCGCGCGCCGCACAAGTGGTGGAGTGCCGCATTTTCGGCGGCCTCAGCGCGGAGGAAACCGCCGACGCGCTGGGTATCACCCGGCGCACTGTCACCCGCGACTGGAGCGCCGCACGCGCGTGGTTGTATGGCGAGTTGCGGCGCGACCTGACCTCCGTAACGCCGTGAGCGCCGCTGTCCACGCTCAACCGGCAACACGCCGACGGCAGCACTGGTAATGGACGCCGAGCGCTGGTTACGCGCAAAAGAGATCCTGGGCGCGCTGGATGAGCTTGCACCCGATCAACGCGCGGCGCGGATTGCCGAAGCCTGCGGAGACGATGCCGGCCTGAGAGCCGAGGTGGAGCGGCTGGTGGCGCTGGACGACGAAGCCGACTCGTACTTCGGCGAGCTGCGCGACGCGCTGGGCCAGGGAGAAGTTGCGCAACCGGAACAGGTCGGCGTGTACCGCATCATCCGCGAGATCGGCCGTGGCGGCATGGGCACGGTGTACCTCGGCGAGCGCAACGATGGCCAGTTCAAGCAGGAGGTGGCGATCAAGGTGGTGCGCCATGGCATCGGCGGCAACCTACTGGAACGCTTCCGCGACGAGCGCCGCATCCTCGCCCAGCTGAAACACCCCGGCATCGCCTACCTGCTAGATGGCGGCAGCCTCGCCGACGGCCGCCCCTACTTCGTCATGGAGTACGTCCAGGGCGAGTCGATCACTACCTATGCCAACCACAAGCAGCTGGATGTCCACGCCCGGCTGGGTTTGTTCCGCGACGTGTGCGCGGCCGTCGCCCATGCGCATCGCAGCCTGGTCATCCATCGCGACCTGAAACCGGCCAACGTGATGGTGCAGGAAGATCGCCGGGGCGACGCGACGATCAAGCTGCTGGACTTCGGTATCGCCCGGATCATCGCCGAGGGGCTCGGTGATGACGCGGACGACAATGAGCGGGACGGGGACGGCGAGGCGGAAAACCGACCAGTCCCGGCCGCCGACCTGACCGCACGCGCCTCGACCCAACATGGCGAGCGGCTGCTGACGCCACGCTATGCCGCGCCCGAACAGATTCGCGGCGAAAAGGCCACCATGGCCTCCGACGTGTATGCACTGGGCCTGCTGCTGCATGAGCTCCTGACCGGCACGCACCCTTTTGGGGCCGCCGTGTCCACACCCGGGGACATGCAGCGCGCCATTCTGGAGGACTCGCCGGCACTGCCCAGTCTGACCGCGAGCCGTGAGGATGCCGCCGTCGCAGCCCTTCGGGGCACCACGCCAGGGAAACTCGCGCGCCAGCTTCGCGGCGACCTCGACAGCATCGTGCTCAAGGCCATCCACCGCGACCCGGATCAGCGTTACGCATCGGTCGGGCAACTGGCCGATGACATCCGGCGCCACATCGATGGCGAAACAGTCACTGCCAGGCAGGGTACGGCGACATACCGTGCCGGCGTGTTCCTGCGTCGGCACCGGCGTGGTGTGGCCGCAGCTGCGCTGGTCCTGATCGCTGCCGTCGCCTCTGCCGCGCTGCACGTCAACAACATCACTCACGAGCGCGATCTGGCGCGCATCGAGGCGACCAAGGCCCGGCAGGTCACCGGCCTTCTGGTCAGCATGCTGGAGTCGGCCGACCCGGCGCAGGCCCGGGGCGAGGAGATCAGCGTACGCGAGGTGCTGGAGCAAGCCTCTGACAGAATGCAGACGGAACTGGCCGACCAGCCTGACGTCCGCGCAAAAATGGATGCCATCATCGGCGCCGTCTACACCAGCCTGGGCAAATACGAGGAGGCAGAAACCTTGCTGACCCGGGCGCTGGCGCTGCAACGCGACCGCCATGGCCCGAACCATCCTGAGGCGCTGGACACCATGCAGGCCATGGCGACGCTGGCGCTGCGACGCCAGCAGGACGACAAGGCGGAGACCCTGCTGCGCGACGTGCTGGCCGGGCGCCTGGAGCTGGCCCACCCCGACCCGTTGCAGGTGGCCTCCACGCAACACGACCTTGGTGGGGCACTGCAGCGCCAGGGCAAAAACGACGAAGCCGAGACATTGCTCCGCGCGGCCCTTGCCACGGCCAGCACGCCACCTGGAGCCGCTCCCGAAGCCCTGATGGCCGTCCGCAACACCCTGGCCGTGCTGCTGGTCGCCAAGGGCGAATTCGAGGAGGCCGAGAAGTACTACCGCCTGGCCCTCGCCCAACAACGCGAGCTGCTGGGCCCGGTTCATCCCAGCCTCGCCACCACGCTGAGCAACCTCGGCGTTCTGTTGACCACACGGCAACGCTTCCCGGAAGCCGAACCACTGATGCGCGAATCGCTGGCGATGACACGCAAGCTGTTTGACGACAACCATCCCGAGGTCGCAGCCGGCATGGGCCAGCTTGCGGCTCTGCTGACCAGGCTGGAACGCTACGACGAGGCCGAATCCCTGCTCCAGCAGGCGCTTGCCATGCGTCGCGCGACACTGGAACCGGGGCACCCGCACATTGCCGTCAACCTCAACAACCTGGCCAACCTGTACCGCGGCCAAGGCGATTACGTGCGCGCCGAACCGCTGTATGGCGAGGCGATCGCCATCATCCGCGAGGCCGCGGGGGCAGAGCATCCCTGGACCTCAAGCATGATCGGCAACCAGGGTGCGATGTACCTGCTCGCGGACAACGCAAGCGCCGCAGAAGAAGCCTTGCGCGAGTCACTGCGCATCCGCCAGAAGAACCTTCCCGGCGACCACTGGAAAGTGGCCGACACGCAAAGCCTGCTGGGCGAGGCTTTGGCAGCACAGGGTCAACTGGACGCCGCCGAACCGCTGCTGAAAGCCGGGTATGCGACCTTGCAACAGGCCCTTGGCGAGAACGACCCCCACACCCGTGCTGCCAAGACCCGTCTTGCCGACTTGCAGGAACTCCGGAAGACACCAACAACGCAGCCTTCCGGGCCGTCGCGAGCCACCGCCCCGGCCTCCGTAACGTCGTGAGCGCCGCCTGCGCTCGACCCGCGGCACGCAGGCGGCAACACCGGTGATGGACACCGAGCGCTGGCTACGCGCAAAAGAGATCCTGGGCGCGCTGGATGAGCTTGCACCCGATCAACGCGCGGCGCGGATTGCCGAGGCCTGTGGAGACGATGCCGACCTGAAAGCCGAGGTGGATCGGCTGGTAGCGCTGGACGACGAAGCCGACTCGTACTTCGGCGAGCTACGCGACGCACTCGGCCAGGGGCAAGCGGCGCAACCCGAACAGATCGGCGTATACCGCATCATCCGCGAGATCGGCCGCGGCGGCATGGGCACGGTGTTCCTCGGTGAACGCTGTGACGGCCAGTTTGAACAGCAGGTGGCGATCAAGGTGGTACGCGAGCGGATCGGCAGCCGGCTGATTGCGCGCTTCCGCGACGAGCGCCGCATCCTGGCGCAACTGGAACACCCCGGCATCGCCTATCTGCTCGACGGTGGCAGCCTGCCCGACGGGCGGCCCTACTTCATCATGGAGCATGTCGAGGGTGAGTCGATCACCTCTTATTGCGACCGCAAGCGTCTGGATCTTCCGGCCCGGCTCGGGTTGTTTCGCAGCATCTGTGCCGCGGTCGCCTACGCGCATCGCAACCTGGTGGTCCATCGCGACCTGAAGCCCGGCAACGTCATGGTGGAGGAGGACGACCTCGGCCAACCGTCGATCAAGCTGCTCGACTTTGGCATTGCCAGGATCATCGAAGCGGGTATCGACGACGAAGACGCGCCAGCAGACCATCCACGCACGCACGGCGTCGGCGTGCAGACTCCCATCGCAACCCATGGCCTCGTCGAGGGAGGGCTGACACAACACGACGAACGTCTGCTGACACCGCGCTACGCCGCGCCCGAACAGATCCGCGGCGAGCATGCCTCCACCGCCGCCGACATCTATGCCCTGGGCGTACTGCTGTACCAACTGTTGACCGGCTCGCTCCCGTTTGCCGGCGCGGCGACGCATGAGCAGTTGGAACGCGCGATCCTGGAGGACGACCCGGCACCGCCGAGCGAGCTCGCGCGCGAGATCGACGGCGATGTCGCCGCACTGCGCGGTACCACGCCGACGCAGCTGGCGCGGCGGTTGCAGGGCGATCTGGACAGCATCGTGCAGAAGGCGTTGCAGAAGCAGCCCGAGCACCGCTACGCGTCCGCCGGGAAACTGTCCGACGACATCAAGCGTCACCTGGGTGGTAAGGCGATTGCTGCCCGCCCCGCCACCTGGACCTACCGTACCGGGCTGTTCGTGCGCCGCCACCGCTGGGGCGTGGCCGCCGCAACGATCGCACTGCTGGCGAGCCTGTCCCTGTCGGTTCTGCACGTGTCCCGCATTGCCCACGAGCGCGACCTTGCGAACGCCGCAGCGGCGAAGGCCGAAGCCGAGGCAGCCAAGGCCGAAGAGGTGGCTGGCCTGCTAATTGAGATGTTCGAATCGGCGGACCCGTCGCAGGCACGGGGCGAAGACGTCACCGTGCGCGAGGTGCTCGACCGTGCTGCCGCCAAACTCGATGACGGGCTGGCGAGCCAGCCTGCCGTACAGGCGCAGATGAAACACATCATGGGCGGCATCTACGTGCGCCTGGGCGAGTACGACACCGCCAACGACCTGCTACAGCAAGGTTTGGAGATGCGCCGGAAACTCTACGGCCCACGTCACCGCGATGTTGCCCAGAGCCTGCATAGCCTGGCCGTGCTGGCCTGGGAGCGCGGAAACTACGAGCGCGCCGACGAACTGCTGCGCGATGCGCTCGCGCAGTGCCTGGAACTGTTTGGTCCCGACCATCTGGAGGTCGCCAGAATCCGCAACGACCTGGCGGCGGTCCTGCGCCGCCAAGGCAAGCTCGACGAGTCGGAATCGCTATACCAACAGGTCCTCGCCACGCGGCGGGCACAACTGGGCGGCAATCATCCGGACGTTGTCTCCACCTTGAACAACCTGGCGGTACTGTTGAACGAACAGGGGCAGTCGGAAGCTGCCGAGCGCATGTATCGCGAAGTGATCGCAGCGCGGCGCAAGAGCCTCGGTCCGATCCACCCGCAGATTGCCAACACCATCAGCAGCCTGGCTGTCCATATGCGGGAGGAACGCCGCTTCGCCGAAGCCGAAACTCTGGCGCGCGAAGCACTGGCAATGGACCTGACGCTCTATGGCGAGAGCCATTCCCGCGTCGCCGACGCCATGAATACCCTCGGCGGCGCGCTCCGCGGCCAGGAGCGTTACGACGAGGCCGAAACGGCCTATCGCAAGGCGCTGGTGATTAGAAGAGAGGTCTTTGGCGAAGACAACCTGCTCGTCGCCGACAGCTTGAATAACCTCGCCAACCTGTATCGCGACCTGGATCGCCCTGCCAAGGCGGAGCCACTCTACCGTCAAGCGATCAGCATCTATCGCGAGGGGGTTGGTGCGGAACACCCATGGACCGCCACCAGCATCAAGAATTTGGGTGAGCTGTTCCTGGAGATGGACAATGCGGAGGCGGCCGAAGCACAGTTCCGCGAGGCACTACGCATCCGCGAACTGGCCCGCTCCCCCGATCACTGGCAGATTGCCGAGGCGCGCAGCCTGCTGGGCGCGTCGTTGGCCCGACAAGGCCGATTCGATATTTCCGAACCATTGCTGCTGCAGGCACATGCCACGCTGGAGCAGTCGCGCGGAGCGCAGGATCCAAAAACGCAGGATGCTTACGCGCGCCTCCTCACTGCGCGGAAATACCGTTCAACCGAGCCCTGAAACTCCAACTGCCGATGGCTTTTGTTGTCATGGCGCGACACCCGTCTCAATGACTGCATCGACCCGCGCACATTTGTCGCGGCGCATGACCGTGCTATAGGGTAACGCGGAGCTATTCAAATCGCTTGGGGAAAACATGATGATTTCAGGCCGACTGCTTGCCGCATTCGCCGCGACTTTTGCCGTCGCCGGCACACCGGCCCTGGCACAGGAACCCGCCGCCGCACCCGCCGAAGATGCCATCCTGGTACTGGATGCGTCCGGCTCGATGTGGGCGCAGATCGATGGCGTGGCGCGAATCACCATTGCCCGCGAAGTCATCTCGGACCTGCTCGATGATCTGCCGGCAAACCGTCGACTCGGGCTGGTCGCCTATGGCCACAACCGCAAGGGCGACTGCAAGGACATCGAGACGCTGGTCGAGGTCGGCACCGATCGCGATGCCATCCGCAAGGCGGTCAATGACATCAATCCCAAGGGCATGACGCCGATGACGGCGGCGGTCCAACAGGCCGCCGAGGCACTGAAGTACAGCGAGAACAAGGCGACCGTCATCCTGGTATCCGATGGCCTGGAGACTTGCAACCTGGACCCGTGCACGGTGGCTTCGACGCTGGAAAAAAATGGCGTCGACCTGACCGTGCACACCGTCGGCTTCGGTCTGGGCGACGATGAGAAAACCGCCAAGGAGCAATTGCGTTGCATGGCCGATCGCACCGGCGGCATCTCACTGCTGGCCAGCGATGCGGCCGAGCTGAGCGCGGCGCTGCAGCAAGTCAGCGCGGTAGCGGCGGAACCAAAGCCGGAACCAAAGCCGGAGTCGAAGCCGGAGCCCGCGCCGGTTGAAACGGTTGCAATCAAGTTGATCGCAACCGATCAGGATGGCGGCCCGGTGATCAAGGACGGCCTGGCCTGGACGGTCCTGCACGGAGCAACTGGCGAAGTCCTGTTCGAGTCGAGCGAATCGGGCACGGTCGAAACCAAAATCCCACGCGGCGTGCACGACGTGACCGTCAAGCGGCTGTCTGACGGCGCCACCGCCACCGGTGCGATCGAAACCGGCGTCAATGGCACCCGCCTGACGCTGCCCATTATTGTGGAGTTGGCCGCCACGCTCGAGGCGCATGCCAGTGCACCGGCAGGATCGGAAGTGCGCGTTACCTGGAGCGGTCCGGATGAGGCCGACGATTACATCTCCATCGCCAAGCCCGATGCCGATAGCAGGAAGGAACTCAACTACACCCGCACCAGGAGCGGTAATCCGCTGAAACTCAAGTTGCCCGATGCCACTGGCACCTACGAAATTCGTTACATTTCAAACAAGACCCGTGACATTCTGGCGCGCCAGGCCATCGAGGTCACGGCAGTAGAGGCGGCGCTGGAGATCCGGGCGACCGCGCCGGCGGGCTCGACCATTACGGTGAACTGGACCGGACCGGATTACAGCGACGATTACATTGCCATCGCCGAGCCGGACGCCGACAGCAGGGAGGAACTCAACTACACCCGCACCCGCAGCGGCAATCCGCTGAAACTCAAGTTGCCCGATGCGCCGGGCACCTACGAGGTGCGCTACATCCTCAACCAGTCGCGTGACATCCTCGCGCGCCAGACCATCGAGGTCACGGCAGTAGAGGCGGCGCTGGAAATCCCGGCGACCGCGCCGGCGGGCTCGACCATTACGGTCAACTGGACCGGACCGGATTACACCGACGATTACATCGCCATCGCCGAGCCGGCCGCCGACAGCAGGGAGGAACTCAACTACACCCGCACCCGCAGCGGCAATCCGCTGAAACTCAAGTTGCCCGATGCGCCGGGCACCTACGAGGTGCGCTACATCCTCAACCAGTCGCGTGACATCCTCGCGCGCCAGACCATCGAGGTCACGGCAGTAGAGGCGGCGCTGGAAATCCCGGCGACCGCGCCGGCGGGCTCGACCATTACGGTCAACTGGACCGGACCGGATTACACCGACGATTACATCGCCATCGCCGAGCCGGCCGCCGACAGCAGGGAGGAACTCAACTACACCCGCACCCGCAGCGGCAATCCGCTGAAACTCAAGTTGCCCGATGCGCCGGGCACCTACGAGGTGCGCTACATCCTCAACCAGTCGCGCAACATCCTCGCGCGCCAGACCATCGAGGTCACGGCAGTGGAGGCGACGCTGGAGATCCCGGCGACCGCGCCGGCGGGCTCGACCATTACGGTGAACTGGACCGGACCGGATTACACCGACGATTACATCGCCATCGCCGAGCCGGACGCCGACAGCAGGGAGGAACTCAACTACACCCGCACCCGCAGCGGCAATCCGCTGAAACTCAAGTTGCCCGATGCGCCGGGCACCTATGAGGTGCGCTACATCCTCAACCAGTCGCGCAACATCCTCGCGCGCCAGACCATCAAAGTGCACGGGGCTTCCGACAACTGACGCTACCCGATGCGCCGCTACGAGGCGGGTGAACGAACGTGATCCGGGACTTCCTGCAACGGCAAGTGGCACGCATCAACGGGGTGATGGCCCACCTGGGCCACACCTTCGTGGAGCGTTGGGGACAAGTGGAAAAGGGCTACCGGAGACCCTTGGCCCGGCTGGCGCTGCGTCTGGGCTTCTGGTTCTACCCTCTCCTGGCGCTGCTTGCGCTGGGATGGCTTGCCTGGGACTGGCAGCACCAACGCCACCTGGTTTCCGCCGAGGACGCAATCTTCGACACGGTCATCGCGTTGCGACTGTGGGAGCCCAAACCATCCGGAAAGGTGGCGATTGTCGCCATTGATGATTGCTCGATCGAGTACTACCGTGCGCGCGGCGAAGGCGGCTGGCCGTGGAGCCGGCAGCGGCATGCCGACCTGCTCGACCTGCTCGACCGCGCCGGGGTGCGTGCGGCAGGTTTCGATGTCCAGTTCATCGACCGCTCCCACAGTGACCCGATGGCCGACTCGGTGCTGGAGGCCATGGCCGATGGCGGACAAGGGCGCTTTGTGTTCGCCGCCACCCGGCTGCACCAGGATTACGATCACCGCTCGACGTTGCACGTATCCCAGGCGCCGGCGGCATTCCCGGTCGTCGATGAGCCGGTACACGACCCGACGGTCGCCTTGTTGTTGCCGTATGGCGAGGCGATGGCTCGCAACGCGGCGCTGGTCAATGTCACGCGCAGTGCCGATGGCGTGCTGCGCGACATCCCGCTACGGGTGACGGTCGGTGACTGGGCTATCCCGTCGCTGCCGTTGCGCCTGGCCGCGGGCGCGGACACCGCGCGGCTGGCCAGCTATCCCGACACGATCCGGATCGACTGGCGTACTGACAGCAAGCTGCCGGGTATCAGCGCAGTCGACCTGCTGGAAGGCAAGCCCGTCTGCGGCGACCCCAACGTGCCGATACCAGACCTGGAAGGCAGCACGGTGTTGGTCGGCTATACCGCCGCAGGCCTCAACGACGCCAAGCCCACCCCGGTCGACCCGGTAATGGCAGGGGTCGAAGTGCATGCCGAGGCCGTCGAGGCACTGCTGACCAGTCGCACGATCTGGATGCCACCGGCGTGGTTCAAGTACGTGCTCGCCGCGCTGCTGGTGGCGTTGACCGGCTACGCGTTCTTCCGCGGTGAACCCGCCTGGGAAATGGACGAGATGTTCATCGCCGGCAACCTGCTGCTACTGGCGCTTGCCTACGTGGGTGTCACCCGGTTTGCGGTGTTCATGGACATCTTCGCGGCGATCGGCTTTGTCGCGTTGTGCTTCGGATTCTGTCGGATGTACGCGACCACCCAGCGCGGCTATGCCATCGGCAACGACGACTATCGGCAATCGTTTGATCCCGACCTGCATCCCTGGCTGGCGATGGCGCGGCTGCGCTTTGTCCCCAACCCCGGGCTGGAGCCGAAGGTGCTGGAAAGCCGCTTGCGTGAGTTCCGGCGGCGGCTGCGACGGTTCATGTACAAGGGCACCGATGCGGTCGCGCTGGATTGCGTGGTCGAGTACGACACCTGGTTCTGGGACTCGATGATGGATGTGACGGTGTTGCTGTGGGGCGGCACCGACCGCGACCAGGTGATCGCCTCGGCCCGCCGCGAGCTGGATGCGCTGCACGCCTACCTGGCAGGACAGGACTCCGCGCTGCCCGACGATGGCAGCGTACGCGTGGCCTGTGTGGTCAGCACCGCCGTCGACGACGAGGAATGCATCACCACCGCACGCGTCCGGGTGTGCACCGCGCTGGGGGAGGTGCTGCGCGCGCCGGGCGAATGTCCTCTGCGAGCCCGGAATGTGGTTATTGATAGTGGGCAATGACAACCGGCATGAAAAATACTGCCTGGCAAGGAAGGTAAAGCAATGGCCCGCAGGCCCGATCGCGTCACGCTGGCATGGTTCCACACCACGATGGCCACCCTGGGCGTCTGGGCCATGGACGCCTGGACGGTGGTGCTGCGTGGCTATCGGCGCCCTTTGGCGGGGCTGACGCTGAAGCTGCGCTTCGCGTTCTTCCCCTTGCTGGCGCTGGTGGCGATCGCCTGGCTGGCCTGGGACTGGACCCATGACCGTTCGCTGGACGCCGCCGAGGACGCGATCTTCGACCAGGTGGTGCAATGGCGCCCGCTGGAACCCACACCGTCGGGACGGGTGGTCGTGGTCGAGATCGATGACTGCTCGATCGCACACTTCCGCAACCTCGGGGAAGACGGCTGGCCATGGAGCCGCGATCGCCACGCCGACCTGATCGACGGCCTCGACCGGGCCGGAGTGCTCGGGGCCGGTTTCGACATCCTGTTCGCCGATCCCTCGACGCAGGACCCGCAGGGTGACCGGTTGCTCAATGCGATGGCCCGCGCCGGCGATGGTCGGTTCCTGTTCGCCGCCTCACGTCTGCACCCGGCCTTCGACGCCCGCGCGACGCTGACCGCGGATGCCGCACCCGGTGCCTACCCGGACACTGCACAAGCGACCTCGCCCGGACCGCCGATAGCGCTGTTACTGCCCTACGGCGATGCGATGACTGCCCACAGCGGGCTGGTCAACATCGACCGTGGCAAAGACGGCGTGGTGCGGGATGTCCGCCTGTACCTGGGTGTCGGCGGCTGGAATATTCCGGCGCTGCCGTTGCGCCTGGCGGAGTTGGCCGATGGGCATGTACCGCGCCCGACACGACCGCTGTTACGGGTCAACTGGCGCACCCATTCGCAACTGCCCTATGCCAGCGCCGCCGACATTATCGAAGGGCGCCCCATCTGCCATTCGGACGCCGATCCACTGCCTTCGCTGAAAGGGACGCTGGCGCTGGTCGGCTTCACCGCGGCCGGCGTCAACGACACCAAGCCGACCCCGGTAAGTCGAGCGACACCAGGGGTGGAAGTACTCGCCGAGGCCACCGAGGCGCTGGTCGCCGGGACCGCGATCCGGATGCCACCGGGCTGGCTGAAATACGTCCTTGCCGCCTTGGCGACGCTGCTAACCACGCTGGTGTTCTGGCGCGGCCAACCGCACAAGGACGTCGACTCGGTGTTCGTGGCAATCAACGCGGTGTTGTTGCTGCTCGCCTTCGCCGGCCTGACCTTCTTCGGGTTCTTCCTCGATATCTTCGCCAGTGTCGGTTTTGTCAGCCTGTGTTTTGGTGTGTGCCGACTGTACTCGGGGGTGCAGCGTGGCCGTGCCGCCGGCAACAGCGATTACACCGCCGAGCACGACCCGGCCGCCGAGCCATGGACCGCCGTGGTCAGGCTGCGCCTGCTGCCCGACGCCAGCGTGTCGTCCCGGGCGTACAAGACCCGGCGCCGGGAATACCGCCGCATCCTGCGCCGTTATGTATATGCCCACGATGGCATCGTCATGATCGACGGCGTGGTGGAACGCAAGCACGTCATGACCGGGATGCTCGATGACACCATCATGCTGCTGTGGAACGGGACCGGCGAGGATGCACTGCGCGACCGCATACGCAACGACATGGACGCACTGCATGCCCGACTGGTCGAGTTCGACCGCGCGCCGGCCGCCGGGGCGCAGCTCGCGACCAGCCTTGCGATCGCCCGCACCAACGACACCGAGCGCGAAGGCTGCCGACGGAAGCTGCGCGCCCTGCTTGGCCAGGATTTCAATCAACTCCCCGAGTGGCCGCTGGCGGCCGCAAATACCTTTGTTCACACGGGCCCGGTGCCCGATGGAGAAGCTGCATGAATACCATCACCAAACGGATCGGCGCGGCGCTGCTGTCCCCTCTACTCATCGTGGCCGGCAGTCTTGCCGGCGCGGCCACTTCACAGCCGGAGATGCCGGCGGTGGTCCACAAATCTTCCGTGGAAGTGCACAGCAGTCCCGACTTCAAGTCCGACAAGGTCGCGACCCTGTCACGCAACGCCGCCGTCCGGATCACCGGCCAGGACGGCTTGTGGTACCAGTTGCACCTGGCCAATGGCGCCAGCGGTTACGTGCGGGTGAATGACGTGCGCGTGGCAAGCGCCGCTGCCGAAACTCCGGCGGCCAATGCGCAGGCGCTGTTCGCCGGAAATTCCGGCAAAGGCCGTATCACCGAAACGGCCAGCGTGCGCGGCATCAACGAAGGTACGTTGCGCACTGCGCGCTACGACAGCGCCGGAATCTCGCGCATGCAGAATTACCGGGTCAGCCCGCAGACAGCCGCCGCGCACGCCCGCACCCAGGGCTGGCAGCCGGCACGCATCGCCTGGGGACCTGACGCAGCCGCTGCGCATGGCGCTGGCGGCCAGGCCACCCAGGCGGAGAAGCGCTCGACGCTGTCGTCGGCACGCGGGCTGCTGTCCAGACTCGGTGGCGGAGCGATCGTCGACAACGCGATGCGCGTAGCCGACCGCGCGGTCGGCAAGTCCGAACAAGAGCTCGCCGCCGAGGAACTCGCGCTTGGCCCGGCACTGGCCGGCCGGGTGTTGGGCGCCGCACCGCTGTGGGATAACCCGGAAGCGCAGAAGCGGGTCAACCTGGTCGGGGGCTGGGTCGCCTCGCAGACCGCGCGGCCGGATCTGCCGTGGACCTTCGGAGTCATCGACGACGGCGAGATCAACGCCTACGCCGCGCCCGGCGGCTACATCCTGGTGACCCGCGGCCTGTATGGGCTGCTGGACAGCGATGCCGAGCTGGCCGCGGTGATCGCACACGAACTGGGACACGTCGTCCAGCGCGACCATTACCAGGTCATCCGCAAGCAGGAAGTGGCGAAGGTCGGCAAGGATATCGCCATGTCGAAGGTGCAGGCGCGGGGCATTGCCGCCGATTTCGCCCGCGACTACGTCAACCGTTACGGCGCGGCGGTATTGATGAGCAGCCTGGATCGGGATGCCGAGTACCGGGCCGATGAAGCCGCCGGGATCTATCTGGCCCGGGCCGGTTTCGACCCGCTGACGTTCTACTCGGTCCTGCAGAAAATGGCGGCGCTGGGCACGCGTCCTGCGCGCATGTCACAGCTGTATCACACCCACCCGCCGCTGGACGCGCGGATGGATCACCTCGACCAGCGGATCCGGCGCTGACTGCCAGTCGCCAGTTGCCGGCCACCCAACAAAAACGGGCCCGGGGATTCACTCCCGGGCCCGTGGATGCTGCCCGACCTCAGCGGCCGGCCACGACGGCAAGCGCAGGAATCAGCTCACCAGCCGCAGGGTCATCGGATAACGGTAGGCGACACCCTCATTGCTCTTGATCGTCGCGATCACGGTCATCACCAGCCAGTAGATCCCAACCACGAAGGCGGCAAAATAGAACAGGAAGCCGATCAGGATCACCAACAGAACAGTCCCGACCACCACCAGGCCCAGCGTGACGATGCCGACGGTGATGTTGAAGTTGAGCGCTTCCTTGGCCTGGTCGTCGACGAAGGGCATGGTGTCTTTCTGGACCAGCCAGATGATCAGCGGCCCCAGGATGCATCCCAGGCCACCGGTGAAGATGCCGGTCAATGCAGACAGATGGGAAAACATCGCCCACTGCCGTTGCTGCACGGGAATACCCTGGTCAACCGGCTCTTGCGGCGTGCCGAGTGGATCGTGGTCTTGTTCGTGATCGTTCATGCAAATCTCCCGTGGTGAATCGTCAGCGGAGCATGTCGGTTGCCCATTGGCAGGTCAACCGGCCGGCGCTCAGCCTTCGCCGGCAACCGTCATCCGCCCGACCAGGATCGAGCCGGTGTGCACATGCGAGCGTGGGTCGACATCGCTGCCCACCGCCTCGATTGCGGAGAACATCTGCTTGAGGTTGCCGGCAATGGTGATGCCGTCGACCGGGTACTGGATCTTGCCGTCCTCGACCCAGAAGCCCGCCGCGCCGCGCGAATAATCGCCGGTGATGTTGTTGACGCCTTGCCCCATCAGTTCGGTGACCAGCAAACCACGCCCCATGCCGGCCAGCATGGAGTCGAAATCACCGCTATTGGCTGCCACCTGCAGGTTGTGCACGCCGCCGGCGTTGGCCGTGGTCTGCAAGCCGAGTCGGCGCGCCGAATAACTGCCCAGGACATAGCGCTGCAACACGCCGCCGGTGACCAGTGCCGACTCGCGGGTGGCGACGCCTTCGCCATCAAACGACGCCGAGCGGAAACCGCGCGGCAGGAACGGCCGCTCGTCGATCGCGAACCAGTCGGGAAACAGCTGGGTGCCGGCGCTGTCGAGCAGGAAGCTCGCGCGGCGGTACAACGCGCCACCGGAAACCGCTCCGAGCAGGTGGCCGATCAGCGAACGGGCCATCTCCGCCGAGAACAACACCGGGTACTGGCCGGTCGCGATCTGTCGCGGAGCCAGTCGCGACAACGCCCTCTGCGCCGCCTTGCGGCCGATCGCTGCCGCCGACTCCAGTTCGTCGGCGGCCAGCGCGATGCTGTACCAGCCATCGCGCTGCATGTCCGCGCCACGGCCGGCAATCAGCGCGCAACCAAGGCTGTGGTGGGTTCTGCGCTCGCGGCCCACGAAGCCGTGCGAATTGGCATACACCGACAGGCTGCTGCCGCTGCCGACCGAGGCGCCGTCAGAGTTTTCCAGGCGCGGGTCGAGGTCACGGCCGGCCTGTTCGCAGGCCAGTGCCAGGTCGATGGCCTGGTCGGCTTCGATCGCCCATGGATGCCAACTGTCGAACTCGCGGATATCGGTCGCCATCAGCGCCGCATCGGCCAATCCCGCCGCCGGGTCATGCTCGGTGTGGCGCGCAATCGCGCAGGCCTGGTCGACGGTGGCGGCCAGGCTTTCCTCTTGCAGGTCGGCGGTGGAGGCGCTGCCCTTGCGACCACCGAAGTAGACGGTCACCGCGATGCCGCGGTCACGGGTCGACTCGACGGTCTCGACCTCGCCCATCCTGACATTGACGTTGAGCCCCGTATCTTCGGAACAGGACACCTCAGCCTGGTCGGCGCCATTGGCCTGCGCGCGCTCCAGCAAGCGTGCGGACAGCCCCGCAAGCATGTCCAGACGGGCAGAACTGGCGGTGTCGGCCGGCACGGCAGCCTCAACGGGGACGGGAGTGATGTCGTTCAATGTCTTATCCTTGCAATTCGAAATGACGTGGATGTTGAAGATGCGTGGCAAAGACGAAGAAACCGGCGAATTTCGCGGCGACAGCCGCAGCCAGCAGCGTCGCGATGCGCTGGAGGTACTGACGCTGGGCCAGCAACTGGTGGCCCTGACGGAGACCCAACTGGCCCGGATGCCGGTTCCCGAGTCGCTGTTGCCGCTCATCAGTGACGCGCGCCGGATCACCTCCCACATCGCGCACAAGCGGCAAATGGCGTTCCTGGCCAAGCAGTTGCGCCGCGAAGATGACCAGACGCTGGAGGCGCTGCGCGACGCACTCGACGAGAAAGGCGACGCCGCTCGTCGTGAGACCGCGGCGATGCACCGGGTCGAAGCCTGGCGCGACCGCCTGCTGGCCGAAGGTGACGTGGCGCTGGGTGAGCTGCTCGACCTGCACCCCGATGCCGACCGCCAGGGATTGCGGCAACTGGTGCGCAACACGCTGGAAGAGCGCAAGCGCAACAAGCCGCCGCGCGCGTTCCGTGAGCTGTTCCGACAGTTGCGGGCGATGATGCTGGCCGATGACGCGGCCCGTGAGGACGCGCCTGTCGCAGACGACGACAGCGATACGCTCTAGCACCGCGTCCGACGGGCGGCAGGCGCTCACGCCTGGGTGCCGCCCACCGTGATGCCGTCGATCAGCAGCGACGGCTGGCCGACGCCGACCGGCACGCTCTGGCCGTCCTTGCCGCAGACGCCGACACCTTCATCCAGCGCCAGGTCATGGCCGATCATCCTGACCTTCTGCATGGTCTCCGGGCCGTTGCCGATCAGCGTCGCGCCCTTGACCGGCGCGGTGACCTTGCCGTCCTCGATCAGGTAAGCCTCGGTCGCCGAGAACACATACTTGCCGCTGGTGATGTCGACCTGGCCGCCACCGAAATTGACCGCGTACAGGCCGCGCTTGACCGAGCGGATCATCTCTTCCGGGTCATGCGTGCCGGCCAGCATGTAGGTGTTGGTCATGCGCGGCATTGGCAGGTGGGCGAAGGATTCGCGGCGGCCGTTGCCGGTCGGTTTCATGCCCATCAGCCGCGCGTTGAGGCTGTCCTGCATGTAGCCGACCAGCACGCCGTCCTCGATCAGGGTGGTGCACTCGGTCGGCTGACCCTCGTCGTCGATGTTGAGCGAGCCACGGCGGCCCGGCAGGGTGCCGTCGTCGACGATGGTGACGCCGGGCGAAGCCACGCGCTGCCCCATGCGGCCGGCGTAGGTACTGGTGCCCTTGCGGTTGAAGTCGCCTTCCAGTCCGTGGCCGACAGCCTCGTGCAAAAGCACACCGGGCCATCCGTTGCCAAGCACCACCGGCATCACCCCGGCCGGTGCGTCGACCGCCTCCAGGTTCAACAATGCCTGGCGCAGCGCCTCCCGGCCCCAGGCCTCGGGCTTGCCGTCGGCCAACAACTCGGCATAGCTGTAACGGCCACCGCCGCCGGTGGAGCCGGACTCGCGGCGACCGTTGTGCTCGACGATGACCCGCACGTTGAAGCGCACCAGCGGGCGCACGTCGGCCGCCAGCACGCCGTCACTGCGCGCGATCAGCACGGTGTCGACACCGCCAGACAGGCTCACCATCACCTGCTTGACCCGCGGATCGGCGGCGCGCAACAGCTGGTCGATCCGGCGCAGCGCCTCGACCTTGTCCTCGTTGGCCAGCGAGTCGATCGGATCCTCCGGCGCATACAGCGCGTGCGCGTTGCTGCGCACCAGCGACCGGGTCGTGACCGAGTTCCCGTCACGCGCGATCGCGCGTGCAGAACTGGACGCGGCAATCAACGCCGCGCTGTTGATCTCGTCGGAATAGGCAAAGCCGGTCTTCTCGCCGCTGATCGCACGCACGCCCACGCCCTGCTCGATGGAATGGGCGCCGTCCTTGACGATGCCGTCTTCCACCGTCCAGCTCTCGCGCCGGGCGTGCTGGAAGTACAGGTCGCCAAAATCGATGCCGGGGCCGAGCAAAGTGCCGAATGTGGCTTCCAGTGCGTTGGCGTCAAGCCCGGCCGGCAACAGGAGACGGGATTCGGCAAGTTGCAGCGGTAAGGTCATGGGGCGCTCGGATAGGGGAAATTGGGGAGTACCGCCGGAAAACGCGGCAACGAGAGACGATATGCGGCCGATGGGCCCGCGCTTCAACCGTTTGGAACCGGCTTGTCGGCCACCCGACTCTGCTCGCGGCTGATGACCTCGACCTTTGGGTCACCCCACGGGCCGGTGACCCGATAGGTCTTGGCATTGATCTGCCCCAACGGCTTTTGCAGAACGGCATTGGCGGCGGCGCCGATTGCCGCGCCGACCGGACCGGCGGCGAGCGCACCGGCCACCGTCAACAGGGTGCCCGTCCTGGGCAGTACCTCGATGGTCTGGTTGAAGGTCTTCGCGCGCAGGTTGGCCGATCCGTGGATATTGATCCGGGCGGCGGGCCCGTCGATACGCAGGTTGTCGCTGCTTGCCTCGCCACCGGCGAAGCGGATATCACCGCCGGCCTGGTTGAAGGCGAAGCCCTTGAAGAAGAAGTCACCGAAATCCAGGGTCAATCTCCGTGGCAATTCGGCCAGGCTGAGCAGCCCGAGCACACGGCCCGCCCCCGGCTCAACCTCGAGCAGCCGGCCATCGCGAACATCCAGGTGGAGACGGCCGGCAAGCGACGCCACCCCGAATTGCGCCGGGCCTCCACTCCAGCCGGCTTCCAGCTGCGCGCTTCCCTCACCGCCTTCCAGCCGCGCGGCGAAACCAAAGTCGGCCAGTAACTGGCCCAGGTCTTCACTTTGCAGCTTGGCGCTGAGTTGGGTGCGTGCGGTTGCACCGGTACCCACCCAGCTGCCGCTGGCATCAATCGATTGCCCGGGTGCACGGACCTGCAACTGCTCAAGTTGCAGCCCGCTCGCCGTGGAACGGGTGCGCACCCGCGCAGTGCCCAGCCGGGCACCGCCGATGCCCAGGTCGGCGATATCCAGCGACAAGGGTGGGATACGACGCGGATCGATGGCGTCAGCCGTGCCGGTGGTCACGGCCGGTACCAAGGTCGGCGACGCCACGGGTGTTGGCGCCGGGATCGGCTGCCAATGCACCCGCTGGAAGTTTCCGGTCACCACGGCGCCGGCCGCCGTCGGCACCAGCAAATCGCCTCGCAACGCCTCGCCTTCGAACTGCACGCGGGTCGCGCCGTTCGCAACCGGCTCGGCCAGCAACCGGGTATGCGGGAAGTTGCCTCCCAACAGGTGCAGGCGACGGGCGGTGACATCCATGCGTCGCAACGCCATTGCACTGTTACCGGCGCCACCGCCGCGTGCCATTCCGACCCATCCGATCGCATCGAATGTGTCGGCGCGTCCGCTGACCACCAGCCCCGATGCCGGCGCCGCCTGCTGGACGACGCGGCTTCCCAGCGCCACGCGCACCCCGGTACTGCCACCAACGGTGCGCGCACGCAGGGCCAATACGTCTCCCAGCGCCACCTGGATCTCGCCGCTGCCCAAAGGCAGCGGAGTCTCCACGCTCGTCACCAGCACCTCGTCGGCAGGCTTGGCCAATGGCTCGGGCAGGCTCAGCGCGGTGCCGCGCAAATCCGATTCCAGCCGAAGCCGCGTTGCCGTCGATTGACCCGCAGCCGACTTGGGTACCGTGAGTTCGACCGACCATTGCGACCGGCCGTCCATGTAGGGTGCCAACCAGCCGAGATCAGGCGCACGCTGCAGCAAGGCGTCACTGCCAAACGTGGCGACCAGCTTGCCTTCGAAAATATTCCCCGGGTGACGCACCAGCCCCTCGCCGGCCCTCAACGAAAGCGTACCCGCTCGCCCGTCGTGCCGAACCCGCAGCTCCGGCGCGCTGAAACCATTGCGCGAATAACGCACCCGACCATTGACCGCGTCGAAGGCGAGATCCCAGCGCGGGTCGGCGAGTTTTGCATTGCTCAGTGCGACCGCACCCTGGATCGAAAATTCGCCGTGTCCCATTGGCAGCACCAACTGGAAATCGGTTTTGGCCGCACCGCTGCCGGTAATGGCATCGAAGGTCTCGGGCTGAAGTTCGTGCAGCGGACTGTCTTGAAGCAGGCCGATCAACTGGCCGACATCGGCATTACTGCTGGCTTCCACGGTCAGCGCACCGTCACCGTAATCGTCGATGGCCGCGTGGATCGCGGGGACCTCGATACCGGCCAGCGTGCCCCGGCCATCGAGGCTGAAACCGTTGCCGATGAAGCTGGCGTCCAGATCCAGCCCGCTTGCCGCCGGCCAGCCTTCGTGGAAGGCAACGGTGGCCTCGGTGATATGTGCGCGTGCTTCGAAGCGGCCGTTGCTGTCGACAAACGGCCAATCGTCGAGATCGCCCGAGATCAACGCCCGACCACCGACGACGGTTCCTGCCACCAGCGCGCCGTCAAGCCATTCCACCAACGACTCCGGCATCTTGTGGCGGACCCAGAATTTTTTGGCTACCGGCACCGCCGTCTCGTCCACCGTCGCAGCGAGGTCGATCCGGGGTCGCGTGCCGTCCCCCTGCCACCACAGGCTGCCGCGCGCATCGGCACCGAAGTCCTCGCCATCGACCCGCAGCCCGGCCGTACCTGCCTGCCAACCGTCGCCTTCACGCCAGCCCGTGATCACCCCGTCCAGGCGGACCTCGTGGACCATGCCGAAGCCACGCGGCCAGTCGAATTGCACCGGCTGGCGCTTGTCCAGCCGCAGGCTGAAACCAGCCGCGTCACCTTCCAGCCTGCCCGCCAGCCCACGCAGGCCCGGACTGTCAGCAACCGGATTGAACCCCAGTACGTCGATCGAGGCGGCCATGCGCAGCGGTCCATCACGACGCCCATGCAACTCGACCTGGCGCAATGTTCCCGACGGGCGTGCCTGCAGCAGCCAGCGCCGCAGCGGCGTCGGCAGCCGATCACTCAATGCCGCGATACGGACCAGTGGTGCCAGCCCGAGCCGGTCGGCCACCAAAGCGTAATGGTCCCCACCGGCCAGCAGCAGGCCATCGAACACGTGCTGCTGATTGTCGGCGTCGATCCTCAGGGCCGGCGCATCCAGTCGCCAGCCACCGTCAACCCGTTGCCACCGTGCACGGGCTTCAAAGCGCTCCAGTCGTGCCACCGGAACCGCGGCGCCCTGGGCACGCGCGTCCGCGGAGGCGGACAGTGCGACCGGCGCGCCGCTCAAGGTGACGTCCTCCAGCAGGGTATCCAGGGTAACCATGGCGACGCGCTTGTCGCGCAATGTCATCCACGCTTCAACGCGCCCCTGGCCACCCTGTATCGCGACGCCGGCCAGTCGCAGCAGCGGCGACCATTCGGTCAGATCCACCCGGTCCGCGTCCGCGTAAGCGCGGCCATCGCCGCTGTGGCGGTTGAACGCCAACACCGAATCAATCGGCCTGGCCACCTCGCCCGCTGCCGTCTGCGGCCATGCGCGCAGTCCGGCGCGGACCTGGTCAGCATCGACCTGCAGGCGCAAATCGACCCGCGGCACCGTGATGTCGACGCCGACATCCGCCGCCAGCACTCTCAGCGCGCCGTCGATCACCTGCAACTCGCCCAGGCCTTCCAGCGCCTGGAACGGGTCACCGCCACTTTGCTGTTGTCCAGGCAGTCCGCGCACCTGCCAGCGACCGTCGGCAAGGCGCTCTACGGTCAGCTCCAGGTTGCGCAGGCGCAGTTCCGACAACGGGATGCCCGGCAGCAGGCCGGCGTAGATCGACACCAGCATCTCGGTGTCGCCGACGGTAAACGCCTGCTCGCCGTCGCCAATGCGCAGGTTCTCCAGCTGCAGCAATGGCCCGCGACGCGTCCATGCCGTCTCCACCGCATCAAAGGCGACCGGCCGACCGGCGCGCTGGCTCAACCACGCCGCAACCTGATCGGGGTTGCGCTCGGCCAGCGGCAACACCTGGCTGGCCAGGCCGAGCACCAGCGCCACCAACACCAACGTGATGGCAACGGCGTAGCCAAACCCGCGACGGGCGTGGCGCAAGCGACGGCGCAACGCAGTCGGCATGTCAGCGCTGGCGTTGGCGGTCAGAGCAGCACGACATCGAACTGCTCCTGCGCGTACTGGTCATCAGGCTGGAACCGGACCGACTTGCCCAGGAACTCCTCCAGCTCGGCCACCGCCGCCGACTCCTCATCGGTGATCCTGGCGACCACCTTCGGCGAGGCAATCACCAGCAGGCGTTCGGCATCGAACTGGCGCACCTGCCGGACGATCTCCCGAAACACCTCGTAGACCACGGTCTCGGGCGTTTTCAGGGTGCCACGGCCGTTGCACTCGTGGCATGGCTCGCTCAGTTGTCGCTGCAGGCTTTCGGTGGTGCGTTTGCGGGTCATCTCCACCAGTCCCAGCGGCGAGAAGTCATACACCGTGGTGCGGGCGTGGTCCTTGGCCAGCGATTTCTCCAGCGTCCGCAGCACTTGCCGCTTGTGTTCGGCATCGGTCATGTCGATGAAGTCGATGATGATGATGCCGCCCAGGTTGCGCAGCCGCAGTTGCCGGGCGACCGATTGCGCCGCCTCCAGGTTGGTGCGGTAAACCGTCTCCTCCAGGTTGCGCTGCCCCAGGAAAGAACCGGTGTTGATGTCGACCGTAGTCATTGCCTCGGTCTGGTCGATCACCAGGTAGCCGCCGGATTTCAGCGGTACCTGCTTGTCCAGCGCGCGCTGGATCTCGTCCTCCACCCCGTACAGGTCGAAGATCGGTCGGGCGCCGGCGTAGTGCTCGATCTTTTCCACCAGCCCCGGGCCGTCGGCGGCGCCGGTGGAGTCCATGAACCGGGCCGCAAACGCGCGTAGCCGATCGAACGTTTCGCGCGAGTCCACCTTGACCTTCTCCACGTCGCGCCGGATCAGGTCGCGCACCGCGCGCAGCGGCAGGGTCAGGTCCTCATAGACGCATTCACCGACGCGTGCACTCCGGGACTTCTCCCCGATCAGCTCCCAGACCCGGCTGAGATAGGCAATATCCTCGCCCAACGCCTCTTCTGGCTGGCCTTCCGCATTGGTGCGCACGATATATCCGTGCAGGTCCTCGCCCGGCGCCAGGGCGGCGACGTGTGCTTTCAGGCGTGCGCGCTCGACTTCGTCCTCGATCCGCGCCGACACCCCGATCACCCGGGTATTGGGCAGCAGCACCAGGTACCTCGAAGGAATGCTGATCTGGGTGGACAGACGTGCCCCCTTGCCACCAATCGGGTCCTTGACCACTTGCACGACGATTTCCTGGCCCTCGCGCAGCAGCTCGGAGATGGGCCGGGTCGGGACCGCTGGCAGGTCGGTCTCGTCACCATCACCCAACGGCGTCGGCTTGACGATGTCGGCCGCATGCAGGAATGCCGCGCGCTCCAGCCCGATATCGATGAACGCCGCCTGCATTCCCGGCATGACCCGCTGCACCCGGCCTTTGTAGATGTTGCCGACCACGCCGCGCGCCCAGCCACGCTCGATATGCAGCTCCTGCAGCATGCCGTTCTCGACCACCGCCACCCGTGTTTCACGCGGCGTCACGTTGACCAGTATTTCTTCGCTCATGTCGCCTCCGCGCTGATCGCGTCGGGAGTCGACGCCGAACCCAGGTCGAACTGCGCCAACAAACAGCTGGTCTCGTAAAGCGGCAAACCCATCACCCCTGAATAACTGCCGGCCAAACGTGTCACGAATGTCTCAGCAAAACCCTGGATAGCGTACCCACCGGCCTTGCCAAACGGCTCGCCGCCGGCGACATAGGCCTGGATACGGGCCTCCGTCAGCACCGCGAAAGTGACCTCGGAGATCGACACCGCCTGCAATTGCCGGCGTGCCGAGATCAGCGACACCGCCGAGATCACCTGATGGGTGCGGCCCGACAGGCGTCGCAGCATCGCGGCAGCATTGGCGCCATCGGCCGGTTTGCCGAACACTTCGCCTTCCAGCACCACTTCGGTATCGGCACCCAGCACCAACGCATCCGGGTCGCCGGCACGGTCCAGCAACCCGGCCCGGGCCTTCTCACCGGCCACACGACACACGTAGGACTCGGCCGCCTCGTCCGGCCGCCGGCACTCGGCCACGTCCAGCTGGAGCACCTCGAATGGCACGCCCAGCCGGGCAAGCAGCTCACGGCGGCGGGGGGATCTGGAAGCGAGATGGATCATGCCGGGAAAGCATAACCTGTACAGGCTGAGCGCCGGCCGACGCGGCCGGTATCGGTGGGGACGGCTCACGGCGTGTTCACCATCTTGCCCAGACCCTTCATATCTGCCATTCAGGAGCACATCATGCGTCCGACGCGACTTCCAAACCGACCCACCCTGCGCCCTCTGATCGCCGCCGCCGCGCTCGTGCTGGCGGCCACCGCGATGCCTTGCCTCGCCCAGTCTGCCCCCACGTCCATGCCGGCCAGCCGTGCATCGGCACTCGCCAGTACCGGCACCCTGCTGGCGGTCTCGGCCCAGGGCGAAGCGCAACGCGTGCCGGATATCGCCAACCTGTCCACCGGCGTGGTCACGCAGGCCGCCGACGCCGAAGCGGCAATGCAGGCCAATGCCGAGCAGATGACCAGGGTGGTCGCCGCGATTCGCAAGGCGGGGGTCGCCGAACGCGACATCCAGACCAGCGGGATCAGCCTGAACCCGCAGTACCGGTACGCCGACAACCAGCCACCGACCATCACTGGCTATGAGGCGCGTAACACCGTCAACATCACCGTGCGCGACATCGGCGACCTGGGCAGCATCATCGGTACGCTGACCAGCGTCGGCGCGAACCAGATCCACGGCCCCAGCTTCGAGGTGGACGACAAACAGTCCGCTTACGACGAAGCCCGCCGGAGCGCGATCGATACGGCCCGTGCGAGGGCGCAGATGTATGCCGAATCGCTGGACATGAAGGTACGACGCATTGTCAGCATCAGCGAAGGCAATGGCGGTTTCGGACCACCCGTGCCGATGATGGCGATGGCACGGATGGAGAAGGCCAGCGCCGACGCTCCCGTTTCACCGGGTGAAAACACGCTGTCAGTCAATCTGGACGTGGTCTTCGAGCTGGGGAGGTAAACGATGAACCATCCCGACAACACCCGGCCGCCGGCAAGGAACCCCGACAAGCACGGACCCGGACGCGACGAAGATGCCGACGCCGGCTATGCCGAGCCGAAGCCACGCGACAAACACGACGCCCGCCAGCCGGATCCACGCAGGCCGCCCAACCCCGATGAAGGCGGCCTGGGTCGCAAGCCCGAAACCGACCCGGGCGCGGCCGGCAACTGAACCCGCCCTACCGCTACGCGCGGTGGTACGGGTGGTTGACCAGCAGCGCCGCGGCCCGGTACAGCTGCTCGGCGGCCACCAGGCGCACCAGCATGTGCGGCAGGGTCAGCGGGCCCAGCGACCACGACTCGTCGGCGCGGGCCAGCACGTCATCGGCGTGGCCTTCGGGCCCGCCAATCAACAGGGCCAGGTCCCGCCCCTGCCCGCGCCAGTGCTCCAGGCGCTGCGCCAGTTGCTCCGAACTCCACGGCTTGCCGCGGCCATCCAGGGTGACCACCAGCGGTGACTTGGGCAACGCCGCCAGCACGCGCGCACCTTCATCGGCAGTGGCGCGGGCGATGTCATGGTTTTTGCCGCGCAGCCCTGGCTGGATTTCGATCAACTCCAACGGCAGCCAATGCGACAACCGCTTGCGGTAGTCCTCGAAGCCCTCGGCGACCCAGTGCGGTGCACGCTCGCCGACTGCAATCAACTTTGCCTTCATGCGAGCGGTTTCAGATGCTAGAGACCGTCTTCCGCGTCGGTCTCGCCGCGGTGGTCATCGCCATACTCGTCGATGGCCTCCGGCGGCTGGTCACCGACCGTCCACAGCCGCTCCAGCGCATAGAACTCACGCACGCGCGGCAGCATGATGTGGACCACGACATCGCCGAGATCGACCAGCACCCATTCCGCCTCGCGCTCGCCCTCAACGCCAATCGGCATCACATCGAGCTTCTTGACGAACTTGATGACTTCGTTGGCGATCGACTTCACGTGCCGCGACGAGGTGCCCGAGGCAATCACCATGTAGTCGGTGACGCTGCTCTTGCCGCGCACGTCGATTTCCACGCAATCCTTGGCCTTCAGCTCGGCAACCGCGTCACGCACGGTCTGCAGCAGGTCGTCCACGCTGGGCGGAGGGCTGGGGAGGCGGGTCTTGATGACTTGGGCTTGACTGGTCAATGCAGGCTCTGGGTTGGGTGTGGGTTGGCGGGGTCGAATTATAACGAAGCCGGGGTGGCAACCCCGTTTGCATACAACCGGTGGCGGTCGATATAGCCGGCGACGGCGGGCGGAACCAGCGCTTGCCACGGTTTTCCACCGGCGATTCGCGCACGTACATCGGTGGCCGATCCGGGGTGAAGAGGTTGCTGCAAGCGCCATACACGGCCTGCCGGAGCATCGCGCAGGGCTCCGGGATGCGTTGTCCAACGGTCCTGGAGGAACGTCGACAGGGTCCCGGGAAGCGTTTGATCGAGGTCAACCGCGGGGCGCTCTGCAACCACGAAATGCGCGAGCTCGAACAACGCCTGCCACTCTTTCCAGGTGGGCAGGCCCAGCAGGCCGTCAGCGCCAATCAGCAAGGCAACGGGTGCTTGCGGCCCCAGTTCGGCGCGAATGCCGCGCAGGGTATCGATCGAGTACGACGGCGTGCTGCGGGCCAACTCGCGGCGGTCGACCAGCAATCCGGACTCGCCAGCCACTGCCAGATCGAGCATCTGCGCTCGCTGGAGCGCACTGGCACCCGGCGCGTCCCGGTGCGGCGGATCGGCGGCTGGCATCAGGCGGATGACGGCGTCCAAACGATCGCGCGCATGCCGTGCGACCTGCAAATGGCCACAATGCACGGGGTCGAACGTGCCGCCGTAGAACACAGCCAAACCGTCGGCTAAACCGTCGACAGGACCGGCGCTCGCTCCGGTGGCTGTCACTCCGGCGGCACCCGGCTCAGGCACTCGAGCGTGCCAGCAGATGGATGGCACGCGGCTCCGCGACCGCCAGCAACAGGCGCTCCAGTGCCACCCACGCATCGCCCGGCTCTCGCCCCTTGGCCATGCGGTCGACCCGCCCGACCTGCGATACAAACGCGTCCCAGTGCGCGGCGGAGTGGCGTTGCAACGCCCGGTGGTACATCGGCTGCTTGGAATCCCAGATCCGCTGCGCCTTGAACTCGCTGGCCAGGCTGCCCCCGCGTGACTGGATCCGTGCCAGTGCGGCGGTGCGCTGCAGTTCCATCACCACCATGCCCAGCAACGCCGGCACCGCGACCCCCTCCGCACGCAAGCCCGCGAGCATCCGCGACAGCTGGCCGGCGTTGCCGTTCATGGCGGCGTCAATGACCCGGAACACGTCGAAGCGCGCCGCATCGGCGACCAGCGACTCCATCGTCGCCAGATCGAGGCTTCCATCGATGGCCAGCAACGCCAGCTTGTCGATCTCTTGCGCAGCGGCCAACAGGTTGCCGTCGATGCGCTCGACCAGCTGCTGCACGGCGTCCGGATCGGCACGTACCCCACGCGAGCGCAGGCGCTGCTCGACCCAGCCGGGCAACTCGTGCGGCTTGACCGGCCAGGCAATCGCGATTTTGCCAATCCGGCCGATCGCATCACTCCATTTACCGGCGTGCTTTTTGCTCCACTCGCCGGTAGTCACCAGCAGTACGACATCGGCCGGGGGATCGGCGCAAAACGCACTGATCAATGCCCCTCCCTCCTTGCCTGGCTTGCCAGTGGGCAATCGCAACTCGATAAGGCGACGGCTGGCAAACAGACTCGGCGCGCCCAGGCTGGCCTTCATCGCCGCCCAGTCGGGCTCGCGCTGGTTACCTTCGGCCTCGAACACCTCGCGTTCGGCGACCCCCTGGGCACGGGCAGCGGCACGCACTGCATCGGCCGCCTCCAGCACGCGCAAAGGCTCGGAACCAGCGATCAGGTAGGCGGAGGCAAGCGACCCGGAGGCGAGCTGGGCAACCAGCTGTTCGGGTTTCAGCTCCATCGTCAGCGCGGACGCGGGGGAGCCGGCTCGTCCGACGGATCGGTATCGGCAGGCTCTTCGATTACCGGCGTTTCAACGGCTGGGGGGCTGACCGGCGCGGGCGGCACCGGTGCAACGGCATTGGCGGCGTCCATCGCGGCCTGCGCCGCGTCCGTGGTCTCGATGAATACCTGTGAAGGGTCACCACCCCCCACCATGGTCCCGCTGGCGGCCGTGTCGAGGCGCCGCAGTATCGAGGCCGCCATTTCACGTTGCAGCTCGCGCACCAGGATATCCCGCTCGCCCTCGGTGCCTATCGAGTTGTTCGGCACCGAGATGTAGTCCCGGGACAGCTCGATATTCTGTTCAGGCACCAGCAAGCTGCCATCGCCATTGCGCAACTCGAATACCACCGCGTAGCGCAGGCTGAATTCCTGCGCACGGCCACGCGTATCCACGCTGATCGGGGTATCGCCCCAACGCTCGGCCTTCAATTCCAGAACCGCCGGGTTTTCGGTTGCCGCGGTCGCTGGCGTTGCGCCGGCGCGTACCAGCGACGCGGCCAGCGACTCGGCCAACGGGCTGTAACGACTGCTGGAGACGACCTTGACCGGATCCAGCCCGGCCGGCAATGTCAGCGCGTCGCGCAACTGGAAACCACAGGCGGACAAGGCCAGCGCGAGGGCGAGAAACATCAGTGCTCGGATCATCGTGCGAGTCTGACCCACGCGGATGGGCGCATCAAGCATGAAAGCAACGCCGGGCTGAACCGGTCGCGGCACAAAGCGACGGCAGATGATCCACCACTCAGCCCGCCACGATGTTGACGATCTTGCCCGGCACTACGATCACCTTGCGAACGCTCAGGCCCTCCAGGAACTTGGCCACGTGCGGCTCGGCCAGCGCCAGTTGCTCGATTTCGGCCTTGTCCAGGTTGACCGGCACTTCGATGGTGCCGCGCAGCTTGCCATTGATCTGCACCGCCATCACCAGCGCGTCGCGGGTCAGCGCGGCAGGATCGACCTGCGGGAACGGGACGTCTTCCAGCAGCGTCTCCGGGTGGCCCAGCGCCTGCCACAGGGCATGGCTGGTGTGCGGGGTGACCGGGTTCAGCAGCAGCACCATCGCCTGCAGCGCCTCGTGGCGTACCGCCCGGCCCGGATCGCTCATGTCCTTGAACCGGCTGACGTGGTTCAACAGCTCCATCAGCGCGGCGATCGCGGTATTGAAGGCGTGGCGGCGACCGTAATCGTCGCCCACCTTCTGGATGGTGGCATGCAGCTGCCGGCGCAGGGATTTCTGCGCCGTGTCCAACACCGTGCCAGCCTTCAGCAGATCGTCCACCGACGGATGGTCGGGCTGCCCGACATGGCTCAGCACCTCGCGCCAGAACCGGCGCAGGAACCGCGCCATGCCTTCCACGCCGGCCTCGTTCCACTCCAGCGACAGATCCGGCGGCGCGGCGAACATCGAGAACAGGCGCACGGTGTCGGCACCGAACTTGTCCACCATCACACGCGGGTCGACACCATTGTTCTTGGACTTGGACATCTTCTCGACGCCGCCGATCACCACCGGCTTGCCATCGGCTTTGAGCGTTGCGCCGGTGATGCGGCCACGCTCGTCGCGCACGATCGACACGTCGGCCGGGTTGATCCAGTCCTTCGCACCGTTGGCTTCTTCGCGATAGAACGTCTCGGCGATCACCATGCCCTGGGTCAGCAGGTTGGTCGCCGGCTCGTCGCTGTCGACCAGGCCCTGGTCGCGCAGCAGCCGGTGGTAGAAGCGGAAATACAGCAGGTGCAGGATGGCATGCTCGACGCCGCCGATGTACTGGTCGACCGGCAGCCAGTGGTTGGCGCGCTCGTCGACCTGGGTGGCCGCGCCCGGCGAGGTGTAACGCGCGTAATACCAGCTCGATTCCATGAAGGTGTCGAAGGTGTCGGTCTCACGTTCGGCCGCGCCACCGCAGCTCGGGCAGGTGGTCTTGCGCCATTCCGGGTCGGCCTTGATCGGCGAGCCGGTGCCCATGAACGCGACATCCTCGGGCAATACCACCGGCAGTTGCTCCTCCGGGACCGGCACGGCGCCACAATCCTGGCAATAGACCACCGGGATCGGGCAGCCCCAGTAGCGCTGGCGGCTCACGCCCCAATCTCGCAGGCGGAAATTGACCCGACGCGCACCCCGGCCTTCGGCCTCGAACCTGGTGGCCAGCGCATCAAACGCCTGCTGGAAATCCATCCCGTCGTATTCGCCGGAGTTCACCAACCAACCGCGCTGGGTATACGCCTGGCTGGCAAGGCCCTGCTGGAACTGCTCGACCACCTGCACCGCCGCGCCGGTGTCGTAGACATCGGTCGCACCGGCCTGGCCCAGCGCGCTGGCCATCGGGTCCGCATGCGCGCCCAGGTCACGGCGGATTTCCACCAACGCATCGCGCACCGAGTCGGGCACGATGACCAGCTTGACCGGCAACTGGTAGTGCGTGGCAAATTCGTGGTCGCGCTCGTCGTGGCCGGGCACCGCCATCACCGCGCCGGTGCCGTAGTTCATCAGCACGAAGTTGGCGACGTACACCGGCAACGGCTCGCCGGTGACCGGATGCAGCGCGCGCAAGCCGGTGTCCATGCCGCGCTTTTCCTGGGTTTCCAGCTCCGCCTCGCTGACACCGCCCTTGCGCAGGTCGGTGATGAACGCGGCAAGGTCGTTGTTGCCGGCGGCAGCATGGGTCGCCAGCGGATGCTCGGCGGCGATCGAGACGAACGTCACCCCCATCAGGGTGTCCGGCCGGGTCGTGAACACGGTCAACGGCTCCAGCTCCGCCCCGTCGGCATCATGCCCGTCGACATCATGCACGTCGAAGCGGATATCCAGCCCCTCACTGCGGCCGATCCAGTTGCGCTGCATGGTCTTGACCGCATCCGGCCAGCCCGGCAGGTTGTCCAGCCCGTCGAGCAACTCCTGCGCGTAGTCGGTGATCTTCAGGAACCACTGCGGAATCTCGCGCTTCTCCACCAGCGCGCCGGTGCGCCAGCCGCGGCCATCGATGACCTGCTCGTTGGCCAGCACGGTCTGGTCGACCGGGTCCCAGTTCACCACCGAATTCTTGCGGTACGCCAGCCCCCGCTTCATCAGCCGCACGAACATGCGCTGCTCATGGACGTAGTACGACGGCTCGCAGGTGGCGAACTCGCGCGACCAGTCGATCGCGTACCCCATCTGTCGCAGTTGCGCCTTCATGTGCTCGATGTTGGCGTAGGTCCACTTCGCCGGTGCGGTGTGGTTCTTGATCGCGGCATTCTCGGCTGGCAGGCCGAACGCGTCCCAACCCATCGGCTGCAGCACGTTGTGGCCGGTCATCCGCTTGTATCGACTGATCACGTCGCTGATCGTGTAGTTGCGCACGTGGCCCATGTGCAACGCACCGGACGGGTACGGCAGCATCGACAGACAGTAGTACTTGGGCTTGTCGGACGACTCGTCGGCCTCGAACGCGCGCGTGCCGTCCCAGAAGCGCTGGGCGGCGGTCTCCACGGCCTGTGGGTCGAACCCGTGGGCATTGGCGGCACCGTGATCGAGGGTGCTGGGGTCGATGGAAGCTTCAGTGGGCACGGCGTGGGACCGGAGATGGTTGGACCGGAAAGCCTACCGCAGCGCAACAAACCCTGCCATGCGGGCGCGCGAGCCGGCCTGACACCCGTCATGGCACACTTGTTGCAGAGCTTTGGACCTACTCCGAAGAATGCCGCAAAGATGGTTCCTGTCAACACCCTCCCACCCAGCAAACTGCGCCCTTATCGAATACCGGCCTTCGTGCTGTCGGTCGTCGTGCTGATCTGCGTGGGCGTGGCGATGGTCCTGAGCATCCGCAACTTCACTCGCAGCACCGACCTGGTGGAGCACAGCTATCAGGTAATCAGCACGGCGGAGGCGATCCGCTCCTCGATCCGGTCGGCGGAATCCAGTGCACGCGGTTACCGCCTCAGTGACCGCGACTCGCTGTTGATGGAATACCAGGCCACGCTTCCGGCGATCCGGGACGCGACATCACGATTGGTGGTCAGCACCCAGGACGACCCGGACCAGCAGGCTCGTGCGCTGGAGCTGGAAACGCGGGTGGAGGACCGGATGGCCGAACTGCAACGACTGATCGACATGCAGCTGAATCTGGGCATGGCAGAGACCCAGCGCGAGGGGCTCAACAGCTCCGGTTTTGGCCAGATGCAACAGATTGACGCGCTCATCGGTACCGTCCTGAGCCACGAACATCACTTGCTACTCACGCGCCGGCAAACCATGGCCACCCTTGCGACCGTCACCACCGTCGGAGTGGTGGCGGGCATCCTGCTGCCGCTGGCACTGCTGAACCTGCTGCTGGGAGGCCTGACGCGGGAAAACCGACGCAGCCGGAGACTGGAGCGCGACACCCGCAATGCCCTGCGGGAGCTCGCCGTATCGCTGGAGCAACGCAGCCAATTGTCCGAACAGCGCCGCGTGCTGGGCGCGTATGCGGGTATCTTGCAAAGCTGTGAGGACCTGAACGAAGCGCTCAACGTCACCGCCGAGGTGATCGCCCAGATGTTGCCCAATACTGGCGGTCATTGCTACGTGCTGCGCTCGTCGTTGAACCAGGTCGAGGCCGTTTCCGGGTTCGGCACCGAGACGATTCCCAGTGACCTGGTGTGGACGCCGTCCGCTTGTTGGGGCATCCGCCGCGGTCAAACCCATCGCAGCGGCCACGGCCCGGGCAACGTCTACTGCAGTCACCTCCACATCGCAGACCTGCCTCCGGATGGCTGGACACTATGTGTGCCGCTGATGGCCCAGGGCGTCTCGCTGGGCCTGCTGCATGTCAACGGCGCCACTGGCGGCGGCGTCGAAGACGTGCAGGTGGTGGAAGCCGTCGCCGAGCAGTTGAGCCTGGCCATGATCAATCTGCAGCTGCGCGAGTCGCTGCGGGTGCAATCGCTGCGCGACCCGCTCACCGGTCTGTACAACCGCCGCTATCTGGAAGACAACACCCAGCGCGAGCTGCAACGTTGCCAGCGGCGCGGGCTTCCCCTGTCGGTGATCATGCTGGACGTCGATAATTTCAAGCGCTTCAACGACGACCACGGCCATGCCGCCGGCGACGCGCTGCTGACGGCCATCGCGCAGACCCTGCAGGAGCACACCCGCGACGAGGACATTGTGTGCCGGTATGGCGGCGAGGAGTTCACCGTGGTGATGCCCGAAGCCAGCGCCGAGGACGCCCGGCGGCGAGCGGAGGAAATCCGCAGCGCGATCGCTGCCACCACCGTGGTGCACCTGCGCAAGACCCTGGGGCCGACCACGGCGTCACTGGGGGTGGCGACATTCCCCGTCGATGGCAGTACACCTGCCGAACTGATCGGATTGGCCGACAAGGCGCTATATCGCGCCAAGGCGGAGGGACGCAACCGGCTCGTAGTGCATCGCAGCGCGCTGTCCTGACTGCGGCCAACAGCCGTTGATCCAGCCGTGCTTCAATCGGGTCATCCTCATCGTCGGACACCTCCATGACCGCTCGCCTGGTTTGCACCGCCCTCGCGCTTTCCTGCCTGTCCTTCACTGGCCACGCCGCCACCGCACCAACCGCCCTGCAGTGCGGACAGCTGTTCGACAGCCGCAGCGGTGACGTGCTCGGCCCGCACACCGTGCTGGTCCGTGATGGCCGGATCGCCGAGATCATCAGCGGCCACGCCGAAGTCCCGGGCATGGCCGGCATCGATCTGTCGGGGCACACCTGCACGCCGGGCTGGACCGACCTGCACGTGCACCTGGGTAGCCAGTCCAGCCCGGACAGCTACTCGGAAGGCTTCCGCCTGGACGACGTCGACTACGCGTTCCGCTCGGTGGGCTATGCGAACAAGACCCTGTTGGCCGGCTTCACCAGCGTGCGCGACCTCGGTGGCGACGTTGCCCCACACCTGCGCGACGCGATCAACCACGGTCTGGTGGACGGTCCGCGGATCTGGGCCGCCGGCAAGTCGATCGCCACCACCGGTGGCCACGCCGACCCGACCAACGGCTACAACTCCAGCCTGTCCCACCTGCTCGGCCCGCCCGGCCCAACCGAGGGCGTGATCAACTCGATCGATGACGCCCGCCAGGCCGTGCGCCAGCACTACAAGGACGGCAGTGACGTGATCAAGATCACGGCCACCGGCGGCGTGCTGTCGTATGCCAAGTCCGGCGATGCGCCGCAGTTCCGGGTCGACGAAATCCAGGCCATCGTCGATACCGCCAATGACTACGGCTACCGCGTCGCCGCCCATGCCCACGGCGAGGAAGGCATGCGCCGCGCGGTGGAGGCTGGCGTCACCAGCATCGAGCACGGCACCTACATGAGCGACGAGGTGATGGCGCTGATGAAGCGCAAGGGCACCTGGTATGTCCCGACCATCTACGCCGGGCGGTTCGTCGCTGACAAGGCGAAGATCGACGGTTACTTCCCCGACGTGGTGCGGCCCAAGGCTGCCCGGATCGGCGCGTTGATCCAGGCCACCGCGGGACGCGCGTACAAGGCCGGCGTCAACATGGCCTTTGGCACCGACATGGGCGTTGGCCCGCATGGCGACAACGCGCGCGAGTTCGTCTACCTGGTCGAGGCCGGCATCCCGGCTGCCGTCGCGCTGCAGATGGCCACGATCCGCGCTGCCGAGGTGCTCGGGGTCGACGATCAGGGTGTGATCGCAACCGGCCAGCGCGCCGACATCGTCGCCGTGAAGGGCAACCCGGTGGAGGACATCAACCGCGTACTCGACGTCGCGTTCGTGATGAAGGATGGCGTGGTCTACAAGCAGCCCGACGCAGCGCCGAGCCAGAAGCGATGACGCTCCTGCCTGCCCCGCCGTGGTCGGTCTCGCGATGGTTCAATGCCGAGCCCGGCTTGAGCCTGGCATCACTGCGTGGCCGGCCGGTGTTCCTGCACGCCTTCCAGATGCTCTGTCCGGGTTGCGTGCAACACGCGGTGCCGCAGAGCCTGAAGGTCGCCGCAACCTTCGCCAATACTGAGCTGGCAATCATCGGCCTGCACACCGTGTTCGAGCATCACGACGTGATGGCTACGGCCGCGTTGCAGGTGTATCTGAGCGAGAACCGGATCGGCTATCCCGTAGGCGTCGATGCCTATCGCGATGACGATGCGGCCGCACATCCACTGCCGCTCACGATGCAGGCCTACGCGATGCAAGGCACACCGACGTTGTGCCTGATCGACCGCAAGGGCCGACTTCGTACCCAGCACTTCGGTCTGGTGGACGACCTGCAACTGGGTGCGGAGATCGGGACCCTGCTGGCCGAACAAGGCTGACTGGTACGCCTGCGCTCGCACGCGTGTCCAGCTTATTTTGTCCGCGCCCATTGGAAAACTTCGTCGATACCGACATCGAACGCGTGCGCAATGCGAAACGCCAGTTCCAGCGACGGCGCGTACCTGCCCGCCTCAAGCGCGATGATGGTTTGCCGGGTCACCCCGCAAGCCTCGGCCAACGCCTGCTGGGTCATCTCGCCATTGGCGAAGCGCAAGGCACGGATGGTGTTTGCTATCGGGGTCGATGCCATCCTGGCCGGGCTCAATGCCGGTCGCGCCAGTAATACACGGCGATCGCGACGTATTCGATCAGGCAGCTCGCCATCATCCCAAAGATCAGCAGGTTGGCGATCACCAGATGGCTCGCCCACTGCAACCGCTCCGGCGGTGACAAGCCGAGCGTGACGGCCAGGCCGATACCGAAAACCACCAGTCCCGTTCGCGCCCATCCAACGGCCTTGGCAGCGATCTCACGGTCGCGCTCGTCTTCTGCCACGGCGCCTTCCCAGCGCGTCGCAAGAACGCTCGACAGCACGCTCCATGCAATCAGCAACAGCACCAGGTTGCGTACGACCCGGCGGGTGCCGGAATCGTTCCAGACCGTCGCAGCAAGAAATACATCCGCGTTGGACGCAAAGTAGGCGACCGCGGCGGCCATGAACGCGGTTCCGATCCAGGCCTTCCATTCGCCCGGCGACGCCGCCTGGGTGACCGTGTCGCGTGGCAACCGGCTCGCCGCGAAGAGCGACACCCACGCAACCGTGATCAGCAGCACCATGCCGACGTTGCCGGTATCGATCCCGAGCAGCGACTCCGGGCTGGCCAGCAGCAACCACAGCGCAAACATGGCGAACAACAACAAACCCAGGATGGCCCAGCGACGCATGGTCATTGTTTGTTCGCTCCAGCGGACTAAATGTAAACTACACATTACATTCGAACGGCCCGATGTCAACTATTTTTTACATTTGGTTGGAATCAGCCGTGCTGGCACCATCTAGAACTGAACTTCATTCGCGAGTCGCCAAATGCCTGACGCCATTACCGCCCCCCACGTCTTCGACGCCACCACCGAGGGTTTCGAGGCCGACGTCCTGCAGAAATCCATGCAGACGCCGGTGCTGGTCGATTTCTGGGCCGAATGGTGCGAGCCATGCAAGCAACTCGGGCCGGTGCTGGAAAAACTGGCTGCCGAGTACCACGGCAGCTTCGAACTGGCCAAGGTCGATGTCGACAAGCAACCGCAGCTGGCCGAGGCGTTCCAGGTGCGATCGATCCCGACCGTGTTCCTGGTCAAGGGCGGGCAGATCGCAGACGGGTTCCCGGGCGTGATTCCCGAAGGCCAGATCCGCGAGTTCCTCAAGCAACACGGCGTCGAGCCGGGCGAGGCCCCGCCGGCCGATGACACCGAACCCGAGGTCGTGCCGCTGGACCCGGTTGCCGAGGTGGCGCGCCTGCGCGAGGCGGTCGTGGAAGCGCCCGACAACGCCGAACTCAAGCTCGACCTTGCCGTGGCGTTGCTGCAAACCGGCGATAGCGACGAGGCGACGGGCCTGCTGGATGCCCTGCCGGCCAATCTGGCGACCGATGACCGCAGCGTGCTCGCGCGTGCCCGGCTCGGGTTCGAGAAACTGGCAAAGGATGCGCCTGCCATGGACGTGCTGCAGCAGGCGGTCGCGGGCAATCCCGATGACCTGCGGGCGCGCCATCTGCTGGGGGCGCGTCACATCGTCGCCGGGCAACCCGAGGCCGCGCTGGAGCAGTTCATCGAGATGCTGGCGCGCGACCGCACGTTCGACAACGGCTTGCCCCGCACCGCACTGATCGACGCGTTCCGGGTCACCGACGATGCCGCGTTGGTCAGCCGCTACCGCCGCCGGATGTCTTCGTTGCTGTTCTGAGTCCGCATCGGTCAGCCGATGCCGATCACTGCACACCGATCACAATCGGCTGCTCCGTCGACAGCATCTGTTCCGCCGGACGGCCCAGCAGATAGCCCTGCCCGGACCCACAGCCCAGTTCATGCAGGATGTCGCGCTGCGCTTCGGTCTCGATGCCTTCACCGATGGTGTAGATGCCCAGCGCGCCGGCCAGTGCCTGGATCGCGCGCACCACGGCGATGCTTCCCGCCTGGTTCTCGCCGGTCAGGCCGGCGACGAAGCTCTGGTCGATTTTCAGGCACTCGATCGGGAAGCGATGCAGGTAGGACAGCGCCGAGTAGCCAGTACCGAAATCATCCAGCTGGGCCAGTACGCCGCGTTCGCGCAGCGCATGCAGGGTCCGCAATGCGCGCGGCATGTCGTCCAGCAGTGCCACCTCGGTGATCTCCACGCGCAGTCGACGCGGGTCGGCGCCGGCACTGTCGGCCAGGCGCAGCAAACGGTCGGCAAAGTCCCCGTTGCGGAAATGCCGCGGCGAGACGTTGATCGAGACATACCCGTCGCCCGTGGTGCTCGCCAGGCCCGCGATTACCCGGGCGTACATCAGCCAGTCGACCTCTTCGATCAGGCCGTTGTCCTCGCCCAGGCCGATGAACTCGCCCGGCGCCAGCAAACCACGGCTTGGATGCTGCCACCGCAGCAATGCCTCATGGCCGATCACCTTCATGTCGTCCAGCCTGACGATCGGCTGGTAGTAGGCAACGAAATTGTCGTCATTGATGGCGCGGCGCAAGTTGGACTCGAGCTCCAGGATCCGCAACGCGTCCTCGCGCATGTCCTCGTCGAACACGATCGAGCGGTCACGGCCACTCGCCTTGGCGCGATACATCGCCGCGTCGGCATCGCGCAGCAGCTCCGCGCCGGTACGGTGGCGTGGATGCCACAGGGCAATACCCAGGCTGGCGGAAGGGAATACCTCGCGGCCTGCGGCCAGGTAAGGCCGTCCAAGCAGGTACAAGATGCGATGCGCGAGTTCCTGGGCCACGTGCAGGCCTTCGATATCGTTGACCAGGATCGCGAACTCGTCGCCCCCCAGCCGGGCGACCATGTCCTCGCCGCGAACGGCCGACACGATCCGCCGACCGGCCTCCACCAGCAGGTCGTCACCGGCGGAGTGGCCGACGCTGTCGTTGACCAGCTTGAACCGGTCCAGGTCAAGGAACAACAACGCGAACGAACGCGAAATCCCATTTTCTCCGACCGACTGTGCGTTGGACTGCGCGGTGCGGATGGCGGCGGAGATCCGATCCAGCAACTGGGTCCGGTTTGGCAGGCCGGTCAACGCGTCATGGTGGGCCTGGTAGGTCAGTTCCTGCTCGGCGCGCAGGCGCTCGCCAATCTGCTCGAGCAGCTCCGCGTTGGCCATCGCCAAGTCGCGCGTACGTGATTGCACCCGTTGCTCGAGCTCCCCATGGGCGGCGACCAGCCACTCCCGGGACTGCTTGCGGGTCAGCCCGATACTGATGTGGTTGGCCACGAACGTCAGCAGGTCCTGGTCCCGCGCAGTGAAGGCAATGGCGGGAGAGTAACTCTGCACCGCAATCGCCCCGACCACCTTGTCATCACGGTAGAGCGGCACCCCCAGCCAGCATTGCGACATGGTGCCGTGACTACGCAGGCGGCCTTGCGACTCCAGTTGGCTGATCCGCTTCCGGTCCGCCAACAATGCGCTGCCGGTGGAGATCACGTACTCGGTCATTCCTTGATCCAGCCGACGATTGGCACGGACGATATCGCGCTCATCCACGGAGTACGGAAACTCGAGCCGGTCACCCTCCTTCGACAACAGCGCGATGTAGAAATTTCGCGCATACAACAACTCGCCCACCACATCGTGGACCTGGGCATAGAAGCGTTCCAGGGTCTCCGAGGTAATCGACAACTCGGCAATCCGGAACAACGCGCGCTGCAACCGTTCGGCTCGTTGACGCTCGACGATCTCCGCCTGCAGGTCGCGGTTGCTCAACTGCAGTGCCTGGGTCCGCTCCTCGACGCGACGCTCCAGCTCCTCCCGGGCCTGGTGGCGATCCAATGCGGTGAGGATGTGCTGGGCAACGAACACCAGCAACGTCCGCTCCTCATCGCCATAGCTGTGCGGCCGGTCATAGCTTTGCACCACGATGGCGCCGCACACCCGGTCATCGCGGCGAAGGAGCACCCCCAGCCAGTCCTCGCTGTCGGGGCCATGGTTGCTGTCAGAGGCAACGCCGAGCTGACCGCGGACATAGTCGGAAGGCCCCTGTACCGGCTCGCCATGCCGCAACAGCGCGAAGGTCAGGCTGTTGGGCGTGTTTTCACCGTGTATCTCGTGGTCCGGGTCGGGGACGAACGTGTCGATACGGTCGGCAAAATACAGGAACCGGTAACACTCGCGCACATCGTCGTACAGCACGATGTAGAAGTTCTCGGCAACCATCAGGCCGCCGACGACGCCGTGGATGCGCTGCAGCATGTCGGCCATTTCAAGGTCCGAACCCGCCAGGTCGGCGATCTCGTACAGCGCCTGCTGCAGCCGCTCGGACTTCTCCAGTGATTCCGCGCGCGCTTGCGCAATGTCGGCGAGCATGTGCAGATCGACGATCCGCCTGGCCAGGTCCTCCCAGCCCGTCCGCAAGGGTTGCGCCATCGGCTCGGCCAGCTCGGCCACGATCGCCGCCCGCCCGGCTTCGCCATGCCAACCCATCTCGACCCGGCGCAGGCTGCCGTCACCATGGCCCTGATCGCCATCGTCGCCATGGCCAGCCTTCAGTACCCGCTCGGCGCGAGCCACCAAAGTCGCATCAACGCCCATCGACGTCGAACCGGCCGGCCGGCCATCGGCATCGTGCCAGCGCAGCACCACTTGCGAGCAGCCAGGCAACGCCGCCTGCAGTGCGCCGGCCAGCGAATCCGCGTCACCGGAACCTGTCTGGACCGCCGTGTCAGACAGACTGGTCATTTGGGCATCTGTACTTCGCACCGATATCGTCCCCGTTTCATTTGCGCAGGATAACGCGCCGACCCGACTTCGCGCCCGTTATCCACCAACGCCCTTGCGTCGGTATCGCCAATGGGTACCCTGCAGGCGATGAACGAGACTGCCAACAGCCATACCCTGGCTCGATCCGTCCGCCATGCAATCGAGGTCAAGAACAGCCGGTTCCTGGCCCTGGCCACGTCCGTGGCCTCCCCGGAAGACGCGCTGGCCTTCGTCACCGAAGTCGCCGACGCTACCGCAAACCACAACTGTTGGGCGTACCGGATCGGCGGCCTGTACCGTTCCAGCGATGATGGCGAACCCGCCGGAACCGCCGGACGGCCCATTCTCGCCGCGATTGACGGCCAGGGGCTGGATCAGGTCATCGCCGTGGTGACCCGGTGGTTTGGCGGCATCAAGCTGGGAGCTGGTGGCCTGGTGCGTGCGTATGGCGGTTGTGCCGCCGAATGCCTGCGAACCGCTCCGCGCCGCGAGCTGATCGAGTACATCCACTGCCAGCTTGCATTTGATTTCGCCGACACCGGCGCGGTCCACGCCGCTCTGGTCGCGTATCAGGTGGACAAGCTCGACGAGCGGTTCCATGCCGGCGGCAGTGTCCTGCAACTGCGCCTGCCCGCGCGCCAACTGGGGGCACTGACCAGCCATTTGCGCGATGCCACCCGCGATCGTGCGCGGCTGCAGCAGCGCGACGCGCACCCCGTCGATAGCGGACAATAGTCGCCATGACTGCCAATACCGCGTCCGCCCCCAGCCCGGAAACCCCACCCAAACCCTCCATCGGCAGCCTGCAAACCTTGTGGCCCTTCGTGCGCAAGCACACCGGCTTGTTCAGTGGCTGGCTGGTGGCGCTGGCGTGCTCGTCAGCGGCCACGTTGAGCCTGCCGATCGCGTTCAAGACGATGATCGACAAGGGCTTTGCCCAAGGCGGCGGCAGCGCCATCGACCAGGCTTTCATGCTGCTGTTCGCGGTGGCCGTGGCACTGGCACTGGCGACGGCGGCCCGTTTCTTTTTTGTGTCCTTGCTGGGCGAACGCGTGGTTGCCGACCTGCGCGAGCGCCTGTACTCGCACCTGATCACCCTGGACGCCAGCTTCCACGACCGCAGCCGCAGCGGCGAACTGGTCTCGCGGCTGACGGCGGATGCCGAGCTGCTGCGCAGCCTGATCGCCACCAGCATGTCGGTCGCCCTGCGCAGCCTGGTGACCTTCGTTGGCAGCATCGTGATGCTGTTTGTCAGCAGCCCGCACCTGGCAGCCTACGCGCTGGTCGGCATCCCGCTGGCGGTGTTGCCGATCGTGGTCGGCGGTCGCCGGCTGAAGAAAATCTCCCGTGCCAGCCAGGACCGCGTTGCCGATGCGAACACGCTGGCCAACGAGACCCTGGGTGCCGTGGGCACGGTGCAGGCGCATGTCCGCGAGTCCTACGAGCTGGGTCGTTTCCGCGATTCGCTCAAGATTGCCGTGGCCACCGCGCGCCGCCGCATCCAGGCCCAGGCCTGGGTGACTGCGATCGCGATCATGCTGGTATTTGGCGCGATCACGCTGGTGCTGTGGTCGGGCGCACACGACGTGATGGATGGCAACATGAGCGCCGGCACGCTGGGTCAGTTCGTGTTGTATGCACTGATCGGCGGCGGTTCGATTGGCTCGCTGGCGGAGGTCTGGAACGAGATCCAGCGAGCATCCGGCGGTATGGGACGCATCAGCGAGCTGCTGGAGGAAACCTCGGTGATCACCGCGCCGGAGCATCCGCAGCCACTACCGCAACCGGTACGCGGCGAGATCAAGCTGGATCACGTCACCTTCCACTACCCGATGCGTCCCGACCGGCCGGCGCTGGAAGATTTCAGCCTGCACATCCAACCGGGCGAGACGGTAGCGCTGGTCGGCCCGTCGGGCGCGGGAAAGAGCACGGTATTGTCGTTGTTGCTGCGTTTCCACGACCCACGCAGCGGCACGATCAGCGTGGATGGCATCGATATACGCCAGCTCGATCCGGGCAAACTGCGCAGCGCAATGGCGCTGGTGTCGCAGCAGCCAAGCATCTTTGCCACCACCGCGCGTGACAACATCCGCTACGGCCGCCTGGAAGCCAGCGATGGCGATGTGGAGGCCGCGGTCGAGGCCGCCCACGCCACCGACTTCATCCAGGCGCTGCCACAAGGGTTGGATACCGAATTGGGCGAACGCGGCGCGCGCTTGTCCGGTGGCCAGCAACAACGCATCGCCATTGCCCGTGCGTTGCTCAAGGACGCCCCGATCCTGCTGCTCGACGAGGCCACCAGCGCGCTGGATGCGCAGAGCGAGCGCGCCGTCCAGCAAGCGCTGGACACTTTGATGGAGGGCCGCACGACGCTGGTCATCGCCCATCGGCTGGCAACGGTGTTGAAGGCCGACCGCATCGTGGTGCTCGACCATGGCCGCGTGGTCGCCGAAGGCAGCCATGACCAGCTGTTGGCCCAGGGTGGCCTGTACGCGGAGCTGGCCAAGCTGCAATTCCTGGATTGATCGCGACCCACCCTGCGGCAATCCCTGACGGAGAGATCGGCATCGAGGAGCGCCTGGATGCAGCTCAACCTGACGTACTGAACTCGACCGGTAGCGCGCGCTCGATCAAACCGTCCAGCGGCAGGTCCGCCGGCAAGGTCCCCATCGCCAGTCCGTGCGCACCGCCCAGGCGGCTGCGGCAGAACGCCTCCGCCACAGGGCTGCCCGCACGCAACAGGATGCCGGCTTGCAGGGCCAGCGCCAGCCGCTCGACGAAATGGCGGGCCCCAGCCGGGTCGACGACGACTTCGCCATGCAGCGGCGCGCGCAGGGCGTCGACTGCGGCGGCATGGTCGGGATGGCCATCGCCAGCAAGCTGCAGCTCCGCCCACAACGCAGCGGCGGTTTCCGGCTCACGCGACAACGCACGCAGGACATCCAGGCACTGGATGTTGCCGCTGCCTTCCCAGATCGAGTTCAGCGGCGCTTGCCGATACAACCGCGGCAAGATCGATTCCTCGATATAGCCATTCCCGCCCAGACACTCCTGGGCCTCGTTGACGAATGCCGGCGCGCGCCGGCATATCCAGTATTTTCCGATCGCGGTGGCCACCCGCGCCAGCGCCGCCTCAGCAGGATCGCGCGGCGCCGCATCGACCGCGCGGGCGATCCGCATCGACAGCACCAGCGCCGCTTCGGCCTCGATCGCCAGGTCGGCGAGCACGTTGCGCATCAGTGGCTGGTCCACCAACCGCTGGCCGAAGGCACGCCGGTGACGGCAATGATGGATCGCCTGCGCCAAGGCCATGCGCATCTGCGCTGCGCTGCCCAACATGCAGTCCAGCCGGGTCAGCATCACCATTTCCAGGATGGTGGCGATACCGCGGCCTTCCTCGTCGATGCGCCATGCCCGCGCACCGCAGAACTCCACTTCCGCGGACGCGTTGGACCAGTCACCCAGCTTGTCCTTCAGGCGCATCAGGCGGAACGCGTTCTTGCTGCCATCGGCCAACCGGCGCGGCATCAGGAAGCAGCTCAAGCCGCCCGGCGCCTGCGCCAAGACCAGGAAGCCGTCACTCATCGGTGCCGAGAAGAACCATTTGTGTCCGACCAGCCGGTACGTCGATGCCGCGGACGGCTCGCCGGTATCGGGCAGCGGCATGGCGACGGTGGTGTTGCTGCGCACGTCACTGCCGCCCTGCTTCTCGGTCATCCCCATGCCGATGGTGACGCCGGCCTTGTCGCCGATGGGCAGCTCGCGCGAGTCGTAATGCGGGGCGGCCGCCTTGTCCGCCCATTCCGCCAGGGCCGGTTCACGGCGCAGTACCGCCACGGCAGCGTGGGTCATGGTCAGCGGGCAGCTGGTGCCGGGCTCGACCTGATGGTGCAGGTAACTCAACGCGGCGCGCGCGACATGCGCCCCGGGTTGCGGGTCACGCCACGACAAACCGGCGACACCGTGCTCGATCGCGGCCTGCATCAGGGCGTGGTACGCGGGGTGGAACTCCACCCGGTCGATTCGATGCCCGAACCGATCGTAGCCACGCAGCCGCGGCCGGTCACGGTGGGCATCGAACGCCCACTCGTACAGGTGGCTGCCGGCCAAGTCTCCGTAGGTACCCAGCGGCTCCAGGTACGCGCCAGCGCCTTCCGCCGCAGCGGCCTCACGCAGGACCACGTCATCACGCCACAGGTCGCGCGGCGCGAACGGCGGCGGCTGGTTCTGGACCTGATGGGTCTGGTAGGTCGAGCTGTCAAACGATGGCGGCTTCATTGCCGACTCCGGTCACGGCTGAGCCCCGAATCTAGCGCACCGCGACCGCCGCTGCCGCCTGCTAGCTGTCCAGCAGCTGGCGCAACAGCGCCGGCACGCTGGACGAGGCCCTCGCAACGTTGTCCAGAACATCCTGCAAGGTGATCACCTCGTCGGGATCGGGTCCCGTACCCGCGGCCCAGTTGGCAACGATCGCCAGGCAGGCGTACTCCAGCCCCATCTCGCGCGCCAGGCCGGCTTCGGGCATGCCGGTCATGCCGACCAGGTCACAGCCATCACGCCGCATCCGTGCAATCTCCGCGCGGGTTTCCAGTCGCGGCCCCTGGGTGGCGCCGTAACAGCCGGTGCTAACCATCTCGATATCCGCGCTCGCCGCGGCGGTGATCAGCAAGTGGCGCAGCGACCGGGTGTAAGGCTCGCCGAAATCGACATGCAGCACCTCGTCGCCACCGCTTCCATCCACGCTGTCATCGCACAGGCTCGACACCCGGCCCCAGGTGTAATCGATCAACTGGTCGGGGGAGCCCAGTACGCCGGGCCCGAAGCGCTCGGTGATGCCGCCGACGGTATTGAGCGCCAGCACCCGGCGCGCGCCCAGTGCCTGCAACGCCGCGAGGTTGGCGCGGTAATTGATCCGGTGGGGCGGCAGGGAATGGCCCTCTCCGTGACGGGCCAGGAATGCCACCCGGTGGCCGTCCAGGGTACCGACCCGCACCGGCCCCGAGGGGACGCCAAAACGGGTTGCCGGCTGGTGCGATTCAACATCGACAAGCTCGGCCAACCGGTAAAGACCGGTACCACCGATGACGGCAAGTTCGATGGGCTTGTCGACGGGCTTGTCCATGGCTCAATCCTTCAATGCGTAGATAGCCGGCAGGTTGCGGCCTTGCTCGTGGTAATCCATCCCGTAACCAAACACGTAACGGTCCGGCAACTCGATCCCGACATAATCGGCACGCAGGCCCGGTACGCAGCGGTCGTGGATTTTCACTGCCAGTGCGGCAATCCGCACGTCCGCCGCGCCTTGCTCGCGACACCACGCGGTAATCGCCGCCATGGTGTGGCCCTCGTCGAAAATATCATCGACCAACAACACCCGGCGACCGCGCAGCGAGGTTGCCGGGCGGTGCTTCCAGGCCAGCTCGCCGCCGGTCATCGCGCCGCGGTAGCGGGTGGCGTGCAGGTAGTCGAACTCCAGGTCCAGGCCCAGCGCACCCAGCTCGAACCCCAGTTGCGCGGCAAACGGCATGCCGCCGTGCATCACCGTGAGGTAGACCGGGCGCGCATCGACCGGGTCGATATCGGAATGCTCCGCGCCGCTCAGGCTCGGGTCGGCATAATCCGCGCGGATGGCGACGGCCATGCGTGCGATTGCCCGTTCCAGCGCTTCACGGTCAAACAACAGGTCCGCATTGGCAAGCGCGTCACGCAACAGGGGGGTAGTCATGCCAGCCCTTCCAGGAGGTCCCGATTTTTCTGGTAACGGGCGTCGGCGAGCAGGTTGTCCCAGCCCATCGGGCCGCCGCCAATCAGCCCGCCCAAGGCCATGGTGTTGAGCTTGCGTCCTTCCACCGCCTTCAACGACTCCTCGACCAGCTCGGGGTGACAGACCAGGACCACATCGCAGCCGGCATCCAGGTGCAGTTCGACGCGTTGCTTGATGCCTCCGGCCGAGAACGCGGCGGCCATGCCGATGTCATCGGAGAACACCACCCCGCGGAAGCCCATTTCCTGGCGCAGGATCTCCTCGATCCAGCGCTTTGAATACCCTGCCGGCTCCGGCGCAACCTGCGGATAGACCACGTGCGCCATCATCACCGCGTCGGCCCTGGCTTCGATGCCGGCGACGAATGGCACCAGATCCGATGCCCGGATCTCTTCCAGCGAGCGAGGGTCGACGGCATCGTCAAAATGGGTGTCTTCAAGCACCGAGCCATGACCCGGGAAATGCTTGAGCGTCGCCGCCATCCCCGCCTCATGCATGCCGCGCACATAAGCCCTGGTGAACTCGGCGACGATCGCGGGATCTTCGGAAAACGCCCGGTCACCGATCGCACGGTTGCCACGGCCGAGGTCGACCACCGGGGCAAAGCTGAGGTCCACGCCACTGGCCTTGATCTCGCTCGCCATCACCCACGCGTGCTCTCCGGCAAGTTTCAACGCCGCCTCGCGATCGCGTGCAAACAGGTTGCCGAACTCCTGCAGGGATGACAGTGCGCTGTAACCGTCACGGAAGCGTTGTACCCGGCCGCCTTCCTGGTCCACGCAGATCAGTTGCGGGCGTGGAGCGGCCGCGCGGATGGCCTGGGACAGCTCGGCAACTTGTGCCCTGGACGCAAAATTGCGTGTGAACAGGATCACGCCGGCGCAGGCATCGTGCTGCAGCCAGTCGCGCTCTTTCGCGGTCAGTTCGGTGCCGGCAATGCCGATCACGAGCATGGGAAACTCCTGGACAGGTCAAGATAAGGCAATATCGCCATTGTCGCGCAGTTGATCAGCTCCGGTGGACGCGCTGTTCCGCCTGGCTCCATTGCGTGTACGGTCGATTGGCCAGCGTCAGGTTGTAGTAGCGGACCTCATCGGTGACCTCGGCGCCGAGCCAGGGTGGGTGCGCGAAGGCCTCATCGGCGTGTCCCAGTTCGATCTCCGCCACCACCAGCCCGGCGTTGTCGCCGAGGAATTCATCGACCTCCCACAGGTGACCCTCGAAACGCACGTAATGCCGCCGTTTGTCGATCAGGCCGCCCACGCTCAACGCCAGCAGCGCGCGCCCATCGGGCACCGGGATCGGATACTCGAACTCCTGCCGGGTGTGCCCCGACTGGCGCGACTTGAGGTTGAGCCAGGCCGCATCGCCGGCAATCCGCACCCGCACCGAAGCCTTCATCGCGCGGCCCTCGCCCGCCTCGTCCATCGCCGCCAGGTCGTTGAGATAACCCTGCGCCATCGGCACCACCTTGTCTGCCGCGCCGCGCCAGCCATCGCCAACGACCAGGAACTTGCGCTCGATTTCAATCGCCATCGGCTGTCAGCCCGGCTCGAACATCGCGATCGACTCGACATGGGCGGTGTGCGGAAACATGTCCATCACCCCCGCCGCGCGCAACTTCCAGCCTCGTTGATTGACCAGGTAGTCGGCATCACGCGCCAGCGACGCCGGATGGCAACTCACGTAGACGATCCGCTTGAACTGCTCCAGCGGCAACTGCGTCAGCACGAAATCGGCACCCGAGCGCGGTGGATCCAGCAGCAATTTGTCGAAGCCTTCGCGCATCCATGGTTGATCGCCGAGGTCCCTGGCCAGGTCCGCGGCGTGGAAGTTGGCATTGCCGATCGCGTTGTGCTCCGCGTTGTCGCGGGCACGCTGGACCAGTCCCGCATCGCCTTCCACCCCCACCACTTCGCGCACGCGGCGCGCCAGCGGCAGGGTGAAGTTGCCCAGCCCGCAGAACAGGTCGAGCACCCGGTCATCCGCTTGCGCGTCCAGCAACTCGATCGCCAGCTCGATCATCTTGCCATTGAGACCGGCGTTGACCTGGATGAAGTCCAAAGGCTGAAACCCGAACTCCAGGTCCGACTGCGGCAGGCGAAAAGCGAGCTTTGGATCCTGCGGCCACAACGGATGCACACTGTCGACCCCACCGGGTTGCAGGAAGATCGCAAACTCGTGCTGCTGGCCGAAGGCGACCAGTGCCGCAAGGTCATCCGCCGTCAACGGGAGCATGTGGCGGATGGTCAGGGCGATACCGTTGAAGTCCGGCGTGGGGTCGCCGGCGATGAACTCGATCTGCGGTATTTCACGACGGGCCTGCAGGCTGTCGACCAACAGCCCCAGCGCCTCGACCTTCTCGCCAATCGCCGGAATCACGGTGTGGCAATGGGAAATATCGGCGACAAAACGCCCATCGGTTTCGCGAAAGCCGACCAGCGTCTTGCCCTTCTTGTCGACCCTGCGCACCGAGAACCGGCCCTTGCGACGGTAGCCCCAGGCCGCACCGGTCAACGGCTCAAGTACGCGCTCGGGCGTGACGTGGCCGATGCGCTGGAAATTCTCCAGCAACACGTTTTGCTTGGCTAGGATCTGCTTGTCCTGGGCCCAGTGCTGCATGGCGCAGCCGCCGCAGGTGCCAAAGTGGCTGCATCGCGGCTCGACCCGCTCGGGCGCCGCCTCCAGCACTTCTACCGTCCTTGCCTCGTCGAAGCTGCGATGACGACCCGTCCGGGTCGCCATCACCCGCTCGCCCGGCAACGCACCGGCGATGAAGATCGCCTTGCCGTCCTCAAGATGAGCGACACCGCGGCCGTCGTGGGTGATGCCGTCGATTACGGCCTCAAAGGGGGTTTTATCAATGCGGGCCACAGGCAAGACGCAGGAAACCGGGCCGCGCATTATCGCAGATGCGCCCCGATCGCGCGGCTCGCGGCAATCCCTACTTCTGCTTCCACGCACCGCCGCTTTGGTACCACCAGCCACTGCGTGCGCTGGCGATCCACTGTTTGGCGAACACCTCGCGGATCTGCGACTCCCACTCTGGATGACCGTTGGCGACCGCCACTTCCCGGTACACCGCATTGCGGTCGCGATTGTCTTCCGCCACCGCCTGCTGGACCTTGGCCCGGTCCTTCAACGCCAACTTGGAAGCATCGCGGACCACGATCGTGCCGTCGCTCGCAAACCCGAGCGCGCCGGCATCGAAGCCCGCGCGCAAGCTGGAGTTGAAGCGTGAGGCCATGCGTGCCTGGATCGCCTGGATCGCCGGCGTCTGGATACTGATGTCCGGTGACTGCGCGCGTGCACTGCCGATGCCGATCAAGGCGTACACGTCAACCTGCGAAGCCAACTGCTTGAGCAAGCCCGCATCCAGCATGGCGCTTGGCCCGCCGTCGCCTTCTTCGACCGGAGTAGAGGGCTGGGGTTGATCGCCGATAACTTTCTCGACGAACTGCTTGGCCGCCTCGCGCGCCTCGGCGGCCGGGAAATAGACATTGATCGTGACGCAGGCGGTGATCATCACCGCAGCAACCGGAATTCCCATCCAACGACGCATGAGCTATCTCCTGGGGAAGTCCCCGAATATGGATTCGACGCTACGCTAGTCGACTACACGCTAGTCCACAACACGCTAGTCAACTACCGGCTTCACGTCACCCTTGCCTACCGCGGCGAGGCGTTCAACCAGCGTCGGCCAGTCGACCCGGCGGTTGAAGCCCACCACGGTCAATCGCGGCAGGCCCGAGCCACGTACGAGTATAAAGCCCTCGCCCGCTGAACCTATCCCGTCCATCGTGCACACCTCCCGTGACAGCGTGCAGCCGATTCCGATCTTCGAATAGCCGAAGTCATCGAAGAAGCCGATCAATTGTGATTGCAGCGAGTTCACGAACGACGCGTTGCCGACGCTGGTCAGGTCCTGCACGGCGCGTTGGCTGATCCGTTGGCGCACACCGCGATGGCGGTCGGTGGCAATGCGGGCCGAGAAGGAAACCGGCTGCCAATCCACCAGTCGCAGCTCGGCGATGCTGCCGTCAAGCTTGCCGCTGATGCTGCCAAAGTCGAATGCGCCGGTGAGCGACAGCAGGTCGATGTCATTGAAGGCAATATCGGCCGAGAGTGTCGGCAGCACACCGAACGGACGCTCCATCGACAGCCCGGTTACCGCCACCTCGCCGCCGAACAGCTGCACGTTCAGGCCACCATCGAACTGCAAGCGGTCACCGACGTAGCTGGCATGGGGAATGGTCCCGCTCAGCTGGCCAGTAAACGCCGGCCAATCCAAGGCCTCCGACAGCTGCGCGATGTCCAGTGCCTGCAACGCCAGGCCGAAGCGGATGTCCAGCTCCCGGTCGGCCGCCGGCGGTCGGATCTGCAGGTGATTGAAGTGCGCATTGCCGCCGAGGATGGACAGATCAACCGGTTCCGCCAGGCGCAACGCTCCGGCATCACTGGTGAAGGGCAGCGAGGCCGCGCCGAAGGGAATGCCATGCAACGTGCCACCCCGCCAGCGCAGCTCACTGTCCACCGGGGAAGCGGAGGACAGGCGCAGGTCACCATCCAGTCCTTGAAAGCCGAATCGGTCGTCTGGGTCGGTCAAGCTCACCTCATGCAGCGACAGTGAAGCCTCGACCAATGCCCCATCCTCCAATCGCACCCGTGCATCGGCGCTGCCATCCAGCGTCAGCTCTTCCAGCCCCGCCATCCCGAGCCAGCCGCTCAGGTAGCCGTCCCGCAGCGGTGCCAATACCGGAGCGTGGACGCGCGCGTCCAGGGCTTGCAGACCGCCGTCCAGGTCAAACGCCGCCGTGGCGTCGGCCACCAGCAATCCGGGGTCATGCCATTGCAGGCGCGGCAGTTGCCAGCCCTGTCCATCCTGCCGCTGCGCCGCCACCAGCAAGTCGACCTGGCGCTGCTGCAACGACACATAGGTGGAGCCAAACAGCAGCTCGCCGTCTCCCAGCGTACCGGCCACGTTGACGCGGTCACGATCACCCAGCAGGGCCTCGATATCCAGCCGTGCCTCCAGCCCTGCCGCGGCAATCGTGCCATCGGGCGTATCAAATCCGGCCGCATGCAGGGCGAGCGGACCGGCGATCCGCAATGGAGCATCATCGGGCGCGGTGATGAGCAGCTGGCTATCGAGGGTGCCGCCGGTGATTCGCGCCGCCTCCCAGGCCTGCGACGCCAGCGCCTGGGCCCAGGCCAACGGCACCTGGACCAGATCGATCCGGGTGGCATCGGGCCGGGCCGCGCTGCGGTGCAGTTCGATCCGTTGATCACCGTCCGACAGCCTGGCATGGGTCGACGCCGCGTCGATTACGACCGATAGCTGCATCACCTTGTCGTCGCCACGCACCGGGCCGGTGCAGCGCCAACGGTTATTGTCTCCGTCTGCCGCTTCCACGCGCTGCAGCGGGCAGCGCCAGTCCAGCCCTGTGAACCGATAGCCCAGCGCAGGTGACACGGCCTCGCGCACCTGCAACCGCAGCGCCCCTTGCGGTGCATCGGCTGGCCACGACAGTTCCACCTCCACCCCGCGCAGGTTGGCGACCGCGCTATCGACTCGATCGATGTGCGCGGTGACCGAGCGTGCCTGTGCCGCACCGCTCACCAGCAGCGCCGCCAGCATCAGGACACCGGCGGCGCTGGACAAACGGCGCAGTCGCAAGGGTAGTATCGAAAAAACCATCGTCGCAGCATAACCAGCCAAGGCAGGGTTCCCGATGAATACGACACCCGACCTGCCCCGCGTTTTGCTGGTGGAGGACGATCCGACCAGCGCCGCCTTCCTCGCCGCCGCCGTGGGCGCGTTGCCGGCCCGGGTGGACTGCACCGGGAACATGGCGGCGGCCTTGGCGCTGGCCAACACGGGCCGGTACGACCTGTGGTTGCTCGATGCCAGCTTGCCCGACGGCACCGGAGCGGCATTGCTCGCCCGGCTGCAGGCGCTGCACCCGGGCATTCCCGGGATCGCCCACACCGCCTCCCGCGAGCCGCCCGTGCTGGAAGCGCTTGCACTGGCAGGCTTCGAGGAGGTCCTGGTCAAACCCTTGTCGTCCACCCACCTGCAAGCGGCGGTGCGGCGGGTGCTTGGGCTTGCGGTCGACACCGGGACCGACATCGAAGTGGCCACCGATGCCACCGACAACCCGCCGCTATGGGATGACGATGCCGCCGCCACCGCACTCAATGGCAACCGCCACCACATCGAGACGCTGCGACGGCTTTTCAGCGACGAGCTTCCGTCCGTGCGCCAGCGGGTCATGGACGCGGCGGGCGCGGGCCAGCTTGACCAACTGCACGACGAGCTGCACAAGCTGCGCGCCAGTTGCGGTTTCGTGGGTGCGGCACGCTTGGGCGCGTCGGTGCAGGCATTGCAGCAGGACCCGGAAACCACGGTGGCGATCTCCCGCTTCGATGCCGCGGCGCAAGCCACGCTTGCCGGGTTGCGTTAGCGCCGACCGATCCTTGGCAGGGCCGCCAGCATCTCCCATGACTTCAAGCCACGTGGCCCGAGGTGATGGGCCAGCAGTACCCGCATCACGCGCCGCAGTCCCGGCAGGTCGTCGTCCGCGGGCAGCTGGTCGGCGGCCAGCGACAACAGTCCACGCCCGGTCGCGGCCTGTCGGCGGTCGTCATGGCCACGATCGCTGAGCAGCCGCTGCAGGCCACGCTCGGGGTCGACCCGGTAGCGGGCGGCCGGGTCGATGGGGACGCCATCGCTGTCGCACGTCCAGTCATGGCCGTAGCCCAACGCTTCCAGCAGGTCACGCTCGAAGCGCCGCAATGTCCATCCCAGTGGCTCGGTGGCACGCAGTCGCTCGCGGGTGATTGCGTAGGCGAGGAAAAGCCCGGGTTGCGGCTCACCCCGCGGGGTCAGTCGCAAGCTCAATTCGTTGAGGTAGAACCCCGCCAGCATCGCCTCGCCGGTCAGGCGCGGCGCCGCATCCAGTGCCTCGGCGCTGCGCAACTGGGCCAATTCGCCCTGTTGCACGGCATCCAGGGCGATCCATTGCAACGGTTGCAACGCCGCGCGTAATGAATGTTGCCGTGCGCCGCGCACGCCGCGCGCCACCAGCCCCAAACGGCCATGGTTGGCGCTCAGCACCTCGACCAGCAAGCTGGTCTCGCGCCACGCGCGGGCATGCAGGACAAACGCGGGTTCCTTGTTCAGGCGCATGGCCACTCGCAGGTCCCACCGTGGATGATGGTGTCAGTCGTGGTAGCCAAACGCCCGCAGCGCGGCCTCGTCATCCGACCAGCCTTCGCGTACACGGACCCAGGTTTCCAAGAACACTTTCGCCGCGAACAGTTGCTCCATCTGTATCCGCGCCCGGGTGCCGATCTCGCGCAGCCGTTCACCGCCCTTGCCGATCACGATCGCCTTCTGGCCATCGCGCTCGACCCAGATCACCGCACCGATCCGCAGCAGCGGGCCGTCGACGATGAACCGCTCGATTTCCACCGTGGTGGCATACGGCAGTTCCTCGCCGAGTTGGCGCATCAGCTGCTCGCGGACCAGTTCACCGGCCAGGAAGCGTTGGCTCTTGTCGGTGATCTCATCATCGGCATACTGCGCCGCCTGCTCGGGCATCAGCCCCAGCAACTGCTTGACCAGCGGGTCCAGCCCCTTGCGCTTGAGCGCGGAGATCGGATGGATCCCGGCGAAGTCACGTCCTTCCGATACCTGCGCCAGGTAGGGCAACAGATCGGTCTTGTCCTTCATCCGGTCGATCTGGTTGACCACCAGGATCACCGGCACATCCGCGTGGCGCAGCGCCTGGTAGGCGAAGCTGTCCGACTCTTCCCACTTGCCTGCACGCACCACCAGCATCGCCGCATCCACGCCTTCCAGCGCGCCCCGCGCCGCGCGATTCATCCAGCGATGCATGGCGGTCGCGGTGGATTTGCCCTGGTCACGATGCAGGCCGGGCGTATCGACCAGCAGCAGTTGGCCATCGGCAAAGGTGGCAATACCCAGCAAACGGTGACGGGTGGTTTGTGGCCTGGACGAGACGATGCTCACCTTGGCGCCAACCAGGGCATTGGTCAGGGTGGATTTGCCGACATTGGGACGGCCAATGACGGCGACGTGGCCGCTGCGGTGTGATGGATTCATGGGGAGATTGTAAAGCCAGACAGGTGAGCGGTCGCCCACCGCCACCCGATTCAGGCCGCCGTGACGGCCGCCAATGCCGCTGCCGCCGCCGCCTGCTCCGCGCCACGACGCGAATTGCCCTCACCTTCAGTCACCAGCATGGGTTGCCCGAGGGTGCAGCTGACCCGGAAGGTCTTGGCGTGATCCTCACCGCTTTCGGCGATCAACTGGTATACCGGCAACGGCTTTTGCCGGCCTTGCAGCCATTCCTGCAGCCGCGTCTTGGCGTCCTTGCCAACCTTGTGCGGCGGCGGCAACGCGTCCATCTGCTCAGCGAACCATGGCATCACCACGGCCCGGCAGGCCTCGAACCCGGCGTCCAGGTAAATGGCCGCAACCAGGGCCTCCACGGCGTCAGCCAGGATCGAATCGCGGCGATGTCCGCCGGACTTCATCTCCCCCGGGCCCAGTGTCAGCCGATCGCCCAGTGCCAGCGCACGCGCAATTGGCGCCAGGGCCGATTCGCGCACCAACTCGGCGCGCGCGCGGGTCAGCGCGCCCTCGTCGGCTCGTGGCCAGCGCAGGTACAGCGCTTCGGCAACAAACAGGTTGACCAGCCCGTCACCGAGGAATTCCAGCCGCTCGTTGTGGGGCGCACCGGCACTGCGATGGGTCAGCGCCTGGGACAGCAACTCGGTCCGCGCGAAGACATGGCCAATCCGGTCAGTCACCATCCGATCCCGGTCAGGGGTTCCCGATGCCGCGCCGCAATTGCTTCTCGGTACTGAACTTGCCCACCACGTCCAGGTTGGCAATCAGCGGCTTGCGCACTTCGTAATCCACCGTGATCAGGTACCCGGAATCCTGGCGCACGATCTTGACGTGCTCGGGCTTCACCGTTTCCGCGTAACTGATGTACAGACGGCGAAAAAACATGTCCTTGATTTTTGCCGGCGATTGGCTGGCGATATCCGCTTCGTTTTCCAGGCCTGCCAGGGCCTGCTTGACCGAGTAGTACTCCGAATACATGGGAATCACCTTCATCCCCATGTAGATGAACAAACCAGCCACCCCCAAAACGATAATGAACCCCACCAGGGTCATGCCACCTTGCGTACGCTTCATTTCAGTTGCTCCCCTTTTGTTGGTTGCACACCGTGCTGCCGAACCCTACCGGATCGACTGCCCGATGCGCGAGAAATTGATCCCCCCATCGATATTCATCCAGATCAGGAACGCCTTGCCGCGCAGGTTCTCCTCCGGCAGGAAGCCCCAGTATCGACTGTCTTCACTATTGTCGCGATTGTCCCCCATCACGAAATACTGACCGGCCGGCACCACCCACTCACCCTGTGCGGGGTCGGTAAATGGCAGGTTGGTGCGCTCCAGCACGAGGTGCGTGCGACCCGGCAATTGCTCACGCAGCTCCTCGGCCCCGGTCATCTGGGTGCCCTTGCCATGGCCCTGGTAGCGGCCCAGTGATTCGTACGCGACGGGAGCACCGTTGATATGGACCTGGTTGTCGTAATAGCCGATCCGGTCACCCGGTAGCCCGATCACGCGTTTGATCCAGTCCTGCTCAGGATGATGCGGCGGATGGAACACCACCACGTCGCCACGCTCGGGCTCGCCGGTATCGATGAACTTGCTGTTGGTGATTGGCAGGCGCAAGCCGTAGGCGAACTTGTTGACCAGGATGAAGTCGCCGGTCAGCAGGGTCGGCATCATCGAATTGGAGGGGATCCGGAACGGTTCGGCGATGAAGCTTCGCAGCACCAATACCGCCAGCAACACAGGGAAGAACGCCTTCGCATAATCGACATACCACGGCTCGGCATCGTCATCGAGCAGCCCCTGGTAGGCGGCCCTGCGCCGGGCCAGTACCAGTTTGTCGAGCAGCCACACCAGGCCGGACACGACGGTGAACGTCACCAGGGCAATTTCAAACCAACGCATGCGTCTTCCTCAATGTATTGCGACTATTTGTGGTCGGCTTGCAGTACCGCCAGGAACGCTTCCTGCGGGATCTCGACGTTACCAACCTGCTTCATCCGCTTCTTGCCGGCTTTTTGCTTCTCGAGCAGCTTCTTCTTGCGCGAAATGTCGCCACCGTAGCATTTGGCCAGCACGTTCTTGCGCATCGCCTTGACTGTGCTGCGGGCGATGATCTGCGAACCCACTGCCGCCTGGATGGCCACGTCGAACATCTGCCGCGGGATCAGTTCGCGCATTTTCTCGCTGATCTCCCGGCCACGCCGGTCGGCGTGGGCGCGGTGGGTAATGATGCTGAGGGCATCGACCTTGTCGCCGTTGATCAGGGTATCCACGCGCACGAACGGGCCGGCCTGGAAACGCAGGAAATGGTAGTCAAGCGATGCGTAGCCACGCGATACGGATTTGAGGCGATCAAAGAAGTCCAGCACCACCTCGCTCATCGGCAACTCGTAGCTGATCTGCACCTGGCTGCCCAGGTAGGTGATGCCGATCTGGTTGCCGCGCTTTTCCTCGCACAAGGTGATCACGTTGCCGACGTAATCGGGCGGGGTGAGGATGTTCGCGCGGATGATCGGTTCGCGGACTTCCTCGATCAGGTTGGACGGCGGCAGCTTGGCCGGGTTGTCCAACGACACGATCTCGCCATCGGTCCTGAGCACTTCGTAGACCACGGTGGGCGCGGTGCTGATCAGGTTGAGGTCGTACTCGCGTTCCAGCCGCTCCTGGACGATCTCCATGTGCAGCATGCCCAGGAAACCACAACGGAAGCCAAACCCCATCGCTTCGGAGGATTCGGGCTCGAAGCGCATCGCGGCATCGTTCAGGCGTAACTTGTCGAGCGCTTCGCGCAGGTCCGGGTAATCGTCCGCATCGACCGGAAACAGGCCCGCGAACACGCGCGGCTGCATTTCCTGGAAGCCCGGGAGCGGCTTGCTGGCCGGGTCGCTGGCCAGGGTCAGGGTGTCGCCGACCGGGGCGCCGTGCACGTTCTTGATCGAGGCGTTGATCCAACCCACCTCACCGGCGCCAAGCTTGGCCGTGTCCTTGCGCTTGGGGGTGAACACGCCGACTTTGTCGACCAGGTGGGTGCGACCGGTCGACATCACCAGGATCTTGCTGCCCGGGGTGATCTCGCCCTGCATCACCCGCACCAGGCTGACCACGCCCAGGTAGTTGTCGAACCACGAGTCGATGATCAGCGCTTGCAGCTTGTCGGTGTCGCCCGGCTGGGGCGGCGGGATGCGGGTGACGATCGCCTCCAGCACTTCCTCGACGTTCAGCCCGGTCTTGGCACTGATTGCGACCGCATCGCTGGCGTCGATCCCGATCACCGCCTCGATCTCGGCCTTGGCGCGATCGATGTCGGCCGTTGGCAGGTCGATCTTGTTGATCACCGGCACCACTTCCAGGCCCTGCTCGACGGCGGTGTAGCAGTTGGCGACCGATTGCGCTTCCACGCCCTGGGCGGCGTCCACCACCAACAGCGCGCCTTCGCAGGCGGCCAGCGAGCGGCTGACCTCGTAGCTGAAGTCAACGTGGCCGGGCGTGTCGATGAAATTGAGCTGGTAGGTCTTGCCGTCACGCGCGGTATACGGCACCGATACCGACTGCGACTTGATGGTGATCCCGCGTTCGCGCTCGATCGGATTGGTGTCGAGCACCTGAGCCTCCATCTCGCGCGAACTCAGGCCGCCGCACATATGGATGATGCGGTCTGCCAGGGTCGACTTGCCGTGGTCGACGTGGGCGATGATGGAGAAATTTCGTATCTGCTGCATGCGGGCGGCAACGGGCTCTGGGCCGGGGAAGGTCAACACGCGATTATCGCATACCCACCGCGTCCGGCCGTGCGCATGGGGCCGGCCGCCATTGCTGCCGTCCCGCCCGATGCAGCACTCAATCCTTGGGCGCCGTCACTGCCTTGAACTGCACGGCACCGCCGCGCTGGATCAGCAACATCACCGTCTCACCGGGCTTGGTGCCGGCCAGTTCACGGTTGAACGCCGCGACGCTGCCCACGGCCTTGCGACCGATTGCGGTGACAACGTCTCCGGCCTGCAATCCCGCGGCACGCGCCGACTCGTTATCGACATCGACCAACAGCACGCCTTCATCGTCCTTCAGGCCGAGCTGCTGCCGTTGCCCCGCCGCTAGGTCGCGTGCCACCAGACCCAGTGGATTGACTCCCGTCGAGGTCGTCGCAGAGGGCGCCCTGGAATTGCCACCCGATGCCGCAGCGGTGGCGAACGACTCGTCCCCGCCAACCACCAGGTCGATCTCGCGCAGCTTGCCGCCGCGGAATATCTCCAGCTTCGCCTTGCTGCCGGGAGCCACCGCGCCTACCAGTGGCGGCAGGTCGCTGAAATCGGTCACCGCGACACCATTGAACGAGCGGATCACGTCCATGGGCTCGATACCGGCCTTGTCGGCGGCGCTGTCGGGCTGGACATTGCTGACCATCGCGCCACGGCTGTCGGGCAAACCAATCGCCTCGGCAGCCACGTTGCTGACCTCCTGGATGTTGACCCCAAGCATGCCGCGACTGACCTTGCCGGTCGCCTTGATCTGCTCGACCGCGCCCATTGCCAGGTCGATCGGGATCGCGAAGCTGACCCCCATGTAGCCACCGGAACGGGAGAATATCTGCGAGTTGATCCCGACCACCTCGCCGGAGGTGTTGAGCAGCGGGCCACCGGAATTGCCCGGGTTGATGGCCACGTCGGTCTGGATGAAGGGCACGTACTGTTGGCCGGAATACTGGTTGGAGCGGCCGACGGCGCTGACGATCCCGGCGGTCACCGAATGATCCAGACCAAACGGCGAGCCGATCGCCACCACCCATTGGCCTGGTTGCAGTGTCGAGGACTGGCCCGGACGCAGCCAGCGCAGGTTGTCGGCATCGATCTTCAGCAGCGCGATGTCGTATTGCTCGTCGCTGCCGACCACCTCGGCCTGGAACTCACGGCGGTCCGACAAGGTCACGGTGACGGTGTCGGCCCCATCGACCACATGGAAGTTGGTCAGCACGTAGCCATCGTCGGAAATCACGAACCCGCTGCCCAGCGACGTCGCGCCACCGCGTGGGCCGTGCGGTCCACCCGGCGCGCCCGGGAACGGCATCCCGAAGCGACGGAACAGCTCCTCGACGCCATCGGGCAGCCCTTGCTGCGACCTGCTGCGGCGCGGCGCGGTCTCCGCGCTGATGTTGACCACCGCCGGGCCCACCCGCTTCACCAGTGCGGTGAAATCCGGCAGGCCGCTGACGATCGGCTGTGCGGTTGGCGGCGTGACCGCCTGCGAGGCCGCCACCGCGACCGTCGGCGATTGCTGCGCTGTGCAGGCGATGGGCATGGCAGCGGCAAGCGTGCCGAGCAAGGCAATGGAACGAAAGGGACGGTTCATGGAATCGGCCTGAAGTTGCGAGGAAGGGTATGTGCGGAGTCGTGGGCGACCGGCTCGACGGCGGTGTCGGCGGCGGCAGTCACGCGCAGGGTCACGGCCACGCTCAGGTCACGGCAAATCGGTGGCCTGCGGCCAGTTCGATCGCGAGGCGGCCCCGTCATCGTGCAAAGCCTGCGGCTCGAACGGATAAAACGACGGCGATGGCTGCTCGGTAACGCTGTTACCGTCGTAGCTGGCCGTCAGGGTTCCGCCGGCAATCGGGTAATCGGGTAACGCCGCACGCGGCCAAGGCCGCGACGCAATCTCGCCGCGAGGCTGGAACGGGTGTACCGACGAGCCGGCCGCATCTGCCACGGCCATCGTGGGCATCACCGGCGGCGAGGCTGGCGTGGCCGACGCGGCGGCAAGCGCTTGCATCGGTGCCTCGCGCTTCACACCACGCAAAGCGGCGCGCTGGGATTGTCCGCGCGAACGACGCTCACTGGCACGCCGCGGCAGTTCGGCAACCGCGATGACGGTCGCGGTCGCGGCTGCGGCGGTTGCCGGAGCACCTCCGGTGGAGGTCGTAGGTTCGAGAGTCCCGGTTTGTGGCAACGGCGCTTGCGGCACGCTGGCGACTTGCAGCGTGGGTGCCTGCAGCATCGGTGCAGGAACCACACCGTCCGCCGTGGCAGTGGCTGAACCGCCCGCTGCCCCGCTGGAGGTGATCTGCTGGGCCGATGTTTCCAGCATCGGAGCGGCGGTCTGGGTCAACGGACGCACGACGAACAACGCTGCCATCGCGACCGAGGCGGCCAGCGCCGCGCCGCCGATCCAGCGTCGACGAGCCGTGGCCACGGCCCCCGAGGCGACGGAATGCGTCGACGCTGCGGGCATGGCTTCCCGCGATTCGCGCGCCACCGCTGCCATCACCCGCGCTGCGAAGTCCGGCGGCGCCAGGTCACCTGTGTTTCCACGCAAGACATCACCGGCCAGCTGCCAGTGACCGCAGGTCCGCCGCCACTGCGCATCGTGCCCAAGTCGCTTCAGCGCGAAACGCGCCGTGTCACCCTCCAACTGGCCATCAAACAGCGCGCTGAGGGTCTCGCGATCGGCATCATGGTGGTCGGCGTCATGGATTGGACTGTTCGGCATCACTGTTTCCGCTCCGGGGAGTCGTGTTCCTGGTCAAGCAGGGGGCGCAATTCGATATCGATCGCTTCGCGGGCACGAAAAATCCGCGAGCGCACGGTTCCGATTGGACACTCCATTTTCTGTGCGATCTCGTCGTAGCTCAGACCATCGACCTCGCGCAGGCTGATCGCCACACGCAGGTCTTCCGGCAATCCTTCGACCACGCGCATCACCGTTTGTTCCACCTGGTGGCGCATCAGTTCGCGTTCCGGGGTGTCGTTGTCACGCAGGCGGACACCGACATCAAATTGCTCGGCATCGCCAGCGTCAATGTCATCGGTCGGCGGGCGACGTTTTTGCGCAACCAGGTGGTTCTTGGCGGTATTCACGGCGATACGGTGCAACCATGTGTAGAACTGCGCATCGCCACGAAAGTTCGGCATCGCACGATAAGCGCGCATGAATGCATCCTGGGCGACGTCCTGGCATTCACTCCAGTCAGAGATGTAGCGGCCGATCAACGCCACGATCCGATGCTGGTACTTGAGCACCAATGCATCGAACGCAGTGCTGTCGCCCTGCTGCACACGCCTGACCAGTTCCTGGTCCAGATCATTTTCGGCCATACCGCGCGCCGGCACTCCTGTCAGCTCGGCCATGGCCAAGCAATGAGACAACCCTGTCGGGACGAAAGTTCAACTACCACAACGATTGGGGCGCCATGGCACGACCGCAACCATCATCGGCCCATTGATGTCCAAGCTGTGTCGACGTTGCCCTATTTGACGCAGGTCAAACAACCTCGGGATGATAGCGGCTTGATCCATACTTGAACGGATGGTGCCGCATGGCCCCTCATGACACCGCAGTGCCGACATTCGCCGGTTTGCGCGTCCAGCACTGGCACGCAGAAGTACGCCCCGATGGCGTTCTGGTGTTGGCGCTCGACCGTGCCGGCGAAGCCGTCAACTCGCTATCGCAGGACGTGCTGATCGAGTTGGACTCGCTGGTGGAGCGGCTGGCCAGCGATCCGCCCAAGGGCGTGGTATTCCGGTCGGCCAAGGACAGCGGTTTCATCGCCGGCGCCGACATCAAGGAGTTCCGGAGCTTCGACGAGCAAGGCAATGTCGCCGGCGCACTCAAGCGTGGCCAGCAGGTGTTCCAGCGCGTGGCCGGGTTGCCCTGCCCCACCGCCGCGGCGATCCACGGCTTCTGCATGGGCGGTGGCACCGAGCTGGCCCTGGCTTGCGACTACCGTGTCGCCAGCAAGGATCCCTCGACCCGGATCGGCCTGCCCGAGGTCAAACTCGGCATCTATCCGGGCTGGGGCGGCAGCGTGCGGTTGCCAAAATTGATCGGCGCGCCGGCGGCGTTTGACATGATGCTGACCGGGCGCACCTTGTCGGCCTCGGCGGCACGCGCGAACGGGCTCATCGACAAGACCACGGACAAGGCGACTCTGGTCGATGCCGCCGCCACGTTGGTGCTGCGCGGTGGCAAGCGTCCGCTCAAGCAGCGCGCGATGGGCTGGCTGAGCAACATCTGGCCGGCGCGCCAGGTGATCGCGCCGATGCTGCTCAAGCAGGTCGCGCGCAAGGCCCGCAAGGAGCATTACCCGGCGCCGTACGCGTTGATCAACACCTGGAAGACCACCGGCGGCGGAATCGAGGCGCGGCTGGCTGCCGAGCGCAAATCGGTCGCCAAGCTCGCTTCGACCCCGACCGCGCGCAACCTGATCCGGGTGTTCTTCCTGCAAGAGCGGCTGAAGGCCGCCGGCGGCGGGGATCACGGCATCCAGCACGTGCATGTGATCGGCGCGGGGGTGATGGGCGGCGACATCGCGGCATGGTCGGCCTACAAGGGCTTCCAGGTCACCCTCAACGATCGTGAGCAACGCTACATCGACACCGCGATGGAGCGCGCCGGCAAGCTGTTTGCCAAGAAGGTCAAGGACGAGAGCAAGCGACCGGCCGTGGCAGCGCGACTGAAAGCCGACCTTGCCGGCGACGGCGCGGGCAAGGCGGACCTGGTGATCGAGGCGATCATCGAGCAACCGGCCGCCAAGCGCGAGCTGTACGCGGCGGTGGAGCCGCAAATGAAGCCCGATGCGTTGCTGGTCACCAACACCTCGTCGATTCCGCTGCTTGAGTTGCGCGATGGGATCCAGCGCCCGGCGCAGTTCGCCGGACTGCACTACTTCAACCCGGTTGCGCTGATGCCGCTGGTCGAAATCGTGCTCCACGATGGACTGTCCGCGGAAGCCCGGCAGCGCCTGGCCGCCTTCTGCAAGGCGATCGGCAAGCTGCCGGTCCCGGTGGCCGGGACCCCGGGGTTCCTGGTCAACCGGGTGCTATTCCCGTACATGCTGGAAGCGGTCACCGCCTACGCGGAAGGCATTCCCGGCAAGGCGATCGACAAGGCAGCGGAAAAGTTTGGCATGCCGATGGGACCGATCGAACTGGTCGACACGGTCGGTCTGGACGTCGCGGCCGGGGTCGGCGCGGAGCTGTCGCCATTCCTCGGCCTGCAGGTGCCCGACGCGCTCGCCACCCAGGCCGAGCCGGGCAAGCGCGGCAAGAAGGATGGGCAGGGGCTGTACAAGTGGGAGGACGGCAAGGCGATCAAGCCGGAATTGCCCGAGAACTACGAAGCGCCCGCCGACATCGAGGATCGCCTGATCCTGCCGATGCTCAACGAGGCGGTCGCCTGCCTGCACGACGGAGTCGTTGCCGATGCCGACCTGCTGGATGCCGGGGTGATCTTCGGTACCGGGTTCGCACCGTTCCGGGGGGGGCCGATCCAGTACATCCGCGAGACCGGCGCGGACGCGCTGCTGGAGCGCCTCAAGCAGCTGCAAGCCCGGCACGGCGATCGATTTGCACCGCGACCCGGCTGGGACTCCGCCGCGTTGCGTTGAGTCTTGCACCGCTGACACGGTGCGACCGACTACATGGTGTGGGTCGCGCGCTCCGCCTCCAGGCTGCCCGCCAGGAGCGCGTCGATCTTGCCCTTCAGGCTTTCGCCTTCAGCGGTATCGGCAAACTGGATGCCGATGCCGGAAGGACGGTTGCCCTGGGCACCGGCAGGCGTTACCCAGATGACTTTGCCGGCCACCGGCAGGCGCTCGCCGGACTCGGGCAGGGTCAACAGCAGGAACACCTCGTCACCAAGGAAATACCGCTTGGCCGTCGGCACGAAGATGCCGCCATGGCGGATATAGGGCATGTAGGCGTTGTACAGCGCCGCCTTGTCCTTCACCGCCAGGGTCACGATGCCCTGGCTCGCCCCACCTGCTCCACTCATGACGCTTTCCCCTGCATAGTGCTGTCCCCACGTTTCCCGGCGGCCCTGCGTGCTTGTGCGATGCGCCAGGCCATCAACAACTCAACCACCACCAGATCGGCACGAACCGTAGTACGCAACAGTCCGCGCGCGCGATTGGCGCGGTCAAACCATGTTGCCAGACTGCGCGTGCCCATCGGGTCGGTCAAGCCATCGGCTTGCCTGGCCATCGTCAAGGCCAGGTCGGCGGCGAAGCTCAGGCGCTGATCGGCATCGCCGTCCGCTACCCAGCGCTGCGCAGTCTCGACGACGGCCAGTTGGCCGCGGGCCACCTGCTCCAGGTCGCTTGCCACCTGACGCCGCAGGTCCAGGCCATCTCCCTGCAGCCATTCTTGGGCCAGACCCGGATGGCCGCGGGCCGCAGCAAGCGCCTCGGCGGCCTTGACCTGTGCGTGACCCTGCTGCTGCAACCAGGCCAAAGCTTCACTTTGCGGTGGCAGACGAAACTCAAGCTTCTGGCAACGACTGCGAATGGTCGCCGACAGCCGCGAGGGATTGGCGCTGACCAGCCACAGGTAACGGCCGTCAACCGGCTCCTCCAGCGTCTTGAGCAGGGCATTGGCACCGGCATGGTTGATCGCATCGGCCGGCTCGATGATCGCGATCTTGACCTCGCCATAGTGCGGGCTCAGGGCCATCCGCTCGGAGAGCTTGCGCATCTGTTCGATCACGATCTCGGAACGCGACTTGGGCTTGGGCTTCGCCTTGTCATTGATGCCGTAGCTGATCTGCGAGAAGTCCGGATGGCCGGTATGTCCTCCAGGATGCGCCAACGACCCATCGGGACGCAGCTCGACCGGATCGGTTTGCGAACGTACCGCAAACAGGCGGCAGCTGCGGCACGCCTCGCAGGGCTCGCCACCGGCCGCGCGATCCAGACACAACAAGCGCTTGGCGAGACGCTCGGCCACCGCCAGCTTGCCCAGCCGGGCCGGGCCACAGAACAGCAGGCCATGACCGAGGCGGCCGGCATCAATAGCACTGGCAGCGTGGTCGTAGACGCGCTGTTGCCAGGGTGCGAACGCACTCATGCCAATGCTGCCTGGTGTGCACGCAGGTGGGCGATCGCTTCGCTCGCCACAGCAACTGGTGACTGGCTGGCGTCGATCACCCGGAACCGCGACGGGTCGGCGGCGGCGCGGGCCAGATAGGCGGCGCGCACGCGCTCGAAGAAATCGTCAGCCTCCGCTTCGATCCGATCGCTGTTTCCTCGCCCGCGCACGCGTTGCAGGCCGAGTTGGACCGGCACGTCGAGCAGCAGGGTCCGGCCGGGGACGATGCCCACCACGCGCCGCTCCAGCTCGGTGATGAAATCCGGGTCGCCGCCGCGTGCCGCCCCCTGATAGGCATAGCTGGCATCAGTGAATCGGTCGCTGATCACCCATGCGCCGCGCTGCAGCGCCGGCAGGACCAGTTGGCGAACATGTTGGGAACGCGCGGCGAACATCAGCAACAACTCGGTTTCCGGCGCGTGCGGCTCATCGCCGCTGCGCAACAGCAAGTCGCGGATCTGCTCGGCCATCGGCGTGCCCCCCGGCTCGCGGGTGCATACGACCGACTCTCCCGATGCCCGCAACGCCTCCACCAGTGCAGCCATCACAGTCGACTTGCCGGCGCCCTCCCCACCTTCCAGACTCAGCAATCGCGGTTGCACCAGCAGGCTCATGGGGTCGGGCTCGCGTCCTGCGCTTGGCGCATGCGCTGGCGGTAGTTGTGCAGGTACTTGCGCACGTTGGCCTGGTGTTCGGCCAGCGACTTGCCAAACAGATGGCGGCCACTGCCATCACCGACGGCAACGAAATACAACGCATCGCCCGATGCCGGATGGGCGACCGCCTGCAGCGCATCCACGCCCGGCATCGCGATCGGGGTCGGTGGCAGTCCGCTGCGGGTGTAGGTGTTGTACGGGGTGTCGGTGGTCAGGTCGCTGCGACGGATATTGCCGTCGTAGTCGGCACCCATGCCATAGATGACGGTGGGGTCGGTCTGCAACTTCATGCCGATTTTCAGTCGGCGCTCGAACACTCCGGCAATCTGCGGGCGCTCGGATGCGATCCCGGTTTCCTTCTCCACGATCGACGCCATGATCAGCATCTCATAGGGACTTTCCAGGCCGATCTCGGGGTCGCGCGCTTCCCAAGCGGCAGCCAATGCCCGGTCCATCGCATCGTGGGCGCGGCGCAACAGGTCCAGGTCGCTGTCACCGCGACTGTACAGGTAGGTCTCGGGCAGGAACCGGCCTTCCGGATGCTCGTCGTGGTAATTCAGCGCCTCCATCAGCGCGGCGGCATCGAGGCCGGTTGCGGCGTGCTCCAGTGGCTCCGCGCTGGCCAATGCCGCCCGCAGCTCGCGGATGCTCCAACCCTCCACGATCGTGAAGCGATGCTGGATGATGTCGCCTCGTCCCATCGCGATCAGCAACTCCTGCGGCGAGATGCCCGGGTCGAGTGCGTACTCACCCACATGCAGGGTGGACGCGGCACCGAGTTGGCGGGCCAGCAGGCGCCACTCGTATTCGCCGCCTTCGCGGACGCCCGCCTGGCGCAGCTTGGACACCACGACCGGCAGCGAATCACCACGATCGATGACCACGCTGTCGCCCACCTGCAGGCCGGCAATCGGCGTCGTGGCGAAGGCGGTGTAGCGTTGCCATGCCCAGAATCCCGCGACCGCCGCGACGATCAGCGACAGCACCAGTATCAACAGCAAAAACGCACCAAAACGATGCTTGCGGGAACGACTCACGATACCTCCGTGCCTGTCGGCTTGGCGAATGCGGGATGCTCGGCGGCGAGACGGTCCTGCCACTGGGCCACCATCGGGTGTGGCTGCCATCCGCGCTCGCCCAACCGGGCGACAGGCAGGATACCCCGCACCGCGTTGGTCAGGACGATCGCATCGGCAGTTTCGACATCAGCCGGCGACAACCTGGCCTGCCGGATTGGAAAACGCTCCAGCAACCACTGGCGACACACGCCTGCAACGCCGCAGCGATCCACTTCCGGGGTACTCCACTGATCACCGTGCAGTACAAACAGGTTCGCCGCCGTAGCGCAAACCACGTCGCCATCCATGCTGCGCATCAGGCCTTCATGGGCCACGTCGGCGTCGTGCCACTCACCCCGTGCCAGCACCTGTTCAAGCCGGTTGCAATGCTTGAACCCGGCCAATGCCGGCTGTATCGACAGCCGGATATCGCACCAGCGCAGGGTCAGGCCCGCCGTCGGTGCCGGTGCTGGCAAAGGGTGTAGCGACAGCATCCAGTTTGGCTGCGGGTGGGTCGGTGGCGCGTATCCACGGCCGCCACTGCCGCGGCTGAGCCGCAGCTTCAACACGCCGTCGGCGCCATCAAGCAGGCGCTCGGCCTGGTCGCGAACCTGCGTCACCGGGGGCGTGGGTATCTGCAGGCAGCGTGCGCCACGCTCCAACCGGGCCCAATGCATGTCCCACCACGGCAAGCTGCCACGATGGGCACGAAGGGTCTCGAACAGGCCCTCGCCATAGCTCAGCGCACGATCGTCTGCACGGATCATCCCTATGCGCCGGGTGCCGCTGAACAATCGCGTCGTCCCATCGTGCGGCTCAGCCGTTCCACCACCCTGACCTGGCGATCCTCCGCAGCCACTGCCGATCGTGCCCGGGCCCGTCGTTCCCATCATTGCCGGGCACCACTACAACTGTCATCGCCAAACCCGAGCGCGCGCAGCATTCCTCGTGCCTTGGCACGGGTCTCGTCCAGCTCCCGGACCGGATCGGAGTCGACCACGATCCCGGCGCCGGTGCGAAAGCGCAATGTGTCCATCTCGATCTCCGCGCTACGGATCAGGATATTGAGGTCCAGGTCGCCGTCCCGGTTGAGCCAGCCCATTGCGCCGGTATAGCTGCCGCGGCCCTGGCCTTCGAGCTCGGCGATGATCTGCATGCAACGCACCTTCGGGCACCCGGTGATGGTTCCACCCGGAAACACGGCGCGGATAACCTCGCCTGGAGTCACGGTCTCACGCAAGCGGCCGCGCACGTTGCTGACGATGTGGTGGACGTGGGCATAGCTCTCGACCACCATCAACTCGTCGACCTCCACGCTGCCGGGCACACAGACCCGGCCAAGATCGTTGCGTTCCAGGTCGATCAACATCACATGCTCCGCACGCTCCTTGGGGTGCGCGATCAACTCGCTGATCCGGGCGCTGTCGTCGTCACCCGCTACCCGCGCGCAGGTGCCGGCGATGGGACGGGTTTCGACCATGCCGCCGCGCACCGACACCAATCGCTCCGGCGAAGCGCTGACCACGGACCAGTCACCGGCACCGCCGCATGAAGTCGCGTCCGCATCCGCATCGGCGCCAACACCAGCGCCCGAGAAGATGCCGGCGAACGGCGCCGGATTATTCTTGCGCAGTCGCTGGAACAGCGCCGCCGGAGCCACCGGCGCATCAAAGTACGCGCACCAACCACGCGACACATTGGCCTGGAACACATCACCCGCAACGAGGTAGTCAAGCACCCGGGCGACGCCGTCGAGATACCGCTGTGGCAGATCCTCCCGAATCGATGATGGGGGTTGCCACGCGGACATCGGTGCCTGTCCGGCCAGGGAAGCCAGATCGACCGCGACAGCTTCAAGCAAGCACCCATATTCCGGCTCGGCCAATGCGAAGCAGTCGCTGGTGACGTGATCACGCAATATTGCGGCCGGGCAACGAATCGCCACTGCCACTGGCAAGCCACCCGGCGCGGGCGGCAGCTTCAGCACCGGCTCGATCTGGGCCGCCAGCTCATAACCCAGCAACAGCGCCCAGCCGCCGCGGAAGGGCCAACGAGGCTCGTCCCGCTCGACCCGTTCCGCTTGCCAGGCGTTGTCCAGTGCCTGCAGGAAGTCATCGCCGACCACGACACCGCGCTGATCGCGAACCAGCCCATCGGGATCAAGCTGCAACGATTCACCATTGGCAGCCAGCAACACATCCCAACGCCCCTGGACGGTGCCGGCGGCACTGGACTCCAGCAACAGCGGGTAGCGCGAGGGTGCATGCCGATGCAGGTCCAGCAGGTCGACCGGGGAAGCCAGCGGGTACGTCAGGGCCATGTTGATCGTTGATTGGACACCATCGAGCACCGGCGTCCGGGATGCCGTCAGAGCCGCTGGAACACCAGGGTGCCGTTGGTGCCGCCGAAGCCGAACCCATTGGACACGGCGACATCGATCTTCGCCTCGCGCGCCACGTTCGGCACGTAATCCAGGTCGCAGCCTTCGCCCGGCTCCTCCAGGTTGATCGTCGGCGGGATGATTCCGGTATGCAGCGCCATGATCGAGAAGATCGCCTCGGCACCGCCAGCCGCACCCAGCAAGTGGCCGGTCATCGACTTGGTCGAGCTCACCATCGTCTTGTAGGCGTGGTCGCCGAACGCGCGCTTGATCGCCAGGGTCTCGGCAAGATCGCCCAGCGGGGTCGAGGTGCCATGCGCATTGAGATAGCCGACCTGCTCGGGATTGACGCCCGCGTCCCGCATCGCCGCGACCATGCAGCGCGCCGGACCTTCGCCGTCCTCGCTGGGCGCGGTCATGTGGAACGCATCGGAGCTGGCGCCGAAGCCGACCAGCTCACAATAAATCCGCGCGCCACGGGCCTTGGCGTGCTCGTACTCCTCCAGCACCAGGACGCCGGCACCGTCGCCGAGCACGAAGCCGTCGCGGTCCTTGTCCCAAGGGCGCGAGGCGCGGGTGGGGTCGTCGTTGCGGGTCGACATCGCCTTCATCGAGCAGAATCCGCCCACTGAGGTCGGCGAGGAACCGCGCTCGGCGCCACCGGCAAGCATCACGTCGGCATCGCCGTACTGGATCAGGCGCATCGCCATGCCGATCGAATGATTGGAGGTGGCGCAAGCCGAGACCGCGGAAAAATTGGGGCCCTTGATGCCGGTCAGCAACGACACCTGGCCGGGGAGCATGTTGATGATCGTGCTGGGCACGTAGAACGGTGAGATCTTGCGCGGGCCGCCGGCCAGGTACTTTGCGGTCTGCTCCTCGATCCCGAGGATGCCGCCGATACCTGATCCGATCAGCGCGCCGATCCGCTCGGCGTTGCCGTCGTCGATCTCCAGCCCGGAATCGGCCAGCGCCATCAACGAGGCACCGACGCCGTAATGGATGAAGCGGTCCATCTTCTTCGCATCCTTCGCCGGCACCCAATGGGTGATGTCGAAGTCATGGATTTGCCCGGCGATCCGGGTGGTGAAACCGGTGGTGTCGAAGTGACTGATCGGGCCGATGCCGGAGCGACCATTGATGATGCCGTCCCAGCTGCTGGCCAGGTCGTTACCCAGCGGCGAGACGATGCCAAGGCCGGTGATGACTACGCGCCTGCTGGAGGCTGGTCGATTGGACATGAGGAACTCCGCTTGCGGACGCGCCGTCACGGGGTCCATGACGCGCCTGACGTGTTTCGTACGTTGGATAAACTCAAGGCCGCGTGATGCGGCCCCGGTCGGTGCTGCCGGGCATGGGGCGCCGGTCCTGGACCGGTCGCACCACGACCTGCGGCCCTGTTACGCCTTGACGTGGGTCGTCACGTAATCGATCGCCTGCTGCACCGAGGTGATCTTCTCGGCTTCCTCGTCCGGGATCTCGCACTCGAACTCTTCTTCAAGCGCCATCACCAGCTCGACGGTATCAAGGGAGTCGGCGCCGAGATCGTCAACGAACGAGGCGTTGTTGGTGACCTCGTCTTCCTTGACGCCCAGTTGCTCGACCACGATTTTCTTGACGCGTTCTTCGATGCTGCTCATTGGTATTCACTCCTCCCGGACGGGATATTCGATGGAATAGTGTAGTGGAATCGAGAGCTTCGCGACGATCGCGGAGCCCTTTGGTTACCGTTGCCTGTCGCGGAACTACGACATGTACATTCCGCCGTTCACGTGCAGGGTCTCGCCGGTGATGTAAGCCGCAGACGGTCCGGCGAGAAATGCCACCGCCCGTGCGATGTCGGCCGGCTCGCCGAAACGGCCCAGCGCAATCTGGCCCAGCATCGCGTTTTTGGCATCCTCCGGCAGTGCGCGGGTCATGTCGGTGTCAATGAAGCCGGGGGCGACCACGTTGACGGTGATCCCACGGCTGCCAATCTCCTTGGCCAGCGACTTGCTGAACGCGATGATGCCCGCCTTCGCCGCTGCGTAGTTGGCCTGGCCTGCGTTGCCGGTCGCGCCGATGACCGACGCGATATTGACGATACGGCCGCGACGCGCCTTCATCATCGAGCGCATCACCGCCTTGGAGGTGCGATAGACGCTGCTCAGGTTGGTGTCGATCACCGCCTGCCAGTCCTCGTCCTTCATGCGCAACAACAGGTTGTCGCGGGTGATGCCGGCATTGTTGACCAGGATCGAAATCGCGCCGATGTCTTTGCCGATGCTGTCGATCAGCGCAGCTGTTGCCGCGGCGTCGACCACGTCAACGACGCGGCCGTGCCCGCCGCGCCCGACCAGGCGCTCGGCAATCGCGTTGGCGCCGCGCTCGCTGGTGGCGGTGCCGATCACGGTCGCGCCCTGGGCCGCCAGTTCGTCGGCAATCGCCGCGCCAATACCGCGGCTGGCGCCGGTGACCAAGGCGATCTCGCCGCTGAGGGGTTGTGTGCTCATGTCTTTCGTCTTCCTGCTGGCAGGCACCGTTGCCGGTGGCCTGCGAATGAATGGCTATTGTTTCCAATCGGCCAGGGTGGCTTCGAAATCAGCCGCCGTGCCGATCGAGCGTGCTTCCAGCGTCCTGTCGATCCGCTTGACCAGGCCGGTGAGCACCTTGCCCGGACCGCACTCGACGAACCGCCGTGCGCCGCGCTCGGCCAGTGCCTGCATGCAACCAGTCCACTGCACCGGCAGGTACAGCTGGCGCACCAATGCATCACGGATCGCCTCGCTGCCCTCGTGCACCTTGGCATCGACGTTGTGTATCACCGGCAACAGCGCCGGCTGCCAACGGATATCGTCCATCGCCTTGGCCAGTTGGTCTGCAGCGTCGCGCATCAGCGGCGTGTGCGATGGCACGCTGACGGCCAGCTTGACCACCTTGCGAACGCCGCGCTCGGCCAGCTGCACCAAGGCCTTGTCGACGGCGGCGGTATCGCCACCAATCACGATCTGGCCCGGAGAGTTGTAGTTGGCCGGCACCACGACCTCCTTGCCTGAGACCGACTGGCAGACCTGCTCGACCAACGCATCGTCAGCACCCAGTATCGCGGCCATCGCACCGGTGCCGGCGGGTGCGGCGTCCTGCATCAACTGACCGCGCAGGCGCACCAGCCTGGCGGCCTCGCCCAGCTCAAGCACGCCGGCGGCCACCAGGGCGCTGTACTCCCCCAGGCTGTGGCCGGCCAGTTGCGCCGGACGCGTACCGCCGCGCGACTGCCACAGGCGCCATACCGCCACGCCTGCCGCCAGCAACGCCGGCTGGGTGAATTCGGTCTGGTTGAGCTGCTGCGCAGACTCGTCCTGGCTCAACGCCCACAGATCGACCCCGGCACCGGCGCTGGCTTCGGCAAACGTCTCGGCCACCAGCGGCCAGTCCCGGGCGAGCTCACCGAGCATGCCCGGCGATTGCGAACCCTGACCTGGAAAGATGAAAGCGAGTTGCTGGTCGCTGTGTTGAGAATCGCTCACACGACGTCCCCTGCAGATGGAACACACCATGATACGAGTGAACCCAGCGAGGTGTCTGTACCGTGGCGTACAGTCAACGCCCCGTGCAGGACGGCATCGATCAGCATGGATCCGGCCCGACCGGGCCGTGGGATTGCGGTCATTACTGCCCGCTCAATAGCGCAAGAGCGCCGAGCCCCAGGTAAATCCGCCGCCGAACGCCTCCAACAGCACCAGTTGACCACGCTTTACCCGGCCCGAACGCACCGCCTCGTCCAATGCCAGCGGCACTGAGCCCGATGAGGTGTTGCCGTGCTTGTCGACGGTGACCACCACCCGTTCCATCGGCATCTCCAGCCGCTTGGCGGTCAGCTCGATGATGCGCAGGTTGGCCTGGTGCGGGATCAGCCAATCGATCTGGCTGCGGTCCAGGCCGTTGGCCTCCAGGGTTTCCTCAACGACCGCATCAAGCGCCTTGACCGCGTGCTTGAACACATCGTTGCCGGTCATCATCACCTTCACCCCGGCGTTGTGCTCCTCGGGCTTGAAGCCGACCGAGACCCCGACCGGGTTGTACAGCAAATCTTTCTTGCCACCGTCGGCATGCAGGTGAGTACTGAGGATGCCCGCTTCGCTGTCGGCTTTCAGCACCACTGCCCCGGCGCCATCGCCAAACAGCACGCAGGTGGCCCGATCGGTCCAGTCCAGCATCCGGGTCAGGGTTTCCGCACCGATCACCAGCGCCGTCTTCACTGAACCGGAGCGAATGAACTGGTCCGCGACCGCCAACCCGTAGATGAAGCCTGAACATGCGGCGTTGACGTCGAATGCAGGACAGCCGTTGGCGCCCAGGCGGTGCTGGACCAGGCAGGCGGTGGACGGAAATATGATGTCGGGCGTGGTCGTGCCCAGCACGATCAAATCCAGCTCGGACGCCTCGACCCCGGCCGCCTCCATGGCACGCACCGCGGCGTGATAAGCCAGGTCACTGGTGGTCTCACCCTCCGCCGCGACATGGCGCTGGCGAATACCGGTGCGCGACGCAATCCATTCGTCACTGGTCTCGACGATCTTCGACAGATCGGCATTGGTCAGGACTTTTTCCGGCAAATAGCTGCCAGTGCCCGCAATGCGGGAGAAAATTCGATCAGTCATCACCACTCCAGCGACGGCCGCCGCACGCGTGTTTCGCGGGCAGCGGCGATGTAACGCACGTGAGGCAGCTTACTCTTCGTCGGCAACGTTGGCCTGGGTGTTGATCACCTTCTTGCCGCGGTAGTAACCGTCAGCGGTGACGTGGTGGCGGACGTGGATCTCGCCGGTGGTCGGGTCGGTGGACAGCAGCTTGCTGGTCAACGAGTCGTGGCCGCGGCGCATGCCACGCTTGGACGGGGAAACGCGGGACTTCTGGACAGCCATGATCTTAACTCCAGGGAAAACCGTGAATAACGCTTGATTCGAAGGACAACTCGAAGTTCTAGTTCGACTTGTCCGCCTTGCTTTTCAGTGCCGACAACGCCGCGAACGGGTTGACGCGCTCCAGGTCGGCCGCAGGCGCCGGCCAATCTGCTTCCATTGCTTCTGTTCCGGGCTTCACCGGTATCACCGGTATCGTCAGGATCAGCTCATCTTCGACCAGTGCAACCGGTGACAGCATGCCGTCGGGCGGCACCAGCAGCGGCTCGTACCCCTCCGGCAATGCCGCCTCGTCGGCTTCATCACGGATCAGGCCAAGCCGTTGCACAATCGCCACCGGGAACAGGAACCGCTCAAGACTGCGCTGGCACAACAGCGGCAACGACGCCTGCGCGCGCAGCTCTACATACGGGACCCGTAGCTCGTCAGTGCCAAAATCCAGCGAATAGGTCACGTCACCGTCGCTATCCACCAAGCTGTCACGCAACCGCACCAACGCTGCCAACGGCACGCGGCCCTCGACACCGCGACGCGCTGCCACCATGCGCCACGCATCCAGAACCTCGGGTACAGTCACTTTGGGCACGTCAGCGGACATAAGCCCGAGAATGTTAAGGAGCGCGTGCTGGCGTGTCAAACCCGGCAACCCCGCCCGACTCCGGAACCGGGCATCTACCGGCAATGGCCGCGCCAAACGGGAGCACGCCGGTTCGGCGGGTTTGCCCGCTTTACGCACGCACGGCAGACTGAACGCCCATCCCACCGCTGCCCAGCCATTATCCTCGCCGTGAACACTCCTTTGTCGCTGTTGCTTGTGCTGGCCTCCGCTGCGGCCGTCGTGGCGTTCATCATTGCCCGGATACGCCGCCCGGGCGATGGACGCCAGCGCGAGATGCAGCAGTTGCTGGATGCCGCCGACAGGCTGGAGGTGCGCCTACGCGCTGCACGCGCGGAGATCACCGCCGTGGTGGGCGAAGACGCCACCGATCCGGTCCAGGACGCCCTGCGTGAAATGCTGCGCCAGCGCATCTGGTTACGCGAACATGGACAGCGCGCAAGTGTGCAGGAATTGCAAGAGGTACGCGGCTCGATCGAGATGGCCGGGACCCGGATCGAGCAACAACTGGCTCAGATCCAGCAGGCCCGCACTTCGATGGAGTGAGCTCGATGCAGTGTGAGCGGCTGCAACCCTGCCGTTATTCGCCGGCCGCTATTGGCCGGTCTCGCGTGGCAGGACTTCCAGCGGCTGCTCCGACCACACCTCCACGCTGCCATCGGCGCCATGCAGGCGCAGTCCGAGCCAATGGCGGCCTGGCTCCACGTCGCCCAGGTCGACGCGCCCGGCAAACCCGACCGCAGGATGGTTCGGGTCGTTGCTGATTTTCCAATAGTCGGCCACGCCGGGGCTGTCCAGCCCGTACTTGACGTCCGCCACCGGTTGACCGTCCAGCAGCACCTCCACGCGCTCCAGCCCCACTCCTTCCTTGAACGCCCAGCCGGCGATTTCGAACGTGTGGTCCACCGTGGCACCTCCGACCGGACGGTCTATCCAGGCCATCGCCGGGGCAACGCAGGTACCGCTGACAGGCGCTTGGGGATCAAGCTTGAACAGCATGAAGCGTTGACTGCCATGGTCGACGTTGATCACCTGTGGCGGCGGCAATGGGCCCACCATCCGGCACAGATCGTGGTAACGACGCAGCAGGTCCTTGTAGGGCACGTCGGTGACCGCCTCTACCAGCAGCACCGGCACCTCGCCCCACGGCTTGCCGAACTGTGCTGCCCAGCCGGCACGTCCGGTCGTCTGCAGGTTCCACAAACGCAACTGCGGCGCGCGGCCGTGCTTGTGGTTGAGCGGGTGGTCGAGCACCGGGATTTCCGCGTTGCCCAGGGCAAAGCCCAGTTCTGCGCCCACCTTGAAACTGCCGGCCACGATGCGGGTGCCGGCTGGCATCTGCGCGCGGGTAAAGCGCACCGTCTCGGCCAGCTCATCCCATCCGGCAAAATTGGATGGGTACCATTTTTCCACGGCAGCGCGTTCCCGCACCGCAGGCACGGAGACGGCAACGTAATAGCCCAGCACCACGATCAGACCCAGTCCTGCCGTTGCCCAGGTCGCGACGCGCAACCAGCGCGGCCAGGCCGCCAGCACGGCCGGCAACAGCGGCAACAGGGCCAGATAGCCCGGCAGTGGCCAATGAAAGCTGACCCGTTCGGTATCGGCGAAGAATCCCAGCGCAAAGAAACCCAGCACCACCAGGCCGCCAAGCAGCGCAAAATAACGTGACACCGGCAGCGCGCTCCTGCTCCCCCGCCAGCTCGCCATCGCCAGGGCCGCGAACAACAGTGGCGTCACCATCAGCGCCTGGATCGCAATGAACAAAACGCCGTCGAAATGGAATGCCCACGGGTGCCGGTCGACCAGTTGGAATCGCAGGCCGGCGTCGGAATTGTCCAGGTTCCATGCCACCAGCGGTGCCCACGCCGCCGCACCGATCGCAACGGCGGTCCAGGTACGGGCATCACGCAGGACCTTGCGGCCATCGGCGATGAGCAACAGCGCCAGCAGGCCGACACCGATCACGGCGATGAACCGGTAGTGGCTCAGCGCTCCGATCGACAGGCCCGCCGCCAATTCCAACGCGGCGCCTGCGTCGACCTGCCGCAGCAGCTTCGCTCCCGCGTCCACGCACAACAACGTTGCCACTGCCATCGCCGCATCGGGCAGGGCCAGCAGGCCCAAGGTGCCGGACAACGGCAACAACAAGGCAAAGCACCCCGCCTGCCAGCCGAAAGTCTCGCCGTATTCCCGCCGGGTAATCCGCACTACCAGCCACGGCACCAGCGCCGCGATCAGCAGGAATGGCAGGCGTAGCCCCAGCTCGGTATTGCCTCCCAGGGTCACCCCCAGCCGCGACAGCCATGCGGTCAGGCCGGGCAAGTCGGAGTACGCCGGCGCGAGGTGCTGACCCTCAAGCCAGTAGAAGGTCTCATCGACGAACGGCGGCAACCGCGCCGCCACCAGGACTTTCAGCGCCAGCACGACCGCGAACAGGCTCCAGAACCAACGTCGTGCCGCTCCCGCACCCTCGGGTGGCGAGCCTGGCTGCGGCGAGTCAGCGCCGAACGAAGATTCCGACAGCGGGAATTGGGGCGGTTGGACTACGCGCATGGAGTTGCGACCTCGTTACACTCGTTGGCGATGGCGATGGCGATACGGGCCGCGATCGGTGGCCCGACCCACGACACCGCCCAAGTCTGGCATTCATCGGCCTGGGCAACTCCCGGAGAGCACCATGGCGGTATCCACCCCGGCAATCGATGCCGGTATCGGTTCGGCGAAGGCACGCATGCTACCGGACACACTGCGAAATGCGCTTGACGATGCCCAGGCGCAGGTCAATTCACTGGTACTGGGCAAATCCCTCGAGGTGCGGCTGGCATTTGTCTCGCTGCTCTCGCAGGGCCATCTGTTGATCGAGGACCTGCCCGGGCTTGGCAAGACCACGCTCGCCCATGCGTTGGCCGCGACCCTCGGGCTGGACTTCCAGCGCGTGCAGTTCACTTCCGACCTGCTGCCGGCGGACATCGTGGGCGTGTCCGTGTTTGACCCGCAGGCGAGACGCTTCGAGTTCCATCCGGGACCGGTATTCACCCAGGTACTGCTCGCCGACGAGATCAACCGCGCCCCACCCCGCACCCAGAGTGCGCTGCTGGAGGCGATGGCCGAGCACCAGGTCAGCATCGACGGCACCACCCATGCACTGCCCGACCCGTTTTTCGTGATCGCCACCCAGAACCCGGTCGACCTGGCCGGCACCTACCCGCTACCCGATTCCCAGCTTGACCGTTTCCTGCTGCGTCTCACGCTTGGCTACCCCGGACAGGAAGCGGAACGCGAGCTGCTCGCCGGCCGCGATCGCCGTGCGCTGATTGCCCAAGCCCAGCCACGACTGACCCGGGACGACGTCATCGCCATCCGCCGTGCGGTCATCGAGGTGCATGCCAGCACTGCACTGGTCGACTACGTGCAGGCACTGCTTGCCCGCAGCCGCAAGCATCCTGGAGTACGGGTCGGGCTGTCGCCACGCGCCGGGCTGGCGTTGTTGCGCGCGGCCCGGGCCCATGCGCTGTTGCTGGGCCGCGACCATGCCCGTCCTGAAGACGTCCAGACGCTGTTCGCGGCCGTCGCGGCGCATCGCCTGGTCGCCGAGGCCGACGCCGGCAGTGACGCCGCGCTGGCAAAATCCATCCTGCATGCGGTCGCCGTGGACTGATCGGTGATGTCGGGACCGCTGATGCGACGTTGGCACCGCTGGGCATTGGGCTGGACCCGTCCGCGGGAACCCGAAACGCTACCCGCGCACTTCGATCGGCGCCGCGTGTACGTCTTGCCGACCCGATTCGGCCTCTTCTATGCGGTGCTGCTGGTCACGATGCTGCTGGGCGCGTTGAACTACAACAACAACCCGGCCCTGCTGCTGGGGTTGTTGCTGGCCGGCGCCGGGCTGGCCAGCCTGGTGGCCGCCCAGTTGCAGTTGACCGGTCTGGCGATCGTGGCCATTGATGCGGAGCCGGTTCCGGCCGGCACCGACCTGCTACTGCGGTTGCATGCCCAGGCCGATGACGGGCGCAGGCGGCGTGGCCTGCAATTGACGCTGGAGCGCATCGACGCCGGCGACGACACGGGGCCTCCCTCGGCCGTGCTCAATTTGGATCCGAGTCACGGCCAGGCACAGTTGCCCGTACCCACTCTCCAGCGTGGCTGGTTGGACCTGGGACGGCTGCTTATCGCCACCACTCGCCCGCTCGGCCTGGCGCGCGCCTGGTGCTACATCTGGTCGCCGGCGCCGCTGCTGGTGTACCCACGGCCCGAAGCCGACGGACCCGCGCTGCCGACCGGGTCCGGCGACCGGGTGCAAAGCCGGCTGCACCCCAGCGGCGATGATGTCCACCACCTGCGCAACTACCGCCGTGGGGATTCCCGTCAGGCAATCGCGTGGAAATCCTCGGCCCGTCGCGACACCTTGCTGGTGCGTGAATACGAACAACCGCTGGGCACGGACATCGTTCTGGACTGGCATCACGCCGGCCCGCTGGGCAGTGAGCAGCGGATCGCGCGGCTGGCACGCTGGGTGGACGAAGCCGAGCGCGATGGCCGCCGCTATCGGTTGGTCTTGCCAGGACAGGTTGCGATCGGACCGGCGCAGGGCCCCATCCACCGTCACGACTGCCTGCGTGCGCTGGCGCTGATGCCACATGGCTGAGTCAACGTTGGCAGGGGCGCTGGACCCGGGCAGCCGGCGTTGGACGCTGGCGGCTGCGGGCGCCTGCCTGTTCCCCTTGCTGTTGCAGCTGCCGTCGCCGTTGGGATGGCTGGCTGGATCGGCGGCCGTGCTGGTCACCGCGCTGTCATGGCGCAAGCCGCTGCATGTCGTGTGGCGGCTGGGACTCGCGTTCGGCCTGTTGGCGGCACTGTTGAGCATCGCCGGCTTCAGCGTTGGCCGCGACACCGGTTGCGCCGTACTGGCGGCCATGTTGGCGGTGAAACCGGCAGAGACCTTCACCGTCCGTGATGCGCGCAGCCTGGTCGGGTTTGCGCTGTTTGGCCCGTTCGCCGCCTTCCTGCTCGATCAGGGGCCGCTGACGCTCGCGCTCAGTCTGGTCGGGACGGTGCTGGCGCTGGGTGCGCTGCAACGGCTGGCCGACCTGGAGTCCGGGGACACGATCGATATGGACGTCCGCCGCCGGCTTGCCGGAACCGGTCGCCTGCTGGCGATCGGGCTGCCGTTGGCGCTGGCCGCATTCTGGCTGTTCCCACGGCTGGCATCACCGTTGTGGGGCCTGCCCGAGCGTGCATTGGCGCGTACCGGACTATCCGATGAGATGAGCCCCGGCCAATGGATCGACCTGATGGTCGACGACACGCCGGCGTTGCGCGTGCATTTTTTCGGCGCCACCCCACCCACGTCGCAGATGTATTGGCGCGGGCCGGTGCTGGTTGATTTCGACGGGCGCAGTTGGACCCGGTCGCGTCGGCTGACCCGCTCACCGGCGGCAGCGGTAACGCCTGCCGGACAGCGCTGGGACTATGAGGTCGAGATTGAACCCACCGAACGTCGACAGGTGCTGGCGCTGGACCTGCCGCTCGCCGCTCCCGAAGGCACACGGCTCGGCCATGCCTACGGCTTGTTTGCCTCGCGCCCGCTGAGCTCGCTGACCCGCTGGCGGATCCAATCCGCTCCGCCGGCCGATTTCGAGCCAAGGCTGTCATCCACAGTGCGCGAGGCGGCACTCGCCCTGCCCGACCAGTTCAACCCGCGGACCCGCGCCCTCGCCCGGCAGTGGCGCGCCGAAGCCGGCAATGACGATGCCCGGATCGTCCAGCGTTCACTGGACTGGGTACGCCGGGACTTCGCCTACACCCTCAGCACCCCGCTCGCCGGGCGGCATTCGGCCGATGAGTTCCTGTTCGATCAGCAAGAAGGGTTCTGCGAACACTTCAGCTCTGCCTTCGTGATCCTGATGCGCAGCGCCGGCATTCCCGCACGCGTGGTTACCGGTTATGTCGGTGGCCGCCACAACCCGCTGGGTGATTATTGGCTGGTCCGCCGTTCCGACGCCCATGCCTGGGCGGAGGTGTGGCTGTCCGGGCGTGGCTGGACACGCGTCGACCCGACCGCGGCGGTCGCCCCGGAGCGGATCTACGACACCGTCGACGACCTGATGGCCGGCGGTGGCACCAGCGGCCTGTTCGGCCGCATGTTGGGCAACGGCGGCAGCCTGTCCCAGGCAGGTGATTGGATGCGCCGAGGCTGGAATGATCTTGTACTCGGCTTCGATGCACAGCGTCAGTCAAGGATGCTGCGCCCGCTTGGCATCGAACACCTGGCAGGCGCCCGGCTGGGCCTGTTGTTCGTCGTCGCGGCGCTGTTGGCACTGTTGTGGATGGCCTGGTGGAGCCGCCGCGGTGAACGCCAAGCCGATCCGGTACTGCGTGCCTGGCACCAGCTGGATCAGCGCTACCAGCGGCTGGGGCTGGGACGCGAGCCCAACGAGCCAGCAGGCCGATGGGCACAGCGGGTCGGCGGTGTCCATCCACAAGCGCGCGACGAGTTGCTTCGGCTCAGCGAGCGTTTCAGCAATTGGCGTTACGCTAGACTTCCATCGGGACAACGTCCCCCATCACAGCAGTCGCGTGAGCTTGCTCGAGCGCTGCGAGCCCACCGTCCACCCGGCAAGCGCTGACTGCACGGCCCTTCGACACGGAGAAACCCCATGAACATCCGTCTTGTCATGCTCGCGTTTGCCACCGCACTGCTGGCTGGTTGTGCCACCCAGCCAATGCCGTTGCAGGGAGAGTTCGCACAGGTCAGCCCGCGCGACGCCACCACGGCCGATCGCACCGGCGCGCTGGTGCGCTGGGGTGGACGCATCGTGCAGGTCGAGCCGGAATCCAACCGCACCTGTTTCGAGATGATTTCGACCCGGCTCACTGTCCAGGCCCGGCCGTATTGGGCCACGGATGACGTCGGTGGCCGCTTCATCGCGTGCCGCGAAGGTTTCTACGACCCGGCATTGTTCCAGGTCAATCGTGAAGTGACCTTTACCGGCCGGATCGACGGCTACGAGACCCGACGGATCGGCGAGTACGACTACCGCTTCCCGCGGGTCGCCGCCGACGTGGTCTACCTGTGGCCGGTCCGCGAGCGGGTGGACGTGATCACCCGTCCGGCGCCGTGGCCATGGTGGGGCTATTGGTAAGCACAACCCGGTAGCGGGGCGTCACGCAGGCGTGCCAAACCGCCCCAGCGGCGCGCCGCCAAGCAAATGCAGATGGATCTGGAACACGGTCTGGCCACCATGCTCGTTGCAGTTCATCACCAGTCGATAACCCTCGTCGGCCAGGCCTTCTCGCCTGGCGTATGACGCTGCCGCATGGGCAAGCCGGCCGACGATCGCCGCCTGCGCCTCGGTCAGGTCATCGAGGGTCGCCACCGGCGTCTTGGGAACGAACAACACGTGCACCGGCGCTTGCGGGGCGATGTCGCGAAACGCGATCAGGTGCTCGTCCTCGTAGACGATATCGGCCGGCAATTCACGGCGGATGATCTTGCCGAAGATGGTCTGGTCAGTCATGACGCGACTCCATGGGGTAATGGGCTGGGGTAATGGACCTTAAGTGATGGGCCATTGTCACCCAGCTCGCCGCATGTCGGCTCAGGTCATCTCACTGCGGCTGCCGAAGGCATGCGACAAGGTGCCGCGATCGACATATTCCAACTCGCCGCCCAGCGGCACTCCGTAGGTCAGGCGACTGGGATGCACCGCGTGCTGGCGCGCAATCTGGCCCACGTAATGCGCGGTTGCCTCGCCTTCCACCGTCGGGTTGGTCGCGATGATCAGCTCCGACACCTCGCCTTCGGCCAGTCGCGCGTCCAGCCGGTCCAGGCCCAGCTCGGCCGGGCCGATACCGTCAAGGGGACTGAGCCGGCCCTGCAATACGTAGTACAGGCCCCGGTAGCCGGTCGCCTGCTCGATGGCGAGACGATCGGCCGGGGTTTCCACCACGCACAGCTGGTGGACATCGCGCGAGGCGCTGGCACAGGTCGGACACACGTCATCCTCGCTGAAGTCGCGGCAACGCGCGCAATGGCCGATCTTCGCCATCGCCACCGCCAGCGCCGCGGACAGCCGCTGGCCGCCGTCGCGCTCGCGCTCCAGCAGGTGGTACGCCATGCGTTGCGCGGACTTCTGGCCTACCCCGGGCAACACCCGCAGCGCTTCGATCAATTGTTCCAGCAGCGGCGAGCTCATCGAAAGTCCGCCCGGCTTCGGCTTGATCGCAACGGCCTGATCAAAGCGGGCATGATCAGAACGGCAACTTCATCCCCGGCGGCAACTGCATGCCGGCGGTGGCCGAACCCATCTTGTCCTGCGAGGCCGCGTTGACCTTGTTGACGGCATCGTTGATGGCCGCGGCAACCAGGTCCTCGGTCATCTCCGCGTCGCTGATCACGCTCGGATCGATGCGTACCTTGCGGCACTCCATGCGACCGGTCAGGGTCACGCTGACCATGCCGCCGCCAGCGTTGCCGGTGACCTCGACGTTGGCGAGCTCTTCCTGCGCACGCTGCATGTTTTCCTGCATCTGCTGCGCTTGCTGCATGAGTTGGGCAATATTTCCACGCATTTCGTCTACTCGTTTCGGTTATGGATAACGGTTGAGATTGTGGTGCCGCCCGCAATCGTCAAGGTCGCGGGTCAGGCATCGTCAAACGGCCGGATCGAATCGGGTACCACCTTCGCACCATGCTGGCTGATCAACGCCTGCACCTGGGCATCGTTCAGGAATGCCTGTTCCGCCGCCGCCTGTCGTTCGTCGCGCGCCCGCTCGTTGCGCTGGTTCAGCGACACCGGCCCATCGGCGCCAGTCATGGGCTGGAATTGAATTTCTGGAACGCGGCCCAGGGCCGGCGCCAATGCTTCGGCGATCTGCCGTACCAACGCCGGTTTGTTCAGCAATTCATCGACCGGCGCCAGCGCCAGCGTCAGCACGCCGTCGCTGCAGGCGATGAAGCCGACGTGCTCGGCCAACACCCGCGCAGGGCCCTTGAGGCTGCTGGCCATGACCCAGAGGTGCCAGGCAGCGGCGTCGTCGATGGCGATGGCGGTGGCGGTGGCATCGGACGGTGGCTGCGATGTTTGCGCCAGGGTCGTCGAGACCGGTGTCGGCGTCGGTGCCGGCTCAGGCTCCGATACCGAGTTCGCGCTGGCCGGGTGTTCCGCTTCCGATTTGACTGCAACCGGGTAGGAGACTTCCGGAGGGATGGCGGCTGTCACACCGGTTCCGAGCTTCGACCCAGACTCGGCTGTCACGGGCCCAGAACGGGAAACTGGCTCACTACGCGCTGGCGTGGTCGCCACCTCACGGCTCGCCGCCGGGCCTGCCGGGCGGAACGCGAGCATCCGCAACACGCTCATCTCGAACCCCGCGCGCAGGCTGGGTGCGAGCGCAAGATCGCGACGGCCATTGATTGCCATCTGGTACCACAATTGCACCAGCTCGGCCGGAGTGGCGGCGGCCAGCGAATCGACATCGACACCATCCGCTTCGACCGCCGCGCCGGGCACCAGCTGTCGCACCTGGATCCGGTGCATCGCCTCGGCCAGCGCTTCCAGCACCCCAGCCCAGTCCGGCGAGAACTCCGCCAATATCGCCACTTCGGCCAGCAACGCTTCACCATCGCCACCGGCCAGCGCCATCAGCAGCGCGCCAACCCGGGTCTGGTCGACCGTCCCGAGCATGGTGGCTACGGCGGCGTCCGTCAGCTGGCCGCCGGTGTAGGCAATGGCCTGGTCGAGCAACGACAATCCGTCGCGCAGACTGCCGTCGGCGGCCTTGCTGATCTGGCGCACCGCGCCCGGCTCCACAGCGATGCCCTCGGCGCCCAGGATCTTGTCGATCTGCCCGCTGATCTGGTCCTCGTCCAGGCGCTTGAGGTTGAACTGCAGGCAGCGCGACAACACCGTCACCGGCAACTTCTGCGGATCGGTGGTGGCCAACAGGAACTTCACGTGCCCGGGCGGCTCCTCCAGCGTCTTCAACAGCGCATTGAACGCCGACTTGGACAGCATGTGGACTTCATCGATCAGGTACACCTTGACCCGTCCGCGTGACGGCATGTACTGGGCGTTGTCGATCAGATCGCGGACGTCATCGACGCCGGTGTTGGACGCCGCGTCGATCTCCAGCAGGTCGATGAACCGGCCGGCATCGATGTCCTTGCAGGCATTGCATTCCCCGCACGGTTCGGCCGAGGTGCCGCGCTCGCAGTTGAGCGACTTGGCGAAAATCCGCGCAATAGTGGTCTTTCCGACCCCACGGGTACCGGAAAACAGGAAGGCGTGATGGACCCGGCCGGTGTCGAGCGCGTTGGTGAGCGCCCGGACCACGTGCTCCTGCCCCACCAGTTCTGCGAAGCGCTTGGGCCGCCACTTGCGGGCGAGGACGAGGTAGGACATCAATAACCTTGGGCAAGTCCGGAGGAAAGGGTCGCAACGCCATGACAGCAGCGTGCAACCGGTCCGGGCCATTGTGCCACGGCCGGATCCTCCATCGCGGCGGGGCGACGACCCAGCGCAACGTGCGACTTGTCCGCGCGTCCCGGCACCGCTAGACTTTGCGGCCCACTACCGACTGGACGTCGTGGCGGGGTCTGAGCGGTTCAGATGCGGAGAGGTGTCCGAGTGGTTGAAGGAGCACGCCTGGAAAGTGTGTAAGCGTCTAAACCGCGCTTCGGGGGTTCGAATCCCCCTCTCTCCGCCAGATATTGCAATTGTCCATGGTGGCCCTGTCGGCCCCTCGCGACGCTAGGTCGAAAACTCCGCCAGGGCCGGAAGGCAGCAACGGTATTGACTGACGCGGGTGCCGAGGTCAGCCGGCGGGGCCACCGCCTTTTTGGCGGCAGCGCCTTTTTGGGGCAGCTCATTCGAGGGTCGCTACGGCGTCGCTTCGGCCCGCAGTGCAGTGGTGTCGCGCAGCGCGACCAGTTCGCCCGGCGTGCCGACCCGGTAACCGCGTTCGGCGAGCAGCGCACCTTCGCGCGGGCTGCCGTAGTGGTAGAGCAGGCAACGCGCCAGCAGTTCACCCGGGTACTCCCGCTCCAGGTCGTCAATGCCGCTATGGGACGGATTTCCTTGTAGTGCACAGTCGTGGGCGACCAGCTCGTCGGCGTCGGCCATCGTGGCCAGCATTTCCGGGATCGGACGGGTGTCGCCGGTCCAGACCAGGCTGCCATGCAGGCGCAGCCCGAATGCGGTATCGGGCCAGTGATGACGGACCGGAAATACCTCCAGCCGCACACCGTCATGCCAGAACGCATCGCCGACCGGAATTACCTGGAACGCATCCCAGAAATTGGCCCCACCCTCGGCCAGCGCATTGGGGTAGTCGCCGACACGCTGGTGCAGCAATGGCACCAGTTTGGCCGGCACGTACAGGCGCACCCGGCCACGCCGCGCCTCATCGAAATAGCTGCCCACGAACAGACGCTCGAAACCGCCGACGTGGTCGAGATGGGTGTGGGTGATGAACAACGCGCGCGGCATCTGCCCGTAATGGGCAAGATAAGCGGTCAAACCTTCGCCGCCGCAGTCGATGGTCAGCCATGGCGCGCCATCGTGCTCGATCGTCGCCATGGCCGAGCCCAACGCGACCGCGGAGGAGTTGCCGACACCCTGGAACCGCAAGGCCCAACCCATCTCAGTAGCCCCGCGCCCAGATTCGATCGTAGGCATCGCGCAGGCGGACAAAATCGCGCTCGACCGCGACGACCTCGCGTGGCCCGCGCAGTTTCAGCAGTGAGCGCTTGAGCCGGGCCAGGTTGCGCTCGCGCCAACGGGTCGCGGGAATCATTATCTGGCTGCGATCCAGGTCGATGACCCAGCCACGCCCGGCCGCATCAAACATCAGGTTATGGGCGTTGAGGTCCGCATGATCCAGGCCCGCACGATGGGCGCGGGCAATCAATCGTCCGGCCTCCTCCCATGGCGCATCACTGCCAGCCACCAGCACGCGATCGGCCAGGCTGCGCACGTTCGGGATGCGTTCGATCAGGATCGCACACCGATACAGCGCGCCTTCGCGCCGATACATTGCGGCGATCGGCGATGGCACTGGCACGCCCTTGTCGATCATCGCGCGCGACAGCCGGAACTCGGCAAAACTGCGGGTGCGGGCGGCGCCCTGCCACACATAACGATCACGGCTGAGCTTGGCGACCATGCCGCCGCGCAGGTAACGTCGCAGCACGACAGGCCCAAACGGTGCGTCGACAAACCAGGCACCGCCGCGACCGCCACTATCGACCGGCCGCGCCTGGCCCTCCCACGCTGCAGGAATGAACCATTCGGGTTGCGCTTGCCGGACACGCGTAATGTCGAACAAAATCGCGCCATACCCGCCATCGTCATGGAATGGTGTTAGTCCCTCGGCGGCGTCATACCCAGTCATCCTCCGGAGTCTAGCAATTAGCATCCCTCCTGCACCTGCTTCCATCTGCCTGCTGCGCTTGTCCGCGCTCGGCGACGTCACCCATGTCGTGCCATTGGTGCGAACCCTGCAGGCGGCATGGCCGGAAACGCGGCTGAGCTGGGTCATCGGCAAGACAGAACAGCGCTTGCTGGAGGGACTGCCGGGCGTGGAGTTCATCGAATACGACAAGCAGTCCGGAATCGGCGGCATGCTGGCGCTGTACCGCCGCTTGCGCCGGGGCCCGATCGACAACCCGACCTTCGACGTATTACTGCAGATGCAGGTGGCCGCACGCGCCAACCTGTTGTCGGCGGTCATCCCGGCCTCGATGCGCGTGGGCTATGACCCGGCGCGCTCCCGGGACGGGCATGGCATGTTCGTCAACCGGCGTATCCCGGACCGGCCGGGCATCCACGTACTCGATGCCATCGGCAGCTTTTGCGAGCCCCTCGGGCTGAGCCAGACCCGGGTGCAATGGGATTTGCCGGTACCCGAGCAGGCACGGCAATGGGCCGGCGCGCAATGGCCGGCCGACGACATTCCGACCCTGATGATCTCGCCGTGCGCCAGCCATGTCCTGCGCAACTGGCGGCCCGACCGCCACGCCGCCGTTGCCGATCACGCGATCGCCCGCGGGTGGCGAGTGGTGCTGTGTGGCGGACGCAGCGAGTTGGAGCGCCAGACCACCGACGCCATCATCGCCGCGATGCGCGGCGATGCGCTGGATCTGGTGGGCAAGGACACCTTGAAACAATTGCCGGCGCTGCTGGAACGCGCCGACCTCGTTATGACCCCCGACTCGGGTCCGATGCACATCGCCAACGCGATGGGAACCAAGGTCCTGGGCCTGCACGCAGCCAGCAACCCGGCGCGCAGCGGCCCCTATAGTGATCGCCGCTACTGCGTGGACCGCTATGACGACGCCGCACGCAAGTATCGAGACAAACCTGCCAGCCAGCTCCGCTGGGGCAGCAAGATCGAGCAGGACGGGGTGATGGACCTGGTCAGCGTCGACGATGCGATCGCGGCGTTTGAACGCTTCCTCGCCGACCACCCGGGCGGCCGCTCGCGGTCGGGCGGCGGTCAGGGCGTGTCGCTGCCCCTGTAGTCCTGGTAGGACTTTTCCTCGACATACGAAGACCCAAGGGCAAGGTTGATCTCGCGCTTGAGTCGGGCGCGCTCGTCGTTCTCGAAATAGACGCTGCGGGCCAACTTGATGAAGTCGGCGTCGAACTGCTGCGCCTTCTCCTTGATCCGGATGTCGTCTTCGATGACCCACAGGCGCTCGTTGACTGCCTTGAGTTCCGTGCGCAGGCGAATCACGTCCTTGTCGGCCGCAGGGTGCGCCAACCAGGTCTTCTGCAACGCCGACAGCTCGTTGTGGATGTTCGCCAGCTTGGCGGCATCGGTCATGCGCTCGGACTTGATGGTCAGGATCGCAATCTTGTCGAGCAACTCACCGAATGAAACGGGGACCAGGATTTCAGACATGGGACAAACCGGGATAGGGGGGAACTACCAGTCTAGCGTCGACCAGCGGAACGCAGGCAGCTTGTCGACCCGCGCTGCGGCCCGTATCATTGCGCCCCCACGACCGGAGTTTCACGGTAGTGGCACCGGAGAGGTGGCAGAGTGGTCGAATGTACCTGATTCGAAATCAGGCGTACGTTTATAGCGTACCGGGGGTTCGAATCCCCCCCTCTCCGCCAGATATCGCAAAAGGGCTGTCCTGACAGCCCTTTTTGCTGACAAACTGGTTGTCTTCCCGGACTCGGACGTCCTCGTGCTGCCCCGCTGCTGCCCGTCACTGGCCGGCTAACGACGATCATTCCGTTTTATTCTGCGAAGGGTTTTCGACAACAGGATCTGCATGATCAACCCATGATCGAATTCGGACACCTGACGCACCCTGGCCTGCGTCGTGAACTCAACGAAGACAGCTATTACGGCGACAGCGAGCTGGGCCTGTGGTTGGTGGCCGACGGCATGGGCGGGCACGAGTATGGCGAAGTCGCCAGCGCACTGGCGCGCGAGACCATCGTGCGTGAAATCCGCGATGGCACCCCACTCGCCCAGGCCATCCGCATCGCCGACGAGGAAATCATCCGCGCCTCGCAACGGCGACGCGACGCGCTGCCCATGGGAACTACCGTGGTTGCAGCACGCGTCATTGGTGCCCGGTTCGAGGTGGTCTGGGTAGGCGACAGTCGGATCTACCTATGGCGTGATGGCCAGTTGACCCAGCTCTCCAGGGATCACAGTTACGTGCAGGAGCTGATCTCGACCGGCGCCATAACCCGCGAACAGGCCCGTCATCATCCTCATCGCAACGTTGTCACCCAGGCGCTCGGAGTGACCGGCCCCAGCAGCCTGGATGTCGCCAGCCTCTCGGGTGAGTTGCTGCCGGGCATGCAGTTGCTGCTGTGCAGCGACGGGTTGACCGAGGAAGTCGACGACCAGCAGATTGCGCAGGTCCTTGCCCACGCCGACTGCAGCGCCCAGGAATGCGTCGACACCCTGGTGGCGGCCGCGCTGGATGGCGGTGGCTCCGACAACATCACCGCTATCCTGGTCCGCAGCCACTAGACGGGCTCGGCGGCATCCCACACCGCAACACCGGCCCGTTTGCGCAGGCTTTGCAGTCGCACCTCGTGCGCAGCCAGCTCATCGGCCTGCACCACGACCGACGGCCGCGACCGCATCGAGTCATCCGGCTTGAACAGCACTGCCGCGACCGCTCCCGGTGCCGGCTGCGAGCTGGCGAAGCCGATCTCTTCCTGTCCCGAGGTCAGCCCGATATAGACTTCGGCCAACAGTTGTGCGTCCAGCAACGCGCCGTGCAACTGGCGGTGCGCATTGTCCACGCCAAGCCGCCGGCAGAGTGCATCGAGTGAGTTGCGTTGCCCCGGAAAGCGCCGGCGGGCCAGCAGCAGCGTGTCTTCGATCGCGCAGCGGTCGCCCAGGCGGCCGTGGCCGCCACCCACCAACCGCAGCTCGTTGTCCAGGAAGCCGACGTCGAAGGCCGCGTTATGGATCACCAGCTCGGCACCGTCGATGAAGGCAATGAATTCATCGACGATGTCCGCGAAAGCGGGTTTGTCGGCCAGGAACTCCAGGGTCAGGCCGGTGACTTCCTGCGCCCCTGGCTCAAACTGGCAGTCAGGCTTTAGGTAACGGTGGAACGTACGCCCGCTTGGGCGCCGCTCGAGGAACTCGACGCAACCGATCTCGACCACCCGATTGCCGCGCTCCCAGCTCAGCCCGGTGGTTTCGGTATCAAGCACGACCTGGCGAGGCGACATCTCAACCCACCCCGTGGGGTGCACGACCCTTGAAGCGGGTGGCCTCGTCGCGTGCCAGGTCATCGACACGTTCGTTGTCCGGATCACCGGAATGGCCCTTCACCCATCGCCAATCAATCCGATGGGCCACCGTCGCCGCTTGCAGGCGCTCCCACAGGTCACGGTTCTTGACCGGCGCGCCGGCCGCCGTCTTCCAGCCACGGCGCACCCAGTTGGCCATCCACTGGGTGATGCCCTGGCGGACGTACTGGGAATCGGTATGCAGGGTGACCACACACGGACTGCGGAGTGCTTCCAGCGCGGAGATGGCCGCCATCAATTCCATGCGGTTGTTGGTGGTGTCCGCTTCACCGCCAGTCAGTTCACGCTCAACCCCATTGCACCGCAACAACGCCGCCCAGCCGCCCGGCCCCGGGTTGCCCAGGCAGGCGCCATCGGTATGGATCTGTACGCTACGGGTGACCGGGACGGACACATCGCCAGGGTGTCCGGCGGCGGACGCTTTTTCCATGGTGTCGCAGATATCTTCAGTCATCGGGGCATTATCACCGAGCACGGCGAGCAGGTCTGCCCCAGGGTGACGATTCAGACCAGGACCACCTGCTGCTGCCGACCTGCCGAGCGCTGTCACGGGTGGTCAACACGCGCAGCCTCAAGTCAGCCAGTTCCACCCGCAGACCAGCGTCCCGCTTGCCAGCGCAACTGACGCAGCGGCGTGGGCGTTACTGACGCCAGCACCCGCTTGCTTACCGTGAACGCCATCGCCGCGCGAAACCGGTCGACGGCAGCCACCCCGGTCTCGCCAGTACCGACGCGCCAATGCGGGCCCAGCCATTGCAACCGGATCGAACTGCCGGAAAAACCGGTTTGCCGTAGCACCCGTTGCCATCGACCGGGATCGCGGGCCCGCAAGCCGGCGCCGACCCAGCGAAGACGATACGGCGTCCAAGGATTGAGGGTCGCCAACCAGAGCGTGCCGCCCGGCGCCAACACGCGCGCGCACTCATCCAGCAATGCCAGACCACCATCACCATCATCGAGCGCGTGCTGTAGCAACACCGCCCCGCAGGTCTCCGTGGCCAGCGGCAATGGCAATGCACAGCGCACCGTTCCGACCAGATCGTGCTGGTGGCGGTGCAGCACAACCCCACGACGACCGGCGGCCGGGGGCGCCGCTGCCGGCACCCCGATCCAGAGCCAGGGCATGGCCGGACACGCAGCCAGGACGCGCTTGACCGCAGCGGTTTCCGCTGCCAACAGCCCGCCTCCGGCTTCACTGCCAAACCAGCCGAGGCCGTGAGGCGCGCTCGGCTGGAGTTGACGATGGTGGTTGAACGCAGGCATGGTCGCGGATTCTCGCATCGTCGGTGGTTTGGCAGGCTCTGCATTGTGCGGCATTGCGCAGCACGCCACCGACAACCCGAAGGAGTCCGTGGATGCTTCTGCAAGCCCTGCCTGCATTCAACGACAACTACATCTGGCTGCTGGATGACGGCAATGGCGGCAGCCTGGTCATTGATCCCGGTCAGGCCGGTCCGGTGTTGGCGGCCGCCGCTGCCGGCATGCGTCCCACGGGGATCCTGCTGACCCACCACCATCATGACCATATCGGCGGAGTGGCCGACCTGCTGGCTCGCTGGCCCGGCCTGCCGGTGGTCGCGGCCCATGACCCCCGAATCGAGCTGGCGACGATCCGCGTGGCCGATGGCGACCAGTTCACCCTCGGCGCACGCCGGTTCGAAACGATCGCGGTTCCCGGGCATACCACCAGCCACCTGGCCTATTTCTGCACCGACACCGCCGCCAGTGACCCCCTCTTGTTCAGCGGCGACACCTTGTTCAGCCTGGGTTGCGGGCGTCTTTTCGAAGGTAGTCCGTTGCAGATGCACCAGTCGCTGTCCCGTTTGGCCAGCCTGCCGGGGCCGACGCGGGTTTGTTGCGGCCACGAATACACCTTGTCCAACGCGGCGTTTGCGCGCGTGGTCGAACCCGACAACACGGCGCTCCAGCGCCGTATCCTGGAAGTCCAGTCCATGCGCGATGCCGCCAAGCCAAGCCTGCCCAGCACGATCACCAGCGAACTGGCATGCAATCCGTTCCTGCGTTGCACGGAGCCGGCCGTGGTCGCCGCCGTACAACAAAGGCTGGGTCGAGTGCCAAGCGACACGACAGAGGTGTTCGCAGGATTGCGACAATGGAAAGACGGGTTCGGCGGATGAGCCGGCCCTGTCTTGAGGGCCGGATCAAAGACGGCGCATCCCGCTGCGCGCGCGCCCTGTTGGCGACGTTGCTGGCGATGTCGCTGGTAGTGCCAGTGAGCGCAGGCGAGAGCACCCCCGGATCGGCAGCTGCGGCAGCGGGACCTGCTGCCGCCAAGTCGGCCAGTAGCGCCGCAATCACCCCTCGCAGTGGGCTGGATATTTACCAGCAGTTCCGGGCGGGCCTGGCTGATCCATCCTGCGGAACCGACGTCAGCGCGCGCTGGAGCAAGCACTACGCTGCTGCACCCAAGCGCCTGGCCTCGCCCGGTGACGATACATTGCTGCTGTTCGGCTACGTGCTGGACGCCGTTCGCGACGCGGGCCTGCCCAGCGAGTACGCCCTCATCCCGTTCGTGGAGAGTGGCTATCGCCCCGAGGCGCGCAGCCCCCAGGGGCCTGCCGGCCTGTGGCAGATGATCAAACTCACCGCGCGCAGCCACAATGTGTCGATTCGCAAGGGGTACGACGGGCGGCTGTCGCCAGTGGATTCCACCCGCGCCGCGGTGCGCTACCTGAAGACGCTGCACGGTATGTTCGCCGGTGACTGGCGCTTGGCGGTGATGGCCTACAACGCCGGCGAGTACCGGATATTCTCCGCGCTCGACAAGGGCGGCCAGGTCGCGCGTGACGCCGACCCCGAAGCGCTGCCGGGACTGCCGGACATCACCCATGCCTACGTGCGCAAGCTGCACGCCCTGGCCTGTGTCTTGGGCGATGCCGACGACCGGGACCCCTGGGTAAAGGCAATGGATCGGCCAGTGCCGCACTTGAAGGCGATGCCCGTGGCCGAGAACGTGCACGCGATTTCGGATTGGGCTGCGCGCAACGACCAGGACCCCAAACGCCTGGCTCGCCTCAATCCGGTGTTCCGTGATGGCCGGATCAGCCACGCCGGCGACACACCGGTTCGCTTGCTGGTACTGGCCACCAGCCTGAATTAGACATTGGCGGCATGGGTACAATAAGAGGTTGCCCGACCGCCCCGGTCGCGGCCCAGGTCAACCAGGAGCCACCATGGGTTTTCTTCAAGGCAAGCGCGCGCTGATTACCGGCATCGCCAGCGAACGCTCGATCGCCAGCGGCATCGCCGAGGCGATGCATCGCGAAGGCGCGGAACTGGCCTTCACTTACCTCAACGACAAGATGCGCCCGCGGGTCGAGAAAGCCGCCGCCTCACTGGGCAGCGACATCGTGCTTCCGCTGGACGTGTCCAGTGACGAGCAGATTGCCGCCTGTTTCGAGCAACTCGGCCAGCGCTGGGACGGGTTCGACATCCTCATCCATGCCATCGCATTCGCCCCGCGCGAGGCGATCGAGGGTGAGTTCCTGGACGGCTTGACCCGCGAGAACTGGGCCGTGGCCCACGACATCTCGGCCTATTCGCTGGCGGCCATCTCCAAGGCCGCCCGCCCGCTGATGGCCGGCCGCAACGGAGCGATCCTGACCCTCAGCTACCTGGGCGCCGTGCGTGCGCTGCAAAATTACAACGTGATGGGCGTGGCCAAGGCCAGCCTGGAGGCGACGGTTCGCTACCTCGCACTCAACCTGGGACCGGAAGGCACGCGCGTCAACGCAATCTCCGCGGGTCCTATCAAGACATTGTCGGCTGCGGGTATCTCCAATTTCCGCAAGATGCTCGGCCAGTTCGAGAAGAACGCGCCGCTGCGCCGCACGGTCACCATCGAGGACGTCGGCAACACCGCGGCGTTCCTGTGCTCGGACCTGGCAGCAGGCATTACCGGCGACGTGGTGTACGTCGATTCGGGCTACAACATCCTGGGCATGACCGGAGTCGGCGACGCCGACTGAAGCACCGGGAACTGAAGCAGCGCGAGCTGAAACCACGGGATCCAGTCCGGCACCAAGCCGGACTGGATTTTTTTTTACAGGTTCTGCTCGATCACCTTGACCTGCATCCGCTGACGCAACGTCTTGATCAACGCCTGCATATCCTCGATCCCGGCCACCTGGGAGAGCTGTTGCCGCATGATCTCGCGCTGTTGCGGCGGAAATTGATCGTCACTCCCCGCCGCCACCTTGTCCACGGTAAACAGGACAATCCGGTTGTCGTCCAGCACGTCGTAGCCACCGGCAACCTTTCCTTCGGCAGCTGCCTGCACGGCGAAAATTGCTTCCGACACGCCGTCAGCAATCAGCGGTGCGCCGCGCGGCACCCCGGGGATCACCTGTGGCTCGGGCAATTGCTCGGCAGCCACCAACGCGGCAAGGGACTCACCACCATCCAACCGCGCCAGCAGGGTCTCCGCACGCTTGGCAGCCGCCTGCTGCGCCTGATCAGCCTGGAGGGCCGCGACCACGTCGTTGCGCACCTCATCCAGTGGTCGTGCATGCTCGGGCTGGTGACTTGTCACCCGGAGCCACACATTGTGCCCGGGCTCGATCTCGATCGGATCGCTGACGGTGCCATCCTGGACCAACGTCTCGGAGAACGCCGCACGCTTGAGCGCCGGATTCGCTGCCAGGCCTTCGTTGGCCTGTTCGGTGAACGGACCAAGCTGCTGGACTGAAAGGTTCGCCGACTCCGCCGCCGGCTCAAGCACGCCGGGGCTTCGCAACACCGCATCGACAACACGGCTGGACAGGTCGTTGAACATGCGGTCACGTTCCGCGGTGACCTGCTCGAGCGCCAATGCATCACGGACCTCCTCGAAGGACTCCCGCGCGCCAGCCTTGACCTCACGCAACTTGATCACATGCCAGCCAAACTCGCTCCTGATGGGCTCGCTGACCTGGCCAGGCTCCAGCGCGAACAGCGCGTCCTCAACGGCACCGGGCATCATGCCTTTGCCAATCCAGCCCAGGTCCCCGCCGCTCGCGCTGGAGCCACTGTCATCACTGTTGGCCTCCGCGAGCGCGCCGAAGTCAGCCCCTTCCGCGCTGGCCTTGGCAGCAAGTTCGCGCGCCTTGGCCTCTATCGCCGCGGCGTCTGCGCCTTCGTCGACCTGCAACAGGATGTGCGATGCAAGACGCTGCTCCGGCTCGGCGAACTTGTCCTGCTGCTCTTCGTAGAGCTGGCGCAAGCTCGCCTCGTCGGCTGGTGGCGGTTCCGGCATCGCGTTGCGGTCCAACGAAATGTATTCGACAGAGACGCTCTCGGGCGCAATGTAATCGACCGCATGCGCGTCGTACCACGCCTGGATCTCGGCCGGCGTCGGCGCGGCATCCGCAGCGGACGCTTCCGGTGCGGGCACGACGACCAGGCTCACGTCACGCCGCTCGCCCATCAGCTTGACCAGGCGTGCCATCTCGCTGTTGGTAATGAAGTTGCTGCCGGCGATCGCGTTGGCCAGCAGGCTCTGCTTCAGGCTTTGGCGCACCATCGCATCGAACTGTGCCGGCGACTGCGCGGGCACCTGCGAGGCCAGCGCAAGCTGGTAACGCTGGGGATCGAACTTGCCGTCGACCTGAAAGGCCGGGATCTGCTGGATCTCGTTGCGCACCATCGCATCACTGATGGCAATGCCTGATGCGTCGGCGGCCATGGTCTGGACGCGCTGGTTCACCAAGGCATCCAGGACCGCGAGCTTGTTGGAGGTCTCCGCGAAATCGCGTGAGTCAAACGCGTCGCCCTGTGCTGCGCGTTGCTGCTGGCGCACCCGCTGGAACTGGTCCTGGAACTCGTTGGTCGTGATCTCCTCATGCCGCCACAACACCGACACCGGCCAGAACGACGGAGCCGACGTCCACCAGGCAGGCGGTGCCTTGATGACGGCCACGGTGGAGCTGCTGCCCTGGACCATGTACTGGTCCAGTCCAAACAGGGCGAAGGGGACGATCAACACGCCCATGATCGCCATGGCGATCCAGCCAGAAGTCTTGTCTCGGAGTTTTTGCAGCATGATCCCGTCGCGTCGAGTGCGGAAGCCCTACAGTTTAGCGTGCTTGCGCTCCGAAAGTCGGGCCACCCCATGCTAAAAAAAACAGGCCCCTCGATCGCTCGAGGGGCCTGGGTATAAATGGCGGAGTGGACGGGACTCGAACCCGCGACCTCCGGCGTGACAGGCCAGCATTCTAACCAACTGAACTACCACTCCGCACTTGGAACTCTGTCGACCCGGTGCTTGGTGGGTGCTGAGGGTTTCGAACCCCCGACCCTCTCCGTGTAAAGGAGACGCTCTACCACTGAGCTAAGCACCCTGCGTGCAGTGCCGATGCCAGAACATGCACATCGGCGGGCGAGCCACTTAGTTTACAGCGTCTTTTAGTGCTTTGCCAGCCTTGAAAGCCGGATTTTTCGATGCCTTGATCTTGATGGCTTCGCCGGTCTTCGGGTTGCGGCCCTGACGAGCAGCGCGCTCGCGAACCTGGAACGTGCCGAAGCCAACCAATGTGATCGTGTCGCCCTTCTTCAGCGTTTTGGTAATGACGCTGACCATGGCGTCCACGGCGCTGGCAGCGTCGGTCTTGGACAGTTCTGCAGCGTCGGCGACGGCAGCAACAAAATCACCCTTATTCATGCGTTTGGACTCCTGAGCGGATCGAGAACCGCGAAATTGAGAATCGGAATGCCACCGCGCGCAGCAGCACCCCGATCGACCTTGCCGCATCACAGTCCCGCGTGGGCCATGCGATGTGGCTCCCCGTCGTTATACCAGTGGGGTTTTACTCACGCAAGGCGGAAACCCAGCAACGACGCGGGTTTCAGCCCGTTTTGCGTAATATTCGGCAACCTGGACAATCAATGCTTGACGTCAGCACGCGTGACAGGCTTGCGTTTTGAGGGTGGCGGGGGGCCATCCTGCTGGGGCGGCGCCATGGGCACGAGGGGACGCTCCAGAGCGATATCGAGCACTTCGTCGATCCAGCGTGCGGTCAGGATTTTGAGGCCATCGGTCACGCTCTTGGGCAAATCGACCAGATCCTTCTTGTTCTCCTCCGGGATGATCACCGTGGTGATCCCGCCGCGCAGCGCCGCCAGCAGCTTTTCCTTGAGACCACCGATCGGCAGGACGCGGCCGCGCAGTGTGATTTCACCGGTCATCGCCACCTCGGCCCTGACCGGGTTCCTGGTCAGGGTCGACACCAACGCCGTCGTTATCGCGATCCCGGCACTGGGGCCGTCCTTGGGCGTCGCGCCTTCGGGCACGTGAATGTGGACATCCTGCTTGTGCAGGAAATCCAGGTCGATCCCCAACCGCTCGGTGCGCGCACGCACCACCGAAAGCGCCGCCGAAGCCGACTCCTTCATGACGTCACCCAGTTGGCCGGTCAGCAGCAACTGGCCCTTGCCAGGCACCAGCGTGGTCTCCACCTGCAACAACTCGCCGCCAACCTCGGTCCATGCAAGCCCGGTGACCAGTCCGATTTCGTTGTGCTCCTCGGCGCGCCCGAAGTCGAACTTGCGAACACCCAGGTACTTGTCCAGATTCTTCGAGCTGACGGTGAGCGCCGTCTTCCTGGCGGCAGTGGGTTTCGGCCCGGCGAGCGCAATGTCCTTGACCACCTTGCGGCAGATCTTGCCGATCTCCCGCTCCAGATTGCGGACGCCGGCTTCGCGCGTGTAATAGCGCACGATGTCGCGCACCGCCGATTCGGCAACCTTCAACTCGCCGGGCTTCAGTCCGTTGGCCGTGAGTTGCTTGGGTAGCAGGTAGCGCATGGCGATACTGAGCTTCTCCTCCTCGGTGTAACCGGGGATCCGGATCACCTCCATCCGGTCGAGCAACGGGCCCGGGATGTTGAGGGTGTTGGAGGTGGCGACGAACATCACTTCGCTCAGGTCCAGGTCAACTTCCAGGTAGTGATCGTTGAAGGCGTGGTTCTGCTCCGGATCAAGCACCTCCAGCAACGCCGAGGACGGATCGCCGCGGAAATCCATCGACATCTTGTCGATCTCGTCGAGCATGAACAACGGATTCTTGGTGCCCGCCTTGCTCAGGTTCTGCACCACCCGGCCCGGCATGGAACCGACATAGGTTCGGCGATGGCCACGGATCTCGGCCTCATCGCGCACTCCGCCCAGCGACATGCGCACGAACTTTCGGTTGGTCGCCCGCGCGATCGATTGGCCCAACGAGGTCTTGCCCACGCCCGGTGGCCCGACCAGGCACAGGATCGCGCCCTTCATCCGCTTCACCCGCGTCTGCACCGCCAGGTACTCAAGGATGCGTTCCTTGACCTTCTCCAAACCGAAATGGTCCGCGTCCAACACATCCTGGGCCGCCGACAGATCCTTGCGCACCTTGCTGCGCTTCTTCCACGGCACTCCCAGCACCCAGTCCAGGTAGTTGCGCACCACCGCGGCCTCGGCCGACATCGGCGACATCTGCTTGAGCTTGTTGAGCTCGGACTTGGCCTTCGCCTCCACCGGCTTGGGCATGCCGGCCGCGGCAATCTTCCGGGTCAGGTCCTCGATGTCGTTGGGCGCGTCGTCGATGTCGCCCAGCTCCTTCTGGATCGCCTTCATCTGCTCGTTGAGGTAGTACTCGCGCTGGCTCTTCTCCATCTGGCCCTTGACCCGGCCACGGATGCGCTTCTCCAGCTGCTGGACATCGATCTCACCGTCAACCAGGCCCACCAGCTGCTCCATCCGGGCGCCGATGCCGTGGGTTTCCAGCAGCGTCTGCTTGTCACTGACCCGTGCGCCAAGATGGGCGGCGATGGTGTCGGCCAGGCGACCGGGCTCCTCGATGCCCGACAAGGTCTGCATCAGCTCTGGCGGCAGCTTGCGGTTGGTCTTGACGTATTGCTCGAACAAGCCCATCAGCGAACGCATGATCGCCTCGATCTCACGTTCATCGCGATCGGTTTCCGGCGCAATGACGCGAGCCTGCCCGGTGAGCGTGCCGTCCACCGCCACGATCTGTTCGACCCGCACTCGCGACACGCCCTCCACCAACACCTTGATGGTGCCGTCGGGCAGCTTCAGCAACTGCAACACATGAGCCAGGGTGCCGATCTCGAACAGATCCTCGGCGCCGGGGTCGTCGGTCTCCGCACTCTTCTGCGCGACCAGCAGGATCTGCTTGTCCGCCGCCATGGCCTGGTCGAGTGCGTGGATCGACTTGTCGCGCCCGACAAACAGCGGAATCACCATGTGCGGAAACACGACGACATCGCGTAGCGGCAACACCGGCAAGTTGAGCAGTTCGCCCGCGGGGGGCTGGATATCAGTGGATTGGGTCATGGGAACTCCGGGTCGTACAGACAGCCGTGCCGATCGGGCACGGTCGGAAAAAGAGGATGCACCGGATTTGCCGGTCATGGACTGGGTTATGGGGGCCGGCGCGGAAGGTTGCAAGAGAACCGGTTCCGCCTGGGTCGCACTGGACACCAAACCCCCAAACAAATCAGCCGCTTGCATGGGCAAGCGGCTGATCTGGAGAAACTCGGGGATTGCGCCGGTTCAGTCGCCCGCCGCTGCCTTCTGCGGCGCCACCGGCGGCGCTTCGTAAATCAGGTAGGGCTCGGTCTTGTGCTCGATGACGGACTCATCCACCACGACCTTGCTGACGTTCTCCAGCGACGGCAACTCGTACATCGTGTCCAGCAACGCCGACTCGACGATCGTGCGCAGTCCGCGCGCGCCGGTCTTGCGCTTGAGCGCCTTGCGCGCGATCGAGACCAGGGCGTCGGGACGGAATTCAAGCTCAACTCCTTCCATGTCGAACAGCTTCCTGAACTGCTTGGTGATCGCGTTCTTGGGCTCGGTCAGGATCGTGATCAGCGCCGCTTCGTCCAGCTCCTCCAGCGTCGCCACCACCGGCAGCCGGCCGACGAACTCGGGAATCAGGCCGAACTTGATCAGGTCCTCGGGTTCAACTTCGGCCAGCACCTTGCCGATCTCGATCTTGCGCTCGCTGGACTTGACCTTGGCGCCAAAGCCAATCCCGCCGGCCTCGGTGCTGCGCTGCTGGATGATCTTGTCCAGCCCGGCGAACGCACCGCCGACGATAAACAGGATGTTGCGGGTATCGACCTGCAGGAATTCCTGCTGCGGGTGCTTGCGCCCGCCCTGCGGCGGCACGCTGGCCACGGTGCCCTCGATCAGCTTCAGCAATGCCTGCTGCACACCCTCGCCCGAGACGTCCCGGGTGATGGACGGGTTGTCGGACTTGCGCGAGATCTTGTCGATCTCGTCGATGTAGACGATGCCCTGCTGCGCCTTGTCGACATCGTAGTCGCACTTTTGCAGCAGCTTCTGGATGATGTTCTCGACATCTTCGCCGACATACCCGGCTTCGGTCAGGGTCGTAGCATCGGCCATCGTGAACGGCACGTTGAGCATCCGCGCCAGCGTCTCAGCCAGCAATGTCTTGCCTGAGCCGGTGGGACCGACCAGCAGGATGTTGGACTTGGCCAGCTCGACGTCGTCGTTCTTCTGCCGGCTCTCGATGCGCTTGTAATGGTTGTACACCGCGACCGCGAGGGTGCGCTTGGCGCGCATCTGGCCGATCACATACTCGTTCAGGACCTCCAGGATCTCCTTCGGCTTGGGCAGGTGGCTGCGCGCCGATTGGGCCTTCTCCTCAAGCTCCTCGCGGATGATGTCGTTGCACAGCTCCACGCATTCGTCGCAGACGAACACGCTGGGGCCCGCAATCAGCTTGCGCACCTCATGCTGGCTCTTGCCACAGAACGAGCAATAGAGAATTTTGTTGCTGTCGCCGGTGCTCCGGCCCTGTCGGTCATCGGTCATGCGCTTGCCTGAATGATCATTTGCCGGATACGCCGTGGCGCGACCATCGCGTCGCGGCATAGCCAGAGTGCTTCGGCCCGAGAATAGCACAGCGTACCAAGCCGCTTCCGGCGTGGTTCCGTGCTAATAAATCGTCCGGGAATCAGCGGGTTAGCGGCCCATCCAAACTCGGCCGGGCGCCATCTGCGGGATGCGGATCGTGCGGTCAATTGGCCTGGATCGACTCTTCCGGGCGCCGCTCCAACACCTCGTCGATCAACCCATAGTCGCGCGCTGCCTCGGCGCCCTTGAAGTTGTCACGTTCGGTATCACGCGCAATCGTCTCCAGCGCCTGGCCGGTGTGCCTGGACAGCACCTCATTGAGCTTCTGCTTCAACGCCAGGATCTCGCGGGCGTGGATCTCGATGTCGCTGGCCTGGCCCTGGAAGCCGCCGAGCGGCTGGTGGATCATCACCCGCGAGTTGGGCAGTGCGTAACGCTTGCCCTTCGCGCCCGATGCCAGCAACAGCGCCCCCATCGAGGCCGCCTGGCCGACGCAGATCGTGCTCACGTCCGGGCGGATGTACTGCATGGTGTCGTAGATCGCCATGCCGGCGGTGACCACACCACCGGGTGAGTTGATGTAGAGGCTGATGTCCTTTTCAGGGTTCTCGGCCTCCAGGAACAGCATCTGGGCAACGATGACGTTCGCCACGTGGTCGTCGATCGGACCGACCAGGAAGATCACCCGCTCCTTCAGCAGCCGCGAATAGATGTCATAGGCGCGCTCGCCGCGGCTGGTCTGTTCGACCACCATCGGAACGAGGTTGAGGGCTTGGGTCTTGTTATCCATCGAGACGAACCTTGGCTGCTGTTGTAGGAGTTGGCCCAGTCGACTTGGGGCCGACCAGGCCAAAGCGCAAGACGCGCCGGGGAATACTACTGGCGGATCGCGTCGGTGAAGGCCAGTGGCTGCTCGGTGTGCTGCGCACGCTCGGCGATCCAGTCGATCACCTGCTCCTCCATCACCCGGCCCTGCAAACCGGACATCAGCTGGCGATCATTGCGGTACAGCTCGATCACCTGCTGCGGCTCCTCGTAGGTGGAGGCAATCAGGTTGAGCGTCTCGTTGACCCGTTTGGGATCCAGCTTGAGCTCGTTGCGACGCGCGACCTCCCCGACCAGCAGGCCCACCAGGACCCGCTTGCGAGCAGGCTCCAGGAACCGCTGATGGGCATCGGCGGGCAACTCGACGTTGCCGCCCTGGCGGCGCGCCTGCTCCAGGGCCTGGTTGGCCATGTCGCGCGCCTCGTTCTCGACCAGCTTGGGGGGCATCTCCGTTTCCGAGTAGGCGGCGACCAACTGCTCGCCCACCTCGCGCCGCAGGCGGTTCATCAGCGCACCCTTGAGCTCGCGCTCCAGGTTGCTGCGGATGTCGCTGCGGAACTGCTCCGGCTCGCCACTGTTGATGCCGAAGCTCTTGATGAATGCCTCGTCCACTTCCGGCAGGTTCGGCTCCGACACCTTGCCCACCTTCAGGTCGACGGCAACCGTCTTGCCGGCAAACTGCGGCACCCGCCAATCGGCCGGGAAGTCGATCTGCGCCTGCTTCTGTTCGCCCGCCTTCATTCCCACCAGGGCCGACTCGATCGCCGGCATCATCGTGCCGGACCCGATAACGGTGGTCCCGCGCTCGACACCCTCGGCCGGCATCCGCTCGCCATCGACGGTGGAGAACGTCTCCAGTTCCACCGCGTCATCGGGCTTTGCGCCGCGCTCGACCACGTCCCAGGTGCGCCGCTGCAGGCGCAGGTTGGCGATCATGGTGTCGATATCGGCGTCCTTCACCTCCGAGGTATGGCGCGTGACGTTGAGCTTTGCCACGTCGACATCACCGAAGTCCGGCACCACCTCGAAGGTCGCGACGTACGCCAGGTCATCCGCGTCGCTGACCGGCTCGATGGCCGGGTTACCGGCAATCTGCAACGATTGCTCGCGTACCGCCTCGCCGAAGCTCGAGCGCACCAGGCCGTCGAGCACCTCGGCGCGAACCTGCTTGCCGAAGCGCTGCTCGATCACCTTGGCCGGAATCCTGCCGGGGCGGAAACCCTTGATCTTTGCGCCACGCGCGATCTCGCGCAGGCGGCCACCCACCTCGCTCTCGAACCGGTCGGCCGGGAGATTGAAGGTCATGCGGCGTTCAAGGGTACCGAGCGATTCGACCGAAACTTGCATATTCACTCCTGACACCGCGGCAACCGCCACGGCACGATAAGGTTGATCTGCGGCCACCGAAGGCCGAGGCCCCGCAAGCAGCGTAACGTAATAGTCTGGCGGATTTGGGCCGTCGCTGCCAGTCTTTTGGGCCGACTGCACGCGGGCGCGTCGACAACCCGATTGCGCTGCATTGGTGCGAAAGGGGGGACTCGAACCCCCACGAGGTCACCCTCACTGGCACCTAAAGCCAGGGCGTCTACCAATTCCGCCACTTTCGCTGGGAGGCAAAGAAAAAAGGCACCCGGAGCGATCCCGAGTGCCTGATATTACTGGTGGGCCGTGAAGGATTCGAACCTTCGACCTATTGATTAAGAGTCAACTGCTCTACCAACTGAGCTAACGGCCCGCTGTGACGTGGCACTACTGCATGGAGCTTGTGCGGCACGAAATTGTACAGGAACAATCCGTGCAAAAAACAGTGGGGTGGAAGACGGGACTCGAACCCGCGACCCTCGGAATCACAATCCGATGCTCTAACCAACTGAGCTACATCCACCACAGCAAAAACGTGAAGCTATTGTCGCATGACTGGTGCGCCCGGCAGGACTCGAACCTGCAACCACTGGCTTAGAAGGCTAGTGCTCTATCCGGTTGAGCTACGGGCGCCTGCGAACATGATACCGGCGCCGTTTACCAAGTGGTCGGGGCAGAGGGATTCGAACCCCCGACCCTCTGGTCCCAAACCAGATGCGCTACCAGACTGCGCTATGCCCCGATCCGGGCTTCGGCAAACGCACGCGGCGCTGCAGAAGGCCGGCCATTCTGTGCCCCGGTTGTGCTGCTGTCAACTTCAAACGCGCTTGCTGCGTGTATGCTGGGTTACCGATAAAAACGCCCCAGGGGGCTTGCATGATCCGTAGTGGCAATCCGGCTCTCAAGGAGTCGACCTTCCTCGATCTTGGCAGCGGCGCGATCGTTCGCGACGATGGCAACGTAATGACCCTGAACGGGACGGTCAACAAGACCGGCCTGCTGCTGTTGCTGTGTGTGTTGACGGCCGCATTCGCCTGGAGCCAGGTGGCGACCCCGGCAGGGATCGTTGGCGCGGGGCCCTACATATGGGGTGGTCTGATCGGCGGCCTGGTGCTGGCGATGGTCACCATCTTCAAGAAGGAGTGGGCACCGATCAGCGCACCTCTGTATGCCCTGGTCGAGGGATTGTTCCTGGGTGCGATCTCGGCGCAGTACAGCTATCTGTACGAAGGCATCGTAATGCAGGCCGTGATGCTGACCTTCGGCACCCTGTTCGCGATGTTGTTCGCCTATCGCTCCGGGCTGATCAAGGTGACGGAGAACTTCAAGATGGGCCTGGTCGCCGCGACCGGCGGCATCTTCCTGGTCTACCTGGCCAGCATGGTGTTGGGCATGTTCGGCATACAGATCCCGCTGATCCACGAGTCGGGCCTGGTCGGGATCGGCTTCAGCCTGGTGGTGGTGGTGATCGCGGCATTGAACCTGGTGATGGACTTCGACTTCATCGAGGCCGGCATCGAGAAGGGCGCGCCAAAATACATGGAGTGGTATGGCGCGTTCGGCCTGATCGTCACCCTGGTGTGGCTGTACATCGAGTTCCTGCGACTGCTGTCGAAGCTGCAGTCACGCTGATCACAGCTCCCACCGATACGAAAGAGGGGGTGCTTCGGCACCCCTTTTTCGTGTCCGTCAGCCAGCTCCCCTGCCCCGGCCTGGCCACAATATGAAGCCGACCGCGACCAGCGCCAGCAGCCAGCAGTACCAGACCTTGCCGGCGATCAGCAACGGCGACAGCCCGGCCAGCGAGCCAGCCAGCAGGATCTGCGCGCCGTAGGGCAGCACGCCCTGGACGACGCAGGAAAAGATGTCGAGCACGCTGGCCGCCCGGCGCGGGGGGATGCCGTGGCGCTGGGCGATGTCCCTGGCGAGATCGCCGCTGACCAGGATCGCGACCGTGTTGTTGGCGGTGAGCGCGTCGCCGCCGGCGGCCAGAGCCGCAATGCTGATTTCACCGGCGCGACGGCCGGTGTGCCCGCCGGCAAACCGGGCAATGGTCGCGGCGAGCCAATCCAGCCCACCATTGGCCTTGATCAGCGCCGCCAGGCCACCAATCAGGATCGACAACAGGGTGATTTCGACCATGCTCTCGAAGCCGGCATAGATGTCGCTGGCAAAGCTGATCACGTCATAACCGTCGGCCAGCACGTAACCGAACACGCCGGCCACCAACAGCCCCAAGCCAAGCACCAGCACCACATCGAGCCCTATCAGGGCGAGTACCAGCACCACCAGGTACGGCAGCACCAGCCAGACCGTGGCGGCTTCGGGCGCACTGATTGGCGCGGCGTCACCGACCACCGCCAGCAGTGCGGCCGTCGCCAGCGCCGCCGGCAACGCAATCTTGAAGTTCTCCCGGAACTTGTCGCTCATCCGGCACCCCTGGCTGCGGGTCGCGGCGATGGTCGTGTCGGAAATGATCGACAGGTTGTCGCCGAACATGGCGCCGCCGACCACCGCGCCCAGCACCAGCGCCTTGTCGAGTCCGGCGGCATCAGCCAGGCCAATCGAGATCGGCACCACCGCGGCGATCGTACCCATCGAGGTGCCGATCGACAGTGAGACGAAGCTGGCGACCAGGAACAACCCTGGCAGGATCATCGCCGGCGGCAATGCGCCCAGGCCAAGCGCAACCACCGCATCGACCGCGCCGATCGCCCTGGTCACGGTGGCAAACGCGCCCGCCAGCAGGAACACCAGCACCATCAGCATCACGTTGCTGTGGCCCATCCCCTCCAGCAGGGTGTCGACCGGCTTGATCCCGCGGCGCCAGGCCAACCAGGCACCGAGCGCCAACGCCGGCAAAATCGCGACCGGGGCGCGCAACTGGTAGAAGCCCATCGCTTCGCCCTGCGCGGTGAAATACAGGCCGGCGCCGAAGAACAACACGAGGAACAACAGCAACGGGGTCAGCGCCAGTGCGCTGGGAGACGCCGTGGCCACGGTAGGTGGGGAGTCATTCATCGCTTTATTCGGATGGAATAATCAATCGCGAAGTGTGCCGGCTGCTCCGACGGCTGTCGAGCACAGGGATGGAATGCTGGATATCACCACCCGAACATAAAAAGTGGCCAGACATAAAAAAGCGGGGCGTCCAAGACGCCCCGCTGGGTCCGAATCAACACGACGGACTAAAAAAAATCTGGTTGGATCACAGCCGGCTGGCGATCGCCTTGGCAAAGCCCATGGTGGTGCCGCTGCCACCCAGGTCGGCAGTCAGGTTGTCACCGGCCTCCAGGGTCGCCACGATCGCCGCGCGGATCGCTACCGCCTTGTCGGTCATGCCCAGGTGGTCAAGCATCTGGGAGGCACCCATCAACAGCGCGCACGGGTTCGCCTTGCCCTGTCCGGCGATATCGGGCGCGGTGCCGTGCACGGCCTCGAAGATCGCCGCATCGGCACCGATGTTGGCACCCGGAGTCAGCCCCAGGCCGCCAATCAGGCCGGCGCACAGGTCGGAGATGATGTCACCGAACAGGTTGGTGGTCACGATCACGTCGAACTGTTCCGGGCGCATCACCAATTGCATGCAGGTGTTGTCGACGATCATTTCCTCGCACTCGATCTGCGGGAACTGCGCGGCGACTTCACGCGCGGTCTTCAGGAACAGGCCCGAGGTCGACTTGAGGATATTGGCCTTGTGCACCACGGTGACCTTCTTGCGTCCGGTCTTGACCGCCAGCTCGAACGCATAACGCACGATCCGCTCCGAACCCTTGCGGGTGGTGCGGGTGATCGAGGTCGCGCTCTGGCCGTCAGCCGCGGTTTCCTGCCCTTCGGCGCTGTAGGCGCCCTCGGTATTCTCGCGTACGGTGATTACGTCCACGCCGGTCGGGAAGCGCGACCTGGTATTGGGGAAGGACTTGGCCGGCCGCACGTTGGCGTACAGGTCGAAGCGCTTGCGCAACTCGACGTTGATCGAGGAAAAACCGCCGCCGACGGGAGTGGTCAGCGGGCTCTTCAGGGCAACGCGGTTCTTGCGGATCGAGTCCATGGTCGCCGCTGGCAGCAGCTCGCCGGTCTTTTCCATCGCGACCAGGCCAGCATCGGCAAACTCGTACTGCAGCCCAAGCTTCATCGCGTCGAGCACGTACAGGGTGGCGTCCATGATTTCAGGACCGATGCCGTCGCCACGGATCACCGTGATTGTCTGTGTCATTGGGGGTCTTCTTCCATCTGATGGGCGCGCCGTGCAAGACGCTGCGCCGGGTGGTTATCCCTGCAATTATGCCGCAAGCACCCATTCGATGGGCGCCCGGAGGGCGCCAGCCACCAGATATCGTCAGTGAATCCGCTACGCGGCGCCATCCAGCAAGGGCTCCAGCTTGCCCTCGCGCTGCAGCGCCATCATCTCGTCGAAGCCGCCCACATGGGTGTCGCCGACGAAGATCTGCGGCACGCTGGTGCGCTTGGTCAAACCCATCATTTTCTCGCGGGCAGCGGAATCCAGGTCAATGCGGACCTCGGTCCACTCGCGACCCTTGCTCTTGAGGAAGTTCTTGGCGGCGACGCAGTACGAGCAGGTCGCGCTGGTGTAGATCACGATCGGGTTGGAAGCGGGGTCAACCTGGTTCAAGTCGGTGCTCAAGTCGGTTCTCCTGTGGTGAATTCGGTGTAGGCAAAATCCGGATGCAACGGGCCCGGGGGGTGAACTCCGGCGAACGGGCATTGTCCAACCCATTGCCATCGCTTTGCCACGCAGGCAATTGGGAGATGGGTTCAACAGCCCGTGTTCGCAAGTCGGCGGCACCCGCAGCCCCCGGCGCATCGTTCAGGCCAATTAACCGCGGATTCATTCGGCCCGGCCCGATCATCGGCATGCTGCCATTATCGACCCTTCGGCCATGCAACGGTGGCCGGTCCCAGGAGTTCCGCTTGCGCCGCATCATCGTGCTTTCCACCGCCGTCACATTGGCCTTGGCCAGTGTCTGCGCGCCTGCGCAGGACTCCTTGCCGGACATCGGCTCCTCCGCCGGTGAACTGCTGACGCCCCACCAGCAGGAGGAATACGGCGCGATGATGTTGGCGCAACTGCGCCACTACGACTACATCCTGGCCGATCCTCTGGTGGACAGCTGGCTCACTTCGCTTGGTACCCGGCTGGGCGCCAGCAGCGACCGCCCGCAACAGCCCTTCACGTTTTTCATGATGAGTGATCGCCAGATCAACGCGTTTGCCACGCTCGGCGGCTATATCGGCGTCAACGCCGGGCTGGTGCTGGCGGCCGAGCGCGAGGATGAAGTCGCCGGGGTAATGGCCCACGAGATTTCCCACGTCACCCAGCAGCACGTGCTGCGCGGGGTCGAGCGGGCCCAGCGCGACCAGTTGCCGATCCTGCTGGCGATGCTGGGGGCGGTCGTGGCGGCCCAGGCGGCCGGGGGCGACTCATCCGGCGAAGCGACCCAGGCGGCAATCGTTTCGGCGATGGGCCTGGCCCAGCAGCGCCAGATCAACTACACCCGTTCCAATGAACACGAGGCCGACCGGATCGGTATCCAGACCCTCGCCCGCGCCGGTTACGACCCGCTGGCAATGGCCGACTTCTTCACCACCATGCAGGCGAAATCACGGGTCAATGCGGCCGGCGCCTACGACATCCCCGGCTACCTGATGACCCACCCGGTCACGACCACCCGCATCAGCGAGGCGAAAGCGCGGGCGGGCCGGGTCGAAGAATCGCCGGGCGGCTTCCTGGCCAGCCCGATCGCGACCGACAACCCATTGTTGCCCGACGGCCTGACGATCGGCGCGCCGGCGCACAGCGGCAAGGGCACGGGCCTGTTTGGTTTTGCCCAGGAGCGCCTGCGCGTGCTCAGCGCCGACAGCCCGCGCGCGGCAATCCGCGAATACGAGCAGATGACCAAGCGCGGCACGCTGGACGAGGCGCAGCGTTATGGACTGGCCATCGCACGATTGCGCGCCAATGAACCGGCGGCGGCCGCCAAGCTGCTGACGAGCTTGCTGACGGAACGGCCGGGCGAGCTGTGGTTGAGCCTTGGGCTGGCGGAAGCGGAATCGCGCAGCGGTCACCAGGAGGCCGCCGACGCACGTTTTGGCGAGCTGCTCCGACGCGCGCCCAACAACCGCGCCGTTGCGCTGACCTGGGCCGACGCCCTGCTGGAGCGCAACACGGTCGATGCCGGCAAGCGCGCCCAGGCAATACTGCGGCCGCTGCTGTCACGCTCGGCGACGGATCCGGCCTTCCAGCACACGTTCGCCCGCGCCAGCGAGATCGCCGGCGAGCCGATCCGCGCCGGCGAAGCCTATGCCGAAGCGACGTTCCTGAGCGGCAGGGCCGAACAGGCGCTGGTCCAGCTGAACACCCTGAAAAAGCGCCCCGAGGTTGATTACTACGCCCGCGCCAGGATCGAGGCGCGAATCGCCCAGATCACACCCATTGTGCTGGAGCTCCATCGTCAGGGCATCCACGACCAGGTATTTGACCGCCGCTAGGCAAGGCAGGCCGCGGCAAGACGCTGTCATGCGCCTGTAACTAAACGGTAGTGTACTGGGGTGACTCCGGGATCCACGGTCGATGACCAACCGATCCCGGCGCCCACTCCTCGTCACTGGTGAGCCGTGCAGAAGAACATCCTGATTGTTGAAGACGAGCCCGCGATCCGGGACATGGTCGCCTTTGCCCTGCGCAAGGGGGACTACAACCCGGTTCATGCCGGTGATGCGCGCCAGGCCCAGGCCGCGATCGCCGACCGCGTGCCCGACCTGATCCTGCTGGACTGGATGCTGCCCGGAACCAGCGGCCTGGAACTGGCGCGACGCTGGCGCAAGGACGCGTTGACCCGGGAGGTGCCGATCATCATGTTGACCGCCCGTGGTGAGGAGAACGACCGTGTCGGCGGCCTGGAGGCCGGTGTCGACGACTACGTGGTCAAGCCGTTTTCGGCCCGTGAGCTGTTGGCCCGTATCCGTGCGGTACTGCGTCGCTCGCGCGAGGATGACGAGGACGGCAGTATCCGTGCCGGATCACTGCGTATCGACGGTGCCGCCCATCGCGTCTTCGCCACTGTCGGCGGCGAGGAACAACCGGTACAGATCGGACCCACCGAGTATCGCCTTTTGCACTTCTTCATGACTCACGCCGAGCGGGTGTATTCGCGCAGCCAGCTGCTGGATCATGTCTGGGGCGGCAGCGTATACGTGGAGGAGCGCACCGTGGACGTGCACATCCGCCGCCTGCGCAAGACCCTGGAGCCGTACACGCTGGACGGCATGATCCAGACCGTCCGCGGCACCGGATACCGGTTTTCCGTGTCCGCCGACTGTTGACGCGGTAATGGGCGGGTCTGACCGCCCTGCGCTGCACCACAACATCATCTGTTGGATACTCAGGCCATGACTTCGCGCGTACGCACTGCCTGGTTCCGCACGATTGGCCTGCTGTGCCTTTTCCTTGCCATTACGGCCGCGTTTGGCTTGGCAATCGGTTATCCGTGGCCGGTCGTGACCGTGGCCGCGCTGACCCTGGTGGGCTGGCATTACTGGCGTCTGCACCGGGTGCTGTCACGACTGAGCGCGCGCCTGCGGCAGCCGCCGCCCGGCGGACCTGGCCCGTGGAACGAACTGGACCGGATGCTGTACCGCGGCCAAGCCGAAATGCGCGGCCGCAAGCGACGGCTGGTGGAGATGTTGCGCGCCTATCGCGCCGCGGCCGCCGCGCTGCCAGATGCCATCGTGGTGGTCGATCGCAACAGTCAGCGGATACTGTGGTTCAACGAGTCCAGTTCGCCATTGCTGGGACTGCATTACCCCGTCGATATCGGCCTGCCACTGGTGCAACGGATGCAACCGTTGCCGCTTGCCCACTGGCTCGCGGCCGGTCGCCATGCCGAGTCGCTTGAGGTAGCAGCCCCGACCCGTCCATCGATGCGCCTGAGCCTGCGCCTGATCCCGTATTCGGAGAACCTGTGGTTGCTGGTCGCGCGCGACGTCAGCCGATTGCTGCAGTTGGAGCAGATGCGCCGGGACTTCGTCGCCAATGTCTCCCACGAGCTGCGTACCCCGTTGACCGTCATCCATGGGTACCTGGACATGATCGAGCAGGACGAGCACCCGGAGTTGGCGCCCATATTCACCGAGATGCAACGCCAGTCGCAACGCATGGCGCAGCTGGTCGAAGACCTGTTGACCTTGTCACGGCTGGAGTCGCAGGACAGCTTGCCGGTGGAAGAACCGGTATCGATGGACGCGATGCTGACCACCCTCAAGCGCGAGGCCGTCGCACTGAGCCAGGGCAGGCATCACATCAGCGTGGATGACAGCGCGGGCCTGGACCTGCTGGGATCGGGCAAGGAATTGCACAGCGCGTTCTCCAACCTGGTAAGCAACGCGGTGCGTTACACGCCAGCCGGCGGGGAGGTGGTGATCTGCTTGCGCACCACCCGTGCATCCAGTCCGGGACTCGATGTCGCGCCGCAGCGGATCGTGCCGGCTGGACTCGTGTCGGATGGAATCGTGCTTGAAGTTCGCGACAGCGGTTACGGAATTCCGGCAGCACACTTGCCACGAATCACCGAGCGCTTCTACCGGGTCTCGACCAGCCGCTCGCGCGAGAGCGGTGGTACCGGCCTGGGGCTGGCCATCGTCAAGCACATACTGCAGCTCCACCAGGCGCGCCTGGAGATCACCAGCGAGGTCGGCCGTGGCAGTATCTTTGCCTGCCACTTCGGCGCGGAGCGGGTACTTCCGCGCGAGACATCACGCGGCGGCCAGCACGCCAACGAGTTGCATGCATGAATACCCCAGCCAATGACCGCTTGCCGGCCAACCCGGCGCCGGAAGACCGGAAAGGCGAGCCCACACCGCCCACGCACATCCCGCTGGACCAGGTCGCGCCCGAGCACGCGCCGCTCGACGTGGGCCTGTATACCGACGTGGCCGACAACGACCCGCTTCGGGACCCGTCGCTGTACTTCAATCGCGAATTGTCCCAACTGGACTTCAACTTCCGGGTGCTCGCACAGGCGCAGGATTCGCAGGTGCCCTTGTTGGAGCGCCTCAAATACCTGTGCATCAGTTGCACCAACCTGGACGAGTTCTTCGAGATCCGTGCCGGCACCTTGCAGCACGCACAGGACCTGGGACTGGTCGCCGGCCCCGATGGCCTGTCGCCAAACGCGGTACTGGCGCGCATCCATGACCGTGCCGCCGAACTGGTCGACGCCCAGTACGATTGCTGGAACACGGTGTTGCGACCGCAACTCGATGCCGCTGGCGTACGGGTCCTAGCCCGCGGCAGCTGGAATGCTCGTCAAACCCGCTGGCTGCGCGCGTACTTCCGCAATGAAGTCATGCCGGTACTGTCGCCGCTGGGGCTGGATCCGGCACACCCGTTCCCGAAAATCCTCAACAAGTCGCTCAATATCGTGGTGGTGTTGAGCGGCCAGGATGCATTCGGCCGCAAGGGCGACCTGGCGATCGTGCGTGCACCGCGCTCGCTGCCACGAATCATCCAGGTCCCGCAGAAGATCAGCGGCGGGTCGAATGACTTCGTGTTCCTGTCGGCGGTGCTGTCGAGCTTCGTTGGCGAGTTGTTCCCGGGAATGGAGATCAAGGGCGCATACCAGTTCCGGGTCACCCGCAATTCCGAGCTGTTGGTCGACGAGGAGGAGGTGGACAACATCGCCCTGGCCCTGCGCGACGAACTGGTTGGCCGTGGCTACCTGCGCGCGGTGCGGTTGGAGATCGCCGAGCAATGTCCGGCCCCGATCGTGCGCAACCTGCTGGACAAGTTCGACCTGCCCGCCAATGCGGTCTACCGGATAAAAGGCCCGGTCAACCTCAACCGTGTGATCCAGGTGTACGACCTGGTCGAGCGCCCCGACCTGAAATTCCCGCCATTCCAGCCGCGTCAGCTACCCGGCAGCGATCGCATTTTTGCCACCGTGGCCAAAAATGACGTGCTGCTGCACCACCCCTTCGATGCGTTCACGCCGGTGCTGGACATGCTGCGCCAGGCGGCCGAGGACCCGGCAGTACTGGCGATCAAGCAGACCCTGTACCGCTCGGGCAAGGATTCCTCGATCGTGGAGGCGCTGATCCAGGCCGCCCGCAACGGCAAGGACGTCACCGCCGTGGTCGAGTTGCGTGCACGTTTTGACGAAGAGGCCAACCTGGGTTTCGCCGACCGCCTGCAAGAAGCCGGGGTGCAGGTCGTCTACGGCGTGGTCGGTTACAAGACCCACGCCAAGATGCTGCTGGTGGTCCGGCGCGAAGGCCGGAAGTTGCGTCGTTACGTGCACCTGGGCACCGGCAACTACCACGCCGGCACGGCCCGGCTTTACACCGACATCGGCCTGATCACGGCCCACCCGGAGATCGGCAACGACGTCCACCTGATCTTCCAGCAGCTGTCCGGACTGGCGCCGTCGATGACCCTCAAGCTCCTGTTGCAATCGCCTTTCACCTTGCATGCCGGGGTACTGCAACGGATCGATCGCGAAACCGCGAATGCGCGGGCGGGCAAGCCCGGCCGGATCATCGCCCGGATGAACGCACTCAATGAGCCTCGGGTGATACGCGCGCTGTATCGCGCATCGCAGGCGGGCGTGCAGATCGACCTCATCGTGCGCGGCGCCTGCACTCTGCGCCCGGGTGTGCCGGGCGTCAGCGAGAACATCCGGGTGCGTTCCATCGTCGGGCGATTCCTGGAGCATGGCCGGGTCTACTGGTTCGGCAATGATGGCCAGCCAGAACTGTTCTGCGCCAGCGCCGACTGGCTGGAGCGCAACTTGCTGCGGCGGGTCGAGACCTGCTTTCCGATCCTCGATCCGGGTCTGGCCGAGCGGGTGTTCGACGAAACCCTGAACAACTACCTGGACGACAACCTCAACGCCTGGTCGTTGCAGTCCGATGGTGACTACGCGCGGGTGCCGCGGCCCGACCATCAACCACCCCATTCGGCCCAGGCTTGCCTGTTGGCCAAGCTGTGCTGACCAGGGATCACCGCGACATGCCGGACATCTTCCCGACCGCGGCCATGCCGTTACGCGATGGCGACCTGCTGGCCGCGATCGACCTGGGCTCCAACAGCTTCCACATGGTGGTTGCCCAGTATCTGCTGGGACAGCTGCGGGTCGTCGACCGCCTGCGCGAGAGCGTACGGCTGGCCGAAGGCCTGGATGGCCGCGGCGCGCTATCGGCCGAGGTCCGCCAACGTGCCTACGCGTGTCTGTCGCGTTTTGGCCAGCGCATCCGCGACATCCCACCACAGCGGGTACGCGCAATCGCGACCAATACCGTGCGCCGCCTCGCCGTCCCGCAGGCGTTCCTGATGCCGGCCGAAAGCGCCCTGGGCCACGGGATCGAAGTGGTCGCCGGCCGCGAGGAAGCGCGACTGATCTACCTGGGTGTCGCCCACGCGCAACCTTCCAAGCCAGGCCAGTTGCGACTGGTGCTCGACATCGGTGGCGGCTCCACCGAATGCATCATCGGCAGCGGCTTCGAGGCGATCGAACGCGAGAGCCTGCAACTGGGTTGTGTTGCCACCACGCGGCGCTATTTCGGCGACGGAAAGCTCACCGAAAAGCGCTGGCGCGAGGCGTTGATCGAGGTCACCGCCGAGTTCCAGCAGTTCGCCTCCACCTACCGCGCTGTGGGTTGGGATGATGCGATCGGCACTTCCGGCACCAACAAGGCCATCGGTGAGATCTGCGCCGCCATGAAATTGAGCAAGGGCGCCATCCTCGTCGATGCCCTGCCCCAGGTACGCGACCGCTTGCTGCAGGCCGGCAGGATCGATGCGATCAAGCTACCCGGGCTGTCCAGCGAGCGCCGCGAGGTGATTGCCGGGGGCGTGCTGGTGTTGGAAGCGGCTTTCGATGCGCTCGGCTTGCAGCGACTGGCGACCAGCAAGGCCGCGCTGCGCGAGGGCGTGTTGCACGACATGATCGGTCGCGGCGGCGCGGATGATCCGCGCGACGCCTCGGTGGCTGCCCTGATGGTGCGCTACGGGATCGACACCGCCCAGGCCGCGCGCGTGGAGGCAACCGCGCTGCGGCTGTTCGATCAGCTCGCGCAGGCCTGGCAACTGGACGTCGACGACCGGCTGATGCTGGTCCGGGCGGCGCGCCTGCACGAGTTGGGGCTGACGATCGCCCACAGCCAGTACCACGTGCACAGCGCCTATGTAGTCGAGTACACCGACATTGCCGGTTTTTCGCGCCAGCAGCAGCAGTTCCTGGCGGCGCTGGTACGCACCCAGCGGCGAAAGATCCCCAAGCACGTGTTCGACGCCCTGCCCGACCGCCTGCTGCCCGCCGTTCGCCACACCTCGGCGTTGCTTCGGCTGGCTGTGCTGATCCACCGCGCGCATGAGGCCGACCCGATTCCGCAACTCGACGCTCATGCCAGCGCGGATTGCCTGACGCTGACCTTTGCCCAACGCTGGCTGCAGGCACGTCCGTTGCTGCGCGCGGACCTGGATGGCGAACCTGACGACATCGCCGCGCTGGGCATCACCCTGAGCGTCGAAACAACGTAGGCACGCGTGCAGCGCCCACGCGCCCTACACCGGGTGCGGCTCCAATTCCGACGTCGTCTCCGCCGGCGCCAGGCCGGGAGCGTCCACGCACGCCACCGCCCGGACCAGCGATCCGCGCAGCGCCTGCGCACGGGCAAGCACCGGCGGCGGCACGACCTCCTCGGGAGTCAGGAACAGTCCGAGGTGCCGCAAGCGGCGGCCCGGTATCGGCGCCGCGGTCAACGCGACCAGCGGCATCGACACCACCAGTCCAAGCAGCACCGGCGACATCCACAACATCAACGAGGGCGAGACCGCATAGCTCCATACCGCGCCCACCAGCCCGCAGGCCGTCACCCCACCGTAGCGTTGCAGCAACTCAGTTCGCGACAACGTGCCATCGTCACGGCGCTGGCTTTCCCAACCGGAATCACGCCCCATCAGCACCTCGGCCACACCGCGCGACTGCAGGCACATCGTCACCGGCGCCATCAACGTGGTCAGCACCGTCTCCACCAGCACCCCCAGCGTCAACCGCAAGGCTCCGCCACAGCTGCGACGCGCCCACGGGTCGACCAGGGTCAGCAGGAAGCCCAATAGTTTGGGACCCAGCAACAACGACATGGTCAGCACGAAAACCCACAAGAAGCGCTCACCATCGCCTGGCCCCGCCCAGTTCGCGGACGATGCCAGACCGGGGAGCACCAGCTCATGCAGGCGCAAGCCCGAATTCGCCATGGTCATCACAAGACCGATCAGCATCAGCATCCCCCACAAGGGCGCGGTGATGTAATGCCCGATGCCGGTCAGCAGGTGCCAGCGACTGACCCAGTGCAATCCACGTGCAGGCAACACACCTGCGTGCTGCAGGTTGCCCTGGCACCAGCGGCGGTCGCGCACCAGCATGTCGGTCAGTGAGGGCGGGCCTTCTTCATAGCTGCCGCCCAGACCGGGGATCAGGTGCACCGACCAACCGCCGCGGCGCAACAAAGCCGCCTCCACGAAGTCATGGCTGAGGATACTGCCACCAAACGGGCGGCCGCCCTCCAGCTTCGGCAGGCCGGCATCGACGGCAAATGCCGCGGTACGGATAATCGCGTTGTGGCCCCAGTAGTTGCCCTCGGTGCCATGCCACCAGGCATTGCCACGCGCCAACACCGGACCGTACACGCGCCCGGCGAACTGCTGCATGCGCGCAAACACGGTGCCGCCATTGACCACTACCGGCAGGGTCTGGATCAACCCGACCCCGGGGTTGCGCTCCATCGCCATCGCCAGCCTGACCACCGCCTTGCCGGTCATCAGGCTGTCGGCATCAAGGATCAGCATGTGCGGGTACGCCGCGCCAAAACGCTTTACCCACTCGGCGATGTTGCCAGCCTTGCGCTCCAGGTTGTCGGGACGATGACGGTAAAACAGGTTCACCTGTCCACCCAGGCGACCCCGTAATCCCTGAAACGCTGCCAACTCCCGTTGCTGGAACTCACTGCGGGTGGTGTCACTGAGTACAAAAAAATCAAACGAAGCCGCTCGGCCGGTGGCAATCACCGATTCGCAGATGGCCTCCAGCCCGGCCATCAACCGCTCCGGATCCTCGTTGTAGGTCGGCATCAACAGCGCGGTGCGCGTGGTCAGCGCGGGCAGTGGCCCGGCATCAATCAAGCCCAGCCCGCCGCGGCGACGGTAGTCATTGACGATCAATGCAAAGCCGGACAGGGCGCTCATGAAACTCTGCGCAACCCAGACGAACAGGCAGGCGAACAGGACCAGGGTCAGCCCTTCCAGCGCACCCAGTCCGCCGCCACGCAAGGCCCACCACAGCTGGTAGGTCGCCAACAGGGTCAGTCCACCGGTGCCACCAAGGATCCATGCACGGCGCCAGATGATGCCGGCGGGGCTGCCCGGCAACGTGGCGGCGGCCGGCTCGGCCTCCTGGAACGATTGCACCGGCATCTGCAACGGTGCTTCGGCTGGCAACAGTGGCCGCGCCTGGTGGGCGGCGGCAAGCGAAGAGGCATTCATCATGATCGGGTCCATCGGTAAATCCATGTTTCCGAAAGGGGGTTGCCGTCCTGCGACAGCAACCGGGCGCGCAACTCCACCAACGGCTCGTCACCGGGGTGCAGCTCGAACGCCAGGCGCCAGCCGCCCGTCTCGGGGCTGGCATGGGCAACAATGTTAGTGACCTGGCCGTGACTGGCGTGTACTTCGGCTCGCGGCAAGGCGGATTCGTTCAGGCTCGCCAACCCGCCTCCGGCCAGGTCGATCACGACCCGTCGGGCGCCCTTCGGCGCCGCCCCGATCCGGGTGCGCTCGGTCCTTGCCAGCACTGCCTGGTCGCCGCGTCGCTCACACCAGTGCAGGCGATAGTCGAAGCGATGCTCGCGACCTGCCGCCAGCGGTTGCGACGGGCGCCAGAACGCGACGATATTGTCGTGGTACTCATCCGCGGTGGGCAGCTCGAACAGGTGCACGCTGCCCCTGCCCCAGTCACCCACCGGCTCCACCCACAGGCTCGGGCGGCGTTCGTACTGGGCTTCGCTGTCGCCGTAGTCTGAAAACCTGCGCTTGCGCTGCATCAGCCCGAAGCCGCGCGGGCTGTCATCGTCAAAGATGCTTTCCTGCAGCGCCACCGGATTGCACAACGGTCGCCACAGTTGCTCGCCGCTAGCCGTATCCAATGCCAGCCCGCCGGAGTCATGCACCGCACTGCGGTAGTCATCGATACCGACCCGATCACTGGCGTCGAACTGGAACATGCTGGTCAGCGGTGCAATGCCTGCAAGGGAAAGCTCCACGCGCGGGTACAGGCGCGCACTGACGTCGAATACGGTCTCCTGGCCGGGGTGGATCACAAAGGCAAAAGCACCCGCGACACTGGGGCTGTCCATCAGCGCATGCACCACGATCTGCCCCGCGCCCGGCTCGGGGCGCTCGATCCAGAACGCCTTGAAGACCGGGAACTCCTCGCCGGCCGGATCGCCGGTGCGCAACGCCAGCCCGCGCGCGGACAATCCATACCGCTGTCCCTGGGCGACCGCACGGAAATAGCTCGCACCAAGGAAGGCGCAGACCTCGTCGAAATAGTCGGGGGTGTTGATGGGCGCATGCAGGCGGAAGCCGGCAAAACCGAGATCCGTTTCGACAGTTGCCGGCGCCGAGCCGAAGCTGAACATTCCCGGCTGGTAGACGATCGGTGTAGCCATGCCATCGGCCACCTGGTGGATGTCCACCCGCTGCCCGAACAGGAACGCACGATGGAAGAATTCCGCCTGGAACGACCTTCCCTGTCCGCGCCATAACGCCTGCCTGGGATCGAAACGGATCTCCCGGTACTGGTCATAACCGATACTGCGCAGCGAGTCCGGCAACTTCCCGGCAGCGGGCTGGAAAGGTTGCGCGGCAAGCGCGCGGGCCAGCCCCGGCACGGTGTCCGGGGTGAAGGGCCGCGCCAATGGGTCTTGCACCGGAACGTCGCCGGCAAGGGCTCGCAACGGCGACGGCTTCCCCACGCCTGGCAAGGCGACAAGGGGCAGCGTGAGACCCGCGATCAGCAGTTCGCGTCGGCGCAAGGGGGTTTACCGGAAACAGGGATCGGCACAGCCTATCGAATCGCCCATTAATGTCCGGCAAACACGTCGATGCGTCACCCGCTGACGTCACATCATTGTCATATTTTCGCCATCTTCGGTTCACCTCACCGCGGCACGCTGGGCGCACTCAGGCGGAGGCCCCCGATGCGCTACGCGATCGTCACCGAGACCTATCCACCGGAGGTCAACGGCGTCGCCTTGACCGTGCGGGACCTGGAGCACGGACTGCGCGAACTGGGTCACGAGGTCGGCCTGGTACGGCCGCGACAGACCGCCGACTGCCAATCGGCAGACCACGAGCTGTTGATCCGTGGCGTGCCGCTACCGCGCTACTCCGGCTTGCAGATCGGCCTGCCGGCGACCCGTGCGTTGATCAGGCACTGGCGCGCAATGCCACCGGACGCCATCTATATAGCCACCGAAGGGCCATTGGGCTGGTCGGCGCTACGCGCGGCGCGGCAACTGGGAATCCCCGCCGCAACCGGCTTGCATACCCGCTTCGACCATTACATGCGCGACTACGGGTTCGCCTGGCTCGGCAACGCGGCATCGCGCTGGATGCGCCACTTCCACAACCGCGCCGACGCCACCCTGGTGCCTACCCACGAGCTGGCCGGCCTCCTGCGATCACAAGGCTTCCGGCAGGTGCGGCGCCTGCCGAGGGCGGTCGATTGCAACCGTTTCACCCCCGACAGCCGCGACCCGACGCTGCGCGCGCAATGGGGCGTTGGCCCGGACGACCCGGTCGCCATCAATGTCGGCCGGATTGCCCCGGAAAAGAACCTCGACCTGGCCATACGGGCCTACCGGCGCTTGCAGGAAGCCCACCCACGCGCCCGCTTCGTCTGGGTCGGGGACGGACCGGAACGAGCTCGCCTGGAGCGCGAGCATCCCGACTTCATCTTCTGTGGCGTACAGCGCGGCAACGAACTCGCCCGCCACTTTGCCAGCGGCGACCTGTTCCTGTTCCCGAGCCACAGCGAAACCTTCGGTAACGTCACCCTGGAAGCCATGGCCAGTGGCGTGCCACCGGTCGCATTCAATTACGGCGCCGCCCGTGAGCATCTGCGAGACGGCGTGCACGGCGCAGCGATCGACGATGGCGACGACACGGGGTTCATTGCCGCGGCGGTGAACATCGGCGGCGATGCCCAACAACGCGCCGACATGGCCCGACGCGGGCGCGAGGCCGTCATGAGCTTGCAACCGCAACAGGTCGCACGGGATTTCGATGCATTGCTGCGCGACCTGGTCGCGAGGAGGAAGGATGAGTCGATTGCGCTGGCATCAACGTCTGGTCGCCGATGAGTCGGGCTGGTGCCTGAGGCTCAACCAGCTGGGTAGTGGCGGCATTTCGCGGGCCGCATTCGCCACAGTCAGCCGGCTTGGCGACGGGATGTTCTGGTACCTGCTCATGGCGATGATGATCCTCGTCGACGGCATCGACGGACTGGCCGCATCGATCCACCTGGCGGCGACCGGGCTAGTCGCACTGGGCCTGTACAAACTGCTCAAGCGATGGACCCGCCGTCCACGGCCGTTTGCCAGCGACCAGCGGATCCAGGCGTGGGTTGCGCCGTTGGACGAGTTCAGTTTCCCGTCCGGACATACCTTGCATGCGGTCGCCTTCAGCCTGGTCGCAATCGCGCATTACCCGGTGCTGGCGTGGGTGTTGGCGCCGTTCACCGCTGCCGTCGCGGCTTCCCGGGTGGTACTGGGCCTCCACTACCCCAGCGACGTGCTGGCTGCCATCGTGATCGGCAGCGGCTTGGCCGGGGTGGCTCTGTGGGTACCGCGGATAGCCCTGCTGGTCTGACGCATGCAGGGCGTGGCGAACGCGATCGCGTTGATGGGAGTTCCCCGCCCGTAGCTAGAAGTTGCGTTCCAGAGGACGCGACCAGGTCGCGAAGTTTTGCGGCAGACCCTCGCACCGGCGGTAGCCGCGCTTGTGCCAGAACGGTTCCAGACTGCGGCCAAACGGCGGCCGGCGCGGATCGTCGACGGCGCGCTCGACCGTGCGGAACGTCGTCGTCTCAAAGCCGCCCAGTGCGCGCGCATGCGACTCGCGCTCATCGAAGAAACGATGGCCCAGGCCGCGTCCGCGATACGCCGGCAGCAACACCGATCCGCCAAAATGGAAGGCCCGGCCGACCTCGCGCCCTGCCGGAGCGAACACCTGGCGCAACGATTCGCGCGCATCGCCCAACGGCAAACCGATCGACGCGCCCACCAACCGGGCACCGTCGGACACCAGGATCGCAATGCTGCGCCAGGAGTCCAGGTAGACCTGCAGGTGCCGGGCCTGGCTGGCGACATCGCCGTCATACAGGTTCGGCCAGTCGCAGAGCACCGTGGCCCGCAACTGCGCGATCTCGCCAAGGAACGGCCGGATCGCCGCGCCGACTACGCTGTGCACGACCAGTGCTCTCAGCGTCGGGTGGTCTGTATGGCGAGATGCGGATTCGGTGAGCGGGGTCATGCCGGACATCATGCTCAGCGGTCTCTTTTGGTCTGGGGGATGCGCGCCCGCCAGTGACAGTACGTGCGCAGCTTACGGTCGGGTAAACGGCAATCCAATGCGGAGAAGGCCATCCGGGTCATCCGTCCGGAAACCGCCGGCGCCTCCCCTGGGGCGCCGACGGTCACGAGAATCAGCCCTCGCCCAAGCTCGGCCCGGACCGCCGCGGACGCAGCGACGGACGCCCGGCCAACTGGTACCAGTCCACCTTGCGGGTGATTGTCATCAGCGCGGCGAGAACCACGAACAGCAGGCCCGAACCCAGCACCAGCGCGTTGTCTTCCGACACCAGCAATCCATAGAGCGCGGCATACAGGGTGGCCAGCATCGCGGCGAAGCCCAGCGCCCGCCGCACGCTTCGCAGGACCGCGCTGAGATAGAACGTGATCAGGCCGATACAGGCGGCCCCGGCGACCAGGTAGGACCAGCCGAACCTGAAATGCTCGCTCAGGCTGAGCAGCAGCAGGAAGAACAGCGCCAGCGCGAGCCCGACCAGGCCGTACTGGATCGGGTGGATCGGCAACTGCCGGGTCAGCTCGAAAATGAAGAACCCGATGAAGGTCAGCAGTACGAACAGCAGGCCGTACTTGGTCGCGCGATCGGTCTTGGCGTACACATCGACCGGGTCGACCAGCGACACGCCGACACTTTCCACCCCGGCGGATCCATCCTCCGCGCCGCTGGCGCCGGCCCGCGCCCGGTCGGCCGCTATACCTTCCAGGAAACTTCGTTGCGCGTTGCTGGCCAGACCGGGAATACCCCACTCGGCCCGGAAGCCGCTGGCGTCGATGGTCCGGGTGCGGGGCGAGCTGCCTTCGAAACTCGGATGCGGCCAGCTCGAATCCAGCGAGAACCGGTTCTGATGACCCAGTGGGACCAGCGCCAGACGTTCGGTGCCGGCCAGCACGAAGTCCAGGCGGGTGCTCACGGTGCGCGTCTCACCCGATGCCGGCACGCCCAGCCGTACATGCAGGCCCTCGCCGCGACGATAGCCCCGGCCCTGCTCCAGGCTCACGCTGCGGCCATCGACCTTCAGCACCGGGGTACCTACCAGCCCGCGCACATCGCCGATCGCGTAACCCAGGTAGGGCTGGCCGATCCGGCGCGCCTGCTCCGGGCCGGGATCGGCCGGGATCTCCAGATCGAATGAAGCCTGTGCGCTCCCATGCCACTCGTACACCCGGACCTCATGCAGCCCGCGTCGGCGGATGCCCGGCTTGAGGTCTCCGTCGACAACCAACGTGCTGGGAAAAAATGTCCACTGGCTCTCCTGCATCCGGCGCACCCTTCGCACCACGCCGTTCGCATCGGGCTCCTCGACCTCAACCAACTGCCGATACGGCACCACCAGCACCGGCCCCGCGAACGACTGCTGGCCGGCGTAACTGCGGGCGATGTCAGCCACCGCCTGGCGCCGGTACTCCTGTCGCTCGTGAACCACCCCGCGCACCATCGTCAACGGCACCAGGATCGCCAGGGTCATCCCCAGCACCAACACCATCTTCATCCAAAGTCGCATTTTTGCACTCCCGTCGTGGCAACCAACGGCAGCATCGATGGCGCGCATGTGCGGACGATGGGGCCACGGTGAAGCGAGGGTGAAGCGTTACCCGGTCGCCGGCAGCACCAGTGTTGCCAGCGCACCACCGCCCGCGCGATTGCCGAGGGTGACCCGTCCGCCGTGCAAGGCCGCGACTTCCGCCACGAAGCACAACCCCAGCCCACTGCTGCGACTGCCGCCTGCCGGGCGCGGCAGCGAATAGAACCGCTCGAACACCCGTTGCGCTGCATAGTCGGGAACGCCCGGACCGCGGTCGGCGACCTCGACGACGACCTCGACGCCCTCGCTCCGCAAACGCAGCTCGACCACGCTGCCGACCGGGGCGAAATCCACCGCGTTGTCGACCAGGTTGACCAGCGCCTGACGAAGCAGGAACGCATCGCCGCTGACCGTCGCCACGGCCGTCTCCAGCCGCAACTCGACGGCCGCCCGGAGCAGGCGTGACGCGCAAAGACCGGCGATATCGGCGGCCAATCGCGCCATGTCGACCGGCTCGGGTTGCTCGATCCGCTGCCGATGCTCCACCGCGGCCAGGGCGAGCAGCTTGTCGATCATCTGCGCCAGGCGGTCGGCCTGGGTCCGGATACTGGCGACAAAGCGTGCACGGTCGGCTTCGGGCATTGGCGACTCCAGCAGTTCTGCGCTGCCCAGGATCGCCGCCAGCGGCCCCTTCATTTCGTGGGTCAGGCTGTGCACGTAGTGCTCGACGTACTGCTTGCCCTCGAGCCTGGCGCGCATGGTTTCCAGCGCGGCGCCCAGTTCGCCGAACTCGCCCGCTGCGCGCGGCGGGACCGCACGCTCACCAGCGGTGACCGCGTGGGCATAACGCCGCAGCCCGGCAAGCTGGCGCGACAACCACCCGGCGGCCGTCAGGCCGATCAACAGGGCTGCGCCCAGCAGCACCGCGCCCCACCCCAGCACCACGGCCTGCCCGCGCTCGATGAACGGCATCAAGGTGCTGTTGGGTTTGGCCACGGTCAGCACGCCGATGAGGGTTCCGTCCGCGTCGCGGATCGGGGCGGCGACATGCATCACGGTGGAGTTTTCATCGGCCGGATCACTCCGGCTGGAGCGTGCACCGTAGTGCCCGTCCAGCGTCCGGCGCACATCATTCCAGCGTGAGTAGTCCGCGCCCAGCGCCGTGCCGCTGCTGTCGAACACGACCACGCCCCGCGCGTCGGTGACGTAGACGCGGTAATTGCCGTGATGCTTGTCGAAACCCCAGATGCTGGCGCCGAAGTCGCGTTTGGCCACCGCCCGCACGCGCCGGGCGAACGCCCCATCGGCGATATGCCCGGCCTGCAGGTCGTCGGTCGCCAGTTCGGCCAGGACATTGGCGGTATCCACCAGCGTGTCCTCCATCGCCTGGCGCACGCCCGGCTTGACCTGCTGGACGAACACCTGCACCACCAGCAGCCCAGCCAGGGCGACGATCAGGAAATAGCCGAGGAAAATCCGCAACCCGATGTTCAAGACATTCGCCTCATTCCGCCGTTCTGGCCCAAGCTCTAGCCCCAGTCACGCGACCTCCAGCGAGTAACCCAGCCCGCGATGGGTGCGGATCGGATCGGCCGACGGGTCCACCTCGCGCAACTTCGCCCGCAGCGTCTTGATGTGGGTGTCGACCGTCCGGTCGCCGCTTTCCAGCGCATCGCCCCAGACCCGGTCCATCAACTGTGCCCGCGACAGGATCGCCCCGGGCCGCTGCAACAACGCAGCCAGCAGGCCGTACTCGTAACGGGTCAAGTCCAGCATGTGTCCGCGGAACCGGATGCACTTCCCTGCCGCGTCGTGGTTGAAGGCCTCCACCGCGGGCACGGCCAACGTCGGTGCCTGGCCACGGCGCAGTACCGCCCTCACCCGCGCCACCAGCTCGCGGGGCGAGAACGGCTTGGTCACGTAATCGTCGGCACCGATCTCCAGCCCGAGGATGCGGTCGGCTTCGGCACCCTGCGCGGTCAGGAAGATCACCGGCATCGAGCTGTTGCGACGCAGCTCGCGGCACAACGCGAAACCGCTGATGTCGGGCAGGCCGATGTCGAGTACGGCCAGATCGAAGGCCTGCCCGGCCACCAGCCGCAACGCCTCGCCACCGGTCAGGCAGTGCACGGACTCGAAACCTTCGGCGCGCAAGGCGTATTGCAGCGTCTCGGCAATCGCGGTCTCGTCTTCGACCAGAAGGATGCGGGGCATGGGCAGGCGGGACCGGGAATGGCGGGGGAAGCCGGCAACGGACGGCCACGACAGGATAAGCCAGCCGCGCACCCCGCCGCCGGGATATCCTGTCGCGATGAACTATCGCCACGCCTTCCACGCCGGCAACCATGCCGACGTCTTCAAGCACGTCACCGTACTGGCGCTGTGCGACGCGCTGACCTCCAAGCCGGCACCGCTGTTTGCGCTCGACACCCATGCCGGGCGCGGCCTGTACGCGCTCGACAGCAACTCCGCCCAGCGCACCGGCGAGGCCGAGGGCGGCATCGGCCGGCTGCTCGCCGAAGCGCCGCGGCACCCGGTCATCACCCGCTACCTGGCCGCCGTGAAGGCCTGTCGCAGCGAACACGGCAATGCCAGCTATCCCGGCTCGCCGTGGCTGCTGGCGCACGCGCTGCGCGAGGGCGATCGGATCGCGGCCTGCGAATTGCTGCCCGAGGAAGCCGCGCAGTTAAAGGCCAACTTCGCCGCCGATCCACGCGTCGCGGTGCATGCGCGCGACGGTTACGAAGCCATGAAGGCCCTGCTTCCGCCGAAGTTCGGGGAGGTGCGTTTCAACCGCGGGCTGGTGTTGATCGACCCGCCCTACGAGGCCCAGCTGCAGGAGTTCGACCACATCATCGGCGCGGTACGCGAGGCGCTTGTGCGCTGGCCGCACGCCAGTTACGCGGTGTGGTATCCGATCAAGCTGCGTCGCTCGCTGAACCAGTTCTTCCGCCGCGCCGCCGCGCTGCCGGTGAAGTCGTCGCTACTGGCCGAGCTGATGGTGCACCCGGACGATTCGCCGCTGCGAATGAACGGCAGCGGGATGTTGCTGCTTAACCCGCCATGGCAACTGGACCAGACCCTGGCCACCGTGATGCCCTTGCTGCAGCAGGTACTGGGCGAGGCCGGCTCATCATCGCGTGTGCAATGGCTGAAGCAGGCCAGTTAGCCATCGCCACGGGGCCGGGACCGGATGCGCTGGCGGCCCCGCCCGGGTCGGGTGCCCGGGGACGCGCCCTCAAGCGCCGGTACGCACGTCCGGCTCGAAGAAGCTCCAGCGCACCTCGGGGAAGGCCTGCTTCATCGCCACCTCCACCGTGTTGATCTCGGCCACCAGGTTGTTGACGCTGCCGCTCTCGCGCATCTGCGCCTGCACCGACACCATCACCTGGTTGCCCAGTTGCATCGTGATCAAGCTGATCACCCGGGTGAGCTCGGGGCGGCCGTCCAGAAATTGCCGGATCTGACGCTCGCGTTCCGGGTCTACGCTTTGTCCGATCAGCATCGCCTTGATCTCGATGGCGACGAAGACCGCCACGATGATCAGCAGCGCACCGATGCCGATCGTGCCCACCGCATCCCACAGCGGATTGCCGGTGACCATGGTGGCGACGACGGCAACCAGTGCGAACATCAGCCCCAGCAGTGCCGCCAGGTCCTCTCCGAAGATCACCACCAGTTCGGCTTGCCGGCTCTCACGGAACCAGCGCCAGATGCTGCGCTGACCACGCGACTTGTTGACCTCCTGCAAGCAGGCCCTCATCGAAACGCCCTCGGCAATGATGCCGAACGTCAATACGCCGACCGCCCACCACAGGCTGCTGCCACCCGGGTCAGCAGGCGCCTGCAGCTTATGGATGCCCTCGTACAACGAGAACATTCCGCCAACGGTGAACAACATCACCGCGACCAGGAACGACCAGAAATAAATCGCCCGGCCATAGCCCAATGGGTACTCCGGCGACGGCGGCCGCTTCGCCTGCTTCAGCCCCAGCAGCAGCAAGCCCTGGTTGCCGCAGTCAGCCAGCGAGTGCACGGTTTCAGCCAGCATCGCGCTGGAGCCGGTGAAGAATGCGGCCAGACCCTTGGCCACCGCGATCAGGAAGTTGGCACCCAGCGCGAAGTAGATCGCGCGGTTTGAATCACCGCCACCGGCCATGGTTCGATCCTCAATGAATAGCGGCGGAATTCTAGCATCGGCGATGGCGATATCCGTGATCAACAGGCCTGAACGAACCGGCAAACATGGGGTTGACGTGATTTCCGGGTGAAGCAAATGTTTACACCGACTATGGCAATATCCTCCGCATGAGCTCCCGAGAAAGACTTCCTCCGTGGCACGAGCGGCAACGCCTGCCCAACGGACGTGAACTGCTGATCCGCCCGATCCGCCCAGAGGACGCGGAGCCTTTGCGGGCAGGCTTTTCGTTGTTGCAGCCCGAAGAGGTGCGGCAGCGGTTCCTGCATTCGGTACGGGGGATGTCGGCAGAGACGATCGAACGCTTCACCCGGTTGAACCCCAAGACAGAATTCGCCCTGGTAGCCGCCGAGCCACTGCCGCCCGGGGAGGCGTTGGTCGGCGCCGTGGCACGGATATTCATTGACCCCAACGGCCGTGACGCGGAATTCGCAATACTCGTCAGCCACTACATCGCCGGCATGGGCCTGGGCCGGTACCTGATGACCCGACTGGTGAAGTGGGCCCGGAGCAAGCAGCTGGAGCGAATCTACGGCGATGTGTTCGAGCACAACCTGCCGATGCTGTCGTTGGCCCAGTCACTTGGTTTTACCCGCGAATCCCAGCAAGACGGTCTGGTGCGGGTGATGTTGGACCTCAAGCCGGTCGCCAGGGGTTGACTGGCAACGATTGAGCGCGTGTCGTCGGTCATCGCCCCGGGGTTATGCCCGGCAACGGCATGATCGGCTAAAATCCTGCACCTGATGCCCTTCCCCATATTTCCTGCCCCGCCGCTGCCCAAGGCAGGCCAGCAGCGCGCCTGGTGGCGCGCGCCGGTCTCGCCCTCGGCCCTCGCCTTCCACATCGCCTGCGCCGCAACGGCTCACGACGGTCCGCTGTTGGTTGTCGCGCGCGACAATCATGCCGCGCTACAGCTGGAATCGGACCTGCGCACGCTGTTGGGGGTTCCCGCTTCGGGTCCGCGCGGTGACGCGGCCACCGATAATGCACCACCGCCGCTTCCGGTACTCCATTTTCCCGACTGGGAAACCCTGCCCTACGACCACTTCAGCCCGCATCCGGAAATCGTCAGCCAACGTCTGGCGACGTTGAACCGGCTGCCGAAACTGCGGCGCGGCATCGTGGTGGTACCGGTACAGACCTTGCTGCAACGCCTGGCGCCGATGCGCCACGTGGTTGGTGGCAGCTTCGATGTGCAGGTCGGCCAACGGCTGGACCTGGAGGCAGAAAAACGCCGCCTGGAATCGGCCGGCTACCGGCACGTGCCGCAAGTGCTCGACCCGGGCGATTTCGCCGTGCGCGGCGGCCTGCTGGACGTTTATCCAATGGGCGCGGACCAGCCGTTCCGGGTCGAGCTGCTGGACGACGAGATCGACACCATCCGCGGCTTCGATCCGGAGACCCAGCGCTCGTTCGACAAGATCGACGCGGTGCATCTGTTACCGGGCCGCGAGCTGCCACTGGACGAGGCATCGCTGAAGCACGCACTGGACGCATTGCGCGAGCGTTTCGACCTGGACACGCGGCGCAGCGCGCTCTACCAGGACCTGAAAGCCGGGACCGCGCCGTCGGGCATCGAGTACTACTTGCCGCTGTTCTTCGAGCAGACCGCAACGCTGTTCGATTATCTCGCCGAGAACACCCTGCCGCTGCTCGGTGAGGGTGCCGCCGAGGCCGCCGAGGTGTTCTGGCGCCACACCGGGGAACGCTACGAGCAGCGTCGCCACGACCTGGAACGTCCGCTGTTGCCGCCCGATACGCTGTACCTGTCGCCGGATGCGCTGCGCGAACGCCTCAACCGGGGCGTGCGCATCGAGGTCTGCGGCGAAGGCCATCCGCAACGCGACCGCGCGCAGGCACTGGCCAGTCAACCGGCGCCCGCGCTGCCGATTGCCGCGCGCGACCAGATTCCGGCCGGCGAGTTGAAATCGTTTCTGGGCAGTTATCCGGGACGGGTGCTGGTCGCGGCGGATTCACCCGGACGACGCGAGGCGCTGCTGGAGATCCTGCAAGCGGCCGAACTGCAGCCGGACGTGCTGCCGGACTGGCCCAGCTTCGCCGGGCTGCTTCCGCTGGCGGAACAAACCGAGCTGTCGCGTTTCGCCATCGCGGTCGCGCCACTGGACGACGGCTTCGCCCTGACCGAGCCCCCGCTGGCGGTCCTCACCGAGCGCCAGCTGTTTCCCGAACGCGCCAGCCAGCCACGCCGGCGCAAGCGCGCCGGGCGCGAACCGGAAGCGATCGTCCGCGACCTGGGCGAGCTGTCCGAGGGCGCGCCGATCGTCCACGAGGACCACGGTGTCGGTCGCTATCGCGGCCTGGTCACCCTGGAGGCCGGCGGCGAGAAGAACGAATACCTGGAAATCGAGTACGCCAAGGGCGACCGGCTGTACGTGCCGGTCGGCCAGTTGCACCTGATCAACCGGTATTCCGGCGCGTCGGTGGAGACCGCGCCGCTGCACTCGCTGGGTGGCGAGCAGTGGAGCAAGGCGAAGAAGAAGGCGCAGGAAAAAGTCCGCGATGTCGCTGCCGAGTTGCTGGAGATCCAGGCCAGGCGTCAGGCACGCGCGGGACTGGCGATCGATCTGGACCGGGCGATGTACGAGCCATTCGCGGCCGCGTTCCCGTTCGAGGAAACCCCCGACCAGCATGCGGCGATCGAGGCGGTGCTGCGCGACCTGCAATCCAGTCAGCCGATGGATCGGGTGGTCTGCGGCGACGTGGGCTTCGGCAAGACCGAAGTCGCTGTGCGCGCCGCGTTCGCCGCCGCGGCTGCGGGCAAGCAGGTCGCCGTCCTGGTGCCGACCACCCTGCTGGCCGAGCAGCACTACAACACCATGCGCGACCGCTTCGCCGACTGGCCGTTGAAGGTCGAGGTGCTGTCGCGGTTCAAGTCGACCAAGCAGATCAAGGCCGAACTGGAGAAGGCTGCCGACGGAACGATCGACGTCGTCATCGGCACCCATCGGCTGCTGCAGAAGGACGTGCACTTCAAGGACCTCGGGCTGGTGATCGTCGATGAGGAGCAGCGCTTCGGCGTGCGCCAGAAGGAGGCGTTGAAGGCGATGCGCGCCAACGTCCACCTGCTGACCCTGACCGCCACCCCGATCCCACGCACGCTCAACATGGCGATGGCCGGACTGCGCGACCTGTCGATCATCGCCACTGCGCCGGCGCACCGGATGGCGGTGCAGACCTTCGTGGTGCCGTGGGACGACAGCCAGTTGCGCGAGGCGTTCCAGCGCGAGATATCGCGCGGCGGGCAGGTCTACTTCCTGCACAACGATGTGGAAAGCATCGGCCGCATGCAGCGCGAGCTCGAGGCGCTGGTGCCCGAGGCGCGCATCGGGATTGCCCATGGCCAGATGCCCGAGCGTGAGCTGGAGCGGGTGATGCTCGACTTCCACAAGCAGCGCTTCAACGTGTTGCTGTGCACGACGATCATCGAATCAGGCATCGACATCCCCAACGCCAACACCATCATCATGAACCGCGCCGACAAGTTCGGTCTGGCACAGCTGCATCAGCTGCGTGGCCGGGTCGGGCGTTCCCATCACCGCGCCTATGCCTACCTGGTGGTTCCCGACCAACGCTCGATCAGCGCCGATGCGAAGAAGCGGCTGGACGCGATCGCGGCGATGGACGAGCTGGGCGCCGGCTTCACCCTGGCCACCCACGACCTGGAGATCCGCGGCGCCGGCGAGCTGCTGGGCGAGGACCAGAGCGGGCAGATGGCCGAGATCGGTTTCAGTCTCTACACCGAGTTGCTGGAGCGCGCGGTGCGCAGCATCCGCCAGGGCAAGCTGCCCGACATCGATGGCACGCACGACCGTGGCGCCGACGTGGAACTGCACGTCCCGGCGCTGATCCCGGACGACTACCTGCCCGACGTGCACACCCGCCTGACGCTGTACAAGCGTATCTCCGGTGCCCGCGACGACGAGCAGCTGCGCGAATTGCAGGTCGAGATGATTGACCGCTTCGGCTTGTTGCCCACCCCGACCAAGCATCTGTTTGCGATCGCCGCGCTGAAACTGCAGGCCACCGGACTGGGCATCAGCAAGCTGGACATTGGTGAGAAGGGTGGCCGCATACAGTTCGTCGACAAGCCCAATGTCGACCCGATGGCGATCATCAAGCTGATCCAGGGGCAATCGAAGCTGTACCGCATGGACGGCCCGGACAAGCTGCGGCTGACCCTGGACCTGCCCGATGCTGGCGCCCGGCTCGCCAGCGCACGCGGTTTGCTGATTGCACTGCGCCCGTGACCAATACCCACCCACGCTGCGGCCAGGCGTTAATGCACTCAAGCAAAAGGTTTGTCAACGCCTCGTTTCTGCTTTAGGGTCGGACTGCCAGCCCATGAATACCGGGCTGCGGAATCAATTGCGGCACATCGCCGCAAGATCAGGGGGGGATACCAAATGGCCAAGAGCATGTTTTGCTTGTCTTTGCTACTTTTTGCCGCCGGCACGGCGCAAGCGCAGGATCCGGGGTCATGTCCGCAGTTACCCGGTGATACGGGCCTGACCTGGGAGCATCGCGGCATGGGCGAGTCGGACTTCTGCCGTGCGTTGCGCAGCGACGGTTCCGAAGCGTTCGGAATGTACATTTCCAACGAAGCCGCGTTCGATCCCCAGCGTGGCAACCGCGAGGAGGCGGATGTCATCAACGGCCAGGAGATTCGCTGGTATCGCGCCGAACTGGTCGGCCAACCCGACGTCGAGGCGCGCGAGACCCTGGTCGAACTCAATGACGGCCGCACCGCCCACATATGGTTGCAGGCCGGGCCCGGCGAGCAGCTCGACAAGATGTTCCAGCTGGCGCGTGGCCTGGACTTCTCATCCAGGCCAATCGACACCATCGCCGCGGAGCAATAGCGGTTCGACCACGGGCTTCAGATCGCGGCCGGCATGTTAAACACCTGAGGGAAGCATGATGACGCGACGACTCGCCGCCGAATTACTCGGCACGTTCTGGCTGGTTCTTGGTGGGTGTGGCAGCGCGGTACTGGCGGCGCATGTGGTCGGTGCCGACGGCTACCAGTTCGGCATCGGCTATCTCGGGGTGGCGCTGGCGTTCGGCTTGACCGTGCTTACCGGGGTGTATGCATTCGGCCACGTGTCGGGTGGCCATTTCAACCCGGCCGTCACGCTGGGTCTGTGGGCCGGCGACCGATTCCCGATCAAGGACGTGGTGCCCTACGTCGTGGCACAGGTGGTGGGGGCAATCGCGGCCGGCTGGATACTGCTGCAGATCGCCAGCGGTGCCAGCGGCTTCAGCATCGACCCGAGCGCGGCCGGTACATTCGCCAGCAATGGCTACGGCGCGCTGTCCCCCGGTGGCTACTCCGTTGCCGCAGCCTTCCTGTGCGAGGTGGTACTCACCGCATTTTTCCTGATCGTGATCATGGGAGCGACCCATGGCCGCGCGCCTGTGGGCTTCGCTGGCATCGCGATTGGCCTGGCGCTGACGTTGATCCACCTGATCAGTATTCCAGTCACCAATACCTCGGTGAACCCGGCACGCTCGACCGGCGTGGCCCTGTTCGCCGGTTCTGGTGCGATCAGCCAGCTCTGGCTGTTCTGGCTGGCGCCATTGCTTGGCGGCCTGCTCGGTGGCGTGATCTACCGCTGGCTTGGCAATGACCGGACGGAAGTGGTCGGCAACCCCTGACAGGCAACCGACAACACCGTCGACGCGACCCCGCCCAGGCCCGGACCAGTCGCCAGCGGCGGGTGCTCAATAGAACTGCACATTGTCCAGTTCGAACCACGGCATGCGGGCACCTTCCCCGTTGACGATGAACTGCAGGTCGGTGACATCATCGCCCGCCCATGGCCTCGATTCGCCCTCAACCACGCGATAGGGCGCGTATTGGAGCTGGCTGAAATCGACTGTGACCTTCTGCCATTGGGGCTGCACGGGAATATCGGCTTTCCAGCGTCCGCCTTCCAGGCCTTTCACCATCAGCGCGTGGCTGCCGTCTTCGCCGCGAATGTCAAAACGCACCCCACGGAAGTCGCGCAGGTCCACCGGGCGCACCGACCCACGGCTCAGCGGCACCACTACGGAGGCATATGCGCGATCCTTGCTGGACATGCGCGCCATCGTCCGCAGCGCGTGGCCGCCATCCGCGCGTGGCACCACCCGCGTCAGCTGCCACGTGCGGTCGTTGCCACCGTCGTTGTCATCGGTGCGCAGCGTGTCCAGCGCCGTGCGCTGGTCGGTGCGCTCGAAGTCGTCCACCAGCGACCCGATCGCTGTCGGCTCCGGGTAGCGGCGCGAGCTGCTCGCCGGCAGGTTCACGCCAGGACCATGCACCAACTGGCCATTCAGCCAGACACGGCTGAGCCGCTTCATGTCTGCGATGTCCTGCCACGGTTTGCCATCGACCAGCAACAGATCGGCGCGCTGGCCCTTGGCGATCCGGCCGCGGTCGTTCTGCAGCCCCATGGCTGCAGCGCTGGTGGCGGTTCCGGCCAGCAACGCCTCCCCCGGGGTCAGGCCGGCCTGCACCAGCAATTCGAGTTCGCGCAGGGTGGCCGCGCCGTGGGGCGTGCCAGGCATGCCCGCATCGGTACCCAGTGCGATGGGTACACCAGCCTCGTGCAGCAGGCGTACGTTTTCCATCGCGGTGATGAAGTTGCGCTGGCGACTGAGCAGCTTCGGATCCTGAGGATCAACGGGCGCGCTTTGCCCCATCCTGATCGGCTCGTACACCGTCAGGGTCGGAGCGTAATAGGTGCCGCCAGCCTTGAGCCTGGCAATGGTATCGGCATCCAACACGCGGTCCTGGATGCTGTGCGCGATCAGGTCGACCTTTGCATCGCCTGCAAATCCGGCGCGCGCGGCGGTGACGGTATGGGTAGCGACCTTGAGCCCGTTGGCATGCGCCTCCTCAACCAGCGCGGCCAGGGTCCACGGATCCATGCTGGTGTTGTCCGGCATGTGGCCGTAGCGCCAGCCGTCCGTGAAGACTTTGATCAGGTCCGGGCGATACGGCAGCAGCGCACGCACCGCGTTGCGTGCCGCCTCGGGCGAATTGACCCAGCGCGTGGTGGCGGGATCGGCCCAGTCGGCGCCATGACCCAGCGGCGTGCTCATGCGCGCGGCAAAATTGACGTGCGGGGCAACCATGGTTGCCAGCCAATCCCGGCGGGGTGCATAGGACTCCGGTGCCTGGTGGAAGTCGTTGACCGTGGTCACGCCTGCCGCAAGATACACGCCGGACAACACGGCACTGGACGAGGGACTGGAATTGGGTGTCCAGTGCGTGTGCAGGTCGAACAGGCCCGGCATCAATGTCTTGCCGGCGGCATCGACCACCACTGCCCCCTTGGGCACCTTCAAGCCTGGACCCACGCCGACGATCCGCTGGTCGCGGATCAGAACGGTGGCCGGATAGGGAGCCGCACCGCTGCCATCGAAGACAGTCGCGTGGGTAATCGCGATGGTCTCACCCTTGTCACGTGCCGCAGCCGGGCCGGACAAGCCAATGGCCACGACAGTGACGAGCGATGCGACCCGCCACAGGTTCAAATACTTCACGTTCCAATCCCCTTGCCGACTCAGAAACTCTTGCTGATGTTCACATAGAAATAGCGCGGGTACGCCTGATGCACCGCCGGCGCCGCAGGCCTCCTACTTATCCCCGCGACAACTTCCAGCAGCGATGGATGCGTGCGTGGCGGGCGAAGTCGGGCGGAATTGTTTCGGCGCTGATCTCCTCACACGTCGCGAACTCGGCCACGGCCGCATCGTCCAGTCTGAAGCGACGGAAATTGTTGGAAAAATACAAGACACCGTCACGCGACAACCGCTCCACTGCCGCCCGCAGCAGGCGCACATGACCGGCCTGGATATCGAAATCATCGGCACGCTTGGAGTTCGAGAACGTCGGCGGGTCGCAGAAGATCAGGTCGTACTCGGCCTGCTCCGTCTCCAGCCATGACACCGCGTCGGCCTGCACCAGCCGGTGCCGGGTCCCGCCAAAGCCGTTCTCGGCAAGGTTGTCCGCGCACCACTGCAGATAGGTCGGCGACAGGTCAACGGTGGTCGTCTGCCGGGCGCGCCCGACGGCGGCCTGGATGGTGGCCGCGCCGGTATAGCCAAACAGGTTCAGGAAGCGCGTGTCTTCTGCCTCTTCCTCGATCCGGCGGCGCAGCGGCCGATGATCCAGGAACAATCCAGTGTCGAGATAATCGAACAGGTTCACCCGCAGCCGGGCATCACCTTCCCGCACGCTGATGAACTCGCCCCGTTGGTCGAACCGGCCGTATTTGGAGCCGCCCTTGCCCCGACTTCGGGTCTTCAGCGCGACCTGTTCGTGTGAGACCGCGAACACCTCACGCGCCGCAGCCAGCAACTCGTTCAAGCGGCGCCGCTGCACCGGCTCGGGGATGTCGTCCGGCGCGGCGTATTCCTGCACGTGCAGGAAGGTGCGCGGCGTGGCTTCATCGGTCTCGTACACGTCGATCGCGGCGGAATACTCGGGCAGGTCGGCGTCGTAGGCACGGAAGCAGGTCACGCCTTCGCGCTGGCGCCAGGCCTTGAGCTTGCGCAGGTTCTTGCGCAGGCGGTTGGCCACCATCTGGGCGCCATCACTCAGCGCCGGCGCCGGCTGGCCGGGCTTTTGCTCGCGCTGCGGCGGGGCAACCGGATCCACGGTAATCAAGGTGCATTCAATCGCGCCATTGAACAGCTGGTACTTCTTCAGCGCCCGCAGGCCGGTGGCATGGGCAAGCTCGGCATCGCCGCACAGCACGCTGGCGCGCCACTCCGGCACCGCCCGCTTGAGCGCGTCGCCCAGCGCGCGGTACAGCGCGGGATCGGCCGCCAGACGCAGGTCGTAGGGCGGGTTGCACACGACCAGGCCGCCCGGCGGGCGCGGCTTCTGCTTCGCTCGCGACCAGGGCCCGGCTTCGTTCGGCGATGGCTCCGGCACGTCGACTGGCGGTTCGGACTGCTCCGAAGCAGCATCGCCATGGGACTGCCGGACCAAAGGAATCGAACCCAGGCGCAGCCCTTCAATGGCCGCGACCTCCCAACGGATCACTCCGGCCAGTCCTGCCAGCACCTCGTTGTCCTGCGCGGCGCGGATCGCCTGCGGGTCGTTGTCGCGACCGAAGAACACCGGCCGCAACGCGGCACGGCCGGCGGCCTCGCGTCGACGCGCGTCATCGGTCAGCTCGCGCCACTGCTCCGCATCGAACTCCTTCCAGCGCGTGGGCACGAAACCGCCATGGCGCAACAGCCCCGGCGCCACGTCGGCCGCCATCAGCGCGCCCTCGATCAACAGCGTTCCACTGCCGCACATCGGGTCGAGCAAGCCGCCACCATCGGCATACACCTGGGGCCAATGTCCGCGCAGCAAGACTGCCGCCGCGAGGTTCTCCTTCAGCGGCGCCTCGCCCTGGTGCTGGCGCCAGCCACGGCGGTGCAACGGACCACCGCCCAGGTCGATCGAGACAATCGCGCGGCCTTTGCGCACCACCAGGTTCAGACGCAGATCCGGGGTCTCGACATTGACGCTCGGACGCACTCCGGTGGCATCGCGCATCACATCCACCACCGCGTCCTTGACCCGCTGCGCGGCGAAGCGCGCGTGGGTCAGACCGGTGCCCGAGACATGCGCGTCCACCGCGATGGTGTCGCCGTCCTGCAGGTGCTCCGGCCATGTGATTTCCGCTACGCCTGCATACAGGGCTTGCTCATCGCCGCATTCAAACTCGGCGATGGGCCACAGCACGCGGCTGGCCAGGCGGGACCACATCACCGCGCGTTGGGCGTCCAGCGCCGTGCCCTGGACGTTCACTCCCGCCATGGTCGCAGTGGCGTGGTTGCAGCCCAGCGCCAGCATCTCGTCAGCCAGCAGGTACTCCAGGCCCTTGCCGCAACTGGCGAAGAACTTCATCGGATGGCCTGCGGTGCTGATGCCAATGACGATGGTGCCAGCGTGGCCAGCAGCGCACGGAAGGCGGCGACGCTGGCGTCGACATGACCGGACAGGCGATGGCTGTCATCGACCAGCAACAGCCTTGCCCGTCGGGCGGCGGCCCAATCGACCACCTCGGTGGCGGGGATCAGCTCATCGTCCCAGCCATGGATGATGCTGGTGGGAACATCGGCCGCCTCCATCGGGTTGGCCTCGCCCATCCGGATCGGCGGCGCCATCAGGAACAATCCAACCACCGGCACCTGCAGCGAGGCCAGTCCGGAGACATAGGCGCCCAGGCTGGACCCGGCCAGCACCACGGGGCCACGCGTTGCCGCGTTGCGCGCCAGATCGATCAGTCGCCGCAGCCTGCCCGGCACATCACCCAGCTCGCTGACCGAGCGCCTGGCGTCCAGGTCGGTATAGTCCGGCCGCTCGACCGACCAGCCGAGCTGCTCGGCAACCGTCGCCAATGCGGTGACCTTGGTCGCCTCCGGACCGCTCTCGAAGCCGTGGGAAAGGATGCAATGTCCGCGCATGGGTTGGGTCCGGGAGTGAGAGTGCCGCCGCCACGGAGAAATCACGTGGCATGCAGCAGGAGCTGGGGTCCGCGATGCTAGCATCCGCGCCATGTCGACCGAGTTTCCGCCATCCTCCATATCACCGGCAATCGTGGTGCGGCCGTTGCCATACCAGGACCTGCTGGAGGCACGCTCGCGCGGCGAGGTCGACCTGGTGGTGATCCACTGCACCGAGCTGCCCGATCTGGCGATGGCCCGTGACTATGGCGAGCGGGTGCTGTATCCGCAGTCCGGCACTGGCAACAGCGGCCACTTCTATATCGACCGCGACGGCAGCGTGCAGCAGTACGTGGCCACCACGCGCGTCGCCCACCATACCCAGGGTTACAACCCGCGCTCGATCGGGATCGAGCTGGTCAACACCGGCCGCTACCCCGATTGGCTGGACTCGCGCCACCAGGCGATGGACGAGGCGTACACCGACGCGCAGCTTGCCGGATTGATCCAACTGTTGACCGGGCTTTGCGCTACCCACCCCGCGCTGCGATGGATCGCCGGCCATGAGGACCTCGACACCGCCTCGGTCGCGGCAAGTGACAACCCCGGCTTGCAAGTACCGCGCAAACGCGACCCGGGACCGCGCTTTCCGTGGCACCAGCTGCTGCAGGCCACCAGGCTGGAGCGCCTGCCGGGCCGGGCCGTCCGTTCCGGTAACGTGCTCCCGCTATAATTGGCGGCTACCCGTACCGGCGCTCCTGCATGACTCCTCCCGTTTCCGAGCTGATCGACCTGCTTTCGCTGGAACGCCTGGAAGACAACCTGTTCCGTGGCCAGAGCCGCGACATCGGGACCAAATTTGTGTTTGGTGGACAGGTACTGGGGCAGGCGCTGTCGGCGGCGCGCGAGACCTTGGTCAGTGATCGCGCCGCGCACTCGCTGCATGCCTACTTCCTGCGCGCCGGCGATATCAACGCACCGATCGTCTACCAGATCGATCGCACCCGCGATGGCGGCAGTTTCTCGGTCCGCCGGGTCACCGCGATCCAGCACGGGCAGGTGATCTTCTTCATGGCCGCCTCGTTCCAGGACGTGGAACCGGGCGCCGAGCACCAGCTGTCGATGCCATCGGTGCCGATGCCCGAGGACATCGAGTCATCGCCTGCAGTGCCGGAGAAGGTCATGGCGACCCTGCCGATCAAGATCCAGCGCTGGCTGTCGAGGGAGGGGCCGTTCGAGTTCCGCCACGTCTACCCGCGCGACGAGCTCAATCCACCCAAGCGACCGCCGCATCAGCAAGTCTGGTTCCGGCTGACCGAGCGGGTCGGCGACGCTCCGGAGCTGCACCGCGCACTGCTTGCCTATGCCTCCGACTTCCAACTGCTGGGCACGGCGACTTTTCCGCATGGCATCAGTTACTACCAGCCCAACGTCCAGATGGCGTCACTGGATCACGCGCTGTGGTTCCACCGGCCGTTCCGCGCCGACGAATGGCTGCTGTACTCGATCGACAGTCCCAGCGCGCAGGGGTCGCGCGGGTTGGCCCGGGGCCAGATCTTCGATCGCGGCGGCCGGCTGGTCGCCAGTACCGCGCAGGAAGGCCTGATCCGCGTGGTGCCCGACGCGGCTGCCGCGGCCCACGTCCCGGCCAGGGGCTGAAGGTTCGCCGATGCGCAAGGTTTTCAGCAGCCCCAGGTTGGAGAACGCCGAAGGTGTCGCAACCTTGTTGCGCGAAGCGGGGATCGAGGTCCGTATCACCAATGGGCGGTCCTACAAGGGCAGTCGGCGCCGCCATTTCAGCTATTCCGACCCATCCGCGCCGGAGTCGGCGGTGTGGGTCGTACGCTCCGACCAGCAGGCCCAGGCGCGCACCTTGTTGCGACAGGGTGGCTTGATCGACTCCACCCGCCCCGGCAGCGACGACGAGCATGGCTATGCCATGCCGACGTTCCGCACCGCCGTCCAACTTGCCCACAAGACGCCCGCCCGCAAGCGACTGATGCGCATCAAGCTGGGCCTGCTCGGGTTGATCGCGGCAGTGATGGTCGCCGGGGTGATCCACACCATCAACCAGCCTCCCGCGCCGCCGTCCGTCGCCGTTGAGCCGCAGCTTGCCGTCCCTCCGTTCGACGGCTCCATCGCCGCGACCCTGGCTCCCGTTGCCCGCGTCGTGTTCGCCAGCGAGCTGGACAGCGTCGACACCCCGGTCGCGTGCCTGGGAGTCGACGGCGGCGATGCGTCACCCGCCCTCATTGCCTCCCTGTCTGCTGCCAAGCCAACCCTGGTGCCGGCCACGGCATGTGTCGAGATTGCCGACGAGGACCAGGGCAGCCGCCATCGCGCCTCCGGGCAGCTGGCAACGATCCTTGATGTGGCCGTATTCCGGCCGGCGGCACCGGACCGCGGCACGGTCCAGATCACCGCCTATCACCACCGGGGCTGGGCCAGCTACAAGACGCTGGAGGTCTCGCGCCATGACGATGGTCAGTGGCAAGTGGACGACGTCATCAAGCACGTCGAAAGTCGCGGTTTGATGCAGTTCTAGAGCTGCCCCTACGGTCGGGGGCAGCGCTATGCTGGTGCCATGGGCAACGATCCACGCCGGAACCTCGACGACCTGCGGCTGTTCCACACCGCCGAACACCCCTGTGGCTACTGGCCGCAGCGGATTGCCCGTGACCTGGTGCTGGACCCGTGCGATCCGCAGTTGGCCCAGCGCTATCCGATGGCGCTGGGCTGGGGATTTCGTCGTTCCGGCGGCATCGTCTACCGGCCGCATTGCCAGGGTTGCCAAGCCTGTGTCGCGGTGCGGATCCCGGTGGAGCGCTTCCGCCCCGATCGCAGTCAACGCCGTTGCCTGGCGCGCAACGCGCGGGTGGAAATGCGGGTACTGCCAGCCGAGCGCACCGATGAGCAACTGGCGCTATACCAGCGTTACCTTGCCGCGCGCCACAAGGACGGAGGCATGGATGGGCACGGCGCCACCGAGTTTGACCAGTTCCTCGGCGGGCTGTGGAACACCGGTCGCTTCATCGAGTTGCGCGAGCCGGAAGCACATGGCCCAGGCCGGCTGCTGGCCGTCGCGGTGACCGATGTCATCGAGGACGCGTTGTCGGCGGTGTATACCTTCTACGATCCGCGGGAACACCAGCGTGGACTGGGAACGTTGGCGATACTCAAGCAACTGCAATGGGCGCACAGCCAAAAACACCGATATCTGTACCTGGGCTACTGGATCGCGGCCCACCCGAAAATGGACTACAAGCGCCGGTTCCGTCCGTTGGAGCAGTTCGACGGGCGTAATTGGCACGATTTGAATGATGATGGAGCTGCTGAATGACGCTGCCGCGATACCGATTACTTCCGTTGCGCCGCCGTCGACCTCAGGGCGCATTGATCCTCGCTATCGTGCTGGTGGCCCTTGCCACGGCCGGCTGTGTCCGGGTCGCAATCCACGGCGACCCGGATGCCTGGGCGGATAACATGACCGAATCAATGAACGCCAGCACCTTGCGCGTGGCTACCTACAACACCTCGCTGTACGACGAGTCCGCTGGTGGCCTGGTGCAACAGCTGTCGGCCAACGACGAACACGCGAGCAAGATCGCCGCCGTGCTGCAACGCGTGCGCCCCGATGTTGTGCTGCTCAACGAGTTCGACTACGACCCGGCCGGACGAGCGGCCGATCTGTTCCAGCAAAATTATCTGGAGCTCAGCCAACCCGGGGGCGGCGAGCCGCTGCACTACCCCTATCGCTATCTCGCCCCGGTCAATACCGGCGTACCCAGTGGGCTGGACCTGGACGGCAACGGCGAGGTCGGCGGAACCGGCCGTGACCGCGGCAACGATGCCTGGGGTTACGGTTTGCATCCCGGCCAGTACGGGATGCTGGTGCTCTCGCGGTACCCGATTGACCCGGCCGCGGTGCGCAGCTTCCAGCACCTGAAGTGGAGTGCCATGCCCGGCGCCCGTGCGCCGCGTAATCCAGGCACTGGCGAGCCATGGTATCCGCCGCAGGTCTGGTCACAGTTGCGCCTGTCATCCAAGTCGCATTGGGACGTACCGATCACCACCCCGATGGGCACCGTCCACCTGCTGGCTGCCCACCCGACGCCACCGGTATTCGATGGCCCCGAGAACCGCAACGGATTGCGCAATGCCGATGAAATCCGCCTGTGGGCCGAGTACATCTCGTCGGGCGACACGCCGTGGTTGTGCGACGACCGTGGCCGCTGCGGAGGACTGCCCGGCGATGCGCGGTTCGTGATCGTCGGCGACTACAACGCCGACCCTGTCGATGGCGATGGCGTACCCGGTGCCATCGCGCAATTGCTGGACAACCCCCGGGTCAACGCCAGCTTCGTGCCCCGCAGCAATGGCGCAATCGAACGGGCGGGTGAACGGGCCCTCCCGCGCAATGGCGATGTCGCAACCCACACCGGCGACTTCGGACCCAAGGGAGGCACCCTTCGACTGGATTACGTGCTGCCATCAAGGGATCTGCGGATATCCGATGGCGGTGTTTTCTGGCCCGTCACTGGCGAGCCGGAAAGCGCTATCGCCGCGGCAAGCGACCATCACCTGGTATGGCTGGATGTGGTCGTGCCCCGGTAAGTCGACGCAAGGGGCCGAAGCCGCCTCGCTCAGGCCGGAGGCTTCGGTTCTTCTTCCACAGTTGCCGGGCCCGGCGGTGGCGGACTCGTGGCAGTAGTCTCCTGATCACCGGCCATCGTGGATGTCGCCGCAGCGCCCGGCGCCACTTGACCGGTCCCGGTGGCCGGCACTGCCACCGGCACCGCGACCCTGGGACCAAATCCGAAAGCCTCTTCGCTGCGGGCCGATGCGATCATTCGCACCATGCTGCCAGGCACCATCAACTCCAGCTCGATCGACTCCCCGGCGCTGGTGCGCCCGTCAAGAGTCATCTTGATCATCGAACCGCCGGTATCGACTTCGCGACAGACTACGTGGACGCCGGCCTTGCCCTCGCCCAGGTAGGGTTTTATCGCTTCACCCAGCGCCTCCAGCGCTTGTGGAAAGAAGAACACGGCATATCCGTTGTGGTCGTCCATCGGGACTCCTGTAGCTGGTGCGTTGGTGGTGGGGTCGCTCAGCGCAGCTCTACCCGCAGCTGCGCGGCGGCATGGCGTGCTTTCTCGCGGGCCTGCTCGACATCCTCACCCAGCGCCAGCGTCACCGCGACCCGGCGCTGGCCTTCGACTCGCGGCTTGCCGAACAGGCGCAGTTGGGTGTCGGGCTGGGCCAAGGCCGCATCGACTCCGTGAAACACCGGCACACCGTGCCCGTGCGCCAGGACCGCACACGAGGCGGAAGCGGGATGACTGCGGATCACCGGTATTGGCAGCCCCAGGATCGCACGCGCATGCAGGGCGAACTCGCTCAGGTCCTGTCCGATCTGGGTCACCAGCCCGGTGTCATGCGGCCGCGGGGAAACCTCGCTGAACCAGACCTCATCACCCTTGATGAAAAACTCCATGCCAAACACGCCCCAGCCACCGAGGTCATCGCTGACCGCCTTTGCCATCGCCTGTGCACGCTCCAGCGCCAGCGCCGACATCGGCTGTGGCTGCCAGCTCTCACGGTAATCGCCGTCCGCCTGGGTGTGCCCGATGGGCGCGCAGAACGTGGTGCCGCCGGCATGGCGCACGGTCAGCAGGGTGATCTCGTATTCGAAATCGACAAACCCCTCCACGATCACGCGCCCCGCGCCAGTACGTCCTCCGGTTTGGGCGTACTCCCAGGCGTTATCGATATCGGCCTGGCCGCGCACCAGCGATTGGCCCTTGCCTGACGAGGACATCACCGGCTTGACCACGCACGGCAGGCCGATCTGCGCGACAGCGGCGCGATAGTCGGCCAAGGTATCGACGAAGCGGTAGGGCGAGGTGGCGATCCCGAGGGTTTCCGCCGCCAGCCGGCGGATGCCCTCGCGATCCATGGTCAACTGCGCCGCGCGGGCGGTCGGGATCACCCGCATCGGGCGGCCGCCGGGATGCCGGCCGGGCTCGCCGAGTTCGAGCTCAAGCTCGACCAGGGCCTGGGTAGCGATGGCCTCGATTTCCGGGACGATCAGCTGTGGCTGCTCCGCGGCGACCACGGCGCGGATCGCGGCCCCGTCCAGCATGTCGATCACGTGGCTGCGGTGGGCCACCTGCATCGCCGGGGCGTCGGCATAGCGATCGACCGCAATCACCTCCACGCCAAAGCGTTGCAACTCGATCGCCAGCTCCTTGCCCAGCTCGCCAGAGCCAAGCAGCAACACGCGGAACGCATGCGGTGACAACGGGGTACCGAGGCTGACGGAGCCGATTTCAACACCGGGCTGCGGGGTCTTGCTCTGGGTTTCAGTCGGGGTTTCAGGCATGGATGGGTGATACCGGTCGATGGGGACAGTTTTGTCCAATGTGTCGAGGCAGTCTAACTTCCGCCAATCGGTCGCGGTACCGCATTTCCTGCGATGGCAGGCGCATGCGATCCTTCCGGCATGCGCCCTCGCCTGCCGTCATTGCTGTCGCGAATCACCATGGCCGCCTTGCTGGCGCTACTGGTCCCGGCTTGCACGCGTTCCGACGATGCCACCACCCATGCCACCGAAGCGCGCATGAGCGGCGTCCTGCTGGACATGCAGCTCAATGAGATCAGCGGCCTGGCCGCCTCATCGCTGCACCCGGACGTGTTGTGGATGCATGACGATGGTGGAAATCCGGCGCGACTGTTCGCCGTGAGCACCAGCGGTCGTCGGCTGGCGACCTACACCATCGAAGGCGTGACCAAGACCGATTGGGAGGACATGGAGGCGTTCGAGTTCGGTGGCAAGCGTTACCTGCTGATCGCCGACACCGGCGACAACGGTGGTTTGCGCCACAGCCTGCAACTGCACGTGATCGAGGAACCGGCGACGCTCACCAACGCGCGCCTGAAACCCGCCTGGTCAATCGCCTTCCGATGGCCCGACGGCCCGTCCGATTGCGAGGCGGTCACGGTGGATCCCGAGCGCGGCGAAATCCTGCTGGTTTCCAAGAAGCGCCAGCCACCAGAGTTGTTCGTGCTACCGCTGAAACCACCGGACCGGGAGCTGCTCACCGCAACCCGGGTCGGCACGCTGGCGGGGGTGCCTTCTGCCACGCGCACCGGCCAGACGCCGGCCGAAGCGGCAGGACGGACGCCATTGGGCAGCCAGGTCACCGCTGCCTCGGTATCACCCGACCGCACCACCCTGGCGGTGATGACCTACCGCTACCTGCTGCTGTACCCGCGTGCCGAGGGTGGCGACTGGGCCGATGCGGTGGCCCATCAGCCCCGCACCAGCCTGTTGCCGTGGTTGCCGCAGGCCGAAGCACTGGGCTGGGCCGCCGATGGCCGCAGCCTGTATGCGACCGGCGAATTCATTCCCGCACCGCTGTACCGGATCACGCCCTGACGAGGCCACGCCGCAGCGCAGCGCGGATGATGAGTTGCGTAGCCTCAACGCGCAGATCGAGTATGTTTTACCAGACACGTTACGCAAGGCCGGCCGACTGCCCGGCACCTTCCAGCAAGGAAACCAACCCATGAGCACACCGTGGATCTACGAAGTGGTGGAGATGAACCCCAACATGCTGGGGCCATCAATGACCGAGCGCCTGCAAGAAGAGCTCAACCGCCTCGGCCAGGAAGGCTGGGAACTGGTAGCGGCCAACCAGGTCAACCCATTCGACCAGGTACGCTTGATCCTCAAGCGGGCGGCCTGACATGCGCGCGGCAATGATTGCGCTGGGGCTCTCGCTGCTGCTTGCCAGCCTGCCGGCCCGTGTCGCAACCGCCGCGACCGACACCACGCCCGCCGCGGCCGTGCTCGACCCGCAGGCCATCGCCTCCCGGTTTCTCGACCAGTTGGATGCCGGCGACTACGCCGCCGCCGAGGCCACATTCACCGACCGGATGGCGACATCGGTGCCGGTCGAGAAGCTCAAGCTGGTGTGGGAGCAATTGCCCGTCCAACTCGGCCCCGCTGGCGGCCGCGGTGAAGCCACCGTCACCCAGCACGACGGCATGCATATCGTAGTCATGCCGCTGGACTACGGGGACGCCGGCGTGATCGCGCAGGTCGTCATCACCGCCGAAGGCAGGGTTGCCGGATTCCTGGTCCAGCCGGCCGCAAAAACCACCCCGGTGCCACCACTGGCCGCGGATGCGACGTTCATCGAACGCGATTTCAGCGTCGGTGAAAGTGACAAGGCCTTGCCGGGCACGCTCGCCATGCCCCGGGGCGCTGCCAATACGGACCAGCGAGTGACTGGGGTGGTACTGGTACATGGCTCCGGCCCGCAGGATCGAAACGAGACCGTCGGTCCCAACCGGCCGTTCCTGGATATCGCCCGCGGCTTGGCATCACAAGGCATCGCGGTGCTTCGCTACGACAAGCGCAGCAAGGCGCGACCGCAGGATTTCGCCGATGGCGACTACGACGTGGACGAGGAAACCACCGATGACGCCGTCGCTGCGGTCGCCGCATTGCGCGCCACCGACGGCATCGACCCGGCGCGCGTCTACGTGCTCGGCCATAGCCAGGGTGCGATGTTGGCGCCACGCATTGCCGCGCATTCCGGACACGTTGCCGGTCTGATCATGCTGGCCACACCGGCACGCCCGCTGCTGGACCTGCTGCCGGAACAGAACCACTACCTGTTCAATGCCGATGGTTCCATTGGCCCGGCCGAGCAGGACTTCCTGGACGAGCTTGAGGCCAGCATCACCCGGATCCGCAGTGACCAGGCGATGCAGGCCACCGACACCCCACTGGGCTTGCCGGTCGCCTACTGGCGCGGCTTCGACCGCATTGATCCAGTCGCCGATGCACTCGCCAGCAACCTGCCAATACTGCTGCTGCAGGGCGGTCGGGATTTCCAGGTAATCGACACCGACTGGAATTTATGGAACAACGCCCTGGCCGACCGCGACAACGTGACTTTCAAGTACTACCCGTTGGTAAACCATCTGGGTATCGCCGGCGAAGGACGCGGCTCAATCCAGGACTACCAGACCCCCGGGCACGTGGATGCAACACTGATCAACGACATCGCGGCGTGGATCAAGCAGTGAGCGGCCGGCTCGCGGGAAGAACCCGGATTGGCACCATCGGCCACACCGATCTAACCTGACCGACATGCGTGGCCAACCCAAGCTGCTGATCAACACCCCGAAGGTCGAACTGTGGCCCAGCGGGCTGTTGCGTGCGCGCAGCAACCACGATGCCCGCATCCTGTCGCGCGCGAACCACATACTGCGACGCAAGCGCGATGGCCGCTATCTCGCGGCGCAACTGCCCGAAGGCCTTGTACCATTGATTCCCCGGTTGACCCGGGAGCCCGGCGTCACGGCGGCCCTGGAGGTGCTGGCGAAGCAGCGCGGCGTGCTCCATCCGGGCCACGCCTGGTCGAGCCGGCTCCAGCCGGACGAACTTCCCCTGGACGGGCTGCGTGAACGGCTGGACGCACTCGGCCTGGATGACGGCTATGGCGAGCGCACCGGCCTGCCGCTGGTGGCCGAGCCGGGCTGGCTCACCCTGGCCGGCCTGGACCGCTACCGGCGCCCATTGTGGCTGCGCGCCGGCGCCGCCCGCGCGTGGATCCACCTGCGTGAGGCCGCCAGCCAGGCAGGCGTGGTGCTGGATGCGATCTCGGGCTATCGCAGCCATGACTACCAGTTGGGCATCTTCGAAAGAAAACTCGCGCGTGGGCAGGCCGTCCCGGAGATCCTCCGTGTCAACGCCGCGCCCGGCTACAGCGAGCACCACTCAGGCTTTGCCCTCGACATCGGCACCCCGGGCGAACCGCCGGCCGAGGAGACCTTCGAACAGACGCCCGCGTTCGATTGGCTGACCGCCAGCGCCGGCGGCCACGGCTTCGCCATGAGCTACCCCCGCGACAATTCCCACGGCATCGTCTACGAGCCGTGGCACTGGCGCTGGGCTCCCCAAAAAACCGAATGACCAGACGGAGTCCGGCTCAGTCCTGCGAGCGCTTGGTCGGCGTCTTCGCCTCGACCGCGAAGTCGGCGATCTTCCACAAGTAGAAGCTGGCGTAGCTGCGGTATGGCCCCCAGCGTTCACCGAGTTGCGCGAGTTGCTTCGGCTTCGGCATCACCTCGAGCTTGTCGACGATCTGAGCGCCCTTGCGGATGCCGAGGTCGTCGATCGGCAGTACATCGGGGCGACCGAGACGGAACATCAACATCATCTCGACGGTCCAGCGGCCGATACCGCGCACCGGCACCAGCGCGTCGATGATCGCGTCATTGTCCATCGTCGCCATCCGCCGCAGGGTCGGAATCTCGCCGGCCGCCTCGCGCAAGGCCAGGTCGCGCAACGCCAGCAGCTTGTTGCCGGACACCCCGCAGGCGCGCAGGGTCGGGTCGTCGCAACGGCCGAGGGTGTCGCAGTGGAAACGGTCGCTTTCGATCGCCGCCTCGACCCGTCCGACGATCGTCGCCGCGGCCTTGCCGCTGAGCTGCTGGTAGAGGATCGCGCGGGCCAGCGCGTCCACAGGGTCGAACGACTTGCGCCAGCGCGGATCGGGGTCGATCACGCCGATCCGGCGCATCCAGCTGCCCAGCTTGCGATCGCGCCCGGCCAGGTGGGCATGCGCCGCCGCGGTGTCGAATCCGCGCGAATGCCGTGGCATCTCAGCGCCTCACGCTGTCGGCCGCCCACAGCAGCCAGGCGAGGATCATCAGGCCGCCACCCAGCGGTGCGAGCGAGGTCGGTGTGCCGAACCCGTGCGCACTGGCCAGGCTGCCGGAAAACAGCAGCGTGCCAAACAACAGCATCCCCAGCGCGATCGCCGCCAGTCGGCGCCTTGCAACCGGGGCCAGCGCGGCCAGCGCGATGCCGTGGCCGAACGCGAACAGCGCCGCCGAGTGCAGGCTCGCCTGGACCTCAGGCTCGGCGGAATGGGCGGCGTAGGCGAACAGTGCGACCGAGGCGGCGGCGAGCACGGCGCCCAGTGCGGCAAGTGCCCGCAGGGGCCGGGCGACCCGGGTTGGATCAGCGGTCGGGATCATTCAATGGTCTCGCGACAGGTCGCCCAAGATAGCAGCCCTGCCCATCACGGCACCCAAAAAAAATGCGCCGCGGGATCCGCGGCGCATCTCAGGTTGGGTACAGCGTCTGCTCAGCGCAGCGTCCAGTACACCTCGAACTTGCCTTCCTCGGTAAAGCCCTTGTCGATACCGTTGATCCAGGCCTCGTACGGACGTCCAGCGGTTTCGTCGCCGCGGGTCATTACCCAGGCGCGCAGGGCATCACGCACCTTGGGCATGTTGGCCATATGACCGACAAACGGAACCATGGCCACCTTGGCGGGCTCCTCGAACACATGGGTCACAGGGCCTTCCAGCTTGATGTCCAGCTTCACCACCGGGCCTGGCGCAGCATTGGCGGTGGCGATATCGGCGGCATCCGTCCCTGCATCGTCTCCGGTCCCGTCAGCGTCCGTCTCGTCGGCATCCGGCTTCTTGTCCGCGCCACTGCCGGCCTTGCGCACCGGTTGGGCAACATCGAACGCGTAGGTTTCGGCACCGAACTCGTTGGTGATGATGCGCACCGGACCAGCGGGTTCGAGATTATTGGCCTTCATGACCTTTTCGATCCACTGCATGTTGTTCTTCATCGTGCGCTGGACCACTTCGTTGTTGCGCTCCACGGCCGCACCGACTACCAGCATGTTGACCGCCGGCCGCTCGATCACCTTCGGAGCCATCTCCGGGTTGTCCTTGCTGAGCTCCGCATAGTCGTAGTTCGGCACCGCAGCGAGCATGTTGCTGAACCGGTTCAGGCTCATCTTCATGCGGTCGCCCATGCCGCTGGTGACATACATGCCGGCGTAGCGACCAAACAGGTTCATGCCGTAATCAACGTCGTAGATCTGGGTAATCTTGACGTTGCGATTGCTGCGTCCGGTCGGCTCCAGTATGTAGCTGGTGCGCTTGTTGGTGCCGGGTTCGTTGTTGACGACCTCGAAGCTCACGCTTTTGCGTGGCTGGCTGTCCACCAGCTTCCAGCTGCCGTCGCCCACGCCCTTCGCATCAGAGCTGTAGTCCAGCTCCGCGCCAACCCCGCTTTCCGGGCCGGAAAGCTTGATATCCATCGCCGGATCCCGCAGCGGAAGCACGTTCCAATCGTCGAAACGGGCAAAGCTGTTGAGGGTGTCATAGACAATCGTCATCTTGCGATTGGTCTCCACCGACTGCTGGATGTGACGGGTGGAAGGCAGGAAGAAACCGATGACGAGAAACGCCACGGCCACGATTGCCAGCGAAATCAGGAATTCGATCAAACGGGTCATACAGGTTCTCTCCAGGGCCAGACCCGGAATGGGACGGGGGGCAGACCCGTAATCCTAGCAAGGAAAACGGGTCTGTCGCATGCCAGCCAGGTCACAAGAATCACGAAATTGTCCGGTATTTACACCAACTGCAGCTCAAATGCCTTCAGCACCGCTCTCGTACGATCGCGCACACCCAACTTGGACAGGATGTTGGAGACGTGGTTTTTGATGGTGCCTTCGGCCACTCCCAGCGAATTGGCGATCTCCTTGTTGGAAAACCCTCCCGCCATCAATCGCAGTATTTCCGTCTCGCGTTCGGTCAACGGATCCGGCCGATCCAGGCTGACGAACTCGTTGCGCATGTGTTCCAGCCCCGACAACAGGCGCTGGCTCATTGCCGGCTGGACAAGCGAGCCGCCACCGGCCACGGTCTGGATCGCGCCAACCAGTTGCTCCAGCGACACATCCTTGAGCATGTAGCCCTTGGCTCCTGCCTTGATGCCCGCCAGCACCATCTGGTCATCATCAAACGTGGTCAGGATGATCGTCGGCGGCAGCTGGCCTCGGCGGGCCAGCTCCTGCAGCGCCTCCAGCCCCGACATCACCGGCATCCTCATGTCCATCAGCACCACGTCGGGCTGGACCTGCGGTATGAGCTCGACCGCGTGCTTGCCGTCGCCAGCCTCGGCAACCACCTCGATGCCCTCGGCCAGTTCCAGCAGCGATCGCACTCCCTGGCGAACCAGGGTCTGGTCATCGACGATCAGGACGGTTATCGGGTTGTCCGGATCACGGGGTTTGATCGGATTGGGGGTCATGCATTCACTCCTTCGCGGGTAGCCGCCACGGCGTCTGCCGACAGCGGCAACACAAGATGCAGGCGGAACCCTGCCTGTGGCCGGGTTTCAATGGTCAAATCACCCCCGCACTGGGCGAGGCGTTCGCGCATGCCGCGCAGTCCGTTGCCGATGGCAACCTGGCTGGCACCTCGCCCATCGTCGCGGGCCGTCATCACGATGCATCCATCTTCGCGCCTCAAATGGATCCACAGGTGACCGGCACCCGAATGACGCACCGCGTTGGTAATGATCTCCTGGGTGCAACGCAACAGCACGTGCGCACGCTCGGGATCGTCAACGGTCAGCGGCTCCTCGATATCCATGTGGATCTTCGGAGTGAAGATATTCTCGGCCAACGGGCGCAGCGTCAGCGCAAGGTCAATCGCCTTCTCCACCCGCAAATGACTGACCGCCTCGCGCACGTCCGTCAGCAGCAAGCGAGCCAGGGTATGGGCCTGGACGACGTGCTCCTTCGCCCGGCCATCGGTCAGATGGCCGGCAACTTCCAGGTTCAGGCTCAACGCTGTCAGATGGTGACCCAGCAAATCATGCAGCTCACGGGAGATGCGGGTGCGCTCATTGATTCGCGCGCTCTCTGCCAACAGCAGGCGCGTGGCATGCAACTCGGCATTCAACTGACGCTGTTCCTCACGGGCCTGGGCCTGTTGTCGGGCCACCAGCGCGGTGACAAACACCAGGCTGGAAAACCCCATATAGGCCAGCGACTGCATCAAGGCCACCAGCACCGGCATGCCCAACGCAACAAACGCCGGCGTGATCGCAAGGTTGCCCCCGACCAGCCAACCCACTCCCACCCGCAGCGATAACAGCCATGGCAGCAGTCCAGCCACCACCATCAGCAGGACACTGCCCAGACCGGTGCGCGACAGGTAGCTGATGCCCACCGCGCAGATCGTCAGCACCAGCAGCAGGACAAGGGACAGGTAGTCGGTGCGGCGCGGCCCCAGGTCGCGGGTCAGCCACCAGTACGCGCCGCCGAAAGTCAGGTACAAAGCGACCCAACGCGCGATCAGCAGATAAAACGGTTGGCCGCTGACAGCCGGCAGGAATTCCAGCCCGCCCGGAGCCAGCCATAGCTGAATCGGCCATAGCCCGACCATGCCCCACGTGAGGAGGCCGGCGAAGCGCAACAGTCGGCTGTGGTTAAGGCGGCTCAGCATCACCGCATGCTACCGGCATCGGGTGGCATGAGGGGGCGCCGAAAGTCATGCTGAATGCGCGCCGGACCGCATCGGTCGATTGAAATCTGTTCGCCGCACGCCGGGACCCATGCGATAATTGGCCCTGGAAACGCGACCCCACGCTAAGTAACAACCCCTGGAGCCCGGAATGTCGATCGTTGTCCGCGACGTGCTTGAGCACGAGCTGGATTCCGTCCTTGCCCTCAACAACGCTGCCGGACCTGCGATCCTGCCACTGGACGCCGGGCGATTGCGCCATTTCTTCGAAACGGCCGAGTATTTCCGTGTCGCCGAGCGTGACGGCACCCTGGCCGGCTTCCTGATCGGAATGGGCAGCCATGCCTCGCATGACAGCAGCAATTTTCGCTGGTTCTGCCAACGCCACCCGGATTTCTTCTACATTGACCGCATCGTAGTGGCCAGCCGCCGACGCGGCGGCGGTGTCGGCCGGGCGTTCTATGCCGACGCCCAAAGCTATGCGGAATTGCGCTACCCACAGATGGCTTGCGAGATCTTTCTGGATGGTTCCAGCGATCCGGTGCTGTTGTTCCACGGCAGTTTCGGATTCCGCGAAGTCGGGCAACACGTCATGGACGGCACCGGGCTGCGCGCGGCAATGCTGATGAAGCAATTGTGCAGCTACGCCTGGATCCGCCAGGCCTATGGCGAGAACCTGCCAAGCCTGCCATGGGCTCGCCCACGCACGCTGCCCGGCAAAGACCTGGCGGCACGACTGACCGGGACCAACCGTTGAGCACGGCGGTGACGGATTACGAGCCCGCCGGTGAGCTCAAGATCGGCCAGGTCGGAATTGCCAACCTGCGCATACGCTCGCTGGATGTCCCCAGGTTGACCGAGGAAATGCGCAGCCGGGTGCAACGCGCGCCCAACCTGTTCAAGAACGCGGCCGTGGTGATCGATTTTGGCGGGTTGGGCCAGATGCCCGACCTGGCCACCGCGGGTGCGCTGATGGACGGGTTGCGCCAAGCAGGGGTACTACCGGTCGCCCTGGCTTATGGTTCCAGTGATACCGAGCAGCTGGCGGATGCCCTTGGCCTGCCGCTTCTGGCCAAGTTCCGCGCCCAGTACGAGCGCGGGGACGAGACCTCACCCGCAGCTTCACCGGCCGCGGTGCCAGCGACGGCCCCGCCGCGTGAAAAGGCGGCCCCGCAACCAGCAACTCCTGCGAAGGCGGCCGCAAGCAAGGCAAGCCCCGGAATGATCCATGCGACGCTGGTTCGTTCCGGCCAGCAGGTCTACGCAGATCACCGCGACCTCACCGTGCTGACGGGCGTCAGTGCTGGTGCAGAAGTGATTGCCGACGGCTCCGTCCACATTTATGGCCCGTTGCGCGGTCGCGCCCTCGCCGGCGCCCAGGGCAATGAACAGGCACGCATTTTCTGTCGCGAATTCCATGCTGAACTGATCGCCATCGCCGGCCACTACAAGGTGCTGGAAGATATTCCGGCGGAGCTGCGTGGTCGCGCCGTCCAGGCTTGGCTGCAGGACGGGCAATTGCAGCTGGCCGCACTGGACACACCGTGAGCGAAAACCGTGCATGCTGTCGCGTTGCGCCCAATCGGCAACCGGGCAGTTGCAGCCGGCCCGGCATCTCGCCGGGCGCTGCAGACGCTACATCGATGCATTCCCCCGCAGCACCCATGAACTGGAGGATTTGAACTTGGCCGAAATCATCGTTGTCACCTCGGGCAAGGGAGGCGTGGGCAAAACCACCACCAGCGCCAGCCTCGCCTGTGGGCTTGCACGTCGCGGCCACAAGGTGGCCGTCATCGACTTCGACGTCGGCTTGCGCAACCTGGACCTGATCATGGGTTGCGAGCGACGCGTGGTGTACGACTTCGTCAACGTGGTCAATGGCGAGTCGACCCTGAAGCAGTCGCTGATCCGCGACAAGCGTTTCGAGAACCTGTACGTGCTCGCCGCCTCGCAGACCCGCGACAAGGATGCGCTGACGGTTGAAGGCGTACAGAAGGTCCTGGACGATCTGGCTGCAGACGACTTCGACTACATCGTCTGCGACTCCCCCGCCGGCATCGAGAAAGGTGCCTACCTGTCGATGTATTTTGCGGACCAGGCGGTCGTGGTGGTCAACCCGGAAGTCTCCTCGGTGCGCGACTCCGACCGCATCCTTGGCTTGCTGGCCTCCAAGACCCGCCGCGCCGAGAACGGCGAGCGGGTCAAGGAACACCTGCTGCTGACCCGCTACAGCCCCAAGCGGGTAGAGTCCGGTGAGATGCTGAGCATCGGTGACGTGGAGGAAATCCTGGGCTTGAAGACAATTGGCGTGATCCCCGAGTCCACCGACGTCCTGCACGCTTCCAACAAGGGCGAGCCGGTCATCCTCGACAGCGAGACCGACGCGGCACAGGCCTACGATGATGCCGTCGCCAGGTTGCTTGGCGACACCCGTCCAATGCGGTTTGTGAACCCCGAGAAAAAGGGTTTCTTCAGCAAGATGTTCGGAGGATAGACATGGGTTTGTTCGATTTCCTGCTGGTCAAGAAGCAGACGGCTTCGGTCGCCAAGGACCGCTTGCGGATCATCGTTGCCCACGAGCGCGCCACCCGTGGCGGACCCGACTACCTGCCGATGCTGCAACGCGAACTGCTCGAGGTGATCCGGAAGTACGTCAACGTCGACGTCGATGCGGTCAAGGTCGACCTGATGGGCGAAGGCGACAACAAGGTGTTGGATATCTCGGTCTGCCTGCCCGAAAAGGCCGAATCACGGGCGTTCGCCAACGGCTGAACAAGACGCACTGTCCGGACAAGGACTTCGGACAAGATCCTATGCTCACGCTCGCTGACACCGGCTTCGCCGCTCCTGCCGCATTACTGGCACGGTATGGACTGCAATTGGCAAAGGTTGCCGATGGAGAGCCCATTCCGGGGAGCTATTGGGGCGACTGTGAAGCCGGACTGATCGGCACCACCGTCCATGCCCGCGCCGATACGCCGGTGCACTCGTTGCTGCATGAGGCGGCGCACCTGATCGTGTTGCCGCCCGAGCGTCGCGCTGCCGTGCACACCGACGCCACCGACTCCATCGAGGAGGAAGATGCGGTTTGCGTGTTGCAGGCGTTACTGGGCGACGAGCTGCCCGATGTCGGCCACGATCGCATACTGGCCGACATGGACGCGTGGGGCTACACCTTCAGGCTCGGCTCGGCGCGGGCGTATTTTGAACGCGACTCCGATAGTGCTTGGCACTGGTTGGCCAAACGCGGGCTGGTCGAGCTGCCGCACCGGCGCCTGATCGTCTAGATACCCAGACCGCGGCCGGGCATGGCCATGCAGGTGAGCGGGCGTACGGCTCGGCTCGCTCAGCGGCAAACGCCGACCGAGCCACTGCCACAGATACGGCCGTCAACCCAGGTCGCGCCTTCAAAACGCGCGCCCGACAGCATTGCATTGGTCAGCGTGGCGTCTTGCAGGTTGGCCCCGCGGAAGTCGACGCTATCCAGATTGGCATTGGCGAAGTTGGCTTCGACCAGGATCGCATCACGGAAGCTGGCGCCACCCAAGTGGGAATTGACGAACGTCACGCCCGCCAGTCGCCGGCCGGCGAAATCTCTCCCGGCCAGATCCTGATTGGCGTAGCTCGTCGGCCCACCGCGCTGCGAGGACGAAGACGAAGACGACGTTGTGGTCCGTCCATTGACGGTGCTGGTTGCTCGACCGCCGCCGGCACTCATGACGTGCAAGCCGCCATCGCCCTGGACGCTGACCTGGCCATCGTTGACATGCGTGTGTTGGGTGTTGTCGCCATCGGTTTGATAGTTGCCGGTGCGCGAAGACAGGTTTTGCTGGCCGCTCGCCTCCACCGTGGCTCCGTGCGTGCGCACCTCGGTTCCGGCGGCACCGGCCTGGACCACGGTACCGTCGCCCGCGTCGATCCTGACGTTGCCGTCGGCGTCGATATCCACGCTCTGGGCAAGTGCCGGCATCGCCAGTGAGGCCAACAGGAGTCCGCCAAACGCGAGCATGAGACAAGAACGGCTGCGGGCGATCTGACTGGCCTCGGTGTGGTTGTGGGGGGTCTGGTTGTGGCGGGTCTGGTTATGGAAGGTCACGGAATGCTCCTGTCGGGGGCCCACTGAGCGGGGAAAATATTCAGTGGAAGTCAGAGGCCGAGATCGGAAAGTCCGGCCAACGGGTCGTCGAGTCGCGGCTGCGCGGCCGAAGTGATGTTGGAAACCAGGTTGCCTCCCGACTGGCCCACAGCCGCGGAAGCCAACTGCCGCATCCAGGTCGGGTCGAAGCCACCACCGGGGAGCGTACGCGCCTGGATCAGGCCAAGCATTTGCAAGGCAGGCTTGCTGCCCTGCGCCGCTGCACCCCGGTACAGCCGCAAGGCCTTGCCATAATCGACGGGCACGCCATCGCCGCGATGGTAGCGACGTGCCAGCGCGTACAGGGACTCGGCATCACCGTCGGCGGCCGCCTCGGCACCGGCCTCGACTTGTCGACGGGCTTCATCGCCGCGCGCCAGACTGGCGAGATTGAGCTTGGCAGCCGCGCTGCCATTGTCGACTGCACGCTGGTACCACATTTGCGCCGTGGTGCGGTCGCCTTGTAACTGATAGTGCACACCCATGGCATTTTGAGCGACGCCATCACCGCCACGGGCCGCCCGCTCACGCAGTGCGGCCTGCTGCTTCTCGCCACCGCGACGTCGCTCGGCAGCAAACAGCAGCGAGAGCAGGTAGTCGGCCCGCGCGACGCCAGCGGCACTGATCTGCTGCAGGCTGCGCCGCGCGGCGGCCGGATCTCGCGCCACGCCCAGACCGAGTCCTTGCAGGTAGGCGAATGCCATTGCCGCTCGGCGGTCACCTGCGTCAGCAGCAACCTTGAACCAACGCGCCGCCTCGGCGTAACTGCGCGGATCCGCATCGCCCCGATAGGCCGCCAGCGCCTGCTGCAATGGATCATCCGATCCCGCCACGACTTCCGTCGCAGCTTCCATCGGCATCACGGCGCCACCCTCCACCCCCGGAGTGTCCATCACGACCGCGCTATCGTCGCTCGCGGGTTCGATCCCGGCGGGATTCGACGGCCAAACGATATTGCTGCTGGACGGCGGCGTAAGCGTCGGCGCGGGGAGCGCCAAGTCCGGCGAAGTGGGTACTTCCCCGGCCGTCGTGGGGACCGCACCGACCGGCTTGGGGCGAGGCGGCACGATCTCCGCCCGCATGCCTGCGGTGGAGACCATGCTCGAGGTGCCGACTGCGGTTTCCGGGGACTCCGGAATTTGCGGAGCTGCGGGCACCAACGGTGGCGTTACCGGCACGATCTCCGCATGGACCACAGCGACCAGCCCGATCAGCAACGCGGCGCCCCAAAGCAGGGTGCCACGCCGATCGCCTGCGATCATCCAACCGATCATCGCAGGCCCGCCCCGGTCATGGTGTAACCGACCATTGCGCGCTGCCCGCGCCAACCCTGGCCCCGACCGCCGACCGGAATGCCTGCTCCACCGCATCCAGCGATACCGCGTCGATGGGCGTCAGTACCGGCGCCTGCAGCTGGGCCGGCAGCAGCGACGAGGGATCGAGCGGACTGGTCAGGCAGCGCAGTTCCTCGGTGCCCGGTGCCGTCAGCTCGATCGCGAAACTCTGCGGGTTACCAATATCGGGCACCATCAGCGCGCGATTGCCTTCGATTACACCGGACGGCTGCAACGGATTGGGGTAGATCTGCGCAATCGTGCCTTTTGCATCCTGGTAGTAGCACTGCAAGTACGCCGTCCGGTCGACGCTGATGTTGAACGAAAGCAGCTCGCCCAGCGGACGCGCGTTGCCGGGTGTCGGCAAGGTGATGTCGACCTGCGGCGGACGCGGCTTGGTCGAGCCCAGCACGGGGGCACCATTCCTGGGCTCACTGCGGGAGGCGACTGGCAAATGGCTCTCGGTCACGCCGGTATCGCCCCACCCGACCTTCACGAAGTGGCCATCCCCATCGCTGCGGACGTAGTCACGAGCGAGGTGCTCATAGGTTTCAAAGCTCAGCTGGCCCGATGCCAGCACCCCTTGATCAAGCTGGAAGCGCTGGATTGCGTTGCGCAACTCTGCAGTGATCAGGCGCGGGGTCGGGTCGACCGTGTAATAGCCTTGTGCCCGCAGCCCGCGCTGGAAAAACGCCACCCGCTGGGTTTCGTCCATTTCCAGGTACCACTGACGCAATTGACGCTGGAATTCGGGATGGGCCTGGTCGAGCGCGAGGCATTGCCAGTACGGCACTCGAGCCCACTTGCCGACCAATTCGATCATGCTCAGGTCGATCAAGGTCCGCGCGGCGGGGCCAACGCCCTGCGAGAAATCGCTGCCGATCTCGATCTGCACGCCGGCCTTCTTGATCCGTCCGCCGACATCAATACCGGCACCCTTGTTGGCGATGGTGATTTCGTTCGCCGAATGGATACCGGGGATCAGGGTGCGGCTGATGAAGTCGCCGAGGTGGAAATCCATCCCCATGACGCTGCCGGCCAGGTCGCGGGACCAGCCGATTTCAGCATCCTCGGAAGCGGCGCCCAGGCCGCGGCGGTCGATCATGACGTTCTGGTCCATGAAGCTGATTGCGCCGGATATGTACAGCTGCGGCATCGAAATCATCATCTGGTTGTTCTGCAACATCAGACCGCTGAGCGTCTGCACGGTGTCCTGGCTGAGCGGATTTACCTCATAGTCGACAAAACGGAACGTGTTGCTCAGTCGCGACATCTCCGACAATGACGTGATCAACATATCCGTCGCAGCAACGTAGACCTTGCCGGAAGCATCCGGAATGGTCTTGGAAGTAATGGTGACCGGGTTGATGTGGTTGTCACGCAGCATCCGGTCCATGCACGACAGCGAGTCGTTGAAGTTGCTGACCGAACGCACGGGCCACACCACCGGCTGGTTCTCGACCCCAATCTGGTTGTAGAAGTCGGTGTGCTTGCGGGGGCCGTTCTTGCCCAGCGTGCTGCAACCGGCCAGCAACGTCACCGCAGCGGCCATCGCCACCACTTTTACTCCCGCGCGCGCCGTGCGCGCGTGCCCCTGTAGTTTTGTCATCCGTCGTGTTTATCCGTGTCGAAAGGAAATGTCGCCCAAGCGCTCTCGACCGGGATCCGGCGCACATGCACTTGATGTGGCGGGGGCGTCTACTTGCAGACGTTGATCACGCTGCCGTTGACCACCACTACCCGCTCTTGCTGCTGGCCGCGTGGGCTGGGGCCATAACGCGGGGTGAAACTGCCGACCGTGGTGGGCGATTGCGTGACGGTGCCCACATTGGTGATGCAGGTCTTGGCACCACCTGGCCCGCTATTGATGACCTGGGTGTCCTCAGCGGTCTGTCGCGTGCCAAAACCGAGCCAACGCTTGGCCTGGACCTGGCTGACCTTGGCCCTGTCCCATGGGTCGATCCCGCGACGCGGGGTGACGTCCGACTGCTGCGCCTGTGCCAGCGGCGCCAGGACAGTAAGTGCCAGCGCCAGCCCGGCGGTACGGATGCTGATTGTGAGCATGCTCATGCGATTTGCTCCTCATTTACAACCTCACTGGGCGGGGCAGCCATCACTGCCGGCCGCCCCGCCATCTATCGACGCACGATGCGTGCGACGTTGATCAGCAAGGTTTATTCGCCTTCGTTCGACGAAACGTTCTGCTCGGCTTTCGACCCGGCACCAACCGCGCTGTTGGCGATCGCGCCCATGACGTCGGTGGTCTGCGTGTTGTTGCCACCAATCTTGACGTTGCCCTTGTTGGACGAGACGTTTTGGGTCGCCGTGGTCAAGGCACCCACCGCGGAGTTGGCGATGGCACCTTTGACGTTGGTCTTCTGCGTATTGTTGCCGCCGATTTTCACTTCGGCATAGGCGGTGCTCGACATCAATACAGCGGCGGCGATCAACAGCACGTATGACTTCTTCATGGGTATTTCCTCATCTTCTGGGTAAAGGGGGGTACGCATGCCATTGGCCCTTTGGCAAACCACTCCCAGGCGGGCCTGACATGGGAGGCGGTGGAGGTGCGGTTATTCGTCGCTGACCGAACCGATGTTGATGATGGCCCTGGAGCCGGAGCCCGAGGCCTGGTTGTGGATCGAACCACTCACCGAAACCGTTTGGCTATTGCTACCGACTTTGGCCTTGCTACCGCTGATTGATCCGATGTTGACCTGGGCGGTGGCGCCGGATCGCGCCTCGTTGCTGATGCTTCCCGAGACATTGACCGTCTGCGAGTTGCTGCCACTGATCACGACTTGCTTCTGCGCAAAGACGGACCCAGATGCCGCAACCGTCAGGGCTGCCGTCATAGCCAGGATTCGAGCCGTATTTTTCATGCCGTTCCTCATCGTTGTCGCTCCAGGTGAGTCGTCCCGGGTGGTGAGTCGCACCGGGTAAATACGCAAGCAAGCATCCGGACCACAGCCTGCCGCTCAGCGTCACCCTTCCTGTTAACTATCGGGGTGTCAAATCAATTTTTTGTGACATCCGGCCCTACCTAAACCAGTGATTCAGGCTTATCAAACCCGCTTTCACAGTGGTGCTTTATCTACGCGTTATCTAATTTTAATAGACGTTAAGGGAAATTAAGGGATTTTAAGCGCAAACGGTACGCATGCTTGGCGACCGCTGCAACGCAAAACCCCTCTATTGCCATCTCCCCTGGCGGCAGAAGCGGCATTTTCCCCGGCTCAAAGCAAAGTGACATTTTGCGTCAGCCATCACAATCTGAGCGGACTGCCGCACGCATTGCCGACGGCGCCCCCAGCAGCAATGGATGACGCACCAAACGCATTGGCCGCTCTTGCGGCGCATCTTGATGCCCGCTTGCGCGGCGCTTGAGGTGTCTCTAGCCTTCTGAAGTTTGGCGCGACGCACGCGCTTCATGCAAAAGGGAGCTTCCCCTGATGAAACTCGCACGCGCACTACTGGCGATCAGCGTTACTGCGGCCGTGTTCGGGCTTGCCGGCTGCGACAAATCCCCCATTCCTGGCGAAACCCACCCGGCCACCACAGCCGCCGCGCCGGCCGACGAGACGGCGGATCAGTTCGTCGCCCGGGTCAATGCCGAGATCAAGGCGATGTACCCCGAGCTGACCACGCCGCAGTGGCTGTCCTCCACCTACATAAGCGACGACACCCAACTGCTGGCGGCCAAGTCCAACGAGCGCTACCTGACCCAGCTCAACGCCTGGATCAAGCAGGCCAAGCGCTTCGAAGGCCAGCAGATGTCGCCGGAAACCGCGCGCGCGATCCAGCTGCTGAAGCTCTCTACCTCGATGCCGGCACCGTCGGACCCGGTCGAACTGGCCGAACTGACGCGCATCGCAACCAAGATGGAAGGCATCTACGGCGCCGGCGAGTACTGCACCGGCGAAGGCGATGCCAAGCAGTGTCGCCAACTCGGTGCCCTGGAAGAGGTGCTGCGCAACAGCCGCGATTACGACGCCCAACTCGACGCGTGGCGCGGCTGGCACACGATCTCCCAGCCGATGCGCAAGGATTACGTGCGTTTCGTGGAGTTGGTGAACAAGGGCGCCGATGAGATGGGCTTCGCCGATGCCGGCGAGATGTGGCGTTCGGGCTATGACATGAGTCCGGTCGAACTGGCAGCGGAAACCGACCGGTTGTGGAGTCAGGTCAAACCGCTGTACGAGCAACTGCACTGCTATACCCGCACCCGGATGGCCACCCAGTACGGCCCTGACAAGGCCGAGGTCGCCGGCGGCATGTTGCCCGCGCACTTGATGGGCAACATGTGGCAGCAGGACTGGAGCAACTTGTGGGATATCGTCGCGCCCTACGAGAATGCCGGCAGCCTCGACATCACCACGTCGCTGGAGTCTCGCTACCGCCAGATCCACTCCCAGAAGCTCGCCCAGTACACCGGCGAACGCAGTCCGGCCGCGCTGGCCCAGCTTGAGCAGGATGCACTGGACGCCTCGGCGAAACAGATGACCAAGCGTGCCGAGGACTTCTACGTCTCGCTGGGTCTGCAAAAACTTCCCGACAGCTACTGGGAGAAGGCCCAGTTCATCAAGCCACGCGACCGCGACGTGGTCTGCCACGCCAGCGCGTGGGACATGAACATGGAAGGCGATGTGCGCACCAAGATGTGCATCCACCCGAATGAGGAAGACTTCACCACGATCTACCACGAGCTGGGCCACGTGTATTACTACCTGGCCTACAACGATTTGCCGCCGATCTTCCAGACCGGCGCCCACGACGGCTTCCACGAGGCCATTGGCGACACCGTGGTGCTGGCAATGACACCGAAGTACCTGGAATCGATCGGTCTGGTCGATGCCCAACAGCAGGGCGAGGAGGCACTGATCAATGCCCAGATGCGCATGGCATTGTCCAAGGTCGCGTTCCTGCCGTTCGGGCTGATGATCGACCGTTGGCGCTGGGGCGTCTTCGACGGTTCGATCACGCCGGACCACTACAACCAGGCCTGGTGGGACCTGAAGGCCAAATATCAGGGCGTGGCGCCGGTGCAGGAACGCGGCGAGGAGTTCTTCGATCCGGGCGCTAAGTACCATGTGCCGGGTAACACTCCGTACACGCGCTATTTCCTCGCCCACGTCCTGCAATTCCAGTTCTACAAGTCACTGTGCGATGCAGCCGGCTACACCGGCCCGCTGCACGAGTGCAGCATCTACGGCAGCACGGCGGCGGGTGAGAAGCTGCAGGCGATGTTGAGCAAGGGCGCCAGCCAGCCGTGGCAGCAGACCCTGAAGGAATTGACCGGTGGCGAGCAGATGGACGCGTCCGCGATTTTGGAATATTTCGCCCCGCTGCAAGGCTGGCTGAAGCAACAAAACGAAGGCGGTACCTGCGGTTGGCAGCCCAGCGCGACGGCGGCCGCCGCTGCGGCGTCCACGCCTGGATCCGAGCCCGCAGCGAAGGCGGAAGCGCCAGCCGAACCCGACGCCGACACGCCACCCGGGGCCGATACCGACAACTGAGTCGCGATACTCATCACCCGGCGATCCGGGCAGCAGGAACGACAAAGGCCGGCGCAAGCCGGCCTTTGTCGTGTGACATCTGACCGGCCCAACGGCCGGTCAGATCGACTCGTTTGGCATCCTGCCCGCGCCATGGCTGTTGCCCGCGGCAGTCCGCGCCGATAGCGACTCCCACAGCCAGAACAACCAGCCCGTGAATACCAACACCGCTGCCGCCAGCGCCAGCCACAACGCGCTATGGCTGAGCCACGGCGAAACCACGCCGGCAATCACTGCGTTCAGCACCAGCGAGGTGAATGCCTGCAGTGACGAGGCTGCGCCGCGCATGCGCGGATACATGTCCAGGATGGCCAGGGTCACGATCGGGAACACCAACGCGATGCCGAACGCATTGAGGCTGATCGGGATGATCGCCCAGGGCATTTGAGGCGTATCGGTCCATAGGTTGTAGCCCAGCCCCAACGCAACGGCGACTCCGGACACCGAGAAACCGATCGCCACCAACCTTGCCCCACTGATCCTGCCCGCGGCTCGCCCGGACAGATAGGCACCCGCCACCATGCCGCCAATCATGGGGATGAAGAACCAGCCGAAATCCCCTTCATCCATGGGTTGTCCGTGGCGCTGCAACAAGTCGAGCACGAACGCCGGCGCGGAGGCGATAAACAGGAACAACGCAGCGAAATTAAGCGCCGCGCACGCGGCCAGTCGCTGGAAGCGGGGGTTGAGCAGGATCGCGAGATAGTCGCGCCACAGCCGCGACGGCACCATCGGCAAGCGTGCCTGGACCGGATGGGTTTCCGGCAGCATCCGCCAGGTCACGCCCAGCAGCACCACCGAGAACACCACCAGGAACCAGAAAATCACCGACCAGTGGCTCCAGCCCAGTATCCAGCCGCCGATGACCGGTGCGATCGCCGGCGCGATGCCAAAGATCATCGATACCTGGCTCATCAAGCGTTGCGCGTCATCGCCGTGCAGCACGTCGCGAATCACCGCCCGACCCACGATCAGGCCCACACCGGCCGACAATCCCTGCACCGCACGGAACACCAGAAGCGTCGTCAGGTCGGTCGACAGTGCACAGCCCACCGAGGCGAGGGTGAATATCGTCAAGCCCCCCAGGATCACCTTGCGCCGCCCCAACGCATCCGAAAGCGGCCCATGCAGCAAGCTGGTCACCGCATAGGCAATCAGGTAGACACTGATGGTCTGCTGCATCGCCAGCTTGTCCGCGCCGAACTCGACCCCCATCGCCGGGAACGCGGGGAAGATGGTGTCGATCGCGAACGGGCCGAACATGGACAGTCCGGCCAGGATGAAGGTTAGCCGGCGCAAGCCGCCAGCCGATTGCAATGAACGCACGGAAATCCCAGGGATTCGAGGGGCCCTCATGGTACGGCTTTGCACTCGCGCATATGAAAGCGCGCCCGGCCGTCCGTGCAACCGCTTATAATCCCGAGGTAGCTGCAAACCACTAGCTGCAAACAACCGGTGGGAGAAGCGGCCCATGCCCTGCAGGCTTGGCCCGCTGCCGAAGGCGCAACGCCCGTAATCGCTCAGGCTCCCGTACCACCGGTTGTGACAACTCTGGAGAGACCGGTTGAATCCGGCGCCGAAGGTGCGTGAAGCGCAGCAGTCCCGTGGTATCGGACCGCGCTTCCAAAACTCTCAGGCAAAAGGACAGAGGGGCGCCCGCGTGCGGCACGCACGTAGCCTTCGGACGCCCCTGCCATGAGCCACGACACCCAATCCTCCCTGCGCGCGCTTGAGCACCACGACGCCTTCGTCTCACGTCACATCGGCCCCAACGACACCGAGGTCGCACAGATGCTGCGCACCGTCGGCCACGAGTCGCTGGAAGCCTTCACCGATGCCATCGTGCCCGCCTCGATCCGCTCGCCGGAATCGCTGGCGCTGCCAGACGCCGTAACCGAGGTGGATGCGATCGCCATGATCCGCACCATCGCGGACCGCAACCAGGTCTTCCGCAGCTTCATCGGCCAAGGCTATTACGGCACCCACACCCCCAACGTCATCCTGCGCAACATCCTGGAGAACCCGGGCTGGTACACCGCCTACACCCCGTACCAGGCCGAGATCTCGCAAGGCCGGATGGAGGCGCTGATCAACTTCCAGACCATGTGCGCCGACCTGACCGGCATGGAGATCGCCAACGCCTCGCTTCTTGACGAGGCCACCGCCGCCGCCGAGGCGATGACCCTGGCGCGCCGCTCCAGCCGCGCCAAGACCAATGTGTTCTTCGTATCCAATGGCGTGCATCCGCAGACCCTGGAAGTGATGCGCACCCGCGCGGAGCCGCTGGAGATCGAGCTGGTGGTCGGCGATGACGCCACCGCCGCCGATGTCGAGGCCTTCGGCGTGTTGCTGCAGTACCCCGACACCTTCGGTGCGGCGAACGACTACGCCGCGCTGGCCGACGCGGTGCACGCGCGCGGCGGCATCGTCTGTGTCGCAACCGACCTGCTCGCCCTGACCCTGCTGGCCTCGCCTGGCGATTGGGGCGCGGACATCGTGGTCGGCAACACCCAGCGTTTTGGCGTGCCGTTCGGCTTCGGCGGCCCGCATGCCGCGTTCATGGCGTGCCGGGATGCGTACAAGCGCTCGATGCCCGGTCGCCTGATCGGCGTGTCGGTCGATGTCGAGGGCAACACCGCCTATCGGCTGACCCTGCAGACCCGCGAGCAGCACATCCGCCGCGAGAAGGCGACCTCCAACATCTGCACCGCGCAGGTATTGCTGGCGGTGATGGCATCGATGTACGCGGTCTACCACGGCCCCGAAGGCCTGACCCGCATCGCTCGCCGCACCCACCGCCTGGCCGCGATCCTGGCCGGCGTGCTGCGCAAGGCCGGGGTCGCCGTCAGCGACAATTTCTTCGACACGCTGCACGTTACCGGCATCGATGCCGCCGAGCTGCACCATCGGGCTCAGGGCGCGCACGTCAACCTGCGGATCATCGACCGGGGCAGCGTCGGGATCAGCTTCGATGAGACCACCACCCGCGAGGACGTGATCGCCGTCGCCGGCCTGTTCGGCGTGCAGATCACCGACGTCGACGCGCTCGATGCGCAGACCACCGACGCGTTGCCCGCCGGGTTGCTGCGCCAAAGCGGGTTCATGACCCACCCGGTATTCAACACCCATCACAGCGAGCACGAGATGCTGCGCTACATGCGCGCCCTGTCCGACAAGGATCTGGCGATGGATCGCACCATGATCCCGCTGGGCAGCTGCACCATGAAGCTCAACGCGACCGCCGAGATGATCCCGATCACCTGGCCGGAGTTCGCCAACATCCACCCACTGGCGCCGGCCGGCCAGGCGCTTGGCTACAAGGAGTTGATCGACGGACTGGAAGCCATGTTGGTGGAAATCACCGGCTACGACGCGGTCAGCCTGCAGCCCAACTCCGGCGCCCAGGGCGAGTACGCCGGGCTGCTGGCGATCCGTGCCTACCATCGCGCCAACGGACAGGAGCAGCGTGACATCTGCCTGATTCCCGAGTCCGCCCACGGCACCAACCCCGCCTCGTCGCAGTTGTGCGGGCTGAAGGTGGTGGTGACCAAGTGCGATGCGAACGGCAATGTCGACGTCGAGGACATCCGCGCCAAGGCCGAGAAATACAGCGACCGGATCGCTGCCTTGATGATCACCTACCCGTCGACCCACGGCGTGTTCGAGGAAGACGTGGTCGAGATCTGCGAGATCGTCCACCAGCACGGCGGCCAGGTCTACACCGACGGCGCCAACATGAACGCCATGGTCGGCCTGGCCAAGCCGGGCAAGTGGGGTTCGGACGTGTCCCACCTCAACCTGCACAAGACCTTCTGCATTCCCCACGGCGGCGGCGGTCCCGGCGTCGGTCCCTGCGCGGTCAAGTCGCACCTGGTGCCCTACCTGCCTCGTGCCTACTCGCCCGCCGGAGAGACTGTCCGAAGCACGGCAGAAGGCACTCCCATCGCCACCGGTGGCATGGTCAGCGCCGCCACGTACGGCAGCGCCAGCATCCTGCCAATCAGCTGGATGTACATCACCTTGATGGGCAAACAAGGGCTACGCAAAGCCAGCCAGATCGCGATGCTCAACGCCAACTATGTCTCCAGGCGCTTGGCTCCGCACTACCCGACCCTGTACACCGGTCGCAGCAACCTGGTCGCGCATGAGTGCATCCTGGACCTGCGCCCGCTGGAAAAGGACACCGGCGTCAGCGCCGAGGACGTCGCCAAGCGCCTGGTCGACTTCGGCTTCCACGCCCCGACCCTGAGCTTCCCGGTCGCCGGCACGCTGATGGTGGAGCCGACCGAGAGCGAGTCGCTGCACGAGCTGGACCGCTTCATCAATGCGATGATCCAGATCCGCGAAGAGATCCGCGCGATCGCCGAGGGCAAGCTCGACCGCGAGGACAACCCGCTCAAGCACGCCCCGCACACCGCCGCCCAGGTCAGCGCCAGCGAGTGGACCCACGCCTACCCGCGCGAGTTGGCCGCATTTCCGCTGGCGGTGCTCAAGCAGCAGAAATACTGGCCGCCGGTCGCCCGCGTCGACAACATCTATGGCGACAAGAACGTGTTCTGCAGTTGCGTGCCGATCAACGAGTTCGAAGGCGAGATCGAGGCGTTCAGCGAGCCGAACGTTTCCTGATCCGTTTTCAAAAAAGCTGACGCCCCGAACCGGGGGCGTCAGGCTGTGCGCCCGGCGCTGGATCGCATTTCCGCGCCGCCGCCCGGCGACCGTACTCAGCCGCCGTTTGCCTCCCGCCACTCCAGGAATGCGTCCCTGGTCGCGAAGGTGAACGTGCAGGCTTCGCCGCCATCGCCGCCACCGTCCGCGACCGGATCGGTGACATAGAGATGGATCGTGGTCGGGTTCGCGCAGTGATACGAGACCTCGACGCTGGCATAGGCCCTGGGCGTGGAGGTCTTCTCGAGCCAAGCGGCGAGCATCTGCTGCAGCTCCTCGGGGGTCCGCAGGAAGCCGCGGTTACGAGGCATCCCTTCGTTGATCATCTCGGCCAACTCCTCGGGGGTCCGCTGGAAGCCGCGGTTGACGCCTTCCTTCCACCAGTCGTCGAGCGACGGCGAGGACGGATCCTCGGCACCGACGTACGCGGTCACGTAGCCGCGTGCCTCGGTCCCGTGGTGGCCGGACTCGGTGCGAATGTCGACGATGTAGTCGCCCTCGAATTCTGACGACGATACCCGCGCGGGACTGCCCGACTGGTGCGCGCCCTCCAGCTGGAAGTCGTTGTTGCGCAGCGACCATTGCGCATGCACGGGCGCGCCGGCGACCAGGCGCCAGTGCAGCCTCGCCGCTTCGTCAGCGGCGCCGGTGGCGGTGAACTTCACCTGCACGCCCTCGTCTTCCGGCCGGTGCAGTTGCTTCGGCTCGACCTCCAGGTCCAGCGGTTCACCGGCCAGCGACGACGCAACCCTGGCGACCCCGCGGGCGATGGCGATGGCATTGGCCGCTTGTTCCGGTTTCCCGTTGATGGCCTTCTCGAAGCTGGACACCAACGCCTTGTCGGTGCCGGTGCCGGCATCGCGGTCGAATGCGGCCAGGATCAACTGCATCTCCAGCAGCGACAGGCGGGTCTGCCCGGAACGTGGACCAGCTCCCTTGACCGGAAGCTCGGAACCCGGGCGCCCCAGCACACGCCGCTGCGGATCGGCCAGGTCGACCGGCGGATCCTGCAGCCGCGCCATCTCGGTGATGAACAGCGGCACGAAACTGGCCGGATCCTCCGGTGCCTTGGCCGCCGCCTGCACCCAGCGCTCGAGCGCAAGCTGAAAATCCTCGCCCGCCCCGTACTCGGGCCCGACCTTGCTCGCGTAGACGTTCTGGAGGCGCTCTGCCTGCCGCATTGCATCGCGTCGCTCCTTGCGCGAGTCCTGTCCTTCGCGCAGGGTTTCGCGCGCCGCGTTCGCCGCTTCCCGCGCAGCGGTCAGCTCTTCGCGCGCCGCGGTCAGTTCCTCGCGTGCGGCCAGCACCACGGATTGCGCCTGCTTCGCCTCGCGGCTGGTGGCGTCGCGCACGGCCTTGTTGGCTCGTTCGACGCGCGCGCGCGCCTCGCTTGAGCGGGCTTGGGGCGCGTCCAGCACCGAATCCTCCCAGGCCTCGAATTCGGCCCCCTCGGTTTCGCGCGCGACTTGCCGCGCCTGCGCCACCTCGCGTTGCGCTTCGCGGCGACGCTCTTGCGTGTACTCGTCCTCGATGTCGCGGTTGGGCTGCCGAGCATTGCCGGAACGCTGGGCATTCGGGAATTCCCAGCCGAAAGACGCGAGCATGTGCGCGAACTCGGCCACTTCCAGGCGCGCGCGGAGGCCGCGGTCGCGCGCTTCCATCGCCATGTGCACGGTTTCCCGCGGCGTGACCGTGAACGAGGCCGCCGGGGCATGCGCGGCCACCAGTTCGCGCTCACCGTCGCGGGTGGCGATGCCGCCACGCGCGAGGATCTCGCGGGTCGCAGCGACCGCCACGTCGAGATCTTCGGCTTGGTTCAGTTGCCCCACCAGGTCAGCCCACGCGCCCTGCGGGATTTCCGCAAAGTCGTGACCACCATCGCCACCCCCCAGGATCCGGGGCAGCAGCGAACTACGGTCGCCTTCGCGCGCCGTCGCGTCGCCACCATCGCTCGATGCATCCCCACCACCACTGCAGGCACCCAAGACCAGCACCGCAACCAGTGCAACCCATCCGTATCGATTCATCTTCCCTTCCCCGTACTTACGTCAATAAATTGAAGTAGTTACACCAGGGAAATGATACCGGGAGGACAATTTCCGCGCACTTTGTGCGATTACCGTAACGCGAGTCTCAGGTTTCCGGCGGCGGCTTCAGTTCCTCCGCCAGTTCGTCGAGTTCGGCGATGGCCGCCTCCAGCGCGTCGTGGAACTCGCCCTGGCGCGTCATCAGTTCCTCGATGGTCTTCGACTCGCCGAGCTTCTTCAGCTTGCCTTCGTCGAACTTGAGCCACTGTGCCGTCAGTAACTCAACGTTGTTCTTCGAGTAATGGCGCATCTCCTTGAGCTGGGTCGCAAGGTCGGTGACGTGATCGAGCGGGGTCTTGGGGGTTTCGTCGGACATGGTGGCTCCCGGAAGCGAATTCCCCCAAAGGTACGAGGGCGGCGTGTGAACCGATGTGAATCCGAAGGCTCGGTACCGGAAGCCGAACTCGCCGCGTGGCTGCGTCGCCACATCCAGCTTGAACCAGGCAGCGGCGTGCACGAGCCGCCGAACCGTTACGCGGGCAAGGCCGGCGGCTGAGTCACCGTGCCGGCCGGGCGATGATCGGCCACAATCGCCGCATGTCGACCATGCCGCCGATGTCATCCGCCCGCCGCATGCTGCGCGGCATGCTGCACTTCCAGCCGCCCACGCCGCGACGCTGGCTGTTCGCATTGCGCGCCAGCGCCTGCATGGGTGCCCCGGTCGCCGCCGGCGCGCTGGCTGGCGACGTGCCGGCCGGGCTGATGGCGGGCATCGGCGGATTCACCGCGTTGTACGGCGCCGGCCGGCCCTACCTGAGTCGCGCCAGGCACCTGGCGGTGATCGCATTGGCATTCGCGCTGGCGGTCGGTCTGGGGCTGTGGGCGGGGACGTCGGCGTGGGCGACGGTATCGATGGTCGCGCTCATCGCCATGCTCGCCACATGGCTGGGCAATGCCCTGCAGATCGGGCCGCCGGGCGCCTACATGTTCGCACTGGCCTGCGCGGCGGGCACCGCGATGCCGGCCGCGCACCTGACCCCGCTGCATGCGGCAACGCTGGTCCTGGCCGGCGGCGGCTTTGCGTGGCTGGTGCACATGGGCGGCGCGTTTTTCCTGCCGCATGGACCGGAACGCAGCGCGGTGGCAGTCGCCGGCACGGCGGTGATCGACTATGTCGTGGCGATCGGCAGCGCCCGCGAAGGCCAGGCCCGTCACCGCGCGGCATTCACCATGCACCGGGCGTGGTCGGTGCTGGTCAGCCAACAGCCGGCGCACGTGCGCGCCGACGGCACACTCGGCCGCCTGCGCACTCTCAACCATGAGTTGCACCTGCGTTTCGCCGAGGCGATGGGCGCAGCCAGCCGGCAATCGCCGGTGCCGGCTGACCTGCCCGACGACCTGCGCCGGCTACTGGCACAGGTCCGCGACCCGCGCGAACTGCCCGGCTCCACAACCGACGAGATACCACTGGGCCATCCCAGCGCCCGCGCCGTCCTGCTGGAAGCATTGCAACCCGGCTCCAACTCGCGCCGGGTGATCCTGCGCGTCGGCGTGGCGGCCGTGGTCGCCGGTACGCTCGGCGCGGCCGTCCACCTCGACAGGGCGTACTGGGCGGTCGCCGCGGCGGTGCTGATGCTCCACCAGGGCTTCGACTGGCTGCGGATGCTCCAACGCAGCATCGAGCGCCTGCTTGGCACCTGGGTCGGGCTGCTTCTGGCCGGCGCGATCATCGTCGCGCATCCGCAGGGCCTGTGGCTGGCGCTGGTGGTGATGGCGCTGCAGTTCACCATCGAGATGGTGGTGGTGCGCAACTACACGCTGGCGGTGGTGTTCATCACCGGCGCGGCGCTGACCCTCGCCAGCGGCGGGCAGCCGGTGGCGTCGCCCGGAAGTTACCTGTTGGCGCGTGGCATCGACACCCTGGCCGGTTGCGTGGTGGCGCTGCTGGTGTTCCGGCTGATCCCGCCGCGCGCGTCAACCGCCCAGATTCCCGAACAACTGGTCCACGCCCTGCAGGCGGTCGACGCGGTGGTCGTCCACCTCGCCGCCGGCACCGTCACGACGATGGACGCGAAGCACGCGCGGCGCCAGCTCCAGCACGCCAGCTTCGCCCTCGCCCAGGCGCACGAGGAGAGCCTCGCCGCCTCGCGCCCGCAGCGTCGCGCCGCCGAGCACAGCTGGCCCGCGATCGCCGCCACCGAGCGCCTCGCCTACCGCACCCTGTCGGCCTGCTGGTCGCTGAAACACTTCGCCGGAGATGCCGCGCGCGAGGCCGCCGCATCGATGTTCCCCGCCGATGGCGAAGCACGCGTGCACCAGGCACTCGACATCCTCGCCGGCGCCGTGCGCGATGGCAGAACGCCCCCGTCACTGGCCCCGATGCCGTCGGTGCTCGAGGCGGAGCTGCGCAACCTGCGTGAATGCCTGGTGCGCGAGTCGTACGTCGGCGCACGCGAGCCTGTCCCGTAGGGGCGCCATGGTCATAGACTCGGGGAAACCATCACCCGGGTGACCCCATGATCCGCCACACCACGACTCGGCGCCTGCCCCAACGACTGCTGGCCAGCCTCGCCCTGCTGTGCCTCCTCCCGTTCGCGTCCGCCAGTACCGTCGCCCAAGCCGTGGCCACCGCCACCGCCACCGCGCCGCAGATCATGCGGCTCGACTACCTCCACACCGGCGACGCCGATGAGCAGCACTACGCGCTCGATCGCATCGTGATCGAACCGCTGCCGTGGGCGGGCAACCCGGCGCGGCCGATCGACGACAGCAACCGCGGCAACAACAAGTTCGAAGTGCTCGACGCCGCGACCGGCGAGCTGCTGTACTCGCGCGGCTTCAGCACCGTGTTCGCCGAATGGCGCACTACTGAGGAAGCCGGAAGCGTATCGCGTGGGTTCCAGGAGTCGTTGCGTTTCCCGACGCCGGCCAGCCCCGTCACCGTGCGCGTTTACGAGCGCGACGCCGCCAACGCCTTCGTGCCGGTCTGGAGCGTCGACATCGACCCCGGCGCCCTGACTGTCCAGCGCAATACCATGCCCTCCACCCTCAAGCCCGTCGCGATCCGCGACAACGGTCCCTCGGCGCACAAGGTCGACCTGCTGATCCTCGGCGACGGCTACACCGATGGCGAACGAGACAAGTTCATCGCCGACGCCCGGCGCCTGAGTGATCATCTGTTCACCGTGTCGCCGTTCAAGGAGCGCGCTGCCGACTTCAACGTCTGGGCGCTGACGGTGCAAACCCCGCAGTCCGGCATCTCGCGCCCCTCGACCGGCGACCACCACCCCTCCGCGCTCGGCGCACGCTACGACATCTTCGGCAGCGAGCGCTACGTGCTGGCGCTCGACAACCGCGCCCTGCGCGAGATCGCCCAGCACGCCCCCAACGAGTTCATCGAGATCCTGGTCAACAACCAGACCTACGGCGGCGGCGGCATCTTCGGCCAGTTCAGCACCGCCGCGGCCGACAACGCCTTCGCCGACTACCTGTTCGTGCACGAGTTCAGCCACCACTTCGCCGGCCTCGCCGACGAGTACTACACCTCGCAGGTGGCCTACGCGCCCACCGACACCAAGGTCGAACCGTGGGAGCCCAACATCACCGCCCTGCACGACCCCGCCCAACTGAAATGGGGCCACCACGTGCGCGCCGAGACCCCGGTGCCGACCCCATGGCCGAAGACCGAATACGAAGCACGCCAGCGCGAGTTCCAGCAAACCCGCGCCCAACTACGCGCCGACAAGCGGCCCGAGGCCGAGATGGAAGCCCTGTTCCGCGAAGAACTTGCCTACACCGAGCAGTTGTTCGCCGAAGAACCGTACAAGCACGCCGTCGGCGCCTTCGAGGGCGCCAACTACGCCGCGACCGGCTACTACCGCTCGCAGATGCAATGCCTGATGTTCGACCGCAGCGACGCCTACTGCCAGGTCTGCGCCGATGCGGTGGCGGAGATCATCGACCTGTATTCGCGGGCGGCCCGTTGAGCGCCATCGATCCGGCAGTCGCATCGAGTGCTCCGACGCGCGTGATCTGCATGCTCGCCTACGCCAATGCACAATCACTCGACATCATCGGCCCGATGGAAGTGTTCGCTTTCGCCAACCGGTTTGCCCTGGAGGACGATCCGCGACAATCACCGATCTATGCGGTGCGCATCGTGGCCCGGCACGCACAACCGATCACCGCGGCCTCGGGCCTGCGCATCATTCCCGATATCGCCTGCGACGAGCTTCCCGCCAGCGTCGACACCCTGCTGGTCAGCGGCGGCACGTGCGATGCGATGGACCGCATTCGCGAGGATGTCTGGCTGGTCGCCTGGCTACGGCAGGCCGCACTCCGTGTCCGGCGGATCGGCTCGGTCTGCAGCGGCGCGCTGTTGCTCGCCGAGGCGGGCGTTCTCGACGGACGGCAAGCCACCACTCATTGGGATGACGTGGCCGAGCTGGAGCGATGCTACCCCGACGTGCACGTCGTACCCGATGCCATCTACACCCGTGACGCGAACGTCTGGACTTCCGCGGGCATCACCGCCGGCATGGATCTGGCGCTGGCCATGGTGGCCGCCGACCACGGCCAGCCGCTGGCATTGAGAGTCGCCAAGCACATGGTGATGGTGAGCAAACGCTCGGGTGGGCAAAGCCAGTTCAGCCGCCAGCTCGACGAGCTGGAGCTGCCCGATCACTTCGCACAACTGGCCGGCTGGATCCGCGATCACCTGCACGACCGGCTCGACGTCACCCTGTTGGCCGGGCGCATGCACATGAGTCCGCGCCAGTTCAGTCGCCGCTTCAATGACGCCTTCGGCATGACCCCGCAGAAGTACGTCGAGCACCTGCGCATCGAAGCCGCCAAGCCATTGCTCGAAAGTACGACCAAGGATCTCCAGCGGATTGCCGCCGAGTGCGGCTTCTCATCGGGCGAGGCAATGCGGCGCGCATTCGTGCATCGACTGGGCGTCCGCCCGAACGAGTACCGGCAACACTTCGGCGCGCCCTGATCTCCGGGTGACCAGCGCGAGCATGTCCGGATTGGTGGCCGCGTTGTCCGCATTTGCAGCCACCATTGCATCATCATGAACGGACAGTAGATTCCACCGGAGAAAAGCCGTGCGCAACTCCCAAGCCGTCATGGGCGCCATGCTCGCCCTGTTGCTTTTCCTTGCGCTGCCGCGTCCGGCATGGGCTGCCAACGTGCCTCAGTCGGAGCCCGAAGTGACCGTGGGCATCGTGCTGTTCGATGGCGTCCAGATCATCGATTTCGCCGGCCCCTACGAGGTGTTCGGAGCGGCCGGGTTCGGCGTGGTCACCCTCACCCGCGACGGCAAGCCGATCACCACGACGATGGGGCTCAAGGTCACCCCCGATAATGACTTCGCGAATGCCCCGAACTTCGACATCCTGCTGGTGCCGGGCGGCACTGTTGCGGATGCGCAGAAGGACCCCGCCACGCTCGACTTCATCCGCTCACGCACCCCCGGCGCCGATCACGTGCTGTCGGTCTGCACCGGCGCCTTCATCCTGGGCGAGACCGGGCTACTGGACGGCCTGCAGGCCACCACGTTCACCCCCCGGATTGACGGACTGGCCCGCGACTTCCCCAAGGTCGACGTGATCCGCGATGTCCGTTGGGCCGACAACGGCAAGATCATCACCTCGGCCGGCCTGTCTTCGGGTATGGACGCGGCCCTGCACGTCGTCGCCCGTATGCGCGGCACCGACGTGGCTCGCAGCACCGCTCTTCACCTGGAATACGACTGGCAGCCCGAAGGCGGCTTCATCCGCAGTCTCATGGCCGACCGGTACATGCCCGGACTGCGGGACGTGGTCTGGCCCGAGGGCACCCAGTTCGATCGCACCGTCTCCGTCGGGGACGAGCGGACGTGGCGCATACAGTACGAAGTCACCAGCCCGGCCACCCAGGACGTCCTGATGCAGTTGATCGTCGACGGCGCCCAGTCCGAAGGCGACTGGACCCGCATGCCGGGCGCCGGCACCTATCGCTGGGAAGGTGAGATGGAGAACCGGCACGTCGTGCTGGAGTTCAAGGCCACGCCCTCCGACACCGCGGAACACTTCGGGCTCGAGGTGAGAATCGACGCGGATGAGCCAAAAATTTAAGCGGCTCGGCTTGATTCGACGTCAGCTCAATCGCCAGCCTCCTTTTGATCCCCAGGGTACAAATGAACCGCTATCTTTTTCTGGTGCTGCTTGCGATCTCGTCCACAGCCAGCGCCATCGTGATTCGTACCGACCTTGATGATGCCGCGTACCGGATACCGGCTTCTGCATTCCCGGCACTGGCGGACATGCCCTACGAAGCGCATGGCGTCCTGATTGCGCCGCAATGGGTTGTAACCGCAGCTCATGCAGCGCCATCGCCGCATATGAACGAAATAACCATCGGTGGTGCAGCGCGCAGGATCGAGCGCGTATTCACGCATCCGGGCTACAAAAAGCTGCCTGACGCACTAATCCAGGAAGCACTGGCATCTGGCGATGCATCGAAAATCCATGAGTTTCTTGCATCATCGGATGACATAGCGCTGATCAAACTGGCGTCCCCCGTTACGGATGTAACCCCGGTCGCCCTCTATCGCGGAAGTGACGAAGTCGGGAAGACCATTGAGCTCATAGGCAAGGGGGCGACCGGAAATGGTACCGACGGCCAGCCCCCTCACAGCCAGCACCGCACGGACTTGCGCCATGCCTTCAATGTCGTTGCCGGTGCTGATGCACGCTGGCTTTGGTACGCATTTGATCCACCCCCGGCGGGCCTACCGCTCGAAGGCGCGACCGGTAGCGGCGACAGCGGTGGCCCCGTCGTCATTCACGACAAGGGTCGGGTGCGTCTCGCGGGTTTGGCCAATTGGGTGAAGTACCCCGAGAGCGACGTCCCGACGATACAACCTGGCCTCTATGGCCAGATCGGCTACAGCATCCGGATTTCCCGGTACGCCAAGTGGATCGACGATACCGTCACCGCTCAGGCGCACCTGGCCGATCGCCAGTCCTCTGAAGAACACGAGCGTTGAAGTCTCGCTACGCCGTTAATCAGTCCGGCGGCCCCTTGAGCTCCACTACATTGCCCTCCGGGTCGGACAGGTACTGCGACGGCCCCTCGCCCATCGCGCCGTAGCGCGAACCGAACTCGCCAACCTGCACGCCATGCGCCTGCAGGTGGGCGACGATGGCGTCGCGGTCGAACGGCAACACCTGCAGGCACAGGTGGTCCATGTTGCGACCCTCCGCGCCCGGCGCGGCGCCGCCCATGCGCCCGAGCTTGCCCTCGACATCGACCAGGTCGATCAGCGAATCCCCCGCGCGCAACTGCAACAGGCCGATCGCCTCCTGCCGCTTCTCGACCGTGCAGCCGAGGACATCGCAATAGAACGCCTGCATCGCCGCCACGTCGCGGACGCGCAGGACGACATGGTCGAGGCGCTGGAGGGAGAAGGGAATGGTCATGGGTTTAGGATAGCCTGGACACCGCACGGACACCGCGCATGAGCCAGGACATCGAAGCACTGCAAGCCGCCCTACGCGAATTCGCCCGCGAGCGCGAATGGGGGCAGTTCCACTCCCCGAAGAACCTGGCCGCCGCGCTGTCGGTGGAAGCGGCCGAACTACTGGAACACTTCCAGTGGCTGACCGAAGCACAGAGCCGCGACCTGCGCGGCGACAAGCGCGAACAGGTCGCCGAAGAACTGGCCGACGTCCTGCTCTACCTGCTGCAACTGGCCGACAATCTGGGCATCGACCCGGTGGACGCCGCGTGGCGGAAGATGGAGGCCAACGCGAAGAAGTATCCGGTGGAGCGGGCGAAGGGGCGGATTACGAAGTACACCGAGCTCTGAAACCGAGACAGGTGCTCGAAGACCTGTGGTACGGGCACCGTGCGGTGAATCGATCAGCCCTCCAAGCGTGCATCAAAAAAACCCGTTCACGATGATGTTTCAGATAGGTCGTCGATTCGGCTGCTGCTTTCGCAAGGATGCCGGCATCCCTAGCATCGCCCGTTTCGACTCCGATATCCGTGAACAGCCCAGCATGTGTCCACTCGAATCGAAGCTGATAAGCCCGACGGATCGCCTCCCGTCGCATCCATTCACATGGCCCCCCCGCGGCGTCCGTGCATACTGGCGTCCCGCCGTGCGATGTCTCGCCGTATGCCGCAAGAAAACGCCAAGCCTTCGGGCGACACCGGCCCCGGCCCCGGCGCCGCCGGCGTAGCTGTCGCGCCCGAGCAGGCCGCAAGGCCGGACGCTGGGGCGACGGACGCCGGGACCGCGTCGTTACCGGACACCGGGCCGCTGCTGATTGTCGGCATAGGCGCTTCCGCCGGAGGGCTGGAGGCTTTCAAAAATTTCTTCGCGCAGATGCCAGCCAACAGCGGCATGGGGTTCGTGCTGGTCCAGCACCTGGCGCCACAGCACACCAGCCTGCTGACCGAACTGATCGGTCGTGGCACCGCGATGCCGGTACTGGAGGCCGTCGACGGCGAACCGGTGCAGGCCGACCACATCTACGTGATCCCGCCGGACGCCACCCTGACGATCGTCGACGGCGCGCTGGCGGTCAGCAAGCCCGCACCGCCGCGGCAATACCGCTGGCCAATCAATACGTTTTTTACTTCGCTGGCGCATGACCAGGGCGACTGTGCGGTGTGCATCGTGCTGTCGGGCACCGGCAGCGATGGCGCCCGTGGTCTGCGCGCAGTCAAGGAATGCGGTGGACTGACTCTGGCCCAGTCGGGCTTCGACCACGTAGCGATGACCGGCATGCCGGCCAGCGCCGCTGCCACCGGTCTGGTCGACGCCATCCTGCCAGTAGAGGATATGCCGGCGCGGCTGCTCGCCCACCTCCAGCACCTGCGGGCCACCGACAGCCACAAAGGCGCGGACGGTGAACGCCAGGACCTGGCCGCACACCTGCGCACGATCTGTCGCCTGTTGCGTGCCGAGGTCGGGCACGACTTCAGTCAGTACAAGGAGAAGACCCTGACCCGGCGCATCCAGCGCCGCATGCATGTGGTCCAGGTCGAGACGGTGCCCGGTTATATTGATTATCTGCGCGGGCACCCCGACGAACACCAGCAATTGTTCCGCGAGGTGCTGATCGGGGTCACCGAGTTCTTCCGTGACCCCAAGGCCTTCGAGGCATTGCAAACCACGGCAATCCCAAAGTTGCTGGCCAGCAAGGGCGCCGACGACGCGGTGCGGGTCTGGGTATCGGGTTGCGCCACCGGCGAGGAGGCTTATTCCATCGCCATCGCGTTGAGGGAGGCCATGGACCTGCATGACAAGGCCGACCCGAAGGTGCAGATTTTCGCCACCGACATCGACGACCGCGCGATCAGCGCTGCCCGTGCGGGACGCTACAAGTCACCACTGGTTGGCATCTCCGAGCAGCGTCAGGAGCGCTGGTTCACCCGCGACGGTGACGACTGGTGCGTGGCCAAGTCGATCCGCGAGATGTGCGTGTTCTCGCCGCACAGCGCGATCAAGGACCCACCGTTTTCGCGCATGGACCTGGTGTCGTGCCGCAACCTGCTGATCTACCTCAATTCCGACCTGCAGGAACAATTGTTGCGGACCTTCCATTACGCGCTGCGACCGGATGGTTACCTGCTGCTGGGCTCATCGGAGGGCCTCGGCCGTAGCGCCAAGCTGTTCACCGTGATCAGCAAGAGTCACCGCCTCTACACCCGCCGTGCCAACAGCGGGGTCGGCTTGCCGGCACTGCCCGAGCGCGGCAAGCCGGCGAGCGACACGCCGCCGAAGCGCGGCGCCGAGACGCGGGCCAGCAGCGGGGCCCAAGACTGGATCGACCTCGGGGCACGCCGCGCACTGGAGAAGTACTCGCCAGCCTATGTAGTGATCGACGAGCAGCACGACATCGTGCGCTTCGCCGGCAACACCGGGCGCTACCTGGAGCCGGCGGCGGGCGCGGCCAGCCTCAACCTGTTCGGGTTATTGCACCGTGGCCTGCGGGTGGCCGCGCGCAGCGTGGTAAAACAGGCCGTAGACGCTGGCAAGCCGGTACTACAGAGTGGTTTGAGCGTGTCGATCGGTGACCAGCGTCAACGCCTGCGGCTGATCGCGGTGCCGCTGCCCGTCCGCGATGCCGGCGTGCCGCTGTGCGTGCTGGCGTTCGACGAGATCGAAACGGTGCCGGCCGACGAAGCCGACAGCGACCATTCCGACGATCGCGGCACCGCGGTGGTCCAGGGACTCGAAGACGAACTGGCCAACGCACGCGCCGAGTTGCAGGCCGCGATCGAGCAGCAGGCGATGACCGGCGAGGAAATGAAGTCGACCAACGAGGAGTACCAGTCGGTCAACGAAGAGCTGCAATCGTCCAACGAAGAGCTGGAAACCTCCAAGGAGGAGATGCAGTCGATCAACGAAGAGCTGCAGACGGTCAACGCCGAAATCCAGGACAAGAACGACAGCCTCGCCCACCTCAACAACGACCTGCAGAACCTGCTCGACAGTACCCAGATCGCGACCCTGTTCCTGGACGCGCAGTTGCGGGTCAGCAACTTCACCCCGGCGATGACCGAGGTGTACCACCTGCGCGACAGCGACCGCGGCCGGCCAATCACCGAGATCGCCGCGCGAATCGACTACCCGGACCTGCGGCACGACGCGGGTCAGGTGCTGCGTACCCTGGCCATGGTCGAACGCGAGTTGCCGGCCAGCGACTCCGGACTGCTGTTCCAGTTGCGCATTCGCCCGTACCGCACCGTCGACAACGTCATCGACGGCGTGGTGTTGACCTTCGTCGACATCAGCGAACGCCAGCAATACCGGATCGAGCGCGCCCGGTTGGCGGCAATTGTCGACTCCTCACGGGAGATGATCATCGGCCATCGCCTGGACGGCACCATCACCAGTTGGAATGCCAGTGCCGAGCGGATCCTGGGCCATACGGTGAACGAGGCGATTGGCCAATCGCTCTCGCTCCTGGCACCCGACAGCACCGAGCAGACCCGGCAACTTCTGGAGGCATGCGCGAAGCACCGTGGATCGACCGAAGTGGAAATGCAGTGGCTGCGACAGGACGGCAGCCAGGTACCGGTCGCCGTGACGTGTTCTCCGGTGCTGGACATGGAAGGCACGGCCATCTCCGGGTCGTTGATCGCCCGCGACAACAGCGAGCGACAACGCTTCGATGCCGAGTTGAAAGCCAGCCAGCGCCACCTGGCGCAGCTGATCGAGCAGACGACGGTCGGGATCGCCGAAATTGACGCCACCGGCCGGTTCCTGCAAGTCAACCCGGCCTACTGCACCATCGTGGAACGCAGTGCCGAAACCCTGGCCGGGATGCGTAAACAGGACATTACCCATCCCGACGACGTGCCCGGTTACATGAGGCAGCTGCACGCACTGATGGCGGGCGGCCCAGCGTTCCGGATCGAGAAACGCTATCTGCGGCCTGACGGATCGGAGGTCTGGGTCGACAACAGTGTCTCCCTGCTCACCGATCCGGGTGGCAGGCCCGACCGCGTGCTGGCGATACTGCAGGACATCAGCGAACGTCACCGCGCGGCCGAGTACCAGCAATTGTTGCTGGGCGAGCTCAACCATCGAGTCAAGAACACCCTGGCCAGCGTGCAGGCCATTGCGCAGCAGACGGCGGCCAACTCCACGGACCTGGACCAGTTCCGCGCCACGTTCCTGTCACGCCTACATGCTTTGTCCAGCACCCATAATCTGCTGGCCGTCGACGCCTGGAGCGGCGCGGGGCTGCGCGAAATCGTGCTCAGCGAGCTGGCGCCCTACCAGCATGACAACGAAAGCCGGGTCCAGTTGAGCGGCGCGGCGCTGAAGCTCAACCCCAAGGCCGCTCTGGCACTGAGCATGACCCTGCACGAGTTGGCAACCAACGCGGCCAAGTACGGCGCGCTGTCGGTGCCCGACGGGCGGGTCGCGGTGCGATGGGAGACACGCGTGTCCGAACGGGTGCCGTGGCTGCACCTGCTGTGGACCGAGAGTGGTGGGCCCCCGGTCACACCACCGACCCGGCGGGGCTTTGGTTCACGCCTGATCAGCGAGGGGCTTGGATACGAGTTGCAAGGCACGGCGACACTGCAGTTCGATCCGGCCGGCGTGACCTGCCGGATCGAGTTGCCGTTGGCGGAAATCGAGAGCCCATCGTGAACACCGTCCTCGCCCCCGGGTGCCTGCTGATCGTCGAGGACGAGATGCACCTGGCGATGATGCTCGAGGATATCCTGGTCGATGCTGGTTATCGCGTACTCAAGGCCTCGCGGGTGCCCACCGCGCTCGCGCTGGCGACGGCGGAGCCCATCGACGGTGCGATCCTCGACATCAATCTGGCCGGAGTGCAGGTATTCCCGGTGGCGCAGGCACTGCGCGAACGCGACATCCCATTCCTCTTCACCTCCGGCTATGGCGAGGACGGCCTGCCGGACGACTACCACGGCTGCCCAATGCTGCAGAAGCCGTATGTGGTCGCACAGCTGAAACAGGCGGTGAGAACCCTGTTGCGCGGCTAGTGTTGCGCGGCTAGTGTTGCACGGCTACCGGTGCGTCGGCGTCTACGCCCATGGGTCTTGCAGCACGATGTTGGCGTCACGGTCGGGGCCGGTGGAAACCATCGCCAGTGGACAGCCGGAGAGCTCTTCCAGCGCGCGCAGGTAAGCGCGGGCGGCGGGCGGCAGCTTGTCCCATTCGGTGATGCCGTGGGTGCTCTCCTCCCAGCCCGGGAACTCCAGGTAGACCGGCACGCATTCGTCCCAACCCTGCGCATCGAGCGGTGCGTACTCGGTCTGCTTGCCGCGATACTGGTAGCCGATGCACATCTTCAGGGTCGGCATGCCGTCCAGGATGTCCAGCTTGGTGATGCACAGGCCGCTGATGCCGCTGATCGCGACCGCACGCTTGAGGGCGACGATGTCGATCCAGCCGCAGCGGCGCGGGCGACCGGTGGTGGCGCCGTACTCCTGACCGCGGTCGCGCAGGCCCTGGCCAACGTCGTCGTGCAATTCTGTCGGGAACGGGCCGCTACCGACGCGGGTCGCGTAGGCCTTGGCGATGCCGAGCACGTAGTCGATGGCATCGGCGCCGACACCGGTACCGGCCAGCGCGCCACCAATAGTGGTGTTGGACGAGGTCACGTACGGGTAGGTGCCGTGGTCGATGTCCAGCAGCGAACCCTGTGCGCCTTCGTACAGCACCCGTGCACCCTGCTTGCGCAGATCGTGCAGGATGCCGGCGACATCGGACTTCATCGGCTCCACGTAGTCGCCGAATTCCAGCGCCTCATCGAGGGTTTTCTGGAAGTCCACCGCCTCGACACCGAGGTACTTGGTCAGCACGAAGTTGTGGTAATCCAGCGCGCTGCGCAGCAGTTCGGCCAGTTGCTCCGGGTAATGCAGGTCGGCGACACGGATGCCGCGGCGGGCGACCTTGTCCTCGTACGCCGGGCCGATACCGCGACCGGTAGTACCGATGGCCTTGCCGCCGGCGGCCTTCTCACGCGCCTGATCCAGGGCAATGTGGTACGGCATGATCAGCGGCGTCGCCGGACTGATCTTGAGACGCGAGCGCACTTCGACGCCTTCGGCCTCCAGTTCGGCGATCTCCTTTTGCAGGGCGCCGGGGTGCAGCACCACGCCGTTGCCGATCAGGCACAGCGCGCCTTCGCGCAGGATGCCCGACGGGATCAGGTGCAGTACGGTCTTCTTGCCATTGATGACCAGGGTGTGGCCGGCGTTATGACCGCCCTGGAAGCGCACCACCGCACCGATCTGCGTAGTCAGCAGGTCAACGATCTTGCCCTTGCCTTCATCGCCCCACTGGGCACCGAGAACGACGACTGACTGACCCATTACGCATGCTCCTGAAGCATTGAGAGGCCGACGCGGCCAACTGTGCGGAAGGTTTCCACACACAGAAAAAGCCGGACGGGGAATGCCCCCAGCCGGCTTTTGTGCATTATCCGGGTTTCGGGGTCACAGGGCTAGCCCCGTGACCCGTCCCGGGTGAACGGACCGCCAAGCTTACCGGTCGTTACCAAAGTACTGCAGGAAATCATCCTCGTTGTCGAGCATGATCACACCCTGGCCATCATCGAACGCGTCGCGATACGCCTCCAGACTGCGCTGGAACGCATAGAACGCCGGGTCCTTGTTGGCGGCCTTGGCATAGGTCGCCGCCGCTTCCGCGTCACCCTGACCGCGCAGTCGCTGTGCATCGCGTTCCGCCTCGGCAATGATCACTGTCCGCTCCCGGTCCGCTTGCGCCCGCACGGTCTGGGCCTGCTCGGCGCCTTCCGCACGCAGGCGGCTGGCCACCTGGTGGCGTTGCGCACTCATGCGGCGATAGACGTCCTGGATCACCTGGCTGTCGGTCGGCAAGTCGATCTGCTTGATGCGCAGGTCGATGATCCGCACTCCGACCGTGGCGGCACCTTCATTGATCCCGTCCAGTTGCCGCTCGATGATCTCGGAACGATCACCAGACACGATTTCCTTGAGGGTCCTGGCGTTGATTTCGTTACGCAACGAGTCCTTGATGATGGGCGCAAGACGGTCGATGGCAAGACTTTCGTCGCCGCCGGTGGCGCGATAGAACGCGCGCACATCCTCAATCATGCCGACGGTGAAGAAGTCGACGCTGACGTCCTTGCGCTCGGAGGTCAGGTAACGCTCGGGCTCGGCGTCAAGCACCATCAGGCGGCGGTCGAACACCATCGCACGTTCCACCAGCGGCCATTTGAAGTGCAGCCCCGGCTCCAGGCCGGTGCGATCGACACGCCCGAGGTTGAGCACCATCGCGACCTGGCCCTCGCGGACGACATAGGTCGAGCCCATGAACAGCAGCAACACGGCGACGCCCATCGCAATCCATATGGAATGTTTCATCGGGTCACCTCCGGGCGGCCAGTGGGTCTGGAGCTGCGATCGCTACGATTGGCTGCGCCGGACTTGGATGCCGAATCGGATAGCGCTCCGGACTCCAGCAACTGGGGGGTCAGCAACGGCGCCGACGAGGTACCGGTGGAAGTGGAGTTGCCGCCACCTGCGCCCTCGGTCATCGGAACGTAAATCAGCTGGCGCGAGTCGCCGCCAACGACCTTGCGGTTGCCCGACAGCACGTCCTGCACGGTCTCCAGCCACAAGCGTTTGCGGGTGACCTCCGGCGCATCATGGTAGGCATCGACCAGCATTGAGAAACGATCGGCGTCACCCTCTGCCCGTGCGACCGATGCGGCCTTATAACCCTCGGCAACGGTTCGTACGCGTGCCGCCTGGCCGCGCGCTTCCGGAACCACCTGGGCAGCGTAGGCCTCAGCCTCGCTGATCAGTCGGTCCTTGTCCTGCTGGGCGCTGTTGACGTCATCGAACGCAGGCTTGACCTCATCAGGCGGACGCGCGTTGGGAAGACTCAGTTCGGTCACGACCAGCCCGGTGCGGTAGGCATCCAGTGAGGCCTGCAATTGCTCCCTTGCCGACACCGCCAGCGCGTTGCGGGCGCCCAGCACGGTGTCCAGCGTGGAACGTCCCACCTGCTCACGGACGGTGCTGAGTGATGCCTGCTTCAGCATGGCGTCGGCGTTACGGGTCCCGAACAGGTATTTGTACGGATCGCTGACCCGGTACTGGACGTTGATCTCGACCTGGACGATGTTCTCGTCACGCGTCAGCACCGGCACGTTGGTGCCGAAGGTCTTGATCTCGGTGGCGTTGATCTTGATCACCGTCTCCACCGGCCATGGCAACTTGAAATGCGGCCCCGGTTGCAGGACGCGCGAGTAGTGGCCAAACCGCAGCACGGTGCCACGCTGCTGCTCGTTCACCAGCACGAAGCTGTTGAATACCAGCCACAGCACGAAAACCACCAGGACCCAGCGCCCGATGCCGTTGCCACCGCCACCGCCACCGCCTTCGAACAGGCCGCGCAAGCGATCAACGATCTCGTCCAGACCATTGCCGCCGGGTCGGCGCTGCCGGGGTGGCCGGCCGCTGCCGGAATTGTCACTGCCAGGGGTGTTCCAGGCCATGCCTGCTCCTAATGTCGATAGACGCCGTCCTGCATTGTCCGGCAGGCGACCGATGATTCTAGGTGGGGGCGGCGCTTGCCTCAAGCAAGCGTGCGATCAAACGGTATCGGATGGGAGCTCCAGCGACTCCAGCAGTGGCTGCAGGGCATCGCCGTGCGGCTGCGTATACAGCCGTTGCACGTCTTCTTCGGTGATCTCCAGCCGCAGTGACCAACCGTGCTCGGCGGCGTGCTCCTCGCGTACGGCGCCCAGCTCGTGCAGGCGGGCGCGCAGCCGTCCTGCGCTTGAGGACAGTTCCACCGTGCCGGTCACATGGCGAAGCTGGAGCGCCTCGCCAATCACTTCCGGCAGCAGATCCAGGCCAAGGCCATCGCGCGCCGAGACCCAGACCCGCGAGTGGCCTTCACCCGGCCGATCGATCCGCGGTCGTACCTGCTCAAGCCGGTCGATCTTGTTGAATACCAGGATCTGCGGGAGGTCGCCGGCACCAATCTCGGTCAACACCTCGTTGACCTGGGCGATCCGCTCGTCCCGCAGCGGGTCATCGGCATCGATGACATGCAACAGCAGGTCTGCTTCGCGCGCCTCCGACAAGGTGGAGCGGAACGCGGCGACCAGCTCATGGGGCAAGTCACGGACGAAGCCGACGGTATCGGCCAGCACCACGGCGCTGCCGGACAATTCCATCCGGCGCACGGTCGGATCCAGGGTGGCGAACAGCTGGTCGGCGGCGTAGGCGCCGGCACCAGTCAATCCATTGAACAGCGTCGACTTGCCGGCGTTGGTGTAGCCGACCAGGGCGACCCGCGGCAACTCGCTGCGGACGCGGCCACGGCGCATCTGGTTGCGCTGCACCTCGACTTTCTGCAGGCGCTTTTGCAGTTGTTCCAGGCGTTTTTGCAGCAACCGGCGATCGGTCTCCAGCTGGGTCTCACCCGGCCCACGGAGCCCGATGGAGCCGCCGCGCTGGCGCTCCAGGTGGGTCCAGCCGCGGATCAGGCGGGTCGACATGTGCTTGAGTTGGGCCAGCTCCACCTGCAACTTGCCGTCGTGACTGCTGGCCCGCTGGGCGAAGATGTCCAGGATCAGGCCGGTGCGGTCCACCACCCGGCACTGCAACGCACGCTCCAGGTTGCGCTCCTGGACCGGGCTGAGCGGATGGTTGACCAGCACCAGGTCAGCGCCGCTGGCCGCTGCGGCGGCCTGCACTTCTTCCAGCTTGCCGCTGCCGATCAGGATCGCGGCATTGGGCCGATCAATGCGCGCGGTCAGGGTGGCCACCACGTTGGCCCCGGCCGAACGGGCGAGCTCGGCAAACTCTTCCAACTGGCCCTCGTCGGGCGGTCCACCGGCGTGGGGCTGGATCAACAGGGCGTTCTCACCCTTGCGGGAGCGTTCAAACAAAGGTTGCGGACTCCGCGAATCGACTGGTCATGCCCACCAGATGGGTGCGTGGCGGGCAAACACAAGGTCAGTCGGCGGCGGCGTCCTGCACGCGCTCACCGTCGCCTTCGCTCGGCTGGACATAACCGCCACTGGGGCCGACCCGGACGTTGCGCGCCGGCACCACGGTGGAAATCGCGTGTTTGTAGACCATCTGGCTGACGGTATTGCGCAACAGCACCACGAACTGGTCGAACGACTCGATCGTGCCCTGCAGCTTGATGCCGTTGACCAGGTAGACCGAGACCGGCACGCGTTCGCGACGCAGCGCATTCAGGAAAGGATCCTGCAAAGATTGTCCCTTGGACATCAAATTTTCCCCAACTTGTCTTTCTAGTTATGGTTGGCCGCTCCGTTTGGCGGAGCCGTCCCATCGCCCAATACCGACCCCACAGCAGCGATGGGGCGATGGTAACGCATGTAGCCGCAGGCTGGCTCAGTGGCGTTGGCGGATGAACATTCGCAGTGCCGTATCCAGCGCGTCCGCCTGGGTGGCCGGGTCGAACCAGCGTGCATCCAGCTGGCCACGCAGCCAGGTCAGCTGGCGCTTGGCCAGTTGACGGGTGGCGTATATCGCGCGATCACGGAAACCGGCGGCATCGAAAGCCCCATCCAGATGTTCCCAGGCCTGGCGGTAGCCGACCGCACGCAATGCTGGCAACTCCAGTGGAGCGGGATGCGCCTGCAACTCGGGCATGGTGCGCAGGCGCTGGACTTCCTCCAGGAAGCCGGCATCCAGCATCAGGTCGAAACGACGCTCGATGCGTTGATGCAGGACGGCCCGGTCCTGCGGGGCCAGCACCAGCTTGAGCACCCTGAATGGCAGGCGCGGTGGCAGCAGTTCGCGTTGCCAGTCGCTGATGGTCCGTCCTGACAGCCGGTATACCTCCAGCGCCCGCTGGATCCGTTGCGCATCGGTCGCGTGGATGCGCTGCGCTGCCTGCGGATCAATGCGCGCCAACTGGGCGTGCATCGCGGCCCAGCCCACCTCGGCCGCCTCGGCCGCCAGCAGGGCGCGCGTCGGTGCATCGGCGCTCGGCATGGCCGACAGCCCTTTCAACAAGGCGTGGAAATACAAGCCGGTGCCGCCGGCAAGGATGGGCACCTTGCCGCGCGCGGCGATGTCGGCCAGTGCGACGCGGCCGGCAACGGCGAACTCGGCAGCCGAGTAAGGCTGCCAGGGCTCGCGCAGGTCGACCAGATGGTGCGGCACGGCCGCCATTTCATCGACGCCGGGTTTGGCGGCACCGATATCCAGGCCGCGGTAGATCAGCGCCGAATCAACGCTGACAATCTCGCCGCCCAAGCGCTGGGCCCAATCCAGCGCGAGCGCCGTCTTGCCCGACGCGGTCGGCCCCATCAGTGCGATCGCCAGCGGACGGGGATCGTTCATGCCTGTCCGCCGGCGCTCGTCATGGGGTGCGGGACGGGTCCCGGATCAGTACCCGGTTTCACGCAGCGAGGCTCGCACCTGCTGGTGCAAGGCCTGGATCTCCTGCGGCGGCTCGCGGTCGAGCTTGCTGACCACGATGATGCCCAGGGTCGCCACGATGAAGCCGGGGACGATCTCGTAGAGCTCGAAACCGAACTGCTCGATCGCGACCAACTTCCAGGCAATCACGGTGGCCGCGCCGAGCACGATGCCGGCCAAGGCGCCATTGCGGGTCATGCGCTGCCAGAACAGCGACAGCAGCACCACCGGGCCGAAGGCCGCGCCGAAGCCCGCCCATGCGTAGCTGACCAGCCCAAGCACGCGACTGTCCGGGTCGCGCGCCAGCCACAGCGCCAGCAACGCAATCAACGCCACCGAAGCACGACCGGCCCAGACCAGCTCGCGCTGGCTGGCGTGGTGGCGCAGGAAGCCGCGGTAGAAGTCCTCGGTCATCACACTGGAGCAGACCAGCAACTGACACGACAGGGTGCTCATCACCGCGGCCAGGATTGCCGACAGCAGGACCCCTGCGATCCACGGATTGAACAACAGGGTCGCCAGGTCGATGAATACGCGCTCGGCGTTCTCATTCACCGGGCCGGCCACTTCGGGGTGGGCATTGAAATAGGCAATGCCGAAGAAGCCCACCGAGACCGAGCCCAGCAGGCACAGGATCATCCAGGCCATGCCGATCCGGCGTGCCTTGGGCATCGAGGTAACGCTGTCGGCGGCCATGAAGCGCGCCAGGATATGCGGCTGACCGAAGTAGCCCAGCCCCCAGGCCAACATCGACACAACCCCGATGAAGCCCATCTCGCCACCGCGGAACCAGTCCAGGTTGCCGGCGTCGAGCTGGCCGATGAGGGCGACACTGGCTTCGAAACCGCCGTTGTTCATGATCACAATGACCGGCGTCAGCAGCAACGCAAAGAACATCAACCCCGCTTGCAGGGTATCGGTCCAGCTCACTGCCAGGAAGCCGCCCACCAGTGTGTAGATAATCGTCGCGCCTGCGCCCCACCAGAGGGCTTCTTCATAGGGCAGGCCGAATACGCTTTCGAACAAGCGCGCGCCGGCGACCACGCCGGAAGCGCAATAAATCGCGAAGAACACCAGGATGACCAATGCCGACAACACCCGCAGGATCCGGTCCTTGTCCTGGAACCGATTGGTGAAATAGTCGGGAATGGTCAGCGAGTTGCCGGCGCGCTCGGTGTACACCCGCAACGGACCGGCGACGTACATCCAGTTCAGGAAGGCGCCCAGGATCAGCCCCATTGCGATCCAGGCTTCAGACAGGCCGCCCAGGTACATCGCGCCGGGCAATCCCATCAGCAGCCAGCCGCTCATGTCCGAGGCGCCGGCGGCGAGCGCGACCACCCACGGGCCGAGCGAGCGGCCGCCCAGGATGTAATCGTCGAATGTCTTGGTCGAGCGCCAGGCAATGAACCCGATCAGGATCACGACCGCAAGATAGATGGAAAACGTTATGAGTAGCGGTGCACTGGCTGTCATTGGCAACAGGTCCCCGTGTTCGGAAAAACGGCCGCGGTGGCGGCGCGAATGGGCCAGCCTAACGCACCTTCCTGGATGGTTCAGCCCCCGGGTTATGCACAGGGGCTGTGGACAAGCCGTCTGATCAACTTGTGGATAACCATCTGAGCCGCTTACTCCGCAAGGGTTGCGATCAACCTGGTCATTTTTTGGCTAGTGCGGCCACTGCATTCCAGACCTTGAGCGAATCCACCGTCGCGGCCACATCGTGCACCCGCACCAGCCGGGCACCGCGTTGCGCCGCGATCAGGTGCGCAGCGACCGAGCCGCTCACCCGTTCCTCCATCGGCTCCCGGCCGGTCAGCTCGGCAATGCTTCGTTTGCGCGACAGGCCCGCGAGCACGGGTACGCCAAGCTCCACCAACTGCTCCAGTCGTGCCAGCAACTCGAGGTTGTGGATCAGGGTCTTGCCGAAACCAAAACCGGGATCGATGACGATCCGGGCTTTGGCGATCCCGGCCATCTCGGCGGAAAAAATGCGCTCTGCCAGGAAGCGATGGACCTCGGCAACCACGTCGTCGTAATGCGGGGCCTCCTGCATGCTTCGCGGCTCGCCGCGCATGTGCATCAGCACCACCGGCACGCCGAGTTCCGCGGCGGTGGCGAGCGCGCCGTCCTGGCGGAGCGCGTAGACATCATTGATCATGCCGGCGCCGGCCTCCACCGCCGCGCGCATGACCTCGGGCTTGGACGTGTCGACGCTGATCGGCAGCGTGGTCTCGCGAGCCAGCCGTTCGACCACCGGGACCACCCGGCGCAATTCTTCCTCGACGGCGACATCATCGGCACCCGGACGGGTCGACTCGCCGCCGATGTCGAGGATGTCCGCGCCCTCTCTGGCCAACCGCAGGCCGTGGGCAACCGCCGCCTCCAGGCTGTCGTGCTGGCCACCGTCGGAGAACGAATCCGGGGTGACGTTGACGATGCCCATCACGCGCGGCTGGTCAAGGCGCAACAATCGACCGTTGCAATCCAGTGTCGGAGCGATATCAAACATCGGTTGCTCAATAAAAAAGGCCAGAGCGAACTCTGGCCTTTCAGGTGTCACGCAGCAAGTGTCATGGGGCAAGACCCGCTCAGGTCTGCTCGGCTGTCCCGCCGATCGTTCCAGGAGTGTTGGCGTCATCCTTTGGAGGCGGCACCTTGGTCACGTTGTCCGCATCCTTCTCCCAGTCAGCCGGCGGTCCTGGCGTGCGCCCGGCCATGATGTCGTCGATCTGGTGGGCATCGATGGTCTCGTACTGCAACAGCGTATCGGCCATCACGTGCAATTCGGGCAAGTGCTTGGTCAGGATCTCGGTGGTGCGCTGGAATGCCTTGTCGAGGATGCCGCGGACGACCTCGTCGATCTTGCGCGCGGTGTCGTCGGAGACACTCTTGTGCTGGGTGACCGAACGGCCCAGGAACACCTCGTCGTCTTCCTCACCGTAGGAGATCGGCCCCATCTCGTCGCTCAGGCCCCATTTGGTGACCATGTTGCGGGCCATCTTGGTTGCGCGCTCGATGTCGTTCGACGCGCCAGTGGTGACCTTGTCGGCACCAAAGATGAGCTCCTCGGCAACCCGTCCGCCATACAGCGACGCCAGTTGTGACTCGATGGCGGTGCGGTTGAAGCTGTACTTGTCGCCTTCGGGCAGGTACATGGTCACGCCCAGCGCGCGGCCCCGGGGAATGATGGTGACCTTGTAGACCGGGTCATGCTCCGGCACCACGCGGCCGACGATGGCGTGACCGGCCTCGTGATACGCGGTGAGCTTCTTCTCGTCCTCGCTCATCGCCATCGAGCGCCGCTCCGCGCCCATCATGATCTTGTCGCGCGCCTTGTCGAAGTGGTCCATGCGCACTTCCTTGGCGTTGCTGCGCGCCGCAAACAGCGCGGCCTCGTTGACCAGGTTGGCCAGGTCGGCACCGCTGAAGCCCGGGGTTCCGCGGGCGATGGTCATCGGCTCGACATCGTCGGCCAATGGCACCTTGCGCATGTGGACACGCAGGATCTGCTCGCGACCGCGCACGTCCGGCAGGCCGACCACGACCTGGCGGTCGAAACGGCCCGGGCGCAACAGCGCCGGATCGAGCACGTCCGGGCGGTTGGTCGCGGCGATCACGATCACGCCCTCGCCGCCCTCGAAGCCGTCCATCTCGACCAGCAACTGGTTCAGGGTCTGCTCGCGTTCGTCATGCCCACCACCCAGGCCGGCGCCGCGATGGCGGCCGACCGCGTCGATCTCGTCGATGAAGATGATGCACGGCGCGCTCTTCTTGGCCTGCTCGAACATGTCGCGCACGCGGCTGGCGCCGACGCCGACGAACATCTCGACGAAATCCGAACCGGAGATCGCGAAGAACGGCACCTTGGCTTCGCCGGCGATCGCACGCGCCAGCAACGTCTTGCCGGTACCCGGAGGGCCGACCATCAGCACGCCGCGCGGAATCTTGCCGCCCAGCTTCTGGAACCGGCTCGGATCGCGCAGGAACTCGACCAGTTCACCGACCTCTTCCTTCGCCTCGTCGCAACCGGCGACATCGGCCAGGGTCACCTTGATCTGGTCCTCGCCCTGCAACTTGGCGCGCGACTTGCCAAAGCTCATCGCACCCTTGCCACCGCCTTGCTGCATCTGTTTCATCACGAAAATCCAGAACGCGATGATCAGGATGATGGGCAGGAAGTTGAGCAGGATCGACCAGAACGACGGGCCACCGGGCGGCACCTGCTCGATCACCACGCCGTGCTGCAGCAGGTCGTTGACCAGGTCCTTGTCACCCGGGCTGAAGGTAGTGAACGGCGTGCCGTCCTTGCGCTCGCCGGTGATGGTGGTGCGATCCTCGGCGATCTTGACCTTCTCGATCTTGTCGCCCTGCACCTGCTCGACGAATTGATCGTAGGCCAGTGGCACGGCGGGAGCGCTGGTACGCGGACCGAAGGTCTGGAACACCACCATGAGCACCACGGCGACGATCACCCAGAGCAGCAGATTCTTGGCCAAGTCGTTCATTTAATAAGGTTCACGTTTTTTGTGCGGGAGGCCCGGAACCCCGGGTATCGAGTACAGCAGACCACGTTATTTCATTTCCGCGCGCTTGCCCTGGGCCAGCGCGTACACCTCCGGAGAACGCTTGCGCGACGCCTCCGGCTTGCGGATCGCGACCTTGGCATAACGCCGTCGCAACTCGCGCACATAGTCATCGAAACCCACGCCCTGGAACAACTTGATCAGGAACGCACCATCGACGCGCAAGTGCTGGTCGGCAAAATCCATCGCTAGTTCGGCCAGATACAACGCCCGCGGCATATCCACCGCATCCACACCACTCTTATTGGGGGCCATATCCGACAGCACAAGGTCCACCGGCTTTCCATCAAGGCAATCAACCAGTTGGGATAAGACCTCATCCTCCCTGAAATCCCCATGAAGGAACTCCACCCCTGCCAGCGACGGCATCTCCAGGATGTCCAGTGCGATGACCCGGCCGCTGTCGCCCAGTGCCTTTCGCACCCATTGCGACCAACTGCCGGGCGCCGCGCCCAGATCGACCACGGTCATGCCCGGCTTGAGCAGCCGGTCACGCTCGACCAGCTCCTCCAGCTTGTAGGCCGCGCGTGAACGCAGCCCTTCCGCACGCGCCTTCTTCACGAAGGGGTCGGAATGGTGTTCCTTGAGCCAGCGCTGGCTGCTTTTGCTGCGGGTAGCCATTGGGAGGGACGAAAAATCGCGAGGATGACGGGCCCCCATGTTACCCTGCGCGCCTTTCCAACCTCACTTGCGTGCATTGATGGCTACTGTCCTGACCAACGCCCAGACCCGGTTCCTGCGCGGCCAGGCCCACGACCTCAAAGCCATGCTCCAGGTGGGTGGCAAGGGGATCACCGACGCCCTGGTGGCCGAGCTTGACCTGGCCCTGGAACATCATGAACTGGTCAAACTCAAGATTGCGGCAAGCGACCGGGAGGCGCGTGACGCGATGATTGGCGAGCTTTGCACGCGTACCGAATCGGCCCTGGTACAACGCATCGGCCACACCGCGGTGCTCTACCGGGCCAGCGAGGACAACCGCCAGATCGTGTTGCCGCGAAGCTGATAACGGCATTTTCCCCGGCCGATTGCTAGCATGCGCCGATGGAACTGAACCTTGAACGCCCCGATTACGAATTTGCGTTGCGCGCCGCCGACGGTGTCTCCGCGCTGGTCAACAACCGCCGGCTGACCCACAGTTTCGTGATTGCGCCCGATCACCTGATGGACACTTGGGCAGTGACGGATGCCGCCTCGCTGGGGCCTGCGGAACTTGCGCCCCTGCTGGAGCTGCAACCGGAGGTGATCCTGCTGGGCACCGGGGAACAGCAGGTATTTCCGTCGGCGGCCACGAGAGCGGCCTGCCTGGCACGCGGGGTCGGCATGGAAGTCATGACCAACGCCGCGGCGGCGCGCACGTTCAACGTACTGGCAAGCGAAGGACGCAAGGTCGTCGCCGGCTTCATCCTCGCCGGCTGAGGGACTGTCAGCCGGGCGCCTGCCTGCCAACCTTACTTGTGCGGCAGGTACAGCAGCGGATCGACCGGCTTGCCGTTGTAGCGGATCTCGAAGTGCAGCATGTCGCGCGCCGCTCCGGTGCGGCCCAGCTCGGCGATCTGCTGGCCAGCGCTGATCTTCGTGCCTTCCTTGACCATCCGGTTGCGGTTATGGCCGTAGGCGGACAGCCACTGCTCGTTGTGCTTGATGATGATCAGCTCTCCGTAACCGACCAGGCCGGATCCGGAATACACCACGGTGCCGTCGCCCGCGGCACGAACCGGCGCACCAGCGGTGCCGCCGATATCGACGCCCTGCTTGGTTGGATCACCCGCCGAGAAGCGATTCAGCAGCGGCCCGTCGACCGGCCACCGCCACGCCACGCCACTGTTCAACGGCGGCTTGGCCGGCTTGCTGGGTGCAGGTGCCGCAGCGACAGGCTTGGGCTTGGTTGTGCTCGTCGGTCGCGTCGTGCTGCCGGCGACGCCAGCCTTGGGGTACAGCACCAGCCGCTGGCCGGGGTAGATCGTATACGGCGCCGGAATACCGTTCCATGCCGCGAGGTCGCGCATCGCGATTCCGTTCTCCGTGGCAATCCGGTACAGCGTGTCGCCACGCTGGACGACGCTGCTGGCACCGTATTTGGGCGTGGAAGCCGACCCACCCTCGCGGGTCACCGTGCTGGAGCAGGCCGCAAGCACAATCGCCGCGGCGATGGGCAGGAACAAACGGAGAGTCAACTTCATCATTCGCCTTGTTATGTTTTCCAGGTGGTTCAGCTCAATGCGGCTGACGGGCAATACCGATGCCAACGGATCTGGCGATGGATGGCTCAACTGGAAAGCCGCTGGAACAACTCGTGTGCCGCCATGCCACCACCGCCGATCAGGATGCCAAAGTAGATGATTGTCCCGATGTTCGCCAAATGGCCAAGCAACATCGCTCCGCCGTCGCGCTGGATCATGCCCACAGCGTAAAACAGCAACGCCAGGCCCGGTAGCGTATTGCTGAACGGAATGAATCCGAACGGTGCCATCAGCAACAGGGCAGCCAGGATGAAGGCGAGGTTGTTGAACACGTCTTGTGCGCGTCCATCGACAAACACCCGTAGCCGATGCGGTCGACTGATCTTCTCCAGTCGCCCCACCCAGACCATCCCTGCCGTCAGGCCCGGGCGCAGTTTCTCGACGGGCAGCGCCTTGGCCTTGAGCTTCTCCGGGAGCCAGAAAGGCCGTCCCATCAGGCGACTGATGCCGACCAGCAGGATCACCGCACCGAACACCGTGCTGACCCCCGGGATCGACACCGGGATCAGGAAGACCAGGGTCAGCAATATGGTCAGCAGCAGCAGGCCTTCGTCACCGAATACCGCCAGCAGTTCGCCCAAGGTCAATTGGTCCTCGGGCAAGTTGCGGATAATCGTGGCGAGTTGCTCTCCCAGCGCGACTGCGTCGGAATCGCGGGCTTCCTGCGGGGCGTCTGGATGGGTCACGGCAGTCAGTCGACCAGGCCAGACAAAAGCGGCACAAACACCACTGGCCCCAGTGATTCCTGGCTAATCCGGCCGTTGGCATCCTTGTACAACCTGAGCAGCGATTGCGACGAGGCCGCGCCCACCGGAGCGACCAGCGAACCGCCCGGCGCGAGTTGCGCGGTCAACGCATCCACCAGCGCCGGCGCCGCGGCCGTGACCAGGATGGCGTCGAAGGGGCCGTTTTCCGGCCAACCGATGCGGCCGTCGTCATGCTTGCTGCGCACGTTCATGCCCAACTGCCGGAAGCGCTTGCGCGCGGTCCGTAGCAGCTCACCAATGCGCTCCACGGTGTGTACTTCCAAGCCGAGCGCCGCCAGGACCGCGGCCTGGTACCCCGAACCAGTGCCGATCTCCAGCACCTTCGCCGGGTGGGTCTCCAGCAGCGTCTGGGTCATCTTCGCCACCACCCAGGGCTGGGAGATGGTCTGGCCGTGACCAATGGGCAGCGCGGTGTCCTCATAGGCACGCGTGGCCAAGGCTTCATCGACAAACAGGTGCCGGGGCACGGTGCGGATCGCATTGAGCACGCGCTCATCGGTGATGCCATTGCCACGCAGGCGATCAACCAGACGATCACGTACGCGCTGTGAAGTCATGCCCGATCCGAGTGCTTCGGGTTGCAATCGCATCCGCAGGTTCACGGTGATGCCTCGTCATGCCCGTCGGTACGGTCCAGCAGCGACGCCGCCAGTCCGTCGACCCAACTGGCGACCTGCTCCAGCGCCTGGTAACGGGTCAGGTCGACCTTGATCGGGGTGATCGAGATATGCCCGCTGTGCACCGCATGGAAGTCGGTACCGGGACCGGCGTCCTGCTCCGGTCCGGCGGCGCCGATCCACCACCACTGACGTCCGCGCGGATCGGTCTGCGGCACGCAGGCTTCGGCGCGGTGGCGGTTACCCAGCCGACAGACCTGGAAACCCCGGATCTCATCCCACGGCAAGTCCGGCACATTGACGTTCAGGATCGTGTCGGCCGGCAGCGGGTCGGTGCGCAGCCGGGCGATGATCTCGACCGCGGCACGCGCGGCGGTCTCGTAATGACGCCCGACATGATCCGAGGTGACCAGCGACACGGCGACCGCCGGCAACCCGAGGAAGCGGCCTTCCATCGCCGCCGCCACGGTGCCCGAATAAATCACGTCGTCGCCAAGATTGGCGGCATTGTTGATCCCCGACACCACGATGTCGGGCTCGTCTTCCAGCATTCCGGTGATCGCCACGTGCACGCAATCGGTCGGCGTGCCAAAGACCCGCCAGCTGCCGTCGTCCTGCTGCATCGTGCGCACCGGCATGTCCAGGGTGAGCGAATTGCTGGCGCCGGAACGGTCGCGGTCGGGCGCCACCACCACCACGTCATGCCCGGCGGCACGCAGCCCTTCGGCGAGGACCCGGATGCCCGGGGCGTCGACACCGTCGTCGTTGCTGACCAGAACTCGCATGAACTCCCTTGGCGGGCGCCACGCAAGGCGCCAAAAGATGGTGGAAAAACAGAACCACCATGATAGCCGAAGGTGGTGGCCGGCTCAGCCGCGAATCGACATTGCCCCCGTTTTCGACCCACTCGCTTGCACAACCGCGTTGCCGCGTTAGGATTTGTTGACGGTTCCCCGGACGCACCCATGAATGACCCCCACGATGACGACGATGCGGCACTGTTCCGCCACGCCATCGGGGCGGTGAGGATCCTGCCGGAACGCGCGCCTGCACCCGCCCCACCACGGCCCAAGCCGCGTGCACGAATGGCCGAGCGCGACGAAGCCAACGCCCGCGACGAGTTCCGCCACCCGTCGGACGCGGCGCTATTGGAGGCCGACGACCCGCTCTCCTACCGCCACGACAGCTTCCCGGCAGACACCTGGCAGCGATTGCGGCGCGGTGAGATGGCCGCCCAGGAAGAGCTCGACCTGCACGGGACCGACGCCCGGACTGCCGAGGCCCTGCTGCGCGCGTTCCTCGGCGATGCGCTCCGTCACGGCCTGGGTTGCGTGCGGATCATCCATGGCAAGGGGGGCCGGGAGCGTTCGGATTTCAGCAGCAGCGGTGCGCCGGTGCTCAAGAACCTGGTCGACCGCATGTTGCGCCACCGCTCCAGTGTCCTGGCATTCCATTCCCCACCGCCCGCGCAAGGGGGCGCCGGCGCCGTCGTGGTGGTTCTGTCACGGCAGCGACGGCGCTAGCCAGCAACACGCCTGCCAACTACTGGCCCGCGAGCGATTCCACGTCCGGGTTCAGTGGTGGGTTGACCCACATCACCCTGACGCCACGACGGCTGGCCAGTTGTTCCACCATGGACATATACAACTGGTCGGCATTCAGCGGCTCGGCTTGGGGCGTGGCGCGCGCCGATTGCTCATCCATGCTGGCGCAGGCCGACAGGCCGCTCACCAGTGCCGCCATCAGTGCAATACGCAACAAGAGGTTCATGACGTAGCTCCCGACGGTTCGGGGCCGGACGCGGGTCGCGTCTGGGGTCCGATCCACTCGGCTCCCAATTCCGGTATACCCCTCCTGGCGACCAGCGCCAGTGCCACCACGAACTTTTTCCGATCAACGGCAGCCGGATTGGTGGCAGGTCGCGCTGTTGGGGCCCAACCCGGCCTGCAGACGTCAGTGGGTGCCAGCGAACCCCGGTTCCGTGACCACACCCAGCTCTGCCAACACCACGGTCGCGTAGGTCCCGGGCGGCAGTTGGAATCGCAATTCCAGGGTAGCGGCATCGCGCCAGTCCCATTCCAGGCCATCGGGCCGCAATCGCAGGCAGCGCCGCTCCTGCTTCAGCCCGGCTTGCTCCAGCCCCAGGCATAGCTGCGTCGCGGGCGATTCATTCGACACCTGCCGCTCCATCGCCGAGACCTCGCCGGTGCTGCGTAACGGACCCTGCCCCCAAAGCGGCCCCGTGGGATGGATATCGAAGGCCGCCAGTCGCTGAGCAAGGGTTGCGTCGAAGGGCTGCGGGCCAAACACGCTGCGACTGCCGTCCAGCATCCAGACCTCGCCGTCCAGCGAGTCGCCGCTGGCGGACAGACCGCTCCAGGTCCCAGCGGCGACGCGAGCGCCAAGCAACTGGTTGAACACCGCCGAGCGCGCCGCCGACAGCAGCATGCCGCGCTGGTCCCGCCGCACCTTGCGACCGGCGAACATCGTCAATGCCCGGGCGATGTTGTCGCCGCCATGCCCAAAGCGTTGTCCACCAAAATAGTTGGGGACGCCCGCGGCGGCGATGGTGGCCAGCCGGGCATCGATCGCTTCGCGCTCACCCCGGACGTCGCGCAGCACCAGTTCGAAACGATTGCCGGCCAGCGCACCGCGCGGCAGCTTCTTCGCGTGCCAATGGTGGTCAAGCACCTTCAGGCCCGGGGTGTCCAGCGCCGCCAGGTCCGGGGCGACCTTCTTCGGCAGGTGGACACTGAAACGCTGGCGGGTCACGGCATGGCGATCCTTCAGGCCGGCATAACCAATGGCCATCTCGCTGACACCGGCCCATTGGGCAATGCAGCTGGCGGCAAAGGCGGTGTTCATGCCGCGCTTCTCGACCGTCAGCAGCAGGTGCTCGCCACTGCCACTGGGTGAGAAACCCGGCAGCTCCTCGACACGGAAATCCTCCGGCGTGCTGCGAATGCATGCACTCAGTACCGGCGGACCCGACGCGCGCAAGGGCTCGATGATCGCTACCGCACTCGACCCAGCAGTGCTCACGGACGCGACAACAGGCAAACCGCCATCGCCGCGAGGCCTTCGCCACGCCCGGTGAAGCCCAATGTTTCACTGGTGGTGGCCTTGATGCTGACCGCATCGATCTGGCAGCCAAGATCGTCCGCCAGCAACTCGCGCATGGCCTGTGCATGCGGACCGATCCGGGGACGCTCGCAGATCACGGTGATGTCTGCGTTGCCCACCCGCCAGCCACGCTCGCCGAGCAGGGTGTTGCAATGGCGCAGGAATGCACGGCTGTCGGCGCCTTTCCATTGCGGGTCGCTGGGCGGAAAATGGGTGCCTATATCGCCCAGCGCCAGCGCGCCAAGCATCGCGTCGCACAAGGCGTGGATCACCACGTCGCCATCGGAATGAGCCAGCACGCCGCGCTCGTGTGGCACCCGGATACCGCCGATGACCACGTGGTCGCCATCGCCAAACGCGTGCACGTCGTAACCTTGGCCAATACGAATATTCAATGTGGAATGTCCTGGTTGCGACAACGGAAACGGAAACGGAAATGGATCACTCGGGGATTGGGGCAGTACCGCGGGACAACAGGTAGCGGGCAAGGGCGAGATCGGCCGGCGTTGTCACCTTGAGGTTGTCCTCCCGGCCTTCCACCAACCGTGGGAAGGCACCGACCCGCTCCATCGCCATCGCCTCGTCGGTCACCACCACGCCATCGGCGCGGGCACGCAACAGCGCAGCCGTCAGTGCGCCGCGGCGGAATGCCTGCGGTGTCAACGCGCGCCACAAGCCTTCCCGTGGCTGGGTCGCGATACTCCTGGTGTCGGCATCGGCACGCTTGAGGGTATCGCGCAACGGCGCGGCGAGAATCGCTCCAACCGCGTCGGCCTGTGCCACTTCGATCAGGCGTGCCAGGTCGGCCGCGGCCAGATTGGGGCGCGCGGCGTCGTGCACCAATACCAACGCGTCGTCACCCACCTGGTCGGGCAATGCCTGCAGCGCGGCCAGTACCGAGTCGGCGCGCTCACCACCGCCGACACAGCGCAACACCGGCTTGCCGTGCAACGATGCCCAGCCGGGCCAGCGTTCATCGTCCACTGCCAGCGCAACCATCGCGCCATGGATTTGCGGATGGCCGAGCAGGACATCCAGCGCATGTTCGATCAGCAGTCGACCGGCGACCTGCAGGTATTGCTTGGGGATGTCACCGCCAAACCGGCTGCCACGTCCCGCCGCCGGTATCACTGTCCAGATCATCAGTCACTCCTGGGGGACGGCAGGTTGCCCGGGACGTATCACCGGCGTGAAAATCAATCGACCGGAACGGGATCCGGTCGATCCGACGCGGCCGGATCGACCACCCGATAGAACGTTTCGCCGGGCTTGATCATGCCCAGTTCGCTGCGTGCACGCTCTTCGACGGCCGCCTCACCGGACTTGAGGTCTTCGACCTCGGCCTGCAGCGCGTCGTTGCGTTGCTGCAAGCCCGCGTTCTCCCGATTTTGCTGCGCCACGGCCTGCTCCAGCGCCGCGACGGAAGCCCGACCACCCTCGCCGGTCCACAGACGGTATTGCAGGAACGCCAACATCGCGATCAACAGCAGCAGCAATATCGCCAGCCAACGCATGGGCGGGGTCAGCGCTTCAGTGACACGAACGCATCGCGACCGGCGTAACGCGCAGCCGCACCCAACTGCTCCTCGATCCGCAGTAGCTGGTTGTACTTGGCCACCCGGTCGCTGCGGCACAGCGAGCCGGTCTTGATCTGGGTTGCCGTGGTCGCCACCGCGATGTCGGCGATGGTGGTGTCCTCGGTCTCGCCGGAGCGGTGCGACACGACCGCCGCGTAACCGGCACGATCGGCCATGGCGATCGCCTCCAGTGTCTCGGTCAGGGTGCCGATCTGGTTGACCTTGATCAGGATTGCGTTGGCGACGTGCTGGTCGATGCCCTGCTGAAAGATGCGCGGGTTGGTCACGAACAGGTCGTCGCCGACCAGTTGCACCTTGCTGCCCAGCTTCCCGGTCAGCTGCTTCCAGCCGTCCCAGTCGTTCTCGTCCATGCCGTCCTCGATGCTGATGATCGGGTACTGCGCGCACCAGCCCGCGAGGAAGTCGACGAACTGCTCGCTGGTCAGCCGCTTGCCTTCACCGGTGAGGTTGTACTTGCCGTTCTCGTAGAACTCGCTGGACGCTACGTCGAGGCCGAGCAGGATGTCCTCGCCGGCGTGGTAACCAGCCTTGCCGATCGCCTCCAGGATGGTTTCCAGCGCTTCCTCGTTGCTGCGCAGGTCGGGTGCGAAGCCGCCTTCGTCACCAACGGCCGTCGACAAGCCGCGCCCCTTGAGCACCGACTTGAGCGCGTGGAACACCTCGGTGCCGGCACGCAGGCTTTCGGCGAAGCTGTCGAAACCGACCGGCAGGATCATGAACTCCTGTAGGTCGACGTTGTTGTCGGCATGTGCGCCACCGTTGATGATGTTCATCATCGGCACCGGCAGTACTGCGGCACGGTCACCGGCCAGGTATTTCCACAGCGGCAGTTTCCGCGACGCGGCCATCGCATGGGCGTTCGCCATCGACACCCCAAGCAGCGCATTCGCACCCAGCCGGCCCTTGTTGTCGGTGCCGTCCAGGTCGATCAGGCGCTTGTCGATCCCCGCCTGGTCGGACGCATCCATGCCGGTGATCGCCTTCGCGATCGCGGTATTGACGTTGCCCACCGCAGTACGCACGCCCTTGCCGAGGTATCGGGTCTTGTCGCCGTCGCGCAGCTCGACCGCCTCCTTGGAACCGGTGGACGCGCCCGAGGGCACCATCGCGCGGCCGAAGCTGCCATCGCTCAGGGTGACTTCGGCCTCAAGGGTCGGATTGCCGCGGCTGTCGAGGATTTCACGGGCGTGGACTTTGGCGATTTCGGTCATGTCGGGTCTGTGCCGGTCTCAGGGTTGGGATTCGAGGAATGCGTGTTGCTTGGTGACCTGGTCAATGGCCATCAGCGTTTCCAGCAGGGCACGCATCTGGCCCAGGGGCCAGGCATTGGGGCCGTCGGACAGGGCTTCTTCCGGCCTGGGATGGGTTTCCATGAAGATGCCGGAAATGCCGACCGCCATCGCCGCGCGCGACAGCACCGGCACGAACTCGCGCTGGCCGCCGCTCTTGCCGCCGGCGCCGCCGGGCAGCTGCACCGAATGGGTCGCGTCGAACACCACCGGGCAGCCGGTGTCGCGCATCACCGCGAGGCTGCGCATGTCGCTGACCAGATTGTTGTAGCCGAAGCTGGCACCGCGCTCGCAGACCATGATGTCGGTGTTGCCGGTGGCCAACGCCTTGTCGGCGACGTGCTTCATCTCCCACGGCGACAGGAACTGGCCCTTCTTGACGTTGACCGGCTTGCCGGCGCTGGCGACTTTCTGGATGAAGTCGGTCTGCCGGCACAGGAACGCCGGGGTCTGCAGCACGTCGACCACCGAGGCGACCTCGTCCATCGGGGTGTACTCGTGGACATCGGTGAGCACTGGCACGCCGATCTGCTTCTTCACCTCGGCCAGCACCTTCAGGCCTTCCTCGATGCCCGGGCCGCGAAAGCCCGACACCGAGGTGCGGTTGGCCTTGTCGAAGCTGGACTTGAAGATGAAAGGGATGCCGAGCTCGTCGGTGATCTCCTTCAGCGTGCCGGCGGTGTCGAGTTGCAGTTGCATCGACTCGATCACGCAGGGGCCGGCAATCAGGAAGAACGGGCGGTCAAGGCCGATTTCGAATCCACAAAGCTTCATGCGTTCGCCTCTTTCAGCAGGCCGACAGCGGAGCTCTCGCCGGCGGCCCGGTCTTCATTGTGTTTGTGCTCGCGCGCGGCGCGGATGAAGCCCACGAACAGCGGGTGGCCATCGCGCGGAGTGGACAGGAATTCAGGATGCGCCTGGCACGCGAGGAACCAGGGATGCACCTCACGCGGCAGCTCGATCATCTCCACCAGCAAGTCATCCATCGACTTGGCGCTGATCACCAGCCCGGCGTCCTCCAACTGCGTGCGATAGCGGTTGTTGAACTCGTAGCGGTGGCGGTGGCGCTCGGCCACCACGTCCTTGCCGTACAACTCGTGGGCCAGGGTGCCCGGCTTCAGACGCTGCTCCTGCAGGCCCAGCCGCATGGTGCCGCCGAGGTCACCGTCTTCGCTGCGCCGCTCCACCTCACCGGTCGCGGTACGCCATTCGGTGATCAACCCGATCACCGGATGCGGGGTGGACTTGTCGTTTTCGGTGCTGTTGGCATCTTCCAGACCGGCCTGGTTCCGCGCGTAGTCGACCACGGCGGCCTGCATGCCATAGCAGATACCGAAATACGGGATGCCGGTCTCGCGCGCGTGCCGGGCGCCCAGGACCTTGCCCTCGAAACCGCGATCCCCAAAGCCGCCGGGCACCAGGATGCCATCGACGCCGGCCAACGCACTGGCACCACGCCGCTCGACATCGCTGGACTCCAGCCATTTCAACTTGACCTTGGTGCGCTGGCGCAAACCGCCGTGCTTGAGCGCTTCACCCACCGACTTGTAGGCGTCCTGGTGGTCGACGTATTTGCCGATGATCGCAATGGTGACTTCGTCGACCGGATTCTCAGCGGCCTCGACCACCGCATCCCACTCGGTCATGTCGGCGGGGCCGGCATCCAGCCGCAGGCGTTCCACGATCAGGTCGTCCAGCCCCTGCTCCTGGAAGCGGGCGGGCATCTTGTAGATGTTGTCCAGGTCGACCGCGGTGATCACCGCACGCTCGGACACGCTGGTGAACAGAGCGATCTTGCGACGCTCGCTGTCGGGCAACGGCTGCTCGGAACGGCACACCAGGATGTCGGGCTGGATACCGATGGAACGCAATTCCTTGACCGAGTGCTGGGTCGGCTTGGTCTTCAGCTCGCCGGCTGCGGCGATGAACGGCACCAGGGTCAGGTGCATGAACAGCGCCTTCTCGGGGCCGCGCTCGGTGCGGATCTGGCGGATTGCCTCAAGGAACGGCAGCGACTCGATATCACCCACCGTCCCGCCAATCTCGACCAGGCCGACATCAAAGCCGTCAGTCGCATCAAAAATACCGCGCTTGATCTCGTCGGTGATGTGCGGGATCACCTGCACGGTACCGCCCAGGTAGTCGCCGCGGCGCTCCTTGCGGATCACGTTTTCGTAGATCCGACCGGTGGTGATGGAGTTCTTGCGGCTCAGGCGGGTACGCACGTAACGCTCGTAGTGACCCAGGTCCAGGTCGGTCTCCGCGCCGTCGTCGGTGACATACACCTCGCCGTGCTGGAACGGACTCATCGTGCCCGGATCGACGTTGATATACGGATCGAGCTTCATCATCGTTACGCGCAAGCCGCGGGCTTCGAGGATGGCGGCCAGTGAGGCCGCCGCAATGCCCTTGCCGAGCGAAGACACCACGCCACCGGTGACGAAAATCAGGGGAGTCATGCGTTTTACTGCCGCTGGAAAGCCGTAGTTTACAGGCTGGACGCTCGCACCGCGACCGCTCGCTCCCCGAAAAAGCCGAACGCCCCGACCAGCGGGGCGTCCGGAACACGCTGATCGCCCGTCAGCTGCGCCAGTCTTCCTCTTCCGGTTCCACCGGCTGGTCTTCGTACTTCTGCTCAGCCTTGGCGTCCGCGTCGGTGTTTTCCGCGGCATTGGCATCGGTGCTCGCCTTCTCCACAGCCTTGGCCGGCTTGGAGGCATCTGCCGCCGAGTTGGTGGCCTGCGCGGCAGCGGCTGCGGCCTGAGCATCGGCGTCGGTACTCTGGGCGAAGGCGGCAGGGGCTGCGATCAACGCTGCGATCGCCATCGGCAACAGGAGCTTGCGAATATTCATCAGTAGGTTCTCCGTGAGCGGGTTGTGGGATGCGTTGCCGCTCCCCCACGCGACTTGGCGACCCTACCGCCTGACGCCATGCCCTTGCCTGAACACGCCGGAATTGACCGCGACCGGGATGTCCCGATGCACCCTCACCTTGACCATTACGGGTGGTGCCACGCATTCTGGCGAGCTTTCACCCATTTCTCTTTCCCGCCCGCTGCGCGCAATCGACCACTTGATGAACAACAGTTACAACGCCGCTGATATCGAAGTCCTTTCCGGCCTGGACCCCGTCCGACGTCGCCCGGGCATGTACACCGACACCACCCGCCCGAACCACCTGGCGCAGGAGGTGATCGACAATGCGGTCGACGAAGCGCTGGGCGGTCACGCGAAGACCGTCGAGGTGGTCATGCATGCCGACGGCAGCTGCGAGATCAGCGATGACGGGCGCGGCATGCCGGTCGATATCCACCCGGAGGAAGGTATCCCCGGCGTCGAGTTGATCATGACCCGGCTGCACGCGGGCGGAAAATTCAACCACAAGAACTATGCGTTCTCCGGCGGCTTGCACGGCGTCGGCGTCAGCGTGGTCAACGCGTTGTCGACCCGGCTGGATCTGTATATCAAGCGCGGTGGCAACGAGTACCGGATCAGTTTCGCCGATGGCGACCGCGCCTCACCGCTGGAAGTGGTCGGCAGTGTCGGCAGGAAGAACACCGGCACCCGGCTGCATTTCTGGCCCGACCCGAAGTACTTCGACACGTCCAAGTTCAACCTGCGCTCATTGAAGCACCTGCTGCGGGCCAAGGCGGTGCTGTGCCCCGGCTTGACGGTAAGGCTGAATGACGTTGCCAGCGGCGAGAACGTCGAATGGCATTACCGGGACGGTCTGAGCGACTACCTGCTCGACGAGTTGAGCGCCGACCAGCCCAAGCGCGAGCTGCTACCGCCCGAATTGTTCCTTGGCAGCTCCAGCAAGGACACCGAGACCGCGGACTGGGCAGTGGCCTGGGCACCGGATGGCGAACTGGTACAGGAAAGTTACGTCAACCTGATCCCGACCGCGCAGCACGGCACCCATGTCAATGGCCTGCGCAGCGGGTTCACCGATGCATTGCGCGCGTTCTGCGATATCCGCAGCCTGCTCCCCCGCGGCGTCAAGCTGGCGCCAGAGGATGTATGGGACCGGGTCGCCTTCGTGCTCAGCATCAAATTGCTGGACCCGCAGTTCAGTGGCCAGACCAAGGAACGACTGAGCTCGCGCCAGGCAGCCGGCTTCGTGGAAGCCGCCGCGCAGGACGCCTTCACCCTGTGGCTGAACCAGAACGTCGAACTGGGCGAGAAGATCGCCCAGCTGGCAATCGAGCGTGCCAGCGCACGGCTGAAAACGGAAAAGCAGATCACCCGCAAGAAGGTCACCCAGGGACCGGCTTTGCCCGGGAAGCTGGCCGATTGCATCAGCCAGGACCTGTCGCGCACCGAGCTGTTCCTGGTCGAGGGCGACTCGGCAGGTGGCAGCGCCCGGCAGGCCCGCGACAAGGATTTCCAGGCGATCCTGCCGTTGCGCGGCAAGATCCTGAACACCTGGGAGGTCGCCTCGGGCAGCGTGCTGGCCTCGCAGGAAGTCCACGACCTGGCGGTCGCGATCGGCTGCGACCCCGGCAAGGACGACATCACCGGCCTGCGTTACGGCAAGGTCATCATCCTGGCCGACGCGGACTCCGACGGCCTGCACATCGCGACCCTGCTGTGCGCCTTGTTCCTGCAGCACTTTCCCGCCCTGGTAGCCGCCGGTCATGTGTTCGTGGCGATGCCGCCGTTGTTCCGGATCGACCTCGGCAAGCAGGTGTTCTACGCCTTGGACGAGGAGGAAAAGCGGATCCTGCTGGAGAAGATCGAACGCGAGAAAGCGCAACGCAAGAAGGGCTCGTCGGGCGCCGTCCACGTCACTCGCTTCAAGGGCCTGGGCGAAATGAACCCGTCGCAGTTGCGCGAATCGACCGTCCACCCCGACACCCGCCGATTGGTGCAATTGACCGTCGATGATGCGCAGGCGACCCACGCGCTGATGGACATGCTGCTGGCCCGCAAACGTGCCGGCGACCGCAAGGCGTGGCTGGAAGACAAGGGCGACCTGGCGACACTCGAGGTGTGACGGCAACGCGGGCCGACGGGATTGGTTGGTTCGTTCGGCTCGTGCGTGCGGCGCAATGCGCTTTGCTTATTGCGCCCTACGATTCCCCGGCAACCGAAGCAATCGGAACGTAGGGTGTATTAGCCAACGGCGTAATACACCACCCGTCAACCAAGGGCGGCCTCAAGGAGCCGGCGCAAAACGATCTGCAACCGCGTCGCCTTGTCTTCCTGGTACTCCCGCGACTCCTCGTCCATGTAGCAGCGCTGGCTGATCTCCAGCTGCACCGCGTCGATCCCGCGAGCGGGGTCGCCGTAGTAACGGGTGATGTGACCGCCCTTGAAGCGCCCGTTGGCAACCCAGTCGTACTCATCCTGTCCGGCAAGCACCGCTTCCAGTTGCGCCTGCTGCAGCGGCGAGCAACTGGTGCCCGTCGCGGTGCCGAGGTTGAGGTCGGGGAGTCGTCCTTCGAACAGGAACGGCAATTCGCTGCCCCGGATCGAGTGGCCCTCCCACAGCAGTGCACGGCCATGCTCGTCGCGGATCCGCTTGAGTTCGCCAGCCAACGCGGCATGGTATGGCTGCCAGTACTCCTCGACCCGCGCAGCAACCCCGGCGGCCGTGGGCTCCTGCCCGGGCAGGTACACCGGCTCGCCATTGAAGCGAGTCGTCGGGCACAGGCCAGTGGTGTTTTGTCCCGGATACAGCGAGGTGTCATCGGCCGGCCGATTGAGATCGACCACGTAGCGGGAGTACCTGGGCACCAGTACCGATGCACCCAACTCGCGTGCAAACGCGTACAGGCGCGACACATGCCAATCGGTATCGGGGGCGCTTCTGGCCTCCGGTGTCATCGCCGCGGCCAGCGAGTCCGGGATCGCACTGCCATCGTGGGGCAGGCTCACCAGCAAAGGCGCACTGCCCCGGTGGAGTTCGAAAATATCCATGGTCGTAGTGTATTGGGTCTTGCTCAACCCATCAGCACGACTTCTTCGGCGCTGGTCGGATGGATGGCGACGGTGTCGCGCAGGTCGGCCAGGGTGATACCGCGCTTGAGCGCCACCGCGAACCCTTGCAGGATCTCGTCGGCCGCCTCGCCCAGCAGGTGAATGCCGACCACCCGCCGCTCGTCGCCCACGCAGACCAGCTTGAACACGCTGCGCTGCGGCGCGTCGACCAGTGCCTGCAACATCGGCCTGAAGCTGGCGCGGGCGACATACACCTCGTCGCCGTACTTCTCCCGCGCCCTCGCCTCGGTCAGCCCGACCTTGCCAATCGGCGGATGGCTGAATACCACCGTGGGGATATCGTCCTGGTCCAAGGGCGCATCCTGGTCGGCATACAGCCGATCCATCAGCCGCCGCGCGGCGGCGATTGCGACCGGCGTCAGTGGGAGGTTGGCGGTGACGTCGCCGACCGCGAAGACGCTGGTCGCCGACGTCGCATGACGCTCGTCAACGACGATGTGGCCACGCTCATCGATGGCGACCCCGGCCGCATCCAGCCCCAGCGCCTCGGTATTGGGCCAGCGCCCGGTGGCAAACAGCACTTGATCGAAACCCTCGTGGCTTGCGCCTTGACCACGGACGCGGATGCCCTCACCGGTCTTTTCCAGCGCCGTCACCTCGCAGTTGAAATGCAGGTGGATGCCGGCCTGGCGGTAATCCTCGGCCAACTGCGTGGACAGCTCCTGGTCAAAGCTCTGGATCAATCGCGAGCCACGGACAAACAGCTCGACCTTGCTGCCCAGCGCTTGCAACACACCCGCCAGTTCGATCGCGACGTAACCACCGCCGACCAGCGCCACCTGCGACGGCGGCGCGCACCAGTGAAAGAAATCATCCGACGTGCCGCCCAGCTCGGCGCAGGGGATATCAAGCTTGCGGGCATGGCCGCCGGTGGCGATGAGCAGCCGTTGCGCACGCAGGACCACGCCGTCGTCGCACTGCACGGTGTTGGCGTCCCGCAAGCGGGCGCGGACCGGCAACGCGGCGATGCCGGCTTTGTCCAGTCGCGTGCGGTAGCTCTCGTGGATGTTGCTGATATAGCGTTGGCGATGGGCAATGAAAGTCGGCCAGTCGAGCGCGCAGTCCTTCACTGCAAAGCCCAGCGCCTTGGCAGTCACCAGCTTCTGGGCGACGTCGGCCGCCAGCCACATTGCCTTCTTGGGGACGCAGCCGGCGTTGACACAGGTCCCGCCCAGCGGGCCGGGCTCCAGCAATGCCACGCTGGCACCGTGCTCGGCGGCGCGAAATGCGCCGGCCAGGCCACCCGAGCCGCCACCGATCACGATCAGGTCGAAGTCTTGTTGCATGGATCACTCCTTCTGGATGGCCTCGCCATCTTGCCGCGGCGGATGTCAGGCCAGTGTCAGCCCGATCGGCCCGCTACACGAACCGGTCGGGTACAAATGGCGTGGGATCGACGGCCGGCGCGCGCCCGGTCATCAAATCGGCAACCAGCTGCCCGGTCCCGGCACTCATGCTGACCCCCATCATGCCGTGGCCGGTCGCCAGCCACAGCCGTCGATGGCCGGGTGCGCGACCGATGATCGGGATGTCGTCGCAGCTCATTGGCCGCCAGCCACACCAGCGCTCACGCACCTGGGCACCAACGGGCTCGCGCAGGTACTCGCCAGCGCCGCGCTCCAGCGCCGCCAAACGGGACGGGTTGAGGCTGTCGTCGAAACCGCTGAACTCCATCGTGCTGCCGAGCCGGAAGCCACTCTCCCACGTAGTCACGCAGACCGAGCGCTCGCGCAGCACCAACGGCCGCCTGGGCACCAGTGTCGGCGACGAGTAGGTGATCGAGTAGCCCTTGCCCGGTTGCATCGCCGCGCCCAGCCACGCGGTTCCAATCGCCTGCGCCAATCGCGGTGACCAGGCGCCGGTGGCGATCACCACCTCCCGGGCGTGCACGATTCCCTGGCCGGTGTGCACGGCCAGGCCGTCGCGACCTTCTTCCAGCGACAGCAACGCACAGTGTTCGTCGATTATCCCGCCATGCTCGCGAACCACGCGCGCCAGCTCGTCCACGTAACGGTCCGGCCGCAACACCGCGTCGCCGGAGAACCGGATCGCGCCGGCGACACCGGGTTTCACCGCCGGCTCCATGGTCTGGTAATCCGGGCCGGCAAATACCTCCACCGCCACACCCAGCTCCCGCAAAAAGCCCAGCTCCTTCTGACCGTCCTCGAACGACTGCGCGTTTCGATAGACATAGTCCTCACCGGACTGGGCGAACTCGCAGGCCATCGAGTAGCCCTCCACCCACTGCACCAGGCGCGCCCGGGAGTCGTTCAACAGCGAGGACTTGGACCGTGCGCTGGCTTCCCAGTCGTCCCGGTTGCAACGCCCGGCGAAGCGCCACAGCCAGCGCCACAGCGCCGTATCCACGCGCGGACGGATGTATAGCGGGGCATCGGGACGCAGCATCATCGCCAACGCCGTGCGCACCATTCCCGGCGCGGCGAGCGGTGGCGCATGGCTGGGAGTGATGGTGCCGCAGTTGCCGTGCGAGCTGCCGCTACCGATCTGCCCGGCTTCGATCACGCGCACGCCGCGCCCCGCTTCAAGCAGGGCCAGCGCCGAGGCCAGGCCGATCACTCCGGCACCGACCACGACCACGTCTTCGTGATGCTCCATGACGCCAGTTTACGCGGTCAATCCATCACCGGAGACCGCCGCGGGATCTATTGAACGCCTATCGAACGCCGCATCGGTGGCCACTGCCAATAGCTGAAGGCACGCCACAGCCATTCCAGCGGACCGTAGCGGAACCGCCCCAGCCACCAGCTGCTGGCCAGCAGTTGCGCGCCGAATACAAGCAACACGCCAAGTACTTGCCACGCCCGCGAAACCTCGCCCCACAGCCCCAACCCATACCCGTAGAACACCAGCGTGCCGATGACCGATTGCGCCAGGTACTGGGTCAACGCCATCCGCCCGGCCGGCGCGAACACGCGCAGCCATGTCGCGCGATGCAATGCCAGCACCACCACCGCCACATACGCCAGCGACATCAACGGCGCACCGGCCATATGCAATGTCATCGCCACCACCTGCTCGCCACTGGGCCGGGCCCCACCAGGGTCACTATCGATTGCGAGACTGGCCGCGGTGAGCGCCAGGCCGGCCAGGCCACCGAACCAGGCCAACGACACCCATAACCGGCGATGGGCCTGCGGCCGCCCGATCGCGCCACTGCGCACCAACCAGGCGCCCAGCAGGAACATGCCCAATACCAGCGGGACCAGGAATACGTTGAGGCCGAGCACATGGGCGAAATAACGCCATCGCACCGCGATTGCGTCGGCGTAACTGCCGGCGGAGTACGCGGCAACCTCGGCGTCGCGCAGGGCTGCCACCGCTACCGCGCCCTGGACGGCATCCGGGCCGGAGGCGACGTCACCGTCGAGCATCATCGTCGCCCCGCCCAGCAACATCACTCCCACCAGTACCGCCCACAGGCCGGCGCCCCACTTCCACAAATCGTCGGTCGCGGTGTGCCGGAACAACAGCAGTGCCACCGCCGTCACCGCGTACGACACCAGGATGTCGCCGGCCCAGATCAACCACGCGTGGGCCAGGCCGATCAACAGCAGGCCGAACGTCCGTCGCAGATACAACGGCGCGAAACTGCGGCCTGCGGACTGCGCACGATCGAGCATGATCGCGAACCCCATCCCGAACAGCAGCGAGAACAGGGTCCAGAACTTGCCACGCACGAACACGTAGACAAACGCATCCGCCAGCCAGTCCAACCCGCGCTGCCCGGGACCGATGCCTTGCTCCATCCCCGCCAGCGGCGCAGTGAAATACTCGACATTCATCAACGCAATGCCGAGCAGCGCCAGCCCGCGCAACACGTCCAGGCTGTCGATCCGTTCCGACGGCGCCATTGGCGCCAACACGGTGGAAATCATGACGCTACTCCGGGGCCAGGCGGCCAGCCGATGCTGCGGTCAGTGCTGGTGACCGCCGTCGCCGTGGACGTGACCGTGGTCGATTTCCTCGGCGCTGGCCTCGCGAACATCGACGATCTCGATATCGAAGCTCAGGTCCTTGCCGGCCATGGGATGGTTGAGGTCGACGTCGACCACGCTCATGCCGACCTTCTGCACCGTCACCGGGCGCGGACCGAACTTGGTCTGCAGCGCGACCTGCATCCCCGGTGCCAGGCGGGTGTTCTTGAAATACTTTTTCGGCACGCGCTGGGTCAACCCGGGCTGGGCCTCGCCGTAGGCCTGTGCGGCGACCACGTCGGCGGTGAACTTCTCGCCGGCTTCGTGGCCTTCCATCGCCTGCTCCAGGCCGGGAATGATATTGCCGTGGCCGACCAGGATCATCAGCGGCTCGCGCCCTTCCGAACTCTCGAGGGATTCCTTGCCTTGCTCGGCGACGGAATAGTGGAAGCTGACAACGCGATCTTTCTCGATTTTCATGGCACGACTCAGATGGGCGGGACGGTAGGGATGCATCGCAGCGCGGATGGCACCAGATGCCTGGCCGCGGCGGATGGTTGCCGCCATCCGCGCCAGCAGCGAAGCTATGAGGATGACGAAAGCCGCGTATTATCCCGGGATCACCGCCCTTGCGCCAGCGCAAAGCCTGCCAGCGCAATGGACACGGTTGCTTTTACTGTCGCTTGCCGGGGTGTTGCTGGCCAGTTGCGGCGGGGGCGAACAGAGCGTTCGCAGCACTGCGCCACCACCCAGTTCGCACGATTGGACGGTAGTAGCCCCGGCCAATCCTGCGGCCTCCAACGCGGTATTGATGCGCGCGATCAGCCTGGTGGGCACGCCATATAAATGGGGCGGCAATACTCCGCAGTCGGGCTTCGACTGCAGCGGGCTGGTCAACTATGTCTACCAGGACATGTTGCAGATCGACCTGCCGCGCACTTCCAGCGCGCTGGCCGCCTATCAGGGCCCACGCATCAAACCCAAACAACTGACGGCCGGAGACCTGGTTTTTTTCGGCAGCGGCGGTCACGTCAGTCACGTCGGCATCTACGTGGGAAACGGTCGTTTCGTGCACGCACCCAGCAACGGCGGCACGGTGCGGCTGGACCATCTGGACGGTTACTACTGGCGCGACCATTACAGCGGCGCAAAACGGGTGGTTCGCTGACCGGTCGGTAAAAACGTGAACTGCGTTGCTTCTTATTCACAAATTTTTAACGACATCTAAACCCATCACGCCGTTTTCATGTGCATCATCCCTCGTTGGATCACAAAGTGATGACCGCGTGACAATTCAGATCCACGGCCAAGGCCGTACCGCTTGCACCTCTTCACGCCGCGCATCCGCCCGCTACCGCTTCCTGCTGGGCTGCATGTTGTCCGTTGCGATGATGCCCGCGTTCGCCACCGAAGCGGCGCCGGGGCCTGGATCCATCGAGATGCCGGTGTTGATGCCCGACGCGATGACCTTGCCTGATCGCGCACTCAGCCTGGCCGGGGATATCAGCGGCATGCTGGCATCGGGCAAGACCGCCGCCGCCGCTGCCGATTACACCCCGCCCGACCGAGAGGCCAAAACCCTCCTGCAACGCACCCTGACCCTGTTGGGCACCCCGTACCGTTGGGGCGGCACCTCGCCCGACAAGGGGTTCGATTGCAGCGGACTGGTCAGTTACGTGTTCCAGAACGCATTGGGTATCGACCTGCCGCGAGTCTCGCGCGAACAAGCCAATGCTGGCGAGCCGGTCACCGATAAATCCGAATTGGCCGAAGGCGACCTGGTGTTTTTCGGCCGTCGCGGCAGGGTCGACCACGTCGGCATCTACCTCGGCGAAGGACGCTTCGTACACGCGCCAAGCACCGGCAAGGACGTGATGGTGTCCGACCTCGACAGCGGCTACTGGAGCGGCAAGTACCTGCAGGCACGCCGGGTCGCCGGGATCTGAGTTCGTCCAGCCATCTGGTCGCAAGCGAAGGCCGCCCCTCGGGCGGCTTTGTCGTATCCGGAGCGCGCTCCTACGGTTCCCCGGCCAACCGGTAGCGTTCGACCGTCTGCTCGATCCCCTTGCTCAACTCCATCACCTGCATCGCATACTCGGCCAGCTTGCGGTCGTGCTCGCCGGCCGGCGTCCAGTCCGGCACCCGGGACGGCTTGCCCTCGACGCCATCGAGCGCGACGAACACGATCACGCAATGGGTGCACAGGCGCGGCTCGCCGCCCATCGGGTCGCGCGCGCTGACCTCGACCGCGAAGTGCATGCTGCTGGTGCCGGTATGGACCAGTTGGGTGCGCACCGTGACCAGGTCGCTGATCCGGATCGGGGCCACGAACCGGATCCCGCCGACCGCCACGGTCACGCTGTAGGTACCGCTCCAGCCGACCGCCGCGGCATAGCCGGCCTGGTCGATCCACTTCATCACCACCCCGCCATGGACCTTGCCGCCGTAGTTGACGTCGGCCGGCTCGGCGAGGAAGCGCATCGTCAACTCGCGTTGCTGGCCCTTCATGCCGGCAACCAGCGAGTAGCGTCGAACCGGATGGCACCGGCGGAGCCGCCGTGGACGAATGCCGTCATCTGCCTCTCCCTTGTTGCATGCTTTCCATTGCTGATTATGCGCACATCCGATCAAACACCGGTTTCGTGCGCTGCGATCTGGCCGCGGCGGGCACGATCGCCGACACTGTCGTGCCCAACGGCCACTTCCCACATGTCGAACTTCCTGCATAGCCATGCCCACGCGGATCACGCCGGTCCGCTGGCCACGATCCGGCGTGCGGCGGGCGCGACCCGGGCCGAACAACGCAAGGCGGCCGACTGATGCCCTATTGCCCCATCGTTGCCACCCTCGGCTACGTGTTGTCGCCCGACGGCCGCGAAGTGCTGTTGGTCCACCGAAACGCGCGCGCCGACGACCAGCACCTGGGCAAATACAACGGACTGGGCGGCAAGCTTGAAGCCGACGAGGACGTGGTCGCCGGCATGCGTCGGGAGATTTTCGAGGAGGCCGGCATCGAGTGCGACCAGCTCAGCCTGCGCGGGACCATCAGCTGGCCCGGTTTCGGCCCCAATGGCGAGGACTGGTTCGGCTTCGTGTTCCTGATCACCCGGTTCACCGGCACGCCGTTCACCAGCAACGTCGAGGGATCCCTGGAGTGGGTGCCGGTTGAACGCCTGCACGAACTTCCAATGTGGGAAGGCGACCGCGAGTTCCTGCCACTGATCTTCGACGGCAACCCACTCGCGTTCCACGGCGTGATGCCCTATCAGGACGGCGCCATGGTCTCGTGGCGATACTCGCGAGCGTAGGTCGCGTCGGTGCAATGGTTACCCGGCATAATCGGAGCATTCCGATCAAGGGTCCTACCGATGTCCACACTGCGCAGTGCCTGCCTCGTCCTGGCTCCTACCCTGCTCGTCGCCGCCTGCGCGACTACCTCACCCACGCGCACTTCTGTCGCCGACGCCATCCTCCAGGTCAGCGTGCCGTCGATCGAGCACCCGCAGGGCGAGACGGCCGCCTGGTGGTTCCTTGATGGCGCCGCCCAGGCCGCCGAGCGCGGCGCGATGGAAGGCCAGGCAAAGAACGTGATCCTGTTTGTCGGCGACGGGATGAGCCTGCCAACGGTGGCCGCCGCGCGCATTCTCGAAGGCCAGCTCAAAGGCACGCCGGGCGAACGCAACCGCCTGAGCTGGGAGCATTTTCCCGCCACGGCGCTGAGCAAGACCTACAACACCGACCAGCAAACCCCCGACTCGGCAGGCACCATGAGTGCGATGGCCACCGGGGTAAAGACCCGCGCCGGGGTGATCAGCATTGGCCAATCCGCCAAATTCGGCGACTGCGCAGGCGGGTTGGCGGCACCGATGGCCACCCTGTGGGAATTGGCAGCGGCCAGCGGCATGGCTACCGGCGTGGTCACCACCGCCCGGACCACCCATGCAACCCCGGCAGCGACGGCCAGCCATTCGGCCAGCCGCAATTGGGAGAGCGATGCCGCGATGTCGACCGAGGCGAAGGCTGCCGGCTGCATCGATATCGCTCGCCAGATGATCGAGTCGCCGTACGGCAATGGCCTGGACGTGCTGATGGGCGGCGGCCGCACCAATTTCATGCGTACGGACCAGGTGGACCCCGAATACCCCGACAAGTCCGGCCGACGCGAGGACGGTCATGACCTGATCGCCACCTGGCAGCAGCGCCATCCTGGCGGCGCCTACGTGTGGAACGCGGCGCAGTTCGCGGCCGCGCCTGCCGGTGCACCACTGCTGGGGCTGTTCGAGCCAAGCCACATGCAATACGAAAACGACCGCCCCGATGACGCCGCTGGTGAGCCGAGCCTGGCGGAAATGACCCGCGCCGCGATCACCCGCCTGGCCGGCAATCCCAACGGCTACGTGTTGCTGGTCGAGGCAGGCCGGATCGACCATGCCCACCATGACGGCAACGCCTACCGGGCGCTGACCGACACCATTGCCATGAGCCAGGCGGTCGAGGAGGCGGCCCGGCTGACGTCGACCGATGACACCCTCATCATGGTCACCGCCGATCACGCCCATACCCTCAGCTTTGTCGGCTACCCGGCGCGCGGCAACCCGATCCTCGGCAAGGTCCGCGAAGCCGACAAGGACGGTGAGCTGGAGCTGGCGCAAGACGCCCGCGGCATGCCCTACACCACGCTCAGCTATGCCAACGGACCCGGCTATACCGGCGCCAGCGACCGCCAGGCCGCCGGCCCCAAGACCTTCCCGCACGGCCCGAAGGATTATTCTGCCGCGATCGGCCGGCCGGACCTGACCGACGTCGACACCGCCGCACCCGACTACATGCAGGAAGCACTGGTCCCCACCAGCTCAGAATCCCATGGCGGCGACGACGTCGGCATCTGGGCAAGCGGCCCCGGCAGCACGGCGGTGCGTGGCAGCGTGGAGCAGAACACCATCTTCCACTTCCTGCTGCAGTCCACCCCGCATCTGCGCCAGGCCGTGTGCAAGGCCGGCCACTGCAACTCCGACGGCGTGCCGGTGGAGTTGCCGGTGGCGGACGCCCTCACCGTAGACTGAGGCGCGTAATGACGGGTGCTGGCCTAGAACGGCTTGGCCAGCACCAGCCAGACGATCATGATCAACAGCACTACCGGGACTTCATTGAACCAGCGCAATGCCCTGGACGAGGGCAACTGACGGCCGGCATCCACACCCTTCAGCCAACGACCGCTGACGATGTAGTAACCCAGCAGCACCACCACCAGCAGCAGTTTGGCGTGCAGCCAGGCGCCGCTGATCCCGAAATGCATCCACAGCGCCAAACCCAGGATCACCGCCAGCCCGAACATCACGTGGCCAAAACGATACAGCCGCTTGCCCATCAGGGTCAGCCGGGAACGCACCGACGGCTCATCCCCTGCCTCGGCGATGTTGACCAGGATCCGCGGCAGGTAGAACACCGCTGCCATCCAGGCAATCACGAATACAAGGTGGAACGTCTTCGTCCAGAGATAGGCATTCATGCAGTCGAGATCCTCGGTGGGTTGGGCGCGTGTTTGGCATGTCGTCGGCTAGGATGACACGACGCATTGCCGACCGGGCCATGCGACCGCGTCGCTTTCATCCTGGACTCCCACTGCCGCAGCAAAACCCATGACCAAGCAGTACGACCAAGCCTATTTCGACCAGTGGTACCGCAACCGCACCTCGGGCGACAAGGCGATCAGCGGGCCCGCAAGGCTCTCACGCAAGGTAGCCATGGCGGTCGCTACCGCTGAGTACCATCTGGAACGCCCGATCCGCAGCGTGCTCGATATCGGCTGCGGTGAAGGCGGCTGGCGCGCGCCGTTGTTGAAGTTGCGGCCGAACCTGCAGTACCTGGGCTTTGACAGCAGCCGGTACGCCATCACCCGGTTTGGTCCGCGGCGTAACCTGCACTACGCACGTTTCGCCGACTTCGAGCACCTGCGCCCCTGCGCACCGGTCGACCTGCTGGTGTGCAGCGACGTACTGCACTACCTGCCAAGTCGTGAACTGGACCGTGGCCTGCCGGCATTGGCCGATCTTTGCGGCGGCATCGCCTTCCTGGAAACCTTCACCCGCAGCGACGGGATCGACGGTGACACCGATGGCTTCAAGGCACGACCGGCCAGTTTCTATAGAAAACGCTTCGCGCGTATCGGTCTGCAGGCCCTGGGTTCACACCTTTGGCTGAGCCCGGAGCGATGCGCTGACGCCGCCGCACTGGAGTTGCCGGCCTGAAGAAGGTGACCTGCGTCCCCCGGTTCACGTTTTCGCACGCTCGATCCGCTACGCTGCAGCGCAACATTACCAACGAAGGCTTCACATGCCGCTTTACCAGATGCACGAATGGGGTCGCGCGTGGATGGCTCCCATGACCTATTGGGCCGATGCCAGCGCGAAAATGCTCAGTACTCCCAGCAACTTCGCGGGATCCTTGCCCGGCGCCAGCCAGCTCGCGGCGGGCTGCGAGCTGCTGTACCGCATGGGCAAGGACTACGAGAAGCCCGAGTTCGGCATCCATTCCGTCGATATCGACGGCACCACCTACCCGGTGATCGAGCGCGAAATGCTGCACAAGCCGTTCTGCCGGCTGTTGCGGTTCAAGCGCTACGCCGACGATGCGGACAACATCCGCGAGTTGAAGGGGCAACCGCCGGTGCTGGTGGTCGCACCGCTGTCGGGCCATCACAGCACCTTGTTGCGCGATACCGTCACCACCCTGCTGCGCGACCACAAGGTCTACATCACCGACTGGACCGACGCACGCATGGTGGATGCCGGTGAGGGCACGTTCGGGCTGGACGACTACGTTGCCTACATCGAGGAGTTCATCCGCACCATCGGTGCCGACAACCTGCATGTGATCAGCGTCTGCCAACCGACCGTGCCGGTACTGGCGGCGATCTCGTTGATGGCGGCGCGCGGCGAAGCCACCCCACGCTCGATGGTGATGATGGGCGGGCCGATCGACCCACGCGAGAGTCCGACCCAGGTCAACGACCTGGCGGTCCACAAGCCGCTGTCATGGTTCCAGGACAACCTGATCCACGAGGTCCCGCGGAACTATCCCGGCCACGGTCGCAAGGTCTACCCGGGCTTCCTGCAGCACAGTGGATTCATGGCGATGAATCCGGAGCGCCATGCGCAGTCCTATTGGGACTTCTACCAGGACCTGCTCAACGGCGACCTGGACGCTGCCCAGTCACACCGCCGCTTCTACGATGAGTACAACGCGGTGCTCGACATGCCGGCCCAGTACTACCTGGACACGGTCCAGGTGGTGTTCCAGCAACACCTGCTGCCACGCGGCTTGTGGGACGTGGCGGGCGAGCGGGTCGACCCGGGGGCGATCAAGGACACCGCGCTGCTGACCATCGAGGGCGAGCTGGATGACATCTCCGGCCAGGGCCAGACCCGCGCCGCGCACGCACTGTGCACCGGGATCAAGGAGCGCGACCGGGACCACGCCACCATTGAGGGCGCTGGTCACTACGGCATCTTCAGTGGTCGCCGCTGGCGCGGGCAGGTCTACCCGCAGGTACGCGACTTCATCGCCAGGTATGCGGACTGAGGCGCACGTTCTTATCACCCGTGCCGGCCGGTGGCGGACGCTCGGGGATTCAGCCAGAATCGGGATCAACGACTCCTGGAGCCACTACCGTGCCCAAACCACGCCTGCTAGCGACCGCCTTGTTTCTCACTTGCACGTTCGCAGCAACCGCGCAGGAGCCGGAGCCCACCGAGGCGGCGCGGCAGGCAACACCGCCATCGGTCCAGGACATCCTCGACGCCTCGCCCGCGGAGCACTGGCGCACACCTGACCCGGCCAACACCCTGTACATGCAGGTCGCTGGTGGGCGGGTGGTGATCGAATTGGCGCCGCAGTTCGCTCCGCAACACGTCGGCAACATCACCACGCTGGCGAAGGAAGGCTTCTGGGACGGGCTCAGCATCTACCGCTCGCAGGACAACTTCGTGGTCCAGTTTGGCGATCCCGATGCGGACGCGGCCAATGCCAAGTCCCTGGGCACCGCCAAGACCCAGCTGCCGGCCGAGTTCGAGCGTTCGTCGGTGGGTCTGGACTTCCGTGTCCTGCCCGACGTTGACGGCTGGGCGCCGCAAGTAGGGTTTGTCGCGGACTTCCCGGCGGCACGTGACCCCGAGGCCAATGTCGCGTGGATGGCGCATTGCTACGGCGCGCTCGGCGCCGGGCGCGGGATGGCAGCCGACTCCAGCACCGGCGCCGAACTGTACGTGGTCACCGGCCAGTCCCCGCGCCAGCTCGACCGCAACATCACCCTGGTCGGGCGTGTGATCGACGGCATGGAGTTGCTATCGGTGATCCCGCGCGGACCGGAGCCCATGGGTGTCTACGAGGACCCGGATGGGCGTACCGTGATCAACACGATCCAGTTGGCCAGCGAGGTCCCCGCAGATGCACGCAGCGCGCTGCAGGTGCTGCGTACCGACAGCGCAACCTTCGATGCCGTCACCGAAGCGCGCCGCAACCGCGGTGGCGACTGGTACAAGGTATCGGCCGGGCATATCGACCTGTGCAACGTGCTGCTGCCCACCCGGCAGGCGCCTGCCGCCACCCTGTAGCCACGACCTCAGCCGACATCTCGACCGGCTTCGCTGCCCAGCACCTCGTGCTGGAACATGCACATCCGGATCACGCTGCGGTAGCGGCCATCGCTGAAGAACTCATCCACCAGCACGCCCTCGCGTTTGAAGCCTGCCCCTTCGTAGACCCGGATCGCCGCGGCGTTGTCGACGTCCACCAGCAAGTACAGCTTGTACAGGTTGAGCACCCGGAACGCGTAGTTGATGGCGCTGCGGGTGGCGGCCTTGGCGAAGCCACGGCCCTGGTGCTCCGGGGCGATCATGATCAGGAACTCGGCGCGGCGGTGCAGGTGGTCGATCTCCACCAGCTCGACCAGGCCGACCCGCTCGTGCGCCGGGGCCTCGGTTGCCTGCCCGCTGGAATCGTGTCCGGTGGTGAACTGGTGCTCGGCGATGAAGCGCCGCTCGGACTGGTCATGAATGTGCTTGCGGTAGAGCTCTTCCAGCTCGACGAACGACTCGTAGGGCTCCTCGAACCAGTAGCCCATTACGCTGCGGTTGTTGTTCAGGACGTGGACGAAATGCAGGTCGCTGCGCTCAAGCGGGCGCAGGGTCACGACCGGTGCCACCGGGGTTTCGCGCGGATTCTTATCGGATTCCATCGACCAAGCCTAAACGAGTCGAAGGCCAATGCAGGTGAGGACGCTGCAGCCATTACGCTGTCCGTCACGCCATCTTGGCCGCCGCCTGCCTAGCCTGACTCCCCCACACCAGAGACCGCTGCCATGCCCCAGTTACGTATCCGAATCACCGGCAGCGAAGACGATGCGCGCGCGATCGCCAACCTGCTGACCGGCATTCCAGGCATCGAACACGTCGAGGAAATCTCCGGCCTGATGTCGCACATGGATGACCCCGACTCCAGCTCGGCCGGCTTGATCGACAACATGGGTCCGGGCACCCATGTATTGGAGATCGAGGCGCCCGACAACGCCACTGCGGAGAAGGTGCGCGAGACCGTGGAGGCATTGGCGTTTGATCTGGAGGTACTGGTCGAGTTCGAGAGCGCCGAAGCGGAGCAATAACAGCGCTACCAACGACGACCCGGAACGGCCAGTTAACATCGCGGCGCTATCCTTTGGACACTCGCCCTCGACTGGTCCCCATGAGCCGCCAAAACCACGACGACCTGTTTGCCGCGACCGCCGACGCAGTGAATGCGATCGACGGCATCAGGGTCGGCATCGGCGGCTGGACGTACGAGCCCTGGCGCGGCGGCTTCTATCCCGCCGGGCTGGTCCAGCGCCGAGAGCTCGAATACGCCAGTCGCCAGCTCAGCGCGATCGAGATCAACGGCACCTATTACGGCACCCAGAAACCCGAAACCTATGCGCGCTGGGCCAGCGAGACTCCTGCGGGCTTCGTGTTCTCGCTCAAGGCACCCAAGCGGATCATGCAGTCGCGCATGCTGGCCAATGCTGGCGGCCAGGTGGAAGGTTTTCTTGCCGACATCACCGCCCTGGGCGACCGTCTGGGTCCCATTGTCTGGCAGTTCGACCGGGGCACCCAACTCGCCCATGACGACTTCGAGAGGTTCCTCGACCTGCTGCCGCCCCAGGTCGACGGGCATCCGTTGCGCCACGTACTGGACGTACGTGCGCCCGATTTCGTCGATGCCAACTACCTCGCGATGGTTCGCAGCCGCGGCATGGCCACCGTGTTCACCGACTCCAGGGAGTACCCGTCGTTTGCCGACGTGACCGCGGATTTCGTGTACCTGCGGCTGATGCGCTCGCAAGCCGGACTCAGCAGCGGCTACAGCGCCGAAGAGTTGGCGCTTTGGGCCAGGCGCGCGCGCATCTGGGCCGATGGGCGTGAACCCGGGGATGTGCCGCGGATCGGCCCGACCGCCATCGAGACGGACAAGCCGCGCGATGTATTCGTCTTCTTCATCAGCGCGGCCAAGCGCCGCAATCCCGCCGCCGCGATGGCGCTGATCGAGCAGCTTCGCAACTGATCCGACACCACGGCGTGCCCGTCACTTGCGGGCTTTCTGGCTGATCGCCACGCTACCCATGATCAGCGCGCCGGCGACTCCCATCGACAAGGTCACCGGCTCGTCCAGCAACCACCATGCCCAGCCGACCGCGAACAGCGGCACCAGATAGGTGACCGTGACCGCGCGGCTGGCCCCGATGCGCTGCACCAGCCGGTAATACACCGCATAGGCCGCGCCGGTGCACAGCACCCCGAGCAGGATGGCCGACAACCACGCGTTCATCGATACCGATTGTGCCGGCCATTGCGCGACCGCGAACGGCAACGTCAGCAGGGCCGATGCCCCGAGGGTCGCCGCAGCCAATGCGGCCTGTGGCATGCCCGAGAAGTAGCGGCGCAGCATGTGTCCACCAACGCCATACAGGAACGATGCCGTACAGCCCGCCGCAACCGCCCAGCCGATGCTGGCGCCGGCAGTCTCACCGCTGGCCAGCACGGCCACGCCGACAAAACCCACCAACAAGGCGATCGCCCGGCGTACCCCGATTTTCTCGGCGAAGAACAAAAAACCGATCAGGGCGGTGAACAACACCGCGGTGGCATTGGCAATCGCACTGATACCGGCGGGCGCGTGCTGGGCGGCCCAGGCGAACAGGGCAAACGGGATCGCGCAGTTGATCGCGCCCAGCAGGATCACTTTTGGCCAGGCCCTGACCGGGAAGGCTGCACGCCCGCGCCACAGGAACGGCAGCAGTACCAGGGCGCCAAACGCAAGCCGCAATTCCGACAGCACCGCAGTGCCGAACTCGGGCGCGGCAACGCGCTGGAACATGAACGACACACCCCAGATCGCGGCCAGCGCGACCAGCTCCAGCGGCGCCAGCCAGGCACGCTCCGACGTGGCGGTAACGGGAAGGTCGGCAACGCAGGCTTGTGTGGTGGGCATGGCGCGATGGACCGGTCTGGCTTGAATCGAGCCGCTATTGTCCTCCACTGACCCGCCATCGCAAGCGCATAATTGAAGGTTCAGCCATCCAACCTGCCACGCAGTGATGCCATGCCGATGACTCCGCACAACAAGGCGTTCCTGCAGATCCACTTCTGCGTGCTGCTGTGGGGGTTCACGGCGATCCTCGGCAAGCTGATCACGCTTCCGGCCCTGCCGCTGGTGTGGACACGGATGTTGATCGTGGTGGTCGCGCTGGCCTTGCTGCCCAGGGTCTGGCGCGGGCTGCGCGCGATGCCGGCGCGGCTGTTCTGGGCCTACGCCGGCATCGGCGTGCTGGTGGCGCTGCACTGGCTGACCTTCTACGGCGCGATCAAACTGGCCAACGCCTCGGTCGGTGCAACCTGCATGGCACTGGCCACGGTGTTCACCGCGCTGATCGAACCCAGCCTGGCACGTACCCGATTCAATCGACGCGACCTGGCCCTGGGCGTTGGCGTGTTGCCCGGCGTCGCGCTGATCGTCGGCGGAGTCCCTGCCGACATGCGGATCGGCATTGCCGTGGGTGCGCTGTCGGCCTTGTTCGTGGCCCTGTTCGGCTCGCTCAACAAACGACTGGTCCACCACGCCGATCCGTTGACGGTCACCGCGTTGGAACTGGGCGCCGGCACCCTTGCGTTGACGGCATTGGCGCCGGTGATGCCGCTGGTGTTTCCCGCCTTCTCCGGCGACTTGCTGGTGATGCCCGGCAGTCGCGATATGGTCCTGTTACTGGTGCTGGCGCTGGTCTGCACACTGCTTCCGTTCGCGCTGTCGCTGGTTGCATTGCGTCACATGAGCGCCTTCTCCGCCCAGTTGGCCGTCAACCTGGAGCCGGTCTACGCCATCGTGCTGGCCATTTTGCTGTTGGGTGAACAGCACGAACTGACGATGTATTTCTACCTGGGCGTATTGATCATCCTGTCGGCCGTGTTCGTCCATCCGCTGCTGGGCAAGCCGCGCCGGGTCGAGCACCCCGAGATGCTGGTGACGGCGGAATCCAAGAGCGTGGTGGAGTAAACGTGAAACCAGCAAAATCAAACGTATGCTTGTCCCCTCCTCCCGACCAAGACCGCTCCGATGAATCCAGCGCTGCAGCAAGATCTCGCCAAACTGTTCCTGCGGGTCGCTTTGGGGCTACTGATCCTGCTCCATGGACTCTCCAAACTTGACGGCGGTCTGGCGTCCATCACCGGCATGGTCGAGGCGCGCGGCCTGCCCGGCTTCCTGGGCTACGCGGTACTGATCGGCGAGGTGGTAGCGCCGTTGATGGTCCTGATCGGTTTCCACGCGCGGATCGGCGGGCTGCTGATTGCCATCAACATGATCGTCGCCGTCGTTCTCGCTCATGCCGGTCAGCTGGGCAGCATGAGCGGTGGCGGCTGGGCCCTGGAACTGCAGGGAATGTACTTTGTCACCGGGCTGGCGATCGCGTTGCTTGGCCCGGGACGGTTCAGCGTCAACGGCCGATAGCCGCAAACCCGCCTAGATCCGGTTGACCCGGAAGCGGCGACCCTTGATTTTTCCTGCACGCAACCGCGCCAGCGCGGTGTCGGCCTGGTCGCGGGCAATGGCGACGTAGGAACGGGTTGCGAAGACGTCGATCTTGCCCACTGCCGAGGCCGCCAGACCGGCATCGCCGGTCAATGCGCCGACGATATCGCCGGGTCGCAACTTGTCGGTGCGCCCGGCATCGATCCGCAGGGTAACCATGGCCGCCGGCTTCACCCCGGAGGCCTTGCCGGCCAGCGGTGTGCCACGTCGCCAGGCCAGTGCGGTACTCGTATGTTCGGCAATCGCCAGCGCACGGGGTACCTCGCGCGGCGCGCACAGACTCAGGGCCAACCCATCCTTGCCTGCACGACCGGTGCGGCCGATGCGGTGCACGTAGATGTCCGGATCGGTCGGCAGCTCGTAATTGACCACCGCTGCCAGGTCCTCGACGTCAAGCCCACGCGCGGCGACATCGCTGGCGACCAGTACGCTGCAGCTGCGGTTGGCGAAGCGCACCAGGATCTCGTCGCGATCGCGCTGCTCCATGTCGCCATGCAGGGCCAGCGCGGTGAAACCGTAGTGCTCAAGCGACGTGACCACCTCGGCGGTATCGCGGCGCATATTGCAGAACACCACGCAGGACACGGGACGGAACTCAAGCAGCAACGCGGCCAGCAACGGCGTCTTGCGCGCGGACTCGACCTCGTAGAAAAGCTGCTGGATCGGGGCCTGGCTTTCGGCCGCTTCCACGGTGATTTCCAGTGGCTGCTGCAGCATCGCGTTCGCCAGCCCGCGGATGGCATCGGGAAAGGTCGCCGAGAACAACAGGCTTTGACGATCCTTCGGGGTCTTGCCGACGATCTCCTTGATCGGCTCCTCGAAGCCCATGTCGAGCATTCGGTCGGCCTCATCCAGCACCAGAGTGCGCACTCCGCGAAGATGCAGCGCCTTCTTGCGCAGCAGTTCCTGGATGCGTCCGGGCGTGCCGACCACCACCTGCGGGTCGTGGGTCGCCAGTGACGCCAGCTGCGGCCCCAGCGCCATGCCTCCGCACAGCACCGACACCTTCAAGTTGGGGATACCCAGCGCCAGCTTGCGCAGTTGCTTGCCAACCTGGTCGGCGAGCTCCCGCGTGGGGCACAACACCAACGCCTGGGTCTGGATCCGGGCCGGGTCCAGGCGATGCAACAGGCCCAGACCGAACGCCGCGGTCTTGCCGCTGCCGGTGGGCGCCTGCGCAATGACGTCACGGCCATCCAGGATCGCCGGCAACGACTGCGCCTGGATCGGGGTCAGCTGCCGGTATCCCAGCGCCTCCACGCCCTGCATCAGGCTCGTGGGCAGCGATAGCGAAGCGAAGGACGGGTCGGTGGCAGTCTGGGTCATGCGCCATGATCGCAGGTTGCCGGCCGGTCAGGTATTGCGCACGTTCATGCCGGCTGCGACCCTGCACCCTCCCCGCTGACTGAGCCGCAGATGCAAGCATCCGATTTCGAACTCGATCCCGCCCACGACCATGTCGAACTCAACCAGTTGCTCAAGCTGGCCGGGCTGTGCGATAGCGGCGGCGCCGGCAAGGCCATGGTCGCCAGCGGTGCCGTCGCCGTGGATGGCGTGACCGAGTTGCGCAAGACCTGCAAGATCCGCGTGGGCCAGGTTGTCACCTTGGGAGACGCCGAAATCAGGGTGATCCCGGCGTCGTGACCGGTCGTGACCGGTCGTGCCCGGCGACGCGGCTTATCCGCTCGTCGTGCTGCCTCCTGGCGTGCTGCTGCCTGATGCAGTGCCACCGCGATCGCTGGCGACACCGGCGCTACCAGCGGCATCCGGTGCCGCCTGCGCACTGGCCGTCCCGGACGACCATGGCTGGCGGTCATCACCGTCGGCCGCCGCCCGCACGCGGATCCGGTTCTCCACGTGGCGCACGCCGCTGCAGCCATCCGCCAGATCCTCGGCGCGATGTTTCATCCAGCGTTGCGCGACCGTACCGTCCAGCGTTGCGGTGCCATCGACAACCTTGACCTCGATGTCGCTGGCGTCCACATCGTGGTCCCGGCTCAGCCGCTCGCACAGGTCCTCGTTGATGCGACTGTCGGAACGAACGTAGTTTTTGGGCCCCATGCCGCTGTAGCTGCGCCGTTGCGGTCCGCGATAGTCTGCTCCGGCGTAAGCCGTCTGGCTGTAACCCGGGCGGTCGTAATAGTCGGGCTGGGTGTCGCCCGGCATGGCATAACGTTGGGCGTGGCGGGTCACGTTTTCGCCCAGATACGTATCCGGCCCAGCACCGGCATAGCCGGGGCCAGCCTCACGTTCCGTCTGATCCGCGCGAGAACGGGGGTTGGCGTCATGCCGGTACTGGCTCTGGTCTCGTCGCGATCCATGGGGAGCCTGGTTACGGTTGGTCATCCCGTCTCTCCGTTCGTCCATCCATTCACGCCCCGACTGAACCCATTGCGCGCCCATGTCGACGACGTCCTGGGCCATCGCCTTGAGATCATTGCCGACGTTCCTGTTCCTGTCTTGCACCGGTCACCTCCTTCCACTGCGTTGGATGCACCGAGCCTGCTGGCACGTCACCGCAAGCCGCACCTTGGAAGATGGGGCAACGGGTATTAACGCAATGTGGCGGTTGTGTTAGTCGGCTGTATTGGTTACGACGTCGGATTTCCGTTGAGCACGTCGTCGGGCATTTCCAGCGCCGAGTCGTATTCGGACAAAGGGCTCTGCGCCGGGCACTCGCTGTCCGGGAAGCCGAAGCGGTGGCGCAATTGCTGGGCACACTCGCCCATCACCCCCACCTCCCCACCGGGAGCCTGGCAGTCACGTTCGAAAGCCCGGTAAAACGCATCCTTGCGCTGCACGAACGCTTCGCCGCACTGGCGGGTCAACTGGATGCGCTGCAGGTCATCCTCCACCGCGTTCAGGCCGTTCAATCCGTACAGGTCCAACTCGTCATCGGTCAGCAGGCGCAAGCGACGGTTGGGGACGGTCATCATCAGGTCCGCGACGGCAAACGCCACCCCGTTCCGCTGCAGGTATTCGCGCACCTGGGCGTGGACTTCTTCCAGCTCCTGCTGCAGCTCGGCGCGTGAAGTGGCTTTTGACCCGATCCGGATCATCCGGTGTATCCCGACCTTGCCGGCAATCATCCGCATGTCCCCGGCCGCCAGCACCAGCACGCACGAGCTGTGACAGACGGCGTCCTCGCGCACCCAGACCGTCCAGCCCGAGCCACCAATCAGGTCGCCGACGCGGATTGCCTGCTCGATCTGGCCACCGGTGGAGTCGATGTCGAGGATGCGCTTGTCGATGCCCAGGGTGTCGGCAAGCTCCACCACACGTTCGACCAGAGCGGTGAATTCACTGGATATCTTGCCCTGGTAGCGCAACCGCAACAGCCCGGGATCGCTGCACCGGGCCAGCGATCTGCGCATTACCGAATAGCCCAGCGAGAGCAAAGGCTGACCTTCGCCATCGGCATAATCCGAGTCGCAACTGATCCACGCTTCACCGGCGGTCAATGCCATTGGTTGCCAGTCGGTTTCCACCCGCTCGCTGATCCGCTCCGGCGCCACCGGTACGGCGACCGTCGCATCCGATACCGCTCCGCCCGGCGGTTCCACGGCGGCATCTGCGCGGGTCTCGGTGACCGGCGCGGTGGCGTCGACCGGCGCCTGCAGGTTGCAGGCCGCCAATAACAACGTCACGCAGATCGCGGCGAGGCACCGGGGCTTGGACATGCGCGAAAAACCGACAGTCAGGATGGAGGCCCAGTTTAGGGTGCATGGGTTGCACGCGGCTCAACGCCGGATGAACATTTTTCGCTCATCGGCCGTCCTCGTTACACTGCGCCGATGACCTGCTGGTACGTCTACCTGATCGAGTGCCGCGACGGCAGCCTGTATACCGGCATCGCCACCGATGTGGAGCGTCGTTATGCCCAGCATCTGGCGGGCAAAGGCGCGCGCTATACCCGCGCGCACCCTCCGGTGCGACTGATGGCGCGGTTCGAGCACCCCGACCGCAGCAGCGCCAGCCGCGCCGAGTACGCCATCAAGCAGCTCAGCGCCGCCCGCAAACGCGCGTTGTGCGGCGAGGCAAGCCTATCCGTCGCGCCCGATCTCCCCTCTGGCACGCATGCCGACCCGTGAATGGCGCCGCCCGTAGAGGAAGTAGATGGCAAAGCCGACCGCCAGCCAGACGACGAACCGCACCCAGGTCAACGTGGTCAGGTTGAGCATCAGATACGCACACAGCAGCGCCGAGACGATGGGCAACACGGGTGAGAACGGCACCTTGTAGCCGCGGGTCAGGTCGGGGCGCTTGTGACGCAACACCACCACTCCAACGCTGACCAGTACGAACGCGGACAGGGTGCCGATGTTGATCATCTCTTCCAGTATTTCCACGTTGGTGAAGCCCGCCAGCAACGCGACCGCCGCGCCGCTGATCAGCTGCAGGCGCACCGGTGTATGGCGCTTGTCGGAGGTCGCGGCGAGCCAGCGCGGCAACAACCCGTCGCGACTCATCGCCAGCAGCACACGGGACAGGCCCAGCAGCAACACCATGATGACCGTGGTCAGCCCGATCAGGATTCCCACCGAGATCACCTGCGCGGCCCAATCGGCGCCCACGGCAACGAATGCGGTAGCCAGCGATGGATTCTCCGCCGCCGCCAGTACCGTGTACGGCACCATTCCCGTCAGCGCCAGCGATACCAGGATGTACAGCACACTCACCAGCGCCAGTCCGCCGAAGATGCCACGCGGCAAGGTCTTCTGCGGATCCTTGACCTCCTCGGCCGAGGTGGCGACGACGTCAAAGCCGATGAAGGCGAAGAACACCAGCGCCGCCCCCGACAGCACGCCGGCAACACCGTACTGGGCCGGCGCCGCGCCCGTGGCCCATGACACCAGCGATTGCGACCACACATCCGAATCACCTCCACCGGTTGGGACTGCCGGCGGCACGAACGGGGTGAAGTTCTCCACCTTCAGGTAAGTGAAACCGACCACGATGACGAACAGCACGATGCCGACCTTGATCAGGGTGAACACGTTGTTGACCCGGGCCGACAACTGGGTGCCCTGGATCAGCAGCGCGGTAAATACCCCGACGATGAACAAGGGCCCCCAATCCATCCCCAGCCCAAATACGTCGATGGTCGTGGGTATGTGCACATCGAACAGGTCGAACACCGTGCTCAGGTAAATGCCCCAGTACTTGGCGATCACCGCGCCGGCGGTCAGCAACTCCAGGATCAGGTCCCAGCCGATAATCCACGCCAACAACTCGCCCAAGGTGGCGTAGGTATAGGTGTAGGCACTGCCCGCGACCGGGATGGTGGAGGCGAACTCCGCGTAACACATGATCGCCAGCGCACAGGTCACGGCCGCAAGCACGAACGACAGCGTCACCGCCGGCCCCGCGAAGCTGCCTGCCGCGCGGGCGCCGACCGAGAAGATGCCCGCACCGACCGCCACCGCCACACCCAGGATCATCAGGTCCCAGGTGCTCAGCGAGCGCTTGAGCTGGTGGCCTGGCTCGGCCGCATCGGCCATGGATTGCTCGATGGATTTGGTACGGAACAGACTCATGCACTGGATCCTGGCTGGGGCCGACCGGCCGTGACGGCCGCAGATTGGCAACGAGCCAGCCTATAGCGATTTTCACCCGGGGCGAAAGTGACCAAGGCCATGGCACACTTGGGCCAATGAAAATCGTCGAAGTCCATCATCCGCTGGTGCAACACAAACTCGGCCTGCTGCGTCGCGCCGACAACAGCACCAAGTCGTTCCGCGAACTGTCGTCCGAGGTCGCCACCCTGCTTACCTACGAAGCGACGGCCGACCTGGAAACCGAATCGGTCGAAGTGGAAGGATGGGCCGGAGCTCCCATCCGGATACGCCGGATCAAGGGCCGCAAAATCACCCTGGTGCCGATCCTGCGTGCCGGCATCGGGATGCTGCCGGGCGTGTTGGAAATGATCCCGGCGGCCAAGGTCAGCGTGGTCGGCCTGCAACGCGATGAGCAGACCCTGGGCGCGGTCACCTATTACGAGAAACTGGTCGGCAACATGTCCGACCGGACCGCCTTGATCCTCGACCCGATGCTGGCAACTGGCGGCACGCTGATCGCCACCGTCGACATGCTCAAGGCCGCCGGCGCAACGCGGATCAAGGGCCTGTTCCTGGTCGCCGCACCCGAAGGCCTGCGCGCGGCAGAGGCTGCGCATCCGGACCTGGAAATCTACACCGCCTCGATCGACGATCGCCTCAACGAGCGCGGCTATATCCTGCCCGGGCTGGGCGATGCAGGCGACAAGATCTTCGGCACCCGCGCGGACTGACCAGTCTCCGCGGCAGGAGCCCTGGCACGCGCGGCAGGGTGCCCAGGTTGAATTCTGGCCACCCAGGCCCATTTCCGATGCCTGGACTCCACTCCTATCGCAGCATCGGACTCATACGCATGAACGCAAGCACTGAAACTGAAACCCGCCAATTCGAAGCCGAAGTCGCCCAGGTCCTGCACCTGGTCACGCACTCGTTGTATTCGCACAAGGAGATCTTCCTGCGCGAGCTGATCTCCAACGCCTCCGACGCCTGCGACAAGCTGCGCTTCGAGGCGATCGCCCACCCGGAGATGACCGCCGGCGATGGCGAGCTGCATATCGACGTCAGCTGTGACAAGGACGCCCGCACCATCACCATCCGCGACAACGGCATCGGCATGAGCCGCGATGAAGTCGTGGCCAACATCGGCACTATTGCCAGCTCCGGCACACGCCGCTTCCTGGCCGCGATGGGGAACGAGCAGAAGGCCGACGCCCGTTTGATCGGGCAGTTTGGCGTGGGCTTCTATTCCGCCTACGTGGTTGCCGACAAGGTCACCGTACTCACCCGCCGCGCCGACGCGCCGGCGAGCGACGGGGTGAAGTGGGAGAGCGACGGCAAGGGTGAATACACCCTGGAGCCGGTCGAGCTGGCCGAGCGTGGCACCACCGTGGTGCTGCACCTCAAGGCCGATGAGGACGAGTTCCTCGCCGACTGGAAGCTGCGCTCGCTGATCAACCGCTATTCCGACCACGTTGCCTTCCCGATCCGGATGCCCAAGGAAGTGGCCGACAAGGACGAAAGCGACGACGACAAGAACGAGGACGCCACGGCGGCCGACGAATGGGAAACCGTAAACGCCGCCTCCGCGCTGTGGACCAAGCTCAAGTCGGAAATCTCCGACGAGGAATACCAGGGCTTCTACAAGTCGCTCGGCCACGACTTCAACGATGCGTTGGCGTGGGCGCACAACCGCGTCGAAGGCAACCAGAGCTTCACCACTCTGTTGTACCTGCCGTCGCAGCCACCGTTCGACCTGATGATGGGCGGGCGCGATGAGCGCAAGGGGCTGAAGCTCTACATCAAGCGCGTGTTCGTGATGGACGCCGCCGAGGAGCTGCTGCCCAATTACCTGCGTTTCGTGCGCGGGGTGATCGATGCCGACGACCTGCCGCTCAACGTCAGCCGCGAGTTGCTGCAGCACAACCGCCAGCTGGAGCGCATCAAGGCCAGCTGCGTGAAGCGGGTGCTGGACCTGGTCGAGTCGCTGGCACGCAACGAGCCCGAGAAGTTCACCACTTTCTACAAGGCCTTTGGCAACACGCTCAAGGAAGGCATCGGCGAGGATGTCGGCAACCGCGAACGCATCGCCAAGCTGCTGCGTTTCGCTTCCACCAAGGCCGAGGGCAGCAAGCAGACGGTCTCGCTGGACGATTACATCGGCCGCATGACCGAAGGCCAGGACACCATTTGGTTCATCACCGCGGAGAGCCATGCCGCCGCATTCGGCAGCCCGCAGCTGGAAGCATTCAAGGCCAAGGGCGTCGAAGTGCTGTTGATGTCCGACCGCATCGACGAGTGGATGCTCGGCTCGCTGCACGAGTACGACGGCAAGAAGTTGCAGAACGTCGCCAAGGGCGAGTTGCCGCTGGACGAGGATGACAAGGCCAGGCAGGACGCGGCCGTCAAATCCGCGGAACCGCTGGTGGCCAGGCTCAAGACCCTGCTGGGCGACCGCGTCAGCGACGTGCGCGTGTCCGCCCGTCTCACCGACTCGCCTTCCTGCCTGGCGTTGGCCGACTACGACATGGCCCCGCATTTCGCCCGACTGATGCGCGAAGCCGGCCAGGAACTGCCCGAAAGCAAGCCGACGCTGGAGATCAATCCGCAGCACGAACTGCTCAAGCGGGTCGAGGCGGAAACCGACGATGCCAAGGCGCAGGACCTGGCCACGCTGCTGCTGGAGCAGGCCGAGATCGCCGCCGGCGCACCGCTGCCCGATCCTGCCGCATTCGTGCAACGGATGAACCGGGTGTTGCTGGGCTGACCAACATCCCCGCGAAATGACCCATCGTCATTCCTGAAACGACCCCGTCATCCCCGTGAAAGCGGGGATCCAGCGACCTCCAAACCCGCCGGCCTCCGGCGGGTTTTTCATGGGGCTACTTGCCGCCGACCTTCGGCGTGCGATCCGGGACCAAGCGCCCCAGCGCGACGCCGACCAGCTCGCCGATCCGATCAATCGCGATATCGGGTGGAGGCACAAAGGTCTTTCCGATCGCTTCATCGGCGTAATGGCCCTGGCGGACGAATACCGTGGTCAGGCGCGCACCCAGGACCTGCTTCATCTCGGCCAGCAGTCGCGGCTTGTCATCGACCATCACGTAATGGCGCGCCGGAAACCGGCGTTGCACCGCATCTAGCATGTGCTGTTTGTGCAGGTAGATCAGCACCCGGCCGTGCAAGACGTCCCACAGGCCCGAACGCTGGACCTTGCGCGGCTGGAACACCACGTCGCCATCGGACAACACCACCGGCGTGCCGAGCGTGTGCAGATGCCTGACCACCTCCAACGCTTCGGGATAAAGGCGCTGCGCAAACGGGTACTCAAGCAGGAAACCGGACATCTGCAACAGGTCCGGATCCGCGTCCAGACCCTCACGGAAGGCCTGCAAGGTCGCGAGGTAATCGGCATAGCCAAGATCCTCGCGAACGCTGTCGTAAAGCGACCAGTAGCGAGCGGCGTCGTCGGCCCCGAAGTCACGCACCAGGCGTGCGTCAAGATCGGCCTTGAAACCATCGTTGTCGAGCAAGGTATTGTCGACGTCGAGCAGGAATACGACGTCGGCGGGAGGTTCGGGCTTCAGCATGGGGTTCGCCTGTGTTTCCACCACCCTGCCCGGGTGCCCGTAAACACGGTGTCTGCTTGCCCTCCAAGCGTGGGAGCAGAGCCGGCTTTACGGATGGAGGGCAATTTCATGAGGATGTCGACAAGCTATATTGTCGACCGCCTCAAAAAACGGTACCGGAAGCATGAAACGTCGCGAATTCCTGATCACCGGCATCGCCGGCGGCACCCTGGCTGCTGCCGGGGTCTGGACACCCGCCTTTGCCCGGCCGCGCAGCAAACTGCGGCTGGGCATGATCGGTACCGGCTTGCGTGGCCAGAGCCTGATGGGTTCGTTGCTGGGACGCAGTGATGTCGACCTGGTGGCGCTGTGTGATATCGAGCCGATCATGCTGGGCCGCGCCGTTGCGGCAATCGAGAAGGCCGGCAAGCCGAAGCCGAAGACCTTTGGCGCCGACGGCGATGTGCATGCCTACCGCGGATTGCTGGAGATGGATGACCTGGATGGTGTGATCATCGCCACACCGTGGGAATGGCACGCGCCCATGGCGATCGACGCGATGCAGGCAAAAATACCTGTCGGTTGCGAAGTGGTCGCCGGCATCACCCTGCAGGACCACTGGGACGTGCTGCGCACACAGCAGAAAACCGGCACGCCCTACATGCTGCTGGAGAACGTCTGCTACCGCCGCGATGTGATGGCAGCGCTCAACATGGCTCGCCAGGGCGTGTTCGGCGAGATCGTCCATCTGCAGGGCGGCTACCAGCACGACCTGCGCGGGGTGGGTTTCAACTCCGGCAACCCCGACGAGCCGTATGACAGCGGCGTGGAGTACGGCGACAAGGGCTGGTCGGAGGCGCGCTGGCGGACGCAGCATTCGATCGACCGCAACGGTGACCTGTATCCCAGCCATGGCATCGGGCCGTGCGCGCACCTTGCCAATATCAATCGTGGCAACCGGTTTACCCGGATCAACTCGTTCGCCAGCAAGGCCCGTGGCCTGCACGACTACATCGTCGACAAGGCAGGCCCAAACCATCCCAACGCAACACTGGAGTTCGCCCGTGGCGACGTGGTCACCACCCAGATCGCCTGCGAGAACGGCGAGACCATCATGTTGCAACTGGACGTCTCGCTACCGCGTCCCTACTCGCTCGGCTTCCGCGTGCAGGGCACCGAGGGATTGTGGATGGACGTCAACAAGGGCGTCCACATCGAGGGCAAAAGCCCGCCACACAAATGGGACGACGCCCAGGAATGGTTCCGCAAGTACGACCATCCACTGTGGAAGAAATATGCCGAGACCGCGGCGGGCGCGGGACACGGCGGGATGGACTGGTTCGTACTCAACGGCTTCGTGGAGGCTTTGAAAGCCGGCGACGCGATGCCGATCGACATCTACGACGCCGTCACCTGGAGCGCGATCACCCCATTGTCGGAGCAATCGATTGCCGGGAACTTCGAGACCCTCGACTTCCCGGACTTCACCGAGGGCCGGTGGAAGAACCGCAAACCGATCTTCGCGCTGGATACCGGTTACTGACTTCACTCCCCCCGATTGCCACGCCAGCCTGCGCGCGGCAACCGGGAACGTGCTGACGCGGATTTTATTTCCGCTGCGTGGCCGTCTCGTCACGGACGCCGCGAAACTCGGAATCCTTGCTCCAGTCGGGCCATTGTTGCGAGTTGGCCAGGTCGCTGCCCACCACGTACAACAACTGCAGGTCGCGCGCCATTCCGGTGAAGGGCCAGTCGGCCTGCCATTCGTCGGATGGCTGGTGATAGTGCTGGCTCGTGTATTGGTCTTCGAATGCCTTGCCTGCCTCCACGCCGCCGTCGATCAGGTCGTTGCCCGCGCCGAATGACACCGCCGGCACACCACGCTTGGCGAACGAGAAGTGATCGGAGCGGAAGAAGTAGCCAGCCTCCGGCTTGGGATCGGGCGTATAGACCATGTCAAACGCTTTGGCGTCCTTGATCATGGCATCCAGCAAACCCAACTTGGCGTTGCCCGATATGGTGAAATTGCGCGATGGGCCATGCGGGCTCAGCGCATCGGCATTCAACACGCCTGCGGTGGTGGCCAATGGATAGAGCGGGTTGGCGGCGTAATACTCTGACCCCAGCAGGCCTTTTTCCTCGGCGGTCACGGCCAGGAACACGACCGAACGCTCAGGCTGCGGTGCCTCGGTAAAAGCGCGCGCCAATGCAATCAAGGCGACCACGCCGGTAGCGTTGTCCACCGCGCCGTTGTAGATGGGGTCACCGGTGGCATCGGGCTCACCGATGCCCAGGTGGTCCCAGTGCGCGCTATACATCACGGTTTGGTCGGGATGCGTGCTGCCCTCGAGGCGGCCGACCACGTTCTGCGAGGTGATGACTTCGGAGTCGACCTTGAAGTTGGCCGACAGGCTTTCGCCCTCCAGCGCCACCGGCTGGAACGCGCGCGTCTGCGCCTGTTTTTTCAGCTCGGCGAAGTCCAGCCCCGCCTGATCGAACATCTCGACCGCCAGGTCGTGTTGGATCCAGCCTTCCAGTTGGACATGCGCTTCAGCCGGCTGGTCGCGCACGATATCGAACATGGTGTTGGTGTTGGAGTTCTTGACCGTGTCCCAACCGTAGGACGCCGGTGCCGTCTCATGCACCACCAGCATGCCAACGGCGCCGCGCCGCGCGGCCTCTTCATACTTGTAAGTCCACCGGCCGTAATAGGTCATCGCCGGGCCACCAAAGTCGCCCTCGCCGGTCTCGAAATCCGGGTCGTTGACCAGCACCACCGCAATCTTGCCGTGCAGGTCCAGGCCCTTGTAATCGTCCCAGTCGCGCTCCGGCGCGCTGACGCCATAGCCGACAAACACCAGCGGCGCGTCCTTGACGTCGACGGAGGCAGAGCCATCCATCGGTGCGCGGATCGCGATTTCCTCACCCTGGGTCAGTGCTCGCGCTTTGCCCTCCACGGTCAGCGTCAGCGTTGGCACGCCAACGATATTGCTGCGCGCCAGCGGCACCGCCTGGGTCCACGCACGCTTGCCGTCCTTCAGGTCGCCGCCGGGCTCGAGGCCAGCGTCTTTCATCCCGTTGACGATGTAGTCGACGGTCCTGGCTTCCGCTGGAGTCGCGGGTGCCCGACCCTCGAACGCATCGGAAGAGAAAGCTTTCACTTCATCCGACAGTTGTTGCGGATTGAATGTCGGCAGGTCGGCGGCAAATGCGAACGAGCACGCGGGCAGGACAAGCGCGGAAAGGAGCAATCGTTTCAAGGTAGCTACCTGTGCGGAGGCGGTTGACCGGCTGATGCTAGCACTGGTTGCTTTGGGGTTATCCCTGAACCATCACCCGGCAAACGCTTCGGCTGCAAGCACGCCACTCATCAATGACGTCGTACTGTCCGAAGCGTGAAGGGTGGTTATGCTGCGTGCGTGAATACCTATGTTGCCCTGCTGCGCGCCGTCAACGTCGGCGGCACCGGCAAGCTGCCGATGACCGTACTGCGCACCCTGTGCGAGGACGCCGGGTTCGAGAACGTACGCACCTACATCGCCAGCGGCAATGTGGTGTTTGACACCGTAGCGACGCCCTCGCAGGCGAAGAAAACGCTGGAGGCGAGCCTGCAGCGCCATGCCGGAAAGCCAATCGGCGTGGCATTGCGCACCGGCACCGAGATGGCGGCGGTGTTGGCCGCCAACCCATTCCCCAACGCCGCACCCAACCGCACGGTGGCGATCTTCCTCGACAAGGCACCGCCCGCTGATTCGCTGGACCACGCCAGCGGACGCAACAGCGAGGATTTCGCGCTCGGCAAGCGCGAGATTTACGTGCACTACGGTGACGGCATGGCAGATTCGAAGCTGAAGATTCCTGCCGCGAAAACCGGTACGGCGCGCAACATGAACACCATAGGCAAGCTAGCCGGGATGGCGGGATCGTCCCTGGGCGCGCCATGGACCGGTTCAGTGAACCGTTTCAAGAAGTGAACCCTGCCCCGGTCACTCTGCTCCCGCAGAGTCGCACTCAGGTCGCCAACCGCTGGCGTCGAATAATGCCGCCGCGATCTCCGGACGTACATCGAGCAGCTCGACGATGGCCTGCTGTCGGTCATCCGCGGCGTTGACGTAGGCGCGCGCGATGCGATGGCCGATCCAGTAGCCGAGGTCGCCCCGGCGGCTGTCGTCACCGGGACCGTTATAGAGCCAGCGCGACATCTCGGCACCGTCCTTGTCGGCGAGGAACTCGCGCCCAAGCGTGCATTCGCGATCATGCGTCCAGCTCTGCAGGTGGGCATTGGCCACCTGCCCGGAGATCAACTCGCCAACATATTCCGCCCCACCCTCCAGCAGCACCTGATACAGCAGTGTGGGCTCGGTAACCTCAACCGCAGCGCCGTGTTGCTGCACGTGCACATACTCATGCGCGATCAAATGGACGAACCGGTCGTCGATTTCGGGCTGCATCCAATCGGCGTTGCACAGCGTCTCCAGCCCGATGACCACCCCCGCCGGCGTGGTGACGCCGCCGGTGGTGCCACGGCCAACCAAGATGGTAACCGGTGGAAAACGTGCCGACGGCAATACCGTCCCCAGCTCTGCCAAAGCACCGACCACCCGGTTGCTTATCTCCGGCAAGCGCGTCGCGCAGGTGCGGGCTTTGTCGAACAACGCCGGCTTGTCGACGATGGCCTGGGCCAACCGCTCCATCGACCCGATCCGGATGTCATTGAAGTCGCGCAACGCGTCGCTGCCCACGTCCAGGTAGCCGCGTCGCAACGCCTCGGCATCGGGCTTGCCGTGGGCTGCATCGAATGTCTGGAAAAAGCGCGTGACGTCGTCGCTGTGCACCTCGGCCGGGTTATCGCCCGATCCAGCCTCCCCCGAGAGCGCAGGCAGCGGCAATCCCGCAGCCAGCAGCACCGCCAATACACCTGACTTCGTCCTGCGCCGCGGTGTGCTCACCGGAGGCGCGATTGCGGTCTGGTCCATCAAATCCGTCCTGAGTCGTGATCGGGCCGATCAGGATACCGGCACGGTTCCTGCCACGTGAACCCCGCCGGCACCGGAGAAGCTGTTCATTCCTGGCTCCGCGCTGGAAGCATGTAAAATTACCGGTTTTCCGAAGCGGTCATGCCGCAGCGAATATGCGGCAGCAAAACATGGCCAAGGCACCTCCACGGACGCCCGTTCCCGGCCCGGCATTCATCCGCCTGTTGGTTCGCCTCACCGAGTCCGACATCCAGCCGTCCAGGCACACGTTGTCGGATCGACTGAGTCAATGGATCGACTGGAACCGCGCGGTTGCCCTGTCCCGGGCCCTGGATGGCCGGGTTCCCGCCGCCGCTACCGAGGTGCCGGATTTTGACGGCAGCGAGGCATCCGAATGCGCGCGCGTTCGCACCGCGTTGGTGAAGGCCATTGTCCAGGCATCGGCTGCGGTCGAGACGGGCGCATCCGGTTCCGGCGTGGACGCTGCGGTGGTGGATTACACCGCCGTTGGTGGCTGTTATCTCGACATGCAGCGGACGATGCAGGCGGCGACCGGTCGCCTGCGCGGCCAGCTGCGCGACCGGCTCACGCGCGAGTCGGTCGATCTGGCCCGGCTCGCGGAAGTCGATGCGGTAATGGAGCAGACCTTGAGTCCGCGCGAGAACACCTTGCTGGCCACCGTGCCGGCCCTGCTGGGACAACACTTTTCCCGTCTTCACGCTGCCGGCCAGAGCCCGTTGACCGACCCGGAAGCCTCCGCTGGCAGCAACGCCATCCAGCCCGACGCCTGGCTGGAGAGGTTCCACAAGGACGTGCAGGGCCTGCTGCTGGCCGAACTGGAACTGCGTTTTCACCCTGTTGAAGGCCTGCTTGCAGCGTTTCGCACCCGATAGCTGGAACCCCGATGCCCAAAAATGCCCTTCTGTTTGTCGTGTTCCTGCTCGGTCTGCTCGCCGTGGGCTGGATCGGCGCTGGTTATATCGGCTCCAACCTGCTCGGGGTCGGCGTCACCGTAATGATCGGCGCCTGCTACCTCGCCGGCGCGCTGGAGTTGCATCGCTACCGCCACGCCAGCGCCTCGCTGACACGCGCCATGGCAGACGCAGGCAGCGCCGTCTCCGACCTTGGCGACTGGGTCGGCCGTCTGCACCCAAGCCTGCGCAATGCGGTGCGATTGCGGATTGAAGGTGAGCGCGTGGCGCTGCCGGGGCCGGCGTTGACACCGTATCTGGTCGGCCTGCTGGTGCTGCTGGGCATGCTTGGCACGCTGATGGGCATGATGGCGACCCTGCGCGGCACTGGCCTGGCGCTGGAAAGCGCGAGCGATCTGGAGGCGATTCGCGGCTCCCTGGGCGCACCGGTAAAGGGCCTGGCGTTCGCGTTCGGCACTTCGATCGCCGGCGTGGCCGCCTCGGCAATGCTCGGCCTGTTGTCCGCACTGTGCCGGCGCGAACGGCTGCAGGCGGTGCAGCAGCTCGACGTGGAAATCGCGACCACCCTGCGCCCGCACTCACAAGCCTGGCGGCGCGACGAAGCCTTCCAACTGCTGCAACAACAGACAGCGTTGATGCCGACACTGGTCGACCGGCTGCAGTCGATGATGACCAGCCTTGAGCAGCACAACCTCACCGCCAGCGAACGGCTGGCCGCCCAGCAACAGGAATTCCACGCCCGCGCCGAGGCGTCCCATGTGCGCCTGGCCTCCTCGCTGGAGCAGTCCCTGAAGACCGGCGTCAGCGACAACGCCCAAGCCGTCGTTGCCGCGCTGCAACCGGTGGTGGCAACCACGATGGCCGGCCTCGCGCGCGAAACCGCATCACTGCATACCCAGGTCAGCCAGGCGGTACAGCAGCAACTGGACGGACTGTCGACCGGCATCGAGACAGTGACCAGCGCCGCCGCCGAGCACTGGACCGCCGCCGTGGCCGAGCAGCAGCAAGCCAACAACACCCTCGTCGCTGATCTGGGCGGCACGCTGGCACGCCAGCAAACCCTCAACGAACAGCTCGCGGCTCGCAACGAGCAGGCGCTCGCCACCGCCGCGACAAACTTCGATGATCGTGCCGGCGCGCTCGTCAACGTCCTGCAGCAAGCACATGCGGAGCTGCAAAAGGAGCTGGAGTCCCGCGACCAGCAGCGGCTGGCGCAATGGACCGACGCGTTCGGCGCCATGCTCGAAGAGCGCACCCGTCTGCTGGGCACCCTGGAAACGTTGCTCGATGCCGTCAACCACGCCTCCACCGAGCAGCGCACCGCGGCGGCGCATGTCAGCGCCGGCGCAGTCGAGGTGGCCAGCCTCGGCGATGCCTTCGGCGCAGCAGTGCAAGTGTTCGGCACGTCGACCGACGCCCTGGCCGAGCGCCTGCAGCACATCGAGACCGCACTCGACAAGTCGATGACCCGCAGCGACGAGCAACTGGCCTACTACGTCGCCCAGGCGCGGGAGGTCGTCGACCTGAGCCTGTTGTCGCAGAAGCAGATCATCGGCGAGCTGCAACACCTCGCCACCTCGCGCACAGCAGCCGAGGCGTAAACCGGATGAGCGACGAGATCGAACTGGATGACGAATCCACCTCGACCACCTGGGCCGCGTTTGGCGACCTGATGTCGGTGCTGCTGGGTGCGTTCGTGCTTATCCTGGCCGGCGTCATCGGCGTGCAACTGCAGCTGTCCAACCAACTGGACGAAGCGGTCAGGCAACGCCAGGCCGAAGCGCAACGCCTGAAGACCCTGGAGCAGGCCCTTGCCGCACCGTTGGCTACCGGTCGTGTCACCGTCATCAACGGCCGCATCGGGATCAGCGGCAGCGTGCTGTTCGCGCTCAACTCCGACCAGCTCCAGCCCAAAGGCCGCGACATCCTGCGGAGTATTGCCGCGCCGCTGTCGGACTACCTGCAATCGCGCGATGAGATCCTGATGGTGAGCGGCTTCACCGATGACCGGCCGGTGCTGGGCAGCAACCGCCGCTTCGCCGACAACCTGGAACTGTCCGCCGCGCGAGCCATGACCGTCACCCGCAGCCTGATCGCCGATGGGGTGCCGGCATCGTCGGTGTTCGCCGCCGCATTCGGGGCCGAGCAGCCGGTCAGCTCCAATGCCGACGAAGCCGGGCGGGCGAGGAACCGCCGCGTGGAAATCGCCCCGATTCCCCGGTCCGAAACGAGCTCAGCGCCCGATGCCGGGTAAGACGACCGACGTCCGCACGCAGCTCGACGCCCGGCGCGAGCAAGGTGCCGACCACGCGGGCCCGGGAGAAAGCGCCGACGTCCCGGCACCCAGCCCGCTGCGCGCATTGCTCGACCATATCGACGCGACTCGTGGATCCGCCGCCCCGCTTCCCCATCCGGACCACGCAGCGCTACCGGTATTGGCCGAGTTCCAGCAACTGTGGAATCGCGTCCGCACCGACAGCCAGCTGCGCCGATCCCTAGATGCGGTCCCCGAGGATGCCGGCCCACTGCATTCCAGCGCCCTGCTCCACCGCGCGATGCGCCTGATGCACGACGCCTCACCGGGCTATCTGCAGCACTTCATCGGCTACGTCGATGCGCTGTCATGGATGGAGCAGTTGCAGGAGGATGGCGTGCTGGAACCACCCACCCCCGCCCGCAGCGGCAAGACACGCCCGCGCAAGCGCACGAAACCCCGGCGCACCTAGGGACGGTCCGGCATCGCCGCTCAGACCTGCTTTATTCCCCGCGCGACGGGATCGCAAGCCCACGCTGGACGGCCGGGCGCGCCAGTCCGCGTTGCAACCAGGCATCGACATGGGCAAAGCCGTCATAGCCGACCAGCTCGCGCGCCTCGTAGAACGTGATCAGGTTGTTCACCCATCCCAGGGTGGCGATGTCGGCGATGGTGTAGTCGTCACCCATCAGCCACGTACGGCCGTCGAGCCGCGCATCGAGCACGCCGAGCAGGCGTTTGGACTCGTCGACATAGCGCTGCTTCGGACGCGGATCCTCGATGTCCTTGCCGGCGTATTTGTGGAAGAACCCGAGCTGGCCGAACATCGGCCCGATCGACGCCATCTGGAAGAACACCCACTGGATGGTCTCCCAGCGCCGCGCCGGATCGGCAGGGATGAAACGGCCGGTTTTGTCGGCCAGGTACAGCAGGATCGCCCCGGACTCGAACAACCCCAGCGGCTGCCCGCCCGGCCCGTCCGGATCGATCATCGCGGGGATCTTGCCGTTGGGATTGAGTGACAGGAATTCCGGTGTGTGGCTGTCGTCCTGCGCGATGTCGACCAGATGCGGCTCGTACGCCAGCCCGGTCTCCTCGAGCATGATCGAGGCCTTCACCCCGTTGGGCGTATTGAGCGAGTACAGCTGGATGCGCTCGGGATGTTGCGCCGGCCAACAGCGTGTTATCGGGAAGGCGGACAGGTCGGGCACGGCGGCTCCTGGTCAATGTCTGGAATGGCCCAGCTTAGAACGATCGGTCTGGATTGGCACAGCCCCGGATGGAACGGACCGTCGCCATGTCTGCGCCGGCATGACCATCCGGCAAAGTGGCCTGCCGGTACTGACGGGTGTCGATTTCCCGCCCCGTCGTTCGTCGTTTCACGACACCCCCCGCAAAGAAGGAGACACGACATGTCCTACATCGACGGCTTCGTCATCGCGGTTCCGACCGCGAACAAGCAGAAATTCATCGACCACGCCAAAACCGGCGATTCGGTGTTCATGGAATACGGCGCCACCCGCGTGGTCGAGTGCTGGGGCGACGACGTCCCGGCCGGCAAGCAGACCGACTTCCAGCGCGCGGTGCAGGGCAAGGAAGACGAGACGATTGTCTTCTCCTGGATCGAATGGCCCGACAAGCCGACCCGCGACGCCGGCATGGAGAAGATGATGAAAGACCCGCGGATGGATCCGGAGACCAACCCGATGCCGTTCGACGGCGCGCGGATGATCTATGGCGGGTTCCAACCCGTCGTGGAGCTGGGGTCGCGCTGATCCCGAGCGCCCGGCCTCGTCGATGGCAAAACCCGGGTCAGGCTTACTTTCCTGAAAGCCTGCCCCGGTTCATTGGAACGTCTTATGCCAGCCAACCACGCCCGATCGACCGGTGCGCGAACCACACCAGCAACGCGGCAATCACGGTAACCAGGACGGGCATGGGCAGCGACTGCGCGGCGCCCAGCACTTCGAGCATGCGGCCGGGAAACAGGCAATAGCCGAACAGCACTACCACCGCGACCAGCGACACCCAGAACACCGGCAGCGCCAGCCGCCTGCCCATCATCAGCAGGATCGAGCCCAGCGTGCCCGCGACGACGGCCGCGCAGTTGAGCGCCCACAGCCAGTCGGGGAATCCCTCCTGCAGGCTGCGTTGGGCCTCGGGCAGCTGCGCCAACTGATCGGGCGTCATCGTGTACTGCAGGTAGAACATCGCCAGGCCAAACAGGTTCCACAGCAACGCCAGCACGGCCACGACCCAGAACCAGGCCGGACGCGTCACGACAGGTGCGTTCATGTGCTTCTCCCCAAACCGGTTTTCGGGCATCGGATCGATGCGAGGCTGATCTTAGCGCCTCCCCCCGGCCGCCCCGAAGACCAACCCGATGCCGTTCGACGGTGGCGGATGATCTATGGCTTCTTCAGCTGCTTCTTCTTCGCTGATGCCAGTTGCCCGATGCTGCTGTCGGGCGTCGGCAGCTCTTCCGGCATGGTGCCGCCCAACTCATCGATGGTCTGGCGTACTTTGTGCCCGACCTCGAAGTGCGTCCGGTTGGCCTCCGTCTTGCCGCGCACCTCGTCGCGGCGCAGCTTCTCCTCGGTCTGCGTGGCGCGGAACAGGTTGGCCGCCAGTTCGGTGCTGCCCATGTGATCGAGGATCTTCATTTTCTACTCCGTGGTTTACCCGGGAACAGACTGCATCCGACGCCCCCTCCATACTACGTTACGCAGTCAAGCATGACCGGTACGTAGACCCCGGCTTAAAGATGAATCGGGCGCATCGACTGCCCAGGACCTTCACCTCGGATTGATCCGCGCGCGTGAATGCTCAACTGGTGATTCCACTAGCCCGGAGGATGTATGAAAAATCTCACTGTTCTGACCTTGGCGCTGGCCGCCGCCTGCGCATCCACCGCTGCGATCGCACAGGACGCGCTGACCGAGCAGGACGTACGCGCGCAGCTCACGGCCGAGGGTTACACCAAGGTCAATGACGTGGAGTTCGAAGATGGCGTATGGAAGGCCGATGCGCGCAGCGCCGACGGCAACCGGACGGAGGTGCGGATCGACCCCGCGACCGGCAAAATCTACCCTGACACCCAGGTCGCACAAATGAGCGAAGCCGACGTGCGCGCGCAGCTCGCGGCAGCCGGCTACGTCAACGTGCATGACGTCGACTACGAAGACGGCATCTGGAATGCCGAGGCCGACGATCCGCAGGGTATGGATGTCGAACTCAAGATCGACCCGGCCACCGGCGAGGTCATCGGCACCGCGAAGGATTGACGCACGTGTGAAGCCCAAGTGGTGACGGCGGGGCTGTCGGAAGTCGAAAGCCCCGTGTCGCCCGATCAGTGTTGAGGCGCAACCCCCAGGTAGGCGCCGGCGATATCAAGCGTGGCCCACAGCTCTTTGCGCTCGATCGCGTACGAGCGGTCGAACAACTGCTCCGCCGTCGCGCGGTCACCATCGAGCAGGTAGTAGGTGCCGACTTCGGCCAGGTCCTTCTCGTCCTTCGGGTTGTCGAGCAGGTAGCGGTCGAACAGCGGCCGCGCTTTCTCCCACTCGCCGGCTTCCTGGTAGACGCGGGCGATACGGAACACGTCGCTGTCCTCATGCTTGCCGGTCAGCAGCGCGTCGAAGATCGCCTGCCCTTCTGCCTTGAACCCGCCGAGGTAATAAACCCGCCCCACCCCGATGCGCTCCCAGCTGCCGTTCTTGCCGGCCTGCGCGAGGGCGATGTCGAGCAGCGTATGCGCCGCTTCACGTGCATCCTTGTCGTGGTAGTCCGCCGGCGCTGGCTCGCGTTTCGCGCCGTAACCCACGCCCATGCCCATGACAAAAACCACGGCCACCGAGGCCGCTACGATCCACTTCTTCATTCCCCTTCCCCCTGATGTGATGACAGCGCCACGTGGGCGCAATGAGTGCAACGACATGATCGTACCGGAGCGGGTTGCGGCTTAATCGTCCCGGCCGACCATCGGCAGCTTCAACCCCTGCTCTTTCGCACACGCCTTCGCGATCTCATACCCCGCATCCGCATGCCGCATCACGCCGGTGGCCGGGTCGTTCCACAACACACGCGCGATGCGCTTGTCGGCGGCCTCGCTGCCATCGCAAACGATGACGATGCCGCTGTGTTGCGAGTAACCCATGCCGACGCCGCCGCCGTGGTGCAGGCTGACCCAGGTCGCGCCGCCGGCCACGTTGAGCATGGCGTTGAGCAGCGGCCAATCGGACACGGCGTCGCTGCCGTCCATCATCGACTCGGTCTCGCGGTTGGGGCTGGCGACGGAGCCGCTGTCGAGGTGGTCGCGGCCAATCACCACCGGCGCTTTCAACTCGCCGTTGCGCACCATCTCGTTGAACGCCAGGCCGAGCTTGTCGCGCAGGCCAAGGCCGACCCAGCAGATGCGCGCGGGCAAGCCCTGGAACTCGATCCGGTCGCGGGCCATGTCCAGCCAGTTGTGCAGGTGGGCGTCGTCAGGGATCAGTTCCTTGACCTTGGCGTCGGTCTTGTAGATGTCCTCGGGGTCGCCGGACAGCGCCACCCAGCGGAACGGGCCGATGCCCTTGCAGAACAGCGGGCGCACGTAGGCGGGGACGAAGCCGGGGAAGTCGAAGGCGTTGCTGCAGCCTTCGTCGAACGCCATCTGGCGGATGTTGTTGCCGTAGTCGAAGGTCGGGATGCCCAGTTTTTCGAACGCGAGCATCGCTTCGACGTGGACACGCATGGATTGCTTGGCGGCGTCGCGGACTTTCTCGGGGTGCTGCTTCTGCCCGGTGAGCCACTGCTCCACGCTCCAGCCAATCGGCAGGTAGCCGTGCACGGGATCGTGGGCGCTGGTCTGGTCGGTGACGGCGTCGGGGCGCACGCCGCGCTCGATCAGCTGCGGCAGGATCTCCGCGGCGTTGCCCAGCAACGCAATCGACTTGGCTTCGCCGGCGGCGGTGTACTTGGCGATACGGGCCAGCGCGTCATCCAGGTCGCTCGCCTGCTCGTCGACGTAACGGGTCTTCAATCGCATGTCGATGCGGCTCTGCTGGCACTCGATGTTGAGGCTGCTGGCGCCGGCCAGGCTGGCCGCCAGCGGCTGCGCGCCGCCCATGCCGCCCAGGCCGGCGGTCAGGATCCAGCGACCCTTGAGATCGCCGCCATAATGTTGGCGACCCATCTCCACGAACGTCTCGTAGGTGCCCTGGACGATGCCCTGGCTACCGATGTAGATCCAGCTGCCAGCGGTCATCTGGCCGTACATCATCAGGCCCTTCTTATCGAGCTCGTTGAAGTGCTCCCAGGTCGCCCAATGCGGCACCAGGTTGGAGTTGGCGATCAGCACGCGCGGGGCGTCGGCGTGGGTGCGGAAGATGCCGACCGGCTTGCCAGATTGCACCAGCAGGGTCTCGTCGTCTTCGAGGTTCCGCAGCGACTCCAAAATCGCGTCGTACGACTCCCAGTCGCGCGCGGCGCGGCCGATGCCGCCGTAGACCACCAGTTCGGTCGGGTTCTCGGCGACCTCCGCGTCCAGGTTGTTCTGCAGCATCCGGTACGGGGCTTCGGTCAGCCACGACTTGCAGGAGAGCTGGTTGCCGCGCGGGGCACGGATGACACGGCTGGGGTCGACACGCGTGTGAGCTGCGGGGGTGGACATCGGCAACTTCCTGTACGAAGACGGAAAGTCCCATTATCGCACCGCACCCGACAGGCGGTCGGCCGCTGGCGCCGAGTAACGAAGTCCGTTTTTCTGCGTGCCGGGGTCAGCGGATGGCGGGGTCGAGCTTGCGCAATGCATCGGCAAGATCCACCTCACCGGTGCGGCTCAGGTCGGAGCGGCTATAGACGCGGCCATTGGCATTCACGCAATCCTCCGGCTCGAGCGAGGCGACGCGCTGATGATCCATCTGCTCGTGATCCATGTGCTCGTGATCCGCATCCGCACGACCCGTGTCATCGGCACGCGCTACGCGCTCAGCACGTCCGCTTCGGCTCCGGACAATATGGCTGCCGGTATAACGCATGCAATTGTGGCGGGCATCACGCTCGCTCACTTCGGCCTGCGCCGCCACGGCTTGAGCGCTGGCAGGTACGGGTTCACCGGCCTGTGCGACGCAGACCGGCAGGGCGATCAATACACTCAGGGCCAGGTTTTTCATGACGTCACCACGAGGTTGCCAGAGGGGCTGGATCAGCCTTTACCCTACGCCTGCCGTGTTGTGTATGCGGGTATGGCACGAACCATATTCATGGGGTTTTCAGTCTTTCGGCACTTCGAGTTGCAACATCGCATAGCTAGGATTGACTCATGCATTCGATCAAATCGGCGGCACGAGCCGTCCTGCTCACTCTTTCTGCCCTGTCACTGGTGGCTTGCGGCACGTTCCCCGGCTCGCAGGCCACGCGTCCCGGTGACCCGGCCATCGCGCCGCCAGCCACGGTCGTACTGGTCTCGATGGACGGCTTCCGCGCCGACTACCTGGAACTGGGCATCACGCCGAACCTGACCCGGTTGGCGGGCGAAGGTGTACAGGCGGAATGGATGAACCCGTCCTACCCCAGCCTGACCTTCCCGAACCATTACTCGATCGTCACCGGCCTGCGCCCGGACCATCACGGCATTGTCCACAACACGATGCATGACGCGACGCTGGGGGATTTCAGCCTCGGCAATCGGGAAGCAGTCAGCGACGGACGCTGGTGGGATGACGGCGTGCCGGCCTGGGTATCGACCGAGAATGCGGGGCTACCTGCCGCGACGTTGTTCTGGCCCGGTAGCGAGGCGCCCATCACCGGCGTGCAGGCGACGGAATGGTTGCCGTTCGACTCGGATCTGGCGATGGACGTGCGGGTCGACACGGTGCTGGGTTGGCTGGCGAAGCCGGCATCCTCCCGTCCGCGCTTTGTCACGCTGTATTTCGAAGCCGTGGACAGCGCCGGCCATCGGCACGGGCCAGACTCGCCGGAAGTCCACGAAGCGATCCGCGAGGTCGACGCGCAGATCGGCCGGCTGCTCGACGGCTTGGCCGCGCGCGGACTGGCTTCACGGGTCAACCTGATGGTGGTGTCCGACCACGGCATGGCAGCGGTACCGCCGGACCAGCACGTGGCCATTGAGGACATGGTGGACCCGGCCGACGCGACGATGGTGACCGCAGGCCAATCGGTTGGTTTTGCACCCTTGCCCGGGCGCACCGCGATGGCCGAGGCACAACTGTTGGGCACGCATCCGCATTATCAGTGCTGGCGCAAGGCCGACCTGCCGGCGCGCTGGCACTACGGCACCCATCCACGCATCCCACCGATTGTCTGCCAGATGGAGGAAGGCTGGGATGCGCTTCGGAGCGAATGGATTGCCAGCCGCAAAGATGCAGGAACCCGCGGCTCGCACGGATTCGACCCGGCACTGCCATCGATGCGCGCGATTTTCATCGCCCGCGGCCCGGCATTCCTGGAAGGCGCACAGGTGCCGGCATTCGACAATATCGACGTGTATCCCTTGCTGATGGAACTCATCGACGTGGCGCCCGCAAAAAACGATGCCGACGATGACGCCATGAGCACATTGAAGCCTGCCGCCCGCCAGTATTGATGTCCGAATCCGGCGAGTTTGACGCCCGGGCCGGTGCTAGCCTGCACCCATGTCCTCGCCCAATGCTGACGTAATCCCCACCGCCATCGCCGAAGCGCCAGGCACGCCTGACGTACGCGTCTGCGAGCAGGCACGACTGAGCCGCGACGCGCGTTTCGACGGACTGTTCTTCACCGCCGTCACCAGCACCGGGATCTATTGCCGGCCGGTGTGCCCGGCACCGGTCCCCAAGCGCGAAAACGTGAACTATTACCGCAGTGCCGCGGCGGCGGAATCCGCCGGGTTCCGGCCCTGCCTGCGCTGCCGGCCGGAATTATCCCCCGGTGACGACGGCTGGAACCGTGGCGATGCGACGGTGGCACGCGCGCTCAGGCTGATCGAGCAGGGCGCGCTGGCCGATGCGCCACTGGCGACGCTGGCCGACCGCGTCGGTCTGGGCGAGCGACAACTGCGGCGTTTGTTCGTCGAGCATCTGGGCGCCGCGCCGCTTGGGGTGCACGCCACCCGGCGGCTGTTGTTCGCCAAACAGCTGCTGACCGAAACCACGCTGCCGGTCACCGAAGTCGCGTTGGCGGCCGGGTTCGGCAGCCTGCGCCGCTTCAACACCACGTTCCGCGAGGCTTACCGGATGGCGCCACGTGAACTGCGCAAGCTTCCGCGCGACAGCGACAACAGCAATGAAAGTCAGGTACTGACTTTGCGACTGGGCTACCGCCCGCCCTACGATTTCGCGTCGATGCTGGCCTTCCTCGGCACCCGCGCGCTGCCCGGCGTGGAAGTGGTCGATGGCGACACTTATGCACGGGTGATCGCGCCGCCCGACGACACCCCTCTGGCGCCGCCGGGCTGGCTGCGGATCAGCGCCTGGCCGGGTGGCGCCCACGCCTTGCGACTGCAGGTACACGGCGTGGGTTCGACGCGGCTGCTGTCGATCGTCGCGAGACTGCGGCGGATGTTCGATCTGGACGCCGACCCGCAGACCATTGCCACCACCTTGTCGGCCGATCCGAAGCTGCGGCCATTGCTGCACAAACGTCCCGGTCTGCGCCTGCCCAGCGGCTGGGATGGCTTCGAAATCGCGGTGCGCGCGGTGCTCGGACAGCAGGTCAGCGTGGCCGCGGCACGCACGCTGGCCACGCGATTGGCGCACCGGTACGGGCAGCCGCTGGACGCGGCGTTCGCGCCGGGTCTGGAGCACGTTTTCCCCACCGCCGAAGCATTGGCCGATGCCGACCTGTCTACGATCGGCGTTACCCGTGCACGGGCTGAAACGATCCGCAACCTGACCCGCGCGCTGCTCGATGGCCGGGTCGACTTCCGCCCCGAACGCACGCTGGAGGATTTCGTCGCACGCTGGGTCGCGCTGCCGGGCATCGGGCCGTGGACCGCGCACTACATCGCGATGCGTGCGCTCGGCCACCCCGATGCGTTCCCCGCCGAGGACCTGATCCTGCGCCGCGTGGCCAGCGATGATGCGACGCCGCTGACCGCCCGCAAGCTGCTCGCGCGCGCCGAGGCGTGGCGTCCCTGGCGCGCGTACTCGGTGATCCACCTGTGGCGCGACACCGTGCCCGAACCCGGAGCCCTCCCATGACCATCTACACCACGATCGACAGCCCGGTCGGCCCGCTGCTGCTGGCCGCCGACGACGACGGCCTGCGACTGGTCGAGTTCCAGCAATCGCGCCATCACATCAAGCGCAGCGACGATTGGACGGAAGGCGAGCATGCGGTACTCGACGCAACGCATGCGCAACTGGACGAGTACTTCCGCGGCGAACGCGAGCGCTTCGACCTGCCGCTGGCACCGCGTGGCACGGAATTCCAACGTGAAGTCTGGTTCACCCTGGCGACGATTCCCTATGGCGAGACCGTCAGCTACGCGCAACTCGCTGGCCGCGTCGGCCGGCCAACGGCCATGCGTGCCGTTGGCGGCGCGAACGGCCGCAACCCGCTGCCGATCGTGTTGCCCTGCCACCGCGTGATCGGCGCTGACGGCAGCTTGACCGGCTTCGGCGGTGGCCTGCCGACCAAGCAGTTCCTGCTGGAGTTGGAAGGAGTGCTGCCGCGCGTCGACCTGTTTGCCTCCGCCTGAGCCGACTTGCTCGACCCATATGCTCGACCCGCAAGCTAAGTGTGGGCGAGCATCCGTTCGATTTCGCTCCGGCAATGCGAAAGGATCGCGTCGGCATGGAAGTGGCGACCGTTCTCGACCACGCATCGACCGTCCACCCAGGTCTCGCGCACCAGCGGGCGGTTGCCGGCAAACACCCATCGATCAATCGCGTCCTCGTCCCGGGCACCGATAAATTGCGGCGCGCCGACATCCAGCACCACCGCGTCGGCAAACTCGCCCTCGGCCAGGCGACCGATCGCATGGCCGGTCGAGTCGGCGGCGCTGGCGGCCGCGCCATGCACCAGGGTTTCACCCACGCTCGGGGACGCGCTGGTCACGGCGATATTGCGCCGCCGCGTGGACAACCTCTGGCCGTACTCCAGCCAGCGCAGCTCCTCGACCGGCGATACCGAGATGTTGGAGTCCGACCCGATGCCCCAGCGGCCTCCGGCATCGATGTAGTCGGCCAGCCGGAACAGCCCGTCGCCGAGGTTCGCCTCGGTGGTCGGACACAGTGCAACGGTGGCGCCCGATTCGGCGATGCCGGCCAATTCGGCGTCGTCCAGGTGGGTCGCATGCACCAGGGTCCAGCGTCGGTCGACGCCGGCATGGTCGAGCAGCCATTGCACCGGCCGCGCGCCGCGCACCTGCAGGCACTCATCGACCTCCGCGGTCTGCTCGGCAATATGGATGTGGATGCGGCTGTCACCCGGCAATGCCGCGATGACTTCTTTCATCGCCTGCTCCGGCACCGCGCGCAAGCTGTGCAACGCGCAGCCGACCTTCAGCATGGAGTTCTGCTCGGTACGCAAGGTGTCGAGCAGTCGCAGGTAGCTTTCCACGTCGTGGCCAAACCGCTTCTGCCGTGCATCGAGTGCACGTCCGTCAAAGCCACCGGTCATGTACAGCACTGGCAACAGGGTCATGCGGATGCCCACGTCGTGCGCGGCAGCGATCAACGCACGCGACATCGCCGCAGGGTCGTCATAGGGCTTGCCATCGGGCGCGTGGTGCAGGTAATGGAACTCGCAAACGGTGGTGTAACCGGCCTCCAGCATCTCGCTGTACAACTGCGCCGCCACCGCGTGCAACGCTTCGGGCGTGAAGCGGCCGGCGAAGCGATACATCGCCTCGCGCCAGGTCCAGAACGAGTCATCAGGGTTGGTCTGGCGCTCGGCCATGCCCGCCATCGCACGCTGGAACGCATGAGAATGCAGGTTGGCAACCCCCGGCAGCACGCGCTGGTCGGTGGTTCCGCCGTGTTGCCTGCGGGTGATGTGGCCGTGTATGTCGACGTCGAGCTTGACGCCATCCCGCCAACCATCGGGGTGCCATATCCTGGCGTTTGGAATCGTTCTCATGGCCCGATTGTGGCGCGTCGACACGGATCTGGCGACCGCCGGCGGTCTCCTTACAATGGGGCCATGAGCACACATCACGCGACGCCGCACGCACGCCCCCGCCCCGATGACCACGCCGACTCCGACTCTCGATGGGATGGGCTGATGATTGGCGCCTCGTTGGCGACCTTGATGGGCGACACCGGTTACGGCGAGATCACCAACGGCGCACTGGGTTGGAAGGACGGTCTCATCACCTATGCCGGTGCGGTCAGCGACCTGCCAGGCGAGCCATCGCTGCTGACCCGGGAGGTCGTCCAGGCCGATGGCTGGATCACCCCCGGCCTGGTCGATTGCCACACCCACCTGGTGTTCGCCGGCGACCGCGCACGCGAATTCGAGCAGCGCCTGCAGGGTGCCAGCTATCAGGAGATCGCCCAGGCAGGCGGCGGCATCCTGTCCACCGTGCGCGCGGTGCGAGAGGCTGACGAAGCCGAGCTGTTAAGACAGTCGTTGCCGCGCGCGCGCGCGTTGCTGGCCGATGGCGCGACCACCGTGGAGATCAAATCCGGCTACGGGCTGGACTTCGACAACGAACGCAAGATGTTGCGGGTCGCCCGGCAGATCGGAGACATCCTGGGCATTACCGTGCGCACCACCTATCTCGCCGCGCACGCATTGCCGCCGGAGTTCAAGGGCCGCAGCGATGACTACATCGACGCGGTGATCGAGTGGATGCCGCAGCTGCAGGCCGAGGGGCTGGTCGACGCGGTCGATGCATTCTGCGAGGGCATCGGTTTCAACCCGGAACAGACTCGCCGCGTGTTCAAGGCTGCGCGCGCGCTCGGTCTGCCGGTCAAGCTGCATGCCGACCAGCTGAGCGATCTGGGCGGCGCCGGGCTAGTGGCCGAGTTCGGGGGCTTGTCGGCCGACCATATCGAGCACAGCAGTGACGCCGGCATCCGTGCGATGGCGGATGCCGGCGCCGTCGCGGTGCTGCTGCCGGGGGCGTTCCATGTACTGCGCGAGACCACCCTGCCGCCGCTGGATGCCCTTCGCGAGCATGCCGTGGCCATGGCCGTCGCCACCGATTGCAACCCCGGCACCTCGCCGCTGATGTCCCTGCGCCAGGCGATGCAGCTGGCCTGTACTCACTTCCGGTTGACACCGGAGCAGGCACTGCGCGGCGCCACCGTACACGCGGCACGCGCGTTGGGCCTGCACGATCGCGGCGTGCTGGAAGTCGGTGCCCGCGCGGACTTCGTGCAATGGCGGATCAACCATCCTTCCGAGCTGGGGTATTGGCTGGGTGGTGATCTGGCGCAAGCCGTCCATGCCGGCGGGATACGACTGACGTGACCGGCGGACTCGAGTCGCTTTCCAAGCCGCCCGGTTCCCTGTGATCCAAGCCCGCATGTCGCCCCTGATCCCTCCGTGGCACCCCTGGTTTGCCGAGTCTGCGATCATCCTGCGTCGCCGGCTGACATCGGTGTGGATACCGGTAGCGCTGATCGGGTTGGGACTGGGGTTTGCCACCGCGCTGGGCGCCGGCTGGCCCCGCGCCAACGACACCTCTTTTGCCGCCGCAAGCCAGTCTCTGTTGACGCCACTGCTGAACTGGCCGCTGCTGTGCGCATTGATGGTCGGCATTGGCAGCTATGTGCTGGTCAACGCGCGACTGCAGGCCGTTGCCGCGCGACTGCACCAAGGATGGTGGGCGGCGATGCCCATCGATCCCCGCAGCGTAGTGATTGCGTTGTGCATCGTCGCCGGCACCGTCACGGCGCTCTACCTGCTGGCACTGGCATTGGCCCTGAGCGCACTCATCGCGCTGGGTGCGCATGGCGGTATCGGCTTTGCCAGCAGTTGCGCTGCGCTGGCGGTTATCCTTGGCGCCACTGGGGCGCTGGTCGTTGTGTTACGTCGACCACACACGGTCATTGCCGGGTTCGCTCACGTCCATGTCCGTACCCGCCGGGCATTTTTCAACACCGAGTGGTTGCAGGACCGTCAGTTGCCACACCTGTCCGACTGGCAGCGGCGCGAGGTGCGGCTCCGCTGGCGGACCGGCGCAAGCGCCATGCCGGCATGCGCCGCATTGATATTGCTCCCCGTGGGCGCGTCACCGCTGCTCCTGTTGGGGCTGCTGGTATTCCTGTTATCCGCCACCTGGCTTGGACTGGTGCTGCGCGCGTGGGTTCGGATTGCGGCATCGGCTAGCACCTTGTTGCGCGCAACTCCCGCAGGTCCATCGCGTCAACGTCGCGCGACGCGGCGTTATCCACTGTTCGCCTGTGCGTGTGCGTCGACATGCGGCGTGCTGGTCTCTGGGGCGGCGCACTCGTGGATGTTGCTGGTCGGCTGGTCGGTGTTGGTCGTATTGGTGGCCATTCCCGCGCTACCGGCGGCGTGGCGATTGTTCCGGGATTCGAGGATTCATACACGATGACAAACACGTCCTCCGACCGGTCTCCGGCCCTGCAGCTCAATCGGTTGCACTTTGGTTACCATCCGCGACAGCCGGTGCTGCACGACATCAACCTGCAGCTTCCATGCGGCGAATTCGTAGCCTTGATTGGGCCCAATGGCTCGGGCAAGAGCACCTTGCTGCAATGCCTGGTCGGCGGGCAGGCACCGACTACCGGCCAGGTGCTGGTCGACGGCATCGACATGGCCCTTGACCCTCGACGCGCGAAGTCGCAGCTCGGCTTCGCAATCGATCCGACCCTCCTGCCGACGTTGCTGACCGGCCGCGAAGCCCTGCAGCTGTTCTCAGCTACGCGTGGACTGGACGGCATTCCGGAGGCAAGCGTACTGCTCGCCGATGCATTCAAACTATCGCCAGTACTCGACCGACCCATAGGTCAGTACTCGCTGGGAACCAGGCAGAAGCTCGGCATCACGCTGGGCCTGCTCGGCGAGCCGCCCCTGCTGGTATTGGATGAACCGCTGAACGGACTGGATCCGCCGAGTGCGTGGACGCTCAAGCAGCACCTGCAGACGTTGACCCGCGAACACGGTACCACCGTGCTGCTGTCCACCCACTCACTGGATGTCGCCGAGCGTTTCATCGACCGCGCCGTGCTGCTGGTGGAGGGCCGCCTGCATTGCGATTGGGACCGTCACGCCTTGGCGGCAATCCGCAGCGATCCGGCCCAGTCGCTGGAGCAGGCGATGGTGGCGGCACTTGCATGAAAAAGCCCCGCAATGCGGGGCTTTTCAGTCACACCGGCAATGCGCCGATGCTTACTCCTTGGAGACGGTCTTCTTGGCCACGACTTTCTTCGTTGCAGCCTTGCTGACAGCCTTGCTGGCAGCGGACTTCTTCACCACTGGCGCGGCGGCGGTGCCGGTGGCCTTGGTTACGGCCGAGCGGGAGTTGCCGTAGCTGGAGTTGAAGCGCTTGCCCTTGGCGGTTTTACGGTCGCCCTTGCCCATGATGTTGCTCCCGGATGTATAGATGGAAAACTAGCGATAAACCCGCCCATGAGGCGCGGGCGCCGGCGCGAAGCACCAGGCCGCACGTGCCAGCGGGAAGCTGCGTAGCGTAACACGCCGATTATCGCCAGCGAACCGTCAATGCGCGCAGCTGGCGTCGTGGACGTGACTGTGGTTCAGCCGCAGATTGGCCACATGTGCCAACCCGACCAGGGTGCCGCCAAAGGTCATTGCGATCGCGTGCGGAACCAGGCTGTGGTGCAGCGGCGCGTACAGCACCGCCAGCCACAGCACCAGCAAACCGGGGATCAACAACCCCAACGCACGGACGACGCCATGGCGTCGATAACCCTGGATCAGGCTGAACAGCCCCAACAATGTCGCAAAGACCACGAATGCCTGTTCAAAGCGGTCGTTGCCCATGCTGATCAGCCCCAACGCGGGCAACAAGGCGATCACCACCGGTAACAGTGCGCAATGGATGGCGCACAGGATTGAGCCGTAAGCGCCGAGGCGATCGAGTGTGCGGCGGGTTTGTGGAGACATGGGGACCGTGACCTATGGGGGATGAGTTCGTATTGTTATACTATAACATTACGACTCCCCGTCCACGCCACTGTAGCCGATTCTTATGCCCAAACGCTCGTTCCCCCGTCAGCTGCCACTGGTTGCCGCGCTGGCCATCGCCCTGCCGGCGTTCGCCGCCGAGCCGCCCAGCGTGCCCCCCCACGACCACCAGCCGACCGACCTGAGCGCCGTGAAAGTGCGCGCCAACCTGCTGCCCGCTACCGCCGAAGATCTGGTTCACCCTGTGGAGATATTGACCGGCGAGCGACTCGATGCCGCCAAGGCCAGCTCTCTGGGGGAAACGGTGAACAAGCTCCCAGGCGTGCAGTCGTCCTACTTTGGGCCCGGCGTCGGCCGGCCGATCATCCGCGGTTTCGATGGCGCCCGGGTCCAGGTCCTCAGTGATGGGCTTGGCGCTGGCGATGTGTCGACCCTCAGTGCCGATCATGCCGTCAGTATCGAGCCATTCCTCGCCGAGCAGATCGAGGTCCTGAAAGGCCCTTCCACCCTGCTTTACGGTAGCGGCGCCATCGGCGGGGCGGTCAATGTGATCGACGGCCGCATCCCCGAGACGGTCACCACCGCACCGCTGCAGGGCCGCGCCGAACTGCGCGCCGGCAGCGTCAATGACGAGAAGACCGGGATGCTGCGGCTGGACGGCACGTCGGCATCGGGAAATCTGGTGTTTCATGTCGACGCGCTGCATCGCGAGACCGGCGACTACGACATTCCCGGTTTCCCCGAGAGTGCGCGCCAACTGGCCGAGGAAGGCGAAACCCCGGATCCGTCCACTGCCGGCATCCTGCCCAACAGCGCCGTACGTACCGACAGCGGCGCATTGGGCGTGTCATGGATCGGCGAGCGCGGCTTCATCGGTATCGGCCAATCGATGTTCAACACGCGCTACGGCGTGCCGGGCCATTCCCACGGCGCTGACGACGGTCATGACCACGGGCACGATCATGACGCGCATGACGAAGATGAGCACGGCGAAGACGCCGTCCGCATCGTCATGGACCAGCGCCGCTCGGAGCTGCGTGCCGGTCTGGACGAGGTCGGCATGTTCGAGTCGTTGCGGCTGAAGTTCGCCAATACCGAGTACACCCATACCGAATTAGAAGGCCACGATGTCGGAACGGTATTCGACAACACCAGCAAGGAAGCGCGCCTGGAGCTGGTACACAAGCCATGGGGCGCATGGCGTGGCGCGTTCGGAGTGCAGCTGTCGGAACGCGACTTCAACGCGGTAGGCGCGGAGGCATTCGTGCCGGCCACCGAGGGTCGCGACACCGGCCTGTTCTGGATCGGCGAGCGCAACTTCGGCCCGGTCAAGCTGGAGCTTGGTGCCCGCCACGACCGCAACCGGATTGATTCCGCCGCGCAGGCCTTGGCGCCGGAACGGCGCACCTCTCGTAAGTTCGAGGCCCAAAGCGCGTCGGCTGCGGTGAAGTGGGAGGTCAACGACACGTTCCACATGTCGCTGGGCCTGGATCGCGCGCAACGCGTACCGACCGCCGAGGAGCTCTACTCCAATGGCTTGCACGTGGCGACCGGCACAATCGAGATCGGCGATGACGCCCTGGAGGTGGAAACCGCGAACAGGCTCGAGCTCGGCTTCCGCTGGCACGGCGAACGCGTGCAGTTGGGCCTGGCCGCCTACACGATCCAGTACGACGATTTCATCTACCTGAGCACGTTGGAGTCGTTGCGCGATCCGGGCACGACGCTGACCGATGGCGGCACCACCGTCCACCTGTGGAACCAGGCCGATGCGCGCTTCCACGGAATGGAGGCCGAAGCGACGGTCATGCTGGCCGACAACGCCAGCGGTGCATGGGACCTTCGCGTGTTTGGCGACATCGTGCGTGGCGAGCTGGACGAGGGCGGCAGCCGCGATGTCGATCTGCGCGTATTCCACGGCGAGCACGTCCATGGGCACTCCGCCCGGATCGCACTGGACGGCAACCTGCCACGCATCGCCCCGGCCCGCGTCGGCAGCGAGCTTCGCTGGGACCAGGGTCCGTGGCGCGCCTCCGTGGGTGCCGTGCGTTACATGAAGCAGGACCACGTGGCTGCGGATGAAACCGCCACGCCGGGCTACACCCTGGTCGACGCGCACCTGGCCTGGCACGTGGACACCGCGCATGGCAACGCATGGGAGATCTTCCTGGACGGCAGCAACCTGCTCGACGAGGAAGCACGCCCGCACACCTCGTTCCTGAAGGACCTGTCACCACTGCCCGGCCGAGGCATCGCGTTTGGCGTGCGCGCGTTCTTCTGAACGCAGCTACGCCGCTTCCCTGGCGCACTGGGCGCACAGACCGTGGACTTCCAGGGTCTGTGCGCGGGGCAGGAAGCCCAGGGCGCGGGCACGCTTTTCCAATGCCTCCACGATGGAGTCGTCTTCCAGCTCGGTGGCGGACTGGCAGTTGTCGCAGATCAGGAATGGCACCGCGTGTTGTTCGCCACCGGGGTGATGGCAGCCGACAAAGGCGTTGATCGAGGACAGCTTGTGGATGAAGCCGTGTTCGAACAGGAAGTCCAGCGCACGATAGACCGTCGGCGGTGCGGCGGCGTCATGGGTCACCTTCATCTGGTCGAGCAGCTCGTAAGCCTTCATGGGCCGGCCGGCGTCGGCGATCAGGCGCAACGCGCTGGCCCGCAGCGGCGTCAACCGCAGGTTGCGTTGCTCGCAGACACGCTCGACCTCGCGCACGAAGGCATCGCCATCGTGGACGTGGTGTTTCGGATCGGTACAGGCGTGGGCGCGGGTCATGGCCAGGACCTCATATGACCTTTCGTTGTTGCATGATCTAGGTCTCGACCGCCACTTTATCAAGGGCCGCATCGATCCGCTTCAGTGCCTCGACCTGTCCGGCCAGGTACACGGTGTGCGAGATATCCGGGCTGATCTGGGTGCCGGTGATCGCCACCCGTAGCGGCTGGGCAACCTTGCCCATGCCCAGCTCCAATGCGGCGGCGGTCTCGTGCAGGGCGACGCCAACATTGTCGGCGGTCCATTCCGGCAGCGCGGCGAGCCGTTCACGCGCACCGGCCAAAGGTGCACGCGCCGCCGGCTTGAGATGCTTGGCAACCGCGGCCTCGTCGTACTCGAGCAGCGGACCAAACCAGACCGCGGCGCGCTCGGCCATCTCCTTCAGGGTTTGCACGCGGTCACGCAGGGCCACCACGATATCCGCCGCCGCCGGCCCTTTGTCCAGGTCAAACCCCTGTTGTTGCAGGTGCCATTGCAGGTGCTTGCCGACGGCAACCGGATCGTCGCTCTTGAGGTATTGCTGGTTGAGCCAGCCCAGCTTGGCCGGGTCCAGCCGTGCGGGCTTGGAGTGGACATCCTTGAGATCGAACAGCGACTTCATCTCGTCAATCGAGAAGATCTCCTGGTCGCCATGCGACCAACCCAGACGCGCCAGATAGTTGAGCAACGCGTGCGGCAGGTAGCCGGCGTCGCGATACTCGATGACATCCGCCGCGCCGGTGCGCTTGGACAGCTTGGCGCCTTCCGGATCCAGGATCATCGGCAGGTGGGCGAAGTGCGGCACGGTCGCACCGAGGGCCTGGTAGATGTTGATCTGGCGCGGGGTGTTGTTGACGTGGTCGTCGCCGCGGACGACATCGGTGATGCCCATGTCGAGATCGTCCACCACGACGGCGAAGTTGTAGGTCGCGTAACCATCTGGACGGAAGATCACCAGGTCATCCAGCTCGGTGTTGCTGATCTCGATCCGGCCTTTGACCTTGTCGTCCCAGGCGACTACGCCATCGCGCGGATTCCTGAAGCGGATTACCCGGTTGGGATCCTCGCGGTAGCCCGCATCCTGGTCGCGGTAGGCGCCGTTGTAGCGCGGCTTCTCATTGGCAGCGACCAGGGCCTCGCGCATGGCCTCCAACTCGGCCTTGGTCTCGTAGGCGTAATACGCGTGACCGGACGCGACCAGTTGCTCGGCCACCTCGCGGTAACGCTCCAGCCGATGGGTCTGGTAGATCGGGCCTTCATCAAAATCCAGCCCCAGCCATTGCATCGCCTGCAGGATGGCGTCGATTGCGGCCTGGGTGCTGCGCTCGCGATCGGTGTCCTCGATCCGCAGGATGAACTCGCCACCGCGACGACGCGCCTCCAGCCAGCAGTACAACGCAGTACGTGCCCCGCCGATGTGCAGGTAACCAGTCGGGCTGGGGGCGAAGCGGGTGCGGCAGCTCATGCGGGACAACTCCAGGTGGGTGTCCGTCGATTTTAGCCGCTGCCGCTGCCGACCGTGCGGGACGGACGGTTTCGCCCCCTACAATGCCGCAATGACCACGCTCTTCATCTCCGACCTCCACCTCGACGCCGAGCGACCGCAGATCACCGAGCTGTTTGGCCGTTTCCTGCGCGAGGAAGCCGCCGGCGCGGACGCGTTGTATATCCTCGGCGACCTGTTTGAAGCCTGGGTCGGTGACGACGATCCGTCCGATACCGGCGCCTTCGTCGCCCGCGAGCTGCAGGCGGTGAGCGCAGCGGGAACCCCGGTGGCGTTCATGCATGGCAATCGCGATTTCCTGCTCGGCAACGACTATGCCCGTCGCGCCGGCATGACGATCCTGCCCGACCCCAGCGTGGTGGTGCTGTACGGTCGCCCCGCCCTGTTGCTACACGGCGATACCCTGTGCACCGATGACCTGGCGTACCAGCAGTTCCGCGCCCAGACCCGCAACCCGGCGTGGCAAGCGCAATTCCTGTCCCAGCCATTGCCCGCCCGCCTGGCATTCGCGCAGCAGGCGCGAGCGGCCAGCAAGGCGCACCAGTCAGGGCTCAAGTCGGAAGGGACGATGGAGACCATCACCGATGTCGCGCCGGCGACGGTCGCGGAAACCTTCGCCCGCTTCGGCATCGACACGATGATCCACGGCCACACCCATCGGCCGATGGTGCATTCAATCGAAGTTGCCAGCCGCGCCTGCGAGCGAATCGTGCTGGGCGACTGGTACGAACAGGGTTCGGTGCTGCGCGTGACCCGCGAAGGCCACGCGCTGGAATCACTGGGATAGCTCCCGAATCGGGACACTGGAACACGGCTACGAAAGCAGGGCTACGAAACCAGGGCCGACGCCTCAGCGCAATGGGACGGCATCGGCGTTACGGGTCATTCGGAAACCGCACCTGCGCAGCCGGTCATTTCATTGTCGCCGTAGGTGAACGAAGACGTGTACTCGAACATTTCGCCCGACATCGAGTCCTGGCACTGCCCGCCCGTGACGTCCAGGACGAAGGCCTTGTCACCATCGGTACCGTTGAAGGTGACACCTGCGGCGTGGTCACTGCGCTCGGCCGTCAGCTGCTTGCCCGGTTGCATCTCGGGCGTGGTGTAGGTCAGCGTGTCGCCATCGACCTTTACCGACCAGAACGGCTCGTTGCCACGTGCGTGCAACCGGCTGATCGGTCGGTCCGGTTCATTCACCGCCGGCGCATCGATGGCCATATCCGCAGAGCTGACGACGGCCGGCGTGGTGTCCGCCGGGGTCGGCGATTGCGGTTGGCAGGCCAGCAGGGCGGCCGCCGTGCAGGCGGAAATCGACAGCAACAACAGCGGGCGAATCTTCATCATGGAGTGTTTCCATTGGCCAGTCAGATGGATCCCGGAAGCTAGCAGGTTCCGATCAACGCCCGGTGACTGCGGCCCGGCCTTCCACCGCGTCCAGCAACATCGCCAATTCTTCCTCGTCAAATCCCGCCTCGCTGCGCGCCTGCAGGTTGAAGGGCCCGTACAGGACATCGCGGGCGTATTCGCTCAGCAACTGGCGGAACGTCGCTCCAGGTGCGACCCCGGCGCGCGCGCAATACCAGCGGAACCAGCGCGAGCCGGCGGCCACGTGGGCGACCTCTTCGCGCAGGATCACCTCCAGGATGGCAACGGTGGCGTGGTCACCCAGCCCGCGTAGCTTGTCGATCATGCCCGGGGTAACGTCCAGCCCCCGCGCCTCCAGCACCCGCGGCACCAACGCCATCCGGGTCAGGCCGTCGTGCGCGGTCTTCACCGCCATCTCCCACAAGCCGTTGTGGGCGTCGAAGTCGCCGTAGTCGTAACCCAGCTCCTGCAGGCGATTGCGCAGCAGCGTGAAATGCCGCGCCTCGTCCACCGCCACGCCGACCCAGTCCGCGTAGAACGCCGGTGGCAGCCCGCGGAACCGATACACCGCGTCCCATGCCAGATCGATGGCATTGAACTCGATGTGCGCGATGGCATGGATGAATGCCGCGCGCCCCGCGTCCGTGCCGAAGCCGCGTTTGGGCAACTGGCGCGGCGACACCAGCGCCGGCCGCGAGGGGCGTCCGGGCATACCGATCGGCATTGGCGGCGGCGACGACGGCGGAATCAGCAACGTCCCGCACCGGAAGGCCTCGCCTGCCGCCACGGTCGCGGCGACCTTGTCGTGCGCCGTGGCCGCCTCCAGGCAGGCACGCGCCGCCTGGAACAGGTCGTGCGAGGCCACGCTACCGGTCACGAAGCCCGGCGCGTGGTCTTCGCCTCATCCGAGCGCAGGCGTTTTACCCGTTCGAAATAGTCGGCCTCGGTGCCGGTCACGTAGTCGCCGTCGAAGCACGATGAGTCGAAATTTTCCAGCCGGTGCTTCGGCCCCGAAACCGCATCCTCAAGGTCGGCCAGGTCCTGGTAGATCAGCCAGTCACAACCCAGCAATTTCTCGATCTCGTCCTCGGAGCGCTGATGGGCGATCAGCTCCTCGCGAGTCGGCATGTCGATGCCGTAGATATTGGGGTGACGCACCGGCGGCGCCGCCGAAGCCAGGTAGACCTTGCGCGCACCCGCTTCCCGCGCCATCTGCACGATCTGGCGCGAGGTGGTACCACGCACGATCGAATCGTCGACCAGCAACACGACCCGGTTGCGGAACTCCAGCGGGATCGGGTTGAGCTTGCGGCGCACCGATTTGGCGCGCTGTTCCTGACCCGGCATGATGAAGGTACGGCCGACGTACCGGTTCTTGATGAAGCCTTCGCGGTACTTCACTCCAATCACATTGGCCACTTCCAGCGCCGCGTCACGCGAGGAATCGGGGATCGGTATCACCGTGTCGATGTCATGGTCCGGGCGCAGGCGCAGGATCTTCTCGCCCAGCTTCTGGCCCATCCGCATCCGTGCCTTGTGCACCGAAATGTCGTCGATCATCGAGTCGGGCCGGGCGAAATACACGTACTCGAAGATGCACGGTGTATGCACGCCGGGCGTCGCGCATTGGCGGGCATGCAGTACACCGTCAGCGGTGATCACCACCGCTTCGCCGGGCAACACGTCGCGCACCCGCTGGAAGCCGGTCAGGTCGAACGCCACCGACTCGGACGCCACCGCGTACTCATCGCCATTGGCGCCGGTACGCTTGCCCAGCACCAGGGGCCGGATGCCGTTGGGGTCGCGGAAGGCCACCAGCCCCAAGCCCAGCACGGCTGCGACCACCGCGTAGCCACCGACGCAACGCCGGTACACCCCGGTGACCGCCTTGAACGCGGTTTCCGGTGAGGGCGCCTCGCCGTTGCCCAGCTCATGCGCGAACACGTTCAACAACACTTCCGAGTCGGACTCGGTGTTGACGTTGCGGCGGTCCTGCTGGAAGACCTCCCGGCGCAGGTCATCGGCATTGATCAGGTTGCCGTTGTGCGCCAACGCGATGCCATAAGGGGAATTGACGTAGAAAGGCTGGGCCTCGTCATCCCCCTCGCTTCCTGCGGTCGGGTAACGGCAATGGCCGATGCCGACATGACCGACCAGACGTCGCATCGAGACGTCGTCGAGCACGTCGCTGACAAGCCCGCTGCCCTTGCGCAACCGAAGGTGCCGGCCGTCGGCGACGGCGATGCCGGCCGCGTCCTGGCCACGATGCTGGAGCACCATCAGTCCGTCGTAAAGCTGAGCCGCGACGTCGTTGTGGCCGACGATTCCGATAATGCCGCACATGGCTGTGTGTCCTGGTTGCTGGGGTTGTTGCGAAAAACAGAAGCTCTGGCGAGCGCGAAGGTTGCCCTGAATTATCCCGGGTCGTCCGCCGGTCCAGGCAAGACCGGCATTGGCAGCACCGGCAATGCCTGCATCCGGTCCGGGGAAATCAATGCCGGCGCGTCCGAATCGCCGCGCAGGTCCACCTGGCTGGCGACCCACTGCGGCAGCCACGCCTGCATCATTTGCGCGCCCGGCACGAACACCGGCACCAGTTGGGAGTCCTGCCACGACTTCTCGCGGGGCAACTCGGTCAGCCCGAGCAGCAGCAGCAGCGCGCAAGCGATAAACGCCCCGCGCGCGACGCCCAGCAGCAGGCCCAGCATCCGGTCCGGTCCCGACAGGCCGACGGAATGGATCATCTTGCGCACCGCCCAACCCACCAGTCCAACCACCAGCAGCACCACGATGAACGCCAGCGCATAGCCGGCAAACAAATGGCCCGCGCCTGGCTCACCATCGCGAGCCAACATCAACGCGACTTGCGCGCCGAACTGGAATGCCGCCCAACCCGCCAGCACCCACGCCGCCAGCGAAGCCAATACGCCAATCAGGCCCCGCATCAGGCCCAATAGCGCTGACACGCCAACGATTGCCAGCAACACCCAGTCGATTGGACTCATCGCAGCAACCACTCAGCCCTCACGGGTGTGAGTGGACGAAACCGGTGATGCCCAACTTGGCTGCCGCCTGCGCCTTGAGCTTCTCGGCCGCGGCGCGATCTGCCACCGGTCCGATCTGTACCCGGTTCAACGCGCCCTTGTCGGTCGTGACGGTTTCGACAAAGGCACTCAAACCCAGAGAGCGCGCGCGATCACGCAACTTGGTGGCGTCCGCGTGGCTGGCAAATGCCCCCAACTGGACGGCAAAGCCCACCGCGCTGGCTGCTGGGGCGGGATCTGCGGGGGTAGGATCCGCGGGCTTGGCGGCTGCGACCGGTTTGGGTGAAGCAGGCGTGGCGGCGGGCTTGCTGGCTACCGGGGTGGGCTCTTCAGCCGGCGGTGGTACTGGCTTCGAAGCCGCTGGTTCGGTCGCGGCGATCGGCTTTTTTTCCGCTTCGGCGGTATCGGCGTTCAATACGACCACTTTGGAGCCTACGTCGTCACGCACACGCGCGGCACCCAGGCGACCGGCCTCGGCGGCGGCGCGTGACTGGTACGGTCCGACTCGCACCCGGTACAGCGTGCGGCCGCCGGTAGTCGTGGTCTCCTGGTAGCCTGGCAGCTGTGCGTTGCGCAGCGCCTCTACAACCCGATTGGCGTCGCCAGCGCTGGCATAGCTTCCAAAGCTGACGGCGTAATTACCGTCCGCGCCCGGTGCGGCATCGACGCTGCCGCTGTCGGCGGGCCCGGTATCTGCCGCCCGGGTATCCACCGTCGGCAAGTTGCCGTCATCGGCAGGATCCACCGGACGGGCGCCCAAGCCGGTCACGCTGGATCCATCGGCAGCCGCGGGCGTAACCAACGGCAGCTCGCGGGTTTCGAACCCGCCCTCGGGCGCATTCGGCATCTCCAGCGGAACATCGGACACGCCGCTCTCTGGCGCCGGGCCCTTGATCAGCATCGGCAGAAAGATTACCGCGATCGCGACCAGCACGGCGGCGCCGATCAGGCGCTGTTTCAAGGCAGGTTCCATCGGATCTCGCAAGCAACAAGGTGAGGAGCCCGGCCGATTATACGCGTGTGCCGCCAGGCAGCCGTGCGCGTTGGCCGGTGGTGTTCAGACTGGTGCGGCGGCGGCCTGGTCCAGCACCGCCAACGCCGCCGCTGCCGTATGGAACGAACCGAATATCAGTATCCGGTCACCCGCTCGTGCCTGGTTGCGAGCGGCGGCGATAGCGTCCGGAACACTGGCGTGGCGGCTGCCCGAGGCGGCCTCGGTGCCCACCAGGCGCGCGGCGAAATCCTCCACCGCGATTCCGCGTGGAGCCTGCTCGACCAGCCCGGCCAGGTGCCAGTGATCAATCACTTCGGCCAATGCCCCGACCACCGCAACCACGTCCTTGTCGGCCAGCGCGGCATACACCGCGTGGGTGGCGCCGGCGGCCGTCAGCGGCGCGGCGCGCAACCACCCGGCCAGCTCGCGCGCTGCCTGCGGGTTGTGGCCGACATCGACCACCAGCTCCACGCCGTCGCGTACGAAGCGTTGCAGGCGGCCGGGAATATCCGCGGTTTCCACGCCGCGGATCATCGCGGCCACCGATGGCGGCGACTCCAGCGCGCGCAACGCGGCGATCGCAATAGCCGCATTGCGCAGCTGCACCGGAGCCGCCATCCGCGGCAATGGCAAGTCGATTTGGCAACCCACCTCACGCCAGCGCCAATGCCCGGGCGACACGGTGTCAACGTCAGCCGCGTCGACTGCAGCATCATCACCGGCCAGGTCAGTACTGGCGACGTCGATGAAGAAATCACAACCGATCCGGATCGTCGAGGCGCCGATCGCATACGCATGGCGCAGCACGCTGGACGGTGGATCGTCATCGCCCAGCACCAGTGGTTTCCATCCACGCGCAATCCCGGCCTTCTCGCGGCCGATCGTCTCGCGGTCATTACCCAGGTAATCCTGATGGTCCAGGTCCACGGTGGTGATGACCGCCACGTCGGGGTCGACGATGTTGGTCGCATCCAGCCGTCCGCCCAGACCTACCTCGAGGATCGCCAGATCCAGCCCGGCACGCTCGAACAACCACAGCGCTGCCAACGTGCCGTACTCGAAATACGTCAGCAATACCTCGCCACGGGCGGCCTCGATCGCCTCGAACGCCGCGACGATGTCGGCATCGCTGGCCAAGGCGCCGTCGATGCGTACCCGCTCGTTATAGCGCCACAGGTGCGGTGACGTGTAGCTACCTACCTTCCAGGCCGCGGCGCGTGCCATCGCCTCGATGAATGCGACGGTCGAGCCCTTGCCGTTGGTACCGCCCACGGTGATGACCTCGCGTGCCGGCCGCCGCAGACCCAACTGGCCGGCAACCTGCTGCACACGCTCTAGGCCCATGTCGATCGACTTGGGATGCAGACGCTCGATCCGCTCGAGCCATTGGGTCAGATTCATTGCCGCAGGTCGCAGGACTGGGATGGGCATGGGCGCGGGATGGACATGATCCGCGCTTACAGCGCGCGATGCACGGCCTCGCCGAACAGCGCGGTGTGGTGACTGCAATCGTTCAGGCGAACCACGTCGAGATGGTCGATATCCGGACCTTCCAGCAGGTTCAACGTGGTCGGTGCCTGGCGAAAACCCCACAGCCGGCGCAGCGGAATGCCCAGCACATGGCATAGCAGGACCCGATTGACCGCATCGTGGGCGACCACCAACAGGGTGTCGTCGTCGCCCAGGCCATCGCCCGCGCGGAGCAGCGCACGCCAGGCGCGGTCGAATACGTGCTGCAGTGACTCGCCCTGCGGCATCAGCACCTCCTGCGGGGCGTCCCGCCATGCCCGTAACCGGTCGGGATCACGCTCGCCAATCTCGCTCGCCAGCAGTCCTTCCCAGGTGCCGTGGGCGATCTCGCTGAAGTCCGGGTCGATCGCCAGCATCCCGGCGCGATCACCGAGCGCCAACTCGGCGGTGCGCCGGGCGCGTGACAACGGCGAGGCCACCGCGCGGGTGATGGACACCTCGCGCAGCCGCTCTCCCAACGCGCGGGCCTGACTCTCACCGATCTCAGACAGGGGGATATCGGCCTGGCCCTGGTAGCGGCCTTCCGCGTTCCAGCGCGTTTCCCCGTGACGGGCAAGCAGGATCTTCATGGCGACCGGCTCACTCCTGCTCGGGCACGCCCAGTTCCTGCAATACCTGCGGCGCCGGGAATACTTCCTGCATGATCCAGCGCAGGTAGCGGCCGTCGACGGCGATCACCCGGGTCATGGCCGGATCGAACACCCAGTTGGAGCTGACGCTCTCCCAGTTCATATCGAACACCAAACCGACCAACTCACCGCGCGCGTCCATTACCGGCGAGCCGGAATTGCCACCGGTGATGTCCAGGTCGGCCATGAAGTTGACCGGCACCGTACTCAGTTCGTCACTGGCCAAGCCGCCGTAGTTCTTCGCCGCGATCGCATCGAGCTGCGCCTGCGGGGCATTGAACGGCTCCACACCTGTGGCCTTGGCGGCCACCTGTTCCAGGGTCGTGAATGGCGGCAGGCGGGTGCCATCGGGCTTGGTGTAGCCCTGCACGTTGCCGAAGGTGATCCGCAGCGATGAGTTCGCATCCGGATACACCGACTCATCCTGGCTGGCCTTGTAGTCCGCGACAGCCTGTAGGTACGCCGGTCGCGCCAACAACGCGTCGCCTTGACGGGTCTCGGTCTGTTCCTCGCTGGCCAGTATCGCCGGCATCACCGCCACCGCGAGCTGCAAGGCCGAATCGGCACTGGCCTCGATGGCGGCGCGGTCTGCCTTCAACAACGCCAGGCGCGTGTCCAGGTCACCCAGCCCGGTCTTTGCCAGCCGGTCCAGTGCCGCTTGTACCGCCGCCTCGTCATTGCCACCCAGCCACGCGTCCAACGCAGCGATATGTTGCGCCTGCGGCAAGTCGACATATTCGCGCAGCCAGTACTGCTGCAACTGACGATCCATGCCGGCATCGTAGCGGCGCTCCATCTGCTCCAGCGAGCCCTCGAACCTCACCAGGTCGCGCTCCTGATAGCCGGTCTCACGCTCGGCGTCGGGCTTGTCGGCCTCGATCGCAAACCGGTACAGACCCACCGCGGCGCCAATCACTCCGGTGCGGCGCAACTGGCCAAACACCAGGTCACGGTCGCGGGTTGCATTGTCGGCCTCGTTCAGCTCAAGCAAGGTCGCGTGTGCCGCCAGCGCGCCCTCACCTTCGGCACCTTGTCCGCGCAACCAATCCAGTACCGCCGCCTCTTCGGCGTGCTTGGTCTTGCTGGCATCGATCCGTTCGAAACCCTCCAGCTGACCGCCGTAATTCTTCATCGTGTTCTGCCAGCCACGGATGGTGCTGGCGTACTTGACCTTGATGGCTTCATCGCGCGCACCGGCCGTCTCGACCATATCCGCCAGCGCCTGGTAGTGCGCCTTGACGGTCGGATACGTCCATTGCGCGGTCTGGTCGAACTCCTCGGCCAGCGCATAGCGCGCGGTACGCCCCGGATAGCCTGCCACCATCACGAAGTCGCCGATCTGCAATGGCTGGCTGGCGAACTTCAGCCAGTGCGGCGGCTGGTAGGGCACGTTGTCCTGCGAATACGCCGCAGGCTTGCCGTCCTTGCCGACATAGGCGCGGTAGAACGAGAAGTCACCGGTATGGCGCGGCCACATCCAGTTGTCCACGTCGCCACCGAAACTGCCGATGCTGTTGGGCGGCGCGTACACCAACCGCACGTCCTTGATCTCTAGGTTCTTGAACAACCGGTAGCTGTTGCCGCCGGAGAAACTGTAGAACTGGCAGCGGAAACCCGGATCGGCCTCGCAGTCGGCGACCAGTTGCTTCTGGGTCTTCTCCAGCGCCTGGGCGCGACCAAGCGCGTCAGGAGCGGCGTCAATCGCGGCCTGGACCTGGGCGGTGACCTCCTGGATCGAATCAAGCGCATAGATTCGCGCGTTGGGTCCTGCGGACAACTCCTGGGCCGGGGTTGCGGCATTGAACCCGTCCTGGATCAGGTTGTTTTCCGGCGTCGAGTTGAGCTGGATCGCGCCATAGGCGCAATGGTGATTGGTTACCACCAGCCCTTGCGGCGACACGAAGCTGGCGGTGCAGCCGCCCAGCGATACCACCGCGCCCATCGGGTCGCCGGTCAGGTTCGCCAACTGCTCCGGTGGCAACTCCAGGCCAGCTTTCTGCAACGCATCAGAGATCTGCGGCAATTGCTGCGGCACCCACATCCCCTCACCGGCCGTCGCCGACCCCACCACCGCCGCCAGCGCAATGGCTGCGGCCAACACCGAATAACGCATGCATCCACTCCGAAGAAAAATAGAAAATCCAACAATCGATACCTGAGTCTAGCCCCGCAGCCCGGCTCGCATGCGCGTAGCCATGACCGACAGTGCCGGACCCACCTTGACGCCGTTGCGATCCGCCGGTTGGCTTCACTGCACCGGCAAATTCATCTCTTCCAGTAAATACGGCGCGGGGTAGACCTTGGCCAGCAACCACCGCATGTAACGCAGGTCGACGTGGATCGCACGCTTGTAGCGGGGATCGAACATCCAGCTGGCACTGACCGCTTCCCAGTTGCTGTCGAAGTGCAGGCCGATCAACTGCCCGCGCGCATCCAGTATCGGTGAGCCGGAATTGCCCCCCGTCGTGTCCAGGTTGGTCATGAAGTTGACCGTCTGGGTGCCCAGCTCCGGATCCATGGCGCTGCCGAAGTCGCCCTCGGCGATGGCATCCAGCAACGGCTTGGGCGCATCGAACGGGGCCTGCCCGGTGTGTTTCTCGACGATGCCCTCGACCGTCGTCAACGGCAGGTAACGCACGCCATCACGTGGCTCCATCGTGCTGACCTGGCCGTAGCTCACCCGCAATGTGGAGTTGGCATCGGGATACACCGCCTCGCCGCGTGACTGGCGATAGGCAATCAGCGCGCGCATGTAGGCCGGGCGCAGGCGCAGCAACTCGCCGGCGCGGGCCTTGTCTTCGGCTTCCATGCGCATGATCGCCGGCATCAGTGCCGCGGCGACTTGCAGCAAGGGATCATCCGCCGCGGCCACCGTGGCCGGATCGGCATGGAACCACTCCAGCCGCGCTGCTTCCTGATCCAGTCCGGAACCGGCATACATGGCGTCGAGGCTGGCATTGACCGCGTCCGGCGTGGTGCCAAACACCGCGTCGAACTCGGCCACATGTTGTGCGGCAGGCAACGCGTTGTACTGGGCCAGCAGGTCCGCCAGGACCGCTTTTTCAACCGACTCCACGTAACGGCGCTGGACTTGTTTCAGTCCGCCTTCGATCAAGGCTTCGTCGCGTTGCTGGTAGCCCGACTCGCGCTGTGGGTCAGGCTCGCCACGTTCCAGGGAGAGCCGCTGCAAGGTCACGGCGGAATCGAGCAACTGGGTCCGCCGGATGATCGTGCTCAACAGCTGGTCGCGCTCACGCACGTCCCGGGCCTCATCCAGGATCGCTTGCGCTGCCACGATGTCGGCCCTGGTCGCCGCCGCATCCGGCTGCGTGTCAAGCCAATCCAGCATGGCCTGCTGGTCGGCACGGCGCACGGCGACCGCGTTGCTCACGGCCAGACCGTCCAGTTCACCCTGGGCACGCTTGAGACCGTTCTCCAGGCCAGCCAACGTTGATGCGTAACGAACCCTGGCATCGGCGTCGTCGCCGATGGCCGCCTCGATGGTCGTAATCAGTCCGTCGTACAGAGCGACCCGCGACGGCAGCTGCCATTCGACCTGGCTTTCGAACTCCGATGCCATCCGGTGCCGATAGGTCCGGCCTGGGTAACCGGCCAGCATCGCAAAGTCGCCGGCGACGACGGGCTCGGTCGCGACCTGCAGGTGGGCCGGCGGCGTGAAAGGCACGTTGTCGGTCGAGTAGGCGGCCGGGTGACCGTCGGGGCCCACATAGGCCCGCAGCAAGGTGAAGTCACCGCTGTGGCGTGGCCACATGAAATTGTCGACCTCCCCACCAAACCCGCCAATCGCATCGGGCGGCGCATAGACCAGCCGCACGTCGCGCAGTTCCAACTGGGTGATCAGGTAGAAATCGGCACCGTAATGCATGTTGGCGACGCTGCACCGGTTACCCGCGACCTGCTCGCACTCGGCCACGACCGCCTTCTCGGCCTCGTCGATCGCATCAAAGTAGGCACGTCCCTGCTTGCCCTTCGCATTGGCCACGATACGGTCGGTGATCTTGTCGAAGCCGGTCGTCACCCGGACCCGGAAGTCCGGGCTGGCCGGCAGCTCGCCGGCACGGTCGGCGGCGATGAAGCCCTCCTCGATCAGGTCACGCTCGGCGCTGGCGTTGTACTGGATCACGCCGAACGCAACATGGTGATTGGTCAGCAGCAAACCATCCGCGGACACGAAGGCACCGGTGCCGCCACCGACCTTGACCACCGCGTTCATCGGTGGCCGCGTCAGGTCGGCCAGCGCCGCCGGGTCGCCTTCAAAGCCGGCATCGCGCAGTTGGGTGGCGATCTGCGGCAGTTGCGAGGGCAGCCACATGCCCTCGTCGGCGTTGACGGCGAAGGTCGCGCACGACGCCGCGACTGCGGCCAGTACCGCCAGCCGCAGCGACTTGCCGGCCGAGCCAACGCGCGGCGATGACCCGCATCCCACCAGACGATGGTCAGTCATGTGGCAACCCCATTTCCTCCAGCAGGCGGTCGGCATGGTCGACCTCGTCCATCACCCAGCGCATGTAGCGCGTGTCGACGTGGATCGAACGGGTCAGCTCCGGGTTGAAGATCCAGCCGGCGCTGAGGCTTTCGTAGTTGCCATCGAACAACAGGCCGACCAGCTCGCCATTGGCGTTGAGCGTGGGCGAGCCGGAATTGCCGCCGGTGGTGTCCACGTCGCTGAGGAAATTGACCGGCACGTCACCCAGCGATTCCATCCGGTACTGCGCACCCTTGCCTGCGGCAATCGCATCCAGCTCGGCCTGCGGGGTGATGAACGGCTCCTCGCCGGTGGTCTTGGCGACGATGCCGTCCAGGGTGGTGAACGGGATCATCTCGACGCCATCACGCGGGGAATAGCCGCGCACCGTGCCAAAGGTGATCCGCAACGAGCTGTTCGCGTCCGGGTACACCGGCTTGCCCTGGGACTGGTTGAAATCAATCATCGCCTGCATGTATTGCGGACGCAGCGCCGAGATCCGGCCGCTGTGTGCTTCGTCGGCAGCCTCCATCCGCAGCCGCGCCGGCATCATCGCCACCGCAAAATCCAGCGCCGCATCATCGGAAGCTTCGATGGCGGCCTTGTCGGCCTCCAGCCACTTCAGGCGGGCGTCAACATCGTCGAGCGTGGAGCTTGCGTACAAAGTGTCCAGCTTGGCATCGAGGCCGGCAATGGCCTTGTCATCGGCACCGATGCCCAGCCACTGGTCCAGCTCCGGCACCCGCTGCGCCGCCGACACGCGCTCGGCATAACGTGTCAGGCGCAGCGCCATCAAGGCCTTGTCGACCTTGGGGTCATAGCGCTTGTCGAACGCGGTCAGGCGGCCGGCGATGCGTGGCGCATCACGGTCCTGGTAGCCGACACGACGCTCGGCGTCAGGCTTGGCTTGCTCGATCGCGTTGCGATAGAGGCTCACGGCCACCCCGCTCAGCCCACCGCCAACCGCACTGTCGAACCACAAATCACGTTCGCGGGTCGTGCGTGCGTTTGCCAGCTCTCTTTCCAGCGCATCGATGGCTTCCAGCGGTGCCTCGCCCTGCGCGCCGCGTTCGGCCAGCCAGGCCTCCAATGCCTGCTCGCGGGCCTGCTTCATCCCGACCGGATCGTCCATCTGGGCAAACCCGTCCAGGTTTCCCTGATACAGCTTGAGCACGTTGTTGACGCCCGCCACCGTGGAGGCGTACTTCAATGCCGCCGCCTTGTCGCCCTTGGTGTTGCGCTCAATCGCCGCGAGGTAATCGCCGAAGTAGGCGATCATTGTCGGGTAGCGCCATTCGATCGCCTGGCGTATCTCGCCTGGCAGACGGTAGCGATCGGTGGAACCCGGATAGCCGGTCACCATCACGTAATCACCTTCGAGCAACGGCTGTTGCGAAACCGTCAACCAGCTCTCGGGCTGGTACGGCACGTTGTCGCTCGAGTACGCGGCCGGCTTGCCATCGGCACCCACATAGGCACGCAGGAAGCCCCAGTCGCCGGTGTGGCGCGGCCATTCGAAGTTGTCTTCGTCGCCACCGAACTTGCCGATCGAGTTCGGCGGGGCATACACCAGCCGCACGTCGCGGATCTCCAGCTGCCGGATCAGCGAGAACTGCAGGCCACCGTTGAAATTGTAGACATTGCAGCGCAGGCCACCGGGTTGCTCACACTCGGCCACCAATGCCTTGTTGCGCGCCTCGATAGTGTCGAAACGTGCCTTGCCGTCCAGACCCTCCAGATCGGCGGTGACCTGGTCGGTCACGTCGCGGATGTCGTGGGTGACGTAGATACGCGCATTGGGCTCGGCGGGCAGCTCCTCGGCCAGGGTCCCGGCAACAAAGCCGTTGGCCAGCAGGTCGCGCTCGGGGGTGGAGTTGTACTGGATCGCGCCGTAGCCGCAATGATGGTTGGTCACCACCAGGCCCTGGGGCGAGACGAAACTCGCGGTGCAACCGCCCAGGCTGATGACCGCGTTGAGCGGCTTTCCGGCCAGGTTGGACAACGCGGCGGGGTCCATCTGCAATCCGCGCGCTTTCAGTTGCGCGGCCAGCTCGGGCATTTGTTCGGGTTGCCACATGCCCTCGTCGGCAACTGCGGCAGTGGACGCGAACGCGACAATCAGCGCCACGGGCAATATTCGAAGGTTCATGTTGGCCCCGGTATTCATGTTCGAACCGTTGACCATAGGCAAAGCAGGCCACTGTCGGCAACCGCCAACGGTCACGGCACGGATGGATAACACCGCAGCGGTACAATTGGCGCCTCACTCGTCAGACTCCGTCAGGCCCGAAATGCCCTCTATCGCAGCCCAACCCACCCAGCGCCAGATCCCGCAAACCATGAGGGCGCTGGTCAAGCGCGAAGCCACCAAAGGCATCTGGATGGAGGAGGTACCGGTGCCGGAAGCCGGAGCCAACGAGGTGCTGATCAAGGTCGAGAAAACCGCGATCTGCGGCACCGACCTGCACATCTACCTGTGGGACGAATGGAGCCAGCGCACGATCAAGCCGGGACTGGTGATCGGCCACGAATTCGTCGGGCGGATCGTCGAGGTCGGCCCGGGCGTGACCGGCTACAAGGTCGGCCAGCGCGTGTCGGCCGAGGGCCACATCGTCTGCGGGTATTGCCGCAATTGCCGCGGCGGCCGCCAGCATCTGTGCCCCAACACGGTCGGCATCGGGGTCAACCGCAACGGCGCATTCGCCGAATACATCGTGATGCCGGCCACCAACCTGTGGCCGATCCCGGACCAGATCCCCAGCGAACTGGCCGCGTTCTTCGACCCCTACGGCAACGCCGCACACTGTGCACTGGAGTTCGATGTGGTCGGCGAGGACGTGCTGATCACCGGTGCCGGCCCGATCGGCATCATTGCCGCCGGCATCTGCAAGCACATCGGCGCGCGCAACGTGGTGGTTACCGACGTCAACGACTACCGGTTGAAGCTTGCGGCCGACATGGGTGCGACGCGCGTGGTCAACGTCGCCAACACCTCACTCAAGGACGTGATGAAGGACCTCCACATGGAGGGTTTCGATGTCGGCCTGGAGATGAGCGGCAACCCGCGCGCGTTCAACGACATGCTCGATTGCATGTACCACGGCGGCAAGATCGCGATGCTTGGCATCATGCCCCAGGGCGCCGGCGCGGACTGGGACAAGATCATCTTCAAGGGCCTCACCCTGCACGGCATGTACGGCCGGAAGATGTACGAGACCTGGTACAAGATGACCCAGCTGGTGTTGGGCGGCTTCCCGCTTGGCAAGGCCTTGACTCACCAGTTGCCGGTGGACGAGTTCCAGCAGGGTTTCGACCTGATGGAAGCCGGCAAGTCCGGCAAGATCGTGCTCAGCTGGAATTGACTCGAGGCGGGCACTGACCCGCCGACACACATCATGGCGGGCCGTGACCCGCCCTACGCGGAGCACTTCATGTCACTGACGACCGGTTACATCCACGAACTCGAAACCATCCGCGAGCAGGGTCTGTTCAAGGCCGAACGCATCATTACCGGCCCGCAATCGGCCGAGATCACGCTGGCCGATGGCCGGACGGTATTGAACTTCTGCGCGAACAACTACCTTGGCCTGGCCGACCATCCGGACCTGGTCCAGGCCGCCAAGGACGCGTTGGACAGCCACGGCTTCGGCATGGCCTCGGTGCGCTTCATCTGCGGTACCCAGGACTTGCACAAGCAGCTCGAGCAGACCATCGCCACATTCTTCGGCACCGAGGACACCATCCTCTATGCGGCATGCTTCGACGCCAACGGCGGCTTGTTCGAGCCGCTGCTCGGCCCCGATGATGCGGTCATCTCCGACAGCCTCAACCATGCCTCGATCATCGATGGCGTGCGCCTGTGCAAGGCGCAGCGCTTCCGTTACGCCAACTGCGACATGGCCGATCTGGAAAGCCAGCTGCAGGCGGCCGATGCCGCGGGCTGCAAGACCAAGCTGATTACCACTGATGGCGTGTTCTCGATGGATGGCTTCATCGCGCCACTGGACGAGATCTGCGCGCTGGCAAAAAAATACGGTGCGTTGGTGCACATCGACGAATGCCACGCGACCGGCTTCCTTGGCGCCACCGGCCGCGGCTCGGCCGAGGTCAAGGGCGTGCTGGACAAGATCGACATCGTCACCGGCACCCTGGGCAAGGCCATGGGCGGCGCGGTGGGCGGGTTCACTACGGCGAAGAAGGAGGTCATCGAACTGCTGCGCCAGCGTTCGCGGCCGTACCTGTTCTCCAACTCGTTGCCGCCGCACGTGGTTGCTGCCGGCATCAAGGCGTTCGAGATGCTGGATGCCGCCGGCGACCTGCGCGAGCAACTGGCCGCGAATACCGCGTACTTCCGCGAGCAGATGAACAGCGCCGGCTTCGAAATCCAGCCCGGCACCCACGCGATCGTCCCGGTCATGCTGCACGATGCCCCGCTGGCACAGAAATTCGCTGAGCGCCTGTTGGAAGAAGGGATTTATGCGATCGGGTTCTTCTTCCCGGTGGTGCCACAGGGAAAGGCACGCATCCGCACCCAGATCAGCGCCGCGCATACGCGCGAGCACCTGGATCGGGCCATTGCCGCGTTCACCGGTATCGGTCGCGAGCTGGGCGTCATCAAGGGTTGATCCTATCCCGACCAATGAAGCAACGGCCGCATGAGCGGCCGTTGTCGAGTGTGAAGCCTGTCGCTTGAATTACGCGACGGTTAACCGCCCTCGTCCGGTTCAATCGCCTCTGTCGGCGCTTCAACTGGCAACGTTGAGGCGTCGGGCGATGGCGTTTCGGGCACCGCCGTTTCAGTGGTGGGTGCTTCGACTGGCGTCGCGCTGGCAGCGGTCATTTCGGAAGTTGCTGTTTCGGGCACCGTCACTGCAGGAGCTTCTCCGGCGGGCACCACGATCGAGCCATCCACCGCGACACCGCTGACTGGCACTGCCGCCACCGGTTTGGGTGCCGCACCCTTGGCCACGCGCACGCCCTTGGACTCCATCCACGCCGCGAAGGCATCCGCCGTCATCTGCTCGCCGTTCTGGTTCATGTTGAACCGCCACGGGGTATTGTCGAATTCGGTACGGGGCTTATAGGCCGCCGGATCGGCTGCCGTCGGCATCGCAGTGCTGGCGGTTGCCGGCACGACGGTGGCGACAGGCGCGGCAACACCAACTGCGGCACCGGTGTCGGCAAGGGGAGGACTCACCGGCGGTGCTGCCGGGATCACGCTGGCGACAACACCGCAACGCTCGACCTGGAGGCGGAACAGCACCTGGTCAACCGCCAGCGATTCGCCCAAGGCTTGGGACAATACCCCCGTTGGCGCCCCCAACTGGTGGCGCGGGGCACCGAACTCGGCGATTACCGGTGCGATCACGGTCGGCTGCACCGACATTGCCTGGGGCGCGACCAGGGCGCCACACTGGATGGAATCCTGCGCGTGCGCCAAGCCGGCGGACGACAACAGCACCATTACGACGGCAGCACGCAACATGACTCATCTCCTTGGGAAACCGGGGGCTGGCACCCCGCAGGACGCACGTCAGTGTAAGCGCGCGCCCCAATGCGAACAACCAGCCACGACACGGTCAGGGCACGTCACCGCACAAAAACAAAGCCCGGCACTTGGCCGGGCTTTGTGTGTCACATCGGTGGCTGCGAACAGCCACCTGTAGCTGTTACGTGCTTAGTTCTGCACGTTCAACTCGGTGCGGCGGTTCTGCGCACGACCTTCCGGATTATCCGAACCGTCCGGGTTGGTGTTCGGCGCGATCGGGCGGCTCTCGCCGTAACCGTTCGGGCCCACCATGCGCGAGGCGTCGACACCATTGCTGCTCAGGTAGTCATACACCGCGGTGGCGCGACGCTCCGACAGCGACTGGTTGTACGCGTCGGTACCCTTGGAGTCGGTATGACCGGCAACCTCGACCTTCAGGTCGGGGTAACGCTGCAGGATCTGCACCGCCTCGCTCAGGATCGCAACCGCGTCCGGACGCAGGGTCGACTTGTCGAAGTCGAAGTTCACGCCCTTCAGGTCGATCGAGACCGGCACCGGGCAACCATCCGGACCAATGGTCTGGCCAGCCTGCGAATCCGGGCACTTGTCGTCGCAGTTGTTGACGCCGTCACCGTCGTCATCCAGGTCCGCGCAGCTCGGGGCAACCGGCGCCGGGGCAACCGCTGCAACCGGCTCCGGACCCAGCGGCACGACTACGCCAACGGAGGCCAGCAGGTCGCCGAACCAGTCTTCATTGGGGGCCGCCACGCTCTGATCATCGAAATCGGCACGGTAGGCCAGTTCGGTACGCACACCGACGCGACCCACGTCGCCCTGGAGGCCGAAACCGACCTTTGCCGCTAGGTTGCCGTCTTCGCGCTCACCGGGCGAGTTCGCACTGGGGAAGTTGTCGTATTCCTCTTCCGCGCGCTGGTAACCCAGGCCAAACAGGGCATACGGGTTCCAGCTGCGGCCCTCGGCCAGGAAGTGACGACGCAGGTCAAGCGAAACGCCGTACTGGCTCCAGTTCATGTCCTGGTTGGCGTCGAAATTGGGGTTCTGGTAGTTCAACTCACCATCAACCGACCAAGTGGGGCTGACAAACTTGCCCACGCCCAGCGTCACGAACGGGGCATCGTTCGTTTCACGCTTGGTGTCCTGGAGATTGAAACCAGTCGATCCGGTCAGGTACCAGCGATCATCGAAATCCTGCGCATTTGCTGCCGACGCAAACGCCAGGCCGGCAAGCAACGCCGTGCTCAACAGGCGAATTTTCATAACTCACACTCCTTACTAAAGGACAACAGGGGGGTTTTTGGCGAACTCTGCCGTAACTGGTGGAACTGCAGTGCACACCGGCAGGCTGGTCGCACCGCTGGCGCCTGATGATACACACCCATGACGCTTTATTAACAGCGTTAAATTACGCGAAGCCCGGCACATGGCCGGGCTTCGCTTGTTGCATTGGCGGCGTCAAAGCGCCACCGGTAACGGCAACGTGCTTAGTTCTGCACGTTCAACTCGGTGCGGCGGTTCTGCGCACGACCTTCCGGATTATCCGAACCGTCCGGGTTGGTGTTCGGCGCGATCGGGCGGCTCTCGCCGTAACCGTTCGGGCCCACCATGCGCGAGGCGTCGACACCATTGCTGCTCAGGTAGTCATACACCGCGGTGGCGCGACGCTCCGACAGCGACTGGTTGTACGCGTCGGTACCCTTGGAGTCGGTATGACCGGCAACCTCGACCTTCAGGTCGGGGTAACGCTGCAGGATCTGCACCGCCTCGCTCAGGATCGCAACCGCGTCCGGACGCAGGGTCGACTTGTCGAAGTCGAAGTTCACGCCCTTCAGGTCGATCGAGACCGGCACCGGGCAACCGTCCGGACCAATGGTCTGGCCAGCCTGCGAATCCGGGCACTTGTCGTCACAGTTGTTGACGCCGTCGCCGTCGTCATCCAGGTCCGCGCAGCTCGGAGCAACCGGCGCCGGGGCAACCGGGGCAACCGGCTCCGGACCCAGCGGCACGACTACGCCAACGGAGGCCAGCACGTCGCCGAACCAGTCAGCACCGTCGTCACGCGGCACGTCGTCGGTCATGAACGCGCCAATGCTGTCGTCGTCGGCATCAATGCGGTAGGCCAACTCGGTGCGGATCTTCACCCGGCCGACGTCACCCTGTGCACCAAAACCGAGCTTGCCAGCCACGTGGCCATCTTCGCGCTGGAAAGGACCGTTGGGGCTGTTGCTACCCACGTCCTGCGGCGCGTACTCCTCTTCGGAGCGCTGGTAACCCAGGCCCATCACTACATACGGGTTCCAACTCCGACCCTCGGCCAGGAAGTGGCGGCGCAGGTCGAATGAAATACCGTACTGGCTCCAGTTCAAATCCCGGTTGCGCTCGACATTCGGGTTCTGGTAGTTCAGCTCACCGTCCAGCGACCAGTTGGGGTTCAAGTACTTACCAACACCGATCGCTGCAAATGGGGCGTTGCTGGTGTCCCGATTGCTGTCCTGGATATTCATGCCCGCTGAGCCGGTGAGGTACCAGCGATCATCGAAGTCCTGCGCGTTGGCCGCGCCTGCAACAGTCAAGCCACCCAGCAAGGCGGCGCAGAGAAGTTTCTTATTCATTGGGTATCTCCGTATTGGTTCTAATCAGGAAACCGCTTCTGCGTGATTCCGTACCGTTCAAGACGGCAGCCGGTATGACGCCATCGAGGGAGAGGTTAGGTTCGGCCACGTGAAGGTGGTGTTAACAAACGCCTAACATCCGTCCAAGTTCCGCAGACGGCGTCTCGTCCTCAGCCGCTATTCAGCTAGCGAACAAATCCATCAACTCGGTGATCGGCATTGCTTCCAGCTCATCGGGAGCCGCCGCCAGCGCCACCAGACGGTCGGCCTTCGCCGCTGGCAACTTGCCGCGCACGGCCGCCTCGAACTTCTTCATCAGCACCGGAATGCCTTCGTCGCGACGCTTGCGATGGCCGATCGGGAAATCGATCGAGACCTTCTCGGTACTGCTGCCGTCCTTGAAGAACACCTGCACCGAGTTGCCGATATAGCGCTTGGCCGGGTCAAAGTAGTCCTTGGTGAATTGTTCGTTCTCGCTGACCGTCATCTTGGCGCGCAGCGCATCGATGCGCGGATCGGCGGCCACCGCATCGCTGTAGTCGTCGGCGACCAGGCGGCCGAAGATCAACGGTACGGCCACCATGTACTGCAGGCAATGGTCGCGATCGGCATAGTTGTGCAGCGGGCCGGTCTTGTCGATGATCCGCACCCCGGCTTCCTGGGTCTGCAGTTCGATGCGCTCGATGTCCTCGATTCGGTCCTTGACCTGCTCGTGCAGCTTCATCGCGCACTCGACGGCGGTCTGGGCGTGGAATTCGGCCGGGAAGCTGATCTTGAACAGGACGTTCTCCATCACATAGCTTCCGAACGGACGCTCGAACTCGAACTGCTTGCCCTGGAAGGCGATGTCATAGAAGCCCCAGGTCGGCACGCTCAGCGCGCTTGGGTAGCCGACCACGCCCTTCACTGCGTTCAATGCGTGGGTGACGGCGCGGCGGCAGGCATCCCCGGCAGCCCAGCTCTTGCGCGGCCCGGTATTGGGCGCGTGGCGGTAGGTGCGCAGCATGCCGTTGTCGATCCAGCTGTGCGAAACCGCGGTCCAGATCGCTTCCTTGTCACCGCCAAGCATCTTGGTGGCCACCGCGGTCGAGGCCAGGCGCACCAGGATCACGTGGTCCAGGCCGACCCGGTTGAACGAGTTCTTGATCGCGTAGCCACCCTGGATCTCATGGGCCTTGATCGCGTAGCCCAGCACGTCCTTGACCGTCAACGCCTTGGCGCCATCAGCTTCGGCCTTGCGGCCCAGGTAATCGGCGACGCCCAGGATCGCGCCCAGGTTGTCGGACGGGTGGCCCCACTCGGCGGCCAGCCAGGTGTCGTTGAAGTCGAGCCAGCGGATCTGCACGCCGATGTTGTAGGCGGCCTGGACGGGGTCGAGCTCATGGGAGGTATAGGGCACCCGGGCTCCGCCCTTCATCTCCGCACCAGGCACCAGCGGCCCGAGGTGCTTTACGCATTCCTCGTGGTCCATCGCCAGTGCGGCGCAGGCCAGCGAATCCAGCAGCATGTAGCGCGCGGTGTCGTAGGCCTCGGTGGAATCGATCTGGTAACCGGTGACGTACTCGGCGATGTCGAGCATCGGCTGGTCGGGGGTCGGACGGACGGTGGAACGGATGTCGTGCTGACTCATGCAAAAGGATCCGATCAGGGGGGGAGCCGTTCATTTTGCCAGATCGGCGCGGCCGCGGCTTGCATGCACCTTTGCCGTGCGTCCATGCGGTCTTTCCCGGCTCACCAATCGCGGCCCCTTCCAGCGGCTTGCCGGGCACCGGCTTTCCCGGCATCGTGATGCATCCATACGCCGACGTACTCCCATGCCGCCCACTGATCCGCACCCGCTCTACCCCCACCTGTTCACTCCGCTCGACCTGGGGTTCTGCACCCTGCCGAACCGGGTACTGATGGGATCGATGCACACCGGGTTGGAGGATCGGGCGCGCGACTTCCCGAAGCTCGCCACCTACTTTGCCGAGCGCGCCGCCGGCGGGGTCGGGCTGATCGTCACCGGCGGCTTCTCGCCCAACATCGTCGGCTGGCTCAAGCCGTTCGGCGGCACGCTGGGCTGGTCGTGGCAGGCGCGCAAACACCGCCAGGTCACCGATGCCGTGCACGCCTATGGCAGCCGCATCTGCCTGCAGATCCTGCACGCCGGACGCTACGGCTACCACCCGCTGCAGGTGGCGCCGTCGCGGATCAAGTCGCCGATCAACCCATTCACTCCGCGCGCGTTGTCAGCCCGCGCGGTCGAGCGCCAGATCGACGCGTTCGTCGACACCGCCCGGCTCGCTCGCGATGCCGGATATGACGGCGTCGAGGTGATGGGCTCGGAGGGCTATCTGCTCAACCAGTTCACCGCGCCCCGCACTAACCGGCGCGATGACGCGTTCGGTGGTGACGCAACGCGGCGGATGCGTTTCGCGGTCGAGATCGTCCGCCGTATCCGTGAGGCCTGTGGGCCGGATTTCATCCTGATCTACCGGCTGTCGATGATCGACCTGGTCGACGGCGGCCTGGCCTGGGACGAGGTTGTCGCCCAGGCACGCGCGGTCGAGGCTGCGGGCGCGACACTTATCAACACCGGCATCGGCTGGCACGAGGCACGGGTGCCGACGATCGCCACCTCGGTGCCGCGCGGCGCGTTCGCCGGCATCACCGCGCGCCTGAAGCCCGAGGTCGCAGTGCCACTGATCACCACCAACCGGATCAACATGCCCGAAACCGCCGAGCATATTCTTGCCGCCGGCGAGGCCGACATGGTGTCGATGGCGCGGCCACTGCTGGCCGACCCGCAATGGGTGGCGAAGGCGCAGGCCCGACGCAGCGACGAGATCAACACCTGCATCGCCTGCAACCAGGCGTGTCTGGATCATGTATTCGCCAACCAGCGCGCGAGCTGCCTGGTCAACCCGCGGGCCTGCGCGGAGACCGAGTTGAATTATCCATCGACCACCGCTGCCAGGAAGATCGCCGTGGTCGGCGCCGGTCCTGCTGGCCTGGCATGCGCGACGATCGCCGCCCAGCGTGGACACCAGGTGACCTTGTTTGATGCCGCCAGCGAGATCGGCGGCCAGTTCAACCTCGCCAAGGAGATTCCGGGCAAGGAGGAATTCCACGAGACATTGCGTTACTACGGGCGCCAGATCGAGCTGACCGGCGTGGAGTTGCGTTTGCAGACGCATGTTGATGCGGAAGCGCTGGCCGATTTCGAACACGTCGTGCTGGCCACCGGCGTGGTCCCGCGGAAAGTGGACTTCCCCGGTGCTGGGCATCCCAAGGTTGTCAGCTACCTGGAGGTGCTGGGTGGCCACGTGACGGTGGGACGCAAGGTCGCGATCATCGGTGCCGGCGGCATTGGCTTTGATGTCGCCGAATTCCTGGCCCACCAGGGGGAATCGTCGAGCTTGAATGCGGATCGTTGGCGAGACGAATGGGGTGTCGACCTGGCCTACACCAACAATCGGGGCGGTCTTGTAAGCGCGAAGCCGGAACTCGCCGCGCGCGAGGTCTGGCTATTGCAGCGCAGTGCCGGCAAGTTGGGTGCCCGCCTCGGCAAGACCACCGGCTGGATCCATCGGGCAACGTTGAAAGCCAGGCACGTCCACATGCTGGGTGCGGTGGAATACCTCGGGGTCGATGATCAGGGCCTGCGGATCCGCGTCGGCAATGTCGAGCGGACCCTGACGGTGGATCAGGTTGTGGTGTGCGCGGGACAAGAGCCCTTCAAGCCTTTGCAAGCGCAGTTGATCGGGCATCCGGGCCAGGTGCACGTGATTGGTGGCGCGGACCGTGCTGTCGAGCTGGATGCCAAACGGGCGATTGAACAGGGAAGCCGGCTGGCCGCATCCTTTTAGCGCGCATTTGCGACGCTTTGCTACCGGCTGTCGTAAGTGACGAAACTGAACAGGACCCCTGGCGACAACGACCGTGTACGTCCGCAGAACGTCGCTGGTGCTGGTTCTGGACAATTCCTGCGTGACTGAATCATGATTTTTCCAAGCTGAACGGGGATAGCTGTTCAGGCTGGATTTAAATTATGACCGCTACCGTGCCGCAACTTTCGAGTCACCACGCAGGTGACACCCACGCCGGCCCGCACTCAGCGAGGTCAGGTGAAGGGGCAAAGCGCGCCAGAGAGCCGCAGCCTCCCCAGTACGCGATGCCAGCGATGTCCCGCTCTCCGCTTTACCGCGGTGGACAGGACACGTCGGCGCAACGGAGCAAGGAGTTCGTCATGAAACTGGCCTGGATTTTGTGGTTGGCCTCGGTACTGTCACCACAAAGCGCAGACTCGCTGTGCTTGAGCACCACCTTGTACCTGGAAGCCCGTGATCAATCGGTCCAGGGACAGCAGGCGGTCGCCGAAGTGGCATTGCGCCGTCGCGACAGCGGCATCTGGGGCGACAGTGTGTGCGAGGTGGTGACTGCGCGTAAGCAGTTCGCGCCCTCCCTGGTGTCACCCAACATGCGCCTGAGCAATACCGAGGCCTGGGCCGAGTCGGTCACCATTGCACTGGAAGCACAGCGCAACTGGGCGTTGCCGGCCGGCGAGCGCCGCGAGATCGTACCCGGGGCAAGCCATTTTGCCGCGCTCGCGATCGCCAGCCCAAACTGGCGCAATGCCTACCAGGTCGCCACCATCGGTGACCACACCTTCCTGAAGGTACAGAACCTGGCCCCACAGGGCTCCTGACGGCGCCCGGTTCGCGGGCAGCCCGTAACGCAGGATTACGATCGACGGCGGATAATCAACAGACGGGTCGGTGCCACGGTATCGGCCCGTCTTTCGCTTATTCCCACTCCGGAGATCGCATGAAGCTCTATACCAAGCCCGGTGCCTGCTCTACCGCCGACCACATTGCGCTGCAATGGACCGGCCAGCCATTCGAATTCCAGGTAATGACCGCCGAGGCGATGAAGTCGCCGGAATACCGGGCGATCAACCCGGTCGGCGCCGTACCCGCTCTGGTCGAGGGTGATTTCCAGCTGACCCAGAATGCCGCCATCATGGGCTACATCGCCGATCGCTACCCCGATGCCGGCTTGGCCGGCGATGGCAGTGCCCGGCAGCGTGCCCAGGCGACTCGCTGGCTGGCGTTTGTCAATGCGGACCTGCACCCTGCCTTCGTGCCGCTGTTCAGTCCAGGTGCGTTCCACGCGGACGCCAGCCAGCACGATGCCGTCAAGGACGCCGCAAAGAAACGGCTGCGCGGCCTGTTCGAGCGCGCCGATACACAGCTCGACGGCAAGCAGTGGTTGGTGGGCTTCCGCAGTTTCGCCGACCCCTATCTGTACATCACCCTGCGCTGGGCCGGCGCAGTTGGCATCGACTTGTCCGGCCTGGACAACCTGACGGCATTCAAGTCGCGGATGGACGCCGATGCCGGCGTGCAGGCGGCGCTCAAGGCCGAAGGGCTGAGCTGAGCCGGACCGACCGGACTGGCTGCCAATCTGGACTGGCCAGAAGCAGAAACGCCGCGCGGTTGCGCGGCGTTTCCATTTCACGTGAACGCCCCATGCCGGGGCACTGCACAACCACCCTCAGCGCTGGCTGATCTCCACGTAGTCGCGATCTTCCGGCCCGACATAGTTCGCGCTGGGACGAATGATCTTGCCGTCCTCGCGCTGCTCGATCACGTGCGCGCTCCAGCCGGTGGTGCGGGCGATCACGAACAACGGCGTGAACATCGCCGTCGGGATGCCCAGCATGTGATACGCCGACGCGCTGTACCAATCCAGGTTGGGGAACATCTTCTTGGTGTCCATCATCAGGTTCTCGATGCGCTCGGACACGTCGAACAGGACCTGGTTGCCACCTTCGGCGCACAACTGGCGCGAGATCTCCTTGATGATCGGGTTGCGCGGATCGCCGACGGTGTAGACCGGGTGGCCGAAGCCGATCACTATCTCTTTGCGTTCCACTCGCGCGCGGATGTCGGCCTCCGCCTCATCAGCGGTGGCATAGCGCGAGATGATGTCCATCGCCACCTCATTCGCGCCGCCGTGTTTGGGACCACGCAACGCGCCGATCGCACCGGTCAGGCAGGAGTACATGTCCGAGCCGGTACCGGCAATCACGCGACCGGCAAACGTGGAGGCATTGAACTCGTGCTCGGCATACAGCACCAGCGACTTGTCCAGCGCGTCAGCGTGCAGCGCGCTTGGCGGCGCGCCGTGCAGCAGGTGCAGGAAGTGCCCGGCAACCGAGTCGTCCTCGGTCTCCACGTCGATCCGGCGGCCGTTGTGGGTGAACTGCCACCAATACAGCAGCATCGAACCGAAACTTGCGATCAGCCGGTCGGCGATGTCACGCGCCTCGGACGCTGCGTGGGTGTCGCGCTCTGGCAATACCGTACCGAGCATCGAGCAGCCGGTACGCAGCACGTCCATCGGGTGGGCATTGGCGGGGACCAGCTCCAGCGCTTCGGTAACCAGCGCCGGCAAGCCGCGCAGGCGCTGCAGCTTGGTCTTGTAGGCGGCCAACTGGGCTGTGGTCGGCAACGCGCCATGCACCAGCAGGTGGGCGACTTCCTCGAAGGTCGACTTCGTCGCCAGGTCCTTGATGTCGTAACCCCGGTAATGCAGGTCGTTGCCGCTACGGCCGACGGTACACAGCGCGGTGTTGCCGGCGGCAGTGCCCGACAGGGCGACCGATTTCTTCGGCTTCGGCAAGGTGTTGGTGTTCTCGCTCATCTTGGTTCCTCTTTTAGCCACCCCTTCCGGTTGGAAGTAGCGGCATGATTACGACCCGCGGCTTGTGCTGGTCGCGTTGCGCATCAAGGTGTGGCGCGCTCAGTCCAGCAAATGGGCGACGCCGGCCCGCTCTTCCTCGAGCTCGGCCAGGGTCTTGTCCATCCGCTCGCGACTGAAGGCATCGATTTCCAGGCCTTCGACCCGCGCGTACTCGCCAGCCTTGGTAGTCACCGGGACGCCGTAGATAACGCCTTCGGGGATGCCATAGCTGCCATCGGACGGCACGCCCATCGTCACCCAGGCGCCATCGCTGCCGAGCACCCAATCGCGGATGTGGCAGATGGCCGCATTGGCCGCCGAGGCTGCCGATGACAGGCCACGCGCCTCGATGATCGCCGCGCCGCGCTTGGCCACCACCGGGATGAACGTATCGGCGTTCCAGCCGGCATCACCGATCTTGTCCTGCAGCGACGCACCATTGACGGTTGCGAAGCGATAGTCCGGATACATGGTCGAGCTGTGGTTGCCCCAGACGGTGAATTTCTCGATATCGCCGACCGACACACCGGCCTTGCTGGCCAGCTGCGACAGTGCGCGGTTGTGGTCCAGCCGCAGCATCGCAGTGAAGTTCTTCGCCTTCAGGTCGGGTGCCGACTTCATCGCGATATAGGCATTGGTATTGGCCGGATTGCCGACCACCAGCACCTTGACGTCGCGACTGGCGACCTTGTTCAGCGCCGCGCCCTGGGCGGTGAAGATCTTCGCGTTCTCCAACAGCAGGTCCTTGCGCTCCATGCCGGGCCCGCGCGGACGCGCGCCGACCAGCAACGCGATGTCGGCATCCTTGAACGCGACCTCGGCGTCATCGGTGCCAACCATGCCGGCCAGCAGCGGGAACGCGCAGTCTTCCAGCTCCATCATCACGCCCTTCAGCGCGGCCTGGGCCTTCTCCATCGGCAGCTCCAGCATCTGCAGGATGACCGGCTGGTCCTTGCCGAGCATCTCGCCTGAGGCAATACGGAACAGCAGGGAATAGCCGATCTGGCCGGCAGCACCGGTAACGGCAACGCGGACGGGTTGTTTCATGGTTTGGATCCTCAATGCATCGTGGGCAGGCCTTGGCCCACCGCGTGGGAGATGGTGGGCCACGGCCCACCCTGCGGCTCAGCGCAATTCGGCAAAAAATTCCTGGATACGCTGCAAACCCGGCGCCAGCTGCGGCGTCGGACAGGTGTAACTGATACGCATGGCACGCGGCTCACCGAATGCCGACCCGGGCACGCAGGCCACGCCCTTGGCCTCCAGCAGCGCGCTACATAACGACAGGTCATCATCGACTTTCAGGCCGCTGGGCGCGTGGGTCTTGCCAAACGCTACGCTGACGTCCGGGAACGCATAGAACGCCCCTTGCGGGCGCGGACACACCAACCCCGGAATCGCATCCAGCGCCTGCATCACCTGGTCGCGCTTGGCCTGGAACTCCTTGCACTTGGCTTCCGGCACGTCCTGCGGACCGGTGAATGCCGCGATCGCCGCGACCTGGGCCGCCTCGGGGATGCTGGTGATGTGGTTGGAGTTGAGCGTAGCCACCGCTTTGGCGACCGACTCGGGTCCGGCCAACAGGCCGACCCGCCAGCCCGGCATGCCGTAGGTCTTGGACAGCGAGTCGACGAAGATCACCCGGTCGCGCAATTCGGGGCGGGCGTGGACGAAGTTGTGGTAGCCCAGTCCGTCAAACACCATCCGGTTGTAGATGTCATCGGTGATGACCCAGGTGTCGGGATAACGCACCAGCACATCGGCCAGAGCCGAGATCTCGTCCTGGCCGTACACCATGCCGGTGGGGTTGGACGGATTATTGAACAGGAACACCCGCGGCTTGTTTTCCAGCGCGGCTTCCAGTTGCCTGGGGGTGAGCTTGTAGTCCTGCTCCGGCGGGCACGGCAGCAGTTCGACCTTGGCATTGACGATCTGCGCAATGTCCAGGTAGCTGGTCCAGTACGGCACCGCGAAGGCGATCGTGTCGCCCTCGTCGAGCAGCGCCTCGGCCAGGTTGTACAGCACCTGTTTGGCACCGATGCCGACGCCCAGATTGGAACGGGTATAGCCGGTCAACCCGATCTTGCCGATGTGCGCAAGAAACGCATCCAGCAAGGCATCCGAGCCCCGATTGCTGCCGTACTGGCCGCTGTCGCTTGCCAGCGAATCGCGGGCGGCCTGGTAGACATGCTCACCCGGCAGGAAGTTCGGCACGCCAATCGAGAAGCTGATGATATCGCGGCCTTCGGCTTTCAAGCGCTTGGCTTTCTCCGAGACCTGCATGATCGCACTGGGCCGGGCGCGACCGATACGGCGGGCAAACTGGGGCATCGCAACAACCTCGTGGAAAATCGGATCATGCGGTGGACGCCAGCGACGGTGGTCCGCCGCGGACGTCACGCCATCGGTTTACCGCCTGCTTACGCGTTGGCGTCCAGGGTCTTGTTCCAGTCCGCGACACGGTCGGCCTTGGCGGCCAGCGCGGCATCAACATCGCCTTCAAGCGTGACCGCGTTGATCTTGTCGCCCTGCTTGACGCTATCCACGATGTCCTGGCCCTCGAGCACCTTGCCGAACACGGTGTGCTTGCCGTCCAGCCATGGGCACGGCACGTGGGTGATGAAGAATTGGCTGCCGTTGGTGCCCGGACCCGCGTTGGCCATCGACAATACGCCGCGCTCGTGACCCAGGCCGTTGCTGGCCTCGTCCTCGAAACGGTAACCCGGGCCACCGGTACCGGTGCCCTGCGGGCAGCCGCCCTGGACCATGAAGTCGTTCAGGACGCGGTGGAAATTCAGGCCGTCGTAGTAACCGCGCTTGGCCAGGTTGACGAAATTCGCAACCGTCAGCGGCGCCTTGTCGGCGGCAAGCTCGACGCGGATCGGGCCGCGTTCGGTATCAAAGGTGGCGGTCAGGGTCATGGATCACTCCGGAATCTGTGGGGGCGTGTCTAGGTGAACGCCAGACCGCCAAGTTTAACCCACGCTCAATCAATCCTCGCGCATCTATTGCATAGGGATATACTGGTTGACTTCCCTATCGAAAAGAAGCGCCCTTGGCGCCCGTCCCCATGTCCATCGAACGCTTGCGCAATATCGCCATCGTCGCCCACGTCGACCACGGCAAGACCACCCTCGTCGATTGCCTGCTCAAGCAGTCCGGCACGTTCTCCGAACGCACCATGCTCGCCGAGCGCGTGATGGACAGCAACGATCAGGAAAAGGAACGTGGCATCACGATCCTGTCCAAGAACACCGCCGTCACCTGGCAGGGCAACCGCATCAACATCGTCGACACCCCGGGACACGCCGACTTCGGCGGCGAGGTCGAGCGCGTGCTGTCGATGGTCGACTCGGTGCTGATCCTGGTCGATGCGATGGACGGACCGATGCCGCAAACGCGCTTCGTGACCCAGAAGGCGTTCGCGATGGGCTTCAAGCCGATCGTGGTGGTCAACAAGATCGACCGGCCAGGCGCACGCCCGGACTGGGTGATCGACCAGGTGTTCGACCTTTTCGACAAGCTCGGCGCCACCAACGAGCAGCTCGATTTCCCCATCGTGTATGCCTCGGCGCTGCATGGTTATGCAGGGCTCGACGACAGCGTTCGCAGCGGCGACATGACCCCGCTGTACGAGGCGATCATGGAGCACGTCTCGCCGCCGCAGGTCGATCCGGACGGCCCGTTCCAGATGCTCATCAGCCAGCTGGACTACAACAACTTCGTCGGACTGATCGGCGTGGGGCGCATCCAGCGCGGCAAGGTCCACACCAACATGCCGATCACTGTCATTGACCGGGAAGGCAAGAAGCGCCAGGGCAAGGTACTGCAGGTGCTCGGGTTCATGGGTCTGGAGCGGGTTGAGGTCGAGGAAGCCGAGGCTGGTGACATCATCGCCATTTCAGGCGTCCAGGGCCTGAGCATTTCCGACACCCTGTGCGCGGTGGACGCTCCGGAAGCCCTGCCCGCGCTGACCGTGGACGAGCCGACCATCAGCATGACCTTCCAGGTCAACAACTCGCCGTTCGCCGGTCGCAAGGACTTCAGTGGCGGCAAGTTCATCACCAGCCGCCAGATCCGTGAACGGCTGGAGCGCGAGACCCTGCACAACGTCGCGCTGAAAGTGGAGGAAGGCTCGGATCCGGACAAGTTCCTCGTCTCCGGTCGCGGCGAGCTGCACCTGTCGGTCCTGATTGAGACCATGCGGCGCGAGGGCTTCGAGCTGGCGGTATCGCGCCCGGAAGTCATCATCAAGGAAGTCGATGGCCAGATGATGGAGCCGGTCGAGCAACTCGTGGTCGACATCGAAGAGCAGCACCAGGGCGGCGTCATGGAGAAACTGGGCATCCGCAAGGGCCAGCTGAAAAACATGGAATCCGACGGCAAGGGGCGCGTGCGACTGGATTACATGATCCCCGCCCGCGGACTGATCGGCTTCCAGAATGAGTTCAAGACGCTGACCCAGGGCACCGGCCTGCTGTTCCATGTATTCGACCATTACGGCCCGCGCGCGGTCGGCGCGATCGCCAAGCGCTCCAACGGCGTGATGATCTCCAATTCCGCCGGTGCCACTCCTGCCTATTCGCTGGGGCCACTGGAAGAGCGCGGCAAACTGTTCGCTGCAGAAGGCGACAACGTGTACGAAGGCCAGCTGATCGGCATCCACTCCAAAGACAACGACCTCACGGTCAATGCCATCAAGACCAAGCCGCTGACCAACATGCGCGCCTCGGGCAAGGATGATGCAATCAAGCTGACACCCGCGATCAAGTACACGCTGGAACAGGCACTGGATTTCATCGAGGATGATGAGTTGGTGGAAGTCACGCCGATGGAAATCCGCCTGCGCAAGAAGCATCTAACCGAGAACGACCGGAAGCGCGCGAGCCGCGGCTGACCCACCCGTGCACGGTACGGCCCGGCATTTTCGTGCCGGGCCGATGAAAAAGCCGCCCAGTCCGGGCGGCTTTTTTTGTGACGACGGTTCCGAACGGATCGGGGCGAGGCGCCTAACCTGCCGCGGTCAACTGCGCCTGCTTGCGCACGATCAGCATCGCCACTTCCAGCGCCTGCTCATAATTCAGGCGCGGATCGACGGTAGAGCGATACGCACGCTCCAGGTCGACCTCGGTCAGATCACGTGCGCCGCCCAGGCACTCGGTGACATCCTCGCCGGTAAGCTCCAGGTGCACGCCGCCCAAACGCGTGCCCGCGGCAGCATGCAAGTCGAACGCCTGCTCCAGCTCGCTGCCGATGTTCGCAAAACGACGGGTCTTGTAGCCGTTGGTGGTCGCTTCGGTATTGCCGTGCATCGGATCGCAAACCCACAACACCCGTCGCCCATCCCGTCGAATCGTGTCCAGCAGCGGCGGCAGGCTATCGGCAATATTCGCCGCGCCCATCCGGTGGATCAGGGTGAGCTTGCCGGCCTCGTTCTCGGGGTTCAGCACATCGATGACCCGCAGCAACTGGTCCGGGGTAGTCGACGGCCCGACCTTCAGCCCGATCGGGTTGCGGATGCCGCGGAAGTACTCGACGTGGGCGCCATCGACCGCTGCCGTACGCATGCCGATCCACGGGAAATGGGTACCTAGGTTGAACCAGCCCCAATGCCGCGGCACCTGCCGGGTCACTGACTCCTCATACGGCAACAACAACGCTTCGTGCGAGGTGTAAAAATCCACCCGCTCCAGGTTCCTGACCGAACCGCCGGACAGCGTTTCCATGAAACGCACCGCACCGCCGATCGAGTCGACCATTTGTCGATACTCGTTCGCCAGCGGCGAATGCCCCACCCAGTCGAGATTCCAGTATTCAGGATGCCGGAGGTCTGCAAAGCCGCCATCGATCAACGCGCGCACGAAATTCATCGTCATCGCCGAGCGCGCATGCGCCTTGACCATGCGGCGAGGGTCGGGTCGCCGGGCGACGGCATTGAATTCCGGCGCGTTCACCATGTCACCGCGGTAGGAGGGAACGGTCACGCCGTCGATGGTTTCGGTATCGGCCGACCGTGGCTTGGCGTACTGACCCGCAAACCGCCCGACGCGCACCACGGGTTTGCGCAACCCATGCACCAACACCAGACTCATCTGCAACAACACCTTGAGCCGGTTGGAAATCACGTCCGAGGAGCAGGCATCGAAGGTCTCGGCGCAATCACCTCCCTGCAGCAGGAAGCATTTACCGTCCTGTGCATCGGCAACTTGCTGTTTGAGCGCGAGGATCTCCCAGGACGTTACCAGTGGCGGCAGCGCACGCAGCTCCTGCAGCACACCGGCCAACTCGTCGGCATCGTCGTAGCGCGGCTGCTGCAACGCCTTCATCCCGCGCCAGGACGCAGGGGCCCAGTTGGCGGGCAAGTTCACTGGATGGAGGTTACGGTCGGGACTCGGCATTGGATCAAACAGCTATATTGCAGGGCAGCATTGCATCATCCACGTGGACGACGCGCCTTGCAATGCGCGCAGTCGCCGGCCGCGCCACGACCCATCACGAACGCCGAAACCCAGCGAACACCGCCCACAGCGCAAGCACCACGAATGCCATCAAACTCCAGGTTGGCATCGACAAACCGAGCAGCGACCAGTCGACCTCTGCGCACTCACCCGAGCCGGTCATTACCCGGCGCACGACGCCGCTGATCGGCATTGCCTCGAGCATGTAATCCAGGCCCGGACCGCAAGCCGGGACCTGATCGGCAGGCAGGTGCTGCAGGCGTACGTGATTACCCGCGATCGCGACCCCCACCCCTGCCACCATCAACGCAATCACGCCATACGCGCGCCGCCCGAAGGTGCTCCCTGGCCCATGCAGGCCGCCAACAAGAAATACCAGGCCCAGCCCAGCAAACGCGACGCGCTGGAAGATGCACAGCGGGCACGGCAGCAAGCCGCCATAAAACTGCGTATACAGCGCATAACCGATCAGTCCGGCGCAGGCAACAAAGCCGAGCAGGAAGCGGAGGCGAAACTGCGAAATGGGGTTGGTTGGCATAGTCATGGATCGACACAATACGGATTTGTAGCCGCCATGCAATGTGCAATCCACACCAGCACCTCCTGGACCGGCCAAAAAGCCCGTGACACGCCGAACGGAGGTGATGCCCGCTGAACGCAAAAACCCCGGCACCAAGCCGGGGTATTCACGTCATCGACCGGGCGGCGAAGGCCACCCATCGATTCTCCGGTCGACTACTCCGCGACTGCTTGCGGACGATCGACCAGTTCAACGTAGGCCATCGGCGCATTGTCGCCAGCGCGGAACCCGCACTTGAGGATGCGCAGGTAGCCGCCTGGACGCGCGTTGTAACGCGGGCCCAGCTCGACAAACAACGTGCCGACCGCTTCCTTGTCACGCAAGCGCGAGAAGGCAAGGCGGCGGTTGGCCACCCCATCGGTCTTTGCCAGGGTGATCAGCGGCTCCGCTACGCGGCGCAGCTCCTTGGCCTTTGGCAGGGTGGTACGGATCGCTCCGTGCTTGATGAGCGACGCGGCCATATTGGTGAACATCGCATCGCGATGGGCACTGGTACGGTTGAACTTGCGTCCTGATTTCTGGTGGCGCATGGTCTTGTTTCCTGTTTAGCCCATCATGCCGTGCGAGGCGATACCCGCTGGCGGCCAGTTTTCGAGCTTCATACCGAGCGACAGGCCGCGCTGGGCAAGCACTTCCTTGATCTCGGTGAGCGACTTCTTGCCGAGGTTCGGCGTCTTCAGCAATTCGACTTCGGTCTTCTGGATCAAGTCACCGACGTAGTAAATACTCTCGGCCTTGAGGCAGTTGGCCGAGCGCACGGTGAGCTCCAGGTCGTCGATAGGACGCAACAGGACCGGATCGATGCCAGTGGGAGCCGTCTTGGGAGCACCGCGTTCGCGCTGGGTGAAATCACCAAACACCGACAACTGGTCGCTCAGGATCTCGGCGGCCGTGCGAACGGCTTCCTCGGCGTCGATCGTGCCGTTGGTCTCGATGTCCAGGATCAGCTTGTCCAGATCGGTACGCTGCTCGACTCGGGCAGCTTCGACCGAATAGGCGACGCGACGAATCGGGCTGAAACTCGCATCCAGCATCAGAAGACCAATCGTGCGGGTCTCCTCGTCCGGACGGCGACGCGCAGTCGCCGGCTGGTAGCCATAGCCACGTTCGACCTTGATTTCCATCTTGAGCGACGCGTCCTTGGTCAAGTGGGCGATCACGTGGTCGCCGTTGATGACCTCGACGTTGTGGTCGGTCTTGATGTCGGCCGCGGTCACGACGCCTGGGCCCTGGCTGCTCAGCGACAGGGTCGCCGATTCGCCAGTGTGCATGCGGACGGCGACGTCCTTGAGGTTGAGCAGGACTTCAAGTACATCCTCCTGCAACCCCTCGACCGTGGTGTACTCGTGCAGCACGCCTTCGATCGCGACTTCGGTGATGGCAAAACCCGGAATCGACGACAGCAGCACGCGGCGCAACGCGTTGCCCAGGGTGTGGCCATAGCCCCGCTCGAGCGGTTCAATGACGACCTTGGCGCGGTTGCCAGAAAGGCTTTCGATCTGGGGACCGCGTGGGCGCAGTACCTGATTGGCGGTAACCGTCATGTTGTGGAGTCTCCTGTGAGCCTGGGGCCTGAGGCCCGCAGCTCAAGAACAGATGAATTACTTCGAGTACAGCTCGATGATCAGCGCTTCGTTGATGTCGGCAGGCAGATCGGCGCGATCCGGTACCGCTTTGAACACGCCGGTGAACTTCTTGCCGTCCACCTCGATCCAGGCTGGCGACAGGTCCATCTGCTGTGACACGGTCAGCGACTCCTGCACGCGCAACTGCTTCTGCGCGCGTTCTGACAGCACCACCGCATCGCCTGCCTTGATCTGGTAGGACGGCAGGTTGACCGACTTGCCGTTGACGGTAACGCCGCGGTGCGAGACCAGCTGGCGAGCCGCCGGACGGGTCACTGCAAACCCCATGCGGTACACGACGTTGTCCAGGCGGGTCTCGAGGAGCTGCAACAGGATTTCACCCGTGTTGCCCCGCTTGGCCGCAGCCTTCTTGTAGTAGTTCCGGAACTGGCGTTCCAGCAAGCCATAAACGCGCTTGACCTTCTGCTTTTCACGGAGCTGGTTTGCGTAATCGGACATCTTGCCGCGACGAAGCGTCGCGCCATGTTGACCGGGCTTCTGCTCAAGCTTGCACTTGGAATCGAGTGCACGTGACGGCGACTTCAGACCGAGGTCGACGCCTTCGCGACGGGCGAGCTTGCAGGTAGGACCAATATAACGAGCCATTCTTCTTCAGCTCCTCAGACGCGACGCTTTTTCGGCGGGCGGCAACCGTTGTGCGGAATTGGCGTCACGTCGATGATGTTGATGATCTTGTAGCCGACGTTGTTCAGCGAACGAACGGCGGACTCCCGACCCGGACCCGGGCCCTTGATGCGCACTTCCAGCGACTTGACGCCGTAGTCCAGCGCAGCGCGGCCGGCCTTCTCGGCGGCCACCTGGGCGGCAAACGGGGTCGACTTGCGCGAACCGCGGAAGCCCGCGCCGCCCGAAGTCGCCCACGACAATGCATTGCCCTGGCGGTCGGTGATCGTGATGATGGTGTTGTTGAACGAAGCGTGGACGTGGGCGATGCCGTCGGTGACGACGCGCTTGATCTTCTTCTTCGTTTTCGTAGCGGTTGGCTTGGCCATGATCTACCCCTTACTTCCTGATGGCCCGACGCGGACCCTTCCGGGTACGTGCGTTGGTTTTTGTGCGCTGGCCACGCAGCGGCAGGCCACGGCGATGCCGCAGGCCGCGGTAGCAGCTCAGGTCCATCAGGCGCTTGATCGACATGCCGATCTCGCGGCGCAGATCACCCTCGACGACGAACTTGCCGATTTCGCCGCGCAAACGCTCGACCTCGGGCTCGGACAAGTCGCGGATCTTGGTCGACGCGGTAACGCCGGCTGAATCACACACTTGCTTGGAACGAGTACGGCCAATGCCGTAAATGCTTTGCAACCCGACCCAGACGTGCTTCTGGGCAGGCAGGTTGACGCCCGCAATACGCGCCATAACGCGATCTCCAACTGGTTTGGCAACCGGATCCTGACAACCCGGTAGAGAGGTTCACTGAAAAAGTGAATCGGAAATTTTATCAAGGTCTCGGGTTAATAGGAAGCCCCGCCACGCCGAAGCGTTGCGTTGCGACGGCATGGGGAGTGTGCCCATGCTCCGGCGACGAGTTCGAACTGCCGAGGCGCGCGGTGTCAAGCCGCCCTCCCCGACACCGCGCGCTACTCTGGCGCGCAGATCGGTCCGAACCCACTCGCGCGCGAGACACCGCACGAGTCGCCCTGCTGGAACCGGGGTGTGGTAGCCCCGTGCTCCGTGTTACCTGTATCAGCGATCCGGACATTGAACCCGGTCGCCTTGTCGCCTCGGGCATCCGGCACCGTGCCGGACGACCAGGGAGCCATCAGCGGGCGAGGCCGCTCTTGGATCCCTTTAGATTTGCCTTCTTGAGCAAGCTCTCGTACTGGTGTGACATCAAGTGCGCCTGGATCTGCGAGATGAAGTCCATTACCACCACCACAACGATGAGCAACGAGGTACCGCCAAAATAGAAGGATATCCCCATTTTCGCGCGCATCAACTCCGGCAGCAAACAGACCAGCACCAGATACGCCGCGCCGGCCGCGGTCAGCCGCGTCAAAACCCCGTCAACATAGTCGGCAGTCGCCTTGCCGGGCCGAATGCCAGGAATCAGGGCGCCCGACTTCTTGAGATTGTCAGCGGTTTCCTGCGAGTTGAAGACCAGCGCAGTATAGAAGAACGTAAAGCCCGCGATCAGGCCACCGTAGATCAGCAGATGCAACGGTTCACCCGGGTTCAGCCACTGACTGACCTTGAGCATGAACGACGAGGAATCACCCTGGCTGAACCAGGTTGCCGCAGTCGCCGGAAACATCACGATGCTGGAGGCAAAAATCGGCGGGATGACGCCGGACATGTTGAGCTTGAGCGGCAGGAACGAGGACTGGTTCATGTATGCGTTGCGGCCACCCTGGCGCCTCGCATAATTAACCGTGATCCGACGTTGCCCGCTCTCCACGAACACTACGAAGTAGGTCACGCCCAGCACGATGGCGGCCACCGACATTGCGGTCAGCGTACCCATCTCGCCGTTGCGGACCTGCTCGAACATGTTCAGCACGGCCGAAGGCAATCCGGCGACGATACCGGCGAAGATGATCAGCGAAACGCCGTTGCCGATGCCGCGCTCGGTCACCTGTTCACCCACCCACATCAGGAACATGGTGCCGGCCGTCAGGGAAATCACCGCCGTCAGTACAAATCCTGCGCCGGGGCTGTAGACCACCGGGATACCCTGGCTCGCACCTCCGGCCTGCAAAGCAGTGGCGATGCCCCAGGCCTGGAAAACCGCCAGCGGGATTGCGCCCAGCCGGGACCATTGGGTGATCTTGCGCCGACCCGATTCACCCTCTTTCTGGACCGCCTTCAGGCTGGGCAGTATCTGCACCATCAACTGCATGATGATGGACGCCGAGATGTACGGCATCACGTTCAGTGCGAACAGGCTGAAGCGCTCCAGCGCACCACCGGAGAACATGTTGAACATGTCGACGATGGTGCCTTCCTGTGTCTCCATCAGGCGCAGCATGGCCTCCGGGTTGACCCCGGGCACGGGGATGTAGCAGCCGACGCGATACACCAGCAGTGCACCAACCACGAACATCAGACGCTGGCGAAGCTCGGTGAACTTCCCGAGCCCTCCGCCTACGCCGCTCATCGCGTTACTGCTGCGCGCCATGCCCGACTTACTCCTCGACCTTGCCGCCGGCCGCTTCGACCGCAGCCTTGGCACCGGCAGTGGCGAGCACACCCTTGAATACGAACTTCTTGGTCACTTCGCCCTTCAGGACCAACTTGGCCCGCTTGGCAGTGCTCGGCACCAGTTTGGCCGCACGCAAGGTCGCGAAATCGATATCGCCGGCATCCAGCTGATCGAGCTGGTACAGCATCACTTCGGCAGTGTCGTTCTTGGTCTTGCTACGGAAACCGACCTTCGGCAACCGGATATGCATTGGCATCTGGCCGCCTTCGAAACCGGCCCGGATCTTGCCTTTACCCGAACGCGCGAAGGAACCCTTGTGGCCGCGGCCTGCGGTCTTGCCCAGGCCCGAACCGATACCGCGTCCGACGCGCTTGCGGTCTTCGCGGGCGCCCTCTGCGGGCGATAGTGTATTGAGACGCATGATGATTACTCCTCGACCCGGACCAGGTAATGGACCGTGTTGATCAGGCCACGGACCTGGGGGCTGTCCTTCAGTTCGCGCATGTCATTGATCTTGCGCAGCCCGAGCGCCTTCACCGAAAGGCGATGGCGTCCCTGGGTCCCACGCAGTCCCTTGACCAGGCGCACCTTGACGGTACCGCCCTTGGGCGCATCGGTTTTGTTCTCAGTCGACTTAACCATGTTGCAGATCCTCGACCTTCTTGCCGCGCTTGGCTGCGATCTTGGCGGGCGAATGCATCTGGCCGAGACCGATCAGCGTCGCGCGAACCAGGTTGATCGGGTTGCGGGAACCAATGGCCTTGGCCAACACGTCTTTCACCCCGACCGCCTCGAGCACGGCGCGCATCGCGCCGCCGGCGATTACCCCGGTACCTTCCGAAGCGGGCTGCATGTAGACCCGAGCCGCTCCGTGGCCGGACTTCACCGAATGCCACAAGGTGCCATTGTTGAGGTCGACGTGCTTCATGTCCTTGCGGGCATATTCCATCGACTTCTGGATCGCCATGGGCACTTCGCGGGCCTTGCCGTAACCGAAGCCGACCTTACCAGCGCCGTCACCGACGACGGTCAGTGCGGTGAAGGTGAACTGGCGGCCACCCTTAACAGTCTTGCTGACGCGGTTGACCGTGATCAATTTCTCGATCATTCCGTCGTCTATTTCTTCGCGCCTGCCGCGTCCGCGCGAATCACGTTCGTTAGCCATGTTTGATTCCTGGAAATGGAAAATAATTTGCGGCGTAGCCGCTTATCGTTGTTGAGTCGATCCGGTGGTGCGTGACAGCGGAAACCCACCGGCACGCCCGACGCAACCCGCGTCGGCAGGAATGTTACGGGCAGGCCGTATCAGAACTGCAGCCCACCTTCGCGCGCGGCGTCAGCCAACGCCTTGATGCGGCCGTGATAGCGATAGCCCGAGCGGTCAAAGGCGACCTTTTCGATACCCGCAGCCTTGGCGGCGGCGGCTATCGCCTGACCCACCTTGGCGGCGGCTTCGGCATTCTTCAGGCCTTTCAAGCCTTCACGAACCGCGACCTGGGTGGTCGAGGCCGCAGCCAGCACCGCGGAACCATCGGCAGTAAAGACCTGGGCGTACATGTGCTGGCCGGTACGCAGCACCGACAGGCGAGGCACGCCGAGCTTGCGGATGTGGCTGCGGGTCGACTTGGCGCGACGCAGGCGGGCAGTATTCTTGTTCATTAGTCTGGGTTCTCGAAAAACTACCAAGGGAGCGATTTTGTTCAGAAGTCCGGCCACGAATGGCCGGGTGCTTGCGGACGGATCCGCGGCGAACTTACGCCTTCTTGGCTTCCTTGCGAATGATGGTTTCCCCGGCGTACTTCACGCCCTTGCCCTTGTAGGGCTCCGGCGGACGGAAACCGCGAATCTTGGCGGCCACCTCACCGACGCGTTGCTTGTCAGTGCCCTGCACCAGAACTTCGGTCTGGGTAGGCGTACTGATGGTGATGCCGTCGGGGGAGGCAAACGTTACCGGATGGGAGAAACCAAGCGACAGGCTCAGGTCTTTTCCCTGCATCGCGGCGCGGTAGCCAACGCCGACCAACTCAAGCTTGCGCTCGAAGCCTTCGGAGACGCCTTGCACCATGTTGGCAATGATCGACCGCAGCGTGCCGGTCAGCGCGATGCGCTCGACATCCTGGGTCGAGAGCAGCGCGTGGCCGTCTTCGATCTTGATCTCGATATCGGTCGGCTTGGCGATCGACAACGAGCCCTTGGGCCCCTTGACGGTGACGCTGTCGGACTGGACGTTGAGCTCGACACCCTTGGGAAGGGCAATCGGCTTCTTGGCAATTCGGGACATACGTTCGTTACTCCCTTAAGCCACGAAGCACAGGACTTCACCGCCGACGCCCTGCTGGCGCGCCTGGGTGTCGGTCATGATGCCTTTCGAGGTGGAGATGATGGACACACCAAGGCCATTCAGGACCCGGGGCAAGTCGTCCTTGCCGCGGTACTGACGCAGCCCGGAGCGGGAGAAGCGCTTGAGCTGCTCGATCACCGGCTTGCCTTCGTAGTACTTCAGCTCGATCTGCAGCTCGTTCTTGCCGCCGCCGATGTCGCTGACGTTGGCAGCCAGGATGTAACCCTCGTCCTTCAAGACCTTGGCGATGGCCACCTTGATGTTGGACGACGGCATTTTCACCGTGGGCTTGCCGACCGCCGCCGCATTCCTGATGCGGACGAACATATCGGCGATGGGATCAGTCATGCTCATGTGTAATTACCTGATGAGTGCACCGATATCCGCTCAATTGCGAATTCAGTTGTGACGCCACGGCTGGACCGCCATGACGCGTGGAACTTTTGGAGCCGGTAAGTCTAGCAGACTTATCGGCTCCGTTTGACAATCAATTACCAGCTGGCCTTGCGAAGCCCCGGCACGTCTCCGCGCATGGTGGCTTCACGCAATTTGTTGCGACCCAGGCCGAACTTTGCATAGACGCCGCGCGAGCGCCCGGTCAGGGCACAGCGATTGCGCTGCCGGCTGGGGGACGAGTCGCGTGGCAGCTTCTGCAGCTTGACCACCGCCTCTTCCTTTTCTTCGTACGTAGCGCTGACGCTGGAGATGATCTTCTTCAGCTCTTCGCGCTTGACCGCGTACTTCGCGGCCAGCTTGGCCCGCTTGATGTCGCGGTTGACCATGGAGGTCTTTGCCATGTGTGGATCCTCGAATCAGTGCGTGGTGTTAGGTGCGGAACGGGAAGCGGAACGCTTCCAGCAGTGCGCGGGCTTCGGCATCGGTGTTCGCGGTCGTGGTGATCGCGATGTCCATGCCGCGCAGCGCATCAACCTGGTCGTAATCGATTTCCGGGAAGATGATCTGTTCCTTGACGCCCATGTTGTAGTTGCCGCGGCCATCGAAAGACTTGGCCGACACGCCGCGGAAATCGCGCACGCGCGGCAGCGAGACGTTGATCAGGCGATCCAGGAACTCGAACATCTTGGCCCGGCGCAACGTGACCTTGCAGCCGATCGGCCAGCCATCGCGGATCTTGAACGACGCCACGGACACGCGGCTGTTGGTCACGATCGGCTTCTGCCCGCAGATCTTCGCCATGTCGGCGACGGCGTTCTCGAGCACTTTCTTGTTGGTGGCCGCCTCGCCCACACCCATGTTCAGGGTGATCTTGGAGACGCGGGGCACCTGCATCGGGTTCGTGTAACCGAACTTCTCGGTCAGCGACGGCACCACTTCTTCTTTGTAAAATTTTTCAAGCCGTGTCATTTCAGCATTCCTCAGGCGTCGACCGCCTCACCGCTGGAGCGGAACACACGCAATTTGCGTCCATCCTCCAGCACCTTGATACCGATGCGCTCACCCTTGCCGGAAGCCGGGTTGAACAGCATGACGTTGGAAATATGGATCGGCGCCTCACGCTCGATCACGCCGCCAGGCTGGCCGGCTTGCGGATTCGGCTTGGTGTGGCGCTTGATGATGTTGATGTTGGACACCAGGACCTTGTCCCCTGCCACTCGCACCACATCACCTTTCTTGCCCTTGTCCTTGCCGGCAGTGACGATTACTTGATCGCCCTTCTTGATACGGTTCATGTCAATTCCTCCGCTCAGAGTACTTCTGGGGCGAGCGAGACGATCTTCATGAACTTCTCGGAACGCAGTTCACGGGTCACGGGCCCGAAGATACGGGTGCCAATCGGCTCCTGCTTGTTGTTCAGCAGGACCGCGGCATTGCCGTCGAAGCGGATCAATGAGCCATCCGAACGGCGCACGCCCTTGCGGGTACGCACCACGACGGCGTCATAGACATCGCCCTTCTTGACCTTGCCCCGCGGGATCGCATCCTTGACGGTCACCTTGATGACGTCGCCGATCGCGGCGTAACGGCGCTTGGAGCCACCGAGCACCTTGATGCACATCACTTCCTTGGCACCGGAGTTGTCGGCCACGGTGAGATAGCTTTGCATCTGGATCATGGTTCAGCCCTCCTCGTTATTCGGCCGCACGGGTGACAATTTCCACCAGTCGCCAGTTCTTGGTTTTCGACATCGGCGCGATCTCGGAGATCCGGACCACGTCGCCCTCGTTGCAGGAATTATCCCCGTCGTGTGCGTGCAGCTTGGACGAGCGACGGATGTACTTGCCGTACAACGCGTGCTTGACCTGGCGCTCGACGAGCACGGTGATGGTCTTGTCCATCTTGTTGCTGACCACGCGTCCTTCGACCGTGCGCAGCGCCTTCTCTGTATTGTTGTCGGTCATGGCGGGTCCTTACTTCTTCTCGCCCGAGTCGGCCGGGCTCGCTTGAGCCTGGCCGATCAGGGTGTTGACGCGGGCAATCTCACGACGCACCCGACGGGTCTCGTGGGTCTTGGTCAGCTGGCCGGTAACCTGCTGCATGCGAAGGGCGAAGCCCTCCTTGTGCAGGTCGGTCAAGTGGGCCTTGAGCTCGTCAGCCGACTTCTCTCGCAGTTTATTGAGTTCCATCAGCGCACCGTCCGCGTCACGAAAGTGGTGGTGACCGAAAGCTTGGCGGCGGCCAGGCGGAACGCTTCGCGCGCCACGTCCTCTGCCACACCTTCGATCTCGTAGATCACGCGTCCGGGCTGGATCAGCGCGACCCAGTACTCGACGCTGCCCTTGCCCTTACCCATACGCACTTCGATCGGCTTCTTGGTGATCGGCTTGTCGGGGAACACGCGGATCCACATCTTGCCGCCACGCTTGACGTAGCGACTGATGGAACGGCGCGCGGCCTCGATCTGGCGCGCGGTGATCTGGCCGTGCGCGGTCGACTTCAGGCCGTACTCGCCGAAGCTGACGGCATTGCCGCTCCAGGCCAGGCCGTCGTTGCGGCCTTTGTGTACCTTCCGGTACTTGGTTCGTTTTGGTTGCAACATGATCCGTTACCTCTGTTCGCGCGGCGGACGGGGCGCACGGTCGCGGCGGTCGCCGCGATCACTGCGCGGACTGTCGTCCGGCTTTTCCTGGCCAACCTGGGAAAAATCAAAGATCTCGCCCCGGTAGACCCACACTTTGATGCCAATGATGCCGTACGTCGTCTTGGCTTCTGCGAAGCCGTAGTCGATATCGGCGCGCAGGGTGTGCAGCGGCACGCGACCCTCGCGGTACCACTCCGAACGCGCAATTTCGGCACCATTGAGACGGCCACCAACATTGACCTTGATGCCCAGGGCGCCCAGGCGCATCGCATTGCCAACCGCACGCTTCATGGCGCGGCGGAACATGATGCGGCGCTCCAACTGCTGCGCAATCGACTCGGCCACCAGTTGCGCGTCGAGCTCGGGCTTGCGGACCTCGGTGACGTTGATGTGCGCCGGGACGCCCATCATGTCGCTGACTTCCTTGCGCAGCTTGTCGATATCCTCACCACGCTTGCCGATCACCACGCCCGGACGGGCGGTGTGGATGGTCACGCGGGCATTGTTGGCCGGACGCTCGATGAGAATCTTCGAAATTCCGGCCTGGGCCAGCTTCTTGCGCAACATCTCGCGGACTTTAAGGTCGGCGATCAGGTACTCGGCGTACTGCTTCTTGCCGGCAAACCACTTGGAATTCCAATCCTTGGAGATACCCAGGCGGATGCCGGTGGGATGAACTTTGTGACCCATAATCAGACTCCGCCTTGCTTGCCGGCGCCCACGACCACAGTAATGTGGCTGGTACGCTTGAGAATGCGGGTGCCGCGACCCTTTGCCCGCGCCATGAAGCGCTTCAGGGTCGGACCCTCGTCAACCATGATGGTGGTGACCTTGAGCTCGTCGATATCGGCGCCCTGGTTGTTCTCGGCATTGGCGATCGCAGACTCCAGAACCTTGCGGATCAGGTCGGCGGCTTTCTTGTCCGAGAACTTGAGCTGGTTGACGGCGCTCTCAGCGGTAAGGCCGCGCACCTGGTTGGCAACCAACCGGGCTTTCTGAGCGGAGATGCGCGCACTGCGCAGGATGGCTTTAGCTTCCATGGTCATCTCCTTATCGGCTCTTCTTGTCGCCGACGTGACCCTTGAAGGTGCGCGTCAGGGAGAATTCGCCGAGCTTGTGGCCAACCATGTTCTCGTTGACCAGCACCGGGATGTGGTTGCGGCCGTTGTGCACCGCAATGGTGAAACCCACCATTTCCGGCAACACCATCGAGCGACGCGACCAGGTCTTGATCGGGCGTTTGTTGTTGGCCGCGGCCTCCACCTTCTTGATCAGGTGGTGGTCAACGAACGGACCTTTTTTCAGTGAACGTGCCATTGCCGATTAGCTCCTGCGATCGCGAACGATGAACTGCTGCGTACGCTTGTTGTGCCGCGTCTTGTAGCCCTTGGTCGGCACACCCCATGGGGTGACCGGATGCGGGTTGCCCTGGCCAGCCTTGGCCTCACCACCACCGTGCGGATGATCCACCGGGTTCATCGCCGCGCCGCGAACGGTCGGCCTGATACCGCGCCAGCGCTTCGCGCCGGCCTTGCCGAGCTTCTGCAGGCTGTGCTCATCGTTGCCGACTTCGCCGATGGTGGCCCGGCAATCGACTGCAACCTTGCGCATCTCGCCGGAACGAAGACGCAGCGTGGCGTAGCCCTGCTCACGTGCGACCAGTTGGACGCCGGCGCCGGCAGCGCGTGCAATCTGTGCGCCCTTGCCCGGCTTCATCTCGATGCAATGCACGGTGGAGCCCACCGGGATGTTGCTCAGCGGCAGTGTATTGCCGGTGCGGATGGGTGCATCACGACCCGCAATTACCTGGTCGCCGGCTTTCAGCCCCTTGGGAGCAATGATGTAGCGGCGCTCGCCATCGACATAGCACAACAGGGCCAGGTGGGCGGTGCGGTTGGGATCGTATTCGATCCGCTCCACGCGCGCCGGAATGCCTTCCTTGTTGCGCTTGAAATCGACGATGCGGTAGTGCTGCTTGTGGCCACCGCCGATATGCCGGGTAGTGGTCCGGCCGTGATGGTTGCGGCCACCGGTCTTGCTCTTCTTCTCGAGCAACGGCGCGTACGGCGCACCCTTGTGCAGGTCGGGCGTCACCACCCGGACCATCGAGCGACGGCCGGGTGAAGTGGGTTTGAATGTCATCAATGCCATGGGTCGATCCTCAAGCCTTGGCCATAACGTCGATCGACTGGCCATCGGCCAGCGTCACGTATGCCTTGCGCCAGTCGGGGCGACGGCCCATGCGGAACTTGAAGGCTTTTGCTTTGCCCTTCACGTTGAGCACGTTGACCGCCTCGACCTTGACGTCGAACAGCTTCTCGACCGCAACCTTGATGTCAGCCTTGGTTGCCGTCGTCGCCACTTCGAAGACGTATTGATTGGAAACTTCCTGCAGGCGCGCGGTCTTCTCGGACACACGCGGCGCACGAATCACGTTGTAGAGCTTGGCGTCGTTCATGCCAGCCACTCCTGAATCTTCTTGATCGCCTCGGTGGTGACCACGACCGTATCGGCGCCAACCAGCGCAACCGGATCCAGGCCCTGCACGTCACGAACCTCGACATACGGCAAGTTGCGCGCCGAGAGGTACAGATTCTCGGTGGCATCCTCGGTGACCAGCAACGGGCGACGACCGGCTTCCAGGCCCTTGAGCATCGCGATCATGCCCGAGGTCTTCGGCGAGTCCAGTTCGAGCTTGTCGACGACCGTGATCCGGCCCTGGCGGTTGAGCTCGGACAGGATCGAAGCCATCGCGGCGCGGTACATCTTGCGATTGACCTTCTGCGCGAAGCTTCGCGGCTGGGCCGCAAAAGTGACGCCGCCGCCGCGGAAGATCGGAGCCGTCAGCGCGCCGTGGCGAGCGCCACCGCCCTTCTGGTTCTTCGACTTCTTGGTGGTGCCGGCAACCTGCGAACGGGTCTTCTGCGCCTTGGTGCCGCTGCGACCGGCGTTGCGGTAGGCAACGACGACCTGATGGACCAGGTCTTCACTGAACTCGCGGCCGAAGATATCGTCGGAAACCGACAACTTCTCGCTGCTGTTATTGATGGCAAGTTCCATCGTCATACTCCCTTGGTCGTCGGACGGACGATCACGTCGCCGCCCGGCGCGCCTGGTACTGCGCCCTTGATCGCGATCAAGCCGCGTTCGGCGTCGACCTTGACCACTTCCAGGCCCTGGGTGCTCTGCTGTACAAAGCCCATGTGACCGGACATTTTCTTGCCCGGAAACACGCGGCCCGGCGTCTGCCGCTGACCGATGGAACCCGGCGAACGGTGCGACAGCGAGTTACCGTGGGTCGCATCGCCCATGGCGAAGTTCCAGCGCTTGATGGTGCCCTGGAAGCCCTTGCCCTTGGTCACGCCCTGGACATCGACCACCTGGCCGACCTCAAAGATGTCGGCCTTGATCTCACCGCCCACGTTGAAGTCACCGAGCTTGTCGTCGGCAACGCGGAACTCCCACAGGCCTCGGCCGGCGTCGACCTTGGCCTTGGCCAGGTGACCAGCCGCGGGTTTGTTGATCAGCGCCGCACGGCGTACGCCAACGGTAACCTGCACCGCGCTGTAGCCATCGGTATCGGGGGTCTTGATTTGGGTGATCCGGTTCGGGGTCGCTTCGATCAGCGTCACCGGAATGGACCTGCCATCCTCGGTGAAAAACCGGCTCATGCCGGCCTTGCGGCCGACGATGCCCAACGAATATTTCTTCGCCGTCATGGTCAGGTCCTCAGGTCAGCTTGATCTGTACGTCGACGCCCGCCGCGAGCTCGAGCTTCATCAGCGCGTCCACGGTCTTGTCGTTGGGGTCGACGATATCGAGCACGCGCTTGTGCGTGCGGGTCTCGTACTGGTCGCGCGCGTCCTTGTCGACGTGCGGAGAAGTAAGAATGGTGAAGCGCTCGATCTTGGTCGGCAACGGGATCGGGCCACGCACTTGCGCGCCGGTCCGCTTTGCCGTCTCGACGATCTCGCTGGCTGAGCGGTCGATCAGACGATGATCGTATGCCTTCAGCCGAATCCGGATCTTTTGGTCCGCCATGACGGTGTTCCTTGGTTTAAAGAGCGACGGGCCGGTGGCTAGGTGCACCGAACCCCGATGGAAACGACCCCGCCCGCGGTAGACAATCCGAGGGCGGAAATCCTTGGAAAAGCAAGGCAGGCCGGTTTCCCGGCCTGCCAGACAGAAAAGTATAAAGCGCGTGCCATGGTGCCGTCAAGCAGCGCCGGGATATCCGGCATTGCCAACGATCTTGTCACGCGACATTTCCCTGTCGGGCGAACACGAGGCGCTTCCTGCTCCTCTTTTCGCGGTAGACGCCACCCCGACCCAGCGGGATGACGCGGTATTACCAAATCTTTACTGGATACCAGGCATTACTTGATGATCTTGGCGACCACGCCGGCGCCGACGGTACGGCCACCTTCACGGATCGCGAAACGCAGGCCTTCGTCCATCGCGATCGGGTTGATCAACTCGACCACCATCTTCACGTTGTCGCCCGGCATCACCATCTCCACGCCTTCGGGCAGCTCGCAGGCGCCGGTCACGTCGGTGGTGCGGAAGTAGAACTGCGGACGGTAGCCCTTGAAGAACGGCGTGTGGCGGCCGCCCTCGTCCTTGCTCAGGATGTACACCTCGCCCTCGAACTGGGTGTGCGGCTTGATCGAACCGGGCTTGCACAGCACCTGGCCGCGCTCCACGTCGTCACGCTTGGTGCCGCGCAGCAGCAGACCGGCGTTATCGCCCGCCTGGCCCTGGTCGAGCAGCTTGCGGAACATCTCCACGCCGGTCACGGTCGTCTTCACGGTCGGACGGATACCGACGATCTCGATCTCCTCGCCGACCTTGACGATGCCGCGCTCGATGCGGCCGGTCACCACGGTGCCGCGACCGGAGATCGAGAACACGTCTTCGACCGGCATCAGGAACGCCTTGTCCACGTCGCGCACCGGCTCCGGGATCCAGCTGTCCAGCGCGTCCACCAGCTTGATGATCGACGGCACGCCGATATCGCTCTGGTCACCTTCCAGCGCTTTCAGCGCCGAACCGATCACGACCGGGGTGTCGTCGCCGGGGAACTCGTACTTGCTCAGCAGCTCGCGCACTTCCATGTCCACCAGCTCAAGCAGCTCGGCGTCGTCCACCATGTCCGCCTTGTTCAGGTAGACCACGATGTACGGCACGCCCACCTGGCGGGCCAGCAGGATGTGCTCGCGGGTCTGCGGCATCGGGCCGTCCGCGGCCGAACACACCAGGATCGCGCCGTCCATCTGCGCCGCACCGGTGATCATGTTCTTCACATAGTCGGCGTGTCCCGGGCAATCGACGTGCGCATAGTGGCGATTCGGGGATTCGTACTCGACGTGCGAGGTCGAGATGGTGATGCCGCGCGCCTTCTCTTCCGGGGCCCGGTCAATCGCGTCGTACGCGCTGAACTCGCCACCGAAACGCTCGGCACCGACCTTGGTCAACGCCGCGGTCAACGTGGTCTTGCCGTGGTCAACGTGACCGATCGTGCCGACGTTCACGTGCGGCTTGGTGCGCTCGAATTTACCCTTGGCCATGATTGTTACCTCTGAAATCGTTTAATGAGCTTGTTGGGAGCTGGCCGGCGGCAAGCGCCGGCCAATACGTCAGTTTTTATTGACCACGGCCTCGGCGATATTGCTCGGTGCCACGGCGTAGTGATCGAACTCCATCGTGAAGGTCGCGCGGCCTTGCGACATTGAACGCAGGCTGGTCGCATAACCGAACATCTCGCCCAGCGGCAAGGTCGCGTCGATGATCTTGCCCGACGGAGTGTCTTCCTGACCCTGCAGGATGCCGCGGCGCCGACTGACATCGCCCATCACGTCGCCGAGGTAATCCTCCGGCGTCACGATCTCGACCTTCATCATCGGCTCCAGCAACACCGGACTGGCCTTGTGGAAGCCTTCCTTGAAGCCCATCGAGCCGGCGATCTTGAACGCCATTTCAGATGAATCGACCTCGTGGTACGAGCCGTCAACCAGCTTCACCTTGACGTCAACGATCGGGTAACCGGCCAGCAGGCCGTTGGCGATCACTTCCTGGATGCCCTTGTCGACCGCAGGGATGTACTCCTTCGGCACCACGCCACCCACCACGCCGTTCTCGAAGACGTAGCCGCTGCCGGTCTCGCCGGGCTCGATTTCGAGCCAGACATGACCGAACTGGCCCTTACCACCGGACTGGCGCACGAACTTGCCTTCAGCCTTGACCGCCTTGCGGATGGTTTCGCGGTAAGCCACCTGCGGCTTGCCGACGTTGGCTTCGACGTTGAACTCGCGGCGCATGCGATCCACCAGGACGTCCAGATGCAACTCGCCCATGCCGGAGATAATGGTCTGGCCGGATTCCTCGTCGGTATGCACGCGGAAGGTCGGATCCTCCTGCGCCAGACGGCCCAGCGCCATGCCCATCTTTTCCTGGTCGGCCTTGGTCTTGGGCTCCACCGCCATCGAGATGACCGGCTCCGGGAAGATCATCCGCTCCAGCGTGATGATGTGATCGACCGCGCACATCGTATCGCCGGTGGTGACGTCCTTCAGGCCGACCGCAGCGGCAATATCGCCCGCGCGCACTTCCTTGATCTCGTGGCGATCATTGGAGTGCATCTGCAGGATACGGCCGACGCGCTCCTTCTTCGACTTGACCGGGTTGTAGACCTGGTCGCCCGAATTGAGCACGCCCGAATAGACCCGGAAGAACGTCAGCGAGCCCACGAACGGATCGGTCATGATCTTGAAGGCGAGCGCGGAGAACGGCGCGGTATCGGACGCTTCGCGATGCGTCTCTTTCTCGTCGTCATCGATGCCCGGAACCGGCGGCACGTCGACTGGCGAGGGCAGCAACTCGATCACCCCGTCGAGCATCGCCTGGACGCCCTTGTTCTTGAACGCGGTGCCACAGAAGACCGGAATCACTTCCACCTTCAAGGTGCGCTCGCGCAAGCCGGCGATGATCTCGGCCTCGGTCAGCTCCCCGTCGTTGAGATACTTGTCCATCAGCTCTTCGCTGGCCTCGGCGGCAGCCTCGACCATGAAGCTGCGGGCCGCCGTGGCCTCTTCGAGAAGCTCGGCCGGGATCTCGCCGTACTCGAACACGGTGCCCTGGGACTCGGTGTCCCAATGGATGCGCTTCATCTTGACCAGGTCGATCACGCCGTCGAAGCCATCTTCTGCGCCCACCGGCACCTGCATCGGCACCGGATAGGCGCCCAAACGGGTCTTCAGTTGACCGACGACCTTGTTGAAGTTGGCACCGGTGCGATCCATCTTGTTGACGAATGCAAGACGCGGCACCGAATACTTGTTGGCCTGGCGCCAAACGGTCTCGGACTGCGGCTGCACGCCACCAACGGCACAAAGCACGAACACCGCACCATCGAGCACGCGCAGCGAGCGCTCCACTTCGATAGTGAAGTCGACGTGCCCGGGGGTATCGATGATGTTCAGCCGATGTTGCTGCATGGTCTTATCCATGCCGCTCCAGAAAGCAGTCGTCGCGGCCGACGTAATCGTGATGCCACGTTCCTGCTCCTGCTCCATCCAGTCCATGGTGGCGGCACCCTCGTGGGTTTCGCCAAGCTTATGGTTGACACCGGTATAGAACAGGATGCGTTCGGAGGTGGTGGTCTTTCCGGCATCAATGTGGGCCATGATGCCGAAATTGCGATAGCGTTCGATGGGAGTGGTGCGAGCCACGGTACCCTCTCGTTTAGGTTTACGATCTCTGGAAGGCCGGACGCCGCCTGATGGCGGCACCCGGTTCGCTCAGGCAGCCTGGGCTGCCATCGGACTTGGATTTGTTGCTTTCGAATGCCTTGTTATCAACAAGGCTCCCGAATCACCAGCGGTAGTGTGCGAACGCCTTGTTCGCCTCTGCCATGCGGTGGGTTTCTTCACGCTTCTTGACAGCACCGCCACGGCTTTCCGCAGCGTCGAGCAATTCTGCAGCGAGCTTGCGCGGCATGGTGTTCTCGCCGCGCTTGCGTGCAGCATCAATCAACCAGCGCATCGCCAGGGCGACGCGACGCGACGCGCGCACTTCGACCGGCACCTGGTAGGTGGAACCACCAACGCGGCGTGACTTGACCTCGACCGCCGGTGAAATATTGGCCAACGCCTTTTCCACCACTTCCAGCGCGTTCGGGTTTTTCTCCCCGATCACGTCCATGGCGCCATAGACGATCCTCTCGGCGACGGACTTCTTACCGCTGTACATGACCATATTGATGAATCGCGCGATCGTCTCGCTGCCATGCTTTGGATCAGGCAGGATCGAGCGCTGCGGTGCGGAACCTTTACGCGACATGAGTCAAATTCCTCAGGACTTCGGGCGCTTGGCGCCGTACTTGGAACGGCGCTGGCGACGCTTGGCGACGCCGGCGGCATCGAGCGCACCGCGCACGGTGTGATAACGGACACCTGGCAGATCCTTGACGCGGCCGCCACGAATCAGTACCACGGAGTGCTCCTGCAGGTTGTGCCCTTCGCCGCCGATGTACGAGATGACCTCGTAACCGTTGGTCAGGCGCACCTTGGCCACCTTGCGCATTGCCGAGTTCGGCTTTTTCGGGGTGGTGGTGTACACGCGCGTGCAGACACCACGGCGCTGCGGGCAGTTCTCGAGCGCCGGTGAGGCACTGTTATATGTCGCTGCCTGCCGCGACTTGCGGACCAGCTGATTGATCGTCGCCATCTGGAGCTCTTTGGTGAGAAGCCGGCCAAGAGTGCCGTGCCTCTGTGAAAACGAACGGGAAGCCGAGCTCACTCGACTTACCGAGACCGAAAAGTATAGCCTGCGTTCGACGTTGCCGTCAAACACATTCAGCACGAAACCGCGGAAGCCGGAAACTATCCTCCCGGCCCCGCGAACATTCCTGATCCCGCCCTGCCCTGGGCCCAACACGAGGCGCTCCTTGCGCCTCATTTGGTGATCTGGGGTGGCTCCTGGGAGCCACCACGACACTACGGTATTACGAAGCGCTCGACTCCTCGCCAACATCGGTCGCGGCCGCTTCGGCTGCCACCGGCGCCGACAGCGCCTCCATCTCCGAGTCGGTCAGTCCCGACGCGTTCTTGCGGCGCTGCGCGTGGTAAGCCAATCCGGTACCGGCCGGGATCAAACGACCCACGATCACGTTTTCCTTCAGGCCGCGCAGGTTGTCACGGGTACCGCGCACGGCGGCCTCGGTGAGCACGCGAGTGGTCTCCTGGAACGACGCCGCCGAGATGAACGACTCGGTCGCCAGCGATGCCTTGGTGATACCCAGCAAGACCGGGTTGTACTGCGGGACAATCCCGTCGGCCGCGAGGACCTTGGCGTGCTCTTCGACGAAGCGCTGGCGCTCGACCTGCTCGCCGTGCAGGAACTTGCTGTCGCCCTGGTCGGTAATCTCGACCTTGCGCAGCATCTGCCGGACGATCACCTCGATGTGCTTGTCGTTGATCTTCACGCCCTGCAGGCGGTACACGTCCTGGATCTCCTTGGTCAGGTACACGGCCAGCGGCTCGACACCCAGCAAGCGCAAGATGTCCTGCGGAGTCGGCTCGCCGTCCACCACGGTCTCGCCCTTTTCGACGTGCTCACCTTCGAACACGATGATCTGGCGGTACTTGGGAATCAGCTCCTCGTGCTCGGTGCCATCGGAATCGGTGATCACCAGGCGCTGCTTGCCCTTGGTTTCCTTGCCGAAGCTGACCATGCCCGAACGCTCGGCCAGAATTGCCGGATCCTTCGGCTTGCGCGCCTCGAACAGATCGGCGACGCGCGGCAGACCACCGGTGATATCGCGGGTCTTGGACGCCTCCTGCGGAATCTTGGCCACTACGTCGCCAACGCCCACCGGTGCACCGTCCTGCAGGTTGACCACCGAGCGCGGCGGCAACTGGTACTGCGCAGGCAGGTCGGAACCGGGAATGACCAGGTCATCGCCATTCTTGTCGACGATGCGCACGATCGGACGCAGGTCCTTGGATGCGGAACCGCGACGCTTCGGATCGGTGATCTCGCGCGACGCCAAGCCGGTCAGCTCATCGGTCTTCTCGATCACGGTGATGCCGTCGACGAAGTCCACGAAGCGGACGAAACCGGCCACTTCCGACACGATCGGGTGGTTATGCGGGTCCCAGTGCGCGACCTGCTGGCCGGCCTTGATTTCCGCGCCATCCTTGACGTCGATGGTCGCGCCGTACGGCAGCTTGTAACGCTCGCGCTCGCGACCGTGGACGTCAAGCACCGACAACTCACCCGAGCGTGATACCGCCACCACGTGGCCGGCACCGTGCTCGATGTGCTTGAGGTTGTTGAACTTGATCGAACCGGTGGTCTTGACGGTTACGTTGTCGATCGCCGCCGCTCGCGATGCCGCACCACCAATGTGGAACGTACGCATGGTCAGCTGGGTACCCGGCTCACCAATCGACTGCGCCGCCACCACGCCCACCGCCTCGCCATGATTGACGATGTGTCCGCGACCGAGGTCACGGCCGTAGCAGCTGGCACATACACCGAACGAGGACTGGCAGGTGATGGTCGAACGCACCTTGATCAACTGCACGCTGGCGTCTTCGAGCTTCTGTACCCAGGCCTCGTCGAGCAGCGTGTTGCGGGTGACGATCGGATCGTCGTCATTGCCCGGCAGGAACACATCCTCGGCCACGACGCGACCCAGTACACGGTCACGCAACGGCTCGACCACGTCACCCCCTTCAACGATCGGGGTCATCATCAGGCCATCGAGCGTGCCGCAATCGTCCTCGGTGATCACAACGTCCTGCGCCACGTCGACCAGACGACGGGTCAGGTAACCGGAGTTCGCGGTCTTCAACGCGGTATCGGCCAAGCCCTTTCGTGCACCGTGGGTCGAGATGAAGTACTGCAGGACGTTGAGGCCTTCACGGAAGTTCGCGGTGATCGGCGTCTCGATGATGGAGCCGTCAGGCTTGGCCATCAGGCCACGCATGCCGGCCAGCTGGCGGATCTGCGCCTGCGAACCACGGGCGCCGGAATCGGCCATGATGTAGACCGAGTTCATCGACTTCTGGTCGATCGTTTCGCCCTTCGCATTCTGGACCTTCTCGGTGCCGATCGTGTCCATCATGGCCTTGGCCACGCGCTCATTGGTGCGCGACCAGATATCGACGACCTTGTTGTAACGCTCGCCGGCGGTGACCAGGCCCGACTGGTACTGCTCCTGGATTTCCAGGACCTCGGTTTCGGCCTCCTCCAGGATGCCCTTCTTGGCATCCGGGATGAGCATGTCGTCGATGCCGATGGAGACACCGGCGCGGGTCGCGTAAGCAAAGCCGGTGTACATCAGCTGGTCGGCGAACACGACCGTGTCCTTCAAGCCCAGCAGGCGATAGCTGGAGTTGATCAGGCGGCTGATGTTCTTCTTGGTCATCTCGACGTTGGCCAGCGCAAACGGCAGGCCTTCGGGCAGGATTTCCTGTAGCAACGCCCGGCCGACGGTGGTGTCGACGATGGAGGTCCTGGTCACGCGCTCGCCTTTACCGGCCTCGCTGTCTTCCTGGACCACCGACTCGGTGATGCGCACCTTGACCTTGGCGTGCAGTTCCACCACGCGGTTGTCGTAGGCACGCTTGACCTCGGACACGTTGGCGAACGCCATGCCCTCGCCCTTCTTGTTCTCCAGGCCGCGGGTCATGTAGTACAGGCCAAGCACGACGTCCTGCGACGGCACGATGATCGGCTCGCCGTTGGCGGGGCTCAGGATGTTGTTGGACGCCATCATCAGCGCACGCGCTTCCAGCTGGGCTTCCAGCGAGAGCGGCACGTGGACGGCCATCTGGTCACCATCGAAGTCGGCGTTGAACGCGGTGCAGACCAGCGGATGCAACTGGATTGCCTTGCCTTCGATCAGCACCGGCTCGAACGCCTGGATGCCCAGGCGATGCAGGGTCGGAGCACGGTTCAACAGCACCGGATGCTCGCGGATCACCTCTTCCAGGATGTCCCAGACCTCGGCCTCTTCACGCTCGACCAGCTTCTTGGCCGCCTTGATGGTGGTGGCCAGGCCCTGACGCTGCAGCTTGGCGAAGATGAAGGGCTTGAACAGCTCCAGCGCCATCTTCTTCGGCAGTCCGCACTGGTGCAGCTTGAGGTACGGACCGACCACGATGACGGAACGACCGGAGTAGTCGACGCGCTTGCCAAGCAGGTTCTGGCGGAAGCGGCCCTGCTTGCCCTTGATCATGTCGGCCAGCGACTTGAGCGGGCGCTTGTTGGTGCCGGTGATGGCGCGGCCGCGGCGGCCGTTGTCCATCAGCGCATCCACCGACTCCTGCAGCATGCGCTTCTCGTTGCGCACGATGATTTCCGGCGCATTGAGCTCCAGCAGGCGGCGCAGGCGGTTGTTGCGGTTGATGACGCGGCGGTACAGATCATTGAGGTCGGAGGTCGCGAAGCGGCCACCGTCCAGCGGCACCAGCGGACGCAGGTCCGGCGGCAGCACCGGCAGCACCGTCATGATCATCCACTCGGGCTTGTTGCCGGACTCCAGGAACGCCTCGACCAGCTTGACCCGCTTGGTCAGGCGCTTGAGCTTGGTCTCCGAACCGGTGGCGGCGATATCTTCCTTCAGCTGCACCATCTCGCCCGGCAGGTCGAGGGTGCGCAGCAGGTCGTAGACCGCCTCGGCGCCCATCGCGGCGTCGAAGTCATCGCTGTGCTCCTGGCGCGCCTGCATGTACTGCTCTTCGTTGAGCAGCTGGCCACGCTCGAACGGGGTCAGGCCCGGCTCGGTGACTACGAACGCCTCGAAGTACAGGATCCGCTCGATGTCGCGCAGGGTCATGTCCAGCATCAAACCAATGCGGCTGGGCAGCGACTTCAGGAACCAGATGTGCGCGACCGGCGACGCCAGGTCGATGTGGCCCATGCGCTCGCGGCGGACCTTGGCCAGGGTGACCTCGGTGCCGCACTTCTCGCACACCACGCCACGGTGCTTCATGCGCTTGTACTTGCCGCACAGGCACTCGTAGTCCTTGACCGGCCCGAAGATCGCGGCGCAGAACAGGCCGTCGCGCTCGGGCTTGAAGGTGCGGTAGTTGATGGTCTCGGGCTTCTTGACCTCACCGAAGGACCACGAACGGATCAGGTCCGGCGACGCCAACGCGATCTTGATCGCGTCGAAGTTGAGCGCCGGACGCTGCTGGTTGAAAAGGTTGAGCAGGTCTTTCATTTTTCTTTCTCCGTGGAGGAGTAAATCGTCAAGGGGCTGGGATTACCGACTCGGAACGGGGAACGCGCGGTGCGCGGCGTTCCCGTTCCGTTTTTCTCAGTTCTCTTCCAGCTCCATGTTGATCGCGAGCGAGCGGATTTCCTTCACCAGCACGTTGAAGGACTCCGGCATTCCGGCCACCATTTCGTACTCGCCATCGACGATGTTCTTGTACATCTGGTTGCGTCCCTGCACGTCATCGGACTTCACCGTCAACATCTCCTGCAGCGTGTAGGCCGCACCGTAGGCTTCCAGTGCCCAGACTTCCATCTCGCCGAAGCGCTGGCCGCCGAACTGCGCCTTGCCGCCCAGCGGCTGCTGGGTGACGAGCGAGTACGGCCCGGTCGAACGGGCGTGCATCTTGTCGTCGACCAGGTGGTTCAGCTTCAGCATGTGCATGTAGCCCACGGTGACCTGGCGGTCGAACGCCTCACCGGTACGGCCGTCATGCAAGGTGGTCTGGCCGCTGATCGGCAGGTCCGCCAGCTCGAGCATCTTCTTGATCTCCAGCTCTTCGGCACCGTCGAACACCGGTGTCGCCATCGGCACGCCGTCGGTCAGGTTGCCTGCCAGTGCCATCAACTCCTGGTCACTGAACTGCTTGAGGTCGACCCGCTGTCCGTGCAGCTTGACGTCGTGGTTGTAGATCTCGTCGAGGAACTTGCGCAGTTCGGTCACCTTGGCCTGCGCGTCGAGCATCCGCTGGATCTTTTCTCCCAGCCCCTTGGCCGCCCAGCCCAGATGGACTTCCAGCACCTGGCCGATGTTCATTCGGCTCGGTACGCCCAGCGGGTTGAGCACGATGTCGATCGTCTCGCCGTTGGCCATGTACGGCATGTCCTGCACCGGCACGATGGTCGAGACCACACCCTTGTTGCCGTGGCGGCCGGCCATCTTGTCGCCTGGCTGGATCCGGCGCTTAACTGCCAGGAATACCTTGACCATCTTCAGCACGCCCGGTGCGAGGTCATCGCCCTGGGTGATCTTGGCGCGCTTGTCGGCGAACCGGCGCTCGAACTCCTTCTCGTGCACGTCGATCTGCTTCTGCGCGCGCTCGATCGCCTCGACCGCCGACTCGTCCTTCATGCGCAGGCTGAACCAGTCCTTGCGGGACAGGCCGTCCAGCACCAGGCTGGTCACGGTCTCGCCCTTCTTCAGGCCGGAACCGCCATTGGCAACCTTGCCGATCAACTGGCTGCGCAGACGGCTGTAGATCGCCGCCTCGAGGATCCGGAACTGGTCGTCGAAGTCCTTCTTGACCCGGCGAACCTCGGACTCCTCGATCTGCTTGGCGCGCTTATCCTTCTCGATGCCGTCACGGGTGAATACCTGCACGTCGATGACGTTGCCATCCATGCCCGGCGGCACGCGCAGCGAGCTGTCCTTCACGTCGCTGGCCTTCTCGCCAAAGATCGCACGCAACAGCTTCTCTTCCGGGGTCAGCTGGCTCTCGCCCTTGGGCGTGACCTTGCCGACCAGGATGTCACCGGCACGCACTTCGGCACCGATGTAGACCACACCGGACTCGTCAAGGCGATTCAATGCCTCTTCGGAGACGTTGGGAATATCGGCGGAAATCTCCTCCGGTCCCAACTTGGTGTCACGCGCTACCGCGGTCAGCTCCTCGATGTGGATCGTGGTGTAACGATCCTCCTGCACCACCCGCTCCGACAGCAGGATGGAATCCTCGAAGTTGTAGCCGTTCCACGGCATGAACGCGATCAGCATGTTCTGGCCCAGGGCCAGCTCGCCGATATCGGTCGAGGGACCATCGGCCAGCACGTCGCCACGGGCGATCACATCGCCCACGTTGACCAGCGGGGTCTGGTTGATGCAGGTGTTCTGGTTGGAGCGGGTGTACTTGATCAGGTTGTAGATATCGACACCGGCATCGGTCTCGCTGCTGATCTCGTCCTCGTTGACCTTGACCACGATGCGCGCCGCATCGATCTGCTCGATCGTGCCGCCGCGCAACGCGTTCACGGTAACGCCCGAGTCACGCGCCACCGCGCGCTCGATACCGGTACCCACCAACGGCTTCTGCGAACGCAGCGTCGGCACGGCCTGACGCTGCATGTTGGCGCCCATCAGTGCGCGGTTCGCGTCATCGTGCTCCAGGAAAGGCACCAACGCCGCGGCAACCGACACCGTCTGCATTGGCGAGACGTCCATGAAGTGGACCTCGCTTGGCGGCTTGAGCATCGACTCGCCCTGGTAACGGCAGTCGACGAACAGTTCGCTCAGTACGCCCTTGTCGTCCTGCGGCGCATTGGCCTGGGCGATGACGTACTCGTTCTCCTCGATCGCCGACAGGTACTCAACGTCGTCGGTGACCTTGCCATCCACCACCTTGCGGTACGGCGTCTCCAGGAAGCCGTACTCGTTGGTGCGGGCAAACACCGCCAGCGAGTTGATCAGGCCGATGTTCGGGCCTTCCGGGGTTTCGATGGTGCACACGCGGCCGTAATGGGTCGGGTGCACGTCGCGCACCTCGAAGCCGGCACGCTCGCGGGTCAGGCCGCCCGGCCCAAGCGCGGACACGCGGCGCTTGTGGGTGACTTCCGACAGCGGGTTGTTCTGATCCATGAACTGGGACAGCTGCGAGGAGCCGAAGAACTCCTTGACCGCGGCCGCCACCGGCTTGGCATTGATCAGATCCTGCGGGGTCAGGCCATCGGCCTCGGCCATCGACAGGCGTTCCTTGACCGCACGCTCCACCCGGACCAGACCGACGCGGAAGGTGTTCTCGGCCATCTCGCCGACCGAACGCACGCGGCGGTTGCCCAGGTGATCGATGTCATCGACGATGCCGCGACCGTTGCGGATCTCGGTCAGCACCTTCAACACGTCGAGGATGTCGGAGCCTTCGCCGATCTCGGCCGCCAGACGCTTGGAGTCTTCATCCTTGCGCAGCGAGAAATAGCGCGCGTCGTACAGCACCGAGGCGCCGGTGACTTCCTTGCGGCCGATGCGACGGTTGAACTTCATCCGGCCCACGGCCGACAGGTCGTAGCGATCGAAGGTGAAGAACAGGTTGTGGAAAAGGTTCTGCGCGGCGTCCTTGGTCGGCGGCTCGCCCGGACGCATCATCCGGTAGATCTCGACCAACGCTTCCAACTGGGTCTTGCTGGGGTCGATCCGCAGCGTGTTGGAGATGAACGCGCCGCGATCCAGGTCGTTGGTCCAGATCGTGCCGACCACCTCGATACCACCCTTGCGGAACAGCTCCAGCTGCTCTTCGGTGATCTCGTCGTTGGCAGCAGCAATCAGCTCGCCGGTGCTGGTATCGACCACGTCGTGGGACAGGGTCCGACCGACCAGGTACTCGTCCGGCACCGCCAGTGCATCGATACCCGACGCTTCCAGCTGCTTGACGTGGCGCGCGGTGATGCGGCGGCCAGCCTCGACGATGACCTTGTCGCCATCGGCCAGGTCGAAGTCCAGGGTCTCGCCGCGCAGGCGTTCGGCAACCAGCTCCAGCTGGACGCCCTCGGTGGGATCGATGTGGAACGTGTTGACCTCGAAGAACTCGGCCAGCATTTCCTCGTCGTTGTAGCCCAGCGCCCGCAACAGAATGGTCACCGGCAACTTGCGGCGACGATCGATACGGGTGAACAGCGCGTCCTTGGGGTCGAACTCGAAGTCCAGCCACGAGCCGCGGTACGGAATCACGCGCGCACTGTAAAGCAGCTTGCCCGAGCTGTGGGTCTTGCCGCGGTCATGGTCGAAGAACACGCCCGGGCTGCGGTGCAGCTGGGAGACGATGACGCGCTCGGTGCCATTGACGATGAAGGTGCCGTTGCCGGTCATGAGCGGGATCTCGCCCATGTAGACCTCCTGCTCCTTGACGTACTTGATCGCCTTGGTCGACGACTCGCGATCGTAGATCACCAGGCGCACGGTCACGCGCAGCGGGGCGCCGTAGCTCATGCCACGCTGGCGGCACTCGCGCTCGTCGAACGCGGGCTCACCCAGTTTGTAGCCGACATATTCCAGCGCCGCGTTGCCGCTGTAGCTGGCGATCGGGAACACCGACTTCAGCGCCGCATGCAAGCCGCGCTCCTTGCGCTTGGCCTGGGGCACGTCTTCCTGCAGGAACCGGCGATAGGAATCGACCTGGATTGCCAGCAGGAACGGCACCTCGAGGATCGAACGGCTCTTGCCGAAGTCCTTGCGGATGCGCTTCTTTTCAGTGAACGAATAGTGGACCTTGGAGCTCATGGTCGTCTTGGAAGCTGTGGTCATGGTGAGCTACCGCCTCGGTGTGCATCGGGTCGCGCGTCCGCGAGCCTGGGGGATATGTGAATAGGGGAGATGCAAGAACAATGCAAAATTGCCAGTGGGAAGTCGCTGGTATTGCCGGCACCAGCACGCCATCTCCTGCTACTTCCAACTACCAACTCGTTACCTGGTATTGCAGATGCCGCAACAACGGCCAAAGGCCGGGGGCTTTCGCCCCCAGCCTTGGCTGGTCGCCCATGTTACCCGGCGACGCAAGTACTGCTTACTTTACTTCGACGGTGGCGCCAGCGGTTTCCAGATCCTTCTTCAGCTTGGCGGCTTCGTCCTTCGACACGCCTTCCTTCACATCCTTCGGCGCGCCTTCGACCAGGTCCTTGGCTTCCTTCAAGCCCAGGCCGGTGATCGCACGGACCACCTTGATGACCTCGACCTTCTTGTCACCGGTGGCCTTCAGGGTCACGGTGAACTCGGTCTGCTCTTCCGCCGGGGCGGCAGAAGCAGCGGCCGGGCCGGCAGCGGCCACGGGGGCAGCGGCGGACACGCCGAACTTCTCTTCCATCGCCTTCACCAGCTCCATCACTTCCATGAGGGACTTTTCAGCGATCGCTTCGATGATCTGTTCGTTGGACAGGGACATTGTAAAACCTCGATTATCTAGATTGGAAACGACTTGATTGTCGTACTGCGTTTCAAGACTGGAAAACGTAAACCGAACTGTTGGCCTCAGGCCGCCTTCGCCTGGCCAGCCGCATTGACGACGCGGGTGACCTGCGAGGCCGGTTCGCTGAGCAAGCGAACCAGCATGGTGGCGGGCTGGGACATGACGCTGAGCAGCATCGACAGCGCTTGGTCGCGGGTCGGCAGTGACGCCAGGACATCCACATGGGAGCCCGGGTACAACTGTCCGCCCAACGACACCAGGCGCGGCTTCAACTTGTCGTTCGCTTTCGCGAATTCCTTGATCAGACGTCCCGCGGCACCGGGATCTTCCTGCGAGAAGGCATACAGCAGCGGGCCTGTCAGCTCGTCGGCAATGACGGCATAATCGGTATTTTCCACTGCGCGCGAGACCAGCGTGTTCTTGACAACCTTCAAGTACACGCCCGACTCACGGGCCTTCTTGCGCATGTCGGTCATTTGACCAACGGTGAGACCCACATACTCCGCGGCGACCAGCGAGTGCGCCTTGCCGGCGACCTCGGCCAGTTCGGCAACGACTTCCTGCTTCTGGGTCAGATTAAGAGCCATTGCACTCCTCCGTACTTCAACTCCGTCCCGCACAAAATGCACGGGAGCGGTCCTCGGTCGGCATCGTTTGGCCCGATGCCGGGAATGCCGCAAGCGGCACTCCGGGTGGTAGCCGTTTCCAAGACAACACTTGCAAAAACACGTCTGGAGGGTCGGCAACCATCTACGCAGGCCCGGCTCGGTGAAGTCCTTGCGGCGACTCCACCTGAAACCGGATTAAGCAGTCCCGCTGGTGACGACGGCGATTCCCTGCCAGTGAGGAGCTTCCGTGCCCGTCGTCGTCACGCGCTGACCGCGCCTACGGTCTTTGACGGCTATCGCCGCGGCCGAAGCCTTGGCGATGCCCTCAAAATTCTTGCGTTACTTCAGGATCAGCGTTCCCTGGTCCACGGCAACGCCGGGGCCCATGGTGGAGCTGACCGAAATCTTCTGCAGGAAGTGACCCTTGGCCGTCGCCGGCTTGGCCTTGATCAGATCCATCAGCAGCGCTTCCAGGTTGCCCTTGAGCGAAGCATCGTCGAAATCGGCCTTGCCAATCGTGCAGTGGATGATGCCGGCCTTGTCGGTGCGATAACGAACCTGGCCGCCCTTGGCGTTCTTGACCGCCTCACCCGGGTTCGGCGATACGGTGCCGACCTTCGGGTTGGGCATCAGGCCCCGCGGGCCGAGCAGCTGGCCCAGCTTACCGACCACGCGCATCGCGTCCGGAGTGGCGATGACCACGTCGTAGTTCAAGTCACCCGCCTGCATCTTCTCGGCCAGGTCATCCATGCCCACAGCCTCGGCGCCAGCGGCCAGGGCCTCGTCGGCCTTGGCACCGGCCGGCGCGAACACCGCTACGCGCACGGTCTTGCCGGTACCTGCTGGCAGCACGGTCGAGCCGCGCACCTGCTGGTCGGACTTCTTGGCATCCACGCCCAGGCGTACGGCGACATCGACGGACTCGACGAACTTGGTCTTGGTCGCAGTCTTGACGATCTTGATGGCATCACCAAAGGCGTAGGACTTGCCCGGCTCGATGGCCGCCTTGATTGCTTTCTTGCGCTTGCTCATTGCCATGGTCTCAGCCCTCCACCGTCAAACCCATGCTGCGGGCAGAGCCCGCAATCGTCCGCACCGCCGCTTCAAGGTCAGCCGCAGTCAAATCGGCCTCCTTCATCTTGGCGATCTCCTCGATCTGGGCACGGCTGATCTTGCCGACCTTCTCGGTGTTGGGGCGCTTGGAGCCAGCCGTGACGCCAGCAGCCTTCTTGAGCAGCACGGCGGCCGGGGTGCTCTTGGTGATGAAGGTGAAAGTGCGGTCGGAGTACGCGGTGATGATCACCGGCGTCGGCAGTCCCGGCTCCAGCTTCGACGTCGCCGCGTTGAATGCCTTGCAGAACTCCATGATGTTCAGACCGCGCTGACCGAGGGCGGGGCCCACCGGCGGCGACGGGTTGGCCTGACCGGCCTTGACCTGCAGCTTGATATAACCAACTACTTTCTTTGCCATTGCTCAGCTCCTGCGAGTGCGGACGCCAGTGAATCTTTCGACCACGGGCTCCTCGCGGTTGTTGCCGGGGCGAACCACTCGTCCCGGCGAATCTGTTGCCGTCAGGCCTTCTCGACCTGACCGAATTCCAGCTCGACCGGAGTCGAGCGACCGAAGATCAGCACTGCAACGCGCAGGCGGCTCTTCTCGTAATTGATTTCCTCGACCACGCCGTTGAAGTCATTGAACGGACCGTCAACCACGCGAACCATCTGCCCGGCTTCGAACAACACCTTCGGCCGCGGCTTCTCGACGCCTTCCTGCACCCGGTCCAGGATTGCGGCGGCTTCGTGATCGGCGATCGGCAACGGCCTGTCGGCGGTGCCACCGATGAAACCCATTACCTTCGGGGTCTCCTTGATCAGATGCCAGCACTCGCTGTCGATCCGCGGAATGCCACTTTCGTCGTTCGTCTTGATCTGCACCAGCACGTAACCCGGGAAAAACTTGCGCTCGGAGCGGCGCTTCTGTCCGGCACGCATCTCCACGATCTCTTCGGTCGGAACCAGCACATCGCCAAAGCGATCCTGCATTTCCTCGCGCTGGATCCGGTCGCGCAGAGCCTGCGCGACGGTTTTCTCGAAGCCCGAATAGGCGTGGACGACGTACCAACGCTTGTCGCTGTTCGCGTCGCCGCCGTCATTGCCCGTGTTGTTGCCTGGCGTCTGCACCTGTGTCATCTCCTCAGCGTCCCAGTAGCCATTTCACGGCCGCCTGTATGACCACGTCGAACCCGGCCATGATCAGGCTCAGGATCACGACTGCCAAAACCACCACCCACGTGGTGCGCGTTGCTTCCTGCCGCTTTGGCCAGACCACCTTGCGCAACTCGAAGCGCGACTCCGAGAGGAACCCCAGGGTTTGCCCACCCAGGTGGCTGCTCAGGAAGACCACTACACCGGCGACCAGGCCCGCGGCCACGAACAAGGCGCGCAACGCGCCCGGCAACTGCTCGAACCAGTAGAACGAGAAGATACCGGCGACGACCAGGAGCACTGCCACCACGTACTTCAGGATATCGCCGGCGTCGGCGGACTTGTGTTGTTCAGCCTTGCTGTTCAATCGACCTTCCGCATTTGGCACGCCAGGAGGGACTTGAACCCCCAACCTGCGGTTTTGGAGACCGCTGCTCTGCCAATTGAGCTACTGGCGTATTGACTGGTTCTGAAAAAGGCAACGGCGGCTGACGCCGCCCTGCCGGGATTGATGCTTGTGGTATCGACAGGTCGCTCGCAACAATGCGACCTGCCGTATTGCGATTTACTTGATGATCTTGGCGACCACGCCGGCGCCGACGGTACGGCCACCCTCACGGATCGCGAAACGCAGGCCTTCGTCCATCGCGATCGGGTTGATCAACTCGACCACCATCTTCACGTTGTCGCCCGGCATCACCATCTCCACGCCTTCGGGCAGCTCGCAGGCGCCGGTCACGTCGGTGGTGCGGAAGTAGAACTGCGGACGGTAGCCCTTGAAGAACGGCGTGTGGCGGCCGCCCTCGTCCTTGCTCAGGATGTACACCTCGCCCTCGAACTGGGTGTGCGGCTTGATCGAACCGGGCTTGCACAGCACCTGGCCGCGCTCCACGTCGTCACGCTTGGTGCCGCGCAGCAGCAGACCGGCGTTATCGCCCGCCTGGCCCTGGTCGAGCAGCTTGCGGAACATCTCCACGCCGGTCACGGTCGTCTTCACGGTCGGACGGATACCGACGATCTCGATCTCCTCGCCGACCTTGACGATGCCGCGCTCGATGCGGCCGGTCACCACGGTGCCGCGACCGGAGATCGAGAACACGTCTTCGACCGGCATCAGGAACGCCTTGTCCACGTCGCGCACCGGCTCCGGGATCCAGCTGTCCAGCGCGTCCACCAGCTTGATGATCGACGGCACGCCGATATCGCTCTGGTCACCTTCCAGCGCTTTCAGCGCCGAACCGATCACGACCGGGGTGTCGTCGCCGGGGAACTCGTACTTGCTCAGCAGCTCGCGCACTTCCATGTCCACCAGCTCAAGCAGCTCGGCGTCGTCCACCATGTCCGCCTTGTTCAGGTAGACCACGATGTACGGCACGCCCACCTGGCGGGCCAGCAGGATGTGCTCGCGGGTCTGCGGCATCGGGCCGTCCGCGGCCGAACACACCAGGATCGCGCCGTCCATCTGCGCCGCACCGGTGATCATGTTCTTCACATAGTCGGCGTGTCCCGGGCAATCGACGTGCGCATAGTGGCGATTCGGGGATTCGTACTCGACGTGCGAGGTCGAGATGGTGATGCCGCGCGCCTTCTCTTCCGGGGCCCGGTCAATCGCGTCGTACGCGCTGAACTCGCCACCGAAACGCTCGGCACCGACCTTGGTCAACGCCGCGGTCAACGTGGTCTTGCCGTGGTCAACGTGACCGATCGTGCCGACGTTCACGTGCGGCTTGGTGCGCTCGAATTTACCCTTGGCCATGACTGTCGCTTCTCGTTATGGGACGGTGTGGATCGTTGGAAAATGTGGTGCTCACGACTGGAATCGAACCAGTGACCTCCTCCTTACCAAGGAGGTGCTCTACCGACTGAGCTACGTGAGCAAGTTGTTCCAGCAGGATGAACGTCGCGGCAGCAATGGAGCGGGAGACGGGGATCGAACCCGCACCATCAGCTTGGAAGGCTGAGGTTCTACCATTGAACTACTCCCGCGCCGGACCAAACCTGCTTGGGTACTGCGTCGACGGATGGTAAGTCTATCGATTTATTGCCTGTGGTGGAGGGAGGTGGATTCGAACCACCGAAGGCGTAAGCCAGCAGATTTACAGTCTGCCCCCGTTGGCCGCTTGGGTATCCCTCCAAAGAGCCCGCAATTCTGGCGGGGTCTGGAACGGATGTCAACGGGAAGCGGGATAAAACTTTGCACGATTCAGACGTTGAACAGGAAGTGCAGCACGTCACCCTCCTGCACGAGGTATTCCTTGCCCTCCTTGCGCAACCGGCCGGCGTCACGGGCACCTGCCTCGCCCCGGTGCTGGATGAAGTCGTCGTAGCCGATGGTTTCGGCGCGGATGAACCCCTTCTCGAAATCGGTATGGATGACCGCGGCCGCCTGCGGCGCGGTGGATCCGGCCTTCACCGTCCAGGCCCGGACCTCCTTCACGCCTGCGGTGAAGTAGGTTTGCAACCCCAGCAGCTTGTAGGCTGCGCGGATCACGCGGTTCAAACCCGGCTCGTCCAGGCCCAGGTCGGTCAGGAACTCGTCGCGATCGGCGTCGTCGAGCTGGCTCAACTCCTCTTCGATCGCCGCCGATACCGGCACCACCTCGGCGCCCTCGGTCACCGCCCGCGCGCGAACGGCATCAAGATGCGGGTTGTTCTCGAAGCCGTCCTCAAGCACGTTGGCGACGTACATCACCGGCTTCAGGGTCAGCAGGAACAGGTCGCGTACCGCCAACCGGTCGTCTTCGGACAACGCCAGCGCACGGGCCGGTTTGCCGGCATCCAGGCCGTCGCGCACCCGCGCCAGAACCTCGACCCGCACCTTGGCGTCCTTGTCGCCCGTCTTGGCAGTGCGCTCGGCGCGCTGCAAAGCCTTCTCGACGCTTTCCAGGTCGGCCAGCGCCAGTTCGGTGTCGATGGTCTCGATGTCGGCGATCGGGTCGATTTTGTTATTGACGTGGATGACGTCGTCGTTGTCGAAACACCGCACCACGTGGGTGATCGCGTCGACCTCGCGGATGTGGGCGAGGAACTTGTTGCCCAACCCTTCGCCACTGGCCGCGCCGGCAACCAGCCCGGCAATATCCACGAACTCGACCGCGGTCGGGATGCATTTTTGTGGCTGCACGATCTCCGCCAGCGCATTCAGCCGCGGGTCGGGCACCGGCACCACGCCAACGTTGGGCTCAATCGTGCAGAACGGGAAGTTGGCCGCCGCGATGCCGGCCTTGGTCAGGGCATTGAAGAGGGTCGACTTGCCGACGTTAGGCAAACCAACGATGCCGCATTTGATGCCCATGACGCTGTACTCACTTTCGTTGAAGGGGTGGAACTCAGGCGCGCGGCGTATGCAGCCGCTTCATGGCCTCGTTGAAATCGCCACTGATCGCCAATGGCAACACCTCGATCGCATCATCGATTGCGCGCAGGATCAGCGTCTCGTCGTCGCGTCCCGGCCGGCCCAGCACCCAGGGGGTGACCAGGTCCTTGTACCCGGGGTGCCCGATGCCCATCCTCAGCCGGTGGAATTGCCCGTGACCCAGCAGGCGCATGGTGTCGCGCAGGCCGTTCTGGCCCCCGTGGCCGCCATCGAACTTCAACCGCGCGGTACCGGGCGGAAGATCCAGGTCATCGTGTACCAGCAGCGCCTGGTCGGGTTCGATTTTCCAGTAGCGCAGCGCCGCGGTGACCGACTTGCCCGACAGGTTCATGAAGGTGGCGGGCTTCAACAGCCAAACCTGCTCACCAGCGACCTCAACCTTAACGGACTGGCCGAACAGCTTGGCATCCACGCGGAAGCTGACACCGAGCTTTTCCGCCAGGGCGTCAACAAACCAGAACCCGGCATTGTGCCGGGTCCGGAGGTGTTCGGGCCCGGGATTCCCCAGCCCGACGATGAGGCGCAAACCGGCCATCGAAGGCGAACAAGCCGCGTACCGGAGCGCCTGCAGACCGCTTTGTGTAAGCAGGCACCCCGATGAACCGCAGGCTTACTCCTGGTCCTTCTCGACCTTGGCCGCAGGCACTTCGGCCGCTTCGGCCTCGTCCTCGACCACTTCTTCGACTTCCACCCGGCCCTTGCGCGCCACGACGACGGGAACGTCGAAATCGGGACCCAGCGCCAGGCTCGGGATCTCGATCCCCTCGGGCAACTTGACCTGCGACAGATGGATGATGTCGCCCAGCTCCAGCGCACCCAGGTCCACTTCGATGTACTGCGGCAGATCCTTGGGCAGGCAGACCACTTCGACCTGGGTCAGCTCCTTCATCACGATCACGTCGTGGGCCTTGCCGGCCGGCGAGGTGTCCTCGTTGGTGAAGTGCAACTGCACCGGTGCGCGCAGGGTTTCGTTGGCGTTGATACGCAGGAAGTCCAGATGCATGATGATCTGCTTGAACGGGTGACGCTGCATATCGCGCAACAGCACGCTCTCGGACTTGCCGTCAACATCGATCGACAGGATGGACGAATAGAACCACTCGTTCTGGCTGGCGACCCAGATCTTTTCCTGATCCAGCTGGACCGGCATCGGATCGGACTTGCCGCCATAGATAATGGCCGGGATGGAACCGGCACGACGCAGGCGGCGGCTCGCACCCTTCCCCTCGACGCTCCGGCCAGTGGCCTTGATGGTGTGCTCAGACATTGTGTTTACTCACTTTGGACTTGCATTGAGCCGCCTCGCGGCGGCAGGGACGCTCACCCGCGACCAGGTGAGCGTTGGTTGCAGACACGGTGGATACCGTGACTGCACGATTGGGATCAGTCGACGTACAGCGAACTGACCGACTCGCCGCCGGCGATGCGGCGGATCGTCTCGGCCAGCAGCTCGGCGACACTGAGCTGACGTACCCGGCCACACTCGCGCGCCGCGTCGGTCAACGGAATGGTATCGGTTACCACCAGCTCGTCCAGCTCGGAGTTGCGGATATTGCTGATTGCCGGGCCCGAGAGCACCGCGTGGGTGCAGTAGGCCACGACCTTGACCGCGCCTTGCGCCTTGAGTGCGGCAGCGGCAGCGCACAGGGTACCGGCGGTATCGACGATATCGTCGACCAGTACGCAGATCTTGCCGGAGACGTCACCAATGATATTCATCACCGTGGAGACATTGGCGCGCGGGCGACGTTTGTCGATGATCGCCAGGTCGGCATCGTCCAGGCGCTTGGCGATGGCCCTGGCGCGGACCACGCCGCCCACATCAGGGCTGACCACGATCAGGTTGTCGGTGCCGTGCGCACGCCAGATATCGGCCAGCAGCAGCGGGGACGCATAGACATTGTCGACCGGGATGTCGAAGAACCCCTGGATCTGGTCGGCATGCAGGTCGATCGTCAGCACCCGGTCGCAATCCACCGAGTTGAACATCTTGGCCGCCACCTTGGCGGTGATCGGAACCCGCGAGGAGCGCGGCCGGCGATCCTGCCGCGCGTAGCCGAAATACGGCACCACCGCGGTCACGCTGCTGACCGAGGCTCGTTTGAGCGCATCGATCAGGACCAGCAGCTCGACCAGGTTCTCCGCGCTGGGCGCGCAGGTCGGCTGGATCACGAAGACCTCTTGCCGACGGACGTTCTCCTCGATCTCAACCTGGACTTCGCCATCGGAAAAGCTGCTGACCAGCGCTTTTCCCAGACGAATGCCCAGCTCCTTGCAGACCGCCTCGGCCAGGGGGCGGTTGGCATTGCCGGAGAAGACCAGCAAGTTGCGATCAGTTTGGACAGACATGTTCCGCGTAGCTCCGGCCTTGCGGCGGGTGTGTTTCAGGGTTGGCAGGGGCGGTAGGATTCGAACCTACGAATGCCAGGATCAAAACCTGGTGCCTTGGGCCTCTTGGCGACGCCCCTGTAAAACTGGTTGTGGGTGACTCGTTTATCTAACGCGCTGCATCCGATTCGTCTTGCCAACTGCGTACTGGTACCTGACCACTTGTATCCAGACCGCATCCAGCGGCCGCCTCGACAGCGACATGCAACGGCGACCGTACCGCACCCGGTGCCAGCCAGGCCTTGATGCCCGATGGCAGCGCCGTCAGCGCAGCCTGGGCAGGTTCGCGGTCGGCGAACTCGACAAAGCAACCACTGCCGGACCCGGTCAAGCGCGGCGAGCCATGACGCGCCAGCGTTGCGAACATGGCCTCGATGGCTGGTTCGCGGCTGCGTAGCACTGGCTCGAACGCGTTCCCGAGCGGTACACCCGAAACGAAGTCGGACATTGTCGCGGCCCGGGCATCGCGCGTCAATTCCGGGGATTGGAACAGCTCGGCAGTCGATACCCTGACTCCCGGGTCGGCCAGCAGGTACCACGCGGGCGGCAACGGGACCGGCGTCAGCAATTCACCCACGCCTTCGCCCCAGGCGTTGTGGCCGCGCACGAACACCGGCACATCGGCGCCCAACTGCAAACCAAGTGCGGCAAGCCTCTCCAGCCCCAGCCCGGTACCCCACAGATGATCCAGTGCGAGCAACACGGTGGCCGCATCGGACGAGCCACCGCCAAACCCGCCGCCCACGGGAATCCTCTTCTCGACCCGGATGTCCGCGCCCAGCCGCGTGTCCGCCAGCGCCTGCAGGTGTTTTGCGGCGATGACGGCCAGGTCATCCGCCTCGTCCACGCCGGCCGCCGATGCGCCGTGACGGACGATCCGGCCGTCAGCGCGCACACGCAGGTGGACCGTATCGCCCCACTCCAGCAACCGGAACACCGTTTGCAGCAGATGGTAGCCATCCGCGCGGCGACCCGGGATGCGCAGGAACAGGTTGAGCTTGGCCGGCGCCGGCCAAGCGCTCCAGCTCGCCGCCAAACCGGCCAGAGGGGCGCCCATCAAGTCGCCGGCGGCAGGTCGTCACCCACGCCATCGGTGCCGCCCTGATCACGGCGCCATTGATCGATGATCAATTTCACCCGTGCGTTGCCACGAACCGCGTCGACGCGGGAAGGCCGTGCAGCAGTTCCGGTCGAGGCGGCCGCTTGCGGCCATTCGTACTCGATTGCCCATCCGTCCTGTTCGATCCGCCACGGCAGGCCATTGCTGCCGTACTGGATCCGTGCGGGGCCCAACGCCTGCGCCCGGGCACCGCGCGCCCATTCGGCCAATGCCACCACCGGGATGTCCCAGCCGGTGATGCTCAACAGCAGCATGCGTGCGTCGGGGCCGGTTCGTGGCCCGCCTTCCAGGCCTTCCAGGCGTGCAGCACCGGCACCACCGGAAAGGTGCCAGCTCTGCCGGGTGACCGGGGCGCTGAGGGCGATGTGGTAACGCGGTCCGGTCTGGGTCCAGTCGATCCGGCCACTGCCGCCCTTGCCGTCATTGGACACCGCGATACGGCCGGTCAACGACCAGTCCTGCTGCGCACGCACCGTCTGCTCGCGTGCCTGCTGGGCGGCCTCGGCGGCGGCGAGCTGTGCCGGGCCAAGGTCCGGCCGCACCGGCGCGGCGACACAGGCCGCCAGCAGCAGCACCAGCAACGACGCAATGCCGTGACGCAGGCTCATTTGCCGGTGTTCTCGAGCGCCCGCTGCAAGGAGCGATTATCCGGATCCAGCTGACGCGCTTCCTCGAAATACTTGCGTGCCTCGTCATGCCTGCCCAGCGCCCACAGCACCTCAGCCAGGTGAGCGGCGACTTCCGCATCCTTCTGCAACGCGAATGCCTGGCGCAGCTCACCCAGTGCCTCCTCGGTCCGGCCGAGCCGATACAGGACCCAGCCATAACTGTCGATGATCGCCGCGTTGTCCGGTTGTGCTGCGCGCGCTCGATTGATCAGCTCCAGCGCCTCCTGATAGCGATCGGTGCGGTCGGCAAGGGTGTAACCCAAGGCGTTCAACGCGGCGACCGATTCCGGCTCGATCACCAGGATCCTGCGCAGGTCGGCCTCGGCACGGGCGATATCGTCACCGCGTTCCCAGCTCAAGGCACGGGCGTAGAGGATCTCCAGGTCATCCGGGAAAGCCGCCAGGCCGCGCGAGAACGCGTCCTTCTCGCTCACCGGGTCCTGGCCTTTGTCATGCAACGACGCCTCCAGCAGATAGGCGTCGCGACGGATGTCATCGGGTGCTCGTGCATTGGCCTGGACCTCACGCAGCAGCTTGAACCCCTCTTCGCCCCGGCCCATCTCATACAACACCTTGGCGCTGCGCAGGCGGGCCGGCCAGCGCTGCGGGCCGCCAGGCACATCCTGGTACCAGCCCAGCGCCTCATCGAAGCGATCAAGGAACTCGGCCATCTGGCCCAGCAGCAAGCGCCGCTGCGGATCCGGCGCATTGGCCGTGGCGCGCAGTTCGTCGTACAACGCGGTCAATGCCGCGTTGTCCTGGTCCCGGGCCAGCAGCGAAGCACGCAACGCGTAGGTATGGTCGTCCTGTGGCCCGCGAGCCAGGGTCGCGGCGGCGGCATCGAGATCTCCCAGCGCGTCGTATTCGTAGGCGATCGCCAGCCGCAGGTCAGCATCACCTTCCGCCCGGGCGGCCACCGAGTCCAGCACGTCGCGCGCCTGATCGTCCTGGTTCGCCTCGCGCAGCTGGCTGGCGTGCAATAGCGCCACCCGTGGCTCACCCGGGAACCGCTTGACCACTTCGGCGACGATGCGCTTGGCCAGCGCCGGCTGCTCAAGCCGCTGGGCAAGTCCCCCAAACGCCAGCCAGGCTTGCAGACGGGGCGGAATACGACCTTGCCTGACCAGCGCTTCCAATACCTCGGCAGCCTGCTCGGGGTCACGCGCTCCGGCGGCGATCACGCTCAGCGCCTGGCGCCAGCCCTCATCCCCGGGCGTGGCCAGCAGTCGAACCAGGTACCCGCGCGCACTGCGTTCGTTGCCTCGACGCAGCGCCAGGGCCGCTTCGGCGGCCAGCAAGTCGACTCCCTCGGCACCCTGCTCGCGCCACAGTGCCAGCAGGCGCCCGGCCGCTTGCTCGTCACGCGCCAACAATGCGATGCGGGTCGCCCGCTCGGTCAAGGCGACATCATCGGCGGCCAGTGCGGCTGCCAGATACCAATGCGAGGCTTGGTCCAGCTTCCCCGCCTGCAGTGCAAACTCCGCGGCCAGCAAGGGCTCCAGCGTACCTACGACCGGGTCATCGACCGGCGCCAAGACCGGTTCGGACGCTCGGCCGACGGGCGCCACCAGCCCCAGCAAGGCGACGATGACGGCACTGGCGGCGAGTGCGCGCAAGGCAGCTGGCATCGGATTCGAGGTCCTCGTTCCACGGGGCCGGTAGAATACCGACCTTCGGCAGCCAGCAGCTTATCGCAAGCACCTGAACCGGTAACGCATCTTCAATGAGTTCGGCGACAACCAATTTGCATGTTCTCGGCATCAACCACCAGACCGCGCCGGTCAGCCTGCGCGAGCGGGTGGCGTTTTCGGCTGAGACCTTGCCGGCAGCGCTTGCGTCCCTTCGCGCGCTGCCCCAGGTCCAGGAAGTCGCGTTGTTGTCGACCTGCAACCGGACCGAGATTTATGCGGTCAGCACCGACGATGGCCAGGCCGTAGCCAACTGGCTGGCCAATTGTCCTGGTGAGTTTGGCGGCTCCGGCGATGCGCTGCACGATTATTTGTACCGGCATGCCGATGCGGACGCAGTCCGACACCTGTTCCGGGTCGCCACCGGACTGGATTCACTGGTCCTGGGCGAGCCACAGATCCTCGGCCAGGTGAAGGATGCCTGGGCCAGTGCACGCGCGGCCGGCAGTCTGGGCACCCGGCTGGACGGGCTGTTCCAGCACACCTTCACTACCGCCAAACGTGCGCGCACCGACACCCGCATCGGTGCCAATCCGGTGTCGGTTGCCTCGACTGCAGTGCGCCTGGCACAGGAATCATTCGCTGCGCTGGAAGATTCGACCGTGCTGCTGATCGGTGCCGGCGAGACCATCGAGCTGGCCGCACGCCATCTGGTGCACGCCAAGGTCAAGCGGCTGCTGATCGCCAACCGCACCCTGGCGCACGCGCAAGCGCTGGCCAGTCGCCACGGCGGGGTCGCCCTGCCGCTGGCGGAGCTGGACCGGCACCTGTCCGAGGCCGACATCGTGCTGTCGGCCACTGCCGCGCGCGAGCCGGTCCTGCATCGCGAACAAGTCGCCACCGCGCTGGCCACGCGCAAGCATCGACCGATGCTGCTGCTCGACCTGGCGGTGCCGCGCGACATCGCTGCCGATGTCGCCAGCCTGCGCGATGTCTATCTCTACACCGTCGATGATCTGGAACGATCGATCGAGGACAATCGTCAGGGGCGCCGTGAAGCTGCCAACCAGGCGGAAGCGATCGTCGAGGTGCAGGTCGCCCGCTTCATGGAATCGATGATTGGTCGTACCCGCACCGCCCCGCTCAAGCGCCTGCGCGCCCATGGCGAAGCGGTCCGGGCCGAGGCATTGGCGAAAGCGAAAGCGCAGCTGGCTGCCGGCGAGGAACCTTCCGCCGTACTCGACTTCCTCGCCCACACCCTGACCAACCGCCTCCTGCATGCCCCAACCATCGCTTTGCGCGAGGCCGCCTGGACCGGAGACACGGAGCTGGCACGGGCCACCGACAAGCTGTTCCCGATCGACGGCAGCACCCCGGACGACGAGAACCCATGACCCCAAGCCTGCGCCGCAAGCTCGAAGCCCTCGTCGAACGGCGCGAGGAGCTGGAGCGCTTGCTCGCCGATCCCGGCGTGATCGGCGACAACCAGCGTTTCCGCCAGCTCTCGCGCGAGTTCTCGCAACTGGAGCCGGTTGCCATCGCACTGGCCAACGAGACCGCGGCCAACGCCGACCTCGCCGCCGCCCAGGCCATGCGTGACGACCCGGAGCTGCGCGAGTTGGCCGACGAGGAGATCACCGCCGCCACCGAACGCCTGCAACAGCTGGACGCCGAGCTGCTCGCCCACCTGGTCCCGAAAGACCCACGCGATGACGGCGATCTCTATCTGGAAGTCCGCGCCGGCACCGGCGGCGACGAAGCGGCGATCTTCGCCGGCGACCTGTTCCGGATGTACTCGCGCTACGCCGAGCGCCAGGGTTGGCGGGTCGAGGTCGAATCGGCGAGCCAAGGCGAGCACGGCGGCTTCAAGGAGGTCATCGCCCGGGTCGAAGGCCGCGGCGCCTACTCCAGGCTGAAGTTCGAATCGGGCACCCATCGGGTCCAGCGCGTACCCGAGACCGAGTCCCAGGGCCGCATCCACACCTCGGCGGCCACCGTCGCGATCATCGCGGTGGAACCCGAAGGTGAGCCGGTCGAGATCAACCCGGCCGACCTGCGGGTCGACACCTTCCGTTCTTCCGGCGCTGGCGGCCAGCACGTCAACAAGACCGACTCGGCAATCCGTATCACCCATCTGCCCAGCGGCATCGTGGTGGAAAGCCAGACCGAGCGCAGCCAGCACGCCAACCGCGACACCGCGATGAAGCGCCTGCGCGCCACCCTGGCCGAGCAGCAGGCCAGCAAGGCCGCCACCGCGATTGCCCAGGACCGCAAGCTGCAAGTTGGCAGTGGCGACCGCAGTCAACGCATCCGCACCTACAACTATCCGCAGGGCCGGATCACCGATCACCGGATCGAGGGGCTGACCTTGTACGACCTGCCCAACATCCTGACCGGCGATCTGGATGGACTGGTGGAGCGGCTCCAGCAGGAGCACCAGGCCGATGAACTGGCGCGACTGACCCACAGCGAATGAAGCAGGGGACTTGAGCCATGCCGCCCATCGACCAGGGCCATGACCTGCGCCGAGCGGTGGCCCGCGAACCGCACAACCCGATGGCATGGATCGTCCTGGCGGAAGCTGAACTGGACGCCGGCGACGCCAAGGCCGGCGAGGCGGCCTGCCAGCGTGCACTGGCATTGCGTCCGGGACATCCTGAAGCACTGGCGCGCCTGGGCCGCGCACAATGGATGCAAGGCAACAACGCCCAGGCTGCGGCCAGCCTGCGCGCGGCGGCACGCAACGCGCCCGACCATCCCGGCATCGCCGTCTGGCTGGGCCATGTACTGGAAGACATCGGTGAGGCCGAAGCGGCCGCGGATGCCTACGCACGCGCCCATGCCCTCGCCCCCGACGAACCCCAGCTGGCCGCCTATTTGCTGGCCTGGCGCCGCAAGCTGTGCGATTGGCGCGATCTGGACCGGCTGTCGGCCCAGGTTCGCGACGCCGTCCGCCGCGGACAGGCCGCGATCGAGCCATTCGCGTTCCTGAGCGAGGACAGCACCGCCGCCGAGCAACTTCACTGCGCCCGCCTGCGATCGGCCAGCATCGCTCGTGCCGTACGACCGCTGTCCACGCGCCAACCCATCCCCGCCAGTAGCAGGCCGGTGCGGGCCGGCTTGTTGTCGAACGGGTTTGGCGCCCACCCGACCGGCCTGCTGACGGTAGCCCTGCTCGAAGCGCTGGCCACCCAGGCGCGGATCGACGTTCACCTGTTCGCCCTCAATCCCGACGATGGCAGCCCGATCCGGGAGCGACTCGATCGGGCGACCCGGTTGCATGACGTCGCCGGACGCCGTCATGCCGACGTCGCGGAGGCCATCCGGGAGACCCGGATCGACGTGCTGTTCGACCTGCGCGGCTGGGGCGGCGGCGGCGCGCCGGAAGTCCTGGCGATGCGGCCGGCACCGGTACAGGTCAACTGGCTCGCCTACCCGGGAACCTCGGGTGCGCCCTGGATCGACTTCGTGCTGGCGGATGGGTTCGTCCTGCCCGAATCGCTGGCGCCGCATTTCAGCGAAAAGGTGGTCCACCTGCCCCGCTGCTTCCAGCCCTCCGACACCACACGCGAAGTCGCGCCGCCACCGCCGCGCGCCGAGTGCGGCCTGCCGCCGCGAATCGATGGCAACGGCGTGGTGTTCTGCTGCTTCAACAACAGCTACAAACTCAACGCCCACAGCGTGAAGCGCGCGTTGGCGGTGTTGCATGGCGTCCCCGGCAGCGTGCTGTGGTTGCTGTCCGGACCGGGTCATGCCGACCAGCGGTTACGGGCGGTGGCCCAGGTCGAAGGCGTTGACCCCCAACGTCTGGTGTTCATGGCCAAGCAACCGCATGCGGACTATCTTGCGCGGCTTCGCCACGCCGACCTGTTCCTGGATACCGAGCCGTATAACGCCCATACCACCGCCTCTGACGCGCTGTGGGCCGGCTGCCCGGTACTGACCCGGCCCGGTCAGACCTTCGCTTCACGCGTCGCCGGCAGCCTCAACCACCATCTCGGGATGGATGAGATGAACATGCCCGACGACCGGGCGTTCATCGCCCGCGCCATTGAGTTGGGTCGCAACCCCCGGAAGCTGGATACGGTCCGGTCCAGGCTGGACCAGCGTCGCCGCGATAGCGATGTGTTCGACATGGAGGGTTTCGCCAGCGATTTCGCGTCGGCGGTGCTCGCGATGAGCGCCGGCTGAGGCACCGCACCACCACCACCATCGGTGCCGTTTACGTAGCGGCAATCAACGCCTCGATCTCCTTGGCGGTGACCGGGCCAAGGATCTTCTTGGCCACGCTGCCGTCGGGCGCGATCAGGTAGGTCATCGGCAATCCACGCGGGGTGTCAAAGCCGACCGGCGGATCGTAGGTATCGACGATGGTGATCGGGTACACCACCGGGTGCTCCGCCAGGAATGCCTTCAAGTCCGCCGGCTGGATGTCTTCGTACGCCAATCCGATCACCTCGATGTGCTGGCGCATCGCATCCAGGGCAGACAGCTCCGGCATTTCCTCCAGGCACGGCCGGCACCAGGTGGCCCAGAAATTCACCACCACCCACTTGCCACGATGGTCGGCCAGATCGTAAGGGTCGCCATCGATGGTTGTGACCTGCAGGACCGGAACATTGGCCGCTTCTGCTGGCGGCGCGGCCTGTCCTGGCGTGGTCACTTCCGTGCCTGGTGGGTCCGCCACAGCCGCCGGCGACTCCGGCGCAACAGCCGATTCGATCGCGGGGTCCCCGGCCGGCTGGCAGGCGACGAGCAGGCTTGCCAGCAGTACCGCAACCAGAAATACGGCAGCGCTCATTCGGGTCATGGTTCAGTCCTCGGCATGGATGGTGGAAACCCGGCGTTTGAGCAGGTCGCGCAAGGGTATCCGCAAATCATCCAGGGCGGCGACCGCGGACTTGCCCAAGGCATCGTCCCGGCACGGCAAGTGCACCTCCGCGATCGGGATACGCAGCTGGCAGGCTTCGTAGATCTCGCCCAGTGCCAGGTTATCGAGGTCCCGGGCAAGCAGCCATTGTCCATCTTCGGCGCGCCGCACCACATCGATCTCGCCCAGCTGGGCAAGCATTTCCTGGATCAGCGCGTCGGTCAGGATCGGTTCCAGACGCTGGATATCCTCGCTATGCAGCCCCTGCCCGCGTTCGCGCGCCTCGTTGAAACGCGCCAACAGCCGCATCAAGCCGTATATCTCGTATCCAACCGGCAGACGCATCGATACGGGTTGATAGCGGAATGCGGAACTGGACGAGGCCAGCGAGGCACCCAGCAACACACCCACCCAGCTCATGAAGATCCACATCATGAAGATCGGCACGAATGCGACGGTGCCGTAGATCCGCGAGTAGTTGCCGAAGGTGCCCAGGTACACACCCAGTCCCCAGCGAACCAGTTCGAACAGGCAGGTAGCCAGCACAGCACCGGCAATCGCGTGCCGCCACTGCACGGTGCGATGGGGGACGACTCGATAGATGGCCGAGAACGCCATCACTTCCAACACCATCGGCGCCACCCGCAACATCACCTCTTCCAAGGCATGTCCGGCCGTGGTATCGAAAACCGACAGCGAGAAGAAACGCGCCGACACCGCCAGGCTGGCCGCCGCGATGATTGCCCCCAGCGTCAGCACGGTCCAGTACACCAGGAAGCGACCGACCTTGGGCCGGGTCGCCTTGACCCGCCAGATCCGGTTGAACGTGACTTCCACCCCGTTCAGGGTAATCAGCACCGACACCACCAAGGCGACAATGCCCGCGGTAGTGAGCTGGCCCGCATTGCTGGAGAACTGGAGCAGGTAACCCTCCACCGAGCGCGCCGCGGACGGCACGAAGTTGGAGAAAATGTAATCGCTCAGGCGCTCGCTCCACTCGGCGAACACCGGGAATCCGGACAGCACCCCGAAGACCACCATCGACAGCGGCACCAGGGCGAATACGGTGGTGTACGACAACGCGCCGGCGGCCTGGAACAGGTTGTCGTCCAGCACTCGCCTGCCAAGAAAGCGCAGGAAGCTGAGCACGCGCGGGCGATCGCGCACGCGCTCGCTCCAACGGTTGAGGGAGTCCAATGGTTCCATCCACAGCAGGTTAACTGATGACGGCAGCGGCTTCCTCTATCCTTGAGCGCTTTGATGCTGGGTGCGCAAGGCTAATGGCGGAAATTCTGGTGCTTTACTACAGCCGCAACGGGGCGGTCGCGCGGCTGGCGCGGCAGATTGCACGCGGGATCGGCGAAGTCCCGGGCATGAGTGCCCGGCTGCGCACGGTGCCGCCGGTCAGCGCAGTCACCCAGGCGGTCGCACCATCGGTGCCGGAGGATGGAGCGCCCTACGTGGAGCCTCGCGACCTGGAGGAATGCGCCGGACTGGTAATCGGCAGCCCGACCCGCTTCGGCAACATGGCCGCGCCGCTCAAGCATTGGCTGGACGGGTTGGGCGGGCAATGGGCCAGCGGCACCCTGGTGGGCAAGCCGGCAGCGGTGTTCACCTCCACCACCACAATGCACGGCGGTCAGGAGTCGACCCTGCTGACAATGATGGTGCCGCTGCTGCACCACGGCTGCCTGCTGGTGGGGATCCCGTTTACCGAGCCGCTGCTCAGTACCACCCAAACCGGCGGCACACCATACGGCGCCAGCCACGTCACTGGCACGGGCGATGACCGGCCAATCAGCGACGAGGAAGCGCACCTGGCGCGGGCGCTGGGCAAGCGGGTCGCGATGATTGCCGGGAGGCTGGGATGAGTACGCCGCGCGAACCCGGGACCACAACACGGTCGCATCCGGCCCGCTCGATGCCGCTGGTGTTTGGCTTGATCGGGTTGGCGGTGCTGTATGCGGCCTGGTTTGCGCCGGCGCGCGATTGGGTCGCCTTGACCGTATTCGGGTTGCCGCCGTTGGCACTGGGGATCGCGGCATGGTTTGGCTGGCGCACGGCCGGGTTCTGGGCTTCGGTACTGGCGCTGGCCTGGTTCAGCCACGGGATCATGGCGGCATGGACACGCCCGGCCGAGCTGGGGTTCGCCTTGATGGAAACCTTGCTGGCACTGGTGGTGATATTCGCTGCAAACCTGCCTGGGCTGCGTGCACGATTCGGGACCAGGCGCTCGTAGACCTGCCCCCCCGGCAACACCGGTGCCTATAATCGTCGGTCAACCCGCAACGCGAAGCCCCATGGACCAACTCTGCATCGTCACCACCGGCGGCACGATCGACAAGATCTATTTTGACGACAAGTCGGATTACCAGATCGGCGAGCCACAGATCGGACTGATTCTGGAGGATCTGGGGGTCGCGTTCCGCTATCGGGTGATCCCGATCCTGCGCAAGGATTCGCTGCATATCACCCACGATGACCGCGAGCTGATCCGGGCAACGATTGCGGCACAGGACGCGCGCTGCGTGCTGGTCACCCACGGCACCGACTCGATGGTGGAGACGGCGAAGGTATTGGCCAGCATCCCCGGCAAGACCATCGTGCTGACCGGTGCGCTGAACCCCGCACGATTCCGTGGCTCCGACGCCCAGTTCAATATCGGCACCGCCGTCGGCGCGGTGCAATCGCTACCGGCCGGTGTCTACATTGCCATGAACGGACGTATCTGGAACCCGACCAAGGTGCGCAAGAACGTCGAGGCGAACCGGTTCGAGGCGCTCTAAAGGTCGCCGCCAAGCGGTTCCGGCGGCGGCACCTTCGACCCCTGCTGGATCGTCGCAACGCCGTCGATCTCGATGTATTCAACCTGTGGATCCGACCCGAACTGCGCCATCAGGGCCGCCGCCTCCTGCCGGTCCAATGGACGCGACGTGGTGAATACGTCGGCACCCACCGCCAGGCGGCGCTGCCAATCCAGTTGCAATGGTTGGCCCGTCGCGGCCCCGTTCAGGCCGCTGGCGGCAGCACTGGCTTCCAGCTGGGCGCGCGCGGCTGCCGGGCTTTGCGCCGCGACGCTGCCATCGCGGTACTTCACGATGAAGCGCTGGTAGGGGCCTTCACCGGTCAGTTCGCCGAGCTTTGTCGGAGCCGGCGTGACTGCCGGTAACGCAACGGCGTCATCCACCGTTGGCACCGGCGTCAGGTCCTGCGGCTCCGGATTCCCCGTCGCCACGGCGCAAGCGCTCATGCCAGCGACCAATGCGACCGCAAGCCCGGCGCGAACAAAAGGGTATGGGCCATGCATGGGCTCCTCCACAAACCTGGAAAAAATACACGCTACAGCATGCCCAGGATGCAGGGAGTCATGGAACCGTCACCCATCAGCGTTCAACGCAACGCATCGGTGTTCAAGCCTCAAAGCATCCCGGTCTCGAGCTGGGCGGCCTCGGACATCATGTGGCGGTTCCAGGGTGGCTCGAACACCAGCTCCACGTCGGTTTCGGTGACCGTCGGAATCATCTTGAGCTTGTCACTGACGTCCGCCACCAATATCTCACCCATGCCACAACCCGGAGCGGTCAGGGTCATCCTGACCTCGACCAACCGCTGTCCCGCTTGTTGCGGATGCGCCTTTACGGTGGCCTCGTAGATCAGCCCCAGATCGACCACGTTGATCGGAATCTCGGGGTCGAAACAGGTCCGCAACTGCTTCCACACCAGTTCCTCGACAGCGCCTTCATCCGCGCCATCGGCAAGCTCCAGCGGTTCGGGAGGCTCCTTGCCAATGGCATCCGCGTCTTCGCCGGCAATCCGGAACAGGTTGCCATCCACGAACACGGTGTAACTGCCTCCCAGGCTTTGGGTGATGTAACCCGTGGTGCCGGCGGGCAAGTTGACCACGTCACCCTGAGGGACCAATACGGCAGGACAATCGCGCTCGAAACGGACCGGTTCGCTGTTGCGTGAATACATGTAGGGAGACCGCCAAGACAGGCTTTTCTGGAAGTAGGACCATTCTAGTCCAATATGCTGTTGGTAGCGCGACAGCTATGCTGCACGGCTCCCGACTCGACATCCCATTCCATGGTTCCATCCTCACGATTGACTGAGCGCAGATTCCGGTTCTCGCACTGGGCTCTTTCGCGCCTGCTGTTGGCGCTTGGCATCTGCGGGTTCGCCGCGATCTGGGTGATGCTGGCCGTCTACACCGACTCCCAGAAAAGCTGGATGGCGGTCGTGGGCGCACTGGACGTCGCCGTGATCCTGCGCCTGGGTGGCTGGCGCGCGGGCTTGGGACGCATGCTGCTGGCGGTGCTGTCCACGGCCGCGATCGTGGTGTTGGCCAACTGGGGCATCATCGCCTCCCACCTGGGCGCGATGCTGGGCCTGCTGCCGTGGGATTCGGCCACCCGGCTGGGTTTCCACCATGCATGGACCCTGGCGGGGCTGGCCAACGACGCCGCAGACCTGGCCTGGCTGTCGCTGGCGTTGCTGGTGGCTGCGCTGACCACCCGCTGAGCGAACTCCCGACGGGCTGCCTCGCCAAAGGTCGTTCCCGCGCGGCCCGTTGCCTCAGCCGTCCAGGGCCTTGAGCTCCGACACCAGCGCGCCGACCATCTCCGCACCATCGCCGTACAGCATCCTGGTGTTGTCGGCATAGAACAGCGCATTCTCGATACCCGCGAAGCCGGTGCCCTTGCCGCGCTTGATCACCACTGCGTTCCTGGCATTCATCACGTCCAGGATCGGCATGCCGTAAATCGGGCTGGCGGGGTCGGTTTTCGCTACCGGATTGACCACGTCGTTCGCGCCAATCACCAGCGCCACGTCGGTCTGCGGAAACTCCGGGTTGATATCGTCCATGTCGACGATCAAGTCGTAGGGCACGCCTGCCTCGGCCAGCAACACGTTCATGTGGCCGGGCATCCGGCCAGCAACCGGATGGATCGCGAACTTCACCTTGACCCCGCGCTCGATCAGCTTCTGACTCAGTTCCCACACCTTGTGCTGCGCCTGGGCCACTGCCATGCCGTAACCCGGCACGATCACCACCCGCTCGGCATACGCCACCATCGCGGCGACATCCCCGGCCTCGATCGGCTTTTGCGTGCCATCAATCTCCTGCGCCTCGCCACCGCCACCAAAGTGGGAAAACAGCACCCCACTGATTGGCCGGTTCATCGCCTTGGCCATCAGCCGTGTCAACAACATGCCGGCCGCACCGACCATGGTGCCGGCAATGATCAACGCCTGGTTGCCGAGCACGAAACCCTCGAACGCGACGGCCAGGCCGGTCAAGGCGTTGTACAGCGAGATCACCACCGGCATGTCGGCCCCGCCGATCGACAATGTCATCAACAGGCCCAGCAGCAGCGCCAGCGCGAAGAAAGCGATGATCACCGGCACCTCCAGCGACACCACCGCCCAGCCACCGGCCACCAGCATCGCGATGAAGACCACGGCGCTGAGCAGCTGCTGGGCCGGAAACACCACCCGCCTGTCCAGCCTCCCATCGAGCTTGGCCCACGCGATCACCGAGCCCGACAGCGATACCGCGCCAATGGCCGCGCCCAATACCGCCAGCACCAACACCGACAGCACCGGCGTCACGGCGTCGGCGGATGCCGCGGCCGGCTGGCCCGACGTCATTGACGAGAATTTCAGCAACTCCACCGCGCCAATCCCCGCCGCCGCGCCGCCGCCCATGCCGTTGTAGAGCGCCACCATCTGCGGCATGTCGGTGATCGCCACCTTGCGCCCGGAAACCCACGCGGCAACCGTGCCAATCACCAACGCGATCACGATCAGCTCGAAGTTGTGCAGCCCCGGCAGCAGGAAAGTCGCGGCCGTCGCCACTACCATCCCGACGCCCGCCCACCGGATGCCACTACGCGCGGTGCGTGGCGAGGCCATCCGCTGCAAACCAAGCAGGAACAAGGTTGCGGCGATGAAGTAACTGCTCGCCGCCAACAGCGATTGCCACCCGTCAGCCATCACGCCGGGCCACCTGGCTGATCGTCGGAGTCATCGCCGGATTTTGCGGCCGGCTTGCTGGGCTTGAACATGTCCAGCATGCGTTCGGTCACCACGTAACCGCCAGCGGCATTGCCCGCACCGAGCAATACCGCGACGAAACCAATGACCTTCTCAACCGTGGTGTCCGCATGGCCCAACACCACCATCGCGCCGACCAGCACGATGCCATGGATGAAGTTGGAGCCAGACATCAGCGGGGTGTGCAGGATGACCGGCACCCGGGCGATGATCACGTGGCCGGCAATCGCCGCCAGCATGAAGATATAGAGCCCCATCAGTCCATCGCCCATCGTTGCTTCTCCGCAAGGTGTTGGTCGCATCATAACCGTGTCGCGGACGCGCTCACCCGGGCGGCTGGCACACATCGAAAAGACTCGCGATAGCGCGGGCCATCGCCGTGTCTAAGCCGCCGCTGGTCGCTCCGGCCATACGGTTTTCGCCAGCAATTCATCGTCCCAGTCGAATTGGATGGCTCCGTCGACAAGGAACAGGCCGACGAAGTTGAATACGTTGCGGGCAAACATCTCGCTGGCGTGGGTCGCACCGCTGCTGGCCAGGTCAAGCGGCCCGGCGATGGTGACGCCGTCCGCCTGGATGGTCTCGCCCGGCCGGGTCGACTCGCAGTTGCCACCGGTCTCGGCGGCCAGGTCGACGATCACGCTCCCGGTTTTCATTCCCGCCACCATGGCCTCGCTGATGATCTTCGGCGCAGGCCGGCCAGGTACGGCCGCCGTGGTGACCAGGACATCCACCACCTTGAGGTGTTCGCCGAGCCGACGCTGCTGCTCGGCGCGCTCCTCATCGGTCAGTGCACGCGCATACCCGCCCTCGCCGGCCGCGCTGACCCCCAGATCGAGGAACCTGGCTCCCAATGATTCGATCTGCTCGCGGGTTTCAGGACGGACGTCAAAACCCTCCACCTGTGCGCCCAGACGCCTGGCGGTCGCGATCGCCTGCAGGCCGGCCACTCCCGCCCCGACCACCAGCACCTTGGAGGGCCGGATGGTTCCCGCCGCGGTGGTCAGCATCGGGAAGAAACGTGGACTGAGCTGGGCGGCCATCAACATGGCCTTGTAACCGGCCATGCCGGCCTGCGAGCTGAGCACGTCCATCGCCTGCGCGCGGGTGGTTCGAGGCAGGCGCTCCAGCGGGAAGGCCAGCAACCCGCGCGAGGTGATTGCTTCGGCGCGCGCAGTATCTGCCTGCGGCGCGATCTGGCCGACCAGCGCGGCACCGCGGCGCAACTGCCCCAGCAATTCCACCGGCGGTGCCTGTACGCACAGGACCAGGTCCGCATCGCGCAGCGCGGACTCGGCATCATCCGCCAGCTCAACCCCGGCTTGCCGGTAAGCCTCATCGTCGAAGCCTGCTCGCGACCCTGCACCACGTTGCATGCGCACCTTGGCACCGGCAGCAGTGAGTTTTTTCGCGGTTTCAGGGATCAACGCAACACGGCGCTCGCCGGGGGCAATCTCGCTTGCCACGCCAATGGTTATCGCCGTCGCGGTCATGCACATACTTCCTTGCCGAGGTTGGATCATCGTAACCAATGACCCTCGTCAACGCGATGCGCCCTCGGCGGCGAAGCCGCAACCAGGTGTTCAGTGGGTATGGGCGGCCCGATCGAGCTGCACCCGCACGTGTTGCATCGCCTGCTCGAAAGCCGTCGGCTCACAACCCGTCCGCAATCGGCCGACCCCGGCGAGCATCGCCAGCTCCTCGACGGACGCCACCAACAGCCGCACGCCCCGACGGCTGACCAACAGCCGGCGCCCGGTGACCGGACTGACCCAGGCAATCTTCGCCGCGCTGGAGTTGCCCCGGATATCGGTCACTTGCAACCAGCTGCCCACGGCCAGCGAGCGCAGTTGATCGGCTTGGGAGGGATCGAATTCCAGTCGCTCCCCCTTGTCCAGCCACAGATGCTTCTCCTGCGCGTCCTCCTCGGCCTCACTGGCGGGCGCTGGATGCAGATCGCGCGGCGTGTTGGGATAGACCAACCCCTTCACCAATACCGCCAAACCATGCTCGGCAGCGCTGTGACCCAGCCCGGAACTGGCCAAGCAGGTGCTGATCGCCGGCTCTATTGCCAGCAGGTGGCGGGCGAGATCGCGACCACGGCCTTCCGCGGCGATCCGGTCTGCCTCCACCAACGAGTCGCCCAGCGCTACCGCCTCGACCAGCTGCTCGCTGTCGGGTCCTTCACGCAGCAGCACCTGAACCAGATGGTGCCGCCAGGTCGTACTCAGGAACTCGGCCACGGCAGGGCTCAACGGCGGAGCGGCGAGACGCCGCGACAACAGGGTGTCGGTGTACTCGCGCGCGTGGTTCAGCCGCTCGCGACCATAGGTCGCCTTCGCCGCGCGCTCGGCCTGCAATTCGATGCGTCGCCGTTGCTGTTGCAACATCGTGTCCAGCTCATGATGGGCGATCTCGAAGATCGCCAGATCCTCGTTGTACTCGGCGACCACGCGCTGCGAGATAGCCGTCGCCCGGTCCAGCAGCTCACGCTCATGGGCGGTCTCGCCGCGATTGCCGGCGATCGCCTCGGTGATCGAGTCGAACAGTCGCCGCGCGGGATGCGTCGGCTGCACGAACAGTTGCTGGTCCGTCAACGCCACCTTGACAAAAGGCAACACCAGGCGCGCGTACACCCGCCGCGCCGGAGCCTCGAATTGCTGGCTGTGGAACAGCGAGTCGAACACCAGCCCGACCAGGTCAATCGCATCCTCGTCTTCGGTGCTGAAGCGGATCCTCTGCGGATCCAGTCCCAGCCGGCGCGAACCACCGCTGAGTTGTTGCCGGATCACATCGGCCAGTGCCCCGGAGCCCGCCAGCGCACGGGCGAAGGCATCGGCGGGCTCGGCCTGCAACAGCGAGGCGACACTGACCACCTCATCGAGCCGCAACTCGTGCCATTGCGACGAAGCGTCCGCCTTGGCATGGTTGGCCGGCTCAGCGGGGCGATTCAAAGCGCCCTCTCGCCAAGCATGCAGCATGCTGCGCAGCTCACCCAATTCGTGCGGCGTAGCGGAATCGCCGCCGGTATTTGCACCGGCGCCAGCCTGACCGCGATGGCCATGGCCTGCCCGCCCTGCCTGCTCTGACTGGCCTGCTGGGCCATGACGTCCGTAACCCTGATCTGACTCCGCTACGCGACCGTTGCCCGCCTGATGGTCGTAGCCACCGTGTCCACCATGCCCGATGTGGTCTGCGTGGCCGTGACCATCGTAGTTTCGTCCGCCTCGTCCGTCGAACCCATCCGCATGGCCGGATTCGCCATGACCTAACTGGCCTTGGCCCGATGGCGCCGGCGACCGCAACCCGGCGGAAATCGGTGGTCGGCGAGGCACCTCCGCCACGCCATAGCCCGCCGTTGCCAACAGGGTGTTTGCCTTGGCGTATATCTCGTCCAGCGTCCGGATCAGCTCGTGTTGGTAATGGCCGAACAGATGCCCGCGCAGGATCTCGGGGATCTGCTCGTCGCTAAAGGTCTCCACGAAGGTGTTGGCCAACCGTAGCGGGCCGATCGGGTTAATGGTGGATTCCACGCCAAGCGCAGCGGCCAGCAGTCCCAGGCGCCGGTCCATCACCTCCAGCGGCTCGTCAAAATGCTGCTGAAGCACCGTGACGAGCGCTTGCCCCGCCAGGTGGAAATCGATCTGGGTGTCCTCGACCAGGCCCAATGGTTGGTCACCTTGATTGCGAGCGTGCGGCGAGCGGAAATCGTCGAATCCCTGGGCGATTTGCTGCCGGTAACGCATCACCTGGGCAGCATGGTGTTGGCGCAAGACCCATAATGCCGACTGGCTCTGATAGACGACTTGCCCGGCATGGGCGTCATCACCACCCACGGCTGCGGCATTCAACGTCTCCTCGATCGGCCCGTAGAACTCCCCAGGCAGCCCACCCAGATGCTCCAGCACCAGTCGCTTGATCTGCTCAAGCACCCGGGTAGGATCAGTTGGCACGGCATTGACGCCACGCGATGGTTGGATAGACACGCCTACTCCGAAGGTTGGTGTGACGTTGACTCGTCCCAACGGACGCACTATGCAGCTTAGTGGCAAGATACGTCAGCCGATTATTACTTTCATCAAACTGTGATGCATGTCCGCCAACCACCCCAACACCTATCACACTAGCCCTTCACAGTCACCAAATCCGTTGGCGCCGCTGGACGCCCGCCGCTCGGTGCCTTTCATGCTGCTGGGCGAGCCGGGACCCGACCCGGCTACCTTGCTGCGCCTGCTGGGCAGCGCGACACGCGTGCCCGACCACGGCGCCAGGGTGCCGTTTCGGTTTGTATCCATCCGCGGCGAGGCACGTCGCGTGTTCGGCGAGCAACTGGCGATGCGTCACCTGGCCGCCGACCCGCAAGCAAGCGAAGCGGCTATCGCCAAGGATCGCGATCGCTACCTGCATGCCCCGGTGATCGTGGCCCTGGTCGCCCGACTGGGGCCGGATGAAAAAATCCCCGCACAGGAACGCCTGCTCACCGCAGGCTGCACCGGTTTTGCGTTGTTGCAGGCGGCGCAGGCGATCGGCTTCGGTGGCTGCTGGCTGACCGGCTGGGCCGCCTACGACCGTGGCGTGGCCAGCCTGCTGGGCCTGGATGAAACGGAACACGTTATCGGTTTCATCCACCTGGGAACTCCTTCCCGCCAAGCGCCTGAACGCAAGCGCCCCGATCCCGCCGAGCTGCTCACCCAGTGGACACCTTGAGCGCTTCGACCGCCGCGCCCACCCGCACCCTTTATCTGGTCGACGCCAGCTTGTATGTGTTCCGGGCCTGGCACTCGATGCCCGATGAGTTCCGCGACGCCGACGACTGGCCGACCAACGCTGTACACGGCTTCGCCCGGTTCCTGCTGGAGCTGCTTGACCGGACCCGGCCGCAGCACATCGCGGTGGCCTTCGACGAGGCACTGGATTCGTGTTTTCGCAACCTGCTGTATCCAGCCTACAAGGCCAACCGCGACCCCGCACCAGAAGAGCTCAGACGCCAGTTCGGGCAGTGCCGGGCCTTGTGCGCGGCACTCGGACTGAGCGTGCTGGGGCACCGCCATTACGAAGCCGACGACCTGATTGGCAGCGCCTGCGTGCAGGCACGGGCGCACGGTTTCCGGTCGGTGATCGTGTCGGCTGACAAGGACCTGTCGCAACTGCTTGGCGAGCACGACGAGCAGTGGGATTTTGCCCGTGGCCAGCGCTGGGGTGCGGACGGGGTGCCGGCCCGTCACGGGGTGCAGGCGCGACAGATGGCCGACTACCTGGCGCTGTGCGGGGATGCGGTGGACAACATTCCCGGGGTACCGGGGATTGGCGCAAAAACCGCCGCAGCATTGCTGGCGCACTTTGACACCCTGGACGCCCTGCTCGAACGCGTCGAGGAAGTCCCGTTCCTGCGCCTGCGTGGGGCCAAATCCTGCGCGCAACGGCTGCGGGACCATCGCGAGCAAGCATTGTTGTGTCGGCAACTGTCAACCATCGCCTGCGACGTGGCGTTGGAGGGCAGCCAGGAGCATTTCCTCCGCAACACCGCCGATGGCGCGACCCTGGGGGCCTTGTGCAATGGCCTGCGCTTCGGCCCGATGACCCGCCGCCGGCTCTACAACGCCGCAGGCCTTGAATTCGCTCCGGCCTGAAGGCAAACCGTGTTTTCGCGGCAAGGCGCAGTTAGCATCGAACCATGACCGATCACGACGAAACTCCCGAAATCCTCTACGACGGCCAATGGCTGCGCATGGTCCGTCGCGGCCGCTGGGAGTATGCCGAGCGCACCCACGGCAACGGCATGGCGGTGATCATCATCGCCGTCACGCCCGATGACCACGTGCTGTTCGTGGAGCAGTATCGGGTGCCGCTCGGCGCCCGCACCATCGAGATGCCCGCCGGGCTGGTCGGCGATGACCATGCCGAGGACACCTTGGCCAGCGCGGCGCATCGGGAGCTGGTCGAGGAGACCGGCTGGGAACCCGGTCGTGTTGAGGTGCTGCTCACCGGACCAACCTCTTCGGGGATGAGCAGCGAGCGCATCGCGTTCGTGCGTGCGTCGGACCTGGTCAAGGTCGGCGAAGGCGGCGGCGTCGACAACGAAGACATCACCGTGCACAAGGTCCCGCGCCCGCAGGTCCCGGAATGGCTGATGCAGAAGCAGCGCGAAGGCTTCGAACTGGACCTGAAGCTGTGGGCCGGACTGTGGATGATTGATCGCAACCCGGACGGTTCACCCGCCAAACCGGCCTGACGCAGGCTAGGCAAAGCCGTCGGTAGCCCGCACCAGCGCATCGACGTTTTCAGCCTCGAATGCCGAATGGCCCGAGGCGGGACTGATCGACAACTCGGCCTTCGGCCAGGCCTGGTGAAGATCCCAGGCGTTTTGTACCGGGCAGACCACGTCATAGCGGCCATGCACGATGATGCCGGGGATATCGGCGATGTTGCCGATGTCACGCAGCAACTGGTCGTCCACCTCGAAGAAACCGCTGTTGACGAAATAGTGGTTCTCGATCCGGGCGAACGCGAGGGCGAACTCCGGATCTTCGTGGCTACTGGCGAAATCCTCGTCGACATGCAGGAAGCTGGTCGCGCCTTCCCATACGCTCCAGGCCCTGGCGGCGGTCAGGCGGGTCTTCTCGTCGCTGCTGGTCAGTCGACGGTGGAAGGCACTGATCAGGTCGTGGCGCTCGACCTCGGGGATCGCCTGCACATAGTGCTGCCAGGCCTCCGGGAACAATCGGCTGGCACCTTCCTGGTAGAACCACTCCAACTCCCAGCGCCGCAGCAAGAAGATCCCGCGCAGGACCAGCTCGGTCACCCGCTTGGGATGCTTCTCGGCGTAGGCCAGTGCCAGCGTCGAGCCCCAACTGCCACCAAAAACCTGCCACCGGTCCACGCCCAACTTGACCCGCAGCTTCTCGATGTCCTCCACCAGGTGCCAGGTGGTGTTGTTGACCAGGTCGGCGGGCGGCGTCGAGCGCCCGCTGCCACGCTGGTCGAACAGGATGATCCGGTACTTGGCCGGATCGTGGAAGCGTCGCATCTTGCTGCTGCAACCACCGCCCGGGCCACCGTGCAGCAACACCACCGGCTTGCCGTCGGGGTTACCGCACTGCTCGTAGTACAAGGTGTGCCGTTCATCGACCTCGATGGTGCCGGTGTCGTAGGGCTGAATCTCGGGGTATAGGCTGCGCATGCTGACGCTCGCTGGAAAGATGGCTTGAGTCTAACGAGGCCTCACCGTTGCCGCACTCCAGCCGACCGGTTCAATCCGGCTTGCGGCCCAAGCTGGTGCGATCGCGCTGCTCCAGGTCGGCGAACGTCGCCACCTCGGCCAGCCCGGCCTCAGCCAGCAGCCCACGTACGCGCTCGCCCTGGTCCCAACCATGCTCCAGCAGCAACCAGCCACCCGGCACCAGGTGCCGCGGCGCATCGCGGATGATTACCCGCAGCGCGTCCAGTCCGTCTTCGCCGGAGACCAGCGCCCCGCGCGGCTCGAAACGCAAATCGCCCTGGCCCAGATGGACATCGGCCTGGGCGATGTAAGGCGGATTGCTTGCGATCAAGTCGAAGCTTGCGCCGGCAAGCGGGGTCAGCCAATCCCCCTGTGAAAACTCGATGTTCGGCACGCCCAACCGGCCCGCGTTGTCGATCGCGACCTGCAGCGCATCCGCACTGGCATCGGTGGCAACCACGCGCGCCAGTGGCCGTTCACGTGCCAAGGCAATCGCGATGGCACCGCTACCGGTGCCCAGGTCCGCAATCGAAACCCGCTCTGTGTCGGGCAATCGGTCCAATGCCAGCTCGACCAGCAACTCTGTCTCGGGTCGCGGGATCAGCACTGCCGGGGCCACCCGCAGGTCGAAGTCCCGGAACCCCCGCTGGCCAAGCAGGTAGGCCACCGGCTCGCCCGCGCGGCGACGCGCAAGCAAGTCGTCGAACCGCGCCGATGCCTCCTTGTCCAGGGAATCGTCGCCATGGGCATACAGCCAGCTTCGGGGCCGCCCCAGCACGTGGGCGAGCAACAACTCCGCCTCGCCGGGCTCGGTTCCCGACCGTGCCGCGCGCAGTGAGTGATCTATGCGTGCCATCGGGCTCCAGCATCGGCGTGTTTCAAATCGGTGTGTTTTAAATCGGTGTATTTAACCTGCCGCATCGTACCGGAGACAACCCTGCGGCGTTCCGCAAAAAGCGCGGGTTGAGCGGCGAAATGGCACGACTTCACTTGATAAACGAGCGGATCACCGCGATCTGGACTGGAGCGTGCTGGTACTCACCGGCTGCGCCCACGGCGCACACTCCGGGGATCCAGACGTGATCCGCCCACTGCCATCGTTGTCAGGTATCAGCGCTCTATTGATAGTTTATATCTATTACAATGATAAATTCAATCGATTTGAACAATCGAAATGGCCGATCTATGATGGCTTCACTCTCTCCTGTTCATCCACCAACCCGAGGATCCATTGATGTCTCTGATCAATACCGAAATCAAGCCGTTTACGGCCCAGGCGTTCAAGAACGGCAAGTTCATTGAAGTCTCCGACGCTGACCTGAAGGGCAAGTGGTCGGTCGTATTCTTCTACCCGGCCGACTTCACCTTCGTCTGCCCGACCGAGCTGGAAGACCTGGCCGAGAACTACGCCGAGTTCCAGAAGCTGGGCGTGGAGATCTACAGCGTCTCCACCGACACCCACTTCGCCCACAAGGCGTGGCACGACAGCTCCGAGGCGATCAAGAAGATCGAGTACACGATGGTTGGCGACCCGACCGGCACCATCACCCGCAACTTCGAGGTGATGATCGAGGACGTCGGCCTGGCCGATCGCGGCACCTTCGTGATCGACCCGGACGGCAAGATCCAGATCATCGAGATCAACGCCGGCGGCATCGGCCGCGACGCGTCCGAGCTGCTGCGCAAGGTCAAGGCCGCCCAGTACGTCGCCGCCCACCCGAACGAGGTCTGCCCGGCCAAGTGGAAGGAAGGCGAGAAGACCTTGGAGCCGTCACTGGACCTGGTCGGCAAGATCTAAGGATCGCCTGATCCGTTGCCGTTACCCGGCAACGGATCGTCACCCCGCAACAAACTGTCACCTGGCAGCACACCGTCATCTGACAGCAAGCCGTCATCCCCGCGAAGGCGGGGATCCATGGACGTCAAGCCGTCGATTGGCAACGTCCCTGGACTCCCGCCTCCGCGGGAGTGACGGTCGCTGCGGACGTGACGGTCGCTACGGAAGTAACGGTCGCTGCGGAAGTGACAATCAAAAGCGAGTTGGTCTGGGCTTCTCCAAGGTCTGCACCACGCTTCATGTGACACGGAATCCGGGCGCAAGTCGCCCGGCCCTCCGCCGCGTCGATCCGGCCCACCGGAATCCGCACTTTGCTTACCCGGTTGCTTGCATCAGCGGCCTGGGACGTTGCCGGAACACTCTCCCCCGGCTCCCTCCCCCTCGCCCCAGGCCGCTTCTGCAAGCACCCGAACCACCATTTTTCGCCTTCATGGAGCCATTACCATGCTTGACAACAACCTCAAGGCCCAATTGAAGGGCTATCTCGAGAAGCTGGTCCAGCCGATCGAGCTGGTCGCCTCGCTCGACGATGGCGACAAGTCGCAGGAGCTCGACACCCTGCTCAACGACATCGCGGCGCTGTCCGACAAGATCAGCCTGCGCCGCGATGATTCGCAGCCACGCAAGCCGTCGTTCACGATCAACCGCATCGGTACCGACGTCAGCGTCGGCTTTGCCGCGATCCCGATGGGCCACGAGTTCACCTCGCTGGTGCTGGCGCTGCTGTGGGTCGGCGGCCATCCGGCGAAGATCTCCGAGGAAGAAGCCAACCAGATCCGCGACCTGGAAGGCGAGTACCGCTTCGAGACCTTCATGTCGCTGTCGTGCCAGAGCTGCCCGGACACGGTGCAGGCACTGAACCTGATGAGCGTGCTGAACCCCAACATCCACCACGTCGCGATCGACGGCGCACTGTTCCAGGACGAGGTCGAGGTGCGCGAGATCATGTCGGTGCCGACCGTGCTCCTCAACGGTGAAGCCTTCGACACCGGCCGGATGACGGTCGAGCAGATCGTCGCCCGGCTGGACACCGGTGCCGGGCAACGCGCAGCCGAGGAGATCAAGACCAAGGCGCCGTTCGAGGTGCTGGTGATCGGCGGCGGTCCGGCCGGCGCGGCGGCAGCGGTCTATGCCGCGCGCAAGGGCATCCGCACCGGCGTGGCGGCCGAGCGTTTCGGCGGCCAGGTACTGGACACGATGGCGATCGAGAACTTCATCTCGGTCACATACACCGAAGGCCCCAAGCTGGCCACCGCGCTGGAGCAGCACGTCAGGGAATACGACGTCGACATCATGAACCTGCAGCGCGCGACCAAGCTGATCCCGGCGAGCGAACCCGGCGGTCTGGTGGAGGTGCAACTGGCCAACGGCGCGTCGCTGAAATCACGCAGTGTGGTCCTGTCCACCGGTGCGCGCTGGCGGCAGATGGGCGTGCCCGGCGAGGAGGAATATCGCAACAAGGGCGTCGCCTATTGCCCGCATTGCGATGGCCCGCTGTACAAGGGCAAGGACGTGGCGGTGATCGGCGGCGGAAACTCCGGCGTCGAGGCCGCGATCGATCTGGCCGGCATCGTCAAGCACGTCACCCTGGTCGAGTTCGACAGCCAGCTGCGCGCCGATGAAGTCCTGCAACGCAAGCTGCGCAGCCTGCCCAACGTGACCATCATCGTCAGCGCCTTGAGCACCGAGGTGTTGGGCGACGGCAAGAAGGTCACCACACTGGTCTACAAGGACCGCGTGAGCGAGCAAGTCCACCAGGTCGACCTGGACGGCATCTTCGTGCAGATCGGACTGCTGCCCAACACCGACTGGCTGAAGGGCGACCTGGAACTGTCCCCTCGCGGCGAAATCGTCATCGACGAGCGCGGCGGCACCTCGATGCCGGGCGTGTTCGCCGCCGGCGATGCGACCACGGTGCCGTACAAGCAGATCGTGATCGCGATGGGGGCGGGCTCCACGGCTGCCCTGAGCGCGTTCGATCATCTGATCCGGACGCCGGCCCCGGCAACCGCCCACTCCGTGCCGCAGCCAGAAGCCGCGGTCGTCTGATCTGACCCACGCGTCGCGTCGCACCGGCTCTGCCAAGCCGGCGCGACGCGGCGTGATCGAGGCACCGCCATGAACCTGCGCGATCTCAAATACCTGGTGGCACTGGCCGAGCACCGGCACTTCGGTCGCGCGGCGGCGGCCAGCTTCGTCAGCCAACCCACCCTTTCCACCCAGATCAGGAAACTGGAGGAGGAACTGGGAGTGGTGCTGTTCGAGCGCGCACCCCGCAAGGTGATGCTGACCCCGATCGGCCGCGAGATCGTCGAGCGCGCACGCAAGGCGCTGGCCAATGTCGAACAGATGACCCAGATCGCCCGGCGCAGCCAGGACCCGGAGGCCGGCAGTATCCGCCTGGGCATGTTCCCGACCCTCGGCCCCTACCTGCTGCCGCACGTGCTGCCGCCACTGCGCGAGCGTTTCCCCCGGCTCGAATTGCTGCTGGTGGAGGAGAAAACCGACGCCCTGCTGGCACGCCTGCACGAGGGGCGACTGGACGCGGCCCTGCTCGCGCTGCCGGTCCACGACGAGCAGTTGCATGTGCAACCGCTGTTTGATGAACCTTTCATGCTTGCGGTGCCCCGTGCACATCCGCTGGCGGCGCGAAAATCGCTGGCGATCAGCGACCTTGACCATGTCCCGCTGCTGTTGCTGGAAGAAGGACATTGCCTGCGCGACCAGGCGCTGGATGTCTGCCGGATGGCCGGCGCCGGAGAGCGTGACGGCTTTCGTGCGACCAGTCTGGAGACCTTGCGACAGATGGTGGCCGCCGGGGTCGGCCTGACGTTGCTGCCGGTACTGGCGACCCAGCCGCCAGTGCCGCCGTCTCCGGATATCGCGCTACTGCCCTTCAAGGGTGAATCGCCGCACCGCCGCATCGCGATGGTATGGCGCAAGACCTCCGCAATGGGCCCGCTGCTGGAACAGGTCGCACAAGGCTTGCGCCGTTTGCCAACCGCGCTGCTGGAAGCGCCGAAGCCTGGCCCAGCGCTCGGCTGAACGCGGCGGCAGCCGCTTTCAGCCCACCGCGGGTGCGGCGCCTGCCTGCCAATGGTCCTGGTCCGATTCGCCCAGCGCGACCGGTGCGCCCAGGCCGACCGTTTCCACCACCTCGCGCGCCGTCCGCCAGGCCGCTTCCGGCACACAGACCTGGACCAGGCCGAACATCGGAAGCTCGCCCATGCCGCCCAGCAAGGCTTCGCCCTTGATGAACACCGGAATCTCCGCCGCTTCCAGCGCGTGACGGATCAGATGGGCGTCAATGATCCCGGCGGCTTCATATACGACCCTCATCGGTGCGCTCCACAATAGGCGTGATGTAATAGGCGTGATGCCATTGCAGCCGAGCATACCGCGCACCACGACAATGCCGTGACAACAACGGGAACCGTGCCGTGACACCGGCTAGACTTGTCGCTTCCCCTTCGTCTCCCCGATGCGCCGCATGTCTGAGTCCACGTCCCCCACCATTGATCCGGGTACACCCGTCAAGCAGGACTTCGTCCGCCAGATCGTCCGCGACGACATCGCCAGCGACAAGCACACGGCGATCAAGACCCGCTTCCCACCCGAGCCCAACGGCTACCTGCACATTGGCCATGCCAAGGCGATCTGCCTGGATTTCGGCATCGCCGATGAATTCGGCGGTGTGTGCAACCTGCGCCTGGACGACACCAACCCGACGCGCGAAGACCTCGAGTACGTCGCCGCAATCCAGGAAGACGTGCAATGGCTGGGTTTCCAGTGGAATGAACTGCGCCACTCATCCGACTATTTCGAGGTGTATTACCTGGCGGCGGAAAAGCTGGTCGCCCAGGGCGATGCCTTTGTCTGCGACCTCAGCGCCGACCAGATCCGCGAGTACCGCGGCAGCCTGACCGAGCCCGGAAGGCCATCGCCGTTCCGCGACCGCAGCATCGACGAGAACCTCGACCTGTTCCGCCGCATGCGTGCCGGGGAGTTCCCCGACGGCGCGCGCACCCTGCGGGCGAAGATCGACATGGCCAGCGGCAACATCAACCTGCGTGACCCGGCGATCTACCGGATCAAGCACGTGCCGCACCAGAACACCGGCGACGCGTGGTGCATCTACCCGATGTACGACTACGCCCATGCACTGGGTGATGCAATCGAGGGCATCACCCATTCGTTGTGCACGCTGGAATTCGAAGACCACCGCCCCTTGTATGACTGGTGCGTGGACCAGGTCGACCTGGCCGGCCATCCCGAACTGCTGAAGCCGCTGACCACCAACGGCCTGCCGCTGGAGGCCGCAAAGCCACGCCAGATCGAGTTCTCGCGCCTCAACATCAACTACACCGTAATGAGCAAGCGCAAGCTGATGGCGCTGGTGCAATCCGGGCTGGTCGATGGCTGGGACGACCCGCGCATGCCCACCTTGCTGGGACTGCGCCGCCGTGGCTACACACCCTCGTCTGTGCGCCTGTTCGTCGACCGGCTCGGTGTCAGCAAGCAGAACTCGATGATCGATTTCTCGGTACTGGAAGGCTGCCTGCGCGAGGACCTGGATGCCACTGCGGCCCGTCGGATGGCAGTACTGGATCCGTTGAAGCTGATCATCGACAACCTGCCCGACGACCATGCCGAGTCGCTCACCTTCCCCAACCACCCCAAGGATGAAGGCTTCGGTTCGCGTCAGGTGCCATTCTCGAACGCGTTGTGGATCGAGCGAGAAGATTTCGCCGAAGTGCCTCCCAAGGGATTCAAACGCCTGGTCCCGGGTGGTGAAGTGCGCTTGCGCGGTGCCGGTATCGTGCGTTGCACCGATGTGGTGCACGATGAGCAGGGGCAGGTGATCGAAGTGCATGCCACCCTCGACCCCGAATCCCGGCCCGGCATGGAAGGCGCGAACCGCAAGATCAAGGGCACCATCCACTGGGTCTGTGCCCGCAACGCGATCGCCACGGAAATCCGCCTGTACGACCGCCTGTTCGTGGTACCTAACCCGGACAACGACGATGACGGCAAGACCTACCAGGATCACCTGAACCCCGACTCGTGCCGCACCGTGGTCGGGCAGGTGGAGCCCTCGGTGGTCCTGGCGGCGCCGGAGCAGGCCTTCCAGTTCGAGCGCGTGGGCTACTTTGTTGCCGATCGCCGCGATCATGCGCCCGGCAAGCCGGTGTTCAACCGCAGTGTCACCTTGCGCGACATCTGGGCCAACAAGGTTTGAGTCACGGCCTGCCAGCAAGACAGAGCAAGCGCGTCCCGGGATTTTTCGTGCCCTGGATGCTGCTGCTGTTGATGCTGGCCGGCTGCAGCACGCCATCCACGGCCGACGGCCAGCCGCCTTCGTCGACGGCACCCACCAGCGACATCGGGCGGATCGTCGCCGGCAACCCGGTCCAGATCGACCGCAGCTGCCACAGCGACGCCGATTGCACGGTAAAGAACGTCGGCAACTGCTGCGGCTATTACCCCGCATGCGTCAACCTCGACAGCCCGACCGACCCGGCCCGCGTGCAGGCGCAATGCGCGAGCACCGGCATGGCTTCGGTCTGCGGCTTCCCGGCGATCAGCCATTGCCAATGCGTGAACAACCGGTGCCAGGGCACTAACCGGGCCCGATTGAAATAATGGAGACCTGCCGATGCTGTACGCACAAATCCACCTGACCTTGCCGGTCTGGGTCCACGGGGCGATCGATACCGCCGCCGCCTACACCGGTGACGACGCCAAGGTCGCGCTGGCCATCGACCTGTCCCGGCGCAACATCGACGCCCGCAGCGGCGGTCCGTTTGGTGCGGTGGTGTTCGACCGCGAAGACCGCATCCTCGCCATCGGGGTCAACCGGGTAGTACCCCAGGCTTGTTCGCTGGCACATGCTGAAACCATGGCTTACATGCTGGCCCAGCAACGCACCCAACGCAGCCGTCTCAACGAGGTGGAACCCGGGGTCAGCGCCGGTCCAATCACCCTGGCAACGTCCGCGCAACCCTGCTGCCAGTGCTATGGGGCGACGATCTGGGCCGGCATCGACCGGCTGCTGATCGGCGCACGCAGCCAGGACGTTGAGGAGCTGACCGAGTTCGACGAAGGCCCGTTGCCCAGCGATTGGGTGGGGGAGCTGGAGCGACGCGGCATCGTGGTCGTGCGCGACCTGCATCGCGATGCCGCACGCGACGTACTGGCCAGCTATGCGCAACTCGGCGGGGTCGGGTACTGACATGGCCGACGCACTTTTTTGCTGGTGCCGCGCCGGATTCGAGCCGGAACTGGCTGCCGAGCTCACCGAGCGTGCCGCCTTTGCCGGTGTATCGGGTTACGCACGCGCCGAACGCGGCAACGGCTATGTCGAGTTCATTACCGCCGACGCGCTGGCGCTTTCGCGTGCGGTGCCATTGGAACAGCTGGTCTTCGCCCGCCAGAAGCTGCTGCGATTGGCCGACTTGCGCGCGCTGGATCCCACCGACCGGATCACTCCGCTGCTCGCTGCGCTGGCAGAGCTGCCCAATGCGAATCAGGGCCAACCCCGGTTTGGGGACTTGTGGGTCGAGCATCCCGACTCGGATGCCGGCAAGCCGCTGGCCGGGCTGGCCCGCAGCTTCGGCAACGCTCTGCGCCCGGCGCTGCGCAAGGCCGGTTGGCTCAGCGCGAAGGAGGACCTGCGCCGGCCGCGACTGCACGTGGTTTTCCTGGGCGGCCACCATCTGGTGCTGGCCACCAGCACCCCGGCGGACAGCTCGCCATGGCCGTTGGGGATTCCGCGGCTGCGGATGCACGCCGACGCCCCGAGCCGATCCGCACTCAAGCTGGAAGAGGCGCTGCTGACGCTGCTGGACGACAACGAACGCAAGGGGTTGCTGCGCGACAACATGCAGGCCGTCGACCTGGGCGCGGCGCCGGGCGGTTGGAGCTGGGTGATGGTGCGCCACGGCATGCTGGTCACCGCGGTCGACAACGGCCCGATGCGCGAGCAATTGCTGGAAAGCGGCCGGGTCGAACACATACGCGCCGACGGGTTCCAGTGGCAACCGCGACGCCCGGTCGACTGGATGGTCTGCGACATGGTCGAACAACCGCGCCGGGTCGCCGACCGCATGGCGACCTGGTTTCGCGAAGGCTGGTGCAAGTACGCGGTGTTCAACCTGAAGCTGCCGATGAAGAAGCGCTGGGAGGAAACCCGGATCTGCCTGGAAGCCTTCGAGCACCAGACCCACCGGCCGATGGTCATCCGTGCCCGCCAGTTGTTTCACGACCGTGAAGAAATCACCGTACTGGCGATGCCCAAGCGCTGATACAGACAACCACCATCAGTCCCGCAGCCCGGCCGCGTGACGCCACAGTGCCCGGGTCAGCGGCGGCATGCGCCCGGCCAGGCCGAGCAAGTGCCCGCGCAACAGCGTGGGCGCGAGCGAGTCGTTGGAAAACACCCGGTTGATCATCTCGAAACCATAAGCGGAAATCGTGTTTTCGCTTCGGCGCTGGCGGTTCCAGCGTTGCAGGCGACTGCCCGCCCCGGGGTCGCCATCGCCCACAGTCATCCCGGCCAGCATCGCATCCAGGCCGGCAACATCACGCAACCCCAGGTTCACGCCCTGCCCGGCCAACGGGTGAACCGCGTGCGCGGCGTCGCCCACCAGCACCATGCGTCCGGCCAACTGGGTGGCGGCCAGTTGCCGGCGCAGTGGAAACGCCGCCCGCTTCGACACCGCCAGCAGCCCTCCGAGCGGCCCGTCGAACGCCCGCCCAAGTTCGGCCAGGAACGTCTTGTCATCGACCGCCAACAGTCGTGCCGCCTCGCTTTCCGGCAGGCTCCAGACGATCGAGCTGCGCGGCTTGCCATCATCGGTGTCGCTGAATGGCAGGAACGCCAGCGGCCCGCCCGGCAGGAACCGTTGCCAGCAAGTCCCTTGATGCGCACGCTCATGCTGGATGAAACCCACCAACCCGCGCTGGTGGTAGTCGTGCCGCGGGGCATCGATCCCGGCCAGTGCGCGCAGCTGTGAATCGGCACCGTCGGCGGCGACCAGCAAGCGTGCGCGCAGGCGACCGCCCGATGCCAAGCCGAGATTCACGCTGTCTGCGTCCTGCTCCAGTGACGTGACCTGCTCGGGGCAAAGCAGCTGCACCCCGGCCCCCGGCAAGGCGCTCCAGAGTCGGTCAACCAGCAATCCGTTCTCGACAATCCAGCCCAGCTCACGCCGCGCCAGTTGGTCGGCATCAAATACCAGCGGCGCGCCGCCAGCCGCGTCCCAGACACGCATCTCGCGGTAGGGCTGGATGCGGGCGCTGGTGATCGCATTCCATACGCCCAGCCGATCCAGCAAACCCGCGTTGTCGGGCGCGAAGGCAAACACCCGCAGATCTGGTGCATCGCGTCGCCATGGGGCCGGCTGGCGGTTTTCCACCAATGCCACGCGCAACCCGCGCAGGGCGAGCGCCAACGCCGCGGCGGAGCCGACCACGCCGGCACCCACCACCACCGCATCGAGTATCCCGCGCCGACTCATGCGTCATCCACCCGGCGACGTGACAACGCGGGCACGTCACCGCGGTAGCCCAACGCGCCGGCCACGAGGCTCGCCTGCAAGGACGGCAGTTGATCGATCGCCAGCATTCCGAGGCTGCGAAGCGGCCGCAGCAGTGGCGATGGGTTCGTCGTGATCCGTGTCAGTCCATCGGAAAACTCAAGCGTCCGCTGGCGATCCTGCGCACGCCGCTGCGCATGGGAGGCCAGCAGGCTGGCGGCGCCGCAATCGGCCACCGGGTCCGCACGGCGCGCGGTTTCAACAAGTTCGGCAAGCATCAGCGCATCACGCAATCCCAGATTGAAGCCCTGCGCACCCAGGGGATGGATGGTCTGCGCCGCGTTACCCACCAACAACGCGCGGTGGGCGTGGGTGCGGTCGGCCAGCACCCGGACGGCCGGGTAAGCCACCCGCGGGCCACACGCCAGGAAACGTCCGGCCCGCCAGCCAAACGCCGCCTGCACTCGCGCCAGGAACGCGGCCTCGTCCAGCGCCGCGACCGCCTCCGCATCGTCGCGTGCAACCGCGTGCACCAATCCGTAATGACGATCACCACGCGGCAGCAAGGCGGTCGGACCGGACGCACCCAGACGTTCATAGGCGGTGCCGTCGGGCGCTCGTTCGGGCCGCATCCGGGTAACGAACAGGGTCTGCTGGTAGTCATGCACCTTGGTGCCGATACCCAGGCTCTCGCGCACCGCACTGCGCGTGCCATCCGCACCGACCAGCAATTGCGCGCGCAACATCTGCTCACCGCTGTCGTCGGTAATCCGGACCACACGAAACCCTTCCTCGTCCGGTTCCAGCGCCTGGAAACGCGCCGGACGATAGCGGGTCAACCCGGACAGTCCGGACAGCCGTGCTTCCAGCGCCTGGCCAAAATCGCGTGCGACCACCACCCGGCCAAATTCGCTGCGGCCATGGTCGCAGGCACGCAGCAGGCTGCGTCCGAAATCCCCGCGACGGCTGACATGGATCCGTTCGATCGCCCCGCCCGGCGCACGCAGCTCCTGCATCACTCCCAGCGCCGTCAGCGCATTCACGGTCGCCTCGGCGAAGCTGAGATTGCGCTCATCGAAAACGCTCGACTGCGCGGCTGTCGACGGTGCTGCCGGCGCCACGGCCTCCACCAGGCCCACGTCGACCCCCACCTGTTCCAGCGCGATTGCCAGGCTGGAGCCCACCAGGCCACCGCCAATGATCAACACATCATGCGACGCCGCAGGAAGCACGCAAGCCTCTTCGGGCAGGGTTTCGACGGATCGGGAACTGGCAGCCATTGCGCTATGCTAACGGCTCCGTCGTCCCGCACCCAGATCACGATGAAACCTTCCCAATCCCCTGCTTCCCTGCTCGCCGTCGGCCCATTGGTGCTGGTCGGCCTGATCCTGCTCGCCGCGCTCACCCGGGTGTTTCCACATCCACCGAACTTCTCGCCGGTGACTGCAATCGCATTGTTTGGCGGCGCCTATTTCGCCAGCCGCAGTTGGGCGTTGCTGGTGCCGTTGATTGGCCTGTTCCTGTCGGATCTGGTGCTGGCGTCGCTCAATGGCGGCTTGTATGCGAGTTGGTTCAACGGCATCGGCATCTGGCTGGTTTACGGCTGCATCGTATTGACCGCAGCGATGGGCTTTGGGCTGCGCGGCAAGGTTCGCGGCGGCACCGTGCTGGGTTACTCGCTGGCGGGCTCGGTACTGTTCTTCGTGATCACCAATTTCGGCGCGTTCCTGGCCGATCCGATGTATCCCAAGACGGTGGCCGGACTGACTGCTGCCTATGCCGCCGGCATCCCGTTCTTCCAGTGGTCGGTGCTGGGTACGTTGTTCTACTCGGCAATCCTGTTCGGCGGTTTCGCGCTGCTGCGCTCGCGCCTTCCCGCGCTGCACGCACAGACGGTCTGATTGGCGGCCGTGGGCAATCGTCTCTCCAGGATCTACACCAGGACCGGTGACGATGGCTCCACCGGACTGGGTGACGGCAGCCGGGTGGCCAAGGACTCGGCGCGGGTCAATGCCTACGGCACCATCGACGAAGCCAACTCGGCCATAGGCGTGGTCCTGGCCAGCGAGGTTCCGGACGACATCCGGATCTTGCTGCTGGCAATCCAACACCAGCTATTCGACCTGGGCGGCGAGCTGTGCATTCCGGGCCACGCGGCGATCACCGATGCCGACGTGGATCGTCTGGAACAACATCTGGACCAGTTCAACCAGGACCTGCCCGCCTTGAAGGAGTTCATCCTTCCCGGCGGTGGCGAGGCCTCGGCGCGGTGCCACGTCGCCCGCACCGTGGTGCGTCGCGCCGAGCGCGCCACCATCACCCTGTCACACGACGAGAGCGTCCGGCCCGAGGCGGTGCGCTACCTGAACCGGCTGTCGGACCTGCTGTTCGTCCTGTGTCGCGTCCTCGCCCGCGCCAGTGGCCACGGTGAAGTCACATGGCAACACGAGCGTCGCAAGACCTGAGCCGGTGGCCGCGGTCGTGAATGCAGCCGACCTGCGCCTGTATACCCACCAAGCCTGTCTCGGGCACCTGCCGGGCGCCGACATTCCCGAGAACCCCGCTCGCCTGCAAGCCGTCATCGAAGCGATCAGCAGCGCTTGGCCGGACCTCCCGTGGCACCAGGCACCCGCTGCCACCCGTAGCCAACTGCTCCGCGTCCACCATCCCGGCCTGCTGCGCCAAGTGTTGGATACCGTGGTCCTACCGGATGCTGCACCCGTCGCTCTCGACCAGGACACGCTGCTCGGCGCCGGCTCGGCGCAAGCGGCGCTGCATGCCGCCGGGGCAGGTATCGCGGCGGTTGATGCGTTGATGTCCGGACAGACCAGCCGTGCATTTTGTGCTGTCCGCCCTCCCGGACACCACGCCACCGACCGGGTTGCGATGGGCTTCTGCCTGTTCAACAACGTTGCCATTGCCGCAGCTCACGCATGCGAACAGTACGGTTTGCGGCGGGTGGCGGTGATCGATTTCGACGTCCACCACGGCAACGGTACCCAGGCGATCTTCCAGGCCGATGCGCGCGTGATGTACGTCTCCTCCCACCAGTCCTCGCTGTATCCGCATACGGGACTGACCAGTGAACGCGGCATTGGCAACATACTCAACTGGCCGTTGCCGGAAGCGACCGATGGCGATGTATTCCGCGCAGCATGGCGGGAGCACCTGTTGCCCGCCGTCGCTGGTTTCAGGCCCCAGATGGTGTTCATATCGGCCGGTTTCGACGCTCATTGGCGCGACCCGCTGGCCGGCCTTCGCCTGCATGCCGACGACTTTGGTTGGCTGACCGGGCAGTTGCGCGAGATTGCCGACCGCCACGCCGACGGCCGTCTGGTATCCACCCTGGAGGGCGGTTACGACCTGGAAGCACTACGACAATGCAGCTTGGCCCACGTCGGCGCCCTGCTGGAGCACTGAACCATAACGGCCGTTGACGTACTCCTAATGCGACTTTCCGAGAAGCGGTCAAACATGAATGCTGCAGCATCCCCGCCGACACCCTCGTTGCCGCGATCCCGTCGATGCGGCAAGCTAACTGCCGTTTCAGGATTCCCGGATCGCTACGTGCGCAACACTCTCCGTTTGCTGCCATTGTCGTTGTGCATCGCACTGGCGTTGCCCGCCCATGCGGCGGATGACGCCGAGAACTGGCGGCTGTGCCCGATCGAGGACGCCGTGCCGGCGTTCATCGAGGCACCGCCTTCGGCTCCCGTCGACGGTGAGCGCGTCGACCAGCCGACCGATATCGCCGGTGACGCGCTCAGCGCCACCGAAAGCAACCTTTCGGTCTTTCAGGGAAACGTGGAGCTCAATCGAGGCGACCAGTTCCTGGGCACCGACAAGCTGTCCTACAACAGCGATGACGGCACCTACGTGGCCGAGGGCAGCGTGCGTTATCAGGATTCCGGGATGCGCATCGTGGCCGAACGGGCCCACGGCGACCAGGAGGCCGACACCCACACCATCGAGGACCTGCGGTACCAGTTGATCGAGCAGCGCGGCAATGGCGGCGCGGAACGGATCAAGATGCAGGGAGACCAAGGCTCCTTGATGAGCTCGACCTACTCCACTTGCGCCCCGTCGCAGCGCGGCTGGGAGCTGCGCGCCCGCCAGATTGACTTTGACACCGCCGAGGGCCTGGGCGTGGCCCACAACGCCACGGTGCGGATTGGCAGCGTGCCGGTGCTGTACGTGCCATGGCTGATGTTCCCGATCGACGACCGCCGCCGCACCGGCCTGCTGTATCCGTCGGTCAGGGTGTCCGGTCGCAATGGCTTCGACTGGCGCCAGCCGATCTACCTCAACCTGGCACCCAATTACGACGCCACCTTGATGCCGCGGCTGATGACCAATCGAGGCATCCAGTTGGGCGGCGAATTCCGCTGGCTGTATGAGGGAGGACGCGGCGAGCTTTCCGGAGAATGGCTGCCCAAGGACAAACTCCCTGGCGATGAACCCGGGCGTTACCTCAACGACGAACAAGGGCGACCGATCGCCGGGGCAACGCTGCCGGAAGACGACCGCGGCCAGTTCAAGTTCGACGCGGTGCACGCGCTGGGCGGTGGATGGCGCGCCCAGGCGAATCTGGGCTGGGTCAGCGACACCCATTACCTGGAAGACTCCAGCAACAGCCTGTACGGCCTGTCGACCTGGCAGATCCGCAGCCAGGTCGGCGTGTTCGGCCAGGGCCAGCACTGGGACGCCGGCCTGATGGCCGACCACAACCAGCTTGCCGATTACACACTGACCGAACGCAACCTGCGCTACGACCGCATGCCTCGGGCATATCTGAATTGGGCGCAACCGTTTGCCCGCTGGTTCGAAGTCGGCGCCACTGCCGAAGCGGTCCACTTTCGCCACGAGGTCCGCAACGAGGGCAGCCGGCTCGACCTCAAACCCTTCGTCAGCATGCCGTTGCAAGGCGCCGCCTGGTTCGTCACCCCCAAGCTGGCCTGGCGTTATACCGCCTACCAGCTCGACGACGCCCTTGCGGCGGCCAATGGCGGTGACGACGCGCCGACGCGCAGCTTGCCGATCGCGTCGGTCGATGCCGGGTTGTTCTTCGACCGGGAGGTCAGCTTCGGCAACGAGTCCTACCTGCACACCCTGGAGCCGCGGATCTACTACCTGAATGTCCCCTACCGGGACCAGAGCGGCCTGCCGCGTTTCGACACCAATCCGATGACGTTCAGTTGGGGGCAGCTGTTTCGCGACAACCGCTATACCGGCCCGGACCGGCAGATCGACGCCAACCAACTGACGACGGCCGTCACCAGCCGCCTGATCAGCCAGGACGACGGACGCGAGCGTTTGTCGGTCAGCCTGGGGCAGATCCAGTATTTCGACGACAGTCGCGTGGTGGTACCCGGTGAAGACCTCGTCGAACGCGGCAAGTCGGCCTGGGTCGCCGATGTCGGGCTCTACGCCACCGACCGCTGGAGCATCAATGCGGCCTATCAATGGGATCCGAAGTACCGCCGCGAGGATCTTGCCAGCATCCGCACGCGCTACCTGATCGGCGATGTCGGTGTGGTCAATCTGGGCTACCGATACCGGCGCGACCTCACCGAGCAGGTGGATTTCTCGTTCCTGTATCCGGTCAACCAGAACTGGAGCCTGGTCGGCCGCTACTACTACTCGCTGGAAGACGACAAGTTGCTCGAATCCATCGCCGGCGTGCAGTGGGAAAGTTGCTGCATGGCCGTGCGCCTGATCGCCCGACGCTACGTCCGCGAGCGCAACGGCGACCTGGATGATTCCCTGCGCCTTGAGTTCGAACTCAAGGGCCTGGGCTCGGCCGGCCAGAAGACCGAGGATATATTGAGCCGTGCTATCCTCGGCTATGATCGTGACGATCTTTATCTGGTGCCACCATCTTCTCTGGATGGTGACGATTACGACAACTCCCTCGATCCGATCCCATGATGAAATTATTCGCCTGCCTCCTCGCCAGCGCGCTCCTTGTGGCGCCCGTCCAGGCACAACAACTTGAGCCGATCGACAGCATCGCCGTAGTGGTTGATGAAGATGTCATCCTGCAAAGCGAGCTGGATCGGGCGCTGGCCAACATCCGCAACCAGTACGCCGGCCGGACCGACCAGTTGCCTCCCGACAACGTGCTTGAACGCCAGGTCGCCGAGCGACTGGTCCTGCTCAAGCTGCAGGTCGCACGGGCCAAGAGCACCGGCGTGCGCGTGACCGACCAGGAGGTCGACCAGGCCATCGGGGCGATCGCTGCGCAAAACCAGGCCAGCGTCGACCAACTGGCGGCCCAACTGGCCAACGATGGTACGTCGCTGTCCCAGTTCCGCGACTCCATCCGCGACGAATTGCTGGTCCAGCGCTTGCGCCAGCGCCTTGCGCAGAGCCAGGTGTCGGTCAGTGACGCCGAGGTCGATGCCGCCATGGCGGCGCAGCAGGCCACGGGCGATCAATACCACTTGGCCCACATCCTGGTGGCATTGCCCGAGGGAGCCACTCCGGAGCAAATCAGTACCGGGCAAAGCAAAATTGAAGGCATCAAGAGCGTCATTGAACGCGGTGACATGAATTTCGCCGCGGCGGCGGTCCGCTATTCCGACAGCCCCAACGCCTTGGAAGGCGGTGACCTGGGCTGGCGTGCGGCCAATGAAATCCCGGCCGCGTTCACGGACATGGTCAACCGTCTTTCCCCCGGCCAGATCACCGATCCGATCCGCGGTCCCAGCGGGTTCCAGCTGTTGCAGTTGGTGGGCGTGCGCGCCGCATCCGCTTCCGATCCGGCGATGGCCACGCAGTACAAGGCCAGTCACATCCTGATCCGCGTCGACCCCACAGCCACCGATGCCCAGGCCAAGGCCGAAGCCGATACCCTGCACGCCCGCATTGTCGGCGGCGCCGATTTTGCCCAGTTGGCACGGGAGCACTCTGAAGATCCAAGCTCCAAGAATCGCGGGGGCGACCTGGGGTGGTTTACCCAGGACCAGTTTGGCCCCGATTTCGGCAGCCAGGTGGCCGTCTTGGCCGACGGCGGCGTGTCTGCACCATTTCGCACCTCGGCCGGCTGGCACATCGTCAAGCGCGCGGGTGTCCGGCAGGCCGATATTGGCGAGCAGTCCGAGCGCGCCCAGGTCCGCGAGACCATCGGTCAGCGCAAGCTTGAAGACGAATGGAACCGGTTCCTGCGCGAAATGCGTGGCGAGGCGTTCGTCGACTTCCGCTCCGGTGCCGCCGCGGCCGAGCAAGCCGCCGAGCAGGAGAGCGCGGCTGCCGTGAGTCCCGCCGACGGCGACTGAGATGCCCCCGATCCGGCTTGCGCTGGTCCCAGGCGAGCCGGCCGGCGTCGGGCCCGAACTGTGCGTGCGCCTGGTGCAGCAGTCGCGGGATTATCGACTGACCGCATTCGGCGATGGCCCCACGTTGCAGGCCGCCGCCGCCGCACTCGGGCTGCCCCTGCGGCTGGTCACGCCAGACCAGGCCAGCGGGGCCGCGGGAGAGCTGGCATTGGTCGACATTCCCAATGCCGTACGCGTCGCGTTCGGCCAGCCCGACCCACGCAACGCCGACGCCGTGATCAATGCACTACGGCGTGCCGCTGACGGCTGCCTGCAAGGTGCATTCGATGGCGTGGTGACCGGACCGGTGCACAAAGCGGTGATCAACCAGGGAGGCATCGCTTACAACGGCACCACGGAACTGTTGGCCCAACAGGCCGGCTGCGAGGTAGTGATGATGCTGGCCAACCCGGTCATGCGGGTCGCGCTCGCCACCACCCACCTGCCGCTGCGTGCCGTCAGCGAATCGATCACCATCGAATCACTGACCCGCACCCTGCGGATCGTGCATGCGGCGATGATGGCGGATTTCGGTATTGCCGCCCCGGTCATCGCGGTATTGGGGCTCAACCCGCATTCGGGCGAAGCCGGTCACATGGGGCATGAGGAGATCGACGTCATCGAACCGGTACTGACAACGCTGCGCGCCGAAGGCATGAACCTGCTCGGCCCGCTACCCGCCGATACCGCGTTCCTGCCGGACAAGCTGCGCCGGTTCGATGCGGTGCTGGCGATGTATCACGACCAGGGCTTGCCAGTGCTCAAGTTCAGCGGCTTCGAGCAGGCGGTGAACCTGACCCTTGGCCTGCCCTACCCCCGTGTCGCCGTCGACCATGGCACCGCGCTCGATCTGGCGGGCAAGGGTATTGCCGATCCATCCAGCCTGTTCGCCGCGGCGCATCACTGCGCCCAGCTCGCCAGGGCCCGCAAGCACCGGTTGACAGCATGACGACCCCGCACACTCCGTCTGGCGAACACCACTACGCGTCTTCCGGTGGCTTCTCGGCCAAGGCAAAGAAACACCTGGGTCAGAACTTCCTGCATGACCGCACGATTATCGACAAGATCGTGCAGGCGGTTAACCCCAAACCGGGTGACCGGCTGGTCGAGATTGGTCCCGGCCAAGGCGCCATCACGTTCCCGCTGCTGCAACGTCATGGCGAACTGACCGTGATCGAGTTCGACCGCGACCTGATTGTCCCGCTGACGGCAGCGGCGCGCACCCATGGCGAGTTGAAGGTCATCAACCGCGACGTGCTCCAGGTCGACTTCAGCGAGCTTGCCGCCGACATTGCCGATGCATCGGCCCAGCGGCCCGCAGGCGACCGTCAACTGCGATTGGTGGGCAACCTGCCGTACAACCTGTCATCGCCGATCCTGTTCCATGCCCTCGACCACGCCCAGTCGATCCGGGACATGGTGTTCATGCTGCAAAAGGAAGTGGTAGACCGCATGGCCGCCGGCCCTGGCAGCAAGATCTACGGCCGGCTGAGCGTGATGCTCCAGGCCTACTGCACGGTGACACCGCTGTTCCCGGTGCCGCCGGGCGCATTCCGGCCCGCGCCAAAAATCGACTCCGCCGTCGTGCGGCTGGTGCCGCATGTCGCCGGCAGCATCGACATCCGGGATCGGAAGCTGTTTGCCCACGTCGTTCGCGATGCCTTCGGGCAACGCCGCAAGACTTTGCGCAACGCGTTGTCCCGGCTATGCGACGCCACCGCACTGGAGTCCGCCGGGATCAGTCCGCAGGCACGCGCCGAGCAGATCGACGTCGCTGAGTTCATCCGCCTTGCCAACTCGCTCGCCCGCTGACGACAACCGCCCCCCGCTCCAGCCGGCCACGACTTACACTGTCAGATATGGAACACCGCACCGATTACGCATTCGACATCAAGGTCGCCACCCGGTATCTCGACGACCAGTCCGAGCCTGAGCAGGATCGCTTTGTCTTCGCCTACACCATCCAGATCCACAACCGTGGCGCCGTGCCGGCACAGCTGATTTCGCGCCGCTGGCTGATCACCGACGCCAACAGCAAGGTGCAGCAGGTCGAGGGCGAAGGCGTGGTCGGGGAGCAGCCGTGGCTGCGACCAGGCGAAGGCTTCGAGTACACCTCCGGGGCCGTACTGGAGACCGACCTGGGCACGATGGAGGGCAGTTACGCGATGGTCGCCGATGATGGCACGCATTTCGACGTCCCCGTGCCTGTCTTTACGCTGACTGTGCCGCGCACGTTGCACTGATGGCGAGCCTGGCATGAGTGTTTGGGCAATCGGCGATCTGCAGGGCTGTTACGACATCACCCAGCGACTGCTGGAAAAAATCGCCTTCGATCCGGCCCGCGACCGCTTGTGGTTCTGCGGCGACCTGGTCAATCGCGGTGGCCAATCGCTGGAAACCCTGCGCCTGGTGCACTCCCTGCGCGACAATGTGCAGGTGGTATTGGGCAACCATGACCTGTCATTGCTGGCGGTTGGTGAGCGTCGCGAGGAGGACCAGCGCCGAGTCAATCCCGACCTCCAGCGCGTCGTCTTCGCCCACGACCGCGATACCTTGCTGGATTGGCTGCGCGGGCAGGAAATGGTTCACGTCGACCGCGAACTGGGTTGGATGATGGTGCATGCCGGTCTGGCTCCCAAATGGACCACCCAGCTGGCCGAGAAACACGGCCGTGAAATCGAAGCGCTGCTGCGGGGCGACCAGTACCCGCGGTTGCTGAAGAACATGTACGGCGACGGGCCGGTCTGGAACCCGCGGCTGGCCGGAATCGACCGCCAGCGCGCAATCATCAACCTGCTCACCCGTATGCGTTATTGCTCGCCACGTGGCCGGATTTCATTCGACGACAAGGGGGTCCCCGGCACCCAGCCACCGGGACTCTACCCCTGGTACGCGGTACCCGGCCGCGTCGAGCGTGACCTGAAGATCGTTTGCGGTCATTGGTCGGCACTGGAGCTGTTTATCGGCCACGGCGTGCACGCGATCGACACCGGCGCGGTATGGGGCGGCAAGCTCACCGCAATACAGCTTGATACCGACCAGTTGCGCGTCGTCCAGGTACCCGGCCGGGATGTACCGGCCAATCCGCCAAAGCCGCGGCAGCGTCCGCGGCGCTAAGCGCGAACCGCCAGCCGCCACGCCTATGGGCCGGACCGGCGATAGTCGACAAATTCGAAACCGTACGCATGCTTGGGGTCGGCCGGGTGGCGCTCGCGGCCAGTGACCTGCCATTGCAGTGGGTCAAACGCCGGGAAAAAAGCATCGGCATCCGCGACCACCGTATCCACATGGGTCAGGTGCATTCGGGCTGCCGCTGCCATGCACAGGGCATAGATCTCACCACCGCCGATCACCCACAGCTCGCTGCCGGCCTCCCCGGAAACCAGGTCGATTGCCGCGTCGAGCGATGCGACCGGTTGCATGCCGTCAAACGGCGCCAGGCCCGACCGGGTCAACACCAGGTTGGTTCGGCCCGGCAATGCACGTCCCAGCGACTGGGCGGTCTTGCGTCCCATCAGTACCGGCTTGCCCAGCGTCAGCGCCTTGAAACGCCTGAGGTCATCGGACAGGCGCCACGGCATGTCGTTGCCACGACCGATCGCGCGGTGCCGGTCCAGTGCCGCAATCAGCACCAGTTCGACGATCACACCGCCACCGGTGCCTTGATCGCCGGCAACGGGTCGTACCCCTGGATCTCGATATCGGCATAGGTGAAGCCGGAGATATCCTGCACGTGCGGATTCAACTGCAGCCGGGGCAGCGCGAGCGGTTCGCGCGACAACTGCTCGCGTGCCTGCTGATAGTGGTTGGAATACAGGTGGGCATCACCCAGGGTATGCACGAAGTCGCCGACTTCCAGCCCGCACACCTGCGCCACCATATGGGTCAGCAGGGCGTAGCTGGCAATGTTGAACGGCACTCCCAGGAAGATGTCGCCACTGCGCTGATATAGCTGACAGCTGAGCTTGCCCTCCACGACATAGAACTGGAACAGCGTATGGCACGGCATCAACGCCATTTCCGGCAGGTCTGCGACATTCCATGACGAGACGATCAAGCGGCGCGAATCAGGGTTGCGCTTGATCTCATTCACCACCCATTCGATCTGGTCGATCTCTTTGCCATCCGCACCCGCCCAGCGACGCCACTGTTTGCCATAGATCGGGCCAAGCTCGCCGTCCGGATCCGCCCATTCGTCCCAGATCCTGACCTTGTTGTCGCGCAGGTAGGCGATATTGGTCTGTCCCTGCAGGAACCACAGCAACTCGTGCACGATCGAGCGCAAATGCAGCTGCTTGGTAGTGACCAGCGGAAACCCCCGGGCCAGGTCAAAGCGCATCTGCCAACCAAATACGCTGCGGGTGCCGGTGCCGGTGCGATCGGATTTTTCGGTGCCGTGCTCCAGCACGTGAGCCAGCAGCTCCAGGTACTGGCGCATCTCAGGCCTCCGGAAGTGGCTGTGGCTGCACGGTCGGTGAGCGACGTGAACGCCACAACCAGAACAGGCCCAGGGCAATCAACGGCACGCTCAACAGCTGGCCCATGGTCAGCCAGCCGAACGCCAGATAGCCCAGCTGCACGTCGGGTACCCGCACGAATTCGACCAGGAACCGGAAGCTGCCGTACAGCACCAGGAACAGTCCGGACACGGCATAGCGTGGCCGCGGCTTGCGCGAGAACCACCACACGATGCAGAACGTCACCAAACCCTCCAGCACGGTCTGGTACAGCTGCGAGGGATGGCGGGCGAACCGGTCCAAAGCCCCACTGGCAAACTGCGCCTGGAGCTGCTCGCTGCTCCAGCCGGCAAACTCCGGCGCACGCGGGAACAGCACGCCCCAGCCGCCATCGGTGACCTTGCCCCACAACTCGCCGCCAATGTAGTTGCCCAGCCGGCCCAGTCCCAGTCCCGCCGGCACCAGGGGCACGACAAAGTCGGCCACATCGAAGAAATGCAGGCCCTGCTTGCGCGACCACCAGTACCCGGCCGCGGCAACGCCGAGCAAACCGCCATGGAAGCTCATCCCGCCTTCCCAGATGCGCAGCAGCATCAACGGGTCATCCAGCAGGTCGCTGAACCCGTAAAACAGGACGTAGCCGATGCGCCCACCCAGCACCACCCCGAGCATGCCGTAGAACAACAGGTCGCCAAACGCCTGCTCGTTGACCCCCGGCAATCGGCCGGCGCGGATGCGGCGCAAGCCCAGCCACCAGGCGATGCCAAACCCCAGCAGGTACATGATGCCGTACCAGTGAACCTGCAACGGCCCCAGGCTGAAAGCAATCGGATTGATCTGGTGCAGGATGATCATGAAGCGCGCGGTTCCCGGTCGATGACAGTCAATCTATTGTGCCCGCTCAGTCCAGCACGTGGGGTCGGTTCGGCAACTCGTCGCGATCCTCATCGTCCGGATCACGCACAAAATGCCCGGCCACCAGCGCCGATATCGCCTCGATGCCGCGCACGATGGCGGTTTCAGGTTCACCGGCCTTGAGATGCTCCTCGATCAACTGACAGACACCCCGCCATTGCTCCGGGGCAACGCGGCCGTCGAAGCCGCGATCAGCGACCAGTTCGATGCGATGGTCCGCCAGCAACAGGTACAGCAACACGCCATTGTTGCCTTGCGTATCCCATACGCCGAGTTGCGCAAACACTTCCTGCGCCCGGTCGCGCGCCGACTGTCCCGCCAAGACCGCGCGGATCGACAGTCCCGACTCGACCGCAAAACATATCTCTGCACTGTGGTGCTGCTCGCTGTCGGCAACCGCAGCGGTGATGCGTTGCAAGCGCTCGGCCGGAAACAACCGCCGCGTGGAAGGTGCAAACAGGTGCCTGAGCATTCGCATCAGCATGTCGTCACCAGCTGCCCGAGGCGCCGCCGCCTCCGCTCATGCCACCACCACCACCCCAGCCTCCGCCGCCGAAACCGCCTCCGCCGCCAAGGCCACCACCGCCCCACCCGCCACCACCGATCCCACCGAATCCACCAATGCCGTGGTGTCGCGCAAATCGCCCACCGCCACCGCTGCCCAGTCCGAACAGCAGGCCGATGACCGCCCCGATGCCGCCCACCAGCAGCAACGACGACAGCAACCAGGCAACACCACCGGCAGCGGCCGCCACCAATCCGCCGCGCACGGGACGGGATGCACCGCTGAATACCCCTCGTGCGACCTGGGCGGCAATGAAGGCCGCGAACACGGCAAACAGCCAACCGCCACCACCCTCGTCACGACCAGTCCGGGTGTCGGCCATGGGTGCCGGCAATGGTTCGCCGTCGATCAACTTGGTCAGCGCGCCCGTAGCGGCGACGATGCCACCGGCATAATCGCCCTCGCGGAACCGCGGCACCAGGTATTCCTGGATCACCCGCATCGAGGTCGCATCGGGAATCGCGCCCTCAAGGCCGTAGCCGACCTCGATCCGGACCCGGCGGTCATCCCGGGCAACCACCAGCAGCACGCCGTCATCGACTTTCTCGCGGCCGAGCTGCCACTGGTCGTAGGCACGCACCGCATATTGCGCGATGTCCTCCGGCAACGTGGTGGGCACCATCAACACCTGCAACTGGCTGCCCTTGCGTTGCTGCAACGCCAATGCCTGGGCCACCAGCTGTTGGCGGGTGGTCGCATCGAGGGTACCGGTGGTATCCACCACGGGAGAATCCAGCGCCGGAATCGGTGCGAGGTCCTGCGCCGACAGCAGGCCCGTTACCAACAGCAGTGCGATCACCAGCCAGGGCCGCAACACCCCGGCCAGGCCATGCGACAAACGTGGAGTGACGACTGCCGTAACCGCGACGATGGCGATGGCGCTATCGTCAGCCATTCGCCGGCGCAGGCTCCGGTTGTGCCTGCTCCGGCTGTACAGGCTCCGATTGGGTCGGCGCGGTCGCAGGAGTGGCGCCCGGCTGGCTGAAATCAACCGTCGGTGGCTGTCGAATCTGCGCCTCGTTGTCTACCGAGAAGTTCGGCTTGGTGTCGTATCCGAACACCATCGCCGTCAGGTTGGTCGGAAACTGGCGAATGAAGGTGTTGTAGTCCTGCACCGACTCGATGTAGCGCTGGCGCTCGACCGTGATCCGGTTCTCGGTGCCCTCCAACTGCGCCTGCAACTGCAGGAAGTTCTGGTCGGCCTTCAATTGCGGGTAGTTTTCACTGACCATCAACAACCGGCCGATCGCACTTTGCAACTGTCCCTGGGCCTGCTGGAACTGCTCCAGTGATGCCGCATCGCCGGCATCGACATTGATGCTGCCAACCCGCGAGCGCGCCTCGGTGACTTCGGTCAGCACCCGTTGCTCATGGGACGCATAGCCCTGCACCGTAGCCACCAGGTTGGGCACCAGGTCGGCCCGACGCTTGTACACGTTCAGGACTTGTGACCAGGCGGCGGAAACCGCTTCATCCTTCTGCTGGATGGTGTTGTAACCGCAGCCACTGAGCAGCATCGCAGCCACCAGCACAAGCACGATTCGCATGGCACGACTCCTTTCCCGATGATGGTCGGCATTGCACCACCGCCGACCGCACCATGCAATAGACGCCGGGTGAAGAAGGCGCGCTTAGTGGTGCAGTTGCTGCCTGGCGGCGCGACGCTTGGCCGCCAGGTTCAGGACCTCGACCAGCGCCGAGAACCCCATCGCCCCATAGATGTAGCCCTTCGAGACGTGGATCCCGAAGCCTTCCAGGATCAGGTACACACCGATCAACACGATGAATGCCAAGGCGAGCATCTTGACGGTCGGATTACGATCGATGAAGCGCCCCAGCGGCGTGGCGGCCATCAACATCACCACCACGGCCAACAGGATCGCGCAGACCATGATCCAGGTCTGGTTGGCCATGCCGACCGCAGCGATCACCGAATCCAGCGAAAACACGATATCGATCACGGCGATCTGCGCCAGCACCATCCCGAACGAGACCGCGGGCCGGGTGTGGATATCATCCGATTCGGCTTCTCCACGGATCGAGTCACGGATCTCCATGACGCCCTTCACCAGCAAGAACGCGCCGCCGAGGATCAACACCAGGTCGCGTACCGAAATACCCCGGCCAAACAGCTGGAACAGATCGCTGGTCAGTCCGGCCAACCATGCCAGGACCAGCAACAGGCAGATACGGCTGATGCAAGCGACGGCGATGCCGATCTTGCGCGCCCGCTCTCGGGTTTCCGCCGGCAACCGGCTGACCGCGATCGAAATAAACACCAGGTTATCGATGCCCAGCACGATCTCGATCGAGCTCAGCGTAATCAGGGTGATCCAGACTTCCGGATCCATCAGCATCTCAGGCACGCGTGTGTCCCATGTCAGTTGAATAAAAGTGTTCTACGGCGCCACTACGACCGGGCGGGGTGAATCAGAACCACCTCGACCCGACGATCAGCGCCCAGGTCAGTGCCACGTTCAGCATCAGCACGAACACCGCAGCCGAACCCATGTCCTTGGCCCGGCCCGACAGCTCGTGAAACTGTGCTCCATACCGCTCGATCACCGCCTCGACCGCCGAATTGAGCAGCTCGACACTCAACACCAGCAGCATTGACCCAATCAGCAACACCTGCTCGACAGGAGTCTGGCCCAGCCACCAGCCCAGCGGAGCGAGCACCACGAACAGACAGACTTCCAGACGGAACGAGGACTCATGCAGCCACGCCGCAGCAAGCCCCTGCAACGACCACCTGGCTGCTTTCAGCACACGGCCGGGACCGCGTGGCAGATGGCCGATCTGATCAGCCATCTCAGTAACGTTGCCCGTGAATCGAGGTCTCGTGCATCAGCATAGGGTCGGCATCAGTAGGGGCTCGGTAACATCCAGGGAGCCATTCGCGGAAGTTCACCCGGAAATTTCCGGGTAGACGCAACCAAGGCCACGCCAAGCCGCCAATTTTGCCACAACGATCGCGATACCGTCGGCTCGGAACCCACCAGAACCGTATACACGGCCTCCCGACGCTGCGGTAGTGGCCGTCGCGGGCCGCTATTGCTCGAAGATCGCAATACCACGACTTCCGTCAGGCTTGATCCAGGCGCGGTACATGGTGCCGGTGTTGAACGGCATCGCGATATTGCCTTCGCTATCAAGCGCGATCGCGCCGCCGTCACCGCCAGCGGCGGGGACAATCCGGTTGACGACCTCTTCAGCTGCTTCGGCGAGCGAGTCGCCGCGGTAGGCCACGCGCGCGCAGATATCGTGGGCGACCGCATTGCGGATATAGAACTCACCCCAGCCGGTACCGGACACGCCACAGTGCTCATCGGCCCAGGTGCCGGCACCAATGATCGGGGCGTCACCGATCCGCCCCCACTTCTTGTTGGTCATGCCACCAGTGCTGGTCGCCGCGGCGATGTGGCCATGCTGGTCCAGCGCGACCGCACCAACGGTGCCGAAATACTGGCCGGGCGTATCGTCGCCAACCGCCACCTGTGCCTTTTCAAGTGCGCGGCGACGGTGCTCGGTATCGAACCAGTCATTGGACACCCGCTCGATCCCGGGCTGCGTATCAGCGAACGCTTCGGCACCCTCACCGGCCAGCATCACGTGCTTGCTGTGCTCCATTACCGCTCGCGCCAGGTTGATCGGGTGGCGCACGGTGGTCACGCCGGCAACCGCCCCGGCACGCCGGGTGTGGCCTTCCATGATCGACGCATCCAGCTCATGGCCACCTTGCGCGTTGAATACCGCGCCCTTGCCGGCGTTGAAGCGCGGCGAGTCTTCCAGCACCTGGATCGCCGCCTGGACGGCATCCAGGGCACTGCCTCCGGCCGCGAGAACCCCGTGACCCGCATCCAGCGCCCGGCCAAGATCGGCCCGCGCCGCCTTCTCGTCGTCAGCGCTGAGCGACTCACGCGGCACGTAACCGGCGCCGCCGTGGATCACCAGCGCGGTCTTGGAGGTGGTCGCGGTCTCCGCCCCGGGCTGTTGTGCGTGGACGTTCATGGCGGTCAACGCGAGCAGCAGGACGGGTGCGAGGAAAAGTTGGCGCATGGTCGACTCCGTGGTATCAGGCGCCGAGGATAGCGCGACCGGACCGCCTGCCCCAGCGGCTAGCCGAGAAACCGGATGGTCGCAATGGTGCCCTGTCCCGGCAGGCTGCCCAAGCTCACCGGCCAGCCCATGCGTTCGCCAAGCCGGCGCGCGATAGACAGCCCCATGCCCCGCCCACCCTCGCGCGAGGTATCGTGCCGATAGAACGGGGCGAACGCCTTGGCGATCGTTTGCGCGTCCATGCCGATGCCGCTATCGCGAACCTCCACACTGGCTGCCTCCAGCCGCACCTCGATGTTGCCGTGATCGGTGAACTGGACGGCGTTGCTGAGCAGGTTGCCCACCATCACCGCCAACACGTGCGGCGGACCGAATAATTGCGGCCCGCCGTTGTCGACCACCTCGATCGCGACCGGCTTGTCGCGAAGCATGGGACGGATGCGCTCCACTTGTTCCTGGACGATGTCGCGTACATCGAACTGGATGCTTTGTGGCGCCACGTCGGCTTCGCGAGCCAGGATCAGGAATGCGTCGATCACGGCCTCCATGTCACGTCCGGCCCTCTGCACGCGTGCCAGCGAACGCAATGTCGTGGGGTGGGTATCCGGGTCACCGAGCATCATGTCGGTGGCCACCCGGATCACCGTCAACGGCGTGCGCAGTTCGTGGCTGGCGTCGCGGGTAAAGTCACGCTCGCGCTCGACGAAATCCGCTACCCGGTCGGCCAAACCGACCAGCGCGCGGGACAGTTCGCGTACTTCGCTGCCCGCTTCGACCGGCAGGTTGTGGGGCTTGATCAGGCTGGCGTCGGGGTCGCGCGGGTCCCAGCGCGTTACCACGTTGGCCAGCCAACCGACCGGAGCCACCAGTCGCTTGGACGTGCGGTAGGTCAACCACGACACCAGGTAGGTCACCAGCAACGACAGGATCAACGACACCAGGCCGGTAAGGCCGATGGCGCGATCGATGTGCCCCGCCTGGAAGACCAGGTAGAAAGTGCCTTGCGGGCGGCGATCGACCAACACCTCTTCGAACTGCTCCGGAGCGCCGGGCACTGCGACCCGGTATCGGCCCGGCGCGAACTCGCGCAGATACCGGGGCGCGGTGCGGTCGCCCGGAGCGGCCGGATCGACATACCCCGCCATGGTGGAGGTCCGCGGCAATGGAAATGCCGGGCTCGCCGCCCTGCCGACCCAGAACGTGTCGGCCTCACGCTGCATCCGCTCACCCAGGATGGTGTCGCGCACGGCAATACCCGTAAGCACCACACCTGCAGTGATAACGATGCTGGCCACGACGGCCTGCAGGATGAAGGCCAGCTTGATTCGGCGTGGCAGGCCTTCGGTCACGGCAACTTTTGCCATGTCATTCCGGCTGTTGCGAGATATCCGCCACCCGATAGCCTGCCGATTGCACCGTATGCAGCAGTTGCTTGTCGAACGGCTTGTCGATTGTCTTGCGCAGGTTGTACAGGTGGCTCCTCAAGGTATCGGAATCAGGCAGCCCGTTGCCCCAGATCTCGCGTTCGATCTCCTGGCGGCTTACCACGCGGGGCGATTCACGCATCAGGATCGTCAGCAGGCGCAGCCCGATGGGCGATAACTGCAGCTCGCTGCCACCGCGGGTCACTCTCAAGCTGGCCGGATCCAGCACCAGATCGGCCACCTTCAGCACCTCGCCGCCCACTTGGCGACGATCACGGCGGATCAGCGCGCGCAAACGCGCCTCCAGCTCCTGGATCGCGAATGGTTTAGTCAGGTAGTCATCGGCGCCGGAGGACAACCCCTTGAGTTTCTCGTCCAGGGTGTCGCGTGCGGTCAACATCAAGACCGGCGTCGACTTGCGCGCTTCTTCGCGTAAGCGCTTGCAGACCTCGATCCCGTCCAGGCGCGGCAACATCAGGTCGAGCACAATCACGTCGTAGCTGTTCTCAGCCGCAAGCCGGTAGCCGTCCAGCCCGTCGGCGGCAAAATCCACCTCGAAGCCGCGACCTTCCAGGTATTCGCCCACCATCTCGGAAATATTGCGGTTGTCCTCCACGATGAGGACCAACCCTCCATCCTGCGTACCCTGCATGAGTCGCTCCTGTCTTCAGTTTTGTGAAGACTGCCGATCGGCGCGTAGACGTTTCGTGAAGATCACCCGTCGAGGATCACCCGTCGAAGATCAGCCGTCGCTGCCGTCCCACTGACGCCATGGCAACGCGGTATCGCCAAGTGCGATGAACGCCCCGTTGAGCAACGTATCGCGCTGGTTGTAGCGAAACGGCCGGCCTTTCAGGTCAATCACGCCACCGCCCGCGCCCTCCAACACCGCCTGACCGGCTGCAGTGTCCCATTCGCTCGTGGGGCCAAAACGCGGATAGACGTCGATCGCACCCTCGGCCAGACGGCAGAATTTCAGTGACGATCCCAGGCCAACCGGCTCCACCGGCCCCATGCGTTCGATGAACGTCGCAGTACGTTGGTCGCGATGGGACCGACTGGCGGCAACCCGCAGTGGTGCCGTCGCGGGGCGGCGTACATGCAGCGGCTGGTCGATGCCATCGTCGCCGCGCTTGAACGCGCCCAACCCGTCGCCGCCATGCCACACCGCACCGCTGGTGGGTGCCTGGACCACGCCCCAGGTCGCCACCCCGTGTTCGATCAGCGCGATGTTGACGCTGAACTCACCATTGCGCTTGACGAATTCGCGGGTGCCATCCAACGGGTCGACCAGCCACAGCCGCGACCAGCGCAGGCGCTCGGCCGCCGGGAGCTGTTTTGATTCTTCCGACAGCACCGGTATGTCCGGGGTCAATCGGGTCAACCCGGCCACGATGCAGTGGTGGGCGGCGAGGTCGGCGGCGGTCAATGGCGACTGGTCCGCTTTGTGATCGACCACGAACGGACTCTGGTAAACGTCCAGGATGCGGGTCGCGGCGGCCTGCGCAACGGCAATCACTGCTTCGCGCAGATCCTGATCAATGCTCATCCGTGCATCCTCAGCCATTCCCGGGCGATGAACAATGCGGCGATGCTGCGTCCCTCGGAAAAATCGTCGCGAAGGATCAGCTCGTGCAACGAGTCGATCTTCCACGGCACCAGTTCCAACGGTTCCGGCTCATCGCCCGCCAGGCGCTCGGGATACAGGTCGCGCGCGAGCACCAGATGAGTCGCATGGCTCATGTAGGTCGGAGCCAGGGTCAACTCGCGCAGCACGGTCAACGATCGCGCGCCGTAGCCAGCCTCCTCCTTCAACTCGCGGTCGGCCGCCTGCACCGGCACTTCGCCTGCGTCGATCCGCCCCTTGACCAGGCCGAGTTCATAGCGATGCACACCGGCGGCGTACTCGCGCACCAGCAATACGGTGTCCGCATCGAGCATTGGCACCACCACGACCGCGCCGTGGCCGCGACCGTGCAGGCGCTGGAAGCGTCGCCGCTCGCCGTTGCTGAACTCCAGGTCGAGATGCTCAAGCCGGTACGGCCCGCTGTCGTCTTCCTCGATGCCATGGATGACCGGCAGCCTCCGGGTCATGGCGTGACACCGGTGACGGAAACCGGACTCGCGGGAAGCGCGATAATGGACGAATGATAGAAAAGACTCACGATACGACGATGCTAGCAGAGCGCGGCGGCGACACGGACAACTCCGAAAACGAGGCCGCGAGCTGGCGCGCACGCGACCTCGCGGTCTTGTGGCACCCATGCACGCAGATGCGCGAACACCCCGACACCCTGCCATTGCTCGCCATAGAGCGCGGCGAAGGACCGTGGCTGGTCGGTCGCGACGGCCGTCGTTACCTGGATGCCGGCAGTAGTTGGTGGACCAACCTGTTCGGCCACGCCGAACCACGCCTGGCGGCCGCCATCTGCAGGCAGGCCAACACCCTCGAGCATGTGATCCTCGCCGGTTGCTCCCATGCCCCCGCAGTGGAGCTGGCCGAACGGCTGCTTGCACTGGCGCCACGCGAGCCCGGTCGACCACCGATGACCAAGGTGTTCTATGCCGACAACGGCTCGTCCGGCGTCGAGGTCGCGCTGAAGATGACATTCCACTGGTTCCGCAACCGCGGCGAACTGCGCCGGACCAAGTTCGCCGCACTGGAAGGCGGTTACCACGGAGAGACCCTCGGCGCCCTCGCCGTCGGCGACGTGCCGCTGTATCGACGCGTCTATGCGCCGTTGTTGACCGAGGCGGTGTTCGCGCCCTCACCCGATGCCTACCTGGCACGACCCGGGCAAAGCGCGGCCAGCCATGCCGAAGATGCCGCCGACGCGCTCGCCCGGCTGCTCGACCACCACGCCGGCGAGATCTGCGCATTGATCCTGGAGCCACGGGTGCAGTGCGCCGGCGGCATGCGCATGCACGACCCGGTCTACCTCAAGCGAGCACGCGAGCTGTGCGACGTGCACGGGATATTCCTGATTGCCGATGAAGTCGCGGTCGGCTTTGGTCGTACCGGAACCATGTTTGCCTGCGAGCAGGCCGGCATTGCACCGGACCTGATGTGCCTGTCGAAAGGCCTGACCGGTGGCACCATGCCATTGGCGGCCGTGCTGGCGACCCAGGAGCTGTACGACGGCTTCCTGGATGACTCGCGCGAGCGCGCATTCCTGCATTCGCACAGCTATACCGGCAATCCGCTTGGCTGCGCCGCGGCCCTGGCCACGCTGGACATCTTCGAGTCCGACGACGTGATCGCGCGCAACCAGGTTACTGCCGCGCGCATGGCGGAACTGGCGGCTCCGCTGGGCGACCACCCCCACGTCGCCGACCTGCGCCAGGCCGGGATGATCGTCGCTTTCGAGTTGACCAGGAACGGCAACAAGGCGACCCCGTTCGACCCCGCGGCACGCATTGGCTTGCGCACTTACCGCGCAGCACTCGACCGGGGGGTATTGCTGCGCCCGCTGGGCGATATCGTCTATTGGATGCCGCCATACACCGTGGACGAGGATGCCCTGCAACTGTTGGCCAACACCACCCGTGAGGTGATCGACCAGGCCATAACGGAGGCCGGGTGCGCCTGACCCGGGTACATGTCGACCAGCCCCTGTTGCCGGGGACGGAGCTGGCGCTGCCGGAGGGCCCCGCCGTGCATCTGGCGCGGGTGTTGCGCCTTGGCGTCGGTGATGCGTGCACGTTGTTCAACGGAGACGGACACGATTACCCGGCGCAGGTCGTTGCGGTGGGCAAGCGCCAGTTGCGGGTATTGATTGGCGAGGCCCGCGCGGTGGCGCGCGAGTCACCGCTGCGGATCATCCTGCTGCAAGGCATCGCGCGCGGCGAAAAGATGGACCTGATCATGCAGAAAGCGACCGAGCTTGGCGTGGCAGGGATCCACCCGATCATCTCCCAGCGCAGCGAGGTCAAGCTCGATCAGGCACGTGCGGAAAAACGCTTGGGGCATTGGTCCGCGGTGGTCATCGCCGCTTGCGAGCAGAGCGGCCGCGCGGTGGTGCCGGTGGTGGCCCCACCCGTCGCGCTGGCCGATGCCTTGGGCGCACTGTGCGCCGATGACCGGCGCAGGCTGGTCCTTGATCCTGACGGTCCGCTTTCTTTTTCCCGGATGGAACTCGACACCAACCAGACCCTGGTACTTGCGATCGGGCCGGAAGGCGGATGGTCAGACAATGACCAGCAGCAATTCGCTCAGGCGGGCTTCCAGGGCCTGCGTCTGGGACCGCGGATCCTGCGCACCGAAACTGCCGGCCTGGCCACGATTGCCGCACTCCAGGCCCGCTTCGGCGATTTGGCCGGCACCTGAATGAGTCATCAGGGCGGTGACCGTGCCAGCTCAGGCGGCCTGGTTGCGCGCCAGCGTCTCGGCGATCAGCGACTCGACAGCCTCCAGATCCGGCACGTAGGCGTCATCTTCGTTGAGCTTCACCCGCGCCTGCACCATGGCCGGTAATTCATCGCCGGTATCAACTTCCAGATGGGTGCGCGACACCGTCACCAGACGTGGAAATCCCTGGCTGAGGATGGCGAAATAGGGCGTTTTCGAAACGCCGCCCAGCGCCTTCAGTACCAGTACCTTGCTGCTCAACCCGCCTTGCTCCTGCGCCACCCCGGCCAGCGTCGAAAATCCAATCAGGGGCACCTGCCAGCCACGCCAGCGGGTCAGGCCGATCAACCAGTCCGGTGCTTCTTCCAACGGCTCAGGCGGAGCAAAGGACATCACCTCGGCGATGGTGGCGTTGGGCAGCAGCAGTCGTGCGCCAGCGATCTGGATCAGTACCCCACGGACATCCTGCTCGACGTCCTCACTCCGGGGTTGGTCGGCGACGGTGGCTTCCACGTGAGAATGATTTGACATATCGGGTTCCTCAGGACGGCCAGCGCCGTGACAGTTTCACGGCAAGTTCCGCCGGCGAAGCGACGTCGCCGCCACGCGCGGCCAGCGCATTGGACGCGTCGGCGTCATAACAGCCATCCGCGGCCTGTCCCGCCACCAGGGCACCGGCCCAGCCGTGGTTCAAGACTGCATCGACCTGGGAAGCATCACTGCCGCTCAGCAACAATATGGCACTGTCCGACGATGGCATGGACGCGATCAGATCCCCTTCCTGGTTGAAGCGGATCCCGCTATCGCTGACATCCACGCCGATCGAGTCGGGCAGGATGTAGACGATCCCGGCATGGGCAAACTGACCGGGTTCGGCAAGCCGCACCGGCAACGCGGTCGCACGTTGCATCTGTGCGACCAACTTGTCGTAACGCGCACCGGCCAGATGCTGCTGGACCAATATCGGCCGCGGGAACCCTTCCGCTATCCCGCCCAACAACTGCCGGACCGCGTCGGGGCCTCCCAACCCCGCAAGCACCAGTACCGCGCCACGTGCCTGCTCGGCACCTTTGACGGGCGTGTCATCGACCAGCTCAAGGCCGGAGATACGCCGCTCCAGGTCACCCAGATCGCGCTGGAACCGGTCTTTGATGGTCGACTCACTGGCCACTTCAAGTGCCACGGATCCGTCGTCGAGACTCAGCTCTGCCGGGCGCTCGTTCACGCCGGCCCGGTCCGGTACAGGTACAGGTACAGGTACCGCCACCGGGATATCTGCAATTTCCGCAAGCACCGGATCGAACTGATCTGACAGACTCAGCCCTTCCGGTTGTTCCGTGGGAACTGTCGGCGCGACATCGGCCGTGACCACCGCCTCGACGGATGCGGGCGCTTCCATCTCGCCGGGCTCGGTACCCGCCGGCAACACGTCACCGTGCCGTTGCAGCTTGGCGATCAGGTGGCGTTGCCAACGCGCGACCTCCCAGCCATCGCGGTTGCCAGCCAAATCGGCTTCCTCGTAGATCACCTCGACATCGGAATCAAACAGCACCGCATCGAACCGGTCCAGCGCATCCTCCGTCGACGGGTCCAACGCAACCAGCACCACCTTCGGCGCAGCCTCCGTCAAGGTTGCAGGGTCAAGATCCACCGGATCGCCTTCCAGTACGCATTCCAGGCCGGCCAGGCCCAGTACTTCGCGCAGGCGATCACAGGCCAACCCGGGACTGGCCAACAGTGCCGCCCGCCGCGATTCAGCCGTCATGGCGCACTTCGATCCCGAGCAGCTCATAGACATTGCGCATCAGTTCGGGTTCCTGGTAAGGCTTGCCGAGGTAGCGATCGACCCCGATATCCATCGCGCGCTGGCGATGCTTGTCCCCGGTGCGCGAGGTGATCATCACGATCGGGATGTCTTTCAGCCGCGGATCGGCCTTCATGTGGGTCGCCAACTCGTAACCGTCCATGCGTGGCATCTCGATGTCCAGCAACATCAGGTCGGGTACGACATCGGCCATCCGCTCCAACGCGTCGATGCCGTCCTTTGCCGTCGCCACCTCGAAGTTGTGCCGTTCCAGGACCCGACCGCTGACCTTGCGCATGGTCACCGAGTCATCCACCACCATCACCAGCGGCACCGAGCGGGCTTCCACCACTTCCACGTTGCCGGAGTAGTCGGCAGGCAACGCCGCCTGGCGGCGCACCAACGGAGCGATATCGAGGATCACCACGACGCTACCGTCGCCCATGATGGTTGCCCCGAAGATGCCGGGAAGCGAAGCCACCTGTGGCCCAACGGGCTTGACCACGATCTCCCGGTTGCCGATGACCTGGTCGACCAGCACCGCAACCCGCAGGTCGCCGGAGCGAACCAGCAACAGCGGCATCTGCAACTGGCCTTCCGCCTTCGCCGGGGCGTGGCCCGACAGCTGGCCGAGGTCGTGAACCACATAGTCCTCGCCACCGTAACGGTAGGTGGCGTCGCGTGGCTGGCCATCGGCGTCGACCAGTTCCTCGCGCGCGATGCGCGATACACCGCGGATCGATGCGATCGGGACCGCGAAGTTGACCTCGCCAATCTTGACGAACACCGCCTGGGTGACCGCCAGCGTCTGCGGCAGGCGCAGGACGAAGGTGGTGCCCTTGCCGGACTCCGACTGGATGTCCAGGGTACCGCCCAGCTGCCGGACCTCGTTGGCAACCACGTCCATGCCGACGCCGCGTCCGGACAAGCGGCTGACGGAATCCGCAGTCGAGAATCCCGGCTCAAGAATCAGCGCATCGAGGTCGAAATTGCTCAGCACCGCATCGCTGCGGACCAGCCCGCGTTCCTCGCCGCGGCGACGGATGCTCGCCCGGTCCAGCCCACGCCCGTCGTCGGCGATCTCCAGCACCACTTCCGATCCTTCGCGGCGGATCAAGATATGGACGGTGCCTTCTTCGGGCTTGCCGGCTTGCCTGCGCTCCGCCGGCGTTTCCAGCCCGTGCGCGATGGCATTGCGCAGCATGTGCTCCAGTGGCGCGGTCATGCGTTCCAGCACGTTGCGATCCAGCTCGCCGCTGGAGCCGTCCAGCTTCAGCAACACCTGCTTGCCGAGCTCACCGGAGGCCTGGCGGATCACGCGCCGCAGGCGTGGCAGCAGGCCATCGAAGGGCACCATGCGGGTGCGCATGAGGCCTTCCTGAAGGTCTGAACTCACCCGCGACTGCTGCAGCAACAAGGTTTCGTACTGACGCGTCAGGTCGTCCAGGGTGAGCTGCAGGCTGCCCTGATCGGCGGCCGATTCCGACAGCGCCCGTGACAGCTGCTGCAAGGTGGAGAAACGGTCCAGTTCGAGGGGATCGAAAACCGAGTCACCCTCTTCGGCCTCACGTTGATAGCGGGCGACGATCTGCGCCTCGGTCTCCATCTCCAGCCGGCGCAGCTGGTCACGCATACGGGTATTGGTTGCCGCCATTTCCGAGATAGCGCCGCGGAACGCGCCCAACTGCTGTTCCAACCGAGCCCGGTAGATCGCCACTTCACCGGCGTAGTTGACCAGGCGGTCAAGCAGGTCGGCGCGAATACGCACCTGCTCCTGCGGCGCGCGCACGACGATATCGTCATCGTCGTCTTGCTGCTGGTCATCAATAGGCGCCGACAATGGCGCAAGCGTCGCACTGGTGGTGCTGGCGGGCGCTTCTGCCTGGCGCGCCGTCGCCGCCGTGTCGCTACTCGGCTCCACAACGATGACTGCCGCATCCGTGCTTTCGCCGCGTGAACGCGCTTCAAATTCGGCGATCAAAAGGTCCGGCATCGCGATGGCGCGACGTCCGCCGACCCGGGTGACCATCGCGTGCAGGCGGTCGAACCCGCGCTCCAGCAACGGCACGCCATCGCTGCCGAGTTCACGGCGCTGTTCGACCACCGCTTCCAGCAGCGATTCCATGACATGGCCGAGTTCGCCCACGGCCATGATCCCGGCCATCCGCGCACCGCCCTTGAGCGTATGCAGGTCGCGTTGCAAGCCGACCAGCGGCTCGCGTTCCTCGGGGTTGTCACGCAATGTCGCCAACAAGGAGTCGGCATGGTCGAGCAGGTCAATGCCTTCTTCGACGAAGATATCGACCAGTTCGGGATCCAGGTCGGTCAGGTCCAGATCCTGATCGGGATCCTCGATCCGGCTGATGGCATCAAGCAATGCCGCAGATTCATCGGGCTTCGCCACCCGCAAACTATCAACCGCCTGGTCTGCCAGCTCGTGGTCTGCCAGCTCGTCGTTTGGCAGCTCGTCCTGGCCCGACGCCACCACGGCGGAATGAGACGACTCGACCTCAGGGTTGGTGATCTCGACCGCAGCCATTTCGACCGCTGTTGCGGTGGCCGCGCTTCCACCAGCCGCCTCGGCGGCTTGCTGTGCATATTCGATTTCGAGGGCGGCGTACTCTGCCGCTTCCTCCGCTTCGACGCGCTCGGCTTCGATTCGTTCGGCTTCGATTCGTTCGGCTTCGATCCGTTCGGCTTCGACCCGCTCGGCTTCGACCCGCTCGGCTTCGACCCGCTCGGCTTCGACCCGCTCGGCTTCGACCCGATCAGCTTCGACCCGCTCGGCTTCGACCCGATCAGCTTCGACCCGATCAGCTTCGGTCCACTCAGCCTCGATCCGCTCAGCTTCGATCCGCTCAGCTTCGACCCGATCAGCTTCGATCCGCTCAGCTTCGATCCGCTCAGCTTCGATCCGCTCAGCTTCGATCCGCTCAGCTTCGATCCGCTCAGCTTCGATCCGCTCAGCTTCGATCCGCTCAGCTTCGATCCGCTCAGCTTCGATCCGCTCAGCTTCGATCCGCTCAGCTTCGATCCGCTCAGCTTCGATCCGCTCAGCTTCGATCCGCTCAGCTTCGATCCGCTCAGCTTCGATCCGCTCAGCTTCGATCCGCTCAGCCTCGATCCGCTCAGCCTCGATCCGCTCAGCTTCGATCCGCTCAGCTTCGATCCGCTCAGCTTCGATCCGCTCAGCTTCGATCCGCTCAGCTTCGATCCGCTCAGCTTCGATCCGCTCAGCTTCGATCCGCTCAGCTTCGATCCGCTCAGCTTCGATCCGCTCGGCTTCGGTCCGCTCAGCTTCGGTCCGCTCGCCTTCGACCCGCTCGGCGTCAATCAGCGCGGTTTCGTCCGCCACCGCGGCGGCGTCATCACCCGCATAGGGGGTCAGATCGACCATCGATATCCCGCTGGTGGCCATTGTCGGCAGTGGTACGTCGATGTCGACCAGCGGCCCCGATGCCCGGGCATCGGGAAGGCTGTCGCGCAATGCCCGCATCTGCTCGGCCACGCCGGCGAACTCCGGCACCCGCGGCCGGTCCGACTGCAGCGCGGCAAGCGTGCTGGCAACGGCGGTCGCAACCCCCGAGATCGCCGCAACACCCTCGGCCGTGGCTGGCAACCCGGATGCCAACAGTCGCCTGACATAGGCTTCTGCGGGCGTGGTGATCTCGGTGATGACGGGCACTTCCGTCATCGCGAACGCGCCGTTGAGGGTGTGGATCGCACGCTGCAACTGGTCATCGGCCGGCTGCGGGTGATCCTGGGAAGCGCTCAGCCAATCGTGGATCGTGCCCAGGTGCCCGGTGACTTCGGTACCGAGGATCTCCAGCAATACAGGGTCAACCGAAGCGGGAATTCCGGACGGCTCCTCGGGCAGTGCTGGAGCTTCGAGTCCGTCGGTCTCCGGCACCACGTCAGACGCGTCGCCTTCGGCTTCACTGGCGGCACCCATATCCGCCGCGCCGTCCGCCTCCCTGCCCGTCGCGACGGTCGGGGTATGGAAGACTTCCTCGCCGTCGGCGATCCGATCAGCCACGGACTGGATGCCCTCGAGATCGGCGGTGATCGCCCCGACCCCTTGCAGCGCTGCGTGCAACTGCGGCAGGGCGGCGTGGGCTTCATCGACGATCGCCACCACCGCGGGGCTGGCCAGGCGCGTGCCTTCCAGGACGCGGTTGAGGACATTCTCGATCTTCCAGCTGAACTCACCCAGAGTGCTGGCCCCGACCAGGCGGCCGCTGCCCTTGAGGGTATGGAAGACGCGACGCAACGAGCGCAGCTGCTCCATGTTTTCCGGCGTTTGCCGCCAGACGGACAGCTGTGTCCCCAGATTACCGATCTCCTCCTCCAGTTCCTCCAGGAAGACTTCGCGGATCTCATCGTCGATGTCATCGTTACTTCCAAAACCATCGACACCGCGGCCTACCAGCACGACCGATTCGGGGTCGTGCGCCACCAGCCCGGACGTGACTGCCGGCGCGGTCGACTCCGGTTCCGGGGTCTCGTGCATCGCTGGGGCATCGATCGACAACCGGTCGATCGCGGCGGCGGCCTCGTCCTCATCGCGGGACGACAACGGTGATGGCGTCGCGGCCTGGTCGGCGTCGAACGGTGTCGGCACCGGCCAGTAGCCCAGCGTCGCCAGGCTATGACGGGCGATCTCCAGGATGCGGTCGCGGCTGGGCCGCTGCTCGCGCAACGCTTCCAGGTAGTACTCGACACTGGCCAGGGCGTCGGCCATGGTGTCCAGCTGCTTCCCGTTGGGGACACGTTTGCGGTCGATCAGCTCGACTTCGACATAACGTTGTATGCCAAACAGGTAATCCGCCGGCACGTTGAAATCCAGGATGCGCAACGCACCACTGACCTCCCCCAGCAGGCGCGGAACCTCGACCAGCTCAGCGTGGTCCCAGTTGGTCTCCACGAACGCGACGAACGACTGGCGGGCGTCACCGAAGTTCGCAATCGCCTCGCGCACCACGACCTCGAGGATCTTGCGCGACTCGCTCGCCAACATATCCTCGTCGGCGTGATCGTCCGACAATCCCAACCGGGCGACTTGCTCGTCGAGCGAAGCGTCCACATACAAAAGCGCGCCGGCGACGTCCAGCAAGACGGATTCTTCCGCGGCCCGCTGGCCGGAGACGATCTCCTGCATCGCATCGCGTTGCTGCACCACCACGCCGCGAGCGATTCCCAGCCCGAGCATGCCGAGGGTGTCGCTGACCCGACCAAGCGTCTCCACTTGCGGGCGCAGGTCGTCCACCCCGGTCTGACCCGTGCGCAGATGCAGATCGAGTGCGTCCTTCACACGCAGCAGGTCTTCCTTGAGCGCGCTGGATACGGTGTCCAGCAACGCACGATTGCGGCCGCTGAGGCTGCCTCGAGCGTGCTCGAGCTCCGATACGGTGGGTGGCGCCGCATCCAGCTCGAAGGTCTTGCGCAGGCTGTCCAGCGCCGGATGGCCGTCGTCACTATGGGCAACGTGGTACAGCAGTTGTCGGGTCGGCTCGGCATTGGGCTCGCCGCCCGGTGCACGGTAGCCGGTTTCGCCCAGCAGCTGCCGCGCCTCACGTTCCACGCCGCCAAAGGCGAGGCGCAAGGTGCGCGTTGGAGGCAGTGCGCCATCGCGCAGCGCACCGGCAACCGAGGAAGCGACCCACAGCATGCGTCGCAACGGCTCGATCGAGACTTCCGAAAGCAGGCCGTCGACCAACTGGGCCAGCCGCGCGGCATCTGCCGGCGCGCCGTTCTCGGGCCATTGCGCCAGTTCCCGGCCCAGCGCTACGAGGTTCTCACTGGCCGGCTGCCGGCCGGTGCGAATCGTGTCCGCATTCTGCTGGGGTGCCGGCAAGTCGACCGGCAACGGCCGGTTCATATTCGGCGCGAACAAGACACTTTCGTTCAGTCCGGCCTCGCCCCGCGTGGCGCGCAACTCGTTGAGCAGCGGCAGCAATACGATAGGAATATCCCGGTGACCACCCTGCAAGCGCTCAAGGTAATCGGGCAGCTGCACCACCCCGCGCATCAGCATCGTGCAGGCGTCGTCGCGATCGCTGATCTCGCCATGTAGCAAGGCCAGGGCCAGTCGCTCCATTTCCTCGGCGACCATTGCCGGCGCGTACAGCTCCACCATGCGCAAGGTCCCGTGGACCTGGTGCAGGTGGCTGGCGCAGGTCCGCATCGCGCTTCCGTCGCCAGGTGATTCGGCATACGCCTCGATCTCCTGGCGCGCCAGGCGCAAGGTCTCGTCCAGCTCCGGCTTGATCCAACCCAGCGTGGTGGTGTCGATCGCGTCGCGCATCACGGTCATCACGCAGCACTCCACTGGTTGGCGAGCGGGCGCAGGGGTTGCGAGCGACCGGGTGTCAGGCTGTTCATCCGTCGATCCAATTTTCGCCTCAGGCCGGGAGCTTGAAGTCGGCAACCGAGCGCCGCAGGTCGGCGGCCAGTTGCGCCAGGTTTCCAATCGACTGCGCGGTCTGGTTCGCGCCCTCGGTGGTTTGCGAGGTGATCTGCTGGATCGTGTTCATGGTCTGGGTGATGTTGGCCGCCGCGCCAGACTGCTGTTGCGCGGCCGTCGAGATCCCCTGGATCAATCCGGACAGATCCGACGAGACCTTCTCGATCTCACCCAGGGCGGTACCGGCATCCTCGGCCAGCCGCGCACCGGAGACGACTTCGGTGGTGGTCTGCTCCATCGAGCTGACGGCCTCGTTGGTATCGGATTGAATGGTCTGGACCAGCGACTCGATCCGCTTGGTCGCATTGGAGGAGCGTTCCGCCAGGCGCTGCACTTCATCGGCCACCACCGCGAACCCGCGGCCGGCCTCACCAGCCGAAGCCGCCTGGATGGCTGCGTTCAGCGCCAGGATGTTGGTCTGCTCGGAGATGTCGTTGATCAGTTCGACGATGGAGCCGATCTCCTGGGAGGACTCACCCAGCCGCTTGATGCGCTTTGAGGTTTCCTGGATCTGGTCACGGATGCTGTCCATGCCCTGGATCGTCTGGCGCACGACGCCGGCACCGGCCGTCGCGATCTGCACCGAGCGTTGCGCCACGTCGGCGGATTCCGCGGAGTTCTTCGAGACCTGGTCGATACTGGCGGCGATTTCGCTGATACGACCGGAGGCGGAAGTAATCTCCTGTGCCTGATGCTGCGCCGCGTCGGCCAGCTGCATGGCGGTGGCCTGGGTTTCCTGGGCGCTGGAGGCGACCTGGACCGAGGTATCGGTAATGGTCTGTACCAGGCTGCGCAACTGCTCGACGGCGAAGTTGATGGAGTCGGCGATTGCGCCGGTCATGTCTTCCGTCACGGTCGCCTTGACGGTCAGATCGCCCTCTGCCAGCGAGCCCATTTCGTCCAGCAGGCGCATGATCGCCTCCTGGTTGCGGTCGTTGAGTTCCTTGCTGGTGCTGTAGCGCGCGTGCTGCGCCCGGTTCAACGAGAACAGCAGTCCGACAATCGCCAGCAATGCGATCAGGCCGGAGATGATGGATACCCACAAGTTGCCCAGCAAGCTGGTGTCCTTCAACGAGCCGAATGCATTGAAGGCATCAAACAGCGAGCGACTTTCGGACAGCAACTTGTCAGAGCCGGTGGTGATCGCGTCAGCCGCAGCCTGGGCGCGGAACAGGTTCTGCGAACTTCCCAGGATCGCATCCAGGTCGGTCTTCATCGCCGTCCACAGCGTTTCGGCCTGGCCCAGGGCGTTCAGGGCGTTGGCGTTGCTCAGTGGGGTGATGCCGGTGCCTTCGTCGCCAGCGCGCAAGCCGGCCAACACGTTTCCAAACACTGCGGCGTCGCGGGCCAGGCCTTCGCCCGCGGCCTCGGCATTGCTTCCGCCGGCGCGGATCTCGGTCACCCGCCGGGCCATGGTCCCCGACAACACGACCTGGCGCAGCGCATAGTAGACCTGTGACGATGGCGAGCCGCTGGCGGACATCGCGCGGACCAGTTCGTCCAGCCGCGCCTGCAGGTCCGGCACCTGGCTGGTGAAGCTGTTGGCATTGCCGGCCAGGCCAAGCACGGCCTTCTCGCTGGCGATTACCTGCTGTGCACTTTTGTCCAGCGGCGCCCAGGTCTGGCTGACATCAGCGATTGCCCCGGATACCCCGGGGGTGTCCCCGAAGTTCGTGGTCAGGTCACCGATGTTCGCATCGACTTCCGCCTTGGTTGCCTTGAACGAGGTAAACGCCGCCTGGTCACCACCGACGGCCTCACGACCTCGCACCGCCAACTGCTGCGACAACACCTGCAGGTTCGAGGCCGAGGTACTGGCACCGCCCAGACGTGCGGCCTTCCAGGTCGCATAACCGGTATTCAGGCCGAAAATCAGCACCGAAAAACCCAGCACGATCAACCACGTGTTGACCCCGATGTTGCGGGTCTTGCCGGCGACGGAATTCATTTCAGTGCTCATGTTCAACCTCAAGTGCGTTGCTGGCGTGGGTTTCGTTGCCGTGAAGTTCGGTACGCAGCGGTTCAAAGGCCGCCTGTCTGAATTCCGGGGTTCGGGCCAGCCGGTCCAGGCTGAACACTCCCCAGAGATGCTCGCCCAAGCGGTAAGCCCGGCTGATGAAATGGGTATAACGGCCCTCGACCAGCGCGGCAGGGTCGGTGCCGTCGGCCGCCTCCAGCTGGGACTCGTTGAAGCTGCGCTGGCCGTACATCTCGTCGATCAACACGGCAACGTCACCGCCCGGCTGGCGCACCAGCAACATGCGCTGGGCTTCATGCAACACGGTGCGCTCGCCTTCCAGGAACTGGCGAAGGTCTACTACCGGCAACAGGTTCCCGCGTACGTTGGCCAGGCCCAACAGCCATGACCGCGCGCCCGGCACGGGTGTGACCTGGGGCAGCGGCAGGATCTCCAGGACCTCGTCAAACCCGGAGGCGAGCCGACGATTGCCTATGCGATAACCCACGCCGCGCCACAGGCCTGGCGCTTCCAACTGCTCTGGCAGCCCGGCGACATGCGCCAGGCTGCGCCGCTCGTAGTTGACCAGGATCGCAAACGGATCCGGCGCCGTAGCCGCCGGGTAGTTCACGGCCCCAACAGCTCGTTGATGCGCGCGATCAGCTCGTCTTCGCGTGGTGGCTTGACGATGTAGTCCCTGGCGCCCTGGCGCAGGCCCCAGGCCTTGTCGGTTTCCATGCCCTTGGTGCTGACGATCAATACCGGGATGGCCTTGGTGGCCTCATCGCGCGACAAGGCGCGCGTCGCCTGGAAGCCATTCATCCCCGGCAGGATCACGTCCATCAAGACCAGGTCCGGCTGCTCGCGGCGGCAGGTATCGATACCGTCCTCGGCATTGCCCGAAGCGAGTACCTCATGTCCGTTGCGTTCCAGCAACTGGGTCAGGACCGCCGTATCAGTCGGCGAATCCTCGATCAGAAGAATACGTGCCATTGGATGCCTTACCCCCCGGTCAGGCGTTGTTGACGTGCGTTCGTATGGCGTCGAGGAGTTCCCCGCGCGTAAATGGTTTGGTGAGGTACTGCTGGGAACCCACGATGCGGCCACGCGCCTTGTCGAACAAGCCGTCCTTGGACGAGAGCATGATCACCGGCGTGCTCTTGAAAACCTGGTTGTTCTTGATCAATGCGCAGGTCTGGTAGCCATCCAGGCGCGGCATCATGATATCCACGAAGATGATCTGCGGCTGCTGGTCGGCAATCTTTGCCAATGCCTCGAAGCCATCGGTGGCGGTCACCACTTGGCAACCCTCACGCTTGAGCAATGTCTCGGCGGTACGGCGGATGGTCTTGGAGTCATCAATCACCATGACTCGCAAACCATCAAGGCTGCCGCTGCGAACCTCGTCGTGCATCTTCAAATATCCCCGATATCCCAATGCGAAGCGCCAATGCCAAATCCCCGGGCGCGTTGCGTAGGCTCCCTTTATTCCAAGCCAGATGCAAGCTGTCAAGCACGGAAATGTTCGCGATCAAGATGAATGCGCGCCGCTGCGGCGATCTGCCGGAGCCCCTGCTACCATCGTTGCCACTCCATACAACCAGTGTCGCCATGCCACTCGACATCGTCGTCGTGATGGACCCGATCGGGTCGATCAAGATTGCCAAGGACTCCACCTTCGCCATGCTGCTGGAAGCCCAGCGGCGTTCGCACCGGTTGTGGTACGTGGTGCCGGGCGGGCTCGGCCTGCGCGATGGCAAGGCGGTGGCGAAGGTGACCCGGCTGCGTGTTCGCGACGACCCGGCCGACTGGTTCGAGCTGGAAGCGGCCACCCAGGTCGACCTTGGTGCAGGCCACGTGCTGTTGATGCGCAAGGACCCGCCGGTCGACAACGAATTCATCTACGACACCCAGGTCCTCAGCCTCGCCCAGGACGCCGGCGCGCTGGTGGTCAACGACCCGCAAGGGCTGCGCGACTACAACGAAAAGCTGGCCGCATTGCTGTTCCCGCAGTGCTGCCCGCCTACCGTGGTCAGCCGCGACATGGCAACGCTGAAGGCATTCATCGCCGAACAGGGCCAGGCGGTGTTGAAGCCGTTGGACGGAATGGGCGGACGCTCGATCTTCCGCGTTGGCCACGGCGATCCCAATACCAACGTGATCCTGGAGACCCTGCTCGGCGATGGGCCCCACATGGCAATGGCGCAGCGTTATATCCCCGAGATCAGCGCCGGCGACAAGCGCATCCTGCTGGTTGACGGGGTGCCGGTCGACTACTGTCTGGCGCGCATTCCGCAGGGCGACGAGTTCCGTGGCAACCTCGCCGCCGGCGGGCGTGGCGAAGGCCGTCCGCTGAGCGAGCGCGACCGCTGGATTGCCGCCCAGGTCGGACCGCAGATGAAGCGTCGCGGGATGTTGTTCGTCGGCCTGGACGTGATCGGCGACTACCTGACCGAGGTCAACGTCACCAGTCCCACCTGCATCCGCGAGCTGGACGCACAGTTCGGCTTGAACATCGCCGCCAGCCTGTTCGATGCCATCGAGGCACGGGCGGCCGCCGAAGCGTGAGCGTGGCCACCGCGCCAGTGATCGGTGAGCAACAACGTCTGGGCGCGACACTGGTCCTGTCGTTGCTGGTCCATGGGATGCTGCTGCTCGGGGTCGGCTTCGCGCTGGAAAGCGCGGCGCCGGTAGTCCCGACCCTGGACGTGATCCTGACCCAGACCCGCAGCGCACTGACGCCGAAGCAAGCCGACTTCTTGGCCCAAGCCAACAATCTGGGCGGCGGCGAACACGACAAGAGCACGCGCCCGAGCGAGAGCCAATCGGGGCCATTGCCACAGGCCACCGAGGGCATTGCCCAGCGCCAGTTGCGCGCGCAGTCACCCGCCCCGCAACCACAATCGCGGGCACGGGTCATCAGCAGCACGCGTAGCGAGATCGCCGTTGCCACCGCGCAGGAAACTCCCGAGGCCAGCGATCATCCGCTGCCACCCGGCCAGGAAAAGATCGATCGCGACGTCGCCATGGCCCGCCTGGCCGCGGAAATACACCTGCGTTCCGAGCGCTATGCCAAGCGTCCCAAGCGCAAGTTCGTTTCCGCCAGCACCACCGAATACGCCTGGGCCAGCTACTTGCGCGGCTGGGTCGACCGGGTCGAGCGCGTCGGCAACCTCAACTATCCCGACGAGGCCCGTCGGCGCCGGCTGGCCGGGCAGGTGGTCATCAGTATCGGGATCCGCCGCGATGGCACGGTGGAGCACTCGCAGATCGTTCTGAGCAGTGGCATCGCGCTGTTGGACGCTTCCGCCCTGCGGATTGCCAAGCTGGCCGAGCCCTACGCGCCGTTACCGGCAACCGATGAAGATCCCGACATCTTGCACGTGACCCGCACCTGGGCGTTCTTGCCGGACGGCGAGCTGCAAGACCGTTAGGGACTCGACGGCTTCGAGGCACGCAATGCCTTTTGCTCAGCGGTTGTCAGGGCAACGTGATTGCGCAGGTAGGCCGGTTCAATCCGCTCCGGCGCGACCCCCTCACCGCGAGCCAACGCCTCCGCCGCGAGCGTGGCCACCGCAGCGGCATGCGGCAATGCCGTCGCATCGATGCTCGTGAATCTGGCAGCAAGGCGTGACCCCAACGCGCCATCGCAAGCCGCAAACCCGGTGCCAACCCCGTGCCAGTCGCCGGGTCCGGAGGGCAACTGCGCCGCATCCGGGGCAACGACAACCTCCTCGCTGATCGCGATGAGTCCGTCACTGCGCCACTCGAACGCACCGGAATAGATCTCGCCCATGCGCGCATCAATGGCCGCCAGGATGTGGCCACCGGGCCGGTCGGCCAACTCCCCGGGCAGTGCAGCATCGGCCGGGCGATACCCGGCCGCCAGTGCGGCCAGCGTGGATACCGGGACGATCGGCCGGTCCAGCGCCAACGCGATGCCCTGTCCAATGGCGATCGCCAGGCGCACGCCGGTGAATGCTCCCGGCCCGCGGCCGACGGCGATTGCATCCAGCTGCGACTTGTTCAGGCCCGCCTGCGCAAGCAAGGCTTCCGCCCACGGCAATGCAAGCTCGGCGTGCCGGCGCGGGGCGACCTCGAAACGCTCATGCACCTCGCCATCGATCCACAACGCGACCGAGCAGCCCTCGGTAGACAGTTCAAACGCGAGCAGCTTCATTTCATCGGCCCTGGTCACTCATTGATGGTCTCCGCCAGGAGTGATGACTGTGATGCAAAAAAATCCTCCACCTCCTCGATCCGCCGCGTCTTTGGCAACGGCGGCAACGAGTCCAGGAACACCCGCCCGTAGCTCTTGGCCGACAGCCGCGGATCGCACAGCACCAATACACCGCGATCGGTCTCGCTGCGGATCAAGCGCCCGGCGCCCTGCTTGAGCGCAATGACGGCCTGCGGCAGTTGTTCATCCCGGAACGGGTTGCCACCGTCGCGCCGGATCGCTTCCAGCCGGGCCTCGAACACCGGATCATCGGGCGCGCCAAATGGCAGTTTGTCGATGATCACCACACTGAGCGCATCACCCGCCACGTCCACGCCTTCGCGAAAACTCGCGGCACCCAGCAACACGCCGTTACCCGACCCGCGGAAGCGCTCCAGCAGTAGCGAGCGCGGACCCTCGCCCTGCACGAACAGTGGCCACGGGCCGCCGCGCAATAATTCGGCAGCCTCACGCAGCGCCCGGTGCGAAGCAAACAACACGAACGCACGGCCTGCGGACGCCTCCAGGACAGGCTTGATCGCCTCCACGATGGCGGCGGTGTAGTGACGCGCCGACGGCTCGGGCAGCCCCGGGGGCAGGTAGCACAACGCTTGCTTCGGCCAGTCGAACGGGCTGGGTGCCAGCAACGTGGTTGGCTCATGCAGGCCCAGCTTGATGGCGTAGTGCTCGAAGCGGCCGCCGATCGCCAGCGTGGCCGAAGTGAATACCCACGCCGCCTGCGAACGTGCGCGGTGCTCGGCCAGCGGGCCGGCGACATCCAGCGGCGTGCGGCTCAGGCGGAAGCCACGTGCGGTCAGCTCGTACCACAACACGCTGGGCTCGCTGCCGTCCAGCAGCGGGCCGCGATCATCCGGATCCGCGACCGGGACATCAGCCTGCTGCGGGGCGAACGGCGACGAATCGCTACCGTCGACCCCGGCATCCGCCACGTTTTCCACAGCTCCTGCATCATCGGCATCACGCCAACGCAACAGGCGTTTCTCGAACTCCCTGGCCCGCGCGGTGCAACTGTCGAAACCCGGCGCCGCCTCCCGCAGTGGCAACAACGCGGCATGCAGGTCACGCAACGCCTGCAGCAAATCATCCAGTCCGGCCTCGGCGTTGGCGTCCTCGGCGGCACGGCGACGGGTGCCCCGCACCGGCAGTTCGTCCATTGACGCGCGCAGCTGGCGCACGGCCTGCTCCAGCGCGCGCGTAGGCTCCTGCAAAACGGCCAATGCCCCCGGGGTTTGCTTGCACTCGGCCAGCGCGTCGCGGGCCAACTCCACCAAGGGCCGGGCGCTTAGCGCTTCACCGAAAAATTGCGCCGCCAGCTCCGGCAGCTGATGCGCCTCGTCGACCACGAACGCCTGGGCACCCGGCAGTATCTCGCCGAAGCCTTCCTGCTTCAGCGCCAGGTCGGCCAGCAGCAGGTGATGGTTGACCACCACCAGGTCGGCGGCCTGCGCACGTTGCCGCGCCTGGACCACGAAACACTCCGAGAAAAACGGGCACTCGCTGCCCAGGCAGTTATCGGCGGTGGAGGTCACCATTGGCAGCAGCGGCGAATCGTCCGGCAGGTCCTCCAGCTCGGCCATGTCACCCATCCGCGTGCGACTGGACCAGGCCACGATGCGCTGGAACTGCGAGGCCATCGCGAGATTGTGGAAGCGCGGCTCGCCCTTGGCCTGCTGCAGTCGGTAATGGCACACGTAGTTGGACCGGCCTTTCAGCAACGCGGTCTTCAGGCCGACCCCGAGTGCGTCGCGCACCCGCGGCAAGTCGCGATGGTAGAGCTGGTCCTGCAGCGCGCGGGTGCCGGTGGACACGATGGTCTTCAGGCCGGACAGGATCGCCGGAACCAGGTAGGCGAAGGTCTTGCCGGTACCGGTGCCGGCCTCTGCCAACAGCACGCCGCGGTGTTCGAACGCATTCGCAATCGCGGCGGAAAAATCCTGCTGCGCGCTGCGTGGCGTGAACGCGGCAATGTTGCGCGCCAGCTCGCCGCCTTCGCTCAATGCGGCGCGGCTGGCGGTGCCAAGTCGACTTGTCGCGTGGTCCATCGGTCAATAACGCGCCGGTGCGGTGACGGTGCACGCGTCGCGTTGCTGGCGTGCCTGGGCGAGCTGCGCGGTTTCGCCTTCCACCGCCAGCACCTGGACCACGGTTTCCCAGTGCCGCCGACACTGCGGGCCCACTTCGGCGCCAATCGTGATTGCCTGGCGCGCGAGTCGTTCGGCCTGTGGCAGGTCACCCAGCAGCACGGCGGCCTCGGCGCGTTGTTGCAGCAGTTCCGGATCACCCGGATCAAGGGCCAGGGCCTGGTCGAGGATCACCGCAGCTTCGGCGTGGTGGCCTTGCGCATGCAATTGGCGGGCTTGGGCCTGCAAGTCGGTGACGTGTGCGCCGGCCAGGGGATTGACGACCAGCTCGGGGGTTGCGGAGGCGCCGGCCGCCTGGATCGCTTTCACCATGGCGACCGGATCGAACGACGGCGCGGGAGCGACCACCGGGGCGGCGGAGCAGGCACTGAGCACCAGTGCGAACGTGGCGACAATCAGCAAACGAAGGTTCATCGTGTTTCCTGTGGCGGTAGCGGCTGGTCGGCGGGTTCGGGCTGGGGCTTGTCATCGTCGCGACCAAACCCGAACCACTCACGCCAACCGCCTTGTCCCTGTTCCTGCCCCGGCACCACCTCGGGCTCGGGTGGCTGGCAAGGCTGGTGGGCGGGTGCAAAGCCGGCAACGAAGGCAAACCGGCGCGCGCCGGGACAACCGGCATCGGTCGTGTTCGACCCGACCACCCAGCGCCAGTCCAGGCCCTCGTCACCCACCTTCAACGGCGCGCTGGGCAGGTGCTTGAACAACCGTGACCACACCCGCATGCCGCCGGTCGAGCCATACAGTCCGGTCGGCTTGTTGTCGTCATTGCCTACCCAAACCACTGCCAGGTGATCACCGGTATAGCCGGCGAACCAGCTGTCGCGGCTGTCGTTGCTGGTGCCGGTCTTGCCCGCCGCATTGAGCCGGCCGAGCCCGTCGGATACCAGCTGTCGACCGGTGCCGTTGGAGACCGCGCGCTGCAACGCGATTGTGATCAACCGCGCCGCCACCGCATCGCCCGCTTGCGCCGGCGCCGGCGCGGTGTCGTAACGGTTGAGCGCGCGACCGTCGGTATCCAGCACGCCACGCACCAGGTGCAGTGGCTGGATCTCGCCGCCGGAGGCAAGGAACTGGTACAGCTGGGCCATCGCGTAGGGGCTCTGGTCGAGCGAACCGAGGATCAGCGACGGGTTGGGTTCGGCCTTGATCCCCGCCAGCGTCTGTACCAGATCGGCGATCCGCCGCGGGTCGACCTGCATGCCGACCCGCACCGTTGCCTGGTTGTAGGAGTTCGCCAGCGCGTCGACCAGGTGCACGCTGCCGTGGCTGCGGCCATCGGAATTGCCCGGCTCCCAGCGTTTTCCGTTGCTGAGCGCCACCGTCACCGGGGCATCGCTGACCCAGCTGGCCATCGACCATTGGCCCGGTGATGCCAGCGCGAGCAGGTACACGAACGGCTTGATCAGCGAGCCCACCGGACGATGCGCCTCCACCGCACGGTTGAAGCCGGGCAACGCCGGGGTCGCGCTGCCGACCACCGCCAGCACTTCGCCGTCATGGACGTCGGTCAGCACCAGCCCGGCCTGCAGGTCCGGCCGGTTTTTCCCGTCCAAGGCCTTCAAGGTGTGGGTGACCGCGCTTTCCGCATAGGCCTGCGCCGATGGTGCCATCCCGGTCATGACGCTCAGCCCGGCACCCGCCAACGCGTCGGCCGGATAGTCCCGCGCCAGCTGACGCCGCATCAGGTCGACATAGGCGGGGAACCGGTTGGCCGAGGTGCTGCCAGGTTGATCGGTGACGCCCAACGGCGCGGCGCGTGCACGCTGGTACTCGGCGTCGTCGATCAGCCCGGTTTCATGCATCTCGCCCAGCACGAAATTACGCCGTTGGGTGGCTCGATCGGGATGCCGTCGCGGATCGTAGTAGGACGGTCCGCGCACGATCCCGATCAGCAAGGCAATCTGCTCGGTGCTGATATCGGCCAGATCGCGCCCAAACCAGAACTCCGCGGCTGCCGCCACACCATGGATCGCTTGCGCCCCACGCTGGCCCAGGTAGACCTGATTGAAATAGGCCTCCAGGATCACCTGCTTGTCGTAGCGTGCCTCGATCAACAGCGCGTAGATGATCTCGTTGAACTTGCGGGTGTAGGTGCGCTCGCGCCCGATCCCGAGCAGGCCACTGCGCGCCAGTTGCTGGGTCAGCGTGCTGGCGCCCTGGCGGGCTTCGCCGGAGCGCAGGTTGACCCAGGCGGCCCGCGCCATGCCGGACAGGTCGATGCCGTGGTGGTGGGCAAAATCCCGATCCTCGACCGCCTGCAGGCCGGTCACCAGCAACTCGGGGACTTCGTCGAGTTGTACCAGCCGACGCTCCTGCTGCTGCTGGCCATACAGGGTCGCGATGCGGGCCGGGTCCAGCCTGGCCAGCTTCAACGCCTCATCGGCGCCGGCCGCGCGCAGACCAGTGACCTTGCCGCCCGACACCGTCACCTCGACCCGGCTGGGAGCAACCGGCCCATCCACGTCGTTGAAGCCGCGGCTGGAGATCACCCAGTGCGTGCCTTCGTTGGAATAGCTGCCGGCCCGGCGCCCGTCGCCGACGTGATAGCCGGCCGCGTGCAGTTCGGTCCTGAGCGTGCCGGCGTCCATCGCCAGACCCGGCGCCAGCGCCAGCGGCCGGCCGTATACCCGGGTCGGCAACTGCCAGCGGAGCTGGTCGAAGCGCTCCCCGACCTCGTGGTTGAGATACAGCGAATACGGGATCAGGAACCCCAACCCCAACCCGATCGCCGCCAACACCCAGGTCACCACGCGGCGGCGCCATTGCGGCGTCCGATGTTCGTCGGAGTTGGAGTGGTCGGAATTCAAATCGTCTTCGTCGTAATCGATTCGGGCCACGGCATGGGACAATGACAGGGCGGTGCCCTCGTGGACTGAAGTCTAACGCAGCCCGAGCCGACGCCCGTAGCGTGGGCACTGGCGTGAATTGGGCGTCAGTTCAGCCCGTTGCGATAGCGTACGACGCGCTTTTCCCTACTGCCGGAGTTGTAAAGCATGGCGATGTCGCGGGCCGACCTGCGGTTTCTGTTCGATCGCAGCACCGGCCTGATCCAACGCGGGCTGACCAGTTTGCGTACCCGCGGCCTCCATGCCTCGTGGCAGCGCGTGCTCAAGCAGTTGCGGCGGGTCCGGCCAGCGCCGCGCAGCGATCTGTACCTTCCCGCGCCGACGCCTTTCGCCGGCTTCGCCGTGCCTGCCAGCCAGTCGCCCGTCGCCAGCATCGTGATTCCCGTCTACAACCAGTTCCCGCACACCCTGGGGTGCCTGCGCGCGCTGGCCGCGCACCCGTCCGGGTTGCCGGTGGAGATCATCGTCGTCGACGACGGCAGCTCCGACGAAACGGCAACCGCATTGACGCAGGTGGACGGGCTGCGCTACTTCCGCCGTGTCGACAATGGCGGTTTCGTCGCCGCCTGCAACGACGGCCTGGCAAAGGCGCGTGGCGAGTTCGTGGTGTTCCTCAACAACGACACGGTTCCGCAACCGGGCTGGCTGGACGCGCTGTTGGCGACCTTCGACGAGCATGCCGGTACCGGACTGGTCGGTGCGCAGTTGCTCTATCCCGATGGTCGCTTGCAGGAGGCCGGCGGCATCGTGCGCAAGGACGGCTCCGCCGACAAGCTCGGCCGGCTGGACGCCGCCGACCACTGCGCCTTCAACTATGTCCGCCGCGTGGACTACTGCTCCGGCGCGGCCATCGCCCTGCCGCGGGAACTGCTGGAATCACTGGGCGGGTTCGACAACCGTTACGCGCCGGCATTCTACGAAGACACCGACCTGGGCATGCAGGTGCGTACACGCGGGTTGCAGGTGCTGTACCAGCCCGCGTCCAAGGTGGTGCACGCCGAGGGCGCAACCGCCGGCACCGATACGCGCCATGGCGTCAAGGCCTACCAGGTGCGCAACCAACAGTATTTCCGGGAGCGCTGGCACGCACTGCTGGCCGACCACCCTGGTCATACCGCCGCCGCGGCTGGACTGACCGACCGGCTGTATTCACGCACCGTATTGGTCATCGACGCGCTCACACCGCGTCCGGACCGCGACTCCGGGTCGCTGCGACTGGTCAACCTGATGCGCATGCTGCGCGAGGAAGGCGCGCACGTGGTGTTCATGCCGGCCGACCGCGACCACGATGGCGACTACACCCGCGCCTTGCAGCAGTTGGGGGTCGAGGTCTGGTACGCGCCATTCGCCCCACGGCTGCCGAAATGGCTGGCCGAGCACGGCTCACGCTTTTACAGCGTGCTTGTCTGCCGCCATTACGTGATGCGCGAGATGCTGCCATTGCTGCGCAGATACGCACCGCAGGCGCGAGTGGTGTTTGATACCGTCGACCTGCACTACCTGCGCGAGCGCCGGGGCGGCGAGCTGGCCAACGACCCTGTCCGGACCCGCGGCGCCGAGCGTACCCGCACCTTGGAGCTGGACGTCATCGCCCGCAGCGACGCAACCCTGGTAGTCAGCGAGGTCGAACGCGAACTGCTGTCACACGATGCCCCGCGGGCCCGCGTGGAGGTGCTGTCCAACCTGCACAGCAGCGGTGGCCACGGCCTGCCTTTCGAGGAGCGCCGCGACCTGATGTTCGTCGGCGGGTTTCGCCATCCTCCCAACGTGGACGCCGTGTGCTGGTTCGTCGAATCGGTCTGGCCGTTGCTGCGAGCCCATGAGCCGGACCTGCAATTCCACTGCATCGGCGGCGACGTGACCGCCGAGGTTGCGGCACTGGCGACATCACCGGGGGTCATCGTGCATGGGCACGTGCCCAACCTGACCCCGTACCTGGCCGAAGTACGGCTATCGGTCGCACCACTACGCTACGGCGCGGGGGTGAAAGGCAAGATCAACCAGCCCATGGCTCATGGCCAGCCCGTGGTAGCCACCACCTGCGCGATCGAAGGCATGCATCTGCGTGCCGGCCAGGACGTGCTGGTGGCCGACGATGCCGCCGATTTCGCCACCGCCGTCCTGCGCGCTTATCACGACGGCGCCTTGTGGCAACAGCTGGGCGATAACGGCCGCGCCAACGTCGAGCAGCACTTCTCGCTGGACGCTGGCCGCGCCGTGGTGCAACAAGTGCTGTTGGGTCGGGACTAGTCGGCCACCACCGAGGCGGCGCGCACGCGGTGGGCGAAAGCCTCCATGCCTTCTGCGAGTGGATCCAGCGCGCGCGCCGTGTCCAGGGCGTGTCGCGCGGCCGGCAGCTCGCCTGCTCCCAGACGCTCGTCACCCACCGCAATCCAGCGCAATGCCAGCCGCCGGCGCGCTTTCCGCACGTTGCCATCATCCCCTTCCAGCACCGCGTAGGCGTCCAGGCAGGCGCCTGCGGTCGTCAGCTGGTTGCGCGGTGATGCCTGCTCAAAACACTTCCAGGCCGCCGGACGCAGGCGTGCCGCCATGGCGAGCACCGCCGGCTCCTGCGGTGCGATGGCGCGCGCGGTGCGCAACTTGTCGTAGGCGCTCTCGCCCGGCGGCAACAGCAGGTCGCCGCGCGCTTCAGCGGCCCCGGCAGCAGCCAGCAGGTCAAGCACGCGGCGACGCTGGGCGGCGGACGGCACGCCATCGTTGAAACGTGCCTGCGACACCCGCGCCTCGGTCAGGTATCGCCGCGCGGCGACCACCGCGGCAGCCTGCGGTGCGATCGCCTCGGCCGCCAGCAACTCGGCTTGCGCTGGCCGAAGCTGAAAGTCGGCGGCGTAGCGTCGACTGCGTGCGGCATGTGCATCGGCCACCCGGACCCGACCGCGAGCCGCCTCGGCGTTGCCGGGATCGATCGTCGCAACCTGGTCATAGCCAGTCAGCGCCGCCGCCAGCTCACCTCGCGCCAGGTCATCATCCGCTTTCGCCAGCCGACGCTCGATCCCGGCTCCCAGTTCGGCCAGGGTTTGTGGCAGGTCGACGTGACCGGGATCCACCGCCTGCACGCGCGCGACCAGACTCGCCGCCTGGCCGAACTCGGCATCGCCCACGGCCTTGCGCGCCTGTTGCAGCAGGTCGGCCAGGGTGTCCTCCCGGCCCTCCAACGCCGCGATGTTGTTGGGTTGCAGTGCCAGCACGCGCTCGAACAATGGCAGCGCAGCAGCCGCATCGCCGTCAAGATGACCCATGCCGCGCGCCACGACCGCCTCGCTCAGCAGCCGATCCACCCCGATGGCATCCACTTCCAGCCTGCGCAGCCGGGCCTCCAGCGCATCGGCCTGCGCCGTTGGCACAGCCAGGTCGCGGGCCAACTGCAATGCGTCGCGCGCTTCCGTCGAATGTCCCTGGTCAATTGCCGATCCGGCACGTGCCAATGCGGCGTTGCCGACCGCGGCCAGCCCGTCACGCGCGCCAATCCGATCGGGATCCAGCGCCAACGCGGCTTCATACAGCTCGCGTGCGCCACGCCCGTCTGCGCGACTCAGCTCTCCGGCTCGCAGCGCCCGGGCGGCATCGATGCGTAATTGCTGGATACGCGTGTCCGGCCACAACCACTGCGATATCGGTTGGCGGGCCAACAGCAACACTGACAGCCCGCCCACCGCCAACGCCAATGCCAGCCAGCGATGCCAAGCAGGGACGCGCGGCCTGTGGTCATCATTGCAATTGTTTCGGGGTGAGCGCAGAGGCATGACAGCAGCATAGTCCGCCCGGTCACCCGGTTTGCATCAACTGCGCTGGGCGTGCTCCACCCCGGGTAGCGCGGAGAGCTTTCCCAGCAGTGCCGAGAGCTGGCCGAAGTCGCCTACCCGCAACCGCATCCGGATCCGGACGCGGGCACCGTTTCGCTGCAGGTCGCTGCGGATGCTACCGACATGCACGTTGGCCTGGGCAATCACGTTGGTGACCTCCTTGAGCAACCATTTTCGATCCACCGCGACCACTTCCACATCCACCTCGTAACCGCTGCTGGCACCCCACTCCACCGGCAGGATGCGCTGGGGCTGCCTCTCCGCCAGTCGCTGGAACATCGCGCAGCTGTCACGGTGCACCGTAACGCCACGCCCACGGGTCAGGTAGCCGGCAATGGGCTCGCCCGGCAACGGCTGGCAGCAACGACCCAGCTGCACCAGCAGGTTGTCGAGCCCCTGCACGGTAAAGTCGCGCGCCTTGTTGCGCGGCGGCCTGGCCGGGGCGGCGACGACCTCCGGGGTCGGCGCGGGAGTGGCCCTGGCACGTTCATGCTCCAGCAATATCCGGCCGACCTGATGCGGCCCCAGATCACCCAGGCCGACCAGCACGTGCAGGTCACCATCGTTGGCCAATGCAAAACGCTCACGTGCCGGTGCCAGGTCGGCGCCCAGCAAACCCAGCCGACGCAGCTCCTTGTCCAGCAACTCCTTGCCGGCGATCTCGTTGCGACCACGATCCAGCTTGTGGAACCAGTTGCGCACCTTCTCGCGCGACCGGCTGCTGGCAAGGAAGCCGTTGGACTCGATCAGCCAGTCACGACGCGGCTCGCCGGTCTTGGCGGTCTTGATCTCGACCCGGTCACCACTGTTCAACCGATGATCCAGCGGCACGATGCGCCCATCCACCTTGGCGCCGCGGCAACGGTGTCCGACCTCGGTATGCACCCGATAGGCGAAGTCCAGCGGCGTGGAACCCACCGGCAGGTCGATCACCTCGCCCTTGGGCGTCAGCACATAAACCCGGTCCTCGACCAGCTCGGCATCCAGCTCGCCGGCCAGGGCCGCGTCATCGGCACCCGTCCCGGCAGCCGGTTCCAGCAGTTTTCGCATCCAGGCGATTTTGCGATCGAATGCAGCGTCGCCGCCGCTGCCTTCCTTGTAGCGCCAGTGTGCCGCCACGCCCAGCTCGGCCTGGCGGTGCATGTCGAAGGTGCGGATCTGCACTTCCAGGGTCTTGCCCTGCGGCCCGATCACCGCGGTGTGCAGCGAGCGGTAGTCATTGCGCTTGGGGCGGGCGATGTAGTCATCGAACTCGCTGGGGATCGGCACCCAGGTGGCGTGCACCACTCCGAGCGCGGCGTAACAGGCCGCCACGTCGTCGACCAGGATGCGTACCGCACGCAGGTCGTACAGCTCGCTGATCGGCGCCTGCTTGCGCTGCATCTTCTTCCAGATGCTGTAGATGTGCTTGGGCCGACCGGCAATATCGGCCTCCAACCGATGCGCACCAAGGGCCGCGCGCAAGGTCTTCTGGACCTGGTCGATGTAGCTTTCCCGGTCGCGGCGCTTCTCGGCCAGCAGACGTGCGATCTGCTGGTAGGTGTCTTCATGCAGGTAACGGAACGCGAGGTCTTCCAGCTCCCATTTCAGTTGCCAGATGCCCAGTCGATTGGCCAGCGGAGCGTGGATGTCGCGGGTGAGCGTGGCCAACGCGGTACGCCGCTCCGGTGGCAGCGTATCGGCTTGCTGCATGCGGGCCAGCTGCCGGGAAAGCAGGATCGGCACTCCCCGCATGTCGCGCACGATCGCCAGCAACAAGCGGCGCAAACCTTCACTGCTGCCGCGTCCCTGTTGCTCGACATGCAGCGCCCATACCTGGCCGGCCGCACGCTGGCCTTCCAGCAAGGCACAAATCAACGGGAAGTCGCGTTCGAGCGTTTCACTGATCCGCGCCTGCAGGCCGGGATACGTATGCAGGATCGCCGCGGCGAGGCTGTCACTGTCGGCGCCCAGTCGCTGCAGCGCCGTCAGCATCTTCGCGACCGTGTCGGGCGGGTCGCGTGGATCGTCGGCGACGGTTGCGTCCGTTGCCACCGCCTGCACCATCGCCACCAGCAACGCCGACTCAATGGTGTTTGCAGGCGCCTGCCCCAGCAACGCCGCCAACGCGGCTGCCGGCGCGGAGATCGCGGCCGCATTGGCCACCGGAACACCCGCCTTGGGCGCAGTGGGTCGCGAAGTGCTCATCGCGGTATCGGTTCATCTGTGTGCAGGAGAGTGTCTACACTAGCGGCCAAACACCCACAGGAACAACTCATGCAAACGACTGAACGCAACGGCCCTGCCTTGTATCGCCTCCGTCCGATTGCCTTGGCCGGCCTGCTTCTGCTGGCTCCATTCGCGTCGGCCCAGGACGCCACCCGGATCGAGCAGCAAATGACCGCCGAGCAGTTCCAGGCGGCCGGCCTTGACCAGCTCACCCCGGCGCAGCTGACTCAGCTGAACAACTGGCTCAACCGCACCCTGGATACCGAGACCGACAAGGCCACCAAAGTCGCAGAGGAACGAGTAAAGCAGGAGCAACGCGGATTCGCCTCCAACCGCTCCAGCGAGCCGGTGATCGCGCATCTGCAAGGCGAGTTCGATGGGTTCCGCGAAGGTCTCAAGTACACCCTGGACAACGGCCAGGTGTGGCGCCAGACCGATAATGCATCGCTGGTCGGCGTGCACGTGGACAACCCCCAGATAACCATCACGCCCGGCATATTTGGCGGTATCTGGTACCTGCGGGTCGAGGGCTACAACACCCGCGCGAAGGTGGAGCGGGTCAAGTAGGCGGACCGCCAACGTCTGCCCGGCACGCGATTGTCGTCCACGCTACGGACGTAACCGCGCCAAGCGCGCGGCGAGCTTCTTCGGGGACACGCCACGCGACCCCAACTCCTGGGCAAACAGTGACACCCGCAGCTCTTCCAGGTCCCAACGCAACGCCTGCCACGGCGTTGTGTCGGCTTCGCCGCTGGCGTTTGCAGCCGCCAGCGCATCAGCGAACGGTTTGAGTTCCAGCATCCGAGCCTGGTCACGCACCGGGTCGCGCAAGGCACGCTCACCGCGTAGCGCCAGGGCTTTCAGGTAGCGCGGATACTCGGCCAGGGCCGGCGCTGGCACGTCGCCGAGGAATCCCGGCGGCGTCAATCCCGCCAACTGCACACGCATGTCATCCAGATTGGCGCCCGCCCAACCCATCAGCGGCGATTCCAGGCTGGCGCGCGCCTGCGACACCGCCGCAAGAATGATCTCCGCTTGCTGCAAGCGCTCCATGGATTCGGCGAACAGCCGCTTGGCCACGGCGTCGCGGCGCGCGGTGAACGCCGAGATATCGCGGATCTCGTCCAACCCATCCGCCACCAGCGCGGCAAAGGCGCCATCGACCAGGTCGGTGCGCAGATGATCGCCATCGCGACTGCCTTTCTCCCGCGGCGCAGCCGACTCGATGGCGGCATATAACAGACCCGTCTTGGCCGATATCGGCAACTGCTTGCGTGCCTGCTTGCGCGCATCGCCCAGCGCCAGCCACAGCAGCCGGCGCACGCCAGCGGGGTGATGCCGCAGTGCGATCTCGCGTTCGGCATGAACCTGGAGCGACACGCTGTCGCCGTCATCGTGCAGCGCCGGATACGCCGGCATGCCTGCCGCGCCGGGCAAGCTGGCCGGGATGGCCGTGTCGGGGAAGCTCACCAGCCCGCGTTGGCCGAGGCCATCGGCGGCGTGTGCGGCGAAGGCGCGCGTCGAGCGTTCCCCGAAGCGCTCGCGCAGCTCGCCCAGGTCACGCGACTCCGCCAGCACCACGGCTTCGCCGCGCTTGCCCGGCACATCCAGCAGCCGCAGGTTGACGCGCAGGTGCGGTTCCAGGCCGGGCTCATCAAACTCGTCGGCGGTGACTGCCGCGCCGGTGATCTGCTTCAGGAAATCTGCAAGCGCGCGGGTCATGGGTTCGGCTTCCGGTCCGGGGTGCGCCTCGTGGAAGGCCTTGGCGAAATCCGGTGCGGGGACGAAATTGCGACGTTGGGCCTTGGGCAAACTCTTGATCAGGGCGATGGCCTTGTCCTGGGTGAAACCCGGCGCCAACCAGCCCAACCGCGCCGGGTCCAGCGCGTTGAGCAGGTGCAGCGGGACGGCAACCGTCATTCCGTCATCGGGCGCACCCGGCTCGAAGCGGTAGCTGACCGTCAGCTGCGCTTCACCCAACGCGATCTGTGGCGGAAAGCGTGTCGCATCGGTCTCATCGCCGACCAGCAAGTCATCCAGCGCCCATTCCAGCGTGGCCTTCTCCGTTGCCGGCAACTTGCCGTACCAGGCATCCAGTGCCTGGGCGTTGTGGACATCGGGCGGCAACCGCTGCAGGTACCAGTCTGCCATCCAGTCTTCGTCGACCACCAGTCCGGCGCGCCGCTGCTTGGCTTCCTCCTCGCGCGCCTTGTCGAGCATCGCCAGGTTGCGCGTCAGGAACACGCTGCGGGTGTTGATCTCGCCGGTGACCAATGCGTCGCGAGCGAAGATCGCGCGGCTCTCCTGCGGGTACAGCCCGCCGTAGTGGATCGGACGCTTGGGCGCCAGCACCAGGCCGAACAGGCTGACCTGCTCGCTGCCCAGCACCCGGCCCTGCGAGCGCGACCAGCGCGGGTCATGGTGACGACGCGCGAGCAGGTGCGGCAACTCGTCGATCGCCCACTGCGGCTCAATCGAGGCGTTGCTCATCGCCCAGACCTTCTCGGTGTCGAGCAGGGTCGCCGACAGCACCCACGGCGGCGGCTTGCGGATCAGCCAGGAGCCCGGAAACAGCTGGAACTTGCGCCCGCGCGGGCCATCGTAGACCGCGGCCGGCTTGCGTTCGCCGGGCTTCTTGCCGGGCCCATTGCCGGGCGCCTTGTTCTCGGCCGGCGGCACCCGGTGGCCGATCTGGGTCGGCAAGCCGGCGATCAGCGCCCGATGCAGGTTGGCGTAGGCGCCGGCATCGAGTTCCGGCGTTTGGTGCGACGACGGCATCCAACCAAGATCGCCCGCCATCAGTTTCAACTGGCGGTGAAGTTCGCGCCACTCGCGCATGCGCAGGAAACCGAGGAAGTTCTTCTCGCACCAGCGCCGTAACTGCGACTGGGTGGAGGCTTCATGGGTCTCCTGGTAAGCAGCCCACAGCTTCAGGGTGCCGACGAACTCCGAGTTGTAGTCAACGAACCGGACGTGGGCATTGTCGGCGGCCGCACGCTGGTCGGCCGGGCGCTCGCGCGGGTCCTGGATGCCGAGGAACGACGCGATCACCAGCATCTCGCGCAGGCAACCGCGGGCATTGGCGGCGACCAGCATCCGTGCCAATTTGACGTCCACCGGCATCCGCGCCATCAATCGCCCGGTTGCGGTCAGCTGGTTGCGCCCGGCCTTGTCGCTGGCGACCTCCACCGCCCCCAACTCGCCCAGTTGCTGCCAGCCATCGGCCACCGCGCGCGGCTCGGGGGGCTCCAGGAACGGAAAGTCGTCGATATCGCCCAGACCCAACGACAACATCCGCAGGATCACCCCGGCCAGCGCAGCGCGGCGGATCTCCGGGTCGGTATAGGCCGGACGCGATTCGAAATCCGCCTCGCTGTAGAGCCGGTAGCAGGTGCCCTCCGACACCCGCCCGCAGCGGCCCTTGCGCTGGTCGGCACTGGCCTGGCTGACGGGCTCGATCCTCAGGCGATCCAGCTTGCTGCGCGGGCTGTAACGCTTGATCCGCGCCACCCCGGGATCCACCACATAGCGGATCCGCGGCACCGTCAAGGACGTCTCCGCGACGTTGGTGGCCAGCACGATCCGCCGCTGCGGGCCGGGGTTGAACACCCGGTCCTGGTCGCGCACCGACAGCCGCGCGTAGAGCGGCAATACCTCGGTATGGCGGTATTTCCGGCGCTCCAGCGCCTGGTGTGCATCGCGGATCTCGCGCTCACCGGGCAGGAAGATCAGCACATCGCCACGTGGATCCTCGCCGGTGATCTCGTCGCACGCCGCAACGATGCCGTCGTTGATGCTGCGCTCGCCATCACGGTCACCCTCGCCTTCCAGCGGCCGGTAACGCACCGACACCGGATGCCCGCGCCCCTCCACGTCAACCACCGGCGCGTTATCGAAATGCTCGGAGAAACGGGTGGTGTCGATCGTCGCCGAAGTCACGATGACCTTCAGGTCGCGACGCTTCTTCAACAGCTGCTTGAGGTAGCCGAGCAGGAAGTCGATGTTCAGGCTGCGCTCGTGCGCCTCGTCGATCAGGATAGTGTCGTAGCGCGACAGCCAGCGGTCGGACTGGATCTCGGCCAGCAGGATACCGTCGGTCATGAACTTGATCGCGGTCGATTCACTGACCTTCTCGTTGAACCGGACCTGGTAGCCGACCAGGCCACCGAGCGGGGTGTGCAACTCCTCGGCAACGCGTTTGGCGACCGCTCGCGCGGCAATCCGACGCGGCTGGGTGCAACCGATCATGCCAGCCGCGCCACGCCCGGCCGCCAGGCACAGTTTCGGCAACTGGGTGGTCTTGCCCGAGCCGGTCTCACCGGCAATCACCACCACTTGGTGTTCACGCAGCAGCGCGACAATGCGTTCGGCCTGGCTGGCAATCGGCAGCGACGGATCGACCGGTACTTGCGGCAACTGGGCGGCGCGCTGGCGACACTGACTGAGCGAGCTGTCCCGGGCCTTCTCGAATGCGGCGCGCGCGGTCACGTCGGATGGCTTTGCACGCCAACGCGACCACAGGCCATGCAGGCGACCGCGATCCCGGCTCAGGGTCGCGTCAATGCTGCGGCGCGCCTGGTCCAGTGCGGCCGCGTCAGCGCCGGTCCGTTTGGAGTCGGCCGGTTTCGGGCGAGGCGGTGTCGAGTCGGCCCGTGGTGAGCGAGCTGGCTTTGAACCGACGCGTCGTGACGCCGTCTTATCGGGAACATCGGTAGGCTTCATGGATCCTTTCGCAGAAACTGCATAGTTCAACCGCGTGCACAGCGCCCTATTGTCACCGCAACATCCACCAGAGGAAAAAACCATGGCCAAATCGCAGCCCGCCAAGACCGCCAAGAAGAGCAAGTCCGCGACATCCGCCCAGCCGGCATCGGGCGCTCCAGCCATTGATATCGGCCTGAGCAATACAGATCGCAAGAAGATCGCCGACGGCCTGGCCCACTTCCTTGCCGATGCTTACACGCTGTACCTGAAGACCCACAACTTCCACTGGAACGTCACCGGGCCGATGTTCAACGCGCTGCACCTGATGTTCGAGACCCAGTACACCGAGCAATGGACCGCGCTGGACGAGATCGCCGAGCGCATTCGCGCGCTGGGCTACAACGCCCCGGGCTCGTATGCCGAGTTCATCGAACTGTCGTCGATCCCGGAAGAGGCGGGCCTGTCCGACATCCCCGACTGGAAGGAGATGGTGCGCCAGCTGACAGTCGGCAACGAAGCGGTCTGTCGCACCGCGCGCAAGGTGCTCAAGACCGCCGACGATGCCAGCGACGACCCGACCGTCGACCTGCTGACCCAGCGTCTGCACACCCACGAGAAGTACGCCTGGATGTTGCGTTCGTTGCTGCAGTAAGTTGCTAGTGCGTTAACTGCAGCCAGCAGTTGGAAGCTGGAAGCTCAGGAACCCCGGGGATCATCGCCTTGGGGTTTCTTGTTTCCCGATCGCGCGCGGCGGACGCGGGAGCCGGGCTGGGGGGATTGCTACTCCCCTCGATCAGGGCTTCCTGCCCTGACTCGGGGCCGCCGGCCATCCATGGCCGGCTTTCCGCAATTCCCCCCAGCCCGACTCCCGCCCGATTGCCCTCGTTTTCGGCAAGAAAGAGCGAAGCCGCTAAATCCAAACGCCGATGCGGCGTCCTGTCCGGGTATTGCGGAGAGTGCGCCATGGATGGCGCACGGCGGTGAGTGCGGCCAGGGACGGCCGCCCGAACCGAGTAGCAATGCCCGGACAGGGCGGCGCCCCACCGAAGCCCACGCACTCCACCGCTGTTGCTGTTGCTGTTTTCATGCGCGCCCCAGCCATCAGGCAAGCCCCGACCGACCAAAGCGGACTTCTCCGAGCATCCCCGAGACCCGCGCTTGCTACCCTGTGACGCATGGAAAACGCCGCACTCGACTTGCTTCGCACCACCTTCGGCCACCCGGAATTCCGCGGCGAGCAGGCCGAGATCATCGACTGTCTGGTCAAAGGCGGCGACGCCTTGGTGCTGATGCCGACCGGCGGCGGCAAGTCGCTGTGCTACCAACTCCCCGCCCTGCTGCGCAACGGCTGCGGCGTGGTCGTCTCACCGCTGATCGCCCTGATGCAGGACCAGGTCGAAGCCCTGCGCCAGCTCGGCGTGCGCGCGGCCTACCTCAATTCCTCCCTCGACGCCGCCACCGCCGCCGAAATCGAACGCGAGCTGCTCGCCGGCGAACTCGACCTCCTCTACGTCGCCCCCGAGCGCCTGCTGAGCGGCCGCTGCCTGAGCCTGCTCGACCGAGTCCATGCCGGCCCGGGTATCGCCCTGTTCGCGATCGACGAAGCCCACTGCGTCTCCCAATGGGGCCACGACTTCCGCCGCGAATACCGTGAACTGACCATCCTGCACGAGCGCTGGCCCGACATCCCGCGCATCGCCCTGACCGCTACCGCCGACGAGCCGACCCGACGCGAGATCGCCGAGCGCCTGGCACTGGAAGATGCCCGCAAATTTGTCAGCTCGTTCGACCGGCCCAACATCCGCTACCGGGTCGCACAGAAAGACGGCAGCGGCCAGCGCGCCCTGCTGGACTTCCTCGCCGACCATCGCGGCGACAGCGGCATCGTCTACGCCTTCTCACGCAAGCGGGTCGACAAGACCGCCGAGCAACTGCAGGCAGCCGGCATCGACGCCCTGCCATACCACGCCGGCATGCCCGCGGCCGAGCGCGCCGCCAATCAGCGCCGCTTCCTGCAGGCCGACGGCGTGGTGATGGTCGCCACCATTGCGTTCGGCATGGGCATCGACAAGCCCGACGTGCGCTTTGTCGCCCATGTCGACCTGCCCAAGTCGATCGAGGGCTACTACCAGGAAACCGGCCGTGCCGGACGCGATGGCGAACCGGCCGAGGCCTGGCTGAATTACGGCCTGGGCGACGTGGTCAACCTGCGCATGCTGATCAACCAGGGCGAGGCCAGTGAGGAACGCAAGCGACTGGAGCTGCGCAAGCTGGATGCCTTGCTGGGTTACTGCGAGTCTACCCAGTGTCGCCGCCAGGCCCTGCTGGGCTGGTTCGCGGAAAGCCATCCAGGCGCCTGTGGCAACTGCGACAACTGCCTGAATCCACCGGAGAGCTGGGACGCCACCGAAGTGGCGCGCAAGGCTTTGTCGTGTGTCTATCGAACCGGACAGCGGTTTGGCGCCGGCCATGTCATTGACGTGTTACGCGGCACGGCGACCGACAAGGTCACACAGCATGGCCACGACAAGCTCAGCACCTGGGCGATCGGCGATCACCTCGATGCGCGGCAATGGAGCAGCGTGTTCCGGCAACTGGTGGCCACCGGACTGCTGGAAGCCGACCACGAACGTCATGGTGCATTCCGGTTGACCAATGACGCCGGGCCGGTGCTGCGCGGAGAGCGCCAACTGCGCTTTCGTCGGGACGCGCCGAAACCGGTTGGGCGCCGCAATCGCAGCGGCTCCGCACCCGCGCCGATCGACCTCGCCCCCGAGCCTGCGGCGCGCTTCCGCTCGCTGCGTGGATGGCGCGCTGAAATGGCCCGCGAGCAGAACGTCCCCGCTTACGTGATCTTCCACGATGCAACGCTGCGCGCCATTGCCGAATCCGACCCCGGCGACCTCGACGAGTTGAGCCACATTCCCGGCATCGGCGCCAGCAAGCTGGAACGCTATGGCGAGGCGGTGCTGCAGCAGTTGCTGGATTGCGACATGGCGTGATGCGAAAACTGGTGGGCCGTGATGGATTCGAACCATCGACCAGCGGATTAAAAGTCCGATGCTCTACCGACTGAGCTAACGGCCCACGTGACCCGGCCTTGCGCCGGGGGCGTGAATTCTAACGCAACTGGGCGCTCAGGTGCGAAGCGCACGAGCCGAGGACGGGGAAAGACGGCGGGTGCAAACGACCCCCGTGCGCCGACGCCGGTGCCCAGGGTTCAGACATACCGGGTCGGATCGGCAACCCCGGCACCGGCGAAGCCCGCCGCGCGCAACCGGCAAGCGTCGCAGTGACCGCAGGCAAGACCCTCATCGTCGGCCTTGTAGCACGATACGGTCTCGGCGAAATCGACCCCCAGGCGCACGCCTTCACGCACGATGTCGGCCTTGCTCATGGTTTGCAATGGTGCATGCACGTGCAGTCCGGGCCCTTCGACACCGGCCTTGGTGGCCAGGTTGGCGAGCTTCTCGAAGGCGCTGATGAACTCGGGACGGCAATCGGGATATCCCGAGTAGTCCACGGCATTGACGCCGCAGAACAGGTCGGCTGCACCGATCACTTCGGCCCAGCCGAGTGCGACCGACAGCATGATGGTGTTGCGTGCCGGCACGTAGGTCACCGGGATGGCGTCGGCGCCCGCAGGCTCGTCCAGCGGCACCGCGATGGACTCATCGGTCAACGCGGAGCCACCGATGGCACCCAGATCAACGCTGACGATCTTGTGCGCGACCGCGCCCAATGACGTCGCCACGCGGGCGGCAGCGGCGAGCTCGGAGGTATGGCGCTGGCCGTAGTTCACGCTCAATGCGTGCACGGCAAAGCCCTGTTCGCGGGCGATGGCAACGACGACCGCGGAGTCCATCCCCCCGGAGAGCAATACAACGGCTTTTTTCATGGTTGGTTTTCTTGAGTGACAACAAGGAAAGACGAGTCCAGGTCAGCGACCGGGCTCGTCATCCCACAGGATCTTGTGCAACTGCAACTGGAAGCGCACCGGCAAATGGTCGGCCACGATCCAGTCGGCCAGCTCGCGCGGGCTGATCTGGCTGAAACTGGGTGAGAACATCACGTCGCAGATCCCGTCCAACCGGTATTCGGCCACCACGGTCTTCGCCCAGTCGTAGTCCTCACGCGAGCAGATCACGAACTTGACCTGGTCGTGCGCGGTCAGCAGGGCGATGTTGCTCCACAAGTTACGATCGACCTCGGCCGACCCGGGTGTCTTGATGTCCAGCACCCGCGAAACGCGCGCGTCGACCTGGCTGATGTCGATCGATCCGGAGGTCTCCAAGGACACCTCGTAACCGGCTTCGCACAGTCGTTGCAACAGGCCGATGCAACGCTTCTGCGCGAGCGGCTCGCCGCCGGTGACACAGACGTGGCGGGTTTGATGGCGCGCCACCTCGGCCAGGATGGTGTCGTAGTCCCACCACTGTCCACCATGGAAGGCGTAGGCGGTATCGCAGTATTGGCAACGCAACGGGCAACCGGTGAGGCGCACGAATACCGTGGGCCAGCCGATGCTGCGCGACTCGCCCTGCAGCGACAGGAAGATCTCGGTCAGCCGCAAGCGCTCCGGCGCCGCGTTGGGCGCCTGGGGGGAAACAACGTTCATCGCGCCATTTTAGCCGAGCAAGCGAAACCCTGCCGCGGCCGTTTCCATTATTGGATGCGGCCGAGCTGGATGGCGCCCAGACGGTCAGCGGCGATCCGCGCGGCGTCGGTGCCGGGATAACGTTCGGTAACTTCGGTGAGGGTTCGCTCGGCCGCGTCGGGCTGCTCCAGGCCTTGCTGTGACAGGCCCACCTTGAGCATCGCGCCCGGCGCCTTGTCATGGGTCGGGTAACGCTGCAGCAACGCCTCGAACTGCTCCAGCGCGAGCTGGTAGTTCTGGGTGACGTAGTAGCTCTCGCCCAGCCAGTACAACGCATTGGGCGCGTAGGCCCCACCCGGGTAGTGGCCAAGGAAGGAATGGAACAGTCGCGCCGACTCGACGTACTCGCCGGTCCGCAACGCGTCAAAGGCGACATCGTAGGCCTCGCGCTCCCCGGCTGTCTGGTCCAGCTTGCCCGGATCTCCGTAGATGGCCGGGGTGCTGTCGACAGGAACCGCCACGTCGGCACCGGATTCCTGAGGATCCACGTCGCTGGCAGGGGCCGCTCCCGGCGTGCCCAACTCCGACGTGCCAGCGCCGCCCTGTAGCCGGTTGATGCGGCCATCCAGATCGAGATACTGGGCGCGGGCGGTACCTTGGAGTTGTTCTTGCTGATGATGGAGCTGCTCGACCTGGGACCGCAGCGCGGTCACCTCTTCCTTGAGCAGGTTGACTTGGCGTAACAGATCGACGGTCGCCTGGTTGTTGCCCGCCTGCTGTTCCAGCAGGGACACCCGCTCAGCCAGGCTCATGCGCTGGGCAGAAGCAGGTGCGGCGGCCACCAGGGCCGCCGCTGCAACCAGCGATGTCGCAATTGCAATTGACAACTTGCGCATCATGGATTGCCTTTATTACTTCGCGGTGTAGATGATCTCGACGCGACGATTCTGTGCCCAGCAATCCTCACTGGAGGTGGTGCATACCGGACGCTCTTCGCCGTAGCTGACCACGGTCTGCTGGCTGCCCGAGCCGCCATTGGCCTGGACCGCCGAGGACACCGAATTGGCGCGACGCTCGCCCAGGCCAAGGTTGTACTCACGGCTGCCGCGCTCATCGGCGTGGCCTTCCAGGGTCATGCGCGAGGAAGGACGGTCACGCAAGTACTTGGCGTGGCAGCCGACCAGGGCCTGGAACTCAGGACGCAGCGCGTCGCGATCCAGGTCGAAGTACACCACGCGCTGGCGCAGGCAAGCATCGGTGTCCAGGTCGCCGGGGCCATACGCGCCCTGCATCGTCGGGGTGGTGTCGGTGGCGGGGGCGGTGGTGACCGGAGTCTCCGGCGGAGCCTCCTTGACCTTCTTGGAACAGCCGACTGCAGCGACGCAAAAAAGAGCGGTCATCAATAAACGCGTGGTGGTATTCATCATGGTTTCCTCGTCATGGCTGGGACAGGTGGAACTGTGGGAGAACGCGGTAGATAAAGGATGTCAGCTGATCAGGAGGACATCAGCGCGGTGTACGGAATGGCCCCCAGGCTGGCTCGCGCACGTTGCCGTCCGCCAGTACCAGACGCTGGCGCACCCGGCCATCGGACGATACGGCATACAACACCCCACGCGTGCCTTCACGAGCAGCATAGATGATCATCGCGCCATTTGGGGCAAAGCTGGGTGACTCGTCCAATGAGCCGGGGGAAAGCGTGCTCCAGCGTGCCGACCCCAGGCTCGAGTCCATCATCGCGATGCGGTAGGTATTGCCCGCACCCTGGGCAACGGCAATCTTGCTGCCATCCATCGAAACCGTTGCGCTGGCGTTGTAGTTGCCCTGGAACGTCACCCGGCTGGCGCTGCCACCGCCCGCGGACACCTGGTAGATCTGCGGCGCACCGCCGCGGTCGGAGGTGAAGTACAGCGAGCTGCCGTCGGCGCTCCAGGTCGGCTCGGTATCGATGCCGAAATGGTTGGTCAGCTGGGTCAGCGCGCGGCTGCCCAGGTTCATCACGTAGATCTCCGGGTTGCCACTGCGCGACAGCGTCAACGCCAGGCGGCTGCCATCCGGGGAGAACGCCGGCGCGCCATTGATGCCACGGAACTTGGACACCACCTCGCGGCTGCCGGTATTGATGTCCTGGATGTAGATGGCCGAGTTGCCGCTTTCGAAGCTGACGTACGCCAACTTGTTTCCGTCCGGGCTCCACGATGGCGACATCAGCGGCTCGGGCGAGCTGACCACGGTCTGCGGGTTGTAGCCGTCCGAATCGGCGACCATCAACGAGAAGCTGGCCGTCGGGCCCACTCCGGTGGCGGTGATATAGGCGATGCGGGTGAAGAACGCACCCGGCACGCCGAGGATCTTCTCGTAGATGGCGTCGGCGACCTGGTGTGCCACATCGCGCATCGCATTGGCCCGGGCGGTCATCGCGAAGCCCAGCAGGCGCTGCTGGGTGGCGACATCAAACAGCTCGTACTCGACCCGGTAGCTGCCACTGCCGCCGTCCACGACCCGTCCGACCACCAGGTAGTCCTGGTTGAGTGCACGCCAGGTCGGGTAATTGACCTCGGACCCACTGGTGGGTCGTTCGACCAGGTCGGACTCGGGCAGGCTGCGGAACTGGCCGGAGCGATTCAAGTCGGCAGCGATCACCGCCGCGACATCGGTCTCCGGTGCGGTCGCACTGCCCTGGTAGGGCATCGGCACCACCGCGATCGGCAACGCGGCGGCATTGCCGCCGACGATGTCCAGTTCCAGTCCCTGCTGTTGTGCAACAGCGGCGAACGGGACGCTCATCATGAAAACCAGGGCCGCAAGCAATGCGGCCAGTCTTGGGGTGAATCGTTTCATCGGCAGGACCTGACGGAGAAGCTGAAGTTTTAACAGCATCCATGTGAACGCTTTCTCAAAGCTGAACACGGCGGACGCGACGGGTGCGGCAATTTTGGGGCGGCTCAGCGATCGCGCGCCTCGAAATTGAGCGTCAAAGTTCGCGCAAACACACTCTCGAAGCCCGCGTAGGGCAGCGGCTGCGCCTTGAGCACGGCGGCCTCGATCGAGCGGCGACCCTGTTCATCGTAGGCACATGGCGACGAGACGTCGGCACTCATCACCTCGCCCCCGGGCAGCTGCTTGATGACAAGGCGGCACCTGGCACCCAGAGGAACGGTTTCCGGACGGGTCCACTTGGCCAGGATTGCCTCCTGCAGCGCTGCCGAATAACGAGCTTCCAGCCCGGTGTCGGTGCCGTTGTTGCCCGGCGGCGGACTGGCGCCACTGCTCGCAGTGCTGCTGTCCCTGGACTCGGCGAGCGCGCGGGCGGCGGCGATCTGCTTGAGTTTTTGCTCCGCCAGTTCCGCCTGGCGCGCGGCCGCGGCGCGCTGGCGACGGATCTCCGCCAGTTTCTTCTCGCGCTCTTCCGCCTGCGCGGCCAGGCGGCGCGTACGCTCCGCCTCGGCCTGGCGTTTCTTCTCGGTCAGGTCGATCTGGGCCTGGCGCCGCTTCTCCTCCTGCAGCTGCTCCTCATCCGCCGGGGTCGGCGTCGGCTCGGCCACGACCTCATCCTGCTCCACGGTGTCGGGTTCGACCACGAAATCCTGCGGCTGCGATTGCGGCGGCGTGGGCGCGTCCTCGGGGATGGGTTCGGGCTCCGGTTGCGGCGGCGGCGCGGCATCCTCCTCGACCGGCTCGGGCTCGGGCTGCGGTTCGGGCAGCGGCTCCTCGGCCGGTTCGGGCCGGTCGTTGAGCACCTCGCGCATCGACGCCGACAACGCGTTGGGGTCAATCAGCTCGGCCTCGATTGGCGAGCCGGCGGCAGACACGGGCGCGGCGCTGCGGGTCCACCACATGCCGGCGAACATCAGCGCGAACAGCGCCACATGCAGCACGATCGCCTGCAGGATGGCCTGTTGGTTGTCGGCGCGGCTTTCCCTCACTTGCGCACCGTCTCCGACGGCGCACTCATCAACCCGACTCGCGGCACGTCGGCGTTCTGCAGCAGTACCATCGCCTGCAGCACGATTTCATAGTTGGCGGCCCGGTCACCGGCCACATATACCGGCACGCCGGGATTGTTGCGTACGAACGCGGCCACCTTCGCCGACAGCTCCTCCGCGCCCAGCGCCTCCTGCTCCGCACCCTGCAGGGTCAGGAAATAATTGCCGTCGGCATCCACGCTGACAATCACCGGCTCCTGGTTCTGGGAGATGGTCCTGGCATCGGACTTGGGCAGTTCGATGTCAACGCCCAGGTTCATCAGCGGCGCGGTGACCATGAAGATGATCAACAGCACCAGCATGACGTCGATATAGGGCACGACGTTGATCTCGGACTGGAGTTTGCGTTTGCGGCGGCGACCGGTGGAGACGGACATGCGGTGTTCCCGAGTGGCGGCGAGTTCAGTGGACGGTAGATTGATCGATGGATGCCGGGCTTGCGTGCGGCCGCGACCCTGCGGTCACGCGCTCGGCCGGCGCCGGATCACTCCTGCGGCACCTGCCGCTCCAGGATCGAGGAGAACTCCTCGGCGAAGGCGTCATAGCGCACGGCGATGCGCTCGACCTTGGTGGCGAAGCGGTTGTACGCCCATACCGCCGGAATCGCCGCGAACAGGCCCATCGCGGTGGCGATCAACGCCTCCGAGATGCCCGGCGCGACGCTGGCAATGGTCGCCTCGGTCATCGTGGCCAGGCCCTGGAACGAGATCATGATCCCCCACACGGTGCCGAACAGGCCCACATACGGCGCAATCGAGCCGACGTTGGCCAGGAACTCCAGGTTGCGCTCCAACCCGTCCAGTTCGCGCGCGGTCGCCACCCGCATCCCGCGCTGGGCGGTTTCCAGCTGCATCCGGACATCGGCGATGCGGCGCTGGCGCGAGAACTCGCGGAAGCCGGCCTCGAAGATCGATTCCATGCCGCCGGTGTCGCGGTTGCGGCTGGTCGCACCGGTATAGAGCTTGCTCAGCTCGGTGCCCGACCAGAAGCGCTCCTCGAAGGTCTCCGCCTCGCGGTCGGCGCGCCCAAGCAGCTTGGTCTTGCGGAAGATGATCACCCACGAGGCCACCGAGGCGAACAGCAGCAACACCAGCACCAGTTGCACCGGCAGCGAGGCGTGCAGTACCAGCTGCAACATGTCGACGCCGCCATCGCCCGCGACCGCGCCAGGCAGGGCTGCTGCGGTGCTGGCAACTGCGCTGGCCGGGTCCAGGGGCAATGGCTCGACGACGGTGGTGGCCTGCAACAAGCTCAACAATGGGGTCATGCCTGGATCTCCGCTGCCCGCGCTCGCGGGCTTGTGATGGATGAATGTCGGTAGTGCCGTGTTGCCAGGTCCTGCTATCGCGTCGTTTGCAGCGCAGTGAGCTCATCGAGCAGTGGTTGCGGGATCGCACGGGGACGAAAACCCTGCGTGTCGAGCGCCGCCACGCGCACCGTCGCGGCCAGCAACAATTCACCGTCGCGCCGCACCTGCTGCACGAACACCGCACTCGCGCGACGGCATTGCTGCAATGACGCGTCCACCTGCAACAGGTCGTCCAACCGCGCCGGCTGATGGAAGTCGACCTGCATGGCGCGCACCGCAAATACCAGTCCATGCTCGAGCTGCAACTGCTGCTGCCCGTATCCCTGCTCGCGCAACCACTCGGTCCGCGCGCGTTCCAGGAACGCGACATACCGCGCGTGGTAGACCACGCCGCCGGCATCGGTATCTTCCCAGTAAATGCGGATCGGGAGGCTGAACAAAGGCAAAGCGGAAATCTCCGGGAGCTTCAAATGAGACAGGCCGCCAAGATGGCGCTACTGGTCACCGCTGGTTCCGACCGGCATTGAGCGCAACAGTTCCCCATCCTTGCCGCGCGGGGTCAGCCCGACATGCTGGTACGCCTTGGGCGAGGCCATCCGGCCGCGGGCGGTGCGGATCAGGTACCCCTGCTGGATCAGGTACGGCTCGATCACGTCCTCCAGCGTGCCGCGTTCTTCACTGAGTGCGGCAGCCAGCGACTCGACCCCGACCGGACCGCCGTCGAAGGACTCGATGATGGTCCGCAGCAGACGCCGGTCCAGTTCGTCGAAACCCTCCGGGTCGACCTTCAACATCGCCATCGCGGCACCGGTGGTGTCCAGGTCGATATCACCGCCGGCGCGGACCTGGGCGTAATCGCGCACCCGTCGCAGCAGCCGGTTGGCGATACGCGGCGTGCCACGCGAGCGCCTGGCGATCTCCGCCGCGCCCTCCGGCGTGCAGGAGATCCCGAGGATTCCGGCCGAGCGCCGCACGATCCGGGTCAACTCCTGGGTGCTGTAGAACTCCAGGCGCTGGACGATACCGAAACGGTCGCGCAGCGGCGCGGTCAGCAGGCCAGCCCGGGTGGTCGCGCCAATCAAGGTGAACGGCGGCAGGTCCAGCTTGATCGACCGCGCGGCCGGACCCTCGCCGATCATGATGTCGAGCTGGTAGTCCTCCATCGCCGGATACAGGACCTCCTCGATCGCCGGCGACAGCCGATGGATCTCATCGATGAACAACACGTCGAACGGCTGCAGGTTGGTCAGCAACGCGGCCAGGTCGCCCGCCTTCTCGATCACCGGCCCGGACGTCTGCCGCAACCCGACCCCCAGCTCATTGGCGATGACATGGCTCAGCGTGGTCTTGCCCAGGCCGGGCGGCCCGAAGATCAGCACATGGTCGAGCGCCTCGTTACGCCCCTTGGCCGCTTCGATGTAGATCGTCATCTGCTCGCGGACCGGGACCTGGCCCAGGTATTCGTCCAGCCGCCTGGGGCGAATCGACGCCTCCACGGCGTCATCCCCGAAGGCCTCGTCCGCAGCGATGATGCGCTCGTCATTCATCCGTCTATGGTCGCATGGCGGACGGCCTAGATTTCGACCTGCGCGCCCAACTCGACCAATCGGTTGCCGGGGATCCGGAAGAAACTCGTGGCTGGCGCTGCGTTGCGATGCATGAACGCGAACAAGCGGTCACGCCATACCGGCATTCCGCGGTGCGCGGCGGCCACTACGGTTTCGTGGCTGGCGAAATAGGTGGTATCCATCGGATCGAAATAGATCCCGTCCTGGTCGCAACTACGCATCAGCGCCACCGGCACGTCCGGCGTCTCCATGAACCCGAACCGGATCAACACCCGGTGGAAGTCGTCGCCGATCTCGGTGATCTTCAGCCGTTTGTCGATCGGCGCGTACGGCACCGACAGCGTCTCCACGGTCAGGAACACATTGCGCTCATGCAACACCTTGTTGTGCTTGAGGTTGTGCATCAGCGCATGTGGGACCACACCCTTGTCGGTGGTCATGAAGACCGCCGTGCCCGGCACCCGAACCGGCGGCGCCAGCATCAGCCCCGGCAGGAAGCTGTCCAGCGGGATGCCGCCCTTCTGGATCTCCTCGCGCAGCAATTCGCGGCCACGCCGCCAGGTCCGCAACAGAATGAACAGGACGATCCCGAGCGCCAGCGGGAACCACCCGCCCTGCAGGAGCTTGACGCCGTTGGCGATCACGAAGGCGATGTCGCCGATCAGGAACAGCGCGCAGCACGGCAGCACCCACCAGCGCCAGTTCGGCCACAGCGCGCGAGCCACCAGGGCCAGCAACAGGGTATCGATCAGCATCGTGCCCGACACCGAGATGCCATAGGCGGTGGCGAGGTTGGAGGAACTGCCGAACGCCAGCACCAGCGCGATCACCACCAGCATCATCGACCAGTTCACCAGCGGGATGTAGATCTGGCCGATGGTGTCGCTGGAGGTGTGCTTGATCCGCATGCGCGGGATGTAGCCCAACTGCATCGCCTGGCGGGTGATCGAGAACGCGCCGGTGATGACCGCCTGCGAGGCAATCACCGTGGCCGCGGTGGCCAGCACGATCATCGGGATCCGGCCCCACTCTGGCACGCCGATGAAGAACGGATTGCGGATGGCGGTAGGGTCCTCCAGCACCAGCGCGCCCTGGCCCAGGTAGTTCAACATCAGCGCCGGCAGCACGAAGTAATACCAGCCATAACGGATGGGTTTGGCGCCGAAATGACCCATGTCGGTGTAGATGGCCTCGCCGCCAGTCACCGCCAACACCACCGCGCCAAGGATGAAGACCCCGCCCCATTGATGGGTGACGAAGAAATTGACCGCCCACCATGGGTTGATCGCGTGCAGCACCTCCGGCTCGTGCAGGATGTTGACCACGCCCAGCACCGCCAGCGTGATGAACCACAGGCCGGTGACCGGGCCGAAGACCTTGCCGACCCCGGCGCTGCCGAACCGCTGGCTGGCGAACAGGGCCACCAGTACCACGATCGTCAACGGGACCACCCAGGCGCCCAACTCGGGCGCGACGACCTCCAGGCCCTCCAGGGCGGACAATACCGATATCGCCGGGGTGATCACGCCGTCGCCGAAGAACAGCGCCGCACCGAACACCCCGATCACGCCGACCAGGTAGGCCGACCTGGAACCCTTGGGCAGGGTGCGCTGAGCCAATGCCATCAGCGCCATGATGCCGCCCTCGCCCTCGTTGTCGGCGCGCATGATGATGGTCACGTACTTCAGCGTGACCACCAGCATCAGCGCCCAGAACACCAGCGACAGGATGCCGAGCACGGTGTCATGGTTGGCGACCAGGCCGTAGTGCGGGCTGAAGGCTTCCCTCAGCGTGTACAGGGGGCTGGTACCGATATCGCCGAACACCACCCCGATCGCACCGACCACCAGGCCGGCCATCCCGGGTTTATCGTGGCCATCACGGGCAGTCTTGCTGCTCAACGATCGGGGCGAAGGTGAGGACATCGGGAAACTCGGTCTGGGCCGGGACGAGCCAACGGCGCCTCAGCGAAGCGCGGACTGTAGCGCCTTACGGATGATGGTGGCAGCGTCGGCGTCGGACTCCGTTGCCGCCTCGCGCACCATGCGGGCCGCGTCGGCGGGCTTGTAACCCAATTGCTGCAAGGCGATCACCGCCTCGCTTTGCGGATCGCGGGGCACATCCCCACCCGAAACGACCACGCCGTCACCGCCGGTCATGTCGCTGGCGCGATCGCGAAGTTCCACCACCATGCGCTCGGCGGTCTTCTTGCCGATGCCCGGGACCCGGGTCAGCGCGGTGACGTCGCTGGCCTGGACCATGCATGCAAACTCATCGACGCTGACCCCGGACAAGACCGCCAGAGCGATTTTCGCGCCGATGCCCTTTACCTTCTGCACCTCGCGGAAAAGGCGTCGCTCCGAGTCGCGCAGGAAGCCGTACAACGAGACGCTGTCTTCCTTCTGCGCGTAATGGGTAAACAGCGACACCTCGCGCCCGAGTTCGGGCAAGTCGTAGAAGGTGCTCATCGGCGCCTCCAACTCGTAACCCACGCCGTTGACGTCCACCACCAGCCACGGCGGCTGCTTGTGGATGACGATTCCCTTGAGCCTGCCGATCATGCCTGCCTGCCAATCATGTGCCACGTCTCCGTAAATCAGCCACGCCCAATCCGGTGCGGATCGCGGTTGCGCTCATGTGAGCATGGGTGAGTGCGACCGCCAATGCATCCGCGGCATCGGCTTGAAGTTTCCTGTCGGCGAGGTTCAACAGCAGCCGGACCATGTGCTGCACCTGCAACTTGTCTGCCGCGCCGCGACCGACCAGTGACTGCTTGATCACCCGCGGCGCGTACTCGCTGACCACCAGCTTGCGCCGCACCACCGTCACCAGGGCCGCGCCACGCGCATGGCCGAGCTTCAAGGCCGACATCGCCGACTTGCCCATGAACACGGTCTCGATCGCCACCTGATGCGGTTGCCACTCATCCAGCACCCGCTCCAGGCCTTCGCACAGCAAGCCCAGCCGCGACGGAAAGTCGGGCGCGTCCAGCAGCTTCAGGGCCTCGCAGTGGACGAACCTGCAGCGCCCATCGCTGGCCACGTCGATCACGCCGATGCCGGTTCGCTGGGAACCGGGGTCGATACCCAGGATTCTGATCACGTCGCCAGCTTACGCCGTCAGGCGTAGGCGTCCTCGCCCAAGTCGGCATTGGAGTAGACGGCCTGCACATCGTCGAGGTCTTCCAGCCAGTCCAGCAGCTTGAGCACCTGCTGCGCGGTCTCGCCTTCGACCGCGATGTCGTTGTCGGCGCGGAAGGTGACCTCGGCGTGCGCAGGCTCCAGCCCGGCACCGGTCATCGCCGCCTTCACCGCATCAAATGCGTCGGCCGGAGTCAGTACGTCGATCGCGCCATCGGGCGGATACACCACGACATCATCGGCACCACTGTCGATCGCTACCTCGGTAATCGCGTCCTCGTTCGCACCTGCAGCGAAACCCAGCACGCCCACCTTGTGGAACATGAAAGCAACCGACCCGTCAGTGCCCAGGTTGCCGCCGAACTTGCCAAACGCATGGCGCACATCGGCGACGGTGCGGACCTTGTTGTCGGTCAGGCAATCAACGATCACCGCGACCCCGCCCGGGGCATAGCCCTCGTAGCGTATCTCTTCGTAGTTGACGCCTTCCAGTTCACCACTTGCCTTCTTGACCGCGCGTTCGACCACGTCCTTGGTCATGTTGGCGGCGTACGCCTTCTCGATCGCGGTACGCAGGCGGGGATTGCTCGCCGGGTCACTGCCGCCGGCTCGCGCGGAAACCGAGATCTCGCGGATGAGCTTGGTGAAAATCTTGCCGCGCTTGGCGTCCGAGGCGTTCTTGCGACCCTCGATCGACGGTCCCCTACCCATGAGAATGTCCGTTAAGTGTGCTGTGTCAGCCCGCTACTTTACTCGAACCGGCGATCTTCGGCGGCAATACCGTCTGATGCTCGAACCGGCCGTGGGCAAGAAAATGAATGGCCTGGGCGGACACCTCGGGCGATAGCAGCATGCCGCTGTGGCTGGTTGGCAACACGATGTGGTCGGACTCGCCGGCTAGCCGGGTTTCATCCACCGCGACGGTGCCGTCGTTGCCGCCGGAGAAGCGGCCAAACACCCGCCCGAACCCGAGGCCGAGGTTGCCGGCCACCACGCCCAGTTGCGCCGGTCCCTGCCATGGCCCACACCCATCGCGAAGCAGGTCCGCGCTGCGCCCCAGCGAAGCACTGCCCAGCCCGAATCGGCCCATCCCGCGGGCCGCCGCGCTGCCGCACAGCGGCGAGCCAAGACAGACCAGCCGTCGTACCGGCAACGCCGGATCCCGCTCCAGCGCCTGCACTGCGATCAACCCGCCCAGACTGTGGGCGACGATGTCGCAGGGCTCATGCAACGTCGCTCGCAACCGCGATATCGCCGCCTTGGGGCCGCCGGCAATGCCCGCGTAACCGACCAGGACAGGACTGAAGCCGGCCCGACGCAACTGCCGGGCGTGCCATTGCATCGATAACCGCGGCATCCACAGCCCATGCAGAAGCACCACCCGCCGCCCGGCCGCTGTCGTGGCGGGCTGCTCCGTGTCGACCTGATCCTGCTCCGCCGCAGCGCCACCTGTATCAGCCATTACAGCCCCTTGAACTGCCTTCGCAGCCAGTCATCGAGCAGTCGTTTCTCGTACCGCAGCGAGTCGCTGTTCCGACCGGCGGTCGACCGCGACAGATAGTCGCTGCCGACCAGCTGCTGCTCCCCTTCGGCCACTATCTCGCCGTCCGCACCCGAATGCCGGAACTCCAGCCGGATCCGCGGCGGGTAGATGTCGCGCATGATCCGCACATCGTCATATCGCGAACCAAGCCAGGGCTCGTACCCGCCGGCCCGGTCGATGTCGATGAACGTGACCTGCAATCGCTCGCCCGGTGGCAGCCGGTCCCCCGCCTCGCTACGCAGGTACTGCGCCAACTCCCGAGCCCAGACGCCGCGCAGCCTGTCGACCCGATCCTGCCCACGGGTGACCTCCCGGAACCCGGCCGGGTCATGCCACGCGACCTGCACCGCTCCGACATCGGCCAGCTGCCCGGGGCCGCTACTGATGGCCGGCGTGGTGGCACAGCCCGCCAAGACCAGCGACAGCGCGAACACCAGCGCAGTGGCGATTGGGAAAGTCATGGCGGGCTCCTGGCGACGGCGGAACCTGCATTCTGCCTTGATCCAGGTAGTCATGATGTCCCGGCTCATGCCGAACCGGACCCATGTGGCACCCGATCATCCCGGACCCGGCCCTGCCGGTCTCAGCCGGTCCAGTCGGCGGGCCGGCGCAGGATGAATTCGTGGTCGCGCACGCGGCCGACCGCGAACTCGTAATCGCCCACGTGCTCGAAACCGTGGCGTGCATAGAAGCGTTGCGCAGCCAGGTTCTGCGACCACACCCCGATCCACAGGGTGCGCGGGCCGTCGCGCTGCAGCCAGTCCAGGGCGGTTTGGAACAGCCGGCCGCCCCAGCCGCCATTTTGCTCACCTTGCACCAGGTACAGGCGCTTGAGCTCGCCATCGTCGGGACGGGCCGCGGCATGCGGCAAGCCGCACGGACCGGCCGCGGCATGCCCGATCGCCTCGCCTTCGCGCTCCAGCAGCCAGACCGCGTAGTCGGGATGGGCCAGGATCGTGCGCTGGCGTTCGACCGCATAACTCTCGGTCAGGAATGCATGCAGGTCCGCGTCCGGATACAGATGGCCGAACGTCTCGACGAACGTGCGCGTCGCCAGTTGCGACAACACCGTGGCATCGGCTGGCGTCGCGCGGCGGATGACGGGGACGGCATTCCCGGCACTGGCGCCCATCTAGCCTGCCGCGGGCTCGTCGTCGGCCTTGGCCGGCTTCGGCCGCACCGACACATGCACCTCGGCCAGTTGGGCATCGGGGATCGGCGACGGCGCGCCGGTCATCGGGCATTGCGCGCCGGTGGTCTTGGGGAAGGCGATCACGTCGCGGATCGACTCGGTGCCAGCCATCAACGCGGCGATACGGTCGATGCCGAAGGCAATGCCACCGTGCGGCGGCGCGCCGTACTTGAGCGCGTCGAGCAGGAAGCCGAACTTGGCCTGCGCTTCCTCGGCGTCGATACCCAGCAGTTCGAACACCGCCGTCTGCATCGCCGGGCGATGGATGCGGATCGAACCACCACCGATCTCGTTGCCGTTGAGCACCATGTCGTAGCCGCGCGACACCGCAGTCTTCGCGTTCGCCTTCAGTTCGGCGACGTCATCCACCGCCGGCGCGGTAAACGGGTGATGCAGGGCCACGTAGCGGCTGGCCTCGGCGTCCCACTCGAACATCGGGAAATCGGTCACCCACAACGGTGCCCAGCCTTCGCGCACCAGCCCCAGGTCCTTGCCCAGTTTGAGCCGCACCGCGCCCATGAAGTCCGAGGCAGTGTTGTAGCCCGCCGCGCCGAACAGGATCAGGTCACCGGTCTGCGCGCCGGTCGCCTGCAGGATCGCGGCAAGGGTCGCGTCGTCGAGGAACTTCGCGATCGGCGAGTTAACGCCCTCGCGGCCCTTCGCCGGGTCTTCGACCTTCATCCACGCCACGCCCTTGGCGCCGTACTTGGCCGCGTGCGCGCCGACCTCGTCGATCTGCTTGCGCGACAGCTTCGCCGCGCCCGGGACGCGCAGCGCAACCACGCGACCGTCCTCGGCGTTGGCCCAGTCGGTGAACACCTTGAACTCGCAGCCCTTGACCAGCGCGGCGATGTCGGTGAATTCCATCTCGATGCGCAGGTCCGGCTTGTCAGACCCGAAGCGGCGCATCGCCTCGGCATAGGTGATGCGCGGAAACTCGCCCAAGTCGACGTCCATGACCTCGCGGAACACCTCACCGATCAGCGCTTCGGCGGTGTCCTGCACGTCGCGCTCCTCGACCCAGGCGAACTCCATGTCGAGCTGGGTGAATTCGAGCTGTCGATCAGCGCGCAGGGCCTCGTCGCGGAAGCAGCGCGCGATCTGGTAGTAGCGGTCGAAGCCGGCCACCATCAGGATCTGCTTGAACAACTGCGGGCTTTGCGGCAACGCGTAGAACTCGCCCGGATGCATCCGCGCCGGCACCAGGAAGTCGCGCGCGCCTTCCGGCGTCGCCTTGGTCAGGATCGGGGTCTCGATGTCCTGGAAGTCGCGCGCGTCCAGCCAGCGCCGCAGAGCCTGCACCAGCTTGGTCCGGGTGCGCATCTTGCGCTGCATCTCCGGCGTGCGCAGGTCCAGGTAACGGTACTTCAGGCGGATGTCCTCGCCCGGGTTCTCGTGGGCGTGGAACGGCAGCGGCTCGGCCTTGTTCAGCACCTCGATGGCCGCGGCCACCACTTCCACCTGGCCGGTACGGATCTTGTTGTTGACCGCCTGGCGCTGGCGCACCACGCCGGTGACGCGCAGGCAATCCTCGTAACCTACATGTCCGGCAGCAGCGATGACGTCCGCATTGCCGGCCGCATCCGATGGCTCGGCGACGACCTGGACGATGCCCTCATGGTCGCGCAGGTCGATGAAGCACAAGCCGCCCAGGTCGCGGGCAACATCGGCCCAGCCGCACAAGGTAACGGTCTGGCCGATCATGGATTCATCGATCAGGCCGCAAAAATGGGTACGCATGGGGGCTCCGGTTCAGCAGTGGCACGCCGGCACGAACCGGCTGGCCCATTAGTTTAGTGGCGCAATGCGCGATGTCACACCCGGCACCGCAACGGCCCGTCGCGCTGCGTCGCCCGGCAACGGCCCACAACCATCAGCCAGCCGCTGGCTTGTTTTCCACCGGCTTGGCCGTGGCCGCACTCGCTGCAGGCTTCGCGTCGGCTTTGGATTCGCTCTTGGCGTCGGACTTGGCGTCCGTGGTTGTCGCGTCCTTGCCACCATCACCGGCCAAGTTGCGCTTCTTCTCGCCGTCCTTCTTGAAGTCGGTCTCGTACCAACCGGTGCCGGACAGACGGAACTGGGGCGCGGTCAACTGCCGCTTCAATTGCGGTTTGCCGCATTCCGGGCAATCGGTCGGATCGGCATCAGACAACTTCTGCAGGCGGTCGAAATCGTGGCCACAAGCAGCGCACTCGAAAGCATAGATCGGCATGGAGACGTGACCTTGGGGTTGGGCAATGCACTGGCAAAGCGGAATTGGCGACCCGGCCAACACGGAAGGGGCCAGACGGCCCAAGCCGAACCGATATTGGGGACGTATCCGGGCAACTCAAGGCGGCGACGGTTCGATCGCGGCTGCGCCCGACAGCGACAACCGCCCTCAGCTGTTGGCCGCCGGCGGATAACCGTTCGGCGTCGGCTCGGCGCGCATGCGGTCTTCCGGGTGTTGCCGCGACCCCGGCTCGATGGTGTCGACGTCAAAGGGCGAGCGCAGCACCAACGACGGCAGCAGGGTATTGAGGGTGGTGTAGAGGATCAACCCGCCAAACAGGGTCCCGGATATCTGGAACTGCTGGTGCAGGATGGTGGCGATCACCAGGGTGAACACCAGCGTCGGCGCCAGCGCGACCGAGACCTTCAGGCTGCTCTTGTGAGCCTCGCCAAACATCAGCCGGCGCTGCAACCACACCAGTCCGACCCGCAACGGGACAAACACCACGGTCAGCATGACGCCCAGCCCCGCCGCCTCCCACGTCAGCGCATCGCGGGTGATCTCGGTACCGGCGTGGAAGAAATAGACCGGCACGAAGAACGTGGCAAACAGCCGCAATGCGTGGATGTTCTCGTCCGAGGCCAGTCGCGGCATGCGCACCCGCAGCAGCCGGGCAACCAGGCCGGCCACGAATGCGCCCACCAGGTAATACACCCCCAGCTTGAAGGTGATGAAAGCGGCGACCAGCCCGACCATCACCAGCAACGAGAACTCCGAGCCCGGTGCATGCGGCACCACCCAGCGGCCCAGCGCGATGAACAGCAACGGCAGCCCGACCATCATCGCCAGCATCACCAGCGACGAGATCCCCAACTGCACCGGATCGTCGGCCTGCAGCACCACGAACAGCACCGCCAGCGCCAGTAATTCGCCGGCGATCGCCTTGCTGGTGACCCAGAACCGCTCTTCCTCGTTGAGACCCAGCCGTTCCAGCGTGTCCAGGATGAACCCGGTCGAAGGGGTCAGCAGCGCCAGCGACACCAGCGCCGCCGGCTGCCAGTCCAGGCCCAGGTAACGCCACGCCAGCCAGCTCACCGCACTCAACGAGGCTACCCGCATCAGCAGGTAGACACTCAGCCCGCCCAGCCCCTTGCGCAGGGACGCCAGCTCGACTTCCAGCCCGGCAAACAGGAACAACGACGAGATCCCCAGTGTCGACAACAGCACGATGACCGGGTCGTGGACGCGGTCGGCCCACAGCAGCATCGCCCCGACGCCCAGCAGCAGGCAGGTAATCGGGGCGGGGACCTTGAAGCGCTGCAGCGCGCGCGGGATCACCAGCAAACCGAATATCAACAGCAGGTAGATCAACTCATTGGTCATGCGCGTGCCGGTGGCGAGGAATGAATGCTTCCGGCGCATGGTCGGCGCAGGTCGTCGTCGCTGGCAACCCCCGGTCGCGACTTGACTGATGCTTGCCGCCTCCATGCCGCGCTCACCCGATTCGGTTACGCTGCCGCTCCACGTGTCCTGGAGCCGTACCGATGCCTACTCATCCGCCGCGCGCCACCCTTGTGATTGCCGCCGCCCTGCTGGCCCTCGGCGTGGCCGGTGCCGGCTGGTTGGCCGGCCAGGGCATGGAACGGCTGAAGACCGCCGACCGCTACGTCACCGTCAAGGGGTCGGCCGAAAGGACCGTCGAGGCCGACCGGGTGGTCTGGCCGCTGCCGCACAGCGTCGGTGGCAACGATCTGGCCGAAGTCCAGCGTCAGCTGGAAACCAATACCGCCGTCATCCGCGACTTCTTCACCGAGGCCGGCTTCAAACCCGAGGAAATCGTGGTCTCCCCGCCACGGCTGGAAGATCGCTGGGCGTGGGCCTACGGCGACAACCGGCCACCGGAGCGCTATCGCTATTCGACCACGGTGAGCCTGCGTACCGACGATGTACCCAAGGCGCTGAGCGTGCTGCGCCGCAGTGGCGAGCTGGTCGGCCAAGGGGTGATGATCGGCGAAGGCAGCGCGCCGGACTTCGACTACACCAAGCTCAACGACATCAAGCCGGAGCTGATTGCCGAAGCCACCGCCGCCGCGCGCGATTCCGCCGTGCAATTTGCCAAGGATTCCGACTCGCGCCTGGGCGGTATCCGCAGCGCCAACCAGGGCGTGGTCAGCATCACCGACCGCGACCAGAGCAGCCCGCAGGTCAAGCGGGTGCGGGTGGTGACCACGGTGGAATACTTCCTGCGCGACTGAAGGCGGGCCACGGCACAAACGTCGTCAGGATCGCAGGCGTAATTGCCCGGGCCGCCCGGTGACGTGTGCTCAGGCGGCATCGACCTCGTACAAGGCCAGCAGCTCGGCTTCGGCCTGTTCCAGCTCGGCGCGTCGCTGTACCTGCTGCTTGCCCAGCTCCACGCCACGGGCGCCGCCGTCTGCATACACGGCCGGGTCCGCCAACTCGGCTTCCAGCGCCGTCAACTGCGCCTCCAACTCCGCTACGCATTCCTCGGCCTTGGCCAGCTTGTACGGATTGGCCTTGCCTTTGCGAGGCTTGGGGGACGGTGGCACGACCGCCTCCTGGGCAGCGCCCGGAGCAGACCCTGGCCGGCCCTGACCATCATTGGAATTATCGCGCGTGCGCAGCCAGCTCGCGTATTCGTCCAGATCGCCGTCGAACGGTTGGGCGATGCCATCGGCGACGCGCCAGAACGTGTCGCAGACCAGCCCGATCAGGTGCCGATCATGCGAGACCAGCACGATTGCTCCTTCGAACACCGCCAGTGCCTCGGCCAGTGCCTCGCGCATGTCGAGGTCCAGATGGTTGGTCGGCTCATCGAGCAACAGCACGTTGGGTTTGCGCCAGGCGATCAATGCCAGCGCCAGGCGCGCGCGCTCGCCGCCGGAGAACACATCGACCGTCTCGAACGCACGGTCACCCGGGAAATTCCATTTACCGAGGAAGTCACGCAACTGCTGGGTGGCCACGCCCGGCGCGATATCGGCGATATGGTCGATAGCGCTGGTGCCGGCACGCAGCGACTCGACCGTGTGCTGGGCGAAGTAACCAATCCGCAGGTCGGGATGGCCATGGCGCTCCCCGGCCAGCAGCGCCAGATCGCCCACCAGTGATTTGACCAACGTCGACTTGCCGGCACCGTTGGGGCCGAGCAAGGCCACCCGGTCGCCGGCTTCGAGGATGAAGCCGACGTCGTGGAGAATGGTGGTGACTCCCCGCGTTTTTGCAGGAGCGGCCGCAACGTAGCCGCAGTCGGCATGCGCCAGGCGCAACAACGCATGCGGCAGCTTGGCCGGGGCCGGAAACTCGATCCGCAGCGCGCGCTCGATACGCACCGCCTCGGTGCCGGCCATCTTGGCCAGGCGCTTGACCCGCGACTGCGCCTGCTTGGCCTTGGTCGCGCTGGCGCCAAACCGGTCGATGAAGCTCTGCAGGTGGGCACGTTCGGCCTGCGCCTTCACGTGGGTGATCTGCTGCAGGCGCAGGTGCTCGGCGCGTTGGCGCTCAAAGGCGGTGTAGTTGCCCGCATACAGCTTGGCCTTGCCGTCATGCAGGTGCAGGGTGTGATTGGTGACCTCGTCCAGGAACTCACGGTCATGGCTGATCAACAGCAAGGTGCCGGGGTACTTCAACAACCACTGCTCCAGCCACAGCACCGCATCCAGATCCAGATGGTTGGTCGGCTCATCGAGCAGCAGCAGGTCCGACGGTGTCATCAGCGCTCGGGCCAGGTTCAGGCGCACCCGCCAGCCGCCCGAGAACGTGCTGACGGCACGTCCGTGCGTATCGGCGGCAAACCCAAGGCCATGCAGCAACTTGCCGGCGCGCGCGCTGGCGTCGTAGCCGTTGAGCTCCTCCAGCCGGTGGTGGGCCGTGGCGACCGCTTCCCAGTCCTCATTGGCGACTGCCTCCGCCTCGGCCTGGATCGCCGCATGCACCAGCGCATCTCCCGACAGCACGAAGTCCAGTGCCGGGTCCGGCAGCGACGGGGTTTCCTGGGCGACGCTGGCGATGCGCACCCGGCTGGGAATACCCAGATCGCCCTTGTCGGCTTCCAACTGGCCCTGCAATGCGGCGAACAACGATGACTTTCCACTGCCGTTGCGGCCGATCACGCCCACCCGCCAGCCGGCCTGCAGGACCAGGTCGACTTTGGACAACAGCAGCCGCTCACCGCGACGGAGGGCAAAATCCTTGAAAGCAATCATGCGGTCATTGTACGGGTGCAGGCTCGACCTGCCGAGGTTATCGCTTGCCTGATCCGGCAACGACCTACATGATTGACCGGCTAAGCCCAATGGAGTCCTGATGCCGCACGAAACCGACCTGATCAGCATCATCGCCGTGGGGCTGCTGCTGGCTTTCCTGTTCGGCGCGCTGGCGAATCGATTGCGGCTCTCCCCACTGGTGGGTTACCTGGCGGCGGGCATCGTTGCCGGCCCGTTCACGCCCGGCTTCGTCGGCGACCAGGGCCTGGCCAACCAGCTGGCCGAAATCGGCGTGATGCTGCTGATGTTCGGCGTCGGCCTGCATTTCTCGGTCAAGGACCTGATGGCGGTCAAGTGGATCGCGATCCCCGGCGCGATGGTCCAGATCACCGTCGCCACGCTGCTCGGCTGGGGCCTGGCCGCGCTGATGGGCTGGTCGACCGTGCACGGACTGGTGTTCGGCTTCTCGCTCGCCACCGCCAGTACCGTGGTGCTGCTGCGGGCGATGGAAGACCGCCGCCTGCTGGACACCAACCGCGGCAAGATCGCGGTGGGCTGGCTGATCGTGGAAGACCTGGCTTGCGTGATCGCGCTGGTGCTGATGCCGGTGCTGGCCGAGATCACCAATCCTTCCGTCGGCGGCGAAACCCACACCTTTGGATCGATCGTGGTCGCTATTCTGCTGACCCTGGTGCAGGTCGCAGCCTTCGTCGCGGTGATGATGGTAGTGGGCCGGCGGGTGATCCCCTGGGTATTGGAACGCACCGCCGGCACCGGCTCGCGCGAGCTGTTCACCCTGTCGGTATTGTCGATCGCGCTGGGCGTGGCCTATGGCTCGGCGGAGCTGTTCGGGGTCTCGTTTGCACTGGGCGCATTCTTCGCCGGACTGCTGCTCAACGAGTCCGAGCTCAGCCACAAGGCCGCTAGTGATTCGCTGCCGCTGCGCGATGCGTTCGCGGTGCTGTTTTTCGTCTCGGTCGGGATGTTGTTCGACCCGATGATCCTGATCGAGCAGCCGCTGCACGTGCTGGCGACGGTGCTGATCATCCTGTTCGGCAAGTCCGCGGCCGCCTACGTGATCGTGCGCGCGTTCGGCTATCCCAACATCACCGCCATCACCATCTCCGCCAGCCTGGCGCAGATCGGCGAGTTCGCCTTCATCATTGCCGGTCTCGGCGTCGCGTTGCAGATCATGAATGAGGAAGCGCAGGACCTGGTCCTGGCCGGCGCCCTGATCACGATCATGCTCAACCCGCTGATCTTCGTGCTGGTCGATCGCTGGCAAGCCAGGCACACCCGGTTGGCCGAGGAGCAGGTCGAAACCGGACCCCTGCCCGGCCCGTCGCTGGACCTGAGCGATCACGCCATCGTGATTGGTTTCGGCAGCGTCGGCACCGAGCTGGTCAAGCTGCTGCGTGGCCACGACATACCGGTGATCGTCATCGACGATAGCAGCCACCACGTCGAGCGCGCGCACGCTGCGGGCATCCCGGCAATCCGCGGCAGTGCGGCCGCCGACCTGGTACTGGAGGAGGCGCACCCCGAGCGTGCCACCATCGCGATCCTGGCGATCCCGCAGCCGCTGGAAGCAGGCGAGACCATGGCCAAGCTGCGTGCCATCAACCCGTCTCTGACCTTGCTGGCACGCGCGCACAGTGATGCGGAGGTCAAACACCTGTTGGAGCGTGGCGCCGACGGCGTGGTGCTGGCCGAGCGCGAACTTGCCCACAGCCTGGCCGAGATGGTGATTGCCACCCCGGCTTATCGGGGTGATCACCACTTGCCACGGACCAGCCGCGCCTGACGGCCATCGGGCCTGATCACCTGGTTGCGCACAGGTCCGGCCGGTCGTTCCATTAACGTACTTCCATCGTTCCATCAAGATGGTTTGACGGGAGCGTTAATTTTGGGTTAATCAAGGGAACGCCGCCATTGCGGTCTTCCCCCGAGAACCCACCATGACCCCGACCCGCCTGCAGTTGGCCATCGCCGTTGCACTCGCCGCTCCCGGAGCCTTTGCCCAGACCGCGACCGTCCCTGTCGATGACGCCACCACGCTTGACCAGGTGATCGTCACCGGCACCCGGGTGACCGGCCGTACCATCGCCGAGTCGGCGTCGCCGATCGACATCATCACCCCGGAGGTGCTGCGGGCCACCGGCACCACCGAGCTGGCCACAGCGTTGTCGCGGGCGTTGCCATCGCTCAACTTCCCGCGTCCGGCGGTCACCGACGGCACCAGCGCGATCCGACCGGCACAGTTGCGTGGCCTCGCACCCGACCAGGTGCTGGTGCTGGTCAACGGCAAGCGCCGCCACACCACCGCACTGCTCAACGTCAACGGCAGCCAAGGTCGCGGCTCGTCCCCGGTCGACCTCAACGCCATCCCGGTCTCGGCGATCGAGCGGGTCGAGGTATTGCGCGACGGCGCCTCGGCGCAATACGGCTCCGATGCCATTGCCGGGGTGGTCAACATCGTCCTCAAGGGGGCCGGCAGCGGCGGTAGCCTGGATGCGAGCTACGGCCAGTACTCCGCAGGCGACGGCAAGCAGCACCAGGTTTCCGGCGATGCCGGGATCACGATCGGCGAGGAAGGCTTCCTGCACCTGGCCGGACAGTTCGGCGAGCAGGACTTCACCAACCGCGCGCGTCCTTTCGCGGGCACGCCCAGCCCGACCCAACCCGAGCTCGGCCAGAAGGCCTTTGTCTATGGCGATCCGTCCGTCGAGCACTGGGCGTTTTCGGCCAACTCCGAGATCCCGTTGACCGACACCATCGACCTGTACGCCTTCGGCATGGCCAGCGAACGCGACATCACCTCGTTCGCCTTCTTCCGCGCACCGGGCAACCCGAACCAGAACATTCCCTCAATCCACCCCGACGGCTTCGTGCCGCAGATCAACAACATCGCCGATGACCGCTCACTGGTGGCCGGACTGCGCGGCGACACCGCCGGCTGGGCCTGGGACCTGAGCTACAACTACGGCTACAACCACCTTGAATTCTTCACCCGCAACTCGCTCAACGCCAGCCTGGGGCCAAGTTCGCCGACGTCGTTCTTCGCCGGCGCACTGGAGACCACCCAGAACATCGTCAACCTCGACCTCAGCCGCCAGTTCGACTGGGGCCTGGCCTACCCGGTCAACTTCGCGATGGGTACCGAGTACCGCGAAGAGAAATGGAACCAGTCCCCGGGTGAGCCGGACTCCTGGAGCCAGGGACCGCTGCCTCGGCCTATCGCCTCGGGTGCGCAGGGCTTTCCGGGCTACCGCCCGAGCGATGCCGGCCACTATTCGCGCGACAGCTACGCGCTGTATGCCGACCTTGAGGCCGACCTCAGCGATCGCTTCTCCGGTGGCGCGGCGGTGCGTTACGAGGACTACAGCGACTTCGGCAACCAGACCTCCTTCAAGCTGTCGGGGCGTTACGAGTTCAGCGACGCCGTTGCCCTGCGCGGCACCGTCTCCAGCGGCTTCCGCGCGCCCTCGCTGTCGCAGCAGAACTTCCAGACCACCAGCACCACTTTCATCGCCGGCATCAGCGACCCGTTCGAGATCCGCACCTTCCCGGCTTCCAGCCCGATCGCCGAGGCTCTGGGTGCCGAGCCGCTGCAGCCGGAAGAGTCGCTCTCCTACAGTCTTGGCGTGGTGCTGCAGCCGGTGGACCGGCTGTATGTCACCGTCGATGCTTATCAGGTTGATGTCGACGACCGCATCGTTCTGTCGTCCAACCTCACCGGCGATGACGTCCGCGACTTCCTCGAGGCACGCGGCATCTTCGGCGTCACCGGTGGTCGCTACTTCACCAACGCCATCGACACCCGCAGCCGCGGCATCGACGTCCTCGGCAGCTATCGTTGGGATCTGGCCGCCGGCACCTTGGACGTGACCGCCGGCTACAACTATTCGAAAACCGAGATCACCCGCATCGCGCCCAACCCGCCGGAGCTGGAGACCGGTGGCCTGGACCTGGACCGACTGGACCGGGCCGAACAGGGCCGGATCGAGAAGGGGTTCCCGCGCGACAAGTTCGTACTCAACGGCACCTGGAACCTGGGCGACTGGACCCTGCTGGCCGGTACGACGCGCTACGGCAGCTTTGAGACCACGCCCAACAACGCCGACAACGACCAGACCTACGACCCCAAGTGGCTGATCGACCTGGCCGCGACCTACCACCTGGATCGCTGGAGCTTCACCCTGGGCGGCGACAACGTGCTGGACGAGTATCCGGAGGAGAACATCTTCGGCAACTCGACCAGCGGCCAGTTCCCGTACAGCTCAGCCTCGCCGTTCGGCTTCAACGGCGCCTACATGTACGCGAAGGTGGGCTACCGCTGGTAACTCTCCCCGCGACACGTGTGTGAAACGAAGCCTCCCTGCTCATTGGCGGGGAGGCTTTTTCAATTGCGACCGCGAACCGGCACGGTGATTGGTGATTGGTGATTGGTGATTGGTGATTGGTGATTGGTGATTGGTGATTGGGGTCCTGGGAGAAATGGGGTTTTGGGTTGCGGGCTTCGGCAGCAGCGACGCCCTGCCGGGGCATTGCTCCTCGGCTCGGTCGGCCATCCATGTCCGCTCTCCGCAATACCCCGGCAGGACGCCGCATCGGCCATCGATTGTCGTCGGCCGGTAAAAACAAGAACAAAGACAAGGCTGGAAACTCGGCTTTTGCTCGTCATCCTCGCGAAGGCGGGGATCCATGGACTTTGATCTTCAGCCTCCCCGGAGCCAGAGCAACTGTCCGCGGGTGTCGGGATGTGGGGGTGTTGCGGAAAGCAGGCCATGGATGGTCTGCGGCCCCGAGTCAGGGCAGGACGCCCTGACCGAGGTGTGGAGCAATCGCCCCCGCAGCCCGGCACCCGCCCGACCGCAGCCGCTCACCCCTTCCGGAATACCAGCCCACCACCTTCGGCATCAACGTGGATGACCTCACCACTGGCGAACTCGCCCGACAGGATCTTCGTCGCCAACGGGTTCTCCAACTGCTGCTGGATCGCCCGCTTCAACGGCCGCGCGCCATACACCGGATCGAAGCCGACATTGGCCAGCAGCGCCAGCGCGCTGTCGGACAACTCGAGCGTCAACCCGCGCTCGGCCAGCCGCTTGTCCAGACCGTGCAGTTGGATCCGGGCGATCTCGCGGATCTGCTGCTTGTCCAACGAATGGAACACCACGATGTCATCCAGCCGGTTGATGAACTCCGGGCGGAAGTGGCTCTGCACCACGCCCATCACCGCAGCCTTCATCTGGGTGTAGCCCTCAGGCGTGTCATCGGCGTCCATCTCCTGGATCATCTGGCTCCCCAGGTTGCTGGTCATCACGATCACGGTATTGCGGAAGTCCACCGTGCGGCCCTGGCCGTCGGTCAGGCGGCCGTCGTCGAGCACCTGCAGCAGGATGTTGAACACATCCGGGTGCGCCTTCTCGACCTCATCCAGCAGGATGACGCTGTACGGCCGCCGCCGCACCGCTTCCGTCAGGTAACCACCCTCCTCGTAGCCGACGTAACCCGGCGGCGCGCCGACCAGACGGCTGACCGAATGCTTCTCCATGAACTCGCTCATGTCGATCCGGATCATCGCGTCGGCGCTGTCGAACAGGAACTCCGCCAGCGCCTTGCACAGCTCGGTCTTGCCGACGCCGGTGGGCCCCAGGAACAGGAACGAGCCGCTGGGCCGGTTCGGGTCCGACAAGCCCGCGCGTGAGCGTCGCACCGAATCCGACACGACCTTGATCGCCTCGTCCTGGCCGACCACCCGGGTGTGCAGGTGCTGCTCCATCTGCAGCAGTTTCTCGCGCTCACCTTCGAGCATCTTCGACACCGGAATGCCCGTCCAGCGGCTGACTACCTCGGCGATCTCCTCCGCGGTGACCTTGTCCTGCAACAGGGTGAAACCCCGGGTCTCGGCCTCGTGCGCGGCCTTGGCCTGCTTCTCCAACTCCGGCAGGCGGCCGTACTGGATCTCGCTCATTTTCGCGAAGTCCTGCTTGCGCTGTGCGGCTTCCAGCTCGAGTTTGGCGGCCTCGATCTGTTCCTTGATCTTCGTCGCGCCCTGCAGCATCGCCTTCTCGGCTTTCCAGATTTCCTCCAGGTCGTTGAACTCCCGCTCCAACACGTCGATTTCGGCCTGCAGGTCGGCAAGACGCTGCTTGCTGGCGGCGTCCTTTTCCTTCTTCAGCGCCTCGCGCTGGATCTTCAGCTGGATCAGCCGGCGTTCCTTGCGGTCCAGCTCCTCGGGCTTGGAATCGATCTCCATGCGGATCCGGCTGGCCGCCTCGTCCATCAGGTCGATCGCCTTGTCGGGCAGCTGGCGGTCGGCGATGTAGCGATGGCTCAAGGTCGCCGCGGCGACGACCGCCGGGTCAGTGATCTCCACCCCGTGGTGGACCGCGTACTTCTCCTTCAGCCCACGCAGGATCGCGATGGTGTCCTCCACGCTCGGCTCATCGACCAGTACCTTCTGGAACCGGCGCTCCAGCGCGGCATCCTTCTCGATGTACTTCCGGTACTCGTCCAGCGTGGTTGCGCCGATGCAGTGCAACTCGCCGCGTGCCAGTGCCGGCTTGAGCATGTTGCCGGCATCCATCGAACCCTCGGCCTTGCCGGCCCCGACCACGGTGTGCAGCTCGTCGATGAACAGGATCACCTGGCCTTCGTTCTTGGCCAGATCACTCAGCACGCCCTTCAGGCGCTCCTCGAACTCGCCACGGAACTTCGCCCCGGCAATCAGCGCGCCCATGTCCAGCGACAACACGCGCTTGCCGCGCAAGCCCTCGGGCACCTCGTTGTTGATGATGCGTTGGGCCAGGCCTTCTGCGATCGCGGTCTTGCCGACGCCGGGCGCGCCGATCAGCACCGGGTTGTTCTTGGTCCGGCGCTGCAGCACCTGGATGGTGCGGCGGATTTCCTCGTCGCGGCCAATCACCGGATCGAGCTTGCCGGACTCGGCGCGCGCGGTCAGGTCGATGGTGTACTTCTCCAGCGCCTGGCGCTGGTCCTCGGCATTTTCTGATTGCACGGTTTCGCCTCCCCGGACCTTGTCGATGGCCGCTTCGATACGGGACTTCTCGGCGCCCGCCGCCTTCAACGCACGGCCGACCTCGCCGCCGTCCTCCAGCGCCGCCAGCACGAACAGCTCGCTGGCAATGAAGGCGTCGCCGCGCTGCTGGGCGTATTTGTCGGTCACGTTGAGCAACCGCGACAAGTCATTGCCGACGCTGACGCTGCCGGCCTGGCCGGAGACGGTCGGCAGCTTGTCGAGCGCCTCGCCCAATCGCTCGCGCAGCACCGGCACGTTGACCCCGGCCTGGGACAGAAGCGGGCGGGTGCTGCCGCCGGACTGGTCGATCAGCGCGACCAGCAGGTGCGCCGGCTCGATGACGTTGTGATCGCGCCCGACCGCCAGGGACTGCGCGTCGGCAAGCGCCTGCTGGAAGCGCGATGTGAGCTTGTCCATTCGCATGGTGGAATTCCTCATGTACGGGCGGCCGACAAGGCCACGATGCAAAGGAAGTGCGGATCGTTGCAGCCGGGTTCAAGCATTGCCTGCACTTTCCAGCGACCGCGTCCACCCCAATGCTGGCATGCGGGTGGCCACGGCCGTGTGCACGGATGCGCTTTACGGGGCCTGATCGGCCCTCGCGCCGGAACCTGCCATCCGACGCCGCAGCACCCGGAGATTCAAGATTTTTACCTTGCTGCCGATATCCATCAAGCAGCCATGGGGAGGCATGGGTATGGGGATGATTGACCCGGGTAGTCGGTGGCACCTTCGTGTCGTGACGGCGACACCATGGCTGGGGGCTGCCTTGCTCGCACTCTGGCTGGGTTTCGTTATCCCCGCCTTCGCTGCCCTTTATGCCCCCCGATCCCAACCACTGCCGGATGCCGCGTTCATCGTTGACTGGTTGCAGGCAACGGGCCAACTGCGATCCGCCGCGGGCGCCGGCATCGCGGTGCGCATGCCCGCACCAACCTGCGCCTGCGGCAACGCCGACTGGGCGGCCACCGAGCAGGCCCTGATGCAGGCCCGACTGGAGCTCGTCGATCTGGGCGCGATGACGGCGCAACCGACCCTGCCGTTCGAACTGGTGGTGCTGGATGCGCACTCGCAGCTGGTGTACGCCGGACCGCTGCGGTTCGACGACCTCTGCGGGGGAACCGGCATTGCCGTCGCCACCCTGCTGCCCAGCCTGCTACGCGAACCGCCTGCCGCCTTCATTTCCACCACCCACTGTCGCTGCTGACAGCCCGTCGAACCAAGCTCCGCCGAACCATGGGAAACATCACGATGTCCACAGATTCAATGCCGCACTGGGTGGGACGCGAGCGATACGCCTACCTGCAGCAACTGGCCGCCGGCGCAGACCGCCTGTTCGTGGGAGTCGGTCTGCTGCTGGGTGCGGTATCCGCGGCGCTGGCCGTATACCACGGGCAGTGGCTGCCGTTCTTCGTCATCACCGTGCCCAGCGTCGCGCTCATCGCGTGCCAGGTCGCGCTGTTCCCCGGTACCCGCCTCAGCCGGGTGAGCGTGGCGCTGGTGTTGATGGTTCTGTCGGCGGTGATGATCCACCAGTCCGGCGGCATGGTCGAAGTCCACTTCGGCGTGATCCTGCTGATCGCGCTGCTGCTGTACTACCGCGACTGGGTGCCGATCGTGGTCGCCGCGGCGGCGATCGCCGTGCACCACGTGGTGTTCTTCTACCTGCAAGCCCGTGGCCTGCCGTTTCCCACCTTTCCGCCCGGCAGCGGCTTCGGCATCGTCGTGCTGCATGCGGCCTACGTGGTCGCGGAGACCGGCCTGCTGGTGGTGATGGCCGTGCAGATGCGTCGCGAGCTGTTGTGCCTGGGCCATGCACCCGAGCAGTTGACCCGGGTGGCGATCGACCTGGCCAACGAGCGTCCGCTCGCCGCCGATGTCGCCGCGATGACGTTCCCCCGGGCCTCGCTCGCCGAGGCGCTGCAGAGCAGCAGCCTGCAACTCCAGCAACGTCTGCAAAGCGAGCGTGCCCTGGGCTCGGAAAACCTGCGCATCCGTACCGCGCTGGACGACGTCACCGCCAATGTGATGATCGCCGACAGCGACCGCACCATCGTGTACGTCAACCGTCCGCTGCTGAGGATGCTCGGCGACGCGCAGGAGGCACTGCGCCGGGACCTGCCGGAGTTCGACGCCGCTCACCTGGTCGGCACCAGCATCGACACGTTCCATCGCCACCCCGAGCATCAGGCCGGTCTGCTGGCCGGGCTGGCGGGCAGCCATGAGGCCCGGATCGAGGTCGGCGGCCGGATCATGCGCCTGACCATCAGTCCGGTCATCGATGCCGACGACCAACGCCAGGGATATGTGGTGGAGTGGTACGACCGCACCGCCGAGGTGGCGGTGGAGGAGGAGGTCGCGCAAGTGGTGCGCGCGGCGGCCGCGGGCGACCTCTCCGGTCGTATCGCCACCGAGGGCAAGCACGGGTTCTTCCTCCAATTGGCGGGGCAGCTCAACGGCCTGCTTGATGCCAACGCCGACAGCCTGTCGGAGGTATCGCGCCTGCTCGGCGCACTCGCCCGCGGCGACCTCGGCGCGCGCATGCAAGGGGATTTCCATGGCGTATTCGCGCAGATACGCAGCGATGCCGACACCACGGCCGAGCAGCTCGCGCGCATCGTCGGCGGTATCCAGCAGTCATCGCAGGCGATCAGTGACGCCGCGACCGGGATCGCCACCGGCAACAACGACCTGTCGCAGCGCACGGCGCAACAGGCGGCCAGCCTGGAGACCGCGGCCGCCTCGATGCAGCAACTGACCGAAGCGGTGCGCCGCAACGCCGAGCACGCCGGCCAGGCACGCGAGCTGTCGGTCGCCGCGGCGGAGGTCGCGACGCAAGGAGGCGAGGTCGTCGGCGAGGTGGTCAGCACCATGCACGGCATCGAGTCCGCATCGAACAAGATCGCCGAGATCATCGGGGTCATCGACGGGATCGCCTTCCAGACCAATATCCTCGCGCTCAATGCCGCGGTCGAAGCAGCACGGGCCGGCGAGCAGGGCCGAGGCTTCGCAGTGGTCGCCTCGGAGGTTCGCCTGCTCGCGCAGCGCTCGGCGGCCTCGGCCAAGGAGATCAAGGGCTTGATCGAGGACTCGGTCGACAAGATCGCTGGCGGCAGGGCGCTGGCCGACCGGGCGGGCCGGACGATGGGCGACATCGTCACCAGCGTGCGTCACGTGACCGACATCATCGCCGGGATCTCCACCGCGTCGCAGGAGCAGTCGGCGGGGATATTGCAGGTCGGCCAGACCATCACCGAGATGGACGAGGCGACCCAGCACAACGCCCGGGTGGTCGACGATGCCAGCACGGCCGCGCGCAGCATGGAGCAGCAAGCCGGCCAGCTCATTCAGGCGGTGTCGGTGTTTCGCCTGGACGGGCAGCCAACGACTGATGCGCCGCTGGCTCCCAAGCCGTTTGTCCTCAAGCGGCTTGCCCGGCCGCGGGTGATTGGCTGACGGACTCCGCCCCGCAGCCGTCGATTTGCGGCGGGGCCGGCGCATGGCTTGGATGCCAAGGGGCCGATGCGCTCCCGGATCCGCTCGGTGCGCTCAGGCGGCGAGCTCAGTCGATCCAGATCAGCGACGCCATCCGCCCGGTGCGTTGATCGCGACGGTGCGAATAGAAGCGCTGCGGATCGGCGATCGTGCACAACCCGCCGCCGTGGATGCGGCCCGGCGCGATGCCAACCGCTGCCAGCCGCTGCCGCGCCAGCGCGTACAGATCGACTCGCCAATGGTCCGGCCGGGTCGCCGTGAAGGCGCGGGCCGCGGACGGATCCTGCGATACGAACGCATCGCGCACCTCGACGCCGATCTCGTAGTTCTCCGGCCCCGCGGCCGGCCCCAGCCATGCCATCACTTGCGCAGGCGGCGTCCGCATCGCCGCGACGGTGGCTTCCAGCACACCGCCGGCCAGACCGCGCCATCCCGCGTGGGCCGCCGAGACCTCACGGCCGTCATCGGCACAGAACAGCACCGGCAGGCAGTCGGCGGTAAGGATCGCGAGTACCGCACCGGCCATGGAAGTGACCGCGGCATCGGCTTCGGGCTCGGTCGTTTTTTCCTCTCCCGCGGCGGCGCCCGAAGGGTGTAAAGAGCTGAGAGGAAGCCCCGCCGTTTGGTTGTGAGGGGGCTCGCCGACGCGGAATACGCCCTCACCGTGCACCTGCCGCAACCAGTGCGGTGCCGAGGGCAAGCCAGCCAACGCGATCAACTCGGCGCGGTTGCGCTCCACCCGCTCCGGGTCATCGCCGTCGACGGCGACGCGGTTGCCCAGGTTGAACGTGTCGAACGGTGCGACCGAACCGCCCGCGCCGTGACGCAAGGTGGTGAAAGCATGGACGCCACGCGGCGCGGGCCAATTGGCCTTCAACAGGGCGCGGCTCACGGCGGGGCCCGCCCATTCTGGCCATCAGTGCCGACGTCCGCGCCGACGGCCACCAAGACGACCGTAGGGAGACGTGCCGCCGCGTTCACGGGTTCAAGACGATAAGCGCTCGGCCGGCACGCAGCCATCGCTCAGCGCTCCCGCTCGGCCGCTTCGCGGGTATCGTCCTGCAAGGCCTTCACCAACGCCTGCATGTCGGGCGGCATCGGCGCGCTGCAGCGCACCGGCTCACCGCTCACCGGATGCACGAACTCCAGCGTCTCCGCATGCAGCGCCTGGCGCTTGAATCCCTTCAGCGCCTCGACCAGCGCGTCGTTGGCACCGCGCGGCAGCTTCAGCGAGCCGCCATACAGCGAGTCGCCGATGATCGGATGCTTCAGGTGTGCCATGTGCACCCGGATCTGGTGGGTACGACCGGTTTCCAGGCGGCACTCCAGCAAGGTGTGGGCACGGAAGCGCTCACGCAGGCGGTAATGGGTGATCGCGTCGCGGCCGTCCTCGCGCACCGCCATCCGGATCCGGTCGCGCGGGTGGCGGTCGATCGGCGCGTTCGCGGTCCCGCCCGATACCAGCGCCCCCGACACCACGGTCAGGTATTGCCGGTGCACGTCGCGCGCCGACAACTGGGCCACCAGCGCGGTATGCGCGACCAGGCTGCGCGCAACCACCATCACCCCCGAGGTGTTCTTGTCGAGACGATGCACGACGCCCGCCCGCGGCAGCGCATTCAGCTCCGGGTGCCGGAACAGCAACGCATTGACCAGGGTGCCGTCCGGATTGCCCGCACCCGGATGCACCACCAGGCCCGCCGGCTTGTCGATCACGATCACATGCTCGTCCTCGAACAGCACCCGCAACGGGATATCCTCGGCCTCGGAACGGGTCTGGACCTCGGGCACCGCATGCAGGACGACGGACTCACCCCCGCGGACCGGGTCGCGCGGGCGCGCTTCACGCCCGTCCAGCAGGACTTCTCCGGACTTGATCCAGCTCGCCAGCCGGCTGCGCGAATAGGACGGGAACAGTTCAGCCAGCACCGCATCGAAGCGACGTCCGGCGGCGGCATCAGGCACGACGGCCTGCAGGGAGATGGCAGGTTGGCTCATTGGATGGACACGGTTAAGGGCACACGGCGCGGGACTGCTATTATCGGCGCTTCGTGCCTCCGGCGCCCGTTGATCCCGACCATGACCGATCGTTCCTCCCCAATTCGCCTGCTTTCGCTGATGCTGGTTGTCCTGTTCGTCGGCTCCGGCTGCTCAATGTTCAAGAAAAAGGACGCACCGGAAAACGCGCCGGTGGAGCAGCTCTACGAGAAGGCCCATGCCTCGATGATCAGCGGCAACTGGTCGGTCGCCGCCACCACCTTCAGGGGCCTCATCGCCCAGTACCCCTATGGCCCGTATACCGAGCAGGCGTTCATGGAGACCGCCTACGCGCAGTACAAGTCCGGCGCGCATGAGGAGGCGATCAGCAGCATTGACCGCTTCATCCGCACCTACCCGACCCACCGCAACATCGCCTACATGTACTACCTGCGCGGCTTGGTGAATTCCAACCGCGACGCGGTGTTCCTGCAGAAGGTTTGGCGGCTGGACGCCAGCCGCCGCGACCTGGCCACCCCGACCCAGGCCTACAACGACTTCTCGATCGTCACCAGCCGTTATCCCAACAGCCGCTATGCCGCCGATGCACGTGACCGCATGGCCGAGCTGCGCAATACCTTTGCGCGACACGAGCTGGAAACGGCCCTGTACTACCTGCGCCGCACCGCCTACGTCGCCGCTGCCGATCGTGCGACCTACCTGCTGGAAACCTACCCGCAGAGCATTTACCAGAACGACGCCGTAGCGACGCTGGCATCCGCTTACGAGGGATTGGGCAACGAGACTCTCGCCGCCGACGCGCGCCGGGTACTGGCCCAGAATGCACCGGACCATCCGTACCTGAGCGGAAACTGGCCCGACTTCCCCAGCGACTGGCGCAAGCTGAACCCGTTTTCCGGCGAGAAGTCCGCGCTCGACAACTAAAGGGACCCGCTACCCCTTGTATCCGTTGCTGATGGGGTAGCGGCGCTCGCGACCGAACGCGCGGCGTGACACCTTCGGCCCGGGCGCGGCCTGGTGGCGCTTCCATTCGCTGATCCGCACCAGCCGCAACACCTTGTCGACGGTGGCGGCATCGAAGCCGGCCTCGATGATCTCCCCGCGCGACTGCTCCTGGTCCACGTAACGCACCAGGATCGCGTCAAGCACGTCGTACGGCGGCAACGAGTCCTGGTCCTTCTGGTCGGCGCGCAACTCGGCCGATGGCGGCCGCTCGATTACCCCGACCGGGATTACTCCCACCGCAGCCGCCCCGACCGGGACCGCCCCGCTGCCTTCGGTGGTGTCACCGACCGTATTGCGCCAACGCGCCAGCGCGAACACCTCGGTCTTGTACAGGTCCTTCAACGGCGCGTAGCCGCCGGCCATGTCGCCGTAGATGGTCGCGTAGCCGACCGCGTACTCGCTCTTGTTGCCGGTGGTCAGCAGCAAGCCGCCGAACTTGTTGCTCAATGCCATCAGGATCCCGCCGCGGGTCCGTGACTGCAGGTTCTCCTCGGTGGTGTCGGCCGGTTCGCCTTCGAACAACTCGGCCAGTGCGTCCAGGTAGCCCTGGAACGGCTTCTCGATCGGCACCGTCAACAGCCGCACACCCTGCCGCTCGCACTGCTCGGCCGCCAGGTCGTTGGACAGATCGGCGGTGTAGCGCGACGGCATCCGCACGGCGGTGACGTTGTCCGCACCCAGCGCGTCCACCGCGATGGCCAGGCACACGGCCGAATCCAGCCCGCCCGACAAGCCCAGCCAGACCTTGCCGAAGCCATTTTTCCGGCAATAGTCCCGGGTCCCGCAGACCACCGCGCGCCAAGCCAGCGCATCCCGGCTTTCATCGCCGTCGTGCGGCCACAGCACCGGCTGGAAACGTCGCTGCGCCGGGTCGAAATCGACCACCAGCCATTGCTCCTGGAACGCCGCCGCCGTCGGATGCACATGGCCGTCGCCATCGGCCACCATCGAGTCGCCATCAAACACCACCGCATCCTGGCCGCCGACCCCGTTGAGGTACGCAATCGGCACGCCGCTACCGCGGGTCGCGTCCTCCAGCAACGTGACACGCCGGCCGTGCTTGTCGCGTTCGAACGGGGAGGCATTGATCGACAACACCAGCTCCGCGCCGGCGGCAATCGTGGAGGCCAGCGGCTCGTGGAACCATAAATCCTCGCAGATCAGCAGTCCCAGCCGGACCCCATTGAGCTCGAACACGCAGTCACGGCCGTCCGGGTCGACCACGAAATAGCGCCGTTCGTCGAACACCGCGTAATTGGGTAACTCACGCTTGCGATAGGTCCGCTCGATGCATCCATCGCGCAGGATGCTGGCCGCGTTGTAGACCACCGCCCCAGCCGTTTCCGGCCAGCCCACCACCGCGGTGATCCCTGTCGCCGCAAGCGCGACCCGCCGCATCGCCGCATCGCAGTCGGCCAGGAAGCCCGGTCGCAGCAGCAAGTCCTCCGGCGGATACCCGGACAGCGCCAACTCCGGGAACAGCACCAGGTCGGCCCCGTACTCATCGCGTGCCTGGCCGATGAGCTTGATGATCCGGCTCGCGTTGTCTTCCACCGCGCCGACCGGAAAGTCGAACTGTGCCAGCGCGATGCGAATGGGTTGGGTCATGTCAGTCTTCTGCCGGATATGGAGTGGGGACCAGTGCTTCGCAGATGCACGCCAGCACCCGTCCGATGTCGGTCAAGACGTCATTGTTCCAGAACCGGAGCACGCTAAAGCCCTGCTCGCGAAGGAACCGGTCGCGGATCGCGTCATGCATGGAGCCATTGTGCTGGCCACCATCGATCTCGACGATCAAACCGGCATCGAGACAGACGAAATCCACGACATACCGACCGATCGGGAATTGCCGCCTGAATTTGGCGTCCAGCAGCCTGCGATCCCGCAGCTGGTACCAGACCTTCCGCTCGGCATCGGTCATCGTCCCGCGTAACGCACGCGCGAAATTACGTTTCTGCCCCTCGCGCATCCTTGCGCTCCTTCGATGAATATGACGGTGATCGTGGCAATCCTACCGGCCAGACGCAACTTCCCTTCTCCCGCCTGCGGGAGAAGGTGCCCGAAGGGCGGATGAGGGGCTTTGGGCTGCGAGCGCCCTCACCCCAGCCCTCTCCCGCAAGCGGGAGAGGGGGCAGAAGCAGATCAGCTCGCCCCCACGAAAAAGGCCACCCGAAGGTGGCCTTTCTCTGTCGCTCCCATCGGTCGCAGCAGCTTTCTTTACCGCCGACGCAACCGGTCGGGACGTATTACTTCGCCAGACGCTTCGCAATCGCCGCGCCCAGGTCGCCGGGCGACTTGACCGTGGTCACGCCGGCCTTTTCCATCGCGGCAAACTTGCCCGCCGCAGTGCCCTGGCCGCCGGAGGCGATCGCACCGGCGTGGCCCATGCGCTTGCCTTCCGGGGCGCTGGCACCGGCGATGAAACCCACCACCGGCTTGGTCACGTACTGGGCGATGAACTCGGCCGCCTCTTCCTCGGCGCTGCCGCCGATCTCGCCGACCATGATGATGCCTTCGGTCTGCTCATCGTCCTGGAACAACTTCAGGCAGTCGATGAAGTCCAAGCCGTGGATCGGGTCGCCGCCAATACCAATGACGGTCGATTGGCCCAGGCCCACGTCGGTGGTCTGCTTGACCGCCTCGTAGGTCAGGGTGCCCGAACGCGACACGATGCCGATCTTGCCGACGGTGTGGATTTGGCCGGGCATGATGCCGATCTTGCACTCGCCGGGAGTGATCACGCCGGGGCAGTTCGGGCCGATCAACACGACGTCGTCGTAGTCGTTCAGCACGTTCTTGACCCGCAGCATGTCCAGCACCGGGATGCCCTCGGTGATGCACACGATGACGGTGATGCCGGCATCGGCGGCTTCCAGGATCGCGTCAGCGGCAAACGCCGGCGGCACGTAGATGACCGACGCATCCGCGCCCGTCTGGTCGACCGCATCGGCGACGGTGTTGAAGACCGGCAGGTTCAGGTGCGTGGTGCCGCCCTTGCCCGGGGTCACGCCACCCACGACCTGGGTGCCGTATTCGAGCATCTGCTCGGCGTGGAAGGTGCCCTGCGAGCCGGTGAAGCCCTGCACGATCACCTTGGTGTTCTTGTTGATCAAAACGCTCATGTGTATCGAATCCTGGTGAGGGTGTCAGGCGGCAACGGCGGCAACGGCCTTGCGGGCGCCGTCGTTGATGTCGTCGGCCGGCGTGATGGCCAGACCGGAGTTCTTCAGCAACTCCTTGCCCGCTTCCACGTTGGTACCGGCCAGGCGCACGATCACCGGCACCTTGACGTCGACTTCCTTGACCGCCGCGATAATGCCCTCGGCAATCATGTCGCAACGCACGATGCCGCCGAAGATGTTGACGAAGATCGCCTTCACGTCGTCGCTCGACAGGATCAGCTTGAACGCCTCGGTCACGCGCTCCTTGGTGGCGCCGCCGCCAACGTCCAGGAAGTTCGCCGGCGAGCCGCCGTTGAGCGAGATCACGTCCATCGTCGCCATCGCCAGGCCCGCGCCGTTGACCATGCAACCGATGTTGCCGTCCATGGTCACGTAGTTCAGGTCGTGCTGGCTGGCCTTGACCTCGGCCTCGTCTTCCTGGCGGATGTCGCGCATCTGGGCCAGGTCGGGGTGGCGGAAGGTGGCGCTGTCATCGGAGTTGATCTTGCCGTCCAGCACCGCCAGGTTGCCATCGGTGAGGATCGCCAGCGGGTTCAGCTCGACCAGTGCCAGGTCCTTCTCGTGGAACAGCTTGAACAGCCCCATCATGATCTTGGTCAGCTGGTTGGACTGCTTGGCGGTCAGGCCCATATCGAAACCGAGCGCGCGGCACTGGTACGGCTGCAGGCCTTCCACGTAGTTGACGTGGACGGTCTTGATCGCCTCGGGCTTCTCGCGGGCGACCTGCTCGATCTCCATGCCGCCTTCAGCGGAGGCGATGAAGGTCACCGTCTGCGTGCTGCGGTCGACCAGCACCGACAGGTACAGTTCCTTGTCGATGTCGGTGCCTTCGCACACCAGCACGGTGTCGATCGGCAACTCGACGCCAGCGGTCTGGTAGGTTTCCATCTTGGTGCCCAGCATCGCCGCGGCGTACTGCTTGACCTCGTCATACGACCGGGCGAGTTTGACGCCGCCGGCCTTGCCGCGACCACCGGCATGGATCTGCGCCTTGACGACCCACAGGTCGCCGGGGATGGACTTGGCCGCTTCGACCGCTTCTTCCGGAGTGCGCGCAATGCGCCCGGCCGGCACCGCAATGCCGTAGTCGGCAAACAGCTGCTTTGCCTGGTATTCGTGAAAATTCATGCGTCACCGAGGGGAGTGGAAGACATCCCACGCGGAGGCCACCGAAAAACGGCGCGGCGCGAGGGGGCCGGGTATTGTCGCCGATCGCGGCGGGGTGAGCAAAAACTGCCCGCCTAGTGACTTCAAGTCATTGAAAGCAGAGGCGCTGGGTTCCCGCTTTCGCGGGAATGACGAACAAAAGCGAAATGATGAGCGAAGACCGGGTGGTCCAGAGCCTGCTTAGCGCGCTCCGGCGGTGGCGCTTGGCTGCCCTGCCGGCGCGGACAACAGCAGGTCCCAATGGCGCCCGCTGCCTCGCTGCAGCGTGATGCGCAGGGCCTGCCCACCGTTGACGATCTCGATCGGGTGCTGCGGGCTGTGCAGCTCCGCCGGTCGTGCCGCCAGTCGCTCGGCCAACGGCCGGTGGTCGTGGGGATGGGTCTGCAACCAGTACACCGTCGAGCCCAGCCGCATCTTCGCGCCGGTCTCCTGCGCCTTTTTCAGGTAGTCCTGATAAGCCGGGCCCGAGACGTGGGTCAATATGCAGCCAACCGGATTACGGATGCAGCTGAAGTCGAATGCTGCCGGCAGTGCCGACGGCGGCAACGGGCGGTCGTTGACAATCGCGCGCTCGGTCGCTTCATCGCAGCCCACCGCCATGATGGCGGCGCTGCGCATATAGGTGCCGTCGCGGTCGTACAACAGGTTGCTGTCAGGCCAGCCCGCCGCCGCCAGCCCGGACCGCATGAAGGCAAATTCGCCCTTCATCACTTCGCACATCGACAGCTCCTGCGGCCGTGGCGGTGCCAGGGCGGCCTCACAGACGGGCGGCAATGATTCGCCGGCAGGCGCGCGCGCCAGCATTTCAGCGAACATCCTCAAGGAGCCATCAACAAAGCCGGACGCTACCCCCTTCACCAGCAGAGTGTCCGCGTTCGTACCCAGGCGCCGCCAGGTATTGATGTCGTGGCAGACGCCGGAAAATGCCGCCTCCCGGTCGCCGGTAACAAAATCCAGCGCCTGACTGGCCCGGCGCGCCCGCGCGCCGACACTGAAGTTCGGCGACGGGCGATAAATGGCAGGCTCGAACGGATTGCGGTAGTAATCGGTCCCGTCCAGTGCCGCACGCTCGATCAATGCCCGATTGTGCGTGCGCCAGCCTTGGTAGTCCGCCTCTCGGGCGCTGACGTGCTGCAGGCAGGCCACCGGGTCCGCCAGGCACGACATCGGCAAGTCACTTTCATCGCGCGACCGCCGCGTGAACTGTCCCTGCGCCACGCTGGCAAAATTCGCCATCGTCGATCCAGCATCGACGGGCTGCCCGTTGGGAGCGGACAAAGCATTGAAGCGCCGCCCATCAGTGGCCGCGATGGCTGCGACCTTCTCGGGTGGAATGTCATAGGGCATCAGCCACAACGCCGCAAACGCGTTGGTTCCAGTGACCGGCTCGCGGTCGCTCATCAACGCCAGTGCGCGCTCGTGCTGGTCACTCGGACCCAGTGCCCGTGAGATCACGTACAAGCCAATGATCACCACGACTACCGCTCCGGTTGCCACGGCCGCCCATTTCAGAAAACGTTTCATCCCCATCCCCGCATCCATTCAAGGCCGCGCCATTGCCGCCCGGGCGCACGACACCACAACGACGTCACTTCCCCTTGGTTCGTCCGATACTGTCATCGACCATCGGCGCCCGCAATCTGGAAGCCCCGGTCGATCTGCCTATACTCCGCGTGACTGCAACGGGGACTCGCGCTTGCCACTGACCATCGCTGCCATCCCGGCCGAAGACGCCGACAACGCACTGCGCCGTGAGCTGTACCTGTGCACCCTGTACCGGCTGCTGGAGGCGTCCTTACTGGTGCTGGTGTTGTTTGGCCCGGTCGCCGACATGATCGACCCGCCCCGGCACCAACTGGTCGCGCAGGCGGGCGCGCTGTCGTATGTCTTCCTGTCAGCGCTGCTGTTTGCATTCCGCAATCGCGGCGAGCTGCGCAACCTGGCCCTGGCCGGGATCGCCTGTGACCTGTTTTTCGGCCTGCTGGCCATCCACGCCATCCCCGCGGTAGGCACCGGCATCGCGCTGATGCTGATGTTCAACGTGGGTGCCGCCGCGTTGCTACTGCCGGCGCGGCTCGGACTGGCGGCGGCATTCGTCGCGGTGGCCGGGATCATCGGCGAGCACCTGTGGAGCGTGGCACTGGAAGCCAGCGACCGTGCCCTGGCCGAACCGCTGATGTTCGCCGTGGGCTACCTCGCCATTGCCACCACCACCAGCGTGCTGGGCCGGCAGATGCGCGACAGCTACGACCTGGCCGAGCATCGCGGCGTGCAGACCGCCCACCTGACCGAGGTCAACGAGCTGATCATCCGCCGGCTGCGCACCGGCGTGCTGCTGGTCGACGGCCACAACCGGGTACAACTGGCCAACGAAGCCGCCAACCTGCTGTTGGGCGATGCCGGTGAAGGCAACCGTGACCTGGGCATGGCCTTGCCCGAGCTGGCCAAGCGCCTGGCCATCTGGCGCGAAACCGGCAAAGCCAACGAGGACCCGCTATTGGTCGTCGCCGACCAGAACGAGGTGGTACCGCGCTTCACCCGCCTGCTGGCCGGCAGCGACCAGACCCTGGTGTTCCTTGACGACACCTCACTGGTCTCGCGGCGCGCCGAATCGATGACCCTGGCCACCCTCGGGCGCTTCTCCGCCAGCCTCGCCCACGAGATCCGCAACCCGCTGGCGGCGATCAACTACGCCGTGCAGTTGCTGGAGGAATCCGACGACGTCGCCACCGCCGACCGACGCCTGCTGCAGATCATTCGCCAGCAGGGCCAGCGCATGAACGGCATCGTCGAGAACGTGCTCGGCATGGCGCGACGTGACCCGGCCAAGCCCGACTACATCGAGCTGATTGGCATGACCCGCCATTTCGTCGAGGACTATCGCGCCGGCCACCCGTTGGAACAGGACAGTTTGTTGACGACCAGCGAATTGCCCCGAATCGCCGCCCTGGTCGACCCGCGCCAGCTGCACCAGATCCTCACCGTGCTGGTGCACAACGCCCTGACCTACGGGCGCATCCCGGGCGAACCGGCGCGGGTGACCCTGCATGTGTACCTGGACAGCCATCAGCACCCGGTCATCGACGTCACCGACCGTGGCCCGGGGATCCCCGAGCGCGTGGCACAGCAGTTGTTCCGGCCCTTTTTCACCACCTCCGGCCACGGCACCGGGCTGGGGCTGTACATCGCCCGCGAGTTGTCGCGCGCCAACCAGGCCTCGCTTGACCACATCGCCCTGCCTGCCGGCGGCAGCTGCTTCCGCCTGCGCCTGTCGGCCACCGGCACGGACAAGCGTGTGCCGGATAACGGCAATCCACGCCGCCAGCGGTCATGATCGATTAAGCTGTCACCATGATCGGAGGAGCAATGACAGACACCCGCAGCGCATTGGTGATCGACGACGAGCGCGACATCCGCGAGTTGCTGGTCATGACTCTGGGACGGATGGGCCTGCGGTGCGACACCGCATCCAGCCTGTCTGACGCCCGGGCCCAGCTGGCACGCAACCAGTACGACCTGTGCCTGACCGACATGCGGTTGCCGGATGGCTCGGGCCTGGACCTGGTTGCCGAGATCGCCCACAAGCACCCCGACACCCCGGTCGCGATGATCACCGCATTCGGCAACGTCGACTCGGCCGTGGAGGCGCTCAAGGCCGGCGCGTTCGACTTCGTCGCCAAGCCGGTGGAATTGTCGGTGTTGCGCGACCTGGTCCGCCACGCCCTGGAACTGAAGGACAAACCGGCTCCCGTCCACAACCCGGAAGCCGTCGCCACCCGCCTGTACGGCGAGTCGCCAGCGATGGTCAGCCTGCGCCATACCATCACCAAGGTCGCCCGCAGCCAGGCCCCGGTCTATATCGCCGGCGAGTCCGGCGTCGGCAAGGAGCTGGTGGCCCGCACCATCCATTCCGAAGGGGGCCGCGGTGCCAACCCGTTCGTGCCGGTCAACTGCGGCGCGATCCCTTCGGAGCTGATGGAAAGCGAGTTCTTCGGCCACAAGAAGGGCAGCTTTACCGGCGCCCACGCCGACAAGCCGGGCCTGTTCCAGAGCGCCGACGGCGGCACCTTGTTCCTGGACGAGGTCGCCGAGTTGCCGCTGTCGATGCAGGTCAAACTGCTGCGCGCGATCCAGGAAAAGTCGATCAAGCCGGTCGGTGCCAACGCCGAGATTCCAGTCGACGTGCGCATCCTGTCGGCCACCCACAAGGACCTGGCGCGCATGGTGGCCGATGGCCGCTTCCGCCAGGACCTGTACTACCGCATCAACGTCATCGAGCTGCACGTGCCACCGCTGCGCGGACGACTGGAGGACCTGCCCGGCCTGTCAGCCAAGATCCTCCAGCGCCTGTCCGCCGACCTGGGCTGCCAAACGCCGAGCCTGAGCGCCGACGCCGTGGCTGCGCTGGGGCAATACCATTTCCCCGGCAACGTGCGTGAGCTGGAGAACATCCTCGAGCGCGCCATGGCGTTGACCGATGGCGGCCGCCTGACCGCCGCTGACCTGTCGCTGCCGCAACGCTCCGGCTTCAGCAACCCGCCCGGCAGCCCCCAGCACCCTGGCATCTCCCACCCGCAGGCCCCGCAGACCGCCGCGGCAGCGGCCGGCATCGACCCGCGCACCATCGATCCACGCGATACCGCAACCAGCGCCCTGCCCTCGTATATCGAGGAGATCGAGCGCGCCGCGATCAATCACGCCCTGCAGGAAAACCGCTACAACAAGACCCGTACCGCCGCCGCGCTGGGCATCACCTTCCGCGCATTGCGCTACAAGCTGAAGAAGCTCGGCATCGACTGAACCAAGGATGGAAACCATGGATACGGATATCCAGTCACTCGCAGCAACCGCCCGGCAATGGTCGACGCTGCTGTCGCAAGACACCCGCCTGATCGAGATCGATACGTCCGTAGGCGGCCGGTCCGGGGCTGCTGCCTCACCGCCGGCGCTGGTGGTCGAGCGTTTCGACGGCCGCGAATCGGTCTGCGACGACTTCACCTTCAATATCGATTGTCTGTCGATGTCGGCGTTCCTGGACGCCAAGGCACTGATTGGGCAACCCCTGGCGCTACGTTTGCGGCAGGCCGACGGGTCACACCGCCATTGGCACGGCTACTGCACCCGGGTGGCGCCGCTGGGCAGCGACGGCGGCCTGGCCCGCTATCGGCTGACGATGGAGCCGTGGACCGCGTTCCTGAAACTTCGCCGCAACGCACTGGTGTTCCAGAACCTGGACGCGCTGGGCGTGGTCGAACGGGTTCTCGCCGACTATCCGCAAGCCGCCTTCCGGGTCGACGCCACCCAGTCACTGGCGCGCTACCCCACCACCACCCAGTACCGCGAGACCGACCACGCCTTCGTATTCCGCCTGCTGGCCGAAGCCGGTCTCGCCTGGCGCTTTGAACACCCCGGCCCAGCGCCGGCCACTGGTCACCAACCGTCACACCCAGGCGCGCGCGAAGCCGGCGACTCCGACCCGGTCACCACCCACACCCTGGTGATTTTCGACCGCGACGCCGAACCCCCTACCGCCACCCCGGCCACGCTGCGCTTCCACCGCAGCGATGCTGCCGAGTCGCGGGACGCGATCAACCTCTTCACCGAGCAGCGCCAGGCCACCGCCAACGCCTTTACCACCGCCAGCTGGCAAGCCGAGCAGGTCGAAGCCACCGCAGCCAGCCTGACCACCAACCCGGCCGGCCCGAACCTGCCGACCCGCGAGGTCTACACCGTCCCGCGCGCCGGCCGTTTTGCCGCGCGCACTCATGCCAACCTCGCCGCCGCGCTGCAACTTGATGCCTTGCGCCTGCCGCAGCGCCTGCATGCGGGCAGCGGCAGCGGTCGCGGACTGGCGCCGGGGTTCGCCTTCACCCTGTCCCAGCATCCCGGCCTATCCGACCAGCGCTTCCTCCCGCTGGTGATCGAGCACATCGCCGCCAACAACCTGGGCAGCGGCATCGTCGCCCTGCTCGATAGCGCGTTCACCGGCAGCGGCGACCTGGAGCGCGGCAGCTACCGCAACCGCTTCCTGGCGGTCACAGCCGACACTCCCATCGTTCCGGTCTCGCGGCCCCGACCGACCGTGCATGGCCTGCAGACCGCCCACGTGGTCGGCCTGCCCGATGCCAGCATCACCCCCACCCGCGATCACCAGGTCCGCGTCCAGTTCCCGTGGCAACGCGGCGTCGCCCCCAACCGCGGCGGCCTCACCGAGACCGGCTCCAACACCCATCCCGACGGCCACGCCCCCGGCGACCACAGCAGCGGCACCTGGGTGCGGGTATCGGAATGGCAGGCCGGCCCCAACTGGGGCAGCCACGCCCTGCCGCGTATCGGCAGCGAGGTGCTGGTCGAGTTCCTGCATGGCGACATCGACCAGCCCGTCGTCGTCGGCCAGCTCTACAACGGTGCGATTCCCCCACCGTTCGCCCTGGCCGATGCCAGCAACCATCCCGGCACCCTCAGCGGCCTGCACAGCCAATCACTCGACGGCAGCGGCACCCAGCAATGGCTGATGGACGATGCCAGCGGCCAACTGCGCCAGCGCCTGCACACCAGCCTCGCCGATAGCCGGCTGGAGCTGGGCTACCTGATCGACCCCGGCAACGCCCGCCGCGGCAAGCTTCGTGGACAGGGCTTCGACCTGGCTACCCTCGGCTGGGCCAACCTGCGCGCCGGCCAGGGTGTGTTGTTGTCGACCACGGCGAAAACCAATGCCACCTCGACCCAATTGGACACGGTCGAGACGCTGGCCCAACTCAAGGGTGCCGAACGCACCGCGCAAGCCCTGAGCGACGCCGCCCAAAGCAGCGAAGTCGCCGCGCTGGCCGCCAACCCCGCCCAGACCGACCTGATCACCGCGCTGGACCCCAAGCAGGACGGCAAGCATCCGGCCAGCGTCAATGGCCAAAGCGCCACCAAACCAAGCGCCAGCGCCCGTGACGGCGGCGACGCAGTCGAGAAGTTCGCGACGCCGCTGCTACTGGCCGAATCGCCCGACGCCATCGCCCTGACCACGCCCAACAGCGCCCTGGCCTACGCCGGCGGCAACACCCACCTGACCAGCCAACAAGACGCTCATATGGCGGCCGGCCACACCTTTGCCGGCGTCAGCGGCGGCCACGTCGCCCTGTTCGCCCAGCACGGCCCGATCAAGGCGATCGCCGCCAACGGCCCACTGACTCTGCAAGCCCACGCCGGCCCACTGGAACTGCTGGCCGACCAGTCCGTCACCATCACCGCCACCGACGAGCGCATCGACGTGTTGGCGAAGCAGAAGATCGTCCTGCAGGCGGGTCAGACACAGATCATCCTGGAAGGCGGCGACATCACCTTTGCCTGCTCGGGCAACTTCACGGTGAAGGCCGGGCAGGTGCCGTTTCGGGGTGGGGCGAGTGGCGAGGTTCACATCCTCAACATCGTCCATGGCGCCCGGCGGTGGCCGCCCAGACTGCCATCGTGAAGCGCTCGCTACTGCCGCAACGCAAGCACCAACCCCAATCCTTTATTCGCACCCGAGGACATAATTGTTAGACCGTCGCCAGTTTGAGCTTGCTAACCCGCTGCAGGTTGACGTGCTGCCGTGCCCCCCACAAATCATGGGCGTCCTGCATGGCAAGCCAACTCTCAGGAGAACGACCAACCGCCTTGGAAAGCCGGAGCGCCATCTCCGGGGTGACCCGGCTAGTGCCCTTGAGAATACGGCTGAGAGTGGACGCAGCTACATCCAACTTTTCCGCGAGTTGACGGCCGCTGATGCCATTGGGCTCAAGGTAGATGTCAGTGATGAATTCACCCGGATGGGGAGGGTTGTACATCGCCATTAGTGATAGTCCTCATAGTCCAGGACGTAAGCGTTCCCATCTTGGAACTCAAACGTCAGCCGCCAATTGCCATTGACCGATATAGACCAGCGTCCGCGCATTTGCCCTTTGAGCGGGTGCAGCCGGAAGCCGGGGATGTCCATCAACAAACGACGCCCTGAAGGACGAAACGAGATCAGCCGCAGGCCAAGTGCGTTATTCAGCGCCGCCTCATCAGCCAGGTCGGCCTTGCGCTCATTGGCAAAGCGGGGACCCAGCGCCTTCGGCTCTCAAAGGCCCGAAGTCGCTGGATCCTCGCTCCCTCAGAAACGGTTCGCAGACTCCCTAGAAGTCAAACCGCAGCTGCACCTGGGCTAGGTCGACGTCGATATCGTCCATCTCGAACCGGCTGTACTCGCCGCGCAGGGCGACAGCGTCGGTGAAGCGGTACTGCAGGCCGAGGCCGTAAGTCGGATCGGTACCGTCATCGCTCGCGCCGATCACTCCCGGGATACGCGCCTCGGCGTCCCAGACATGGACGCCGGCCTTGGCGTACCCGGAGAAGCTCTCGGTAAATGGCAGCGTGCCGACGGCGGTCAGGTAGGCCGTGTCGGCCTCGACGTTACCGGCCACGCCGCGGGGCTCGATCTTGCCGAAGTCGGCGTAGCCGGCCTCAACACCGAAATAGCGGTTGACCTGGTAACCACCGAATACCGAGAACGCGGTGTCCTCGTCATCCAGGATGCCTTCGTCGACGATGGACTGGCCGGCACCGACGCCGGCATAGAAACCGGGCTGCTCGGTGGCCTGCGCGCCGAAGGCGGCGGCGCCGATCACGGCGGCCAAAAGAGTACGGGACAGGATGTTGGTCTTGTTCATGGTGCTGGTAGCTCCTGCATCCGGACATCGCGGCAAGGGGGAGGGAGCGGCGAGTTGTCCGTGCGACGGGCCCCGGCGGAATGCCTGGACTGCCGTCGCTGCAGGACAAAAAATGGGGCTCCGGCCCGGGCTATAAAGGGGTACAAGCAGGGATGGATCGTCCCGCGCGTGGGACTGGCGTTGCCGTGAGCTCCAGAGCGCATTGGCTGCCCACCCCCCAATGTGACGCAAACCGTCACTCAGCCAGCAGCCAAACCGACCTTCCGCGTCACCCTGCCAACACACATGCCCCATCCAAACGTGACCCGGCATTCAGTTTCGCGTCTTGGCACCAGCAAAACGCCCATAACACTGTACTTGGCACGGCTCATGCGTACTCTTCCCTGCACGTGCAGCACGCACGGCAACGCCGACGGACCGGAACAGCCGGACCTGCAGGTACGTGAAGTAACCATCACTCCTAGGGGAAACACCATGAAGAACAACCAGCAAGGCTTCACCCTCATCGAACTGATGATCGTTGTGGCGATCATCGCCATCCTGGCCGCGATTGCGCTGCCGGCTTATCAGAACTACATCGCCAAGTCTCAGTCAACCGCTGGACTCGCCGATATTCGCGGTGGTGTGACGGCGTTCGAAGAAGGGATTCAATCGGGCACTCACACTGGCACCGCGACTGCTCTTGACCTTGGTCTTTCCGCCAGTACACCGCGTTGCGCCATCACCGTGGGCGCCGCGCCTTGGACCGACGCTGAGGGTCAGTCCATCATCTGCACCCTGAAGGGCAATCCGAACGTCGTCGGCGAAACCATTACGCTGACCCGAACCGCGAGCGGTCAGTGGCCGTGTACCGTATCTGCAGATCTGGAAGCGAATCACCGCCCGAACAACTGCACCCTGTAAGACAGTCGAAAGAAACAGTTGATTGCGAGGCGTCTTTTTTCTTTCACGCCAAGTAAGTGAAACAAATAAACCCCGCTTCGGCGGGGTTTATTATTTCCATTCTTTCGACAGGTCTCCGATAGCAACCCTGGCGCGTACCTGCAACTATTAAGGCCATGACGCCACTTATGCGCACCCAATAAAGGATTTACCTTGATTGAGATCATGGTCGAAAACGGCAATCCGCGCCATTCTCGCAACAACTGAACCGCTCGCTCTATCGCGCGCTGCGCACTGAGTCATATACCCGAACACAACTGGCTTTACCCGCCGCGCCTTGCGAGGCAGTCCGATAATAGCTGGAAAGAGCATCGAAATTCTCGCAATCGTTCGGATAATAGGGAATGCAGCGTAGACGCAACCATTTCATCTCGGTTCTGGCCCACCAATTACCAATGGTTTGGTGCCGACTCTGGCCACACAAAAAAGGATCCTCGCGATGATGGAACTCCGTTGGTCGCAGGCTGCGGCCTTATGCATATCGTTGGTTATCATAATTGGATTGGTCTATTGGTCGGGATTAAGCGGCCCGTTCATATTCGATGACTTCCCTTCGATAGTTCATAACCCCCGCTTGCACGCAACCAGCCTCGTACCTTCCGCGATATGGGACGCCGCTTTTAGCTTTGAAGGCGGTGGGGGCAGCCGCCCACTTGCTATGGCGAGTTTTGCCATTAACCACGCGATCAGCGGACTGGATCCTTGGGCCTACAAGCTCACTGGCCTTGTCGTGCATTTGATCAATACTTTACTGGTCGCGGTGCTCTGCCTCCGGATACTTTCGTTGGCCCGCGTCGCCAAACGCCATTGCCTCTGGGCCGCATTCGCGCTGGCACTGGCCTGGGCGGTTCACCCATTGCAGGTATCGACCGTGCTGTACGTGGTGCAGCGCATGGAAACCCTGTCACTCACCTTCGTGTTGCTGGCCTTGATCTCCTACCTGCGTGGCCGTCGGCAACAGGTACATGGCCTTCGCGGCTGGCCGTGGCTGATCGCCTGCCTGCCGCTTGTGGCGTTGGGGCTGGCCAGCAAGGAAACCGCGGTGCTGCTGCCCGCCTACACGCTCGCGCTGGAGTTGACGGTGCTCGGATTCTCCGCGCATAGCCCCGCCACCGAGAGTGGTTGGCGCCGGGCATATGTCGTCGCCACGTCCGCCGCACTGTTGTTGTTCGTGCTGTGGGCTATCCCGCATTTCGCCTCAATGGATGCTTATTCTGCCCGCAATTTCAACGCTCTTGAACGCGTATTGAGCCAGCTACGGATCCTGCCCATGTACTTGGGACAGATCCTGCTGCCATTGCCCGGCAGCATGCCCTTCTATTACGACGACTTCGCCCCCTCCACTTCCCTGCTTGCTCCGATTAGCACCTTACTGGGAGGTCTGCTGGCGCTGGCCTTGCTCTCGGCGGCATGGTTCCTGCGACGCAAGGCGCCGCTTTTCGCCCTCGGCGTGTTCTGGTTCCTTTTCGCCCACGCACTCACCAGCAACGTGATCTCTCTGGAACTCGTGTTTGAGCATCGCAATTACTTCGCCCTGCTGGGCGTGTTGCTGGCAATCGCCGAGCTTGTCCGTCGCTTGCCGGTGCGCGATGGCCCCGCGATCAAATACGCTGCGGTCGCCGTCCTGGTCGTCGGCATCGGCGTGCTGGGCATGCTCCGCTCGGCAACCTGGGGCGAAAAACTGCTGTTATCAACCGACCTGGCCGGTGCCAATCCGCAATCCGCACGAGCGGCGCACGAGCTTGGCGTGGTGTATTACGAAATGGCTGATGGGTCCAGCACGTCACCGTTCTTCAGCTTCGCCCAGCAGCAGTTCGAGCGTGAATCCGCACTGCCGCACGCGTCGATCCTCGGCGACCAGGCCTTGATCCTGATGGCTGCCTCCGCTGGGAAGCCGGCTGAGGACGCGCGGTGGGATGAGCTGCTTCGCAAACTACGCGACCGGCCCATCACGCCCGAAACCACGCGGGCCATGTTCGCCCTGCTCGGTAACCGCATCAAGGGAGCCGAACTGGATGACGACCGCCTGATAGAGGCGTTCATCACGATGTTTTCGCGGGCCACCTTACCGCCGTACAGCTATGCGCAATTTGGCGACTACGTGCTGAACCAAGTGGGGGATCAGGCGCTGGCGGACAAGGTGTTTGCCCTTGCGGTGGAGCGCAGCATCGACTCCCCGGACTATGCCGCCCAGATAGTCCGCGTGCTCACGGAGCAAGGCCACGCCCGGCAGGCCGGAATCGCCCGGCAACGCGCGGAAGAACTCGGCCTCGACCTAGGGCGGACGGCCAATACGGTATCGGATCACTTTGATGAAGCTGATCCGATGCAAGGCAGCTACGATCGGGCGCTACCAACCACGCATTTGAACGAGTAATTGAACGGGCTTGAATGACACTTGCCAGAAGCCGGACGGAACTTACGATGGTGCTTCCGAGACCTAATGCCGAAGATAAGCGAGGGACAAAAAGTGAATCTTCCTGAGTCGGCTAAGTCCGCGCATTTTAATTGGGTCGTAGTTCCAGAATTCCGGTCTTTCTTTGGATAAACAGCCTACTGAAAGATCGTAATTGATCACTTCCGCCCCATTCAACTTGCCCTTACATAGCGTATGCAGAGCATTCCGAAGGGAAGGATGATGGCTGACACCAACACGCGGTCTAACAAGGCGAACGCCAATGCGTCCGTATCCTGCATGCCACTCAGATGCGCGGCGATGATGATCGCCGCTTCGCGAACTCCTAGCCCACCGAAAGTTACCCCGATCAACGCCGACAGCGAACTGACACAGGCAATGATAGTCAGCACTCCCAACTCCAACGGCAATCCGATCATGCGCCCCACCGCCCAATACCGGAGCACGGTGAATCCCAGCAGGAGTAGCGCAAGCAACACCAGCACGAAGAACGGACCGGGCCCAGCATTGACCCAGGCCACGATGCCGGCTCGCAGGCGCCCTAGGAAAGGCCACTTACCCACGCCCGAACGCACAACCAGTAAAATCGCGATCACCGCCGTCGCCGCCAGCACTAAAGCCCAAATCGCTGGGCCTGCCGCACCCTGGCTGGCTATCAGCGCCGCCACTAAGAGGGCTGCAAATACCGCTTGGATCAATAGAGTTGACATCAGCAGCGAGGCGGCGAGCTGCAGCATGTCCTGGCCGGCGAGCCGCACATAAGCGGTCAACCTGAAAAGCGATCCCGCCTTTAACGGCAGGAAATAATTCAACATGATCGATGCGAATCCGATCGACACCCACAACGCAGCCGCCAATGACCTCCCGGTACGCCGTGCGGCTTGCTCCGCGATAGCCCCGTTGACGGCAATCACTGCCAACGTAGACAGGAATACAGTCGTCGTGTTCGCGTAGCCAAATGAAAGCTGGGGCAGCTGAGTCGATTGGGTATTAAGCAAGTGCACAGCCCAGACGACAAATCCCAAAGCGGTCGCCCAGGAAAGCAGACTACGGGCTTGCCGCAGCGTCATCGTACGATTCGCTGGATCTGATAGACCTGATAGCCACCCAGCCACTTGAACGGCCCCCGCATCGCGGCGCGATCGGCCCAACGGAAGAAACGACCCAGCATGCCTGTGTAGCTTCCGGCAGTAGGGCCGAAGATACGAACGCCGGCGAACAGCCTGACCTCCACCCCAAGTGGTGCAGCGCGACGTACGTCCGCAACCATGTAGTGCTTGATGAACACCTTGCGCGAAGCTCCCCGGAGCTTGTCCCACACTCCTTTCAGGCTCAGCGGGTTGTACAGCTCCAAGTAGGCCACCCCTTCCTTGGTCAATACGCGCATGACTTCGGCTATAGCCAAGTCGAGGTCGGGCACATGCGACAACACTTTGTAGCTATAGACCACCTCGAAACTCGAGTCCTGGAAGGGAAGCTGCATGGCCGAGCCACACACCACCTCCCTCCCCGGGCGCGCGGCTATCGACAACATCCCCAAAGAAAGATCAACACCGGTGAGGGCTGCCGGCTGGTAGGCTTCCACTAGGTCCAGCATCAGCCCGGTGCCGCAACCCAACTCAAGGACACGCTTGCCCTCGACCTTCCCAACCAGCAGCGACGCCTCCAACTGGTTGATGAAGCCGAAATATCCACCACGCCGTTCGTCGCTATAGGTTTGCGAGAACTTGTCGTAATAACGCTTGGTTGGTTCGATGCTCATACTGCATTTCCTGCGGGGGCAGCCTCTAGGATGCCGATGATTTCCAAGGCCGTTTGCTGTATCGAGTACTGACTTGCCGTTTCCCGGGCGCCCGCCGAAAGCACATTGCGCATCTCCTCATCGACGATCAACTGTCCCAGGGCGTCGGCGATCTGTTCATCACTATCACACAGCAGGCCGTTGGAACCGTCCACTATTACTGCTGAGATAGCTTCGACATTGCTGCCGACAACAGGTATGCCAAGTGCCAGCGCCTCCAGCACGACTTGGGAAATGCCGAGAACGGTATTGCTTTGCCTGAAAGGTGCGACTAACAAGTCGCACGACCGGAGCAACTCGAACGGATCCTTCAGGTAACCAAACAGCTGCACCGGCGTGCCATGAGCCGCGACCCAAGAGTCAAGATGGGTACTGAGTTGACCGGAACCGGCAATCACGCAATCCCAGTTAGATGCTCCAATCTGCCCCAGGATCGAGGGCAAGCGATCAGCTCCCTTTACCTCATTCAGATGGCCGAAGAAACCGATACGCATCGGCGCGCCCACTTTCTTTTCTGACCGGTTCCCCAGCATCCCGGCATCAATACCAGACTTCAAATACACAGCCCCTGCTAGGACCGCTGCCGCCCTTCGCGCCTCAAACGGATTCAAAAAAGCCACCTTGGACATCGATCTAACAAGGAATCTTGCTTCGCGGACAGCAAGTTGCCGATCAAGAGTGACCGCCTGAACGTAAACAACGCGTTTGTTGCGTATTCCGCCAAAGCGCATCAGCCATGTCACCGCCATCAACATAAGCGGCGAATGAATACCCGACAAAATAAGTATGTCTTCAGTGTCGCCTCGCAGCTCGCGCCAAACCCTGAACCAAAAAAACGGATGCACGCGCACGCAACATACCTGGTCGGCGCACTCGAACGTGGCTTTATCACGCGAACCGCTATAGACCGTAACCTCGCGCAGGCCCGCTAGAGCCGGCACCAATGCCTTTGCAAAGGAAACAAGGCCGGAAAGCCGCCCTTCTCCCGGAAAGTGATTCACGACAATAGCCAAGCTGCGTTTCATTTTCCTGCCCTCGCAGCCCCATCATCGTCTATAGAGTAGCCGCTTAGCATCGCAACGATCCTTCCCGACACTCCATCGTTGCATTTCAGAACAGCAGGTTTTCTGAGCATTGCGGCTTTTCCTTCAAGCACAAAAGCAGCCAGCCCACCGGCACCGAACCCATGCTCAAGCATTGCGTTCGCACCCAGCCCGTCGGGGCGCTCACTGCGTTCCCGCAAGATCAACGTGGGGATGCCGAGCAACGCGAATTCTTCTTGGTTGGAACCACCGTCCGTGATTACCACCTCTGCAGCCGACGCCAAACCGATGAACCTCGAATAGGACATACGCGGCACGAGCGAAATGCTGCGATGCGAATCCAGTTTGTCGTAGAGACCGAAGTCGCGGAGCTTAGTCAACGTAGCGGGGTGGAGGACGAAAGAAACTGACTTTCCATCCGCGATCTTGAACACCTCACCAACTATTCGAGCCAACCTGTCGCGGTTGCGAATATTTTCGAACCTATGGATCGAAACCACAACTTCAGCTAGTTCATCCTCCGATTTTCGGTTGGTCATTGCTAACAACAGCGCATCAGCAATCGTATTTCCACCTGAATTATGTACCTGTAGGCCCGAGTATTTTTTCATTCGATCAAACGCTAACTGATCCGGGCAAAAGGCAATCGTGGTCAAGCGGAACACCAGCCGACGCAATAGCTCCTCCGGGAACGGGTCGAATAAGGCGCCGGAGCTCAACCCGCTTTCTATGTGCACTACCGGCAAGCCAAGCGACCGTGCAGCCAGAGCTCCAAGGAAGGTAGAAGCTGTATCGCCGTGAACGAGCACAAGGGCACGCCCATTGCCGGAAACAGCCTTCAGTCGTTTTCGGCAATTCATGAGCGCGCGGGGAAACCAGGTCACTAGCTTGAATACAGTAGACCGTTCAAACTGAAGATCTTCGCTGGGGAAGTAATGTCCGACACCAAGATCATTGGCCAGCTCGGACATCGATTCGTGATGCTGCCCGGTAAGCTGGACATCAATTCGATACCCGGCAGATGCCGATGCAAGCATGACTGGCGCCATCTTGACTAATTGCGCACGCGTGCCGATGACGAAAACGAACGGAGACTTTATCAATTGTCATCACGTCGATAATTTAGAGCCGTAATCTGTTCCGAGATCAGCCCGATCAAGAATACGATTACCGACGCACTAAACAGCAACGCGCTCATGTTAGTGAAGCGATGGATCGTGATGAAGGTGTAAGCGTAATATCCCAGTCCCAGAACGAAGAACCCACCAGCTGCCGGCGCGAACAGCTTCAGCGGAGAATACAATGTCGCGATCTTGAAGATGATCAGCAGAAAGCGGATGCCATCTTTCAGGGGCCGGATATGACTTCCAGTGCCAACGCGCTTGGCAACCGGGATCGGTACGTACGCCACCGGATACGCACTGCGGAAGAACGCCATGGTGCTGGTGGTGGGGTAACTGAAACCGTTTGGCAGTAAATGCAGGAACTCGCGGAACTTGTCTGCGCGCACAGCCCGGAAGCCGGAAGTCAGATCGAGCACCGCGTGGCCCGTCATCACACTGGCAAGCTTGTTGTAGAGCGTGTTCGCCAAGCCACGATGGAAGTTGGCCTGCCCGGAGCCATCCCGGGCACCCACCACCATGTCGAAACCTTCCTCCAGCTTGTCCAGCAATGCCTTGATGAGGGCCGGGTCGTGCTGGCCATCGGCATCCATGAATACGAGGATGTCACCGCTGGCGGCCCGTGCGCCGCGCTTGATGGATGCTCCGTTGCCCATGGAATAGGGGGATGACAGCACCTGGACGCAGTGACTGGTGGCGATCGCTGCGGTGTCATCGGTTGAGCCATCGTCCACCACGATCAACTCGGCGTCCGGCCACAGCTCCCGCAGCCTGGGTAACGTCCGCGCCAGGCCTTCGGCCTCGTTCTTGGCCGGCAACACCACTGAAATTCGCATTGTTCCTCCCCCTTTCGCCACAGGGTAGGCTAGCAACAGGCGGCCGTGAAGGTGTCCCATCCCAAAGTCCCCCATTAGATCTTGGCGGCCAAGGCGGTATCTACAGCAACCACGCCAATGGGCGATTGCAGTAAAGTTGCCCTCACGGGACCACAGGGGATCACATGAACGCCGTAGCTACTGCCAACCTGGTAGGGATCACCGGCATCGCCCGGCGACTGGTGCTGGACGGTGCGCTGAGCGAGGCCGCTGCCCGCGAAGCCATGGCCGCGGCCAGCGACGAACGCAAGCCGCTGGCGAACTACATCGTCGACAAGCGCCTGGTCACTCCGGCCAACCTGGCGGCGGCCAACTCGATCGAGTTCGGGGTGCCGCTGTTTGATGCCGCGGCAATGGATCCGGAGCAATCGGCGGTCAAACTGGTCAAGGAAGAGCTGCTGCGCAAGCACTGCGTGTTGCCGTTGTTCAAGCGCGGCAACCGGCTGTTCGTGGGCGTCGCCGACCCGACCAACACCCATGCACTGTCGGAGATCAAGTTCCAGACCAACTTCACCATCGAGGCGATCCTGGTTGATGAGGAGAGCATCAAGCGCCACCTGGACCGCTGGCTGGAAAGCGCCGATGCGATGGGCGATGCGCTGGGCGGCGACGACGAGGGGCTGGAGAACCTCGACGTCAGTAGCGATGAGGACGACTCGTCCGACGCCGGGGTCGACGCCAAGACGGACGACACGCCGGTCGTCAAGTTCATCAACAAGGTGTTGGTCGACGCAATCCGCCGCGGCGCTTCGGACATCCATTTTGAGCCCTACGAGACCGAGTACCGGGTGCGTCTGCGCATCGATGGCCTGCTTAAGCAGTCGGCGCGGGTGCCGGTGAAGCTGCAACCACGCATCTCCGCACGCCTGAAGGTCATGGCGCAACTGGACATCGCCGAGAAGCGGGCGCCCCAGGACGGGCGCATCAAGCTCAATCTGAGCAAGACCCGGCAGATCGACTTCCGCGTCAGCACCTTGCCGACATTGTTCGGCGAGAAGATCGTGCTGCGTATCCTGGACGGCAGTGCCGCCAAGATGGGCATCGAGAAGCTGGGTTACGAGGACGAGCAGCGCGACCTGTTTTTGGGTGCGGTGCAGCGGCCTTACGGCATGGTGCTGGTCACCGGCCCGACCGGCTCGGGCAAGACGGTGTCGCTGTACACCGCGCTGAACATCCTCAATGACGAGACCCGCAACATCTCCACGGTCGAGGATCCGGTCGAGATCCGGGTGCCCGGCATCAACCAGGTGCAGATGAACATCAAGCGCGGCATGACCTTTGCTGCCGCACTGCGCAGCTTCCTGCGCCAGGATCCGGACGTGATCATGGTCGGCGAGATCCGCGACCTGGAAACTGCCGAGATCGGCATCAAGGCGGCCCAGACCGGGCACATGGTGCTGTCCACCCTGCATACCAATGACGCCCCGCAAACCATCGCGCGATTGATGAACATGGGCGTGGCGCCGTTCAACATCACCTCCTCAGTCACCCTGGTGATCGCCCAGCGGCTGGCGCGGCGGCTGCACAGCTGCAAGCGCCCGGTGGAACTGCCGGAGCATGCCTTGCTCGCCGAAGGGTTTGCCGCCGAGGAAATCGCCGACCCGGAGTTCAAGCTGTACGAGGCGGTCGGTTGCGGCGACTGCACCGAGGGCTACAAGGGCCGGACCGGCATCTACCAGGTGATGCCGATGAGCGACGAGATCCAGATGATCGTGCTGGCCGGCGGCAACGCAATGCAGATTGCCGAAGCGGCGCAGGCGGCCGGCGTCCGCGATCTGCGGCAATCGGCATTGTTGAAGGCCCGCAACGGAGTCACCAGCCTGGCGGAGATCAACCGCGTGACCAAAGACTGAAATCTCAAAGTCCGCACCGTGACCGGCGTTGCTATCGCGACGTGGAAGGTCAGGATATGCTGGCCTACGGCATGCTTGGCATTTTACGCGGGGCGTGCCGGGTAGTCCGCAGCCGGGGAGGCGCGGCCTACACTGGGGAATGATGTGTCACCACTGACCCATCACATTGGTCGAATTGCTACGCGTTACTGGGGCCCAACCATGTCCGTTACCCGATCTGCTGCCACCAAGTCCGCCGTTGCGGTACGCCGCGCCGAACCGACACCGCTGTTTGTCTGGGAGGGCACCGACAAGCGCGGCGTCGTCATGAAGGGCGAGCAGACCGCGAAGAACGCCAACTTCGTACGCGCCGAGCTGCGCAAGATGGGCATCACCCCGAAGGTGGTCAAGGTCAAGCCCAAGCCATTGTTCGGCAGTGCCGGCAAACGGGTCACGCCGCAGGACATCGCGATCTTCGCCCGTCAGGTCGCCACCATGATGAAGGCCGGCGTGCCGATCGTGGGTTCGCTGGAGATCATCGCCAGCGGCAACAAAAACCCGAAGATGCAGAAGCTGGTCAACTCGATCCGCTCGGAGGTCGAGAGCGGCTCGTCGTTGAGCGAAGCATTGGGCAAGCATCCGGTGGAGTTCGACGAATTGTTCCGCAACCTGGTCAAGGCCGGTGAATCGGCCGGTGTGCTGGAGACCGTGCTCGACACCGTGGCGACCTACAAGGAAAACACCGAGGCGCTGAAGGGCAAGATCAAGAAGGCGATGTTCTACCCGGCCTCGGTGGTGGCGGTGGCGTTGATCGTCAGCGCGATCCTGCTGGTGTTCGTGGTGCCGATGTTCGAGGACGTATTTGCCGGCTTCGGCGCGGAACTACCTGCCTTTACCCAGATGGTCGTCAACCTGAGCGGGTTCATGGTGGCGTGGTGGTGGCTGATCCTGATCGGCTCGGTCGCGGCCGTGGTCGCCTTCATCATGGCCAAGAACCGCTCGACGACATTCCAGTACTTCCTCGACCGGCTGATCCTCAAGGTGCCGGTGGTGGGCCAGATCATCCACAACTCGGCGATCGCACGTTTTGCGCGGACCCTGGCGGTGACCTTTAAGGCCGGCGTGCCGTTGGTGGAAGGGCTGGACACCGTGGCCGGCGCGACCGGCAACATCGTCTACGAGAAGGCGGTCTACCGGGTTCGCGACGACGTGGCGGTGGGCTACTCGGTCAACATGGCGATGAAGCAGACCAACCAGTTCCCGCACATGGTGGTGCAGATGACCGCAATCGGCGAGGAGGCGGGCGCCCTGGATTCGATGCTGTTCAAGGTCGCCGAGTTCTATGAGCGCGAGGTCAATGACGCGGTCGACGCGCTGTCGAGCCTGCTGGAACCGTTGATCATGGTGTTCCTGGGCGTGATCGTGGGCGGCATGGTGATCGCGATGTACCTGCCGATCTTCAAGCTCGGCGCGGTGGTCGGATAAGCTCGGCCGATGGCATTCCTCGACCAGAATCCTGAAATAGGTTATCCATTGGTGGCCGGTTTCGGCCTGCTGCTGGGCAGCTTCATCAACGTGGTGATCCTGCGCCTGCCCAAACGGCTGGAGTGGCAGTGGCAGCGCGACAGCCGCGAGGTGCTGGGCGAGCCGGACGATTACGATCCGCCGCCGCCAGGCATCGTGGTGGAGCGTTCGCACTGCCCGCAATGCAAGCGTCAGCTGAGCTGGTACGAGAACATCCCGGTGCTCAGCTGGGTGATCCAGCGCGGCCGTTGCCGTGGCTGCGCGGCCCGGATATCGATCCAGTACCCGTTGGTGGAGTTGTTGACCGCGGTGCTGATGGTCGCCTGCGTGTGGCGCTTCGGCTTCGGCTGGCAGGGCTTCGGGGCGATGGTGTTTACCGGCTTTTTGATCTCGCTGTCGGGGATCGACCTGCGCACTCAGTTGTTGCCCGACCAGTTGACGTTGCCGCTGATGTGGCTGGGGTTGATCGCCGCGGCGGACAATCTGTATATGGCCACCAAGCCGGCGCTGCTGGGCGCGGTCGCCGGGTACCTGTCGTTGTGGCTGGTCTGGTGGGTGTTCAAGCAGGTCACCGGCAAGGAAGGCATGGGCCACGGCGACTTCAAGCTGCTGGCCGCGATCGGCGCCTGGGTCGGCCTCAATGGCATCCTGCCGACGGTACTGCTGTCATCGCTGGTCGGCGCCATCATCGGCTCGGTCTGGCTGGCCGCAAAAGGCCGCGACAAGGCCACCCCGATTCCGTTCGGCCCCTATCTCGCCGTCGCCGGCTGGCTGGCGTTCTTCTGGGGCGACCAGATGGTCGACAGCTACCTGCGGGTCGCGGGACTAGCCTGACCGGTCACATGGCATCCTGTGCGGCATGAGCAACTGCATCATCGGCGTCACCGGCGGAGTCGCCTCGGGCAAGAGCGCGGTCACGGGGCGTTTTGAATTGTTGGGCATCTTCGTGGCGGATGCAGACCTTGCCGCGCGTGAGGCGGTGGCGCCGGGCTCGGAAGGCCTGACCGAGGTGGTGCAGGCATTTGGCGCCGAAGTCCTGCTCGGCGATGGCCAACTGGACCGTGCGGCGATGCGCGAGCGGGTGTTCGCCGATGCGGGTGCCCGGAGCAAACTAGAAGCCATCATCCATCCACGGGTACGCGCCTGGCTGCATGCGCTATGCGAGGCTGCCGACGGGCCCTATGCGATTGCCGCGATCCCGTTGCTGGCCGAAGGCGGCGGGCGCACGGCGTATCCCTGGCTGGACCGGATCCTGGTGGTGGACGCGCCGGTGCAGGTACAGCGCGAGCGCCTCATCAAACGCGATGGCGTGGACCTGGCGCTGGCCGAGTCGATGATTGCGGCGCAGGCCACCAGGGCCCAGCGGTTGGCGATTGCCGATGACGTGATCATCAACGACGGACCGCTGGACGCACTAGACGCGCATGTGGAAGCGCTGGACCGACGCTATCGAGTGCTGGCAGCCGAGAGATAGCCGATGGTGTAATTGCGGGGCGGCGCATTGTTAATGCGCCATGGCACAGCCGACCGGCGCTAAACGGTTCCCGTCGGCCAAAACGCGCGGATGGCGGCGATGCCCTGGGCGCCGTGTAGGCGGGCGGCGGCGAGGTCATCGGGGCCGAGGCCGCCGATGCCGTACAGCGGCAGGCTGACGTGCTCGCGCAGGCGGGCAAAGCCGTCCCAACCGATGCCTGCGGCGCCGGGATGGCTGGCGGTGGGCTTGATGCTGCCAAGGACGGCGAAGTCGCAACCGAGTACTTCGGCGGCGCGGAGGTCTTCAATGGTGTGGCAGGACGCGGCGAGAAGGGCGCCGTCGGCGACCGGGCGGGTTGTCGCGGACGATAGTTGCGCCGCGCGCAGGTGCAGGCCAATGCCAAGCGCGCTCGCCAGTGCGGCATCGCCGTTGACCAGCACCTCCGCACCGGCGGCAAGACAGCGCGCTGCCGCCGTGGCGGCCAGTTCCGGCCAGCGCTTGGGATCCGCACTCGGCGCGCGCAACTGGACCCGGCGAATGCCCTGGGCGAGTGCGCGATCCAGCGCATCCAGCCATTCCTCTTCTGCAAGTGCTGGCATCGTTGGGCCGATATCCGGCGTCACCAGATACAGCTCCGGCTGCAGCAACGCGGCGACGACCGGGCGGTCGGCAGGCGGCATCGGATAGCTGGACAGTTTGTGCGGGGGGACCCAGGCCAGCGCCTGGCCTTCGCAGCCACGGGGGCGTCCGCGCCACTGGACGATCTGGCGGACGTCCAGGGTCAGCCGCTTGTCGGGGTAGATCTGCGGGACCTTGATCAACGCCGCGCCGACGTCGACCTGGATACCGAGTTCCTCGTCCAGCTCGCGCGCGAGAGCGGCTTCGGCCGATTCACCGGGGTCGACCTTGCCGCCGGGAAACTCCCACCGCCCGGCCAGGTCACGACCTTCGGTGCGCCGGGTCAACAGGATCCGGCCACGGGCGTCGCGGATGACGCCCGCGACGACCTGGACGACGCGCGATGGAGGGTCGCCGGTCATCGGGTCAGGGAGGCGGCGTCGCTGGATTGGCGCGCGCCCTCATGGTCGCGCGCGCTTGGTGAAGGCTCGTCAGGCCAGCTGTCCATGGCAATGCTTGTATTTCTTGCCGCTGCCGCAGGGGCACGGTTCGTTTCGACCGACCTTGGGCAATGCCGGATCAGCGGCCTGACGCGCCAGACCCGGGCCACCGGCCTGGGCGATGGCGGCCTGTGCCTGCTCGGCCTCTTCATCGGCGCCGTAGCCACCCGCCGAAGCATGCTGGAACTGCATGTTCCGGGCCTGCGCCTCGGCCTGCGCACGCTCCTGGGCTTCCAGCGCGGCGACTTCCTCCTCGCTGCGGATGCGCACCCGCGCCAGCATCGTGATGACCTCGCGCTTGACCTTCTCCAGCATGTCGCTGAACAGGATGAACGCCTCGGACTTGTACTCCTGCTTGGGCTGCTTCTGCGCGTAACCGCGCAAGTGAATGCCCTGGCGCAGGAAGTCCATCTGCGCCAAGTGCTCTTTCCAGCTCTGGTCGAGGACGTTGAGCATGATGTGCTTCTCGAGCATGCGCGTGGTATCGGGACCCAACTGCAACTCGCGCTCGGCAACGTGGGCAGCCACCTGCTCGCTGACGTACTCGGCGATGGCCTCGGCATCGATCTCGGCGTTGTCGCGCACCTTGCCCTGTACGTCCACCCGCAGGTTGAAGTCGTTGACCAGCGCGGTTTCCAGCCCCGGCAGGTCCCACTGCTCGTCAATCGAGTTGAGCGGCACGTAGCGCGACACCAGTTCGGCAACCACGTCGTCGCGGATGTTGTCGATGTTTTCCTTGACGTCCTGCGCCTCCAGCAACTCGTTGCGCTGGCCGTAGATCACCTTGCGCTGGTCGTTGTTGACATCGTCAAAATCCAGCAGGTTCTTGCGGATGTCGAAGTTGTGCGCCTCGACCTTGCGCTGCGCGCTGGCGATCTGCTTGGACACCAGCGGGCTTTCGATGATGTCGTCTTCCTTCAGGCCCATCCGGGTCATGACCCGCTGCACCCAGTCGGCAGCGAAGATGCGCATCAGGTTGTCTTCCAGCGACAGGTAGAAGCGCGACGACCCCGGGTCACCCTGGCGTCCGGCGCGACCGCGCAGTTGGTTGTCGATCCGTCGCGACTCGTGGCGCTCGGTACCCACGATGTGCAAGCCGCCGGCGGCCTTGACCGCGTCATGGCGTTCCTTCCATTCGGCCTTCAGGCGCGAGCGGGTGACCTCGTCGACCGGCTCGCCGGTCTCGGCCTCGATCTGCTCGATCTCGTTCTCCCACGACCCGCCCAGCACGATATCGGTACCGCGACCGGCCATGTTGGTGGCGATGGTGATCGCGCCGGGCCGGCCGGCCTGGGCAACGATGGTCGCCTCACGCTCGTGTTGCTTGGCGTTGAGCACTTCGTGGTCGATGTCGGCCTCGCGCAGCTGTTGGCTGAGCATTTCGGAGACCTCGATGGAGGTGGTTCCCACCAGCACCGGCTGGCCTTTCGCGTGCGCTTCCTTGATCTCGGCCGCTACCGCGCGGTACTTGCCGGCGCGGTTGAGGAACACCGCATCGGCACTGTCCTTGCGCTGCACCGGACGGTTGGGCGGGATGACCACGACCTCCAGCGAGTAGATGCTCTCGAACTCGAACGCCTCGGTGTCCGCAGTACCGGTCATGCCGGCAAGCTTGTTGTACATCCGGAACAGGTTCTGGAAGGTGATCGACGCCAGGGTCTGGTTGTCGCGCTGGACCGGCACGCCCTCCTTCGCCTCGACCGCCTGGTGCAGACCGTCCGACCAGCGCCGCCCGGCCAGGGTGCGGCCGGTGAACTCATCGACGATCACCACCTCGCCATCGCGGACGATGTAGTCCACGTCACGCTGGTAGATCGCATGGGCGCGCAAGGCGGCATTGAGGTGATGGACGATGGCGAGGTTCTGCGGCGAGTACAGCCCGCCCTCCTCCTCGTTCGCATCGAGGATGCCGGCATCGCGCAGCAACTGCTCGGCGTTCTCCTGCCCGGTCTCGGACAGGTGCACCTGCTTGCCCTTTTCGTCGACCCAGTAGTCGCCTTCGCCTTCCTCTTCCTTCTGCCGTGTCAGCGACGGCACGATCCGGTTGGTCTTGATGTACAGCTCGGGGGAATCTTCGGCAGGGCCGGAGATGATCAGCGGCGTGCGCGCTTCATCGATCAGGATCGAGTCGACCTCATCGACAATCGCGAAATTCAGGCCGCGCTGGTGGCGGTCCTCCTTCGACAGCGCCATGTTGTCGCGCAGGTAGTCGAAGCCGAACTCGTTGTTGGTGCCGTAGGTGATATCGGCGTTGTAGGCCTCGGCCTTGTCGCCGTGCGGCATGCCCGGGTAGACCACCCCGACCGACAGGCCCAGGAAGTTGTACACCTTGCCCATCCACGCCGAGTCGCGCCGGGCCAGGTAGTCGTTGACGGTGACCAGGTGCACGCCATCGCCACTGAGGGCGTTGAGGTAGACCGGCAAGGTGCCGACCAGGGTCTTGCCCTCACCGGTGCGCATCTCGGCGATCTTGCCCAGGTGCAGGACCATGCCGCCAACCAACTGGACGTCGTAATGACGCATCCCCAGCACCCGGCGGGAGGCTTCGCGACAGACGGCAAATGCTTCCGGCAGGATCTGATCGAGGGTGGCGCCATCGACCAGGCGCTGCTTGAACTCGGGGGTCTTGGCTTGCAGCTCGGCGTCGCTGAGCTTCTCCATCTCCGGCTCAAGCGCGTTGATCTTGATCACGGAGCGTTGCAATTGGCGCAGCAGGCGGTCATTGCGGCTGCCAAAGACGCGAGTAAGCATGTTGTTGAGCATTGATTGGTCCAGAACGAATCAGGCGAGCGCGACACCACGGAAGCAAGATTGCATCGCGAAAACGAAAACAGGGCGCTGGGCACCCTGTCATGGCAAAGCCTATTCTAGCGTGGGGGCGCGCAGACGCCTATCAAGGGGCCAATGGCGATCTCAGCCCCGCAGCGGAGAACGCTGGGCGAGAAACTTCTTGGGGTTGACCACCCGGCCGTCCTGCCAGACCTCGAAGTGCACGTGGGCCCCGGTGGAGCGCCCGGTGGAACCGGCCTTGGCGACTTGCTGCCCGGCGCGGACCAGCGCACCCACCTTGAGACTCAGCTTGGAGTTGTGGGCATAACGGGTCACGTAGCCGTTGCCGTGGTCGATCTCCACGGTGTTGCCGTAGCCGGAGCGGCGACCGGAGAAGCTGACCACGCCATCGGCCACGGCCATCACCGGATCGCCGACATTGGCTTCGAAGTCAATGCCCTTGTGGAGCGCGCGGCCGCCACGGATCGGGTCGGCCCGATAGCCGAAGTTGGAGGTGATGTAACTGTCGATCGGCTCGCCCGAAGGCACCGAGTTCATGTCCAGCTGGCGGTTGAACAGCAGCGACTCCAGTACCGACAGCTGCTCACCGGAGGCCTGGAACTGCGCGCCCAGGTCTACCAGGCCTTGGTTGAGCTCGCTCTTGGGCATGTCCTGGACGATGCCGCCGCCACCAATACCCACCGGCTTGTTGAAGTTGAACTCGCCATCCTGCAGTTGACCGATGCGGGTCAGGCGCTCACCCAGGGCATTGAGCCGGTTGGCCTCGGCCTGCAGTTCGCCCAGCCGGGCCGCCAGGGCGTTGATCTCGCGTTGCGCCTCGGCCTGGGTGGTCTGCAATTGCGTCTGCTGCACATCCACCTGGTGGCGCAATGACAGGTTGCCGGCAACCCCGGCACCAATGCCGAGCGCCAGACCACCGCCCAGCAGCAACGCGGCGCTCGGGCCGGGGCGTTGCAACGCCTGTCGGGTCACGCCGTCCAGCAGGCGTTGCGCCATTGACGCCCACCTGCCACGCGATTTGTTTACGATGTCTTGATAGGTCATAGGTCCAATGTCTGATTCCCGATCCAACCCGCCGCGTCGTCCATCGACTCCTGTTGCAGCGCTTGATGCGCTGCTGGCAGAGCCGGCTGGCGACCCGATTCGTCGTGCCCTCTGGCTCGACGAGTTGGACCGTCGTTTACGCCCCCTCCTGCCGCCCCCGCTTGCCGCGCATGCGCGACTGGCGAATTACGAGCGCGGCAGGCTCGTGTATTTGGTTGACTCCCCGGTGTGGCGGACGAAATTGCGTCTACTTGCTCCGGAACTGTTGGCGGGTGCCCGATCAATTGGGCTGGGTGTGACCGAGTTCACCATCAAGACGAGCCTCATATCCAGTGCGCCCCCCCAACCAGCGCCCCGGAAACCGGTCACCATGTCCGCCGCTGCACACCAAGCGTTGCAGGCCGCGCTGGCGTCGTTGAAGCCTCCCAATCCGGACAAGCCCGACGACGCCGGATGAGCACTTGTTCCCGCTGGCATGGTGTATGCCGTGAAGATCAAGTGAGCACCGACGTCGCATGCTAAAGCTCCGAAACCCTCAATTTGTTAAGGATTCAGAAGTAGTTTGTATATAAGTCGTTATTTCGACGTCATGGGTTCACTTCCGTGACGACGCGCACGGCGCACTCGCGCCCGCGTGCAACTCGTCCATCACCATCAACCGCAACGTCGCTGAATCCCGCTCCCGAAACCGGAAGCCTTGCGAGGTAGTGCGATCACACCAGTGATGGAATGCCGTAGGCCACCGATACGGCCTCTGGTTCCTCAGCGCCGGGGTAGCTGACGATCTCCCAGGCGGCTTGTTCAGCCAGCAACGCGCGCACCAGCTTGTTGTTCAGCGCATGGCCAGACTTGAAGCCCTCATAAGCCCCGATGACCGCATGGCCCGCCAGGTACAGGTCACCAATGGCATCAAGGATCTTGTGGCGGACAAATTCGTCGGCGTAGCGCAGCCCGTCCTCGTTGAGGACCCGGAACTCATCCAGCACGATGGCGTTGTCCATCGAACCGCCCAGCCCGAGGTTGCGCTCGCGCATGTATTCCAGGTCGGTCATGAAGCCAAAGGTGCGGGCGCGGCTGACTTCCTTGATGTAGTTGCTGGTGGAGAACTCGACTTGCGCACGTGACTGCGAATCGGGGATTGCCGGGTGGCGGAACTCCACGGTAAAGCCGACCCGGAAGCCCTCATAGGGTTCGAACCGGGCGGTCTTGTCGCCATCACGCACCTCGACCGGGTGCTTGATGCGGATGAACCGCTTGGCCGCGTCCTGCTCGGCAATGCCGGCGGACTGCAACAGGAAGACGAACGGACCGGCCGAGCCGTCCATGATCGGCACTTCCGGTGCCGACAGGTCGATGTAGGCGTTGTCGATGCCCAGGCCTGCCAGCGCGGACATCAGGTGCTCGACCGTCTGCACGTTGGCGGGGCCAAGGCTGAGTCCGGTGCACAGGGTGGTCTCGGTGACCAGATCGGCGCGCGCGGGGATCTCGACCACCGGATCCAGGTCGATACGACGGAATATGATCCCGGAGTCAACCGGGGCCGGGCGCAAGGTCAGGAAGACCTTCTCGCCACTATGCAGGCCTACGCCGGTGGCGCGGGTGACGTTCTTGAGGGTGCGCTGACGCAGCATGGGTATAGGGCAGGCCTTGTGACGGAATTATTGCAGCGCGCAAGATTAACACGCAGTCCCGCTACCTCCGGTCAATCCGGGGGCTGGGCTGGCCCAGGAGCCGGCCGAGGAAAATGACCGGTCACCGCCCGTCGGGCAGGTGACCGGTCCAAACGTCCCGCGCAATCAAGCCACGGGACCAATCGAACTGGACATTGGCGTTACTTTTCGGGTCAGCAGGCCCGATCAATCAACGTGATCAATCTGCCTGCCGGCGCAGGAATGCCGGGATATCCAGATAGTTGGTGTCGTTGCCGAATTCCGCCGCGGCCGGAGCCGAAGACGGCATCTCGGAGTGCGACTGGGCGGAACTGCTGCCACGCAGGCTGCCGCCGAAGCTCGGCATTGCCGGTGAGACCGCATCGTCCATCGGGAACTCCGGCTCGCCGGTACTGCCGTTGCGTACCAGTTGGATCGGCGGACGGTTGCCCTCGCCCGGACGGGTCTGGCGCACGACGGCGCGGTTCAGGCCGGTCGCGACCACGGTGACGCGGACCTCGTCCTGCATGTCCGGATCCAGCACGGTGCCGATGACCACGGTCGCATCCTCGGACGCAAACGCCTCGACGGTGCGGCCGACTTCGTCGAACTCGGCCATGGTGAAGTCCGGGCCGGCGGTGATGTTGACCAGGATGCCGTTGGCGCCGGACAGGTTGATGTCGTCCAGCAGCGGGTTCTGCACCGCCGCCTCGGCCGCCGCCTGCGCACGGTCGTCGCCGCGGGCGGAGCCGCTGCCCATCATCGCCAGGCCCATCTCCGACATCACGGTGCGCACGTCGGCGAAGTCAACGTTGATCAGGCCGGGACGCACGATCAGGTCGGCGATGCCCTGCACGGCGCCCAGCAGCACGTCGTTGGCGGCACGGAAGGCCTGGATCATGGTCGCGTTTCGGCCCAGCACGGTGATCAGCTTCTCGTTGGGGATGGTGATCAACGAGTCGACATGATGGCTGAGCTCCTCGATGCCCTTGAGCGCGACCTGCATGCGTCGGCGGCCTTCAAACGGGAACGGTTTGGTCACCACCGCGACGGTCAGGATGCCCATCTCCTTGGCCAGCTGCGCGACCACGGGGGCAGCGCCGGTGCCGGTACCGCCACCCATGCCGGCGGTGATGAACACCATGTCGGCGCCCTCCATCGCGTCCATCAGTCGCTCACGGTCTTCCAGTGCGGCCTGGCGGCCGACCTCCGGATTCGCGCCTGCGCCCAGGCCCTTGGTGACGTTGGTGCCAAGTTGCAGCTGCAACTTCGCACCGCAGTTCTTGATTGCCTGCGAGTCGGTGTTGGCGGTGATGAACTCCACCCCATCGACGTTGTTGCTGACCATGTGGGCAACCGCGTTGCCGCCGCCACCCCCGACGCCGATCACCTTGATGATCGCATTGGGGGCCATGTTTTCTACCAGTTCAAAGTGCGCCATGTCCGTGTCCTCGTATGTCTAGTTATGTAGTGCTGGGTGTCGCGTGGTGCTGCGTCTTGCGGGGGAACTCAGAACTGGCCGCGATACCAGTCCTTGAGCTTGTTGAAAATTGATCCGGCCCGGCCGGTATTGATCACCGGCCGGCGCGGGTTTTCGATCTGGCTGCCCATCAGCAGCAGGCCGACGCCGGTGGCATGGACGGGATTGCCCACCACCTCGCCCAGGCCGGTGACGTGTTGCGGGATGCCGACGCGAACCGGCATCTGCAGCATTTCCTCGGCCAGCTCGACCACGCCTTCCATCTTTGCGGCGCCGCCGGTCAGGACCATGCCGGCCCGGACGTGCTGCTCGAAGCCGCTGCGGCGCAGTTCGGCCTGGACCATCTCGAAGATTTCCTCGTAGCGCGCCTGCACCGCCTGAGCCAGTGACGCCCGCGGCATCCGGCGCGGCGGGCGGTCGCCCACCGACGGCACCTGGATCGACTCCTCGGCCGTGGCCATCTGGGCAAGCGCACAGGCGTAGCGAACCTTGATCTGCTCCGCATCCGGCGTCGGTGTGCGCAGCATGTGGGCGATGTCTTCGGTGACCTTGTCGCCGGCGATGCCGAGGCTGGCCGAGTGGGCGATCGCGCCCTGCACGAACACCGCGATGTCGGTGGTGCCGGCACCAATGTCGACCAGCACCACGCCCAGCTCGCGCTCGTCACTGGTCAGCACCGCGTTGCTGGACGCCAGTACACCCAGGATCAGGTTGTCCACCTGCAATCCGCAGCGCTGCACGCACTTGCTGACGTTGGCCGCGGCCGATTGCGCGCAGACCACAAGATGGGCATGCACCTCCAGGCGCACGCCGGTCATGCCGACCGGGTTGCGGATGCCTTCCTGCGAATCGTCGAGCACGTAGTCGCGCGGGATCGCATGCAGGATCCGCTGGTCGGCCGGGATTGCGACCGCCTTGGCGGCTTCCAGCACCCGGTCCAGGTCGCCGAAGGTGACTTCACCGTCACGGATCGGCGCGATGCCCTGCGAATTGCGGCATTGCACGTGGCTGCCGGAGATCGATGCATACACCGAGCGGATCTCGCAGCCGGCCATCAGCTCGGCTTCCTCGATCGCGCGCTGGATCGACTGCACGGTCGACTCGATATCGACCACCACGCCGCGGCGCAGCCCGCGCGATTCGTGCGAGCCGATCCCGATCACCTCGATCGGGTTGTCCGGCCCGCTGTATCCGGGGGTGTACTCGCCCACCAGCGCGACCACCTTGGACGTGCCGATGTCGAGGCCGACGATCAATGATTTGTCACCCTTGCGATTCATGTGTTTCCCTGCTTGTCCGCGGCCGGGTCGCGCGGGGTTGATTGGTTGCTCGCGGCCCAGGTCAATGCGAAGCCATTGGTGTAACGAAGGTCGGCGCGGACCAGCGCCTGCTCCTGTTGCCCGAGCAGCTGTGGCATCAGGCGCACGAAGCGTTCGATCCGGGCATGGGCCTGGTTGCGCCCGAGCACCACCTGGGCCCCGTTGCCCAGACCCAGGGTCCAGCTGCCGCGCGGATCCAGCAGCACCACGCGGACGTCCAGCCCGATCGGGCTGAACAAGCTGCGCGACTCGTTGTAGAGCGCCACCACGTCCTTGATCCGGGACTCGGGGCCATCCAGTTGCGGCAGGCCTTCGGGTATCTCGATGCCTGCGGCCGGGAACAACCGGCCATGCTCGGACAGCAACTGGTCCTCGCCCCATCGCGCATACGGCACGTGCTCGATCACCTGCACTTCCAGTACGTCCGGCCAACGCTTGCGAACCTCGGCGTGCTCGACCCACGGCAGCGCGGCAATTGCGGCGCGCGCATCATCAAGACGCACGGCAAAGAACCCCTGGCGTGCATACGGCAGTACGGTCTGGCGCAGCAGCGCCTCGTCCACGCGCTCAAACTGGCCGGTCGCGCGCAACTTGGTCAACGGCCACTGGTCCGCGCCCACCCAGCCGTTGAGCACGGCCGCGACCGGCAGCACGACCAGCGCTACCGCGAGCAGCCAACCCAGCAGGCGCAGCAGCGCATTCACCGGTGCGAGCCCTCCTGCATCGATGACTCCAGCACGCGCCAGCACAGCTCTTCGAAGTCGATCCCGACCTGGCCGGCCGCCTTGGGCACCAGCGAGTGGCTGGTCATCCCCGGCGCGGTATTCACTTCCAGCAGGTGGAACGCGCCGGTGCTGCGATCGCGCATGACATCCACCCGTCCCCAGCCCTGACACCCGGCGGCTTCGAAGGCGGCCAGTGCAATCCGGCGGATCTCGTCTTCGGCATCGTCCTCTAGGCCGGGACACAGATACTGGGTGTCATCGGCCACGTACTTGGCGTTGTAGTCGTACCACTCGCCCCTGGGCACGATGCGGATCGACGGCAGCGCGTAATGGGTACGGCCATCGCCAAGGATGCCGACCGTCAGCTCGTCGCCGACCACCATCTGCTCCATCAGCAACTCGCCCGGATAGCGCGCCGCCAGCTCCACCGCCTCGTCCAGGCCGGCTTCGTCCAGCACGCGCGAGATGCCGACGCTGGAGCCCTCGCTGGACGGCTTGATGATTACCGGCAGGCCCAGCTCGCGCGCCGCGCGGTGCACGTCCTCGCGGCTACGGCCGGCACCTTCGGCCAGGCACTGGTAGCGCGGCGTTGGCAGCCCGACGCTGAGCCAGACCTGCTTGGTGCGGATCTTGTCCATGCTCAACGCCGAGCCGAGTACGCCGGAGCCGGTGCAAGGCACGCCAAGCGCCTCCAGCAGGCCCTGCAATACGCCATCCTCGCCACCGCCCTTGTTGCCGTGCAGGATGTTGAATACCCGGTCGACCCGGCCGTTGCGCACCGCGTCGACCAGTGCCGGGATGCCGTCGATCGCGAACGCGTTGATGCCGCGCGCCTGCAGGGCTTCCAGTACGTTGCGACCCGAATCCAGCGAGACCTCGCGCTCGGCACTGGTGCCGCCCATCAGGACCGCGACGCGGCCAAAGCCGACCGGGTTCGTTACCCGCGGCGGGGGCAATGCGGTACTCATGGTTGGCCCTCCCGTGCATCCATAGGCTCGGCGTTGACGAAACCGTGTGTCGCAATCTGCTGGGCGGCCTGGCCGATGTCGCCGGCACCCATCAGCAGCAGCAGGTCGCCGTCCTCGAGTACGTCGCCCAGCACGCTGGGCAGTTCGTGTGCGGCGCCCACCACCACCGGATCAACCCGGCCGCGTGCACGGATCGCTCGCGCCAGCGCCTTCTCGTCGGCACCGGCAATCGGCTGCTCGCCGGCGGCGTAGACCTCGGTCAGCACCAACGCATCGACGCTGGACAACACCGCTGCGAACTCATCGAACAGGTCGCGGGTACGGCTATGGCGATGCAGCTGGAATGCGACCACCAGCCGCTTGTCCGGCCAGCCGCCGCGGGCAGCGGCAAACACCGCCTCCAGCTCCCGGGGGTGGTGGCCGTAGTCATCGACCACGGTGACCATGCCGCCCTTGGGCAACGGGGTCTGGGAGAGCAGGTTGAAGCGCCGGCCAATCCCGGCGAACCCCTCCAGCGCGCGGCTGATCGCGCTGGGTTCGACGCCCAGCTGCCAGCCCACCGTCGCCGCGGCCAGGGCGTTGAGCACGTTGTGCTCGCCCGGCAAGGCCAGGGTCACCGGGCAGCGCGCACCATCGGGCAGGCACAGCTCGAAGTGCATCCGCGCACCCTGCTGGGTGACGTTCTCGGCGCGCACGTCGGCGTCGGCGGACAAACCGTAAGTCATCACGTGGCGCGGGGTGCGCTCGGCCAGCGCGGCGACTTCCGGATCATCGATGCACAACACCGCCAGTCCATAGAACGGCAGTCGCAGCATGAACTCGCCGAATGCGGCCTGGACGTTGGCGAAGTCGCCGCCGTAGTTCTCCAGGTGATCCGCGTCAATGTTGGTGACCACCGCGATCTGCGGGCTCAGGCGCAGGAAGCTGCCGTCGCTCTCGTCGGCCTCGGCCACCAGCCAGTCGCCGCTGCCCAGCCGGGCGTTGGCGCCGGCGGCGAGCAGCTGGCCACCGATCACGAACGTCGGGTCGATACCACCTTCAGCGAGCACGCTGGCGGTCAGCGAGGTGGTGGTGGTCTTGCCATGGGTGCCGGCGACGGCGATGCCGCGCTTGAAGCGCATCAACTCGGCCAGCATCTCCGCACGCGGCACCACCGGGATGCGTTGCGCGCGCGCTTCCAGCAATTCCGGGTTGTCGGCCTTGATCGCGCTGGAGACCACCACGCAATCGGTGCCCAGCACGTTGGCGGCGGCATGGCCGCGGTGCACGGTGATGCCCAGGCCGGCCAGCCGACGGGTGACGGCGTTGTCGGCCTGGTCCGATCCTGATACCTGATAGCCCAGGGTGCTCATGACTTCAGCGATACCGCTCATGCCGGTGCCGCCGATGCCGATGAAATGCACCCGCGGAAAGGCCTGGGCGAGATCGCCGCTGTGTTGCAGGCGGCGGCGCACGGTAGTGCTCATGCAGCGGGCTCCTGTTGGGAATGATTCGAGTCGGGATCCGATTGCCGCTGCACGATGTCCGCGACCCGCGCCGCAGCATCGGGCCGGGCCAGCGCGCGCGCGGCCTGGGCCAGGCGCAACAGGTCCGCGCGATTGGCAAGGTCCTGCAGGGTGTCCGCCAGGCGCGTGGCCAGGTCATCCGTGCCTTGCGGCAGCAGTTGCGCCGCGCCCCGGTCGACCAGGTACTGCGCGTTGCGGGTCTGGTGGTCGTCGACGGCTTGCGGGAACGGCACCAGCACGCTGCCCACGCCAACCACGCACAGCTCGGCCAGGGTCAACGCGCCGGCGCGGCATACCACCAGGTCGGCCCAGCCATAGGCATCGGCCATGTCGGCGATGAACGGCTCGACGCTAGCGGCGATCCCGGCATCGGCATACCGGCGCTCGGCATCGGTCTGTTGCTGCGCTCCGCACTGGTGGCGGACCTCGAACCGGATCTGCTCGCGAACCCGGCCCAGCGCCTCTGGCACCGCATTGTTGAGGGCACGCGCGCCCTGGCTGCCGCCCAGCACCAGCAGCCGCAATGGCCCCTCGCGACCGGCAAAGCGATGCTCGGGGCCGGCCACCGCGGCAATCTCGGCGCGCACCGGATTACCCACGACCATCTCGTTGGCGAACGTATCGGGAAAGCCGGTCATCACGCGCGCGGCCAGCCGAGCCAGTACCCGGTTGGTCATGCCCGGCGCGCGGTTTTGCTCGTGGACCAGCAACGGCACACCGGCCAACCTGGCAGCCAGGCCACCCGGACCGGCCGCGTAGCCACCAAAACTGATCACCACCCGCGGCTTGCGCGTACGCAGCACGGCGGCGGCCGCACGCACGGCGCCAGCCACCTTGTATGGCGCGACCAGCAAGGTGCGCAGTCCCTTGCCTCGGACACCGCGCACCGCGATGGTGTCGATCTGGATACCGTGCTCCGGCACCAGGCGCGTCTCCATACCGCCCTCCGCGCCCAGCCACGTCACCGGCACACCGCGATCAAGCAGCTCCCGCGCCACGGCCAGTCCCGGGAAGATGTGTCCTCCGGTGCCGCCGGCGAGGATCATCACCGGATGTGATTGCAGGGCCGCATTCATGCCAGGCCTCCGAAGGTCGGCTCGACGCGACCGCGTAGGCGGCTGGTGCCGCGAGCGGTGCTGGCCGTGACTTTCCCAACCGGTACCGATGCGGGCGCGCGGACGCTGGCGGTCGACGGCTCGGAACCGTCCGCCGTCGCGGCGCTCGACTTCTCGCCGCGCAGGCGCGCGACCTGGCGCTCGGCGCGGTCCAGTTCATAGGACACCCGCAACAACAGACCCATGGCCGCGCAGGTCATCAACACGCTGGAGCCGCCCGACGAGACCAACGGCAACGTCAGGCCCTTGGTCGGCAACAGGCCCAGGTTGACGCCGATCGAGACGAAGCTTTGCAGGCCGATCCACAAGGCGATGCCGAAGGCGCAGTAGCCGGAGAAATGACGACGCATTTCCACGCACTTCAAGCCCAGCCACAGTGCCCGTCCGACCAGCAACGCGTACAGACCGATCACCGTGCATACGCCGACGAAGCCCAGCTCTTCCCCGATCACCGCGAGGATGAAATCGGTGTGCGCTTCGGGCAGGTACGACAGCTTCTGCACCGAGCCGCCGAGACCGACGCCGAACCATTCACCGCGACCGACCGCCATCAAGGCGTTGGTCAACTGGTAGCCGGAGTTGAACGGATCCGCCCACGGATCCAGGAACGAGGTCAGCCGCCGCACGCGGTAGGGCTCGGCGATCGCGACCGCCGCCAGCGCCGGCAGCAACACCAGCACCGGGCCGAACATCCGCGGCATGTTGACCCCGCCCAGCACCAGCATGCCGCCGGTGATCGCCAGGATCAGCGCGAGCGAACCGAAGTCGGGCTGGAAGATCAACAGCACCACCATCAGCAACGCCACGCCAAGCGGCTTCAGCATCGCAGTCCAGGTGGCGGTTACTTCATCGCTGTAACGCTTGAGATAGCTGGCCAGCCAGATGATGTAGAGCAGCTTGACCGCCTCGACCGCCTGGAAGCTGGACACCCGCAGGTTGATCCATCGGCTGGCGCCGTTGACCTCGTCGCCGATACCGGGAATGAACACCGCGACCAGCAAGCCGAAGCAGGCCAGCAGCAACCATTGATTGAGGTTCTCGACCGTCTTCAGCTCGGTGCGCATCAGCCACAACCCCAGCCCCGCGCCGATCCCGAGGAAGGCAACGTGCCGGACCAGGTAGTGGAACGGGCCAACGCCGTAGTCGATCGCGATCGCGATGGAGCTGGAACCGACCATCACCACGCCCAGGCACGCAAGCGCGCACACCACCGCGAGCAGCCAACGGTCGTAGTGACCGTTGATCGCGTCGAGGCGGGTTGCCTGGTGCGTGGTGTCGTTCATCAGCGCACCTTCAAAGTCGCCAGGCCGACCAGCACCAGCACCACCGAGATGATCCAGAAGCGCACGATCACCCGCGGCTCCGGCCAGCCCTTGAGCTCGAAGTGGTGGTGGATCGGCGCCATCTTGAACACGCGCTTGCCGGTGAGCTTGAACGAGGCGACCTGGATCATCACCGACAGCGTCTCGATCACGAACACGCCGCCCATGATCACCAGCACCAGTTCCTGGCGGACGATGATCGCCACCGTTCCCAGCACCGCGCCCAGCGCCAGCGCGCCGACATCGCCCATGAACACCATCGCCGGGTAGGTGTTGAACCACAGGAACCCGAGCCCGGCCCCGGCAATCGCCGCGCAGATGATCACCAGCTCACCTGCCCCAGGCACCGGCGGGATCTGCAGGTACTCGGAGAACACCGCGTTGCCCGAGACGTACGCGAACACCCCCAGTGCACAGGCGACCAGCACGGTCGGCATGATCGCCAGACCGTCCAGCCCGTCGGTCAGGTTGACCGCATTGGAGAAACCGACAATCCAGAAGTAGGCAACCACGACCAGCCCGACCCCCATCGGGAAGGCCAGTTCCTTGAACATCGGGATGTAGAACGTGGTCGCCGCAGGCACGTCGGCGGTGAGGTAGAGGAACACGCCTGCCGCCAGTCCGAAGATCGATTGCAGCAGGTATTTCCAGCGCGATTTCATGCCGTTGGGATCGCGCTTGACGATCTTCATCCAGTCGTCGTACCAGCCGATCGCGCCGAACGCGACCATCACCGCCAGCACCACCCAGACATAGCGGTTGCGCAAGTCGCCCCACAGCAACACCGAGGCCAGCACGGTCAACAGGATCAGCCCGCCACCCATGGTCGGGGTGCCGGCCTTGGAGAAATGCGACTTGGGCCCGTCGGTCCGGATCGGCTGGCCGCCCTTGTACATGGCCAGTTTGCGGATCACTGCGGGCCCCCACCACAACGACAGGGCCAACGCGGTGAGCGCGCTCAGGATGCCGCGGAACGTCAGGTAATTGAACAATCCGAACAGGCTGTCCAATTGTTCCAGCCAGCGAGCCAGTTCAAGCAGCATCGATGTTGTCCTCCGGACCTTGTGGGCGTTGTCCATACAGCAACGCGGTCACGATCTTGTCCATCGCGCTGCCGCGCGAACCTTTCACCAGCACGCGGATCGGCGTTGCGGCCGGTGTTGCCGCTCCGGCCACCGCGCCGGCCTGCGCCAACGCGCGCCGCAATGCCGTGGCCAGCGCGTCGTGATTCGGGTACTCGTCACCGCCGTCGCCAAATGCGCGCGCTGCCGCGGCACTCAGTTGGCCAAGCGCGAACACACGTGTGATGCCGGCCGCCTTTGCATGGCGCCCGGCCTGGGCGTGCATGGCTTCGGCGTCGACGCCCAGCTCACGCATGTCGCCCAGCACCAGCCAACCCTCGCCCGGCGCTTCGGCCAGCGTGTCGATGGCGGCGGCCAATGAGCCGGGGTTGGCGTTGTAGCTGTCGTCGATCAACACCGCGTTGTTGTCGAGGCCGCGGGTGACCAGCCGCCCGGCAACCGGCTCCGCGGCGTCCAGGCCCTGCGCGACCATCTCCAGGGACACGCCCAGCCCGATCGCCAGCGACGCGGCGGCCAACGCGTTGCGCACGTTGTGGCGTCCGTGCAGCGCCAGCGTGATCGCCACCTCGCCGTCGGGAGCGACCAGGGTGAAGTGCGAACCTGCCGCGTTCACCGCAATGTCGCGGGCGCTGATATCGGCGCTGGCATCAAGGCCGAAACGGATCAACCGGCGCCCGTGCGCGCGCTCGGCAAAATACGGTGCAAAGGCATCGTCGGCGTTGATCACCGCCACCCCATCCAGTGGCAGCGCATCGTAGATTGCCGCCTTGGTGTCGGCCACGCCCAGCAGGCTGCCCATCCGTTCCAGGTGGGCGGGGGCAACGTTGTTGACCAGGGCGACGTCGGGACGGGCGATCGCGGCCAGGTAGGCAATGTCGCCTGGCTTGCCGGCACCCATTTCATAGATCGCGAACTGCGCATCGTCCGGCGCGTCGATGACCGCCAGCGGCAGGCCAATTTCATTGTTGTGGTTGCCCGGGTTGGCATGGGTCGAACCGGCCCGCCTCAGGATCTCCAGCAACAAGGCCTTGACGCTGGTCTTGCCGTTGCTGCCGGTGATAGCCACCACCCGGGTGCTGCGTGCGCGTTGCAGGGCACCCGCCAGTTCACCCAGCGCGCGTTCGGTATCTGCGACCAACACCTGCGGGATGGCCACATCGACCGGGCGCGATACCAGCGCCGCGGCGATGGCATTCGACGCCGCAGCGGCCAGATGATCGTGGCCATCGAAGTGCTCGCCCTTGAGCGCGACAAACAGGTTGGCTCCCGTCGCCGGCAACGCCCTGGTGTCGGTGACGATCGCGTCGATCACCAGGTCGTCGCCCTGCAACCGGCCCCCGCTCATGCGTGCGATATCGGACAGCTGGAGACGCTTCATGGGCGATCCCCCAGTGCGGCCCGCGCCACCAGGGTGTCGTCGAAAGGGTGTCGCACGCCGGCGATTTCCTGGTACGGCTCGTGACCTTTTCCCGCCACCAGCACGATGTCGTCCGGCCCGGCCTCGCCCACCGCCCGCGCGATCGCCGCGGCGCGGTCGCGCTGCACGATGACGGCGCCGGGGTTGGCGAAACCGGCCATGATCTCGGCGACGATCGCATCGCCGTCCTCATCGCGCGGATTGTCGTCGGTGACGATCACCACGTCGGCGTGCGCCTGGGCAATGGCCGCCATCTGCGGCCGCTTGCCGCGGTCGCGTTCACCGCCGCAGCCAAACACGCAGACCAGGCGCGCAGCGGCGTGGGCCTGCAACGAGACCAGCGCCTGCTCCAGCGCGTCCGGCGTGTGGGCGTAGTCAATCACCACCAGGGGCTGACCGGCCGCGCCGCCGAGCCGGTTCATCCGGCCGTGAACCGGTTGCAGCCGAGACAAGGTGCCGGCAATGGTGGCCGGCTGCTCGCCCAACGCGAGCAAGGCGCCGGCGACGGCAAGCAGGTTGTCGACGTTGAATCGACCCAGCAGCGGTGAACGCACCGGGTGGCATTCATCGCCGGTCGGCGTGCGCATGGCCAGCTCGAATGCAATCCCGGCGTTGTCCAGTTGCAACGCCTGCGCCTGCACCATCGCGTCGGGATTGCCGCGTGAACTCAGTCCGATGCCCCGCAGCCCTTGCGCCAGGGCCTCATGCATCACCCGGCCGTAGGCGTCGTCCAGGTTGATCACCGCGGCGCGCAATCCCGGCCACGCAAACAGCAGCGCCTTGGCCGCGCCATACGTCGCCATGTCGCCGTGATAGTCGAGGTGGTCGCGGCTGAGGTTGGTGAACACCGCCACGTCGAAATGCACCGCATCCACGCGGCCCTGGTCGAGCGCGTGCGAGCTGACCTCCATTGCCACCGCCTGCGCACCGGCGTCGTGCAGTTCGGCCAGCAGCGCATGCACCTGCAGCACCAGCGGCGTGGTGAAGCCGGTCGGGACGACCTGCCCGCCTATGCCAACCCCCAGCGTGCCGATGCTGGCGCCGCGCCGGCCGAGCAGCTCCCAGGCCTGAGCGAGCAGTTGCACGACGGAGGTCTTGCCGTTGGTGCCGGTGACGCCAACCGTGTCCATGCCGGCGCTTGGATAGCCGTGGAAGCGGTCGGCCATTGCGCCCATCCGTGCACGCAGGCCCGGCACCGCAATCGCATCGGCGGGCGCCGGAATGGCTTCGGATGCCGGCGGCTCGAACAGGATCGCGCTGGCCTTGGCCGCCCGTGCCTGCTCGACAAACTTCAAGCCATGGGTGCCGAAGCCGCCGATCGCCACGAAAGCGTCACCGGGCCTGATCGCCCGGCTGTCCTGGACCAGGCCACTGATGATCCGGTCCGGTGCGATACCGGCGACGTCCGGCAACAGCTCGGCCAGCGGCATGCGGCGAGGCGGCTTGCGACGAGGTGTATGAGCGGCGGTCACCGTGCACCTCCCTGGCGTGATGACACTGCCGGCGACGTTGCGGACACATCCACCGGGTCGGGCAAGTCGGACTGCGAGGCGACGGTCACGGTGGGGTCGGGCAACACCGGCGCGTCCTCGGCCAGCTTGCCGCCATTGGCCTTCAGTCGCTTGGCGCGCGCCGCCGATTGCGCGGCCAGCCAGGTCTCGATGTCGTCCGGTGGCACGTCCATCAGCCGCAAGGCGCCTTCCATCACCCGCTTGAACACCGGTGCCGCAGTCGCGCCGCCGCCATAACCATGGCCGGCGCTGGCATCAGGCTCATCGATGATCACCACCATCGCGAAGCGCGGATTTTCCACCGGCACCACGCCGGCGAACAACGCCACATACTCGTCCGAATACCCGCCGCTGGCGCTGAACTTGCGCGAGGTGCCGGTTTTGCCGGCGACGTGGTAGCCCAGGATCGCGGCGTTGGTCGCGGTGCCGCCGGTCTCGGTCACCGTCTGCATCGCCCTCAGCACCTGATGCGCGATCTCCGGCTTGACCGCCTGCTCCGATTCATTGCGCTGGCCCTTGACGAACGTCGGTGCGATCACCCGGCCACCGTTGGCCAGCGAGGCGTAGGCCACCGCAATCTGCAGCGGGGTCGCCGAAAGCCCATAGCCGTAGGCCATGGTCGCCTTGGTGGTGCCGCTCCACTGCCGGGGCGCGGCCAGCAGGCCGGACGCCTCGCCGGGAAAGCCGCTGCCGGGCTTGCTGCCGTAACCAAAGCGATGGATGACGTTGTAGAAGTAGTCGTCGGGCATCGCCAGCGCCAACTTGGCCGCACCGACGTTGGAGCTTTTGGTCAGCACGCCGGTGACCGTCAGCGCACCGTAGTTGCGATAGTCGTTGATGGTGTAACGGCCGTTGCGCATGTAGCCCGGCGAGGTGTCGACGATGGTGGTCGGGGTGACCCTGCCGCTGGACAGCGCCGCGGCGATGGTAATCGGCTTCATCGTCGAGCCCGGTTCCACCACGTCGGTAAGGGCACGGTTACGGCGGGCATCACCACGTCCGCCGTCCAGCTGATTGGGGTTGTAACTGGGCAGGTTGGCCATTGCCAGCACCTCGCCGGTATCCACATCCAGGATCACCACCGAGCCGGCCGACGCCCGCGCCTGCTCGATCCCGCGGCGCAACTCACGGAACGCCAGGTACTGGATCCTGCGGTCGATCGTCAGGGTCAGGTCATGGCCGGGCTGTGCCGGCCGGATCAGGTCGACGTTCTCGATGATCCGGCCCTGGCCATCGCGGATCACCCGCTTGGAGCCCGGCGTGCCACTCAGCCAGTCGTCGAACGCCAGCTCCAGGCCTTCCTGCCCACGATCATCGATATTGGTGAACCCCAGCACATGCGCCATCGCCTCGCCCTGGGGGTAGAAGCGACGGAACTCGCGCTGCGAGAACACGCCGGGGATCTCGTGGCCCAGGATCTGGCGCGCCCGGCTCGGATTGATCCGGCGCTGCAGGTACATAAACTCCTTGTCCGCACGCTGGCTGAGCTTGCGTGCCAGCTCGTCGGCCGGCACGCCCAGCACCTTGGCCAGCTCGGGAATCCGGTCGGGGTATTGCAACAGCTCCTGCGGGTTGGCCCATACCGATTCCACCGGCGTCGACACCGCCAGCGGTTCGCCATTGCGGTCGGTGATCATGCCGCGCGAGGTCGCAATGGGGATCTCGCGCAGCGCGCGCGCGTCGCCCTGGCGGACGTAGAAATCGTTGTTGAACACCTGGACATCAAGCGCGCGGCCGACCAGCGCGATCGAACACAAACCAAGCGTGCCGCCCACCAGCGCCATGCGCTTGCGGACGTTGTAGTGCGTTCGGCCACGCGTGGCGGCGCCATCACCGCGACCGAGGTAGGCCTGCAGCCAGGCCCAGCGCGAACGCTCACGCGACGACTGTGCACCCCGCGCGCGCCGGCCATTGGCCCTCATGGCCGGATCACCACGATTTCCGCGCCTTCGGGGAGCTTCATCCCCAGTCGATCACGCGCAATCTGGTCGATACGATTGCTCTCGGCCCAGGTCGCCTGCTCCAGTTGCAGACGGCCAAAATCAATGTCGAGCTCGTCGCGCGCCTTCTCCAACTGGCTGAGCTGGACGAACAGCACCCGGTGGCGATGACGCGCATGCACCACCGCAAGGGCCGACACCAGGTTGGCGACCACCAGGACGATCAGCAGCAGGCGCAGCGTCATGCTGCCTCCTGCACGGGAAGTTTCTCGGCCACGCGCAACACCGCCGAGCGCGAGCGCGGATTGGCCGAAGTTTCGTCAACCTCGGCTTTCCGGGCACCGCCGATCGCCAGCAGGACCGGCGTGAAATCGACCTCCGGCATGCGCCGGTTGCCAGGCGGAGCTTTGGCGTGGCGGTTGATGAACTGCTTGACGATCCGGTCTTCCAGCGAATGGAAGCTGATCACCACCAGCCGGCCGCCGGGCTTGAGCCGCCCCAGCGCCGCGTCCAGCCCGGCCTCCAGGTCGGCAAGCTCGCGGTTGATGAAGATGCGGATCGCCTGGAAGCTGCGCGTGGCGGGATGGATTTTGTCCTTGCCGCGCGGCATCACCGAGGCGATCAGCTCGGCCAGCTGGGCGGTGCGGAGGATCGGCTGTTCCTCACGCCGGGCGACGATGGCGCGCGCGATCTTGCGCGACTGGCGCTCCTCGCCATGGGTCCACAGCACGTCAGCGATCTCGCGTTCATCGGCCATGGCCAGCCATTGCGCCGCGCTCAGGCCCGTATCGGGATCCATGCGCATGTCCAGCGGGCCATCCTTGCTGAAACTGAAACCGCGCTCGGCGACATCCAGTTGCGGCGATGAGACGCCCAGATCGAGGAGGATGCCGTCCAGCGCCCCATCGCCCAGAGCCGCGCCCGCACCGGGCGCGCCCCAGTGCGCCATGTCGGCGAAGCTGCCACGGAAGATCGCCACCCGCGGGTCGTCGCCAAAATCGCGCTCGGCGACCGCGATCGCATCGGGATCCTTGTCCATCAGCAGCAGCCGTCCGGCTGGCCCCAGCCGCTCGAGCACACCGCGCGCGTGACCTCCACGGCCGAACGTGCCATCCAGGTAAGTGCCATCCCCACGCACCTGCAGGCCATCCAGCGCCTGCCGATACATCACGGGAAGGTGGCCGGAAGTCGCTGCGCGCTCCATGCCACCGCCCGTCATAGCTGCAGGTCGAGCAGCTCGTCACTCAGATCGTCATCAGAAATTGTCTGATGGATCTGTGCGTGATGCGCCTGCTCGCTCCACAACTCGAACTTCTCATCCATCCCCAACAAGATGGCCTTCCGCTCGATTCCCACCGCGGCGCGATGGCTGGCCGGAATGGTGATGCGGCCATTGCCATCCAGCTCCACGAAGCTTGCCGCACCGACCAGTTTCAGCTGCATGGAGCGATTGACCTTCTTCGCCCTGGGCAGCTTGTTGACCTCTTTGCTGATGCGCTCCCATATCGCTACCGGGTACAGATACAGGCAGCCGGACTCGAACGGGTTGTAGGTGACGACCAACCGGTTGCCACAATCACGCGCAACAAGGTCCCGATGGGCGGTGGGAATCGCCAATCGGCCCTTGTCGTCAATAGTGATGGCGGTCTCGCCCTGGAACATTGCACACCTTCGCGTTGGCCCGCCTCTGCGGACGGTTCGCCTGTCGGACAACCGGGGCTGGAATCCGGCTGCAACCATCGAAAACCACAAAAAACCCGGTTTTCCCTCTGATGACCACCTTATGCACCACCCTTGGGGTTGTCAACAAAATTCCCGGCGTATTTCGCCTGTCGGATCAATGGCTTGCGCAACACTTCATAGTCTTGGTCAAGAGTTATCCACTAACCCTTGTTTCGTCTCATATTTTGAGACTGACGGGTTCAAGACAGATGTGAAATTCGGTTCAGGAAACCGGCCGGCCGGCCACCGCAGCGCGCGCCGGGCAGCGGGATGTGCGCCGCGGAAGCGGCGTGGTGTGGAAAAAAGTGGCGGAGCCGGCCGATAAGCCGGGTTCTGTCTTGGACAGTCATTCCTCTAGGCGCATCGTCACCGATACGCTCGAGCAACCTACCCGGACCCGACGCGGGCAGCGCCATTAGGTCCCTATTTGGTCTTGCTCCCGGTGGGGTTTGCCATGCCGGTCTGTTGCCAGACTCGCGGTGCGCTCTTACCGCACCGTTTCACCCTTGCCACGCATCCCGAAGGACCGTTCGGCGGTCTACTCTCTGTTGCACTTTCCGTCGGCTCGCGCCGCCCAGGAGTTACCTGGCACCGTGCCCTGTGGAGCCCGGACTTTCCTCGGCACCGCCGCGGGTAAACCCGCTGCGATGACGCGACTGTCTGGCCGACTCCGCCACGCGCAGTTTAGCGGTTGCGCGATGGTTGCGGGGGGATTGCTCGATGTTCGGGCGGTGTCTGGTTCAGAGCCAAGAGCGGGCTTCGGGAGGGTCGTGGCGCAGGAGCTGTGCTTCGGAGGGTTCGGCGTGCAGGAGGCGGCCGGCGGGGGGATTGCTCCAGCCCTTCATCAGGGCATCCTGCCCTGAGGCGGGCCGCGGGCCATCCATGGCCCGCTTTTCCGCAATCCCCCCACCGTCCACCTCCTTCCTGACTTTGCTGACTTCGGGAAAGGCGAAGAGCACGCGTCGGGGCGTTTCGCCACATCCACGAGAGTGCATTTTTGTAGGGTCTCCCAAGTCAGGAGCTCCTCGCCGCTCCAGGGGCTCGGAACGCCACGACTCGGTATCTACAACGGGGGGGAGTCGCTTCGCGCGGATCGTCTACGACCAACCCGCTCTCACTGAAACAAGGCCGCGACATCCCAGACCCCGTGCGGCGTCCTGTCCGGGCATTGCGGAGAGTGCGCCATGGATGGCGCACGGCGGTGAGTGCGGCCATGGATGGCCGCCCGAACCGAGTAGCAATGCCCGGACAGGGCGCCGCCCCCACCGAAGCCCACACACTCCACCGCTGTTGCTGCTGTTGCTGCTGTTGCTGCTGTTGCTGCTGTTGCTGCTGTTGCTGCTGTTGCTGCTGTTGCTGCTGTTGCTGCTATCAATCCGAACCCGTCGCGCCATATAACGCCTTGCGCGACGCGCCACTCAGATCGGCGGCCAGTTTGGCTGCGGTCGAGGGCGGCAGATGCTCGGACAGTTTCAGGTACAGCCGCCGACCCTCGACCAGCTTCGCCTCGACGTCGTCGCCCAGTCCTTCCACGACCAGCACGAACTCGCCCTTGCGCTGGTTGGCATCGGCTTGCACCGCCGCCAGCAACGCCGCCAGGTCGCCATCGAGCACCGTCTCGAACAACTTGGTCAACTCACGCGCCAACACCGCTGGACGCCAGGCACCGAACGCGGCAACGAAGTCGACCAGCGATTCCTCGATCCGGTGCGCGGACTCGTAGAAGATCAGCGTGCGTGTCTCGGCTGCCAACCGCGCCAGCCGCTCGCGCCGCGCGCCCACCTTGGCCGGCAGGAAGCCCTCGAACGCGAACCGGTCGGAGGCAATGCCGGCCACGCTCAACGCCGCGATCGCCGCACAGGCACCGGGCACCGGCGACACCCGCACCCCGGCCGCGCGCGCGGCGCGGACCAGGCGAAAGCCCGGGTCGCTGACCAGCGGGGTGCCGGCATCCGATACCAGCGCCAGCGATTCGCCGGCCTGCAGGCGGGCGACCAGCTGATCCGCCTGCGCCTCCTCGTTGTGCTGGTGCAGCGCCAGCAATGGCCGCTCAAGCCCGAAGTGCGACAGCAACTGGCGGGTATGCCGGGTGTCCTCCGCGCAGATCGCATCGACCTGCCCCAGCACCTCCAGCGCGCGCGCGGAAATATCACCCAGGTTACCGATCGGGGTGGCGATGACGTGCAGGGTGCCGGGCTTGTGCATCATCACGATGGTAAGGATGCCGGCGTCTTTGCACCACTTCCCGGCATGGCCGGTAGAATCGTCAAGGTCCCCACTGGAACGCCGCACCGCGGCGAGCGCATGCCGATGAGCACACACCTCCGACGTCCCCGGCGCACCTGGCTGTTCGCCCTGACCATCATCGCCGTCCTGTTGGGCGGCTGCGTTTCGATGTCCCCGCAAACCTCGACGCGGACCGGGCAGGACGCCATGCATCCACTGGTCGCACAGGCGGGTGAGTTGCTCCGGGCCGGCGCTGGCAACCCGCAGATTGACGCACTGCTGGCCCAACTGGACGACGACACCCTTGCCAGCCAGGCGGCTGCGCTGGCGGTCGGGGACCCGCTCTACAACCACCTCGCACGCGCACTGCTCAGCCGCGGACTGGCGCTGCCAAGGCCGCTGGACCGCGGCCGTTGGCAGTTCGATGCAAGCAACCGCCCTGCGGCCGACGACCGCGACGGCTACCGGCCGCCGGTGAAGCTCGGCGTGTTGTTGCCATTGTCGGGAGGCATCTCGGCCGCCGCCGCGCCGGTGCGCGACGGTTTCCTCGCCGGCTATTACGCGGAATCCCGGCGCCGGCCGGAAGTGGCGTTCTACGATACGCACGGCACGGCCGGTGGCGCGGTGGCGGCCTACGACCAGGCCGTGGCGGCGGGCAACGATTTCGTGGTCGGACCATTGTCGCGCACCGGTGTCGACGCCTTGTTCCGTCGCGCCGCCCTGCCGGTACCGGTGCTTGCGCTCAACCATGGCGAGGTCGCACCGCCGGCAGGCAATGCCAGCTTCTCGTTGTCACCGGAAGACGAGGGCATCGCCGCCGCCGACCTGCTGGTCAAGCGCGGCGCAAAACGCGTCCTGGTGGTGGCCGATAGCGACGACCAGGCGCGCCGCTCGGTCGCGGCGCTGCGCGAGCGGCTGACCGGACAAGGCGTGGTGGTGACCGATGTACTCAGCGCCGGGGTGGCCGACCTGACGCCGTTTGTACAGAAAGAAGGCGGTGTCGACGCGATTTTCCTTGCCCTGCGCGGCAGTGCCGCACGCGAACTGATGCCGCGGCTGGCCATGGCAGGACTGGCTGGGAAGCCGATGGTGGCAACGTCGCAATTGATTTCCGACACCGGCGAGACGGACCAGGACCGGGTCCTGGATGGCATCGCGTTCCCCGGCGGCACCTGGACCAGCGGCGGTCACGTGCCCGGCCTGCCGTCTGCGGCCAGTGCCGCAAAAACCGTGTCGACCGCACGCGGCGGTGCGGCTCGGCTGTTCGCCTTCGGCTACGACGCCTGGCTGCTCACTGCCTACCTGGATCGCCTGTCGCAATCGGCCGATGCCTACGTCGCCGGCGCCACCGGTGCGCTCAGCATCGACGCCTCCGGCAATGTCCAGCGCGTTCCTGCCTGGCTGACCTTCAGTGGCGGGATCGTCGTACCGCTGGGCAATGGCAACCGTTACTGACCGGCGCCAGCGCGGTGCCGCGGTGGAAGCCGCGGCCCGCGACCACTTGCAGCAATCGGGCTTGCGTCCGGTTGCCGCCAACGCCAGTTACCGCCTGGGCGAGATCGACCTGGTGATGCTGGACGGCGACACCCTGGTGTTCGTGGAGGTGCGCTACCGCCGCGATGACCGCTTCGGTGGTGGGGCCGCCTCGGTCGACTGGCGCAAGCAGCGCAAGCTGGTACGCGCCGCGCAGATGTTCCTGCTGCGCCACCCCCGTTATGCCGATGGCCCGTGCCGGTTCGACGTGGTCGAGGCCGATGGCGACCCGGAATCCCCGCGCCTGAACTGGCTGCGCGATGCATTTCGCGCCGACGATTGCTGAGCCGATAGCGCGATGCCCACGCCATTGCCGCCCGAACTGCATGCTGAAATGACCGACTTGCTGGGCGCGGCGTGGCTCACCGACGACAGCGAACGACTTGCCTACGCCTACGACAACTCGCGGCAACTGGCGTTGCCCGACGCGGTCGCCCTGCCCACCTCGGCGGCGCAGGTGGTCGCGCTGGTTCGTGCCTGTCGCCGCCACCGGGTGCCGGTGATTGCCCGCGGGCGCGGCACCAATACCACCGGCGCGGCGGTGCCGGTCCATGCCGGCGTGGTGGTCTCGTTCGAGCGCATGGACAAGATCCTCGACATCCGTCCCGGCGACCGTTGTGTGGTGGTCCAGCCCGGGGTCCTCAATGGCGACCTGCAAGCCGCGCTCGCCCCGCACGGGCTGTTCTGGCCGCCCGATCCGACCAGCGCCGCATTCAGCACCGTCGGCGGCAACCTGGCCTGCAACGCTGGCGGGCCGCGCGCGGTGAAGTACGGGGCCAGCCGCGACAACCTGCTCGCCCTGACCGCGGTCACCGGCGCCGGTGAGCTGATCCACTGCGGCACCCAGACCACCAAGGGCGCTACCGGATACGACCTGCAACGGCTGCTGGTGGGCAGTGAAGGCACGCTGGCGCTGATCGTCGAAGCGTCGTTGCGACTGACCCCGGCACCGACCGCACAGCGTGCCCTCCGCGCGATCTACCGCGATGTGTCCAGCGCCGCGCAGGCGGTGGCCCGCTTGATGGCGCAGCCGGTCACGCCGTCGATGCTGGAATTCATGGATGCGCAGGCGGTGCGGCTGGCACGCGACGTCGGTGGCGCCGACTTGCCCGATGATGCCGGCGCACTGCTGATGATCGAAGCCGACGGCGACCCGGCGCATTTGCCGCACGATATCGAAGCGCTGAAGGACGCCGCTCGGGGTGAAGGCCTGGTCGCCCTGGACGATGCGGCCGACGAGGCGGCGCGCGCGCAATTGTGGGCGGCGCGCAAGTCGTTGTCACCAGCGCTGCGGACGCTCGCGCCCGGCAAGATCAACGAGGACGTGGTGGTCCCGGTATCGCGCATCCCCAAACTGGTCGATGGCGTGCAGCAACTGGCGCGCGATTGCGGGCTGCCGATTGTCTGTTTCGGTCATGCCGGCAATGGCAATCTGCACGTCAACCTGATGTATGACCCGGCCGACCAGGATCAATCCACGCGCGCCAACGCCACAATGGCCAAGGTGTTCACGCTGGCGATTTCACTCGGTGGCACGCTGTCGGGCGAGCACGGCATCGGGCTGGCCAAGCGCGACTTCATGCCACAGGCGATCACGCCGCCGACGTTGGCACTGATGCGCGCCATCAAGTCCACCTTCGACCCCGACGGCATCCTCAACCCCGGCAAGCTGCTGCCGCCATGAGCGCAGCGGCGACACCAGGCACGGGCCTCACCACGGACCCTCCCGGCGACGACGCCAAGCTGGATCGGCTGCTGGTGGACATACGCGCTTGCAGGATCTGCGAGGCCTCGTTGCCGCTCGGGCCACGCCCGGTGCTGGCCGCCAGCCAGAGCGCGCGGGTAATGGTGGTGGGCCAGGCACCGGGACGCAAGGTGCACCTCAGCGGGGTGCCGTGGGATGACGCCAGCGGGCGACGCCTGCGTGAGTGGCTGGGAATCGATGGCTCGACCTTCTACGACCCGGCCCAGGTCGCGATCATACCGATGGGCTTCTGCTACCCCGGCAAGGCCGGTTCCGGCGATGCTCCGCCGCGCCCCGAATGCCGCGCAACCTGGCATCCGCGATTGCTGCCGCTGCTGCCCAATATCGAACTGACGGTCCTGATTGGCCAGTACGCCCAGGCTTACTTTCTTGGAGGGCGACGCGGAAACAGCCTCACCGCGACCATGCGCGACTGGCGCGACTACCTGCCGACCGAGCTGCCGCTGCCCCACCCCAGCCCGCGCAATGTCGCCTGGTTCAAGGCCAACCCCTGGTTCGAAGGCGAAGTGTTGCCGGTCCTGAAACAGCGCGTGCGCGAAGCGTTGTCGTTTTAGAAGTGCGTATAGCCGGTGCGCGGCGGATGCCACTGCCGGCCATCGGCCTCCAGCGCCAGCACGCCCTCGCCGGCGATCACCCGGCCAATGCGGGTGATCGTGGTTGCCGTCTGTGCCGCCAGCGCATTGATCGATTCGCGCGCGCTCACCGGCGCGCTGAAACACAGTTCGTAATCGTCGCCGCCACCCGCCTGTATGTCCCACCGCTGCGGCAGGTCGAATGCCCGGGCCAGTGCGGATGAGCTCGGCAGGGCATCGAGCTCGATCTCGGCGCCGACGCTGCTGGCGCGGCAAAGGTGCCCGAGGTCGGCGAGCAGGCCATCGGAAATATCGATTCCCGCGTGGGCAAGGCTGCCCAACCGCCGGCCGATGGCGACGCGCGGCGTCGGTCGATCCAGACGCGGACGCAGGGATTCGATCGCCTGCGCACGCTCGCCTTCCTGTGCCGTTGACCGATCCGATGGCTCACGCGCGGCAGTGTTGGACTCATCGTCGCGCTTCAACAGCAACGGGCCTGCGCCTGGCAGCAACAACGCCAGCGCCGCTGCCGCGTCACCGAGGGTTCCCGTCACCCAGAGATCGTCGTCCACTTGCGCGCCATCGCGACGCAGCGCGCGGCAGGGCTCGACCAGCCCATGCGCGGTGACACTGACCGACAGCGGCCCGCGCGTGGTATCGCCACCAATCAAGGCAACTCGGTGCTCAGCGGCCAGCGCCAGGAACCCGTCCAGGAAACCATCCAGCCAGGCCGGATCATCGGACGGCATCGACAGCGACAAGGTGCACCAGGCCGGGGTTGCCGCCATCGCGGCCAGATCCGACAGGTTGACTGCCAATGCCTTCCAGCCGACATCGACGGGGGCGGTATCGAGCGGAAAATGGACTCCGGCATTCAGCGTATCGGTACACACCACCAGCTGGAAACCGGCCGGCACCTGGATGATCGCGGCATCGTCGCCGATGCCCAGCACCACGTCATCGCGGCTCTGGGCCCGGGAGCGGATGCGATCAATCAGGTCGAACTCGGCCATGCGCGTGTTGGCTCAGTCAGGCTTGCGCCGTGATGCGTTGACCTCGACCGCGCGCCACTGCGCCGCGGCATGATCCAGCACGCCGTTGACGTAGGTGTGGCCGTGCTCGGCGCCGAAACGCTTGACCGACTCGATCGCCTCGTTGATCACCACCCGGTACGGCACGTCCGGGCGATGTTGCAGCTCGTAGGTGGCGATCCGCAGGGCCGCCAACTCGATCGGATCGACCTGGGCGATATCGCGATCCAGGAAGGGCGTCAATGCCTGGTCCAGCTCGACGCGATGCTTGTCCACGCCGTGCACCAGCTCCTCGAAATAGGCCAGGTCAGCGACCTCACGGGCTTGCTCGTGGGCGAACTGGGTCACCACTTCGCGCGCGCTGGAGCCGGACATCTGCCAGGCATACAACGCCTGCAATGCACGCCGCCGTGCACGCGAGCGACCCACCGCGTCGATACCTCCCGGCCGGCGACGGTGGTTCATGCCAGTCGCTCCATCAGGTTCGCCATCTCCAGTGCGGCCAGTGCCACTTCCTCGCCCTTGTTGCCGTGGCTGCCGTTGGCGCGCTTCTCCGCATCCTCGTGCACCTCCACGGCCAGCACGCCGTTGCAAACCGGCACGCCGTGATCCAGTGCGACCCGCATCAGACCCTCCGCGCAGCCATCGGCGACCTGCTCATAGTGGCGGGTATCGCCGCGCACCACGCAACCCAGCGCGACAATCGCCGCGTAACGCCCCGCGGCGGCAATACGCGCGGCGGCCACCGGGATCTCCCACGCGCCCGGCACCCGGATCACGTCGATGGCCTCCTCGGCCACGCCGTTGTCGGAGAAGGTCTTGCGTGCGCCCATCACCAGGGTGTCGGTGATGCGCGGATTCCAGCGACTGGCAATGATTGCGAAACGCGCGCTTTCAGGGCTGCGCAGGTCGCCTTCGATATGGGGCATGTCAGGGGAAGCCTTGGAGGGGGAGGGGAAATGCCGGGGTCTGGCGAGACCGCAGTTTACCGCGCGGGCGCACCGGCTACATCGACTCCACGTACTCGACCACTTCCAGCCCGAAGCCGGCCAGCCCGACCTGCTTGCGCGGCGTGCCCAGCACCCGCAGCTTGCCCAGCCCGAGGTCGGCCAGGATCTGGCTGCCGGCGCCATTGCGCCGCCATTCGGTCAGGCCCTGGCCGGCGCCGGGACTTATCTCCTGCATCGGCGCGTCGGCCGCCTGCGGTTCGGCGCGAATGCGCGCCAGCAGCGCGGGGGTATCGGCATGGTCGGCCAACAGCACCAGGGCGCCGCGATCCTGCTCGGCGATCGCGGCGAGCACATCGCCGACGGCCGGCCCAAAGTCCGCGCGCCGCCAATGCAGCACGTCGGCCAGCGGGTTGTTCATGTGCACCCGCACCAGGGTCGGGGTGGCCGGATCGGGCTCGCCCCGCAACATCGCAAAATGCAGCGCGTGGCTGAGCCGGTCACGGTAGGTCAGCAACTGGAACGGGCCATGGTCGGTCTCGATCGGCCGGCTGTCGACCCGCTCCACGGTGTGCTCGGTCTCCAGCCGGTGCCGGATCAGCTGCTCGATCGAACCGATCTTCAAGCCGTGCTCGGCGGCGAACTTTTCCAGCTCCGGTCGGCGCGCCATGGTGCCATCGGCATTGAGCACCTCCACCAGCACCCCGGCCGGCTCCAGACCGGCCATCAGTGCCAGGTCGATCGCCGCCTCGGTATGGCCGGCGCGGTTGAGCACGCCGCCGGGCTGGGCCTGCAGCGGGAAGATGTGGCCCGGCTGGACCACGTCGGACGGCGTCGCGTCGGGGCGGACGGCCGTGCGGACGGTGTGGGCGCGATCGTAGGCGGAGATGCCGGTGGTGACGCCTTCGGCGGCCTCGATGCTGACGGTGAAGTTGGTGTGGTGCTGGGAGGTGTTGTCGCGCACCATTGGCGGCAGACCGAGCTGGACGCAGCGCTCGCGGGTCAGCGACAGGCACACCAGGCCACGCGCGTGGGTGACCATGAAGTTGATGTCGGTCGGCTTGACCAGCTCGGCGGCCATGATCAGGTCACCTTCGTTTTCGCGATCCTCGTCATCGACGATCACGACCATGCGGCCGGCACGGATTTCTTCCAGCAGTTCGGGGACGGTGGCAAAGCTCATCGGGGTGGTTCCTGTGGTGTGGGCCGGCGGCAGGGAGGCGCCGCGGGCCCGTGATCGTCGTTTCCGCAAGGGGCGGAAACCGGTGGTGGCAGCAAAGACGGAGGGCAGCTCGCGACGTCAGCTTTGCTCGCGTCCTTGCAGCAAACGCTCGACGTAACGGGCGACCAGATCGACTTCCAGATTGACCGCGTCGCCAAGCCGGGTGTCAGCGAAGGCAGTGTGGGCAACCGTGTGCGGCACCAGCGCGACCTCGAAACCGTCCGCATCGACCTCATTGACGGTCAGGCTGACGCCGTCGACGCAGATCGAGCCCTTCTTGGCGATATAACGCAGCACGGCTGGCGGTGCGGTGAACCGCCAGCGTTGCGCGCGCGCATCTGGCGAGATCGTCGCGACCGCGCCGACCCCATCGACGTGGCCGCTGACCATGTGGCCGCCAAGCCGGTCGGTGGGGCGCATCGCCCGCTCCAGGTTGACCGGCGCGCCAATGGGCAACTGGCCCAGTGTGGTCAGCGCCAGCGTCTCGTTGGATGCGTCGGCCTGGAACACGCTGTTCTGAAGCCCGCTGACGTCAAACTCGACCACGGTCAGGCAGGTGCCGTTGACGGCGATGGACTCACCCAATGCCACCTGCTCGAATGGCAGCGAGCCGACCTCGATGACAAGGCGTGCGTCACCGCCCCGGGAATCCCGTGCGGCCAGGCGGCCGACACCTTCGATGATGCCGGTGAACATCAGCGTGACTCCCCGGCAAGGCCACCCGGCAGGGTCGCCAGAACGCACCGCAACATCGGACACTTCAATGACATGGACATGGCTCGTTTCCCGCATCAATGGATGGCGAAAAACGCCACAAGGCAATGGCTTACGCATGGCCCCAAGGCCTGGCGTACGCCGTCTTCTTTCATCCGGACTATGACCGTCGGCTCCGGCATTCGACCGGATCTGCTGACCCTGCGGCAGCTGGCTGCAGGCGCTCGCGGGCTTGTCACCACGGCCGTCATGGCCAGGTAACCTACCGCCGGTGGGGAGTTGCACCCCGCCCTGAAGACGTTTACGTGTGGTGCCACCACAGTGGCGTGACGATTCTACCAGCCCGCGGGCGCCACGATTGTCCGATCCGTGGAACGCTGTGGCGGCAATCCGCGCCGCTGATCCGTCCCGGCGCCGTCAAGCCTGGCTTGCGGGGCTTGGTTTACGGGCCTGTGTCTGGTTGCAACAGGACCCGGATGTCCTCGCCCAACTGGCGCGATTCAACCACGCGCATCTGCATGCGCTCGGCCATCGTCTCGATGTTGAGTCCATCAAACAGCGGTCGCGCCTGTGATCCCAGCAGCACCGGGGCGACATAGAGCAGCAGCTCGTCGACCACCCCGGCTTCCAGGAAGGCCGCCGCCAGGGTTGCCCCGGCTTCCACCTGGACTTCGTTGACACCTCGCGCGGCCAGCAGCTTCAGCACCGCGAGCAGGTCGAAGCGGCCGCTCTCGACCGCAACCGTCGCCAGCTCGGCATCGATACCGCGGCCGAGCTTGGTATTGGGCGCATGGATGTACAGGGTCGGCGCGTCACCGTCGCGCACCCGGCCGCGGGCGATCGTGGCCAATCCGGGGTCGAGCACCACCCGCAATGGCGGGACGAAGGCGACGCCCTCGTCCAACCGCACCGTCAACGACGGGTCGTCCGCCAACACGGTACCGGCACCGGTCACCAACGCCCCGGCACGGGCGCGCCAATGCTGGACGTCCAGGCGTGAAGCCTCGCCGCTGATCCACTTGGATTCGCCACTGGCCAGCGCGCTGCGGCCATCCAGGCTGGTGGCCAGCTTGACCCGCACCCAGGGCCGGCCACGCACGATCCGTGACAGGTAGCCGCGGTTGAGTTCGCGCGCCAGGGCTTCCATCAAACCGTGCTCGACCTGGATCCCGGCGGCCTGGAGCTTGTCGAAACCGGCGCCATCGACCTGTGGGAACGGGTCGCGCATCGCCGCCACCACCCTTGCCACCCCGGCGGCGACCAACGCGTCCGCGCACGGCCCGGTGCTGCCCGTATGCGCGCACGGTTCCAGGGTCACGTAAACCGTGGCGCCCTTGGCCCGGTCGCCGGCGTCCTGCAGCGCCAGTACCTCGGCATGCGCCTCACCGGCGCGCTGGTGGTAGCCCTCGCCCACCACTTCGTCACCCTGGGTGATCACGCACCCGACCATCGGATTGGGCCGGGTGGTGTAAGCGCCGTGCTCGGCCAGGCGCAGGGCGCGCGCCATCATCAGGTGATCGGTTGCGGTGAATTCGGGCATGGACGGTGGATTCCTCTTGCAGGAGTCGGAAGGTCTGCGGTCAGGGGCGCTGGCGGGCGCGAGCGCGGATGCGACAACGTGCCGCCATCAGCGCTTGCGGGATTTTGTTGCCGTGTCGGTGTCCCCACCCAGCAGTGGCAACTGGTCTGCGCCGGAATTGTCGCTCTCGAGTCGATCCAGTTCATCGCGGAAATCCGCCACGTCCTGGAACGCGCGATAGACCGAGGCAAAGCGCACGTAGCCGACATGGTCGAGCTTGCGCAATTCACCCATCACGAACTCGCCCACCCGCAGCGACGACAACTCGCGCTCGGTGGTGCGGCGCAGTTGGTGGACCACCGCGCGCACCGCCGTCTCGATCTGCTCTTCCGCCACCGGCCGTTTTTGCAATGCGCGGTCGAAGCCACCGCGCAGCTTGCGTGCGTCAAAGGATTCACGACGGCCATCGGACTTGATGATCACCGGCAACTTGAGCTCGACCGTCTCCAGGGTGGAGAAGCGCTCACCGCAGGCCTCGCAAACGCGGCGACGGCGGATGGTCGCGCCGTCGTCGGACACCCGCGAGTCGATGACGCGGGTATCTACGTGTTGGCAGAAGGGACAGTGCATGGCGGGCGGGGGTTAGCCGGGTTGCCCGGTCGTGCGGGGGCGGCGGGTTGAAACCCGACCTACGGGGGACTGGCCATGAGGGGTCGAGACCCGCCCCGGGGGTGCGGGGTGGGTGCGCGTCAGGCAGCGGTCAACCATAGACGGGGAATTGCGCGCATTGCGTGGTCACGTTTTCGCGCACGGACTTGATCAGGTCCTCGTCATTCGGGTTGTCTAGGATGTCGCACATCCAGTTGGCCAGCGCGACACAGTCCGGCTCGAGGTAGCCACGTGTGGTCACCGCCGGGGTGCCGATGCGCAGGCCGGAGGTGATGAACGGCTTTTGCGGGTCGTTGGGTACCGCGTTCTTGTTGACGGTGATGTGCGCCTTGCCCAACGCGGCTTCTGCGTCCTTGCCGGTAATCCCCTTGCCGATCATGTCGATCAGGATCAGGTGGTTCTCGGTGCCGCCCGAGACCACCTTGTAACCGCGATCGATGATGACCTTGGCCATCGCCTTGGCGTTTTTCACCACCTGGGCCTGGTAGTCCTTGAACGCCGGCTCCAGTGCCTCCTTGAACGCCACCGCCTTGGCCGCGATCACGTGCATCAGCGGGCCACCCTGCAGACCGGGGAAGACGATGCTCTGCAGCTTCTTGACCAGTTCCTCGGTCGGGTTGCTGGCAATGATGATGCCGCCGCGCGGGCCGCGCAGGGTCTTGTGGGTGGTCGAGGTCACCACGTGCGCGTGCGGCACCGGGTTCGGGTACACGCCGGCGGCGATCAGACCGGCGACGTGGGCCATGTCGACGAAGAAGATCGCCCCCACCGCATCGGCAATCTCGCGCATCCGCGCCCAATCCACCACCTGCGAGTACGCGCTGAAGCCGCCGATCAACATCTTCGGTTTGTGCTCGCGGGCCAGCCGCTCCATCTCGTCGTAGTCGATCAACCCGGACTCGTCCAGGCCGTACGGGACGACGTTGAACAGCTTGCCGCTGATGTTGACCTTGGCCCCGTGGGTGAGGTGGCCGCCATGCGCCAGGCTCATGCCCAGGATGGTGTCACCGGGCTTCAACAGTGCGAAGTACACCGCCTGGTTGGCCTGCGAGCCCGAATGCGGCTGCACGTTCGCGTAATCAGCGCCGAACAACTCCTTCAGCCGGTCGATCGCGAGCCGCTCGGCCACGTCGACGTATTCGCAGCCGCCGTAGTAACGCTTGCCGGGATAGCCCTCGGCGTACTTGTTGGTCAACTGGCTGCCCTGGGCTTCCATCACCCGCGGGCTGGCGTAGTTTTCCGAGGCGATCAGCTCGACATGGTCTTCCTGGCGGCGATTCTCGTTCGCGATGGCCTGGGCGAGTTCCGGGTCAAATCCTTCAATACGTGCATCGCGCGCAAACATTAGCCACTCCAGCTCAGATGAAGAAGGGAAGGCCCCGAGTTTAGCCCCGACCCGGCGCCGGAACCACGGGCGAACGGGTTGTCGGTGGGACGTGCACCCAAACCAACTGCCCGCTGACCCGCCCGCTGCAGGAAACTCCCGCATCCGGGATAATGGCCGGCTATCGATCCTTTCCGGCCCCTGCCCTCGCGCAGGGCGCCGCCGTCTGCCTGCGGAGCCCCCGAATGTCGCAATACATCTACACCATGAACGGCGTCAGCAAGACCGTTCCGCCCAAGCGCCAGATCATCAAGGACATCTCCTTGTCGTTCTTCCCCGGCGCCAAGATCGGCCTGCTGGGCTTGAACGGCTCGGGCAAGTCGACGGTGCTGAAGATCATGGCCGGCGTCGACCCCGACTTCACCGGCGAGGCGCGCGCGGCCAAGGACATCAAGGTCGGCTACCTGGCCCAGGAACCCCAGCTCAACCCCGAGCACACCGTGCGTGAAGCGGTCGAGGAAGGCCTGGGCGAGGTGATCAACGCCCAGGCCGCATTGGACAAGGTCTACGAGGCCTACGCCGACGAGAACGCCGACTTCGACAAGCTCGCCGCCGAGCAGCAGCGCCTGGAGGCGATCCTCGCCACCGGCGATGCGCACACGCTGGAGCACCAGTTGGAAGTCGCCGCCGACGCGCTGCGCCTGCCGCCGTGGGAAGCCATCATCGGCAAGCTGTCCGGTGGTGAGAAGCGCCGCGTCGCGCTGTGCCAGCTGCTGCTGCAGAAGCCCGACATGCTGCTGCTGGATGAGCCGACCAACCACCTGGATGCCGAGTCGGTGGAGTGGCTGGAGCAGTTCCTCGCCCGCTACAGCGGCACCGTGGTCGCGGTCACCCATGATCGCTACTTCCTGGAAAATGCCGCCGAGTGGATCCTGGAGCTGGATCGCGGCAAGGGCATCCCGTGGAAGGGCAACTACACCGCTTGGCTGGAGCAGAAATCCGAGCGACTGAAGCGCGAGGAGTCCGGCGAGAAGGCCCGCCAGAAGGCGCTGGCCAGGGAGTTGGAGTGGGTGCGCAGCAACGCCAAGGGCGGCCGCACCAAGGGCAAGGCGCGCATGGCGCGGTTCGAGGAGCTCAACTCGGTCGAATACCAGCGCCGCAACGAGACCAACGAGATCTTCATCCCGCCGGGCGAGCGGCTGGGCAACTCGGTGATCGAGTTCAACAACGTCTCCAAGTCGTTCGGCGACCGCCTGCTGATCGACGACCTGAGCTTCATCATCCCGCCCGGCGCGATCGTCGGCATCATCGGCCCCAACGGCGCCGGCAAGTCGACCCTGTTCAAGATGATCACGGGACAGGAAACCCCGGACAAGGGCGAGATCACCCGCGGCCCGTCGACCAAGGTCGCCTATGTCGACCAGAGCCGCGACACGCTGGAAGGCGACCACAACGTGTTCCAGGAAATCTCTGGCGGCGCGGACATCCTCAACATCAACGGGGTCGAGATCCAGTCGCGCGCCTACCTGGGCCGCTTCAACTTCAAGGGCCAGGACCAGCAGAAGCTGGTCGGCACGCTGTCGGGCGGTGAGCGCGGTCGCCTGCATCTGGCCAAGACCCTGCTGCAGGGCGGCAATGTGCTGCTGCTTGATGAGCCATCCAACGATCTGGACGTGGAGACCCTGCGCGCGCTGGAAGACGCGATCCTGGAGTTCCCCGGCTGCGCGGTGGTGATCAGCCATGACCGCTGGTTCCTGGACCGCATCGCCACCCACATCCTCGCGTTCGAGGGCGACTCGCACGTGGAGTACTTCCAGGGCAACTACCGCGAATACGAGGACGACAAGAAGCGCCGCCTCGGCGAGGAAGGCGCCCAGCCCAAGCGCCTCCGGTTCAAGGCACTGAAGTGAGTTTGCGATGACCTTCATGCAGGCCCTGAAACACCGCTGGTCCGACGCCGACTCACTGGTCTGCGTCGGTCTCGATCCGGAGCCGGCGAAGTTCCCGGCGCAATTCGCCAACGATCCCGATGCGGTGTTCAACTTCTGCCGCGGCATCGTCGATGCAACGGCCGAATACGTCTGCGCATTCAAGCCGCAGATCGCCCATTTCGCCGCTCTGGGCGCGGAGGACGCGCTGGCGCGGCTGATCGCCCACATCCACGCCCACCACCCCGGCATCCCGGTGATCCTGGACGCCAAGCGGGGCGATATCGGCAGCACCGCACAGCATTACGCCAGCGAGGCGTTCGACCGCTACCGCGCCGACGCGGTGACCGCCAACCCGTATCTGGGACGCGACTCGCTGCAGCCGTTCCTGGATCGCGCCGACCGCGGCGTGGTGATCCTGTGCCGCACGTCCAACCCCGGCGCGAGCGACCTGCAGGACCTGCTCGTCACCGGCAACGGCCGCGAGCGCCCGCTGGAGCGTCCGCTGTACCAGCACGTCGCCGAAACCATCGCACGCGACTGGAACGGCCACGGCAATTGCGCACTGGTGGTCGGCGCGACCTGGCCGGAACAACTGCGCGAGGTGCGCGCGATCGTCGGCGAGATGCCTTTCCTGGTCCCCGGCGTCGGTGCCCAGGGCGGCGATGTCGAGGCGGTGGTGAAAAACGCGAAGACCGCCGACGGGACCGGCCTGATGGTCAGTTCCTCGCGCGCGGTTCTGTATGCCTCCCCCGGTGACGACTACGCACAGGCCGCCGCCACCGTCACCCGCGCCTTGCGCGACCAGATCAACCGGTATCGCTGAGCCGCGCCTGCGGTTTATTGCCGGAAGGCTTCGCGCGCGGCGTCAACGATCTCCATTGATCAGTTGGGCAATCAGTTGCCGGGTCAAGACCTGCAGGAAGTGCAGCCAGATCGCCAGCCAGACGGCCGCGCGCGCCAGTACGCCGCGGCGGGGCGCCTCGAACTTGCGGAAGTAGCGCCACAGGCCGCGGTGCTTGTGCCACTCGACGAACACCGGCCGCGACCGGCTCGACACGCCGCGCACGTGAACCACGCGGACCTGGTTGGCGACGGCAATGGTTGCGCCAAGCCCGGCGATCCGGCGGCACAGATCCAGGTCCTCGGCATGCAGGCGGTAGTCCTCGTCGAATCCTCCAATCTGCTCGAACAGGCGGCGCGACAGGAACATCAACGCCCCGGAGATCGCCGCCACCGGCTGCAGCACCTGGGCGTCGTCTGCCGGGATCGCCATGTCGGCGCCTCCGGAGCTGCGGTTTGTGCGGTTGAACCAGCCGGCCAGCATGGCGCCGAAATCGGCGGCGTGGCGACGCGCAGCAGGGTCACGCACTCCATCCTCGCCGACCAGGTCAGCGCCCAGCAGGATGTGTCCGGGAGTGGTTGCGTCGATCGCCAACGCCCGCAGGCGGGAAAGCGTGTCGTGCTCGACCATCGCGTCGGGATTGACGAAGGCCAGCCACTCGCATCCCGGCGCGCGGCTGGCGACATCCGCCGCGCCCTGGTTGCAGGCCACCCCGAATCCGGGGTTGTCCGGGTTGGCGATGAATCGCACGCGCGGGTCGGCGGTGGCGTGGCGCTGGATGATCTCCAGGCTGCCGTCGTCGGACAGGTTGTCCACTACCCGGATCGCAGCGACGCCGATGGCCGCGCGCAAGCGGCCCAGGCAGTCGTCAATGGTCGACGCGCTCTGGTGGGTCACTACGACCACGGCAATGTCGGCAGCCGGCATGGTGGCAGCGGGCACTGGATTGGTCACGTTCGATCCTGCCCGGTGGATGCATCCACCATCGCGTCGGGCGGCGGAAACAGATCGGCCTGTGGCACCGGTGGCCCAATCGAAGCCAGCAACTGGCCCAGCTGCTCGCGCGCGCCGTGCAGCGGATCGCGCATCAGGAAAGCGGCCAGTCGCGCATGCCAGTCCGGCCAGCGCGCCGCGAGGCGATCCATGTCGCCCTCGAACGCCGCGCCCTCTGCCGGGCGGGCGACGAACGCCGACTCGCACAACACATTGCGCCAACCCAAGCCGGACAGTCGCAACGACAAGTCGATCAGGCCGGCATACCAGGATCCGTAACTGGCCACGTCCAGCCCGCCGGCACGCTGGCGCGCGCTGCCGCGCAACACCACGGCGTGACTGATCGCGGCAGGCAGCTCGGGATGAATTTCAGGCATCCCCGCGGCAGCGCGTCCCAGCCGCTCGGGATCGGCCGGCATGGGATCGATCTCGCCGATCCGCGGCCAGGCCGCCGCCTCGCCGGCGTTACTCCAGGCACTGACGGTGGCGATTGCGCCGTCGCTGCCCAGGCAGGCGGCCATTGCATCGAGCCAGCCGGCCACTGGCACCGCATCGGCGGCGAGCACGGCGACGTCGGCATCGCCGCAAGCGGCCAGTATCTCGTCCAGGTGCGCCAGCTCGCCGATGCTGCGCTGGCGACGGGTGTAGTCGGCCTTCAACGCGGTGCGCGACATCCAATGTTCGATGATCGCGTAGCCGCGCGGACCCGCCAGGGCGTCGTCAGCCAGCCAGACCCGGGTCCCCGCCGGGGTCGCCGCCTCCAATGCTGCCAGGCTGGCGTCGAGCGCGGTGTCGTCGGCACCGACCGGAAACACAACGATGGGCAGTTCAGCCATGGGGCGCGTCCGGCCCGAAAGTGAAGGTCCAGGTCACGGCTTGGGCTGACGGTACAACGGCTCCAGCGCGCGGAACTGGCGGCCGTACTCGTCGGTCATCTCGCGCGCCTCCTGCGGGTTCCTGATGATGGTCGGGGTCAGCAGGACGATGGTTTCCTCACGATGGGTCGTGGAACTCTGGGTGCCAAACAGGCCACCGATCACCGGGATCCGGCTCAGGCCCGGGAAGCCCTTCGAGCCGCGCGTCACGCCATCGCGGATCAGGCCGGCCAGCATCACCGTGTCGCCACTCTGGATCGCCGCCTCGGTCTTGAGCTTGCGGGTGTCGATCCGCACGTTGCCGTACTTGTCCGGGTCACCGCCGGGCGCGCTGACCTCCTGCACGATGTCCAGGAACACCATGCCGTCCTGGGTCACCCGCGGTCGGACCTTGAGGATCACGCCGGTGTCCAGGTACTCGACCTGGCTGTAGCTGTTGTCGCCGCCCAGGCCGGGGTTGACGGTGACCGAGGACACCGGGATCCGGCTGCCGACGTTGAACTCCGCCTGCGCGTTGTTGCGCACCACCACCGAGGGGGTCTGCAACATGTTGACGTCGGTTACCGAGTCGAGCGCGCTGATGACCGCGGCGGCATTGCGCCCCAGGAACGTCCACGCCATTCCGGCGGGACTGCCACTTCCCGCGTCGCCCTGCACGCTGCCGGCCAGGGTGCTCCAGGTATCCCGGCCGACGGCACTCGGCAAGCCGGCGTCGGTCACGGCGCGCTCGAAGAACCAGTTGACGCCGTACTCCAGCGCGCCACTGAGCTGCACCTCGACCACCTGCGCCTCGATATGGACCTGCATCGGCATCACGTCGAGCTGGACGATCACGTCCTTGATCGACTGCCAGGCTTGCGGGGTCGAGCGGATCAGCAGCGCGTTGGTCTCCTCCACCGCGGACACGCCGACCTTGTCGCCCTGAATCTCCAGGCTGACGCTACCATTGCCGCTTTGCGCCGCATCCAGCGACATCTCACCGCCGCCGGAACCACCACTGCGCCCGCCTCTGCCGCTGCGTCCACCCCTGCCGCCGACGTTCGCGTTGTTGCCCAGTACTACGCTGGAGCCGGAGTCGCTGGACGATATCTCCGCCGATTGCAGCCCCGGCATCAGCGAAGGCCCGTCGCCGCCGCCCGAGCCCGCCGATGAACCGCCAAACACCTCTGACAGACGATCGGCCAGGTCACGCGCCTTGATGTACTTGAGCTGGTAGGTGTACAGCTGCACCGAACCGCCCGCGCCATCGATGCGCTCAAGCCATTGCTGGATCTGGTCGAGGTATTCCGCCTGCGGGGTGATCACCATCACCGCGTTGGCACCCTCCAGTGGCATGAAGCGGAACATCCCGGCCACCGGCGATTTGCTGCTCTCGCCGAACACTTTCTCCAGATCAGCGACCACCCGGTCAGCCTTGCCCGATTGCAACGGGAACACGCCCACCGACATGCCCGACAACCAGTCGACGTCGAAGACCTCGATCGTGCGCAGGTAATTCTGCAACTCCGCGCGGGTACCGCCGACACTGATCACGTTGCGCGACGCATCGGTGCCGATGATCGCGCCGGGGCGCGCATACGGCTCGAGGATCTTCTTCATTTCCTCGGCAGCGACATAGCGCAGCGGCACCGTGCGGACCTCGAAACCGCGCGCGTTGGCGGCGCTGCCGGTACGCGGGGCGACGGTGCCGGCCAGCGCCTGGTCGGCCGGCACGATGTTGTAGCGGCCGCCGCTGTAGACCATGCGGGCGTTGTTCCAGCCCAGCACCTGATCGAGCAGGCTGATCGCCTCGGCCGGGCTGACCGGGTTCGGCGTAGCCAGGGTCACGGTGCCCTGCACACCGGGCGCGATCACGTAGTTCTGGCCCAGCATGTCGCCAAGGATCGCCTTGGCCACCGCATGCAGGGACTCACCTTCGAAGTTGAAGGTGGCCTGCCCGCTGGTGCCACCCGCATTGGGTCGCGGTGCCGCTGCGGCGGAACGGTTGATGACCTGGCCGGTGCCGCGGTGGATCCGGGGCTGCAATCCGGTCTCCGCATCTTCCGGCGACTGCACTGGCACGCCATCAACCACCGTGGCCGGGGAGGTTCCCGCGGTGCGTATCTGCACCCCCGCCGCCCCGGTCGGGTTCGGCGGCCCGTCACGGCGGACGTTGGGCACCGCCGTGCTGGCACATCCCGCCACCAGGCCGGCGACCATCAGGCAGGCAATGACCAGGCGAATCACGGCCGACCCCGACCGCGTGGAGGACAAGCGAGCCGGCGACGATGACGAGTGATCGGTGGGGCGTTGCTTCATTGCATTCACTCTAGCGGTTGTTGGCCGGTGGTTTCAGTTCGGGTGGGTTGCGCAATTTCTCACGTCGCGCCTGGATGCGCTGACGGATCGCATCCATCTGCGCCGCATCGGTGGCCGGTGGGTCGGCAGCGGTACCCAACGCGTCCTGCGCGGTGCCATCGGGCGAGGCTGGTGCGGGTGACTGCCCGCGGACCGGTGCTTGCGGGTCATCGGGGAAGACCGGCTCCGGGGCGTCATCCGCGCGCCGCAAGGGGGTTTCAGCCGGTGCCGGCGAGGGCGCGCGACGCTGACCCTCGGCAGCCCCATCGGACCTGCCCAGAACGGTTGGCGGCGAGCCTCCCACGCCGTCGAATACCCGAAGCGGCAAGGTGCGGCGCCCTTCCGGCCCCTCGAATACCGCGCTGCGCTCGTCCAGCTCGACCAGGCGCCAGGCGGGATGGGGCTCGGGGCCGTGCTGGAGTCGAACCCGGAACGAGGCGCTGCCGTCCGGTGGCTGCAGGATTGCCAACTGCAGCCGGGGCGTGAGCAGCACACTGGTCAGCACGTAGTTGAAGCCCTGCGTCTCACCCTCACCATCGCCGTTTTCCAGGAAAAACGGCTGCGGGGTGCGATCGGGCGAGAACAACGGGCGTGCGGCAATGGCTTCATGCTCGCCCGGGGCGGCCGGCCGGGGCGCCGGCGCAGCGGGCAGTGGCGGCAACGGCGCCAGCACGCCGGATGCGTCATCCAGCGGCGCGACACGCCCTCCCATCCCGGCCACGGCCAGCGCCCAGGCCAACACGGCGCAACCGGCGACAGCGGCCAGCAGCCGGGTTCGCGGGCCGGCGTCATCAATCCGCATGGCTCACCCCGGCGGCAGCGTCGGATACCACCGGCGACGCGGGAGGCGCCAGATAGCCATACAGGTCGAACGACACGTCCAGCCCCCCGGCACCGCTGGGCGTACCGCGACTGAGGAAGCGGCCGCGGGCCAGGATATTGAGGTTGTCGACGAACAGCCTGGGGGCGCCGCTCTCCAGGAGATCGAGCGCCTTGGCCAGCTCGGGGGTCCCGCACAGCAACCGCACCTGCACCGTCACCCGGGTATAGGACTCGCGGTTATCGGAGTCGAGCGGCGAGCGATTGGTGATGGCGCAACTGCGATTGCCCGGGCTGGCCTGGAGCACCACCGTCTCCAGTCGCTGGATCAGGCTCGCCGTCGCCAACTCCGGGTTGGCCTCGGGCAGGAATCCCGGAAGCTGCTTCTGTCGTGCCTGCACCTGCTCCAGTCGGCGTGCGACCTGCGGCGCCTGTTGCAGGTGTGCGCGCAGGCGCAGTTCACGTTGTTGCAGCGACTCGATGCGCTGGTTCGCGTCGGCCATGGGAACCGTCCACCACGGGTGGATCAACAACGCATAGACAATGCCCAGCACCACCACCAGCAGCGCCAACGCCAGCCAGCGGTCCCGGCCACCCAGGCGTTCAGCGATCCGGCTTGGCAGCGCCATCGGCGAGCTCCCCGGGCGTTGGTGGTGTTGGCGCGGGCGGCGCGGCGACCGCCAGTTTCGCGGTCAGGGTAAAACGATCACGGCTGCTGCCGGGATCGGGTTGCAGGGCGCCGGCCAGCGCCGGCGAGCTCCACGCCTGTGCCCCTTGCAACTGGCCGATCAGGGCCGCCGCCTGGCCACTCAGGCCGATCAGCAACAACTGGTCGTCATTGATTGCGAGCTTTTCCAGGTAGGTATGGTCGGGCAGCCGCACGGTCAACTCGTCCATGATCTCGATCGCGGTGGGCCGCCGGGCCCGGGCCTGGTCCAGGAACGCCTGGCCTTCCACCAGGCTGGCCAGTTGATGGCGCTGGGCGGCGGCCTGACGCCCTGCATCGGCCTGGGCGGCCATTGCCTGCTCCAATGCGTCGGCCGCCGTGCGGCGGTTATCCAGCAATTGCCACAGCAGCGCTGCCACGGCAACCAGCGTGACCGCCGCCAACGCGGCGTTCCAGATCGCCCACGGATCGCGATGAAGCCGACGTTGGGCCACCGGCAGCAGGTTGACTCCCAATGGCACGCCGTCGTCCGCCGCCACGTCGACCCCGGCCAGGGTCGAGGCCAGCGCACCCAGCCGGTCCAATGCCGGCTCCAACACCTGCCGCGGGACGACCACCAGTTCTACATCGAGTTGGCCATCGCTTTCGCGCCGCCCCGCTACCCGGGCATCGAACGCGACCGCATCGGCACGGAATGGCGTTTGTCGATCAATCTCGAAACCCACCACATCACGCAGCCGGTCACTTGCCGCGGCGGGCAGGACCAGGCGGCGACGCAGGCTGGTCGCTGGCGCCAGCAACAACCAGCGCGGCAGGTCGTCCTGCCCGCGGCCCAGCAGCCGGTCCAGCGGATCGGATGGGCCGGAGATATCCGCCAGCGGCACTCGCGCCAGGTCACGCAGCTCATCACCCTGTTGCAGGCGCAGTTGCAGGTCGTCGCCATCCACGTGCAGCAGCAGCCGGCCACGATCGAAGCCCAGTGCCTGGCGCAGCCGCGGCGGCAACCATTCCGCCAGTGAGCGCCCCCACCAGCGCCAGAGCCCGGCAACACCCGGGGCCAGGCGCGTGCCGAAATCGCCCAGGCGACTGCCGGTACTGGAAGCGATCTGGCTCATTTTGACGAGGCTCCCTGTCTTCGATCCAACGCGTCCAAATCCGACGCGCCCCAATGCGACATGCTCCAATACGACATGTCCCAATCCAGCACGGTGTAGGCCATCCCGGGCAAGCGGCCCGCGCCCGTGCGCACCACGACCCGCAACCCGGACTGCCGCCCGTTGGCGAGCCGGGCGCGGCTGTCAATACTATACGTACCGCCGGGGCGTGCGCCGATGCCGATGTTGACCCCCGCCTGGCGCTGCGCGGGACGGCCGCGTTGCCCCACGATGGCCGCACCGTCCAGGCCCAATGCGTTCAACACCGGCTGCGATGCGAATGCAGGATTGGGGTGCGGCAGCCCGCCATGCACGGTCACATGGGGCGACAAACCGGCATACAGAGTCGGCGTGAAACCCAGTACCTGCTCCAGCTCGGTGATGCTTTCGAAAGGGGCGTCCTTGGCGCCATAGCCACGACCCGCGGACGCGTAATCCTGGTCCTCCGCGCCGCCTGCCACCTGGGTCAGGCTGCCAGGATCGCGCCAATCGATGATCGCCGCCGCCAGCTGCGAAGCCTCGACCCGATCGCTGCCCAGTTCGTGCAACAGTCCCGCCAGCAACGGCGCGCCGGCCTGGTTGAGGTCGATCTTGCCGCTCTCGTCGACGATCCGGATCTCGACCTGCGCGCCGGCATAGCTCCATGGGTACAAGCGGCCATCGGGCACCCATTGCAAGCGTGGGTCGGTGGCCTGCAACCGGCTGATCGCGTACTCCACGCCGGCGCGGGCCGAGCCATCGGCCGCCAGTCCGCGCACCAGTACGCGTCCCTGCATGTGCTCCACCCGGGCCACCATTGCAAACGAGCCGACCAGCGCGGTCAACAGCACGATCAGCCATAGCACCAGCAACAAGGCCGCCCCGCGGAGGGCGGACTTCGCGGCCCGTCGCGGCCTCACGCCAGACCTGTCGGGCACCCTCACCAGCCTGCACCCGGCGCGATACCGGCAACGGCCCCCGCCTGGGGCAGTGCGACCACCAACGTCGGCCATTTGCGTCCGTCCGCGTCGGTGAACTCCACCTCGACCAGTCGCGGCAGTTGGCCGGCGTGGTCCCAGCTGTCTTGCCAGTCGCCCAGGCCCGGGCGATCGGGATCCATCCCGCGGTAGCGGAACGCGACCGCGCCCAGACCGTCGGCCAGCAACTCCGCAGGCCGCTGTTCGGGATCCTCGATGGTCTGCCCCGCCACGACGATATTGAGCGCCAGCACGACCCTGACCTGCTGCGGGTCGGCCTCGACACGGAAGTCATGCAGGTACGGACCGCCCCGGCCGAGGTAATCGGGCAAGTTGGCGACGAATCGTATCCGCCCCGGTTCACCGATGAAGTACCGCGGCAACGCATCGTCTTGTCCGGTGCTGAAGGCAAGCGGCCGGGCCGCCGCCAGCCGCTTGCGCAGGAAGCCTTCCACCGCGCGCACCTGCTCGCTGCGTTGCGCCAGCAGCTCGCCGCGGGTCGTGGTCTGGCTGGCGGCCGACAGGGTGGCGAAGGCCAGCGCCAGCCCCGCGGCCAGCAACACCGTCGCCAGCAACACTTCGATCAGCGTGAACCCGGCCATCCGCCGACGCCGGGCGCCGGTTGGCACCACGTTTGTCTGCCGCGTACTCGAGTGCGGCGCGCGCGGCCCCGGCATGCGGAGCGCGCTCATGGCCATCCGTCCGCCGGCTCGGCCGCCACCAGCCGAAGGGTGCGCATCTGCAGGCGTTCGCGTGGACCACCGTCGCCCCAGGTCACATCCAGCACCACTTCAAGCAGTTGAGGACCGGAAAGCGCGACGGGCATCTTGGCCAGCGCCGGGTCACGCCAAGCGGCCACCTGCAACGACCAGCGATAGCGGCCGTCATCGAACTCGCCATGGCGCTGGCCCGGTTGCACCGGCTCCACGACCCCGACCGTGTCCAGCAGCGATTGCGCGTGCAGCGTCGCGCGCCCCGCATCGCCGGACCAGCGCACCTGCGAGGTTGCCCCCGACAACGTGCCCAGCAGCAAGGTCAACGCGACGGCCAGCAGCGCGAACGCGACGATCACCTCGATCAAGGTGTAACCGCGTTGCCGACGGCCGCGCGGGACGCAACCGCCCCGCATGCGGCACTGATGGCCGGAACGCCCGGCCATCAGTCACCCGGCCCCGAGCGTTCCACGGTGACCTGCCCGGTCAGCCAGGCCACGTCGATGTTCCATTTCGCGCCATCACGACCCAACTGCACCCGGCCGCCGGTCGCCGCCCCGTCCGGGAAAAACAGCACCGCGCCCTCGCGCTCACTGGGCTGTGCCTCACGCGCGCCGATGAACCGTACTTGCAGGGCCGCAGGGATCTCGCCGTGGTGGTCGCCCGGTCCCTGCCAGGTACGCGCTTGCGGGTCGATCACAAAGCGTTGCGGCTGCCCGGTGACGATCGCCCGCGACTGCGTGTAGCGCAGCTCGGCGGCGACCTGCTTGGCCGCCGAACGCAACTGGGCACCCTTCATCCCGCCGCTGAACGCCGCCATCGCCAACAGGCTGGCCGCCGCGATCAGCGCGACCACCAGCAGCATCTCCAGCAACGAGACGCCTGCCTGGCGCCACCGCATCCCGGTCACCGGCGAAGCGGCCTGGACCGCCCACGGTGTGCCACGTCACTGGTAGTGAATATCGCCATCGACGCTACTACCGCCGACCTTGCCATCCTTGCCCAGGATCGTCAGATCGAAATCACCACTCTCGCCCGGCACGCGGTACTCCATCGGATGGCCCCAGGGATCATTCAGCTCGGCTGACTTGGCGTACGGCCCCAGCCATCCGGGCGCGTCACCGGGCTCGGTGACCAGCTCGTCCAGCGCCGCCGGCAGCCGGCCGGTGTCCATCTGGAATGCCTCGACCTTCTGCGCCACGGTCATCACCTGCGACTTGGCCAGGTTGGCCTTGGCGCGATCGGCGCCGCCGAGCACGCGCGAACCGACGAAGGTCAGCACCGCGCCGATCAGCACGATCACGATGATGATCTCGATCAGGCTCATGCCGGCCTGTTTTGCGGCGGAAGGGGCACGGAAATTCCGGGGCCGGAAGTTTCGGGTCAGGGAACGGCTGTTGTGCATTGCGGAGGTCCTGTGTGGGTTCAATGGTGTGCTTTGCTCGTCTGACTTACCCGATCTGGTTGGTGAGGTCGTACAGCGGGGTCAGCACCGCCATCACCACCATGCCAACTACGCCGGCCAGCACCACGGTGACGATCGGCACCAGCGCCGCCAGCATCCGGTCCAGTGCCAGCGAGGTCTGATGTTCGAACGTCTCGGCGGTCTTGACCAGCATCGCATCAAGCTCGCCGGATTCCTCGCCGACCTGGATCATCTGCAGCGCCAGGCGCGGGAAACGCTTGCCACGACCGAGCGCGGTCGACAGCGCGACACCGTTCTTGACCTCCTCGCTGGCGGCGCTGACGTCCGCGGCCAGGACCCGGTTGTCCATCACCTTCTGCGCGATACCGAGCGCGCCCATCAATGGCACACCATTGCGCACCAGCGTGCCCAGCGTACGCGCCAACCGTGCGGTCTCGACCTTGGCGACCAGTCCACCAAAGAAACGGCGGCGCAGTACCCAGCCGTCGAGCGCCTCGCGAAACACCGGGTCCCGGCGCTTGCGATCGATCCACAGCAGCAGCAACGCCGGCACCACGATCAGGAAAATCCACCAGTCGCGCACGAACAAGCCAACGCCCAGCACGATCCGGGTGAAGAACGGCAACTGCGCATCCAGGCTTTCGTACATCAGCGCGAACTGCGGCACCACGTAGCCGAGCAGGAACAGCAGGCTCAGCCCAACCATCACCAGCAGGATGGCCGGATAGATCAACGCATTGATCACCCGCCCCTGCATCGCCCGTGAGCGCTCCAGGTAATCGGCCAGTCGCGCCAGGGTCTCGTCCAGGCTGCCACCGGCCTCGCCGGCCCGGACCATGTTGACGTACAGCCGCGAAAACGTGCCGTGCTGGCGCTCCAGCGCGGTCGACAACGACATCCCGCCGCGCACCGCGTCACGCACGTCACTGACCACGCGCCTGGCCGCCTCGTCCTCGGGCAACTCCAGCAGGATCGTCAGCGCGCGGTCCAACGGTTGGCCCGCACCGAGCAGCGTCGCCAGTTGCTGGGTGAACTGGACCAGCCGCTCACCGGCAAACGGCCTGGCCTGGAACAGCCCCTGCCAGAGCGACGCCCCGCCCCCCTCGCTGGCCAGCCGCGTCTCGACCGGCAGATGCCCCTGCTCCTGCAGGCGCGCAGCCACCTCGGCATTGCTGGCAGCCTCCATCTGGCCGTCCAGCATGTCGCCGCGCGCGTTGATCGCCTTGTAGTTGTAGAGGGGCATGGGGTTGATTCCCGCCGTCATTCCCGCGAAAGCGGGAACCCAGCGACTTCGGCCTCCGCGCCGGTTATCTGCGGCCAAAGATCATTCCAGTAGGGATTGGTTTTCTCGATCAGTTGCATCTTCCAGTCCCTCCGCCACTTCTTGATCCGTTTCTCGTGACTGATGGCGGCCTCCATGGTGTCGTGCATTTCGTACCACACCAAGTGTGTGACGCCGTGCTTTTCGGTGAAGCCCTTCATTACGTGATTTCGATGCTCCCAAATCCGATTCACGAGATTGCTGGTTACACCGACGTACAAAATCCCGTTGCGAGCGCTGGCCAAGAGGTAAGTGGCAGGCTGTCGTTCCATGACGTTCCTGTGCGGGTAGTGGCGATGAGGCACTGGGTTCCCGCTTTCGCGGGAATGACGGAGTGTCCTGACGCCGGACGGATTCCCGCCTGCGCGGGAATGACGGTGTGGGTTGATGTCGCAGGGGCTCCCGCCTTTGCGGGTATGACGGTCGAAACGGGGATGACCATCTCATGCATCCTCGGTCACGCGCAGCACTTCCTCGATGGTGGTCAGGCCGGCCAGCGCCTTGATGATGCCGTCCTCGTACATGGTGCGCATGCCGGCGTCGCGGGCGATGCGCTCGATCTCGCCCATGCCGGCGTGGCGCATGACGGCACGGCGCAGGTCGTCATTCAGGACCATGAATTCCATGATCGTGGAACGCCCCTTGTAGCCCGTCGGTGCCAGCGGCGAGGCGACCGGACGGTACAGATGGATGTCGCCATCGGGTTGGTAGCGGCGCAGGCCGAACTTCTCGATCTGCTCCGGCGAAGCCGGGTAACGCTCGGCGTGGGTCGGCTCCAGTTTGCGCACCAATCGCTGGGCCAGGATGCCGTTGACGGTCGAGGTCAGCAGATAGTCCTCCACGCCCATGTCGAGCAGACGGGTGATGCCACCGGCGGCGTTGTTGGTGTGCAGCGTGGACAACACCAGGTGACCGGTCAGCGCCGACTGGATCGCGATGCGCGCGGTCTCCAGGTCGCGCATCTCGCCGATCATGATGATGTCCGGATCCTGGCGCACGATCGAGCGCAACGCCTGGGAGAAATCCAGCCCGATCTGCGGCTTGGCCTGGATCTGGTTGATGCCCTCGATCTGGTACTCGACCGGATCCTCGACGGTAATGATCTTGACGTCGGGTGTGTTGAGATTGCTCAGCGCGGCGTACAGCGTGGTGGTCTTGCCCGAGCCGGTCGGGCCGGTCACCAGCAAGATCCCGTGCGGTTGCTGCAACACGTGCTGGAACTGCGGCAGGAACTCGTCGGTGAAACCCAACTGGTGGAAATCCAGCACCACCGACTCGCGGTCCAGCAGGCGCATCACCACGCTCTCGCCATGCGCGGTCGGCACCGTGCTGACACGCAGATCCAACTCCTTGCCCTGCACCCGCAGCATGATCCGGCCGTCCTGCGGCAGCCGGCGCTCGGCAATGTTGAGCTTGGCCATGATCTTGATGCGGCTGATCACCGCCGCGGTCAGGTTGACCGGCGGGCTCTCGCCGTCGATCAGCACGCCGTCGACGCGGTAGCGCACCTTGAGCCGGTTCTCGAACGGCTCGATGTGGATGTCGGAGGCGCGCAGCTCGACCGCACGCTGGATGACGAGGTTGACCAGACGGATCACCGGCGCCTCGGAGGCGAGGTCGCGCAGGTGCTCGACATCGTCCAGGTCGCTGCCCTCGCCCTCGGCGGTCTCGATGATCGCACCCATCGCGCTGCGGCCCTGGCCGTGCCAGCGCTCGATCAGCTCGTCGATTTCCGAGCGCAATGCGACGCTGGCGCGGACCTCGCGGCCGGTCGCCAGTCGCACCGCGTCGAGGGTGTAGGTGTCCTGCGGGTCGGCGGCGATCACCTCGACCATCTGGTCGGTTTCGGCCACCGCCACGATCGCGAATTGCTTCATGAACTTGGTGGTCAGTTGCACGCCGTCGGGCGGCAGTTCCGGTACTGTCTTCGTGCTCACCAGCGGCAAGCACAGCACCGTCGCCACGGTCTCGGCATGGTCGCGCTCGGACACCAGCCCGAGCCGGGTCAGCAGGGCGAGCAGGCTACCACCGGTCTCGGCCTGCAGCCGGCGCGCGCGGCCGAGGTCGGCTTCCTTGAGCCGGCCTTTCGCGAGCAGGGCGTCGACGATCGGTTCGTCGACAGGATTGCTGCCGATGCCGTGACCATCCGTGCCGCCCGCGAGTGTGTCTGCAGCTGCGCTCACATCACTCTCCGAGTCCTTCAACGGCTGACTTTAGCAGGTCGGTTGCGGTGGCCATCGGCTCGTGGCTCAGTCGGTTTCCAGGAGGTGGAACTTCGCTGCCGGGCAAGAAACGACAGGGAGCAAAAGCCCGGCGTCGGGTGGAAGCGGCGCCCTGTCGGGGGCTATCGACGTTTGGTCATCCAGAAGCTGGCACCGCCCCGGTAGCGCTGGCCAGCAATCTCATGGACTGCCTTCAGTTCGGACTGAAAGTGATGGTCCGCGTACGCAGCACCAAACAACACTTCGTATGAGTCCGAGTCCATCAACAGCGCGCGCAGCAAATATTGCTCATTCCATGAGCGCCGCTCATTGACCACCCAGTGCTCCGGATACTCGAAGGGGAGGAAAATGTCATGCACATGGACGATGACCCCCGGTGCCAAGCGCGGCAAGACTTCGAAGAACAGGTGATTGACATCGCTGCCAGTCTTGGCCACATGAGACGAGTCGATGAACAGGATATCGCCCCCTTCCAGCCGGTCGAACACGGTCATTGGAACCTGCTGCACCGGGAGTCGGTGGAGCGCTATCTCCCCACCCATACCGAGGAGGAATTCGCGAGGAAACGGCTCGATGCATTCGATCGAACTACGCCCGCCGAGGAAACGGCGATTGACATCGCACATGAGCAGCGTCGAGTAGCCGGACCCCACTTCCACGATCCGTCGCGGCGTGTAGTGGCGCAGGATGCAGAACAGCAACCTGGCATCCAGGCCGGAAAACTGATCATTATCCATTTGAAACCGGTTTTCAGACCTGTCCCCGGAACCGTCGATATAGTCGAAGTCACCTAGATGCGGCCGTAGAATTTCGGAGATGGTCTTGCGCTGGGTTTCGTGTGCAAAGTCCACGTTGGGGATTGGGCGCGGATGGCCGCTTGGCCAGAGTGTCGATGCGGAGTGACGTGCCTGCGCCGGGTCCACCACCGGTGAGTAGAAGTGACCGTCCTCGAAGTACGGCATTGCTCCCTGATCGAGACATCGACCAATCCACGAACGCAGCCTCGGGAACCGAGCCATCAGTCGCTGGGCACTGAGCTGGATCAGCCGGTTGACTCGGGAAACAACCTTCATCGGTTCGCCCAGGTTCCTTTCAAATTCCCCAATCCGCCCATCCGTAAACGGGCAGTATCAATTTCCTGGCAGAGTTCAATCGATTCGACACCCGCCGAGCCTGAAGAACACAACACCAGCGACTCAGTCGACGAACACCCGTGCGTTGCGGAACATCCGCAGCCATGGGGAATCCTCGCCCCATTCGCGCGGGGCCCAGCTCAGGTTGGCGGTGCGCAGGGTGCGCTCGGGGTGCGGCATCAGGATGGTGGCGCGGCCGTCGGCGCTGGTGACGGCAGCGATCGCGTCGGCCGAACCGTTCGGGTTGGCCGGATACAGGCTGGCGGAGGAGCCGTCGGCGTCGACGTAGCGGGCCGCGGCGTTGGTTGCGGCGCGGTCGGACGGGTTGTCGAAGGCGGCGCGGCCCTCACCGTGGGACACCACCACCGGGATCCTTGATCCGGCCATGCCGCGCAGGAACAGCGACGGCGATTCGACCACTTCCAACAGGCTCAGGCGGGCTTCGAACTGCTCGCTGCGATTGCGCAGGAAACTCGGCCAGTGCTCGGCGCCGGGGATGATCGGCTTGAGCTGGCTGAGCATCTGGCAGCCGTTGCAGACGCCCAGGGTGAAGCTGTCGTCGCGGGCGAAGAACGCTGCGAACTGGTCGCGCAAGGCGCTGCGCTCGAGGATGCTGGTGGCCCAGCCGCGACCGGCGCCGAGCACGTCGCCGTAGCTGAAGCCACCGCAGGCAGCCAAGCCCTTGAAGCCGTCCAGCACGACGCGCCCGGCGATCAGGTCGCTCATGTGCACGTCGAACGCCTCGAAGCCGGCACGGTCGAAGGCCGCCGCCATCTCGATCTGGCCGTTGACGCCCTGCTCGCGCAGGATCGCCACCTTCGGTCGAGTACCAAGGTTGATGTACGGCGCCACGATGTCCTCGGCCGGGTCGAAGCCCAGTTTTGGCATCAGCCCCGGCGCGTTGAAGTCGCGTGCGGCGCTGCGCTCCTGGTCGGCGCAATCGGGGTTGTCGCGCAGCTTCTGCATCGCATGGCTGGTCGACCACCAGGCATCGAACAACTCGTCCCAACGCCATTCGACCAGGGTCCCGGCTTCCTCGCTGATCCGGATCACCGGGGCCGTGGTTGGCCGTGCAATGCGCTGAGCACAATCGATCAGGCCGTGATGTGCGACCAGGTCGGCGAAATCCGCCCGGTCCTCGGCGGCAATCTGGACCACCGCGCCGAGCTCTTCGTTGAACAGGGTGCGGAACGGATCCTCACCCCAGCCATCCAGGTTGATCTCCAGGCCCAGGCGCGAGCAGAACGCCATCTCGCACAGCGTCGCGAACGCGCCACCGTCGGAGCGGTCGTGGTAAGCCTGCAACAAATTGGCCTCGCGCGCCTCGCGGATCAGCTCGAAGAAGTCGCGCAGGCGCTTGGGCTCGTCGAGGTCCGGCACGCCGGCATCACGGCGACCGTCCTCGGACGGCTGTCCGGCAAACGCCGGCAACCGGCTTACCTGGGAACCTGCGCCACTGCCGTCGTTGCCAGCCACCGCGTTGGGATGCACCTGGGCCAGCACCGAGCCGCCAAGACGCTGCTTGCCGGCGCCAAGACCGATCAGCCACAACTCCGAATCTTCCTCGCGAGCAAGCAAGGGAGTCAGTTGTTGGCGCACGTCGACCACCGGTGCGAACGCGGTGACGACCAGCGACACCGGCGAAACCGATTTTTGCGGCCCGCCCTTGTCGTGATCGCCATCCGCCTGCCACTGCGCCTGCATCGACAGCGAATCCTTGCCGACCGGGATGCTCAGTTCGATCTGCGGGCACAGTTCCAGGCCCACCGCGCGGACCGCGTCGAACAGCAACGCATCGTCGCCGTCGTGCCCGGCCGCCGCCATCCAGTTGGCCGACAGCTTGACCCGGTTGAGTGATTCCACTGGCGCCGCGCATAAATTGGTGATCGCCTCGCCAACCGCCATCCGAGCCGCAGCGGCCGAGTCGAGCAATGCCAGTGGCGCGCGCTCACCGATCGCCATTGCTTCACCAGTGAAGCCATCAAAACCGGCGAAGGTAATCGCGCAATCTGCCACCGGTACCTGCCAGGGCCCGACCATCTGGTCGCGCGCAGTCAAGCCGCCGACACTGCGGTCGCCGATGGTGATCAGGAACTGCTTGGAAGCCACGGTCGGATGCGCCATCACCCGCAGCGCGGCGTCGCGCAGGTCCAGCCCGCTCCAGTCCAGCGCCGGCCACGGCGCGTCGTCGGGCCGATGGGTGTCGCGCTGCATCTTCGGCGCCTTGCCGAACAACAAGTCCATGGGGAGATCGATTGGCCAAAGGCTGTTGGCCCCTTCTCCCGTTTGCGGGAGAAGGGAATCTGCTGCGGCTTCGCCGTAAACGGTTTCTATGGTCGCGCCATACCCGACCACCAACCGCTCCTCGGCGGTGGCATGACCCACCACGGCGAACGGGCAGCGCTCGCGCTCGCAGATCGCGGCGAACTCGGCTACGCGGTCGGCCGGCAGGCCCAGCACGTAACGCTCCTGCGACTCGTTGCACCACAGTTGCATCGGCGACAGCGAGGGGTCGTCACTGGGCACCTTGGCCAGGTCGATCACCCCGCCCAGTTGCGAGTCGTGCAGCAATTCGGGGATCGCGTTGGACAGGCCGCCGGCACCGACGTCGTGGGCGCTGTCGATCGGGTTGGCTGCGCCCAGTGCGACGCAATGGTCGATCACTTCCTGGCAGCGCCGCTCCATTTCGGGGTTGTCGCGCTGGACGCTGGCAAAATCCAGCGCCTCGTGACTGTCACCGGAGGCCACCGAGCTGGCCGCGCCGCCGCCCAGGCCGATCAGCATCGATGGACCCCCGAGCACGATGACCGCATGACCGGGCTTGAGGCCAAGCTTCTCGACCTGGTTACGGTCGATCGCGCCCAGCCCGCCGGCCAGCATGATCGGTTTGTCGTAGGCGCGGGTCAGCTCGCCTTCGCCCAGCTCGAACGTGCGGAAGTAGCCGACCAGGTTGGGACGGCCGAACTCGTTGTTGAACGCCGCCGCGCCCAGCGGGCCGTCGAGCATGATTTCCAGTGCCGGCGCCATGCGCGGATTCAAGGTGCGTTCGCCCTCCCACGGCTGCGGCAGGGTCGGGATACGCAGGTGCGAGACGGAGAACCCACACAATCCGGCCTTCGGCTTGCCACCACGACCAGTCGCGCCTTCGTCGCGGATCTCGCCGCCGTTGCCGGTGGAGGCGCCGGCAAACGGGGAAATCGCGGTCGGGTGGTTATGGGTCTCGACCTTGATGCAGAACGCCGACTCGACCGGCGCCTCGGCGCGATAGCCACCGGTCGCCGGGTCGGGCCGGAACCGCTGGCTGGTGTAGCCCGCCACCACCGCCGCGTTGTCGCTGTAGGCCGACAGCGTGTTCTCCGGGGTCTGCGCGTGGGTGTGCTTGATCATCTTGAACAGCGAGGTGGACTGCGCAACTCCGTCGATGGTCCACGACGCGTTGAAGATCTTGTGCCGGCAATGCTCGGAGTTGGCCTGGGCGAACATCATCAGTTCGACGTCCGAAGGCGCACGACCCAGCGCGGTGTAACGCTCGCGCAGGTAGGCGATCTCGTCCTCGGCCAAGGCCAGGCCCAGGCGGTCGTTGGCTACTTCCAGCTCGGCCAGCTCGATGCGCTCAAGCTCGCCGCGCGCCGGGGTCACGAACAACGCGGCGGCGTGGTCGCGGGACTCCAGCAACGATTGCGTCATCGGGTCGTGCAGCGCCTTGGCCAACGCACGCTGGACGGCCGCATCGGTGGGCCAGCCGGCGAAGTCGTAACGGGTCCCGTGCTCGACACGCTGAACCGCCAGGTTGGCCCCGTGCAGCAGGTCGGTGGCCTTGCTCGCCCAGGGCGACATCGTGCCCAACCGGGGGGTGACATAACGCGAGACCGCGCCGTCGGCACGCGCGGCGGCGGCGGGTTCGGCATGCAGTATCCGGCGCAGCGCGGCATCGTCGGGACTGGCGCCGGGCTCGGGCTGGACCCAGTAGACCGGCCATGCATCGAGCAGGCGAATCCCGGGGTGGAGGGTCTGGAGGCGGGCTTGCAGGCGTTCACGACGGAACGCGGACAGGGCGGAAGCGCCCTCAAGGACGATCATGTCCGGGAACCACAGGTCGGCGGGCCGGCCATTGTAAGCCAGTCCCGGGCCAAAGCGCTCAGACGCCGCCGCTGGGCGCGTCTTGTGCGGCCATTTTATCCAGTGCCTCGCGCAGCGCCTTGGGCGGCACGTAGCCACCGAGCTGGGTGCCATCGGCGGCAATGATCATCGGCGTCCCGGTCAGGCCGACGCGCTGGCCGATGTTGTACTGCATGGTGACGGTGTTCTTGCAGTCCTTTTCGGCGACACCACCGGTGGTCTTGGCCGTGGTCAACGCCGCCTTGCGATCGGACGCGCACCACACCGAGACCATCTTCTCGAAGTCCTCGCTGCCGATCCCCATCCGCGGGAACGCCAGGTATTCCACGGCGATGCCCTGGTCGTTGTATTCCTTGATCTGGCTGTGCATCTTGCGGCAATAGCCGCATTCCACGTCGGTGAACACGGTGACGGTGTGCTTCGGGTTCGGCGGCGCGAACACGATCCGCTCGCTGGCCGGGATGGTCGCCAGCAACTTGGTGCGCATGCTCCCCAAGGTGCCTTCGCTGAGGTTTTCCTGGGTCCGGGTATCCAGCAGCGCACCGCCGGCGCCGGCCAGGAACAGGTAGCGGCCATCGTCGCTGACATAGATGACCTGACCACCGACCACCGCCTCGCGGAAGCCCGGCAGCGGCGCGGGACCAATATGTTCGATCTTCACGCGGGGATTGAGTCGCTCGATGGCCGCCACCGCGCGGGCCTCTGCGGTACCGGCAACCGGTTCCACCGTCGCCGGTGCGGCCGCAGCCGGCACGGAGCCGTCGCTGTCCGGGCCGGGCGTCTTCGCGCAGGCGGAAACGCTGATCGCGCCAAGCGCGGCGACAAGGAGGAGACGCTTCATGGACTGTCCTGGGTGCTGGGCGGCAAGGACACCGCCCCGGAGGGAATCCCGAATTGTGGCACGTCCGCCGCCCGGCCCCTACCCGCGCGGGTGGTGCTTGGCATGCAGTTGCTTGAGCTGCTCGCGGGCGACCAGGGTGTAGATCTGGGTGGTCGACAGCGAGCTGTGGCCGAGCAGCATCTGCAGCGCGCGAAGGTCGGCGCCGTGGTTCAGCAAGTGGGTCGCGAAGCTGTGGCGCAGTCCGTGCGGACTGATCCGTGCCGGGTCGATACCGGCGACGGCGGCGTAGCGCTTGACCAACTGCCACAGTTGCTGGCGGGTCGGCGGCTGGCCGCTGTCGGCGATGAACAGCGGCGCCAGTACGCGCTTCCCCGCCAACTGCGACCGGGCGCCGGTGATGTAGCGTTCGACCCAGTACTGCGCCTCCTCTCCCAGCGGTACCAGACGCTCCTTGCTGCCCTTACCGGTCACCCGCAACACCCCCTGGCGCAGGTTGATCGCCGTGGAAGGCAGGTTGACCAGTTCGCTCGCCCGCAGGCCGCAGGCATACATCAGCTCCAGCATCGCCCGGTCACGCAGCCCCAGCGGGGTATCGATGTCGGGCGCGCGCAGCAAGGCCTCGATCTGGCTCTCGGTCAGCGCCTTGGGCAACGGGCGGGGCAACCGGGGCGGATCCAGCAATGCCGTTGGGTCGTCGGCGCGCTCACCGTGACGCACCCGCCAGGCGTAGAACGCACGCAACGATGACAACAACCGGGCGTTGCTGCGTGGCGAATACTGTTGCGCCGCACGCGCGGACAGGTACGCAAAAAGGCCGCTCCGGTCAGCGCCGGCCAAGCCGCCGTCGCTCCCGCCGCGCCACCGGGAAAACCCCTCCAAGTCACGCCGATAGCTGGCCAGGGTTGACTGGGACAAGCCGTTCTCGGCCCAGACCGCATCCAGGAACGCGGCGATCACCACTGCGTCCGCGTCCGGCACCGGCGGCATGGCCATCGCGTGTCGACGGCGGTCGGAGGCGGTAGACGGGCTCATCCACCCAGCTTAGCCGCAGCGCGAAGGCTTGCCCTAGACTTGCCGATCACCGCGTCATGCCTATCGCGTCATGTCTATCCCATCTCGCCCGCCGAAACCGATCCGCCGCACGCCAATGACCCAGAACCCAACGGAAACCCGACCGTCAACGACGCACGCCACCGCAGCCCTGATCGGCTGGCGGCTGTTGTCATTGATGTACGACTTCTTCGCGGCGCTCGGACTGTGGCTGCTGGTGGCCGCGATCTTCGTCGCCGTGCACCGCGACGCCATCACCGGCGGCGTGTGGGGATTATTCGAGTTCGCGGCGCTGTGGAGCATCACCGCCGCCTATGCCATCGCCAGCTGGCGCTACGGCGGCCAGACCCTGGGCATGCGGCCGTGGCGGCTGCGGGTGGTGGCAGCCGACGGTCGCAGCCCCGGTTGGCGCGCCCTGCTGGTCCGTTACGCCGTCGGCAACTTGTCGCTGCTGTTGGGCGGGCTGGGTTTCTGGTGGGCCTGGATCGACCGCGACCGGCTGACCTGGCACGACCGCGCCAGCGGCACCAGGATGCGCCGCGATCCCGTCCGGGCACGCTGAACACGGTCGTCTAGGAACAGGGCCGTCTGGCTTCCCTAACCCGATCGCCGTTTGAACAGGTACATCGACACCCCGACCATGATCATCGTTGGCAACGCATACGCCAGCCGGAAGTCGAACTTGAACGCACTCGCCATTTTCACGAACTGGGTCTGTAGCAACCAGAAGCCCAGCGCAAAGACGATACCGATGAACAGCCGCTTGCCCATCCCGCCGCTGCGCAGGCTGCCGAATGCAAACGGGATCGCGGCCAGGCACAGTGCCAGGACGTTGATAGCGTAGAACCAGCGGCCCCAGTAATTTTCCTCGTAGTCACGCGCATCCAGCCCGTTGCGGGCGCGGTACTGCATCGCCTCGCGCAATTCGCGGGTGCTCAAATAGCGCGGCCGGTCGATGTCCGCGCTCAACGCGGTGGCATCCAGCTCGGACTCCCAACGCTCTTGGGCGACTTGGGTGCGGGTGACCGAATCCTCGCCAAACGTGGTCCGGGTCACGTCGCGCAACAGCCAACCCCCAGGACGGTGCTCGGCGACCTTCACCAGTGCGAGCGACTTCAGCCGGCCGTCGTCCTCGAACTCGTACAAGCGCACGTCATGCAGCTCCAGCCATCGGTCGGCGCCCGTGTCGTGCTCCTCGCCACCTTCGGCATTCAGGATGACCGCGCCTTCGCGTGCCCACACCCCGGAATAGCGGGCGACGATCATGTTCTTGGACTTCGATGACGCCTTCAGCGCATCGGCGCTGCGCTGCCCCCAGGGCGCCAGGGTCTCGCCGTTGACCACCATCAGCAGCGTCAACAACGCCAGTGCTGCGCCAACAGCGATGGTCATGCGTTGCCGTGACAAGCCAATGGCCCGCAGCGCGGTCAACTCCGAGGTCGCGGCAAGCTGGCCCAGCGCCATCAGCGAGCCGATCACCGCAGCCGTCGGGAAGAGCGCGTAGGCGTGCCGCGGCACCGTGTACAGGATGTAGACGAACGCCTCCATCGCGCCGTAATTGCCCTCGCCCACGCTGCCAAACTCGGAGACCAGCGCCAGCATCATGTCCAGCCCCAGCAACACCGCCCAGGTCAACAACACGCTGCCAATCACCACTCGGCCCAGGTACAGGTCGTGGATCTTCGGAAACGGCATCATGGCCCCGCCTCCTGCACCTTCGGCAGTCGACTACGGCGCATCCGGCCATCGTTGAAATACAGCCATAGCGATCCGCCCAGCAGCGGTAGTACCAGCCACCACAAGCCCAGCGCGGGCGCGATCCGCCCGGTAACCAGCCAGTCCTCGCCCATCAACACCAGGTTCATGCCGATCAAGTAGGCGAAAAAGCCCATCATCATTCCGCCATAGCGCGCCTGGCGCGGGGTGGTACGCGCCAGCGGGATCGCCAGCAGCGCGAACGCCAGGGTCAGCAGCGGCGGCGCCAACCGGACATGCAACTGCGCGTTGGCGGCACGACGCGGGTCGCCAAACAGCTCGGTGGTGGGAAGTACTTCCGGATCGTCCGGGTCGAAGCGCTGGCGACCGGCCGGCAGGCGCACCTCGTTGCTGGCATAGCGCATCAACCGGTAGTCCAGCCCCGTGTCCATCGGCCCTTCCACCTGGAAGCCGTCGTCCAGGGTCAGGTAGCGCTCACCGCTGTCGTCCACGCTGAGCGCGCCACTGTTGGACGTGGTGACATCCAGCCGTCCTTCCGATTGGCGGTAGATGAAGATCCGCCGGAACTGGCTGCCGTCACTGGACATCGCACCCACGTAGACCACCCCGCCACCGCCAGGAATCTCGGTGAAGCTGCCCGGCTCCAGCCCGGAGATCACCAGGTTGCGGTTGGCCTCGTTGATCATCTGGCGCGAGATACGCTCGGCCATCGGCCCCAGCCACAACGAACACAACGCGACCACCAGCACGACCGGCAGCACCAGCGTCAGCACTGGCCGCAGCAGTTGCCTGGGACCAATGCCCATGGCGGCAACCACCGGCATTTCCGAGTCGCGGTACAGCCGGCCGACGCCGATCATGATGCCCAGCATCAGCGCCAACGGCAGGATCAGCGGCAACCAGTTGAGCAACACCAGGCCGAGCTGGGCCAGCATCAGCCCCGCCGGCAGCCGGCCCGAGGCAATGTCCTTGAGTACGTCGGTGATCACCCCACCAACGCTGACGATCAGCAGCACCACCAAGGCGGCGAAGGTCGATTGGGCGAGTTCGCTCAGCAGGTAACGGTCGAGCTTGGACATCGGCGGCCTATGGTTGCGTTCTTTTTATAAAGACAGGGGCTTGCTTTAGACTCGATGGTTCATTCGCACGGTTCACGCCGGCCGCGCCGCGCGCGATCCGGCCGACATTGTCGCCCGGATCGACCGTTTTCGCCGCCCGGGCGCCGCGAATCCTCCTTTCACTTCCCTTGGAATCTGTTGCATGGCCCTCGAATTTGACCTGAACCACGACGCTCCCGCCGCTGCCAAGGTGGACTGCATCGTCGTCGGCGCGTTTTCCGACAACTCCCTGACCACCACCGGCAGCGCCGTGGACCAGGCCTCCGGTGGTCGGCTGCAAGCATTGCTGGCGCGCGGTGATGTCAGCGGCAAGGCCGGCAAGACCGCGTTGCTGCACGACCTGCCCGGCGTGAGCGCCCCGCGGGTGTTGGTGATCGGCCTGGGCGAGGCGGGCAAGTTTGGTGTGCCGCAGTACCTCAAGGCGGTCGCCGATACCGCCAACGCACTCAAGACCGGCCCGGTGAGCCATGCCTTGTTCACCTTGACCGACGCCCCGGTGACCGGCCGCGACAGCGCCTGGGCCGTCCGCCAGGCCGCGATCGCCGCCGATCACGCCTGCTACCGCTATTCCGCGACGCTGGGCGACAAGAACAAGGCCAAAGCCGGCGAGCCGGGCCTGCGCAAGCTGTCCATGCATGCACCCGCCGGCCAGAGTGACGCCGAGCATCAACTTGCGGTCGCCCAGGGCCAGGCCATCGCCGCCGGCGTCGCTTTCGCCCGCGAGCTCGGCAACCTGCCGCCGAATATCTGCAACCCGGCCTACCTCGCGCAGCAGGCGCAGGAGTTCGCCGGCCGCTTCGACAACACCAGTTGCGAAGTGCTCGACGTCGCCGCGATGGAAAAGCTCGGCATGGGCTCGCTGCTCGCGGTCGGCCGCGGCTCGGCCAACCCGCCCAAGCTCATCGCGCTGAAGTACGACGGCGGCGGCGACGCCAAGCCATACGTGCTGGTCGGCAAGGGCATCACCTTCGACACCGGCGGCATCAACCTCAAGACCCAGGGCGGGATTGAGGAGATGAAGTTCGACATGTGCGGCGGCGCCACCGTGATGGGCACCTTCGTCGCCGCCGTCGGCATGCAGTTGCCGATCAATCTGGTGGTGATCGTGCCGGCGGTGGAGAACATGCCCGACGCCGACGCCTACCGCCCGTCCGACGTGCTGACCAGCATGTCCGGCAAGACGATTGAAGTCGGCAACACCGATGCCGAGGGCCGGCTGATCCTGTGCGACGCGCTGACCTATGCGCAGAAGTACGAGCCAGCGGCACTGGTCGATGTCGCCACCCTGACCGGCGCCTGCATGGTCGCGCTGGGCAAGTACGCGTCCGGCCTGATGAGCAAGGACGACGGCCTCGCCAACGAACTGCTGGCCGCCGGCGAAAACGTGTTCGACCGCGCCTGGCGCCTGCCGCTGTGGGACGAGTACCAGGGCATGCTCGACTCGACCTATGCCGACGTCTACAACATCGGCGGCCGCTGGGCCGGCGCCATCACCGCCGGCTGCTTCCTGTCGCGCTTCACCGAAGGCCAGCGCTGGGCGCACCTGGACATTGCCGGCAGCGGCAGCGACGACGGCAAGCGCGGCATGGCCACCGGCCGCCCGGTCGGCTTGCTGAGCCAGTGGCTGCTCGACCAGGCCGCCAAGTAGACCGGCTGCCGTGCGCGCCGACTTCTACCTGATCGCCAAGCCGCGGTTCCGCGAGGAGCCGCTGCTGCTGGTCTGCGAGCTGGCCCGCAAGGCCAGCGACGCCGGCCTGGCAACGCTGGTGCTGGCCCGCGACACCGCCCAGGCCGAGCTGCTCGACGACCTGCTGTGGTCCTTCGATCCCGACGCCTTCATCCCGCACCAGATCGTGGGTGCGGACGATGACGAGGACGCCCTTGATGAGGCCGACGAGGAGGTGACGGTGCTGATCGCCACCCCGGAGCACGATGTCGCGCTGCGGCCGCTGGTCATCAACCTGCGCGATGGCGCCGTGGAGGGCGAGTTCGAGCGGGTACTGGAAGTGGTACCCGCCGACGATTCGGCCCGCGGCCCGCTGCGCGAGCGCTGGAAACAGTACAAGGCGCGCGGACTCGAAGTTAACTCACACAACATGTAGCCCCCGCAGCGTCATTCCCTCCTATCACCGTCATTCCGACCTACACCGTCCTTCCCGCGAAAGCGGGAACCCAGTGACTCCCCCGCTTTCACGACGATGACGGGGGAACGCTCGACAACCAGCCAAGACCCATGACCGACACCCTCGCCTCCAGCTACGACCCCACCCAGTTTGAAACCCGGCTGTACCAGCAGTGGGAGGCCAGCGGCGTGTTCCAGCCGCGCGGCGAGGGCGAGCCCTACACCATCCTGCTGCCGCCACCGAATGTCACCGGCACCCTGCACATGGGCCACGCGTTCCAGCACACCCTGCAGGACGCGTTGATCCGCTACCACCGCATGCGCGGCTACGACACCCTGTGGCAAATGGGCAGCGATCACGCCGGCATCGCCACCGAGATGGTTGTCACCCGCAACATGGCGCTGGAAGGCAAAGGCGAGACCCGCGATTCGCTCGGTCGCGATGGTTTTATCGGCAAGGTCTGGGACTGGAAACAGCATTCCGGCGACACCATCGAGCGCCAGATGCGCCGCATCGGTACCTCCGGCGACTGGTCGCGCAGCGTGTTCACGATGGACCCGATGGCCGCCGAGGCGGTGATCGAAGCGTTCGTGAAGCTGCACGACGAAGGCCTGATTTACCGTGGTCAAAGATTGGTCAACTGGGACCCGGTGCTGAAGACCGCGATCTCCGACCTGGAAGTCGTCAACGAGGAAGAAGAAGGCTTCCTGTGGTCGATCCGCTACCCGTTGGCCGACGGCGTCAGCTACGAGCACATCGAGCGCGACGCGGACGGTAACGAGTTGCTGCGCGAAACCCGCAACTACCTGGTGGTGGCCACCACCCGCCCGGAGACCCTGCTGGGCGACAGCGCGGCCATGGTGCACCCGGACGACGAGCGTTACGCCGCCCTGATCGGCAAGCAGGTCAGCCTTCCGCTCACCGGCCGCGAGATCCCGGTGATCGCCGACGACTACGTCGACCGCGAGTTCGGCACCGGCGTGGTCAAGGTCACTCCCGCGCATGATTTCAACGATTACGCGGTCGGAGAGCGACATGGCTTGCCGCTGATCAACATCTTTACGCCCGAAGCTCGAATCAAGTCCTCGGAGCTAGATGACTTCAGCTTCAGAGGGCACAGGGCACCTGCCGTGTCTGGATCACAACCGGCGGACACGGGATTGAGCACCAGTCCCACTATCGATTGCATTCCCGAGAAGTACCAAGGCCTCGATCGCTATGACGCGCGCGCGGCCGTGCTCGCGGATCTGGACGTCGCCGGCCTGCTGGTGGAAACCGCCCCGCACAAGCTGCAGGTGCCGCGCGGCGACCGCAGCGGTGTCGCGATCGAGCCGTACCTGACCGACCAGTGGTTCGTGAAGATGGACACGCTGGCCAAGCGCGGACTGGCGCTGGTCGAAGGCGTTGACGGCCAGCCGGGTGCGGTCAAGTTCGTCCCCGGTAACTGGATCAACACCTATCGCCACTGGATGGAGAACATCCAGGACTGGTGCATCAGCCGCCAGCTGTGGTGGGGCCACCGGATTCCGGCGTGGTACGACGAGGCCGGCAAGATTTATGTCGGCTGCGACGAGGCCGAGGTCCGCGCGAAACATTCGCTCGGCGACGATGTTGCCTTGTCACAGGACAACGACGTGCTGGAGACCTGGTTCTCCTCATCGCTGTGGCCGTTCAGCACCATGGGCTGGCCCAACCAGGCCCTGATGGCCGAGCGCGGCTTCGACAAGTTCGTGCCGTCGTCGGCATTGGTCACCGGGTTCGACATCATCTTCTTCTGGGTCGCCCGGATGATCATGATGACCGACCACTTCACCGGCCAGGTGCCGTTCAAGGACGTCTACATCACCGGCCTGATCCGCGATAGCCACGGCCAGAAGATGTCCAAGTCCAAAGGCAACATCATCGACCCGATCGACCTGATCGACGGCATCTCGCTGGAGGCGCTGGTCGCCAAGCGCACCACCGGCCTGATGAAGCCCAAGGACGCGCCGAAGATCGAGAAGGCCACCCGGCGCGAATTTCCCGAGGGCATCCCGGCGTTCGGCGCCGACGCGCTGCGTTTCACCATCGCCGCGCTGGCCACCCACGGCCGCGACATCCGCTTCGACATGGGTCGCGCCGAGGGCTACAAGAACTTCTGCAACAAGCTGTGGAATGCCAGTCGTTTCGTGCTGATGAACACCGAGGGTGCGACCTTCAGCGGTGCCCCGCAGCCGAAGACCGATGCCGAACGCTGGATCCTCGCCCAGCTCGAGAAGACCGCCGCGCAGGCCGCGCAGCACTTCGCCGGCTACCGCTTCGACCTGCTCGCCCAGTCGCTGTACGAGTTCGCCTGGAACGACTTCTGCGATTGGTTCGTCGAGCTGGCCAAGCCGGCCCTGCACGGTGATACCGGCACCGATGCAAGCCGGGAAGCCGCCGCGAGCACCCGACACACCCTGCTGTACGTGCTCGAACGCCTGCTCAGCCTGCTGCATCCGCTGATTCCGTTCGTCACCGAGGAGCTGTGGCAGCAGGCCGCGCCCCGGCTCGGGATCGACGGCGACACCATCATGTTGCAGCCCTACCCGCAGGCCGGCGACATCGCGACCGCAGGTCATGCCGGCGCCGAGGCCGATGTGGAATGGCTCAAGTCGATGGTGTCCGCGCTGCGTCGCGTGCGCAGCGAACTCAACGTGGCGCCATCCAGGCAGGTCACGCTGCTGCTGGCCGGTGCGACCGATCGTGACCGCGAGCGCACCGCACGTTTTGACGACTCGCTGCGTTTCCTGACCAAGCTGGAGCGGATCGAATTCATCGACGACGCATCCACCGCTCCCGCCGCCGCGACCGCCGTGGTCGGCGAGCTCAAGTTGCTGGTGCCGCTGGAAGGCCTGGTCGACCTGGGCGCCGAACGCACCCGACTGGACAAGGAGCTTAAACGCGTGGAGGTCGAAATCGGCAAGTGCAACGGCAAGCTGGCCAGCGAAACCTTCGTCAACAACGCGCCACCGGCAGTGGTCGAGCAAGAGCGAAAGCGGCTGCTCGACTGGAACCTGCAACGCGAGGCGCTGGCCACTCAACGCAACAAGCTCGGGAAAGCCTGAACAACACGGCTTTACCCGTCATCCCCGCCTTTACCCGTCATCCCCGCGAAGGCGGGAGTAACGGTTTGGGGGAACGACGGCAATGGTTCAAACATTTCCCGGGTTGACTACCCGGCTGATTCCAGCAGCTCCAGCGCCATCACCACGGCGTCCTCACGGCCACTGCGGGCGGGATAGTAGCGCGGGCGCCGGCCGATCTCGTTGAAGCCCTCGTGGTGATACAGCGCGATCGCGCCGACATTGCTCGGGCGTACTTCCAGGAACACGCGTTGCGCGCGACGCATGCGGGCAACCTGCAACAACGCGTGCAGCAATTCACGACCATGGCCGCGACCTTGCAATTCGGGGGCGACGCAGATGTTCAGTATGTGCGCCTCGCCCGCCGCCAGGCTGATCAGGAAGTAGCCGACAATGCGGTCTTCGGCGTGCAGCACCCACGCCGGGTACTCAGCGCGCAGGCAGTCGCGGAAGATCCCCAGCGTCCACGGGTACTCGTAGCTGCGGACCTCAAGCGCATGCACCGACAGCAGATCGTCCTCGCGCATCGGACGGCGCGACACCGGTACCTGCAGCGCGTCGGCGGCCAGTGCGCTCACCGATCGCGGCCTCCCCGCAGGCGCTTCAATTGCCGCCACAACGCGCGCTTGGCCGATGGGTCGGCACGCAGCGTTTCCAGATCGATCGCCAACGCCGCCACGGCATCCTTGGCCGACGATTTGTCCGGTCCCGCCGCAAGCAGGATCGCTGCCAGCAACGCATCATCATCGAGCGGTACGTTTGACGCGGCGGGGTGAGCCGCACGACGGGCGCGACGCGCCTCATCCAGCGCCGCCTTCTTGGCGGCCACGTCGGTGCGTTGTGGAGTGCGTCCGGGTTCCGCGACCGCCACCGGCTCATCGACAGCAACCGGATTTACCCGCGTCGAGGCGGTGCCGGGCGCGCGAGTCGGGCGCGTGCGGTCCTGTGCCGGCCTGGTCGCCGCCGTCGTTCCGGTGGCTCCCGCCGGTTCGGCGACCGGCGGCGGCACCGGGGCGATCACGGACAACGCCGGATCGCCGACCAACAACAAAACAGGGTGACCCAGTGCCTGCAGCCACTGGTGTTGCTGCGCCGTCCACAAGCTCACGAGACCGGCTCCACCGGCGCCTTGCGCAGGCGCCGGCCGGCGACGTACAGCGGCCCGGAAATCGCATACAGCACGGTGATCGCCAGCAGCACGCGCGGCGGGTCGATCGCAATCGCCGCCACCACCACCACGATCACCAGCACCGTCAAGAACGGCATCCGGTCATGCCTCGGCCCGCCACCCTTGAAACTGAAATAGCGCACCGGGCTGACCATCAGCAACGCGGCAGCGATGGTGGCCGCCAATGCCAGGTAGCGCAATTGCGGGCCGTCATAGCCGAGCACGAAACAGGTCCACACCAGACTCGCCAACAGCCCCGCCGCAGCAGGACTGGCCAAGCCGATAAACCAGCGCTTGTCGACCTGCCCCACCTGGGAATTGAACCGCGCCAGCCGCAGCGCGGCACAGGCGGCGTACAGGAACGCGGCCACCCAGCCGATCTTTCGCATCGTCACCCCATCCAGCGCCATCGCGAACAGCGCCCAGTGATACATCACCAACGCCGGCGCCAGGCCGAAGCTGATCAAGTCGGCAAGCGAGTCGTATTGGACGCCGAATTCACTCTGGGTATTGGTCAGCCGCGCCACCCGGCCATCCAGTCCGTCCAGGATGGCGGCCACAAATATCGCGATGCAGGCATGATCAAAATGGCCCTGGGTCGCTGCGATGATCGCGTAGAAACCTGCAAACAAACCGCCGGTGGTAAACAGATTGGGCAGCAGGTAGATCCCGCGCGGGCGCGACGGCGGGCTGGGGGGCGAGGTGAAAAGTGGGTCTGTAGGTTCCATTTCAGCAGTTTAGCGCTTGCTTGCGGCGCACAGCGGTGCTGCAATCACTATTGACAACGCCGCACACGGAAGAAGCTCCATGTCTGACCTCAATCGCTCGCCCCGTTTCCACTTGCTGCCCTGGCTGGGTGTCGCCGCATTACTGGTCGCCTTGCCGCTGACGGCCGGCGAGCTGTACCAGTGGAAGGATGCCAGCGGCGTGACCCATTACTCCGACGCGCCGCCACCCGACGGCGAGTACAAGAACCGGGTGATCAGCAACACCGGCTCGGCGGCGATTGCCAGCGCGCCCGCCGACGACGCCCCGGCCGAAAACACCCAGTGCACCACCGCACGCGGCAACCTGGCGCTGCTCGGCGCCGAGGGCCCGGTCGGGATCGACAGCGACGGCGATGGCAAACCCGACAGCGAAATGACGGTCGAGCAGCGCAACGCACAACAGCAACTGGCCGAGGCGGCGATCAACGTCCATTGCAGCACTGACGCGGCGCCTGTCGCCGAGTCCTGACCATCCCTTGGCAGGGCCACGGGACTTGCTCCGTGGCAGAATGCCCGATCCCTCCGGCAAGAACCCCGCCCATGCGTCTGTCGCAGTTTCATCTCCATACCAGCAAGCAGATCCCGGCCGAAGCCGAAATCATCAGCCACAAGTTGATGCTGAAGGCCGGAATGATCCGCAAACTCGCCTCCGGTCTTTACACCTGGTCCCCGCTGGGTCTGCGCGTGTTGCGCAAGGTCGAGCGCGTGGTGCGCGAAGAGATGGAGGCGGCCGGCGCCATCGAGATGCTGATGCCCTCGGTGCAGCCGCGCGAGCTGTGGGAGGAAACCGGACGCTGGGAGAAATTTGGTGGCCAACTGCTGAAACTGCAGGACCGCAAGGACGCCTGGTATTGCGTCGGCCCGACCCACGAGGAAGTCATGACCGACTTTGCGCGCAGCGAGTTGGCCAGTTACAAGCAACTGCCGGTGACGTTCTACCAGATACAAACCAAATTCCGTGACGAGATCCGGCCGCGGTTCGGGGTCATGCGCGCGCGCGAGTTCCTGATGAAGGATGCGTACTCCTTCCATCTGGACGACGCGGACCTGGATCGCCAGTACCAGGTGATGCACGAGGCCTACAGCCGGATATTCACTCGCCTGGGCCTGGAGTTTCGCGCGGTATTCGCCGATACCGGCGCGATCGGCGGCAGCGCGTCCCATGAGTTCCACGTGTTGGCCGACTCGGGCGAGGACGCGATCGCGTTTTCCAACGGTTCCGATTACGCGGCCAATACCGAACTGGCCGAAGCGCTGCCACCCGTTGGGCGCGGCGTGGCTGGCGAGACAATGCGCCAGGTCGAGACCCCTTTCCAGCGCACCTGTGAGGCGGTGGCAACGCTGCTCGACATCCCGCTGGCGCAGACGGTGAAATCCGTTGTCATGGTCGGCGAGACCGGACTTGTGATGGCACTGGTGCGCGGCGATCACGCCATCAACGAGATCAAGCTGGCCAAGCTTCCCGGAATGGCCGGCTACCGGCTCGCCACGGAGGCGGAAATCCACGATGCGCTGGGCTGCGAGCCGGGGTTCCTCGGGCCGGTCGCTCCCAAAAGCGGTATCCACGTGATTGCCGACCGCAGCGTCGCTGCCATGGCCGACTTCGTGGTCGGCGCCAACCAGAAAGGATTCCACCTGGCCGGCGTCAATTGGGGCCGCGACCTCGCCGAGCCGGCGCTGGTCGCCGATATCCGCAATGTGGTGGCCGGAGATCCCTCGCCTGACGGCCACGGGACGCTCGACATCGCGCGTGGCATCGAGGTTGGCCACATATTCCAGCTGGGTCGCGGCTATGCCGAAGCCATGGGTTGCACCGTGCTGGACGCCTACGGCAAGGCCGCCAACCCGACCATGGGCTGTTACGGCATCGGCGTGTCGCGGATCGTCGCGGCGGCCATCGAGCAAAACCACGACGATAACGGTATTGCCTGGCCGGAGGCGATGGCGCCGTGGCGGGCGGTGGTCTGCATCATCAACCCGAAAAAAGATCCTGCCGTCAGCGAGGCGGCCGAAACCTTGTACGGCGAGCTCAATGCCGCCGGCATCCAGACCCTGCTGGACGACCGCGGCCTGCGGCCGGGCACGATGTTTGCCGATATTGAACTGATTGGCATCCCGCATCGGATTGTCGTGTCCGAGCGAGGCCTGGTCGCCGGAACCTTTGAATATCGCCATCGCCGGGCGAGCGAATCGGTCAATCTGGCGGCGGCGGCATTGCGGACGCAGCTGGGTATTGCCGACCCAAATTGAAAAGCACGGCCTCAACGGCCCTCGAACCTGAATTGATGGCTTTTTCAGAGTAACCCACTGTATTTACTAATACCCTCGGCGCGACTACCATTGCGGCGCAGGCCATCGCGTGGCCCGAGTTAACAACCCCTGGAGGCCCCAATGTCGATTGATATCAATGCGCTGTCCGCGAAAGAACTCGAAACCCTGATCAGCAAGGCACGTAAGCGCAAGACCACCTTGAGCAAACGCAAGCCGCTGGCGCAGGTCCGCAAGAAGCTGACCCAACAGGCAAAAAACGAGGGATACACCCTCGATGAGCTGTTCGGTACCGGCGCCACAGCCACAGTCGCGCGTGCTCCGCGCGGTACCGCAGTAAAGAAGACCCGCAAATCGACGGGTAAGGTCGCACCCAAATACCGCGATCCATCCAACGCGGACAACACCTGGACCGGTCGCGGCAGGCAGCCATTGTGGCTGACGGCTTATACCGACAGCGGTCGCAACCGTGACGAGTTTCTCATTGAGAAGAACGCGGGTGCCGGCACGGGCAGTTAATCCGCATCCAATTCCTGAACGGGAATGTGAATGAAACATAGAAACCGGTCGTAGCCGGTTTCACCAGAATGCCGGCCATGTGCCGGCATTTCTGGTTCTGGACAGTTCGTTTTTGATCGTCACTCCCGCGTCCGACTGGACTTCCTGCGGTCGTAGGCGGGAGTCCAAGGACGTTGTTCCCCACTAGCCCACGTCCATGGATCCCCGCCTCCGCGGGGATGACGGTTTACTGCGGGGATGACGGTTTGCTGTGGGGATACCTGTTTACTGAGGATGACGACAGGCGCTCCCTAAAGATTCCGGCGTGTCGGTAGCAACAGGTTGCCGAACAGCAAACCGGCGACGACCGCCAGCAGGATATTCAATACCCCTAACAGCGCCTCCTGGCCGACCCCCATGTCCTGTTGCTGGAGCAGGTCCAGCAAGGCGCGCAGGCTCGCGCTGCCCGGCACCAGCAATATGATCCCGGGCACGCGCACGATGGTCCCTGGCCGATGGAACCAGCGCGCATAGGCATTGCCGGCCGCGGTCATCACCAGCGCCGCCAGGAAGATGCCCGCCGGGGCGCCCCAGGCCAGCCCACCGAAACGCGAGATCAGGTAACCGCTGGCCGCTGCTGCCATCACCAGCGGGTAATCACTGGCCTTGGCCCGGAACAGCACCGCAAATGACAGCGACGCGGCGACCAGCGCCACCCATTCCACCCAGTCCGGTTGCGGCCGCAGCGCGCGCACCGCTGGCTCAAGCGACATCAAGTTGGCCAGGTACAGCGCGATCACCGTACCCAGGGCAAGTTTGAGGACCGTGGTCAACGCGCCGGCAACACGCGCGGTGCCGGACACCAGATGCTGGCTGGTCAACTCGTTCATCGCATTGGTCAGGGTCAGACCCGGCAGCAACACGATCAGCGAGGCGATGATCACCGTGTTCTGGTTCAACGGCGCGATGAAACTCGCCACCAGCACCGCCACCATGGTCGCGATCATCGCCAGTACCGCATCGGAAGCCTCGCGCAGGCGCGGGCGCGATTCCGCCAACTGGGTCAACAGGCCGATCGCCAGCCCATTGAAGCCCGCCACGCCGATATCCAGCCATGGCAACCGCAGCAACCCGCCAACGGCGGCTGCGACCAACCCGTAGCCCACTATCTGGGCCAACCGCCCTTTCCAACTGGGTGGCGCGTCGAGCGCGTTCATGGCCTCGAACGCGCTCGCCAGATCCATCTCGCCGCCGATCAGTGCCTCGGCGATGCGGTCGGTCTCGGCCAGCCGATACAGGTCATTGTCGCCGGGCGGCAACCGGATCACGCGGGTGATGTCGCTGGCACCGGTCAGGCGCTGCGGATCGCTGAACGACAGGATCAATGCCGTTGGACTCACCCACGGCTCGCAATCCAGGCGCAGCCGCTCGGCGACCGACAGCAACGCGCCCTCCAACCGCTGGGCGGTGGTGCCGTAGATATGCAGCCGCTCAGCCAGTTCCACCATGAAGGCGATGCGGTCAGGATAACTGGCGTTGCTCAGCGGGAAGGCATCGGAGGTGCTTGGCAGCGGCAGCGGCGTCGTCATCGGGCAAGCATCGCACGACGAGGTTGAGAACCAACAGGGTTTCACGCCGGGAGATTCGCGCCTCGATCCCGGTGGCCCGTGTATCCTGCCAAGACACCCATGAAGCCGCCCTCAGCCCAGCCGCCGACGATTGAATCCGACGACCGCACGCCCGGCTGCCTGCGGTTGGGGGGACAGTGGACTCTGGAGTATGCCGGCCAGGTTGGCGACTGTCTGGCGACGGTGCCGCCTGGCATCACCTATCTGGATGCGTGCGCGGTGGAGCGACTCGACTCGCTAGGTGTGTTGCACCTGTTGCGCTTCGCCAGTCAGCGCAATCTGGACTTCACCCATTTCAATTTTCGCCCGGATCACCAGGCACTGGTCGAGGCAATCGACGATGTCGCCGACGACCGGCCGCCGCGCCGGCGCGAATACGGCGTGTACGACGCGCTGGCGCGACTGGGACGCGCGGTCACCAATAACTGGCGGGAATTCCTCGCACTGCTCGGTTTCCTCGGCGAGGTGCTGGTCAAGTTGCTGCGGCTGATCAAGGAGCCGAGCCGGTTCCGGCCCACCGCGACCGTCTTCCACATGGAGCAGGTCGGCCTGGATGCGGTGCCACTGGTGGCGTTGCTTTGTTACCTGGTCGGCGCGGTGGTCGCCTTCCTGGGCGCGAACGTACTGCGCGAGTTCGGCGCGGAGATTTTCGTGGTCGACCTGGTCAGCATCGCCTTCATGCGCGAGTTTGCGGTCTTGCTGACCGCGATCATCCTGGCCGGCCGCACCGCCAGCGCGTTCACCGCGCAAATCGGCGCGATGGTCAGCCGCGAGGAGGTCGACGCGATGCGCACCCTCGGGCTGGACCCGGTCGACCTGCTGGTGATCCCGCGCGTGCTGGCACTGCTGGTGATGCTGCCGTTGCTCACATTCGTGGCGATGGTGGCCGGGCTGCTGGGCGGGTTGAGCGTCGGTGCGTTCGGCCTGGACATCCCGCCGCAGCAATACCTGGCCCGGATGCAGGACACGATGGAGCTGAGCAACCTGTGGGTGGGCCTGGTCAAGGCGCCGGTATTTGCGATGTTGATTGCGTTGATCGGCTGCCTGGAAGGCTTGCAGGTGGAAGGCACGGCGCAGTCGGTCGGCGAGCGCACCACCTCCAGCGTGGTCCAGGCAATTTCGGTGGTGATCATCCTGGACGCGTTCTTCGCGATCTGGTTCATGGAGATGGGCTGGTGAGCGCCGAACCGATCATCCGCGTGCGCGGACTGGTCAATCGCTTCGGCAGCCAGCTCGTGCACGACGATCTGGACCTGGACGTATTGCCCGGCGAGATCCTCGGTGTGGTCGGCGGGTCGGGCACCGGCAAATCGGTGCTGATGCGTTCCATCCTGGGCCTGCGCAGGCCCAACGAAGGCGCGATCGAGGTACTCGGGATCGATGCACGCAGCCCCGATGACAACCTCCGCCGGCGGATCGAGCGCAATACCGGGGTGCTGTTCCAGGACGGCGCGCTGTTCTCGTCGCTGACCGTCGGCGAGAACGTGCAGGTGCCGTTGAAGGAATACCACCGCGACCTGCCCGACTCGGCGTTGTACGAGCTGGCCCTGTTGAAGGTGAAACTTTCCGGGCTGCCCGCCGATGCCATCGACAAATTGCCGTCGCAATTGTCGGGCGGCATGCGCAAGCGCGCCGGGATCGCGCGGGCGCTGGCGCTGGACCCACCGCTGCTGTTCCTGGACGAGCCGACCGCCGGCCTGGACCCGATCGGCGCGGCCGCATTCGACCGCCTGATCCGCACCTTGCAGCAGGCGCTCGGGCTGACCGTGTTCCTGATCACGCACGACCTCGATACCCTCTACGCTATCTGTGACCGGATCGCGGTGCTGGCGGACCGCAAGGTGATTGCCTGTGCGCCGCTGGCCGAGATCGAACGGCTCGACCACCCCTGGGTGCGCGAGTATTTCCATGGTCCGCGGGCACGTGCCGCCCAGACGGCGCGCGGCAACCCGGACCGGCTCAACGAGGCAACTGATTGATGGAAACCAAGGCCAACTACGTCCTGATTGGCGCCTTCACGATCATCGCCACCCTGTCGCTGCTGCTGTTCGCATTGTGGGCGGCGAAATACTCCTCCGAGAAAAGCTGGCAGGAGTATCTGGTGATATTCAACGAGCCGGTGACCGGCCTGAGTGAAGGCAGCAGCGTGCAGTACAACGGCATCTCGGTGGGCACGGTGGAGAAGCTGAGCCTGGCGCCCGACGACCCGCGCCGGGTCCGCGCGCTGCTGCGGGTACAGGCCAATGCGCCGGTCAAGACCGACACCCGGGCCAAGATGTCGATGACCGGTATCACCGGCAGCCCGATCATCCAGCTCACCGGCGGCGACCCGGCCAGCGCACGGCTGGCCGACGTGGACAAACGCGATATCCCGGTCATCCAGACCGAAGCGTCCGCGCTGCAGAACATCGCCGACACCGCCAACCGGCTGGTCGCCCGGCTCGACCAGGTCCTGAGCGAAGAGAACGTGGCGCGGGTGTCCAACACCCTGGAAAACATCGAGGCCATGACCGGCTCGATCGCCGCCCAGCGCGAGGACCTGGGCGCGCTGATCGTCAATGCACGCGAGGCCAGCGAACAACTGCAGGCGACCCTGGCCAACACCAACCAGGTGGTGTTGGACGTGGACCGCGAACTGATACAGAAACTCCCGCAGTTGGTCGACAAGCTGGACGGCACCCTGACCCGGCTGGATTCGGCCGCGAACAGCGCCGACGGCATCCTCAGCGAGAACCGCAACGCGATCAACAGTTTTGCCAACGACGGGCTGGCCCAGTTGGGGCCGACCCTGGGCGAACTGCGCTCACTGGTGCGCGACCTGCGCCGGATGAGTGACCGCCTGGACAACAATCCGACCCGCTACCTGCTCGGCCGCGATGGTCCGAAGGAGTTTGAGCCAGAATGAAACCGACCCGCCAACCGGCTACCGACGCCGCCCGTACGGACAATCCCCGCCAGTGGCACGGCATCGCGCGCGTGCTCGCCGCTGCTGCGCTGGCGATCGCGCTCGCGAGCTGCTCGATCCTGGGTGCCGGCACCCGCGAAGCCTCCACCATCTATACGCTTGACCCGAACGTGACGCCCCAGGCCGATTGGCCCAGCGCAGACTGGCAACTCTCGTTGACGCCTGCCAACGCCTCGCGCAGTACCGACAACCTGCGCATCACCGTGCGCCCGACGGCCAACGAACTGCAGATCTACAAGGGCGCACGCTGGGCCAAGGTGCCCACCGAGATGGTCGAGGACGCGCTGCTGCAGACGCTGGAGGATTCGGGCAAGCTGCGCGCCATCGCCCGCCAGGGCACCGGGGTCAATGCAGACTACAAGCTCGTGCTGGACCTGCGCCGGTTCGATTCGGACTATGCCAACGGTGCCAATCCGGCCGCGACGATCGAGCTCAACGCCAAACTGCTGCACGCCCCCGATCAGAAAATCGTCGCCGCCCGTACGTTCGTGCAAGCGCAACCAGCGACCAGCGCGGACATCGGCGACGTAGTCAACGCATTCGAGCAATCCCTGCAGACCGTCACCGGCGATCTCGCCGGCTGGATCCTGACCAGTGGCAACCAGCATGAGCGCGAAGGGCATTAGCGAAGATTTGAACAACTGCCGTCATCCCCGGACAATCGCCGTAATTTCCCCGTCATTCCCGCGAAAGCGGGAACCCAGTGCCGTTGCCGTTTCGGGGCCTGAAGTCACTGGATCCCCGCTTTCGCAGGGATGACCGAAGCTATTAAGGGGATGACGGAAGCGACGCGGTAGTGACCGGAATGAAAACAAATAGCGTTGTTTGGACCATCAAAACGGCGCGGCAAAGACTCAACTGAAGGACCAATCAATGACCCATAAAACCTGGCTCGTCACCGGCGGCGCCGGCTTCATCGGCGGCAACTTCGTACTTGACGCGGTGGCCGCCGGCATCAAGATCGTCAACCTCGACCTGCTGACCTACGCCGGCAACCCGGACACGCTCAAGTCGCTGGACGGCAATGCCGGCCATGTCTTCGTGCAGGGCGACATCGGCGATCGCGCGTTGGTCGCGAAACTCCTGGCCGAGCACCAGCCCGACGCGGTCATCAACTTCGCCGCCGAGAGCCACGTCGACCGGTCCATCGATGGTCCGGCCGAGTTCGTGCAGACCAACGTCGTCGGCACCCTCGGCCTGCTCGAGTGCGCCCGCGACTACTGGCGCGACCTGCCCGACGACCGCAAGTCCGCGTTCCGCTTCCTGCACGTGTCCACCGACGAGGTGTATGGATCGCTCGGCGAGGAAGGCAAGTTCACCGAGACCACCGCGTACGCGCCCAACTCCCCCTACTCTGCCTCCAAGGCCGCGTCCGACCATCTGGTCCGCGCCTTCCACCACACCTACGGGCTGCCGGTGGTGACCACCAACTGCTCCAACAATTACGGCCCCTACCAGTTTCCCGAGAAGCTGATCCCGCTGGTGATCGCCAAGGCCATCGCCGGCGAACCGCTGCCGATCTATGGCGACGGCAAGAACGTGCGTGACTGGCTGTACGTCAAGGACCACTGCAGCGCGATCGTGCGGGTGCTGGAGGCCGGTCGCGTGGGCGAGACCTACAACGTCGGCGGCAATGCCGAGTACCAGAACATCGACGTGGTCCAGACCATCTGCCGCCTGCTCGACGAGCGCCGTCCGCGCGCCGATGGACAGCCGCGCGCCAGCCAGATCACCTACGTCCGAGACCGTCCCGGGCACGACCGGCGTTATGCGATCGATGCCAGCAAGATCGAATCCGAGCTGGGCTGGCAGCCGGCGCTGAGCTTCGAGGAAGGCATCGCACGCACCGTGGACTGGTACCTCGACAACACCGACTGGACCCAACGCATCCTCGATGGCGACTACCGCCTCCAACGCCTCGGACAGGAAGACTGACCATGACACGCAAGGGCATCATCCTGGCGGGCGGCTCCGGCACCCGGCTGTACCCGATCACCCAGTGCATCAGCAAGCAACTGCTGCCGGTGTACGACAAGCCGATGATCTACTACCCGCTGAGCGTGTTGATGCTGGCCGGGATCCGCGAGATATTGATTATCAACACCCCGCACGAGCAGGCATTGTTCCAGCGCCTGCTGGGCGACGGCTCGCAGTGGGGTCTGGACATCCAGTACGCCGCGCAGCCCAGCCCGGACGGCCTGGCGCAGGCGTTCACCATCGGCCGGGACTTCATCGACGGCCAGCCCAGCTGTCTGGTGCTGGGCGACAACATCTTCTACGGCCACGGCCTGACCGACACCCTGCGTCGCGCCAATGCCCGCACCGAGGGTGCCACCGTCTTCGGCTATCACGTCAGCGATCCGGAGCGCTATGGCGTGGCCGAACTGGACGCCCAGGGCAAGGTCCTCAGCATCGAGGAGAAGCCCGCCAAGCCGCGCTCCAATTACGCGATCACCGGGCTGTACTTCTATGACGACACCGTCTGCGACCGCGCCGCATCGCTGAAGCCATCGCCGCGCGGCGAGCTGGAGATCACCGATCTCAACCGCCTCTACCTGGATGACGGTGCACTGCACATGGAAGCCCTGGGACGGGGCTCGGCCTGGCTCGATACCGGTACCCACCAGTCGCTGCTGCAAGCCTCGACCTTCATTGAGACCATCGAAGCCCGCCAGGGACTGCGGGTCTGCTGCCCCGAGGAGATTTCCTGGCAGAACGGCTGGATCGACGACCAGCAATTGCTCAAGCTGGCCGAACCGCTGCTCAAGAACGGCTATGGCCAGTATCTGGCCGCCTTGATCGGACGCGAAACGCTGGCATGAACGTCATCGAGACCAACCTGCCCGGCTGCCTGATCATCGAGCCGAAAGTATTCGGTGATGCACGCGGCTTCTTCATGGAGACCTGGAGCCGCGAGCGCTATGCCGCCCTAGGCATCGGGCCGGATTTCGTTCAGTCCAACCTGTCACGCTCCGCACGCGGCGTGCTGCGCGGGCTGCATTACCAGTTGCCCAACTCGCAAGGAAAGTTGCTGAGCGTGCAGGAAGGGGAAGTCTTCGATGTGGCGGTGGATATTCGCCGCGGCTCGCCGAACTTCGGCCAATGGACCTCGGTTATCCTGTCGGCCGAGAACAAGCGCCAGCTCTGGGTCCCGGAAGGTTTCGCCCACGGCTTCGTCGCCATCAGCGAGTTCGCCCTGTTCTCGTACCTGTGCACCGCTCCCTACGATGCCAGCGCGGATGCCAATGTGGCCTGGAACGACCCGGACATCGGCATCGACTGGCCGGTCAATGCGCCGTCGCTATCCGGCAAGGACACCGCCGCCCCGCTACTCAAGGACGTGGCGGCATCCCGTCTCCCGGAGTATCCAGTCGCGACCACCTGATAGCTTTACAGGCCGAGTACCTCGGCTGCCGTTCCAACCTGCACGGCGGAATCGCCTTCGCCCTCGCCATCCGGGACGCGCCCGAAGCGCAATGCGCGGGCGCGGGACACATCGGCGGCGATGGTGCGAGCCCAGCTCCGCGCCGCTGGCGAGCCGTCGTCCAGCAACACTTCGGTCGTCGCCCCGGTTTTCAGCAGCATCCAACCCGCCGTCGCCAGCCAGTCGGGTGTCCACACGCAGATACCGGCGGCGCGCAGCTCGGCTTGCTCGCTGGCCGGGATCGAATGCATCAGGTGCAAGTCGATCGCACAGTCCTGCCTCGCCAGCGAGGCGAGCAGCGCGAGGAATCCGGTTCGACCCTCCTCCGGCGAGGAGCCACAAACGGCAACCAGTCGATAGCGCGCTCGTGCTCGCACGGCAACGTCCGGGTCGGTATCGGGCGCCGGATGGGAACGACGCAACACCTCATCCCACCGTTGAAGGAATTTGTCCCGGTTGGCAACTTGGTATGCCTTCATCCCCCGCGTCAAATCGGTACCGGCGCTTGCACCCTCCAGATGCACCACCACGGCATCGGGCTCGTAGACGACCCGTAAACCCATGGCGCGCACGCGCATGGCGAGGTCGGTGTCCTCGTAGTACGCCGGCGCGTACCGGGCATCCAGACCACCCAACTCCTCGAAGTGCCTGCGCGACAGCGCCACCGCGGCACCGGAGCCGTAATCCGCCGACCGGCGATAGCGATAACGGGGGTCGGAAGGGTGCCCGCCGCGCCCGTAGTTCCAGCCACTGGCATCAGAAAACACGATGCCTCCAGCCTCCTGCAACCTGCCATCGGGGTACTGCAGGCAGGCGCCCACCAGGCCGACATCCGGCAGTTCCAGGGTGTCGACCAGACGATCCAGCCACCCAGGGGTGACCAGCGTGTCGTTGTTGAGCAACACGATCACGCGACCACGGGCCAACGCCGCGCCGGCATTGCACGAGTGCACGAACCCGAGGTTGGTGTCGTTACGCCGGTACACCACACCCGGAAAATCCCGCACCTGGACCATCCCGCCATCGGTCGAGGCGTCGTCAACCACGATGACCTCAAACGAGCGCCCGGCGCCCGCGTTCGCCAGCGAGGCCAGACAGGCAACCGTCATCCCGGGATGGTTGAACACCGGGATGACGATGGAGACTTCGGGTGCCGATGTCGGCACCAATAACCTGCACTCGCCATCGCCGGCCACGGCGGGCGGCTCAAGCCGATGCCCACGCCGCTCGACAAAGCTTTGTACAAGGCGAGTCAGGACGTGCAACGGACGCCGCGGATGCAGCGCAAGCGTCGATCGCAAATCAGCAGCCAGGACGCGCAAGCGTCGCGATGCAGCCACGGGCACCCCTTTCAAAACGATCGATCCGACCATGGTACCGGCAGGCTGCGCCGGATCGAAACGCGATCAGGCCCGGGTGAATGTCGCTCCAGTCTTCGCCCGCAACTCGTCCTCACCAACATCCGGCGCCAGTTCCACGAGTTTCAGCCCATCGTCGGTGACGTCCATCACCGCCAGGTCGGTGATGATCCGGCTGACCACGCCGACACCGGTCAGCGGCAGCGTGCATTCGGACAGGATCTTCGGCTCGCCGCGCTTGGTGGTGTGCTCCATCAGCACGACCACGCGCTTGACGCCGGCCACCAGGTCCATCGCGCCGCCCATGCCCTTGACCATCTTCCCGGGCACCATCCAGTTGGCCAGGTCGCCCTTGTCGGTGACCTCCATGCCGCCCAGGATCGCCAAGTCGATGTGGCCGCCGCGGATCATGGCGAAACTGTCATGGCTGCCGAAATAGCTGGCGCCGGAACGTGCTGTGACGGTCTGCTTGCCCGCGTTGATCAGGTCCGCGTCGATCTCCTCGGCGGTCGGGAATGGACCGATGCCGAGCAGGCCGTTCTCAGATTGCAGCCAGACATCGACGCCATCGGGAATGTAGTTGGCGACCAGGGTCGGCAAGCCAATGCCGAGGTTGACGTACGCGCCATCGGTGAGTTCCTGCGCGGCGCGCTGCGCCATCTGCTCGCGGGACCAGGCCATTACTTGTCTCCTTCGCGCACGGTGCGCTGCTCGATCCGCTTCTCGGGGGTCGGGTTATGGACGATACGATCGACGTAGATGCCGGGCAGGTGCACGTGGTCGGGGTCAATCGCGCCGAGTTCGACGATCTCCTCGACTTCGACGATGCAGACTGCGCCGGCCATCGCCACCGCCGGGTTGAAGTTGCGCGCGGTCTTACGGAACACCAGGTTGCCCGACGGGTCAGCCTTCCAAGCCTTGACCAGCGACACATCGGCCTTGAGCGCGGTCTCCATCACGTAGTGCTTGCCGTCGAATTCGCGGGTCTCCTTGCCCTCGGCGACCACCGTGCCGTAACCGGTCGCGGTGAAGAATGCCGGGATGCCGGCGCCACCCGCGCGCAGGCGCTCGGCTAGCGTGCCCTGCGGGTTGAATTCGAGCTCGAGTTCGCCGGCGAGAAACTGGCGTTCGAACTCCTTGTTCTCGCCGACATAGGACGAAATCATCTTGCGGATCTGACGGGTGCCAAGCAGTTGGCCAAGGCCGAAGCCGTCGACACCGGCGTTGTTGGAGATCGCGGTCAAGCCGGTGACACCGGAATCGCGCAGCGCCTCGATCAGCGCCTCGGGGATGCCACACAGGCCAAAACCGCCCACGGCGAGGGTCTGGCCATCGGCGACCACGCCTTCCAGCGCGGCCTTGGCATCAGGGAATATCTTGGTCGATACGGTACTGGCCTGGGCCATGGGACGACTCCTGGTACGGGATGACGCCAGTCTACCGCGAGCATTGCGCCTCGCCGAAGTGGCCTTTCGGACACCCTCGCTGCGAGCAGCCCGCTACGACCTCCCGTACACATCCTCCAGCCGGACGATGTCGTCCTCGCCCAGGTAGCCGCCCGATTGCACCTCGATCAGCTCGACCGGCTCGGTTCCGCGGTTGCGCAACCGGTGCACGCTGCCAAGCGGAATAAAGGTGCTCTCGTTCTCGCGCAGCTCGAACACCCGCTCGTCACAGGTCACCTCGGCGACGCCGGACACGACCACCCAGTGCTCGGCACGGTGCTTGTGCTTCTGCAGGCTCAGCGCCGCACCGGGCTTGACCACGATGCGCTTGACCTGGAAGCGCTCGCCCACCCCAATCGAGTCGTAACTGCCCCACGGCCGATACACCTTGCGATGGAACAGGTGCTCGCTGCGGCCGGCCGCCTTGAGTTGCTCGACCACGGTCTTGACGTCCTGCACCCGGTCCTTGCGTGCCACCAGTGTCGCATCGGGCGTGTCGATGATGATCAGATCTTCGACGCCGATGGTGGCTATCAGACGCCGCTCCGCTGCCCGTATCAGGCTGTTGTTGGTATCCACCGAGATCACATCGCCCTCGACGCGATTGCCATCGGCATCGTGCTCGGCGACCGCCCACAAGGACGACCACGAGCCAATGTCGCTCCAGTCGCAACTTACCGGCACCACGGCGGCACGGTCGGTGTTTTCCATGACCGCGTAATCGATCGAATCGGCCGGACTGGCGGCAAACGGCGCTTCGTCGATGCGGATGAAATCCAGGTCCGAGCTGGAGGTTGCCCAGGCCGCGTGCGCCGCCGCCAGGATGGCCGGCGCGTGCTGGCCCAGTTCGTCCAGGTAACGCTGCGCGCGGAACAGGAACATGCCCGAGTTCCATGCATAACTGCCCTCGGACACATAACGCTCAGCCGTCGCCTGGTCAGGCTTCTCGACAAAACGCTCGATCCTGAAACCGCCCTCGCCCAGTGCCTCGCCGCGCAGGATGTAGCCGTAGCCGGTTTCGGCGTAATCGGGGGTGATGCCGAACGCCACCAGCCAGTCCTGTTTCGCCAGCTCAAGCGCGCCGGCGACGGCGACCCGGAACGCCGCCTCATCCTCGATCAGGTGATCGGCCGGCATCACCAGCAAGGTCGCATCGGAATCGGTCGCCAACACATGCAGCGCCGCCAACGCGATCGCCGGCGCGGTATTGCGCGCGACCGGCTCCAGCACGATGCCGCCGCTGGCGACCTCGATCGCCTGCAGCTGCTCGCCCACCATGAAGCGATGCAACTCGCTGCACACGGTGACCGGCGGCTGCACCCCCGGCAGACCGTTCGCGCGCAGGATCGTCTCCTGGTACAGCGAACGCTCACCGATCAGCGACAGGAACTGCTTGGGCTGGTTCTGCCGCGACAACGGCCACAACCGGGTCCCGCTGCCACCACTGAGTACGATTGGATGCAGCATGCTGGTTTCTCGACAAAAAGGTGTCGCCAAGGATAGCCGAACTGCTCATCCCGGCTACTGCGAGCACCGCCGCGCTCGGCTAGAATGGGCAGCTTCCGGGCCTGTATTCCGTTTCCCGAGCGGCTGGCCCCGCATTAATCAAGGAACCCCCACAACGATGAAAATCCTTGTCGGCTACAAGCGAGTGGTGGACTTCAACGTCCGCATCCAGGTTAAGCCGGACGGCTCCGGCGTGGTCACCGACGGCGTCAAGCTGTCGGCCAACCCGTTTGACGAGATCGCCCTGGAAGAAGCCCTGCGCCTGCGTGACAAGGGCATCGCGACCGAAGTCATCGTCGCCACCATCGCCCCGGCCGACGCCCAGGCCCACCTGCGCAACGGCCTGGCGATGGGCGCGAACCGCGCGATCCACGTGGTGGTCGACGCCGGCCAGAACATCCAGTCGCTGACCGCGGCGCGCGCCTTCGTCAAGCTGATCGAGAAGGAGCAGCCGGACCTGGTGATCCTGGGCAAGCAGGCGATCGACGACGACGCCAACCAGACCGGCCAGATGCTGGCCACGTTGTGGGGTCGCCCGCAGGCGACCTTTGCCTCCAAGCTGGAGGTGGCGGATGGCAAGGCCACCGTGACCCGCGAAGTGGATGCAGGCCTGGAAACCCTGGAAGTCGACCTGCCGGCCGTCATCACCACCGACCTGCGCCTGAATGAGCCGCGCTTCATCAAGCTGCCCGACATCATGAAGGCCAAGAGCAAGCCGATGGAAACCATCCCGTTCGCCGACCTTGGCGTCGACACCGGCGACACCCTCAAGACCACCCACTACGCCCCACCGCCGAAACGCAGCAAGGGCGTGATGGTCAAGGACGCCGCCGAACTGGTGGCCGCACTCAAATCCAAAGGGCTGCTGTAGGGCGGGTTATAACCCGCCACACCGCAACGTCAAACGGCGGGTTAAAACCCGCCCTACAGAGGAAATCTCGATGCCCAAAGTCCTGATCATCGCCGAACACCTGGACGGCAAGCTCAACGCCTCCACCGCCAAGTGCGTCACCGCCGCGCAAGCGCTGTCGCCGCAGAGCATCGACATCGTCGTGCTCGCCGCCGACCCGGCTGCAGTCGCCGCTGAAGCCGCGCAGATCGCCGGCGTCGCCAAGGTCCTGACCGTCGCCAACGACGCCAACGCCCACGCGATCGCCCAGGTGCTGGCCCCGCAGGTCGCCAAACTGGCAGACGGCTACAGCCACGTGTTCGGCCCGAGCACCACGTTCGGCAAGGATCTGATGCCCTGCGTCGCCGCCCTGCTCGGCGTGGCCCAGGTGTCGGACATCATGGCGGTCGAATCCAGCCACGTGTTCAAGCGCCCGATCTACGCCGGCAACGCGATCATCACCGTCGAAGCGCCGACTGAGCACCCCGTAGTCGCCACTGTGCGCACCGCCTCCTGGCAGGAAGCGGCAACCGGTGGCAATGCGAGCATCGAAGCCTCGTCGGCAGACGTCGAGCTGCCGACCCACACCCGCTTTGTCGGCCTCGCCGCCGGCGAATCCGACCGCCCCGACCTGCAGAGCGCCAAGCGCGTGGTCTCCGGCGGCCGCGGCGTCGGCTCGGAGGAAAACTTCAAGATCATCTACGACTTCGCCGACAAGCTCGGTGCCGCGGTCGGTGCCTCGCGCGCGGCGGTTGATGCTGGCTATTGCCCCAACGAGATGCAGGTCGGCCAGACCGGCAAGATCATCGCGCCGGAGCTTTATGTCGCGATCGGCATCAGCGGCGCGATCCAGCACCTGACTGGGATCAAGGATGCAGGCACCATCGTGGCGATCAACAAGGACGGCGATGCGCCGATCTTCGAGATTGCGGATATCGGTCTGGTGGGGGATCTGTTCAAGATTCTGCCTGAGCTGGAAGCGGCGCTCTAAGCCACTCGGGAAAAGCCGGTCAGTACGATCGATCTTTCCCAGTTACCCAGGTTTTACGGGCTGCCCAGATTCCACCAGCGCCACCCAAGGCCTGCAGCCGGTGAAGAGCCGGGCGCCGGCCGCGCCGTAGGGCCCACCAACAAGGGCTTTACCGCACACAGCTCACAGACAGGTTCGCAACCTGTGATGCGTTTGGCTTGGCCAACGGATCCAAGCGAAACCGGTCCCGGAACCCATCACGGCTCACCACCGTAAACTCGACCCGCGTCGACACCTGTCCGGGCACTGCTACCTTGCTGGAGAAGGCTTCCTTGAAGCGTGGCTCTCCCAGCGGCAGGTAGAAAAGCTGGGCAAAATCGGCCGTCGGCGTGGTGATGTCAGCGCTTACCCGCAGAGCCAAGCATTCCTGCATGGCCCGCTTGGCACCGGTGACGAAATACACGTTCACGTCCTTTCCGGCAGAAATGCTCAGCTTGCCCGAGTCGGACAACTGACCCTCCGCATGCTTGATTTCATATGCGCCCGCCGGCTGCCGGAGCGGATGATATTGCTTTGCAGCAGTTGGCTTGCCGTGGGCAAGCAGCATGGGCGGAAAATAACGCGTGAACGATGCGCCGGTTTTCAAGCCGTAGGTATATGCCGCCGTAAGATTCCGGCTGCCGAACAAAGAAGGGCATATCATGTCCGACTCGTCGAGAAGACTCTTCTGGATACACGGAATATCGTTGGCCGACCGCCGGGCCGAAACGTTGCTGAAGTAGTCGTTGTGCGCCATGGCGCCTTGGCTCAGCGCAAACAACGAGAGCACCACGGCCATGGCGCCCATACCGGCACTCACCCATCGACCACGTGCTACCGGCCATTTTCTGATCAGTACGAACGCCGCCGCAAACACCCATGGCCACAGTGCCGTCACCCAGAAGAAGTGGAAGCGGCGATACCCGAACTGGAAGATCTGGATGTCCGTATCGACGGAAGCCGGACGAAGGTTGGCGCGGCCTGCCGCCACCATCAGCAGATAGCTCGCAACCACTCCCACCAGCGAAAGAAAGATGATCAGAACGGCCCGATCGACCTCTGCGCCATCCTGCTTTCGCAGCAATCGAACGACCCCACAGCCAACCAGCGCCACAACGACCAGCAACGACACAATCGCCAGGCCCAGCGACCAGCCCCCCGCAGATGCCGGAAACATCAGGCTCCGCCCGACTTTACCCAGCAGGTAGAACCAGAAATCGGCATCTGTCGGCAGGGCCCAGGCTGCATCCGCCCGATGCGTCTTGCCGTGCTGGACGACCATGATCACCCGCAGTTGGACTGCCGTCGTGATGACGCCGCCCGCCAATACCGCAAGACCCGCCGCGCCGTACTTCGTCCACAGGCTGCGATCGATCGCACAGGCCAGCAGCCAGGTCGTGCCAAGCACCAGCGCGGCAAATGCGCCGGAGATATACGACAAGCCGGACACCAGCGCAACCGTGAACAGCGCCGCATGTTTCAACGCCGGGCGCCATGCGCAACACGTTACGAGGTACAGCATCGCGAACACACAGACCAGCGGAATCGCCTGCACATACGCCATGTTCTGCCAGCCCCAGTAAGAGTCCGGCTGCAGCATCAACAGCGTCGTCGAAAACGCGCACGCGGCCAGCAGCCGACTTGGCAGGACCCGCGCAAGCAATTTCCATTGCAGCCACAACAATGAACCCAGCACGGCCAGCATTGAAAGCAGTTGATAGGCGATTGAGTTGCCGTCCAGGTAGCGCTGGGCCAGCGCGTCCAGCACGCGGGTTGTCACCGACAGCGTGTCGTTCTCGGACTTGAACAGATGCGACAGCTCAAACGATGCGGCGCTGCCGGTCACGTAAGCGCGAAAGTCGTCGAGATAAGGCAAGTCGATCCCATACCGCAACCACGCCAGCGCCATGAAGAACAGGCTGATCACCGGCAAGCCGATCAGCACCCTCTCCAAGGTCGCAAAGGAGCGCCGGCCGTGCGTTTCTTCGCCTGAGACCGGTGTGGTCGATGGGGTCAGGTTCTCGTGCATGCGACGGCTATTCCGTAGTCATCATCAAAGGGGGTCGGGCAGACGATACCCGGGATTTCAAACATGCCGATCATTGCTCCGACGTTCTGCTCGAGCGTGGCAGTAGCACCGCCCGACTCAGAAAAAATGTCAGCGGCAGGGTAACGCAGGCCGAAACCAGCGGTGCCAGCCACTCATCGATACCTAACTTGGCCACCGCCAACGCAAGCACACCCGCACCCACGGCATAGCTGATCAGGTACACCAGCGGATAGAGCGCCAGCTTTTTCCAGGAATGGATGGTTTGAAACACGAAACGGGTGTTCAACACGTAACCCAGCGCAATCCCCGCCACAAAACTGATGGCATACGCCGCCTGATACCCCACCACCAGCAACAGCAGCCAATACAGGCCAAACGTGGCGGCGGTGTTGAAACCTCCACTGAAAAGAAACGAGACACCTTGTTTGAACAAGGCGCGCCCGATCACGCTTTCACAGCCGGATCAACAACACTCATCAGCCAGACTGCCCGTCACGCCGCTGTTGCTGCCATGCGGTGTAGCCGATGCCTTCCCACGGCATGCCCCGGTCGAAGGTCTCGCACCACGGATACACCGGCGAGCCATCGAACTTCGACTTGATGTCACGGACCGAGGCCACCTGCTTGCCGGGATTTCCCACCACCACCGCTTCGTCGGGCACATCACTGCGCACCAGCGACGACGCGCCGACCAGCGAATTGCTGCCCACGGTCACGCCGGGAAGAATCACCGACATCGTCGCGATCACCGCAAACTCCTCCACGGTGACACCAACAAGGGTGTTGGACGGCGGATGCGGATCATTGGTCAGTACCACGTAAGGAAAGATCCAGACGTAATCCTTCACGACACTCTTGTGGCCGATATGCACGTTGCTGTGCAGCCGCACGTAATTGCCGATATCGCAATGACCTTGAATATCCGACAGCGTGCCGATGCGGACGTGATGCCCAATGCGGGCACCTTCACGGATGGTGACCCGGTGACCACATTCGAAATGGGCACCCAACTCGGTGCCCGCATAGATGATCGTGCCGGAGCGGATGATCGCGCCGGAGCCGATGTTCAATACCGGGTTACGATAGCCCTCTGGATCGCTGTAGATACCGGCCTGGGGCTCTCCCAGAATACAGCCAGCACCCACCACTGTGTTGTCGCCTATGACGACGTTGTCGTACACGATCGAGCGCGCGCCCAAGGTCACATTGGTACCCAGGGTAACGTTGTCACCGATCAGGGCCGTAGGGTGGATTCCTTGAAAATTACGCATGGCAACATCCTCGACTGATTGTGCCGTTTGCCCGGGGCTGCCTGTGTTGGCCCCTCACAATGCGGCGTGAGCGTCCTAGCGGGAGTTCTGAAAACCTCTTGCACAACGGCATTCCAACCGGCGCATTTCAGCAGCCAAGGCCGGGCACGCTTGGCCCCTACCTTTTTCATCAAGAGCCCGAAGCCACCAGGCCCGCTTTTGCCGGAATCACAAACCTGCCGATTGGCGGCCGCGCATGACTACTGCCGCAGTGCCAGAAACTCCGCATAGTCCCGGATGTACTCGGCGCTGTCGTAGTACTCCGACGCGAACACCAGCAACACGGCATCCCGCGAATACTTGTACTGCACGCCCCAGGTCAACGCCGGCAGATACAACCCCGTCGCCGCGTCGTCCAGAAGAAACTCCTCTCGATTCACGCCATCGTCGGCCACCACGCTGCAGCTGCCGTGCACGCAAATGAGGAACTGCTTGCAGGTACGGTGGGCATGCTCGCCGCGCACCTCGGCATTCGGCACGCCAAACACCATGAAGTATCGCTTCGGCTCGAACGGTACCGAACGGTCGAACTCACCAACCGTCAGGTTGCCGCGCAGATCCAGAATGCGTGGAAAGCGGTGCAAGGTCACACCACGCACCGTCGTCGGGTACGCCCCAATCTCGCGCTCCCTCGTCGTCGCCGTTGAAGCGGCCTCGGGACGATCCGCCGACAACGTGTACCCGGTTATCTGGGCCGGATTGCCAGCCACGACGGCATGAGGCGGCACCGAACGCAACACGACCGTGCCGGCCATGATCCGCGCGCCGCGTGCCACGGTGACCCGGGTGGCAATCGTCGCGCCGGCGAGCAACTGCACATCCGTCTCGATCACCAGCTCGCCGCCGGTAGTATCCGCGCCCGCATCCAGGATGCAGCCGGCACCGACCGTCGAATCGTTGCCGATACAGCAAGGGCCGGTGAGCAACGCGCCCGGACCGACGCGAACGTTGTCGCCCAGCAAGACCTCCGGGCCAATCACGGCACCGGCTGCGATCTGACATCCCGCACCAATCCGCGCGGAAGGATCAACACAGGCGTGCGGGCTGATCATGGACTTGTCTCATCCTTGCGCGTGGTCAAAGTCGCCGTATCGGCGGGAAACGTCTCCACCAGCATCGGAATACTGAGCGGACGTCGTTTGGTGTTTTCATAAGCCCGCCAGGCGTAATTGCCCACCAGACCCAGGCCAAGTGCGTTCAAACCGCCAAAGAACAAGATAGCAAGCATCGTTCCGGCGTAACCGGGAACCGCGACCACGCCAGCTATCTTGGCCATCAGCACGATCACACCCAGCAAGGCCGAAACCGTCAAGCCGAACAAGCCGATACCCAGCAAGATCCGGATCGGTGCGTCGGTGAAGGCGAAAATACTGTCCATCAGGTAGTTCCACTTTTTACCGAATGTCCAAGCACTCTTGCCATGCTGGCGTTGCTGCCGTGCATAGGGTACGAAACGCCGCCGCCCCCCCATCCAGAACAGCAGCCCCAGTAGGCTGCCATTGGCCTCTTCGAAACTCACGATCCGATCAAGAAAGTCACGGTTAACTGCGAACACATCTACCCCGCCCGGCGGAACGTCGGCTTGCACAAAGCGTCGATAGATCCACCAGAAGATTCCGGAGGCGAGTTTCGAGCTCCACGGATCACTGCGAGACTCGCGCACTCCGAAAACGACATCGACATCGCCAACATCCAACAAACGGAAAAAACGCGACACCAGTTCCGGGGGCTCCTGCAAATCGGCAGCCATCACTGCCGCATGTTCGCCGGAGGCACGAATCAAGCCTTCGCGGATTGCGGAGAACGATCCGAAATTTCTGGACAACGCCACCAGCGTCGACGGGAATGCAACACTCGGCAACGCATCGCGCAAGCGGGCGTAACTGGCATCGGGGCTACCATCGACCACGAATATCGCTTCGAGTCGCCCGTCCAGTTCGTCGCTCAGCTTGCCGACGGCGGTTACCAAGTCCGGAATCGAACCCTCATTGCGGTACACCGGAATGACGAGCGAGAACCGCGGCGTCAAAAGCTGTTGCATGCATCCACCACGCGGCCAACTTCCGCATCCGTGAGTTCGGGAAAGCAGGGCAGACTCAACACGGTTGCTGCATCACTTTCAGTCACGGCAAGCGTGAGCGAGTCGAAGCTACCTTGGTGGCAAGGCTGACGATGATCCGGATTCGGATAATGCACTTCGCTTTGCACACCATTGGTGTCCAGATGCGCGCGAAGCTCTTCACGTGAATCGCATCGGACGACATACAGGTGGGCAACATATTGATCCCCGAGAACCACAGGTACCTCAATGCGTGGGTTGCGTATTTCCCGGGAATACCGGTTGGCGATGCCCCGTCGTCGCGCATTCCAGCCATCGAGCATCGGTAGCATTACCGACAGCATGGCGGCCTGGATTTCATCGAGGCGACTGTTGCGGCCACCGGGGATCTCGTTCGTATATTTGGATGTCCAGCCGTACTGCCGCAACTGCGCCGCGCGGGTGGCGACATGTTCGTGTCGGGTGACGATGGCGCCACCGTCACCGAGCGCGCCGAGATTTTTGGTCGGGTAAAAGCTGAAGCTGCCTGCGTCACCGATCGACCCTGCCCTGCGGCCATCCGACAGCCTCGCACCATGGGCCTGAGCGCAATCCTCCACCACCATCACACCTGCCGCGTGCGCCATCGAAACGATTTCGTCGATCTTTGCCATTCGACCATACAGATGGGTCACGATTACCGATTTCAACGGTTGACCATCGCGCAGCAGTGCAGCGAAGCATTCCGGGTCCATCGTTCCGCATCCGGGCTCGATATCCACGAAGACGACCTTAGCTCCCGCAGCGTATGTTGCGGACGCCCCGTACATGGCAGCGTTTGCAGTGACGGCCACCCGGTCGCCCGGCTCGACACCGACCGCCTTGAGCGCCAGCTCGAGTGCGTCGGTGCCATTTGCAACGCCCACGCAGTGAGGTGCGCCGCAATACGCGGCAAATTCACGCTCGAATGCCGCGACGTTCGGACCGAGTACATAAAAGCCGCTTTCGATCACCGTCGAGGCCGCACGTATCAGTTCCGATTGAACCGGGCCGATATGGCGTGACAAGGAGTTAAGTGGAACAGGTGCTGTCGTCATGGTGTCAGTGACTGGAAGTGATGGTGTACGAACATACGAACAGGCCGTCGCATCGGCGATGCCGACAGGATCGAAAGGGCGTTCCAGATAGCGATTACAACCAATCTTGATGCTGGGAATTGCCGGCTGAGGCGTGCCATCCGAACGCTCAGAACCTGATGGATCTTACGGCAAGCGCCGGGGGCTTGCGAGAGACATCCTCTTCCGGCGACACCTGTAGAATGCACGCGCAATCGTGGGAGCCGTGAGCCGATCCGCGCACATAGCGCCACCATCGATGAGCAACGGGGCTGCACATCAGGGAAGTCAGCATGTGATCTCGGTCCATCGGGCCAGCTGGACTCGCCCGTATGTCATCAGCCTGCTAGACGGCATAACTCAACGCCTCCACGAGAGTCGGCAGCTCTTCATAATCCTGGGCCATTGAATGCGCGTCCTTTTCTGGGGCACCTACGACACCGGCAAACCGCGCAATCGCATTCTGCGCAAGGGCATCCTGGCCGCTGGCATGGATCTCCAGGAGATCCATGCCCCTGTCTGGGAAGGCATCGAGGACAAGTCGCAGGTTCGTGGCCTGGCTTCCCGGCTCACTTTGCTGATCCGCTGGCTGAGCGCCTATCCGGGGCTCGCCTGGCGTCTATGGCGCGCTCCCAAGCCCGACTTATACCTCATTGGCTACCCGGGCCTTCTCGATATTTTCGTTATCGCACCAATCGCAAGATTGCAGGGAATCCCGATCGCCTGGGATGTGTTCCTGTCGGCCTACGACACGATTTGCGAGGATCGCCAGCTGCTCCGGCCGAAGACACTCCCGGCCCGGTTTCTGCATTGGATCGAGGGGTTGGCATTGCGACGTGCCGATATCCTGTTCATGGATACCCGTTCCCACGCACACCGCCTGGAACAATTGTTTGGACTCGTTGCGGGACAATGTGATTTTGTCTGGGTCGGCGCGGAACTGGAGCACTTTGACCGTCCCAGCACACCCAGCTTGCCGGCATCAGAGACACCTGAATTTCGCGTTCTTTTCTATGGCCAGTTCATTCCGCTGCACGGCGTAGAGACCATCATCGAGGCAGCACGGTTGCTCCGCCACGAACCCATCGATTGGCAGCTGATCGGGCGTGGTCAAGAGGCAGGGCACATCCGGCAGATGCTGGCAGATGATCCGCTACAAAGGGTCCAGTGGGTCGACTGGGTAGCTTATGACCAACTGAAATGCTGGCTGGCCGGTGCTGACCTGTGCCTTGGCATATTCGGGACATCGGACAAGGCGGCCAGCGTGATTCCGAACAAGGTGTTCCAGATCATCGCGGCTGGACGGCCGATCGTCACGCGCGATTCGCCCGCCATCCGCGAACTGCTTTCGCCGGCTGCCCGATGTACCTATTTGGTGCCTGCCGGTGACGCACGCGCATTGGCGGATGCGGTCCTGGTCCATCATCGTGAAACCACAGAGAACGGCTCCGTGGTCCAATGCCATCAACCTCTGACTGCCCAGATCGCCGCTGCGGCGATCGGTCAACAGTTCCTTGCAATAATCCAGCGCAGGCTACGCGGGCGATGACAAATCCATTGATCGAGGATCGAATGCTTGGGCCGTCGGCGCCACAGTTGGGCTGGGTTCCGGCACCCCGTTACCTGCTACGGCGCCATCGCATCCTGCGTCAGTTGCGAGGTGCTGCACCAGGCCAGGTGGTTGAGATTGGCTCCGGTGCCGGGATGCTGTTGCAAGAACTCGCTGAGCGCGGACACTCCTGTCACGCGCTGGAAACCTCCCGGCAAGCCCGCGATCTGATCGGAAAGCTGTCCCTGGCATCCGGACAACCGATCGAGGTCCACGCCGAACCCCAGCAACATTGGGCGATGCACTTCCCGTTGGTCATGGCCTTCGAGGTCCTGGAGCACATCGAGGACGATGCCGCTGCATTGCGCGAATGGGCCAGCTGGCTTGCACCGGGCGGCACCTTGTTGATGTCGGTGCCCGCGCATCCTCGTCAATGGAATGCGGCCGACATCTGGGCTGGGCACTTTCGACGGTATCGCAAGAGCGAACTGATCGACCTGGTGGCGTCGACCGGACTGGAACTGGAACACATCGAGTGCATTGGCTTCCCTTTGGGAAACCTCACTGAGCGCGTCCAGGCCCGCGGCGTCGCTCGTCGCTTCAAGCAATCGGGCGACCAAGGGGCACGTCAAGACAACAATGATCGCAGCGGCATTGAGCGCGGTGATGTGCTGCGTTGGTATCCGCTGATCAGCTCGGCCCCGGGCAAGCTCGCACTACAGGGAGCCTTTGCGTTGCAGGCTGCGTTCCAACGGTTGCCATTGGGCAACGGCTACCTGTTACGCGCCACCAAGCCTCGATGAAACGCTCATTGCGATTGTTGGGCATTGCGGTCGCCATCGCCGCATTTTCGTACTTCGTGGTTTACGCATACCGCGCATTGAACGGCCAGGACTTAACCCAGCTGCTGGAGCCAGATGTGATGATGGCCGGCGGGTTCCTGACGGTCATGTGTACCCTGCTGATCCCCTTGACTGCCATCGCTTGGTCATGGCTGCTGAAAGGGCTCGGACAACCCGTCGGTTTCTCAATTACCGGGCCGATACTCGCAACCACCCAGATCGGCAAATATCTGCCGGGCAATGTTGCGCATCATCTGGGCCGTGTCGTCGTCGCTCGCGCACACGGAGTGGAGACGGGTCGGAACCTTCTTTCGATGGCGTATGAAACGCTGTTGTTACTGGTCGCATGCGCGCATGTGAGTGCGTTGACATTCCTCTGGGAACCTCCGGCAGCGCTTGCAGATTGGCCACTGGCAGACTATCGGGGCCCGCTAGTCATCGCCATCTCACTCGGGGCGCTGATCACCATGACGGCCGCACCGTGGTTCGCGAGAGTAATCATGCGCTTGCGCTCCGTTGATGGCACACCCACTGACCTGGCGACCCAAGCACATCCCGGTTGGTTGACGTCCCTCTGTTGCTATCTGGTCTATGCATTGAATTTCGCATTGGTCGGGATGGGACTGTGGTTCGTAGCCAGGGCCCTGTCACCGGACCCGGTCGGTTTGGCGAGCCTGGCCTTGCTGATCGGTGCGTTCGCAAGCAGCTGGATATTGGGCTTCCTGGCACCGGGTGCACCGGCCGGTCTGGGTGTCCGCGAAGCCGTGCTGTCGGTATGGCTCGGAGGAACGTTCGGCGCTCCTGTCGTGGTCGCAATCATCATCCTTCTGCGCATTGCAACTACACTTGGCGACCTGTTGAGCTTCCTGTGGGGAAGCACCGTCCTGGCTCGCCGGAGATTGCCTGCTCAATGAAACTCATCATCCAGATCCCCTGTCTGAACGAGTCCGGGACCCTCGCCATCGCACTGGGTGCATTGCCACGACAGGTGCCCGGCTTCGACACCGTCGAATGGCTGATCATCGATGACGGTTCCACTGACAACACCGGCGAGCTGGCAAAGGAGCTCGGGGTCGATCACGTAATCCGGCATCCAGTCAATCGTGGCTTGGCGACAGCCTTCATGACCGGCCTCGACGCGTGCCTGCGGCTCGGTGCCGATGTGATCGTCAATACCGATGCGGACAATCAGTACGAAGGCGCCGATATACCCAAGCTGACCGCCCCGGTCCTGGCTGGTGAGGCCGACATGGTGATCGGCGCGCGACCCATCAGCGAGACCGAGCACTTTTCCTGGGTAAAAAAGAAGCTGCAGCACCTGGGTAGCTGGGCCGTCCGTATGGCAAGCAAAACGCAAGTCGAGGATGCCCCAAGTGGCTTTCGCGCGATATCGCGGGAAACCGCCCTGCAGTTGAACGTTTTCAACGCCTATACCTACACGCTGGAGACGATCATCCAGGCCGGCCAGAGCAACCTGCGGATCGCGTCGGTCTCGGTGCGCACCAACCCCGACCTGCGACCATCACGCCTGGTCAAGAGCATCCCCAGTTACGTCAAGCGTTCGCTGCTGACCATCGTGCGGGTATTCGTGATCTACCGGCCACTGGCGCTGTTCGTTTATACCGGTTCGATATTCCTGGCTATCGGCTTGATTGCCGGGCTGCGCTTCCTTGTCCACTACCTGCAAGGCGCAGGCGACGGGCATATCCAGTCGGTCATCTTCGCGTCGTTGTTCATCACTTTGGGCGTACTGCTCTACATGATGGGCTTGATTGGCGACCTGATTGCCACCAATCGGAAACTCCTGGAGCGAATCAGCCTGCAGACGCGGCGATTCGACCTGTCGTAGGAGTGAGCGTGCCCCATCGACGATCGAGGCCCGAGACGTGAAACAAGCTGCACGGCGACTACCGTTCCTGCTCATCGCCACGTTGATCGCCACGATCTTCCTGCTCAAGTTCGTGGCCTATGCGTGGCTGGTCACGCCCTTATGGGACATCCCCGACGAATCGGGACACTATTCGTACGTGGAAGACATCGCTCGCGGGGAATGGGGCGTGATTGGCGAGGCCAGAATGGGGGTCGAGGTTACCCACTCCTGGAAAGCTCCCTCGGCCAAGCCGGGCATGAACTGGATCGCGCAGCATCCGCCGATGTTCTATGTACTGGACGCGCCCGTGGTGATGGCGGCGCAAGCCGCCGGACTCGACTTCGAGCAACAGGTCCGCTCCGCGCGCATGCTCGGCGCGGTGTTCGGGGCGTTGACGATCCTGGGGCTTGCATTGTTCCTGGCGCGGGCAACCGGTCGCGAGGAGTTGGGTCTTGCCGGCGCGATTTTCTTCGCCGCCACGCCGATGTTCACCCACCTGAGCACTGGCGTCAGCCACGACACCATGGTCGCGTGCACCGCGGCCTGGGCCGCCTACTGGCTGACTCGCTGGCAGGAATCAAACAACTTTCGCCACCTGCTCTATCTCGCCGCCTTGGTCGCGATATGCACGGTTACCAAATTGACCGCCCTGGCCATGGCAATCCCGCTGTTCTTTGCCCTCGCGTGGCAGCTATGGCGTAGCGCAATGCCTCCCAGCGGCCCGCAACGACTGTCTCGCATCATCGTGTTGTGGCTGGTCATGTTCGTGCCCATGTGCCTGTGGATTGCACGGAACCTGATGACACTGGGCCAGATCTTTCCCGATGCCAGCGTCATCTACGACAACTACGTGATAGTGCCCATCGGTTTCTTCCACCTCATGCGTGAATTTCCGTTCTGGCAGCACACCCTGCTGAACCTCATCGCGCTGATCGGGTGGAATGGTTCGGGCAACGGCGCACTCATTTGGGTACACGCGAACGGCTGGATGGCGCGGTACTTCCTGGCCTTCTTCGGTATTGCTGCATTGGGTGCCGTGGTCCACCCGATCCTTCCTCGTACCCCGGAACGATTCCGGCCAGCCATCGTTGCCTTGGGCATTGCCGCCATCGCCTGCGTAGGCCTCTGGTGGCCGCTGACGCAACTGGCGGTCCTGGTGTGCCTGCTGTTGCTGGCCGCCCTGGTGGGCACGCTGCTCATGCATATCAAGCCTTTCATCCGCGGCGACAACAGCCAGGGATGGCTCCTCGCCACGGCGGCCGCCTGCACGTTGTTCTTCGCATTCGCCTATTACGAGCATCTGTGGGCCGGCTTCACCGGCGTCATGCGCGCCACCCACGGCCGATACCTTTATCCGGTCATTCCGTTCCTGCTGCTGACCCTGCTGTGGCCGTTCCGCGGTCGCATCGCCGCTCGCGGCCTGCTATGCGGGGCGGTCGTCGCCATGGTCTTCGCCGACGGCTTCTACCTGCACCAGGTATTCAACTTGTACGGGCAAATTTGACGATGAAGATTCGTGCACTCGCCATCGTCTTGTTCATCGCCGCGGCATGCGCGCCCTGGCTGCCCTTCCACACCCAGACCACGGTCTACAAGAACGGCGCGGCCGGTTCGGTGCCCGCCGGCGAGATCCGCCGGGGATTTTCGCTCAGTCAGACGGTCATTCCCGGCACCCCCACGGCAGACGCCAATTCCGAAGGGTTGCAGCATTGCTTCGGCCTCAAGTTCGCGACCTACATGAGAACCAACGGCGGCCACCTCGATGTCGGCTGGCAACAAGGCGGGCAAGACCAGCAATGGCGTGTTTCCGCCGCCGACCTTGCGGACAACTCATTTCGTTATTTTTGCCCGGATGCCGCGTTCATCGTCCGGGAGCCGTTCCATTTACAAGTCACCGGCGTGGACGGTGAACCCGGTCGCTCGGCAACGCTGTGGCTGGTCGGTGACACCCGCCTGGGACAGGTCGATACCGAAGCCGACAACATCGCTGGCAAGGCATTGGCGCTGGACGTCACCGCACGCGAGCGCATTGCCTTCGGCACCATGCTGCGCGTCAACTACGGCGCCTTCCTGTTCGGCTGGATCTGCACGGTGCTGGTGGGCGTGTTCGCGCTGCTGTTCGGCTTCAGCCGCGGGGCGGGACCGACAGTTCGCAGTGAAGACTGGTCAGCGACAGATTGACGTTGACTGCTGGGTAGGTGTCACGACGCACCAGCAAACAGGCACCCGTCACAGCTGACATCGGCATGTCCTGGCGCGAACGGTGGATGCTCCCTGTCAATCGCTGCGACACCAGCTCGCGTATTTCCAGGTGAGCGCGATTATTTCCCTTTTCTCCACATAATATGGATGGAACCCGATGAATCCGAGTTTTTCAGACTGGGACCGACTTCAACTGGCTGCGCAATTATGTAGAGGTTGGCTCTGTCTTTTTTGGAGTAGGTTATCTTGATTTTTCCATCGTCGTCGACCTCGTCCTTCTTTGCATAGCCCAAAGCGATGATCGAAGCCTCGAACTGTTGTAGCGCTGTGGGAAAGTCTGCCTCCAGTACTTCAACAAGAACACGATGACGGGTCGTACCGCTGTTGCTTTGATCGAGGATGTCGTAATTTATTTCGTGCGGAAACTCCAGGGCAAGGCCCATGGCTGCAAGCTTGTCGACACCTTTGTCGTCTTCTGGCGCTGCAATTGGCCGCGACTGTTTCGGCGTTGAATCCGATTGCACTGCAGGCGCCTGATTGGTATCGCTCTTCCCACACGCGCCAAGAAGCATAGCCATGAAAATAACAACGAATATATTTCTCATATTGAATAACAAACCTGTTAATTAATTTTAACGTATCGACATCAACCGCAAGCATCGGCTTCGCGCGAACGACTCATCTGGACCCATGCGATAACTCAAAAGCGGAACTGTCAAGGGACAGGTTCACATTGTATGCCGGGTCACGCACAAGTTGGTCACCCCAACGCTGCTGCATCAACTCGACCTCCGCTGCAAACCGTTGCTTCTTCTCATCGGTATCCTCGCTACCGCGCGAGGCCGATTCGTGGTGGTACAGCTCCGCGAACGGGGTCCAGATATTGCGGTAGCCCGCTTCACGCAGCCGCAGGCAGAAGTCGATGTCGTTGAAGGCGACCTGCAACTGCTCGTCCAGACCACCGACCTGCTCGAATACTTCGCTGCGTACCAACAGGCAGGCACCGGTAACCGCCGACAGGCCCTGCGCCACACGTGCCCGTCCGCCATGTCCGGGATAGCCACGCGGCATTCCCGCATAGGCATGCGCCGCGACACCCTGGACACCCAGTACCACGCCCGCGTGCTGGATGGTGTCGTTGGGGTAATACAGCATCGCGCCCACCGCGCCGATACCCGGGCGAATGGCTTGCGACACCATCTCTTCCAGCCAATCCGGCGAGATCACTTCGATATCGTTATTGACCAGGCCGATCACTTCTCCGTCGCATTGATCCACCGCCCAGTTGTTGATCGCCGAGTAGTTGAAGGGGGCGTCATAGCGAAGCACCCTGACGCGCTCAAGCCCTTCCAGCTCCGCCAGATAGGCCAGCGCATCCGGATCCGACGACTGGTTGTCGACAACCACGACTTCGAAGTCCGGATACGTGGTCTTGCTGAAGATGCTCTCCACACACATCCGCAGTAGCTCGACCTTGTCGCGCGTGGGGATGATCAGGCTCACTTTTGGCGGCGTCGCCGGCAGCGGCCAATGCACGCGGTAGTGCCCGTGCGACAGCTCCTCGGCCCGCGCACCGGGATGTTGCCGGTCCAGATGTTCGGCCACCGCTCGCGCACCCGCTGAGGAGGCGTAGTCCTTGGCGTCGCGGGTCAAGGCAGTGGACCCCGGGATCGCACGCCAGTGGTACAGCACCTTCGGGATATGGCGGACCTGCGTCGGCTGCAGCTGCTCGGTGCAGCGCAGGATCAGGTCGTGGTCCTGGCTACCCTCGAAGCCCTTGCGGAAGCCGCCGACCTCACGGACCAGATCGGTTCGGATGGTGGTGAAATGACAGACGTAGTTCTGGCTGCGCAACAGGTCCGGATCGAAGTCGGGTTTGAAGTAGGGATCGAAGCGGCGCCCATCGGCGTCGATCTTGTCCTCGTCGGAATACAGCAGGCCGACATCCGGATTGAGCGCGATGACCTCGGCCACTTCAAGCAGCGCGTGGGGGCGTAACTCGTCGTCATGGTCCAGCAGCGCGACGTACTCACCCCTAGCAAGCTCCAGTGCGCTGTTGGACGCTTCCGATATGTGTCCGTTCTGGCTACGGCGCATGATCTGGATGCGGGCATCGGCGTTTGCGTACTCTTGGGCGATCTGCATCACTCGCGGGTCAGGCGAGGCATCGTCGACGATGCACAACTGCCAGTTCGGATACGCCTGGGCGAGCACGCTGTCGATGCACCGGCGTAGCCAGCGCTCGGGTGTTTGATAGAGGGGAAGCAGGATGGAAATCGTCGGCGCATGCTCGCCAAGCCGTGCCGCGCGTGCGTGCAATTGCTCCATGCGCGGATCAGTTAGCGTGTCGAAACGCGCAACCCATCCTGCGTAGTCTCCTGCGTCCGGCGGCAACAGGCGTCGCCGATACTGGTGATGCAGATCATCGGTTGCCTGCGAAACCCCGTGATGCACAACGCCCGCGGCAAACCGCAAGCAACGAGAAACCAGACCACCGGCACTGTGCGCAGTTGGCCCAAGCATGTGCCACAGGGCATGCATGCGCGAAACCCGGCGCAGGCTGAAATCCCCCATGCAGAAATTGCCAGGTCCCGGCAACGGACAAAGACGTAATGTCGTGACGTCATACTTGAGCAGCACCAGCGCCCGCACGCGCCCCTGTGCGTCCGGCGCGGGCAGGGCAATCTGCGCGTCACCATCGGCACCCGAGGCATAACCGGGGTACAGACATGGCATGGCCGTCATCGGTTCGGATGGCTGCAACGTCCCACGTAATGCGTACCATCCCGCCGGCAACCCACCATCCAGCGCCTGCAACTGCAACGTGAAGCAGGCGCGTTCGCCGCTGGACTTCCACTCGGCTGTGCGCCCGCCCGTGACCAGTTCCAAAGTGGCATCGGGCAGCAATGCCACTGGCTCGGGCGAAGCCTGCACTACCGGAGCGATGTCCCAACTCACCATGGTTTGCCCGACACCGACAAGAACACGCTTCTCAAGAGTACGTTTCCGCATGCTTGCTCCGGGCAGCAACTTGGCGCTCCCACGCCCAAGCATGGGCCACGATCGTCTCTAATTCGGCGTGACGGGGTATCCAACCCAGTACCGTCTTCGCACGTGTCGCATCGGCCACCAAGCGGGGTGGATCGCCCGCCCTACGGTCGCCGATTCGCACCGGAATGGCATGGTTGGTCACCCGTCGCGCCGCCTCGATGACATCGCGCACGGAGAATCCGTGCCCATTGCCCAGATTGAAACGCGCGCTATCACCTCCTTCCAACAGCCGCCGCAACGCCAGAAGATGCGCACTGCACAGATCCTCGACGTGAATGTAGTCGCGAATGCAGGTGCCATCAGGCGTATCGTAGTCCTCGCCGTACACCGTGATATGGGGACGCCTTCCCGATGCGACCTGCAGGATCAGCGGAATCAGGTGGGTCTCCGGTTCGTGGCATTCGCCCAGTTCGCCGTCCGGGTCCGCGCCAGCCGCATTGAAGTACCGCAGGGCAATCGATTTCAACCCGTAGGCTGTGTCGAAATCCTCCAGCATCTGCTCCACCATCCACTTGCTGCGACCATAGGGGTTGATGGCCTGCCCGGGATGCTCTTCGTCGATCGGCACATAGACAGGATTGCCGAAGACTGCGGCCGTGGAAGAGAAGATGAAGCGCTTCACCGCATGACGGCGCATGCCAGCCAGCAACACCTGGGTAGCCGTCACATTGTTGTGGTAGTACTTTTCCGGGTCACTCACCGACTCGCCGACCTGGATATGACTGGCGAAATGCATGACCGCGTCCGGCCGGACATCACGCAGCACCTGTTTGACGAAATCAGCGTCGCCGATATCCCCGACATATAAATCACTGCTGCCCACAGCTTGGCGATGGCCGCTACTCAAGTCATCCGCGATCACGGGATGCAGCCCCTCGATTCGCAGCATTTTCACCATGTGTGAGCCAATGTATCCGGCGCCACCGACGACCAAAATTGTCAAGATCAACCCCTCGAATCAACAAGTTGTAAAAGCCAGAGCCCGGTACGGCGGCGTCTGGGCCATGCAGGCCATGACTTGCATGACGTCACCCATCTGCCGACGCTGGCATCCGTCAAAAACCGCCGTCTGCTCGCGTATCATGTGCCGGCAGGTCTGCCGGCACTGGCGGGCCGAGTCATTAGGGGATGGCGAAGTTCCGGGACAACCGTGTCGGAGCTCCCGATCTGCACGTCATGATATTGCGATGAGGACACAATGGGAATTCTGATTTCTGGCTTGGACGAAGCTGAATGCCGCGACTTCATAGGAGCGGACGCATGGACGAGACATCAGGCCCGATGGTGCGCGCCGGAAGCGCTAGCGCCCGACACGCCCGATAGCCCCCAGATCATCTGGCTCTATCATGCGCCTTGGCATGTGCTCGATGGCCGCCACACTGGCAGCCAAGCGACGTTGGTGCAATGGATGGAGAGCAACCGTGCGGTCCTGAACATGCGCCGTCAGCTCGCTGATCGGCTGACGCTGGTGAACGTCGAACGCGTGCCGCAGACCGCATTGCGCGGCCGGCTCGCCGGCAAGGCACCCCGCGAACCAGACACGATCACCGGCATGGACATCGGTCCCGCCAGCCTGTCCGCGCAGGCACCTCTGCTTGGCCTGCTGTTCGAGCGTGCTGCGCCGCAGTATTGGGACGTTCTCGAGGCTCTGGAAGCCAGCGCTTGGCTGCCTTCCGGTGAGCCGTTGGTTCGTGGAGACGCAGAGTCCGATGAAAGCGCCTTGTTCGCGCTGCTCGACGCTCTGCATGACGCAACCGGCACGACCGAACAGCAGTCTGAGCTGCGCAAACTGCAGCAGGAACAACAAGGCCTCAAACAGGAAAGCGAGTTGCTACTACTGCAACTGCACCAGGTCCAGGAGGAACTGGAACAGTATTATCTGAAAAACATCGATCTGGACAAGTCATCTGTCAAGGACAAGAAGGCACTTGTCGACATGAGGCAAGTGCTTCAAGAGGCACAGCGCAACGACAAGGCGCTACAGATCCAGCTTCGCCAGATGCAGGACGAACTCAAACGCCACCACGTAATGCGGCCACCGCGAAGGGCGGCACCAGCCAGCACCGGTAGCTCGCCGGTACCTCCCCAGGCACCCGGCACCAGTACGAAGGGGCTGACTCGACTGCTCCCCGGCCGGATACGCAACAGGCTGGATCGCGCGCGAACCATCAAAGCCCAGCTTGGCCAAATGAATGACTTGCGCCAGTCAGAGTGGTTCGATGCGCAGTGGTACCTGGAACAGTATCCCGACATCCGCGCGACCAAGAGCGATCCGGTCGAACACTACTTCAGCCACGGCTGGAAGGAAAATCGCAATCCCGGAGTCGGCTTTGATACCGCCTATTACCTGCGTTCCAATCCCGACGTCTCGTACAGCGCCATTAATCCACTGTGGCATTTTATCCACTATGGTCGCAACGAAGGACGCCTGCCGCGAAAGCCATGAGCTTCCCACAATTTGGGTCTCACGCACGCGCGCCGCTGCCGGTCCCCACTCATACTGACTGACATCAACCTCTCCCCCACGTGGTTCCATGATGAAAGCCCTGCTTGAGCAAATCGCCAGATCGCAACAGCCCCTCGGCACGACACTGGTGGTCGGTGCGGGCGCCGGTTCAGACCTTCCTGATTTGCGCACGCTGCCCGGGGAACGCCTGGTTCTGGCCGAGGCGCATGCACGGCAAGCCGAAGAGCTTGCCCGACGCATCGTGCCCGCCCGGGGCGAGGAGGTCTGGCCGCTGGCCATCGTCGCCACTCCAGCCAGACAAGCCACACTGCATATCCTGAACAACCCGCATTTCAACAGTCTCAAGCCTCCGACAGAGCTTGGACGGCACTACCCCAACCTGCGCGTCACCGGCCAGATCGACGTTGCGGCGCGCACGCTTGCCGAGTCGATTGACAGCCTGGTCCTGGACGACGGTCGCCCGCATCTGCTGATCCTGGATGCGCCCGGCCAAGCCGGCGACCTGCTGTCCGCCACTGCGTCCCAGGCACTGCAATCCTTCACTTGGATCATCCTGCGCTGCAGCGTGGCGCCGCTGTATGCAGACGACAAGCAGGCGCAAGGATTGCTGGAGCAACTAGCCGAAGTCGGCTTCGATGCCGGCGAGGACGATCCGCAATCGCTCTACCCGCAGGCGTCATTCCTGCTGACCCGGAACCAGCCTCGCGTTGAAAAACTCCGTCTGGAAGCCCGTCTCGCCCAAGCGAGTATCGAGTGCGAAACACAGGCCCTGCTCGCCAGGCAACGTGAGCAAGATATCGAGAGACTAACCCAAGGCCGCGACCAGGCCACCACGCTGGTGCAAAAATACAAGGCACAACTGGATGCAACCCTCAAGGACGCCGCCACCGGGAACGGCAAACAGGCCGAGGATCTCGACAAACAAGCCAGGCTCGCTGAGCAATACAAGTCGGAACTGGACAAGGCCAATCAGACCGCATCCGAACAGCATAAACTCGCGACCGACCGCCACTCACAGGTCCAGGAACTGACTAAGGAACGCGACGAACAGTCCAAATTGGCAGCACAACAAAAAGCTGAACTAGACAAGGCCAATCAGACCGCATCCGAACAGCTTAAACTCGCGACCGACCGCCACTCACAGATCCAGGAGCTGAATCAGGAACGCGACGAACAGTCTAAATTGGCAGCACAACAAAAAGCTGAACTGGACAAGGCCAATCAGACCGCATCCGAACAGCATAAACTCGCGACCGACCGTCACGCAAAAATCCAGCAGATGAGCGAGGAACTAGTCGAAGCACATCAGACTTCCTCACTGAGCGTTAGATTGCAGGCATTGCGCGAAGCGGATCTGAAAGATCTCCAGGGCCGCTATCAGGACCTGATGGAGAAGAACGAAAATCAGCATCATCTCTTGGTGAGGTTGAGCGAGCGATTGACCGTGGCCGCGGATTATTTCCACCAATTAACACAGACGGAGAATGCAAATCCCTCACTCGATGAACGTACCGGGAGGCCTGCCAAGGTGATCAAGCCCTCACCTTCCCGGAAGTCATCCAGAAATCGACCCACGGCTCAATGACCTCTCCATGTTGATGTCGAGTCCACCCGTGGATGTGATGAAAAATCTGGCAGCAACGCTGGACGAGGCACTGGCCCTGCTGGATGAGTTTTCATCCGGGAACGAGACCGCGTTACCCTGCAATCAGAACTTCGGTAGTCTGGTGGAGCAGTGCTTGGCGCTTTGCGACGCACGGCAATCGCTGAGGAAAGAGCCAGTGCGCGTTCTGCACCATTTCGCCTGCACTGGAGGCACGCTGTTCAGCAAATGCATAGCAGCGATGCCCAACACGCAGCTGCTTAGCGAAGTCAATCCGCTGAGCACGTTGAACGACGTGCAAGGCAAGCCGACCTTCGCACCGACCGACATGATCAGGCAAATGAGGCAGAGCACCCGCGGAGTCGAATCTTCCGTCCTCATCAAGCTGTTCCTGAACGACTTGGACGTGATCTACAACGAAGCCCTGAAACAGGGTTACCGGCTAGTGCTGCGGGAACATTCACACAGCCATTACTGCTCAGGGGCCGGCGTGTCTGGTGAGCCGCACCTGGCTGCCATGGTCGCGCAAAGGCACGACATCCTCTCAGTCGTGACAGTCAGGAACCCCATCGAAAGTTTCCTCTCGTTGAAATCACGTAAATGGCAATTGCATTTTCAATCAAGCACATTCGACGAGTACTGTAAGAGATATATTGCTTTCATGGAGGACCACCGGGAAGCTCCCGTTTTCAAGTACGAAGACTTCCTCAGGTATCCGGCGACGGTGATGTCGGATATCTGCACTTGCTTGGAATTGCCTTTCTCTGAGCAGTTCGAATCGCTGTTCAACGTCTTCCGCATGACCGGGGACAGCGGCAGGACGGCCGATCATCTGGAGATACGCGAACCCCGCCCCATCGATGCGGACATGGCCTCAGAGGTGAACGCGTCGGTGCATTACGTGTTGCTCAAGAAACTGCTGGGCTATGAATAAATGAGCAGGTTCTCGTTGTTACACGATCGACATCGCGGAGAGCGTTGCGTCCTTATAGCCAACGGCCCTTCGCTCAACCGGATGGACCTCTCCTTCCTGCGTCGGCAGACCGTCATCGGCATGAACAAGATCTTCCTCGGTTTCAGGAAGTTTGACTTCTACCCGCAGTACTACGTGGCAGTGAACAGGAAGGTACTGGAGCAGTCCGCAAACATCATCAAGACGCTCAACTGCGTCAAGTTCATCAGCGATCGGGCCGACGGCATCATCCCCGAAAGCGGACTCAGCTACCGGATCAACACGACCCGTGCGCCCAACCGCTTCTGCCATGACATCGCCAAAGGCGTGCATGAAGGCTGGACCGTGACCTACGCGGCACTGCAGGTCGCCCATTACATGGGTTTCAGGGAAGTGGTACTGATCGGCATGGACCATCGCTTCGAATACGCCGGCGCGCCCAACCAGACCCAGACGCTCAACGGCCCCGACCCCAACCATTTCAGCCCGGATTACTTCGGACACGGCCAGAGCTGGGATAATCCCGACTTGGCCCATTCAGAAGAATCCTATCGGATCGCCCGCTGCGAGTACGAGCGCAGCGGACGTCGTATAATCGACGCCACGCTGGACGGGGCGTGCGACATTTTCGAAAAAGCTGACTACACGGCACTGGGGCTGTAATGAACAACAAACACGGAAGTCAGGCTTTGCGTGTTCCCACGCAATTGCTCGGCCAATCCGGCTGCCGACTGGCGTTTCCGGGATGCATGGTCTACCTCGACCCCTACCTGTCGAATTCGGTGCAGGAGCTGGATGCGCCCGACCTGGCCCGCCTGTTGCCCATTCCCTGTCCCCCCGAACAGATCACTGATGCCGACTGGGTACTGATCACCCACGAACACATCGATCACTGCGACCCGCACACCCTTCCGCAGCTAGCTGCCGCGTCACCCGCAGCCTGCTTCATGGGACCGGCGCCGGTGCTGCAACTGCTAGAGCAGTGGGGCGTCTCCAAGGACCGACTGCGACTAGCCACCGAGACATGGTCGGAGCTCGCAGACGGTCTGAAAGTACACGCCGTCGCTGCCGCCCACCCTCGGATCGAGCGCAACGAGTTTGGCCAACTGCGCCACGTCGGTTTCGTCATCGAATACCGCGCCAAGCGACTGTACCTGGCCGGCGACACCAGCGTCACCCAGGAGCTGATCGACCAGTTGGACACACTCCGCTCCATCTCCACTGCCTTTCTGCCGGTCAATGAACACAATTTCTTCCGTGGGCGTCGCGGCATCATCGGCAACATGTCGGTTCGCGAAGCCTTCCAGATGGCCGACGAGCTGGGCTTCCAGCACGTAGTGCCAGTCCACTGGGACATGTTCGCCGCCAATGCCGTGAGCGTCGACGAAATCCGCGCGGTATACGCGCAAATGCAGCCGAACTTCTTACTGCACGTGCAGCCCGACAACATACCTCTCTGAGCCATAATGATCGTCAGCATTGTCATCCGTACCCTCAACGAAGGACGTTACCTGGGCGAATTGCTTGAAGGCATCGCCCGTCAGGAAGCCCCAGGCTTGGAAGTCGAAACCGTATTGGTCGACTCAGGCTCGACCGACGACACACTGGCCATCGCCGAGAAGCATGGCTGCGTGATCACCCACATCGCTCGCGACGAGTTCTCCTTCGGGCGCTCGTTGAACCGCGGCTGCGAGGCAGCCAGCGGCGAAATCCTCGTTCTGATAAGCGGCCATTGCGTGCCGCATAGCGAGCATTGGCTGCAGTCGCTGTGCCAGCCCATCATCGACGGCCTCGTCGACTACAGTTACGGCAAGCAGATTGGTGGACCGGAGAGCCGCTACAGCGAATGCCGCATCTTCGCCAAGTACTTCCCCGACCAATCCAGCGTTCCGCAGGAGGGTTTCTTCTGCAACAACGCCAACTCCGCGATCGCACGCAGTGCGTGGGCGCAACACCGGTTCGATGAAGACGTCACCGGCCTGGAAGACTTGGAGCTGGCGCAGCGCCTGCATCGCAACAAAGGCCGCATCGGGTACGTGGCCGAGGCCTGCGTCTATCATCACCACGCCGAATCCTGGCCGCAGGTGCAACGCCGGTTCGAGCGCGAGGCGCTGGCATTGCAGCGGATCATGCCGCAGATTCATGTCCGCCATCGCGATACCATCCGGTACATCAGCAGCAGTATCTGGCGCGACTGGCGCTGCGCGCGACGCGAAGGCGTCTGGCTGCGCAAGGCATGGGTGATCGTGTTGTACCGGCTTCATCAGTACACCGGCTCCTTCAAAGGCAATCGCGAGCACCGCAAGCTGTCGCATGCTGAGAAGGACAAATATTTCTATCCCAACTAGTGTGGCGAAATGCCCTGCCGTGACTTATCTCCCGACGAGTCGCCTCACCATCCCTGCAACACAACATCGGATCCGTCATGACCACACCCCGCCCACGCATCGTCGCCCTGCTACCCATGAAGGCCAACAGCGAGCGCGTCAAAGGCAAAAACTTCCGTGAATTCTGTGGCAAACCCCTGTTCCGCTGGATCCTGGACACACTACTTGAAGTTGACGAGATCGATCAGGTAATCATCAACACCGATGCACGCCACATCCTTGCCGAAAACGGCTTGGTCGAGACCGACCGCATCGTCATCCGCGACCGTAAACCGGAAATCTGCGGTGATATGGTTTCGATGAACCTGGTCCTGGCCGACGATGTCGCCAACGTCGACGCCGACGTGTACCTGATGACCCACACCACCAACCCGCTGGTAAGCGCGGACACGATCCGCAAGGCGCTGGCCGGGTTCGAGCAATCCCGCGCCGCCGCAAGCGCCGACTCGCTGTTCACCGTGGACAAGATCCAGACCCGGTTCTACCGCGCCGACTGCAGCCCGGTGAACCACGACCCGGACAATCTGGTCCGTACCCAGGATCTTGAGCCCTGGTTCGAGGAAAACTCGAACATCTATCTGTTCACCCGCCCCAGCTTCGAGTCCACCAACGCCCGCATCGGCCGCAAGCCGATGATGTTCGAAGGCCCGCAGTTCGAATCGATCGACATCGACACACCGCAGGACTGGGACTTCGCCGTGGTGGCGGCGCGCTTCATGCAGGAACAGGGAGCGGCGAAATGAAGGTGCTGGTGACCTGCCCGCCCATGCTGGGCATGATCGACGAGTTCATCCCTCAGGCGGCGGCGCGCGGCTACGAGCTGGTGCCGGCGAAGGTCACCCAGGTGATGTCCCAGGACGAGCTGGTGCAGACGCTGCCCGGTTTCGACGGCTGGATCATCGGCGACGACCCGGCGACGCGGCGTGTATTCGAGGCCGCGAAGGCCGGCGGGCTGAAGGCCGCGGTGAAATGGGGCATCGGCGTCGACAACGTCGATTTCGCCGCCTGCAAGGACCTGGGCATCCCGATCATCAATACGCCGAACATGTTCGGCGGCGAGGTAGCGGACGTCGCCGTCGGTTACGTCATCGGCCTTGCCCGCGACCTGTTCCTGATCGACCGCGGCATCCGTCTGGAAAACAAGTGGCCAAAGCCGCCTGGCATGAGCCTGTCCGGCAAGCGTGTGGCCCTGGTCGGCTTCGGCGATATCGGCCGCAGCGCAGCCAAGCGTCTGGCCGCATTCGACATGCTGATCGTGGCCTATGACCCGGGCAACAGCGACGATGGCGGTATCGCCGGCGTCGAACGCGCGGCGTGGCCGCAGCGCATCGAGGAGGCCGACTTCATCGTCTTCACCTGCTCGCTGAATGCGCACAACCAGCGCATGCTCAATGCCGACGTGCTGGCCGAGGCCAAGCCGGGCGTGCACGTCGTCAACGTCGCGCGCGGCCCGCTGATCGACGAGCCGGCGCTGATCGCCGCGCTGCAGTCCGGGCATGTGGCGGCGGCGGCGCTGGACGTGTTCGAGGTCGAGCCGCTGCCGGCCGAGTCGCCGCTGCGGGCGATGGAGCGCTGCATCTTCGGCTCGCACAACGGCTCCAACACCCGCGATGCGGTGCGCCGTGCCAGCCAGCAGGCGATGGACAAGCTTTTCGGTTTCCTGGAGACCTGAGCCTTGGGTTGCGTAATCGTCACTGGTGCGGCGGGCGGAATCGGACAGGCGCTGGTGCGCGCATTCACCGATGCGGGCCGGCTGGTGATCGCCACCGATATCGTTCCGCAGGTCGCGGGGTTGGTCTGCGGGCATTACATCGCCTGTGATCTTGCCCGCACGGTTACTGACCCCGGCTACGCCGCGCAGACCTTCGCTGGCATCCGCGCAGTTCTAGACAGTAGGCCGCTGGAGGTGCTGGTCAACAACGCCGCAGTACAGGTCCTAGGGCCGTTGGAATCGCTGGATCTCGACACCTGGCGCCATACTCTCGACGTCAACCTGCTGGCCCCGTTCCTCTGGGCGCAGGCCTTCCTGCCAGAACTAGAGGCGGAGCGCGGCTGCGTGCTCAACATCAGCAGCATCCACGCCCACCTGACCAAGCCGGGTTTCGTTGCCTACGCCACCAGCAAGGCTGCATTGAGCGGGATGACCCGGGCGATGGCGGTGGAGCTTGGGGGGCGTGTTCGGGTCAATGCCATCGAGCCTGCTGCCATCGCTACCCGCATGTTGCGAGAGGGATTCGTCGATAACTTAGAGGGTCTGGCGCAGCTCGAAAGTTGCCATCCCGCTGGGCGTATTGGCACGCCGGACGAAGTGGCCACGCTTGCAGTAATGATTGCAAACAGAGCACTAGGCTTTATGCACGGCGCCTGCGTCAGGCTCGACGGTGGCATTGGCAGCGTATTGCATGACCCATGAAGCAATAACAGTTGGTATTTTTCACGACACGAGCTACCTAGACGCGACGTTTGCAACAAAAAGAATGAGGGCGGAATGAACCATCCGGTAATTCATCTCGACGGTCCATGCCCAGTCTGTTGTGCCAACGCTACAACAGCTGTGGCAGAGTTCCCGCTCGAGCCCCCATATTTTGGGCAGAGGTCAGTGCTATACCACTGCATTTCATGCGGATCAGCACATTTTCGTCATGAGCCGGCCGATAGCTCATCTGTGAATTGGCACAAGAAGGTCATGTCCAGAAATCTGGAGTGGTCCTCTCACCTTGAGGACGCTCTCCTTCCTCACCACAAGTTCAAAAGTGTCGTAGATATTGGTTGTGGTATTGGGACATGGATACATTATCTAGCTAGTAAGGGGTATCAAGCTTTCGGGTTCGACCCTGGAGAAGAAGCCGCCTCGTTTGGGAATAACAATCTTTCTGTACGTATCCATGCAGGGTATTTTTCCTCGGAAACAGCTAAGGCGTTGTGTGGTTCATGCGATCTGGTCACATGTATCATGGTGCTCGAGCATTTGCGACAGCCGAGAGATTTAATTAAAGAGATAGCAAAATATTGCATTAGTACGGGGGCAATGGCGTACGTCTCGGTTCCATTCTATTATGGATCTTCACACCTAAAAGTTGGCTCTGAATTCGGAGCGTCTAGTGTATTTAACAGCACCTCCGCCCACGTGACATATTTCAGTGAAACAGGTATGAAACGAGCATTTTCTGAATTCGGAATGACCAGCTACTCGATCAGCAAGATCGTGCCAGCTTCAAACTCATGGGCTGGATTCCTTTTTAGAACGAGGCAGGCGTCAGGCGAGATGAGGAGAAAGTAGTGAGAAGCGACAGAATAATTGTGCGTGACACATGCTCCGCCGTGGCCCTCTCAACGTCGAATCTGATCGACCGACATCTCTCCAACAATCAACAACAACTGATAAGTGATGAAATTCTCAATAATAACTGCGAGCTACAACCAATCTTTGTTTTTGCGGCGCTCTTTAGAGTCCGTCCAGAAGCAGACGTATCGCAACTTCGAACATTTGATCCATGACGGGCAATCAACTGATGGAAGCCAGGAGATACTTAACCAATATGCAGCTAATAATTCAAATGCATCTCTCATAATTGAACGTGATGGCGGCCAAGTAGAAGCCATTAACAATGGACTGCGGCGTGCTAGTGGGGAAATCTTAACGTGGCTTAATACCGACGATTTCTTGTTTGATGAAACCGTTTTGCAAGAAGTCGCGAATGCTTTCCGGGATGACTCTGTTGATGTGGTTTATGGTCGGGGATGGTACGTCGATACTAATGGCGAGCGCATTCGTGACGTATATGTGAATCGTAACATTACTAGTAAGCGGGACGTTGTTGATAAAATTGGCGTCTTTCAGCCTGCGCTATTTTTTCGAAGAAAAATCGTTGACAGGATTGGCCTGCTTGACAGGAGATATCAATTAACTCTCGATTACGAGTATTGGATACGCTTGCTAGCTGAGGGGGTTCGATTCAAATTTATTGATCGTTTCTTGGCAAAGGCTACCTTGCACAGCGACTCTAAAACGTGTGGCCTTAGAACTCGTCAGCTCGCGGAAACACTCTTGCTTGTAAAAGATCGCTTTGGTTATGTACACCCGGATTGGATGAAGCGCCTGCAAGAACATGTCGTCAATAATAATGACTGGACCGCAGCGTATGGACAAGGGGCCGCTGTTGGCTCGTCGATAGATATCCCTGAGATATGCGAAAGCAGCTCGCTAACGCATCTCTCCTTCGATTTACTGGGGAGGCTCTCGCGCGGGAAAGCATTAAAAAATCTAGGCCACGCGGATTTTCAAGGCTCACGAGTCATAGCAACCAGTTTCAATGATAAATATTTTGCACAAGGCCTTAATTTGGTCGCCAGCATTCACGTAAATTGCAGAAACTCCATAGATGCAATTATTGTCTACGATTTAGGGATGACGCCCGCGCAAATAAGCATCCTTGAAAAGATGCAGGGCGTAATCATTGAAAAATATCCCAAGACTGAACCTTGGGATGGTTACTTTCACCCCAAGGCATATGTCTATAAGTGTTACGCCATTCAAGATGCTCGCAAGCATTTGACCGGTGACGGCGAGGTGCTTTGGATAGACGCAGGAGTTTGTGTAACGAGTTCTCTCGAAGAAATATTCGATATCATTGAGGAGAGAGGGATTTTCCTGATTAACCATGATGATCGGAAGAACAAGACTCTTGTAAACGCGTCTTTCACCCATCCAAATCAAGTTTCTGCTATGTCGTTGTCACCCGAAGACCTGGGTGATGAACATGTTTGCTCATGCGTCGTAGGCTATCAAGTGGGCTCAATAGGCGAAAGCTTGGTTGACCGTGCCTATCAACTATCTCTCAAAAAAGATCTGAATGCTTACAGCAAGCATCCACAGTGGAAATGGCAGAATAGTTTGCTGTTTGACAGGACCCATAATATTGAAATATCGGTAGCTAATAGCGCCAGCGCTGGTTATGCGCCTTTGGCAGCATTGGCTAGATATCCTTACTATGGTCACCGTCAGGATCAATCGCTGTATTCGAATCTCGCCTCGCTTATGTCATGCCCCGTGGATTCGGCGGCGCGCTTTTGCCCTGCAACGGATTACTCTTCAAGCATTTCGCTTGAGAACTGGAAGTCTAACGGTGAATACTCCGAAATAAAGCGATCGCAAACACTCCCGGAGGGATTTTCTTCGCCCTTATTCCACCATCGAGGGACTTATTCCAATTTGTGTGGCTTGAGAGTGGCTTCTGAAGAGCTCATTTCGTCTCAAGTTGCCATGGTTCTGGGTAATGGTCCTTCACTCAAAGAAGTGCCTTTTGAGAAATTGAAAGGCGTGGCGACCATCGGAATGAATGCAGCTTATCGGTACTGGGATTCCGTTGGCTGGTATCCGACGTATTACTGCTGCATGGACACCGTGGTAATTGCCTCCCATGCAAAAGAGATAAAAAATCTAATAGACAATCAGGACCTCTATGGGATCCGGTTATTCTTTTTGAGGCGAACTATTCTGGATATTTATCCCGAACTCGAATTTGCCCGGAGCATAATCTTTCTTGAAGATGTTCGTCCGCTCTGTCCCTTGTTCCAGGTTGAGCCAATTACTACAGGTTCATACTCTCTCCTTTTTCTTGTGTTTCTCGGATTCCGCGAGATTCACATCGCGGGGGTTGATTGCAATTATGTGGAGCGAGTGGAAGGAGCGGAAAGTGGTGACGCAAAGAACAGGTTGGTTATAACCGCTGACGTCAACCACAACCCAAATTATTTTTTTGACGGGTATCAACAGAAGGGTGACGAATTCAATATTCCAAACCCAAGCAAGGATTTGCACGTACGCTCCTGGAGGAATGCGAACGCTGCAATTATTGAGCAGAAGTCAAGGTTAGGGGATGTCAAAGTTTTCAACTTGAACATAGACTCCAGGGTCGACTGCTTTGATAATGGTTCGTGGAGCGATACCCTGCTTCGAATTTATGAGTCATCGGAGAGAATGGCAAAGACAATTGTTCGTGATTTGCAGATGACTCCCGAGATGAGGCAATCTGCAAATAGCGAGATCGGGCGTGCAGTCTTTTCAGCTATAACAGGCAGTAAAAGTTATCCTTCGCCTTCGGTTTTTAAGGCGCTTCCCAGAAATGCAGAGATTGGAATTTCAAGGCGGCCGATCAACGATAGTCGCGTAGAGTTTCGACTTGAATCGCCCTTTAAGGTTAAAGAGCAAGAAGTTCTTGGGGCGGCGTTCATTATTTTCGGTCTCCCATCCCCACTGAAAATCACGCTTCTGAATATAAAGGCGTGGGAGACCTCTCCCGTCTTGGAATTTGCAAGTTGGGGAGATTTTGAGTCCGCCCAGCAGAACAAGCAAAAAGCTATTTATCCAGTAATGCTCGACGAGAATACTGGGCTTGTTCTTGTTAGTGCGAGAGCTAGAACTGCTACCGAGTTCGTCGGCCTTGGAATTGATGTCCCAGGAGTCGAAGTTCATATTGAGTCTGTCCAGTGCATTGGCGTGACGGTGTGCAAGCCGATTGTTTGTGACGAATTGAGTCCTGGAGTTGGACGTGTGGTTGCTAGTGAAGAGAATATATCGACCCCAGAAGATGCCAACTCTTTCCACCAAGCTCTTTTCCTGTTCCGTTGCGGTGAATATGAAAGGTCATTCCAGATTTCAGCGCTTTTGGCTAAAAATCGCCCTGATTTTAAATGGTATGCTAAGTTGGCTGACGCCAATAGCAGAAAATTAGCTGGCATCACGAACTGCACTTAATCATCCGATCCCACCAAGGAAGCGGAATGTACGCAAAAGTCATATCAATTGGCGCGACTTGTCAGACGGCCAAACAGATTCGGAATCAATTGGGGCAAAATGAGGCCTATTATTTCGATTGGCTCATTTCACCGCTCCCTGCTGTAATAAAGGCAATTGAAAACGATTTTGAAGAAATTCTCCTCCCAGAGAACCTTACGTACTCTGACGACAGGAAGATCAGACTTATCGATTCTGCCAATGGCTTGCAATATCAGCATGATTTCCCGATTGATAGACTTAACCCTGACCTAAGTCAAAGAGAAGTAATACTTCCAAGCTTCGCTGAACATGCAGATTTAGTCAGAGAAAAGTATAGGAGGCGAGCTGAGCGAACTCGGGAAGTTCTTAAGAGTGGGGAGCGGGTCTTGCTGGTTCGCTATGCGCAAGTGGCAGAAGATCTGACGGAGGTTAGGAGACAAGATCTTTGCAATACGTTCAAAAGAGCTTTTCCGTCAGGGGAGCTATTTTTTTTGTGGGCGTCGCCTTTGGTTAATGAGTTTAAATCAGTTGAAGCAGGATGGATGTGTAGCCTCCCTCAAGTTGAGAATTGGGATGGTGATGCGCTTGGGTGGCGCAAAGTTTTTGAGTGCTGCGGCGCGATTCCAACCTCAGGAGGATAAATGGGTTGTTCTGCTTGTATGCCCTCCTATTTCTTGATGTCAAGCTTGGAGGTTGCAAAGAGCGGGCTTAATCCGCTGCTGCATTTCATGGAGTGCTGCCGAGAGGAAGGCAGGCTTCCGCGTGAGCAGTAGGCAATGGACAAATATACGAATATTGGCTACTAGGGGTAACTCGTGAAGACCGACAAAAAGCGTGCATTGATCACCGGTGTCACCGGCCAGGACGGCTCATACCTGGCGGAATTCCTGCTGGCTAAAGGCTACGAAGTGCATGGCATCAAGCGCCGCGCGTCGTTGTTCAATACCCATCGCATCGACCACGTCTATCAGGATCCGCATGTCGACCATGCGCACTTCATCCTGCACTACGGCGACTTGACCGACTCTTCGAACCTGACGCGCATCCTGCAGCAGGTGCAGCCAGATGAGGTCTACAACCTGGGCGCGCAAAGCCACGTGGCAGTCAGCTTCGAGGCCCCGGAGTACACGGCCGACACCGACGCGATGGGAACGCTACGATTGCTGGAGGCGATCCGGCTACTCGGCTTGGAGAAGAAGACTCGCTTCTACCAGGCCAGCACGTCCGAACTGTACGGGCTCGTGCAGGAGATCCCGCAGAAGGAGACCACGCCCTTCTACCCTCGCAGCCCATATGCGGTGGCCAAGCTCTATGCGTACTGGATCACCGTCAACTATCGCGAGGCATACGGTATGTACGCCTGCAACGGTATCTTGTTCAACCACGAAAGCCCCCGCCGCGGCGAGACGTTCGTCACCCGCAAGATCACCCGCGGCCTGTCGAACATCGCCCAAGGCCTTGAGAAGAAACTCTTCATGGGCAACCTGGACGCGCTGCGCGACTGGGGGCATGCCAAGGACTACGTCCGCATGCAGTGGATGATGCTGCAGCAAGACGAGCCCGAGGACTTCGTGATCGCGACCGGCGTGCAGTACTCCGTGCGCCAGTTCATCCAGTGGTCGGCCGAGGAGTTGGGTGTGACACTGCGCTTCGAGGGCACTGGTGTCGACGAGGTCGGTATCGTAGAGAGCGTACGCGGCGGCGACGCACCGATGCTCAAGCCCGGCGACGTCGTCGTCCAGGTTGATCCGCGCTACTTCCGCCCGGCGGAGGTCGAGACTCTGCTGGGCGACCCGACCAAGGCCAAGGAAAAGCTCGGCTGGACGCCAGAGATCACGGTGCAGGAGATGTGTGCCGAAATGGTGGCGGCGGATCTGTCCGAGGCCAAGCGCGGTGCCCTGCTGCGCGGCCACGGGTACGACGTGTACCTGTCCACGGAGCACTGACAGTGGCGGCCACCCGAGTATTCGTCGCTGGCCACCGCGGCATGGTCGGATCGGCGATCGTACGCCGACTGTCCGGCGTCGAGGGAGTGGAAGTCGTCACCCGCAGTCGCGCCGAGCTCGACCTGTGCCGGCAAACGGAAGTGGAGCGGTTCTTCGCCGACGAGCGCATCGACCAGATGTACCTGGCGGCCGCCAAGGTCGGCGGCATCCACGCCAACAACACGTTCCCAGCGGAATTCATCTACGAGAACCTGCTGATGGAGTGCAACCTGGTGCACGCCGCGCACCAGGCCGACGTGCAGAAGATCCTGCTGCTGGGTTCGTCCTGCATCTATCCCAAGCACGCACCGCAGCCGATGCCCGAGTCGTCGCTACTCACCGGCGTGCTGGAGCCGACCAACGAACCCTATGCCATCGCCAAGATCGCTGGCATCAAGCTTTGCGAGAGCTACAACCGGCAGTACGGCCGCGACTATCGCAGCGTGATGCCGACCAATCTCTACGGTCCGTTCGACAACTTCCATCCGGATAACAGCCACGTCATCCCGGCCCTGCTGCGACGCTTCCACGAAGCGACGCTGGCTGGAGCGCCTGAAGTGGTGATCTGGGGCAGTGGCACGCCGATGAGGGAGTTCCTGCACGTTGACGACATGGCGGCCGCCAGCGTGCATGTGATGGAGCTTCCAGACGAGGTCTGGCGCGAGCACACGCAGCCGATGCTGTCGCACATCAACGTCGGGACCGGCGTGGACTGCACCATCCGCGAGCTGGCCGAAGCCGTGGCACGGGTGACCGGCTACCAGGGACGACTGGGGTTCGATGCCAGCAAGCCGGACGGCACACCGCGCAAATTAATGGATGTATCGCGCCTCACGTCGCTGGGCTGGACGGCGAACATCGACCTGGAAACCGGCTTGCGAGATGCCTATCGCTGGTTCGTCGAGAACCAGGATAGGTTCCGTGGCAAATAAAGTTGGGCTGGGAAGCCTATGTCGTGTACCCGACTCGGGCTGGAAGCGGCATGAGTCCAATGACCCTACTAACGTATCGGAAGAGGTGCCGGTGCTTGTTGATCGGAACCGGGCCTACGTCACCATTCCTCCCAAGCCGGCATCTGCAGGCGGCACCACCGGTGACGCGTCGGCCACCCATAGCTGATAGCCCCGCTATGTCTGCCGATATGATCGCGCCGCCGAGTATTCCGACAATACCAATCTCCTCGTCGTGCGCATCAGCTACGCAGCAGCCGTATGATGAAACGTCCCCGCCACGCCAGCTTGCAGCTGGTTGTTGCGGGTGACTTGAGCAGCGACCGCATCATCTAGCGTCTGCGACCGTCTGGCGGAAACGGGCAACATTGATGGTGGGCAATAGTGCGCCAACAACGTGATGACAACGACCCAAGCGCTACTTGACGCAGTGCTGGCGACCCATTTCGATTGGTCGCCAATTCAAGGCTCATGACGGGAGCCAGGATGGTCGCCGGATCATATGAGCTAGATCGTCATACTGACTTGGGAAGTACAAGTATCAGGGGTGATGCAAGCTGAGCGTCGCCCAGCAGCCATTGAGTACGCGCACGAACCTGTGCGGACTCCCTCTTTACCACGTGCATGCGGCGCGAAACAGCAGGTTTCATATGCTGACTTTGCCACAGGTAGACTCACAGAGTCAGGCTCTTATGCGGTGCCGCGCCGGCAATCGAGCGGTATAGCGCAACGTACGCCTCCGCCATGCGGGCCGTTGTGTTCTTTCGGCCCTCTCCCAGCTGCCAATCCATGACCGCCTCGGCTGCTTCACGCCAACCACTTCGAGATGAGCGAATATCCAGCAACCTGTAGAACAAGGTGTCGGCATTGGCAGGCGCGTCGACCAGCCAGCCACCTTTATGCCGGCCAATACGCTCCCCCACCGCGCCCAGATCGATGCCTATCACCGGAATACCGCAGGACCAGCACTCCGTGAGGGTGTGGCAATAGGTTTCGGGCCATATGGACAGGATTGCACCGATATGCGGCTTGATCCTGGCCACGCGTTCGGCGAACTGGTGTCGTTGATAGCTGCCGTGGTCGACCACGTATTCGGCCAGGCCTGGGCCGCCCTTGCCGAGCAGGTGGAATTCCAGCTTGTTTTCGACATCCAGATTCTTGATCTGCTTGACCAGCTCCATCCCCTTCTGCAGGCCGATGTTTCCGGGCAACAAGATGCGCAGGGGTTCGCCATCTTCGATGGAGGTGTTGTCGGCCAGCTGTGCGAACTGCTCGAAATCGCGGCCATGCGGAATGACGTGGATGTCCGGCGCGCGCGCCGCGAGGCTCGGCAGTGCCTGTACGAGAATATCCTTGGCGCTCTGGCAGGTGGTGACGAAGGTCGCGCAGTCGGACAGCGTCTGCTGCATGCGTTGCTGCCAGTGATCGAGCCAGTCCCCGGTCAACCCACTGGCGGTAGGGTCATTGCGCCATAACGGATTGCGCACGTGTTGAGTCACGCCGGTCGGCTGGTAGCTGCCGTCTTCTCCGATCAGAGTCACCGATGGGCAGATCGTGTAGAAATCGTGGAAGGAGTGAATAACCGGGATGTCCAGGCTTCGGGCCACATCCACCAGGTTCAGGCTGTGCCAGGCCAGATGGCGGATGTGCAACAAATCGATGCCCCAGTCGACCAGGATCGAACGCACGATGTCGTCGTACTCGCCACTGACGTGGGTGGCGAAGCGGACCGGCTCCGTCAATGGGTAACGTTGCAGGGTTTTGTAACCTGTACCGTCTGCCTGCAGCACCTCGATCACATTGCGATCGCACCACAGGGCAAAGCAATCGTAATCGTCGGCGACCGCGTGCATCAGGTCTGCATTGGTCTGCGGTGTACCGCCGACGCGAATGGAGATGACATACATGATACGTGGCTTGGGTTTACGCCCGTTCTGCATCCACCATTCCAGCTTTCGGGCAATGCGGTAGCGGGCGATCTCGAAGTTGCGTGACATGCCCATGCCCCGGACGGCGCCGGCGTATTCCGGGTACATCTGCTGCACACGTTGCATGCCCGCTTCCGCAAGTGGCCGCCTGCGCTCGCCGAAGGAGGCAGAGCGTATATGGCCTACGTAGGTTCCGGGGTCGACGCGATGGCACCAGCCCGCCATCAGCGCGCGCATGCAGAACTCGTTCTCCTCGCCGTAACCGATGGGAAAGCTGTCTGCGTCGAATACGCCGATGTCGTCGATCAAGGCGCGCTTGATATACATGCAAAAGCCGTTACCCGTGGGGACTTCAAACGGTTCGCGGAACCGGCAGGCGGCGATGACGCGTGCGACCGCCTCGACGTCCAGGCCTTTGGGCAGGTCGTTGCTGCCCGCACGCGGCACGGAGAATGCGCCCGCATTGTTGGATACGGCGGTCACTGTGCCGGTCCCATCGCTGCGATAGGCGGCGACCTTGAGATTCCGCAGCCAATGCGGACCAACCACGGTGTCGCTATTGAGCAAGACGACGTCATTGCCTTCGGCAAGCTCGCAGCCCTTGTTGACCGTGCGTGTGTAGCCCAGGTTGGACGAGTTACGGACGACGCAGATACCGGGCAGGCTGGCAAACTCCTGCAACACTTCGCGGATACCCGGATCTGTGCTGGCGTCGTCGATGATCAACAGGTGATTGGCCGCGCCCAGCGGGGTGTGACGCAGGATGCTGCGGATGCATGCCTGCGCTTCGGCGCTGGCGTTGTAGACCGGGACGACGACGGTGGTCCTGATCCGTCGACAATCGACGATTCGGGCGACGGGCGCATGCGCAGGTGTGGCGTACAGCGTTTGCCGTCCTTCCAGCACGCCCTTTTCCAGATAATGCTCCAGTGGCGTGATGCCCGATCGGACAACATCATCGTACCGGGACGAATAAAAGCCGCCATCGAAGTGCGCGGAAGTCGCAAGGGTGGCGTTGTCGGGATTGTGCAGGTAATGGATCAGCGGATTGGTACTGTCGTCGGCCGGTTGGCAGGTGGCGCGATACAGCCGCGTGGAGAACCAGGGGTTGGGCTGCCGGCCCTCGCGTGCGCCGTGCTTGACGTAGTGCAACAACGGATCCATACCGTGCTTGCGCACGTCTGGATAGTTGTCAAGGTAGTAGCGCGCATCGAACAGCGGGCTGCTTCGCAGTATCGACACGTCACGAACATTGTTGTCCGTTTGAACCGCAGACACCGGTTGTTCCGCCGAGACGCTGGTACGGCCTTCGTCCTTGCCCGCCACCAGATAGTGGACAAGGGGATTCGTTCCCGCGTTGACTACATCGGGATTAGCTTGGACATAGTGTCGTGTGCTGAACAACGGTCCCGGGTCGCGCAGCAGAGCGGCACCCAGACGCAGGTAATGTTCGGCGGCGCTGATGCCCAGCCTGCTGACGTCCGGATATCGCCGGAGGTACCAGTCATTGTCAAGCAGTCCGGACGCTTCGATCAGCGGCACATCGTCCTGGATCCGACTCATCGGATCACTCCCTGATTGCGCCACGCTGCACGAAGCCAACGTAACCAAGTGGGGCGTCGGGGCAAGGTGGCGCCGGACTCGACGCTGGCAGGAGATAACTGCGCAAGCACGAGTTCATCAATATGTGCGGCGAAACGCACAGGCCAGCTGTTGGCGTCCACGTAGTCCGCGAAGGCGCGCTTCTCCGGTCGCGCGCCGGCCAGCACCCGGGCCACCTCATCAAGGAACTCCGCGTGCGTAGTCGCGATGTGTATCAGGCCTTGGCCGGTGTCGATGTTGCGCACCGCCGTCGCCACCACCGGCACGTGCATAGACAGGTAGACATAGGCCTTGAGCGGATTCATGTGGCGGGTGAGCTCCATGTCCAGGTGCGGGATCAGGCCGACATCGAAACGGCGCAACCATGCCCCGATTTCGTCGTAGGGCACCACACCGGGCAGGCTGACATTGGCGTGCCGGGCCAGCTCCAGCACCTGCGGGTTCGCATGGGTGGAACCTATCAGCACGATATGACAATCGTTGAAGCGCTCGGCCAGCTTGTTCAGCAGCGCGATGTCGATCTTGCTTTCCAGGTTGCCGACAAAGCCAATCACTTTTCCAGGGCGCTGACAAAACGATCGGAAAGCTTCGTTTCGCGGCTGCACTGCGGGAGGTTGGGGGTCACATCCATTGGGTACCAGCCGGATATCCGGACGGAACTCGCGAATGGCCTGCTGCACCGGTGCACAGTTGGCGAATACCATGTCGGCCGATTGCAACAGGCTACGCAGATTGTCGGACAGTGCGCGTCGCGTTCTTTCCTGCACCCCCGGCCAGGCGCGGTCGTCGTCGACCACGTCCACCACGACCCGCGCCGGCTGGAATTTTTGCACCAGCGCCGGGGCATGGAAATTGCGGGGGTAGACCCAGAACAGCGCTCGGCGCGGATCGATGCCCTGTCTGGCGAAAGCGCCCTGAAGGAATTCGACATAGCCCTCTATGAAGCGCGGCCGCCCACTACCATCCTCGCGAAAACGAAATTCTCCAAGTGGGCAAACGAACACGTCGTAGGACACTTTTCCTGCGTCAAAACCGCCGGCATGCTTGGCCAGAGTGCGCGCCTGAATCAACCGACCATGATGTGTCGCGGCAGCATGTTCTCCCAGCTGTTCCAGATTGGCGTCGCCGATCGGCGCGTCGATGACCAGCACGCGGCGCACGTCGGCGCGCGAGGCCAGGTAGCGCACCACCATGTCGACGCGTCGGCCATAGAGTGTGGAATCGTTCTGCTTCCAGAAGACAACCACATCGGCGCCGTCTTCCAGGTTGGCGACCAAACTCTGCCGCCCCGGCCCCACTATTGGTTGCCGGCGATCAGGCACCCGGCCCTGCTGCTCCAGCCAAGTCCAAAATGGGGTGAACAGCATGCGGCGATAGCTGTCGTCGACGGCAGCGTGATGGACCGGCCCGGCGCTGGTCGCGCTGGCGTCGGTAAGCGAAGCCAGCCCCAGCCGCCTTGCCTCGCGTTGCAACCAGCCCTGCGCCGGAACCACCACCGGGATGCCGTACCACGCGGCCAGCCATAACAGCCCGGATGTCTTGTGCGCATACGCCTCCGCGTCATACGTCAGGTGCAGGACGTCGCAAGATGCCAATTGCTGGTGCAGTTGTTCATCGCTCCAGAAGCCGTGGTGCAGCTCGACATTCGCATGCTCGGCGGCAATGTGTTCGATCGCGGCAAGCACCCGCCGCGACGCATCATTGCGTGCGTTGACGAACTGGACAACGAAGCGGCGTGTGGCTGGCGCACCTTGCAGCAACCGGCGCAGGGTATCGGGCAAGGCCAGAAAGCCCTTCTCCCGCTTGATCTCGCCCACGTACAACACAATGCGCTCGTGCCCCTCCCGGGGAGCGGGCCGGTTGTCCGGCGGCACGCTCCAGTCGCCAATGAAACACGGATGCACGGGCAACGGCGATACCTGTCCCAGCAAATCCGCATAGGCATGCGCGTACTCGCTGCACCCGGCGTACATATTTACATTGGGCAATGTATCCAGCGAGTGGAATGCGAGCCGATAGTTCAGTCGTCGATCTTCGTCGTACGTCCTCCCGGTCTGGTCGATGCCAGGCGAGTACATCAGCAACAACAAATGTTGTACCCGATCACCACGTGCGCCGAGCAGGCGAATGGCAATCGACAACGCACTGGCGTGCTCCCACGACAGGGTGTGATGAATTACGCGGATGACCTCGTCAGGCCATGCCTGCAGGATGCCTGCCAACGCGTCTCGGTATTGCCGGGCCAACGCCTGCACCCAGGTCCAGTGATCGGCGATGCCGCCAGGCTTGTGGATAAGCTGGTAATACTCGACAGAAAACACCGGCTTGACGACCAGTCCGGCTGTCTCCAAATGATCACGCAATGACGTCTCGATAGAGGCATTGCACCACACGCCCAGCGCACCGCACCCTGCCTGCTTGCCTTGCAGGGCCAGCAGTTCGGCGAACCCGCGGTTGTGCGCGCCGGTCCGACCCAGGGCGGGGTCGACGATGACGGTCGCGGTCATGTTAATACTTCGGACATCTCAGACGCGCCGCCCCTTACTGGCCTTCACTGCATAGCCTGTTTTATTCGTCTCACCGTTGACCTTGTCCAGATAACAACGACTGGGCAATGCCGCAGCCGCTGCAAGCACCGCCGAATCGATGGCAGCCCAAGCAGTTCCATCAACATCACGGCTGGCCACGACGCTTTGCTGCTGCGCTTCGTCCGGCACTGCCTGCACATCCGGCTCCGGCTGTTGGCGATCGCAGGCCGACAAGGCCAGCGCAGCGAGCATCAAGATCACAAAGCACACTCTGTTCATGTGTTCACTCCTGGATGCTCCGAACGAAACTATTGACTGGTGTGGTGTCCCACATTCGACGAAATCCGATAAACAACAATGTTCTCAACGACCATTGGACAGCAGGGTTTGTTTGATGGATGTGCTGGAGATGTCTTCGGTGCGCGATAAGTACGTCACCTGGCAGAACTCCTTCAAAAAATCGAACTCTCCTTGCCAGTCATCGCCGATCACGAAGGTATCGACCTGGTGGATCTTCACGTCATTGATTTTCTGTTCCCATGTCTCTTCCGGGATAACCAGGTCGACATGACGCATGGCTTGCAGCACCGCCTTGCGGTTGTCGTAGTCCATCAACGAGGATTTGTGCTTGGCGCGATTGAACTCATCGGTGGACAGACCGACGATCAGGCGATCGCCAAGCTCCCGCGCGCGGCGAAGCAGGTTGATGTGACCCACGTGCAGGATGTCGAAGGTACCGTAAGTAATGATGGTCTTCATTGCAGTCTCCAATCCGACTCGGCATCCTCGCGGACGTACAGCTGCCTCACCCTCTTGGCCACACGCCAAGCGTTGCCATCGTCAAGATGATCGAAAAACAGGCGTCGCTTCCACTCGTAGCCAGCTTCCTGCAAAGGCGTCCTGGCCTTAAACACGTTTCCCAGGGCATCCATGAACTGGGGAAAGTTGTGGCATACCGGCCCGGGGAAGACATGCTCCATGTCATAGAATAGGCCGCGCTCGGCATTCGCATAATTGTCATAATCGTATGCAAAGCTGACCATGGGCCGCCCTGTCAGCATGAAGTCGATGAAGCAGCTTGAGTAATCGGTGACCAGTGCGGCCGCCTCCCGGTACAGCACTTCCACGTCTGGGAAGCGTCGATCCGACAGATCGATGGTGTCGGGCCCACTCAGCAGATTGAAGTACGTCCGCGCATGATCGGCCATGTGCTCACGGACCCCGAGCACCGCATTGTTCTCGCGCAACCATGCCTGTAGCGTGGCCACCTCGTCGGGCTGGAAATGATAGTAGGCATCTTCCTGTCCAGCCTTGAAAGTGGGCACGAACAACACCAGGCGCCGTCCGTCGCACAAGGCCTCCAGTTGCTGAAGTTCGGCGCGCAGGTCTCCAGGGAGGCGGTCAGTATCCCGCACGATGAAATCGTTGCGCGGCAAGCCGGTGTTCCACACTTTGTCGTAGCTCAGCGGATAGAACGCCGAAGCCATCGCCATGCTGTCGATCTTCGACGAACTGATGACTGCCCGACATTTGGCATGCTCGGCACCAATCGCCTTGAGGCTGCGCTGCATGTCCAGTGAGGCATAGCCGACACGCTTGAGCGGGATGCCATGCCAGAGGTTGATGAGATTGTGCAGTCTGGGCGAGACCGGAAACACCAGGTTGCGCGTGGGGCTGTGCTTGATGAAGATCTGGCGCGCGCGTAGCAGATGGTATTGCCCTTCAGGGCTGCGTAACGGCACCACCACCACGTTCTCGCCGTCGACGTGAACGGCCTTCCGGCGCGTGAGCACGATCTTCTTGATGGAGGGGTCGTTGCGCACCTCCTCGAACAGGGCGCGCTCGTTGCCGGCGAACGTGTCGTTGAACGCGCAGGCGGGAAAGACCCACCAGTGGTCGAATTTTGGCGTTTGTTCGTCGGCTTTCCTGAATTCTTCGTTGTTCAACAGCAGCGGGACGACCGCCTCGCCCGCTTCGTTTTCGGTGATGGCGAAACTGCGCAGCAGCTTGTCGTGATCGGCGACCCGCCACAGGTTGCTCTCCATGGCGTCGATGTCGGCGCCGGGCACGATCTCCCGCAACGTGTCTTTCCATGCCGCCAGGCCGGGCGTGTCGTAATGGTTCTGCGACAGGAAATAGCGCTTGAATAGCGGGAAGCCTTCGCGGACCAAGTCGAAGTGGTACCGCGTGTAAAGGGGATGGAATGGGTACAGGCGGTCGATGAAGGTGTCGAACGCGAACTGCTTGCCGATCAGGTAATGCGTGAAGCCGATCTCGTACTTCTGGATGACTCGCAGCTTGGATCTCTGCGTATGCACGGCATCGAGCTGCCGACGGAAATCGGTGTCGCGTATCACGGGTTGCCGATAGGCCACGAAGTACGACCCTACATGGAAGTCATACAGGCCGTCGTCCTCGTACGTGTCGATGAACTGCGATTTCACCTCATCCATCGGGACGGGCTCTGCGAACTGGTTTGCCGGATTGCCGCGGGTGCGCGCCAGCCCCTTGGTCGCCTGCAGGCCCCACCAGTCGCAGGCCTTGGTATCCATCTTGGCGAAAACGTGATCCAGAGGACCCAGCAGGTAGCTGCTGTCGTTGGCGAGGATCAACTCATCGTACTGCGCGATCTCATCCCAGCCGACGTGTTCCCGGGCCAGCGCCGACCACGAACCAAAGTCATAGGCACCGTGGCGGCAGGCCCATCGGCCCAGCGTGTACGGGCGCAACTTGTCCAGTTCGCCGTCCTGCATGACGCCGTCGGCAAGATAATAGACGTCGGCATGCCGGCTCAGTTCGCGCAGGTACGCGACCACGTAGTCGTCGACGATGCCGTCGGGGTCGTAACCGGCAAACAGGCAGATGCGGCGTACCTGGGCGCCAGCAGGGTGCACATGGCCCGCGCGCGGCGCATATGGTGGCGCCGTAGTCGCATAGCCCGCGTGTTGCCCGATCAGGGCATGGTGCAGCAGCGGATTGATGGCCTCGCGGGCCGGGTCCAGGTAGTTGACCCAATACCACCACACATCGAAACCAGGATTAGGTTTGCGCAGGTCGCGCCAGCCATACCTGCAGAAATGGCGCAGCGGCTCCATACCTCTCGCCGCCACGTCGGGGTTGTTCTCAAGGTAGTACTGCTTGTCGAACAAGCCGCTGGCGGCGATCAGTCCGATCTCGGCCTGTAGCTGTGGATCGCCTTTGTCGGGGATATCTTCCACGGTGGCGTTCGGTAAACGAGCCGCATCCTTCAATCCGTCGATAAACCCGTTCGGGCCAATGCCCGCAGGGACGCCGCGTGTCAGATAGTGCTGCAGCGGGTCTAGTCCGCTGGCAGCGGATTCCGGGCATCGAGACAGATACCAGTTCTCGTCAAACCAGTCTGTGCTCCGCAAGAACTCCAAGCACTCTATGGGTACTGCCGACTCGCCCGAGGCACGGTGTTTTGCCTGCTGCGCGTTCTCCGAACAAACGGATTCATCGACGATCATGCTGCTGTGGACTGCAAGCTGTGGACAAGCGGATTAACCCCTGTCTGCGCCAGCTCCGGGTGCCGCTCCAAATAATCCCGCGTGCTGAATTCAGGTCCTGGATCCCGGCCCTCTGCCGCACCGCAATGGAGGTAATGGGTGGCGGGGTTGATGCACGCCAAGGCCACGTCGGCATGTTGTTGCAGGTACCACGCTGGCTGGAAGAGTGGCGACGCTTCGATCAACCTTATGTGCTCGGCCTCCACCATCGCGGCAGTGGACTGCCAGCGCGCGAAGAGCTTACGCAGCCAAGGCCATCGCGAAGTGACGAATCGGCGCCAACTGATCGCGGCGCCGGGTTCACGCTGCTCCCAAAATGCGCGGGAAAGATGATCTGCCAAACCTGCCGCGAGGTGCGACGAGATGGCTTGCGCATTGGCGCTCTCGGCCCGCCACTGACTGTATTGTTCCATCAGCGGCTCCTGATCCTCGCGCACTTGCGCAAGTTCACGCTGACACAGCAACAGTGCCTCGGAAAGTTTGAGGACTTCGCGATAGGTGGTGTCGGTTGATTGTTGCACTAGCTTCTCCTGCCGATGGCCATGCCGACCGTGCTTAGCCGCTGCCATGCCAGTCCGGTCAAGATGACGGGCTTCCGGACTCATTGGGCTCAGCGGCACCCTGCATCGACTCGATGACGCGTTGTGCCAACCGCAGCGGCTGGCCAGACGCCAAGGTCACCGACAATCCCTGTCTTCCAAGCCCGGCAAGGTCGGTAGTCACCGGAGTGGCTAGCCTTACTACATAGCCCAGTTTGGCATGGGGCAACTCGAAGTGGCGCTGCACGTCCTTGCGCTCCTGTGGGTCGCCGATGTCCACGAAGGTCCTCTCGGCTCCGATGCCCAATACCAGTTGCTCCGGCGCGTGTCCGTCTTCATCGATTGCCCAGCCGCGCACCACGACATGGCCATCGAGCACTTTCACTTCGTCCACGTAGCCCGCCAATGGCTGCCGGACACCTTTAACGGCAACGCTTCCGCTCACCCTGCCAGCCACAGCCAGGCTGAGGTTGAATGCCGCCGCCTGCTCGTTCAGTGAGTCCACGGCCACCAGTGAAGGCGCGACCCGCTCCCACCGCAAGGTCACCGGCATATAACCGGCCTCGGCAAGTTGTGCTTCCACCTGCGCCTGATACTTGGCCGGAACGAAACCGTCCACAGCGAAATCCTCGTCGCCGCCTTCAGCCACCCACAATTGCACCAGTTCGCCACCCATCTTCTTGTCGAAGACGCGCTGGATGGTCTTGTCGATGGAGAACGGTGAATAGTCTTTTTCGATCAAGTCCTGCAGCTTCCCAGGTGCGCTCAGTTCACGCTTGGCAATGCGCTGGATGATCTCGTCGCCCGAAACAACTGGCACCTTCGCAGGCGGGAACAAGCGCGATGCGACACTGCTCTTGCCGTAGGCCGGCGGCTGCATTAGCAGATAGGCAATTGGCTTCCGGTGAGACACATGGATGACATGCCGCGGCACCGGATCGCCGTCCTGGTTGACACTGGGACCCATCCATTTCCATGCGTAATCAATCAACGTCCGCTTGAGCTGAGCCATGCTCGGGAAGTAGCGCTCGTCGATGCCGCGCTTGACCTTGACCCATTCGGCTCTTGGCGAGGAGACGATGCCGAGCTCGAGAATCAGCACACCATCCGGCGTCAGCTTTTCCACCAGTCGATCGATCAGCGCGGGCTGGTCGTCGGCATAATGCAGTGCCGAAGCCAGCAGAATTACGTCGAATTCACCCTCGGGCAGATGATCCCAGGCACGCGTGTGGAATTCACACTCTGGAAAGCGCGTTTGCGCCCGGTAGATGAACTCGGCCGAATGATCGATGCCAACGGATCGTGCCGCACCCATGAACTGGGCAAAGCCACAGAAATATCCTTCGTTGCAGCCGATATCCAGGAAGCTCTTTCCTTCGAGCGAAGGCAGTCGCAAAGACCTCAGCTTGTCCGAGGTGCGCGAATCACCTGCGGCATCGGGAAATGATTGGTATTGAGCCATGCTTGTATGACGTCCTGGTGGATTCGTTGGAAACCCAACGGAGCGTATTCTACGAAACAGCCTGCAAAGCTGCGGTTACGGAGCTTGCAAGCCGCAGCGGTGCATAGGCGTGGTCGGACGATGCGCCCCCAAGGACCTGGATGTCGCCAGGAAGGTCACCCATCCCGGAAAACCCTGGGACGGCAACGGTAGCCACGAATCCGCAGTCAGCAGTGCTAAGGCCGAAGTGTCGCATCACATCGGGGCGACTGATCCGTTCAATTGTTTCAGCGGCGTAACGGTGGCCATTCACTTCGAGTACCACGCCACCAGGCACCGCGCCCTCAATATCGACGAGCCAACCCTTGATGATAAAAGCGCCATCGCTGGCACCTTGGATGTCCTCGACCGCCCCGTAGACCTGAGCATTACCAGGCTCCGGCGCGTCGGTTTCCAGCAATAGCTTGTTGTCTGCGCGCAGTTGCGCCAGCAACCCATGGTAATGTTTCAGCCCGCTGGTAATGTCTCCCGCGTAAACCAGCTTCCCTTGCTCCAGCACGATCGCCTTGGTGCAGATGTCGCGCAGCAGGCCGACGCTGTGGCTGGCCAGTACCACGATCTTGCTGCCGCCCACCCGGCTGCGCATCCGCTCCTTGGCCTTGGCCATGAAGTCCGCATCGCCGGCGCCGAACCATTCGTCCATCAAGATGATGTCGTGTTGGATCGAGGTGGAGATCGCGAAGCCCAGCCGCATTTTTTGCCCGGTGGACAATGTACGCAGGCGATGGTTGATCTTCTCGTGCAGGCCGGAGAACTCCAGGATCGGACCGATCTGGTCACGCAGAAACGATGACGTCAGTCCCATCGCGATACCGCGCAAGTGGATGTTCTCGCGCACGGTGGCCTCACCGTTGAAACCCAGCGATATGTTGAGCAACGACTGGCAGCTACCCTGGACCCTCAGACTGCCGTGGCTGGGTTGGTAGACACGATTGAGCACCCTCAGCAGCGTCGACTTGCCGGCGCCGTTGCGGCCGAGGATGGCCACCCGGTCGCCCTCGTTCACCTCGAAGCTGAGGTTGTCGAGGATGCGCAACATCCGACGTTTGGGGGGATCGAATGCGGCACCAAAGAACATGCCGCCCCAACCGACCGTTTGACGTTCGCGCTGCAGGAACGTGGGGATATCCAGCGAGAGCTGATCCACCTTGATATAGGCACTCATGGTCATATCCACAACGGCACATAGCGCGCGTAGCGACGATAAGCCCAGGTCGCTACGGCAAGCCCGACGACCGTCATGATGCCCACGTAGTACAGCGACATCACCTCTACCGGCCGGCCCAAAATGGGCGCCCGGAAGATTTCCACGAAGTGGTAGAACGGATTGGCCCGCATCAACAGTGCACGGACGCTTCCGGCCGGCATCATCTCCGGATACCAGATGATTGGCGTAAGCAGGAACAGGAAAATCGCAGTGGTGTTGAGCAACTGGCCAAAATCCGGGAATCTTGCGCCGGCCAATGCAAAGACTGCGGATATCCACAGGCCATTGAGGTAGATCACCGCGACTGCGGGCACCGACCACAGCAAGCCGGTAAAGGATGGTTGCCCGAAAATGATCAGCGCCACAACCGCAGCGGGGATGTACATGCAGAAGTCAAAAAACGACTTCGCAAGTGATTGCAGCAGGAAGTCGGTCAGCCGCATGTGCCCGTCCATGATGAACGAATGGCTGCCGTTGAATACCGTGGCGCTGCCGATTACCGCGGACATCAATGTACGGAAAACCATTGCTCCCAGTGCCACATACGCAAAAAACTCGCCGGATTGGGTGCTGCTTTGCATGCTCGAAAAGAGCATGCCGAGACCAAATACGTAGACGATCGACGGTGCCAGAAGCCAAAGCACGCCGAAGCGCGACCTGCGCGCCCGCACGATGATGTCGAGCCAGCTGGAGAGCGCCCAGAACTCGGGGTTGCGAAAACTTTCCGCCAACTCGCGCCAGAAAGCACCTGGCGCGGCGGCTCTACGGGTGCTCAGCTGGCGTTGGCCTGATGCTTCTACGGCCTGGCTCACGACAGCGCAGCATCCAGGTCGGCACGCAGGTCATCGACATTCTCGACCCCCACGCTCAGCCGCACCAGATTGTCGGTCACCCCAAGCTCAGCCCGCCGCTCCACCGGCACGCTCGCATGCGTCATGATCGCCGGATGATTCACCAGGCTCTCCACGCCACCCAGTGACTCGGCCAGCGCAAACAGCTTCGTCCGCTCGCAGAACCGCATCGCCGCGTCGACGCCACCCTTGAGGTAGATCGAAACCATGCCGCCAAAGCCATCCATCTGGCGCTTGGCCAGCTCATGCTGCGGGTGCGACTTGAGTCCCGGATAAAGCACCTTCTCGATCGCCGGGTGGCCTTCCAGCCATTCCGCCAGCACCTGTGCGTTCTCGCAATGTGCCTTCATCCGTAGATGCAGGGTCTTCAGGCCGCGCAGCGCGAGGAAGCTGTCGAACGGGCCTTGCACCGCACCGATGGAGTTCTGCAGGAACGCCATCTGCTCGGCCAGTTCTGCGTCGTCGCCGACCACCGCGATGCCGCCGACCATGTCGGAGTGGCCGTTGAGGTACTTGGTCGCCGAGTGCATGACGATATCCGCGCCTTGCTCAATCGGGCGTTGCAGGATCGGCGACGAGAACGTGTTGTCCACGACCACGATCAGGCCGCGCTTGCGGGCGATCGCGGCAATCTGGGCGACGTCGACCAGCTTCAGCAGCGGGTTGGTCGGGGTCTCGATCCAGACCATTTTGGTCTCGGGCCGGATCGCGGCCTCGAATGCGGCGACGTCGCTGAGGTCGACCCAACTGAAGTCCAACCCGGCGCTGCGGCGGCGGACGCGCTCGAACAAGCGGTAGCTGCCGCCGTAGACGTCGTCCATCGCGATCACGTGGTTCCCCGAATCCAGCAGCTCCAGGATGGTCGAGGTCGCAGCCATGCCGGAAGCGAACGCAAACCCGCGGGTGCCCGACTCCAGCGCGGCAACACAACGCTCGTAGGCGAACCGGGTCGGGTTATGGCTGCGGGTGTACTCGAAGCCCTGGTGCACGCCCGGGCTGGACTGCACGTAGGTCGAGGTCTGGTAGATCGGCGTCATCACCGCGCCGGTGCTGGGGTCGGGAGACTGGCCGGCATGGATGGCCAGGGTGCCCAGGCCATGCTTGCGGCCGGAATCGCCGGAGGTGTTTTCGCTCATGGTGGGGTGCTCGTTGGACGGTGATACGCGACCAGCAAGTTTAGCATTGGCCGGGGCGGCCCAAAGCTGAACCTGCCCGGGCTCACTCCACCCGCCGCCGCAAGTGGTTCAGCAGATCGATCCGGGTGATCAGGCCGAGGAAGTGCTCGCCATCGGCAATGATCGCCACGTGGCCGCGGTCGAACACCGGCAGCAGGGACTCGATCGGCGCGCGCATGTCGATCATGTCGAGCTTGCTGACCATCGCGGTGGAGACGGGGTCACGGAAGCGGGCCTCGTCGCCGTAGACATGCAGCAGGGCGTCGGACTCGTCGATGATACCGACCAGTTGGTCGTCGGCCATCACCGGCAGCTGGCTGACGTCGTACAGCTTCATGCGCTGGTAGGCGGTGACCAGCAAATCGTCGGGGCCGACCACCACGGTGTCGCGCTGGGAAAACGGGCGCACGATCAGGTCACGCAGGTCGCCGTGCTGCTCGCGCTCCAGGAAGCCGTTGTCGAGCATCCAGTAGTCGTTGTACATCTTCGACAGGTACTTGTTGCCGGTGTCGCAGACCAGCACCAATACCCGTTTCGGAGTGGTCTGCTCCTGGCAATACTTCAGCGCGGCGGCAAGCTGGGTGCCGGTGGACGAGCCGCCGAGGATGCCTTCCTTTTCAAGCAGCATGCGCGCGGTCAGGAAGCTCTCCTTGTCGCTGATCGCATACGCCTTGGTGACCCGGCTGAAGTCAGAGATGGACGGCAGGAAGTCCTCGCCGATGCCCTCGACCATCCAGCTGGCGGACTTGTCGCTCAGGGTGCCTTCGTTGATGTACTCGGCCAGGATCGAACCGACCGGATCGGCCAGGATCAACTCGGTGTGCGGGGATTTTTCGGCAAAGCAGCGCGACAGACCGGTCATGGTGCCGGAGCTTCCGCAGCCGAACACCACCGCGTCCAGGCCGCCAACCTCGGCCATCTGGGCCAGGATCTCCGGCCCGGTGCCGTGCTCGTGCGCGGCCGGGTTGTCGGGGTTGCCGAACTGGTTGATGAAGTAGGCGCCCGACGTCTCGCGCGCGAGCCGCTCAGCCAGGTCCTGGTAGTAGTCCGGGTGACCCTTGGCCACGTCGGAGCGGGTCAGCACGACCTGCGCACCCATCGCCTTGAGGTTGAATATTTTTTCCCGGCTCATCTTGTCGGGCACGACCAGGATCAGCTTGTAGCCGCGCTGCCGGGCCACCAGCGCCAAGCCCAGGCCGGTATTGCCGGCGGTGCCTTCCACCAGGGTGTCGCCGGGCTTGATATCGCCGCGGGCCTGCGCGGCGTCGATCATCTGCAGGCCGATGCGGTCCTTGATGGAGCCGCCCGGGTTCTGTGATTCAAGCTTGAAGTACAGCTCGCAGACGCCGGTGTCGAGATTCTGGGCCTTGACGATCGGGGTGTTGCCGACCAGGTCGAGTACGGAGGTGGAGATGGACATGCGGGAAAAGAACCCTGGCGCCGTCGGATGCGGCAGACACCAGTGATTCTAAGGGATGCGGGCGATGGCGACCGACGAGGATGGCCACCATCGCCCACGGCCCGATACAACCTTGTTGCTTATTGGGAGGCGTACATCCGACTGAGCCGATCTTTGGCCGCAAGCTTCTCCCGCTTCATCTGGGTCAGAGTGACGTCATCGACCGCCGATACGCCCAGTTCGGCGTCCATCACCTTCTTGTCGAGCTTCTTGTGCCGCTGGTAGAGCTGCTTGAATTCGGGGTTGGCGTTGATCAATGCCTCTATTTCCGGCTGCGCTTGGTCATCGAACATTGAAGCCTCCTTCATCATCACATGAACAAACGCCCCGGCCGGGTGGCCGAGGCGTCATGGGAAATCGCGGGATCACACAGACGGCGGCGGCTCTGTACGCCGTTGCGCTGTCTGGATCGGGAATCTGCTTCATTTGCGGGGCTCATCGCAGGCGGGGAAGCCGCTGCCTGGATGACTGACCCTACTCCAGCCCCGGAAGCTCGGCAAGGGTCATTTGGAGGTGCAGTGGCGGCTCGGATTGCTGAATGCGGCTAGCGGCATGCCGCGGCACCGGGAAACCGTGCCACCGCACGCCTTCACCTAACCAAGTGATTGATGAATAACGATATTTTGACAATATCGTGGAAGGCTTATGCAGTGCGGAAGCGGTCTCAGTTATGCACCGTCATCCCCGCGAAGGCGGGGACCCATGGACTTTGACCGTCAAGCATTAACGTCCATGGATTCCCGCCTTCGCGGGAATGACGATGTGGGGTGGAACGACGATGTGGGGCGGAATGACGATGGGGGCGGGGATGACGATGTGAGGGGCGGGAACCTCAAGCCATCAGGCCTTCCCTACTGGTCGTCTTCCGGCTGTTCGTCCATCAGTTCCGCTTCCTGGCGAGCCAGTTCGGCCTCGCGCGCTCGGGCTGCCTTGAGTCGGGCTGCCTGGGCGCCGGCGACGTCTTTCAACGCGGATTCGACGTCCGCCATGGCGTCGGCGTCGCTGACGGTTTGCTGGCGCAGGCGGGCGGCTTCTTCGGCCTGGATCTGGGTCATGACGCGCAGGCGCTCGGCCTCGGCGCGGGCCTGGGCCGCATCACGACGACTGGCCTCCACCAGCAACTCGCTGCGCTCACGATCCAGTTGGCGGATCTGCTGCTCCATCGCCGCGGTGCGTGCCGCCACCTCGGCAATCCGCACCCGCCGCTGGGCGACGTAACGAGCGCCATCGGCCTGGCTGCTGCGGGCGTTGGCGAGCGTTTCGATGGCCTGTCGCGCCTGCAGCCGCTCGTACGCCGCCAACGAGGCGGTGTCCGGATCGGCATCGAGACTGGCCAACTGCTGGCTCAACTGGGCGACCTCGGTGTCCTGGGCGTGGACGGGCGCGATGGCCAGGCCGGCGGCGAGCGCAAGGGCGGTAATCAGCACGGATGTCTGGAGTTTCATTGGCCACGGCCTCCTTCAACACGTTGCCGCAAGCGATCGACTTCGGCCTGGCGCTGGGCCAGCTCGGTCTTGGCCAAGGCCTCGCGGCTGAGCGCGTACGCCAGGTCCGCATCGGACTGCGACGCCAGGGCCAGCGCGCGGGCGACATCCTGCTTGCCCTCGGTCATGGCACGCTGGGCTCGGGATAATCCTTCGCGCGCCAGCGCCAGCTGTTCATCGGCGTACTGGTCGGCGTCGGCACCGGCGGCGCGCACCACCGCTTGCTGGGCGCTATTGAGTTCGGCGGTCGGTGGAGGCAAGGTCACGCAGGCGCCAAGTGCACAAGCGAGAACTGTGCCCAGTAGCAGGGGACGGATTTGTGCGAAGCTGGGATGCATATGGGGGCCGTGGCAATAGTCTGTCGCGGGTCATTGTGATCAGGCCTGCGCGTGGGATGCAACAATACGCCAGGTAAACAGGGAGTGCGTGCATGGACATCGGCTATTTCCTGAAGCTGATGACGGAGAAGAATGCGTCGGACATGTTCTTGAGCACCGGCGCGCCGGTGTACATCAAGATCGAAGGCCGGCTGCATCCGTTGGGCAATACCGGCTTGCCGCCGGGGCTGGTCAAGAAGATCGCCTACTCGCTGATGGGCGAAGGCCAGGTGCCCCAGTTCGAGCGCGAGCTGGAGCTGAACATGGCCTATGCACTGCCCGACACGGGCCGTTTCCGCATCAACGTGTTCAAGCAGCGTGGCGAGGTCGGCATGGTGATCCGCGCGATCCGCAGCGTGATCCCGTCGATCGAGGAGCTGCAGCTGCCGCAGGTGCTCAAGAACATCATCCTGGAGCCACGTGGACTGGTGCTGATCGTCGGTTCCACCGGCTCCGGCAAGTCGACCACGCTGGCGTCGATGATCGACCACCGCAACCGCAACGTCTCCGGTCATATCCTCACCATCGAGGATCCGATCGAGTACCTGCACCGGCACAAGCGCTCACTGGTCAACCAGCGCGAGGTAGGCCTGGATACCCATGATTTCCAGAGCGCACTGAAAAACGCGATGCGTGAGGCGCCCGATGTGATCCTGATCGGTGAGATCCTCGACCAGACCACCATGGAGGCGGCGATCTCCTTCGCGGAGACGGGGCATCTTTGCCTGGCCACGCTGCACTCCAACAATGCCGACCAGACCATCGAGCGCATCCTCAACTTCTTCCCCGAAGGTGCGCACAAGAACGTGCTGATGAACCTGTCCCTGAACCTCAAGGCCGTGGTCTCGCAGCGGTTGGTGATCGGCACCGATGGACGCCGGTTGCCCGCGGCCGAGGTGCTGATCAACACGCCGCACATCCGCGACCTGATGCGTCGCGGCCAGGTCCACGAGATCAAGCAGGCGATGGAGGAGTCGCTGGAGGCCGGCATGGAGAGCTTCGACCAGTGCCTGTTCCGACTGCAGAAGTCGGGCCTGATCGACATGGAGGAAGCGCTGCAGGCGGCCGATTCACGCGACGGCTTGGCGCTGAAGTTCCGCCTGTCGGAAGGCGCGGGCGAGGAACACGACCCGTACGCCGAGGTGTTTTCCAGCTAGGGGGGGCGGCATAGCTGCCGTTATCTCCGGTGACTGGTGGGCGTCCCGACGGGTCGTCATCCCCGTGAATCGTCGTCATCCCTGCAACTGCCGTCATTCAAAGCCCCCGTCATTCCCGCGAAAGCGGGAACCCAGCGCCTCTGCCTTTCAGCGGCTTGAAGTCACTAGGTTCCCGCTTTCGCGGGAATGACGGCAGTTGCAAGAATGACGGGGATCTTGGAGTGACGTGACCTTGGAACTGCGGGGGGCCTTGGGGTAACGGGACCTTGGAACTGCGGGGGCTTTGGAATGACGGGGAGGTGTTGCTGCTGCCAGCCGCCGCCGGCTCAGTTCGGCTGCGGGGCGTCGGGCTGCAATTCCGGGCGCGCCTGGTCGAATGCGGGTAACGCCAGGCAGGCGCGGTCGATCCGGGCGATGGTCGGGAACTGGCTGACATCCACGCCGAATCGCCGCGCGTTGTAGACCTGCGGGATCAGGCAGCAATCGGCCATGCCGGGGATGTCGCCCTCGCAGAACTCGCCGGTGGCGGGATGGTCGTTCAGCATGGCCTCGATCGCGGCAAATCCGTCGACGACCCAATGCCTTACCCACTCATCGCGCTCGGGTGGCGGCACGTTCCAGGTCCGGTCGAAGTACTGCAGTACCCGCAGGTTGTTGAGCGGATGGATATCGCAGGCCACCGCTTGGGCGATCGCGCGCACGCGTTGGCGGTCGCGGCTGCCGGCGGGCAACAGGGCCGGGGTCGGCCAGGTCTCGTCGAGATATTCCAGGATCGCGACCGACTGGCGCAGGACGCGGTCGCCGTGCTTCAACACCGGCACCAGCTCTTGCGGGTTCAGCTGACGGTAGCTGTCCGCGTGCTGCTGCCCGCCATCGCGAACCAGATGCACCGGTACGGTCTCGTATGCGAGGCCCTTGAGGTTCAGGCCGATGCGCACGCGATAGGCTGCGCTGGAGCGCCAATAGGAATACAGCTGTAGTTGATCCGCCATCTCTTCCCTACCCCGCATCGTCGACATCCCTGCTGGTGCGCCTCGGTTGAATCCGCGCTGGTGACTGCGCACCGTCCGAAAGAACCGGCGCGCGACCGCCGGTCAGCCTTCGTAGCGCTCGATACGTTGATCGATCGCACCAAAGATGCTGTTTCCGTCGGCATCCAGCATCTCGATGCGAACCGTATCACCGTAGCTCATGAAGGGCGTAGTCGGCTTGCCATCGCGCAAGGTCTCCACCGTGCGCAGCTCGGCAAAACATGATGCGCCCAGGCTGGTGTCCTCGTTGGCGATGGTGCCCGAGCCGATAATCGCACCGGCGCACAGTGGCCGGGTCCGGGCCGCATGGGCGATCAACTGGCCGAAGTTGAACTGCATGTCGACGCCGGCCAGCGGGGCACCGAACCACTTGCCGTTGACGTGGGTCAGCATCGGCAAATGCAGCTTGCTGTCGCGCCAGTTGTCTCCCAGCTCGTCGGGGGTCACCAGCACCGGGCTCAGCGTCGAGCGCGGCTTGGATTGCAGGAAGCCGAAGCCCTTGGCCAGTTCACCCGGGATCAGGTTGCGCAGCGAGACGTCATTGATCAGGCCGACCAACTGGATGTGCCCGGCCGCCTGCTCCGGCGTCACCGCCATCGGGACGTCGTCGGTGACCACCACCAGCTCGGCTTCCAGGTCGATGCCGTGTTCCTCGCTGGGAACCCGCACCGGATCGCGCGGGCCGAGGAAGCCGGCGCTCACGCCCTGGTACATCAGCGGGTCGGTGTAGAAGCTCTCCGGCACCTGCGCACCGCGCGCCCGGCGCACGCGCTCCACGTGCGGCAGGTAGGCGCTGCCATCGACGAACTCGTAGGCGCGCGGCATCGGCGCCGCCAACTGGGCCGTGTCCAACTCGAACGCGCCCTCTGCATTGCCGGCGTTCAACGCTTCCGACAGCGCGTTCAGGCGCGGGGCGATGTTGCTCCAGTCCTCAAGGGCGCGCTGCAGGGTGTCGGCAATTCCGCTCGCGCGAACCGCGTGCTTGAGATCGCGCGAGACCACCACCAGGGTGCCGTCACGACCGCCTTCTTTCAGCGAACCAAGCTTCATCGGGATCTCCTTGAGTGCAGCGCCTGCGCGCGATGGTTTCAATTGTAACCGCCTTCACCGAGCAACAAAAAACCCGCCGGCAAAGGCGGGTTTCTTGATGGTATGGCAGCCCCGGATGGATTCGAACCACCGAATGTCTGCGTCAGAGGCAGATGCCTTACCGCTTGGCGACGGGGCTATGAAGCAGATTGTAACGCTAAAATTTAGCGCTTGGAGAACTGGGTCGCACGGCGGGCCTTGTGCAGACCAACCTTCTTGCGCTCGACTTCGCGTGCATCGCGGGTCATGAAACCGGCCTTGCGCAGTTCGGACTTCAACGACTCGTCGTACTCGACCAGCGCACGTGAGATGCCCAGGCGGATCGCGCCGGCCTGGCCGGTGGTGCCGCCGCCGGCAACGGTGACGTTGACGTCGAACTTATCGGTCGACTGGGTCAGCTCGAGCGGCTGGCGCACGATCATGCGGGCCGTCTCACGACCGAAGAACTCCTCGATCGTGCGCTTGTTGATGGTGATCTTGCCCTCGCCCTTGCGCAGGTACACGCGGGCGGTGGAGGACTTGCGGCGGCCGGTGCCGTAATTCTGCTGGATTGCCATATCGGTGCCCTTAGATATCCAGCGGCTGCGGCTGCTGGGCGGTGTGCGGATGCTCGGGGCCTGCATAGACCTTGAGCTTGCGGTACATGGCGCGGCCGAGGGGATTCTTCGGCAGCATGCCCTTGACCGCGATCTCGATGACGCGCTCGGGATGGCGCTCAAGCGCCTGGGCGAGGGTCTCGGTCTTCAGGTTGCCGATGTAGCCGGTGAACCGGTGGTACTTCTTGTCGGCCAGCTTGTTGCCGGTGACCACGATCTTCTCGGCGTTGATGACTACCAGGTAGTCGCCGGTATCGACGTGCGGGGTGTACACCGGCTTGTGCTTGCCGCGCAGGCGGTGGGCCAGTTCGGCGGACAGGCGGCCGAGGGTCTTGCCGGCGGCGTCGACCAGGTACCAGTCGCGCTGGACGGTCTCGTTCTTGGCAGTGAAGGTCTTCATGGCTATATCTATGGGTACCTGGTCGGGCTGATTCCGGCGGTCGACTGCGTGGGCGGTCAACGACAGGTCCGGAATTTCGCCACGCGTTGGAGTGCGGAATTCTCGCCTCGCACCGAAGTGCGGAACGAAAGAGGCGGAATGATAGCGGGACCGGCGGCGCACCGCAAGTCGCTGGGCCGCCCATGTTAGCATCGCCCTCATGCTCGCTGCCAACCGTCCGCCTGCTGTCGACCCGTTGGTAGCGTTGGCCGACCGTTGCGTGCAATGCGGGCTGTGCCTGCCGGTTTGCCCCACCTATGCACGCGACCGGCTGGAGGCGGAATCCCCGCGCGGCCGGATCGCCTTGGCGCGCGCCTGGGCGCTGGAAACCATCGAGCCGGGCGCAACCGGCGACGACCATCTTGACCACTGTCTGGCATGCCGCGCCTGCGAGGCGGCGTGCCCGGCAGGCGTGGAGTATGGCGCGTTGCTGGTCACCGCGCGCGGACGCCAGCGCCAGCGACGCGGCAGCGGCCTGTTGCAGTACCTGCTGGAAGCGCTCACCGCACGACCGCGCCTGCTGACCGGGCTGCTCGGCATGTATCGGCGCATCTATCCCCTGCTTCCGAACGGGCTGCGGGCATTGCCGCGTCCGCCGCGCCCCAATCCATCCGTCACCAATCCACCCGCCACGACGTCCGCCGCCTCGCCGGTCGATGATCCAACTGGCACGCAACCAGTACGGCCTGTGCCTGACCGACATGCGGCTGCCGGATGGCTCGAGCTTGGATCTGGTCGAGGAGATCGCCAACACCCCGGCGCCCACGCTCCTGTCGCCGTGTTCGTCGGCTGTGTTGCCAATGCGTATGAAGCGGATGTCCGTGCCGCGCTGGACCGACTATGCGCGGCGCTGTCGATCGACCTGGTGACGCCTGCGGGGCAGACATGCTGCGGCGCGATCCATGCCCACGCCGGCAATCTCGCCCAAGCGTCGCGACTGTCGGCCATCAACCACACCGCCTTCGCCGGCTACCGGCAGGTACTGACCCTGGCCAGCGGCTGCCACGAATCGGTGGCCGGCGCGCCGGACGGGACGGCCATGGATGCGCTGGCGTTCCTGGACGAGCACCGGGAACGGTTGACGTTTGCCGAGCGCCACGAACGCATCGGCCTGCACCTGCCCTGCACCCAGCGCAACGTGGTCGGCACCGTGCCCGCGCTGCGACGCCTGCTGGCCCGGGTGCCGGGACTGGTGGTGGTAGAAATCGACGCCGGCTACGGCTGTTGCGGAGCGGCCGGCAGCCAGATGCTGACCGATCCCGAACGCGCCGAGTCGTACCGCCAGCCGTTGCTGGCCCAATTGGCCGCCAGTGGTGCCACGCGTCTGCTCAGCGCCAACATCGGCTGCCGGCTGCACCTGGCCGGCGGCACCGCGCTGGAGGTGCAGCATCCGTTGGCGTTCCTGGCCGACGCGTTGATTGTGCCGGGCGATGTCACGACCTCAGTCTACTAGTGTGATGTCCCGCAAGAAACTTTCATCCGTCATCCCCGCAAAGGCGGGGATCCAGAGCCCTTCACTGAGCACCTCGAACACCGGGTCCCGTCATTCCCGCGAAAGCGGGAATCCATGGACGTTAGCCCATTGAGCGCCAAGTCCCTGGATCCCCGCTTTCGCGGGGATGACGAGCAAAATCCCCACCGGAATCGGCCGCATGAACGCACGCCGCCTCACTGCCTCACTGGAATCGACCGCATGAACGCACGCCGCCTGACCGCCATTGATCGCTTTATCGACGACACCCAGCGCGCGCTGGAGACCGTGTTCGGCGCACCGCCGGCGATGCGGCCCAACCCAGGTGCCGGCGAGCCGGAAGTCGTACTGAACGACACCCAGCGTCGCCATGCCGCCGGGCTGATGCGGGTCAACCATGTCGGCGAGGTCTGCGCGCAGGCGCTGTATTGCGGCCAGGCGGCCGTGGCCCGCGATCCGGCCACGCGGGCGCACCTGCTGGAAGCGGCGCAGGAAGAAACCGACCACCTGGCCTGGTGCGGTGACCGCCTGCGCGAGCTCGACGACCGCCCCAGCCTGCTCAACCCGCTGTGGTACGGCGGCAGTTACGCCATCGGCGTATTGGCCGGCTTGCGCGGCGATGGCTGGAACCTGGGGTTCGTTGTCGAGACCGAGCGCCAGGTCGAGGCGCATATCGACGAGCACCTGCAATCACTGCCGCCTGAAGACGCCCGTAGCCGCGCAATCCTGGAGGTGATGAAGGCCGACGAAGCCCGCCACGCCGATAACGCCGAAGCCGCCGGTGCGCGAATCCTGCCGCCGCCGATCCCGAGCATCATGGCCGCAGCATCCAAGGTAATGAAGACGATCGCCTACCGGGTTTGAGATGGTTTTACGCGGCGCCTTTAGCTCTTCGGGCGCCGACGCGGCGTCCTGTCCGGGGATTGCGGAGAGTGCGCCATGGATGGCGCACGGCGGTGAGTGCGGCCATGGATGGCCGCCCGAACCGGGTAGCAATGCCCGGACAGGGCGGCGCTCCCGCCGAAGCCGAGAACCTCCACCCGCCGTGGCCGTTGCCTTCACCACAAGCACCCGAAAAAAGCCGGCATCTGGCCGGCCTTCCCGAAGCGCGCCCTACGCCGATCAGTCGACCAGGTTGCGCCCGTGGTACAGCTCCTCGATCTCGCGCTTGAGCCTCGCCTCGATCTTCATGCGCTCCTTGAACGACAGGTTGCGCGCCTTCTCCTCGAACAGGTACTGGTCCAGGTCGAAGTCCTTCAGGTGCATCTTGGTGTGGAAGATGTTTTCCTGGTACACGTTCACGTCGAGCATCTCGTAGCGCGACTTGATGTTCTTGGCCAGGTAGTCCTGGATCGAGTTGATCCGGTGGTCGATGTAGTGCTTCTTGCCCTTGATGTCGCGGGTGAAGCCACGCACGCGGTAGTCCATCACCACGATGTCGGACTCCAGGCTCTCAATCAGGTAGTTCAACGCCTTCAGCGGTGAGATCACCCCGCAGGTCGCCACGTCGATGTCGGCACGGAAGGTCGCGATGCCGTTGTCCGGATGCGTCTCCGGATACGTGTGCACGGTGATGTGCGACTTGTCCATGTGCGCGACCACCGCCTCGGAGATCACGCCCTTCGCATCGGACTTGTCGACCACCGGCTCCTCGGAGATCAGGATCGTCACCGACGCGCCCTGCGGGTCGTAGTCCTGGCGCGCGATGTTGAGGATGTTGGCACCGATGATGTCCGCCACATCCGTCAGGATCTGGGTCAGGCGATCGGCGTTGTACTCCTCGTCGATGTACTCGATGTAGCGTTGCCGTTCCTCCTCGGAGGCGGCAAAACTGACGTCATAGATGTTGAACGAGAGCGCTTTGGTGAGGTTGTTGAAACCCTGCAACCTCAGGCGCGGCAACGGCTTGACCACTATGCATGACCCGGACACGACAGGAACGGCGGATTATGCGGCAATTGTCCCCGCGTTGAAAACGCAGCGGGCCCGGCAGCCAGCCCCGATTCACCGGCCGAGATGCCAATTTGGGTCAAGGTTTGCTACTTAGCGCCAGTTCATCCTAAGCTCCGGTTGATAGCCTGAACCCCACTGACATGTCAGCCAACCCGGTAGACCCTGTGACTGCATTGCGCCGAACCCATAGCCCGTTGACTCCCGATGGCGCGACCATCGAACGCTTCCTCGCCCACTGCCACCGCCGACGCTATCCGTCACGAACGGATGTATTCCGTCCCGGTGACCCGGCCAGCACGCTGTATTACATCGTCTCCGGCTCGGTCAGCATCATCACCGAGGAAGACGACGACCGCGAATTGGTGCTGGGGTACTTTGGTCCCGGCGAGTTCGTTGGTGAGCTGGGATTGTTCGTCGAGAGCGATCAACGCGAGGTGATCCTGCGCACCCGCACGCCCTGCGAGCTCGCGGAAATCGGCCACGAGCGCGTCTACGACCTGCTGCTGTCACGCCTGGCTCCCGACGCGCCAAAACTGCTGTACGCGATCGCCTCGCAGATCTCCCAGCGTTTGCTCGATACCAGCCGGAAGGCCGGCAGCCTGGCATTCCTGGACGTCACCGACCGCATCGTCCGCGCCCTGCACGACCTGGCGAAGGAACCCGAGGCGATGACCCACCCCGACGGCACCCAGCTGCGGGTGTCCCGCCAGGAGCTTTCGCGCCTGGTGGGTTGCTCGCGCGAGATGGCCGGCCGGGTGCTGAAGAAGCTGCAGATCGACGGCAAATTACACGCGCGTGGCAAGACCGTGGTCCTGTACGGCACGCGCTGACGCCGGCCTTACGGCAACACCGCGTCGCGCGCCGGAACCGGATCGCCGCCGCGGTCCACGCAACCCCAGTTGAGGATCGGTGTACCGGCCGGTAGCACCCGGCGGAACATGGCCACCCGGCTCTGCTTGGGATTCACCACGACGGGTTTTTGCGCGGCCTTGAGCAGTGGCAGGTCGGCGCTGCTGTCGGAATAGGCGATCGCCACGGGCGCGGTAAACCCCGCGTCGCGCAGCATCGTCATCTTCATTTCCGCATGGCAATGGCGCTTGGCACCGATCCCTCCCAGTCGCGGACCGACCAGGGTGCCGACCACCGGCAGATCTTGGTGGGCGACGAAGGCGAGGATCGCGCGGGCCAGCTCCGGCGGCGCGCCGGTGGCAATCACCACCTTGTCATCCGCCGTGCGGTGCACCTGCAATACGTCCAGCGCGACCGGCAACAGCCGCGCCTGCAGTTGCGTGGCATGGATCTGGACGTAACGATCGATTTCCATGTCGAGGTCCCGGCGCCGGTGCAGGCCGACCGTGCCGGCCCAGACAAAACCGGAAATCCCGACCCGGCGCGTTGGCAGCAGTGCGACCATCGGCCCGAATACCGGTGCGATCAGCGCCGCCAAGGCGATCCGCCACCAGTCGCGCATGATCAGCCAGCGGAACAGATGGCCGCCGGAATCCCCGTCGTAGAGCGTGTGGTCGAAATCGAACACCACCAGTGGCGCGTCCTCGCGGCCGCCGGGAGTCGCGGCGTGCGGCGCGGGACCGGCGAGGGTCACGGCGCGAACATCCGCTGCAGGGCCGCACCCGGGTCGCGCTCGCGCATGAACGACTCGCCGATCAGGAAGGTGTGGATGTCGGCGCCACGCAACCGCGCCACGTCGTCGCGGCTGGCGATGCCGCTCTCGGTGACCATGGTCCGGTCCGGCGGCACCACGTCCTTCAGTTGCAGCGAGGTGTCGAGCGACACCTCGAAGGTGCGCAGGTCGCGGTTGTTGACGCCGATCAGCTCGCAGTCTGCCTGCAGCGCGCGCTCCAGTTCGTCGATGTCGTGAACCTCGACCAGCACGTCCATGTCCAGTTCGTGGGCGAGGTTGGCCATCTCCACCAGCGGCCCATCCTCCAGAGCGGCGACGATCAGCAGGATGCAGTCGGCGCCGATCATGCGCGCCTCATAGACCTGGTACGGATCGACGATGAAGTCCTTGCGCAGCACTGGCAGGGCGCAGGCGTCACGGGCCTCGCCGAGGTAGCGGTTGCTGCCCTGGAAGAAATCGACGTCCGTGAGGACGGACAAACAGGCAGCACCGCCGGCTTCGTAGCTGCGGGCGATCGCAGCGGGATCAAAATCCTTGCGGATCAGGCCCTTGGACGGGCTGGCTTTCTTTACCTCGGCGATCACCGCCGCCTCCCCCGCCGCGTGCTTGCGCCGGATCGCATCGACGAAGCCACGCGTCGGCGGCTGGTTGCCGGCGCGGGCGCGGACGCTGTCGAGCGTGCGGATCTGGCTGCGCTGGCGGATCTCCTCATGCTTGCGGGCGAGGATTTTTTGCAGAATGTCGGTCATTGCTTGTTGCTGGCTCCGGTCATGACGATGCGATCTTACTGTCCCGCGAGTTCGCGGGTGGTGGTCACGAACTCGTCCAGTTTGGCCCGGGCCGCGCCGGACGCGATCACCTGGCGTGCGCGTGCAATACCGTCGGCGATGCTCTCGGCGACGCCGGCCACGTACAGCGCCGCGCCGGCGTTCAGGGCGACGATTTCACGCGGCAGGCCATCGACGTTGTCCAGCGCCTGCAACAACATGTCCTTCGACTCGGTCGGATTGGCGACCTGCAGGTTGCGGCTGGCCGCCATCGCGATGCCGTAATCCTCCGGGTGCACCTCGTACTCCCGCACTTCGCCATCGCGCAATTCGCCCACCAGCGAGCCGGCGCCGAGTGACAGCTCGTCCATGCCGTCGCGGCCCCACACCACCAGTGCCCGCTGCGCGCCCATCTTCTTCAGTACCCGAACCTGGATGCCGACCAGGTCCGGGTGAAACACGCCCATCAGGATATTCGGTGCGTTGGCCGGATTGGTCAGCGGGCCGAGGATGTTGAACAACGTACGCACGCCCATCTCGCGGCGCACCGGCGCGACCACCTTCATCGCCGGGTGGTGCAGCGGCGCGTACATGAAGCCGATGCCGGTGCGCTCGATGCATTGCGCCACCTGCGCGGGCTGCAACTCGATCGCCGCGCCCAGGGCTTCAAATGCATCCGCGCTGCCGGACTTGGACGACACGCTGCGGCCCCCATGCTTGGCGACCCGGCCACCGGCGGCGGCGATCACGAAGCTGCTGGCGGTTGAGATGTTGAAGGTGTTAGCGCCGTCGCCGCCGGTGCCGACGATGTCGATCAGGTGGGTGCGGTCGGCGACCTCGACCGGCAGCGCGAACTCACGCATGACCTGCGCGGCGCCGGCGATCTCGCCGACGGTTTCCTTCTTCACCCGCAGCCCGGTGATGATCGCCGCGGTCATCAGTGGCGACACCTCCCCACGCATGATCATGCGCATCAGGTCGACCATCTCGTCATGGAAGATTTCGCGGTGCTCGATCACGCGTTGCAGGGCTTCTTGTGGGGTAATCGGCATGACTCTCAACGCTCCATAAAATTCTTCAACAACGCGTGTCCGTGTTCGGTCAGGATCGACTCGGGATGGAACTGCACGCCCTCGACCGGATGCTCACGGTGGCGCAGGCCCATGATTTCATCAAAGCTGCCGTCCGCATGGTCGGTCCAGGCGGTGATCTCAAGACAGGCCGGCAATGTCTCGCGCGAGACCACCAGTGAGTGATATCGGGTGGCTTCGTAGGCATCCGGCAGGCCGGCGAACACGCCCTTGCCCTCGTGCCGGATCCGCGAGGTCTTGCCGTGCATGATCGTCTTCGCACGCACCACGTCGCCGCCGTAACACTGGCCCAGGGCCTGGTGGCCCAGGCACACACCCAGGATCGGCGTACGCGCGCCCAACTGGCGGATCAGATCGATCGACACCCCGGCCTCATTGGGCGTGCACGGCCCCGGCGAGATCACGATGCGCTCCGGCTCCAGCGCCGCGATCTGCGGCACCGACAGCTCGTCGTTGCGGATCACCTGGACCTCGGCACCCAGGGTTTGCAGGTACTGCACGATGTTCCAGGTGAAGCTGTCGTAGTTGTCGATCATCAGCAGCACGTCAAAGCCCTCGCGCCGCTTCGGCGACCGCGCGGAACAATGCCCGGCCCTTGCTCATGGTCTCTTCCCATTCCTTCTGCGGATCGGAGTCGTGCACGATGCCGGCGCCGGCCTGCACGTGCAGCTTGCCGTCCTGGATCACTGCGGTGCGTATCGCGATGGCGGTGTCGGCATCGCCGTGCCAGCCCAGGTAGCCGATGCTGCCGGCATAGACATTGCGCTTGATCGGCTCCAGCTCGCGGATCACTTCCAGCGCACGGATCTTCGGCGCGCCGGAGACGGTGCCGGCCGGGAAAGTCGCGCGCAGCACATCGGCGTAGCTCAGGCCCGGCTTCAACGTGCCGGTGACCTCGCTGACGATGTGCATGACGTGGCTGTAGCGTTCGATAACGAACTGCTCGCCGACCGCGACCGTGCCCGGCTGGCTGACCTTGCCGACGTCGTTGCGGCCCAGGTCGATCAGCATCAGGTGCTCGGCGCGCTCCTTCGGGTCGGCCAGCAGCTCGGCCTCCAGTGCGTCGTCCTCGGCCGGCGTCGCGCCGCGTGGGCGAGTGCCGGCGATCGGGCGCACGGTGACCGTGCCTTGCCCGGCAGCGTCGTACTGCAGCCGTACCAGGATCTCCGGCGAGGAGCCGACCACCTGCATGTCACCGACATCCAGGAAGTACATGTACGGCGACGGGTTCAGCGCCCTCAATGCCCGGTAGACATCCACCGGGCGGGCCTTGAACGGCACGCTCAGGCGCTGGCTCAGCACCACCTGGAAGATGTCGCCGTCGCGGATATATTGCTTGGATTTCTCGACCGCCTTGATGAAGCCGTCGCGGGTGAAGCCGGAGACGAAATCGGCTTCGTCCAGGCCATTGGGGTCCAGGGTTTCCGGGTACGCCGCTCCGCTGCTGCGCAAGCGGTGGACCAACTGGTCCAGCCGGCGGTTGGCACGCGCATGGGCCTGCGGTTCGCCCGGGTCGGCATGGACGATCAGGTACAGCCGGCCCTTGAGGTTGTCGAACACCGCGACCTCCTCGCTCAGCATCAGCAGGATGTCGGGGGTGCCGAGCTCGTCCACCGGGCCGCTGTCCACGGGAGCGCCGTCGGGCATCCGGGCGTCGCCGGGCTGCGAACCGGCCAGGCGCGGCTCGATGTACTGGATGCATTCGAAGCCGAACCAGCCGACCAGGCCGCCGGTGAACCCCGGCAGGCCGTCGATCTTCGGCACCGAGTACTGCGTGCGCAAACGCTCGACCTCGGCGAACGGGTCGGCGACCTCGCGCGCCTCGACCAGCTCGCCGTGCTCGGTGACGTACAGGGTGTGGCCAGCGAACGCGTACACCCGGGTCGCCGGCAGGCCGATGATCGAGTAGCGGCCAAAGCGTTCGCCGCCCTCGACCGATTCGAACAGGTAGGTGTGCGGGCCGTCGGCGAGTTTCAGGTACACCGACAGCGGGGTGTCGAGGTCGGAAAACACCTCGCGCACCACCGGGATGCGGGTGTAGCCGTCGGCGGCGTGCCGGGCGAACTGTTCGGAGGGGTTATCGGGCGTGGACGGGTCGTGCGAAGTCATGGGGCATTTCCTGGGGATGCGACGGGCTGGGGACGATGGCGGCATGCCACCATCGCCAACCGGTGTCGGCATTGCAGGAAATCGGGTTTGCCCGGAAATTCATGGGCGTACTTTAGCTGCTTCGCCGCGAGTACGCGACGGGCGGGTTGCCGGCGCGTCCTGTATCACTCACGCCGGAAGCAGACCCGACGCAAGCTCAGTCGGCTCCGGTGCATCCTCGCCAGTCGCCGACGACAGCGGGTTCCCTGGCGGGCGCAGCAACGGGCAACCGGGCGGCAGATGCATGCGGATGCGACCGGGCACGCAGTCGATCCGAAAGCGGGTCGACTCCACCGGCTCGCCATCCAGGTTCAGGGTCAGCGGGGTGGAAGTCTCGATCTGCACCCAGGGCAATTGCCGGCGCACCGCAATGCGGTCCAGCGCGGCCTCCTTGCCTTCCGCCAACAGCGCGGCCACGGTGCTGCCGACCTCACCTTCCAGCTCCGGCACGATGGTCAGGTCGAGCAGGCTGTCATCGATCACCGCGTCCGGGCATAGCGCCTGTCCGCCGCCCGCCTGGCGACCGTTGCCGACCCCCAGCGCAATGAAGCCGCCTTCCCAGTTGAACTCGTCGCCCGCCACGGTGATTGCATGGATCCGTGCCGGAATCGCCTCGATCCGGCCGAGCTTGGTGATGCCGGTCACCAGGTAGGCCAGACCACCAAGGATCTTCTTCAAGCCCTCGTCGGTCTCCACCGTGATCTGGGTGCCGAAACCGCCGCTGACCAGGTTGGCACACCAGTGGGTCTGCTCCGCACTGCCGATCCGCAGCAGGTCGATCGGCTGCGCGGCGGTGGCGCGTATCAGTTCCAGCGCGGCATCGGCCTCGACCGGGATCTGCGCCGCAGTGGCGAAATCGTTCGCGGTGCCCATCGGCACCAGGCCGAGGGTAGGCAGGCTTTCGGCGGCTTCGTCGCGATGTGCAAGAGTGGTCGCCACCGCACTGAGCGTGCCATCGCCGCCGGCCGCCACGATCGTGTCGACGCCGTCCGCAATGGCCTCGGCCACGTAGCGCTCGGCGTCGCCGCTTTCCCAGGTCACCCGCACGCTGAGCGCGACGCCGCGCTCGCGCATTGCCATGACTACGGCGCGCAACGCCTCATCACCGGCGGACTTGCCATTGAGGACCAACCGCCAACGCTGCCCGGATCCGACCGGATTCGACTCAATGTTAGTGGGTGCGTTCATGGCAGGACACTAGCAATGCAGTGGTAAAGGTGGCGCTCTGTTCAACGACGTGCGTCGGCCACCGCGGCCTTCATCCGACCGATCACCTCGGCGTAGTCGCCGGAGTTGAAGATCGCCGAGCCGGCCACGAAGGTGTCGGCGCCGGCCGCGGCGATATCGGCGATGTTGTCGGGCTTGACCCCACCGTCGACCTCGAGCCGGATCGCCCGGCCGCTGGCATCGATCCGCTCGCGCACCTGACGCAGCTTGGCCAGCGTGGACGGGATGAACGACTGGCCGCCAAACCCCGGGTTGACCGACATCAGCAACACCATGTCCACGTCCTCCAGCACCCAGTCCAGCACATCCAGCGAGGTCGCCGGGTTCAACACCACGCCGGCCTGGCAACCGTGCGACTGGATCAACTGGATGGTGCGATGGACGTGACGCACGGCCTCGGGGTGGAAGCTGATCATGCTCGCCCCGGCCTGGGCGAAGTCCGGCACGATGCGGTCGACCGGCTCGACCATCAGATGGACGTCGATCGGTGCGGTCACGCCATGCTTGCGCAGTGCCTGGCAGACCATCGGCCCGATGGTCAGGTTGGGCACGTAGTGGTTGTCCATCACGTCGAAGTGGACCCAGTCGGCACCGGCGGCGATGACGTTGTCGACCTCCTCGCCCAGACGTGCGAAATCGGCGGAAAGGATCGACGGGGAAATGATGGTCGGCTGCATGGCGGGGCTCGATGGGCGGGTTATTTGCGCTTGCGCAGGGTCTTGATGCGGTCATAGGCGCCGTTGATCTGGCGCGCCTTGTGCTCGGCCTGCTGGCGCAACTCGCTGGCAGCGCCCTGCAGGCGATCGGGGTGGTACTGGGAAATCAGGCGGCGGTAGGCGCGGTCGATTTCCACATCCGAGGCCTGCGCTGTCAGTCCCAGCGTGGCGTAGGGGTCGTCGCGCCGCAACCGGAACCAGTCGACATCAAAGGCGTGCCCGATCAACAGCCCGATCAGTCCGCCCAGCAAGGGGTTGAACCGCATCAGGGCTGCGCCAGCGAAGACGCCCAGCAATTTTCCGTACCAACGTTTCATCAAGCCCCGGGGCGTACTTGTGGTCAGACAGATCAGTGTACCTGCACGCATGCGCGAGCCGGCGTACACTGCTCGACCCTGTCGCGCCCCGTGCGCGAAAGCCAGCGGTGCCCCGCGGCAGGTTCTGCCATGCTGCGCGTACCACCGAGGGGCTCCAATTGTCCACGACACTGCTGCGACGATCGCTTTCCGAATCCGACCTTCCCGGCCTGCCAATGCGTCACCGCGGCAAGGTCCGCGACGTGTTCGACCTGCCGGCCGAGCGCTTGCCGGCGGGCACCCCACCGGGCGATTACCTGTTGATGGTCGCCACCGACCGGTTGAGTGCCTTCGACGTCGTGCTGCCCGACCCGATCCCCGGCAAGGGCGAGATGCTGTGCCAGATCAGCAATTTCTGGTTCGACAAGACCGCCCACATCGTGCGCAACCACCTGACCGGCATCGACGTGGCGGCGGTGTTGCCGGCCGGCGTCGACGCCAGCATCTACCAGAAGCGCGCGGTGGTGGCCAAACGCCTGAAGCCGGTGCCCATCGAGTGCATCGCCCGCGGCTACGTGATCGGCAGCGGCTGGAAGGACTACCAGCGTACCGGTCGGATCAGCGGCATCGCCCTGCCCGATGGCCTGCCACAAGCGGGCAAGCTGGCCGAACCGATCTTCACCCCGTCGACCAAGGCCGGGGTGGGCGAGCACGACGAGAACATCGACTTCGACACCGCGGTACGCCTGTGCGGCGCCGAACTGGCCGAGGCGGTACGCGACGCGACGCTGCGGCTGTACCGGTTTGCCGCCGACTACGCGGCCGAGCGCGGCATCCTGCTGGCCGATACCAAGTTCGAGTTCGGTACCGACGCGGATGGTCATCTGTACGTGATGGACGAGATGCTGACCCCGGACTCGTCACGCTATTGGCCGGCTGACGAATACCAGCCGGGCACCAGCCCACCCAGCTACGACAAGCAGATCGTGCGCGATTACCTGGAAACCGTGGACTGGGACAAGACGGCGCCCGGTCCTTCGCTGCCGACCGAAGTCATTGACCGCACCCGGGCACGTTACGCTGACGCCTTGCAGAGGCTGGCGGGAATCAACATCGACTGACTGGACAGGCAGGCCCACCATGGCTAAAACGCAACGCCCGATTGATCGCTGGTTCGCCCATTATTCCGGTGACCACCGCAACGCCACCAACCAGTGGATCCACGTGGTTTGCGTGCCGGCCATTGCGTGGAGCGTGGTCGCGCTGTTGTGGTGCATCCCGGCGCCCGGCAGTTGGTTCCGGGACGGCTTCTGGGCCGGGGTGGCGATATTCGCCGCGACCCTGTTTTATTACCGCCAGTCGCGACCGCTTGGATTGGGGATGCTGGCGATGTTCGTGCTGATGGCCTTTGTCAGTCGCTGGATCTTCGATTCCTACGGGGTCACGACCCTGTTGTGGGCGGGTGTCGGCGTGTTCGTGGTGGCCTGGATCGGCCAGTTCATCGGCCATAAGTACGAGGGCCGCAAACCGAGCTTCCTGACCGACCTGACCTATCTCCTGATTGGCCCTGCCTGGGTACTGTCCAAGCTCTACCGCAAGCTGGGCTGGACGTACTGACACCGGGCGCATTGTCGCCAACACTTCGGGGCGCCCACTGCCGTCATCTTCGGTTGGCAAGCTACTGACCGTGCCCCTGTTTTGCCCTCCGGCCCGCACCCACGGGCCAACCAACTGGAAGCCTTTGCATGTCTCCGCGCGATATCGTTTTGATCCTGCTGGTCTGCGTGGCCTGGGCGGGGAACTTCCTGACCTCCGCCTTTGCGCTGCAGGAGATCCCTCCGTTCCTGTACACCGCCTTGCGCTTCATTGCGCTGGGGCTGCCGCTGATGTTCTGGATGAAGCGGCCGCCGCCGGGTCAGTGGACCCGGCTGATCGCGATCTGCATCTGCGTGGGCGTGCTGCACTTCGGGCTCAGCTTCCTCGCCCTGAAGATGGCCGGCGACCTGTCATCGCCGGCGATCGTGGTCCAGAGCTATATCCCGATGACCGCGCTGCTGGCGTGGGTCGTGCTGGGCGAGCGGTTTGCCTGGCGTACCGGCTTGGCGATCGCGATCAGTTTCGGCGGGGTGCTGGTGCTCGGCCTGGACCCGTCGGTACTGGAGCAGTGGGAGGCGGTGGTGCTGATGTTGTTCGCGGCCGCATTCCTGGCCATCGGCACGGTACTGATGAAGGGCTTGCGCGGCGTGGATGCCTTCAGCATGCAGGGCTGGACGGCAGCCATCGCAGTGCTGCCGTTGCTGGCGATCAGCGCATGGCTGGAGCCCCGCGGGATCGTGTCACTGGCAACGGTGAGCTGGGTCGGCTGGGTCGGCGTGGGCTATGCGGCCTTCATCTCGTCGCTGCTCGGCCACGGCCTGTACTACATGCTGGTCCAGCGCTATCCGGTGGCCCAGGTCACGCCGTGGATGTTGCTGGTGCCGGTGATCGCCGTGGGACTGGGTATCGCGTTTTACGGTGACCAGCCGGGCCCGCGGCTTTTCATCGGCGGAGCGATGGTGCTCGGCGGCGTGCTGGGGGTCGCCATCCGTGCACTGAAGAAGTCGCGGACGATGCCACAGGCGCGCGATATCTAGCGCATCGGTTTCCTGCGACGGGCTGGCCCGCCGTCGCTGCGGCTATGGCTGGAACATCGCCGCAACCGGTTGAAACCGCCGCGGCGCGTACCCCAGGTCACGTCGCGCCGGCTCGATATCGAACACCAGGTCGCACCGCATGCGGGCGACTGCGGCGGCGCCCAGGCCACTGCCCAGGCCACCGGCCTGGGCCAGCCGCAGCGCCAGGGTGAACACCGGCACCGGCAACTCCAGCAATCGCGCAGGAGGCTGCAAGGCCGCCAGCACCCGCGCAACCATCTCGCGATAGGGCAGGGTTTCCCCGCCGGGCAAGGCATAGGCGTGGCCATGGCTGGCGGGCTGATCCAGGCAGGCGATGGCAGCGGCCGCCAGGTCGTCCACGTGCACCGGCTGGCGCAGTCCACCAGCCCCGCGTGGAAGCGGGAACCGGCCCCAGCGTTGGCCCAGTGAGGCAATCCGGGTCAGGCTGGCATCGCGCCCGGCACCGTAGACCAGCGTCGGTCGCAGCACCGTGGCGGCGGTCCCGCGCGCGGCAGCGATGTCGAATACCTGCTGCTCGGCCTGTGCCAGGCGGTTGGCGAGGTCCCGCTCGCCCGGCTCAACCGAGTCCTGTTTGGACTCCACGCTGGTGGAGCCGAACGCGATCACCCGGTTGGCCCGGATCCCGGTCTTGCTATACCAGCGGGCAAACCCATCCAGTGGGCCGCAGCTGAAAATCACGTCGACCCGGGCAGGCAATGATGGAGGAGCGTCCAGTTCACCCGGCAGCCAGCGCACACCATCGTCATCCTCGCCACTGCGGGGATGGCGCGAGACGGCGAGCACCCGCCACGTTTCGGTCGGCAGGCACGACAGCACCGCACGGCCGATCTGGCCGCTGCCGCCAAATATCAGTGCCTCACCCATGGACTTTTCCTGCACCGCTTGTGGCGCACCAGCATAACCGCGGGTACTGGCTCGGCATCCAGCGCGGGGAATCCGGAGGGCAAATCGGGGCGTATCAGTTGGCGCATGTCAGTTAGAATCGGCGATCCCGTATCGCGTCGCAGTCGCGGCGACCGCATACGCATCTACTGGAGCCACATTGCTGCCACTCGTGCTAGCCCTGCCATTCGCTTTCGCCGCCTGGGTGATATTGGCCCGTGGTGCAATCCGGCGGACCACGGCGTGGCTGGCTGGCGGTCCGCCGCTGCTGGGCATGCTGGCGTTGGTCGCGATGGCGCCGCAGGTGTTGGCCGGCGAGGTCTTGCGCTTCAGCGTGCCGTGGATCCCGCAACTGGGGCTGGCGCTGTCGTTGCGGCTGGACGGCCTTGCGTGGATGTTCGCCGCGATGGTGCTGGGGGTTGGCGGGCTGGTGGTGATGTATTCGCATTACTACCTGGGGTCGCAGGAGAAGGCGCGCCGGTTCTACGCGTTCCTGCTGCTGTTCATGGGCTCGATGCTGGGCATGGTGATCGCCGGGAACCTGTTGCTGCTGATGGTGTTCTGGGAGCTGACCTCGATCACTTCATTCTTGTTGATCGGCTTCTGGAACCACCGCGAGGATGCCCGCGAAGGCGCGAAGATGGCACTGGCCATTACTGCCGGCGGCGGCCTGGCATTGCTGGCCGGGGTGATCATGATCGGCCACATCGTGGGCAGCTACGAGCTGGACGCGGTACTGCTGGCCGGCGATACGATCCGTGCCCACGCGCTGTATCCGTGGGTGCTGGCGCTGGTGCTGGGCGGGGTATTCACCAAGAGCGCGCAGTTCCCGTTCCAGTTCTGGTTGCCGCATGCGATGGCCGCGCCGACCCCGGTGTCGGCCTACCTGCACTCGGCCACGATGGTGAAGGCCGGCGTGTTCCTGCTGGCGCGCCTGCATCCGGTGCTGGCCGGCACCGACCTGTTCTTCTACGTGGTCAGCTCGGTGGGCGCGATCACGATGCTGGTGGGCGCGTGGAGCGCGATCTTCCAGAACGACCTGAAAGGCCTGCTGGCGTATTCGACCATCTCCCACCTGGGCCTGATCACCTTGCTGTTTGGCCTGTCGACGCCCTTCGCGGTGGTCGCCGGGCTGTTCCACATCCTCAACCACGCCACCTTCAAGGCCTCGCTGTTCATGGCCTCGGGGATCATCGACCACGAGACCGGAACCCGCGACATGCGGCGACTGGGCAACCTGCGTCGCTACCTGCCCTACACCAGCGCGCTGGCGATCGTGGCGAGCCTGGCAATGGCGGGGATCCCGTTGCTCAACGGCTTCCTGTCCAAGGAGATGTTCTTCGCCCAGGCGCTGGAGCTCCCGGGCCCGGATGCGACGCGACTGGCGGTCAGCCTGGCCGCGCTCGCGTTCGCGGTGTTCGGCGTCGCCTACAGCCTGCGTTTCGTGCATGAGACCTTCTTCGGCGCCGGGCCGCGTGCTGTCGACCGGGATATCCACGAGCCACCCCGCTTCATGCAGGTGCCGGTCGCGATCCTGGCGGTGACCTGCGTGGCGGTCGGCATCGCTCCGCAATGGACGATCGGCCCGTTGCTGGCGGCCGCCGCCCATGGCGTGCTCGGCGACCAGGTGCCGGCCTACAGCCTGGCGGTGTGGCACGGCCTCAACCTGCCGCTGGCGATGAGCCTGGCCGGGGTGGTCGGCGGCGTGCTGCTGTACTTCGGCCTGCGCCGGCTGATCGACCTGCACGCCAACGTGCGCAATTCCCTGGGCCGACGGCTGTTCCATTTCAACGTGGACGCCTTGTTCCACCTGGCGCGGCGTTTCACCCACATGCTGGCCAACGACAGCGTGCAACGCAGCATGCTGGCGCTGGTGCTGGTGTCGATTGCCGCCGGCGCGGCTCCGTTCGTGGCGGCGTGGGGCGATCCGCAGCCGCTGCCCGTCGACCGGATCACCCAGTCGATGCCGCTGGTGGCCTGGGTGTTGTGGTTGCTGATGGTCGGCTGCGCGGTGACCGCCGTGGCACTGTACCGCCACCGGCTGCTGGCGTTGATCGCAATGAGCGGGGTCGGCCTGTCGGTAAGCCTGACCTTCGTCGCGCTGTCCGCACCGGACCTGGCGCTGACCCAGTTGCTGGTGGAAACGGTCACCCTGTCGCTGATGCTGCTGGGCCTGCACTACCTGCCCAAGGATTCGCCGCCTGAGCGCTCCAGGCTGCGTCGCGGCCGGGACGGACTGATCGCGGTGGTGGCCGGCGGCGGGGTCGGCGCACTGGCTTGGGCCATGATGACCCGGCCAGCCGACACAATCGCCGGGGAGATGCTGGCGCGGTCGTTGCCCGAGGCGTTCGGCGCCAACGTGGTCAACGTGATCCTGGTCGATTTCCGAGGCTTCGATACCTTTGGCGAGATCACCGTTTTCGCGATCGCCGGGCTGGTCGTGCATGCCCTGCTGCGGCGCGCGCGGATCGCCCCGGAGAAAATAATGCCCGGCGAGCCGGTCAAACTGCCGGTCCCGGCCGACCTGGCCCAGGTACTGTTCCCGCTGACCCTGGTGGTATCGATCTTCCTGTTCCTGCGCGGCCACAACGCACCTGGCGGCGGCTTCATCGCCGGTCTGACCCTGGCGGTGCCGGTGCTGGTGCAGTACGTGATCCAGGGTGCCAATTCGGTTGAATCACGCTTCGGGTTTGACTACATTCGCTGCATCGGCATTGGCTTGCTCGTGGCCGCGCTCAGCGGCGCCGCCTCGATGGCACTGGGCTATCCGTTCCTGACCAGCGGGCATTACGACCTGACGCTGCCGTGGCTGGGCACGATCGGTCTGGCCAGTGCCAGCGCATTCGATGTCGGCGTCTATCTGGTGGTGTTTGGCAGCACGATGCTGATCCTGTCGATGATGGGCACCCTGAAGCCGTCCAAGAAGATGCTCTCCCGACGCGGCACGGTCGACCTGGCGACCCGCTCGGCTGCAACCGGGGAGGTGGCATGATGGAATTGGCGATCGCCAGCGCAATTGGCATTCTCGTGGCCGCCGCGGTGTACCTGATCCTGCGTGCGCGCAGTTTCGACGTGATCCTCGGCCTGACCCTGCTGACGTATGCGACCAACCTGCTGATCTTTTCCGGCGGCCGGCCGGTGGTTGGCGCTCCGCCGGTGATCCGGGACGGGGTTGCCGCCACGCTGGAGCATTACACCGACCCGTTGCCCCAGGCGCTGGTGCTGACCGCGATCGTGATCGCCTTCGCGATGACCGCGGTAATCATCGTGCTGGCGATGCGCAGCCGCGCCGACAACAACACCGACCACGTCAATGGTCGTGAGTCCGAGCCGCCGACCGGCCGCGAGGGCCCGCCATGAACCACCTGGCGATCCTGCCGGTACTGATCCCGCTGTTGGGCGCGGCACTCTCGCTGTTCGTCGAGCATCGGCGGGTCGGCACCACCGTGCAGCGTTCGGTGTCGTGGGTGTCGATGCTGGCGACCCTGGCCGCGGCAATCGCCCTGGTGGCGCACTCCGCCGACGGCGAGATCCTTGTCTATCTGCTGGGCGACTGGCCCTCGCGGCTGGGCATCGTGTTGATGGTCGACCGCCTGTCGGCGCTGATGGTGCTGGTCGCCGGCCTGCTCGCGGTTGCCTGCCTGCTGCACGCGTGCTCGGGCTGGGACCGGCGGGCGCCGCATTTCCACGCCCTGTTCCAGTTCCAGTTGATGGGCCTCATTGGCGCATTCCTGACCGGCGACATCTTCAACCTGTTCGTGTTCTTCGAGGTCCTGCTGATCGCCTCCTACGGCCTGCTGCTCAGCGGCGGGCGCGGGGTACGGATGGCCGCTGGCCTGCATTACGTCGCCTTCAACGTCGCCGCATCGACCCTGTTCCTGATTGCCCTGGGGTTGCTGTATGGCCTGCTGGGCACGCTCAACATGGCCGAGCTGGCGGGCAAGATCGCCCAGGTGCCAGCGCACGACCAGGCCCTGTTGAAGGCCACCATCGGCCTGCTGCTGGTGGTGTTCTGCGCCAAGGCCGCACTGCTGCCGTTGTACCTGTGGTTGCCGGAAACCTACACGCGCGCACCCGCGGCGGTGGCGGCACTGTTCGTGGTGATGACCAAGGTCGGCATCTACGCGGTGCTGCGGATGGGTTCGTTGATGCTGGGCGAGCCTGCCGGCACCCTGGCCGGGTATGGCTGGGACTGGCTGATACCCGCCGCACTGGCGACGCTGGCGGTGTCCGCACTGGGGGTCATGGCGGCTTCCCGGCTGCGGATGCTGGCGGCCTACCTGGTCCTGTTGTCGGCAGCGACGTTGTTGATCATGTTCGGCCTGCGCCAACCCGACACCATTGGCGCCGGGTTGTATTACCTGGCCCACAGCGTGTTCGCGGTTGCCGCACTGTTCCTGATCGCCGATCTGGTCCGTCAGGGCCGCGGCGACGCCGGCGATTTCACCGAACTGCCCGCACCGACGCCACCGCGCAGCCTGATCGGCATGCTGTTCCTGATGGCGGCGATGTCGGTAGCCGGGATACCGCCACTGTCCGGGTTCATCGGCAAACTGGCGTTCCTGCAAGCAGTACCCGCCGCCGATGTGGGTTGGGCCTGGACCGCCATCCTGGTCACCAGCTTGATGGTGATCGTCGGCCTTGCGCGCGCCGGCAGCCGTGTGTTCTGGCGCACGGAGGAGCATCCGCCGATGGCCGCTGATGGCAGCGTCGGCATGGCACGGCGCATCCCGGGCACCCGTTGGCTGGAAACCACGGCGATCGTCCTGCTGCTCGGTTACGGTATTGCGATGAGCCTGGCCGCTGCTCCCATCCTTGATTACACCCGCGCTGCTGGTCATCAGTTGATGTCTCCAACCGACTACATCGACCAGTTACGCGGGACTTCGCCACTAAGGAGGAGCCCGTGAACAGGAAGCGTTGGCTGCCCTCGCTGTCGCTGAGCCTGACCGTCATTGCGTTCTGGCTGGTGATGGTCTCGGAAATCAGTGCGGCCCAGTTCTCTCTGGCGATCCTGCTGGGGCTGCTCATCCCGTTGTTCGCCGCGCGGCTGGATCGTGAGTTCGCGCGCATCGGAAGCCTGCGGCTGGTGCCCAGGATGCTGGGGATCCTGGCCTGGGACGTGCTGATGTCCAACATCGAGGTCGCCCGCCTGGTGCTCGGCCGCGAGAGCACGATCACCCCCGGATTCGTCTGGTTGCCACTGGACATCGACAACATCCACGGCATCGCGGTTTTGACCAGCTTCATCACCCTGACCCCCGGCACCGTCACCGCTGCTCTGTCGGACGACCGCAGGTACCTGCTGATCCATGTGCTGAACCTCAAGGACGCCCGGGAACTGGTCAACGACATCAAGCGTCGTTATGAAACCCCGTTGATGGAGATCTTCCCGTGACCGGTATCCAGGTCTTTGGTACCAGCCTGCTGGGCGCGGCGGTGGTCGCCTCGATGTGCATGATCGGACTGGCGATGCTGCTTGCATTGTGGCGGCTGTTGCGTGGCCCGACCGTGCCGGACCGCATCCTCGCCCTGGATACGCTCAATGTCACCGCGATCGCCGAGCTGGTGCTGTTTGGCATCTACCTGGGGACGCCAGTGTATTTCGAGGCGGCATTGATCATCGCCATGCTCGGCTTCACCAGTACCGTGGTGTTGTGCAAGTACGTGCTGCGCCGGGACATCGTCGAATGAGCGCGGTATTGCAGGTCGTGTTTGAGCTGGCGCTGGTGCTGTTGCTGCTGGTTGGCAGCTTCTTTACCGTCATGGGCGCCTTCAGCCTGGTCAAGCTGTCGGAGTTCTTCAAGCGCCTGCATGGTCCGACCAAGGCCAGCACCCTGGGCGTCGCCTGCCTGCTGGCGGCGTCGGTCGGCTACCACGCATTCGCCGGGACCGACCCGCAGCCGCGCGAGCTGTTGATCAGCGTGTTCCTGTTGATCACCGCGCCGATCAGCGCGCAGCTGATGGCCAAGGCGGCGTTGTCGTTGCGCATGGACGAGCGCCCGCAACTGCCCGGCAAGCCCGAAGACACCCACGTGCCACCGCGTCCGGACGGTGAGCCTGACGGCACTCATTGACGGCCCGACGACCCAGTCAGGCCAGCGTCAGCAGCTCGTAGGCAAGCCAGGCCACGAATGCCAGCAGCAGGATCGCGCCTTCGCGGCGATTGATCGACAGGTCGCCACGCAGCATCGGATACAGCATCAGCGCCAGCACCAGCGCCGCCGGCAACTCGAAGCGCACGAACGAGCCGGGCAGCGCCAACGTGCTCCACGCCGCCATTCCGCCCACGATCAGCAACAGGTTGAACAGGCTGGACCCGATCACGTGGCCGACCACCATGTCGCCCTGTCCCCGGCGCGCGGCCATCACAGCCGCGGCGACCTCAGGCAGCGCGGTGCCGATCGCCACCGGCAGCAAACCGGTCATCAGCGGCAGCATGCCCAGCTCTGCGCCGATAGCCGGCGCGCTGGCGACCACCCAGCGCGAGCCGAAGTACAGCAGCGCGGCGGCGATGCCGAAGCGAAGCAGGTTCAGGCCAAGATCGCTACCGGTGCGGGTGAATGCCTCGATGCGCTCGCGCAACTGTGCCGATTCCCCTCGGGATCGCGCCAGCGCAAACGCCACCGTGGCCACGAACGCGGCCAGCAGGACCAGGCCATCGATCCGCCCCAGGCGGCCATCCCAGCCCAGCACGATGGTCAGCAGTGTGCCGATGATCAGGCACAGCAACAGCGGCGACAGCGCCCGCCACTGGACCAGCAACGGTGCCGCCAACGCGGCCGCGCCCAGGGTCAGGCCGAAGTTGACGATGTTGCTGCCCACCGCGTTGCCCAGCGCAAGTCCGGGCTGGCCGTTGGCGATCGCCTGCAGGTTGACCGCCAGTTCCGGCAACGAGGTGCCGAACGCCACCAGCATCAACCCGGCCACGAAGGGTGACAGCCCCCAATGGCGCGCCAGTCCGGAAGCACCCTTGACGATGGAGTCTCCGCCCAGGCCGAGCAGCACCAATCCCGCTACGAACAAGCCGACGGTTTCCAGCATCCCGGTGATCCCCGTGGTCAATGATTCCTGATTCTATCCTGACGTCCGCCTGCCGAAGCGGCCGGCGGCCAGGGTCGGTCAAACGCCCCGATTAACTCATTGAAGGCAAAGTCCATGGATCCCCGCCTGCGCGGGGATGACGGATGAAGGGGATGACGGATGAAGGGGATGACGGATGAAGGGGATGACGGATGAAGGGAATGACGGATGAAGGGGATGACGGATGAAGGGAATGACGGATGAAAGTTTCTTGTGGGACGCCCCGCTAGGCACAACCTTCGACATAGTCGACCGCCGGAGGGACGCCGACCCGCCACTCGGTGACGATGCCATCGGCATCGGTTGCGAATACCAGCACCCCGTCGCCACCTTCGGGATTTTTGATCCGTAGATAGTGGCCACCCGGGACATACTTGTGCGGGGTCTGCTCGATCCTGCCGGGGTACAGCTGCTCAATGCGCTCACTGTCCATTCCGTGCTGGCCGCCACCGGGCGCCACCATCTCGTCGTTGGCCACCGAATAGCGCGCAAATCGCCCGTCCACGAACATCAGCGCGAAATAGGCAATGCTCGGCTGGCCGGCCGGACTGAGGTGAAAACATGACTCACCCTCGGCTGGATTGCCGCTCAACTCGCCGTCCCACAGCTGCCTGACCTGCTCGGCATCCATGCCGAAATCGACATTGGCGTAGCCGTCGAAGCGCGCCTTGCCGGGCGCCGGCTCGGCCGCCGAGGGCAGTTCACCGGGCATCACGGTGCCGGGCGGCGCGGTAGCCGGCGGAATGTCCTCGCCGGGCTGGTCCAGTACCGCCGTCTGGTCGGCCGGCGACGTCGTCGCGTCCGCGAAGCCGGGATCATCATCTCGGTCGGCGCTGCAGCCGGCCATGGTCAAGGCGACCGCAAATGCGAGGGCGAGCGACAGCATGGTCGGGTTCGGCAGGCCAGGCTTCATCAACAACTCCACGTCCAGTGATGAACTCAGGCTACTGAGGCGGTGTGAATGCGGCGCGAAGCGATGCACACGGGCGCTTGCCGGTGTATCGCGACGAATGCTGATGCCCACCCGTATTCGACGTGCCGCACTCAACCGGGGTCGAAGTGCTTCTGCAGGCCGGCCCAGCAGGCCTGGTAGTCGCGTTGGCGATGGGGGGCCGCCAATGCCTCGGCGGTGGGCCGGATCACGGCACGGGTCTCGAACATGAACGCCATCGTGTCGACAACCACATCGGGCCGGTCCAGCTCGGCCCGACTCGCCTTGTCGAAAGTTACCGCATCGGGGCCGTGGCCGGTCATCGAGTTGTGCAGCGAGCAGCCGCCGGGCGAGAAACCTTCCGCCTTCGCATCGTAGGCGCCATGCAACAGCCCCATGAACTCGCTGGCGATATTGCGGTGGAACCACGGCGGCCGGAACGTATCCTGGGCCACCAGCCAGCGCGGCGGGAAGATCGCGAAATCGATGTTGCTGGTGCCGGGCGTGTCGCTGGGCGAATGCAACACCAGGAAGATGCTCGGGTCGGGATGGTCGAAACTGATCGAGCCGATCGCGTTGAACCGGCGCAGGTCGTATTTGTACGGCGCGTAGTTGCCGTGCCAGCCGACCACATCCAGCGGCGAGTGGTCGATATCCGCACGCCACAGGTGGCCCTGGAACTTGCCGATCAGCTCGAACGGCGCGTCGGCGGGGGCGTCGATGTCCTCGAAGGCCGCGTTGGGGGTCAGGAAATCACGCGAATTCGCCAGTCCATTGCTGCCGATCGGGCCCAGGTCGGGCAACTGCAGCAGCGCACCGAAGTTCTCGCACACGTAGCCGCGGGCCTGCGGATCGAGCAACTCGACCCGGAACCGCACCCCGCGCGGGATTACCGCGATTTCCTGCGGCTCGACCTCCAGCACCCCCAACTCGGTGGCGATACGCAGCCGGCCGAGCTGCGGGACGATCAGCAGTTCGCCATCGGCATCGTAGAAAAAGCGCCCCTGCATCGACCGGTTGGCGGCGTACAGATGGATGCCAATGCCGGTCTGGGCACTGGGCGACCCGTTGCCGGCCACCGTGAACAGGCCATCGACAAAGTCGGTGGGTTGCTCGGGCAGTGGCAACGGATCCCAGCGCAACTGGTCCGGGGTGACCGGCCCGGACTGGAAGTCACTGTGCAGCCGCGGCTGCTCATGCAGCGAGAACGGCCCGTGCATCGCCGCCGGGCGTATCCGGTACAGCCAGCTGCGGCGGTTGGCATGGCGCGGTGCGGTGAACGCGGTGCCGGACAACTGCTCGGCGTACAGGCCGTGAGCGACCTTCTGCGGCGAATTGCGACCGATCGGCAGCGTCCCCGCCACCGCCTCGGTCGCGAACTCGTTGCCAAACCCCGATTGATAACCGTTCGACTTCATGGCGAATTGCTACCTTGTTTTACCGCGCGGTTTACAGCACGCCGCGCTTGATCTGGTCGCGCTCGATGCTCTCGAACAGCGCCTGGAAGTTGCCTTCGCCGAAGCCTTCATTGCCCTTGCGCTGGATGATCTCGAAGAAGATCGGGCCGATCGCATTGGTGGTGAAGATCTGCAGCAGCAAGCGCTTCTTGGTTTCCAGGTCGGCGTCGAGCAGGATCTTGTTCCTCTGCAGGCGCGGCACGTCCTCGCCGTGGTTCGGGACGCGCTGGTCGATCACATCGAAATAAGTGTCCGGGGTGTCGAGGAACTCGATCCCCGACGCGCGCATCGCCTCGACGGTCCCGTAGATGTCGTCGGTGAAGCAGGCGATGTGCTGGATGCCCTCGCCCTTGTAGGCGTCCAGATACTCGTTGATCTGGCTCTTCGGATCGTTGGACTCGTTGAGCGGGATGCGCACCACGCCGTCCGGCGCCGTCATCGCCTTCGACACCAGCCCGGTCTTGGCGCCCTTGATGTCGAAGTACTTGATCTCACGGAAGTTGAACAGCTTCTCGTAGTACTCCGACCACTTGGCCATGTTGCCGAAGTACAGGTTGTGGGTCAGGTGGTCGATGAAGGTCAGGCCGAACCCCTTCGGATCCTGGTCGGCGCCCTGCACCGGTAGGAAGTCCTCATAGACGCTGCCCTTGTCGCCATAGCGATCGACCAGGTACAGCATGCAATCGCCGATACCCTTCACCACCGGCGCATTCACCGCCTTGGTGTCGGCCTTGTCCACCACCGACTCGCCACCATTGCCGAGCACGGTCTGGCAGACCTTGTCGGCCGGTTGCTTGAAGCGGATCGCGAAACCGGTCGCACACGGGCCGTGGGCCTTGGCGAAGTCGGCCGCGAAGCTGTCGGGGTCGTCATTGACCAGGAAGTTCACCCCGCCCTGGCGGTACAGCGTGATCGGACGGGTCTTGTGGTGCATCACTGCGGTGAAGCCCATCTTGCGGAAGTACTCATGCAGCTGCTCGCCCTGACCTTGGGGCGCGGCGAACTCGACGAACTCGAAGCCGTCGATGCCAAGCGGGTTTTCGAACGTGGTGACTTGCATGCCAAGGTTGGGCTGGGCGCTCATGGGGGACTCCTGGAATTACGTTGGCCGGACTATTGACCGGATATCAGGGACGCCTCGCGCATCGGAATGTGCGGGCTTTGCATCAGACTCGCTGCTTAAGGTTATAGTTTCATATGAAACCATAAGCAAGGCGCAGTGCAACATGAACAGCGACCAGCCGGGCCACGCACAACTCGATCATGCACAACTGGATCTGGAGCATTTCCTCCCCTACCGGCTGTCGGTGTTGTCCAACCGGCTCAGCACCGCAATTGCGCAACTGTATGCAGACCGGTTTTCGCTGGCGATGACCGAATGGCGGGTCATGGCGGTGCTGGGGCGGTACCCGGACCTGTCGGCCAACCAGGTCACCCAGCGCACCGCGATGGACAAGGTCGCCGTCAGCCGGGCGGTAGCGCGATTGATCGAGGCCGACTGGCTGGAGCGGACCCTGCACGAGAACGACCGTCGGCGCTCGATACTGCGCCTGAGCGCGGCGGGCTACCGCGTTTACGACGAGGTGGCACCGATGGCACTGGAGTTCGAGCAGCGCTTGTTCGGCGGCATGGACCCGGCACAACGCAAGCAGTTGTTCCAGTGGCTGGATCGCCTAGACGAGATGGAAATCGACATCGCCGCGGCGCAGTCGAAGGGATGACGAGCAAAAGCGGGATGATGAGGAAGAATCAACAAAAACGGCGACCTCGGTCGCCGTTTTCTTTTGATTGCGCGGCCGATTCACCGGCCGCGCTTAGACCAAACTCGTGCTACCTGAGTTCTTTGTCCGGGCGGGTACCGGCCGCGGCCGGCTCGCCGATTTCGCTCTGACCGGCCAACCCCTGATTGTGGTCGTCGCCGACATCTTCATGCATCAGGCGTTTGATGAATGGCGAGATCAGGATCACCACGACACCGACACCGATCGCGATCCAGCCAATCCGGCCATACACGTCCATCACCGGCGTCGCTCCCTCGATGGCTCCGGCCGCACTGCCACTGGTCGCCTGGGCAATCAACCCGGCGATGAAGTTGCCGGCCGCGCTGGCCAGGAACCACGTACCCATCATCAGGCTCACCATGCTGGCCGGTGCCAGCTTGGTCATGGCCGACAAACCCACCGGCGACAGGCACAACTCACCCATCGTGTGCAGCAGGTAGATCAGGAAGATGAAGATCACCGGGGTCGGATTGCCGGTCCCGGTCGCCACCACGCCGGCCACCAGCACCAGGAACCCGGCACCGAGCTGAATCAGGCCAAGACCGAACTTGGCCGGCGTCGATGGCTCCAGCCCCCGCTTTGCCAGCCATAGCCACAGCCAGGCGAACACCGGCGCCAACAGGATGATGTACATCGAGTTGAGCGACTGGAACATGCCCGACGGCACGGTCCACCCGAACAGCTCCCGGTTGACGTTTTCATCGGTATAGACGTTCAGCGAGGAACCGGCCTGCTCGAACAGCGCCCAGAACAGCGGTTGCAGCGCGATCAGGAACAGCGCCGCGAGAATCCGGTCGCGATCGATCTTGTCCAGCTTGAACACCGCGTTGTACAGAAACCAGGCCACCACGGCCGCGCCCGTAAGGCCCAACAGCCCACCGACGACGGACTGGTACTGGACCAGCGCCCAGACGATCACCACTCCGACCAGGCCAGACACGTACACCATCCACTCCAGGGGAACACCCAGCACCGGGCGCTTGAGCGCGTCGACGTCGGGCGCTTCACCGTGACCGAGCAAGTGCGGCCGCCCCCAGACGAACACGATCAAGCCGAGGAGCATGCCGACACCAGCGGCGCCGAAGCCCCAACCCCAGCCGTAGGTCTGTCCGAGGTAGGCCACCAGCAACGAGCCCAGGGCCGCGCCGAGGTTGATGCCCATGTAGAAGATCGTGAACGCCGGGTCGCGACGCGGATCGCCCTGGCCGTACAACTGACCCACGATCACCGAAATATTCGCCTTCAGGAAGCCGACGCCCATGATGATGAAGGCCAGTGCCAGCCAGAACACTTCGATGTAGGTCGAGCCCTGCATCTCCGCCGCACCCAGGCCGCTTGCCGGTCCGGGCCCTTCGAACGCCATCAGTCCGTGGCCGATCACCAGCAGGATGGCGCCGAACTGTACCGCCTTGCGCTGCCCGAGCCAGCGATCGGCGATGTAACCGCCCACCACCGGAGTGATGTAGACCAGCGCGGTGTACGCGCCGTAGATGATGTAGGCCTTTTCTTCCGCGAACAGCCAGTGCTGCAGCAAATAGAAGATCAGGATCGCGCGCATGCCGTAATAGGAGAAGCGCTCCCACATCTCGGCGAAGAACAGTACGAAAAGACCGCGTGGATGGCCCAGGAAGGTCTTGCCTTCCGCGAACGGTGCTGGATTGCTGGCCACTGGTTTTGCTACTCCTGAAACGGTGGTCGACTGCCTTGCGGGCCGTCTGTCTGGACTTGCACTGGCCGCTTCACGGCACGCAGTACGGAGCGGACCACCCGGCACTCGCACCGGGCGGAAGCGCGTAGGTGTAACCGGTTCCCTGCGTGTCCGTCAAATGAACGGGGCTATGACGCAATGCAACAATCCGTCAGGGACATGTGCGATGTAAACCGGTTAAGGGCCGGCCGCGATGGGCGCGTTTCCCGGTTTGGTGCCAATGGTGGTGCGAACCTCGAACAGCTCGGGGAAAAACGTCAACTCCAGCGCCTGCTTGAGGAAGCCCACGCCCGACGACCCTCCGGTACCGCGCTTGAAGCCGATGATCCGCAACACCGTGCTCATGTGCCGGAACCGCCACAGCTGGAACTGGCTTTCCAGGTCCACCAGGTCCTCACACAGGTGGTAAGCCTGCCAATGGGTCGCCGAATCCTCGTAGATGCGCGCGAACACCGGGATCAGCCCGGGGTCGGAGACATGCGCCAGCGACCAGTCACGTTGCAACAAATGCGCCGGCACGGCATGGCCATGGCGGCTCAGATAGCTCAGCGCTTCGTCATACAGCCCGGGGCTTTCCAGCACCCCACGCAAACTTGCCTCCGCCACCGGATCGTGCGCGAACACCTTCAGCATCGCGGCATTCTTGTTGCCCAGCAGGAACTCGATCTGGCGGTACTGCAGCGACTGGAAGCCCGACGACGGTCCCAGGATGTCGCGGAACCGCATGTAATCCGATGGCGTCAGCGTTTCCAGTACCGACCACATCTCGGTCAACTGATGGAGCACCTTCTTGCACCGCGCCAACGCCTTCTGGCAAGCGCCCACGTTATCGTCGCGCAGGTGCGCGGCGGCGGCCTTGAGCTCGTGGATCATCAGCTTCATCCACAACTCGGAGACCTGGTGCTGGACGATGAACAACAGCTCGTCGTGCTCGGCCGGACTGGACAACGGATGCTGCGCATCCAGCAGCCGATCCAGGTGCAGGTACCCCGCATAACTCATCCGTCCCGACAAATCGGTGTGGATGCCGGTTTCCAGCTGGCGCTCGTTCTTGTCCGCGCTCATCGCATGCTCCTGAGGTGGACGGCAAGGGTAGCGCATGGGCCTGCCCCAACCGCCACGCCCTGACCCCGCTTGCCGCACCACACAACGGCTTTTTTCACCGGGCCGGGTATGATTGGCGCCCTTCGTATGGTCCCGGGAAGCATGTAATGACGGTCGCTGCGACATTTGAAATCGAGTACCTGCAATACCTTGGCGAGGACGGCAAGCTCGTCGGCGAGCTGCCCGAGGCGTTTCGCGATCCCAAGGAGCTGCTGCCATTGTTCAAGCAGATGCTGTTCGTGCGCACCTTCGACAGCAAGTCGATCAAGCTGCAGCGCACCGGCAAGCTGGGCACCTATGCCGCCAGCCTTGGGCATGAAGCGACCCATGTCGGCATCGGCGCTTCGATGCGCCCCGAAGACGTGTTCGCTCCCAGCTACCGCGAGTACGGCGCGCAGTTCATGCGCGGCGTACAGCCGCGCGAAGTGTTGCTGTACTGGGGTGGCGATGAGCGCGGCAATGATTTTGCCCACGCCCCGCACGACTATCCGTGGTGCGTACCGATCTCGACCCAGTGCCTGATGGCGGCCGGGGCGGCGCTGTCGTTCAAGCTGCGCAAGCTCGACCGCGTCGCGGTGGCCTGCTGCGGCGATGGCGGCTCGTCGAAGACCGATTTCTACGCCGCGTTGAACTCGGCCGGCGCATTCAAGTCGCCGCTGGTGTTGTGCGTGATCAACAACGGCTGGGCGATCTCGGTGCCTCGCAGCTCCCAGACCGGCGCGGAAACGCTGGCCCAGAAGGGCATTGCCGGCGGCCTGCATTGCCTGCAGGTGGACGGCAACGACCTGATCGCGGTGCTGGAAGCCATGCGCCGGGCCACCGAGCGCGCCCGCAGCGGTGGCGGCGGCAGCGTGATCGAGTTCATGACCTACCGCCTGCACGACCACACCACCGCCGACGATGCGACCCGCTACCGCGACGACGCCGAGGTCAAGGCCGGTTGGACCCGTGAGCCGATGCTGCGCCTGCGGACCTACCTCACCGACCAGGGCCTGTGGTCGGAGGCCGAGGAAACCGCCTGGATCGAGGAGTGCGGACGGTTGGTCGACATCGAGATCAACGCCTATCTGGAGACACCGGTGCAGCCGGTGGAAGCCATGTTCGACTATCTCTACGCCGATCCACCGGCCGACCTGCTGGAACAACGCCAACAAGCCATCGACCGGGAGGGCCGCGCATGAGCACCACCACCAAACCGGCCGCCAACGCCGCCCAAGCGCCCAAGACCGCTGCCGCCATCACCCTGATCGAGGCGATCACCCAGGCGCTGGCCTACGAGATCCGTGCCGACGACGCCGTCGTGGTGCTGGGCGAGGACGTCGGTGTCAACGGCGGCGTGTTCCGCGCCACTGCCGGCCTGCACGCGCAATTCGGCTCCGAGCGGATCATCGACACCCCGCTGGACGAGACCACCATTGCCGGCCTCACCGTCGGCATGGCCAGCCAGGGCATGAAGCCGGTGGCCGAGGCCCAGTTCGACGGCTTCATGTACCCGATGGTCGACTTCATCGTCTGCCACGCCGCGCGCATGCGTTACCGCACCCGCGGCCGGCTGACCTGCCCGATGGTGCTGCGGGTGCCGTGGGGCGGTGGCATCCGCGCGCCGGAGCACCACAGCGAGGCCAACGAGTCGATCTTCACCAACGTGCCCGGCCTGCGCGTGGTCATGCCGTCCTCGCCGCAGCGCGCCTACGGCATGTTGCTGGCGGCGATCCGCGAACCCGATCCGGTGATCTTCTTCGAACCCAAGCGCATCTACCGGCAATACAAGGAGCTGGTGCCCGACGACGGCGAGGCGCTGCCGCTGGACGTGTGCTACGTGCTGCGCGACGGCACCGACGTGACCCTGGTGACCTGGGGCGCGCAGGTGAAGGAGGCACTGGAGGCCGCCGACAAGCTGGCCGAAGAAGGCATCAGCGCCGAGGTCATCGATGTGGCGACGCTGCGTCCGCTGGACTTCGCCACGATTGCCGAGTCGGTCAGCAAGACCGGCCGTTGCGTGATCGTGCACGAGGCCCCGAAGACCGCCGGATTTGGCGCCGAGATCGCCGCCCGCCTGGCCGAGGAGTCGATGTACGACCTTGTCGCGCCGGTCGAGCGCGTTACCGGCTATGACACCCATATCCCGCTGTTCCGGCTGGAAATGAAGTACCTGCCCAGCGTTGCTCGCGTGGTCGAGGCGGCGAAGCGCGCAATGGCCGCCAGCTGAGGCAAACGAGACACTGGATTCCCGCGTCCGCGGGAATAGACGATCATTCTTGACGAAGACAATGCTCATGACCGCACAGAACACGTTCTACCTGCCAGACCTCGGTGAAGGCCTACCTGACGCCACCATCGTGGAGTGGTCGGTCAAGGTCGGCGACACGATCCGCCTGGATGACGCCCTGGTGTCGATGGAGACCGCCAAGGCGATCGTCGAGGTGCCCTCGCCGGTCTCCGGCAAGGTACTGAAGCTTGCCGGCGCGGCGGGCGACGTGATCATCACCGGCGCGATGCTGGCGCAGTTCGAAGTCGACCCCTCGATGCCACAGCGCGCGGCGGGCCAGGACACCGGCCATGGCCACGGTGGCGCGCAACCCGACACCAGTGTCGGCAGCCCGGACCCGGCGCCGGACAACAAGGTCGTGGCCTCAGACGAAGGCGGCGCGATCGAGGAAAACGGCGAGGCCCCTAAGGGCGAGCCGCGCAAGGACAGCGGTACCGTGGTCGGCGCGATGCAATCCTCCGACACGGTCCGTAGCGAGCAGGCCAGCAACGCCGGCGGGGTCAAGGCAGTGCCCGCGGTTCGCGCGCTGGCACGCAAGCTCAAGGTCGATCTGTCACGGGTCACCGCCACCGGCGCCGATGACGTGATCACCATGGGCGACGTCAAGCAGGCGGCCGCCGATGGCTCGGCCAAGCTCGGCGCCGCCCCGGTGGCGCGTGCCCCCGATCGCGCGCCGGCGCCGTCCGCTGCGCCGGCCCAACGCAGCACCTTGTCGCAGGCCGGCAAGCCGATGCGTACCCAGCCACCGGGCGTACCCGCCAGTGGCCAGCCCGAGCAGCTCAAAGGCGTGCGCCGCAACATGGCCCGGGTCATGGCCGACGCCCACGCCAAGGTGGTGCCAACCACGCTGGTCGACGACGCCGACCTGCACGCCTGGATCGGCAAACAGGACATCACCGCCCGGCTGATCCGCTCGATCGTGGCCGCGTGCAAGGCGGTGCCGGCGCTCAATGCCTGGTTCGACGGCGACAAGCTGGTGCGCACGATGCACCCGCATGTCGATATCGGCATCGCCGTGGACACCGACGACGGCTTGTTCGTGCCGGCGTTGCGCAATGCCGACATGCTCGATGCGACCGGCGTACGTGGCGCCATCAAGCGCCTGCGCGCGCAGGTCGAGGATCGCTCGATCCCGGCCAGCGAACTGTCCGGCTACACCATCTCGCTGTCCAACTTCGGCATGTTCGCCGGCCGTTACGCGACGCCAGTGGTGGTGCCGCCGACCGTCGCCATCGTTGGCGCCGGCAAGCTCTCCCATGACGTGGTCGCGGTGATGGGTGGCATCGAGGTTCATCGCCGGATGCCGATCTCGCTGACCTTCGATCACCGCGCGGCCACCGGCGGCGAAGCGGCGCGGTTCCTGAAGGCACTGCTGGACGACCTGTCGGCGCCGAACTGAGGCACGCCCACCGCGGAACCCGGCCACGCCGGGTCCCGCAGGCCACGGAGATGAGCCATGGCACACCGCAGCCGCCTCGCCGGATTCATCATCGACAGCCGCGGCGATGACCTCGGCGCAACCGCGGGTTTCTGGAGCGCCGCACTCGGCATGGCGATCGTCGATCCCGACTCCGGCGGCACCGGCCAATACGCCGAATTCGGCGGCGCGCCGGGCGACCTGCATGTCGAAGTGCAGAAAGTCGAACATCCCTCGCGCGTGCATCTGGACATCGAAACCGACGACATCGACGCCGAGGTCGCGCGGCTGGAAGTGCTTGGCGCGACCCGGGTCGCGTTCGTGAAGCGCTGGTGGGTGATGCAGGCGCCCGACGGCCAGCGTTTCTGCGTGGTGCGCATGCGCGAGGACAACACCCGCGCCGCGCCCAACAGCTGGGAGTAAGCGGCCTGCGCACAATATCCGCCGCGCAATATCCGCTCGGTGCCGCTTCCGGCGCGCGTTCGTTCAAACGCCCTTGACAGCGGCCTTCGCGGCATCGGCCGCGGCGAGCGCCTCGAGCGCGGCGCGGATGTCGTCGGCGGTCGCGTCATCGCCCAGCGTCATCACCGGGTCTGCCACGTCGAAGCCTTCCCGCTTGAGCATGCCGATGCGTTGTCCGGCGTCCCTCGGCGAATCGAAGCCCGCGCTTTGCAGCAGCACGCGGTCGCCGTCGACCAGCTTGAAATAGTACAGGCCGTCACCCTCCCGGTACTGCTTGAACAGCGGCATGCTGGCCTTCGCGGCGGGCGCGCACGTTTCGTTGCTGCCGGCCTGCGACAGGTCCCGCAGCCCGACCGCTTCGCGCAATGTCGCCATCAGTGGCGTCGCATGCCGGATGCGCAGGCGCGCGGCACCGTCGCGCAGGATCGCCTCGATCTCGGCCGGCTTCGCCATCAGCGTTTCGTACTTCTCACGCAGTGGCGCGACCTCGGCATCGATGCGTTCGAACAACGCCTGCTTCGCATCGCCCCAGCCAATGCCATCGACGAACGCCTGGCGCATCGCCGCGGTCTCCGCCGGGGAACCGAACGCCTGGTACAGCTGGAACACATTGGAATCGTCGGCATTCTTGGGCTCACCGGGTGCGCGCGAATCGGTGACGATCGAATAGATCAGTTTCTTCAATTGCGCGCGCGGGGTGAACAACGGAATCGTGTTGTCGTAGCTCTTGCTCATCTTGCGGCCATCGAGGCCGGGCAGGGTCGCTACCTGCTCCTCGATCTGCGCCTCGGGCAGGGTAAAATACTCGCGACCCACCGGCGCGCCATATAGATGGTTGAATCGCTGGCCGATGTCGCGCGCCATCTCGATGTGCTGGATCTGGTCGCGGCCGACCGGCACCTTGTGCGCGTTGAACAGCAGGATATCGGCCGCCATCAGCACCGGGTACATGAACAAGCCGGCGGTGATCCCGGCATCGTCGTCCTCACCGGTCTCCCGGTTCTTGTCGACCGAGGCCTTGTAAGCGTGGGCACGGTTGAGCAGCCCCTTGCCGGCAACGCAGGTCAGCAGCCAGGTCAACTCGGTGGTTTCGGGCACGTCGGATTGGCGGTAAAACCAGACCTTGTCCGGCTCCAAGCCACACGCCAGCCAGGTCGCGGCGATCTCCAGGGTCGAGCGCTGCACCCGCGCCGGATCCTGCACCTTGATCAGGGCGTGGTAGTCGGCAAGGAAGTAGAAGCTTTCCACCCCGGCGATACGGCTGGCAGCAACAGCGGGGCGGATCGCGCCAACGTAGTTGCCCAGGTGCGGCGTGCCAGAAGTGGTGATGCCGGTGAGGACGCGGGAGTGCTGCATGGTGAGTCGACTGGGAGTACGGCCGATCAGTTTACCCGCAGCGGGTTTTTACCGGCGGCCACTCGCGCCCACGTAGAGCGACGCAACGAAAACGGGCCGGTTTCCCGGCCCGTTTGTAGCTACCACGGCCCTCGTCGATCCGTGGCCCTCGTCTGATCAGCCCAAGGTCTGGCTGAAGTCCTTCACTTCCTGGTCCGCACGTTCGCGGTCGTAACCGTACTTCTCCTGCAACTTGCCCGACAGGTATTCGGCGTTACCTTCGGCGACATCGAAAACGTCGTCGGTCAGGTCGCCCCATTTGGCTTGCGCCTTGCCTTTGAGCTGGGTCCACTTGCCGGAGATGATATCCTTGTTCATGAATGTTGTCCTCGCTTTTTGGGGGAAGGGAAGAGCTGACAGTGCCGTAGCACTGCGACGCCAGTATCGTCATCGGCCTGTTCAAGTCGCGTCACGGTTGCGTTAGCTGCTGATGACGAGCGCCCGCATCGGTGAAAAGTCCCCTGAGCCTTCAAATGCAAAAAGCCGGATTGCTCCGGCTTTTTGCAGCGAACCTGTTAATCGAATCGACCGATCAGCACTCTGTCGAGGTATCGCAATCGATGTGGCCTTCCGCCTCATCTTCAATCGCATCACCGGCCTTCTGCACGTCTTCACCCACACCGGCCATCGTGTGGCAGGCGGTCAGGGTGCCCATCGAAAACAGGGACAGCAACATCAATGCAATCAATCGCTTCATGGGTTTCTCCTCGGGACAGTGATCCAGTTACACATTTGGCCGCGCTCGTTGTTTGCAGCCGTGAAACCATCATCGCGAAGGCATGTGAAGCCTGCGTGCACCGCAAGGGGTCGGCGACCAATCCAACAGCGGCCGCTGCGGTAACCGTTCAGAAAACCCGGCCGCGCTCGCTCAGCCGCGCATCAGGGTGGACTTGCCAAACAGGCTTTCCACCAGATCGACGGCGACCAGCGCGGTCATGTTGTTGCGGTCCAGGATCGGGTTGAGTTCCACGATGTCCAGCGATGCCATGCGTCCACTGTCGGCAATCATCTCCATCACCAGTTGCGCCTCGCGGTAGGTCGGGCCACCCGGCACGGTGGTGCCCACGCCAGGCGCGACGCTGGGGTCGAGGAAGTCGACATCGAAGCTGACGTGCAGGTGGGTGTTGTCGTCCATCCCGTCCAGCGCCTCCTCCATGACCTGCTTCATCCCGACCTCATCGATGTAACGCATGTCGTAGACGTCCAGGCCATGCTTCTTGACCAGTTGCTTCTCGCCTTCGTCAACGGAGCGGATGCCAATCTGGCGAACCATCGACGGCTGGATCGCCGGCGCATCGCCCCCCAGGTGGGTCAACTCGCGCGGGCCCAACCCACACAGGCAGGACACCGGCATGCCATGGGTGTTGCCGGTGGGAGTGACATCACTGGTATTGAAGTCGGCATGGGCGTCCAGCCAGAGCAGGCGCAAGGTCTTGCCGGTCTCGCGACAATGACGGGCGACCGCCGTTACCGAACCCAGGCCCAGGACGTGATCGCCGCCGAGCATGATCGGCATCCGGCCCGCGGCCAACTCCGCATGCACCGCATCCATTACCAGCCGGTTCCATTCGGTGACTTCGGGCAGGTGGCGATAACCATTGACCGGCCCCTGCCACGGGTTGCGCGGGCCTTCCAGGTTGCCGCGGTCGAGCACGTCGATTCCGCGTGCCGTCAGCGCCTCGCCGATCCCGGCAATCCTCAGCGCCTCCGGCCCCAACCGGGCCCCCCGGTCCCCGGCGCCGACATCCGTGGGCGCGCCGATGATCGAGACGGGTCGATAGGTACGGTTCATGGTGCCTCCAGAGCTTGGTGCCGGCTGTCAGAGTCGAACTGACGACCTACCGCTTACAAGGCGGTTGCTCTACCAACTGAGCTAAGCCGGCGAATCGGTCATTCTAACGCGGCGGCGGGGTCGGTTGATCCGTGGCCGACGATACGGCCGGCAGGTCGGCATCAAACACCTCGCAGTCGATCGGCTTGGCGCGGGATCCGTTGATCGATGCCTGTGCGTCGGCGGGATCAAACCCTTCTCCGGCGCCTGCGTCCAGCCAGTACTCAGCCGGTCCCGCGCCGATGGGGATGACACGCGCGGGAAACCCGGCGGCGACCAAGCTGGCGGCGTGCTGGCGCGCCGAAGACTCGCCGCCGAACAATCCCAGCGAGATGGCATTGGCCTGGCCACCGTCACCGATCACGTAGTAGTCCTTGAATCCGGCGGCCAGCACGCGCGTGGCGGTGTCCTGCGCTTCATCCCGGCTCGGCAATGGTGGCAGCAGCACCTGCCAGCTGCGTGGAGTGCCCGCGGACAAGCTGCGGGTCCTGGCACGCAACAGCTGCGGTTGCAGGCGAAGCTGCGCCTGCCTGGCCGCCGCGGCATCGGCGAACGGGCCAAAGCGAAAGCATTGGCTGGGATCGGCCTGGACGTGCTCCGCTGGCGTGGACGAGGGCGCCGGGACAATCGCTGGATCGGCCCGTGTCTCCGTCACCAGTTGCAAACGGGCGACACCGGCCGCAATCGCAGGCGCGTCGGCGGGCGCGGGCACACGCAGCGCCCACCACAGGGCGACGCCGAGGTTGAGGACCACCAGAAGGACGACAAGGGCGCGAATCAGCATCCGCCGATTGTATCGATCCCTTGCCGCAGCGCGAGGTCAGGCGGGATCCTCGACCCGCGCCCAGTGGGCAAGCCCGTCCAGTACCAGCCGTGGCACCCAACGCGCCTGCGGCAGTCGCGGCAACAATGCCGGTGCACCGCCGCCGTGCAGGTACAAAGTGGGAGCGACGTCCAGTTGCTCACGGGCCATGGCGAGGCTGCGCTCGATCAGCCCCAACGCCGCGCCCTCGCAACCGGAAACCAGGGCGTCGAGGGTGTCGTCGGCGAACTCGAGATAATTCCCGCCCGTCTCCGGCAACTGCCGCGCCCGCCCGTGCAGGGCCTCGCGCATCAAGCTCGGCGAGGCGGCAATGCGGCCCCCGCGATGCAGCCCCTCGGCATCCATCAGGTCGATGGTCAAGGCGGTACCAACCGCGCACACCAACGCCGCACCATCGCCGCGTGCATGCGTGGCGAGCATGGCCAGGAACCGGTCCACGCCCAACCGCGAGGGATCCGCGTAGGCCACTCGAAGCCCATGCCGACCGCGCGAGGTGCGGGCGATCGATATCCGTCCACACCGCGACGACAGCGCCTGCAACAGGGTCACCCGCAATTCGTCGGAGGCGACGCTGGCCAGGTAGGCGATCGATATGTGCGAGGGCAGGCGCCGCTCCAGCTCGGCAACCAGGTTGTCGTTGCGATGATCGATCGCGACGACCTCGCCGGCACTGCCGTCGTCTTCGATCGGCGCGCACTTGAGCCGGCTGTTGCCCAGGTCGAACAGCCAACGTCGCGGCGAGTGAGGGGTTAACACCATCAGTCGGCGCCGATCCGGCGCACGCTGACGTCACCGGAATGGAACGACTTCTCGCTGCCATCATCCAGCCGTACGCGCAACGCACCGTCCACCGCCAAACCGATCGCCGTGCCGGCCTGCTCGCAGCCTTCGCCGCGCAAGATAATGGCCTCGCCTGCCAGTGCATCCATCGCGGCGTAGCGCGGCAACAACGGCCCCAGTCCACTACGGTCGAAGGCGTCCATCGTTGCCACCAGTTCCGCCAGCAGCGCGGAAGCCACGGCGTTTCGCGAGGGCGTTGGCAACAGCAACCGGGACAGATCGCACCAGGGCTGTTCGATCCGGCTTGCGTAGCCATCGGGCATGCGCACGTTCAGCCCCAGCCCGATCACCGCCCGCACCGGCCCGGCATGTTCACCGCTGCCCTCGACCAGCAGGCCCCCCAATTTGCGCAGGCTTCCGTCGGGTCCCGCCACGACCAGGTCATTGGGCCATTTCACGCGAACCTGATGGAAGCCCAGTCCATGCAGCGCCTCGACACTGGCAATCCCTGCCGCCAGGCTGAGGCCGCCAAGCCGTGCCAGGCCACCGGTAAAGCTGCGCGACAACGACAGATACAGGTGGGCGGCAAGCGGCGAATGCCATTCCCGCCCGCGGCGGCCTCGGCCCCCGGTCTGGCGCTCGGCCAGCAACACGGTGGCGCTGCCCTCTTCCGCGCACGGTCGGCGCAGCAATTCGCTGTTGGTCGAATCCAGCGTCCAGGCCAGCTCCAACGACGCCATTCGCGCGCGCACCGGCGCCGACAGCTCCGCGATGATGGCGTCGTTATCGAGCAGGTCCAGCGGCCCGGCCAACTGGTAACCACGGCCCGGCTTGGCATCGATCGCCACCCCGGCCCGGCGCAAAGCCTCAATGCGCTTCCAGACTGCAGCGCGGGTCTGGCCACCGTCGCGTGCCAGCGCATCGCCCGATACCGGCCCCTGGATCAAACGGTTCAACAACGCCCGCTCGTCCATCAGCGCGCCATCGCTGCCGGGCGATTTGGCCGCAGAGCGAATGACCGGCGACAGGAACGGAGGGAAGGACACATGGCCCGATTATGCGCGAACGCGCACCACTGTCGCCGCGCCGGCACCCCACCGCCACCGTGCTGCAACGCAGCATGAGCCGCGCTACGCCCCGCTGGTTTTCGCGTTATAGTCGGAGATCGACGGGATCAAAATCCCGCTGCGCCGAGGTTTCCAAGATGTTGCGGATCGCCCTGTGCTTACTGTTGCTTCTGATTAGTTCGACCGTGGCTGCGCGCGAGGTCAAGATGAGCTCGCCCGACGGTGGTGGCTGCCCGGATGACGGCATCAGCCGGCATTCCGATGAGCTCGCCCCGGCCATGCATCGCAGCACTCCAGCCCGCAGCGAGACCATCAAGATCAAGCCCGGCATCCAGACCGAGACCCCCTCCAACCGGTCGCCGTCGATCCGGCTGCACAGCTTCGTGCCGGGCATGTTTCGTTGATCCTTGAGCAATTTGCTGCGTCGCTTATGGCGCCCTGCCGACCCGATTGACCCCGTCTTGTGGCGCGAAACCCGCGCCGCATTGCCATGGCTGGCCGGGCTGGATGCCCCACGCGAGGCACGGTTGCGGCAGCTGGCGTCGCGCTTCCTGCGCACCAAGACCATCACCCCCATTGACACGCTGCAACTGGGCCCGGCGGATCGCTGCCTGCTGGCGACACTGTGCTGCCTGCCATTGATCGAGTTCGGCGAACAAGGCCTGCAGGGTTGGTCGCAACTGATCATGTATCCGGACGCGTTCCGGGTCGAGCGCAGCCACATCGACGCGGCCGGGGTTTTGCACCAATGGCAGGACGAGTTGATCGGCGAAGCCTGGGATGCCGGTCCGGTAATTCTCTCGTGGGCGGACGTGATGGCTGACTGCGCCGATCCGCGCGCCGGCTACTGCGTGGCGGCGCATGAGATCGCCCACAAGATCGATGTCCTCGACGGCGTGCTTGATGGCACCCCGCCGCTGCCGCGTCGCTGGCAACGCGAGTGGGCGCGCGATTTCCAGGCCGCTTTCGACGCATTGGTCGCCCAGGTCGACGCTGGCCGGGAGACCGCGATCGATGCCTATGCGGCGCAGGCTCCGGAAGAATTCTTCGCGGTGGCCACCGAGTACCACTTCAGTGATCCGGCCAGCCTGGCGCGTGCGATGCCGGCGGTGGCCGCACACCTGGTGCGGTTCTATGGCCCGTCGCCGTTTGCGCGATAGCGCCGGGGCACGACGCACCCGTTCACGGCATGTCGGCTTAGCGCATGCCTGCTTACCGCATGCTTGCCTACAAGCGGGGAGGCAGCTGGATCTCGAAACAGGCGCCGCCGAGCTCTGCGGATTCCGCCACGTCCAGGGTCCCGCGATAGGCACGCACGATGTCCTGCACGATGGCCAGGCCAATGCCGTGGCCTTGCACCCGCTCGTCGCCGCGCACGCCGCGCTGCAAAACCAGCGCAACCTGCTCCGGCGCAATCCCCGGCCCGTCGTCTTCCACCGCAATCACCAACCCGGGGCGGCGATTGGGCGCATCCCCACCGGCCTTGACGGTCAGCAACACACGTGAATCGGCCCATTTGAATGCGTTCTCCAACAGATTGCCCAGCAACTCCATCAGGTCGCCGGGCTCGCCGTTGAACTGGACTCCCTCGGCGATGTCGAACTCGCACAACACGTTTTTGTGCGCGTAGACCTTTTCCAGGCTGCGCACCAGTTGCTCGGCGTGCGGCTCGATGTCCAACGGCGCCGAGAACAGCGCATGGCCACCGGAGGCGGCGCGAGCAAGCTGATAGGAGACCAGGTCGTTCATCCGTTGCAGTTGAGTGAGTACGTCCTCGCGCAACTCGGTCTCCGGCGCGTCGTCTTCCAGCCGCGCACGCAGCACCGCCAGCGGTGTCTTGAGGCTGTGGGCGAGATCGGCCAGGGTATTTCGCTGCTGATCGAGGTTCTCGCGCTCACTTTCGATAAAGGCGTTGATGCTCTCGGCCAGCGGCTCCAGCTCGCGCGGGTGGCGCTCACTCATGCGCGACATGGCGCCGCGCTGGACCCGCTTGAGTTCCTCGATCACCCGTCGCAGCGGATGCAGGCTCCAACGCAGGACCAGCCCTTGCAGCAATAGCAAGACCAGGCCGGCCCCACCGAGATACCGCCACAAGGCTTCGCGGAACACCTCCACCTGGCGGCTCAACGCGGTGGTGTCTTCCAGGATATAGATCGTGTACGGGAACTCGGCGCGAGGATCGTCGCCACCGGCGTAGATCAGGCCACGACCATAGCGATACGCCTGTCCCGGTTGTCCATTGATCTCGGTGATCTGCAGCGGCCCTTCGAAGGTTTCCCGGCGCGCATCCAGCAGTTCCCCGTCGGGCAGTATCGGACCGACCGAGGATGAAGAGTCCCATCGCCCATTGGGCAATACCACTTCCGCGTACAGGCCACTGCCCGGACGCTCGAAACGCGGGTCCGGTGGCATGTAAGGCGGGATGAAGGTGCCATCGCGGGCAAAGTCGCTGTCGGCATAAGCCAGCGCATAACTGCGCATGCGCTGATACAGGTTGCTTTCCGCTGTCTCCAGGAACGCGCGATCAAGCGCGACACCGGCCAGGGCAAGGAATGCCACCAGGCCCAGGCTGGCGGCCAACAATTGGCGTGCCTGCAGCGAACGCGGCTGGGTCCGGCTCATCTTGCGCGGGCGACCGCCGGTGCGCGGGTTATTCGCCGCTGCGCGGGATGGCGAAGCGGTAGCCGCGACCGCGCACGGTCTCGATCGGTTTCAGGCTGCCTTCGGGATCAAGCTTCTTGCGCAGCCGCCCGATGAAGACTTCCAGCACATTGGAGTCGCGGTCGAAGTCCTGCTGGTAGATGTGCTCGGTCAGGTCAGCCTTGGAGACCAGCTCGCCGGCATGCATCATCAGGTATTCCAGCACTTTGTACTCATAGCTGGTGAGGTCGACATTGACCTCATCCACGCTCACCGTCTGCGCGGCAAGGTCCAGGCTTACCGGTCCACACTCAAGGGTCGGCTTGCTCCAGCCCGCGGCACGACGCACCAGCGCGTTGATGCGCGCCAGCAACTCTTCCACATGGAACGGCTTGACCAGGTAATCGTCAGCGCCCTGCTTCAGCCCCTCGACCTTGTCCTGCCAGCTCGATCGAGCGGTGAGGATCAATACCGGGAACTTCTTGCCCTCATCGCGCAGCGCCTTGATCAGCTCCATGCCCGACATCCTGGGCAGGCCAAGGTCGATGATGCCCAGGTCGAACGGCACCTCACGGCCCATGTACAGGCCCTCCTCTCCGTCCTGCGCGGCATCCACCGCATAGCCTTCGCGCTTGAGGCGCGCGGCCAAGGTCTCGCGCAACGGCGCTTCATCTTCTACCAGCAGGATTCGCATGGTTACTCCTTGGATGCTGTCGGCTGCCCTGAACAGGGGAGCGTTACGAGGCAGGATGGCTGTTCAGTTGTTGTCGTGGCGTGTACGGCGTCAATCGTCCTGCGCGGCGTGTTTGCGCGGATCATCAACATACACGCGGACGCGCCCGCTGGAGTCGACGATCTTGATGCGATTGATGTCACGCCCATCGTACGGCACCCGCTCGGCGCTGATCACCTCGCCGTCGGTCCGTCGCTCAACCCGACGCACGGCCTCGGACAATGCGCGCTGGTCTGCGACGCGCTCGCTGTCGTGACCACGACGTTGCGTCGGTCCGGCCTGGCCGCGCTCGATACCCGCCCGGTCCGACTCCCGCGCCTTGTCACGGGTACGCTGCGCCAACGCATCACCGCCCGCCATCGCCGTGGCAATGAAGGCAATCAACGAGGCGAAGATGACGACGCGGCGGGACATGACGCTCCGGGGCCGCGCAACAGGCGCAGCCAACTGGATGAGGGCCTTGCATTCTCGTGACGAGGCGGTGAATCCGGTCTGAACTTTTTCTTCACATCCCGGTCCCGTTCAGTATCGCCGGGCATTGACGCCCATCGTCAATAGATCTCGCCCACGCAGCAGCGCAGCGACCCGCCGCCGGCCTCGATCGCATCCAGCTCGACCGTCCTCACCTGGAACCCGGCGGAGGTCAAGGTGTCGCGGCTGCCCGCCGTCAGCGAACGACCGGCTTCGGCGCTCATCCAGACCGCATCGGGCGACAGTGAAATCGCATTTCCGGCAAACGCGGCGTGCTCGGCGGGCGACAGTTCGATCGCGTGGGGTGCATACAACGCGGCGATCGCCTCGACCACAGCCGGATCGGAAAACCCGTTGGGACAGATCAACGCGGCGCGGCCGGCCAGCACCGCGAGCACCACGTTGGTGTGGTACTCGCCCTCGGCCAGGTCGAACAGCAGCGTCGCGCGCAAGCCCAACGCCTCGTGCATCAACCGCGCGCCCTGCTCGTCGCAACGCTCCGACAAGCCGGCAAAACCAAGGCCGCGCGCGCGGTCGATCACCAGCGCGCCGGTCAGCTCGCACGGGTGCGGCTGGGACGACAGGTCGATCTCGGCATAGCCCAGCACGTCGCCAAAGAACCCGCGGATGTCGTCGCGGCTGGCTTCACGCTGGCGCACCGGGTGCCGCATGCGACCGACCACGTAACGCGGCGTGCCCGCTTCGGGCCGCGAGGTCGCGAACACGTTGTTGGGAAACAGCGCGTCCGGCGTGTCCGGATCACCGGCGAAGCAGATGGTCGGGATGACGTCGGCGAACGCGCGCTGCAGGTCCCGGTGCTGCGCCGACGCGCGTGCGGCGTCGAATCCATCGGCCTGGGCCATGTAGCGGTTGTCGGCGGCGGACTGCTCGGCCAGCCGGAACCCATCGGGCGCAACCATGAAGGCGGCGCGCGCGGTGGCGGGGCCGAAGTCGGCGTCGACGCGGCGGGTTATATCGAGAAAGGCAGCAGTATCACGGGTCAGCATGCGCGGTCCTTGCAGGTCCAGGCGGTAGAGGGATGATCAGGGTCAGGCCGTGGCGGCATCGGACTGGAACGACTCGGTGACCGTCAGCGCGCGCTCGACCAGCCCCCAGTCGGCGCCGGGCTTGTGTGCGCCCTCGCTGAGCACCTGGCGGAACGCCCGACCACCACGCTGACCGGCAAACAGGCCAAGCAGATGGCGGGTAATGTGCTTGAGATAGACGCCGCGCTCAAGCTGGCTCTCGACGTAGGGCCTGAACTGGCGCAACAGCTCGGCACGCGGGCGCACCTCACCGTCGAACCAGGCGGCGTCGAGCCGGTGCAGCAGGTAGGGATCGTGATACGCAGCGCGGCCGAGCATCGCGCCGTCGACGTGGTCCAGGTGCGCGCCCGCCTCGGCCGCCTCGTTGATGCCGCCGTTGACGATCACCTGCAGGTCGGGCCGCTCGCGCTTGATCCGGTACGCCCAGTCGTAACGCAGCGGCGGCACCTCGCGGTTCTCCTTCGGGCTCAGACCTTGCAGCCAGGCATTGCGCGCATGCACCACGAACATCCGGCAGCCGGCTTCGGCAACCTCGTCGATGAAGGCGCGGAAGCGGTCGTAGTCGTGATCATCGTCGACCCCGAGCCGACACTTGACGGTGACGGGCACGTCGCAGGCGTCGACCATTGCCTTCACCGAAGCGGCGACCAGCGCCGGCTCGCGCATCAGGCAGGCACCAAAGCGCCCGGCCTGGACGCGGTCGGAGGGACAGCCGCAATTGAGGTTGACCTCATCGAAGCCGATATCGGCCCCGATCCGCGCCGCCTGAGCCAGCAGTGCCGGCTCGCTGCCACCCAGTTGCAGCGCGACCGGATGCTCGACCGGATCCAGCGCCAGCAACCGTGCACGGCCCTCCTCGGTCTTGCTGCCGTGGATCACCGCATTGGCGTGGACCATCTCGGTGTACAGCCTCGCATGCGGCGCGAGCAGGCGATGGAACACCCGGCAATGGGTATCGGTCCAGTCCATCATCGGCGCGACCGACAGACGCAGCGACGCCTCATAGCGGGCTCTTCCCCGACCTATCAAGCTTTCAGCCTCATTGTCAGGGGTCACGTTCTCGACCACTTACGGGAGTTTCCGGAGGTTTTTTGTTAACCGAGTGCTACATTCTAGGCTGTGTAGCACCATCGTCAGCCGCCGTCGCAAGGACGGCTCGTTAGGGCACACGGCTCAAATCCGCCTCAAGCGATGGCGCGGTGGACGCTTCCAGCGGCAGTTCAATCCGGACCGTGGTGCCCTCTCCGGGCATGCTGTCCACGTCAATGCAGCCGCCGGCATCGACAATGAGGTCGTGGGCGACGGCCAGGCCCAGCCCGGTGCCCTGCCCCGCCGGCCGAGTGGTGAAGAAGGCTTCGAACACGCGCGCACGGGTAGCTTCGTCCATGCCATGGCCGGTGTCGCGCAGGCCGAGCGCCAGCCGATCCTTCGCCGCTGGCGGATGCAGCTCGACGTGGAAAGTGCCGCCGTCGGCCATCGCCTGGTTGGCGTTGGCCGCAATGTTGAGGATCATCAGGTCGAACTGCGCGTGGTCGAAGCGGATCGGCAGCGACTGATCCGGCACGTCCATCCGGATCGCCACCGTCGGGTCGAACAGTTGCCGCAGCATCGGCTGCATGTCACGCAGCGCCTGGCTGGCATCGAAGGTTTCCGGCACCGCGACATCGCGTCTGCTGAAGTTCAGCAGCTTCTGGCTGATCGCGGTCGCACGGCGTGCAGCCGACTCCACTCCTGCCAATGCCTTCCTCTGCGACTCGGGGTCGCTATCGTCGCGCCGGCCCCGCTCCGCATGCCCGATGATCAGTCCGAGCAGGTGGTTGAAGTCGTGCGCCAACCCGCTGGCCAGCCGACCTACCGCCTCGACCTTCTGGGCGTGAATCAATTGTCCGTGGATGCGCTCGCGCTCGAGGATCTCGGCTTGCAGTCGCTCGTTGCTGCGAGTGAGTTCATCCCCGCGCAGCGTTGCCGCCTGCAGGCTCTCGCGCAGTGCGGCCACCGTACGGTCGACCACGATCGCGATGAACAGGAAGATCAACGCGGCGATGATGCAGTCAACGGCCGCGACCATCGCGGCGTCGCTGTTGTCCATGGCACGGAAATCCACCACGCTGCCAACGGCGAACGCCAGCACCATCCAGCCGTACATCAACCACAGTGCGCGACGGCCAATCACGAGCCCGGCGATGATCAGCCACACGGCCTGGATCGGCTGTTCGTAGCGACTGGCGCCGAATCCGCTGCCGAGGTAACCCAGCAGTGTCCCGACCGCGAGCACCACCATCAGCAATCGCACCGCACCCTGGAAGCGGCCGCGCCGTACCAGCCACAGATCGAACAGGGCGAAGACGCTGATGACGATGCTGGTGACCAGGCTGGCGGTCTCACCTGGCCGCCATGGGGTGTCGACGCCAAAGATGCGATACAGCCACATCAGCGGGGGCGTGAACGCCAGCAACAGCAACAAGACCTGCAGCATGGGCGCATTGCGCCGGTCGACCGGATTGTCGATCGGCGCGCGCGACAGCCACCCCGACAACGCCCGCCACGGATTGCCTATCCAGCGAATTGGTGCAGGCAGAACAATACTCATGAACGCACCTCGTCATGCTCGGATGCAGCCGAGGGAGCGACTCTACAGCAGGCCGACCGTTGCCCGGCCCTCCCGCATTCCTGCACACACGACATACAAGTGACGGGTATCACAGAGCGGGCATTCGAGCCGAGGGCACGCGCAATCCCGCGTAGGATGAGTAAAGCGGAAACTGGTGCAAGCGGCGCATCAGGATGCGGGACGGCAACTCAATGCGGTGACAGCGGCACTGCATGCCGGCGACAAGGGGACAACGAAGTGGTTGACGACAGGCAGGTGATCCTCGTGGTGGAGGACGACGCCGAATTGCGTGACGAAATCCTGAGGCCCGGCCTGCATGACGCCGGCTTCGTCACGGTCGGGGCCGGTAGTGCCATCGAGGCCTACCGCAGCATGCTGTCGCGGGACTACTCGATGTATATCCTCGACGTCGGTCTGCCTGACGAGGACGGCTTCACTCTGGCGCGCAACCTCCGGACGCTGACAAACGCCGGCATCATCATGCTGACGGGACGTCTGCGCTCGAACCTGGACCAGGCACGCGGGTTGGACCTGGGCGCTGATGCCTACATCACCAAGCCGGTCGACATCGGCGTGCTGGCCGCCACTGTACGGAGCGTCTTGCGACGGATCGCGGAGACCACTGCCCCGCCGACCCGACCCGCTGCCACCGGGTGGCAGTTGGACCTTGAGGGTTGGTGCGTGGTCGCTCCAAGCGGGCGCAAGGTGCCATTGACCCAAGCCGAACGCATGCTGCTGGACCTGCTCTTCGCATCGGCGAGCGAAGCCGTCACCCGCGCGACCATCACGGCGCAGCTCATGCTTGACCTGCACGACTTCGACCCGCATCGCCTTGAAATGCTGGTCCACCGGCTGCGCCGGAAGGTGATTTCCGAAACTGGCGAAACGCTCCCACTACGCGCTGTGCGGGGCATCGGTTACGTGCTGACGCCAGTCTGACGCCATCAGGTCGAGCACCACCATCCCCGGGTAAACCAGCATCGCGACCTTCGGTGCGACGCGCGGGATGCGGCCATCCCCATCATGCGCATGTGTTCCTGCGCGCCGTTATCGTTGGCCCGTGCCGGCAGCACGCTGCCTGCCGCAAGTACCGTTCCCACCGCCAGCAACGCGCGTCGATCCATGGTGTCGTTCACTATCGTGCCTCGTCAGGATGCGGACGGGGCAAAGGCTTGTTCACCTTAACCGTTCCCCGCATAAGCCAGGCACCAGGCCTGGGGGCTGATGTCGCCGGCGACGATGATGCAGGTTCCATCGGCGCTGGGGTCCTTGCCCGGTACGAAGTTGGCGCAATTCACGCACGCGGATGTTCCCTTTGGCTGATCCTGGTATTGCAGTGCCGATTTGCTCGCCTTGCCGGCGTCGGCGGCCGTTTCGGCGCGTGCCGACGCGGGCCAGGCCAACAGCGGCAGGCTGGCGGCCGCGCCGGCGGCCACGGCCAGTTTCCGGAGCAGGACGCGGCGGGAGATGCCGGGAATGAACGTGTCTGTCATGGGGTGATCCTCTGGAGAAAATCGGGCGGACTCAGTCGTTGCCGACCACGGTGATCCAGAACGGCAACTCGCCATGGGTGGGCACCTGCTTGACGATCTCCAGGGTCCTGGTGTCGATCACCGCGACTTTGTCGGTGCCGGTGACGCCCACGTAAACCCAACGCCCGTCATGGCTGGCACGAACACCATGCGGTCCCTGGCCGACATCGATACGCTTGACCACCTTGAGCGTGGCCGGATCGATCACGTCCACCAGATGGTCGGCAATCGCGCCAGTGAACACGTAACGACCGCCGGGAATAACGTCGATACCGCCGTGACTCAGGCCAACCGGGATCACCGCCAGTACCTTCTGGGACTTGATGTCGACTGCGGCGACCTTGCCGACAAGATCGCGGACCCACAGGGTTTTTCCATCGGCGGAAAGATCAAGGTTGTGCGGTCCCCTGATGCCCGGCACCGGGATCTCGTCGATCTTTGTCAGCGTCTGCATATCCACCACGGCCACGCCGGTACCACCTTGCAAGGTGACGTAGGCGAGCTTGCCGTCCGCGGTAAAGCGCGCGTTGTGCGGTACCTCGCCGACGTCAATCGACTTGACCAGGCTCTGCGCTTCCATGTCGATGACCGCGACGGTGCCATTGCCGGCGCTGACGGCAAGCCCCCAACGGCCATCGGGGCTGATTGCCACGCCCTGGGGCGTCGGGCCGATTTCAAAGGTCGTCAGCTTTTTTCCGCTGTGCGCGTCCACCAGATAGGCCTCCGGCAGATCCTTGCTGCTGACCAGCATGCGGGTGCCATCAGCACTGATGGTGTTGTAGTGGGCGCCGGTCAGCGCACCCCAGGTGTCTCCCGCCGGCATGCTTTCCACCGCGTTGCTGGTTTGCAATGTCACGTAGACCGATGCGGGAAACACGTCCTGCGGTTCGGCGGCATCGACGCTGGCAACGCCAAAGGCGAGGGCAAAGGCCGCGGTGAAGCGCGCCAGCATCAGATGCGGGCGCCGTGCGGTCGGAAAGCTGCTGTTGGAGGTCATGTGGATTCCTGTGGGCTGGTGGAGGCAATCGGGCGGTTTGTTCGTCAAGGGAGACGCACACCGCGGAGGTTTATTCCCTGACGTGCGCCCACCGACAGGGCTGCCCCTGTGGAAAACAGGACGCAGGGAATAATCGATGGCCAGCGGCGTCTACCCTGTACAGGTCACACCGCAGGAGGTCGATCCGGCCATGCTCGATCACGACATTGATGACCAGCTACGCGAGCTGTTGCCGCGGTTGCAACGGTTTGCGCGCTGGCTGACGCGCGATGCCAGCAGCGCCGACGACCTGGTCCAGTCCACGCTGGAGCGGGCAATATCGCGCTGGAGCAGCCGGCGTGATGACGCCGCGCTGCGTCCGTGGCTATTTGCTATCGCGTATCGCCAATTCCTGGACGGCAAGCGGCGTGCGAGCCGCTACGCCAGCATGCTGGAACTTTTTCGTGGCGGCGCGGCGGTCGAGCAGCCGTCAGTGGAACGTGAAGTGATTGCACAATCGGTGGTGCATGCACTGGAGCGCTTGTCCGATGAGCAGCGGCAGTTGTTGCTTTGGGTTTCAGTAGAAGGACTCAGCTATCACGAAGTGGCCGGTCTGCTCGATATCCCCATCGGCACCGTGATGTCCCGGTTGTCGCGTGCACGCGCCGCATTGCGTCGGCTTGGCGATGGTGAGGTATCGAAGACTCCTTCGTTGCGGTTACTCAAATGAACGACATGACCAAAACCAGCTCATTCCTCGACGAAGCCGAGATCCACGCCTATATCGATGGCCATCTGGACGAAGCCGGTTGCGCACGTGTGGAAGCGTGGCTGGATCGCCACCCGACCCGCGCCGAGGAAATACGCGCATGGCAGCGTGACGCGCAGCAACTGCGCGCCCGGCTGGGCGGCTTGCCGCCGTCGTCGGGTCAGCCGAATCTCGATCCGTCTGCGATCCGCGCACGGCGTCGGCATCGCACGCGCGCGCGTCTGGCGTTGGCGGCCTCGCTGGTGCTGACGCTTGGCATGGGTGGCATCGGCGGTTGGCAAGCGCGCAGCCGGACAGCGCCCAGCGCGGAAGCACCGCTGGCCGCCACAGCAACGGCCGCAGCGCCGATGGCCGACGCACTGCAGGCCTACCGCATGTTTGCGGTAGATCGGCGGGTGCAACTCGATATCACGCAACGTCATGCGGGCGAGCTGCAAACGTGGCTGGACCAGCGCTTCCAGAACGCCGCCCGGCTGCCAAACCTGGCTGGCGCCGGCTTTCATCCCGTCGGTGGCCGCCTGACTGCCACCGACAGCGGTCCGGCGGCGATGGTGCTGTATGAAGACCAGCGGGGCAACGCCATCAGCTTCTATATCCGTCCGCCATCACCGCACGCCGGCGCACTGCTGCGCGGACAACGGCGCGAAGGACAACTGGCCACGGCGTACTGGTCGGACGATGGCTACAACTACGCGCTGGTCAGTCGTGCCGATACCTCCGATGTAAGAGCAATGCGCGATGCGCTGCTGCCCACACCCATTTGACGGCCCGTCCGGCAGATGGCCGTCAAAACAACGCGCCGCCGCAGCTGGAACCCTGGCCAGCGGTGCAGCCGTAACAATGCTCCGCGGTGGCGATCCTGCGCGTCAGCGGGCCATCGAGCAGATCACGCAGGTGTGGCCGCGCCGCGCCTGCGGCGGCCGGACCGGTAGCGCCCAGCGGCAGGTGCAGCATCTGGTTGAAATCGCAGTCGTACAGGTAACCCTGGTAGTCGACGCTGAGCAGTGAGCGGCACATCACGCCGTCCAGGTTGTCGTCGCGGTGCGCGCTCTTGAGGGTCGCCATGTAGGTCGCGAAGTGGCCTTTCGACAGCAGCCACGAGCCGTAGCGCTGGATCGGCATGTTGGCCAACGCGAACAGCTGGTTGAAGACGATGCCGAAGTTGTCGCCGAGCAGGCGCTTGTAGTCGGCCTGCAGTTGCTGCTGGTCCGGCGGCAGGAACGCGCCGTTGGGGTTGTAGACCAGGTTGAGCACCAGGCCGCTGCCGTCATGACCGTAGCCAAGCGCGTTGAGTGTTTGCAGCGCGCGGATCGAGGCCTCGAACACACCCTGCCCCCGTTGTTCGTCCACGTTGGCCTGACTGTGACAGGGCAGCGAGGCGATGGCTTCGACGCCGTGCTGCGCGAGGAATCCGCCGACCCATTCGTAGCCAGGTTCTTCCATGATTGTCGGGTTGAGCCGGTCCATCACGTGCAGGCCAGCATCACGCGCCTGTGTCACCAGCCAGCGGAAATCCGGGTTCATCTCCGGTGAGCCGCCGGTGACGTCCAAGGTGCCGACGCGATGCTGCTTCGCGACCTCCAGAGCCAGCGCCATGGTGTCGCGATCCATCAGCTCGGTCCGGCGCGGGCCGGCGGCGACGTGGCAATGGATGCAGCTGAGGTTGCACAGATAGCCCAGGTTGAGCTGCAGCGTGTCCAGGCGCTCGCGCTGGATTCGCGGGAAGTCGCTGTCCTGCAGTAGCGGCCAGGTGTCATGCATGTGGGGAGTCCTTGGGTGACGTGGGACGGGACGAAACCACGGGGGCGGCCGCATCCGGCGGGCGTGGCGCACGCCGGAACGGCTGCAGCAACAGCGCACCCAGCCCCAGTTCGGCTGGATCGCGCCACTGCGACAGGCCGATCGGCATGCTGCGTTCGGGTTCCGCGGCACGCACGCAATAGCTGCCGAACAGACGATCCCACAGCGACAGGTTGAAGCCGTAGTTGCTGTCGGTTTCCTCACGACGCACGGAATGGTGGATGCGGTGCATCGACGGAGTCACGATCACCACACGCAAGCTGCGGTCCAGCCGTGGCGGGAAGGCAAAGTCGGCATGGGTGAACAGGCTGGCCGCCGACAGCAACACCTCGAAGATCACCACGGCGGCTGGGTGCATCCCAAGCGCGACGACCAGCCCGAGCTTGATCGCCATCGACAGGCCGATCTCCAGCGGATGGAAGCGCACTCCGGTGGTGACATCGAACGCGATATCACTGTGATGCACGCGATGCAGCGGCCACAGCAGCGGGATGACGTGCAGCAGCCGGTGCTGCCAGTAGATCGCGGCATCCAGCAGCAACACCGCCAACGATATCTCCAGCCACGGCGCCCAATCCAGCAGGCCGAACAAGCCGCCGCCGCGAGCATGTACCCGGGTTGCCAGGACCACCGCGAGCAACGGAAACGCCAGGCGCACCAACGCCGTGTCGAGCACCACCAATCCCAGGTTGGACCACTGACGCGGCGCCGGCGCGGCATCACCGCGCGCCGGCCACACCCGCTCGGCCACCGCCAGCGTCAACAGCACCAGCACGAATCCGCCCAGTCGCAGTGCCGCTTCGTGGCCGACGATGGCATCCAGATAACTCACGGGAATATCGAAAGACCTCGTTTTGATCCGTCATTTCCGAAAAGGCGCGGACGCCAATGCAAGACGCGATGGCTCCATGAGCCTGTCATGAGGTTGGACCCACGATGGAGCCCGGTGGTTCGCGCATCCAGTGCGCGAGGTCGCGTTGCTCCGGCGTTGAAGCGGGCAAGGCCTCCAAGGCGCGCTGCACGGCCACCAGGTCACTGGCGTGGTCGGCGTCGGTCAACGTTGCCAGTGTGCGCCAGTCGCCGCAGTCGCGCATCGAGTGCTGCAACGCCTGTGCGGTGTCAGAGGTGCTGTAGCGGACTGCGGTCCACGTTGGCAACGGCGGCACAGTATTGGCGCCGAACAACCAGAAACCACCGTCATCGGCCGGACCGAGCAGCAGCCGCGGCGACGGTGTCCTCAGCCAATCGGCCGCCCCGGCGATCGCCTCCACCGTAAGCTGCGGTGTATCGGCGCCAAGCAGCAGGCCGAAGCCGTGGCGTTCGACCAGTTGCGCGTGCACGTGGCCCATGCGTTCGCCCAAGCCACCCTCGCCCTGGGCGATGGTGGGCAGTCCGGGCCAGGCCTCCAGCGCGTCGCTTTCGGCGACGGCCCAATACGCCGTCACCCCAAAGCGCGCCTGCGCGGCACGCGCTACCGATGCAACCGCAGCGGCTGCACGGCGATACCAGTCAATGGCGTAGGCCTCGCCGCACTCGGCCGCAAGCCGGGTCTTGATGCCGGAACGCCCGGGCGTCTTGACGAAGATCGCCAGCGCGCCGCTCATCGACCCGACTCGCTTTGCGAGAAGCGCCGGGCCTGTCGCCAGGTCTCGCGCAGGTGCCACCACGTGGTCGACCACCAACCCTGCTCGGCATACTTGCGTGCACTGGTGAACAACCAGGCGCCAATCGGCCGCAGTCGCACTTTGGCCCGGCGCAAACGCCAGACCAGGTCATGGTCTTCGCCGCGGTCCAGCCCCGGGTCAAAACCACCGAGGCGTTCAAACACGGCGCGCGGCAGGATCAGGCCCTGGTCCCCGAATGGCAAACCCAGCCAGCGGCTGCGAAGCCAGGTACCGAGCGTATTCAGGCGCATCCATACCGGCCCGTCATCGAGGAAGCGCAGATCGAAATATCCCGCCTCGGCGGTATCGGATGCACCGGCCTGATCGATAAAGCGCGCCAGCGCCGGCAACGTGCCGGCGGCCAACACACAATCGGCGTGCAGGAACCACAACCAGACACCTTCCGCATCGCGCGCACCCGCGTTTTGCTGCGTGGCGCGGCCGGCTGGCGCAGCGATGACCTGCCAGCGCGGCGACGGGCGAATGGCCTCGTCGATAGCCAGGTGAGCAACTTCCCCGGCTCCCTGGCCCGCCACGGTTGCCGCGACCGCAGGAGTCACCGGGACCGCGTCCGGGACCGCTCCGGTCTGCGCGTGAACCACCCGGACCTGTGACGGCAACACTGCCAGTTGCGCGTGCAATCGCGCCGACATCGCGTCGCCCGGCCCCACCGGCACCACCACCGTCAGCTTCGCCAGCACCGCCGCAGCATCCATCGCTCAGCCCCGACGCCAGGCGAAGAATCGCTCGGTCCAGCGCAACACTGCCTGCGGCGCATGCGCGCGTTTCCAGTTGCCCGCGACGAACTTGTTCGCCTCGGCCATGGTCGGGTAGATATGGATGGTGCCGAGCAGCTTGTTGAGGCCGATGCCGTGCTTCATCGCCAGCACGAACTCCGCCAGCAGCTCGCCCGCATGGGCGCCGACAATCGTCGCGCCCAGGATCTTGTCCTTGCCCGGCGCGGTCAGCACCTTGACGAAACCGCGGTCGACGCCGTCGGCGATCGCGCGGTCGAGGTCATCAATGCCGTAACGGGTGACTTCGACCTCGATCTGCTGCCGGCTTGCCTCGTCTTCCGACAGCCCAACGCGCGCGACCTCCGGCTCGGTGAACGTCGCCCAGGGGATCACCCGGTAATCGACGTCGAACGACCACAACGGCGCGATCAATGCATTGACGGCCGCGTACCAGGCCTGGTGCGATGCGACGTGGGTAAACTGGAACGGACCGGTAACGTCACCGCAGACATGGATATTGGGAAAGTTGGTCCGCAACAACGCGTCGGCCTCGATCGTGCGGCGCGCGGTCAGCTGCACTCCGAGCTCCTCCAGCCCGAAACCTTCGACATTGGCGGTGCGGCCCAGCGCCAGCAGCAGGGTGTCGAATTCGAGCCTGACCTCGGCGCCTTCGTGCTCACATACCAGGCAGCCGCCGCTGCCATTTGCTTCCACCCGCAAGGCCTTGTGCGCGGTGGCGACGTGCACACCGTCGGCGCGCAACTGGTCGGTCACCAATACCGCTGCATCGGCGTCCTCGCGCGGCAACAGTCGCGGCGCCATCTCCACCTGGGTCAGCTGGCTGCCGAAGCGTGCGAACACCTGGGTCAGCTCACACCCCACCGGGCCGCCGCCGAGCACCAGCAATTTCCCTGGCAACTCGCGCAGGCCCCACACGGTATCGCTGGTCAGGTAGTTGACCGTGTCCAAGCCCGGCAGCGTCGGCACCAGCGGCCGCGCACCGGTGGCGAGGATCAGGCTGCGGGCACTGAGCCGGCGACCCTCCACCTCGACTTCCCAGGGCGAGACGATCTTCGCTTCGCCGCGAATCACCTCGACGCCCAGGCCGGTGTAGCGCTCGACCGAATCATGCGGCTCGATCTTCGCGATCACCGCCTGCACGCGCTCCATCGCCTCGGCGAAATCAAAGTCCACCTGCATTGCGCGCACGCCGTAACGCTGGCTGTCACGCGCTTGCGCCAACAGTCGCGCGGTGCACAGCAAGGTCTTCGAGGGCACGCAACCGGTGTTGAGGCAGTCGCCGCCCATCTTGTGTTTCTCGATCAACGCGACTTTTGCCTTGACCGTCGAACCGATATACGCCGACACCAGCCCGGCCGAGCCGGCGCCGATCACCAGCAGGTTGTAGTCGAAGCGCGCCGGCCGCTTGAAACCGCGATACACCCGTCGTGCGGCCAACCACCGGGTCAGCCATCGCGCCAGCAACGGCAGCAGGCCCAGCAGCACGAAGGCACCGATCAAGCCCGGTGACAGCACGTCGCCCAACGAGCGTATTTCCGCCAACTGGGTGCCCGCGTAGACATACACGATGGTGCCGGCCAGCATGCCGAGCTGGCTGACCCAGTAGAAGGTGCGCAGCTTGAGCGCGGTCAGCCCGGCCAGCAGGTTGACCACAAAGAACGGAAACACCGGAACCAGCCGCAGCGTGAACAGGTAGAACCCGCCATCGCGCTCAACCCCGGCGTCGATCTTCTTCAGGCGCTCGCCGTACCGACGGCGCAGGCTGTCGCGCAACGCGAAGCGTGCCACCAGGAACGCCAGCGACGCGCCGATGGTGCTGGCAAACGACACCAGCAGCGTGCCTTCCAGCAATCCGAACAGCGCACCGGCGGCCACCGTCAGCACCGCCGCGCCCGGGATCGATGCCGCGGCGACCGCGACATAGACCAGGAAGAACAGTCCCGCCGCAAGCCACGGATTGGTCGCCACCCACGCCAGCAGGTCGGCCTGCCGCGCTTTCAGGTTTTCCAGCGACAACGCCTCGCCTGCACCCGCCTGCCAGGCCCACGCCACCGCGACAACCAGTGCCAGCAGCAAGATCCAGCGCCAAGAGGCAATGGCGGGTTTTGGGTTCATGGACGGCTCCGGGGGCAGGGAAAACACGGGAACGGCGAGCGCTCACGCCGATGATGGACAAATGGCGACGGCAAGGTTCACGCTGGCAAACCGATGGGTCTGACAACCGGTTCCAACAACGGGTTCCAGCAACTGGTTCCAGCCATTGGTCATGACAACGGCTACCGACAACGTAGCCCAATTCCCACGGCAGTCGTCACCGGCGTGCCGGGTCACTGTCGAAAATGTGCGTCTGGTTGATCCGCAGGCTGGATTTTCCCCCGGGATGGAATTATCCGCCGCGCCAGACGTCCAACCTAATAGTCGACACCAATTCGTACGTGCCTTACGTGCCCGACCGCCCCGCGCTTGGAGACCGTCCATGAACCGTCGCACCGTCCTGCAAGGCTTGGCCGCGATGGCAGCATTGCCACTGCTGCCGGCCTGTTCGCGAGCCGCCCCACCCGCACTCCCACCCGGCACAGCGGTCGTGTCGGCCCTGGGTCATGCCGACACCTTCTGGCGCGACAAGGTCAGTCCGGCGGCCTTTGATGTTTTGTTCAAGGAAAATACCGAACGTGCCTTCAGCAGTCCATTGGACACCGAGAAGCGCCTGGGCACCTTCCTCTGCGCCGCGTGCTACCTGCCGCTGTTCAACAGTGAAGACAAGTTCGACAGCGGTACCGGCTGGCCGAGCTTCACCCGACCCATCGCCGGCCAGATGGGGACCAAGCGCGACTTCATACTGTTGATCCCGCGCACCGAATACCACTGTGCCCGCTGCGGCGGCCATCAAGGCCACATCTTCAACGATGGCCCGCCGCCACTGGGCAAGCGCTGGTGCAACAACGGGCTGGCGTTACGCTTTGTACCGCAAGGCCAGCAACTTCCAGCACTGCGGGGGTGACGGCCATGACCAGCTATCCGGGCTCGCAAACCCGACGGGATCCCCGCTGTGGCCGGCAGCCGCGCAAGCAGCGGAAACATCCTTTGCGCCGGGCCGTGTTGGTCGCGCTGTTGCCGCTGCTGACCGCGCTGGCAGCTTGCGCGCAATCGGGCAGTGGTGAGCGCAGTGTCAGTGATGCCCAACAGGCCGCCGCGCCTTCGACCGACATCGCCGTCGCGGTGTTCGCCGGCGGCTGCTTCTGGTGCATGGAGCCGCCGTACGACCAATTGCCCGGAGTGCTATCGACCACCTCCGGCTATATCGGCGGCACCGTCGCCAACCCGACCTACGAGCAGGTCTCCGCGGGCACCACTGGCCACGCCGAGGCGGTGCAGGTGAAGTACGACCCGCGCCAGGTCAGCTACGAGAAGTTGCTGGAGGTGTTCTGGCACAACATCGATCCGGTCGCGGTCGACCGCCAGTTCTGCGACATCGGCGACCAATACCGCAGTGCGATTTTCACCATCGGCGAGGACCAGCAACGCCTCGCCGAGGCCAGCAAGCGCACGTGGCAGGCCTCCGGTCGCTTCGAGCGTCCGATCGCGACCCAGGTCGTCGTCGCGACCACGTTCTACCCGGCCGAGACCTATCACCAGGACTACTACGAGAAGAACCCGATCCGTTACAGGTACTACCGATTCAGTTGCGGCCGCGACGGGCGCCTTGAGGAGCTTTGGGGGTCTGGCAGCTAGTCCGGCATCAAGGCGGTATGGGGATCGCTTCGCATCCCGACGCGGGCTGGTTCACACTGCGTCCGACCGCCACTCGATGGAAGCCGCCATGAAAGCACCCCGGTACCCCCTCGCACTGAGCGTTATCGCCGTCTTGCTGCTGGCCGTGGCCGGGCCGGGCACCCGGCTGGGACTTTGGGCATTCCCCACCGGCTTCAAACTGATGAGCTGGGCTGCCTATGCCGGTTTGGCCGCAGCGGCGATCGCGCTGGTGATGTTGCTGATTCCGCGCATCCGGCGCACCGGCACCGGCGCGCTGGTGGCCGCGTTGCTGATGGGTGTCGCGGTTGCATTCGTGCCCTGGAACGGGATGCGACAGGCCAGAAGCGTGCCGCCGATCCACGACATCAGTACCGACACCGAGCGTCCACCGGCGTTCGTCGCGATCCTGCCGCTGCGGGCTGACGCGGCAAACCCGGCGACCCCTGCCGGACCGGAGGTGGCGCGAGCGCAAGCCACCGCCTACCCCGACCTGGACACACGCCACCTCGGGGTTCCGCCGGCCGACGCATTCCAGCGCGCACTGTCCACCGCGCGCAGCATGGACTGGGAGATCGTCGCCGCCGACCCGGCCAGTGGCCGCATCGAGGCCACCGCGACCACGTTGTGGTTCGGCTTCAAGGACGATGTGGTGATCCGGGTCGAACCGGAAGTCACCGGCAGCGGCAGCCAGGTCGACGTGCGCTCGGTATCACGGGTCGGCAAGAGTGATGCGGGCACCAACGCGAAACGCATCCGCGCCTACCTGGAGCTGCTTGGAAACTAGTTGCCCCGGCCCTTGTGGTTGCCGTTGTTTCCCTGGTTTTTCTTGCCGCCGTTGTTGCCCTTTCCGTTGTTGCCGTTGTTGCCCTTGTTGCTGCTATTTCCCTTGTTGCTCTTGTTGCTCTTGTTGACCTTGCCCTTGCCCCGATCATCATCGGCATGCAGACGGGCGGCACGGGCGCGCTCGGGGTAGTCGCGATACAGGTCTTCGTCGATCCGGATCGGCCGGCCCCAACGGTCATAGCTCGATACGAAGCCGCGCTTGAGCCGATGGAACTCGGCCGAACCTGGCTTGATTCCCATCCGCTTGGCAACGTTGCCCCAGCCTTGGGCGTGGTCGCGTTCCCACTCATCGACCACGTAACGGCATGGGCGGCCGATGATCTGGGCGATCGCACACGCGTAGTAGATATCACCCGGCGCCCAGTTGCGCTCGGTCAGCAAGCTGCTCACCAAGCTACGCGGGGCACCGTGGTAACGAACCATTTCATCGACGAACGGCTGCTGATAGCGAGAACCGTAACGGTTGACGTCGTCCAGCCGGCTGTCGACCCAGACATCACCGCTGCGCGGGTTCCAGCCGAAGCTGAAGTCCTGCGCCGCAACCTGTCCGGCCCCGAACAACGCGGCCACTGCAGCGGAGACGGCAAGCATCCTGGATGTTGATTTGTTCTTCATGGCTCTACTCCCTTCAGGGGCGACCTCACGGTCAGCGCGAGATGACAAATTTCCCGAACGCGACGCCGAGATCCCAGCCGGTGCCCTTGCCCGCCAACGCCAGCGAAACCTCGCCCTTGGTCATCACCTGCGCCTTGGCCGACTTGCCGGCGCCTGCGTGCGCCTCGGCGGTGACGTAGGTGCCGAGCACGTCCTCGATCTGCGACACCCCGGAGAACTCGCCACGACCATCCACGATATTGGTCTTGCCAACCGTGACGCCGCCACCCTTGGTACGGATCTTCACCGACATGCGCTGGCCATTGCTGCAACTGACCGTACCGGTGCCGGAGCCGGTCTTGTAGAACAACGACCAGCCCGACATGTCGAAGCGCATTTCGCAATCAACCGATCCGGCGGCGCTGGCCGGCAACGCAGTGATGGCAAGCAGGCCGGCAGCCACCACGGGGAACACGATCCTGATGAGGCTGGGAGTCTTCATTGACATACTCGTTTGGATGTTTGCGGGAACGGATCAGCCTACCTTGCCAGCGCTCAATCGTCGTCCCGGTCGCGATACGACCGGCTGTAATAGCGGCGCGAGTCGTGATCGTTGCGCGCACGATAACGGCTGCGGTCCCGGTCGTAGCGCGGATCGTAGTACGTCGCCTTGACCTTGCACTTGCCGTGCTTGTTGCACTTCACGTCGCGGGCGTTGTTGCGCGGGCTGGAGCGGTAACTGTTGCGGTAATAACGAGGGTTGCCACGGTTGTCGCGCACCACGATGAGGCGGTTGTTGGCGCCGCGTCGGTTGTTGCGATAGTCGTCCTGATAGTACGCATGACCGTTGTTGAAGATCACATCGGCCGCGTTGACCAGCACCCGGACCAGGTCGTCGCCACCGTTTGCGTGGGCGGGCACAGGAGCCAACGCCGACAGGCCGATACCGGCCGCCAGTGCAACCGGAGTGAGCCACCGGAATAGATTGGACATGGAGTTCTCCTTTATTGGCCGGCCGTTCCAGCCACGACCCGACGATGCCCGGACACGCCTGAACACGCATCCAATGGCGACTTTGCCCGGCCAGTCCCGCTCAGCAAGCGTTCGGCATTGTCGTCAATGCTGCCAGCTCGGCGACCGCACCGGGCAAGTCGGCAGCGGCGTCAACCCGACGCATGCGCGAGGGCACGCTTGAGCTATCGGGAAGCACCGCATTCTCATGCGCCCAGGTGGTGTGGTACGGCACGTGGATGCCCCAGCCACCCAGTGCCAGCACCGGCGCGATGTCGGAGCGCAACGAGTTGCCGATCATCAGGAAGCGGCTTGCGGGCAGCTCGAATTCAGTCAGCAGTCGTTTATAGGTGGGCGGGTCTTTCTCGCTCACGATCTCGATCCGGCGGAACAGGTCGGCCATGCCGGATTGACGCACCTTGGCCTCCTGGTGGAACAGGTCACCCTTGGTGATCAGCACGATCGCGTAGTCGCGGGCAATAACCTCCACCGCGTCGCGGATGTCCGGAAGCAGCTCGACCGGATGTTGCAGCAGCGCTTTGCCCAGCCCGACGATGCGCTGCAGGTCGGTGGCGCTGATGCGCGCCTGGGTCAGCTCGACGGCGGCTTCCAGCATCGACAGCACCATGCCTTTTACGCCATAGCCGAACACCGCGATGTTGCCGCTCTCCACCTCGTACAGGCGCTGCCGCAGGTGGTCCTTGTCCAGATCAACCCAGGCCGCGATGATCTGCTCGAACTCCTCCTGCGCCTGGTCGAAATAATCCTGGCTGCGCCACAGGGTGTCGTCGGCGTCGAAGGCGACCATCTCGATTCTTTCCATCGCCCCAGTATGGCGGAAAGCCGAAGGGCGACCCAGTGGGCCGCCCTCCGGTACGCATCGGCGTTGAACCCGCCGCTGTTATTGACCCGAGTCGGTTGCTGCCGCGTCGCCGGCCGCTTCGGGACCGGCACCGCCCTGCATCTTGGCAACGTAGGCCTTGTACTCATCGGCAGTGAGCAAGCCATCGGCGTCGACATCCGCCTCGGCGAATACCGCGTCCAGCGCCGGCACCGACGCCGCCTCGGCCTGGCTCAGCGCACCGTCGCCATTGGTGTCGACGTCATTCCAGCTTTTCTTCTCTGATGGTGCCGCCTGCTGCGTCGGTGTCGCCGCTGCGCCCTCCACGGGGTCGGCAGTGGTGGCGTCCTGCGCAAAGGCAAGCGGTGCGGCCAGCGCGGCCACCAAGGCGAGGCTGATGGTCGAAATCTTCATTGGTACTTCTCCTGGACAAGATGGGAATGGCGCTGCAGGACGGGGGATTCCTGCCGCACAACTCGCACCTTGCGCACGGCGCCATGAACCGTCGCCATGGGTCAATCGTTACGGCAACGTTGGTTTAACCACCGGCCCCGAATTTGGCGCTAGGACACCGCCGCAGATGCGCCGCGCAGCCGGAAAACCGTGATGCCCGACATTGCTTCGGAGGCCTCCACCCTTTTGATATTGCTGAACCCAACACAACCTTCACGCGGCCGCCGAAACGCTCATTCGTTCTCCGCCGCCGTCCCCACCTGCAGTTCGCCGTCCACGATGTCGACCGCGACCCGGATCGGCCGACAGCACACCTGGCAGTCCTCGATATAACGCTGTTCCTCGATCGAGTCATCAATCAGCAATTGGATCGACTCGCCGCAATACGGGCAGTGGACGGTGGCGGTGGGCAACATGGGAGCTCCTGTGCGTGATGGGCGCTCGACGGCCCTCTTGGACAATGCCACGGAAGCCGGAACACCACGCCAACGTGGTGTTCACCACTGGATCACCGCACCGGGGCGATGCTGGATCGCGATAGTGGAGGAAGCGACTCATGAAGCACCGACACGTATTCAGTACCCCGGACATGCCGGCTGCGATCGCGGCCATCGACGCTGCCCTGGCCGCCGGGGTACCCGATAGCCACATCCTGTTGGTGGCGCGCTCGGACATCGAGATGGACGTGATTCCGCAGGAACGCAAGGAAGCCGACACCGACATGATTCCTGCCGCAGTGCGCGGCGCCGGGTATGGCGCCGGCGCCGGCCTGTTGGCGGGTCTGGTTGCGGTTGCCATCCCGGCATTGGGTGTGACCATGATCGGTGCCGCCGCCGCAACGGTTGCCGGCGCCGCGGTGGGCAGCTGGTCGTCCGCACTGGTCGGCTCGTCGATGCCCGATCCGGTGCGGCAGAAGTTCCACGACGAGATCGAGGCCGGCAATATCCTGGTGCTGGTCGATGGCGACAAGGAACTGCTGGCCGCCGCGCACCCTCGCATTGTCGCCGCCGGCGCGGTAGCGTTACCGTTCGAGGCCACCTCCGCCCTGTCCTGAGAGTCGACCCATGCGCATGCGTTTGATGGCAACCTTGTCCGTGGCACTGCTTTCCGCGTGCCATCCCGCCGATGGCATCAGCACACCGACCGAGCCGCAGGGTGTCGACACGATGACAACGGCCGACGGCGACGCGCTTGCCGTCACCGCCATCGCGCACTTCAACGCCCCCTGGGCCATGACCTTCCTGCCCGACGGGAACCGGTTGCTGGTCACCGAGAAAGGCGGCGCGCTGAAGCTGGTGCAACTGGACAGCGGCGAGGTCGGCCAGATCAGCGGCGTACCCGACGTGGTTGACGAGGGCCAGGGCGGGCTGGGCGACGTGATTCTCGGTCCCGACTTCCCCGACAGCCAACAGGTCTATCTGAGTTATGCCGAGGCCGGCAAGGGCGATACCAGTGGCGCCGCGGTGGCGCGTGCGAAGCTGGTGCTCGACCAGCAAGGTGGCGGCAAGCTGACCGGGCTGGAAGTGATCTGGCGCCAGGTGCCCAAGGTGCAGGGCCACGGTCATTACGGCCATCGGCTGGCGTTCGGCCCCGACGGCTATCTGTGGATCAGCTCGGGCGAGCGCCAGAAGTTCGATCCGGCGCAGAACCTGCAATCCACTCTCGGCAAGATCGTCCGTCTCAACGCCGACGGCAGCGTCCCGAAAGACAACCCGTTCGCCGACCAGGGCGAGGTTGCAGCTCAGGTCTGGTCACTGGGCCACCGCAACCCGCTCGGCATCGCCTTTGATGCGGAAGGCCAGTTGTGGAACATCGAGATGGGCCCGAGCGGCGGCGACGAGCTCAACCAGGTCGTGCGCGGCGGCAACTATGGCTACCCGATCGTCTCCAACGGCGATCACTACGACGGTCGACCGATCCCCGACCACGACACCCAGCCCGAGTACAACGCACCGGAAATCAGCTGGACCCCGGTGATCTCGCCGGCCAGCCTGGTCATCTACTCCGGCGACGCCTTCCCACACTGGCAAGGTGATGCGTTCATCGCCGGGCTTTCGGCCGCGGCGCTGATCCGGGTCGAGTTGACGCCGGGCGATGTGCGCGAGGCGGAGCGGTTCGACATGGACACACGCATCCGCGAAGTCGAGCAAGGCCCGGCGGGCAACCTGTGGTTGCTGGAGGATGGCAAGGACGGCCGACTGTTGCGCCTGAGTCCCGTCGTGGACATTACGGAAACGGCGACGTCGGAGGTCCCGACGCCTTAGTCCGGCAGGCCGGCTGGGGTGGGCCGCACCGGAGCGTCCATCAGTTGCAACTGCAGGTCGTACAGGATTTCGGCATCGCCCGGCAGCCAGTCGGTGCCGTCGTTGGCGCGGAAGTGGCGGTGAAAGGCAGCCAGTGCGGCCGACCGGTCCCGCAGGTCGTAACCCACCAGGCGCAACGCGGCCCAAGGATCAAATCCGGGGGGTGGCGCGGCAAGCCGGTCCCGGGGCCACAAGCCAAACCCCGATTCCGCCAGGCGCTGCCAGGGGAAGAGCCGGCTGGGATCGTCCTTTTTGGTGGGCGCGACGTCACCGTGACCCACCACCAGGTGGCGCTGGATCCCCAGCCGCGTGGTGAGATCTTCCAGCAACACCAGCAATGCATCGATCTGCGGCGCGCTGAAAGGCTCATGGCCGTTGTTGTCCAGCTCGATGCCGATCGAATAGGAGTTGAGGTCGCTGATCCCGGACCAGCGGCTGCCGCCCGCGTGCCAGGCCCGTTGATCCTCGGCGACCAGTTGGTAGATCCGCCCGTCGTCGCCAATCACATAGTGCGAACTCACGGGGCCACCGGAATTGGCCGTCTGCAACGTCGTTATCGCGCCCCGGGCGGTGTCCATCGCCGTGTGATGCAGCACGATCACCCGGGCCCGGCGTGGCTCGTGGTTCGGCGAGCCCTCCCATTGCGCGAGCGGGTTGTGGCTGGGAACACTGGCGCAAGCGCCCAGAAACCCAAGCAGCGTTGCGGCAATGACCGCCCGACAAGTCTTCATGTATACAGGCATGGATCTACGGTAAGCCAAACCGGTGATCACGGCGAGTGACGTACTGCATGGACGCTCGCGGCGCGTTCATGCACTCTTGGGCATCGCCAACCGATGTGGAGAGCGTTTTGCAAAGCACGCCATCAAACCGCTCCACCGCCATACCGCCCGGTCCGGGCGAGCAACCCGAATTGCTGCGCGCCGTAGGCCGCTGGCAGCTGTTCGGGCTGTCGGTCAACGACGTGATCGGCAGCGGCATCTACCTGCTGCCCGCCGCCGCGGCCCTGCTGCTCGGGCCGGCCAGTCTCTGGGCGATCCTGCTGGCCGGGCTGGCAGTGTCGCTGCTGGTGCTTTGCTACGCACAAGCCTCCAGCTACTTTGACCAACCCGGCGGCGGCTATCTGTACGCACGTGAAGCGTTCGGGCCGTTCGTTGGTTTCGAGATCGGCTGGATGCTGGTGCTGACCCGCATTGCCAGCGCCGCCGCACTCAGCAATGGCCTGGCCGAAGCGGTCACCCACTTCTGGCCCGCCGCGGCAAGTGGTTCGACGCGGATCGGGATCGTGGTCGGCTCCTTGGTGTTCCTGGTGGTCGTCAACGTGGTGGGCGTGCGCACCGCCGCGCGCACCGGGGTGCTGCTGGCGATTGCCAAGCTGCTGCCGCTGCTGATGTTCGTGGCGATCGGTGCGTTCTACGTCGACACCTCGCTGGCCTCGCCAATGGCCGGCCCGATTCCCTTGGCCGACTTGGGCGAGGCCGCACTGCTGCTGCTGTTTGCCTACGCCGGGTTCGAGAACCTGCCTGCGGCCGCTGGCGAGTACCGCAACCCCCGCCGCGACGTGCCATTTGCGCTACTGGCGATGATCATCACCGTCACCCTGGTGTATGTCGCGGTGCAGTGGGTCGCGCTGGGCACCCTGCCGGGGCTGGGCGAATCCACGGCCCCGTTGGCCGATGCTGCGGCGCGCTTCGGCGGCGAGCGTCTGGCGTGGCTGCTGACCATCGGCGCGGCGATCTCCATCCTGGGCACCAACAGCAACACGATCATGTTTGGTCCGCGCTACCTGCTGGCACTGGCCGATGACGGCTATGGCCCGAAGGCACTGGGCAGGATCCACCCACGGTTCCGCACTCCGGCCAACGCTGTGGTGGCGATCGGCGTGGTGTCGCTGGTGCTGGCACTGACCGGCTCGTTCGTGGAGTTGGCACTGCTGTCGGTGGTGGCCCGGCTGGTCACCTACATCGGCACCGCGCTGTCGGTGATCGTGTTGCGCCGCCGTCATGGCAACGAGCCGCAGGCCATGCGGTTGCCGGGCGGCGTGTTGATCCCGGTGGCGGCGACGGCACTGTCGGTGGCGTTGCTGGCCAGTGCCAAGCTGGAAAACCTGATCGCCGGCGCCATCGCGATACTGATCGGCGCGGTGATCTATCACTTCCGCCGCAAACCGGCGCCATAGAGCAGGCGCACCGATCCACCGGCTGCAGCCGGCTTGTCACCGCTGCAGCCAGACCTCGACGACGTGGGTTTCGCGATCATCGCGCAGTTCGATTACCAACTGGTCCTGTGTCACGCCGTCGACCGTCATCCGCGATGGCTCGCCGGCTCCGGCACGTCGCACGGTGATCGGGTAGCTGGTCTCGCCGAATCGATAGCGCAACGTGAAGCCCGGCCAATCTGATGGCATGCGCGGCTCGATGTGTAGCTGCCGCCCTTCCCTGCGTACGCCGAGCAACGACTCCACCATCAACCGGTACATCCAGCCGGCCGAGCCGGTATACCAGGTCCAGCCGCCACGGCCGACATGCGGGGCGACCGCATACACGTCCGCGGCCATGACATAGGGCTCCACCTTGTACACCGCCACGTCTTCAGCGGTGCCGGTGTGGCTGAGCGGGCTGATCATACGCATCAGCTCCCACGCCCGCTCGGTGTCACCCATCTGTGCAAACGCCATCGCCGCCCACACGGCGGAGTGGGTGTACTGGCCGCCGTTCTCACGCACCCCGGGCACATAGCCACGGATGTAGCCGGGATCCTGCACCGTCTTGTCGAACGGTGGATCCAGCAGCTGGATCAGGCCGGCATCGCGGCGCACCAGGTATTGGTCCAGCGAGGCCATGGCTCGACGCGTGCGCTCCGGATCGCCAGCGCCCGACAACACCGCCCAGCTTTGCGATATCGAATCGATCCGGCACTCGTCGCTGCTGGCCGAGCCCAGCGGCACGCCGTTGTCGAACCATGCGCGCCGGTACCAGTCGCCGTCCCAGGCGTGCTTGTCGAGGTTCCCGCGCAACTGCTCGGCGGCCACGACACAGTCGCGGGCAAAGCCATCGTCGTGTCTTGCTTCCGCCAGGGTCGCAAACTGGACCAACACTTGGTGCAGGAAGAAGCCCAGCCAGACGCTCTCGCCGCGGCCGCGCTCGCCCACCCGGTTCATGCCGTCGTTCCAGTCGCCGGTCGCCATCAGCGGCAAGCCGCGCTCGCCGGTCAACTCCAGCCCGCGCTTGATCGCGCGCACGCAATGCCGGTACAGGTCCTGTCGCAACGCCGAGCGTAGCGGCAGGTCGTAGTAGGACTCCTCGTCGATGCCGACCGGGCGGCCCTCGATGTAGGGCACGACCTCGTCGAGTACGTCGGCATCGCCGGTCGCTTCCACGTAGCGGCACACCGCCAACGGCAGCCACAGGTAATCATCCGAGCATCGCGTGCGCACGCCGCGATCCAGCGGCGGATGCCACCAGTGCAGCACGTCGCCATCGGGAAACTGGTGGGCCGCGCTGCGTAGCAGGTGCCCGCGGGCAAGGTCCGGCTCGGCATGCACCATCGCCATGGAATCCTGCAACTGGTCTCTGAAACCGAAGGCGCCGCCGGACTGGTAGTAGCCGCTGCGCGCCATGAACCGGCAGCCGATGGTCTGGTACAACAGCCAGCCGTTGGCGAGCACGTCAAAGGCCGGGTCCGGCGTCCCCACCTGGATCGTGCCCAGGGTCCGGTTCCAGTACATCCGCACCGCATCCAGTGCATCGTGTGCCGGGTCCGTGCCACGGGTGCGGGTTGCCAACGCCACCGCAGCACCCCAATCACTTCCCATGCCCAGCCGGAATACCGTTTCACTGGCTTCGCCGGCGCCCAACTCAAGGACCACCTGGATCGCCGCGCACGGATCCAGTCCCGCGCCCAACCGGCCTGACAGCCGCTCGCGCTGCAGCGCGGCGGGACGTTGCAGGCTGCCATTGCGACCCAGGAACTCCAGACGGTCGCCGGTGATGGTCCGTTCTCCGGCCACCGGATCGACATCAAAGAACGCCACCCGGCCTTCGAATTCCGTGTTGTAGGGATTGCGCGCCGTCAGCACCCCGGTATCGCCATCCACCTCGGTCACCACGTGCATCTGGGTCTTGGCGTGGAGGTCGCCGAGGATCCATTCGACGTAGCCGGTAGCGCTCAGCCGGCGTGGCCGGCCGGAGCGGTTGGCGACCCTGAGCACGCTGTACTTGACCGCCTCGTGCAGGTCGACATAGATCCACAGCTCACTGGCGATGCCATCGTTGACGTGCTCGTACACGCTGTAGCCAAAGCCGTGCCGGGTCCGGAACTGGCCGCTGCCGCGACAGGGCAGCGGCATCGGGGACCAGACCCGGCCGGTGTCCTCGTCGCGCAGGTAGAACGCCTCGCCCGCAGCGTCGGTGACCGGGTCGTTGTGCCACGGTGTCAGCCGGAACTCGTGGGCGTTCTCGCTCCAGGTGTAGCCCGGAGAGCTCTCGCTCACCACGCAGCCGAAGTGGGCATTGGCAAGCACGTTCGACCAGGGCGCCGTGGTCGTCTGGTCGGGAGCCAGGTCGATGATGTACTCGCTCCCGTCCGGCGAGAAACCACCGATGCCATTGTCGAGGATCCGGGTCGACGCGCCGACGTCGAATGGCCAGGGATCTTCGTCCCGCCCGACCATCGGCTCGCTGCCGCCGTCCTGACCGGGTGGCCAGGCATTATCGGCGTCCACCAGCTCGTACTGGATCGGTGCCGGCACCAGCAACGGGATCGCCGGCACCGCACTCGGGCGCCGAGCCAGTTGCTCCGACAGACTGCCGCGCGCATCACTGAGGATTACCCGTGCGACCGACTGGACCAGGATGCGGTCCTCCTGCGATATCTGGTGGGTCGGTCGCACGAAGATGCCGCCCGGCCGGTCAATCACGTGCGCCTCCACGCCCGCCGCGACCAGACCCAGGATCTGGTCCTGCAGTTGCTGGCGGTAACCGGCCTGGTCCTCGTTCCAGATCACCAGGTCGACGGCAAGCCCCTTCAAGCGCCAGTACGCATGCGCGTGGACCAACTGGCGGACCAGCTCGATGTTGGCCGCCTCGGCGATCTGCAGCAGCACCACCGGGTAATCACCGGAGATCGATTGCCCCCATAGCCCGGACTGGCCACGACGGTTCTGCAGCAACACCGCCTGGCCTGCCCGCAGGATCGGGTTCGCATACAGCACCAGGCCCGCCAAGCGCTCGTACAGTTGGGCGTCGGCCTGGCTGGCATTGATCTGGTTGCGGACCACCTGGCTGTGGGTCCAGGCGAGGTCGAACACGCGGTCCGCCAGGCGCCGGTCGCGATACTTGCCCACCAGGGCTGCGCAACTCGAGCGCGTGGTCGCCACCCCGGAGACCATATCGATGCTGGCGGTCTGCCCCGGCGCGAGGGTCAACCGGCAGCGGATGGCAACGATCGGATCCAGCACCGAGCCGTCACTGCCCGACAATTCGTCGTGCGCGGTCATCGCCGCCGGAGACTGCAGGCTGTTGCCACGGCCGACGAACTTCGCCCGATCCGTCTCATAGGAAATCGCGTCGATATCGGCATCGTGGACGGCCAGCAGATGGAACATCCACGGCGGGACTTCGTCGTGGGCGCGCGGGCGCCGGGTGCAGACAATGGCCTGCTTGTCGGGTACCAGCTCGGTCTGCACGAACAGGTTGCTGAAGGCGGGGTGCAGCTCGTCGGAAATCGCCGGCGCCAGCACCACTTCGGCGTAGCTGGTGATCTCGACACTGCGGGCCACGCCGGCCCGGTTGGTGATCCGCAACCGACGCAACTCGATATCGTCCTCGGGCGAGACGGTGATCTGGGTATGCATCTCGAAGTCGCGCATGCGGCCGCGGTACTCGGCCTTGGCGTCCGAGAAAATCGCCTCGTAACCCTCCACCGACACCCGACTGGGCTGGAAGGCGGTCGACCAGAAGTGGCCATCGGCCACGTCGCGCACATAGCAAAAACTGCCCCAGTGGTCGCGGGTCCCATCTTCGCGCCAACGCGTCACGGCCATCTCGCCGGCCCGGCTATAACCGCCGCCCGCGCTGCTCAGCATCACGTGATAACGCCCGTTGGACAGGATCTGCACCGCCGGACGCGCCACGTCCGGACTGCGGAACACCCGCAACTGGGTCTCATTGACCTCGGTACGCAGCCCGGCGGTGGCGACCTCGCCCGCGTGGGGATGGAGCATCCCGGTGCGCGGAATCCGCTCCTGCAGCAGCAACAAGGTCGCCTGGAACTCCGGGTCGGCCATGAAGCGCGTCTGCATCGGCTGGTCGCACAACAAATACACCAGCGACAACAAGCCCATGCCCTGGTGGTGCGCCATGAATGACTGCACCACCGCATGGTCCTGCCCCGGCGGCAGGCGCGAGGTGGTGTAGTCGATGGCCTCGTAGAGCCCGAACCGACCGGCAAATCCCTTGCGGGTCAGTCGCTGCAGGTTCTCGCAGGCCGCCTCGGGCGCAACCATCAACGCCATCATGCTGGCGTAGGGAGCGATGACCAGATCCTGGGCGAGGCCGCGCTTCAGCCCCAGTCCCGGCACGCCAAAGGCGCGGTACTGGTAGTTCATGCGCACGTCGAACAGTTGGTAGCCCGACTCGGAGATACCCCAGGGGACATTGCGCTGGCGACCGTATCCGATTTGCCGTTCAACGCAATTGCGCGCGGTCTGGTCAAGCAAGGTGCCGCGGTAGCTGGGCATCACCAGTTGCGGCATCAGGTACTCGAACATCGAGCCACTCCACGACAGCAAGGTCGGCTCGCCGTCGACCTCGGTCAGCAAACGACCCAGCGCGAACCACGATTCCTGTGGCAACTGTCCCTGGGCGATGGTGACGAAGTTGCCCAAGCGCGCCTCGGACGCAAGCAGGTCGTAGAAGCCGATATCACGCCGCTGCTCTTCGACGTTGTAGCCAATCGACAGCAGGCGCCGGGCGGGGTCGTACAGGAAGCCATACTCCTGCTGCGCGCACTGGCCGGCGACGTGGGCCAGTCGCTCCAGTTCGGTGATCCGCAACCTTGCCCTGGTCGCCGCCACCGGCAGGTCGCTGGCGGCCAACTGGCGCAAGGTCGGGATCCCTTTCACCGCGGCGGCATCGCTTTGGTCGGTGTCTGCCGTTGCCGCCAGCCAGGCCAGGTCGTCGGACACCATCCGGCACTGGTCCATCAATGCCTGGACCCAGTCGCCGGACTCGCCAAACCCGGCGGTCTGGTCGCGCCGGATGTCATCGCCAAGCTGGTGCAAGCGATCAAACAACCGCGCCGCTTCGGCCAGCTCCACCGGCGGGGACGCCAACGCGGACTGCAGCACGCGCTCGAGGTTGTTGACCGTCTCGCCGCCGGGGATGTCGCCCTCGGACTCGCGCAACACGTCCAGGGTATCGACCAGTCCCTGCAACGCCATCGGCGACACCAGCGGCGCGTCCGCCAGCGCGAGCAAGCCCTGGCGCAAGGTCAACAGGTGTCCGGCGAGGTTGCCGCTGTCGACGCTGGATACGTAGTGCGGCGGCAACGGCTGCAATGTCTGGGTGTCGTACCAGTTGTAGAAGTGCCCGCGGTAGCGCGGCATCGATTCCAGCGTGCCCAGGGTGTTGGCACTGCGATCCATCACCACCCCCACCGGCACATAACCAAGATCAAAGGCTCCCAGGTTGGCCAGCAGCGACAGTCCGATGTTGGTCGGCGAGGTCCGTCGCGCGACCAGCAACGAAGGATGCTCTTGCACGTTGTCCGGTGGCAGCCAGTGGTCGTCGCGGGTGACATGGGTGGAGAAGAACTCCCAGGTCCGCCGCGCCAGGCGGCGCAGGAAGCGTGTCTGCTCCTGCGACAACACGGCCACCTCGTCGCGTCGCGGCCGCCCCAGCCACCACATCAGCACCGGCGACAGCAGCCACAAGCCCAGTACCGGCGATGCCACCGGAAATGCCGCCGGTTGAAGCACCAGCACCGCCAGCGCAACGGCGACCGCGAAGACCGGGGCGAACCACATCATGCGCACGGTGGTTACCCAGCCATCGCCAAGCGAGCGATCCACTTCGGCGGACGGACTCCATTGCAACAACCGGCGTCGCGACAACCCGGTACGCCATAGCGTGCGGGTGATCGCATCCAGGCTGAAGAATGCCTCGTAGGGCAAGCAGGCCACTGTCAGTGGCGCATGGGCGAAGTTGCGCAAGCCATTGCTGGTCACGTGTCGCAAGTGTGCGTTCCACGGCAGGTCGGGCGCCCGGCTGGCCAGCTCGATAAGCGAGGCCAGCAGCGGCGGCACCACCACGATCAGCAACACCCACAATGTCCACGCCACCGCGTTGGGTCCCAACAGCCAACCCAGTACCAGCAACGCCGTCATCGCCGCTGGCACCAGGCTGCGTCGCAGGTTGTCGACCAGTTTTCCTCGCGACAGCATCGACAGCGGATTGCGCTCGATGCGCCCGCCACCCCGACGCATCCAGGGACAGATCCAGGGCAGCAGCTGCCAGTCGCCGCGGATCCAGCGATGCCGCCGCTTCACATCGGCCGCATAGCGCGAGGGATAATCCTCGTAAAGCTGCACATCGCTGACCAGACCGGCACGCGAGTAACAGCCCTCCAGCAGGTCATGACTCAGGACCCGGTTGTCCGGGATCCGACCGGCCAGCGCCGTGTCGAACGCGTCGATGTCGTAGATGCCCTTGCCGACAAACGAGCCTTCACTGAAAAGATCCTGGTAGACGTCCGACACCGCCCGCGTGTACGGATCGATGCCCGGCTCGCTGCCAAAAAATCGCGCATACCAGGACCGCGCCTGCCCACTCATGCTGATGCCCACGCGCGGCTGCAGGATTCCATAGCCGCGGGTCACCACCCCGCGCTTGCCGTCGAACTGGGCGCGGTTGAGCGGGTGGGCCAGGGTGCCGACCAGCTTGCGTGCGGCATCACGCGGCAAGCCGGTGTCGGTATCCAGAGTGATCACATAGCGCACGTTGCCCAACGCCGCGGTGTTGCCCACGACGCTGATGAAGCAGTCGCGCGCGCCGCCGCGCAGGTAGGCATTCAGGGCCGCCAGCTTGCCGCGCTTGCGCTCATGGCCCATCCACCGACGTTCGCGCGGATTCCACTGCCGCGGCCGGTGGAACAGGAAGAAGATGTCGTCGTCACCAACGGCGTAACGCTCATTGAGCGATGCGATTTCATCGCGCGCGGCCTGCAGCAAGGCGGCGTCCTGTGGCAGCGTCTGCTGGTCGGCGTCGAAGAAGTCGGTCAACAACGCAAAGTGCAAATTGGGGTCGCGATTGGCCAGGAAACGCACTTCCAGTGCCTCGGCAAGATCCGCCACCTGGGCCAGGTTGCCAAACATCGTCGGCACCGCCACCAGGGTTCGTGCCGAAGTCGGGATGCCCCGCGAGTAATCCAGCCGCGGCAGCATGGTCGGGGTCGCCAGCAAAGTGCTGGCCCAGTTGACCAGAGCGACGCCCAGCTCGCTGAAGGCAATCACACACAACACGCCGACCAGCCACGCAAAGCCGATGCCCGGCAATGCCGACTGCGCCTCCAGCACCAGCCCGTTGGTGAAGAATGCAACGATCAGTGCAATCGGCAAGGTGTACGCCAACAGCGGTACCCGGCGGGCCGTTTTGCGCATCGAGCCGCGCACGCCGTAACGGGCAGACAGCGCCGCCTCCAGTGACGGGCGCCCGTCATCGACCAGGTAATAGCCGACATGGGCCCGGATGTCGTCGGCATTGGTTTGCGCCGCCTGGGCGCGGGCAAGTTGCAGTGCTTTTTGGGCCACGTCGATCTCGTCCAGCCCGCCGCGTCGCGCGATCTGCTCGGTGATATGCCGATAGCGGTCGCGGGTGGCAAAGTCCATCAGCCCATAGGTGCCGTTGGGATCCTTGCGCAAGGTGCGCTCCACCACGCTCATCGTCTCGACGAACTCCTGCCAGTCCAGTCGTGACAGGAATCGCAGGCTGCCAATGGCGTTGCTCACCGACACCTGGTCGGCGGCCTGGTTCTGGTTCTCCACCTGCACCATCTGTTCGATGGTCTGGTCACTGTCGGCCGCCCACTGCTCCACCCAGGTCAGTGCCAGCGCCAACGCGGAACTGCGCCCCTGCAGGCGACGGGCGAACTCGGCCACGAAGGGCGTGGCCAGCGGCGGGTCGGAACGCGCCATGTCGGCGATCACCAGCATCAGGCTCTTGGGATCGGACGCGGCGATCTCGGTCAACCGGTCCGCCCACAGATCGGCGAGGTTACGGTCGCTACGGTCGGCCATGATGCCCGCGCTGACCCGCCGCAGGCTTTCAATCAGCGCCAGGCGCAGCATGATGGGGATCGCCCACAACTCGCCCAGCGTGAGCGGGGTTACCGACTGATAGGCCGCCACGAAACGGCTCAGGCTCTCCGCGTCGATAAGGCCGTCGCTGTGCGAGACCGCATTGAGCGCAATGTCGTATACGCGAGGAAGGCCAGCCGAGGCGCCACTGCCCAGTCGCGGCAATTCACGGCTGTAGCCCCGGGGCAGATGCCGCCGCGCCAACGCGATCTGTTCCTCGATCAGGTAGATGTTGTCGAGCAACCAGTCGCCGGCGGGCGTCAGCCGGCGGCTTGCCTGGGCTGCCTCGGTAAGCGTGTCGCAGGTGCGCTCGAGTATCTGCTGGTTATCAGTCAGTCGCTCCAGCAGCAGGTCGGCGTGGCGCTGCTCACTGACCTGGTGGCTGGCCGCCAATTCGCGGCCATGACGCTCCATACGTTCGGCACTGAACAACTGCCCGCGCAGCGGTGGCTCGCCAGACGCAACCGGCGCGGCTCGGAAACGACGCGTGATGGCATCCAACACGCCTCGTCCCTTGCCCGCCAACGCGCGTTGATCTGTCATTGACCTGCATGTCCCGGCAACCCGCGCCAATCACGCGTCCGGTCATGCTGGCACCAGCGGCACCAAGGCCTCGTGAAACGGGCAAGCCGTCATACCCCTCTCTACCGTCATCCCCGCGAAAGCGGGGATCCAGCGACCTTGCTGTTCACGCGCCTGACGTCCTTGGGTTCCCGCCTTCGCGGGAACGACGACAGTTGCCTAGACATCCCCCTTCAGGGCCGCAGGGCTTCGCTCGGGATCGCCTTGAGCTGATCACACAAGCGGCCCTTTTTCATCGCGTCGGCTATTGGCTCAGCCGCACTTGGAGTAGCCGCAATTCAGGCAGGTCGCGCAGCCATCCATGATCACCACCGCCTTGGCGCTGCATTTGTGGCACATCGATGCGGTGGGCGGGAATGACACCCCGCCATCGCCGGTGACAGAGACGTCTTCGGCACGCGCCGGGGCACTGATGCGCGGTTCGGGAAACAGCTCGCCGCTGTGGTCATCGCGTGCCGGGACGTCGCTGACCGCGTCGTGTCCGGCGTTTGCGCTCAGGTCAGAGTTTTTTTTTGAGTCGAGCGCGGCGTAGGCGGCGCGCTTCTCGGCGATCATCGCGCGTTGCTCGTCACTCATTTCCGGGTCGTGAAGCAGGCCGATCGATTTCAGGTGCTCCTCGACGATGCAGCCCAACTCGGCGACCAGGGAAGGCATGTAGACGCCACCGGCCTTGAAGTAGCCGCCCTTGGGGTCGAACACCGCCTTCATCTCGTCGACCAGGAAGGTCACGTCGCCGCCCTTGCGGAACACCGCGGACATGATCCGGGTCAGCGCCACGATCCACTGGAAGTGGTCCATGTTCTTGGAGTTGATGAAAATCTCGAACGGGCGGCGTTGCTCATGCTCGTTGCCGGCGTTGAGGACGATGTCGTTGATGGTCACGTACAGCGCGTGCTCGAACAGCGGCGTCTTGAGCTTGTAGGTCGAGCCGATGAGGGTCTCGGGACGCTCGATCTTCTCGTGCATCTGGATGACATTGGTGCCTGGCTTTGCGGCGCTGGCCGCCTCGCGAGCGGCGGCATCGGACTTCACCACCTCCTGTGCCTTCTCATCGGCGGTGACGACGCTGTAACCGGTGATTTTATGTTCGATCTTCATGGCCATCGGCCAACTCCTGGTGCGTTGCTGCCTGGTTCGGGTACATCCGGCCCGGCCTCCCGCGAGGAGAGGCCGGGCACGGCTTATCGTTTCTTTGCTGTGGTTCTGGGTGCTGCGGTCTTCTTGCTCACGACGGCTTTGGTGGCTGGCGCTTTGCTGGCGACGACTTTCCTGGTTGTGGCTTTCTTCGCAGGCGCCTTCTTGGCGACGGACTTCTTGACGGCAGCCTTGCTGGTCGCCGACTTCTTTGCGACCGGCTTGCTGGCCGACGATTTCTTTGCGGCCGCCTTCTTGACGGCGGACTTCTTGACGACAGCCTTCTTGGCCACGGCTTTTTTTGCGACAGGTTTGCTGGTCGTCTTCGCGGTCGCCTTCTTCGCGGTTACCTTCTTGACTGGCGCCTTTTTTGACGCTGCCTTCTTCGTGGCCGCTTTTTTACCCGAGGCGGACCTGCGTGCCAGCGCCTCCTTCTTTGCCTCGGCGCTGGCCTTGGCCAACTTCTTCTTGGTGTTGTCCACGCCACTGCTGGCGGCCTTGCGTACGCGGCTGGCGCTGCTACGGACCTTCGCCACAGCCGCCTCGGCCGTAGTGGCCACCGTGGCGGCAAGATTGCCGGCGGTTTGCCTTGCGGTGTCGGCTGCCTGGGAAAGGGTTTTTGTCACTCCATTACCGTTGCTCATGTGCCCTCCTGACGGGCGTCTTGCTGGCTTGTCGGGTAACCCATTAGAACCTCGTGTTGCCACGCGATCGTATACCCGGGACGGGTGCAAGACACCATGAATTCGTGTCGCGTCCCGTCAACCAGCCAGCATCCACAACCACCCGCTAGAACTTGCCGTAATACCCTTCCTTCAAGGCATCGAACAGATTGGCAGCGGAGTGCATTTCGCCATCGTATTCAATCTCCTGGTTGCCCTTGGCCTCCACCACGGTTCCGTCTTCCAGCTCGAAGCGGTAGGTGGTGCTTTCCAAGTCTGCTTCCTTGACCAGCACGCCCTGGAAGGCGGCCGGGTTGAAGCGAAACGTGGTGCAGCCCTTCAGACCTTGCGCGTGGGCGTAGGTGTAGATCTCCTTGAAGTCCTCGTACGGATAATCGGTCGGGACGTTGGCGGTCTTGGAGATCGAGCTGTCGACCCACTTCTGCGCGGCGGCCTGGACGTCGACGTGCTGCTTGGGAGTGACGTCGTCGGCAGCGATGAAATAGTCTGGCAGCCGCGTTTCCGGCTCATCGGAGAACGGCATCGCAGCCGGGTTCACCAACGCGCGGTAGGCCAGCAGTTCGAACGAAAACACGTCGACCTTCTCCTTGGACTTCTTGCCCTCGCGGATCACGTTGCGGCTGTAGTGATGGGCGAAGCTGGGCTCGATGCCGTTGGAGGCGTTGTTGGCCAGCGACAGCGAGATGGTGCCGGTCGGGGCAATCGAGCTGTGATGGGTGAAGCGCGAACCGACCTCGGCCAGCTCGGCCACCAACTCCGGGGCGACTTCGGCGACGCGCTGCATGTAGCGCGAGTACTTCGCATGCAACACCTTGCCCGCCACGTCCTGGCCGATCTTCCAGCCATCGCTGACCATTTCCGGGCGCTTTCGCAGCATCTCCGCGTCGACCTTGAAGGTCTCGTCCATGATCGGCGCCGGGCCCTTCTCCTTCGCCAGCTCCAGGCCCATCTCCCAGCCGGCCACCGCCATCTCGCGGGCGATCTGCTCGGTGAATTCGCACGACTCGGCCGAGCCGTACTTCATCTGCAACATGGTCACCGTCGAACCCAGACCAAGGAAGCCCATGCCGTGGCGGCGCTTGCGCAGGATCTCGTTGCGCTGTTTCTCCAGCGGCAGGCCGTTGATCTCGACCACGTTGTCGAGCATGCGGGTGAACACGCGCACCACTTCCTTGTACTCGTCCCAATCGAACGCCGCCTGGTCGGTGAACGCGTTGCGCACGAACTTGGTCAGGTTGACCGAGCCCAGCAGGCAGGCGCCGTAGGCGGGAAGTGGCTGCTCGCCGCAATTGTGCGCATGCAGGCCGTTGCCATCGAACGTGTTGATGCCGGGCACCTGTACGTCGTAGACGTCTTCGATACCGTCAGCGCTGAGCGCCTCCACAGTCGCGACGAAGCGCGAGCGGTTGAGCGCGCGGCGGTAGCCGGACAAAGCGCCGGACAACCGCGCGGCCTTGTTGCTGTCGGCGAAACCAATCAGCTCGGCATACCGGGCCAGCGCCTCACCGCTGATGACCAGCTCATGCTGGGCACGCGTGGCGTATTCGGCGCTGCCGCCGCGACCATCAGGAAGCGTTGCCGAGCCGGCCGCGCGACGATCACGATAGATGGTGGACGGCACACCCAAGCGCAGCAGCATGCGCTGCACCGCTTCCAGCCGCGGCAAGTCTGATTGCGCCAGCCGTACCGAGACACCCTTGTCCTGCGTGCCCTGCACCGAGCCGTCGGCATCGAAGAACCCGCGCAGGAAGCCGCGGTAGGCGTCACTGGAGGCCCGCTCGAGCGCCGGGGTGATCGCCTTGTCAGCGGCCGACATGCCGAAGTCGTGGGCAAGGTCGCGCAATGCGGCCGACTTCAGCCGCCATTCGCTGCGCCCGGCCACCGCTGACCAGCCGGCGAAGTCGGCGCGATGCGGCAGCGTCCGCGCGCAACGCTCGGCCTCCTGCATCAACGCCCGGGTACCGCTGCCGACCTGCGCGGCCGGCCCGTTGGCCTGCGCCGCGGCGGACCACACCGACAGCACCGCGGCTTCGGGCTTGAGGGTGCCGTCGCCGACCAGCAGACCGAGCAGGTAGCCGCGCTCCTGGTCGAGCTCGCCGGCCCACTGGGCATTGCCTCGGTGGTCGTTGAGCAACACCTGGTCGCCGGCGACCAGATCGCCGGCCGCGCACCATTCGGTGTCGACGCTCCATCGGGTCAGGCGCGACACGCGGCGTACCCGGTGGTCGGCGGTCAGGCGCAGCCGATGGCCCTCGCGGGTCTGCAGCGCCAGCACCGGCTTGGTCGCGGTGCGGAAGAAGCCTTCGTCGGTGGTCGCATGATCAACGCCATCGACGCGCGCCTCGAAGCGCTGGCCGACCAGCTCCTGCACCTGGCGCGGCCCGGCAGAGGTCTGGATCCAGGTATCGGCGGTCACACAAGGATTGGTCGCGCGGATGTCCTCGCACCACCAGTTGTTGTTCATCTCGTTGACGCGGTCGATCAGGATGAAGCCCGGCTCGGCGTAGTCGTAGGTGGACACCATGATCATGTCCCACAGGTGACGGGCCTTGATGTGGCCGTAGATCTTGCAGGCCACCAGACCGTCGTCGCGGACGACATAGTTGCGATGGGTCGGCCACTCGCGCCATACCACCTGCGCGGCGTCGTCCAGGTCGACTTCGGCTTTTTCCTTGACATGCACCGGGAACACCAGCGGCCAGTCGTGGTCGGCGGCCACCGCTTCCATGAAGCCGTCGGTGATCAGCAGCGACAGGTTGAACTGGCGCAGCCGACCGTCCTCGCGCTTGGCACGGATGAAGTCCTTCACGTCCGGGTGCGACACGTCGAAGGTGCCCATCTGCGCGCCGCGGCGACCGCCGGCGGACGACACCGTGAAACACATCTTGTCGTAGATATCCATGAACGACATCGGCCCGGACGTGTACGCACCGGCGCCAGCCACGAACGCACCGCGCGGGCGCAGGGTCGAGAACTCGTAACCGATGCCGCAACCGGCCTTGAGCGTGAGGCCGGCCTCGTGGACCTTCTCCAGGATGCCGTCCATCGAGTCTTCGATCGTGCCCGAGACGGTGCAGTTGATCGTGCTGGTCGCCGGCTTGTGTTCCAGCGCGCCGGCATTGGAGGTGATGCGGCCGGCCGGGATCGCCCCGCGGCGCAGCGCCCAGGTGAAACGCTCGTTCCAGTAGTGCTGCAACTCGGCGGTCGGCTCGGTCCCGGCCAGGGCCTTGGCCACGCGCCGATAGGTGGCGTCGATGTCGGCATCAACCGCCATGCCATCCTTGGTCATCAGCCGGTACTTCTTGTCCCAGATATCCAGGGACGCCGACTGCATCGGAATGTCCTTTCTGGCCACGTCCCTGCCTGCCTGGTCGTTGTTGGGGGTGTCGATATTCACTGCCTCGAGGCGCACCGTACTCATGCTTGCCTTGTCTCCTGGTGATGGTCGCCGTTGCGGGCGCTCGCACTTGCGATCGTGGGCCCGACAGGCAACGCCACCGAGCCCGCGGCAACCGTGCCAGCAGTGCATATTGATGGAATTTCTTGTCGGGTGCTGAACATGGCTAACCCCTAATGCTTGGGTTGCTGGCGCTGGGTAAACCACAACATGTTGTGTCCCAGGCGGAGGTTCAAGCTACCTCCGGACCGGCGGCAAGTCAACGCTTCTTCTGCGACACGGAACCCTGTAGTGGGCCCTTGGCAAAGCGCGCCTGACACCGCCAGGGGCGGACTTTATCGAAGATTCAATGCGATTGCGTCACACTTGGCCGCTTGCTGCCGATATCGTGTTTGAGGAACCCGCATGCGGACCATGGCGACTTCGACAAAAACCCTGCTCGCGCTGGCCCTGGCGGCGTGTTTCGGCGGATTTGTAGCCACCGCGGTCATGCTTGGCGCGCGTGCCCCGGCGCTTGCGTCACCCGTGGCGCCGGCGCCGATTGCAACGCCAACGGTCGCGGCGTTGCCAACCGCGGTGGCCGGCCAGCCCCTGCCCTCGCTGGCGCCGATGCTGGCACAGGTGACCCCGGCCGTGGTCAGCGTGCAGACCAAACACCGGGTGCGCATCCGCAGTCCGTTTGCGAACGACCCGCTGTTCCAGCGGATGTTCCCGCATGTCCCGCGCGAGCGGATCGAGCGGTCGCTGGGTTCCGGGGTCATCGTCGATGCCGCGCGCGGATTGGTGTTGACCAACCACCATGTGATCGAGGGCGCCGAGCAGGTCACCGTTACGCTCGCCGACGGTCGCACCCTGGAAGCCGAGTTTGTCGGCTCCGATCCGGATACCGACGTGGCGGTGATGAAGATCCCCGCACAAGACCTGCAGCAGGTCGCGCTGGCCGATTCTGCCGACTTGCGGGTCGGCGATTTCGTGGTCGCGGTCGGCAACCCGTTTGGTATCGGCCAGACCGTCACCTCCGGGATCGTCTCCGCGGTCGGACGCAGTGGCTTGCGGGGCCTGGGCTACCAGAACTTCATCCAGACCGATGCGTCCATCAATCCGGGCAACTCCGGCGGCGCACTGGTCAACCTGCGCGGCGAGCTGGTCGGCATCAACACCGCCAGCTTCAACCCGCGCGGCAGCATGGCGGGCAACATCGGCCTCGGGTTTGCGATCCCGGCCAACCTGGCCCGCAACGTGATGAACCAGTTGGTCACCACCGGCGAGGTGCGCCGCGGAACCTTCGGGGCGGATGCACAGGACGTCGATGCGCGCCTGGCCGAAGCGCTGGACCTGGAGGATCCTCGTGGCGCGCTGGTAACCCGGGTGTTCGAGGGCTCGGCGGCCGCGGCCGCGGGGCTGCAGCCCGGGGATGTGATCCTTTCGGCCAACGATGAGCGGATCGACAGCCGCGATGCGCTGCGCAATTTCGAGGGCTTGCAGGCAATCGGCAGCCAGGTGGTGCTGGGCATCCATCGCGACGGCAAGCCATTGCAGGTGACCGCGACCCTGCGTGAACAGCCGACCACGTTGACCGGGGTGGACCTGGACCCGCGCTTGGGCGGCGCGGTATTCAGCGAACTGCCCGAGCGACTGCGCCAGTCGGGCATATCCGGGGTGCGGGTGGAGTCGGTTGCCGGCGGCAGCCGGGCGGCCCGCAACGGCCTGCGTGTGGGCGATGTCGTGGTGGCCAGCGGCAGTGGAGAATTCGACAACCTGTCTGGCTTCCGCGCGGGCTTCACACCGACTCCGGCACAGTTGGCGCTGCAGATCGTGCGCGGCAATCGGCGTGGCATCCTGCCGATGCAGTGACCCGACAACCACCCCAACCCTGGAGTACCCGAATGAGCCCCACCGACACCACACCGAACCCCGGCCTGTCATCGCAGAATTTCAAGAGCCATCTGGGCGAAGCCGGAAGCCACCTGAAGCAGGCAGCGCACGACAGCGGCGAAGCCATCAAGGGTGCCGCGAATGCTGCGGGCGACGAGCTCAAGCTCGGCCGGGCCCAGATCAAGTCGGAAATGGCCGACAGCGCCCTGGCGGGTATCGCCGCCGCGGAACAAGCGGGCGACGCGATGCGCGAGCAGGCCGACGTGCTGATGGACAAGGGACGTGACCTGATCGACAGCGCCGCCGAGTTGATCCGCGAACGCCCGATCGCCTCCTTCGGTGCTGCCTTTGCCGCCGGCTGGATCATCTCCAAGCTTGGCCGCAGCAACGACAGGTAGCCCCGGGGCATGTCCGGAACCGCCGAGCCGGGCGACCAGCAATCGCCTCCCATGGACGACGCTTCCCGCGAATCGATGCGGGAGCGGCTTCACACGCGCGCCGCAAAGGACGACGCACGCGCGGACGATGCCGACTCGGATCATGTCGACCCCGATCAGGTCGAGCCCGACCTGCTGGAGGCGATCCGCCAGCTCGGACTCACCGGGCGGGCCAGCCTCGACGCTGCCGGCGCTACCGCCAAGTCGCTACGCTCACTGGTGGCCGCAGACGTCTCGCTGGCACGCAGCGCGTTGGGCCGGGCACTGGCATTTACAGGCGTCGCCATCGCCTTTGGCGGCTCGGCGTGGCTGCTGCTGATGACCACGCTGGTGGTCGTGCTCAAGGGGCCGGTGGGCATGTCGTGGGCGGTGGCGTTGTTGATTTCGGCACTATTCAGCCTGACGGTCACCGCGATTGCCGCGTGGATGGCCATGCGATATTTCGAACATACCCGGCTGCATGCCACGCGACGGCAGTTGGCACGGCTGGGGATCGGTGAACTGGCCGATTTCGCCCCCGATCCCGAATCGCCCGACTCGGCGCGCGAGGTCGTCCGGCAGCGGCTCCACGACCGACCCCGCGGCGAACCGGCAAAGGATGGGCAAGGCGTGTCGGTAACTCCGCCATGACACCGTCGATGGCAACACACTGACGGGAGTAAGCACCATGCAGGGGATTGCAGCGCCATGAGCTTCAACAAACTCATCAGCAAGGTTACGCAGGCCGAGAACGCCCTGGAGGCGAACGAGCGCCGCGTCGGCGCCGACTTGCGCCAGCTCAGGGACAGCTGGAAGTCGGCGTGGACACCCGGACGGATCGTGATTGCCGGACTGGCCGGCGGGTTCCTGGTGGGTCGCGGCGAACCATTGCGCAGCGCCGCCCGCAATGGTGGCGTGGTGCGAATCGTGTCGTTGCTGACCGGCCTGTTCGCCAGTACCACGGCGAACGCTGCCAGCCAGACGGCCGAGGATGCCGAACAGACGGCGCAGCGGGCCGTCGGTGTCGCGGCCGGAACCACCCCGGGTCCGGACACTGCGGCTGCCGCAAGCGAGCGGCTCGCCCACGACTTCCTGGAGCGCGCCGCGGCGGCAGCGCGACAGGCAGGCGGCGCCACAGGACCATGACCAACCAGACACCGGCGCCAGGTTCACCGGAGCCAGCCACCGGCGCGACGGTCGTCGGCGCCCACCCCGATCCGGCCGAACCCTCACTGTCGTCCGTGCGGCCACGCGCATCGGCCGCCCTGATGATCCTGGCCATCCTCGCGGTCGGCTTCACCTTGTGGGCGGCGCAAACGGTGGTATTGCCGATCCTGCTGGCGGTATTTTTCGCACTGATTGGCAATCCGATCATTCGCGGCTTGCGCAGGCTCTACATCCCGCGCGCGCTGGGGGCGCTGCTGGTCCTGGTGGGCGGCATGGCCGGCACCGCCGCGCTGGGCGTCCAATTGGTCGAGCCGGCCTCCGAATGGGCCCGGCAGGTCCCGCGCGAGCTGCGCCAGCTGGCACCCAAGCTGCGCGAGATGACCAAGCCGATGCAGGCCGCCAACGAGGCTGCCGCCGATATCGCCCGGGCCACCGACACCGGTGACGGCAAGCCGGTGCGCGTGGTCCGCACCGAAGTCAACAATCCCTACAAGGCTCTGACAACAACGCCGTTGATGCTGGCATCGGGGCTGGCGGTGGTGCTGCTGACGTTCTTCTTCATGGTCTACGGCGAGAACCTGCAACGCAATGCGATTTCATTGCTGCCCACGCGCCAGCAAAAGCGGGTCAGCGTGGAGATCATGCAATCCATGGAACGGGAGATCTCGCGCTACGTGCTGACCATCAGCTTGATCAACATCGCCGTCGGGCTGGCGCTGGCTGGCGCGTTGTACCTGCTGCAGGTGCCGCTGGCCGAAGCGCTGCTGTGGGGGACAATGGCCACTGTGCTCAACTTCGCCCCCTACGTCGGTCCGCTGATCGGCATCATCATCATGCTGATGATGGGGTTCGTCGCCTTTGACGAGTTGTGGATGTCGTTGCTGCCAGCCGGCATCTACCTGTTCCTGCATACCCTGGAAGGCCAGATCCTGACGCCGGTCGTGCTCGGCCGGCAGATGCGGCTGTCGCCCCTGGTATTGATCCTTGCGCTGATGGTCTTTGGCTCGCTGTGGGGAATCATCGGCTTGCTGCTGGCGGTACCGCTGCTGGTATGCGTGAAGATCGTGCTGGCCCGGATCGATGGCCTGGAAGGCTGGGCGAAGCTGCTTGAATAGCTTCCCGGTCCACGCCATTACCCTTGATCTAGACGACACGATCTGGCCGGTCATGCCGGCAATCGTCGGTGCCGAACTCGCGCTCGACGCCTGGCTGGTGAAGCACGCACCACGCGCCGCCCGCATGTGGCCGCTGGACGAGCGCCAACGACTGCGCGAGGTCGCCAACACCGAACGGCCGCACCTGGCCCATGACATGACCGCCCAGCGCCAGTGGATGCTGGAAAGAATGCTGGTGCTGGCAGGCGAGGATGTCGATCTGGCCACCGATGCGTATGCCGCCTACTTTGCCGCGCGTTGCGACGTCGACCACTATGCCGACAGCGTACCGGCGTTGGAGCGACTGGCGGCCAAACTGCCCCTGGCCGCGCTCAGCAACGGCAATGCCTGCTTGCACACGATCGGGCTGATGCACCTGTTCGCGTTCCAGTTGGGGGCACGCGAGCATGGCGCGGCCAAGCCGGCAGCGAGCATCTTCCACGCCGCCTGCGACCAGCTTGGCGTCGCGGCACAATACGTATTGCATGTCGGTGACGATCCCCGGATGGACGTCGTTGGCGCCCACCGCGCCGGTCTGCGTACCTGCTGGATCAACCGGCCCGATGCCTCTGGCAAGACCCGGTCCTGGCAGCGCAGCGACATCCGGCCCGACCTCGAATTTTCCACCCTTGCCGCATTGGCCGACTGGCTCGACGCGGCGCACCACCAGGACCCGATTTCCCCATGAGCGCAACCACCGGCTTCATCCATGCCAGCACGGCCACCGACACCCTCCCGCTGCATGTCATCGACCGCAGTCAGCTGACCGATTGGCTGTCGACGCAATCGGCGCAGACCGGTAGCTGGGTGGCGGCTAAAGGTTTCGACGCCGCACCCTGCACGGTGCTGGTGTTGCCGGGGACCGATGGCACGATCGCCGGGGCGGTGGCGGGCATCGGCGACCCACTGGATCCGGCCAGCTATGGCCACCTGCCACTCGGGTTGCCGGTACGCACGTTCCACCTTGCCGGGGATCATGAGCCCGCCGTCCTGGCCGCATTGCAACTGGGCTGGGGGCTTGGCGCCTACCGTTTCAACCGCTACAAGCAGCCCCTGCGCCAACCGGCGCTGTTGCAGGTCGACGGCGATGCCCAGGTGCATGACGCGCTGGCCGCCTGCGTGCGGGTGCGCGACCTGGTCAACACGCCATCCGAGCACATGGGCCCGGACCAGCTGGAGCAGGTCGCCTGCGAGATCGCCGAGCGCCACGGCGCGGCCATCGAGGTGGTCAGTGGCGAGGACTTGCTGGAGCAGAACTTCCCCGCGATCCACGCCGTCGGCCGCGCCAGCCACCGCGCACCCCGGTTGATCGCGCTGCGCTGGGGCGACCAGTCGCATCCCCACGTGGCCCTGGTCGGCAAGGGCGTGTGCTTCGACACCGGCGGCCTGGACCTGAAGGCTTCCGCCGGCATGCGCAACATGAAGAAAGACATGGGCGGCGCGGCGCACGCCATCGCACTGGCCGAATGGATCATGGCGCGCAAGCTGCCACTACGGATCACCCTGCTGGTGGCGGCGGTGGAAAACGCCATTGGCCCCGATGCCTTCCGCCCCGGCGAGGTGATCAGCACCCGCACCGGCATCAACGTGGAAATCGACAACACCGACGCCGAAGGCCGGCTGATCCTCGGCGACGCGCTCGCTTACGCCGGCGAGCAATCGCCGGAATTGCTGATCGACTTCGCGACCCTGACCGGTGCCGCCCGCGTGGCGCTTGGGCCCGACCTGCCGGCGCTGTACAGCAACGATGACGAGCTCGCCAACGCGTGGCTGGAAGCGGGCCGCCAGCACCGTGATCCGGTGTGGCGGATGCCGTTGTGGCGCCCGTACTGGCGCTACCTGACCAGTGACATCGCCGACATCGCCAACGCCGGCCCGTCCAGGATGGCCGGCAGCGTGACCGCCGCGTTGTACCTGGAGCGCTTCGTCCCCGCCGGGCAGAAGTGGGCCCACCTGGACGTCTACAGCTGGAACGACGCCGACCGTCCCGGCCACCCGCCGGGTGGCGAGGCGCAAGGGCTGCGTGCCGCGTTCGCGATGTTGCAGGCCCACACCGGGCGCTGATCGGCCGGGTGTTATAGCCAGCCCTTCTGCCGCGCCGAGCGGTACGCCTCGATGCGGTTGCCGGCACCGAGTTTGCCGATCGCCTCGGACAGGTAGTTGCGCACGGTGCCGTGCGAGAGCTGCAGTTGCGCGGCGATGTCGGTGGCCGGCATGCCCTCGCCGGCCAGCCGCAGCACCTGGCGTTCGCGATCATTGAGCGGGTCGGCCTCACTCCAGGCATCCAGCGCCAACTGCGGGTCGACCGCCCGGCCACCGCGATGCACCGTGCGCAGCGCCTGGGCGAGATCTTCGGCCGGCGCGTCCTTCAGCAGATACCCCGCCACGCCGGCGTCCAGCGCCCGACGCAGGAATCCGGCGCGGCCAAACGTGGTCACGATCACCACCTTGATCGGGAGCCCGTGGCGCTGGATGCGCTGGGCCAGCTCCAGCCCGGTCAGGCCCGGCATCTCGATATCGGTGACCAGCACGTCCGGCTGCAGGCGTTGCAACTCGCGCCACGCACTCTCACCGTCGGCGGTCGCACCGAGCACGTCTATGTCGGGCTCAAGCCCGAGCAGGGCCGCCAACGCGCCGCGCACCATCGCCTGGTCCTCGGCCAGCAGGATCCGGATCATGCGCTGCGTCCGCGGTCGGCGATCGCGGCATTCACGAGGCTGATGCCGGTTGTCGTGCCCCGTGCCGCCGGCGCGAAAGCCGTCCCGGCCGCGCTGGTGCCGTCATCCGCATGTGATTCGGCAGCGGCGGCACGCAACGGCGTCATCGGCACGCACACCCGCAGGCAGGTGCCGTCGCCCTTGGACGATTCCACTTCCAGCGTGCCGGCCAGCGCCGCAATCCGCTCGCGCATGCCGCTCAGGCCATTGCCTTCACGCACCCGGCCCTCGCGCACGACGCCACCGCGGCCGTTGTCGGCGATGTCCAGTTGCACGCCGCCATCGACCAGCGCAAACCGGACCCGTGCCTGGCTGGCATGGGCGTGGCGGCCAATGTTGGTGACCGCCTCGCGCAGCACCAGCGACAGCCCGCGCTCGATCTCCAGCGGCAGACCGGGCGGCGCGTCGTAGTCCAGATGCACGCCGGACGATTCCAGCAGCAGTCGCGCCGATGCCAGCTCCGCCGCCAGGTCGGTGGCGCGGATGCCGGTGACCGCGCTGCGCACTTCGGCCAGCGCATGGCGGGCGATGCGTTCGGCTTCCTCCACTTCGCGCCGCGAGACCGCGCTGTCGCGGTCGGCCAGCTTGCGCGACAGCTCCAGCTTCAAGGTGATCAACGACAGGGTATGGCCGAGCAGGTCGTGCAGATCGCGCCCGATGCGCTCACGCTCGGCGGTCGCGGCCAGCCGGCGCACCTCGTCGTGGGACAGCTTCAGTGCTGCGTCCTTCTCCTGGCTGATGTGTTCGACGTTGACGATGATGCCGATGATGAAGGTCAGCACCGGGATCCAGATCATCACCCGCAGCGGATAACCGATCCACCAGGCCAGCGCCCAGAACGCGGCATTCAGCAGCAGCAACTGGCCCAGGTAGCCCATTATGGTCCGGGTGCTGCCGTGCAGCATCACGCAGCCGAAGATGAAGTAGCTCAGCCCCGACGGATACACCGGTAACAACGCCATGCTCAGCGCGACCATGCCCAGCGCCGGGCGGTACGCGGTGCGCCGTGGCATCAGCAGAGTCAGCGCGAACAGCAGCAGGAACAGCGGGTACGAGGCCAGCGTCAACGCCGCCCACTGCCAGCTGAAACCGCCGCCAAAAAGCGGCGTCAGGAACACCCACACCGACCACAGCAGGTGAATCGCATGCAGCCACGGCGATTTGCCGCGCTGCAGTGCGATCGCCACCAGCGAGTCCGGCGCGGGCGACAACCACGCGGGCAGTGCGTTCCACATCACGAAGGCCTCCGGGTGATCACGGCCCCATGATCCCGCATCAGCCGTGCCGCCGCAGCCGGCGCTGTGCAAGCAGGAAGAACACCATGGTCACGCCCGCCAGCACCGCCACATGCAGCAGCAATCCGCTACCTGAGTCCATGCCGATCACCTTCAGCGCAACCTGCGCCAGATGCCAGGACGGCCACACCGGCGCGATGGCGCCCAACACCGGCGGCAGCATCGACAGCGGCATCCATAATCCGGACAGGAACGCCATGGGCAGGTAGATCAGATTGAGCACGGCCGGCGAACCCTGCCCGCCCACCGTGCCGATGTACAGGCCCAGCGCGCAGAACGGCAGCACCCCGATCACGTTGATGATGAACAACAACAGCCATTGCGACGCCTCCAGCGACACCTTGCCCAGCGTCGCCGCGAGCACGGCCAGCAGCAGCGAGACCATCACCGAGAACAGCATCGCCATCACCATCTTGGCGAACAGGTACGCCCCCGGCGGCATCGGCAACGCGCGTTTGTAGGCGATGAAACCGCGATCGCGCTCCATCGCCACCGTCACGCCGAAGCCGAACAGGCCGGTGCCCATGACACCGAACACGCCGTAGGTCGCGAGCAGATACCGCGCCGCCTGTCCGCCGTCGCTGCGGTTGAGCACCACCCCGAACAGCAGGTAGAACAGCGCCGGGAACAGCAGCAGCGGCAGCACAAACGACGGCGTGCGCAGCATGCGGCGGAACTCGCAGCGCGCTTCCAGCAGGTAGCTGCGCCAGGGCGGATGCGGGAGGTCGGCGAACGGCGTGGTGGATGCAAGGGGGTTCATCATGCGGCCTCGGCAGTGGATAACGACGCGGCGTGACCCTCGTCGCGGGTGAGATGGATGAAGGCTTCGGCGAGTCCGGCGCGCTGGACTTCCAGCCCGCCCAGCGCCGGATCATCGGCCAGCAGCCGGCGCACTACGGCCTCGGCTTCGTCGGTGATGATCTCGATGTGCGCGTCCCGGCGTTGCGCGCTGCGTACCTGCGGCCAGCCGGCAATGCGCGCGGCGTCCAGCGCCGACAGGCAGCGGATGCGCCGTTGCGCGACATGCGTGCGGATCTCGTCCATGCCGCCGGTGGCGATCACCCGGCCGCGATGCAGCACCGCCACGCGATCGGCCAGGGCCTCGGCTTCTTCCAGATAGTGGGTGGTCAGCAGTACGGCGCAGCCGCTTTCGACCATCGTGCGGATCGCCTGCCACAGCATCTGCCTCGCCTCGATGTCCAGCCCGGTGGTGGGTTCGTCGAGAAACAGCAACTGCGGATTGCCGCACACCGCCAGCGCAAACTGCACCCGGCGTTGCTGGCCGCCGGACAACCGCCCGTAACGTCGCTTCAGCAGGCCGTCCAGTCCGGCCAGCGCCACGCACTCGGCGACGCTGCGTGGCTGCGGGTAATAGCTGCGGGTGAGGTCAAGCAGTTCACGGACCGTGCTGGTGTCGGGAATGCCGGCCGACTGCAGCATCACCCCGATGCGCCGGCGCGCGGCGAGCCGGTGCGGCGACTGCCCGAACAGCGCGACCTCGCCGGCATCGGCCGACAACAGGCCCAGCAGCAGCGCGATCGCGGTGCTCTTGCCGGCGCCGTTTGCGCCCAGCAGGGCAAGCACCTGGCCGCGCTGCAGCGACAGGTCGACCCCGTCCAGGGCGAGCACCTTGCCGTAATGCTTGCGCACACCGCGCAGGCTGGCGAGTTCTGTCTGACAATCATCCATCGTGTGCGCCCTTGTTTGCGGGATGCAGTCACGATAGGCAGCGCGCGGCGGCGCCGGCAGTCCCGACGATCACCCGATTCGCATGACAACCGTCACGTGACGCTGCCCCGGCGGCCGCTTAGGCTGTTTCTGTCGCAGGGAGCGACTCCCCCAACACTACGGCCCACGATGACTACCAACGCCGAACTGCTGAAGGAACTCCGCATCGACCGCCAAGCCGCCCCGCCACCATCGCGGCGCGGTTTGTGGGTGGCGCTGGCGATCATTGCCCTGGCGGCATTGGCCATCGGCGCATGGCTATTGAGCCGCGACAGCGGGATCGAAGTACAGACCGCGCCGGTGGTGGCGATCGGCAGCAACAGCGCTTCCAGCTCGGTGCTCGATGCCAGCGGCTACGTGGTCGCGCGGCGCATGGCGACGGTCTCGTCCAAGATCACCGGCAAGGTGCGTGAGGTGTTGATCGAGGAAGGCCAGCATGTCGAGGCCGGTGAGGTGATGGCAACGCTGGATCCGGTCGATGCCGCCGCCCAGCGCGAGCTCGCCACCGCCCAGCTTGGCGCGGCGCGCAGCCAGATTGGTAGCGCCCGGGCCCGTCTGCGCGAGGCCGAAGCCAGTGCAACCCGCCTGGGTCCGCTGGTCAAACAGCAGTTGGTATCGCAAGCACAGTACGACCAGGCAGTGGCCGAGCGCGATGCGTTGCGTGCGCAGCTGCTGACCGCACAGCGCCAGGCGCAGGTCGCCGTAGACCAACTCGCGATCGCCGACAACGGCGTCGACAACACCGTGGTGCGCGCGCCGTTTGCCGGCGTGGTGATTGCCAAGGCCGCCCAGCCCGGCGAGATGATCTCTCCGCTGTCGGCCGGTGGCGGCTTCACCCGTACCGGCATCGGCACGATCGTGGACATGGATTCGCTGGAGGTCGAGGTCGACGTCGGCGAGGCCTACATCGGCCGGGTCAAGCCGGGGATGCCGGTCGAGGCGACGCTGAACGCGTATCCGGACTGGAAGATTCCCGGCGAGGTGATCGCGATCGTGCCGACCGCCGACCGCGGCAAGGCGACGGTGAAAGTGCGGGTCGCGCTGAACGAGCAGGATGACCGGATCGTGCCGGAAATGGGCGTGCGGGTGAGCTTCCTGCAGGCCCCAAACCCCGCTTCGCAGCAACCGCAGGGCGTACGCGTGCCGGCGGCGGCCATTGTGGAACGCGACGGCCTGGACGTGGCATTCGTGCTCGACCCCGACGACACGGTTGTGCAGCGCACACTGGCAACCGGGCGGGCGATGGGCGAGGACCGCCAGGTGATATCGGGCCTGAGCGCCGGAGAGACCGTCGTGCTTGACCCGCCGGAGGCGATGCAGGACGGCGCGAAAGTACGCATGGCGGAACAAGACAGCTAGAACCAAGACAGCTAGATCGGCGACACCCGCCGACAACCCACCGAGGCAAACGCAATGTCACCCCTGGTCAGCATCCGCAACCTCACCAAGACCTACCAGCGTGGTCCCGAGAAGATCCAGGTGCTGCACGGCCTCGACCTGGACATCCCGAAAGGCGATTTCGTCGCATTGATGGGGCCGTCGGGATCGGGCAAGACCACCTTGCTCAACCTGATCGGCGGGCTCGACAACCCCAGCTCGGGCGAGATCGAGATCGAAGGCGAGCGCATCGACCGGATGAGCGCCGGCCAACTGGCCAACTGGCGCAGCCGCCATGTCGGTTTCGTGTTCCAGTTCTACAACCTGATGCCGATGCTGACCGCGCAGAAGAACGTCGAACTGCCACTGTTGCTGACCCACCTGGGCAGCGCGCAACGCAAGCGCAACGCCGATATCGCGCTGCAACTGGTCGGCCTGGCCGATCGCAAGACGCACAAGCCCAACGAGCTGTCCGGCGGCCAGCAGCAACGCGTGGCGATTGCACGGGCCATTGTCTCCGACCCGACCTTCCTGATCTGCGACGAGCCGACCGGCGACCTGGACCGCCATTCGGCCGAGGAGATCCTGCAGCTGCTGCAGATGCTCAACCGCGAGCACGGCAAGACCATCATCATGGTCACCCACGACCCCAAGGCCGCCGAGTACGCCAGCCACACAATCCATCTGGACAAGGGTGAACTGGTCGACGCGCCGGCGATGGCGCACTGAGGCGGCCATGAAATACCTTTCGCTGATCTGGGCCCAGTTGTTCCGCAGCAAGACCCGCACCCTGCTGACACTGCTATCGGTGGTCGCCGCCTTCATGCTGTTCGGGATGCTGGATTCGGTGCGCGTGGCATTCAACTCCGGCGGCAGCGTGGACGGCGCCAACCGCTTGATCGTCGCCTCGCGCCTGTCGATCACCCAGACCCTGCCGACCCGCCTGCTGCCGCAGATCGAGGCGGTCCCGGGCGTGGAGAAGGTGAGTTATGCGATGTGGTTTGGCGGCATCTACCGCGACCCGAAGAACTTCTTCCCGAACTTCTCGGTGGCCGACAACTACTTCGATGTCTACAGCGACTTCGATGTGCCACCGGAGCAGCTGAAGGCGTTCCGCGCCAACCGCACCGGAGCCGCCGTGGGCGAGGCGCTGGCCAACAAGTTCGACTGGAAGCTGGGCGATACCATCCCGTTGCAGGCAACGATCTTTCCGCGCGACGGCAGCAACGACTGGCCGCTGCAGGTCAGCGCGATCTTCCGCGCCCGGGACCGCGAGAACATGGGGGCCGAAAACCAGCTGATGATGCACTGGAAGTATTTCGACGAGGCCAACGACTACATCAAGAGCCGGGTGAGTTTTTTCACCGTGCAAATCGGCAACCCCGCGCGGGCCTCCCAGATCGCGCAGGCGATCGATGCGCTGTCGGCCAACTCCGACCACGAGACCAAGAGCCAGACCGAGTCCGCGTTCCAGCAGGCGTTCGCGAAACAGTTCGCCGACATCGGCCTGATCGTCAGCGCGATCATGGGCGCGGTGTTCTTCACCTTGCTGCTGCTGACCGGCAACACCATGGCCCAGGCGGTGCGCGAGCGCGTGCCGGAGCTGGCCACGCTGAAAACCCTGGGCTTCACCGATGGCACCGTGCTGACCCTGGTGATGGTGGAATCGGTGCTGCTGGTGGTATTGGGCGGCTTGATCGGGTTGGGGCTGGCATCGGCAATCATGCCCACTCTCGCCGCCCTGAGCGGCGGCATGATCTCGCTGCCACAGGTACCCGCGCAGACTTGGCTGGTCGGCTTGGGATTGATGGTCGGGATCGGCATCATCGTCGGCCTGTTGCCGGCACTGCGGGCGAAGCGGCTGAAGATCGTCGACGCGCTGGCGGGACGCTGATGATGGCTCGGACCGGCCTGCCCACTCCAATGAATAACGCGGGGATCGGACCATGAACAAGCAATGGCTGTGGAACCTGTTGTCGATCCTGTTGCTGCTGGTCGGGCTGGCCGTGTGGACCACGCTGCCCTGGTACGCCGTGCTCGCGGTGGCGGTGCTGCTCGGGCTGTGGCTGTCGTTCACTCATGCCGGCCGGCTCGCGCTGGCGGCGGCGCGGATCGGCATCGCCAGCCTGCCGCAGCGCTGGGGGGCCTCCTCTGTGATCATCATCGGCATCGCCGGCGTGGTCGGCGTGCTGGTCGCGATGCTGGCGATGGGCGAGGGCTTCAAGGCAACCCTGGATGCGACCGGCAGCGACGACACCGCGATCGTCCTGCGCGGCGGTTCGCAGGCGGAAACCAACTCGATTATCTTGCGCGAGCAGGTACCACTGGTCGCCAACCTGCCCGGCATCCAGCAGGGCGCCGACGGCAAGCCGCTGTTGTCGGCGGAATTGTCACAGGTCGTGGCGTTGCCGTCACGCGCCGATGGCAGCGATGCCAACGCGCAGTTCCGCGGAGTCGGCGAAGAGGCCTGGGAAGTGCGCGACGGCATCCGCATCATCGAGGGCCGCAAGTTCGGCGCCGGTCTGCACGAGCTGATGGTCGGCCAAGGCGCGCAGTCGCAGTTCGCCGGCCTTGAGGTCGGCAACACGCTGGATTTCGCCAACCAGGAGTGGACCATCGTCGGCACCTTCGCCTCCGGTGATGCGCACGACTCGGAGCTGTGGGGCGATGCGGAAACCATCGCCGCGGCCTACCGGCGCAACGCATTCCAATCGATCACCGTGCGCGTCCAGGGCAAGGCCGGTTTCGAGCAGCTCAAGGCCGCAATGGACGCCGATCCACGACTGAAGCTGGACGTCGAAACCACCCGCGATTACTACGCCAAGCAATCCGGACAGCTGACCAAACTGATCAGCATCCTGGGCACCGCGATCGGCGCGATCATGGCCATTGGCGCGGTCTTCGGCGCGCTCAACACCATGTACGCGGCGGTCGCCGGACGCGCCCGCGAGATCGCCACCATGCGCGCGATTGGCTTCCGCAGCCTGCCGGTGGTGATGGCGGTGATGCTGGAGACGATGCTGCTCGCCCTGCTGGGCGGCGTGTTGGGCGGCCTGATCGCCTGGCTGGTGTTCAACGGCTACACGGTATCGACGCTCGGCAACAACTTCAGCCAGGTCGTATTCCAGTTCAAGGTCTCACCGGAACTGCTTTGGACCGGCTTGAAGTGGGCCCTGGGCATCGGCCTGGTGGGCGGGCTGTTCCCGGCATTGCGGGCGGCGCGGTTGCCGGTGACCGAGGCGCTGCGGGGGGCCTGAAGCGAACGGCCAAAGCCCGCTTGCCGCATAACAACACGGCACCCGAAGGCGCCCGTGTTGTCTAGTACCTTGCGCTATCGCGTCGGTTTCAACGCGTCGGCTTCAACACGTCGTTTTCAATCTGCCCAGCTGCCAACAACGGTCGACTGCGGCAGCACCACGCTGGACAGCTGCGCGTCGTTGCCCAGCAGGTAGATCGCGTCGGCAAGGATCGCCGCGGACTCCTGCAGCAGCGGGTCGGGACGATCTTCGGCCGCCTTCTCGCGCGCGGTGTCCTTGATGATGTCGCGCTCGTTGGCGGTCAGGCCGTCGTCGGCGGAAGCCAGCGCCAGCGGATCCAGCGCCAGGCCCAGCTCCTTGCGGGTGTCCTGGCGTTGCTGTCGTCGCGCCTCGTTGGCATCACGCTCGGTCCGACGCTCCTGCTCGTTCAAGGAGATCGAGGTCTTGTCGGCTTCCTTGCGGAACCTGGCGACATCCTCGTTCCACCACGTGAACTCCAGGCTCTCGACAATCCGTGCGGCATGCAGGGTCTCAAGCTTCGGCAACAAGGGCTGGAAGTTGCCGTAGCTGACGTGCGGCACTCCAGCGATCCGGGTCCAGGGCAAGGCGTTGTCATAGGTGCTCTCGCCGTATTCGCTGGCATCGACCGAGGCGGGGAAATTGATGTCCGGCACCACGCCCTTGTTCTGGGTCGAGCTGCCATCGGGCAGGAAGAACTGGGCGACGGTCAGCTTGACCTGGCCGAAGCGCTCTTCCTCGGTCGCCGGCCAGCGGTCCAGGTCGACCAGGTTCTGCACGGTGCCCTTGCCGAAGGTGGTCTCACCGATCACCAGGCCACGGCCGTAGTCCTGGATCGCACCGGCGAAGATCTCCGAGGCCGACGCGGAGCCGCGATTGACCAGCACCGCAAACGGGCCATCCCAGGCCACGCCGCGATCCTCGTCACCATTGACACTGACCCGACCGCCGGACTCGCGCACCTGCACCACCGGTCCCTGGTCGATGAACAAACCGGTCAACTCGATCGCCTCGTTCAATGAGCCGCCGCCGTTGTTGCGCAGGTCCAGGACCACCCCGTCCACGCCATCGGCCTCCAGTTCGGCCAGCAACTTGGCGACGTCGCGCGTGGCGGAGGCATAGTCGTCCTTGTGCAGTCGGCGACCTTCAAAGTCCTGGTAGAAACCGGGCAGCTCGATGACGCCGATCCGCTGGTCCGGGACATCGCCCTCGCCTTCGATTTCCAACACTTTCGACTTCGCCGCCTGGTCCTCCAACCGCACCTTGTCGCGGGTGATCAGCACCCGTACCGGCTTGCTGTCGAGCCCGGCCTCGGCCGGGATGATGTCCAGGCGTACCTGGGAATCCTTGGGTCCACGAATCAGCTCGACCACGTTGTCGATGCGCCAGCCGATTACGTCTTCCATCGGACCCTCTTTATCCTGGCCGACACCCACCACGCGGTCACCGGGCGCCAGGATCCCGGACTTGTCGGCCGGTCCACCGGGCACGATTTCGCGGATTGCAACGATGTCGTCCTGCTTTTGCAGCACTGCGCCGATGCCTTCCAGCGACAGCGACATCGACAGGTTGAAGTTCTCCGCCGAGCGCGGCGTGAAGTAACTGGTGTGCGGGTCAATTGCGCTGGTGTAGCTGTTGAGGAAGGTCTGGAACACGTCCTGACCCTCCAGCTGGGTGATGTTCTCGGCCAGGTTGCCGTAACGCTTGTCCAGCGTCTCGCGGATCTTGTCGGCGTCCTTTCCCGCCAGCTTCAAGCGCAGCCAGTCGTTGCGAACCGATTGCTTCCACAGTTGATCCAGCTCGGCCGTGTCGGCCGCCCACGGCGCGTCCTCACGGTCGTAATGGAAGCGGTCATCGCCGGTGAAATCGAAGATGTCCTGCTTCAACAATGCGCGGGCATAGGCCACCCGCTCCATCACACGCTGGGCATAGAGGTCGAAAATCTCGTATGCCGGCTGCATCTGGCCACTCTTGATGGCGTCGTCAAGCTCGGTGCGGTAGCGGTCAAAACTGGAAATATCGGCCTGGGTGAAAAACTGCTTGCCGCCGTCGAGCGCTTCCAGGTAGCGCGTGTACATGTCGGCCGACAACGCATCGTCAAGCGGCTGTGGCCGATAGGCGTAACGGCTGTCGGACAACAAGCCGTAGACCAGCTTGGCCGCCGTGGCCTGGTCGGGGGTCACGTTGTCGGGCAGGTCCATGCTCAGGCTGGGCTTGTCCGCCGCGACCTGGGTCACTGGCGGCGCTACCGGCACGGGCGCGACGGATGGGGAAGTGTCGGCATGCCCCAACATCGCCAGGGGCGCGGTCAGCAGCAACGCAAGCAGGGGAGTGTTGGTCATGGAATAGGGCTGGGCGGCCAATAGTGAAGGGGGGACAGGCCTGGCGCGGGGCCATGGAACTCAGGTTGCAAATATCTTGGACAAGTCGACAGTGCCTAAAGTTGCTGCCGCTGTCACGACATCGGCCCGGGAAAACCCCGAAACAGGCGAAATCCACCCCTTCAATGACGGTTTTGGTTCAGTTTGATCGCGTTTGGCGGTCAGGCAGGCGCGTCGGGTGGAAACCCGATGGCGCCATCAGGCCACGCCGGCCTCCGCTGCCGAACGGTCCGCATGGTAAGACGAGCGCACCAGCGGGCCGGAGGCGACGTGGCCAAACCCGAGCTCCAAGCCAAACACTTCCAGCTCCTTGTACTCTTCCGGCGTCCAATAGCGCATCACCGGGTGGTGGTGGGCGCTGGGCTGCAGGTACTGGCCGATGGTGATCATGTCGACATCGTGCGCGCGCAGGTCGCGCAGGGTCTGCCGGACCTGGTCCATGGTCTCGCCCAGCCCCAGCATGATCCCGGACTTGGTGGTCAGCTCCGGATGGCGCGCCTTGAACTTCTGCAGCAGGGTCAACGACCACTGGTAATCGGCGCCGGGACGGACGTTGCGGTACAGCTCCGGCACGGTCTCCAGGTTGTGGTTGAACACGTCCGGGGTGTTGGTTGCCAGGATCTCCAGCGCGCGGTCCATCCGGCCCTTGCCGCGGAAGTCCGGAGTCAGGATCTCGATCCGGGTGCTCGGGCTGTGGGCACGGATGGCGGCGATGCAGTCGACAAAATGCTGGGCGCCGCCATCGCGCAGGTCGTCCCGGTCCACCGAGGTAATCACCACGTACTTCAGGCCCATGTCGGCGACGGTGCGGGCCAGGTTCTCCGGCTCGGAGGCATCAGGCGGCTTGGGACGGCCGTGGGCGACGTCGCAGAAGCTGCAACGGCGCGTGCACACCTCGCCCAGGATCATGAACGTGGCGGTGCCGTGACCGAAGCACTCATGGATGTTGGGGCAGCTGGCTTCCTCGCATACCGTCACCAACCGGTTCTCGCGCAGCTTCGCCTTGAGCTTGGCGACCGCATTGCCGGACGGGATCCGGACCCGGATCCAGGACGGCTTGCGCAGTACCGGGACGTCGGCAAACTGCACCGGCGAGCGGTTGATCTTGTCGCCCGCCAATTGCTTCACGCCCGGCTGCAGCGACGCCGGAGCGTCATTGCCGACAACCGCGAGCGGAATGGATTTTGCGGTGCCGGTCATGGCGGAGTCGGTCATGGCAATGCAGTGCTCTTGATGTTGTTGGCCCCCGGTCCGGTTTTCACGGGAGGGCTGGATGATGGCGCGTGAAACACGCCCGCCGCCGCTTCGACCGCCAATCCGAACTGGCTGGCGAGATGCCCGACCAGCGCCGGCTTGACCGCTTCAAGTCCCGAAGGGCCGCCAAAGTCTACCATCGAGGCCACCTGCAACCCCGCGTAACCACAGGGGTTTATGCGCTGGAATGGCGACAGGTCCATGTCGACATTGAGCGCCAGCCCGTGGAAGGTGCAGCCGCGCCGCACCCGGATACCCAGTGCGGCGATCTTGGCGCCGGCCACGTAGACCCCCGGGGCGCCTGCGCGGCGAACCGCGGTGATGTTCCAATCGGCCAGGGTATCGATGACCGACTGCTCGATCCGGCACACGTACTCGCGCACCCCGATCTTCAGCCGGCGCAGGTCCAGCAACGGATACAGCACCAGCTGCCCCGGCCCGTGGTAGGTCACCTGGCCGCCGCGGTCGACATGGATCACCGGGATGTCGCCCGCAGCCAGAACGTGCTCGGATTTGCCGGCCTGGCCGAGGGTGAATACCGGCTCGTGTTCGACCAGCCACAGCTCATCGTCGGTGTCGCCATCGCGCGCGTCGGTAAAGGCCTGCATCGCGCGCCAGACCGGCTCGTAGGGCTGGCGGCCCGCCAGGTCACGCAGCTTGGCGGCAGGCCGCAGACGCGGCCGGCCCTGCGCGGCAACTACAGCGTCCACTTTACTTCCGGGTGGTCGCGCAGCACCTGATGGGCGAGATCGTATTGCGCGCGGCTGTCCGCCAGAAACACGATCCGCACCGAGACGTACTTGCCGTTGGACGAGTGTTTCCAGTCGATGTGTTCGCTGCGCACTTCGATACCGGCATCGAGCAAGCGTTGCGGCAGTTCCTGCTCCAGTCCGATCTCGGCCGCGCCCATGGCGCTGAGCTGGAATTCACCGGGAAACTGGAACCCGTGTTCGGGATTGTCGGAGATTATGTCCATCGGTCAATTATGGGTACGACCCGCCGCCAACCCAAGGTGGCGGCGGCAAGCGGACTCAGACCGATTCCCACCACATCAGCAGCTCGTGCCACAGGCGCTTGAAGAAGCCGCCTTCTTCGATCGCGGCCAGCGCGACCAACGGCCTCTCGGCAATGACCTTCCCGTCCAGCGTGACCTTCACGGTGCCGATCGCCTGGCCCTTGGCAATCGGCGCGACCAGGGTCTTGGGTACATCCATGGTCGGCTTGAGCTGCTCGTACTTGCCGCGCGGCAAGGTCACCAGCAACGGCGCGGCCACCCCAAGCTGGACCTCGTCGGCGGTGCCCTTCCAGACCTTCTGGGTCGCAATCGAGGTGTCCGCGTCATACAGCTTGTGCGTCTCGTAGAAGCGGAACCCCCAGTTGAGCAGGGCCTGGCTGTCATCGGCGCGTTGCTTTTCCGAGCTTGAGCCAAGCACCACCGAAACCAGCCGCTGGTCACCGCGCTTGGCCGACGCCATCAGGCAGTAGCCGGCGGCCGAGGTGTGCCCGGTCTTGATGCCATCCACGCTCTTGTCGCGCCACAACAGCACGTTGCGGTTGGGCTGGGTGATCGGGCCGACGGTGAATTCCTTGATCTTGTTGTAGGCGTAGGTCTCCGGGAAGTTCAACGCCAGCGCCCGGCCCAGCAACGCCAGGTCGCGGGCCGTGGACACGTGGCCTTCGTCGGTCAATCCGGTGGCGTTGACGAAATGGGTGTTCTTCATGCCGATGCGCTCGGCGTACTGGTTCATCAGCGCGGCAAACGCATCTTCACTGCCGGCGACATGCTCGGCCAGTGCAATCGCGGCATCGTTGCCCGACTGCACCACCATGCCCTTCTCCATCTCCAGCAGCGGTGCCGACTGGTTGACCTGGAAACCCGAATAACTGCCATCGGTGCCCGCACCACCCTTGCGCCAGGCGTTCTCGGTCATCATCACCTGATCGTCGGCTTTGACCTTGCCGCCGGCCATTTCGGCGGCGATCACATAGCTGGTCATGACCTTGGTGATGCTGGCCGGCGGCAACGGAGCGTCGATATTTTCCCCCGCCAACACATTGCCACTGGCCGCGTCCATCACCACCCAGGCCTCTCCCACCACCTCGGGCGGCGGCGGCACCGGCAGCGATTCACTGGCCGGCGCGAGCGCCGCCGGTTTTGGCAGCGCGGGCGTCTGGGCAAAGGCCAGACCGACGGCAAAGGTGGCCAGTGCGGCAAGACTGATCGATCGAAAGACGGTTGGGGACTTCATCGTTGAACTGCTCCGGGTCGACGCGCGGCCGAGGTGTATCGGGATATCTCTATCGGGATATCTGGAAGGAAGGGGTAATCATTCGATGACGCGCTGCGGCGCGCCAAAGCCCAGACTGGCAATACGGCTGGCCAGCGCCGGTGCGGTATCGGCCGGCAGCGGGCCGACGCGCAGGCGCCAGACATGCTGGCCAGCCGCATTGCCGCCCTGGAGGCTGGCATCGGCGATACCGGCGCCACGCAACATTGCCAACGCGCGATCTGCATTGTCACGCCCGGCAAAGCTCGCGACCTGCAAGGTCACGCTCTCATCGGACGCGTCCGCGCCAGTGGTCACGACCTTGGCCACCGCCGCGGCTGCCTGGGCCGGGTTGGCAGGATCGTCGATCACCAGGCTGGCTGTGGTGGCAACGCGATCGGGCGTGCCCGGCCGTCCGGTGGCGACGCGTACCCGGCGCTGCTGCATCCAGGTATCGAATTCCTCGGCCGTCATGGTCCGGCCGTCCTGGTTCATGTCGAAGCGCCATTGTTGCGCCGTCGAACCATCCGTCACCACGGTGCCGGCGGCAGAAGCAGCAGTCACCGCCGCAGTGTTCGCCGGGTTTTCCGCCGCGCCGGGGGCCGGCCTCGGTTTGCCGGTGGCAATCCGCACCCCCGGTGGCAGCTTGACCGCATCAGCGGCGGCGACCGGCAACGACGCAACCAGCTTGTCCATCGAACTGGCCGCCGCCGGCACCGCAACTGCGGCCGTTTCATTCGTGGCAGGCGCGTCGCCGGCGTAGCTCGAGCCATCCTCACCAGGCTGCAACGCGCGAACTTCCACGCTTCCGGTGCCGGCCTGGGTGATGCCCAGTTTGAGCGCGGCGGCATAGCTCAGGTCGATCACCCGGCCTTCGTGGAACGGTCCGCGGTCATTGACCCGCACCACCACCGTCTTGCCGTTGTCCAGGTTGGTGACCCGGGCAAAACTGGGTAGCGGCAGCGTCTTGTGCGCTGCGGTGAACGCGTACATGTCGTACACCTCCATGTTGGAGGTGCGCCGGCCATGGAACTTGTTGCCGTAATAGGACGCCTTGCCGCGCTCGACGTAGCCCTCGCTGTCGTCCATGACGTGGTACTTCTTGCCGAGCACGCTGTAGGTCGACCGGTTGCCGTAGCGCGATCGCTCCAGCGCCTCCACGTCGGGCTCGGGGATCAGCGAGACATCGATATCCACATCGGGTGCGGAATCGGCGATGTGCGGCGCGTACAGGCCGCCGGCGGTGTAATCGCCGCGCTTGCTCAGGTCCTCCTTGGCAGCAGGGTAGGGAGATTTTCGCTGACTGCTGGTGCCGCGGTCCTGGTCGGCGGCCGCACCGGGCGCGGTTGCCGGCTTTTCAGGGGCACTGGCGCAGGACGCCAGACCGATGACCAGGGTCGCGACCAGCAGCCGCTTCATGCGCCCGGCTGGCCCGTGCCGGCGACCGGGATCTCACGTCCGGCAATGGCCTCCGACAACTGATAAACGGCCATCGCGTAATGCTTGGAGATGTTGTAGCGGGTGATCGCGTAGAAGTTCTGGAACCCGAACCAGTACTCCTTGCCATCCACGCCATCCAGATTCAGCAAGGTCGCGGTGTCCACCCCGGTCACCGGAACCGCCGGCGTGTAACCGCGCGCGGCCAACTGGGCCAGGGTATAGCGTGGCTCCAGGCCTTCGGGCTCGAAGTCCTGCGCGTCGCTGGCGCGGATCGCCCGCACGGTGACCGGCTCCCCGCGCTGCCAGCCGCCCTTTTCCACGAAGTAATTGGCGACCGATGCGAACACGTCGTCCAGGTCGGTAAACAGGTCGATCTTGCCATCACCGTTGCCATCGACGGCATAGTCGCGGTAGCTGGACGGCATGAACTGGCCCCAGCCCATCGCCCCGGCATAGCTTCCCTTCCGCGTGGTGACGTCGAAACCGGCTTCCTTGCCCAGCGCGAACAACTGCGCCAGCTCGTCGCGGAAGAACGCCTCACGGGTGTTCTCACGCTCGATCTTGCCGGGCAGGTTGGTGCGGGGGTAGGCGAAGGCCAGCGTGTACAGCGCATCGATCACCGGGTAGCTGCCGGTATTGCCGCCATAGCTGGTTTCCACGCCCAGGATGGCCACGATGATCTCGGGCGGGACGCCGTACTCGGCCTCTACCTTTTCCAGCGCATCGCGGTGCTTGGCCAGGAAGGCCCGGCCTTGGTCGATCCGGCCCTGGGTGATGAAGATCGGCCGATAGCCGCTCCATGGCTTGGCCTCTGCCGGGCGGGTCATCGCGGTGATGATGCTGTCGCGGATCTCCGCCTGGTCCAGCACCGTCTTGATGTAATCGGCATCGACGTCGTACTTGGCCGCTGCGGTGCGCACGAAGACCGGCACCGCCTGTTCGATCGGCTGCGCACTGGACACCACCGGCGTCGATGGCGGCGGCGTCGGCGCCACCGGCTCGGCCACCTGGGGCGGCTCAGATTGAGGAATCGGCGGCGGCGTCTGCGTGGCGCAGGCCACCAGCACGAGCGGGAGCGCACATAGCAGGGCGCGACTGGCGAGTTGGCGTGTCATCGCGGCGAGATTACCACGCACGCGAAAGGCCCAGAACCGTTGAAGACGTATCACGACGCCGTGAGTCAGGTGGTGTTGTCTCAACGCCCGTGCACCGGCCGATGCGCGCGCACTGCCATCACCACGCCCATGCCCGCCAGCAAGGACACCGCCGAGGTGCCGCCGTAGCTCAGCAGCGGCATCGGCACCCCCACCACCGGCATCAACCCGGCCACCATGCCGCCGTTGACCACCACATAGACGCAGAATGCCAAACCAAGTGATCCGGCCAGCAGTCGCGAATAGCCATCGCGCGCCTGGGCGGCAATCCACAGGCAGCGCCCCACCACGAACATGTACAACGTCAACGTCACTGCCACGCCGATCCAGCCGAATTCCTCGCTGAGCACGGCGAAGATGAAGTCGGTGGTGTGCTCGGGAATATAGTTGAGGTGGGCCTGGGTGCCCTCACCCCAGCCCTTGCCGGTGAAGCCACCGCCGCCGATCGCGATCTTGCTCTGGATGATGTTCCAGCCGGCGCCGAGCGGGTCGCTCTCGGGATCGAGAAACATCAGGATGCGGTCTTTCTGGTAAGGCTTGAGCAGCCAGAACCACGCCGCCGGCGCGCTGGCGGCAACCGCACCAAAGCCGACACCAAACCACCACCACGACAGTCCGGCCAGGTACAGCACGAACGCGCCGCTGACACCTACCAGCATGGCGGTGCCGAGGTCCGGCTGCAGCAATATCAGGCCGGTTGGCACGATGATGATCGCGGCCGCGACCAGCACCACCGAGAACTGCGGCGGCAGCGGCTGACGGTTGAGATACCACGCCACCATCATCGGCAATGCCAGCTTCAGCAGCTCGGCGGGTTGGAAGTAGAACAGCCCCAGGTTGATCCAGTGGGCCCCGTGCCGGCCCTGACCGACAAACAGCACCACCAGCAGCGGCAACAATGCGATGCCATAGGCCAACGGGGTCCAGTTGCGCAGTTGGATGGGCGGCAACCGGGAAAGCAGCCACAACGCACCCAGCCCCACCGCAAACCGTGAGCCTTGCGCCACCACCAGAGCAGTGGACTGGCCACCGGCGCTGTAGAGCACCGCCAGGCCGATCGCCATCAGCGCCAGCAACGCCCCCAGCAATAGCCAGTCGAGCGTGCGCACGCCGCGCCGCAGCAGGTCCAACAACCAGCGCAGGATCACGCTCATGGCGCAGGCTCGTCGGCGGTGGCGGTCGCTGATGGATCCAGCGGCGCATCGGTTGCCGGCTCGGTCGCGCTGTCGTCCAGCGGCGCCAGGCCGTCCGGCATCTTGCCCAGCAGCCAGGCATCAAAGCCGGCACGCGCGATCGGCGCAGCGGTGCTGCCACCGTAGCCGCCGTGCTCGACCACCACCGCGATCGCGATCGTCGGCTCCTCCGCCGGTGCGTATCCAATGAACAACGCGGTATGACGCAGGTGGTAGGGCAGCGAGTGCGGGTCACGGCTGATGTTGCCCTTGCGGCTGGAGCGTTGGGCGGTGCCGGTCTTGCCGGCGATGGTGTACGGCGCGCCGCGGCCGGTCGCGCGGGCCGTGCCACGGGGTCCGTTGACGGTGGCCACCATCCCCTCCTGTACCGCACGCAGATGCCCGGGGTTGTCGGTGATCGCTGAGCTGGGTGTCTCCGCCAGCGGCTGCCAGGGGGCGCCGTAGCGGTCGCGCCGGGCCTGCAGCAGCCGCAGCTCGTGCAGGTCGCCGCCGTTGGCAATCGCCGCCGTGGCACGCACCAGTTGCAGCGCACTGGCAATCCAGTAGCCCTGGCCGATGCCGGAGATCACCGTCTCGCCGGGGTACCACGGCTCGGTACTGATTGATCGCTTGTAGTCGCGCGACGGCACCACCCCGTCGGTCTCTCCCGCCAGGTCGATACCGGTCTGCTCGCCGAACCCGTAGCGATGCATGTACTGGGCGAACGTATCGATGCCCATGTCCAGGGCAAGCTTGTAGTAGTAGGTGTTGACCGATTGCGAGATCGAATCGCGCAGATCGACCCAACCGTGGCCGCCGCGGTGCGAATCGCGATAACCGCGGCTCTGCCCCGGGATGTGGAACTCGCCGCTGGAGAAGGTCTTGTCGGCCGGCGTGCGCAGGCCGCTGTCGACCCCGGCCAGGGCCACCATCGGCTTGACCGTCGACCCCGGCGGGCCGCCGCCGAGCACGTTGCGGTTGAACAACGGCCGCGACGGATTGTTGATCAGCGCGTTGTAGTCGGCATGGGAGATGCCGTTGACGAACATGTTGGTGTCGTACGACGGCAGGCTGACCATTGCCAGCACCTGACCGGTCCTGGGATCGATCGCCACCGCCGAGCCGTCGGCATCGCCAAATGCCGCCACCATCGCCCGTTGCAGGTCCACGTCGATCGACAGCTGCAAGTCCGCCCCCGGGGTCGCCGCCACCCGCCCGACCACCCGCATCGGTCGACCATCGACATTAGTCTCGACCTTCTCGTACCCCACCTTGCCGCGCAACGCCTGCTCGTAGAAGCGCTCCACCCCGGTCTTGCCGGTATGGCTGAACAACATGCCCGCCTCGCCCATGGTCTCCCGGTCCTCGACATCGACCCGGCCGACATAACCGATCACGTGGGCCAGCAACTCGCCATACAGGTAACGACGATTGAGGTACGACACCACCTCGATTCCCGGATAGCGCCAGCGGTCGACCGCGAACCGGGCGACCTCTTCCGGCGTGACGCGCAGTTTCAGCGGGATCGCCTTGAACCCACGGGTCACCTTGCGCGCCTGCAGGAACTCCTCGACGTCCTGCGGCGACAGCTCGACGATGCGCGCCAGCTCCGGTAGCCACTTGTCAGGGTCGCCGGCCTCGCCGGGAGTGACCTCCAGGCGGAATGCCGGCACGTTGTCGGCCAGGATCCGTCCGTCGCGGTCGTAGATCAGGCCACGCCCAGGCACCACCGGCTGCAACTTGATCCGGTTCTGCTCCGAGCGTGTCGCGTAGTCTTCGTACTGCCAGACCTGCAGGCGGAAATACCCCAGTGCCAACCCGCCCAACGCCAGCATCACGCCGGCGAACGCAACGCCCGCACGCCGGCGGAACTGCCCGGATTCCGCCGCCGAATTCTTGACCACTTTGCGCAAACGGCGCATGCCCTAGCTCCTGCGCCAACTGCCCAGGCGCAGCGCGTCCAGCAGCAGGAACACCGGACCCCACAACAGCATCCCGGTCAACGAGGCGAGCCAGAACATCATCGGCAATGGCTGGATGCCGAGCGCTACGTGGATGCCGGCGGCAACCACACGGTCGTTCAGCAACAACCCGCCAATCGCCAACGCTTGCTGCCACAGCGGGAAGAACCGTATCCGGGCGCGGAAGCGTTGCAGGATGAACGCAATCACCACCAAACGCAGTGCGTGCTCGCCCAGCAGGCTGCCAAAGCTGATATCGGCCAGCAGCCCTACGATAAAGGCAAAGCCCAGCCCCAGCCGCTCGGGGTCTTCGATGACCCAGTAGGCGACCACCAGCGCCAGCCAGAAGGGTCGTAGCGGCAGCAGCGAAGGCGGCAAGGGGAGCAGGCCGGCCAGCAGACCGGCCACCACGCTCACCGGCAGCAACCAGGCCGGACGCGAGCGCCTCATGGCAGCACCTGCGCAGGTGTTTCAGAAGGCGCGGGCGCGCCTGCCGCGTCCGTCGCGTCGGTCGAATCGCTGTTGTCAGTCACCGGGGTGTCGGTCATCGGGGTGTCGGTCACTGGTGCCGGCACCAGGCGCAACAGCAGTACGTCGCGCCCGCGATCAAGTTGGGCCGCCGGTCGTATCTCACCCAGCAGGAATGCACGGCTGTGATCCGGGTGCAGGGAGATAATGGTTCCCACCGGAAAACCTGCCGGAAACCGCCCGCCCAGTCCGGAGGTCACCAGTTGGTCACCGACCCGGATATCGCTGGACAGGGGAATGCTCGGTACCCGCAGCAAGTCACTGCGGCCATCACCGTAGGCCACCAGCCGCACGCCGTTACGCGCCACCGCCACCGGCACCGCATGGGACGGATCGGTCAGCAGCAACACGGTCGAATGGATCGGCGTGACGGCGATGACCTGCCCCACCAGGCCGCCGGCGTCGATCACGCTCTGGCCAACGTGGATGCCGTCGTTGCTGCCAGCATCGAGCACCAGCCGCTGCCGGGTCGGGTCCAGGTCGACGTCCAGTATTGGCGCCAGCTGCACATCCAGGCTCCCACTATCGGCCGCATCAAGCAGGCCACGCAGGCGATGGTTGTCGGATGCGAGCGTCTGCAGACGCGCGATGCGGGCGCTGTTGACCAGCAGTTGATTGCGCAGACGCTGGTTCTCCGCGCCCAACTGGGCCAGCGTGCCGGCGTCGTCGTATAGCTTCCTGACCATCCGCCCCGGCCAGCCGGCCACGGCCCACAACGGCTGAGCCAACCCCGACGCCTGGTAGCGCGCCTGGTGCAGCCAGCCGCCACGGTGGTCCAGCACGATCAACGCCACCGCCAGGGTCAGATACGCCAGCAACCACAGCGTGCCGGCGACTTCACCAGGACGGTTGGGGGTGGTGGGGCTGGCGTAGGAAGGCACTGATGCTTAATCGGGAACCGTCTTGCTCGTGGGCGGGGTTAATCGGGTGCGAAGAACTCGTTGCCGTGCATGTCGACCAACTCCAGGGCCCGGCCACCACCGCGGGCGACACAGGTCAGTGGATCATCGGCGACCTGCACGTGCAGGCCGGTTTCCTCGCTGACCATGCGGTCGAAGCCGGCCAGCAACGCGCCACCGCCGGTCAGCACGATGCCGCGTTCGGCGACATCCGCACCCAACTCCGGCGGGGTCTGCTCCAGCGCCAGCTTGATCGCGGTGACGATGCCGGCCAGCGGCTCGCGCAGCGCGTCGAGCACCTCGTTGGAGGTGATGGTGATCATCTTCGGCACACCCTCGGCCAGGTTGCGGCCGGTGATCTCCATGCTGGCGTTCTCTTCCTGCGGGTACGCGCAGCCCAGGGTTTCCTTGACCCGCTCGGCGGTCGCCTCGCCGATCAAGGTGCCGTAGGTGCGGCGCACGTAGGCGATAATCGACTCGTCGAAACGGTCACCACCAATGCGTACCGACGCCGCGTAGACGACGCCGTTGAGTGCGATCACCGCGACCTCGGTGGTGCCGCCGCCGATATCCACCACCATCGAGCCGCGCGCCTCGGTCACCGGCATGCCGGCGCCAATCGCCGCCGCCATCGGCTCCTCGATCAGGTACACCTCGCGCGCGCCGGCCTCCTCGGCCGACTCCTTGATTGCGCGGCGCTCGACCTGGGTCGAACCGCACGGCACGCACACCAGCACCCGCGGGCTGGGCCGCAGGAAGCGCGACTTGTGCACCTTGCGGATGAAATGCTTGAGCATTTCCTCGGTGTAGGTGAAATCGGCGATGACACCGTCTTTCATCGGCCGGATCGTGGTGATGTGGCCAGGCGTGCGGCCCAGCATCATCTTGGCCTCGGTACCCACTGCCACCACGGTGCGGTTACCGCCAACGATCCGGTCCTGGCGCACCGCGACCACCGATGGTTCGTTGAGGACGATGCCCTGCCCACGTACGTAGATCAGGGTGTTGGCCGTGCCCAGATCGATGGACAGGTCGTTGGAGAACATGCCACGAAACTTCTTGAACATCGTCGATTGGGCCGTGAAATGGGGTGCCGGGGCGGTCGGCTAGCGTAGCAACCGCCCCCTTGCCGGGCAAGGAGAAATGGCGCTCTCCGGCGCTTTGTACCCGTTTTGGTCATTCCGGCCACCGCCGGTGGCTCGTTTGACTGGTCGACGGCCGTAGCAGCCGCTACGCTAGCGGCCGGCGTGGCCTCCGTCGGGCCCGCCAACCCCCATTTGCATCCTGTCTGGCCACGACGGCCGGCAATTTCGGAGTGTGATTATCGATGTCTGCCCTGATCTGCGGCTCGCTGGCCTACGACACCATCATGGTGTTCCCCGACCAGTTCAAGAACCACATCCTGCCGGACAAGGTGCACATCCTGAACGTCTCGTTCCTGGTGCCGCGGATGCGCCGCGAGTTCGGTGGTTGCGCCGGCAACATCGCCTACAACCTCAAGCTGCTTGGCGGCGACCCGATCCCGATGGCCACCGTCGGCCAGGATTTCGGGCCCTATCGCGGCTGGTTCGAGCAGCAGCAGATCCGGCTTGACCAGGTCAAGGTGATCGACGAGCTGTTCACCCCGCAGGCATTCATCACCACCGACCTGGACAACAACCAGATCACCGCGTTCCATCCCGGCGCGATGATGCGCTCGCACGAGAACCACGTGCGCGACGTGGCCGGTGTGACCATCGGCATCGTCAGTCCCGATGGCTACGACGGCATGATCCAGAACGCGCGGGAGTTTGCCGAGGGCGGCATCCCCTTCATCTTCGACCCCGGCCAGGCGATGCCGCTGTTCAACGGCGAGGAGTTGCGCAATTTCATCGGGCTGGCTGACTACGTCACCGTCAACGACTACGAATCCAACCTGTTGCAGGAACGCACCGGCTGGAGCGAGCAGCAGATCGCCAGCAAGGTGAAGGCCTACATCGTCACCCGTGGGCCGAAGGGCGCGGTGATCCACGCCGATGGCGCCAGCCTGGACATCCCACCCGCGCATGAGCGCCGCATCACCGACCCGACCGGCTGTGGCGACGCGTTCCGCGCCGGGCTGATCTTCGGCATCCAGAAGAACTGCGATTGGGAGACCATCGGCCGGATCGGCAACCTGATGGGCGCACTCAAGGTCGAGCATCCCGGCACCCAGAACCAGCGATTCGACGCGACCGGGTTCGCCGGGCAGTTCCGCCAGCAATTCGGCTACGCGTTCTGATCGAGTACGCCCTGATCGAGCACGTGCCGGTCAGTTCCAGTCCGGCAGCCGGGCCCGATCCAGGCCGCCGACTTCGAACACGGCAGTCCGCGTTCCGCCGACCTTGGCCGGGAATTCGATCGAGATCACTTCGGCAGTTTTCGCCAGCTTCCACAGCGCGGCCTCGTCTTCGATGAACATCGCAATCGCGTCATCGGTGTCGGGCCGGCTGGCGGCCATACGCCGCGGCTCGTCATCATCGACCGTCACTGTGACCCGACAACCGCCGTAGCAATCGAAATCACCCGCCTCCAGCACCATATAGCTGCTGTCGCCCCACTCGGGATGGTCGCGGAAGATCAGTCGCACCGGCCGTGCCGTCGCCCCATCGGTCTCGACGTTGTCCTTGGCATAGATGGCCGCTGATAGTTGCTGTTTGGCGCCGACCGGCTGGCTCTGGTAAGCCCACAGCGCTTCGGTGCGTCGTGCCTCGCGTGCCGCATGCGCCTTCTCCGCCGCCTCGGCATGCTGGGCCTCGATCCGCGCCGCCGCCGCGCTATCGGGATACTCGGCAAACAGCACGTCGCCATGGGCCTTGGCCAGATCCCAGTTGCCGGCGACGAACTGCTCGTCGAACTGCGCCGCCATGGCTTCGGCTTGCTGCTCTGCCGCGGCGGCTTGCTGGGCGCGCACGGCTTCCGGATCAGGCGCGGGCTGGCACGCCGACAGCGCGATGGCCGCTGCCAGCAACAACGCCGATGTGATCTTGCTCATTGCGCGACTCCTTGGTGTTCATTGGGGCCAGATTGCCGTAAGCCGCCGCCACCTGGCCAGTGGTCCGGACGGCCCAGACAACACGACCGCCTCGGAGGCGGTCGTGTTGTTCTTGATGGACTATGCAGCGCGCATCAATCGACCGGCGTCTCCACCGTGTCATCGCCCTTGGCTTCGGCAATCACCGCATCCACCGAGCCGGTGGTGATCGGGTGGTAGCCGGGCCGCGCCTCGGCCAGAATCTGTTCGGCCATCGCCAGGCCTTCGGGCGTTTTCACCAGCGCCGCGTAGGTCGGCATGATCAGCTTGCGGCGGCCGACCCGGGCCAGGAACTCGGCAATCGCCTCATTGGCTTCCGGATAGCCGCTACGCACGGTCAACGGATACCAGCGCATCGCGATCTCGCCGTTGGCGGTGCCGGTGAACTCGTAGGCCTCGTCCAGCGCCACCAGTTGCTCGTGGTCCAGCGTTTCCGGCAGGCCCTCGATGAAGTGCAGCCATTCCTGGGTGCTCCACTTTGCGGTCACGTCGGTGGCCGGCAGCTCGCCGCTGTCCAGCCAGGCCTTGCGTGCCTCGTCCACGGCGTCGAACTGCGGCGACTCGGTCACCGGCGCCGACTCGGGAATGCCCTGACCGTAGATCCACTCGTCCAGCTCGGCCTCGGTGACCTTGCCCGGATGCTTGGCCAGCAGATTGTCCTTGGCGTACTGGATGAAGGTGGTGGTCGGGATCGACTGGAACGCGAAGTGGTCGAAGTACCCGCGCAGGAACGGATCGAAGTCCTCGCGGCCGAAGCGGTGCTCCAGGAACATCATGAACCACGCGCCCTTGTCGTACGCCACGGCGGTCAGCGTATCGCCGGCCTTGACGTGCACGTCGGGACGGATCGCCAGTGACTGCGCCTGCGGCTCCATGTCGCCGATGGTCTTGCGCAACTCGTTCTGCGCGATCGCCGCCTCCATGTTGGCGAAGTCCTTGCCGTACAACGACTCGATGATGCGGTTCTCGACGTAGCTGGTGATGCCCTCGTTCATCCACTGGTCTTTCGGGCTGGAGAAGGTGACCAGGTTGCCGGCCCAGCTGTGGGCCAGCTCATGCGCGATCAGCGACACCAGCGACTTGTCGCCGACGATCACGGTCGGGGTGGCGAAGGTCAGGCGCGGGTTTTCCATGCCGCCATACGGGAACGACGGCGGCAGCACGAGGATGTCGTAACGGCCCCAGCGGTACGGGCCATACAGCGCCTCGGTCGCCTCGATCATCTTCTCGGTATCGGCGAACTCGGCCGTGGCCTTGTCGACCATCGCCGGCTCGGCCCACACGCCGCTGCGCTCGGAGATCGGCTTGAACGCCAGGTCACCGGCGGCGATCGCGAGCAGGTAGGACGGGATCGCCTGCGGCATCGCGAACGTGTAGTCGCCGTCACGCGTGGCGTCGGGATCGTTGTCGGCGCTCATCAGCACCATCACGTCCTCCGGGCTGGTCACGTGCGCGGTGTAGGTGAAACGCACCCGCGGCGTGTCCTGCAGCGGCACCCAGGAGCGCGCGTGGATCTGCTGCGACTGGCTGAACATGAACGGCTGCTCGCCGCCCTCGGTCATCGCCGGGGTCAGCCACTGCAGGCCCGAAGCCTGCGGCGCGGTGTGATAGGTGACGCGGATGCGCTCGCTGCGATCCGGGGCCTGGATGGTCAGCTTGCTGCCCAGGCGCTTGTCGGCGTCGGCCAGTTCGTACTTCAGGTCAACCCATTTGTCGTCACTGCGCTCACCGACCACTTTCTCGATGGTCAGGTCGCGGGTATCGAGCACCAGCTCGGTCGCGTCCGGATCCACCCAGTCCAGCTGGTAGGTCGCGCTGCCGCTGATCTGCTTGTCGTTGAAGTCGACATCCAGGTCCAGCGCGAGATCCTTGATCCGGACCTTGTCGGGCTCGGCATAGGACAACGAGTCGTACTCGGCACCCGGCGCGGTCACCGCGTCGGCATCGGGTGGGGCGGCGGTATCGGCGGCCGGCGCGGCATCGCGCGAGCAACCAGCCACTACCACGGCGGCAGCAAAACACAGGGTCAGGATCGAGGAACGCATTGGCGGGCCCACGGTTACAAATAAGTCCCCGAGTGTAGCGTCGACCGATAGCCGGTGCGAAGTGCCGTCCCGGCTAGACCTTGTAGCCGGTATGGATGGCGACGATGCCCGCCGACAGGTTGCGGTAGTCGCATCGCGCAAAACCGGCCGCGGCCATCATCGCCTTCAGCTCGTCCTGCGGCGGGTGCTTGCGGATGCTCTCGGCCAGGTACTGGTAACTGTCCGCATCGTTGGCAAACAGCTTACCCAGCCGCGGCAGCACCTTGAACGAGTGGAAGTCGTAGATCGGCTTGAACCAATCGAACTTCACTTCCGAGAACTCCAGCACCCGCGCTTGCCCGCCGACCTTCAGCACCCGGTGCATCTCGGCCAGCGCCGCGTCCTTGTTGGTGACGTTGCGCAGGCCGAACGCGATCGTGACCAGGTCGAAACTGGCATCGGGAAACGGCAGCTTCTCGGCGTTCATCTGCACGTATTCGAAACCGGCGACCTTGCCCTTGTCGGTCATGCGGTCGCGGCCGACGCGCAGCATCTCGCCGTTGATGTCGCCCAGCACGATCGAACCGGCATCGCCGACGCGATCCTTCAGCAGCAGCGCGATATCGCCGGTGCCGCCGGCCAGGTCGAGCACCCGGTCGCCGCGCCGCACCTGCGCGGTGGCAACGAAGTAGCGCTTCCAGACCCGGTGGATGCCCATCGACATCAGGTCGTTCATCAAGTCGTAGTTGCCGGCGACCGAGGAAAACACCTCCCCGACCAGCTTCTGCTTGTCCCCGGTGGGGACGTCGCGGAAACCGAAGTGGGTGGTGCCGGGAGCGCTGTCTGAAGGCGTCGCGGAGCCTGGGTCGTGCGGGGTCGGATCGTTCATGCGCCGATTATCGCACCGGCCCGCCGGCAGTGTCGCCGGCCACCCAATACCGGCGCCACGACGCCCGCAGCCCTGCACGGGCGCGCACTCACTTCAGCCGACCGTCCTCGACATCCGGCGCCACCACGACGACGATCAGCCCATCCACTCCTTACGGCCCATCCGAATGATCGCCACCCCCGACTACCACGCCCTGCTCGCCACCGCCGTCGCCGAAGCCCGCCAGGGACTGGCCGAAGGCGGCATCCCGATCGGCGCCGCGCTGTACCACGCCGACGGGCGCCTGCTCGGCTGCGGCCACAACCGCCGCGTGCAGGAGAACGACCCCTCGATCCACGGCGAGACCGACGCCTTCCGCAAGGCCGGCCGCCAGCGCAGCTACCGCGACACCATCATGGTCACCACCCTCGCCCCGTGCTGGTACTGCAGCGGCCTGGTGCGGCAGTTCAACATCGGCACCGTGGTGGTCGGCGAATCGGAAACGTTCAGCGGCGGCATCGACTGGCTGCGCGAAGCCGGCGTCAAGGTCATCGACCTCGCCGACCGGGAATGCATCGAGATGATGCAGGGGTATATCGCGGAGAATCCGGAGGTGTGGAATGAGGATATTGGGGAGGAGTGATTATTGAATGGCTGCTTCCGGCCAAAAGCGATTGTTGGGAAGTGAACCTGACCCCGTTTTCGCACAGCGAGCCGCCTCCTTGTCGCTAGCGGCATCTACCTACGGTGCCGGTGCTCGTTGGCCCCACACCAGAAATATGAGTACACCCGTCAGCAGCACCGCGGCACCCGCGAGTACGGATGGCACAGGCAGCGTAAAGGACAGTGTCACGCATCCGGCCAAGCCGACTGCCGCGATCCACCGTGGCCAACGGCGCTCGGAGGGCTTCAACGTCAGCGCCGATGCATTGGTCACCGCGTAGTAGGTCAGCACTGTGAACGCGCTGAAGCCGATGGCCGATCGCAGGTCGACGAACACCACGGCGGTGGCCACCAGCAAGCCGACGCCGAGCTCGGCTCGGTGCGGCACGCGATAACGCGGGTGCACCGCGGCGAAGAAGTGCGGCAGATCACGGTTGGCGGCCATCGAGAACGTGGTGCGGCTGACGCCGACCACCAGCGACAGCAACACACCAAGCGAGGCGACCGTCGCGCCGATCCGCACCACCGGCGACCAGGCTGCCCGGCCGCCGGCTTCGACCATCGTGACCAGGGGCGCCGTGGCGCGAGCGAGCGTTTCGACATCGACTGCAAGCACAGCGGTGATTGCGACCGCGGCATAGACCAGCAACGTGATGCCGAGCGCGACCGGGATCGCCCGCGGAATTGTGCGCACAGGATCGACCACCTCCTCACCCAGCGTGGCCAAACGCGCGTAACCGGCAAAGGCGAAGAACCACAGACCGGCGGCCTGCAGCACACCGTACGGTCCGGTTCCGGTCAGGGGCAGCAGACGGTCGGCTCGAACCTGCCCGCCGGATAACGAGGCAGCCACGACGATTCCCAGCGAGATCAGGACCACCACCACGATCGCACGCGTCAGCAGCGCCGTCTTCTGAATGCCGAAATAGTTCACCGCCGTCATCATCAACACAGCCGACACCGCCAGAGGCCGCATCCATTGCGGCGCGGCATAGCTGGCGAACGTAAGCGCCATCGCCGCACAACTGGCCAGTTTGCCGACCACGAAACCCCAGCCGGCCAGAAAGCCCCACAGGTCGCCGAGCCGTTTGCGGCCGTAGACGTAGGCCCCGCCTGATTCTGGATAGAGCGCAGCCAGCTGCGCCGACGACAGGGCATTGCAGTAGGCCACTAGTGCCGCGATCACCAGTGCCACCAGCAGGCCGGTGCCGGCGGCTTCTGCCGCCGGTCCGACCACGGCGAATACACCGGCACCGATCATCGCTCCCAGCCCGATCACGATCGCATCAAGCATGTGGAGCTTTCGAGCCAATCGGGTCGGCTCAGCGGGCGTGGTCTGAGTTGGCTTCGTCATCTATCGGCGGCTCCAGCTACATCAGTAGTGCCGGGCTGTCGGCAGGGTCAGGAAGCTTCGTGCGAAAAACAGCGGCGGGCAGCGACCTGCAGCGGATGGCCTCGGGGCTTGAGTGGGGATCGACAGAGCTGCATTGGAGGCGAACGCGGATAGTACCCGGGAGGCTAGCAGCTCAGCGTTGAGTTGGATCTCAGCGGTTGACTAGCGCGACCGATGTCCGCTTCGGGTCGGGAGCGGCCACTTAACGAACGTCGGCTCCCGGCAAGAAGCCGTCACCAGCCACGCGCGGCGGCCTCTTGCTCATGACATCGGTTCGGGTTCACGCGCCTCGCCGATCTTCGGCGGCAGCGGGATGAACTCATCTTTGTCGAGGTCGGGCAGTTTCATGCGCCCGGCTTTCCAGTCCTCACGCGCCTGGTCGATACGCTCCTTCGACGACGACACGAAGTTCCAGTCGATATAGCGCGGCCCCACCGGCTCGCCGCCCAGGGCCATGACCACGGCGTCGTCGAGGGCGGCGATGGTGACGGCCTTGCCGGGGGTGAGCACCGCCATGGCGCCGGGCTCGATCCGCTGGCCGTCCACTTCAACCTCGCCTCTGGCGACGTAGACCGCTCGCTCGGGATATTCGGCGGGCAGCGACACGCGCGAGCCCGCACGCAGCTGCCAGTGCACGTAGAACTGGGGTGAGTCGATCCGAACCGGCGACACCACCCCGGCAAGTCGGCCCGCGATCAGGCGCCCGACCACGCCCTCGCCGTCGAACACCGGCAGCGCGTCGCTGGCGTAATGCCAGAAGCCCGGGTCCATCTCCTCGCGCTCGTCCGGCAGCGCCACCCAGGCCTGGATGCCATCGATCGGCCCGCCCTCACGGCGCAGTCGCTCGAAGCGTTCGGAGTGGGTGATACCGCTGCCGGCGGTCATCCAGTTGACCTCGCCCGGGCGCACCGCCTGCTCCGAGCCGACGCTGTCGCGGTGCATGATCTCGCCGTCGAACAGGTAGGTGATGGTTGACAGGCCGATGTGCGGATGCGGGCGCACGTCGGCCTCACGCGGCAGTCCCGGCGGCAGGTCTTTCGGGCCCATGCGGTCGAAGAAAATGTAGGGACCGACCATGCGGCGCTTCGCGAACGGCAGTACGCGGCCGACCTCGAAGCTGCCGAGGTCGCGGCGGCGCTGCTGGATGACGAGTTCGATCATCGAAAGACTCCGGTCTGGGACCGCACAGGTCCGCGATGGCCCAACTATCGCACCGACTGCACGCAGACGGCCTCAGGCACCGCGCGGCAACACCGTCAGGACATGCGCGATGTGTTCGTGGAACGCCTTGAGGTAGTCGCCAAGGAACTCCGCCGTCGACGCGTCGGCGATCTCGCCGGCATCGTTGATCATTCCATCCTTGAACTGGATGTAGGCCTCGGGCGAGTTCATCTGCGGCGAGTTGAGGAAGCCCAGGATGCTGCGCAGATGCTGCTGGCACACCGCGGTGCCGATCGCGCCGGGCGAGGTGCCGATCACGCCCGACGGGATCTTGGCAAAGGAGTTGGTGCCCCACGGCCGACTGGCCCAGTCGATGGCGTTTTTGAGTCCGCCGGGGATGGAGCGGTTGTACTCCGGCGTCACGATCAGGATCGCGTCGGAGCCCTCGATCGCCTGCTTGAACTTGCGGCCCGGCTCGGGATAGTCGGCGTCGTAGTCGTAACTGTAGATCGGCAGGTCCCTGTAGGAGATCTCCTCAAACTTGAGTTGGTCCGGCGCCAGCTTGATCAACGCGCTGGCGAGCTTCCGGTTGATCGACTCTGTGGCGATGCTGCCAATCAGATATCCCACCTTGTAGGTTTTCATCATCTGCTCCTGGGTCAAAGGTCAACCTCGCGAGGATGACCTTGTGCGGTTAAGGGAGCATGAAACCGACAGACAAGTCGTCAATCAGCATCGAGCGCCTCCTGCAAGGCTTGCAGCCGCTGTAGTCGCTTCCTGCCGCGACCGCACCACCACCATGCAAACGTGGCGAAGCCCAGCATGACCGGGGCGTTGACCAGCAACGACGCCATCGCCTGTCGCAATAACATGCCAGAACCGCCGTCGTCGGCAGGCACCACCAAACCCTGCATCAACACGCCGAACAGCACGCACCAGAGCGCGACCGCCAGCCAGACGTTGACTCGCCAGTAGAGCAGCGAGGTCCTGATACGGTCGCGCTCCAACGCAAGCAACGCGCGCACGTCCAGGCCGCTGTCGCGGACCTGGCGCCGACGAATCCACAGCGACCAGCCTTGGACGCCGAGCAGACCTGCGATCACCACCAACGATCCGGTCGGCGAGAGCAGCGGTCGTTCCAGCAGCAACGTCGCCCAGACACACATGCCGATTACAACGGTCGTCAGCAGCACTTCCGCGCCCATCATCCAGCGCAGGCGGCGCCCCCGCCGCGCTACCGCCCGGCGCAGTCCCTCGACATCGATCTTCGCCGTCGCCTGCGCGCGCCAATCGGCAGCCAGGGCGTTCCATCCGTCGCTCGCCGGGGCGGTCGCACCGGATCCGTCGCGGCTGTCGGCACCGGTATTCATGCACTGTCTCCCAGCCACTCGGCCAGTTGTTTGCGGGCGCGACTGAGGCGCTGGGCCACGGTATTTTCCTCCAGCCCAAGCGACTGGCCGATCTCACGTTGCGAGAAGCCCTCCAATGCCAACACGACGACCTGCCGCTGGCCCAGCGCAAGTCGTCGCACTGCGGCCAGAAGGGTGTCGCGGCGTTGCTGCATTTCAGTGTGTTGCTGGGGGTTGGCGGCCGGGTCGGGATGGTGTTCGTCGAGCTCGTTCTCGTTCAACCGGCAATACTTGCCCAGGTGATCCACCGCGCGGTTGTGCGCGACCCTGGCCGCGAACGTGCGCAGTGATGCCTCGCCGCGCCAGCGCGGCAGTGCCCGCCACAATGCCAAGCTGATTTCCTGCAGCAGGTCCTCACGGCGCGCGGGTTCGAACTCATAGCTGGCGGCGATGCGCGACAGCATTGGGCCGTGCTGACGGAGCACCTCGTCGATATCGGTCGCCGCCGACGCGGAGTCAATCAAGTTGGGGACGGTCGAATACATCGCGATAGCTCGTGTAGCCGACCAACGTGGCAAAGGGCAGCAGGACCAGCAACAGCAGTGGTAGCCACAGAACTGCACCGATCAGCGCAGCCACCAGCAAGGTTAGCAGCGCCACCGGTCGCCAGTAACGGACAACGCAGCGCAAACTTTCACCCAACGCCCGGCCGACCCCAATGCCATCGAGCAACACCCGCGGCATCAGGAACATCAGCAGCGCTGACGGGAGCGTTCCCGACGCAAAGATGCAACCGAGTTCAGCGCGGTCGAAATGCAGGTTGGCGATGTCGCCCGCGGCCAGCGCGAGTGACTGATCGACGCCACCCAATGTTGCTGCGACCAGCAACTGGAAGGCGAACACTGCCGCCGACAGCAGCGCCACCCACAGCAGCGGCGCCAGCCGCGACAGCCACACTCCGCTTGCCGCCGAGGGCGCAAAGTGTCCGCCCCGCGCCTTGTGATGTATCAACGCGAGCACCCAGGCGCTGGCCAATGGTGTCAGCAACTTGGACGCCACGATGCCGACGCCCGGCGCCAACTGGATCAGCGCTTCCACCGCAATGGGCAGCAACGACAGCAGGAACATCCGGACCGGCGCGCGGCGGAACAGACGCCAGGCGTCGGCTAGCCAAGTCGACAGGATCCGAAATGCGGGGCGGGTGTGGGCAGCTGCGAACGGGACAGTGGCATCCATGTGGCGTTTCCGTTTGGGTCTGGATGGTTAGTCGCCCGCCGCTCGGAAAACCTGACAGCTCAAACTGGCTTGGCCCCATCAGCCAGAAAATCGCCAACACCCCGGTACCGGCACCGCCTCGCAAAAACAGGCCAACTAAAGGATGTAACGACTCAAATCCGGGTCCTGCACCAGCTCGCCCAGGTGCTCGTCGACATACGCGCTGTCGATGGTGATGGCCTGGCCATCGCGGTCGGGAGCTTCGTAGCTGAGGGTGTCGAGCAGGCGTTCGAGCACGGTGTGCAGGCGGCGGGCACCGATGTTTTCCTGGCGGTCGTTGACGGTCGCGGCGATCTCGGCGATGCGCTCCACCGCATCGTCGGTGAACACGACGCTGACGCCTTCGGTCTTCATCAACTCAACGTACTGGACGGTCAGCGCAGCCTTGGGTTCGGTCAGGATGCGGATGAAGTCGGCCTTGGTCAGCGCCGACAATTCGACCCGGATCGGGAACCGGCCCTGCAGCTCGGGGATCAGGTCCGACGGCTTGGCCATGTGGAACGCGCCGGAAGCGATGAACAGGATGTGGTCGGTCTTCACCGAGCCGTACTTGGTGCTGACCGTGGAGCCTTCCACCAGCGGCAGCAGGTCGCGCTGCACGCCTTCGCGGGAGACGTCACCGCCGCCGACGTTCTCGCCGCGCTTGGCGACCTTGTCGATCTCGTCGATGAACACGATGCCGTGCTGCTCGCAGGCCTCGATCGCGGCCTCGCGGATTTCGTCCTCATTGACCAGCTTGCCGGCCTCTTCCTCGATCAGCTGCGGACGGGCGGCCTTGATGGGCAGGGTTTTCTTGTTGGTCTTGCCGCCCGACACCTGCGAGAACATCTGCCGCAGTTGCTGGCCCATCTCCTCCATGCCCGGCGGGGCCAGGATGTCGACGCCGACATTCATCGCGGTCGCGGTCTCGATGTCGATCTCGCGCTCGTCCAGCTCACCCGCACGCAGCTGGCGACGCAGCTTGATCCGGGTCTCCGATTCCTGCGCCGACGGCTCGCTGGCGGCGACCTGCGGATCGAAGCCGATGCCGCCACCCAGGCCCTTGGTGCGCTTGGGCAACAGGGCGTCCAGGATGCGATCCTCGGCGCGTTCTTCGGCCTTGGTGCGGACCTTGTGCTTGGCCTGCTCGCGATACAGCTTGACCGCGGTATCGGCGAGGTCACGGATGATCTGCTCGACATCCTTGCCGACGTAGCCGACCTCGGTGAAGCGGGTCGCCTCGACCTTCACGAACGGCGCGTTGGCCAGCGTCGCCAGCCGCCGCGCGATCTCGGTCTTGCCGACACCGGTGGGGCCGATCATCAGGATGTTCTTGGGCATGACCTCGTTGCGCAGCTCCTCGTCGAGCTGGCTGCGGCGCCAGCGGTTGCGCAGCGCGATGGCAACCGCACGCTTGGCGTCCTGCTGGCCGACGATGTGGGTGTCCAGCGCCTGCACGATCTCGCGCGGGGTCATGGTGGCGTTGGTGTTGTCCAGTTTCATGCTCACAGTTCCTCCACCACGACGTTGCGGTTGGTGTAGATGCACACGCCGCCTGCGATGTTGATCGCCTCGACCGCGATTGTCCTGGCATCCATTTCGGTATGCGCCATCAGCGCGCGCGCGGCCGACAACGCGTACATGCCACCGGAGCCGATGGCGACGATGCCGTCGTCCGGCTCGATGACGTCACCGGTGCCGCTGATGACCAGCGAGGCCTCCTTGTCGGCGACCGTCAGCAGCGCTTCGAGCTTGCCGAAGCGGCGTTCGGTGCGCCAATCCTTGGCCATCTCGACGGCGGCGCGGGTCAGCTGGCCGTGTTTCTCCAGCTTTGCCTCGAACACTTCGAACAAGGTGAACGCATCGGCAGCGGCGCCGGCGAAACCGGCAATGACCTGGCCGTCCCGGCCAAGGCGTCGGACCTTGCGGGCGTTGGATTTCATCACCGTGTTGCCAAGCGTCACCTGGCCGTCGCCGGCAATCGCGACGCGACCGTTGCGGCGCACCGAGATGATGGTGGTGGCGTGGAACACGTTGGGGTTCTGGCTGGGGTCCATACAGGCCTCCGTGGGTGTCAACCAGAGGTGGGGATGGGTCCGGCGGGAGGCAAGGGTGAAGGGGGGCAGTCCGGCGTATTACGGCCTCCGGCCTAATACGCCCTACCCGGCTATTGCACCCTACGGCTCAATCACGGTTTTCGCTTGGCGCGGGGGTGGGCGGAATCGTAAACCTTGGCCAGATGCTGGAAGTCCAGGTGGGTGTAGATCTGGGTGGTGGCGATGTCGGCGTGGCCGAGCAGTTCCTGCACGCCGCGCAGGTCTCCGGAGGACTCCAGGATGTGGCTGGCGAAACTGTGCCGCAGCATGTGCGGGTGGACGCGCTTGAACACGCCCTGGCGCTGCGCCAGCTGCCGCAACCGGTATTGCACCGCGCGCGGGGTGATCGGCCCGTTGCGTCCGGGAAACACCGGGCTGTCACGGCCGGCACCGGTGGAGCCGTGCCATTCAGCCAGCGCCGCACGGGCGTAGGAGCCCAATGGCACGCTGCGCTGCTTGCTGCCCTTGCCCAGCACGGTGACCAGTCCGTCCGCCAGGTCGAGGTCACGCCAGCGCAACGCGCACAACTCGCTCAGGCGCAGACCGGAGGAGTAGAACAACTCCAGCATGGCGCGGTCGCGCAGTCCCAGCGGCACGTCGGTCGGCACTTCGACCAGAACTTTTACCTCGTCGGCATCCAGCACTTCGGGCAGTTTCCGTGGCGCCTTCGGTGCGCGGATCGCGGCGGCGGGGTTGGCGTCGACACGGCCGTGCTTGAGCAGCCAGGCGTAGAAGCTCCGGCACGCCGACAAGCGGCGCTGCAGGCTTTTGGGCGACAGGCCACGGCGATGCTCGGCGGCGATGAAGCCGCGCAACGGCTCGGTGCGCAGATCCAACACCGCCAGTGCCTGCGCGTCCGCCCATTGCGACAATGCAGTCAGATCGCGCCGGTAGGCATCCAGGGTGTGCGGCGACATCCGCCGTTCAACCGCCAGATGGGACAGGAAGTCCTCGACTGGAGAGGTTATGGGCACGGAGCGAAGGTCACTGGATCCCCGCCTTCGCGGGGATGACGGTGGGTGGTGGGATGACGGGGGGTAGCCGGATGACGGTGGGTAGCCACTTCGTCAATGAAACGTCGACGCGGCGTCCTGTCGGGGGTTTGCGGAAAGCAGGCCATGGATGGCCTGCGGCGGCGAGTCAGGCCATGGATGGCCTGACCGAGCCGAGTAGCAAACCCCCGGCAGGGCGCCGCCCCTACCGGAGCCGAGAGACCGCTCTGGCTGTCGCGGTTGCGGTTGCGGTTGCGGTTGCTGTCGCAGTCGCGGTCGGTGTCGCTGTCGTGGCTAGCGCGCATACCTCGCCAGCGCCGTTTCCAGCGCCTCGCCCATCATTCGCAGGAACAAAGTACCCATCCCCGGAAAGAACCGGTTCGGGTCGCGGCTGCCCACGGCTATCAGGCCCAGGTTGGGCAGCGGCAACAGCGCGGTGGAATGCACCTCTTCGGCCTGCATCCCGTACAGCAACGCGTGTTTGTCCGGCTGCAGCCGCCCGCACAACGGCTCGCCATCGTCCAGGCAATCGCGGAACGCTTGCAGACGGGCGTCATCGCGCGGCACCACTTGCAGCCACTCGTCCTCGTCCAGCCCCTCAACGGGCTCGAACAACACCAGTCGCACCAGATCGCCGTTGAAGTCCTCGGCCAGGCTGGCGGCCATCGCGCGCACCGTGTCGGCGGCGGTGTCCTGACGCATCAGCGCCAACGCCAACTGGTGGGTGCGCACTGCCAGCCGCTCGTTCTCCTGCGCATTGCCAAACAGCTCACGCAGCCGCTTGGACAGCTCGCGGTTCTTGTCGCGCAGGACCTCCAACTGGTAACTGGCCAACGATGCGGCCGAGCCTTCCTCGCGCGGCACCACCAGGGTCAGCGACAAGTCGGGGAACTGCTGCAGGAAAGTGGGATGACGACGCAGCCAAGCGGCAACATCGTGGGCACCCAGTTTCTCGGTGGTCTCGCTCATGCGGTCCATTCTCCTTCGAATACAAATTTTGCCGGCCCGGCCAACTGCATCGGCGCATCATTGTCCGGCCAGGTAACGCGCAGCTCGCCACCAGGAAGAACCACCCGGACGTCACGATCGACCCGGCCCCGGCGAACCAGGATCGCCACCGCAGCACAGGCGCCGCTGCCACACGCCAGGGTCTCGCCGACGCCGCGCTCATACACGCGCAGGCGGATATGGTCGCGCGCGACCACCTGGACAAAGCCGACGTTGACCGACTCCGGGAACGCGGCGCTGTGTTGCAGGTTGCGACCCATGGCCTCAAGCGGCGCGTCGTCGATCTGCTCGACCTCGATCAAGGCATGCGGATTGCCCAGCGACACCGCGCCCACTTCGATGATCGAGCCGCGCACCGGCAGCACGTAGGCATCGCGCGCCGCATTGAAGCCGTGCAACGGGATCCGGACCGGATCGAATTGCGGCACTCCCATTGCGACCCGGAAGCCGCCGTCGTCCAACTGCTCGGCCACGTGCGTGCCGGCCGGACTGTCCATCGCGAAGTCGGCACTCGCCGACGCCGCGCCGTCACGCACCAGCCAGGCCGCGATGCAGCGCGCGCCGTTACCGCATTGCTGCGATCCCGAGCCATCGGCATTCCAGATCCGGTAGCTGGCGGCCGAGCCCGGTTCGCGGGCCGGCTCGACGGTCAGAACCTGATCGCAGCCGACACCCGTGTGCCGGTCGGCCAATGCGCGACACAACGACCGGCTGGGCGCGGGGACTTTGCCACGCAGGTCCAACACGACAAAATCATTGCCGGCGCCGTGCATCTTGCTGAAACGCAAGGCCGGCACCGCCACCGATGTCGCCGGCTCAGCCATTCCCGTCGTCGTTGGCGGCGTCGGCGTCGGCGTCGGCGTCGGTTGATTCGGTGTCGGTGTCGGGAACCGTGGCCGGGTCGATCGGCACCGGATCGACGGGCATGTCATCCACTGGCGAGCCAACGTCCACCGGCGGGGTATCGGTCTGCAGCGGTTCGGCATCGGTCTCCGCAGGCTCGACCGGAACCGCATCGGGCATCACCAGCGGGCCCTTGTTGCCACAGCCGCTCAGCACCAACAGCGACACCGTCAGCGCGCCAGCAAGCCACATCATTTTTTGTGTGTTCATCGGCGCAGTGTAGCGGTGGCGGCCGTGGCTGCGAAGCTCATCGGATTGGCGGTTCAGGCCGCAACCACAACCAACCCGCCACCAGCGCCATGACCCCGGTGCCGGTGCCGGCCATCCACCACTGCGGCGCGGTCAGGAACATCACCACCGCACACACCGCCATCGACAGGCTCGCCCACCATTTCGCCCGGCGCGCGACCGTCCCGCCGCGTTGCCAGTCAACGATCATGGGCCCGAACAGGGCATGGGCCAGCAGCCAGCGGTGCAGGCGGGCAGACCCACGGGCGGCCGCATAGGCCGAAAGCAGCACAAACGGGACGGTCGGCAGGCCGGGCACGACCACCCCGACCAGACCCAGGCCGAGGCTGAGGTAGGCGACCAGCCACCAGGCCCAACGCAGCCGGCTGGCTACCGGGGCGGGAGGGGCGAGCAGGACTGTCGGGGCGGGTGGGCCCGGGATTGGCGCACGGTCAGGCATGGCCCATTGTCGGCGAATCGACACTCCGGTGCCGATCCTCGACCCCAACCTTCGTCCCGGGCCCTCGACCCACTGGCGTAACCCACGCCAGCACAGCTCAAGAGGCCGGCGGAGCAACCTTCAGCTGATCCAGCGCGAACGCGTACATCTCGGCCAGTTCCCGATAGCGCCGGAACCGCCCCGACTTGCCGCCATGACCGGCGTCCATGTTGGTCCGGAACAGGATCGGTGCGTCACCGGTCGCCAGGTCGCGCAGCCGGGCGACGTACTTCGCCGGCTCCCAATATTGCACCTGCGAGTCCCACAGCCCGGTACCGATGAACATCGCCGGATAGTCCTGGTCGACCAGGTTGTCATACGGCGAGTAAGCCAGGATGTAATCGTAGAAGACCTTGTCTTCCGGGTTGCCCCACTGGTCGTACTCGTTGGTGGTCAGCGGGATGCTCGGATCCAGCATGGTGGTGACGACGTCGACAAACGGTACCTGCGACAGGATCAACTTGTAGCTGTCGGGTGCCTGGTTGGCGATCGCGCCCATCAGCAAGCCGCCGGCGCTGCCGCCATACGCGGCCACCCGGTCGCTGGCCGCGTAACCCTGCTCGACCAGGTACCGCGTCACGTCGATGAAGTCGTTGAAGGTGTTTTGCTTGTTCAGCAGCTTGCCGTCGTCGTACCACTGGCGGCCCAGCTCCTGGCCCCCGCGGACGTGGGCGATGGCGTAGACCATGCCGCGGTCCAGCAGGCTCACCACCGGCAGGTTGAAGGCCGGATCCATCGAGTACCCGTAGCTGCCATATGCGTATTGCAGCAGCGCCGCCTCACCGTTCTTCTGGAAGCCCTTTTTGTAGACCAGCGATACCGGCACTTTCACGCCATCGCGGGCCGGCGCCCAGACCCGCTCGGTCACGTATTGGTCCGGGTCGTAGCCGATCACCGGCTGGCGCTTGAGCAGCTTGCGCTCGCCGGTGCGGGTGTTGAGCTCGTAGGTGGTCGCCGGCGTGGTCAGCGAGGTGTAGCTGTAGCGCAACCAGTCGGTGTCGGATTCGGAATTGACCGCCAGGCCCATCGAGTAGGCCGACTCATCGGCCTGGACATACTCCGCATCGGCATTCAACTGGCCGGCCTCGCCGCGCAGCAGCCGGACCCGCTCCAGGCCACCGGAGCGCTCGGCCACCGCAGTGAACCCGTCGAACAGCTCGAAGCCCTCGATGAATACGTCCTCGTCGTGGCCGATCCACTCCTGCCACTGGGCGCGCGAGCTGGCATGGCTGGGCGCGGTCATCAGCTTGAAGTTGTCAGCCACCTGCCCGTCCGCATCCGGCGCGTTGGTGCGGATTACCCAGCGCCCGCCGTGGTGGTCGGCGTCGTACTCGACGTCGCGCTGGCGTGGCGCCAACACCACGAACTCACTCGGGTCGCTGGCCCGCGCGCAACGCGACTCGCTGGACACCGTGCTTTCCACGCCAATGCAGATGTACTGGTCGTCGCGGGTGCGGCCGATGCCCATGTAGAAGGTGTCATCGGACTCCTCGTACACCAGCACGTCGTCGCTGACCGGGGTGCCGAGCACGTGCTTCCGGACCCGCACCGTGAGCAGGGTTTCCGGATCGTTCTCGACGTAGAACAGGGTTTTATTGTCGTCGGCCCAGACGATGTTCGCCGCCACCCCGGCGATGACGTCATCGAAGACCTTGCCGGTCTCCAGATCCTTGATCCGGATCACGTACTGGCGGCGTCCGATGTCGTCCTCGGCCCAGGCCAGCAGCCGGTTGTCCTGGCTGACTTCCCAGTCGCCGACACTGAAGTAGTCCTTGCCGGCGGCCATCGCGTTGACGTCCAGCAAGACCTCTTCGGCGGCGTCCATCGAACCGTGGCGACGCGCATGCACCGGATAGTCCTGCCCGGTCTCGTACCGGGTGTAATACCACCAGCCCCGCTCGCGATACGGCACCGAGCTGTCGTCCTGCTTGATGCGCCCGACGATCTCCTCGTACAGGGTGTCCTGAACGCCCTGCAGCGGCGCCATCACCGTGTCGACGTAGCTGTTCTCGGCGTTGAGGTAGGCCAGCATCTCCGGGGCGGTGCGGCTGTCATCGCGCAGCCAGTAGTACTCGTCCTGGCGCTCGGCACCATGCGGCGCGGTGACGGTGTGCGGCTTTTGCGCCGCATCGGGCGGCGCGGGCAGGGTCTGGGCGAGGGTCGGGCTGGAGAGGGTCATCAAGGCGGCAAGCAGCAAAGTGGGATTCATGGGATGGGGGCCGGAAGTGGGAAGTACAACGGGCTACGGGGCGTCGCTCCTGCAAAAAAAGGCCGGGCATGCCCGGCCTTTGCGCATTCAGTCCGCCAACTGGTTCCACAGGAACGTATACGCCAGCGCGCTCATGTGCGCGGCCTGCTTGTTGTTGGCCGAGCCGCCATGACCGCCTTCGATGTTCTCGTAATAGCGCACGTCCTTGTCGGCCTCCAGCATCCTGGCCATCATCTTGCGCGCATGGCCGGGGTGGACGCGGTCGTCGCGGGTCGAGGTGGTGAACAGGGTTGGCGGGTAGTCCTTGTCGGCATCAAACAGGTGGTATGGCGAGAAGGTCTTGATGAACGCCCACTCCTCCGGCTTGTCCGGATCGCCGTACTCGGCCATCCACGACGCCCCGGCCAGCAGCTTGTGGTAACGCTTCATGTCCAGCAGCGGCACCTGCACCACGATGGCGCCAAACAGCTCCGGATACTGGGTCAACATGTTGCCCACCAGCAGGCCACCGTTGCTGCCGCCCTGGGTGCCGAGCTTGTCGGGCGAGGTGATCTTGCGTGCGACCAGGTCCTGGGCGACCGCGGCAAAGTCCTCATAGGCCTTGTGACGGTTGGCCCTGAGCGCGGCCTGGTGCCAGCGCGGGCCGTACTCGCCGCCGCCGCGGATGTTGGCGACCGCGTACACGCCGCCCTTCTCCAGCCACGCCGTGCCAACGTTGCCCGAATATCCGGGCAGCATCGATATCTCGAAGCCGCCATAGCCGTACAGCAGGGTCGGTGTCGTGCCATCGAGCACCAGATCTTTCGGCTTGACGATGAAGTACGGGACCTGTGTGCCGTCCTTGCTGGTGGCAAAGAACTGCTCGACCTTGTGGCTGGAAGCGTCGAAGAACGCCGGCATGGTCTTCAGCACCTGCGGCGCCTGGCCAACCTCGGCGATCGCCAACGTCTCCGGGCTGAGGTAGCCGTCGGCGGTGATCCAGATCATGTCGTTGTCGTCGGGGTCGACGGCCCACACCTTGACGCTGCCCTCGGGCTGGCCGACGAAGGCACTACGAGTCCATTCGCCCTGGGCGTCTTCCGGTGGGGTCAACACGCTGAGCTGGTTGCGCACGTCATCAAGCACGTTCAACACCAGATGGTTGGCGGTCACGGCCGAGCCGGCCAGCGAAGTGGTCTCGCTGGGCTCGAACAGCGCGGTGAACTCGCGCCCACCGGCCATGAAATCGTCGAAATTGGCCGCGATCAGGCTGCCGGCCGGCCAGGTCTTGCCACCGGCCTCGTACGGGTTGCGCAACTCCAGCACCAACCAGTCTTTGTGCACCGACTTGTTGGCCGAGTTGGGTGCATCGATCCTGGTCAGCTCGCCGTCTTCGCGCAGGTACAACTCGTCGTTGTAGAACGCCAGAGAGCGGCTGACGAAATCGCGCTCGAAGCCCGGGGTGTGGTCGTGGGCGGCGGCGATATACATGTCGTCGGGTTGGCCTTCATAGACCACCGTGGCCTCGGACATCGGGGTGCCGCGGGCCCACTGCTTGACCACGCGCGGGTAACCGGACTCGGTCACCGTGGGCGCGCCGTCCGCGTCGGGGCCAAAATCGGTAAACACGTAGACATGGTCGCGGTCGATCCAGCCCAGCCCGCCCTTGGCCTCATCGCGGAAGAAACCGTCGGTGACCCAGGACTGGGTGGACAGGTCGAACTCGCGGGTGACATCGGCGTCGGCGCCGCCGCGCGACAGCGCGATCAGGCAGCGCTCATAGGCCGGCTTCAGGCAGTCCGCGCCATGCCAGACCCAGTTCTCACCCTCGGCCTGGTTGAGTGCGTCCAGGTCGATGACGGTTTCCCACTGCGGCGAGTCCTTGCGGTACTCGGCCAGCGTGGTGCGTCGCCAGATGCCGCGCTCGTGCCCGGCGTCCTTCCAGAAGTTGTAGTAATAGTCGCCAATCTTGCTGACGGACGGGATCTTCGCCTCCGAGTCGAGGATCGCGAGGATCTTCGCTTCCAGCTGCTTAAATTCCTGCGTGCTGGCGAGCTCGGCTTCGGTCACGGCGTTGCGGGCCTTGACCCAATCAAGCGCCTTCTCCCCTTCGACGTTCTCAAGCCAGAGATAGGGATCGGACACGGCGGACTCCTGGGCGTGGGCAGCGCCCGCAGCAACGGTCAGGCCGGCAACGAGGATGGCGGCCTGGCAGGCCTGCGACAGCGTGGACATGGGCGCTCCGGTATCTAAACAAAGTTATCTAGACAAAGTTATCTGGACAAAGGTGAAACACGAAGCCCGCACGCTAGCACGGCGGCCCGATGCCGGCCGCGTGCACCAAGTCACCCGTGACGGGCCCTCCCAGCGAGTCGCGGGCGGCGGACCTGGCGCACCAACCACCAGCCACTCAGCGGCATCACCAGCAACCACAACGGCAGCCAGCCGATCATCTCGCTGGAACCGCGCGCCGCCGGCAGCAACACCAGCAAGGTCGCGCCGATCGCGCTGGCGTAGCGCAGCACGTCCTCGATACGCGGATCAATCGGATCGATGGCAACTCGGTCGGAACGGTTCATGGCGCGGCTCCTGATGGGTGGAGCCGCAGCATTGCGCTGCGCGATCTCACGGGCTGCGACCGCATGGATGACGTTGCCGCCACGCGCCTGGACGATGCTCAGTAGCCGGCGGCGTCGAGCACCTTGTCGGCTTCGGCGCGACCGATCGCGATGAGCTCGCGCGCGCGCCAGAACTCGTAGAACTCACAGGCATCGCGCGGGATCCGTATCACCAGTTCCGGCGGGTCCAGCGCCATCTGCACGCGCGCGATCTGTGCCTGCATGGTATCCAGCGAGCGCGCCATCAGCTCAATGAAGCCGTACTGGGATCCGGTGTCCATGGACGCGCCGACATCGTTGCCGTTGCGATGGAAGCGACGCTCGATCCAGTCGAGCAGCCCCCCGTGCGCAGGGCTCTCATCGCCGATGCGCGGTTCGGGTGCGTCCGGCTCCGCAGGCCTGCCGGGCGGGTTGCTCGGCCAGCTGTTCATGTCGACCGCAATCAATCGGTGCGCACCCGACAGGCGGGTCGCCGCGATCGGCAGTGGTGCCAGCAGGCCACCATCGACCAACTCGCGACCGTCTACACGGTGCGGGGTGAACACGCCGGGGATCGCGATCGAGGCGCGCACCGCATCCCACAGGTCACCGTCACGCAGCCAGACTTCGCGCTGGCGCGGCAAGTCGACCGCAACCGCGGTGAAGTCGATCGGCAGGTCCTCGATCCGGATGTCGCCGGTGCGTTTCCGCAACGCCGCCATCAAGCGCGTGCCTTCAAACAGCGCGGGCTGGCCAAACACCGGATCGAGCAGGCGCAACATGTCGGTCCGGCTCATCGACAACACCCACTCGCGGAACACGTCGAGCTGCCCGGCCGCAAACAAGCCGCCGACCAACGCTCCGCAGGACGAGCCGGCAACCGCGACGATATTCAGGCCGCGCTTCTGCAGTGATTCGATCACGCCGATCTGCGCGAACCCGCGCGCGCCACCGGCACCGAGCACCAGGGCGACCGGTTCGTCGCGCTCGATCCGGGGGGCGTCTGCGCCGGCCATCAGCAACCCGCAACCGGATCGAGCGAAAGTCCCGGCGGTCGGATGTCTGGGAGATCTTCGATACAGGCCATGGCAAGGGGCGTGGTTGCGGATCGAGGTGACCCTGGCTCAAGGATGCCACGGACGCGACGATCGCCAGCCGCTGCGAACGCGACGCATCGACGGCCGTCTTCACCCGCGGTCGCTCGCGTATCCGCCGTGCGGCCGGCACACTTGTCACCGGCGAACAGGAGGACACGTCATGAACACGCGGCTGTACATCGGTTACCTGTGTATCGCGCTCGGCTTCGCCTTCATCATGCTGCTCGGCTACGGCGTCATCGATCCGATCGGCATGGACATTGAAGCGGGTGCAGGATCGATTGGCGCGCTACTGCAGGGACTGCTGCCCAGCGCGCTGGTGGCGGCGGTCGCCGTCGTGCTCGGCCTGTACCTGGTGAGGAGCGCGCGCAAACCGTAGCCCGGCACGCCGTGGGGTTCGTCTACTGACCGGTCAGCGGGGGTCGCGCTCGTAGTTGCCCATTGCCAGCGACAACAAGGCGCGCGCCTGCTCCCGCAACACCGGTGGCTCGAGGATCTCGGCGTCGCTGCCGTAATGCAGCACGTCCATCAGCAGCTCGCGCCCGGAGCTGAAGGGCACCTTCAGTTCATAGCGCCCGTCATTGAGGAACCGGCCCTGCTGCTGCGAGTGCCAATGCTCGTCGGCCACCCAGCGCGCGGCCTTGGCGCTGAACACGATCGTCGCCCAGCCTTTCGGAGTGCCGGAGAAAATGCCGTAGCTGGAGGCCAGCTGGCGATCGAGCTCCTCGTCCGGAACGTCATGCACCGCCCCGTCTAGCTGGCGGGCGTTGCTGATGCGGTCGACCGCGAAGCTGCGCAATGCATCACGGTCGTGGTCCCAGGCATCCAGGTACCAGTTGTCGCGATAGTGGGTCATGCGTTGCGGCGACACCGTGCGCCGGGTGGCCTGGTCGGTGGAGCGGGCGCGATATTCGAATGCCAACTGCTTGCGGTCCAGCACCGCAGTGGCGACGTGGCGGAACGCGGTTTCGTCCAGTCGCCGGGTGCGGTGCGGGATTACGCGGATGCGCTCGATCGGCACCCGCCGGCCGCCGGCATGGTCGTCGAGCAGCTTCTCGATGCGGTGTTGCAACGGCGCCAGTGCGTTCGACAACACACCGCCGCCGCTGCGCAGCATCAACTGCTGGGCCGCCAACAGCGAGTGCAGCTCCTCGGAGTTCAGCCACAGGCCGGGCAACTCGAAACGATCACTCTCGTCGGGGTCGTAGCGGAACCCGGCCTCGCCGTTGCCGATCACCGGTGCCATCAACTGGTCGCGCAGGTAGGCGAGGTCGCGATAGACCGTCGCCCGTGAACATTCCAGCTCCTCCTGCAGACGCTGCACCGTGACCGGATAGCGCGCGGAAGTCAGGATCCGGTGCAGGGCGTGAATGCGTTCGATACGTTCCATGGCGCAAGCATCGCATCGGGCCAGAGCCGCCGCCACTATTGCCAGCTGAACCGACGTATTTGGGTCGGTACGTGATCATTGCCATAATGGGCGTTCCTTCACCGATCCATGGTTGACCATGCTTGGCACCTTGGGGCTGGTCCTGCTTACCGGCCCATTCATCACCCTGCCCACAGCGGCGGTTGGCGACCCGGCGCTGATGGCGCTTGGCAGCGACCCGGCGCAGCTGCGGCTGTTCTGCTATTCGACTCGCTGTGGCGATGAAGAATGGCAGCGCGCGGCCTCCCCGCTTGGCAATCATCTGGCGTTCGACAGCAAGCGCGGCGGGCGGCTGAGCTTGCCCGGCAGTGGCCCGTGGATCGGACTGAGCGCACCGGCACGCCCGCGTGATGCAAAGGCGAGCTACGCCAATGACTGGCGCATCGGCACCCGCTACCACCTGCAGGCGCTGCGCAACGGCCCGACCCAACTGGGCGTGCAGCTGGGCGCCGCCTACCGGCTTGCGCCGCTCCACGACGATGGCATCAACCTGTCCGGCCCGGTGCTGCGGGGCGAGATCGACATCGGGCACCAGATCACTGAGCGCGCACGATGGAACCAGACCATCCAGTTCGAAACCGGGCAAGGGGCGACGTTCGTCAAGCAGTCGGTTGGCCTGGATGTCGCCTTGTGGCCGTTCTGGACCCTGGAAGGCGACTTCCAGATCCGCCATAACGAGGCCGGTGTCACCGGCACCGAATCGGCGGAGTCGTCGCTGCAGCTGCGGCGACGGTTCTAGCCAAACCCTCTTTAGTCAGCCCCGCGTCGCGGGCGATGACAACGCTTGCGCCAGCAATTCGCCGGCGCCCTGGTCGAGCAACGCTCTGGCGACCTTCGCCCCCAGCGCCTCGGGGGCATCGGCGCTGCCCTCCGCATCGGCACGCACCGCGCCGCCGTTGGCTGCCGAACCGACCAGCCCGTGCAATCGCAAACGCTCGCCGTCAAGCGTGGCCAGGCCGGCGACGGGCACGTGGCAACTGCCGTCCAGGGCGCGATTCATCGCCCGCTCGGCCTCCACGCAGGTGCGGGTGTGGGCATGGTCCAGTGCCGCGCAAAGCGCCGCTGTGGCGGCATCGTCGTCGCGGCATTCGATCGCGATCGCCCCCTGCGCCGGCGCCGGCAGCCAGTCCGGTGCCTGCAACCGCGACCGGATCCGGTCATCAAAGCCGAGCCGTTGCAGACCGGCGCAAGCGAGCACGATCGCGTCGTAATCACCGGCATCGAGCTTGGCCAGCCGGGTGTTGACGTTGCCACGCAGGTCGCGCAATTGCAGGTCCGGACGCAGCGCACGCAATTGCGCCTGCCGCCGCAACGACGATGTGCCAACCACGGCACCCTCGGGCAGGCTGGCAATATTGTCGAAATGGTTGCTGATGAAGGCGTCCGCGTAGTCGGCACGCGGCAGGATCGCCGGCAACGCAAAGCCCGGCTCCAGCGCCATCGGCACATCCTTCAGCGAGTGCACCGCGCAGTCTGCCTCGCCGCGCTGCATCGCAATTTCAAGCTCCTTCAGGAACAGGCCCTTGCCGCCGATCGCGGCCAGCGAACGGTCCAGCACCTCGTCGCCGCGGGTACTCATCGGCACCAGCTGGACGAGGATTCCGGGATGCGCCGCGCGCAGGGCGTCGGCGACGTGTTCGCTCTGCCACAGGGCGAGCGGGCTCTTGCGGGTAGCGATACGCAGGGTAGTCATGCGGTCATTATCGCCGTTAAAGCTGCTTCAGCACTTCGCGCACCGCGCTTGCGCAGCGCCGACTGACTTCCAGCGGCTCGGCCACGTTCCCGAGCAGTACCGTTACCTGTCCGTCCGGGCTGCGGCGCAGCTCGGTGACCAGGTGACGGGAAACCAGGCAATTGCGATGGATGCGCAGGAAGCGCTCACCGAACTCGTCCTCCAGCGACTTCAACGACGCCTCGATCAGGTCCTCGCCGCGCGCGTGGTGGACCACGACGTACTTCTCGTCGGCGTACAGGTAATGCACGTCCTCGACCGGGATCAGCCGCAGGCTGCCGCGCAGGCGCGCACAAAGGTGACTGCGCGGGCCCCCGGGATGGTCGCCGGTACGCTCGCGTCCGGCGGCAAAGGTACGCACCCGTTCCAGCGCGGCGGCCAGGCGCTCGGCGCGAACCGGCTTGACCAGGTAGTCGATCGCCTCGGCTTCGAATGCCGACAGCGCGTGGATGTCGTAGGCAGTACAGAACACGACCGCCGGACGCGGCTCGAAGGCCGCCAGGTGGCGCGCCACCTCCAGTCCGTCAATGCCGGGCATGGCGATATCCAGCAACACCAGATCGGGGGAATGCTCGGCGCAGGCGTGCAGGGCCTCGGCGCCGTCACAGGCTTCGGCGACCACCTCGATGCCGTCCATGTCCTTCAGCAGTCCGCGCAAACGCTCGCGCGCCAGTGGTTCGTCGTCGACGATGACTACTTTCATCGGCCTGCCCCTGTATCCGTATGGTCGTGTGAGCTTCGCCGCGTCGCCGTTCTAGCTGGCGGCAAAGCGCGCCGCCAGCCAGTCGCCAAGGTCGCGAATCTGTTCGGCGCAAACCTGATGGGCCATCGGGTAGGCGTGCCAGTCGATCTTGAACCCCAGCGCGCGCAGCCGTGCGGCACTGGCTTGGCCTGCCGCGAACGGCACCACCGGGTCGAACTGGCCGTGGGCCATGAACAACGGTTGGGTCGGCGCCGCAGCCGGCACCGACTGTTCCAGGCCAGCCAGCGCCGCGGTCGACAACGGCAGGTAGGTCGACAACGCGACCAGCCCGGCCAGCGGCTCGCTGCGCCGCAGCCCCGCGGCCAGCGCGACCGCGCCGCCCTGCGAGAACCCGGCCAGCACCACGCGGTCGGGCGCGATGCCACGCTCGAGCTCGCGGGCGATCAAAGCCTCGACCTGCGCCACCGACTGGGTGACCCCGGCCTCGTCGGCGCGGTCGGTCATCTTGTTGGCATCGAGGCTGACGATGTCGTACCAGGCCCGCATCGACATGCCGTTGTTGATCGTGACCGCGCGCATGGGCGCGTGTGGAAACACGAAGCGCAGCCCCGGCCAATCCTTGCGGACCAGCTCGGGAACGATCGGCGCGAAGTCATTGCCGTCGGCACCGAGGCCATGCAGCCAGATGACGGCCCAGGTCGGGTCCGGGCGAGTTTCGTGCTCGACGGTTTCGAGCAGTTGGGCGGTATCGTTCATCGCACCATTGTCGCCGTTGTGCCTCGAGGCGGCCAGCGACCAAGCGCCGTCACCCCTCGGGCAGGGTGAAGTTGACCACACGGTTGGTAGTGACCGCTGTCGCGCCGGGCTCGAACCGCCAGCGCCTCGCCGCCGCGATCGCAGCCTCGTCGAACACACCTTCGGGATTGGCCGAGAGCAGCCGCGGCGCGCTGACGCTGCCGTCCGGCTTGATGGTGAAAGCGACCTGGACGTAGCCCTCGATGCCGCGCCGCAATGCCGACAGCGGGTATCGTGGAGCGGCATCCTGGAGCAGGCGCGGAATCACCGGCTTTGGCTTTGATTGCGGCCGCGTCGGCGGAGGGACGGGCTCGACGCTCGCCAGCTCGACGCGCGGCGGCTGGGCCGGGGGCTGCGAGGCCTCGATGGCGGGCGCGGCCGTCGCCGTTGGCGCAGGTTTGCCCGGGTCGGCAACAAGTACCGGCGCCGACGTTGATGCCCGCCGCGACGACTCGCTGGCTGCGCGTTCCATCTCGGCCTGGCGCGCTTGATGCAATACCTGCAGACCCTCGCCCAACCGCGGCAAGGCTGGCGCATCGGCGTCGATCCGTCGCAACAGCACCAACAGGCGATCCGCCTCGTACACATCGTCCTGCACGATCGCCTGCTCGGTGGCGATCACCATGTACGGCGACAACTCGGCCAGCGCCGCGGCCACTCCCGCGTCATTGGGCCGCTGCTCGCGCAGCGCCAGGTAGTAGTCAATCGCGCTGTCGCCGACCGGCAAGTGGATGCGGTTCTCAGCCATCGCCGCCATGGCGAGCACGGCGAGATCGCCGCGGCCAGGGTCGATGCGCTTTTCGATGACGTCACGCGCCGGCACGGCGGCAGCTGAGGAGGTGCCATCCACCGGCGCCGGTCCGCACCCGGTCACGTATGCCGAGGTCGCCAGCACGGCCAGCATCGCCGCGTGCCCCAATCGATCCGACATGCCCACGTTTGCGCCCCCCCTGCGCCACGAAACAGCGGACAGGCTAGCCGCGGAGTGTGACGGTTATGCGGAGCCGCTGGCCGTGCCGGGAAAGCCTGAATTGATCGCTGGCCACCCGAGGTTCATCGCTGTCGGCTTCATTGCAGCGACGGCAGGTCGAAGGCGAGGATCTCGGCACCGTCGCCGCGTTCGATCAGCACCTGCGACTCGTCGGCGTACAGCAACGCGTCGCCGGCAGAGACAGCGTGGCCATTCACCACCGCGCTGCCGCGGGCCATGTACACGTAGCCCAGGCGGCCCGGCGCAAGCTCCTGTACGGCCGCTTCGCCGGCATCGAACAGACCCGAATACATCCGTGCGTCCTGGTGGATCAGCACCGAGCCGTCGGCACCGTCCGGACTGGCCACCAGCCGCAGGCGGCCGCGCTTCTCGGCCTCCGGGAAAGCCTTCTGCTCATAGCCGGGCTGAATGCCGCGCACAGAGGGGATGATCCAGATCTGCAGGAAGTGCGTGGTCTTGCCCTGTTCGTGGTTGTACTCGGAGTGGGTGATGCCGGTGCCGGCGCTCATCCGCTGCACCTCGCCCGGCACGATGGTGGCGCCGGTGCCCATGGAGTCGCGGTGGGCCAGCGCGCCATCGAGGACGTAACTGATGATCTCCATGTCCTGGTGCGGATGGGTACCGAAGCCCTTGCCGCCTTGCACCCGGTCTTCGTTGATGACCCGCAGCGGGCCCCAGTGCATGTGGTTCGGGTCGTGGTAACCGGCGAACGAGAAGCTGTGATGGGAGTCAAGCCAGCCGTGGTTGGCGTGGCCGCGTTCCGAGGCGGGGCGCAAGGTGATCATGTCGGCGGTCTCCGTGTTCAAGGGGCGACGATGCGTCGCCGGACGGAAACAGCTTGATTGATATCATCATCAGGATAAACAACAAGTTTTATATCTGTACGTTCTATATTTGGCACAATTCCTTTGTGCGACCGCCAGCGGCACCTCATGGCGACGATACCTGCGTCGCCGGCCAGCCCCGGCGCACCGGCCACTACCCCAGAACGACCGCCGCCCCGCGAATCGCACTGACGGGTATCGTTGCGGGCTCGCCACTCGCAGCCCGTCCACCGAATGTCCCTTTCTCCGCAACTACCCGACCCCACTTCCGCCAGCTCTCCCGTCGGCGAGCCGCGGCTTCAACATGCCTTGAAGCCCCGCCAGCTGATCATGATGGGCCTGGGCACCGCCATCGGCGCGGGCCTGTTCCTCGGCTCGGGCGTGGGCGTGCAGGCGGCGGGGCCGGCGGTGCTGGTCTCCTATCTGATCGCCGGCGCGCTGGTGATCATCGTGATGCACGCGCTGGGCGAGATGGCCGCAGCGCGTCCGTCCAGCGGCGCGTTCTCGGTCTATGCCGCCGACGCGATGGGCCCGACCGCGGGAGCCACCGTCGGCTGGCTGTGGTGGCTGCAGATCGTGGTCGTTGTCGCGGCCGAATCGGTCGGTGCCGCCGGACTGCTGGCCACGGTCTGGCCCTCGTTGCCGGTGCCCTGGCTGTCGCTGTTGTTCATGGCGATATTCACCGCGATCAACCTGCTGGGCGTGCGCAACTTCGGCGAGTTCGAGTTCTGGTTCGCGATCATCAAGGTGATCGCGATCCTCGCCTTCATCGCGATCGGCGCGGCGCTGCTGCTCGGACTCCTGCCGGCGGCACCCTCGCCGGGGCTATCCAACTTCACCACCCACGGCGGCTTCGCGCCCAAGGGTCTGGCCGGGATTGGCGCGGCCTTGTTGGTGGTGGTGTTCGCGTTCGGCGGTACCGAGATCGTCGCCATCGCCGCCGCGGAATCCGAGCAGCCAGGGCGCAGTCTCGCCCGCGCGATCCGCACCGTCGCCTGGCGCATCCTCGTGTTCTACATCGGTTCGATCGCGGTGATCATCGCGGTGGTGCCGTGGACCAGCGACGCATTGAAGTCGCCGTTCGCGGCGGTGCTGCAGGTCGCCGCGATCCCGGGAGCCGCCACCGCGATCACCCTGGTCGCGGTGATCGCGCTGCTGTCGGCGCTCAACGCCAACCTATATGGCGCCTCGCGGATGATCTTCTCGCTGGCCGAGCGCGGCGAGGCGCCACGCGGCCTGGCCCGGGTAAACCGGCGCATGGTGCCACTGGTCGCGGTGATGGCGAGCGTCACATTCGGGTTCTTTGCCACCCTGCTGGAGCTGTGGTTCCCCGAGCGGGTGTTGCCCGCGCTGCTCAACCTGGTCGGTTCGACCTGCCTGATGGTGTGGACGATCACCCTGGTCTCGCAGCTGATCCTGCGCCGTCGCGCAGACCGGGCCGGCACACCGTTGCCGTTCCGCATGCGCGGTTTCCCGTACGTGACCTGGCTGGGTCTGGCGATCCTTGCATTGATCTTCGCGCTGACGCTGCTGTCGCCCGACTCCCGGCTGCAACTGCTGTCCACGATCGTGCTGACGCTGGCCATCGCCGCGGCCTGCAAGGTCGCGCGGCGGGCGCGGAACAGGAGCCGTCGCCGAACCGCTGGCTGAAACGCCGGAGACGAACGTCTTGATCAGCCGCTGGAGCCGAGGCCCGAACATGTGGCGGCGATGCGACGGCATGTGCATGAAAGCGTAATTTGTCCGCCCAGGAAAAGCACAGTTTGGCCGCGGCCGCGGCCGCCTGCGGCCTGTGCTATCCGTCAGGCCCGATCCACTGATCGAGCTCGCCTGAGCATCCGAGTAAATCCCAAACAGGATTGAGCACGAGTTTCGGCGTGCACGCCCGCTTCTGAAAACCTGAAGCGCTGGTGTCGCGCTGCAGCTTCTACCCATAACGCAGACTCCACGACCTCTGACGGACCATAGTCGAAGATCTCGCGGTGTTTGAGCAACGCAACGCAAACGCTGATGGCATCGCCGTCGCCAATGAAAGCAAGCTTCTTGCCATCTGCCCAGCGAGCGACCTGCTCGCTCTGCATTACCATGTCGCCAGTCTTCATGTAGATCTGGTCGACATTACGCAGAGGCCGCGGCCTATTCTGGACGACATCGGATGCGCGCACCGATGAAGCTGATCAACGCGACCAATTCAGGGCGATCAGCATACCGATTCGATCATCAACCGGATGTCGGCTTCCGGCCATGTGCGGACAACGACCGAAGGGGGCTCAAGAATCTCTGTCGAATGCGAGCTCTCTCAGATGTCTCGACGAGACTGTTCGCCCACGTCTTGATCTCAGAGTGCGAACTAGTCCTGTCGGATCAAGTCCCATCGTGATGCGCCGGTGCTCGTCTACTTCGGACTACGGTTGTCGAAGTTGCTTCATGGCGCCCACCCTGTACGAGGATCCGAGCTTACACCCGGGGCCATCCGAGCTCTATGTTAGTTTTGGGCCAAAACAGGCGTCTCGGCAGCTGCCCGAAGCGCCTCCAGCATCGTGAAGATAACGCCATCGTTATCGTCGTGTTCGCAGGGCCAAGGCATTGCTGATCTATCGACGCACTCGGAACCTGCGAGCTGTCCAGCTGCTTCTTGGCCACACGAAGCTGGAAAGCACTGTGCGCTATCTGGGGATCGAGGTCGACGATACTCTGGAGATTGCCGAGCAGACGGATGCCTGAGCTAAGGTCGTTTACTCCTCGATCTTGGTGGGTCAAGGAGCGGCCAGAAGCGGACGTAGCCATTTGGCAAGGCGCGAGGCTTTTTAGCAGGTTTTATTGGTGACCTGCTAATTTTATTAATCGTTTGCTTTCAGTGACTTAGGTGGCTGGCAGGCCGATCGATCAGGCCGATCATGGCTGCAACTCAGTCTGAAACCCTGGCTGCCAGACTCGATTCACATCGTTGGGGCCACGACCGTCCAAGGTCGAAGCTGCCCCTCCCCTACCCGCGATAACCCTCCCTAACCGCCGCGCTCTAGGGCGGCTGCTTTCGGCTAGAAGCGGGTATTAGACAAAATCTTCGCCCGAGAGCTACGACTGCCACCCCAAATTATGCAAAAACGACTAAATTTTCATAATTATGAAAATCGTCCTCGATCCCCATAATGCATGCACGAGTTGCCAGAAGACGCGCTCCCTTTACCTCCCACAGCCCGCCTTGAAGCGGCTGCTCTACCGCCGATAGCGCCCTCTAATCCCTGCCCTAGTGACGTCTGCTTCCGGCCAGAAGCAGACGTACGTTTTACACCCAGATTTTAGTAACAATCGACCATGCCCCGCCCTTCCCGGGCGCCCG